>NZ_PKMZ01000010.1 GCF_002893625.1 Mangrovicella endophytica | reverse complement strand
TACCGACCTCAGAGCCTCTCGCAGACAATCCGCCGCCCACGCTTCTCTTTCTTCTCATATATGCAATTGTCAAAGATCACGGCGGATAGACCTGCCGTCGAGTTTCAGGCAATGACTTGCCGTTACCCTGGAGGGTCGCTGCTAAGCGGCTCTCAAAAGATGCCGACGCAGGCGGCACGAAATCGAACCGGTACCGAACTTTTCGTTCGATCCAGCTCGCTGGCCTCCCTTTCGGTCGGCCCCGGCGCCACCGCCGTCGTCGATGAGGCGGATATAGGCGATCCCTCTCCGCCCTGTCAACGCCCGTTTCGCAAAAACTTCAAAAATCTCGCGGCGTCCCTGTTTCGCTTTCCACGGAGCCCCTGTGTTCGGCTGCACGGCATTCGCGCGCCTGCTCGTGCTCTGGTTCTATGTCGACAAGGAATCCCTCCCCTTCCCTTCTATAGAGGGTAGCCTCCGTTCGGCCGACGAACGGAGCGCCCATCCGCGACTGCGCATCACGCATTGTCCTCATGGCCGGTGGATATGACCGCGTTGCCGTGGACGAGCTTGGCAGGGTCCGTCCCGAAGGGTTGCCAAGGAGCGACCTGCGTGAAAGACCTGTCTTGCGGTCGACCGGCCGCGCCGACGCACGTCCTTCAAGGCCGATCAGGCCCGTCGCGATTTCGCCACCATAATCAACGACAGCCGGCCGGGACGATCGAAGGACATGGATGCTTGAACAACGCGCCGTTTGATAGGCCAGCCTTTGGAGACGAGCCGCCGCTCGTCGCCGATCGCAAGCGTCGGCCTGACCGGCGGCAGGTGTCGGCGCGATGGCTTGCCGGCACGCTCCTGACCGGCATCACCTCGACGGCCCTTATGGGTATCGCTCTGTCCGCCGCGCTCGATGGCCACAACGGGCTGGCGCGCCCGGTCGCGCTCGTCTTCGATCCGATGCGCACCGACGATATCTCGGAAAAGGGGGAACGCGTTTTTGCGACGGCCGTCCCGGCGGTGCGCAGCCGCCAGACTCTCGAACTCTCCACCATGACCCGCGAGGGCGACCGCGAGGTCATCCGCACCCTGCCCTTTGCGCTCGTATCCATGGCGCTCGCGGCCCGCTATCCGACGGCTGCGTCCTATCCGGCCTTCGACGCCATGAAGGTCTTTGCCGACGACGCCGCGCCGCCGCCCGAAGATGCCGCCGATCCCGGTCAGATCTACGGCAACAAGATGGAAGCCGAGGTCCGGCTGAAGGTCGAGCCCTTCGACGTCGACGCGACCGAACTCGACGAAAGCGGCGACATTGACGTGAGCGAGGCCGAGCGGCTCGTGCGCGGCATCGGCCCGGACCTCTCGGACAAGCCCGTCCAGGTCGCAGCGCTCCGCCCCTTCGACGCGATGCGCTTTGCCACGGCGAGCGACGTCGAGGACTACGAGCCGGGTTCGGCCTTCCGCATCACCACGCAGAACGTCTCGATCGCACCATCCGACCAGACCGATGCGGACTCGGCGCGCTATGCCGAAGAGATCATCCCCTTCCGCGAGACCCGGACGATCGAGGAAGCGCTGGCCGAGAGCGGCTATACCGATCCGGCATCCGTCAGCGCGGCAACGCGCATGGCCGAGCTCCTGAGTTCGAAAAGCCTGAAGGCCGGTAATGTCCTTCGCGTCGGCACCGACAACAGCCGAGGTCAGCCCTCGATCGTGCGGCTCTCGGTCTATCGCGGCGAGCGGCATATCCTGACCGTCGCTCAGGATGACGGGGGCACCTTCGAGCCTGCCGAGGCACCGGCGGTCAGCGCTGCCGTTGCGGAGGCCTTCGACGAGAATGCGACCGAAGCCCCGATGCGCTCCGACATGCCGACCGTCTATGACGGCATCTATCAGGCAGCGCTCGCCTATGGCCTCAACGACCGCCTGTGCCAGCAGCTGATCCGGATGCTCGCCTCCGACGTCGACTTCCAGTCGCGTCTCGATCCGAAGGATCGGCTGACCGTCTTCTATTCGCTGGCCGAGGGCGAGGAGAAGGCGACGGACGAATCGGAAATCCTCTATGTCGAGGCGCGCTTCGGCGACATGTCGAAGAAATACTACCGCTTCCGCGGCGGTGAGGACGACCGGATCGACTATTATGACGAGGAAGGCCGCAGCGCCAAACAGTTCCTCCTGCGCAATCCGGTCCCGAACGGCCGCTTCACCTCGCCCTTCGGGGGCCGCAAGCACCCGATCCTCGGCTATGTCCGCATGCACTGGGGCGTCGACTGGGCCGCGCCGCGCGGCACCCCGATCCTCGCCTCCGGCTCCGGCGTCGTGGAGAAGGCGGGATGGTCGAGCGGCAATGGCCGGCAGACCATCATCAAGCATCCGAACGGCTACGAAAGCTCCTATTCCCACCAGAGCGGCATCGCCAAAGGGGTGGTGCCCGGCGCCAAGGTGCGCCAGGGCCAGGTGATCGGCTATGTCGGCGCCACGGGCCTGGCGACCGGCAACCACCTTCACTACGAATTGTCTGTGAACGGAACGCGAGTCGACCCGATGCGCGTCAAGCTGCCCTCGGGCCGCGCGCTGCAGGGCGACGAGCTCGAGGTCTTCAAGCGCGAGCGCGACCGCATCGACAAGCTGCTGCAGGAGCGCGACCTGAAGACGCGCGTCGCAGGACGCTGACCGAAGCCGTCATTCTAACCTGATTCCAATAGCCTTCGCCGGCTGAGGTCACGTGACCTACTTGCAGTAGGTCGCGCCGCCTCGCCGTGCCGCCATGTCGAGATGGAGATGGTTCTTGTGCGCGGCGTCGGTGCCGGGACCGAGAACCGTCTTGAACGGTCCGCAGGCGGCGGCGCGGATACCGTCGGCAAAGCGCGCCTCGGCAGTCCCCGACGCCTCCGGCTTCACCGGCAGCGAGCGGCCATCAGCAAGGCCGAACGCGCCGATATCGATGGCGCTGCCGCGGGCGTGTTCGGAAATCTTGCCCTCCCCGGCGCGGGGCCGGCAGACATAGGTCGAAGAATCCTCGATCGTCTTCAGCTTGGCATCCGGCCACTCGGCCTTGGCCGCGCCTGCCACGGTTCCGCCAACCCATTCGTCGAGCGCCAGCGCGGTGCGGCAGAGGATGACGGTGCCGCCGGGGATCGTCACGCCCGAGGAGAGCGCCTCGATCTTCACCGGCCGCAGCACGCCGCAATCGCCCTCGCTGATGCTCTCGCCGACGCTGAACTTGACGCCGCGCCGGGTCAGCTCCGCCTCGCACAGCTTGGCATCCTTGATCGCCGCCGCGGCATCGACGGCGCTTTCCGGCGTGACCTCTTCGGTGGCGGCCTTCAGGCTTTCGGTCGTCGGCCGCGGCGCCGCGAGATCGCCGGTCGACTTGCTTTCCGGCACGGAGGGTGACGGCGCAGCCGTACCGGCGGCCGGCTCCGGCAGTGTCGGCTGTGGCGGTGCCGGCTGGCCATCGCCGGGCTTTGCCGCGTCGCCGGAAGCGCCGGCCTCGCCGGCTGCGCCAGGACTTTCGGGCCGCGGCTCGGGAACCGGCACCGCCCCGTCTTCCGGCGAGGCCGTTTGCCCCTGGGCAGCAGGCAAGGACTCGGTTTCACCAGAGGCGTCCGGCTTACTGCCGGGCTGGGCGCCTTCCCCGGCCGCCGCCGTCCCATCGCGCGGCGCCTCGTTTCCTTCACCATTTTGGCCAACCGGCTGCGCATCGGTACCGCCAGGCGTAACGCCGGCGTCGGCGGGCTCATCCGGCCGCGCGGCCGGCACAGGCGCCGCCGCACCGTCGGGCAATGCCGGCCGCTCCGTCGGTGCAGCCTGCGCGAAGGCCGACCCACCCGAACCGGTGAGAAGAGCCAGCGCCAGAAGGGCGGATGAAAAACCGGTCAGGCGCTGGGCAGGCATCATCAGCTCTGGAACTCCACAGTCAGCCCTTGAACTCCACCACGGTCTTGCCGGGCTCGACGAGCTTGGCCAGCGCCTTGGCATCCCAGTTGGCAAGGCGCACACAGCCATGGCTCGCCGCCTTGTCGATGGTTTCCGGATGCGGCGTGCCGTGGATGCCGTAAGTCGGCCTGTCCAAGTCGATCCACATGTCGCCGACCGGTCCGTTCGGCCCGGCGGGAAGCGTCAGCTTCTCCGAGTTGTCGCCCTGCTTGAAGTTCTTGGAGGGATCGTAGGAGTAGGTGGGATCGGGAGCAATCCCCTTCACCTTCACCGTTCCCGTCGGGGACGGCGTGTCCTTCGAGCCGATCGTAGCGGGATAGGCGACGACGACACCGCCATCGGCATCATAGGCGGTGAGCTCGCCCGTCGGCTTGTCGACGACAATCCGGGCGACCTTCGTCTCCGGCTCGCCGCCGGGATCGGCCACGATGATCGTGGTGCCCGCCTTGGTGAAATCGGCGCCGGGGTTGAGGGCCTTCAGCAGATCCTCGTCCATGTGGAAGCGTTCCGCCAGCATCTCCACGGGGCCGGAATAGCCAAGGAATTCCAGCTTGGCGAGCTTGCCATAGTCTTCGGGCAGATCCGGCACGAAGCGCTGCGAAAGGTCGTCCTGCGTGATCTCGTAGCTCTTCATCGCCTGCCCCTGGTCGACCACGAGGACGGTCCAGAAATCGGCGTCGGGCTCACCGTCGACAGGAAGCTTGCGAAGCGCCTCGTAGGCGGCAATCGCCTTGCGGGTGTTTTCGCCCTCCAGCCCGTCGATGACGCCCGGCGAGACATGGGCACGGTCAAGCAGCACCTGCATGCGGATCAGGAAAGGGTCCGGCAACTTCGGCTTGTCGGCGACCTGCTGACCAGCCTCGTCGGGGACGTCGGTGGAATTGTCCGGCGTCTCGACGACGGCGCCCGGCATGCCCGCGACTGGCACATCCTCGCTGGCGGCATTCGGGCTCGTGCCGGGCTCCGGCGGCGTGGCGGTGGCGGCCGTGTCCGCGCCCGGCGCATCCGGTGCGGGCGCCTCCGCGGCGGCTCCGCTATCGGCGGTCGGCTTGTCCGCTCCGTCTTCACCCGCGGCGGGGGCGGTGTCATCGGCCTGATCGGCCGGCTTGACGTCGCCGATCGTCGGGTCGGCCTTGGCCGCATCGGCGATCGCCTTCGCCTCGGCCTGGCGCGCCTGCCACTCGTCGAAGGTCGCGCCGTCGATCGCCGTCGCGCTCAGCGCATCCTCACTGGCAGCGGGCGCGGAGGCCGCCGTCTGCGCCAGGGCCGATACGGAGGCGCAAAGAGAGGCAGCCAGGACCGCGGAAGACAGGACGTTTTTCATCAAAGGCTCCTCAAATTAGTCAGGAGCCGGTGCAACGGGCGAAGCAGCGTTGCGGCTCCTTCACCCTCGCGTGTCCGCCAGGTCGTTGGCGGTATGGTTAGCGGAGCGTTAATCCTTCAGCGCTCCGCCGCACGGCTTCAGTCGATGAATTCGACAACGACGCCCGGCTTCACCAGCTTGGCGAGCTCCTGCGCGTCGAAGTTGGTCAGGCGCACGCAGCCATGGCTGTTGGTCTTGCCGATCTTCGACGGCTCGGGCGTGCCATGGATGCCGTAGGTCGGCTTGGACAGGGCGATCCAGATCGAGCCGACCGGGCCGTTCGGGCCGGGCGGGATGGTCAGGATGCCCTCGTTATTGCCCTGCTTGAAGTTGATCTTCGGATTATAGGTGTAGTTCGGGTCGAAGGCGATGCGGTTCACCTGCACCGTGCCCGAGGGCGAGGGCGTGTCGGACGAGCCGATCGTCGAGGGATAGGCGACGACGAGCTTGCCTTCTGCATTATAGGCCCGCACCTGCTCGCGCCCTTTGTCGGCGATGATCTTCGTCACCGGCTCCGTGACATTGGGGCCGACGGCCATCACCTTGATGATGGTGCCGGGCCGGTTCATGTCCGCACCCGGATTGATCTCGAGGAGATAGTTCTCGTCCATGTGGAAGCGCTCGGCGAGCATCTCGCTGACGCGCGTGTAGGACATCCCCGGCAGCTTGGCCTTTTCGCCGTAATCCTCCGGGATCGAGGCGACATAGGGCCCGGCGATGTCCTTCTCGGTGATCGTATATGTCGTAACCGCCGGCCCGCCGGTGGCGTCGAGCTCTTCGGCGAGCGCCTTCGCATCGGTGGCGTTGATCGTGCGGCCGAACTTCTCCTGATAGGCTGCGGCCGCCTTGTTGACGTTGGAGCCCATGCGGCCGTCGATAACGCCCGGCGAGATGCCGGCGCGGTCGAGCAGCACCTGCAGCGCCGCCATCTGGACCTTGGCGTTCTTGCCGGTGGGCGCCTGGATGACCGGCGCCGGGTCGCTCTCGGGCGCTGTGGTCTCGCCAGGCTGGATGATCGGGGCCCCGGAATCCGGAAGGTTCGGGTCCAGTCCGTCGTTGGGCAGACCGGCGCTGCGATTCGGAGCGATATCGGCAGGGCGGCCGGCGTCCGGCAGCGGCGCAGCTTCGACGGGGCGATCATAGTAGCCGTCGTCGCCGTAAGGATCGGCGGAGCGCGGCCCGCTGGGCCAGCCTTCGCTCAACGGCAGATCGTCGACCCGGCCTTCCAGCACGGCGCCGGCCGGCGGCTCGCCGATGATCACGGTGTCGCGCGAGGCTCGGCGGCGGTTCTGCTCAGCACGTGCCCGCCGCTCTTCCATGCGGCGGTTACGTTGGTCGAGGCGCACGACACGCCCCTGCCCGTCGACGGTGAAGCGGCGGCCATACTGGTCGACATAGACCTGACCGCCTCCCCCATCGCCGTCATAGAACGGGTCGTCGTCGGGAAAGTCTTGCGCCAGGAGCAGGCGCTTGTTGCCGGGCTCAGCCTGAGCGCCGCCCGCCGCCGCCAGTACGCCGATCGCGGCGAGCAGAAGGGGGGACAGAAAGGCAGACTTCATCATGACTACTCCACGCCGCGCGGCCGCTCGCCTCTGCAGACGACGAACGGGACGGTCCCGAATTGCCGGCAGAGTTAGCCATTGGCAAATGAACCAGACATGAAAATGGCCGCCGGAGCGTAAGTGAAGCTGACCTGACGGCGACGCCAGCAACAAACGGGCGCCGCCGCAGACATTTGGATGCGCCGGGCGGTGATGGCCGAACTGCGCATTGGCAGCCGCGCTTCATCGAGAGAAGTCGGACCGCCGGCCGACCTGCGGTCCAGGGCGGCGGCCCGGCGCAGGCAGCCGATCCGGGCTATTCCGTGAAATCGAACTCCGAGATCTCGCACACGTCGACGCCGCCCTTCACCGCGGTCGCGCCGTCATCAAACACCGCCTTGAAGTCGAACCCGCAGGCGCCCGTGCCGTCGTCGATGTCGACATCGACTGACTCACCCGGCGCCAGGACGTCGACACCGAGGATGTCCTCTTCCCAGTTGTTGGTGCCGGTATTGGAGGCGAAGAACTGGACGATGTTGCCGCTGGTGCGGTTGTTGACGGTGACCTCGCGGTTCTCGGCCAAGGCGGCGCTGGCAAAGGCTGTCGCCGCGAGCGCGGCCGTGAGGATGGTGAGGCGGGACATGGCAGTCTCCGTGGTCGGGGAATTATCGGAAGATGGGAGGCACGCGCCTGCGAAGGGTGCCCGCGCGTGCGATCACCCTGCCGGCGGCGCAACGGGCGGGTTATTCGCAGCCGGATACGACGATGCGGCAGCTGTCCTGGCCGCAATCACCGAGCGCCTTGCGTGTCGCCTCCCGCTCCGAATTGCCCCAGCCGATCCCAAAATAGGTGCGGTTGCCGGCATAGGCGCCGCAGGTGTCGAAGCGCACCGCGACCTTGCAGTCGCTATTGCCCTGCGAGCGGCACTCTTGCATGGCCGCATCGGCTGCCTCGCTGCGGCTGTCATAGCCGGTGACGAAGCCGTAGCCGGCCTCGCCGGCGGACAGGCCCTCTTCGTCGGCGACGGCGATGGCGCCGGCGGCCAGCGCGGGCGCTGTGGCGGACGACAATGTGAGGAGAAGGAGAAGGCGAAGCGCGGTCTTCATCAGGGGCTCGCAGCTGGGGACGCCGGCGTCATGCCAGCGCAGGATCATAGGGCCGACCTGAAATGCTCACAATGCGCTTCTTGCAGCTTGCGGTGCTCGGCCGACGGGTTCCACACAGGCAAATTCGAACGTCAGCCGAGTGAAAAGCGGCGCGTCCCGCCACGGGGGCCCTTAGCTACACTCATCGCAGCGCTTTACTGCTGGCCTGATCGGGGGATCTCCGGAGGAGGCGATAGCCACCGCGGTAGTGGACAGGTGGCGAAGCTTTTTCCCGAAGTCGAGCCTCACGCCGACGTGAACTTTCGGTAACGTCCGGAACGCCGCGGAAGGGCGGCCGTTTTCCTCGCAACACAGAGAAGAGAGGAGACGTCCAAATGTCGAACGTCGAAGTCACCTACGACAATATCGAGGCCAGCCGCGTCAACGGCACCGCCGTTTACAACACGGACGGAGAAAGTCTCGGTCACATCGACGATCTCGTCATCGGCAAGCGCGACGGCAAGGTGAAGTTCGCCATCATGTCCTTCGGCGGCTTCCTCGGCATCGGCGAGGAATACCACCCGCTGCCTTGGGAGGTGCTGAAATACGACGAGCGCCAGGGCGGCTACGTCGTTGGCCTGACCCGCTCCCAACTCGAGGGCGCGCCACGCTATGGGCGCGAGGCTCTGCCGACCTGGAGCGACGCCGCCGCAGGCCGACGCATCAACGATTACTACGGCGTCGCACCCTATATCTGATCGCAAGCCCATCGACGGTTCGAACATGCGGCGGCCGGGACGTTACGGCCGCCGCTTTCGTTTTTCATTTCCCGGCGGTGCCGGCGTCAGGGCGTCGGCGCGTGCTCCGGCAGGATTCCGCCGGCCTTCAGCGCCTTCCAGAATTCCGCCGGGATCGCCTGGTGCACCAGATCCATATTGGTGCGGGCCTTGTCGGCGCTCTTGGTGCCCGGGATCACCGCAGCGACGGCCGGGTGGGCCGCGCAGAACTGCAGCGCCGCGGCACGAAGGTCCACGCCGTGCTCGGCGGCGATGGCGCGCAGCCGGTCGCGCGCCTGCACCTTCTCGTCCGGCGCTTCGGCATATTCGAAGGTATTGCCGCCGGCGAGGAGCCCGGAGTTGAACGGGCCGCCAACCACCACCGACACGCCGCGTTCGGCGCAGGCCGGCAGGAGGTCGTCGAGCCCGGCGAGATCCAGGAGCGAGTAGCGGCCGGCCAGAAGGAAGCAGTCGGGATCGGATTCCTCCAGCGCCCGCAGGCATGGCTCGACGAGGTTCACCCCGAGGCCCCAGCCTTTGATTACACCCTCCTCGCGCAGCCGAGTCAGCGCCCTGGCGGCACCGTTCATCGCGATGGCGAACTGCTCCGTCCAGGTCTCGCCGTGATGATCGGCCGCGACGTCGTGGATATAGACGATGTCGACCCGCGACAGGCCGAGGCGCTGATAGCTGTCCTCGAGCGAGCGCAGCACGCCATCGGCCGAATAGTCGTAGCGTGCCGCAAACGGGAGCGGCTGCTTGAACATGCTGTCGTCGCCCTTGTCAGCAGGCGAAAGCAGGCGCCCGACCTTGGTGGACAGCACGAAGTCGTCGCGGTTCCTGGTCCGCAACACCTCGCCGAAGCGATGCTCGGACAAGCCGCTGCCGTAGTGCGGCGCCGTATCGAAGTAGCGGTAGCCCGCATCCCAGGCGGCTTCCATGGCTGCGCGCGCCTCCTCGTCCGGCACGGGCGCAAACATGTTGCCGAGCGGCGCGCCGCCGAAGCCCAGCGGGCCGGGAGGTCGATAGTGCTGGCTGGACGGCATGAGATTTTCCCTGTCTGAAGGTGCGGCGGCACCGGCTGTAAGGCAGATAGGTCGCAGCTGGCCGCCGACAGCATCCGCGCGCGTCCGAAACCGGGTCGCGGCTCCGCGGTGCCGGCGGGGCGCATGGCATGGAGGCAAATGCAATGGAGCTAGAAACGCAGAGCTACCGTCTGCGCCGGCTGGATGCCGGTTCCGATGTTGCGCCGCTCCGCCGCTGGCTGGCAGATCCCGCCTTTGCCGCCGCCCTGAACCTCTCCCCGCGCGACTACCCTGTCGAGGACGTGCGCCGCTACCTCGCGAGCTTCGACGGCACGTCGGCGATCATCATCGGCGTCGCCGATCCAACCGGCGCTGCCGTTGCCATCACCACATTCGACGTCAATGCGAGGCATCGCACCGCGAGTTGGGCCTTTGTGGTCGGCGAGAAGCCGCACCGGCACGAGGCTGCGGTTCTGGAGATCTCGGTCGCTGCGATCGAATGGGCCTATGCGGCATGCCGCCTCGAGAAAATTTCGGCTCGCGTGGCGGCCCCTCGGCTGCCGCTGCTGCGCATCCTCGACGGGCTCGGCATCCCCCGCGAAGGGCACCTGCGCAGCGAGATCCTGAGCGCCGACGGGCAGAAGCGCCACGACGAGGTGATCTTCGGACTGCTGAAGGCCGAGTGGCCGGCGGTACGGGAGCGGGCGAATGCCCGGGTGGCGGCGCTGCGTGGCGCGACGGGCGGACGGCGCGTCTGACGCCTGGCCAAGGCAGTCGACGCAACCCTGCGGCGGTGTGACGGCGCGGCAACATCTGGTTTATTCCGCCCGCCGCGACCTTGAAACCCGCGCCATCCTCTCCCGTCCACCGACCGGTCCCTGCTACCAAGTGGCAATACCGCCCGCAAAGGACGCGACATGCCGGCAGCCCCGCAGATGAGACTCCGCCGCGCCTGCCGTGTTTCGGTATCCGTTCTTGCCCTCGCCGCGGGGCTCAGCCTCGCCGAGGATGCGGGCGCGGCCTGCTCGACCTCGGCACCGACGGACGGAGAAACGGTGATCTGCACGCCCGACGGCGGTGCGGACACTACCGGCGTGCAGGGCGACGGCATCAACGACGTCACCGTCCGCGTCGTTGGCCCTGACGGAGGCATCGCGCCGACCTTCGCTCAATCGGCCGTTGTCCTCGGCGACCGCGCGACCATAGACGCCGCCAACAACGCACCCATCCTCGGCGACGGCTCCGACGCCATCGATGTCGGCGACGACGCCACCGTCACCGTCGGCAACATTCTGACCAGTGGCAAGGGCGCTGCCGCCGTCCGGGCGGGCGATCGCGCCGCGATCTTCCTGCGCGAAGGCGGCACGATCACTACCACCGGCAGCCGCGCCGACGGCATCAACGTTGACGACGACTCCTCCGTCACGATCGCCGGCTCGATCGTGACGGAAGGTCCGGCCGGGAGCGGTCTTGGCGACCAGCCCTCGAGCGGGGTCATCGCACGCAACAACGCCTCGATCTGGGTTACCGAGACCGGCTCCATCGAGACATATGGCACGGGATCGCCCGGCATCAGCACTTTCCGCAACGCCAAAATTCTCGTGGATGGATCGATCACGACCTATGGCGAACCGCACACCCTTGGCGCCGACACCGCCGACGGGATCACGTTCTGGCAGGGCTCAGTGGTGACGGTGGGCGAGAGCGGGCATGTCGCCGTATACGGTGCCGAGGCGAGCGGCATCGCGGCGATCGGCTCGGCGGACATTTACGACACCCCCATGCTGGCCGACATCCTGATCGCCGGCACGGTCGAGGCGCATGGCGACTACGGGCACGGCGTGCAGGTGAGGGCTTCCAACGGCATTCTGGCCGGCGGCGGACCCGAGGAAGACCCCTTCGTCCTGGTACGGGTGACGGAAACCGGCACCGTCTCCTCCGAGTTGAACGCCGCCATTGCCGACCTGCCTGTCAACATCTTCACGCGCGCTGTAGACACGACGGTGTCGATCGCCGGCGCGGTGCTTGGCCCGGACGCGGATTCGCTTGCCATCTATCTCGGCGCCGGTGACGATACCGTGATCCTGGAGCCGACCTACAGGCTGCAGGGCCTGATCTATGCCGACGACTACGACGACGACGGCAACTCGATCACCCCGGACGACGTCGACACCTTCGTACTCAGCGGCGCGGCGGACACAGAGGCGCGCTTTGCCTTCAGCCTCGGCGACGTGGAGCAGACCGACGGCTTCGAGCGCTTCCGCAAGATCGGCTTCGGGCGCTGGACGCTGGACGGCGATGCCTCCAGCCTCGCTGTGAGCGGCGAGGTCGAGAACGGCATCCTGGCGGTGGATGCGGAGATGGCGGGCCTCGACCTCACGGTCTTCGGCGGCGCTGTCCTGACCGGTACCGGCCTGATCGGCAGCCTGCAGGCCGATCCTTTCTCGATCATCGCACCAGGCGAGGGGCTGGAGCGCTTCGACGTCGCCGGCGACGTGACGCTGTCGCCCGATGCCGCACTCTCCATCAGCGTTGCCGCCAACGGCACCCATGGCCTTCTTGCCGCCGGCGGTGCAGCTGACATCAACGACGCGGTGCTTTGGGTGGACGGCACGGCCGATGCACTGGCTCGCGCGACCGGATCCGCAATCCTGACGGCCGAAGGTGGCGTCACCGGCGCATTCGCGGCCGTGCGCGACGAGCTTCCGGATCTCGACGTTCTGCCAGTCTATGACGGCAACGCGGTCCTGCTGGGCCTTGGCGTCAGCGCCGAGGATGGCAGCTTCAGCGACAAGTCGCTCTACCCAGAAACGCTGTCGGCGCTGCTGGAAACTGGCGCGGCCTTCTCGGGCACGCTGCGCCGGCAGGCGCTGAACGGGCTCGGCGGCGTGCCGCTCGCAGCCGGTGCCGGCGTGAGCTCCGGGGACGGTTCGGGCAGCAGCGGCGGCACCTATGGCTATCCCGACCTCAGAGCGCCGACGGACACGACCGCAGTGGATCTTGCGCCGCATGCCTGGATGGCGGGGCTCCACACCAACAGCGAGGTCGATGGCGGCTATGACGCCGATGTCGACGGCTTCGCCACCGGCCTTGCGATCACCCGCGGGCTGGCCGGCGGATCACTGACGCTCGGGCTGGCGGCGGGCTACAGCAAGACCGACATCGACGCCGGCAGCGGCGGCACGGAGGCGGAGACCGGCCATGTGGGCCTCTATGCCGGCTGGACCGACGGCCTCACCTCGCTGTCGGGCGCGCTCGCCTATGGCCGTGCCGACCTCGACAGCCATCGCGGCGTCACCGCGGATCTGACGGCAGAGGGTTCCGGCGACGCGGATCTCTATGCTGCGTCCTTTGCCGCATCCTACAATCTTGCCCAGCAGGCGGGCCTCGCCGGTAACATCGTCCTGGCGCCGGAAGCGACACTGGACCTCGTCGGCATCCACCGCAGCGGCTTCGACGAGACCGATGCCGCCATTCTCGGCCTGTCAGCCGGCTCGGAGGATGCGGACCGAGGCTTCGCCGGGCTGAACCTCGTCGTCGGCGGCCGCTTCGAAACGGAGCACGCGGCCCTGACGCCGACGCTGTCGGTGGGCTACCAGCGCGCCTTCGGCGACCTCGACGTCACCGCGACGAGCGTTATCCCCATCGTTGACGCGTCTTTCTCGACGACGGCGGCCGGCGTTGCCGAAGACCGCTTCGTCGCCGGCGCCGGCCTGACGGTGGACGTGGGCGAGACGGTTTCAGTGACGGCGCGCTACGACGGCGTGTTCGGCTCGGGCACCGAGAGCCAGACCGGTTCGGCCCTGCTCAGCGTCCGCTTCTGACCGGCGGCCGCGGGGGGTCCAACGAAGGCCGCAGCCGGACCGGCGACCGACGGAACGGCAGCGCCGTGAACGCTGTGCAAGACACGAAAAGGGCGGGCCGCAAAGCCCGCCCTTTTCGTCGAGTTGACGGTCAGGCGCCTCAGGCGGCGACGCGATCGCCCTCGGCATTTGCCTTCGAGCCGACGACATGGAAGATCAGCCGGTCAGATCCGGCGGTGATCTTCACGCGGCTTTCGTCGCGCACCTCGCCGAGCAGGATCTTCTCGGCGAGCGGGTCCTGCACCTCGCGCTGGATGACCCGCTTCAGCGGCCGCGCACCATAGGCCGGATCATAGCCCTTGTCGGCCAGCCACTCGCGGGCGCTCTCGTCGAGTGCGATCTGGATCTTGCGATCGACAAGCAGCTTTTCCAGCCGGGCCATCTGGATGTCGACGATCGCGCCCATCTCCGACCGGCGCAGCCGGTGGAACAGGATGATCTCGTCGACGCGGTTCAGGAACTCCGGCCGGAAGGCCGCCCGGACCATCTCCATCACCTGCGGCCGGACGCTGTCGACGTCCTGCTCGTCGGTGAGGCTGGTCAGATACTCCGCCCCGAGGTTGGAGGTCATGATGATCAGCGTGTTGCGGAAGTCGACCGTACGCCCCTGCCCGTCCGTCAGACGCCCGTCGTCGAGCACCTGCAGAAGGACATTGAAGACGTCCGGATGCGCCTTTTCCACCTCGTCGAACAGGACGACCTGGTAGGGCCGCCGCCGCACCGCCTCGGTGAGGGAGCCACCCTCCTCGTAGCCGACATAGCCCGGAGGCGCGCCGATCAGCCGGGCGACGGAGTGCTTCTCCATGAACTCCGACATGTCGAGTCGCACCATCGCCGTCTCGTCGTCGAAGAGGAAGCTCGCCAGTGCCTTGGTCAGCTCGGTCTTGCCGACGCCCGTCGGTCCGAGGAAGATGAACGAGCCAATCGGCCGGTTCGGATCCTGCAGACCGGCGCGGGCGCGCCGCACGGCCTTGGAGACCGCCTGCACCGCCTCGCCCTGCCCGATGACGCGCTTGCCGATCGCGTCCTCCATGCGCAGGAGCTTGTCGCGTTCGCCCTCCAGCATCCTGTCGACCGGGATGCCGGTCCAGCGCGAGACGACCTGCGCGACATGGTCGGCCGTGACCGTCTCCTCGACCATCGAGGCCGCCTTCGAGCCGTCGCGGGTCTCGGCCTCCTTCAGCTCACGCTCGAGCTGCGGGATGACGCCATAGGCGAGCTCGCCGGCCTTCTGGTACTCGCCGGTGCGCTGGGCGCTGGCAAGCTCCGTCCGCGCCTCGTCGAGCCGGCGCTTGAGGTCGGCGGCAAGACCAAGCTTCGACTTCTCCGCCTGCCAGGCGGCGGTCAGCCGGGCGGATTCCTCCTCGAGGTCGGCGAGCTCGGCATCGAGCCGCTCCAGCCGGTCGCGCGAGGCGTCGTCGGTTTCCTTCTTCAGCGCCTCGCGCTCGATCTTCAGCTGCATGACGCGGCGGTCGATCTCGTCCAGTGCCTCCGGCTTGGAATCGACCTGCATGCGCAGGCGCGAAGCGCCCTCGTCGACGAGGTCGATCGCCTTGTCCGGCAGGAAGCGGTCGGTGATGTAGCGGTTGGAGAGCTGCGCGGCGGCGACGAGGGCGGAGTCCGAGATCCGCACCTGATGGTGCTGCTCGTACTTCTCCTTCAGGCCACGCAGGATCGAGATCGTGTCTTCGACCGTCGGCTCGGAGACGAAGACCGGCTGGAAGCGGCGGGCGAGCGCTGCATCCTTCTCGACATGCTTGCGATACTCCTCCAGCGTCGTTGCGCCGACGCAGTGGAGCTCGCCGCGGGCGAGCGCGGGCTTCAAAAGGTTGGAGGCGTCCATCGCGCCGTCCGCCTTGCCGGCGCCGACCAGCGTGTGCATCTCGTCGATAAAGAGGATGATGCCACCGGCCGCGGCCTGTACCTCGGAGAGGACGGCCTTGAGGCGCTCCTCGAACTCGCCGCGATACTTCGCGCCGGCTATCAGCGCGCCCATGTCGAGCGCCATCAGCTGCTTGTCGCGTAAGGATTCCGGCACGTCGCCATTGACGATGCGTAGCGCCAGGCCTTCCGCGATCGCGGTCTTGCCGACGCCGGGCTCGCCGATGAGGACGGGATTGTTCTTGGTGCGGCGCGACAAGACCTGGATGGTGCGGCGGATCTCGTCGTCGCGTCCGATCACCGGGTCGAGCCTGCCTTCGCGCGCATCCAATGTGAGGTCGCGGGCGTATTTCTTCAGCGCGTCATAACCCTGCTCGGCCGAGGCGGTATCGGCGGTCCGGCCCTTGCGCAGCTCGTTAATCGCGGCATTGAGGCCGGCCGGGGTAACGCCCGCCTGCTTCAGAATGTCGGCAGTCTTGGCAGACTTCTCCATCGCCAGCGCCAGCAGCAGCCGCTCGACGGTAACGAAGCTGTCGCCCGCCTTCTTGGCGATCTCCTCGGCGGTGGCGAAGACTTTGGCCAGCGGCTGGGCGAGATACATCTGGCTGCCGCCGCCGGAGACTTTGGGCATCGCGTCGAGTGCGGCATCGACGGCGAGACGCACGTCGCGCGAGCGACCGCCTGCCTTGTCGATGAGGCCGGCCGCCATGCCCTCTTCGTCATCGACGAGGACCTTCAGGAGATGCTCCGGCGTGAACTGCTGGTGATCGCGCGAGACCGCCATGGTCTGCGCGGCCTGAATGAAGCCGCGGACGCGCTCACTATACTTCTCGATATTCATCCTGTTCGCTCCTTTCGGCACGCCGCCCTCCTCGGAGGCGCGGCAGCGCGGGTTGCGGAGTAGGGCTCCCGTAACGGCGAGCCCTTCGACGGAAGATATGGAGATTGTCCGGGCGGCACGGAAGAGGCCGCGGGACGCGAGCCGTCGAATTTTGCAACCGCCGGGGCGCTCGCCCGCCGGCAACTTAGAAACGCGGGCGGGCGCCGCCGGCAGCTCAACAAAAAAGCGCCGCGGAAACCGCGACGCTTCTGGTTCGTGGTCTGACAGAGCCGAGAAATGGCTCCTGCGTCAGAAGCCTTACGGCTCAGCCGTTGGAGGCCATCAGGAAGGCCGGCAGTTCGCCGACATCGCCCTCGCCGCCTTCGTCCTCCGGCTTCTTCTTGCGCGGACGGCCCGGACGGCGCTTCGGCTTGACCTCGCCCTCGGCTGCTGCGGATTCGGCAGCGGAAACCGGCTGTTCGGTCTCCGGCTGCGGCGCCTCGGCGGCAACCGACGCCTCGGCAGCGGGCGCTGCCTCGACGCGCTCGCGACGCGGACGGCCACGGCGGCGCGCCTCGACCGGAGCGGGCGCTTCGACACCGTCATCGCTCTGCGGCGCCACAGTGCTGTCCGCCGCGACCGGCATCACCACCTCGGGCTGCTCGACCTCATCCTGATGCTCGATGCGCTCCGGGCGCTCGGCTCGCTCAAAGCGGTTCTGCCGCTCAGGACGCTCGCCGCGTTCGCCGCGCTCACCCCTCTCGGACCGCTCGCCCCGCTCCTGCCGCGGCTCGCGCTGCGGCTGAAATTCACGGCGGCGCTCGCCGCCGATCACCGGCTGCTCGTCGCCGTCCTCGTCCTCGCGCCCGTCGCGCATGAAGGGCTGCGGACCCGTGCCATTCGGCTGGAAACGGTCGCGCTGGTCACGCTGGCCGTTCTGACCCTGACGACGGTCGCCGCGGTCGTTGCGGTCGTTGCGATCACCGCGCTCGTTACGACCGTTGCGGTCGAAGCGCTCCTGGCGCTCGCCACGATCGTTACGCTCGCCGCGCGCCTGCTGTCCGCCGCGCTCCTGCCCATTGCCACGGTCATTGCGGAAGGACTGGCCATCCTGGCGGTAAGGCTGCCCTTCCTGACGGTAGGGCTGGCCCTCGGGGACGCGATAGGACTGCGTCTCGTAGCCGTCATCGCCCTCGACGTCGCCCTCGTCCTCGTCCTCATAGCGGCCGTCCCGCTCGTCGCGCTGCGGCTGGAACTGCGCCTGAGCCGCCGCGATGATGCGGTTGTAGTGCTCGGCATGCTGGAGGTAGTTCTCGGCCATGACGCGGTCGCCGGAGGCCGCAGCGTCGCGCGCGAGTGTCGTGTACTTCTCGGCGACATGCTGGGCCGTGCCGCGGATCTTCACATCCGGGCCGTTCGACTCGTAGCTCCGCGAGAGCGGGTTCGGACCTTTTCGTCCGCGACCGCGCATACGGTTTTTCTGCTGTCCTGGCCTCATGCTCTTCCTGTCTTTGGATTCTCCGGCCGCAGCCGGTGGGGCCCCTCGTGGCAGGAGCGGCACAAGCGCTACCCTGCCGTTGCGGCGCTACTCCGCGTAACGCCGTATCCGGTTGATTGTCAGTCGGTTCAGCCTCGACACACGGTCGCTAGCGGCGCGGAAGGCCCAAAGACCCTCTCGAGCATCCCTCCGGATGAGCCAATCGGCATCCGGCTCAAAGGGATGTCCCCCTCGATTTATCCGCAGTGTGCTTGAACACTAGAGGCATCGCTCCCGCGCTACAAGTGTTTTCTAGGGCGTGAGCCCTGCAAACGGTGGCTTCTCAAGCTTGGCGCAACCCGTCGGACGCCTCGAAGTGCAACACCCGCGTCACCCCGCCTAGATCATCCGCCGATGCGGCGAGATAAAGGCCTTGCTCCTCGAAGAGCCGGGTGACGTCTTCATCCTGTCCGGCGCCGATCTCCAGCAGCACCGGGCCGCCCGAGCAGCACCGCGGCGCCTGCGCGGCGATGGTGCGATAAGCCGTCAGCCCATCGCTGCCGCCATCGAGCGCCAGCAGCGGATCGTGCTCACGCACCTCGCGGTCGAGCCCGCGGATGATCTCTGTCGAGATATATGGTGGGTTGGACACCACCGCATCAAGGGGTCCGCCGACGGCGGCGAGGTAATCCGACAGGAGCGGAAAGAAGCGGTCTCTGACGCCGGCGATCTCTGCGTTACGACAGGCGGTGCCGAGCGCCTCTGCGCTGATATCGATCGCCACCGCGACGGCAGCCGGGCAGCGGGCGAGCAGCGACACGGCGATGGCCCCTGTTCCGGTGCCGATATCGGCGAAGACGCAAGCGCCGCGCCTGGCAATGATCGCCTCGATCACCGGCAGAGCCGCCTCGACCAGGATTTCCGTGTCCGGGCGCGGCTCCAGCGTCGCCGGCGACAGGGCGAACTCGTGATCGAAGAAGAAGCGGCGGCCGAGGATACGGTGCACCGGCTCGCCAGCGAGACGCCGCTCGGCCATGGCCTGCAGCCGCATCATGGCGTCGTCATCAGCGGTCTCGGCGCTGCGCAGCATCAGACCGGTGCGATCGAGCCCGAAGCACTCGGCCGCCAGCAGGCGGGCGTCGAGATCCGGAGTCGCAAGGCCGGCGCCGGCAAAGCGCCGCCGCAGCGCGGCGAGCGTCTCGCCGATCGTTGCCGCCGGCTGCCTCACCCGTCGTTGCCGACGGCGGCGAGCAGCGTCGCCTGATGATCGGAGACCAGCGCCTCCACCAGTTCGTCCATCTCGCCTTCGATCACGCGGTCGAGCTTGTAGAGGGTGAGGTTAATGCGGTGGTCGGTCACCCGCCCCTGCGGGAAATTGTAGGTGCGGATGCGCTCGGAGCGGTCGCCGCTGCCGACCTGGCTGCGGCGGGCCTCGGAGCGTTCGCTGTCGGCACGCTGACGCTCCATGTCGTAGAGGCGGGCCTTGAGCACCTGCATCGCCCGCGCCCGGTTCTGGTGCTGCGACTTTTCCGAAGACGTCACCACGATGCCGGACGGCAGATGGGTGATGCGCACTGCCGAATCGGTGGTGTTGACGTGCTGACCGCCGGCGCCCGACGAGCGCATCGTGTCGATGCGGATGTCCTCGGGGCGGACCTCGATATCGATGTCCTCGGCCTCCGGGAGCACCGCGACGGTGGCGGCGGAGGTGTGGATGCGCCCGCCGGATTCGGTCTCGGGCACACGCTGGACCCGGTGGACGCCGGATTCAAACTTCATGCGCGAGAAGACGCCGCGCCCCTTGATGGAGGCAATGACCTCCTTGTAGCCGCCGACCTCGCCCTCGCTGGCCGAGAGAAGTTCCACCTTCCAGCGCTGCAATTCGGCATAGCGCTGATACATGCGGAAGAGATCGCCGGCGAAGAGCCCGGCCTCGGAGCCGCCGGTGCCGGCGCGGATTTCGAGGATCGCGCCGCCTTCGTCGGCGGCGTCCTTCGGCAGAAGCGCCAGTTGGATGTCGTGCGTCAGCGTTTCCAGGCGATCGCGCAGATCGTCGATCTCCATGGCTGCAAGTTCGCGCATCTCCTTGTCGGCCGACGCATCGTCGAGGATCGCCCTTGCCTCGGTCAGCTGCGCCTCGGCCGTGCGGAAGGCCTTGATCGCGGCGACCACCTCTTCCAGCCCGGCATATTCGGAGGCGAGCTTGGAATAGGTGTCACGGTCCCCGCCGTTCGCCATCTCGGCCTCGAGATAGGCGAAGCGCCGCAGGATGTCGTCCATGGTCTTGGTGGGCAGACTTGCCATTCATATTCCGGAAGAAAAGGTCGTTGAAGGCGGCGCAGAGGCTGGCCGCAGCAGCGGACGCCTCCGCAGGGAAGCATCCCGCTGCCGGACTGTTACTGACGCGATCGCCGGCTAATGCGGAACGCCGTGCGCTTCGGCGAATTCGATCAGCTTCATGCGCATGCTGCCGGCACCGTCGGGCTTGGCAAAGATCTGGTTCATCCAGTCGGCCAGGGCGCCGACATCCAGCTCGACCAGCATCGCCTTCAGCGGGCCGATCGCCGCGGGCGTCATGGATATGGAGCGGAAGCCGAGCGCGATCAACGCCATCGCCGACAGCGGCCGGCCCGCCATCTCGCCGCACAGCGTCACGCCGACGCCGTTGCGCTCACCCGCATCGACGATGCTCTTCAGAGCCTTGAGGAACGGCGGCGACAGATCGTCGAAGCGCCCCGCAAGCTGCGAATTGCCCCGGTCGGCCGCCGAGAAGAACTGGAAAAGGTCGTTCGAGCCGACGGACACGAAGTCGACGAGCTGCATCAGCTCGTCCAGCTGGAACAACAGCGATGGCACCTCGATCATCGCGCCGAGCTTCAGGCTTGCGGGCTGCTTGTGACCGAAGCGCTCCAGATGGTCGCGTTCGCGGTCGATCAGGTCGCGGGCGCGGCGCAGCTCCGACAGCTCCGTCACCATCGGCAGCATCACCCGTAGCTCGCGGCCGCCGGCAGCCTTCAGGAGCGCCCGCAGCTGCGTGCGCATCAGGCCGGGACGATCGAGCGCAAGCCGCAGAGCCCGGTAGCCGAGCGCCGGGTTCTCCTCCGGCGAGTGCCTGAGATAGGGCAGGATCTTGTCGCCGCCGATGTCGAGCGTCCGGAACGTCACCGGCTTGTCGCCGGCCGCATCCAGAACCGCCGCGTAGAGCCGCTCCTGGTCGCTCGCCTTCGGCAGGGTCGAGGCGACCATGAACTGCAGCTCGGTGCGGAACAGGCCGATGCCGGCCGCGCCCGATTCGGAAAGCTGCGGCAGGTCGACGAGCAGGCCGGCATTCATCATCAGGTCGATGGCGACGCCGTCCTTCGTCACCGCCGGTACGTCGCGCAGCGCCCGGAAGCGCTCCTGACGCTTGGCGCGGAAGCGCACCTTTTCGGCAAAGACGCTTTCGATGTTCGAGGGCGGACGCAGATGCACGCCGCCATCGTCGCCGTCGACGATCACGGCGTCGTTGTTCTCCGCCATGGAGACGACGCCCTTGACCTGACCGACGACAGGAATGCCGAGGGCTCTGGCGACGATCACGACATGGCTCGTCGGCGCCCCCTCCTCCAGCACGAGGCCACGGATCTGGTCCCGGCGGTAGTCGAGAAGCTCGGCCGCGCCCATCGAGCGGGCGATGATCACCGCATCCTGCGGCTGCACCGCGCCCACCGTCTCGGCACCGCCCATCAGCTGTCGCAGCAGCCGGTTGGCGAGGTCGTCGAAGTCGTGCAGGCGCTCGCGGATGTAAGGATCCGTCATGTGCAGCATGCGGGCGCGCGTGTCCGACTGCACCTTTTCCACCGCAGCTTCCGCCGTCAGGCCGTTGCGCACCGCCTCCTCCAGCCGGCGCACCCAGCCGCGGTCATGCGCAAACATCCGATAGGCCTCGAGCACCGCCCGGTGCTCGCCCTCCGCCGCGATGTCGCCGCGGCCCAGCATGTCCTCGATCGAGGCGCGCAGCGATGCGAGCGCCTGACCGAGACGCAGGACCTCGGCCTCCGCATTCTCGTTGAAGAGGTTGGTGACGACGACGCGCGGCTCGTGCAACACGACATGGCCGAGGCCGATGCCTTCGGACAGACCCGTTCCGCCGAAGGTGACCGGCCGCGTCAGGTCCAGCTGGACCCCGGGACGCGCCAGGCCTTCGAGGCTGCCGGCGGCGATCATCTCGGCGACCACCATGGCGACCGTCTCCAGCGCCTCGATCTCTTCCTCGCGATAGGCGCGCTTCTCCTGGTTCTGGACGTCGAGCACGCCGAGCGTGCGCCCGGCGCGCAGGATCGGAACGCCGAGAAAGGCCTGGAAGGGCTCTTCGCCGGTCTCCGGCAGATAGGTGAAGGCGGGGTGCTTCTGCGCGTCCGAGAGGTTCAGCGGACGCGCGGTCGCCGCGATGGTGCCGACGAGGCCCTGGCCGAGCTGCAGCTGCGCCAGGTGGACGGCGCGCGGATTGAGGCCGTAGGTGGCGAAGAGTTCGAGCACGCCGTCCGCCCGCAGCACGTAGAGCGAGCAGACCTCCGACACCATGTTCTGGGCGATCTGGCGGACGATTTCGTCGAGGCGCGCCTGAGCCTCCAGGGGCTCGGCCATGAGCTCCCGGATACGGCGCATGAGGACGCGCGGACCTTCCGAATCGCTTCTCATCGAGGCCGTCTTCCGTCTCTGAACATCGCCGGCGGGACCTTCGTCGATCCCGCCGCCGCAGCCGGGCGATTCTCCCGTCTGCGATCAAGAACCCTTAAAGCACAGAACCTCGACGCTATGGAATCCGAACGAACGGCGATAGCGGCAGGCGGCGCTGCCGCCTGCGAGGCTCGCCGCCTTACCCCTTGTCGAGACCGTAGACCGAGTGGAGCGTGCGCACGGCGAGTTCGGAGAACTCGCCGTCGATCAGGATCGAGATCTTGATCTCCGAGGTGGTGATGGCGCGGATGTTGATGCCGCGCTGCGCCAGCGCCTTGAAGGCCGTCGCCGCGACGCCGGTGTGGCTGCGCATGCCGATGCCGATCACAGAGACCTTGGTGAGGCCGGCCTCACTCTGGATGGCGTCGTAGCGCATCTGCCCCTTGGCCTTGTCGAGGAGGGCCGTCGCCTTGCCGAGATCGCTCGCCGGCACGGTGAAGGTCATGTCCGTGCGGGTGCCGTCCTCGGAGATGCTCTGGACGATCATGTCGACATTGACGCCGGCATCGGCGAGCGGCCCGAAGATCGCCGCGGCCACGCCCGGCTGGTCCTCGACGCGGCGAAGCGAGATCTGCGCCTCGTCCTTGGCATAGGCGATGCCGGTTACGACCTGCTGTTCCACGATGTCATCCTCGTCGCAAATGAGGGTTCCCGGAGGGTTGTCGAAGTCGCCCATGCCGGGGGCGTCCGGGTCCTCGAAGGACGAACGCACGAAGGTGCGCACCTTGTGGACCATGGCGAGCTCGACCGAGCGCACCTGCAGGACCTTGGCGCCGAGCGACGCCATTTCCAGCATCTCCTCGAAGGAGATCCGGTTCATGCGCCGCGCCTTCGGCTCGACGCGGGGGTCGGTCGTGTAGACGCCGTCGACATCCGTATAGATGTCGCAGCGGTCCGCCTTGATCGCCGCCGCGATCGCAACCGCCGACGTGTCGGAGCCGCCACGGCCAAGCGTCGCGATCCGGTTGTCCGGCGCCAGTCCCTGGAAGCCGGCGATCACCGCGACCTGTCCGTCCGCGAAGCGGCGGATGAGATCGCTGCCCTCGATCTCCTGGATGCGCGCGGCGCCATGCGCCGTGTCGGTGCGGATCGGGATCTGCCAGCCCTGCCAGGATCTGGCATTGATGCCCATGTCCTGCAGCGTGATGGCGAGGAGGCCGGCGGTCACCTGCTCGCCCGAGGCAACGACCGCATCATACTCGCGCGCGTCATGCAGGGCGGAGGCGTCGCGGCACCAGCCGACGAGCTCGTTGGTCTTGCCGGACATGGCGGAGACGACAACCGCCACCTCGTGGCCGGCGTCGACCTCGCGTTTGACGTGGCGCGCGACGTTGCGGATGCGGGCGATGTCGGCGACGGAGGTGCCGCCGAATTTCAGGACGAGACGCGCCATGGAAGGATCGATTGCTCTGGATCGAGCCGAAGAAGCCCGAAGAAGACAGATAGCCGCAGCCGGGCGCCAAATCGCGCCGGTGGCAGGGCGGCCGTTACGTAACTGATCACCCTCGCATCCGCAAGGATCGCAAAGGCCGTCGCGAAGGGCCCGGCGTCAGCCCACACCCCTCGCGGCTCAGTCCCCGACGAAGACCTGCAGACGGCCGATGGCATCGTCCCACTGGGCCGCCACGGACCGGAGGCAGCTCATGGCGTGCGCCAGCGGTTCGGGGCGAAAGCCGTAGCGGTGCTCGCGCCCGATCTTCGCGCCGCCGACGAGCCCGACCTCCTCCAGCACCTGCAGGTGCTTGGTGATCGCCTGGCGGGTGAGCCGGGTATCGGCGGCAAGGGCGCTGATGGACTGCGCGTCGCCGCGGCTGAGCCGCATCAGCAGCGACAGCCGCGTCGCGTCGCCGAGGGCCGCGAAGACGGCCGCGTGATTCCCGACGGCGCCTGCCGGGGCTGGCGCCGCCGCATCACCCGTCGACATGCACGCGGATGTTGCCGAGCTGCTCGCGCCAGCCGCCCTCATTGTTGCGCATCGCCTCGCGCCGCCGCTCCGGCGGGATCGCATCGAACCCGGATTCGACGATCACCAGCCGGGTGCCGCCCGCCACCTCCGACAGGCGGAACTCGACCAGCGTGGTCGGATCGTCGTCCCGTGGTGCGTCGAAGCGCTCCGGATGGGCCCAGCGGAAGGCGAAGAGGCGCATCGGCTCCATCGCTTCGACGGTTGCCGCCCAGGCAATGCCCTCGTAGCCGGGATAGGTGATGCGCCCGGTCGTCCGCTCGCCCAGAACGAACGGCCCGTCGAGCTTCACCCTGAACCAGGTGCCGAATTCGACGTGATCGGTGATCGCCCGCCAGACCCGTTCCACAGGGGCCCTCAGATCCACCATCTTCTCGATACTGTCGGACATTGCGCAACCTCCCGGTTGCTCTTTCTTAGCGGAGGGGCCGGCTGCAGCGCAAGGGCGAGACCCGCCCGGGCCGGTCGCGCGACTCGGTTTGCCGACAGCGCCGCCGGCCGCGCCGCTTGACTTTCCACCGGCGGACGGAACCTTGGCGGCAGGATGAGCGAGCGGACAAGAAGGATGCGGCCATGAGCAATGCCGAGCGCAGCACCATCGACGCCGGCGAGGTGGACCGCTTCGCCCGCATGGCGCAGGAATGGTGGAATCCGGCCGGCAAGTTCAAGCCGCTGCACAAGTTCAACCCGGTGCGCATCGCCTATATCCGCGAGCAGGTCGCCGCGAATTTCAGCCGCGACATGCTGTCGACGAAGCCGTTCGAAGGTTTGCGCATCCTCGACATCGGCTGCGGCGGCGGCCTCATCTCCGAGCCGATGGCGCGCCTCGGCGCAAGCGTCGTCGGCGCCGATGCGGCCGACCTCAACATCGAGGTCGCCAAGCTCCATGCCGCGCAGAGCGGCGTGTCCATCGACTACCGCGCGACCACCGCGGAGGCGATCGCGGCGGGCGGCGAGACCTTCGACGTGGTGCTGGCACTGGAGATCGTCGAGCATGTCGCCGACGTGCCGCTGTTCCTGTCCTCCTGCGCCGCCATGGTGAAGCCGGGCGGTCTCCTTTTCGTCGCGACTATCAACCGGACGCTGAGGGCCTACGGCTTTGCCATCGTCGGAGCCGAATATGTGCTGGGCTGGCTGCCGAAGGGTACGCACGAGTTCAAGCGGCTGGTGCGCCCCGACGAGATCGCGGGACCGCTGGAACAGGCCGGACTGCAGATGATCGACGCGACGGGCGTCGTTTATCATCCGCTGGCCGACGAATGGCGCCGCTCGCGCGACCGCTCGGTCAACTACATGATGCTGGCGCGCCGCCCCGGCTGAGAAGGCACGTCTCATGTAGCGCCCGCCGGAGCCAAGCACGGTGACCGGGGGTTCACACCGCCCTGGATGCTGCCCCGACCCGTCGCGGCGAGCGGTGCGAAAGTCGGCCGCAGGCGGTTTCAGGCGGCGCGATGATCTGCTAGAGCAATCCCTGATCCAAGCAGTCACCTTTTCTGCGGCGCCGATCCTGACGGGGTCTGCGCTGGCGAATGCGAGGCAGAGTGCATGTCGGCAGTAGCAATCCTTCGAGTCGTCGGCGCGGACGAAGCACCCATGGTGCTGCCCTTCCCGCGCAGCTGCCCGACTTCGGCGGCGATGCTGTCGCCGCCGGCGCCGACCGATGCCGAGCGCATGGACCTCGACCGACTGCGCTGGCTGGCGCTGCGCAGCCAGCTCGCGCCGCGCCCCGATCTCGAGCAGGCCTGTTACGTGCTCGCCGGGGAACCGGACGCCTCCTTCGAGCGCTTCTCCATCCAGTTCTTCCGCGGACTGTCCGGCAAGGCCCGGCGTTCGATGACGTTCTACCGGCCGGGCGCCCGCGCCATCAGCGATGATGAGCGCTGGCTCCTGCGGCTCGTCTCGGCCTGGCGCCGGGGCGACGATGCCGGTGCCAAGGCGCTTGTCGCCTGGCGGGTCTCGCCGGAAAGCCAGCGTTGGCTGCGCTTTCTGTCTGCCGGAATGGTCCGCGCGATGGACGCCCGAAGCTAGTTTGGAATCATTCCAAACAGTACTTGATTATGGCCTGCCGCATGGTTAGTTTGGAGTCATTCTAAACAGCAATGTCGGCCGCTGGCCGAAGACATGGAGAGCGTGATGGGACTGGTCGCAGCCAAGATCGAACCGACGGCCAAGGAACAGATCGTCGAGGGCCTGACGCAGGCTTTGGCGGAGACCTCGGTCGTCACCATGAAGGCGCAGAACTTCCACTGGAACGTTACCGGCATGGCCTTCGGCCCGCTGCATGAGCTGTTCCAGAAGATTTACGAGGACCACTTCGAGGGTCAGGACATCCTCGCCGAGCGCATCAAGCAGTTCGACGTTCATGCCGAGGGCCGCTATTCCGTGTTCCTGGAGCGCAGCGCGATCGAGGAGCATGACGGTCGCGCCGATGCCAAGGAGATGATCGCGGTCATGCTCGCCGACCAGGAGACGCTCTCCTCCACCGTCTCGGCGCTGGCCGAGGTCGCCGAGGAGCATGGCGACTGGGCGACCAACGACCTCGCCACCGCCCGCATTGAGGTGCACGACAAGTTCGCCTGGATGCTGCGCGCGCATCTGAAGACCACCGCCTGATCGCATCAACGGTCGAGCATGCAGGAAAGCCCGTCGGATCGGATCCGGCGGGCTTTTTTTTCGTGCCGGGTGGGCGGCAGTTTACCCGGCAGCCGGACCGTCGTTGGAAACAGAGGAGTCCGGCCGACCTTCCCCGCAGCGGCCATTATGGCAGCCGCAGCCGGTCAGCCTTCTTGCCGCTCGACGATGACGCGATGAAGAACGGCAAACACCAGCCCACAAATGAGCCAGGAGAGGACGACATCCGACAGGAAGTGTCCGCCGAAGGCGATCCGGTTCAGCGATAGCGATCCGGCATAGACAAGGGCCGTGGCTGTTGCAGCCAGCCTCACGGGCTTGGGGGTCACGAGGGCCGCGGCGACGAGCCAGGCCGACGAGGCAGCCTCTCCGCTGACAAATGAACAGTTCCGATCGCACCAATCGCTGATCACCCAAACCATCTGGTGTTCTGCGTCGCCTCCGAAGACATTGAGGTGGATGGGTCGCGGTCGGCCCCAGTGTTCCTTCAGGAGGCCGTTCACGAGCAGGCCCGGACCGAGGGCCAGTCCAGACAGCAGCCAGATGGGCTTTCGCAGGCGGTACCAGGCCAAGGTGCCGTCGATGGCCGCGCGGAGCATGCCGGCCAGGATAAAGGCGACCACGCCGGTGATGACCCAGGGCGAGCTCTTGCGGAGCCATTGCAGGTTTGCATCGCTCGACAGGTTGAAGCCGTCACTGGTGCTGAAAAACCAGCGGCTGACCACCAAGTCCACGTCTGGAAAGAACCAGAAAAACGCGCTGGTCACGAGAATCGCGAATGAGAACGCGATGATCGGATGGTTCGATCTCGCGCCAGATGAGGCGGGATTGGCTAGGATTGTGCTCATAGCCGGCGCATGCGCTGGCTAACTTGCAGAAAACTTGCAGACTGAGGCTCCGAGCGGTGGCGTTCGCTCGATGAGTTCAACCCGGCGCTCGCGGCGCTGATGACGCCCGCCCTTGTCGGTAGCGCCGCCGGGCGGCAGCATGCCGCCTATTTGCCTTGAACCCTCATCCAGAGATTGATCGAGCAGGCTCCGGATGAGAGGACCGTCACAAGGCCAGCGGCGCTCGAAAGGGTGGACACCATCAACCTGAAAGCGCCCGCAACGTCGCCGACATACGCACAGCCGTAAGAGAACGACCCGTCAGCAGAGTGAGCTTCATGTCGACCAGCCGAGGTCAGGTGATGGAGAGCGGTGATGCGGATCCTGGTCGTCGAGAATGATCGCTTGCTGTCCGAGAGCCTGTCGCGGCGGCTGACCGAGGCCGGCCATGCGGTCGATGTGTTCGCAACGGTCGCCGACGCCGGGGCGGCGTGGAAGATAGCAGCATACGACCTCTGCATCGTGGACGTCATGCTCGACGATGGCGATGGGCGGGCGCTCGTCAGGTCGGCTCGCGCCGCCGGTCTGCGGACGCCCACCTTGATGCTCACAGCGCGGGACGAGATCGGGGACCGGGTGGCTGGACTGGATGCGGGGGCCGACGATTATCTCGTCAAGCCGTTTGCAACCGAAGAGTTGCTGGCACGGCTGAGGGCGCTGCGCCGACGCTCCGCGGAGATCACGGCGACCGAGTTTCGTCTGGGAAATCTCCTCTACGACCCTCATAACATGAGCCTGACGGTGGCCGACCGCGAGGTGAGGCTGACCGCTCAGGAGCATGCGGCGCTCGACAAGTTGATCCGTGCCGGCGAGCGCGTAACGCCGAAGCGCATGCTGGGCGAACATCTCTATGCGCTTCACGAGGACTGGTCGGACAACGCGATCGAGACGCTGGTTCATCGACTTCGTAAGAAGCTCTCGGAGGCTGGGGCGACAGTCGAGGTCAAGGCGCTGCGGGGCCTCGGCTACATCCTGTGCGAGACCCTATCTTGAGACGGTCCTATCGTCTCGATGTGCGGCTGGCGGTCGTCGTGACCGTGATGTCCGCGCTGACCTTGATCGGCACCGGCATGATCCTGTCTATGGAGTTCACGCGCGGCCAATTCGACATAGAAGAACGCGGGCTGTCCGCTCAAATCGAGGAATGGGCGGGATCGCTTCGGCGCAATCCTGACGGCACTGTCGTGTTCGCCCCCCCGCTCCAGCCGTCGTCAGAGATCGACCCGCCTTATACGGGACTGCTGTCGGGCACCCGGCCCGTCTACGGCTACACCGTCATGGATGCCGCGGGGACAGTGCTGGATCGCTCCGCCGCCAACGCTCCGGCCGGACGGCCCCGATCAGCGGAGCCGGAACCTGTTCTCTTAAGCGGAGCGACGCTCGATGGCACCGGACCGGTCCTGATCGCTGAACTCTACGTGCCGGAGTTCGGAGTATGGCTCCGGCTGGCACGATCGCGTTCGGATGTCGCCGCTCTAGCCAACACGTTCTTTGCCCAATCTCTCGAAGAGCTGGGATGGGCAGCGCTGATCATGCTCATCGTCGTGGTGATCACGGCGGTGAGCATCGTTCGCGTCAGTCTGCGCGGGCTTCGGCGCGTGGCTGCGCAGGCGGAGCGAATCACCTTCGACAATCTGGGGCATCAGCGGCTCGCCGGCTCATCGGCACCTGCGGAGGTCCAGCCGTTGATTGCCGCCGTCAACCATGCCTTGGACAGCATCAGGGCGGGTGCGGTCGCCCAACGCGATTTCTCCATCCATGCCGCGCATGAGCTGAGGACGCCGCTTGCCGATCTCAGGCTGCGGCTGGAGAGCCTTGCATCCGATCCGGACCGGGATGCGGCCATGCAAGACATCGATGCGATGGCCCGCCTGATCGAGCAGTTGCTGCAAATCGCCAGGCTGGACGGCAGCACGGCCTTTTCCCTGCAATCGCTTCATCTCGGCGAGACGGTGGCCCAGGTCCTGCAGGAGGCGGCCCCGCGGCTCGTGTCCGCCGGATGGCTGCTCGAGGCGGACGGGCTGGACTCACCCGTCCAGATCATCGGCAATCCGACATTGATCGCGCTGATCCTGCGAAATCTCCTGGACAACGTCCGCAAGCACACGCCAGTCGGCAGCCTGGTGAAGGTCTCCATCTTCAACGACGGAACGCTTCTATTTGCCGATACGGGTCCGGGGCTGCCACAGCGGTTTCCCCGTTCGGGCTTCGCCCGCTTCGTTCGTGGCAACGACGATGCTCGCTCCGGAAGCGGGCTCGGACTTTCGATATGTGAAACGGCCATGCGGCGTATGAGAGGGAGCTTCAGCCTGGAGCCCACACTGAGCGGCGCAGCGTTTCGACTGATCTTCAGTCTGGCCCCCTCGTCCCCGGACGAAACCAAGCTGTCGGGCTCCGAAATTCTCTAGCGCCTCTCCTGCAGCCGCCGCTGCTCGGCATGATGCTCGACCCGCCTGAACAGAAGTTCGAGATCCTCGCGGGACACGTCGAAAGTTTCTCCGAGATCGTCGAGCGCGCGGTCGATGTCCTCCGGATGCGGCACGCCGACCGGTGCGGGGACCGCGTGACCGGCGACCGGCACCGGTCGGTGCGGATAGGAGTGGCCGGAGAAGCGGTGGAAGGCGAGGCCCGCCAGCGTCAGCAGCACCGCATTCACCGCCACGGGGACGAATGGAAAGGTGTAGCCGGCCGACAGGATCGCCGGGCCACCGATCACCGCTGTCAGCGCCGCGGCACCGCCCGGCGGATGCAGGCAGCGCAGGACCGACATGGCGAGGATGGCGCCGCCCACGGCCAGCCCGGCGGCCAGATGCGGCACCGGCACCAGATGCACGGCGAGGACTCCAACCAGGGCCGAGATGACATTGCCGCCGATCACCGGCCAGGGCTGCGCCAAGGGACTCGCCGGCACCGCAAAGACCAGCACGGCCGAGGCGCCCATCGGAGCCACCAGCAGCGGCAATGCCGCCGCCGCATGGGTGCCGCCGAGCGCGAGCAGGCTGACGAAGCTGGTGATGGCGACGCCGACAAGACCGCCAAGGCAGGCGATCAGCCGGTCGCGCAGGCTCGCGCCGGCGAGAATGGGTACGAAGAAGCGGCGCATTGGGGCTCGCGAAATCGGGGATCGTGCCGGAACGGCTTGCCGGCGACTCCTGCGGGAGCACAGGATCGCCGTTGGCGGTGCGCCGGTTTAAAGGCCGGTCACGGCAGGATCAACGGGCGAACGCTCAGCCGGGACGTTGCACCACACCATGCGGTGGAGGCTCGCGGCAGCGTTGGCCTACCTCCGCAGCTGCGGCCAGAGCGAAACGGCGCAGAACTCAATCTTCGCTCGCCGCCGCTGCCTCTTCGATCGGGCACGGCACGCCTTCCTTCTCGCATTTGCGACGGTAGGCCATCGCCCAGAAGGCCGGGTTCTTGTGCTCGGCCATTCGGGCGATCAGCGTCTCGAAGAAGGCGCGCTTGCTCGCGCCCGAGCCGGAGCGCGGATAGGAGTCCTTCTCCGCCTTGGTCATGGTGCAGCCGACGCAGCGCCCCTGGCGCTTGTACTTGCAGACGTCGACGCAGGGCGACGGCGCGGTGGCCCAGACATCGCTCATGGCGCCTCTCCTTTCCTGCCTCGAGCCGACGCGGCCCGAGACGTTCAGATCTTGCCGGACGCCCTGAGGGCGTCGAGCTTGTCCAGCGGACAGTCGGCGTCCTTCTTCTCGCAACGGCGCCGATACATGCGCGACCAGTAGGCGTAGCGGCCGGCCGCCTCCAGCCGCTGCACCAGCTCGATGAGGAAGGCCTTGCGCTTTTCCTTCTTGCGCAGGCGCTTGAACGCCTTCTTTTCCGGCTTGGTCATGCGGCAGCCGACGCAATGGCCGGCATCACGGAACTTGCAGACGCCGATGCAGGGCGACGGCGCCTTGCGCCAGACACTGGCCATGGGTTCAGCGGCCGCGGCCGGCGATGCTCAATTGGCATCCTCCGGCAGAGGCGGCAGCGGCAGAGCGGCAATCCCCTCCTCCGCAAGCTTGCCGACCTCGCTCGGCGTCGCCTCGCCATAGATCTGGCGCGCTTCGCTCTCGCCATAGTGGATGCGCCGCGCCTCCTCGGCAAAGCGCGGCCCGACATAATCCGCCTTCTGCCGCACCTCGCGGGCGAGCGCCTGCAGCTTGGCAAAGGCCTCCGCCGCCTCGCCGGCGGTATAGGAAGCCGGCACCTGCGGCCTATCGGAGCCGGATACGGCGGTCGCGACAGCCGTAGACACCGCAGGCGCCATCAGCGCCTTGGCAACCTGATGCGAGCCGCAGACGGGGCATTCGACCAGATGCGAATCCTGCTGGCGCTCGAAGTCGGCCGACGAGCGGAACCAGCCGTCGAACCCGTGGCCGGCGGGCTCGCAACGCAATGCGAAAGTGATCACTCGGCGGCCTCGGCCTCGCCGGCCTGCAGCGTCGCCGCTGTGCCGGGCATTGCGACATCGAACGGCCGCGCATTCTTCAGGTTGGGAATCTTGGCGCGGGCCGCCGCGACCTCGGCCGTGTCGATGCGGGCGATGGCGATGCCGGGCTCGTCACCATCGACCTCGGCGATGATGCCGCCCCAGGGATCGACGATCAACGAATGGCCATAGGTCTCGCGTCCGTCCGCATGCGTGCCGCCCTGCGCGGCCGCGATCACGAAGGCGCCGTTCTCGATGGCGCGCGCCCGCAGCAAGACGTGCCAATGCGCCTCGCCGGTCTGCCGCGTGAAGGCGGCTGGCGCGGTCAGGATCTCGGCGCCCGCCAGTGCCTCCTCGCGGAAGAGCTGGGGGAAGCGCATGTCGTAGCAGACGGCGAAGCCGAGCCGCACCGAACCGTCTTCGAAGGCGAGATCGGCGAGCGCCGCCGCCTCGCCCGGACAATAGGTGCGCGACTCCCGCCAGCTCTCGCCCTTGTCGAGATCGACGTCGAACATGTGGATCTTGTCATAGGTGGCGATCCGTCCGCCATCCGGAGCGAACAGGAAGGCGCGGTTGGCGACACGTCCCTCGTCCAACGGGATCGCAGTCGAGCCGATATGAAGGAACACGCCGTAGCGGCGGGCGAGATCCGATGCCGCCCGGACGATTAGGTCCTCGTGCTCCGGCCGCAGCCGCGCCACCAGGGCCGCCCGGTCGCGCTGCACCATGCCGGTCATCTCCGGCGTCTGCAGATAGGTCGCCCCCCGACCGGCCGCGTCGGCGACCATGGCGGCGAGCGTCTCGACATTTGCCTCCGGCTCTGTACCGGAGCGCATCTGCAGAACGGCGGCGGTGAAGATGGTCATGGTGCTCGTTTCCAGTGGCGGAACGCCGCGATCAGGCGGCCAGCATCGGATCGAGCTTGCCGGCCCGATCCAGCGCGACGAGGTCGTCGCAGCCGCCGATATGGGTACCGCCGATGAAGATCTGCGGGAAGGTCGAGCGGCCATTGGCGCGCTGGATCATCTCCCGGCGCAGCTCGGGATCACCCGTCGCGTCCCGCTCCTCAAAGGAGACTCCCTTGCTGTCCAGGAGCTGCTTGGCGCGTGCGCAATAGCCGCAGAGCTGGCGCGTATAGATGATGATGTCCGGCATGTTCGCAGTATCCGTGGCAATCCGTTGCAGCATATGGCTTTACGACGTTCCGGCCGCAACCCTAGCAAAGGTCAGAACATCGACCTCGCTTGCCCCGGATCGGCGCAGCGCCCGTGTCGCGCTGGCGACCGTCGCGCCGGTGGTGAACACGTCGTCGACGAGAACGATCCGTTTGCCGGCGATCTGCCGCCGCCGGTCCTCGGCAACCTTGAAGGCGCCGCGCACATTGTCCTCGCGCTCCTGGCGCCCGAGGCCGACCTGGCTGCGCGTCGCCTTGGTGCGCGTCAGCACGCCCGGCAGATAGGGTAGCTGGCGCCCGCGTGCGATCTGCCGCGCGAGCTCCGCCGACTGGTTGAAGCGACGGCGCCACAGGCGTCGCTGGTGCAACGGCACCGGTATCACGGCGTCCGCTTCGGCGAGCAGCTCGGAACCGGCTCTGCTCATCCAGCCCGCCATCAGCGGCACGAGGTCGGTGCGATCGCTGTACTTCAGCGAAGCGACGAGCCGAGCCGCCAGATCCTCGTAGAGCACCGCGGCGCGCAGGCGCGCAAAAGGCGGCGGCTCCGCGATCGCCTCCGCCGACAGGAAGCCGCGGCCGAGATCATAGGCGAAGGGCAGCCCCAGCACCTCGCAATACGGGCGCTCGATGAACTTCAGCCCGCTCCAGCACCCGGCGCAGACCGCATGCGCCTGATCGATGGCGGCGCGGCAGCCCGGACAGACCGGCGGAAACAGGAAGCGCCCGACCGATGTCGCGACAAAGCCGGGACCTTCGCGCAGGAGCCGCATGCCTTCCTCCACCATCCCCACCAAGCTCGGCACTCGCTGCAGCCGTCCAGCCAGACGACACAGCGACGCAAATCAACTTGACGATAATCCTTCCACCGTCAGCTACAAGCATTCCGAGAGCAGCGGCAGCGGATAAGATGAGCAGCAGCGACCACCTCGTTTTCGACCGGGCCTTGATCGACAGGCGCCGGCTCCGGGCTTTCGCCGATCCGGGCACGGCATCGGCCCGCTTCCTGCTGCAAACGGTCGCAGCCGAGCTCGCAGACCGCCTTGCGCTCGTCGAACGGCGCTTTGGGACCGCTGTCGACCTCGCCGGGCATAGCGGCGAAATGGCCGCACTCCTTGCAGCCAGCGGCCAGTCGGACACGGTGCTGAGGATCGAGCGCGAGGCCGCCCTCCTCGCGGGCTGGCCGCTCAGCGTCGTCGCCGACGAGGAGGCGCTGCCGCTGGCGCCGTCCAGCGTTGACCTCGTCGTCTCACCGCTGTCGCTGCACCTGACCAACGACACGCCGGGAACGCTCGTCCAGATCGCCCGGGCGCTGCGGCCGGACGGGCTCTTCCTCGCGGCACTGCTCGGCAGCGAAACGCTGAGCGAGCTGCGGGCTTCACTCCTCACGGCGGAAGCCGAGCTTGTCGGCGGCGTCTCGCCGCGCGTCGCGCCATTCGTCGACGTCCGCGATGCCGGCGGCCTTCTCCAGCGAGCCGGGTTTGCCTTGCCGGTGACAGACCAGGACCGGCTGACGGTGCGCTATGACAGCCTCTTCGCGCTGGTCGCCGATCTCAGGGCCATGGGAATGACGAACATGCTCGCCGAGCGCAGCCGGCGCATCCCGCCGCGGGCGTTGTTCTTCCGGGCCGCTGCGATCTATGCCGAGCGCTTCAGCGATCCGGACGGGCGCCTGCGCGCAACTTTCGAGGTCGTCTACATCTCCGGCTGGAAGCCGCATGAAAGCCAGCAGAAGCCGCTGCGGCCCGGCAGTGCGAAGATGTCGCTGAGCGAGGCGCTGAAGGATCGCTCCTCCTTCGAGTGAGGAGCGGTCGCCGTATATCTCCGGCCGCAACTCGGTTCGAGACGGCTACTTGAAGGCGCCTGCGATGCTGTCGAAGACGGAGGTCAGGTTGGTACCGACCGTCGTCGCACCGCCGACGATGGCGATGCTGATCAAGCCGGCGATCAGCGCATATTCGATGACGGTCGCGCCGCTGCCACTACGGCGAAACGAGGCCCAGCGGCTTTCCCCGGCCTTCTGCCAGACGTCCAGTCCATGCTTCAGCACGACCCGCTCCTTCCCCCGCCTGCATAGGTGATGCAGGGCGCTGCGCCGGCCGGCTGCAGAACGCTGCGGCTGACGACATACTGGCGCCGCGCGCCGCTGCTCCTGACCGAGCCGGTGATCATCGTATCGAGCTGCGGCTGATCCGCGGAGGCCATCACGCGGCTGCGGCGTTCGATCGCCGGCACCGCAACGAGCGATAATGCGATCGCAACCGACCCGAACAGCAGCGTCGCCCTTAACAGTCCGATGCGGGCGCCCGATAGTGCCGCCGAGCGGCGCTTCTTCGTGCTGACGGCTACGCGACCCACCTGCATCCTCCAAGTAGACGGTTCCGGAAGCCGACGGCATCCGACGCGAACATGGGTGAGGATGCACGCCTGCAGTGAAGATTGGCTTAAAGGCTCAGGGAGGCGTTCAGCTGCGGTTAGAGCCTATGGCAAAGCGTTGACAGCTGCTTGAGGCGCCGCCGCACGCCGGCTCGCCTGGACTACAGAAGGTCCATCAGGAAGGGGATCAGCGGCGCATCCGCCGGCGGCATCGGATAGTCCCGCAGCTTGTTCGGCCGCACCCAGGCGAGCCGCTGCCCCTCGCGCGAGGTCGGAATGCCCTCGTAGCGGCGGCAGACATAGAGCGGCATCAAGAGGTGGAAGCTGTCATAGGCGTGGCTGGCGAAGGTCAGCGGCGCCAGGCACGCCACCTTGGTGACGACGCCGAGCTCCTCCTCCAGCTCGCGGATCAGGGCCGCCTCCGGCGTCTCGCCCGTCTCCACCTTGCCGCCCGGAAACTCCCAGAGCCCGCCGAGCGACTTGTGCGCCGGCCGCTCGGCCAGAAGGATCCGCCCGTCCGCATCGAGCAGGGCGCAGGCGACGACGAGTAGAAGCGAGGATGCTGGCATGGTCGAACTCGTGACTGTGGATCAGAGCGCCACGCCCGGCGGAGCCCGGTAGATGTAGCGATAGGCCTCGGTGAAGCCGAGTCCATGATAGAGCGCGCGGCCGGCTTCGTTGTCCGCTTCCACCTGCAGCCAACCGGTCTTGGCGCCCTTGTGGACGCAGTAGCGCAGCGCCGTGGTGACGAGGTCCTGGCCGATCCCCTGCCGGCGCGCCGACGGCGCCACCGCGAGGTCGAGCAGACCCGCGAGATCCTCGTCGTGGATTGCCAGCATCACCGCCACGGGTGCGCCGTCCGGGCTTTCCCGCACGAACAAGGCCTTGGCAGGCCGGATTGCCTCCAGGATGGCCATCAGACCGGCCCGCATGTCGGGCGAACGCTCGTGTACCTTCAGGCTCGCATCGACATAGCGGGCCATGTCGCGCATCGGGATGCGATCGATAGCGGCCGACAGGTCGATGGCGGAGAGATCCGCCGTCAGCACGATGGATTCGGCGAAGGAGGACCAGCCGGCGCGGTCGAGATAATCGATCAGGGGTTTGGGCGCTAAAGGCGACTGGCGGAACACCAGCGGCCGGCCGAAAGCGGCGAAGCGCTCAGCGGCGCGCGCCACCCGTCCGGCGATGTCGGAATGGTCGGACGGGTCGAGCGGGTTGACCGAGTTCAGCCGCTTGGCGGGAAAGCTCGCGGTGAGCCGCACCGCCCAGGTCCCGTCGAAGGAGGTCGACGAGGCCGGCCAGGCGCGGAAGCCGGCCGCCTCCAGCCGGCGGACGACGGCGAGCCGCCGCAACCGTTCAGCTTCGGTAGTCGCCATTGATCGCGACATACTCCTTGGTGAGGTCGCAGCCATAAACGGTCCAGCGGCCGCTTCCGAGGCCGAGATTGACGCGGATGCGCACCTCAGGCTCCTGCATCACCGCCGAGGCGGCGGCTTCCGAATAGGCGGGATCGCGCTCGCCCTCGACGGCGACGCGCACATCGCCGAACCAGATCGCCAGCCGGTCGCGGTCGGCCGCCTCGCCGGCCTTGCCGACGGCCATGACGACGCGGCCCCAGTTGGCATCCTCGCCGGCCACGGCGGTTTTCACCAGCGGCGAGTTGGCGATCGACAGCGCGATGCGCTTGGCCGCCCGGTCGCTCTCGGCGCCCTCGACGGTGACGATGATCTCCTTGCGCGCGCCCTCGCCGTCGCGGGCGACCTGCCGCGCGAGGTCGAGCAGAAGATCGCCGAGCGCCATGCGAAAGGCGCCGAGCCGCGCATCGCCGGCCTCGGTGACGGGCTGGCAGCCGCGCTCGGCGGCCCGGCCCGTGGCGAAGAGCAGCAGCGTGTCGGAAGTCGAGGTGTCGCTGTCGACGGTGACGGAGTTGAAGCTCGGCTCAACCGTCTCCGACAGGAGCGCCTGCAGCGCCGCCGAGGCGATCGGCGCGTCCGTCGCCACGAAGCTCAGCATGGTCGCCATGTCCGGCGCGATCATGCCGGCGCCCTTGGCGATGCCGTTGATGGTGACTTCGACACCGCCGATCTCGACGCTGCGCGTCGCGACCTTCGGATATGTGTCGGTGGTCATGATGGCCTCGGCCGCCGCCTGCCAGCGATCCTCGGCCGCTTCGCCCGCAAGGCCCGCCAGGACCCCGGTGAAGCGCGTCGCATCGAGGGGCTCGCCGATCACGCCGGTGGAGGCGAGGAACACGGCGTCCGTCGCGCAGCCGACAGCCGCAGCCGCGGCCTCTGCCGTCATCTTCGTCGACTCGCGGCCCTTGCGCCCGGTAAACGCGTTCGCATTGCCGGAATTGACGACGAGCGCGCGCGCCGCGCCGCTCTTCAGGCTGTCGCGGCAGAAGTCGACGGGCGCCGACGGGCACTTCGAGCGGGTGAAGACGCCGGCGACGCTGGTGCCTTCATCGAAGACCATCATCAGGACGTCGGTGCGTCCCTTGTACTTGATGCCGGCCGCAGCGGTCGCGATGCGCAGGCCGGGAAGCGGCGGCAGCGTCGCCATCGAACGGGGGGCCAAGGGCGACACGGGCACGCTCATGCGACAATCCGGAGAGGGAGGGATGACAACACCCGCCGACGGATGCGGCGGGTGCGAAGGGTCTGGCTGCGAGGGCCGGCGGCGCTTACTGCCCGGCCGGCGCCGGGGCCGGGGCGGCGCCCGCGGCAGCACCGGAGGCGGCCTGCTTCTCCAGCGACTCGACCTGCGCCTTCACCTTCGGGTCGACATAGACGACCTTCAGCTCGTCGCGCGCCTTCTGCACGATCTGCATGTACTTCTCGCGCATGACGACCTGGCGGACCTGCTCCTTCACGGTGTCGAAGGCGGGCGCTTCGGCCTTGCGCTTCTCTTCCACCTTGATGACGTGCCAGCCGAATTGCGTCTGCACCGGCGTCTTGGTGTATTCGCCGGGCTTCAGGGCAAAGGCGGCCTTCTCGAATTCGGGCACCATTTGGCCCGGACCGAAGAAGCCGAGATCGCCGCCTTCCGAGCCGGACGGTCCGCTCGACTTCTCGCTCGCCAGCTTGACGAAGTCGGCGCCGCCCTCGAGCTGCTTGATCACCGCATCGGCCTCTTCCTTGGTCTTCACCAGGATGTGGCGCGCATGGATCTCGTCGACCGGCTTCATCGCCGCGACTTCCTTGTCGTAGCGGGCCTTCAGCTCGGCGTCGGTCACGGTTGCGACACCGTTCTTCTCGAAGAAGGCGTTGTGGAGCGTGCGCTCGCGCAGGAAGGCCAGACGGCTCTGCACCGCCGGGTCCTTGTCGAGCTTGGCCTTGGCGGCCTCCTGGGCGAGCGACTTGATGTCGATCAGCGCCGAGAGGATGGCGAGCTTGCGCTGCTCCGGCGGCAGCTGCTGGAACTGCTGCTCCAGCTCACCGCCGGCCTGCGAGAGATCGCCTTCGGTGATCTTCTCGGAACCGATCGTTGCGACGACATCGCTGTCGGCGGCATGAGCAGGCGCGCCCAGCATCAGGAGGGCGAGCGCGCTCGCGGCGAGCGGCAGTCGGATGGAGAACTGGGTCAAGGACAGGTTTCCCTTGGGGTTTCCGGCAAGAGCGGCGACGGTCGGATCCCCGTCAACGGCCCGGTTTACGGTCTTTTCAAGACCTTCCGGGGCCCCTCCCGCGGCGTTGACATCGCTTTGCCCCCCTCTTATCTCTCGCGCGATCTCAAAGTCCAGCCGCATTCCCTGTGATCCAGGGGGCCGACGACACACTCGCGGCGACCGGCAAGGCCGGATGTTCATCGACACCGCGCACCCCTTGGAAGGGCCTCTTCATGGTCAGTTTCGGCGCACTCGCCCGCAAGTTGCTCGGGTCGTCCAACGACCGTCTCATCCGCCGCTATGAGGCGACGGTCCAGGCGATCGGGGCGCTCGAGAGCGAAATGGCGAGCCTCAGCGACGAAGCGCTGACGGCCAAGACGGTCGAGTTCCGCACGGCGATCGCCGGCGGCAAGACGGTCGACGACCTGCTCGTCCCGGCCTTCGCCGTGGTGCGCGAGGCCGGCAAGCGCGTCCTCGGCATGCGCCACTTCGACGTCCAGATGATCGGCGGCATGGTGCTGAACTCCGGCTCCATCGCCGAGATGCGCACCGGCGAGGGCAAGACGCTCGTCGCCACCCTCGCCGTTTATCTGAACGCCCTCGAGGGCAAGGGCGTCCACGTCGTCACCGTCAACGACTATTTGGCCTCGCGTGACGCCGAGTGGATGGGCCGCATCTACAAGTTCCTCGGCCTGACCGTCGGCATCATCGTACATGGCCTCTCCGACGAGGAGCGCCGGGCCGCCTATCACTGCGATGTGACCTACGCGACCAACAACGAGCTCGGCTTCGACTATCTGCGCGACAACATGAAGTACGAGCGGGACCAGATGGTCCAGCGCGGCCATCACTTCGCCATCGTCGATGAGGTCGACTCGATCCTGGTCGACGAGGCGCGCACGCCGCTGATCATCTCCGGCCCGCTCGACGACCGCTCCGAATTCTACCAGACCATCGACGGCTTCATCCCGCAGCTCGGCGAGGGCGATTACGAGGTCGACGAGAAGCAGCGCACGACGACCTTCACCGAGGAAGGGACGGAGAAGCTCGAGGGCCTGCTGGCGGCCGCCGGCCACCTCAACGGCTCCTCGCTCTATGACATCGAGAACGTCGCGATCGTTCACCACGTCAACAACGCGCTGAAGGCCCACAAGCTGTTCCAGCGCGATAAGGACTACATCGTCCGCAACGACGAGATCGTCATCATCGACGAGTTCACCGGCCGCATGATGCCGGGCCGGCGCTACTCCGAGGGCCTGCACCAGGCGCTGGAGGCGAAGGAACACGTCACCGTCCAGCCCGAGAACCAGACGCTCGCCTCGGTCACCTTCCAGAACTACTTCCGCATGTACAAGAAGCTCGCCGGCATGACCGGCACGGCTTCCACGGAAGCGGCGGAGTTCGCCGACATCTACGGCCTCGACGTGGTGGAGATCCCCACCAACCTGCCGGTCCAGCGCGTCGATGACGACGACGAGGTCTATCGGACCGTCGAGGAGAAGTACAAGGCCGTCATCAGCGAGATCGACCGGGCTCACCAGCGGCTGCAGCCGGTGCTGGTCGGCACGGCGTCGATCGAGAAGTCCGAGACGCTGGCGGCGCTCCTGCGCAACCACGGCTACAAGCAGATCGACTTCACCGATCCGAAGGGGCTGCAGGCGCTCTATGCCGCCGCCCGCAGCGGCAAGCCGAGCCGCCACTTCGCTGTTCTGAACGCCCGCTTCCACGAGCAGGAAGCCTATATCGTCTCCGAAGCCGGCGTGCCTGGCGCGGTGACGATCGCGACGAACATGGCCGGCCGCGGCACCGACATCAAGCTCGGCGGCAGCACCGAGATGCGCATGGAGCTGGAGACGGCCGGCATCGAGGATCCCGCCGAGAAGGAGAAGGTGGCGGCCGGGATCCGCGCCGAGGTCGACCGCTTCCGCGAGATGGTGCTCGCCGCCCGTGAGACGGTGGAGCTCGAGGGCGGCAAGGGCCGCACTGTCGAGAAGCCGGGCGGTCTCTACATCATCGGCACCGAGCGCCACGAGTCGCGGCGCATCGACAACCAGCTACGCGGCCGCTCCGGCCGCCAGGGCGACCCCGGCCGCTCGAAGTTCTACCTTTCGCTTCAGGACGACCTGATGCGCATCTTCGGGTCCGAGCGCATGGACACGATGCTGACGCGCCTGGGCCTGAAGGAGGACGAGGCGATCGTCCACCCCTGGATCAACAAGGCGCTGGAAAAGGCGCAGAAGAAGGTCGAGGCACGCAACTTCGACATCCGCAAGAACCTCCTGAAATACGACGACGTGATGAACGACCAGCGTCGCGTCATCTTCGAGCAGCGGCTCGAGCTGATGGACGCCGAGACGCTGGAAGAAACCGTCACGGATATGCGTCACGAGACGATCGACACGCTGGTCGCGCGGCACATTCCCGAGCGCGCCTATCCCGAGCAGTGGCAGACCGCCGAGCTGCGCCAGGAGACCCGCGACCTCCTCAATGTCGACCTGCCGATCCCGGAATGGGCGGCCGAGGAAGGCATCGCCGAGGACGATATCCGCACGCGCATCAAGACGGCCGCCGATGCGCTGGCGAAGGAGAAGTCGGAACGCTTCGGCCCGGAAGTGATGCGCTATATCGAGCGCTCCGTCGTGCTGCAGACGATCGACGCCCTGTGGCGCGAGCATCTCGTCAACCTCGATCACCTGCGCTCGGTCGTTGGCTTCCGCGGCTATGCGCAGCGCGATCCGCTGAACGAGTACAAGTCCGAATCCTTCGAGCTCTTCCAGTCGATGCTCGCCAACATGCGTGATCGCGTGACGCAGCAGTTGATGCGCGTCGAGCTTGTGCGCGAGGACGAGCCGCGGCAGGCGCCCTCGCTGCCGCAGATGGACGAGCACCATGTCGACGCCACGACCGGCACGGACGAGTTCGGCCATGGCGGGGAATTCCTGACCGCCGACTTCACGCCGGCCGAGGCCGACCGCATGCAGCGCGATCCGGACCAGCCGGACTCGTGGGGCCCGATCGGGCGCAACGAGCCCTGCCCCTGCGGCTCGGGCAAGAAGTACAAGCACTGCCATGGTGCCTATGTCTGAGGCGCCGGCTTCGCCAGTCCGATAATCAGAAGGCCGCCCGGCAATGCCGCGGCGGCCTTTGTGTTTCGATCGACCGGTGAGGTCATCAGGCTGTTCGGCCGGCGTTCGTTGGCGTTGGTGCCGGTCCCATCTTCCTGCGAACCGGTTGCTCCGACGCCGAGGGCCCTTCCGCAACAGCCCTCAAGGCGCAAACCCTCAGCCGAAGCTTCCCGACGGCGGCCTCAGCCCTGTACTCGCCCCGCCATCAACGGCGGCGCTGCGCGGCGGCGCAGATCGTACAGCCCCGCGCGCCACGGACGGCGGTGCCCGATACGGCCGATGCTCGGGATCAGCCTCACGGATGACGGCAAACTCGGCAGGCACGACAGATGGAATGTCAGGCGCGGATGAGCAGAGGTCAGGCCGCAAAGGACGGCCCGCCTGCAGCTGGAGGGATCAGTCTATTTCAGCAGGCCTTCCATCAGCGAAGCCTTGCGCGGCGTCTCGCGATTGCCGAGCCGGTCGAAGCCCTCGCGGCGATGCTGCTCGGCGGCATAGGCCTCCGCGCTGATCGGCATGCCGGTCTTATAGGTGAAGGTCGATGTCGTCGCGAAATCCTTCGGCGACATCTTGGCGACCAGCTCCTGCTCCTCCGCCTCGTCCTTGATGCGCTTGGCGACGAGCTCGATCGGATCGGCCGCTTGAGGGCAGGCTTCCGTCGGCGACAGCGTCTGGCCTTCCGCGAGCTTCACGTCGAAGACATAGCGCTTCTCGCAGACGCCCACGGCCGGCGGACGCTTGGTCAGCTCGAAACGGTCCGTGCCTTCCTTCAGCATCTTCCAGAAGGCGTAATGCTCGGAGTTGCGGTGGCGCGCCATGTTCTTCGGCGTCATGCGGAAGGGCAGCGCCTGCATCTGGAAGGCGCGCTGTCCGCCGTCGAACGCAAGCTGCGCCAGCGAGAAGATCTCCTGGATCTGCTTGTCGTCCATGGCATAGCAGCCCGACGAGTTGCAGGAGCCATGCACCATCAGGTCGGCGCCGCTACGGCCGAGCGAGCGGTCGTAGGCATTGGGATAGCCGGTGTTGAAGGCGAGGTGATACTGCGAGTTCGGCTTCAGATGCGCCGGCGTGATCGCGTAGAAGCCTTCCGGCGCCTGCCGGTCGCCCTCGACCTTCTTCGGCCCGAGCTTTCCGGACCAGGCGCAGATCGGATAAGTCTTCAGGAGGGCATAGCTGCCGTCGGTCTTCTGCTTCCAGACCTCGAGCTCCGACTCTTCCTTGTAGAGGCGGACCAGGATGGGTGCGTTGACGCCCATGCCCTTGGCCTTGATGTCCTTGACGAGCTTGTCGGAGAGCTGGCCGGTGGGCGCGACGAGATCGTCCATCGCCCCCTGGCAGCCGGAGATCGCGATCAGAGCGCCCGCCAATGCGAATGCCGTCACGAGACGTCTGGCCTTCATCCCCGGTCCCCTGCTGTGCGGCGCTGCCGCCGTCCCCTGCCCAAGGTTGCGTGCCCCTACGGGCGGCGCTTCGTATCGATCCCGATCGCGGCAATTTTCAGCACGCGTCTTAACCGATCCTTACGTCTTTTTGCACGACGATCATTGCCAAAGTTTTAAGGCCAGACAAGACGCGCTCAGTGCGCCTGCCGGGCTTTTCCGGCAGCAATTGTCGTATTGTCGCAAGGCGTTGCCGCGGCACCACGCCGCAGGAGGCGTTTTCGCCAAGTGATCTGGCGGCCGGCGTCTTAGAGATTGCGGCCGATCGCAAGGAACTTCTGCCGCCGTTCACGCAGCAGCGCCTCACCGTCGAGACCACTGAGTTCGGCGAACGCCTTGCGGACGTGATCCGCGGTCACGTCGATCGCCCCGTCAGGATCGCGATGGGCGCCACCCATCGGTTCCGGCACGATCTCGTCGATGATCCCGAAGCCCTTCAGATCCTGCGCCGTGATCTTCATCGCCTGCGCGACATCGCGCGCCCGCGTCGCGTCGCGCCACAGGATAGAGGCGCCGGCCTCCGGCGAGATGACGGAATAGATGGCGTTCTCCAGCATCAGCACGCGGTTGGCCGCGGCGATGGCGATGGCACCACCCGAACCGCCCTCGCCGATCACCACCGCGACGAGCGGCACCTTGAGGTTGAGGCAGGTCTCGGTGGAGCGGGCAATCGCCTCGGCCTGGCCGCGCTCCTCGGCGCCGATGCCGGGATAGGCGCCGGCCGTATCGACCAGCGTCAGGACCGGGATGCCGAAGCGCTCGGCCATCTCCATGATGCGCACCGCCTTGCGGTAGCCTTCCGGCCGCGCCATGCCGAAATTGTGCTTCAGCCGGGTCTGGGTGTCCGACCCCTTCTCTTGGCCGATCACCGCGACCGGCTGGCCGTCGAAGCGGCCAAAGCCGCTGATCACGGCATAGTCCTCCGCGAACGACCGGTCGCCGGCGAGCGGCGTGAAGTCGGTGATCATGCGGTTGACATAGTCGAGGCAGTGCGGCCGGTCGGCGTGGCGCGCGACCTGCGTCTTCTGCCATGGCGTCAGCTTCTTGTAGAGATCGATCAGCGCGTCCTGGGAGCGCTTCTCCAGCCGCTGGATCTCCTCGCTGACGTCGACCCCGTCCCCGCCGCCGCCGAGCTTCTTCAGCTCGATGATCTGACCTTCGAGGTCGGCGACGGGCTTTTCGAAGTCGAGGTAGTTGTGCATCCGTGACGCGGCTGAGCCGTCCTATGCGCCGGCGGGGTGCGCCGGACTGGGGAGCCGGTGCCGGGCGCGGCAACAGGCGAGGCGGCGGCACCAAACGGCGCCTCCTTTGGAATTGCGCGGAAACTGGCGATGCCGCCCTGTCTTGTCAAGAAAGCGCCTCGGCCTGTCCTCAGCCGCCGCTGTTCTCCGACAGCGGATGATGATCGGTGACGAGGCGGATCAGCCGCTCTTCCAGGACATGCGTGTAGATCTGCGTCGTCGAGATATCGGCGTGGCCGAGCAGTTCCTGCACGGCTCTCAGATCCGCGCCGTTCTGCAGAAGGTGGCTCGCGAAGGCGTGGCGCAGCACGTGCGGGGAGATGCGGGCGACCGGGATGCCGGCGCGGGCGGCCAGGCTCTTCAGGTCGCGGGCGAAGGCCTGGCGGGTTAGGTGGCCACTTTCGGACAGGGCGGGGAAGAGCCAGGCCTCGTCGACTGCGCCGGGGTTGCTCTGGCGCATCGCCAGACCGAAGGCGTCGAGCGCATCGCGCGCCCGCTCGCCGATCGGCACCATCCGCTCCTTGTTGCCTTTGCCGCGCACCACGATCACCCGGTTACGCGAGCGCAGCACCGAGCGCGGCAGGCTCACGAGCTCGGAGACGCGCAGGCCCGTGGCATAGAGCAGCTCGACGAGCGCGTGCAGGCGCTTGGCGCGCAGCGACGCACCGGGAGCGAGCGTTGGGTCGGCCGCTGCAGCCTCCGCCGCGTCCAGGAGGCGATCGACCTCGTCCTCGCTCATGATCTTCGGCAGCGGACGCCCGCGCCGCGCCCCCTCGATCGGCCCGGTCGGATCGTCGCCGCGCAGGCCTTCGGCATACAGGAACTTGTAGAACTGCCGGAGCGACGACATTCGCCGCTGCTGGCTGGTGGCGGCAAAGCCGCGCGCCGAGAGGTGCGCCACATAGGCCTTCACCTCCTCCGTGGACGCCGTGCCGAGCGAGGCGCCCTCCCCCGATAGAAAGGCCGCGGCATCGTCGAGGTCGCGGCGATAGGCGGTGAGCGTGTTCTCGGCGGCCCCCCGCTCCACCGCCATCATCTCAATAAAGGTCTCGATGTCAGCGCTGTCGCGCGCCGCGGGGGACAGGCTCACCGGACCACGCCTCCGGTCGTCGAGGTATCCTCCTGCAGCGTGCGCAGCGGCACGTCGACGGTGATCTCGCGCTGCTTGGGCTGCACCAGGAACACGAGCGCGGCCATCGCCGCATAGATCAGCGCCGCGATCACCGCGATGGTCGTCAGCAGGCGCATCAGCGTCGGCATGTCGGCGGTTCCTCCAACTTGGTGGCGGCGCGGATCGGCCGGTGCGAAACGGCGGGACACCGCCGCTTGACCTTGGCAGCGATATGTATTCTCCGTTAGCGGCTCCTTACCAGTCCTGCGTCAAGAAAGCCGATGATCAGCGAATTGCTCCCGGACGATCGGGAGATCCTCCATAAGCGCCTCGGCAAGCGTTCTGTGACGTTGATCGGGTTGATGGGCGCCGGCAAGACGACCGTCGGGCGCAAGCTCGCGGCGATGCTTGGCCTGCCCTTCCGCGATACCGATGCGGAGATCGAGGCGGTGGCCCGCATGACGATCGCCGAGCTGTTCGAAGCCTATGGCGAGCCGGAGTTCCGGGCCCTGGAGGCGCGTGTGGTGACGCGCCTCGCCGCGGATGGTCCGCAGGTGCTGGCGACCGGCGGCGGCGCCTTCATGTCGGCGGAAACGCGGAAGGCGTTGCGCGAGCATGCCATCACCGTCTGGCTGAAGGCGGACCTCAACACGCTGATGGAGCGGGTCGGTCGCCGCCCGCATCGCCCGCTCCTGCAGGCTCCCGACCCACGGGCCGTGATGCGCGACCTGATGGAGAAGCGCTATCCCGTGTATGGGGAAGCCGACATCACTGTTCTCTCGCGCAACGTCCGGCGCGAATCCGTCGCGGCCGAGATCATCGCCAGCCTCGACGAGCATCTGAAGGCAAGGAGCGCCCCATGAGCCAGTTGCAGCGCCAGGACGAGCGATCGGGCGCGACCGCCGCCGAGCGCGTGATCAAGGTTTCGCTGGGGACACGCTCCTACGACATCCTGATCGGTCCCGGCCTGATCGACGAGGCCGGCCACGAGATCGCCCGGCGGCTGCCCGGCGCCCGCGCCGCAGTGGTCACCGACGAGACGGTCGGCACCCTGCATCTGGAGCGCCTGCGCTCCGCCCTGTCCGCCGCCGGCATCGACTCGACGCCGATCGTTCTGCCGGCCGGCGAAACGACAAAGAGTTTCGAGCACCTGATGCGGCTCGTCGACGAAATCCTCGCCGCCCGGCTCGAGCGCGGCGATATCGTCGTGGCCTTGGGCGGCGGCGTCATCGGCGATCTCGCGGGCTTCGCGGCCTCGATCACCCGCCGCGGCATGCGCTTCGTGCAGGTACCCACCTCGCTCTTGGCACAGGTCGACTCCTCCGTCGGCGGCAAGACGGGCATCAACAGCCGCCACGGCAAGAACCTCATCGGCGCCTTCAGCCAGCCCTCGCTGGTGATTGCCGACACGGCGCTGCTCGACACGCTGAGCCGGCGCGAATTCGCCGCCGGGTATGCCGAGGTGGTGAAATACGGGCTGATCGACCGGCCGACCTTCTTCGACTGGCTCGACCGGAATCGCGAAGCGGTCTTCGCCGGTGGCTCGGCCCGGGTCGAGGCCATCGCGGAGAGCTGCAACGCCAAGGCCGAGGTGGTGGCGACGGACGAGCGCGAGGAAGGCCAGCGCGCGCTCCTCAATCTCGGCCATACCTTTGGCCATGCGCTCGAATCGGCCTGCCGCTACGATGCCGCGCGCCTCGTCCATGGCGAGGCGGTCGCGATCGGCACGGTGCTGGCGCACCGCTTCTCCGTCCGGCTCGGCCTGTGCCCAGAGGCCGATGCCGAGCGGGCCGAGGCGCATCTTGCCGCCGCCGGTCTGCCGACCCGCATCGGCGCCATTCCCGGAGATCCGATGGATGCCGATCGCCTGCTCGGTTCGATCGGGCAGGACAAGAAGGTCGTGCGCGGCAGCCTCACCTTCATCCTGACGCGCGGCATCGGCAAGGCCTTCGTTGCCCATGACGTCGATCCCGCGGCGGTCAGGGACTTCCTCGCCGAGGAAGTCGCGCGGTAGCCAAGGCCCTTCAGGCTCAGCGGGTTTCCGGCCTGGCGTCCTTCGTCGCAACACCAGGCTCCAGGCCATTGCGTGCGGCGACAGGGCCGCGCTCGGCGAGGTAGCTGTCCCGCCACGGCCGCGGTATCGCCATCGCCACAACGGCGATCAGCGCCGCGACGCCGGCGGCGACCAGCAGCGCCGCGCCGGCCGACTGGCTGTGGCAGAGCCCGCCGGAGACGGCGCCGGCGATCATCCCGATCCAGGGCACGATGTTGACCGGCCAGTCGTTCCGGCGGTCGCCGAGGATCCAGCGTCCCAGCCCCCTGCCGACGCGCGACAAGGCACCGGTGACATAGGTGACGCCGATATGAAGATCGCCCACCCGCTCGATGCCGGCATTCAGAAGGCCCATCGCCAGCACGATGGCGCCGAGCAGCCAGGCTTGGCTCGGACCCCCACCGGCAGGAAGCCAGGCGCCGAACAGGAGTCCTGAGACGATCAGGAGCAGGAGCGGCGTCCAGCGGCCGGAGCGGGTGACGAGCACGCCGAGCGTGTTGCCGAGGACGAACAGCACCAGGATCAGCGCCAGATGCGCCGCATGCCAGGGATCGCCATGCGAGAGCGAGACGGCGAGGCGCGTCGTGTTGCCGCTCATGAAGGACACGAAGTCGCCGGCCGATAGGAAGCCGATCGCATCGGTCATGCCGGCGAGGAAGGAAACGGCGGCGACGAAGGCGAGGCCGGTCGCGGCCCGGGCCCTGGCTCTGTCCGGGGCCGGCGGCACGGTTGCGCCGGGCGGAACGGCAGTCACGCTCATGCGACAGGCTGGATCATGGCAGGGCGATCGTGCTCAGCGGCGCGTCGGCTCGCCCGGGGCGCTGGCCTCAATCGCCAGCGCGTGCACACCGGAGGCAAGCTCGTCCTTCAGAAGCGCGTTGATGCTGCGATGCCGCTCGATCCGGCTCTGGCCGGCGAAGGCGGCGGAGACGACCCGGACGCGGAAATGCGTCTCGCCGCTGCCCTCGAAGGCGGCGTGGTGCCCACTGTCAGCGTGATGATGGCCGGCGTGAAGGTGGCTCTCATCGATGACCGCGAGATGCTCCGGCGCCAGCGCCGTCCTCAGCCGATCCTCGATCCTCTCCTTTGTGCTCATTCTCTCCACAGTCTCCTGCCATGGGCGGGTTCAACACGGTGCGGATCGTTGCGACCAAGCCGCTGCCTGTCCCTCGCCTGCGTCCCCCGAAGCAGTCAAAGCCCCGCAACGAAACGCCTTTTCGCATCTGTCAATTCTTGTTCGCCTTCCGGCGCAGCACCATAATCGCAAACGATGAAGCTCGACTCCAAATATTTCGACCGCATCCGCGTGCGCCCCGACCGGGAGGCGACCGAAAAGGCGCGCGCGCCGGTCTGCGCCTGGGAGGGATGCGAGGAGCCGGGCCTCTACAAGGCACCGCGCGGACGCGACCATGAGGGGGAGTACTACCACTTCTGCGTCGATCACGTGCGGATGTACAACAAGTCCTACAACTACTTCTCGGGCCTCGGCGACAAGGACATCCAGGCCTATCTGAAGGACTCGCTGACCGGCCATCGCCCGACCTGGTCGATGGGGCAGAATGGCAGCGATGCGGCCGCGTCCATACGTGCACGCCGCGCCGGCGCCCGCACGCGGGACCCGTTCAACCTCTTCGGCGATGCGGCCCGGCGGACCGAAGCTAGGCGCCCCAAAGTGCGGTCGCTGGAGTCGAAAGCGTTCCAGACACTCGATCTGGCCGAGAATTCCGCTGGAGAGACGATCCGGGCGCGCTATAAGAGCCTCGTCAAGCAGTACCATCCCGATGCCAATGGCGGCGATCGCGGCAGCGAAGACCGGCTTCGCGAGGTCATCCAGGCCTACAAGCTTCTGAAGCAGTCCGGTTTTTGCTAAGGCCCGACGGCCTGAGAACTCGGGTGGCGAGTCCTGCTCGGCACGTGCAGCCGCAGTGCGGCCGCACGGATGGAGGTGCCGCGCCATGGGTTGCGGCGGAACACGATTGATGTGTGTGGCCGGGACCCGCATGAGCGGCAGGCCGATGGAGGTGTGATGAGTGCAGCGGAACAGGAAGTGGCGTCCCTTCCGGATACCACAGTCTCCGTCCGCGAAACCTTCGGTTTCGACAGCGATATCACCGTGCCGGCCTTTTTAAAGACCGATCCGCATGTGCCTGAGATCGACCCGGACTATCTGTTCGACCGGCAGACCACGCTGGCGATCCTCGCAGGCTTTGCGCGCAACCGCCGCGTCATGGTTTCGGGCTATCACGGCACCGGCAAGTCGACCCATATCGAGCAGGTGGCGGCGCGGCTGAACTGGCCTTGCGTGCGCGTCAACCTCGACAGCCACGTCTCGCGCATCGATCTCGTCGGGAAGGACGCGATCACCGTGCGCGAGGGGATGCAGGTCACCGAGTTCCGCGACGGCATCCTGCCCTGGGCCTATCAGAACAATGTCGCGCTCGTGTTCGACGAGTATGACGCCGGCCGTCCGGACGTGATGTTCGTGATCCAGCGCGTGCTGGAATCCTCCGGGCGCCTGACGCTGCTCGACCAGGCGCGCGTCATCCGCCCGCATCCGGCCTTCCGCCTCTTTGCCACCGCCAACACGGTCGGCCTCGGCGACACGACGGGCCTCTATCACGGCACGCAGCAGATCAACCAGGCGCAGATGGACCGCTGGTCGATCGTCACGACGCTGAACTACCTGCCGCACGACAACGAGGTCGGCATCGTCGTTGCCAAGGCCAAGAGCTATGCCACCAAGGAGGGACGCCAGACCGTCTCCAAGATGGTGCGCATCGCCGACATGACCCGCTCGGCCTTCATCAACGGCGACCTCTCGACGGTGATGAGCCCGCGCACGGTGATCACCTGGGCGGAGAACGCCGAGATCTTCGGCAATATCGGCTTCGCCTTCCGCGTCACCTTCCTGAACAAGTGCGACGATCTGGAGCGGCCGCTGGTCGCCGAATTCTACCAGCGGGCCTTCGGCGAGGAGCTGCCGGAGTCCAGCGCCAACATCGTGCTGGACTGAGGTTCTGCGATGATCCGCCGTTCGCTTCTCGCAGCAGCGATCCTCGCCGCCGGTTTCGGCGGTCCGGCCTTTGCCGAGCAGAGCGAGGTGCTGCGCGCCAGCGGTGCGGTAACAGCGAAGACCTATCCCGGCTTCGCCCAGTTCGTCGAGAATGCCGCCGATACGGTGGTCGGCCTGAAGATCACGGTCGCGGCCGGTGACGGTCTCGTGGCGGAACGGGGCGGGGATGGCCTGTTCGTGGCTTATCTCGAGGGATCGAGCCGGACCGGCGGTACGCAGATCAGCGCACGCGATGGCGTCGTCTTCCAGAACGGGGCCTATGTGCTGAACGGGTTCTTCGTGCCGAAATATGCCGGCATGGGCCAGGGCATCACGGCCTATGTCCTGGAGAAGCAGGACGATGCGTCGATCCTCCTGTCGAAGACGCCCGTGAAGGACGTCGACGTCGACAAGCTCGATCCCGCTGTGAAGAAGGCAGATTGATACATGGCGCGCAGCGGTGACAACTCCCGCGCTCCCGGCGCTCCGAAGGTAACCGACCGCGAGCCGTTCCGCCGCGCGGTCGCCGGCTGTCTGCGCGCCATCGCGGGCGAGCCGGAGCTGGAGGTCAGCTTCTCCAACGACCGGCCGGGCCTGACCGGCACCCGCGCCCGCCTCCCTGATCTGCCCAAGCGCGCCACCGCCAACGACGTCGCAGTCACCCGCGGCCTCTCCGACGCCATGGCGCTGCGCCGCGCCCGCCACGATACGAGCGTCCATGCGAGCTACTCGCCGGACGGCAAGAGCGCCAAGGCCGTCTACGACGCCGTGGAGCAGGCGCGCGTCGAGGCGATCGGCGCCAATGCCATGGCCGGTGTCGGCGACAACCTTGCCGCCATGCTGGAAGACCGCTACTTCCGCTCGAACCTGCAGGACGTGACCGATCGCGCCGAGGCGCCGGTCGAAGACGCCGTCGCGCTGCTGGTACGCGAGAAGCTGACCGGCCGTCCGATCCCGCCGAGCGCCGCCTCGCTGGTCGACGTCTGGCGCGACACGATCGAGGCCAAGGCCGGCCCTCGGTTCGAGCGGCTCGCCGAGACGGTCGAGGATCAGCAGGCCTTCGCGCGCGCCATCCGCGACCTTCTCGTCTCGCTGGAGATGGCCGAGGAGCTCGGCCAGGAGAATCCCGGCGAGGACAGCGACGAACAGGACGAGGCCGGCGACAACCAGACTCGCGACAACGAGGAAGGCGGCGCCGAGAAGGAAAGCGGCACCGAGGAGGCCGCCCCGGAAGAAAGCGAGAGCGAGGGCGAGAACCAGGAGACGGCGGAAGCCGAATCCTCCGAGGTCACCGCCGAGGATCCGGTCGACGACGAGAGCGAGGATACGGAGACGCCGGGCGAGACGCGGCGGCCCAACCAGGCGCCACCCGGCACCTTCGCCGACACCGAGTACAAGGTCTTCACCCAGCAGTTCGACGAGATGGTGGGTGCCGAGGAGCTCTGCGACGAGGCTGAGCTCGACCGCCTGCGCTCGTTCCTCGACAAGCAGCTGGCGTCGCTGCAGGGCGTCGTCGGGCGTCTCGCCAACCGCCTGCAGCGCCGGCTGATGGCGCAGCAGAACCGCTCCTGGGATTTCGATCTCGAGGAAGGCTATCTCGACACGGCGCGCCTGACCCGCATGGTTACCGACCCGCTGCAGCCGCTCTCCTTCAAGATGGAGCGCGACACCGCCTTCCGCGACACGATCGTCACGCTTCTGATCGACAATTCCGGCTCGATGCGCGGGCGGCCGATCACGGTGGCTGCCACCTGCGCCGACATCCTGGCGCGCACGCTGGAGCGCTGCGGCGTCAAGGTCGAGGTGCTGGGCTTCACCACCCGGGCCTGGAAAGGCGGCCAGGCGCGCGAGGCCTGGCTGAAGGAGGGCAAGCCGTCCAAGCCCGGGCGGCTGAACGACCTGCGCCACATCGTCTACAAGTCCGCCGACGCGCCGTGGCGGCGGGCCCGGCGCAATCTCGGCCTGATGATGCGCGAGGGGCTCCTGAAGGAGAATATCGACGGCGAAGCACTGATCTGGGCGCATAACCGCCTGCTGGCGCGGCCCGAGCAGCGCCGGATCCTGATGATGATCTCCGATGGCGCGCCGGTCGACGACTCGACCCTCTCGGTCAATGCCGGCAATTATCTGGAGCGGCACCTGCGCGCCGTCATCGAGGAGATCGAGACGCGCTCGCCCGTGGAGCTGCTGGCCATCGGCATCGGCCACGACGTCACGCGCTACTATCGCCGTGCCGTCACCATCGTCGATGCCGAGGAGCTGGCGGGTGCCATGACCGAGCAGCTCGCCGATCTCTTCGAGGACCAGGCGACGGCCGGGGGGCGCTCGTCGTCCCGTCGCAGGGCCGCGGCAGGCGCCCGCCGCTGATGCATCTGCGCAGTCTGGCGGCCGCGTTCGCCGCGGCCGTCGTCGCGTGGCCGCTTGTCGCGCCGGAGGTTCGGGCCGAGACGGTCGAGGTCACGGCCAAGCCGATCTCGGCCTTCCGCACCCGCTCCGCAGAAACCCGCTTCGGCGCCTTCGACTATGTCGGCGGCTTCGAGTTCAGCGGCCGCGGCGTCCACAGCATCTCGTCCTTCCGCTTTCGCGACGGCGGCAGCCGCTTTCTGTCGGTCAACGACGAAGGGCATTGGTTCGCCGGCACGATCCGGCGTGACGAGGCCGGGCGACCCGTCGGCATAGCCCCTGCGCAGCTGGAGCCGCTCCTCGGTGCGGATGGACAGCCTCTCGACGGCAAGGTCGATGCCGACGCCGAATCGATGGCGATCGACGGCAACCGCGTTCTCGTCGGCTTCGAGCGGCATCACCGCATCCTCGCCTATGCGGATCCGGCCGCGCCATTCGCGAATCGTCCGGCGGTGCTGCCGCTGCCGCTGCCGCGCCACGAGCTGCGGATCAACCGCGGCATGGAAACGATCGCCGTCTCGCCCGAGGGCGGCGCGCTGAACGGTGCCGCCGTGGCCATCGCCGAGCGTTCGCTCGATGCAAAGGGCAACCTCTTTGCCGCGATCTTCGGTGGCGGCGCCAGGGGCGGCGTCTTCACAGTTCGGCGGGATGTCGACTGGGATGCGACCGACGGCGCGTTCCTGCCGGATGGCGACCTGCTGCTGCTGGAGCGGCGCTATACTGGCTTTCTCGGCGGGCTCGGCATGCGCATCCGCCGCCTGCCCGGCGCGTCGATCCGGCCCGGCGCGCTCATCGACGGTCCGGTGATCCTGGAAGCGGACCTGTCGAACGAGATCGACAATATGGAGGGGCTGGACGCCTGGACCGACGCCGGCGGCGAGACGCGCATTGCGCTCATCTCCGACGACAACGGCTCGTTCCTGCAGCGCAATGTCTATCTGGAGTTTCGGCTGGTCGCAGATGGCGGCGCGGCCGGCGCCCTCAGCTCCGGACCTGCTCGTTGAAGAACAGGCGATTGCCGGCTGGATCGAGCACGGTCAGCGTGCGAGCGGCCCAGGGCGCCGTCTCCAATCCCGGACGGGCGAAGGGATAGCTGCGCGCGGCAAGCTCCGCATGGAGTGCCTCGACATCGTCCATCTCAATGAACACGGCCGAGCCCGGCGTCGCATCGCCGTGGTGCTGCGACAAGTGCAGCCGCAGGGCGCCGCGCGTCACCCCGAGATAGAGCGGCATTTCCGGCCCGAAGCGATGCTCGAGGACGACCTCGAAGGCGAGATAGTCGATGTAGAAGCGGCGCGTCACCGCTTCGTCGAAGAAGCGCAGGATCGGGATCGTCGCCAGAAACCTCGCCACTGCGCCTCCTCTCCTCCGTCAGGCGCGTCTGACATCCGGCCGCATCGGCATCACCGCCTGCATGACGACACGGTATGGAACCAGCGCGAAGACGGCAATCGCCAGCTTCACCACGAAGTCGCCGAGCGCCCAGGACAGCCAGCGCGGCGCGTCCGTCGCGAACAGGCCGAGCAGCGGGGCGGCACCGAGCGCGAAGTCGTCATTGGGTCCGACAAAGGCGAAGGCCGGCGCGAAGGCGACTGAGAAGAAGGTCAGGGTGTCGAGGAAGGAGCCGGCCAGCGAGCCGAAGGCTGGCGCGCGCCACCAGCTCTGGCGCCGCAGGCGGTTGAACACCGCGATATCGAGCAGCTGCGCCACCAGGAACGCCGTGCCGGAAGCGACTGCGATTCGCGCCAGCCGCGCGCCGGTGGCGGAGAATTCCAGAAGGCCGGCGGCAAACAGCAGCGGCGGTGCCAGCACCGAAACAATCACAGCGACGGCGAAGCCGATCATCACCACCTGCCGGGCGATGCTCGGCCCGTACAGCCGGTTGGTGAGGTCGGTGACCAGGAATGCGAAGGGATAGGTGAAGGCGCCCCAGGTCAAGATGTCCGCCAGTTGCAGACGCCCGATTGTGCCGTTCAGCGGGAACTGCACGAAGATGTTGGAGGCGAGGACGACGAGCACCATCGCAACGACGGGCACGCCATAGACCTTGAGGCGGTTCATTTTTTTATCCTGGGTGATGGAACCAGAAAAGCCGGACGCTGGTGCGCCCGGCTCGAAGACTTCAGCGATGCGGGGCCTTTATCAGGCGGCGGCGTCAGCCGAGAGCTTCTTGGCGATCTGACGCTTCAGCAGCTTGGCGCGCGGCGACAGATCGTCGGCATTGGCCTTGGCGAGGAAGGCGTCGAGGCCGCCACGGTGCTCGACCGAGCGCAGCGCGTTGGCGCTGACGCGCAGGCGGAAGCGCTGGCCGAGAGCGTCCGAGATCAGCGTGACATTGCACAGATTCGGCAGGAAGCGGCGACGCGTCTTGTTGTTCGCGTGGCTGACATTGTTGCCGGACTGGACAGCCTTGCCGGTCAGTTCGCAAGCGCGAGACATGAGGATCACCTTCTAAAGTCGATAGGCCGGGGCCGGACGCGCCGCCGAAATGTCGGCGCGATCATCAGCCACGGGCATGATCGGAAGTCGAGAGGCCTATACTGGCTGGCGGCGGCAGCGTCAAGCCGCCGAGCCAGCGCCGGGTTGGCCGTCCTTCCTCGGTCGGGCGTTTGAGAGAGCCGCCCCAGGGAATTCGAAGCACCACCGACTGCCCTGCGCCGCTGCACGCCGCCGCGCCTATACGCGGACGGCGGCATCTAAGCGAGACGGCCGGCATGCCACACCTGCTTCTATATGGCGGAGGACCGAAGTGGACCAGCCTCCTCCACAGGAAGCCTCCGGCCACTGATTACAGCCGCGATGAGCACTGGCATGCATGCGGACGCCGCGCCCCCCGCTCCGGGTATCGCGAGATGATGCCGATCGTTCATGAGAGAGTGAGGAGATGCCATGAAAGCCTGCGGTCTGATCGCTGTTGTGATGCTGGCGCCCCTGCCAGCCGCCGCGAACTGCGTTCCGCCGTGGCAGACTCAGTTCGCCTGCGAGATCCCTGCACGGAATGCCCGTGCGGAATTCTGCCGCATCATGGAGCCCACCGCGCATCCCGGGCTGAAGGAGGCCTACTACACCTACGCCATCGGTGCGGGGCCGACGGAGCTCTACTTCGAGACCGACCAGACCTACTTCTCGACCAAGGACACCGACATCGACCATCCCACTGACATGACCATGGCTGTGGGCTATGCGCGAGGCACTTACGTCTATGCCTTTGTGACGACCGAAGACTCACGCGACCCTGATCGCATCCGCGATGCCGAGGTGCGGGTCTATTCCACCATCGATGCCTTCACCAACGAGGACAAGGATACCGAGGTGCTGAGGCTCTATTGCGACGCTGCCTCGATCCGCGCGAACCGTGACAGCATAAGGCCCTGAGGCCTGCGCAAGATCTCGCCTGCGCCGGTGCATGACGCCGAGGGACCCATCCACGTGAGGGCGGACAAGACACCGCACCGGCCGTTTCAGCTCCGCCGGATTGCATCTGCCTGTGCCGCGTTCGTGATGTCTTTAGCGGCCGCGCTCGTCGGCGCCATAGTGCTCGGCATCCTCATCCCGCGGCAGGGCGCGGATCTCCCTGAGCGTCCATGCGCGCCGACGACGCGCATCCTCGTCGCCGCCGGACCGATCCATACTGACATCGTCCTGCCCGCGACGCCGGAATTCCTCGCCCGCTTCGCCTTCCTGCGTGACGTCGGCCTTCCGCTCGATCACCCGGGCGTCCGGAGCATCGTCCTCGGCTGGGGCGGCCGCTCCTTCTATATCGGCACCCCGACCTGGCGGGATGTCGACCTCGGAACTGTCGTCCGCTCCTTCGGAGCCGACCGCTCCGTCATGCATGTGAGCCTCACCGGCGCCTATGAAGAAGGAGATCCGGCCGTGCGCGTCTTCGAACTTCAGCCGGATGCAGTGGAAGCCATGGTCAAGGCGATCGAGGCTGAGTTCGAAAGAGATGTCGACGGCCGGCCCATCCTCATCCCGGGCGTTGGCTATACGCCCTTCGACCGCTTCTTCGAGGCGAAGGACACGTTCAACGCGCTCTTCGGCTGCAACACCTTCACAGCAGCCGTGTTGCGCGCCGGCGGCGTCGACACCGGGTTCTGGACGCCGCTTCCGCAGGCGCTCTACCTCTCCATGACGTTGCACGGGCGAGAATCGCAGCCCGTCGAACATCCCGCCGCCGCCAGCCCACATTGATCGGCCGCCGCGCCGTGCCTCACGCGTTGCGGCAGGGTGCTGCGTCGTTTCGCATCGGATGCTCTGCGGCACCGAATTTGGCCCTATTCGCCCGCCACGAGATGGCGCATATTCATCTTCATCTCCCGTTGACCGGACGAATGGAATGACGGCTCTGCGCCCTTCCCTGGCCCTTTCATGCCTGATCGCCGCACCGCTGCTGGCGGCAGCCACGCCTTCGTCCGCCCAGACGGCGCCCAAGGCGACGTCGGTGCGGACGGAGTACGGCGTCTCCATGCTCGGCCTGCCGGTTGGACGCGCCTCCTTCGACACGTCGATCAAGGGCCAGCGGTTTTCGATCGACGGCACGCTCGCCTCGGCAGGGCTCGGCACTCTCGTCGCTAAGACCTCCGGCACCAGCAAGGTGTCCGGCCGGCTCGGCCGCGACCGCATGATGCCGGAACGCTACGCGCTGAACTATTCCACCGGCAGCAGAGCCTGGTCGAGCGACGTTGCGTTCCGCGGCGCGGCGGCGGTGTCGTCCAAGGTCTCGCCGGTGCGGCCGCCCAAGCCCGATCATGTTCCGGTGACGCGCAAGCAGTTGGCCTCGGCGATCGACCCGTTGAGCGGCCTGATGATCCGCACCGGCAAGGCTGCGAGCGTCTGCAACCGCACCCTGCCCTTCTATGACGGCTGGTCGCGGCTCGATCTGAAGCTCTCGCCGGCTGGGCAGAAGTCCTACTCCATGACCGGCTATTCCGGCGATGCGCAGGTCTGCGACGTGCGAATCCAGCCGGTCGGCGGCTACGACAAGTCGTCCAAGGGCCTGCGCTATCTGCAGGGCCAGACCATCCAGATGTGGTTCGCCCCGATTGCCGCAGTCGACATCTTCGTGCCGGTCTATGCGCGCATCCCGACCAAGATCGGACCGCTGACGCTCAGCGCCACCTCGGTCTCGACGAAATAGCGCGGCGCCGCTGCCGGGCCGCTTGTGGCCTCGACAACGCTCTCAGTAGTCGAGCGTGCCCTCGATCAGGATTTGCGTTTCGCCGCCGATCAGCACGCGGTCGCCGTCGCCAGCCCGGATGTGGACGCGGCCGAGGCGGCCGATCTTCGTTCCCTGCGCGACGGTGGCGGACACCCGCAGACGCCCCTCATCGCGCATCCAGCAGGCAATCGCCGCATTCAGCGATCCGGTGATCGGGTCCTCCTTGATGTTGTGCCAGATGTCGATCATCCGCACCTCGTAGTCGGTCTCCGCGCCGGCTTCGTGAGGGCCGATCAGCCCGATGGGACGCTCTTCCGGGAAGCTTGCGCCGGTCGGGTCGGCTGCGAGGACGGCCGCAGCGCTGGAGAGCTCGATCGCATCCCAGACGGGCCCGTTGACGAGCCGTGCGCTGCGCACGACGTCGCCTGGCGCGATGCGCAGGGCCGCCAGCGCCTCGGCGAGACGCTCCGGCTCCAGCGGCGAGATGCGGGTCGGGGGCGCGACGAAGGCCGGCACCGCTCCGCTGATGTCGATCTCGACGATGCCGACGCCGCACTCCTGCCGCACGGTTCGTGCGTCGCGGGGACGGCCGCCGGTGTGCAGCCAGGCGGCGCAGCTGCCGAGCGTCGGATGGCCGGCAAAGGGCAGTTCCCGCGTGGTGGTGAAGATGCGTAGCGCATAGTCGGCGGACGGGTCCGTCGGCGGCAGCAGGAAGGTCGTCTCGGCGAGATTCGTCCAAGTGGCGAAACGCTGCATCGCCGCATCGTCGAGGCCTTCACCGTCGACCACAACGGCAAGCCCGTTGCCGCGCCCGGGCACAGCGGTGAACACGTCGCACTGGATGAATCGCCGCTTCATGCCTCTCCCCCTTCCGCTTTGTAGGGGGCGATCATAGTGGCCCGGCTGCGGCCTGTCTCCCACCGCGGATGTCATCGAATTGACCTGGCGCCCGCCCTCCGCTACCGGCCGCCCGAGAGCCGTTATCGTGGTGATGGCCCCGGTCGATAGGGAGATGGTGTGATGGCGACGGCGCTCGGCTTCCTGGCGATCCTGATGTGGTCGCTGTTGGCGCTCCTGACCGCGCGCAGCGGCACCGTGCCGCCGTTCCAGATGAACGCCATGACCTTCGCGATCGGAACCCTGGTCGGGGTTGCGGCGCTGGCCGCCCGCGGCGGATCGCTCCGCGTGCTGCGCCAACCGCTGCCGGTCTGGCTGCTCGGTGTCGGCGGCCTGTTCGGCTACCATGCCCTCTATTTCGCGGCGCTGCGCAGCGCGCCGGCCGCGGAGGCGAGTCTGATCGCCTATCTCTGGCCGCTCCTGATCGTCGTCGGCTCCGCCAGCCTGCCTGGCGAGAGGCTGCGCTGGTTCCACGGGCTCGGCGCCCTGCTCGGCCTCGCCGGCGCCGGCATGATCATCGCCAGCCGCGGCGGGCTCGACTTCTCCGCCCGCTATGCCGCCGGCTATGGCCTTGCCGCCCTCTGCGCGCTGACCTGGGCGGTCTATTCGCTCTTATCCCGCCGCTTCGCCTCGGTGCCGAGCGACGTCGTCACCGGCTTCTGCGCAGCGACCGCCGCCCTGTCGCTCCTTGCGCACCTCCTGTTCGAGACGACGGTCTGGCCAGCCACCGGCGCCGAGTGGACGGCGGTCGTCCTGCTCGGCCTGATGCCGGTCGGCGCGGCGTTCTATCTCTGGGACATCGGCGTGAAGCGCGGCGACATCCAGCTGATCGGCGCCGCCAGTTACGCCGCGCCGCTCCTGTCGACGCTGATCCTCGTCCTAGCCGGCGAAGCCGCGATGAGCGCCGGCATTATCGCCGCCGCGGTGCTGATCACCGCGGGCGCGGCGCTCGCCGCCCTGCCACTCTTCGCCCGCCTGGTCCGCAACGCGTAAGCCTGCCCACTCTGCCCGATCCTCAGGATACCCGGCGCGACGGCCGCGGCATCGGGCGCCAGTCCCTCGGCGCCATCTCGAAACTGTCGAAGACAAAGCCCGGCGCCACCGTGCAACCGACCAGCGTGTAGTGGCCGAGCGTCGTCGCCGTCTGCCACCAGCCGGCCGGCACCACCAGCTGCGGCTGTTCGCCAGCGGCGATATCGGGCCCGAGATAATGCGCCGAGGCATCGTGCCCGTCCGGCGACATCGTCAGGACAAGGCGCCCGCCGGCATACCAGTGCCAGGTCTCCACCGCATCGGTGACCCGGTGCCACTCGGAGGTCTCGCCGGCCTTCAGGAGGTAATAGATCACCGTCGAGCGGGCGCGCCCGGCGGCATCCGTCGCCGGGTCGCGGAACGTCTCGCGGAACCAGCCGCCCTCCGGATGCGGCTGCAGCCGCAGCCGGGCGATGATCGTGTCCGCCTCGTCGCTAGAGGCGGCCATCAGTACTGGTCGCGCCGCTTGCGCATGGCCGCGAACACCTCCGCCGGTGCGGCGCCCGCCAGGCCGAGTGCCTCGGCCAGCGCCGGCTCGTCGGCGCGCAGGAAGGGGTTCGCCTTCTTCTCCGTGCCGAGCCGCACCGGCAGCGTCGCCTGGCCCGAGACGCGCAGATGCTCGACCTCCTTCACCCGCTCCTGCAGGATGAGGTTGTGCGGGTCGATCGTCAGCGCGCAGCGGGCATTGGTGGCGGTGTATTCGTGGCCGCAGTAGAGCATCGTGTCGTCGGGCAGCGCTCGCAGCCGCTGGAGCGATTCCCACAGCATCGGCGCGTCGCCCTCGAAGAGGCGCCCGCAGCCGAGCGAGAACAGCGCGTCGCCGGCAAACAACGCCTTGGCATCCGGGAGGTAGTAGGAGAGCTCGCCGAGCGTGTGGCCGGGCGTGTCGATCGCCTCGACCGTCACCCCGCCGATGGCGAAGCGCTCGCCGCCGGTAACAGTCCGGTCGATGCCGGGAATCCTGTCGCGCTCCTTCTCCGGGCCGATCACGGTGGCGCCGAAGCGGCGCTTCAGCGCCTCGTTGGCCTCGACATGGTCGCGGTGATGATGTGTCGTCAGGATGTGGGTGAGCCGCCAGCCTGCGGCATCGAGAGCCGCGAGGATCGGCGCCTCCTCCGGCGCGTCGATCGAGATCGTCGTGTCGCTGGCGGCTTGATGCACCAGCACGCCGAAATTGTCGGCCCGGCAGGTGAACTGCCTGATCTCGAACCCTCCCATGCTATCGCCCTCTCGCATCCTTGGCATCTCATGATCACGTCGCCCATCTAGGGCAAAGCCCCCGTCGCGAAAGCTCTCGGCGAGCGACGATGGTGCCATTGCTGTCAAGCTCGGCTTCTGGCGTTTTGACACCATCGCCTTTAGCACTGGGGCCGGATGGGGGGAGACATGATCGCTGGGCATGAACGCTGACATCGTCGACCTGCGCGACTTTTACGCATCGCCGCTCGGCATGGTAGCGGCGAAGACCATCTCCCTTGGTCTCGCGCCGGTCTGGCGCAACATCCCGGAGGAGCGCCTCGTCGGCATCGGCTACACGCTGCCCTATCTCGATCGCTTCGCGCCCAGCTGCGAGCGCGCGCTTGCCTTCATGCCGGCGGCGCAGGGTGCGGTGAACTGGCCGGTGACCGGCGCCTCGCTGACCGCCCTCGTTGCGGACGAGGAGCTGCCGCTCGGCGACGCATCGGTGGACCGCGTGCTGATGGTGCATGCGCTGGAATTTGCCGAGAATCCGCAGGCGGTGCTGACGGAGGTCTGGCGCGTGCTGGCGCCCGGTGGCCGGCTCATCATCGTGGTGCCGAACCGGCGCGGCGTCTGGGCCAGATTCGAGCATACGCCTTTCGGCTCGGGGCGCCCGTGGTCGCGCGGCCAGCTTGTGCGCCTGCTGCGCGATTCGATGTTCACGCCCTCGGCCTGGGCGGATGCGCTGCTGCTGCCACCCTTCCGCCGGCGCTCGCTGCTGAAGCTGGCCATGCCACTGGAGCGGCTGGGCCGGCAGCTCTGGCCGGTCTTCTCCGGCGTCGTCATCATCGAGGCGACAAAGCAGGTCTATCGCGGCATTCCGGTGCTCAGCGCCCGACGCGAACGCCAGCGGCGGGCAAAGCCCGTGCTGGTTCCAGCCGGGGCGACCGCGCGGCGCTGACCCGGTCTGTCGACCAGATCTATCCGGACGCCGCTCTGGCCGGATTGCCGGCCGCGGCTATCTGAGTGTCCTCCCAAGACGATCGGAGGCAGCCATGCACAAGCGCAAGCTCGGAAGCGAACTCGAAGTCTCGGCCATCGGCCTCGGCTGCATGGGCATGTCGGAGTTCTATGGTGCCGGCGACGAGGCGGAATCCATCGCCGTCATCCGTCGCGCCATCGATCGTGGCGTGACCTTCCTCGACACCGCCGACATGTACGGCGTCGGCCATAATGAGGAACTTGTCGGCAAGGCGCTGAAGGGCCGCCGCGATGAGGTCGTGCTGGCGACGAAGTTCGGCAATGTCCGTGGGCCGAACGGCGAGCGGCTCGGCATCTCCGGCAAGCCGGACTATGTGCGTTTCGCCTGCGAAGCGAGCCTGAAGCGCCTCGGCGTCGAGGTCATCGATCTCTATTACCAGCATCGCGTCGACCCGCAGACGCCGATCGAGGATACGGTCGGCGCCATGGCGGAGCTGGTGCGCGAGGGCAAGGTGCGCGCGCTCGGCCTGTCGGAGGCCTCGCCCGCCAGCATCCGCAAGGCGCATGCAATCCATCCGATCGCCGCGCTGCAGACGGAATACTCGCTATGGAGCCGCGATCCGGAGGACGAGATCCTGCCGACGGTGCGCGAGCTCGGCATCGGCTTCGTGCCCTACTCGCCGCTCGGCCGCGGCTTCCTGACCGGCCGTTTCCGCTCGGAGGCCGATCTGCCGGAAGGCGACTTCCGCCGCGGCTCGCCGCGCTTCTCCGGCGAGAACTTCCAGAAAAATCTGGACCTTGTCGGCAAGATCGAAGCGCTGGCGGCGCGCAAGGGCGTGAAGTCGTCCCAGGTGGCGCTCGCCTGGGTGCTGGCGCAGGGCGAGGACATCGTCCCCATCCCCGGCACCAAGCGCATTCCTTATCTCGAGGAGAACATCGCCGCGGCGGATGTTGAGCTGAGCCCGGACGAGCTTGCCGAGATCGAGGCGTCCTTTCCGAAGGGCGCCACGGCCGGCAACCGTTATGCCGACGCCGGCATGCGCACGATCGACGTCTGAGAGGCAGCTGGATCGAGCCTCTGACCGGATAGACGAGGCTCGCTCGGCTCTACCAGCGCTCGTAGCCGCCGATCGCCACGACGCCGAAACCAGGCCCGTCATAGCGGCCGCCATAGCGGCGTGCCCGCCGGTCCGCCTCGCGATCGAGGTCGATGCGCTGCAGGCATTCGGCAAAGCCGTTCGTTCGCGGCTTGAAGCCGTAGCCGCGGCAGGTTTCCTCGTCGGCCGCCCGACGCTCCTGCGGGCTCATCGTGGTGCAGCCGGAGAGAAGAACGGCGGCCGCAAGGGCGAAGGGAATGGCTGGGCGCATGGGCGGCCTCCTCAATGAATGTCGCCCGCTATGTAGTGCCGGCGGGACGTGACGTCAGCCGTGCCCCCGCTTCGGTGGCTGACGTTCCAAACCGATATCGTCCGACGATCACGGAGTGCATCCATGGACATCAAGCGCAGCGGTTCGCAGCCTTCGAAGGCGGGGCCAACCGACTACTTTACCGGCAGCGTGCGCATCGACGCGCCTTTTGCCGGCAGCGGCGGACTGTCGGGTGCAACGGTCACCTTCGAGCCGGGCGCCCGCACCGCCTGGCACACGCATCCGCTCGGCCAGACGATCCTGATCGTCAGCGGCCTCGGGCGGGTGCAGCGCGATGGCGGCGCGATCGAGACGGTGCGGCCGGGCGATATCGTCTTCTTCGCGCCCGGCGAGCGGCACTGGCACGGCGCATCGGCCGATTGCGCGATGAGCCACATCGCCATCGCCGAGATGAAGGACGGCAAGGCAGTGGAGTGGCTGGAGAAGGTCTCCGACGCCGAATATGCGGGCGGCTGACGCCCACGCTTGAGCCCACGAAAGCAAATCAGTTGAAACACAGCCGAAGAGACATGCAATGAGCGAACGTCCCACCGTGATCTGCCACATGATGGTCTCGCTCGACGGACGCATCCATCCAAGCCGCTGGACGGCGAGCCCTGACGGCGATCGCGCCCAATGGTCGAGCCTCTACGAGCAGTTGCACGACCGGATGAAGGCCGATGCCTGGCTGGTCGGCCGCACGACCATGGCGGAGATGAGCAAGGGCGAGGCTCATCCGCCGGCCGGCGCCGTCTCCGTGCAGCGGCCGCACCACTTCGTCACGCGCGATGCTACGACCTATGCGCTGGCACTAGACCGCTCCGGCAAGCTCCACTTCGCCAAGCCGGACATCGGCGGCGATCCCGTCGTCGTGCTGCTCGGCCATGACGTGCCCGACAGCCACCTTGCCGAGCTTGCCGGCGACGGCGTCTCCTACCTCGTCGCCGCAGACGAGACGATGGATGTCGGCTCAATGCTGGCGGTGCTGCGGGAGGAACTCGGCATCGAGCGGCTGATCCTGGAGGGCGGCGGCACGATCAACGGCTCGCTCCTGAAGGCAGGCCTCGTCGACGAGATCAGCCTGCTCGTCGCGCCGGCGATCGATGGCGCGGACGGCATCACCGGCGTCTTCGACAGCGGCGCCGAGGGCCTTGCGGGATCGGCGCGTCTCAGCTTCCTCTCGGCCGAAACGCTGGAGCATGGCATCGTGCATCTGCGCTACAAGGTGGAGCCGGCCTGAACTAAAGGCAGTCGGCCGGATGCTCCAGCACGTAATCCGGTAGCAGCAGGGGAACGCATATGAGCGGGATATGGTTGAAGCGCGGGCTCGGGGCTGCCGCCGTCGTGGCCGCAGGTTTCTCGGCGACCCTCCCTGCAGAGGCTGCGAGCTTCGACTGCGGCAAGGCCGCATCGCCGGCGGAGAAGGCGGTCTGCGCCTCGCCGCTCCTGTCCCGGCTCGATGACGTCCTCGGCAAGGCCTATGGGGAAGCGCGCAAGCAATTCGCCGAGGAGGCGAAGACGACCTCGCGGGACTTCATGGCGCAACGTGCCTCCTGCGCCACCAACCAGTCCTGCCTTGCTGCGGCGTATGTGGGCGTCGTCGAGCGCCTCGGTAATATCGGCGCGACGACGGCGCTGCCGTCGGACGTAACGGCGAAGACGATCGCCGCCGGGGCGTCGATCGCGGCGGGAGCGCTGCCGCAGACGCTGGGGCAGTGCGCGATGACGAGCGTCAGCGCGGTGCATCCCCGGCTTGGAGACGGCGGTCCGATCACCGATGCGGACTACGACTCCGGTACCGGCATCGAATATGCCAATGGCGGCTACCAGGTCTCCTATGACCGCGAGGCGGCGCTGATCGCCTCCAAGCCGGGCGACAAAGTGCTGATGTGCCTCGTCTGGATTCCACAGGGCTGCCCGGCCGGCGACGATCGCGGCCGCTTCTACATGACGACCAACCTGAAGTCCGGCGCCACCTGGACGCTCGCCGATTCCCAGCACATGTGCGGCGGCGCCTGAAAAGACGCGCACCGCCCGCCGCGATCAACGTCGCAGCACGAACACCGCCTGCTGGCCGAAGAGGTTCCAGAACGCCCAGGGCATCGTCATCCACATCTTCTGCCCCGCCGCGTTCAGCGCGAATGCCGTCTCCACTGTCGCGCCGAGCTCGCCCGACAGCGCCACGAAGTCGCGGATGGTGCAGAAGTGGATGTTCGGCGTCTCGTACCACGAGTGCGACAGGTTCTCCGTCATCGGCATGCGGCCGCGCAGGCCGAGCGACATGCGGATCGACCAGTGCCCGAAATTCGGGAAGGACACGATGGCGCGGTGTCCTATGCGCAGGAGCTCCGACAACACGATCTTCGGATTGCGCGTCGCCTGGATGGTCTGCGACAGGATCACGTAGTCGAAGGCTGCGTCCGGATAATAGACGAGGTCGCGGTCGGCATCGCCCTGGATCACCGACAGGCCCCGCGCCACGCATTCGTTGACACCTTCCTGGCTGAGCTCGATGCCGCGCCCATCGACGCCCTTGGCGGTCGCCAGCAGTTCCAGGAGCGAGCCGTCGCCGGAGCCGACGTCGAGCACGCGGGCGCCGGGCGTCACGAGGTCAGCGATGACCTGCAGGTCGACGCGAACATTGCCGGTCACGATCCGGCTCGTCGGGACGAGCGTATCCATCAGATGATGCCCCTCGCTCGCGCCGCCGAGGACAGGAAGCCGTTGACGACGTCGTGGAAGCGGGGCTCGTCCAGCAGGAACGCGTCATGGCCCTTGTCGGTCTCGATCTCGACGAAGGAGACCGAAGCGGCCGCCGCGTTCAGCGCATGCACGATCGCCCGGTGTTCCGTGGTCGGGAACAGCCAATCCGAGGAGAACGAGACGAGGCCGAAACGGGTGGACGTACCCTTGAAGGCGTCGGCCAGCCGCCCGCCATAGTCGGCGGCGATGTCGAAATAGTCGGTCGCCCGCGTCATGTAGAGATAGGAGTTGGCGTCGAAGCGATCGACGAATGTCATGCCCTGGTAGCGCAGGTAGCTCTCGATCTGGAAATCGGCGTCGAAACCGAAGCCGAAGGCCTCCCGGTCCTGCAGATTGCGGCCGAACTTGCGCGCCAGCGCCGCCTCCGAGAGATAGGTGACATGCGCGGCCATGCGCGCGACGGCGAGGCCCTTCTTCGGCCGCGTGCCTTCGACGATGTAGCGCCCGCCGCGCCAGTCGGGATCGGCCATCACAGCCTGCCGGCCGACCTCGTGGAAGGCGATGTTCTGCGAGGAATGGCGCGCGCCGGTGGCGATCGGCAGCGCCGCGAACACACGGTTCGGGTAGCTCACCGTCCATTGCAGCACCTGCATGCCGCCCATCGACCCACCGACCACGGCGAACAGCGTGTCGATGCCGAGCCGATCGACCAGCATCGCCTGCGCGCGCACCATGTCGCGGATGGTGATCACCGGCAGGTTCAGCCCGTAGGGCTCGCCGGTGGCGGGATCGATCGAGGCCGGGCCTGTGGTGCCCATGCAGCCGCCGATGACGTTCGACGAAATGACGAAGTAGCGCGACGTATCGATCGGCTTGCCGGGGCCGATCAGCGACGACCACCAGCCGGGCCGTCCCGTGACCGGCGAGATCGAGGCTGCATACTGGTCGCCGGTCAGCGCGTGGCAGACGAGGATGGCGTTGGACTTGTCGGCGTTCAGCTCGCCATAGGTGTTGTAGGCGATCTGGAAGGGCGCCAAGTCACGGCCTGCGTCGAGCCGCAGCGGCTCGTCCATGCCGAAATGGGCAACCAGGCTGGACGGCTGGTTGGCTTCGCGGGCTCCGGCCGGAAGCGTATCGATGAGCGCGGCGCTGTTGGCGGTCATGGTCCTAAGGTCCTGCGGCCGGCCTCTGGAGCAACTCCGGTGAAGACCGAAGCGCTCGGACGATAGGGCCGACATCTTGTCCGGCGGAAGGCCGAGGGACCATTCACCACTTCACCAGCGTGGAGGCAAGTCTGGCAGGATCCCGGCCGTGCTGGAGCCGACAGCGGAGATGACGCGGCTGCAGAGCTACGGCTTCGATCTCGACATCACCAGGCTCGACCGCTATTGCGGGCGCTGACGTTCATTCCGTCCATTTTGTCGCCATACATCGGCATACGTCCAATGGACGCCCCACGGCCAAAGATGAGCGTTTTCAGTGGAACATGCGGCGCCAACGCGTGCAGGCGCATCCTTATCTTTGTGCCCCGCCTCCAGGGATTTCAGCGATGACGAGCGAGATGACCGGCCCCGTTCCCAACAAGGGCGTCCTGGATATCGAGCGCTATGAGCCCGGCAAGAGCAAGGCGCCTGCCGGCGTGACGCTGCACAAGCTGTCCTCCAACGAGACGCCGCTCGGCGCCTCGCCGCGCGCCCGCGCCGCGATCACGGCCGCGGCCGCCCATCCCGAGCTTTATCCCGACGGTCAGGCAACGGCGCTGAAGCAGGCGATTGCCGAGGTCCACGGCCTCAATCCGGCGAACATCCTCTGCGGCAACGGCTCGGACGAGCTGCTCGGCCTCCTCTGCCAGACCTATCTGGCCGAAGGCGACGAGGCGATCCACACCGAGCACGGCTTCCTCGTCTACAAGATCCAGATCATGGCGCGCGGTGCGACGCCGGTCGTGGCGCCGGAGACGGATGCGCGCGCCGACGTCGAAGCGATCCTCGGTCTGGTATCGCCGCGCACCAAGATGGTCTTCTTGGCCAATCCCAACAATCCGACGGGCACCTACCTGCCCTTCGACGAGGTCCGGCGCCTGCAGGCCGGGCTGCCGAGACACGTTCTTCTCGTCCTCGACGCGGCCTACGCCGAATATGTCCGGCGCAACGACTATTCCGCCGGCATCGAGCTGGTCTCGCAATCCGGCAACGTCGTGATGACCCGCACCTTCTCCAAGATCCACGGTCTTGCGGCGCTGCGGATCGGCTGGCTCTACGGGCCGGAGGCGGTAATCGACGCGATGGACCGCGTGCGTGGTCCCTTCAACCTCAACGCGCTGGCGATCGCCGCCGGCGCCGAGGCGGTGCGCGACCGCGCCTTCGTGGATGCCGCGGTGGAGCACAATTCGCATTGGCTCGAATGGGTCACGGGCGAGCTGACGGCGCTTGGCCTGACCGTGACGCCGAGCGTCGGCAACTTCGTGCTGGTCCACTTCCCCGACACCACCGGCAAGGGCGCGGCCGAGGCCGATGCCTTCCTGACGCAGCGCGGCTTCATCCTGCGCCGCGTCGCCGGCTACGGCTTTCCGAACGCGCTGCGCATGACGATTGGCAGCGAAGAGGCCAATCGCGGCGTCGTCAGCGCGCTGGCCGAGTTCCTGGGAGCCGCCACGCGATGACGGAGCCTTTGTTTGAGCGCCTGGCGCTGATCGGCATCGGCCTGATCGGCTCCTCGATCGCGCTGAATGCCCGTGCCCACGGCCTGGCCCGGCACATCGCCATCGCCACCCGGCGCCCGGAGACGCTGAAGCGCGCCGAGGAGCTCGGCCTCGGAGACAGCTACCATCTGGAGGCCGCCGAGGCCGTGCGGGATGCCGATCTCGTCATCCTCTGCATCCCCGTCGGCTCCTGCGGCGCTGTCACCAAGGAGATCGCCGCGGCGCTGAAGCCGGGTGCGATCGTCAGCGATGTCGGCTCCGTGAAGGGCGCGGTAGTCGCGCAGATGCAGCCGCATCTCCCCGAGACGGTTCACTTCGTGCCGGCCCATCCGATTGCCGGCACCGAGCAGTCCGGCCCGGACGCGGGCTTTCTCGAGCTCTTCCGCAACCGCTGGTGCATCCTGACGCCGTCCGAGACCACCGATGTGCAGGCCGTCGAGCGGCTGCGGCGGTTCTGGGAGGCGTCCGGCTCGAATGTCGAGGTGATGACCACCGAGCACCACGATCTGGTGCTGGCGATCGTCAGCCACGTGCCGCACCTCATCGCCTACAACATCGTCGGCACCGCCGCCGACCTGGAAACCGTGACGCAGTCCGAGGTGGTGAAGTTCTCGGCCTCGGGCTTCCGCGACTTCACGCGCATCGCGGCCTCTGATCCGACCATGTGGCGCGACATCTTCCTGACCAATCGCGACGCGGTGCTGGAGATGCTGGCGCGCTTCTCGGAGGATCTCGCCTCGCTGCAGCGGGCAATCCGCTGGGGCGACGGCGACGCGCTGTTCGACCTCTTCACCCGCACCCGGGCGATCCGCCGCGGCATCGTCGAGGCCGGCCAGGATACGGCGCGGGCCGACTTCGGCCGCAGCGCCGCCGGCGAGGGCAAGACCGAGGCGGCACCGGCAATCGCCACCGTGGCGCCGGACCGGTAGGGACCACGCGTCTCGGGGCGGAACCCTGTCGCTGCGCTGACCTCAGCGCAGCGGCGGGATCGAGCCGAGCGGAATGACGCCCGCCGCCACCTCGCCGTCGCGGATAGTGAGCGCGATGACCGTGCGCCCGTCCTCCGGCCGGCCGATGAAGGTGATGGCCGAGGCGACGGAGCCGGCGACGCCCGCAAGCTCCGGCGCGACGCCGGCGACCAGCGCGGCGATGCGCTGCGCGTCCGCCACGGCGAGCTTCAGGTCGCCGGAGATCTCGCCGTCCGCACCGACGGAGATTGGGCCCGACACTTCGGCGATCGCCGTGCCGCTTTCCAGCTTCAGCGCGCGCAGCGTCACCGTCCGCCCGGCGAGCACTTCGGCCGGCGTTCGTCCCGCAACGCGCCCGTTCAGCCAGTCGGCGGCTCCGCTGACGGAAAGGTCGGCCGACGCGTCGAAGGCCGGTAGCGAGGCGAGCTCCGGCGACAGCATCTTCACGCCGCGATCCGTAAGCGCGATGTCGAGATCGCCCTCACGCCGCCTTGCATGCGCTTCGAATCGCACCGCCGCGGCAAGCGGCGCGCGGCCGGCCGCGGGCTGCGCCAACGCCACCTCCGGATTGTCGAAGGCGAACGATAGATGGTCGGCGCCTTGCGTCCAGAAGGTTGCGCTGGCCTGGCCGAGCGACCAGCGCAGATCCAGCGGCGGCAGATCGCCGGCTTCCAGGAAGGCCGGGCCATCGAGCTCGGCGACGACCTTGTTCGGCTGGTAAATCTGCGCCGCGGTGCGCAGTGTCCCCGCCGTCATGCGCACGTCCTTGCTCAGCGTCTCGACCGCGACCGCATCGCAGTGGATCCCGATCCGGAAGGGATAGCCGAAGGTCTGCCGGTTGGCGCAGGTCACCGTCGCGCCGCCCTTCTCGGCGCGAGCCAGAGCTTGCGTCACCACCTTGTCCAGCTCTCCGGCGACGTAGTACCAGCCGGCGCTGAGTGCGGCGGCCAGAATCACCACGATCGCGAGGATGATTGTGTAACCGCGGCTCGAGCGGCGTTCGGCGATCTGTTTCATCGGCAATTCCAGTGTCTGCGGCTTGCAGCTTCTCATGGTCTGACGGCGCCATGGAAGGTCCTGCAGAAGCCGCCGACGAGAAGGGCTTTTCCAAGGCGATGACGGAATTCTGGGTGTTTGGCTATGGCTCGCTGATCTGGCGGCCCGGCTTCGACTTCGTGGAACGCCAGAAGGCGCGCCTCGCCGGCTATCACCGCTCGCTCTGCATCCACTCGCATGTCCATCGCGGCTCGCCCGAGCGGCCGGGCCTCGTCTTCGGGCTCGACCGCGGCGGCTCCTGCGTCGGCATGGCCTTTCGGGTGGCGCCGGAGGGGTGGGACGAGGTCGTCGCCTATCTGCGCGAGCGAGAACTCGTCACCAACGTCTATCGCGAGCTGACGCTGCCGGTGCGGCTCGAGGACGGGCGCAGCGTGCGCGCGCTCGTCTATGTCGTCGATCGCGGCCACACGCAGTATGCCGGTCGCCTGACGGTCGAGCATGCGGCGGAGATCGTGCGCCGCTCGCACGGGCAGTCGGGTCCGAATGTCGACTATGTCCGCAGCGCGCTCGACCATATCCGGGAGATGGGCCTGCGCGACAACTGGCTGGAAGCCGTCGTGCGCCGGCTGTGAGCCGGCGACCGCGCTCGCGACCTAAGAAGAGGGCTGCGCTTCCAGGCTGTCCTCGGCGGCGAGCCGGGCCTTCACCAGCTCGCTCATCGGCAGGTCGCGGCTTTCCTCGAAGGCCTTGCGGATCAGCGCATCTGAACGGATCTCGATTTCGAAGCTCACCCGTTCGAGGAAATCGTCACGCTCGAGGCCCGGCGGGATGACGGTGAGGAATTCGGCCCGGATCGTGCCGGGACGGCGCACGAACTTGCGGCGCGGCCAGTAGAGGCCGGAGTTCAGCGCCACCGGTACGACCGGCAGGCCCAGAGCCTCGTAGAGGCGGAAGACCCCTGGCCGGTATTGCGGCGCTGCGCCCGGCTGCACGCGCGTGCCTTCCGGGAAGATGACGATCTGCCGCCCTTCGGCGATGGCCTTCTCGGCGCCCTCTACCATCGAGGCGACGGCGGCGCCCCGGCGGCCGCGCTCGACCGGGATCATGCCCATACGGGCGGCGAACCAGCCGAACAGCGGAATGCGCATCAGCTCCTTCTTCAGGACGAAGGTCGGCCGCTCGACTTCGGGAATCAGCGCGAACACCTCCCAGAAGGACTGATGCTTCGATGCGATGATGCAGGAGCCTGCTGGGATGTTCTCCTGCCCGGTGATGCGCGCCTCGATGCCGGCGACGTACTTAAGCAGCCACAGGCTGGAGCGCGCCCAGTTCTTCACGATCGTCCAGGCGGTGCGCTCGGGCACGATGAAGAATACCGGCGCGTAGATGATCAGCTGCCCGATCAGGTTCAGATAGAACAGGAGGTTGAACAGGAGCGATCGAACGACGGTCATCGGGGCGAAGGCACCTTGGCTTGGCGCAGGCCTGAGGCCGGCGCGGGAGCTGTGCGCCGCCGGCCGGCGCTTCGGCGCACAGCCTTACGATGCTGCGGTCGTGATTTGAAGGGTTGGCCGGCCGAAGGCTGCGGCCAGCCACGACCGACTGCGTCAGTCTTCAGTGCCCGTCGCCTGCTGGCCGAGTGCGGCAACCCGGCGGCCGCCGACTAGATTGCGGGCCTCGATACCCGTGACATCGCGGAAGCGGACAGCCAGAAGCTTGGCATATTCGGTGACAAGCACCTTCAGCCCCATGCCGTTGGGCAGGCTGGACGAGCTCCAGAGATCGGCCCGACGCACTGCATAGGGGATGATCGTGCGCACCTCCGATACGCGGTCGAACTCCCGCAGGGAACGCGGCATGTGGTAGTCGCTGGTGACGAGGATCAGCTCGTCGAAGCCGCGCAGCCGCGCCCAGCGATTGGTCATCTCGGCATTGCCGACCGTATTGGCGGCATAATCGATGTCGACGCAGCAATCGAACCAGGACCGATCGGTCGCGGTCAGGCGCGACAGCGTGTCGATGCTGGTGCCGGGATTGACGCCGCTGATCAACAGGCGGTCGGCAAGGCCCGTCTTCAGGAGGTCGATGGCCTGGTCGAGCCGGGCCGCACCGCCGGTGAGGACGACGATGCCGTCGGCGCGCTCGATCTTGGCGGGCGCTGCGAACATCGTGATCTCCTGCGCGAAACGCAGGAAGCCGCCGCCCAGATAGCCCGCGACGAGCAGGAGGGCGATGCCGACGCCAAGCAGGCCGCGCCGCATCCAGCGGCCGGCCGAGTGCAGCCGCGCATGTTCGAGAGGCTGCCGCTTCGCCTTCGCGTCCTGGCTGCTCCAGCCTGGGATCGTTGCATCGCTCATCAAGGCGAAGCTAGGGGAGGAAGGCGGCATCGGCGAGGCAGAGTCCGTAAAGTTATGCCCGTGAGTCTCCGCCAGTAGCATTAACAGGGCCTTACCCCTCGACCGGCGACAGCATGTCGATCGCCGCCAGTTGCCGCTTGACGGTCAGCCGTGACGTCATCGCCGTTAGCCCCGCAACCGTCACCACGATGATCACGACGCCGGCATAGCCGGACCAGCCGATCGAGAAGGAGCCGAACAGGGCTGTGATCTGATCCGCCTCTGGCGTCGCCTGGTTCATCTGCGTCCAGCGTCCCATCGCGACGAAGACGATCAGCGCCGCGGCGCCACCGATGACGGCGCCGGCCAGACCGAGCTTCAGAAAGTGGCGCTGGAACTCGCCGGCGATGAAGCCCGCCTTGGCGCCGACGAAATGCAGCACCTCGATGATGTGGCGGTTGCCGGACATGGCGCCGCGCGTGGCGAAGACGACGGTCAGCACCGTCGCGATCATCACCAGCGTCAGGATCGCCGCGCCGATCAGCACCGTCGCATGCGCCATGGAGACGAGCCGCGATACCCAGGCACGGTGATCGTCGAGGCTCGCCGCCGGCACGGCGGTGCGCAGGCGGGTGCGCAGCTGCTCAAAGTCCGGCGGGTTGCGCTCGTCGATACCGATGACGACGAGGCGTGGCACCGGCAGCTCCTCCAGATCGAGCCCCTCGCCGAGCCAGGGCTCCAGCAGCCGCTGCGTCGCCGCATCGCCGAGCGCATCGGCACCGGTGACGCCCCGCGTCTCCAGCGCGATCATCTGCACCGTCTGCAACGCCGCATTCATGTCGAGCCCCTCGTCCGGCTTGATCTGGACGGTGATCTCGCGGGCGATCTGGCTCTGCCAGTTGGCGGCCGTGTCGGAGACGAGCGTCACCGCGCCGAGCGTCAGGCTGGCGAGGAAGGTCATGATGCCGATCACCGTCATCAACGCGCGACCGGCGACATTGGCCGGCGGGACGATCGGCGTCGGCCTGGTGCGACGCGGCTTGCGGCGCGGCAGGCCGAGACGTTCGCGCCATTCGTCGATGCGCTCGCCAAACTCAATCATAGATGTCGAGGCGCCCATCCGAGAGGATCAGCCGGCGTGCTTCCACCTGGTCCATCAGTGCGAGGTCGTGCGTGGCGATCACCACCGCCGTGCCGGTGCGGTTCAGCTCCATGAACAGGCGGAGCAGACGGCGCGCCAGCGGCGGATCGACGTTGCCCGTCGGCTCGTCGGCGAGCAGGATGTCCGGCTGGTCGATCAGCGCGCGGGCGATGGCGGCGCGCTGCTTCTCGCCGCCGGAGAGAACGACGGGCGGAGCGTCGACGCGCTCGCCGAGGCCGACCCATTTGATCAGCTCGATGACGTCCTGCCGGTAGGTCGATTCCTCCTTGCCGCGCACCCGCAGCGGCAGCGCGACATTTTCGTAGGTGGTGAGATGGTCGAGCAGCCGGAAATCCTGGAACACGACGCCGATGCGCCGGCGGATCGACGGCAGGTCGGCGCGCGTCAGCGTCGAAGCGTCGCGGCCAAGCACGGTGATGAGGCCACGCGTCGGCTTCAGCGCCAGGAACAGCATCCGCAGCAAGCTCGTCTTGCCGGCGCCCGAGGGGCCGGTAAGGAACTGGAACGACTGGCGCTGGATGCTGAAAGTCAGGTCGCGCAGGACTTCCGGGCCCATGTCGTAGCGCAAGCCGACATTCTCGAATCGAATCACGTTTCCGGAGCCCCTCGCCTGCCGCCGCCGCGGATTCGTTCAACCGGTGCACTGTGGTGATTTCAGGCCGCAGTGCCTAGCCGGCGCCTCCCCGGAGGCATCTGCCAGCTTCGCGATTCTAGTTCGTAAACCGCCTGTTAACCATAAGTCCGTACCCCTTGCCGAATGGTTAAGGGAGCCAGCGATGACCGCCTTTGACGACCATCCGTCAGCCTCGCCGCTTCGTCGGCGACCCGGCACCCCGTCGGATTGCCTGCGGAGCCGCGTGATCGACGGGACGGCATCCGTCGTCAGCCGGCGCGCGCCGGCGGTTGGCAGCACGAAGGCAACCTCCCCCGGCGAAGGGCAGCCGCGCATTCATGATGGCCGCGCCGCGCGTCGAGCGCGCAACATCACCGTCGTCGATCCGGCCGCTGCCGCGGCTGCAGTCCGGACAGCACGCGCAGGGCGGACCCGGCCCGAGCGCGACCTCGTCTTCCAGGGATCGGCCCGCCGGGCGGCAACGGCCGGTGCGAGCAGAAGAGACGCGGAGGCGACGCTCTTCCGGATGGGGACCGCCATTCGCACGCTCATCGCCGAACCGGTTGCCTTTGGTACCGCCGGCGTGCTCATCCTCTTGATCGGAATTGCTGCTTTGTCGGGCACGCCTCGCGCCCGGGATGCAGCCGTGACGCCGCCGCCGGGCTCTATCCGGGTTAGCGAGGTGACGGAGCGCCGCAGCAACACGCGCCATGCGTCTGCGCACCTCTTCGAGAAGGACAATCGCCTGCGATGATCACGGTCAAGGGCAAGACCATCGAGACGCTCTTCTCCGCCGAGGCGATCGCAGCCGAGGTGCGGCGCGTCGCCCATGAGGTCGCCGCCGGCGCCCCGGAGAACCTGCTCGTCGTCTCCATTCTCAAGGGTTCTTTCGTCTTCACGGCCGACCTGATCCGGGCCCTCCACGAGGCCGGTGTCGCGCCGGAAGTGGAGTTCATGTCGCTGTCGAGCTACGGCGCCGGCACGAAGGGCGGCGATGTGCGCATCATCCGCGACATCGAGGGCGAGGTCGCCGGCCGCACCGTTCTGATCGTCGACGACATCCTCGAGTCAGGCAGGACCATTAAGTTCGCGCGCGAGCTGATGCTGTCGCGCGGCGCGATCGGGGTCGGCATCGCTGTCCTGCTGGACAAAAGCATGCGGCGCGAGGCCGCGATCGACGCCGATTTTGTCGGTTTCGAGTGTCCGGATCACTTTGTGGTTGGCTACGGTATGGATGCGGGTTACGCGTTCAGAGAGCTGCCCTTTGTCGGCCGGATCGTGGATTGAGGTCGCAGCAGCATCGCAGCCGGGCAGAGAAACCGGGCGCGCAACGCAGAGGGGGATGACATGGCACGGATCCTGATCGCCGAGGATGATGCCGGTGTGCGCCGTCTGGTCGCGCGCGCGCTCGCACTTGACGGCCACGTGCTTTCGCTCGCCGAGGACGGCGAGGAGGCACTGGACACCCTTACCGCTGCCGACGGCGCCTTCGATCTTCTACTGTCGGACATCCGCATGCCGGCAATGGACGGAATCGCTCTCGCCCATGCTACGGCTTCGCGCTGGCCGTCCCTGCCCATCCTGCTGATGACCGGCTATGCCGAGCAGCGGGAAGCGGCGGACGATCTGTCCGCGATCATCGAGGGCGTGCTGGACAAGCCGTTCACACTTGCCGAAATTCGCAATGCGGTGGATCGCATCGTCGGAACTGTTGCGGCGCCGGCGCTCGACCTCGCATATGTCGAGCCGCTACTCTCCTGCGCCTGACCAGACCTACAGCCGTGCCACGATGAAGAGGCGCGGGAAGGCGAGCAGGCGCCGCCCGTCGCTGCGGACGGAATAAGCGCCCTCCAGCCGCTCGGCATAGGCCCGCAGGAACGCCGAGCGCTGCGCATCCTCCAGCCCGTCGATGAAGGGTTTCAGCCCGGTCGAGCGGAGCCATTCGACGATTGCTTCGATGTCCGGCATCGGGTGGTGATAGACGATGGTCCACACGTCGACCTCGCTCGCCACGGTCGCCAGCAGGTCGTAATAGCGCTCCGGCGGCAACAGCCGCTGTCGTGCCGTCACGACGTCTGCGAGCCGCTCCCGCCAAGGACCGTCCTCGGCCGTTTCGCGCATCAGCCGGTGCGACGGCTCGTCGAGATTATCCGGCATCTGGATCGCCAGGACTCCGCCCGGCGCCAGCAGTCCGGCAAGGCGCGGCAGCAGCGTCTCGTGATCGCCCACCCATTGAAGGACCGCATTGGCGAAGATCACCGAAGGTGGCACGTCCGGCATCCAGGACACGACATCCGCACGGTGAAACTCGGCGCTCGGCAGCCTGCGCCGGGCCTCGGTCAACATCGCCTCCGACGTATCGACACCGATGATGGAGGATCGGGAAAAACGCCTGGCGAGCAGCTCGGTGGAGTTGCCTGGCCCGCAGCCGAGGTCGACGACCGGTCCCGCGGTGCGCGGTTCGACACGCGCCAGAAGATCGGTCGAGGGTCGCGTGCGCTCAGCCTCGAAGCGCAGGTAGAGCGCCGGCTCCCAGTCCTTCATTGCAGCCCGCCTTGCTGAACCCAGAGCCACGACGGCGGCTCAGGGCGTCTTCAACAGGCGCTCGAGATACTGGCGTTCGAGCTCCGGCGACAGGGCGTCGCCGAGCCTGTTGCGGATGGCATCGAGGATACGCCGCGCCCGCTGCGTATCGATTTCGTCGGGAACCCCGACGTCCTGGCCGAAGTCGGGCCCCTGCGTGGCGCGCTGACGTCCGAGCGGATCGCGGCCCGAACGCTGTTGCCCCGGCCCGAAGCCCTGTCCCATCTGCCCTTGCCGCCCTTGCCCCTGCTGTCCCTGTCCCTGCTGCATGGCCTGCTGCATCTGCTTCATCGCGTCGCGCGCACCATCCCGCAACGCCTGCAGTGCCTGCCCCTGCTGGCCGACGGCTGAGCCGTCGTCGCCTTGCCCCAGCGATTGCTGCGCCTCGCCCATCGACTTGCCGGCCTTGCCGAGCCCCTCGCTCGGCTGCATCCCCATGCCCTGCATCTGCTGTTGCAACGCCTCGAGATCCTTCTGGAGCTGCCCCTGCTGCTGGGCGAGCTGATCCAGGGCCTTCTGTAGCTCCTCCGCGGTCATCGGCTGCTGGCCCTGACCGCTCTGCTGACCCTGCTGGCCTTGCTGCCCCTCCTGGCCCTGCTGAGGCTCGCCCTCAGTGCCGTCCTGCGGCGCGCCGTCCTCCATCCCGTCCTGGCTCTCCATCTGGCGCCGGCCGAGGTCGAAGGTCTTGTCCATCAGCTGCTGCTGGCGCTGCAGCATCTCGCCCAGCTTGTCCATCTGCTGCTGCATGGGGTTCTCGCCGCCCTGCTGCTGCTGGCCCGGCTGCGCCGTCTGCAGGTTGTCCATCATCTGCTGCAGCTCGGACAGGAGCTGCTGGGCGGCACCCTTGGACCCTGACTTGGCGAGATCCTCGATTTGGTCGAGCATCTTGTCGAGATCCTGCGGGCGGATCTCCTGCATCTCGCCGGCCTGCATCTGCTGCTGGCTCATCGGCGGCATGTTCTTCATCGCCTCGGCCATGGCCTGCAGATACTCCTGCATGGCCTGGCGCAGCTCCTGCATCAGCCGGTCGATCTCTTCGTCGGATGCGCCGTTCTCCAGCGCCTCCGAAAGCTGCTCGCGCGCATCGCGCAGCTTCTTTTCGGCGATCGACAGGTTGCCGTCCTCGATGCCGAGGGCGATCTGCCACAGAAAGTCCACGGCCGAGCGCAGCGCATCGTCGTCATGGGCGGTGGCGATGCGCGTGCGCACCGCCTTCAGCGCCAGGTAGGCTCCGGCCTCGGGGATGAAGTCCTCGCCGTGCAGTGTGACGGCATCGAGCATCTCGACGACGCGCGGCGCAGCCTGGGCATCGAGAGCCAGGATGCGCCGCTGCTCGACCACAGCCTTCGCCAGCGGATTGCTGAACGGCCGCTGCGGCAGCATCAGCGTCAGCGGCTCGGAGCGGCCGCTCTGCCCGGCATCGTCCACGGCCACGAGCGTCATAGCGACACTGGCGCCGGCATAGGGGCTTTCCGTCAGATCGACCGAGGTGCGGCCCTTGGCCTCGCCCTTGGTGCGGCGCGGCAGTGCCAGATTGATCTCGGGCTTCTCGACGAGCGGCCGGGCACCGGCGGCCACCAGCGGATCGGTGACGGTAATCTCCGCCCGCCCCTGCCGAACGCCATAGTCGTCCGTCACTCGATAGGCGAGCTCCAGCGCCCCGTTCCGGGCAATCTTCGGATCACCGTCGAAGGCGATGGAGGGATCGTTGTCGGGCGTGACGTCGAAGCGCCAGTTGCCGAGCGTCGAAAACGCCGTGGCGAGCACTGCCGAGCCGCTGGCGCGCAACGGCACGTCGTATTGCCGCGGGCCGCTGTCGTCGGTTTTTGATTCGCCATCTGCCTTTGCCACGGCGGTTGCCGAGGCGGAAGTAGTGGCAGCGACGCCGTCACTCCCAACGGGCGCCGGCTTCGCAGGCGCGGTCGATGCCGGATTGTCGCTCTTGGCAGCCTCGCTGCCCGGCTCGATCGTCACCGCCGCGCCCCCGCCCGCGGGCTGGAAGGACAAGGTCGCGCCGGTGCCGTCGGAGAGGCGCACCGAAAGGACACTGCCCTCGGGCACGGTGACGCCACCGAGATCATCGCCGTTCGCGCCCGTCAGGAAGATCGGCGCCTTGCCGGTATAGGAGGGCGGCGTCACCCAGGCATCGAGCCGCGCGCCAGGCGCAAGGCGGCCGTCATCCGGGCGGAAGGCGTCAGCGACCCGACCGCCGCCGGAGCCGAAGGAATAGCCAAACGCGACCACCAGCGCGAGCGCGAGGATGGCGCGCAGGCCGTGCGGGTCGAGGCGTTCGGTGCGCGGTGCCGGCAGGCCGCCCGTCAGCCCCTGGAGCCGTTCGGCCATGCGCCGCTGATGCTCGCGCCATAGCGCCGCGGCAAAGGGATCGGTAATCGCCGGCCGCTCACCCTGTGTCTGCAGCGGCTGATGCTGAAGCGCGCTGGCGCGCTCGATACGTTGCTCGACCGCGGCGCGGTTCGGCCAGCGTAGGCCGCGTGCACGCCACAAGGCGACGAGCGCCGCTGCAACGAGAAGGACGAGGATGGCAATGCGGCCGGGGAACGGAGTGGCCGCGAAGAGGCCCGACCAGGCAAGCGTCAGGAACACGGCCAGGAGGCATGAGAGCGCGAAGACGACCGGCCACAACCGCTCGAGGAGGAGCGACAGGAAGGCTCCCGTTCGTGTCCAGCGCAAGCGCGCCGGGCGGTCCGATGCGTCCGGACGTGGCGTCATGCCGAGCATCGTTCCCGTTTCGATCGACAATGGACGAGCTTAGCGTCTTTTGCGGCGAAGGCGAGGCGGATGTCCGGTCGCAGGCTGCGGCCACGCGCCGCGACGCGTGATCCGACACGACGGTTGTCCGCCCAATGGCCGCCGAGCCTGATCAGGCGCCCAGCCAGGGCGGCAGCCTGTCGAGGCCGATCAGTTCCTCGATCGTCTGGCGCGGCCGCACGGCGAAGTAGGCGTCATCCTTCACCAGCACCTCGGCGATCAGCGGCCGGCTGTTATAGGTGCTCGACTGTGCCGCCCCATAGGCGCCGGCCGTCGCGACATAGACGAGGTCGCCAGCCTTGACCGGATCGAGGGCGCGATCCCTGGCGAGGAAGTCGCCGCTTTCGCAGACCGGACCGACCACGTCGGCGATGAGCGTTGCGCCGTCGTGAGGCTCGATCACCGGCGCGATGTCGTGCCAGGCCTCGTAGAGCGTCGGCCGCACCAGATCGTTCATCGCGGCGTCCACAATGACGAAGGTCTTGGCCTCGGTCTCCTTCACATAGAGGACCTTGGCGACGAGGATGCCGGCATTGGCGGCGATCATCCGGCCGGGTTCGAACACAACGCGGCAGTTAAGATCGCGCACATGCCGCTTGACGATCTCGGCATAGGCCGGCGGCTCCGGCGGCAGCTCATCGCCGCGGCGATAGGGAACGCCGAGGCCACCGCCGAGATCGACATGGTCGATGCGATGACCGGCCGCCCGCAGCCGCCGCACCAGCCCCGCCAGGCGGTCGAAGGCGAGATCGAAGGGCGCAAGCTCGGTAATCTGGCTGCCGATATGCATGTCGATGCCGGTCACCGTAATGCCCGGCAGCTCCCGCGCCCGCTCATAGACCGTTTCGGCGCGATCGAAGGCGATGCCGAACTTGTCGGACTTCTTGCCGGTCGAGATCTTGGCGTGTGTCCTGGCGTCGACATCCGGATTGATCCGGAAGGACACATGCGCGTCCCGGCCAAGCGCCACCGCCCGCGCCGAAAGCGCCTCCAGCTCCGGCTCCGACTCGACGTTGAAGCAGAAGATGCCCGCGGCCAGCGCCATGTCCATCTCGTCGGCCGTCTTGCCGACGCCGGAGAACATGATCTTCTCGGCCGGGATACCGGCGCTGAGCGCTCGGCTGAGCTCGCCGCCCGAGACGACATCGGCGCCGGCTCCGAGCCGGGCGAGCGTCGTCAGCACCGCCTGGTTCGAATTGGCCTTCATCGCGTAGCAGACCAGCGCGTCGATATCGGCGAAAGCATCGGCGAAGACGCGGTAGTGCCGCGTCAGCGTCGCCGTCGAATAGCAGTACAAGGGCGTTCCGATCGCCTCTGCGATCGCCGGCACCGGCACGTCCTCGGCATGAAGGACGCCGCCGCGATACTCGAAGTGGTTCATGCGGGGATATGCGGCAAGGCCGCCCTTTCCGGACGCCGGACGGGGCGCCCGGCAGAGGCTTCAAGTCGAACGAGCAGGGCGCCGGCCGACGCGGTGCTAGTTCAGCAGCGGATCGAGGAAGAAGGTCTTTTTCTTGGCGTCGCGGTTACGCGCGACCTCGGCCGCATCGATCTTGGTGTCCTCGTCCAGCGTGGTGATGTCGGCGCCGCGCCCGAGGCCGGTCTTGTTCGGATCGACCACCACCGGCCGGAAGGACGTATCGGCCGGCCGGGCGATCTCCTTCTCGCGCGAAACCGTCGGCGGCACCTTGGTGGTGGGAGCGACCGGCGAATTCTTGACGCCGCAGCCGGCCAACGTCGCGGCGGCGACCATCACGGCGGCGATTGCCGCGGCACGCGTCAGAACAGTCATCGTTCCCCACTCACACGAAGGCAGTCACGCTACCGCCGGACGCGCCAGCAGCGGGCCGCCCGTTGGTTAGTTCATCGCTCATAGCCGATACGGCCGGAGAAATCACCCGTTCTACGATCGATCGCCGCTCTGCTGCTGATCGGCCTCGCGGGTGAGACGCTCGCGCCAATAGGCAATCTGGCTGCGCACATTGTCAGGCGCCGTGCCGCCGAAGCTGGTGCGGCTGTTCACCGATGCATCGACGCCGAGCACGGAGTAGACGGCCTCGGTGATGCGCCCGTCGATCGACTGCAGCGCCTCCAGCGGCAGCGCCTCCAGTCCGACCTTGCCGGCTTCCGCCAGCGCCACGGCGCGTCCGGTGACGTGATGGGCCTCACGGAATGGCAGCCCCAACTCGCGCACTAGCCAGTCGGCGAGATCCGTCGCCGTGGAATAGCCATGGCCGGCTGAGGCACGCATACGCTCCGTATCGACGGAAAGGTCGCGGATCATGCCGGTGGCGGCGGCGAGCGCCAGCGACAGGCTGTCGATGGCGTCGAAGACCTGTTCCTTGTCCTCCTGCATGTCCTTGGAATAGGTCAGCGGCAGCCCCTTCATCACCGTCAGGAGCGAGATGAGAGCGCCGTTGATGCGGCCTGGTTTGGCCCGCACCAGCTCGGCGGCATCGGGATTGCGCTTCTGCGGCATGATCGAGGAGCCGGTCGAAAAGGCATCCGACAGGCGCACGAAGCCGAATTGCGGCGTCGACCAGATGACGATCTCCTCGGCCAAGCGGGAGAGATGGGTTGCGGCGATCGCGGCGACTGCGAGGAACTCCAGCGCGAAGTCGCGGTCCGACACTGAATCCAGCGAGTTGCGCGTCGGCTCGCGAAAGCCGAGCGCCTGCGCCGTGCGATGACGGTCGATCGGGAAGCCTGTGCCGGCCAGGGCCGCGGCGCCGAGCGGCGATTCATCCAGCCGCTCCAGCGCGTCGCGGCAGCGCGACAGGTCGCGCGCGGCCATTTCGACATAGGCGAGGCAGTGGTGGCCAAAGGTGACGGGCTGGGCGACCTGAAGATGGGTGAAGCCCGGCATCACCGTGCCGGCATGCTCCTCGGCGCGGTCGAGCAGCGCTTCGATGAGGCGCGTCAGCGCGCCGGCGGTCGACTGCAGCGCCGCTTTCACATGCAGGCGGAAGTCAACCGCCACCTGATCGTTGCGCGAGCGCGCCGTGTGGAGACGCCCGGCGGAAGGACCGATGATCTCGGCGAGCCGCGCCTCTATGTTCATGTGGATGTCTTCGCGCTCGCGCGAGAAGGAGAACCGCCCCTCGGTGATCTCCGCGGCGATCTGGTCGAGCCCGTCCCGAATCGCCGTCGCGTCGGCTGTCGAAATGATGCCTTGTTCGGCCAGCATCTCGGCATGCGCTTTTGATCCCGCGATGTCTTCCGCATAAAGACGTCTGTCGAAATCGATGGAGGCGTTGATCTCCTCCATGATCGCATCCGGGCCGGAGGCGAAGCGGCCGCCCCACATCTGGTTGCTCGTCTTCTGGCTCATCGGACCTCTGAAAGGCTTGCGCAGTGACACAGGACAATCCGAGCGCCCGGCGTGGCAGGACACTGGCGCTCGTGGCGGCTCTGGCACTCGTCAGTGGCATCGCAGCAGGAGCAGCCGGCATATACGTGATGGAAACCGGCGCTGGCAACGAACTGGCGGCGGCCGTCGGTCTCGGCACTGGCGGGAGCGGCCGCTGCCCGCTGGACGATGCCGCTCGCGCCGCCCTCGACAAGGCGGCCCGCGGCGAGGTCGCAGCCGTGCAGGCGCTCGATGCGCCCGTCGACGTCGCAAGCCTCGCCTTCGACGACGAGGCCGGCGCGAAGAAGACGCTGGCCGACTTCTCCGGCAAGGCGCTGCTCGTCAACCTATGGGCGACATGGTGCGTCCCCTGTCGTCAGGAGATGCCGGCGCTCGACGCGCTGGAGCGCCAGAAGGGGGACGGCCGGTTCGCTGTGCTGCCGATCAACATCGACATGGGCGGCCCGGACAAGCCGAAGGCCTTCTACGCCGAAACCAACCTGACGGCCCTCCCCTTCCTGCGGGACGCGTCCATGGGCGTCTTCAACACGCTGAAGGGCGAAGGTCTCGCCGTCGGCCTCCCGACAACGCTGCTGGTCGATGAAACCGGCTGTGCGCGAGCCGCGATCAGCGGACCGGCGGAATGGGCGAGCCCCGACGCGCTGACGCTGATCGAGGTTCTGAAGCAGCAGGTGGCGGCGCCGAAGGCCTGACGGCCAAAGGCTCGCAGCGCACAGCGAGCGCCACGATCGTGGCTGCGCTCAAGAGCGCCTACGACGCCGCCGTGCTCAATCCAGCCACATCGGGACGATCGAGGCGAGCAGCAGCAGGGCGAGAGCAACGTTGACGACACGCCACTGCCAGTCGCGCCTCAGCAGGCGGGCGAGCAGCAGCCCGGCGATGCACCAGAGGGTCAGCGAGATTGCGGCGGCGACGCCGAAGGTGATGCCGAGAATCGCCGAGAGCCGCCCCGGCCCGTCCGCAAGCGCGACGAAGGACGCGGCGGCACCGGTCGTCATCGCCCAGCCCTTCGGATTGTGCCAGACCAGCCAGACCCCCGCGGCGAAGCGCGTCGGCCGCACCGTGCCACGGTTCAGATGCGGCGGGCCGCCGAGCGCGAGCTGCAGCGCCAGCCAGGCAAGGTAGAGAGATCCGACGGCCTTGATGGCGAGCTGCAGCGCCGGCAGCTCCTCGATGACGGCGCCGAGCCCGGCCGCCGCGGCTGCCCCCATCGACGCCAGCCCAAGAGCGATGCCGGCGATCAGCGGCAGCGACCGCCGATAGCCGAAATGGGCCCCGGAGGCGGTCACGAGCGCCGACGCGCCGCCGGGGGACAGGGTCGCAACGGCAGTGAACAGCAGCAGCGGCAGGAAGGGCTCCAGCATCGTCGTCGGCCTCTCGTCGGGAGCCGAAGCGTTAGAGCAGCGCTAGACTTCATGGAAACGAATGCTGATAATGCTCAGCATTACGTTCCATGATGCCGTATGACCCGCGAACTCGACCTGGACCTCGTCCGCACCTTCCTCAGCGTTGCCGACCACGCCAGCATGACCGCGGCAGCCAACAGCCGCCACCGGACGCAAGGGGCCGTGAGCCAACAGGTGAAGCGGCTGGAAGAGACCTTCGGCACCGTGCTCTTCGCGCGCGACCGGCGCGGCATCCGGCTGACGGCCGCGGGCGAGCAGTTGCTGCCAAAGGCGCGGCGCCTGCTCGGCCTCAACGACGAGATCTGGTCGGAGATGACGGCCGGCGCTGTCCGGGGCCAGGTGCGGATCGGCGTTCCCTATGATCTCGTCGGCACGCTGCTGGCGCCGCTGCTGCGGACCTATGCAGAGACCCATCCCGAGGTGGAGGTCTCGCTCCATTGCGCGTCGTCGACCGAACTTCTCGGCGTTCTCAACAGCGGAGCGATCGATCTCGCCCTGATCGAGGAGCCCGCTGACGCCATGACGGGCGAGTGCCTGCGCGTCGAGCGGCTGCTTTGGGTGGGGGCGAGAGCCGGCGAAGCGTATCGGCGGCGGCCGCTGCCAGTCTCGATGGTGGCGGAAAGCTGTGCCTTTCGCCCGGTGGTGCTGGCGGCGCTGCAGCGGCAGGGCGATGCCTGGCGCACGCTGTTCGAGAGCGGCGCTATCGAGGCGACGACGGCGATGGTCCGCAGCGACCTCGCTGTGACGGCCTGGCTCGCCTGCACCATTCCGTCTGGGCTCGACATTCTCGGCGCCGAACACGGGCTGCCGGAACTGCCGTCCTTCGCCATTACGCTCCATCGACCAAAGGGCAGTCCGACGCCGGCTGCCGCAGCGATGCTGCGCCACATCCGCGAAGGCCTCGTGGACAGGGCGCGCGACTGACGACGCACCGTTCAAAGGCTCGATACAGTCCCGCCTCCTCGAAGGCTCCCCCTTGTTTCGCAACGGCACGCAGCCTTTGACGACGCGGCGAGCGGCGATGCCCCACCGGCAATGGATGGCGTTAGGAAGGATCTTAAGGCCGAAGTTCACGATGCTTTCAGGGAAACGGTAGAGCAAACGCGTGTCGCGTCACCAAGCCGCAGGCACGCATGGACCAGTCGCTCGATTTCTTCACCCTTTACGTCGTCATCGTCGCGCTGGCGCTCTCGCTGACCGCGGTCTGGGGCGCGATCGCCTGGCAGAATCGCGGCTTTGCCAGTGCCCGCACCTGGTTCATCGCCTGCCTGGTGCAGGCCGGCGGCGGGTTGATGCTGCCCTTCCAGTACGGGGCGAACGGCGTCTATGTCGCGGCACTCGCCAACGGGCTCATCGTCTACGGCTTCTGGCTGTTCTGGATGGGCCTGCGGCGCTTCCAGGGCGAGCGGCCGGAGCCCGGCCTGCCGGTGGCGGCAAGCCTTGCCTGCGCCGCGCTGACGGTCGCTCTGTTCGCCAGCAACGAGCTCATCGCACTTCTCTATGCCGTCAGCCAGATCGCGCCGATGGCCGCCATGCTGGCATCCCTCATCCGGCATGATCGCGGATCGATCGGCGCGGTGATCGCCTGCAGCGGCCTTGCCGTCGGCATCGCGGGCCATGTCGTCGTCATCGGGATGAACCTCGTCATCCTCGCCAGCTCCGGCCCCGTGCCAGATTGGTCAGCAACCGCCGCGCTGACGATGCTCGGCGTCATCTTCAGCGGCCTTCTCCTCAACTTTGGGCTGACGGTCGCCACCATCGATCATCTGCGCGACGAGCTGGCGACGCTGGCGGATACCGATCCGCTGACGGGCGTTCTCAACCGGCGCGGTCTTGAACGTTGGTTGAGTTCGGATGCCTGCGGCCGAGCCGAACGCCACGGCGTCCTCGCGTTGGACCTTAACGAGTTCAAGCAGATCAACGACCGTTTCGGACATGACACCGGCGACGAATGCCTGATCCACTTCGCCCGCCTGATCAGGGCACAGCTGGACGACGAGGCGCGGCTCGCCCGGCTCGGCGGCGACGAGTTCTGCATCATCCTGCCCGATGCGGGGCAGGACGACTGCAATGCGGCGGCGGCATCAATCCAGGCAGCGCTCGCTAGCAGTCCGCTGATCGTGCGCCGCCAGAAGCTGCATCTGGCCTGCAGCATCGGCGGCGTGGTCTGGCACCACCGGGCCGGCATGGCGTTCCAGGAGGCATTCGCGACGGCGGACAAGGCTTTGTACGCACGCAAGAGCCGCCGTTCGGCTTGAGCCGGACACTTGAGCACTGCAGCTGCGCCTACTGCCTCGCATGGCTATGGCGGGGCGCAGGAGATCGAGACGCCTCGTCGGCGGATGCTTCAGTTCCTTCCGGCGACCTAAATCGAACGGCCGAGTCAGCGCCGGCCTGTTTCACCCGCCGCTGTGCGAAAGCGCGAACGCGACGAGGAGACCGATAACTACCAGGAAGCCGGTGCCGCCGCGCTCCCCTTCGACGGCCTCGGGGATCATCGTGTCCGCGACCATCGTCAGAAGCGCGCCTGCAGCGACCGCGTTGACCGTGGCGAGAAGCGCCGGAGACGCGTCGCCGAGCAGGGCTGCTCCGAGCAGCGCCGCGAGTCCTGAAACGACCGCGATGGTTCCCCACAATCCGAAGACATAGGTCTTGCTGCGCCCTGACTTGAGCATGCCTGCAGCACTCGACAGGCCCTCGGGCAGATTGGACAGGAAGATCGCCGCAAACATCGGCAGGCTGATGCCACCGCCGCCAAGAAGACCGACGCCGAGCACCACCGATTCAGGGATGCCGTCGAGAAGGGATCCGACGGCGATCGCCATGCCGCCGCCTTCACCCTGCTTCTGCTGCTGCCCCCCCGAACGCTTGCGGTGATGTCCGCCGCTGCGCGCGACCAGCCAGTTCGCGATCGTATAGGCGACGGACCCGGAGACCGCGCCAAGAATGATGGGCTCGATGCCGGCGCTCTGGAAGCCCTCCATGATGAGGTCATAGGCGACGGCCGAGATCAGGACACCGCAGCCGAAGGCCATGATGCCGGTGATCACTCTGACCGGCAGTTTGACGAAATAGGCGAGCGCGGCACCGATCACGAGAGACGACGCGCCGGCCAAGCCCCAGAAGCCCGCTTCCAACCAGATCGGCATGATACGATTTCTTCTTCACTCGGTCGCAGCGGGCGTGCCGGCTCACGTAACACCCACCTTCGCTTCAAGCGCCTGCCGAGCAGATCGTTCCGAGGAGGACGCCTCGCCGTGGCCCATGAGCGGCCAGGGCCAACGGCGGTGCTACCGCGTCGGCACCGGCATCTCGCCGCGATAGTCGTAGAAGCCGCGATTGGTCTTGCGGCCGAGCCAGCCGGCCTCGACATATTTCACCAGCAGCGGGCATGGCCGGTACTTCGAATCGGCGAGCCCGTCATGCAGCACCTGCATGATCGACAGGCAGGTATCGAGGCCGATGAAGTCGGCAAGCTGCAGCGGCCCCATCGGGTGATTGGCCCCGAGCTTCATCGCCGTGTCGATCGACTCCACCGAGCCGACGCCTTCGTAGAGGGTGTAGATCGCCTCGTTGATCATCGGCAGCAGGATGCGGTTGACGATGAAGGCCGGAAAGTCCTCCGACACGGTCGCGGCCTTATCGAGCGATGCGACAAAACGCTTGGCCGCATCGAAGGTCGCGTCGTCCGTCGCGATGCCGCGCACGAGTTCGACCAGCTTCATGACCGGCACCGGGTTCATGAAGTGGATGCCCATGAAGCGCTCCGGCCGGTCCGTTGCTGCGGCGAGCCGGGTGATCGAGATCGACGAGGTATTGGTGGCGAGCACCGCCTCAGGCTTAAGCACCGGGCAGAGATCGGCGAAGATCCGGCGCTTGACGCTCTCGTCTTCCGTCGCCGCCTCGATCACGAGATCCATGGTCGAAAGCGCGCCAATGTCGGTCGCCGTCTTCACCCGGGCGAGCGCCGCAGCCTTGTCGGCTTCTGTGATCTTGCCGGAATGGAGCTGGCGGTCGAGCGTTCCTGCCAGCCGCTGCTGGCCACTCGTCAGGCGCTCGGGCGAGAGGTCGTAGAGGGTGACGTCGAAGCCGGCCAGCGAGGCGACATGCGCAATGCCGGCGCCCATCTGTCCGGCGCCGACGATGCCGATCGTCCTGAAATGCAAGTCCATCCTCACCGCCTCCTCCGCGGCGCCCGGTCGGTCGAGCCGATCAAGCCGGCCCTAACCGAGTGCGGACGCGGGCGACGCTCCTCCAGTCGCCTTGCTGCGCCGCAACATTAACGACGGAAGGAGATCAGGTCAAAGACCGAGACGATGCCTCACAGCTTGGCAGCGAGTTCCGGCACAACGGTGAAGATGTCGCCGACGAGGCCGTAATCGGCGACCTGGAAGATCGGTGCCTCGGCGTCCTTGTTGATGGCGACGATGACCTTGGAGTCCTTCATGCCGGCGAGATGCTGGATGGCGCCGGAGATGCCGCAGGCGACATAGAGCTCGGGCGCCACAACCTTGCCGGTCTGGCCGACCTGCCAGTCGTTGGGAGCGTAGCCGGCGTCCACCGCAGCGCGCGAGGCGCCGATGGCCGCGCCAAGCTTGTCGGCGAGCGGCAGCATCACCTCCTCGAACTTCTCCTTGGAGCCGAGCGCCCGTCCGCCGGAGACGATGATCTTCGCCGAGGTGAGCTCGGGGCGTTCGCTCTCGGCCAGCCGCGCTTCCACAAAGCTCGACAGCGCCGGATCGGCGGCGGCCGCGACCGCCTCGATCGGCGCCGATCCGCCCTCGCCTGCTGCCGCAAAGGCCGCAGTGCGCACGGTGATCACCCGCTTGGGATCGGTCGACTTCACCGTCTGCAGCGCGTTGCCCGCATAGATCGGCCGCTCGAACGTATCAGGCCCTTCGACGGCAGTGATGTCGGAGATCTGCATGACGTCGAGCAGCGCGGCGACGCGCGGCATGACATTCTTGCCCGTGGTGGTCGATGGCGCGACCAGCGCATCATAGCTGCCGGCGAGACTGACGATGAGAGCCGCCAGCGGCTCGGCCAGAGCATGGGCATAGGCCTCCGCGTCAGCGGTCAGCACCTTGGCGACGCCGGCGAGCTTTGCGGCGGCCTCAGCGATCGCGGCAACGTTGCTGCCGGCGACGAGGACGTGAACGTCGCCGCCGAGCTGCGTTGCGGCGCTCAGCGCCTTCGCCGTCTGCTCGTTGAGGGCGCCATTGGCGTGTTCGGCAAGAAGAAGCGTGGTCATGGCGTATGGTCCGTTCGTTCGATCATCGGCGGTAGCGGGTCGAAGGCGCTCCGCCCTGTCGGTTGACACATGAGCAGCACGGCGCGAGGCGCCGGCCGAGCTCAGATGATGCCGACCTCGTTCTTCAGCTTGCCGATCAGCTCGTCCACCGAGCCTACCCGGACGCCGGCCTCACGGCGCTTCGGCTCGACCGTGCGCACCACCTGCAGCCGCGGCGTCAGGTCGACGCCGAAGTCGCCGGCGCTCTTCTCCTCCAGCGGCTTCTTCTTGGCCTTCATGATGTTGGGCAGCGAGGCGTAGCGTGGCTCGTTGAGGCGAAGATCCGTGGTCACCACGGCCGGCAGCTTCAGCTGAACCGTCTGCAGACCGCCATCGACCTCGCGCGTCACCGTGGCGCCGCCGTCGGCGAAGGTGATCTTGTTGGCAAACGTGCCCTGGCTCCAGCCAAGCAGCGCCGCCAGCATCTGGCCGGTCTGGTTGGAGTCGTCATCGATCGCCTGCTTGCCGAGGATGACGAGGTCGGGCTGCTCGGCCCCCACCACGCCCTTCAGGATCTTGGCAACCGCCAGCGGCTCGACCGTGCCTTCGGCCTTTACGAGAATTCCGCGGTCGGCGCCCATGGCGAGCGCGGTGCGGAGCGTCTCCTGGGCTTGGCTGACGCCGATCGACACCGCTACCACCTCGGTTGCCGTGCCGGCCTCCTTCAGCCGCACGGCCTCCTCGACGGCAATCTCGTCGAACGGGTTCATGCTCATCTTCACATTGGCAAGATCGACACCCGTGCCGTCCGCCTTCACGCGGATCTTCACGTTGTAGTCCACAACGCGCTTGACGCAGACCAGCACCTTCATCGAACCCTGCTCCCGTTCCTGCACCCGGCAGCCGCCGCGGCCGTCTCATTTCACTGCCCGCGCTACGATCGCGGGCATCATCACCAGGTGGCGATAAGGCGCTTTGCAGGCGCCGTCAAAGCCTGAAGCGTGGATGACACCGCCTCGGCGTCACGGCCCGGCCGCCGCCTCGCCGGCCGCCTCGTCCGGATCGGCGAAGAGCGGCACGCCCTTGCCCCGCAGCACCAGCGTCAGCAGCGCGCCGGCCACGATCCCGCCGGCATGCGCCGCATAGGAGACCTCCTCATCGCCCAGCGCCAGCATGGTGAACTGGAAACCGATCCAGAACGCCAAGAGCAGCCAGGCCGGCAGCCGCAGCGGCAGCCGCCCGAGGACGAGCACCCAGACACGCACCCGCGGATGCAGCATCAGATACGCCGCGACGACGCCGGACACCGCCGCAGATGCGCCAAGCAGTGTCGCTTCCGATCGCGGCATGAGGAACTGGTGCGAGAGCGCGCCGGCTGCGGCGCAGAGGAGAAAGAACAGGAGGAAGCGGGCATGGCCGAAGGCGTCCTCGACATTGTCGCCGAACACCCAGAGGAACAGCATGTTGCCCAGGAGGTGCCAGAAATCGAGGTGGAGAAAGGCGTATGAGACATAGGTCAGCGCCGCCGGCACCTTGGCATAGTCGGCCGGCAGCACCGCATAGTCGTTGGCAACGGCCGGAATGAAGCCATAGACGATCTCGAAAGCGCTGAGATAGGCGCCTGTCTCGCCGGTCGCTTCAAAGAACAGCCAGATCAGCGTCTCGGCGGCGATGAGCCCGAGCGTGACGTACTGGAAGCGGATACGCTTCAGCCGGTTGCCGTCGTAGAAGGGGATGAAGACCATCGGCGGCCTACCGGCTCTTGCCCGGCACCCAGAGGACGTCGCTCCGCCCGTTGTCATTGGCGATGCGGGCGGCGACGAAGAGGTGGTCGGACAGACGGTTGACGTAGCGCAGCGCCACCTCCGACACCCGCTCGCCGTCCTGGCGAGCCAACGCCACCATGACGCGCTCGGCGCGCCGCGCGACGGTCCGCGCGAGATGGAGGTAGGTCGCCGCGGGCGATCCCGCCGGCAGCACGAAGGAGCGCAACGGCTCCAGCGCCTCGTTCATCGCATCGATCTCGGTCTCGAGGCGCTCCACCTGTCCCGGTATCAAGGTCAGCCGCTCGAAAGCCGGCGGCTCGTCGGTTTCCGGCGTTGCCAGCTCGGCACCGAGATCGAAGAGCTCGTTCTGGATACGGGCGAGGCTGGCATCGAGCTCGGCGCTCGCATGCAGGCGCGCGAGCCCAACGGCGGCGTTCAGCTCGTCCACCGTGCCGATCGCCTCGATGCGCCCGTCGCATTTCGCCCGTCGCTCGCCGGTGCCCAAGCCCGTCGTGCCGGCATCGCCTGTGCGCGTATAGATACGGTTCAGCCGGACCATGCGCCGCCCTTCTCACCCGATGAGACGCCGTCAAGAGCCGTCGGCCGTCTTGATGACGGCGCCACCATAGTCGATCCGGCGCGCGGCGGAAGCCGTGCGAGCGACCTCTTCGCGGCGCAGCTCAACGGGCGAGCAGCAGCACGCCGACGATGATGATCACGGCAATCGCCTGCAGAAGAACGCGCATCCGCATCAGCTTCTGCGATGTGCTGGCGGGACCGCCACGCATCATATTGACGAGGCCGAGCAGCAGCACGACCGCAACGGCGATCATGACGGCAAGGGCAAGGTAGGTCAGGGCTGACGACATGAGCGCGGTTCGCTGAATTGTGGGGATCGCCGCCCCTATACGCCTTCCGCGCCGCGAGGCGAAGGGCCGCCGATGTCGCGCGGGACCGGCGCCGCACTCCTTCGCCGATGCGTCGCAGCCGCAACGCCGACGCCTGCGATCACCAGGCCCACGAGCTGGATCAAACTCAACGCCTCACCGAAAAGGCCGTAGGCCATGATCGCGGTGACACCGGGCACAAGATACATCAGAGATGCGACGGACGAGACGGCGCCCTCCCGGATCAGCGTCAGCATCAGGAAAATCGCGCCGATCGAGAGGACGAAGACGAGCCAGACGAGGGCGAAGACGAGCTCGCCGGTCCAGTCCACCACCATCGTCTCCGTCAGCAGCGCGCCGATGAGCGTCGGGATCAGGGCACCGAGATACTGCAGCGCCGTCCCGGTCCGCAGATCGACGCCACCGACGAAGCGCTTCTGCCAGATCGAGCCGATCGAGATGCCGAGGACGGCGACGCCCGCCGGCAAGAGCGTCGCGGCGCTGTAGCCGCCGGCGCCGGTGCCGAGCTTCGGCAGGATGACGAGGCCGACGCCGAGAAGGCCGAGCGCGAGGCCCAGCCATTGGCGCGGCCGGATCGGCTCGTTGAGGAAGCCGGCCGCAAACAGTGCCGTCAGCATCGGCTGCAGCCCCACCACGAGCGCGGTGATACCGGCGGAGAGGCCGTGCCGGATCGCCAGGAAGACGCCGCCGAGATAGGCGCCGTGGATCAGCACGCCCGCAAGCATGGCATGCAGCGCCGGGCCTCGCGCCGGCCAGGGTGCGCGAGTGGTCAGCGCGAGAAGCACCAGGATGGCCAAAGCGAGGACGTAGCGCATCACCAGGAAGGTCAGCGGCTCGGCATGCGGCATGGCGTAGCGCGCGCCGATGAAGCCGGTGGACCACAGGACGACGAAGATGGCAGGAAAGAACGGCAGCAGTCTCGGCACGGCAGGAGATCCCCGTCAGGAGCGGCGCGGCTGCCGAGAGGCGCCGGCGGAAGGCCGCCTCAGGGGAGCGGCCCCTGCGGCTTAGTCCGTCGCGGCCGCCTCTGTCCACTCTCCCGCAGCACCTGGCATCATCGCCGGCGGCGCCTCCGCCGCGTCCAACCCGACCATGCGCCTGATGTCGGCCGGCGTCAGGCCAGCCTGGCGCAGTGCCCGGAGCGAGGTGTCGCGCGCGCTCTTCGACAGCTTGCGTCCGTCATCGGCCAGGACGAGCCGGTGATGGTGATAGACCGGCGTCGGTAGGCCGAGCAGCGCCTGCAACAGCCGGTGCACCGAGGTCGACGCGAAGAGATCGCGGCCGCGCACCACATGCGTCACACCCTGCAGCGCATCGTCGATCGTCACGGCGAGATGGTAGCTCGCCGGCACGTCGCGCCGGGCGAGGATGACGTCGCCCCAGGCAGCGGGGTCGGCGGCGAAGGTGCCGAGGCGCCCATCCGGGGAGCCGCCGGTCTCGACAAAGGGCAGCGGCGGCAGGCCAGCCGTCGCGGCGCTCATGTCGAGGCGCCAAGCGAAAGGCGCCCCGGTGGCGATCAGCGCCCGCCGCTCCTCCTCCGGCAGCTCGCGATCCGACCCTGGATAGATAGGCGCACCGTCTGGATCGGCGGGCCAGGACCGGCCGCTCATCTCCGAGCGTCGCGAGGCCTCGGCGCGGATCTCGCCGCGCGACAGGAAGGCGGGGTAGAGCAGTCCCGCATCGCCCAAGGCGTCCAGCGCGGCGGCATAATCGTCGAAATGTTCGGACTGGCGGCGCGGCGCCTCGTCCCAGTCGATTCCCAGCCAATGAAGATCCTCGATGATCTGGCGCTCGAAGGCCGGCGTGCAGCGCTCGCGATCGATGTCCTCGATGCGCAGGAGGAATCGACCACCGGCCCGGCGCGCCATGGCATGGTTCAGGAGGGCCGAAAGGGCATGGCCCAGATGCAGCTCGCCATTCGGGCTCGGTGCGAAGCGGAAGACCGGCGGCGTCTCGTCCTGCATTCTTGCTCCTCTCGCCACCCGCTCGAGGGCGGATTATAGGGCAACACCATGCGGAGCGGCACGATCGAGACGGATGCGGATGTGACGGCGGCACTCGCCGCCCTCCTCCGGCTCGACCCTCGCCTTCAGCGGGTGGCAGAGATCGCCGGGCCCCTGCCGCTTCGGCGCAACGCCAGGGGCCTGCGCGGTCTCGCCGGGACGATCATCGGGCAGCAGGTCTCGCGGGCGAGCGCCGATGCCATCTTCGGCCGGCTCTGCGCCGAGGTTGCGATCGACGATGCCGCGGCGGTCTTGGCGGCTACGGACGAAGCCCTGCGCCGCGCCGGTCTGTCGCGCGCCAAGATCGTGACGCTGCGGGCCGTGGCTGACGCCATCGTTGCCGGTCGTCTCGATCTGACGCGGATCGCGGCGGCCGAACCGGAGGTTGCAGTGGCCGAACTGTCGGTCATCCCCGGCATCGGCCGGTGGACGGCTGAATGCTTTCTCCTGTTCTCCGCCGGCCATCCCGACGTCTTCCCCGCCGGCGATCTCGCCCTGCAGGTCGCGGTCGGCCATGCCTTCGACCTTCCGGCGCGGCCGAAGGAGAAGGCGGTGGCAGCGGCGGCACAAGGCTGGGCGCCGCACCGGGTCACCGCCGCCCGGCTGTTCTGGGCCTACTATCGCGCGATCACCCGGCGCGACGCGATGCCGGTTGAGCCGGCAGGCTGATCCAAGTCGCCTCCCTGTAGCGGACAAGTTGCCGCGCCCTGGTGACGTTGGGTCGCAGCAACCTGTGTGAAACCGGCCCCAGGCTTCACAAAGGCGACATGATGGAGCACGATAGTTGCCTGAAAGAACAGGCCAAGTCGTTTTGGCAGCGACAGCCTGATTCGGCGGGTACGGCGGCATCGCCGATCGCGATGCACCGGGAGTGTATTCGGGACCTGCCACGTCTTCGCTCGGATCCGAGCGGCGGCGCGGCGGCGAGCGAGGAGGCTGCCTTTGACGATCGCAGTGACCCAGGACCTGTCCCCGGCGCTCGTGCTGAATGCTGACTTCCGCCCTTTGAGCTACTACCCGCTGTCACTCTGGTCCTGGCAGGATGCGATCAAGGCGGTGTTCCTCGACCGCGTGACGATCCTGGCCGAATACGACCGCGCGGTGCGCAGCCCGACCTATTCGATGCGGCTGCCCTCGGTCGTGTGCCTGAAGTCCTACGTCAAGCCGGCGCGCCATCCCGCCTTCACCCGCTTCAACGTCTTCCTGCGCGACCGCTTCCAGTGCCAGTATTGCGGCTCGCCGCACGAGCTGACCTTCGACCATGTCATCCCGCGCTCGCGCGGCGGTCTGACCACCTGGGAGAACGTCGTTGCCGCCTGCTCGCCCTGCAATCTGCGCAAGGGCGGGCTGATGCCGAAGGCGGCGGGGATGCATCCGCATCAGAAGCCCTACCAGCCAACCGTGCACGACCTGCACAACAACGGCCGGATGTTCCCGCCCAACTATCTGCACGAGAGCTGGCTCGACTATCTCTATTGGGACTCGGAGCTGGACCCCGAATAGGCCCCCGACTCCGCCAAGCTGCCAGGGTCGGCTCAGGCGCTGGCGCGACCGCTGCGGCCGAAGGCGGCAACAAAGGCAATCGCGGCGAAGAGCGCCGAGCCCAGCGCGTTCCAGCCTGCGAAGGACAGGCCGAGGAAGCGGCCGGCCGCCTCGCTGCAGGACGGCGGCTGCACCGCGTCGATGGCCGAGAGGAGATCGCCGGTCAGGTCGGCGCCGCCGGACTGCGCGCAGTCGGTGGGTCCCGCCCAGAAGCTCCATTCGACACCGGCATGGTAGATGCCGAGAGAGAGCGAATAAAGCATCACCAGTCCGATCAGGACCAGCAGCGCCCGCGTCAGGGCGCCGGCGCGCGGCCGTGTTGCTAGGACAGCCGTCACGACCGCCAGCGGCACCGCTGCGTAATAGGGGATGCGCTCCTGCAGGCAGAGCGCGCAGGGGATGTAGCCGCCGACATGCTCGAAGAGGAGCGCCGTGCCGACGCTTGCCCCAATGCCGAGGGCCAGGACGATCGCGGCCGTCAACTGCCGCGGTCCGCTCGGACGGGTCAGCCTTTCAGTGGTGCTCATATCCGCGAACCTCGTGTCGGCTGCCGCAGTGCATCGCAACGACGCGGCCATATCAGGGCCGGCCGCACCGCAACAGTGCGGATTTCGTGGAAGCTCCGACTCCCGCACAGAATCGAATGCGGGTTTCGCCTGCGCTAAGGTTGCAGTGAGCTATCCGCGCCATGAGCCGACGCCATACGACCGCAGCGGGACAGTGTCGGCGCGACGACCTGCCCGTCGATGGGCTGCGCGGCTTTGGGCCGGCTTCAGCGAGGTCGTGCTGGCTTTTCCACCGTATATCGATGTGGCCTTCGCCGCGGAGGTGCCGTATAGGATCGGCAGCCAGCCGCCTGCCCGCGCAGGGCAGCGGCGCTGCCGTGCGGGCGTGGCGAAATGGTAGACGCAGCGGACTCAAAATCCGCCGGAGCAATCCATGTCGGTTCGAGTCCGACCGCCCGCACCATCAGCCTTGCGCCGCTACGGCTGAACGATGCAGCCGGGATCGCGCTGGCTGCCAGAGCAATTCTGGCAGCCGAGGACGGATTATAGGCGCTCACCACTGCCCCTCTCGACCGAAGGCTCGTGCAGGCCGATCCGAAGGCCGAGCTCCCATGCTCGAAAAGATCGACCCTCGACCGGCCTGCACGATGAGCGACGCTGCTGTCCTGCTCCTCTTTCGGGGAGAGGATCAGGCCCTCAGCGTACGCTGTTCTGCGTCTTGACCGCATCCCCTTGATCGAGCGAGTTCTTCACCAGCGGCTCGGGGCGCGGCGTCTCCGCGGTGCTCGGCGGCAGGATCGGCAGCTCGACCCGCGGCGGCTCGCCCGTCAAGGTGCGCAGGAAGGCGGCAATTGACCGGGTCTGGTCCTGCGTAAGCTCCGCACCGAGCTGCGCGACGCCCATCACCGCAACCGCCTGCTCGAGGTTCCAGACCTTGCCGCTGTGGAAGTAGGGGGCCGTCAGCTCGACATTGCGCAGCGGCACGGCTCGGAAGACATATTCGTCGCTCGCTGTCTTGGTGACGGCGAAGCGGCCTTTATCCTCAGGCGGCAGGATGTCGCTGCCGGGGCGTTCCACCACGCCGAACGGATAATAGTCCTGGCCGCCGAGATTGACTCCGCTGTGGCAGGCGACGCAGCCGGTATCCATGAAGAGCTTCAGACCCTCCTTCTCCTGGTCGTTCAGGACCGCGACATTGCCTTCCAGGAACTGGTCGAACCGCGCGCCCGGGGTGATGAGGGTCGTCTCGAAGGCTTCGATGGCTTTGGCGACGTTGTCGAAGGTCACGGCGTCCGCCTCGCCGGGGAAGGCGGTGCGGAAGCGATCCTGATAGGTCGGGATGCTCTTCAAGACGCCGATGACGTGCTCGGGCGTCGCGGCCATCTCGACGGAGGCCTGGATCGGACCCTTGGCCTGCGACTTCAGATCCTCGGCACGGCCGTCCCAGAACTGCGCGACGTTGAAGATCGAATTGAAGACGGTCGGCGAGTTGCGCGGCCCCTTCTGCCAGCCGTGGCCGATCGACGTCTCCAGATTATCCGTGCCGCCGGCCGCGAGGTTGTGGCAGGAGTTGCAGTTGAGGATGCCGCTCGCCGAGAGGCGCGGATCGAACCACAGCATCCGGCCAAGCTCCACCTTGTCGCGCGTCGCGGCATTGCCCTTCACATGCGGGACCGAGGACGGGACCACGGCAAAGGCTTCATTGGCAGCGGCGCGCAGCTGGTCGACCTCCTCCGCCGACATGCTGGCCGCGGAGGCCACTGCCGCGTCGCTCGAGGCGGTCTGCGCCAAGGCACCCGGTGCCTGCAGCGCAAGCAATGCCAGGAGAACTCCCGAAGACGCTCCGGCACGATGTTTGACCCAGAACGAGCGCATCCGACTTCTCCTCAGCTGACGCAGCACCGGGCTTCTGCGGCGCCGCAAGACGACTGATTTGGACAGCAAGCGGGCTCACGAATGGTTGATCCACGTCAAAGGATGGCGGGGCGAGCCTCCTTTTTTGGAGTGATTCCAGGCTGCGTTTCCCTCAGGAGCGCGCGCGAGCTCGCGCTGTGGCCCCGGTCAGTCTCGTCGCGTCGTTGGAGGTGCCGATGAGCACCGACCGGGCAGCAGGACGGCCGCGGTCGGCCGAGCCGCCTTCCATAGCTTGCACCGCGCCGCCGCCGCCTGAACCGACTGAGGCGGGCAATCTCTGGCCGAACCTTGGCGGGTTGCGTTATGTGGCGGCATGACGACGCCCACGGACGACCAGATTGAGACCCTCGGCGCTGCGCTCGACACCTTCGTGCGCCGCTTCAAGCTGGCTGACGCTGTGCGGGCGGACAAGCCGCTGAACGAGGTCGACACCCAGACCTTGCTGTATGTCCGTGATCATCCCGCCTGCGGCCCGACCGACGTCGCTCGCTTCCTCGCGGTACCCGTGACGACCATCTCCTCGGCGACGGACCGGCTCGCCAAACGTGGGTTGCTGGAGCGTCGGCGTGTCGAGGGGGACCGCCGCGCCGTCGCCCTCGGCCTGTCGGATGCCGGGACGGCGCATCTGGCGGCCTATGAGGAAGCACACCGTGACCTCTATCGGTTCATGCTCCAGCGGCTTTCGCCCGCCGAACGCGACAGCTTCATCAGCATGATCGCGAAGATCGCATATAACGAAGATTGAATTATACGAACTTCGTTATATATCGCTTCTAACCTAACGGGTTCTGATGAAGCGATAGAGGACGAACCGGATGGCGATACGGATCAATGGCGCCGAGGTGCAGGCGCCGGGGGACGCGCGCGTCTCGTTGCTCGATTTCCTGCGCGAGCACCTGCATCTCACCGGCACCAAGGTCGGCTGCAATCAGGGCGCCTGCGGCGCCTGCACCGTGATTATCGACGGCGAGCGCGTCCTGTCCTGCCTGACGCTGGCGGCGCAGGCCGACGGCCGATCCGTCACCACGATCGAGGGCCTTTCCGCCGATGGCGCGCTGAACCCTTTGCAGGTCGCCTTCATCGAGCATGACGGCTTCCAGTGCGGCTACTGCACGCCGGGCCAGATCTGCGCAGCGACAGCGATGCTGCAGGAGATCGAGCGCGGCATGCCGAGCTACGTCACGGCCGACCTCGCGGCTGAACGCGCGACGCTGACGGCACAGGAAATCCGCGAACGGATGAGCGGCAATCTCTGCCGCTGCGGTGCGCATAACGGCATCGTCGAAGCCATAATGCAGGTGGCAACGGAGCGCGCGGCATGATCCCCCTCGCCTATCATCGCGCCTCGTCCGCGGACGAGGCCATCCATCTGGCAGGTGCGCCAGGCGCCCGCCTGCTCGGTGGGGGCACCAACCTCATCGACCTCATGCGCAAGGGCGTCGAGCAGGTCTCGGACCTGGTCGACGTCACCGCCCTGTCGTCCAGCATCGAGGAGAGCGATGACGGCGGCCTGATGATCGGCGCGGCCGCGCGCAACAGCGCCGTCGCGGCGCATCCGCTGGTGCGCTCCCGCTATCCCCTGCTGTCGCGGGCGATCCTCGCCGGCGCCTCGGCGCAGATCCGCAACATGGCGACGGTCGGCGGCAACCTGATGCAGCGCACCCGCTGCGTCTATTTCAACGATGCGGCCGGCTCGCGCTGCAACAAGCGCGCACCCGGCAGCGGCTGCGACGCACGCGGCGGCTTCAACCGCTACCATGCGATCCTCGGCGCCTCGCCGCACTGCGTGGCGACGAACCCGTCGGACATGAGCGTGGCCCTTGCCGCGCTCGACGCTCGCATTCACGTCTCCAGCGCCAGCGGCACGCGCATCATTGCGCTCGGCGATTTCCATCGCCTGCCGGGGGAGCGTCCGGACATTGAGACGGTGCTGGAGCCGAGCGAGATCATCACCGCGATCGAGATTCCGCCGTCGGCCGTCGCCGCGAACTCGACCTATCGCAAGGTGCGCGATCGGGCGAGCTATGCCTTCGCCCTCGTCTCCGTCGCGGCCGGGCTGACGCTCCGCGACGGCGTCGTCGAGGACGTTCGCATCGGCTTCGGCGGTGTGGCGCCCAAACCCTGGCGCGCTCTTCGCGCCGAAGCGGCTCTGCGCGGGCAGCCGGCGACTGAGAGCGCCTTCATGGCGGCCGCCGCCACAGAACTCGCCGACGCCGTGCCGCTCTCCGGCAACGGCTTCAAGATCGACCTGGCGCAGCGCACGCTGGCAGCCGTCCTCACCGAGCTTTCGGGAGATCGCCGATGACAAGGGTTCAGAACGTCGTCGTCGAGTCCGTCAAGACGGTGCTCGGCTGGGTCCCGGCGCAGTGGCTGCCGGGCGGGACACCGGACCCGCTGATCGGCCGCAGCGCCGCGATCGGGCGGCAGGCGTCCCGGCTGGACGGGCCGCAGAAGGTATCGGGGCAGGCGCGCTTTGCCGCTGAGGTGCCAATGGAAGGCCTGTCCTATGCCGCCTTCGTGCACAGCCCCGTGACGCGCGCGCGGATCGCCCGGCTCGAGACGCAGGCTGCAGAGGCTGCGCCCGGGGTGATACTCGTGATGACGCACCGGAACATGCCGCGCATCAGCCCGCTGGCGCTCATCAGCATCACCGACCTCTCTGCCGTCGGCAACAGCAGCCTGCCGATCCTGCAGGACGAGAATGTCCGCTACAACGGGCAGGTGGTCGCAGTGGTCGTCGCCGAGACCCAGGAGCAGGCGGATCATGCCGCCGCGCTGATCGAGATCGACTACGACACCGTTCCGGCCAAGACGCATTTCGAGGATGCCAAGGCGCGGGCGCGTACGCCGGCATCCGTGCTCATCGACAAGAACCACGTCACCGTCGGCAATGCCGAGCGCGAACTGACGCAGGCCGCACACCGCGTCGACGCGGTCTACCGGACACCGGGCCACAACCACAATGCCATCGAGCTGCATGCGGTGACCGTCGCCTGGCAGGACGGCTCGCTCATCGTGCACGACGCCACGCAGATGATCGCGCCGAGCGCCGGCGCGCTCGCCAAGGTCTTCGGTCTGAAGAAGGAGCAGGTGCGCGTCCTGTCGCCCTTCGTCGGCGGCGGCTTCGGCGGCAAGGGCCTCTGGGATCACCAGATCCTGGCGATCGCGGCGGCCCGGCTGACCGGCCGTCCGCTGCGCCTGATGCTGAGCCGCGAGGGCGTCTATCGCATCATCGGCGGACGCACGCCGACGGAGCAGCGCGTCGCGATCGGCGCCAACACGGAGGGGCGTTTCACCGCGCTGGTGCACACCGGCTACTCGATCATGCTGCCCTATGGCGCCTGCCCGGAGCAGTACACCTCCTCGGCGCGCGCACTCTACAGCGCCAAGAGCGTCGAGATCGTGCAGCATCATGTCGACCTCGACATCGTGCCCAACACCTATATGCGGGCGCCGGGCGAGTCGGTCGGGACCTTCGCGCTGGAAAGCGCCGTCGACGAGTTGGCGCACCAGATGGGCATCGATCCCATCGAGCTCCGGCGCCGCAACGAGCCGGAGCGCCATCCGATCTCCGGCGCGCCCTTCTCGCAGCGCGCCTTGATAACGGCCTATGCGGAAGGCGCCAGGCGCTTCGGCTGGGAGCACCGGTCCGCGGAGCCCGGCACCCGCCGTGACGGCGAATGGCGTATCGGCATGGGCTGCGCGACGGGATCGTTCCCTTATGCCAGGATGCCGTCGACCAACGTCCGGATCACGCTGAAGCGCGACGGGTCGGCGATCGTCGCCTGCTCGGCGCAGGAAATGGGCATGGGGACCTCGACCGTGCAGGTCCAGCATGCGGCCGACCGCCTCGGCCTGCCGGTCGACATGATCACCTTCGAGATGGGCGACTCCTCGCTTCCGGCATCGGCCATGGCCGGCGGCTCATCGCAGACGGCTTCAATCGCAGGGGCGATCCTTGCCGCCACCGACAAGCTGACCGGCGAGCTGTTGCGCCTCGCCGGCAATGACAGCCCCGTCGCCGGACTGCGGACGGGCGATGTGCGCCTCACCGACCAGGGCGTCGCCAGCCTCGAGGAGCCCTGGCGGCACGAGAGCTACCGCTCGATTCTGGATCGCGCGCAACGCGACGAGGTCAGCATCACCGCGGCGGGCAGCGCTCCGCTCGAAATGCTGAAATTCGCGATGAACAGCTCGTCGGCGGTCTTTTGCGAGCTGCGCGTCAGCGACGTGACGGGCGAAGTGCGGATCGACCGGCTGCTCGGATCGTTCGACTGCGGTACCATCCTCAACCCGAAGACCGCGGCGAGCCAGTTCAAGGGCGGCATGATCATGGGGATCGGCCTCGCTCTCACCGAGGAAACGCTGTTCGATGAGCGCAGCGGCCGCATCATGAACGCCACGCTCGCCGACTATCACGTGCCGTCGCATCTCGATGTGCCGGACATCGAGGTGATCTGGACCGGCATCCCGGATCCGCGCTCGCCGCTCGGGGCACGCGGCATCGGCGAGATCGGCATCACCGGCGTCGCGGCGGCCATCGCCAATGCGGTCTTCAACGCGACCGGCAAACGCATCCGGGAGCTGCCGATCACGCTGGACAAGCTGCTCTAGGCACGTCTCATCGAAGTCGGAGCGTCCGAGGAGGCGAAAGAGTTCAGCGCCGCTTGATGCGGATCGACTGCAGCCGCTCGCGCATCAGCCGGGCGAGGTTGCGCGAGCGCTTCATCGCCGTGACACCCTTGGCCGCGGCCTCGACACGGGCGCCTGCATCGGGCGACAGGCCGACCACATAGGTCGCGATGTCGATCCGCTCCTTCCAGACGCGGTTCATCAGCGTGTGGTCGGGAACGGTGCAGGAATCGGCTCGGGCAACGTCCGGATCGGCGATCAGCGCCTCGGTCACGTGCAGCATCAGCTGCAGGCCTGGCGAGGCCGCGGCGAAGTTCTCGTCATAACCGGTCTTCCAGGCGAAGGCCTCGCCGCCGAGAACGAAGGCGACCAGGCTGGCGACCGGTTGGCCGCCCGCGCGCAGGGTGAAGATGCGGGTGCGATCCTTCTCCGCCAAGGCGTTCACCGCCTCGCGCGTGAAGGCGGAACGATAACGGTCCATGACGAGGGCGCTGCGGACCTCGCCCTTCCAGCCGCTGGCCTCGAGGACCAGGAACTCCTCCAGCGCGTGCCGCACAGCATCCGGCTCGCGCGCGATCTCGAAGGTCACCTCGCCTCGCCGCTCCAGTATCCGCCGCTGCCGGGCGGCATCGCGGCGGCGCTTGGGCGACAGTGCGCGGTCGAGATAGGTGGCGGCGTCAGGGCCCTTCACCATCGCCGCACGATCGGTCGCCGCAGTCCTGACGACTGGCAGGCCGTTTGCCGCGGCGACCCGCAGCAGCGCGTCCGCCATCGGCTCGCCGACCCTGAGGTCCGGCAGGATCAGCACGTCGGGCATGCGCAGGTCAGGCCGCGCCAATGTCTCGAACAGGCTGGCAAGCGTGCCGTCCGGATCGTCCGCATCGACCAGGATGGTGCCGAGCGGACCAAAGGGATGCGTCCAGGCGCGGATCGCCGACGGTCCGCCGATCAGCCCCGAGCGCTCGATGGAAAACGGCATCAGCAGCCGCAGGCGGCTACGCGCCGCCGCTTCGTCGCGGATCACCATCAGCCGCACCTTTCGCTCGTCGAGGCGCGGCATGGCAGGCACGAGGAATTGCGGGGAGAAAAAGACGTTCTGGTCGATCGAGCGGCGCGTTAGGAAGTCGAGTTCATCGACGAGATCGAAGGCCGCCATCGGCGAATAGATGGAAAAGCGCCGCCGCCCGTCGCCCGTCGCTGTCGCGACATTGACATCCGGCGTGTCGAGCGGGCGCAGCGACGGCTGCGGCGAGCGCTGCGCACCAGTGCCGGCAGAGGCTGACACCTCGTCCAGATTGAGCTTCGCCATCGCTCTCTCCAAAGCCCGGCCGGGCGATATCGACATGGAGCGACCCCGCCTCGTCCGGAGCAAGGCAAGCGTCGCCGGCTGCCGGCAATCTCCGGCAGCGTCACAATGTCCTGCAAGAGCTTAAGATTTGATCGAGGAAATCAGCCGGAATGACAGAATTTGGTCATCCTCCGAAGCCGCCCTCGGCGAGGAAGGTCAGCTCGGTTTCGCTGGAGGGGCGACCGAGGATGACGTTGCGGTGCGGGAAGCGGCCGAAGCGCCGGATGATGTCGCGGTGCTCCTCGGCGAACGGGAGGTTCGCCTCGCCGATCTGCCCCATCCACTCCACGCAGGCCTCCTGATCCGACAGCTGCTCGGAATGCATCAGCGGCAGCGCCAGGAACTGGTTGACGTCCTCACCCACGGCATGCTGGTCGCCCCGCTCGAGCGCCATATGCGCGATGGCGAGCGCCTTGGCATCGGTCGCAAAGGCCTGTGGCGTGCCGCGGAACATGTTGCGCGGGAACTGGTCGAGCAGGATGACGAGGGCAAGCGCGCCGGTCGGTGTCTCCTGCCAATGGTCGAGCAGCCCCTGCGCGGCCTGCTCGTAGACGTCGCCGAAGCGCTGGCGGATCGTCTCGTCAAGCTCGGGATCCTTGACGAACCACCGGTCCGCGCCGAGCTCGCGCCAGAAGTCGACGATGACCTGGGGGTCGAGGCTGTAGCGGCTCATGGCGGCAACTCACTGGACTGCGGCAAGGACGATGCCGCTGGCGAGACCGGCGGCATCCGGGTTAAGCATCTGCGCCGGAGAGCACCGGCGCGGCGCTGATGTAGGTATGCCGGATGGCCGGATGAAGATGGCGGATGTCGAACTGGATCTGCGGGGCCTGCGCTGCCCCCTGCCGGCGCTGAAGACCGAGAAGCGGCTTGCGTCGCTGGAGCCGGGCCGGCGCCTGCAGGTGCGCTCGGACGATCCTCTCGCGACGATCGACATCCCGCATGCCTGCCAGATGGGCGGCCACCGCCTGCTCGAAAGCTCCGCCGAATCCGGCGGCCACCGCTTCCTGATCGAGCGCGGCGCCTCGCCGGCCGCCGAGGATGATCCGGGTCAGCCGAAGCTGTAGCCGGCGACCGCAAGCGGATTGTCGGACAAGGCAGCCCGATCCGGACGATCGGTCCGAGGCTCTCCCGCGAAGGCGGCGAACAGGTCGCGGATCGCCCCCTCGTCCAGCCCCTCCCCGATGACGACGAGGCGGCAGGACGGCACCGTGGCCGCCGGCCAGGCCGGCAGCCGCACCGGCGGATGCAGGAAGCTGCGGACCGCATGAACGGCGAGCGGACGGTCGGGATCCTCCACAATCGCAAGCACCGCCTTCATCCGTAACAGGCCATCGCCGCAGGTCACCATCAGGAGATCGAGGAACCCGTCGAGCGCGGCGCGGCTGATCGGCTTGTCCGAGACGATGGAGAAGGATGCGACCCCACCATGCCGGTGGCTCGCAGACTGCCTCGCACCGGCGTCCGCGCCAGCCCCATCATGCGCGTGGTCATGACCATGGTGATGATGGTGATCATGGTCGTCATGACCATGCCCGTCATGACCATGGCCCTGCCCTGCCCCGGCAGCCTGCACGCCCGCGGCATCCAGCCACCGGCTGACATCAGCGAGCCCCGTCGCGGGATCGACAAGGCCGCTGCCGAAAAGCGCCGCCGGCTCCGCCTCGCCGGCCGCGACTGACAGGATCGGCGCGCGTGGATTGAGATCGGCGAGCGAGCGTTTCAGCGCCATTGTCGCGTCCGGCGGCGCAAGATCGGTCTTGGTCAGCACCAGCCGGTCGGCCACGGCGATCTGCCGGGCTGCTTCAGGACGATTCTTCAGGTTCGCCGCGCCGGCAAGCGCGTCCACCACCGTCACGACGCCGTCCAGCGCATAGGCCGACAGCAGGGCCGGATGCGTCATCAGCATGGCGAGGATCGGCGTCGGATCGGCGAGCCCGGTGGTCTCCACGACCACGCGCTTCAGCGGCTTCAGCGTGCCATGCCGGACGCGCTCGGCGAGCTCGACCAGCGTATCGGCCAGCTCGCCGCGAACGCTGCAGCACAGGCATCCGTCGGAAAGCTCGACGATCGTTTCGCCGGCGGCGCTCTCGACCAGGAGATGGTCGATCCCGACGGCGCCGAACTCGTTGACGATCACAGCCGTATCGGTGACGCCAGGATCCGACAGCAGCCGGTTCAGCAGCGTCGTCTTGCCGGCGCCGAGGCACCCCGTCAGCACTGTCAGCGCCATCGGCGCCGGGCGGATCGCGTCTTCAGGGGCCATGGTGCCGCGGTCGAGTGTCAATTGGTCCTGACGGCGGCTTGCGGCACCGGCAAGCCCTTGGCCGGCATCGCGGGATGATCGTCGACCGGCGCCTGGGTCAGGCGCGCCGACTTGCCGGAGGTGGTCGTCGTCGCGGCGACCGGCATGTCGCCTTCGCCAGGCTCGCCCTCCAATGAGCCGACCTCGGGCTTTGCCTCCAAGGCGGGCGGCGGCGTGCCGGCGATGTCAGCCGGCCCGGTCGGCCGGAACGTCGGGATCGGAATGCCGTAGGCTGCGATCAGCGTCACGCCTGGCTCGACATGCTCGTTGCCCGCGGCGCCGCCGAGCGCCACCTTCACCACGGCCGGCGGCCGATCCATGTCGTGCATATAGGGCGAGCCGAAGGTTTCCTTGCGCTTCGCCTCCTCGGCCCGCTCCTCGGCGCGTTCCCCGCGCCCCTTGGCGGAGCAGATTTCATTCGAGATGTCGGCCGGAGCACCGGCCGAAACGGGAAGCTGCTCGATGCGCATCGGCCGCGTGGCAGGGTCCGTCTTGAAGCCGTTCTCCAGGAGCTCGGCCGAGGTGCGCTCGCGCACGATCGGTCCGTCGGCGCCGAGCACCACGGCGACGAGCGTGCGACCGTTGCGGGTCGCGGAGGAAACGAGATTGAAGCCGGAGGCGCAGATATAGCCGGTCTTCATGCCGTCGGCGCCATCGAAGCGGCCGAGCAGCTTGTTGCCATTGATGATGAGGCTCTTGCCGGCGGAGATCGCCTCCGTGCCGAAGAGGTCGGAGAAGGCCCGGAAATCGCGCCGGATCGCCGTTCCCAAGATGGCCAGATCCTTGGCGCTGGAATACTGGCCCTCGCCCGGCAGGCCGTTTGGGTTGACGAAATGCGAGTCGCGCATGCCGAGCCGCGCGGCTTCCGCATTCATCATCCCGACGAAGGTCTCCATCGAGCCGCCGCCGAGCGTCTGGCCGATCGCATAGGCGACGTCATTCGCCGATTTTACCAGCATCATCCGCAGCGCCACGTCGAGGCGGATGACGGAGCCCGGCTGGAAGCCCATCTTGCTCGGCGCCTCGGCGGCCGCCCGGCGGGTCATGATGACCGGCGTGTCGAGGCTGGCCTTCTGCAACTGCACCGCCCGCAGCGCGACATAGGCCGTCATCAGCTTCGTCGTCGACGCCGGATACCAGCGCTGCGTCGCATTATGCTCGGACAGAACCTTTCCCGTCGCCACGTCGACGACGACAGAGGTCTCGGCGCCGGCCGGAAGGGATGCGGCAGATGCGGCGGCCAAGGCTGGCAGCAGCATCAGGACGAAACGGCCGATCGCTTTCAAGATCAGTTCCTTCATCGGATTGGGGCGAGGATCGTGGGCCTACCGCGCATGGGGTGGCCGATGCCTTCCGCTATCTCGCCTGTGTGACGCTCTCGTGGCAAGATAGACGACTTGGCGGTTGCTGCCACGTCGCGTCGCAGGCGCATGTATCGGAAGAATACGAATGTCGATCAATCCCGCCATCGCCGAGCGCGTGCCCGAAATCGCCGAATGGCGCCGCCATCTGCATGCCAGGCCGGAGCTCGGCTATGATCTGCCGGAGACGGCGCGCTTCGTTGCCGAAAAGCTCGGCGCCTTCGGCTGCGACACGGTGGCGACGGGGATCGGGCGCACCGGTGTGGTCGGGCTGGTGCATGGCCGCGGCGGTGCGGGCGGCAGGATGATCGGCCTGCGCGCCGACATGGACGCCCTGCCGATCGAGGAGGAGACCAATCTCGCCCATGCCTCAACGCGGGGCGGCGCGATGCATGCCTGCGGCCATGACGGCCACACCGCCATGCTGCTCGGCGCTGCGCGGCATCTCGCCGCGTCGCGTGACTTCGCCGGCAGCGTCGCCTTCATCTTCCAGCCCGCCGAGGAAGGCGGCGCCGGCGCCAAGGCGATGATCGAGGATGGCTTGCTGGAGCGCTTCCCGATCGAGCGCGTCTACGGCATGCACAATCTGCCGGGCCTGCCGGTCGGGCAGTTCGCCATTCGCCCGGGGCCGATCATGGCGGCAACCGACGAATTCCAGATCACCATCCGCGGCCGCGGCGTCCACGCTGCCCTGCCGCACAAGGGCGTCGACCCGATCCTGGCCGGCGCGGCTCTCGTCCAGGCGCTGCAGTCGATCGCCGCACGCAGCGCCGATCCGCTGGATTCGGTGGTCGTCTCGGTCACGCAGTTCCATGCCGGCTTCACCCACAACGTCATACCGGATACGGCCGTCATATCGGGCACGGTGCGCTCGCTGGCGCCGGCCGTGCGCGATCTCGCCGAGGCGCGCATCCGGGCGATCAGCCGCGGCATCTGCGAGGCGCATGGCGCGGAGGCGGACGTTCACTACGACCGCAACTATCCCGTCACCTTCAACGACGCCGGGCAGGCCAGCTTCTGCGCGGGCATCGCCGCCGAGATTGTCGGCACCGAAGCCGTGAACACCGCGGCGGCGCCGCTGATGGGCGGGGAGGATTTTTCCTACATGCTGGAGCGGCGGCCAGGCGCCTTCATCTTCATCGGCAACGGCGCCTCGGCCAATCTCCACAACCCGACCTATGACTTCAACGACACCGCCATTGGCTACGGCTCGTCCTACTGGGTGCGGCTGGCACAGGCTGCGCTGGCGGCGGGGTAAAGGGCTCCGGCTGCAACGCTCTGGAGAGCGCTTCCCTCGAAGCCGCTGATCTGCAGGTTTAAGGCAGGAGCATCCCGCGAGACCTGCAACGATCTCAGCGAGCCGCGCGGAAGCGGATACACCGGCAGCGGATCGGATGCGCAGTCCGACGCCCCCACCGAATATGCCAAGCACCTGTGGTTCTCGTTCCGGCTCGGCGCAGGGCGAGGACGAACATCCATCTTCCATGTCAGCGCCCAGCGTCGCGGCCAAAGCAGACCCACTTTTGGGGAAGCTCGAATGGAAAATGGCTGGACGCCCCGATCGGGACGTCCAGCCATAGGCGCTGATTGCGAAGGGACGGGAGCAACCAAGCGCTTCTCGCGATCGACTGCATGTTCATTACCGCCCCACAGATGAACCTCAGATGAATTCCGCCGGTGGCATTCGCGGCTGACGCCTGAGCGGGATCTTTCCTTCGTAGAAGCCCTCAAGTCTGTTCTTCGAGTATTTGCCGGGTATCTACAATCTCGGATTTTATAGTTCGTCTGAGACGACTATCCAACATGAACGCCAGATGAACGATCGTTCACTTTGGATTTATCAGGATCTATACGGAACTCGCTGCTGCTACATGCGGTTCTTTCCCTCAGTTCGCAGCCGGAACAGGCCGCGGCGCAACTTTTGGGAGAGCTCCATGAAACTGCTTCAAACGACCGCCCTTGCGGCTATTTTCGCCACCGCCGTAGTGGGTACCGGCTTCGCGCAATCGTCAGGTTCGACGGTCGGCACGGGCGGCACAACCATCGAGAACGGGACCTCTTCCAGCACCGTCGGCACGGGCGGCTCCTCGGCTGACTCCGGCAGCGGCTCCGGCGCGGGTTCAGCCTCGACCCTCGGCACTGGCGGCACGTCTGCAGGCGACGGCACGTCCTCGTCCTCGGTCGGCACGGGCGGCTCGGCGGCGGGCTCCGGCAGCGGCTCGGGCGCAGGCTCGGCCTCGACGCTCAGCACCGGCGGCACGTCTGCAGGCGATGGCACGTCCTCGTCCTCGGTCGGCACCGGCGGCTCGGCGGCTGACTCCGGCAGCGGCTCGGGCGCAGGCTCGGCCTCCACGCTCGGCACCGGCGGCACATCCGCGGGAGACGGCACGTCCTCGTCCTCGGTCGGCACCGGCGGCTCGGCGGCAGGCTCCGGCAGCGGCTCGGGCGCAGGTTCGGCCTCCACGCTCGGCACCGGCGGCACGTCCGCGGGCGACGGCACGTCCTCGTCCTCGGTTGGCACCGCCGGCTCCGCTGCAGCAGCCGCTCAGGATGATACGTCGAACAAGAGCTGCCCTCCGGGCCAAGCCAAGAAGGGCAAGTGCTGATCGGCCTGATCGCCGATTGATCGCGCAACGCGCGGCCGGTCTCACAGGACCGGCCGCGCATTCCGATTTCGGGAGGAGAGATTGCGTAAAGTCCAGATCGCCTTGTGCGTAGTCGCGGCGTTCTCGGCCGCCGGCGCCGCTGTGGCGCAGCCAAGCAGTACCGAGACGAACGGATGTCAGATCGTCAAGCGCAGTGACCTCGAGCGCAATCCGAGCCTCATGGCCCGGATCGACTCGGGGCGGACGTCTAGTTCGGTGACAGCGGGCAGTGGCGTCGTCTCCGGCAGCACGACGGTCGGGAGCGGAACCTCGTCGACGGTGACCGCAGGGAACGGCAGCGTGTCGACGTCCAACACCGTCGACGGGCAGACGACGACCACGACATCGCCAGGCGCGGCATCGAGCGCCTCCGCATCCTCGTCCGATGGAACTCGGACAGTCATCACCAGCACGCATGGCGGCTGCACCGTCATCATGGAGAAGGAGTAGTCACATGGCCCTGAGCAGCACCACGCTCGCCGCCACCCTCGTCCTGGGTCTCACGATCACGGCCTCCGCTCAGGATACCGCAATCGTCGGATCGGGCGGAACCGCCTCGGCGGGGGGAACATCCGCCTCCACGGTCGGCACCGGCGGCGCATCAACCGGCGAGGATGGCAGCTACGGCGCCTCCATCGCCTCGGGAGGAAGCGCAGCGGCCACCGACGGCAAAGTCGACAGCCGTACGCGCATCAACGCCAACCCCAATAATCTTCAGGCGAAATCCCGCGCCTCGGCGCAGGGCGGCGGCACGTTCTCCAAGTCGCAGACCAAAACCAAGGTCAGCGGCGATGATCTTTCGAGCCGGACGAAGACCATGTCTCACGAGCCTGGACAGAAGCCTGTCATCGAACGTTCCACGTCGGATGCGCAACTAAATCAGTGATTTCGACAGGCATGCCATCTGCTGGCGAGCCTCGCCGGTGACGATCATGAACACCTCGCCTGCCGCTTAGCTGCCGAGAACCGGCTGGGCCGTTGCGGACCGCCCCGCAGCGGCCCATCGCAGGCGCATCTCGCTAATGTGCGGGTCAGGCCAGCTTCTGCATGGAGATGGCCGCCGAAATCGCCGGCAAGGACGCCGTGAACACCGCGGCGGCGCCGCTGATGGGCGGGGAGGACTTTTCCTACATGCTGGAGCGGGCGGCCGGGAGCCTTCATCTTCATTGGCAACGGCGCCTCGGCAGCACCGCCCGGCGCGTCATCGAAGGATGCCCGGCATCTCTCCGCCCGACCCAGCGTGCAGCGAACGCCTCTTAAGGCTTTCCCTTGCTCCAGGTCGGGTTGGACGCGAACAGCGGCACGGTCGAGATCGACATCTTAGCGCTGCCTTTCTGCACCTCGCGCGAATGGGCGAGGTAGATCAGCGTGTCGTTGGCCTTGTCGTAGATGCGGTTGACCACGAGCGCCTTGAAGATCAGCGAGCGGCGGGCCGAGAAGATCTCCTCGCCATCCTCGTCGAGGTCGATGTCGCCGACGGTGATAGGTCCCGTCTGGCGGCAGGCGATCGACGAATTGGACGGGTCTTCGAACCAGTTGCCCTGCTGGAATCGGTCGATCAGCCCCCGCTCGAAATAGGTGATGTGGCAGGTGACGCCCTGCACCTTCGGGTCGGCGATCGCCTCGACCTTGATGTCGTTGCCAAACCAGTCCGTCGAGACCTCTCCCACCTGCTCGGCACGGGCCACGCCCACAGCAGCGAGGAGGGTTACACCAAAGAGCGCCGGCAGCAGAGTTCGCATCGATCAGTTCCGTTGTTCAACCAACGGAAGAGATGGTCCACGCGGGCCTTCGCATCAATGGCAGGCGATCACTCCGCCGGAGCCAAGTCGAAGGCGACGCTCTCGTCCGGCCCGCCCTTGACCTGCGGCACGGGGCCGACCACCCGGTTGCGACCGGCACGCTTGGCCGCATAGAGCGCCGCATCGGCCATGGTTCGCAAGCCCAGCGCATCGGTTCCGTGCTGCTCGGAGGAGGCCAGACCGATGCTGACCGTCAGTCCGAAAGCGGTGTCAAGATGGTCGAACGGCGTCGCTTCGATCTCCATCCGGATCCGCTCCGCGACCTTGGTGGCAGCTTGCTGCGAGGTCAGCGGCAGAAGCACTGCAAACTCTTCGCCGCCGTGGCGGGCGACCAGGTCGCCGTCGCGCACGCAGGCGCGCAGCACGCGCGCCACCGTCTTCAACGCTTCGTCGCCTGTATCGTGGCCGAAGCGATCGTTGACGTTCTTGAAGTGGTCGATGTCGATCAGGAGCAGCGAGATGGCGGCCTCCTGCGTCGTCTGCAGCAGCGACAGCTTCTGGCTCAGCGTCTCCTCGAAGGCGCGGCGGTTGGCAAGGCCGGTCAGGACGTCGGTCAACGCGTCATGCCGCAGGCCACGCTCGCGCAGCAGCATCATCCGCTCGCGCCGCATCATGGAGCCCATGACGATTGAGGCCGCGACATAGGAGATCATGACCGTCAGCCAGATCTGCGTCGCTGCGCCCGTTCGAGGGAAGATCGGCAGAAACAGGAAGGTCACCATATGCAGCGAGACGAACGCTCCGAGGAGCGCGAGATCGAGAACGCTCGCATCCTGGCCCCGTCGCTTGCCGCGTCCCCACCACAGCCCGACAACGGCCGCGAAGACGATGCCGGAAACCCCGACCGGCGCGCCGGCGCCGCCGAGCCACAGGCGGTAGGCAGAGGCCAGAAGCCCCGCGATCAACGTGACCGCCGGCCCGGCGAAAGCACCGGCCATGCCGACGATCACCGACCGTGCATCGATGATGACGCCCTCCCAGAGAAGGGCCGGGGAGAGCATCGCGGCCACGGCGCCGCCCCCGAAGATCAGACCCTCCAGCAGCCGCTTCGGCACCAGGTGGAGCGGCAGGCGTTCGACGCAACCATAGCAGACAGCAACCAGCGCCATGATGCCGAGACCATGCAGCAGCGCGATCGCGATGGCGGGTTGATAGGTCATGGCGGTTGAGTGGCGCAGAGCCGACCTGTTCTGTGATCTCATCATCATCGGTCAAAACAGGTTTGCGAAATGCTAATGAAATGACGTTTGCAGCAACTCAGGCGCGTGACATCGTTTATAGATGAACAAGGACGAGGTATCTCACCACGTCTGCCGCATCACACTATTCTACCGGAAGCGGCGGAGAACCCTGCTGCTGCGTGGGTAGATCATCAGCCTTGCACGATCATCCCCGCGCGTTGGCGAAATTCCAGGTTGCAGCCCAGAAAATCGTCTGCAGACGATCCGGGTGCGACAAGGAGGGCATGGACAGCAAAAGTAATATGATATTATCGTTGACCATGCCGGTCGGGGAGGATCGGTTTCGCCAGGGAGGATTGGCATGAAGAACTGGAAGCTGAGCGCCGGCGCAGCGCTCATCGCATCGCTCGTTGCAACGTCGGCCATGGCTGCCGGCATGACCGTCGGTTTCTCGCAGATCGGCTCGGAATCCGGCTGGCGCGCGGCCGAGACCAGCGTCACCAAGCAGGAAGCCGAGAAGCGCGGCGTCGACCTCAAATTCGCCGACGCCCAGCAGAAGCAGGAAAACCAGATCAAGGCGATCCGCTCCTTCATCGCGCAGGGCGTGGACGCGATCCTGCTGGCGCCTGTAGTCGCCACAGGCTGGGATCAGGTGCTGCAGGAAGCCAAGGAGGCCGAAATCCCGGTCGTGCTCCTGGACCGCCAGATCGACGCGCCGGACTCGCTCTATCTGACCGCCGTGACGTCCGACCAGGTGCACGAGGGCAAGGTGGCCGGCGACTGGCTGGTCAAGGAGGTCGGCGACAAGGAGTGCAACGTCGTCGAACTGCAGGGCACCACGGGCTCCTCGCCGGCAATCAACCGCAAGAAGGGCTTCGAGGAAGCGCTTGCCGGCCACGACAACATCAAGATCACCCGCTCGCAGACCGGCGACTTCACCCGGACCAAGGGCAAGGAGGTGATGGAGAGTTTCATCAAGGCCGAGGGTGGCGGCAAGAACATCTGCGCGCTCTATGCCCACAATGACGACATGGCCGTCGGCGCGATCCAGGCGATCAAGGAAGCCGGCCTGAAGCCGGGCACCGACATCAAGGTCGTGTCGATCGACGCCGTGCCGGACATCTTCCAGGCGATGGCGAACGGCGAGGCCAACGCGACCGTCGAGCTGACGCCGAACATGGCGGGTCCGGCCTTCGACGCGCTGGAGAAGTTCAAGGCCGACGGCACCGAGCCGAAGAAGTGGATCCAGACGGAATCCAAGCTCTACACCCAGAGCGACGACCCGATGAAGGTCTACGAGGAGAAGAAGGGCCTCGGCTACTGATCGACAAGGGTCGGCGCGGTCGATGCCGCGCCGACCCTTGACCGCACCGCCGCGACCTCTTGGCCGCGGCGCCCGGCACGGCAGCTCGGAACCTGAACCCATGCTCCAGTCCAGCCCGGTCCTGCAGGCGCGCGGGATCGAGAAGTCATTCCTCGGCGTCAGAGCGCTCGATCGGGTCGACCTGACCATCCGCGCCGGCGAGGTCCATGCGCTGCTCGGCGAGAACGGCGCCGGCAAGTCGACGCTGATCAAGATCATCACCGGTGCCTACCGGCGTGACGCAGGCGACATCCTGCTCGACGGCGAGGCCATCGACCCGCGTGACGTCAAGCATGCGCAGGCGCTCGGCATCGGCACCGTCTATCAGGAGGTCAACCTTCTGCCGAACCTGTCGGTCGCCGAGAACCTCTTCCTCGGCCGCCAGCCGCGGCGCTTCGGCCTGGTGCGCACGGGCGAGATGCACCGGCGCTCGCGCGAACTCCTCGCCGACTACGGCCTCTCGATCGACGTCGCCGCGCCGCTCGGCAGCTTCTCCGTCGCCATCCGCCAGATCATCGCCATTGCGCGAGCCGTCGATCTCTCCGGCAAGGTCCTCGTGCTCGACGAGCCGACCGCCAGCCTCGACACCGCCGAGGTCGAGATGCTGTTCGACGTAATCCGCAAGCTGAAGAGCCGCGGCCTCGGCATCGTCTTCATCACCCATTTCCTCGATCAGGTATTCCGCGTCGCGGATACGGTGACGGTGCTGCGCAACGGCCGCCTCATCGACAGCCGCCCCGTCGCGGGGCTGACCCGGCGCACCGTCATCTCGCTGATGCTCGGCCGCGAGCTGGCCGAGGAGGAGCGCCGGGCGGGCACCGCCGCCGAGCCGGACGCTTCGGCAGACGCAGCCTTCCGCTTCACCGGCTATGGCCGGCGCGGCCGCATCGCGCCCTTTGACCTTTCGGTCGGCCGTGGCGAGGTGGTGGGCATCGCCGGCCTCCTCGGCTCCGGCCGCACCGAGACGGCGGAGCTTCTGTTCGGCATCGAGCCCGCCGACAGCGGTACAGCCGAGATCGACGGCAAGCCCGCCGCGCTGACCTCGCCGCGGGCGGCGATCGCCGCCGGCTTCGGCTTCTGCCCCGAGGACCGCAAGGTCGACGGCATCGTCGACGATCTGTCTGTGCGCGAGAACATCGCTCTCGCTCTCCAGGCGCGGCGCGGCTGGGCGAAACCCCTTTCGCGGCGCGAGCAGGTGGAACTCGCCGACCGTTACATCAAGGCGCTCGACATCCGCACCGCCAGCCGCGAGACGCCGATCAAGTTCCTGTCCGGCGGTAACCAGCAGAAGGCTCTGCTCGCCCGCTGGCTGGCGACCGACCCCAAACTCCTCATTCTCGACGAGCCGACGCGCGGCATCGATGTGGGCGCCCATGCCGAGATCATCCGCCTGATCGAGACGCTGCGCCAGGACGGCATGTCGCTGGTGGTGATCTCGTCCGAATTGGAGGAGCTCGTCGTCTATGCCTCTCGCGTCGCCGTCCTCAGCGATCGTGTCCATGTCGCCGAGCTGACCGGCGAGGACGTGACGCCGGATGGGATCCTCAATGCCATCGCCGCGGCCCACGGCACGGCAAGTGTGGAGGCCGCATGAGCGCCCGTCTCGTCGATGCGCTGAAGCGCCTCGCGCCGCAGCTGATCGCTCTCGCGGTGATCCTGGCGCTGAACGCCGCCGTCTCGCGCGGCTTCTTCGACATACAGTTCCAGAACGGGCGCCTCTATGGCAGCCTCATCGACGTTCTGAACCGCGGCGCGCCGGTGGCGATCCTGTCGATCGGCATGACGCTGGTGATCGCGACGCGCGGCATCGATCTCTCCGTCGGCGCGGTGATGGCGATCTGCGGCGCCGTCGGCGCCTCCTTGATCGCCGGGGGCTATTCTCTGCCGGCAACCCTCGCCGCAACGATCGGCATCGGCCTCATTTGCGGTCTATGGAACGGCGCTCTCGTCGCGCTGCTCGACATCCAGCCGATCATCGCCACGCTGATCCTGATGGTGGCCGGCCGCGGCATCGCCCAGCTCGTCACCGAAGGCGTCATCCTCACCTTCAACGATGCGAGCTTCATCTTCATCGGCAGCGGCGCCGCGCTCGGCCTGCCGATGCCGGTGCTGATCTGGGTCGCCCTCGGCATCGTCGTCGCGCTGCTGGTGCGCTCGACCGCGCTGGGCCTCCTGATCGAGGCTGTCGGCGTCAACCGGCGCGCCTCCTCGCTCGCCGGCGTCGACAGTCGCAGCCTGCTCCTCGCGGTCTATGCGACCTCGGGCCTCTGCGCGGCCGTGGCCGGCATCATCGCCGCGGCCGACATCAAGGGCGCCGATGCCAACAATGCCGGCCTCTGGCTGGAGCTGGACGCCATCCTTGCCGTCGTCATCGGCGGCACCTCCCTGCTCGGCGGTCGCTTCTCGATCATCGGCTCGCTGATCGGCGCGATGATCATCCAGTCGGTCAACACTGGTATCCTGCTGTCGGGCTTCCCGCCGGAGTTCAATCTCATCATCAAGGCCGCGATCATCGTCGTGATCCTCGTCGTGCAGTCGCCGGCGAGCCGCAGCCTCTGGACCTTCGTGCGGCCGGAACGCCGCAGAGAGCCCCGTCAGGTGGAGCGCGTCGCCCGATGATCCGGTCGAAATATCTGCCCGTTCTGACGACGCTGGCGATCTTCGTCGCAGCCTATGTCGCCTGCGTGCTGCAGTTCCCCAACATGCTGTCCACGAGGGTCATCGGCAATCTCCTGACCGACAACGCCTTCCTCGGCATCGCCGCCGTCGGCATGACCTTCGTCATCCTGTCCGGCGGGATCGATCTGTCGATCGGCTCGGTGATCGCCTTCACCGGCATCTTCCTGGCGGTTTCGATGGACACGCTCGGTCTCCATCCGATCGTCGCCTTCGTCCTCGCCCTGCTGATCGCAACCGTCTTCGGCGGCGTGATGGGCGCGATCATCCATTATCTCAAGATGCCGGCCTTCATCGTCACGCTCGCCGGCATGTTCTTCGCCCGCGGCATGGCCTTCCTGATCTCCACGCAGTCCGTTCCGGTCAGCCACCCTTTCTACAACGAGCTGCAGAGCCTTTACTTCCGCCTGCCCGGCGGCGGCCGCCTGACCTTCGTCGGCATGGTGATGCTCGCCGTCTTCATCGGCGGCGCCCTGGTGGCGCAGCGCACCCGATTCGGGACCAATGTCTATGCGCTCGGCGGCAACATGCAGTCGGCGGAGCTGATGGGCGTGCCCGTCGCCCGTACAACGATCGGCATCTATGCCCTGTCCGGCTTCCTCGCCGGTCTCTCCGGAATTGTCTTCTCGCTCTACACCTCCGCCGGCTACTCGCTGGCAGCAGTCGGCGTCGAGCTCGATGCGATCGCCGCGGTGGTCATCGGCGGCACGCTGCTCACCGGCGGCTCCGGCTTCGTCGCCGGCACCTTCCTCGGCATCCTGATCCAGGGCCTGATCCAGACCTACATCGTCTTCGACGGAACGCTGTCGAGCTGGTGGACCAAGATCGTCATCGGCCTCCTGCTCTTCGCCTTCATCGCCTTGCAGCGCGGTATCCTCTGGATGTCGGAACGCCGACGCGCCGACTGGCGCGGCGTCGGCGCGCCGGCTTAGAAGCACGTCTATGGGGATACTCGAAGCCGCCATCACCGGAGCACCGCTGCGCACCAGCCACGCCCATGTTGTGGGGCAACTCGGTCGCGGCATCGTGTCGGGCGAATTCGGGGAAGGCACGATCCTGCCGGGCGACGAGGAATTGAGCGCACGTTTCGGCGTCTCGCGCACGGTGCTGCGCGAAGCCATGAAGACGCTGGCCGCCAAGAGCCTCATCCAGCCCAAGGCGCGGGTCGGCACCCGCGTCCTGGAGCGACAAAACTGGAATCTGTTCGACGGGGACGTCCTGCGCTGGCGCTTCGAGAGCGGCCTCGATGAGGGGCTACTGATCGACCTGGCGGAGATGCGGGCCGCGGTCGAGCCTGCGGCCGCGGCGCTGGCGGCGCGTCACGCGACGGCGGAGGATATCGAGAAACTGTTTTCGATCGCGCGGCGCTTCGATGACCCGGCCCATGACCGGGTCAGCATCGCCAATGTGGATCTGGAGTTCCACCTGGCCATTGCGGATGTCTCGAAGAACCCGTTCATGCGCTCGATCACCAGCCTGATCGAGGCCGCTCTGGCGATCTCGTTCAAGCTGAGCTCGCCGGCCTCGGGGCAGGAGATGGTGGCGGAATGCGCGGCCAACCACATGCGCATCGTCGAGGCCATTGCAGCGCGCGATGAAGCGGCAACACGGGCCGCGATGCTGCACGTCATTGATGTCGGCGTGGAGCGTACGCGCCGGGCCTTGCGGGCCGACGGTGTCTGAATGGCGGAACGGGCGTCGTGCCGTGTTGCTGGGCGGGCCTAAAGGCCACGCACGTTCACGAACGTCGCCGCTGTGCCGTTCAGCTATGCCGGGTGCGCCGGCACAGCCTTAGTAGGGGTAGCGCGAGCGCCGGAAACGGCCCTGATCGATCTCGCGCTGACGACGCTCCAGATCAACCAGCGAGGTCGCCTCGTTGAGGTATTCCAGTTCCGGATTGTACTCGCGCCGGCGCTTTACAGCATCGCGAATTCGGCTTGTCAGGCCCATGGCTTCTCTCCTTCTGTTGCTTGAAAGGTAAGCCCCGGCGCGCCATGCTGCAATGCAACATTGCGCATGGAACCCATGCGCTCAGCGGCCGGATCGACCATCCGTTTTCACCCCCGCGTTAACTTCTAATTCATCACTCCGTTCGGTCGCACGACCGGAAACGAGTGGCGAGCCGAGGCAACTCGGCCGCGCCTTGCCCGTTGGCAGGGAGGCATGAGGAGGAAGACTGTTGAGCGATCAGAAGACGCCTGAGGATGCTTCACGGGAGAAGAGGTCAAATACGGCCGAGCAGAATCCGGCAGGTCCGCATGCCAAGCCGGAGCTGACCAACGAGGACGCAACGCCGGGCGCCGGCTCCCTGCCCGATGCGGGTCAGGACGACGCGGACGGCGGGACTGGCTGATCTCGCTTAAGAGTTTGCTTTCGGCATCGCGCCGGACCACCATCGACACAGCGGCAATCATCCATGCAAGCCACCGACGGAGCAGCGGAAGCGCTGCTGCGCAGGAACACTGCGCACCTATGCATCGACATGCAGAACATCTTCGCCAAGGAGACGGAGTGGCAGACGCCGTGGATGCCGCGAGTGCTGCCGGTGGTCGCCCAGATCGCCGAGCACCATCCGGAACGGACGATCTTTACCCGGTTCATCCCGCCTGAAGTGCCGGAGCAGGCTCATGGAGCCTGGCGCGATTACTTCGAGCGCTGGCGGCAGTTCACCACGCATGCGATCCACCCGGAGCTCCTGGAACTCGTCGAGCCGCTGCAGCGCTACGTCCCGCCCGCAATCGTCATCGACAAGCCGGGCTACACGCCCTTCCGCAATCCGGCGCTTCTGCAGACGCTGCGCGACTGGGACGTGCAGACGCTGGTAGTGACCGGCGCCGAAACCGATGTCTGCGTCCTCGCCGCCGTCTTCTCGGCGATGGAGGCCGGCTTCCATGTCGTCATCGCCCAGGACGCGATCTGCGGCTCTGCCGACGAGACCCACGACGCGCTGATGACCGTATATGCCAGCCGCTTCAGCCAGCAGATCGTCCTCAGCCAAACCGCCGAGATCATCGAGCACTGGCGCCGCTGATCCAAGGGCATCGGCACCAGGCCCGATGCCAAGTCGTCACAAAACTATTCGCAGAAACTGCGTACGGTAACCGCATCTTGCCGGATTCCTGCTGATATAGGGAAGACGCCGGACGGTCCGGCGGGTGTCGCCGGTGACGGCCGGCGCTCTGACAGTGGCCACAGGGCCGCAACCGGCTTATCTGCGGGACATGGATCTGCACACGACGACAGGAGCCACACGCCAACGCCCGATGGCCGAGCCGCCAGTGCTGCTCGGCCGCACGGCAGCGGTTCCCGCCGCGCTCGTGCGCCCGCTGTCGGCGGCGCGCTGGCTGCTGGTGCTGGTGCTGGCCGCGGCGGTCTACTTCTTCCACGGCTTTCTGGTGCCGGTGCTGGCGGCGCTGGTGATCGGCTTTGCCAGTTGGCCGCTGCTGCGCCGGCTGCGCTCCGTCCTCGGCGGCCGCCGCACGCTCGCCGCGGCCGTGGCACTGTTGATCATCATCGCCTTCCTGGTGATCCCGCTCTCGCTTGCCGTCTCCTATGCGGTTCAGGAGGTGCGTCTCTGGTTCAGCTGGGCGCTCGAGGTGAACCGGCATGGCGAGCCGGCACCGAGCTGGATCGTCGACCTGCCGCTGGCCGGCGAATGGCTGTCGCAGCGCTGGAACGAGACGCTCGGCCAGCCGGGCGCGCTTGGGGAAGTGGTGCAGTTCGTCAGCGGGGAGAATATCGGCAACATCTACAGGATCGCACTCGCAGCCGGCAGCGGCGCCTTCAACTTCCTGCTCGGCCTGCTTTTCCTCCTGATCGCGCTGTTCTTCGTCTATCGCGACGGCGACAGCTTTGCCGCGCAGATCGACCGGCTCGGCGAGCGCATCCTGCCGCTGCAGTGGCGAAGCTTCTCCCGCGTCGTGCCGGAAACGATCAGCGCCACCGTCACCGGGATGGGTCTCATCGCCATCGGCGAAGGCGTCGTACTGGGCGTCGCCTATTGGATTGCCGGCGTTCCGTCGCCGGTCACGCTGGGGGTCCTCACCGGCATCATGGCGCTGGTCCCGGGCGGTGCGCCGCTCGCCTTTACCTGCGTGTCGCTCTACCTCGTCGGCAGCGGCGCGACGCTCGCCGGCATCGGCCTCTTCACCTGGGGCGCCGTGGAGCTCTTCATCGTCGACAAGACGCTGCGTCCGCGCCTTGTTGGTGGCCCGATCAAGCTGCCGTTCCTGCCGACCTTCTTCGGCCTCGTAGGCGGAGTGAAGACGATGGGCCTGCTCGGCCTCTTCATCGGCCCTGTGCTGATGGCTCTGATCGTCGCGATCTGGCGCGAATGGATGCGCGAGCTGAAAGTGACCGAGCCCCTTGTTGAGCAGCCTGCGCCTCTCGACCTTCGCCAGACGCTATAGTGCCGCTCACATTTGGTTGAAACATTCGGAGCATCATCTGCCGGACTGACGATCCTGGATGCCGATGATCGACACGCGTCTGACCTCTTCTCTGCGTAGACCGTCGCCCAGCGCCGAGCGGCGGGAGTTCCTGGTCGGCATCGGCCGCGCCTTCGGTGGTGCGCTGCTCTTCGCCCTGCCGATGCTGATGACCATGGAGATGTGGTGGATCGGCCTCTACATCGACCGCTGGCGTCTGTTCCTGCTTCTGATCCTGAACCTGCCCTTCCTTCTGCTGCTGGCGATCGAGGCCGGCTTCGAGCCGAACTGGAAATGGCGCGCCGTGATCCGCGATGCGATGGTGGCCTATGCGATCGGCATGGTGGCGAGCCTGATCATCCTCGTGATGTTCGGGGTGATCAAGGCGGGCATGACCCTCGACGAAGTCATCGGCAAGGTGGCGATCCAGTCCGTTCCGGCCAGCATCGGCGCGCTGCTGGCCCGCAGCCAGTTCGGCGAAGGTAAGGCCGGTGACGATCGGCCCAGGAACCAGGGGACGTTGCCGGGCGTCGCCGGCGAGTTCGCGGTCATGGCGATCGGCGCCCTCTATCTCGGGCTGAACGTCGCGCCGACCGAGGAGATGATCCTGATCTCCTACATGATGACGCAGGTCCATATTCTCGCGATGATCGCGGCTTCGATCCTGATCATGCACGGCTTCGTCTACGCCGTGGAGTTCAGCGGCGGTCATCCGCTGGAGCCGGAGGGCCCGTGGTGGAGCCCGCTCCTGCGACTGACGATTCCCGGCTATGTCCTGGCGCTGCTGATCAGCCTCTTCGTTCTCTGGGTCTTCGGGCGCACCGACGGGGTGAGCCTGACGCAGACGCTGATGACGGCGATCGTCCTCGGCCTGCCTTGCGCGGTCGGCGCGGCTTCGGCCCGGCTCGTTCTCTGAGGATCGTACCAATGTTTGGTTTGCTCAGACGGATCAGCAGCGGCAAGGTTCGAGACGTCGCACCCACTATAAGACGGCCGCCGACCGTCGAATGGGTCGTCGGTTGGACCTCCGTCTTCCTCGTCTTCGGCATGATCGGCTTCACGCTGTACGAGGCGATCAACGCGTCGGGAACACAGCCCGTGCTTTCGGTTGTCATCGACGGCAGGGCGCCGTCGCCATCGGGAACGCAGGTGCACTTCCGGGTCGTCAATGGGGGCGATGCGACGGCCGCCGGCGTCGAGGTCGTGGGAAGCGCCGCGGCGCAGGTTGGCGGCGAACGGACCGTGATGGCCCACGTTACCTTCGACTACGTACCCGCGCATTCGGAGGCCGTGGGCACGATGATCTTCCCGGCCGAGACCGCCACCGACACTGTCACGATCCGACCCGTAGCGTATCGCGAGCCCTGACATAAATCTGTCACACGGACGTCATCGAAGGGCGAAAAACCCTTCGATCTTAGCATGTTGTAAACCATGCGGGCGCACCCTCGGCGGCTTCGAGGGAGATCCCGATGAACGCATTCGATCGCCAGCTCTTCGAGCTGATCAACGCGTCGAGCACCGATTGGGGTGTCACGGCGACGCTGGCCTATCTCGCCGCCAAGTACCTCTTCTTCATCGTTCTCGTGCATCTCGCGATGCTTTGGATCCTCGGCGACCGATCGGTGCGGCGCCAGGCGCTGGCGCTGCTCCTCGCGCTGGTGGTCGCGATCACCGTAAGCGGCCTTATCGGCCAGCTCATGCCAACGGAGCGGCCGTTTCAGATCCCGCTCGGGCACCAGCTGATCGAGCATCGGCCGAGCGCCTCCTTCCCCAGCAACCACGCGCTGGTGGTCTTCACCTATGCCGCCATGCTCGCGTTGCTGCGGCACTGGCGCTACGCCGCCGTCTTCGCTGTCGTCGGCGTTATCGTCGGATGGGCGCGGATCTATCTCGGCATCCACTTCCCGCTCGACGTCGCCGGCGCCGCCATGGTCGGGCCGTTGGCGGCGGCCGTCGCCTTCGCGCTCATGCGTCGCTTCGCCGGCATGGTCCTGGCCTTGGCAGATGCGGCTTATGCTTTCCTCGTTCTGCAGCCGCTTTCCAAGCTGATCGCCCTGGCGCGCTCCTGGAGCCAGAGCACAGCGAGAATGGCAAGCGTCCGCGCCCCTCGATCACGGAACGCGTGATCATCATGGACAATCGTTACATCGATCGGCTAACCGACCTCGGGTAAGGAGACGTATTCGGCCTCGATCCTTCGACGAAGCTCCCGGGGCGCCGTCGTCTGATCCCGTCTGCGTCGGCAACGGGAGTCCGGTTCTTGGCCAGTGTTCTGCAGCAGCTGACCGAACGTTCACCCAGTTTCGCGTCGCGCATCGCCTTGACCGGCTGGATCGTGGTGCTGCCGATCTGCCTCATCGCGCTCGGCCTGTGGCAGATCGACAGGGGCGCGCAAACGCTCGAGACATACCGCAACGCCCAGGCCGATCTGCCGCCGATGCTGGCCGAGGTGAAGAAGATTGCCGACGAGGATCCCTTCGCCACGATCAACTTCCAGGGGGAAGGCGCGCCGGCGCTCGCCGCCATGCTGGCGGTGGCAGAGATCGAGAAGTCGGTCGCCTATGTGGACCAGGCCGCATTAGTCTCCGAGCTGCGTTGGCCGCTTGGTTTTGGCACTGTCGGCGGAGCCGTGCTCGCGCTCGTGGGCGGGCTGCTCGGCCTGCTGGCGGCGGCGATCGCCGGGCTTCGGGCGCGCCGCTCGCGCGAGCAGATGGTGCGAAGCTTCGCGCGCCTGCGCGCCATCCTGCCCTTCTCGCTCAGTGCCGTCATCCTCGGTTTGGCCGTCTGTGCCATCAGCGCGACGCTCTTCGAGGTCGGCGGCCTTTGGTTCCAGGACAGTGTCTCCGGCGGCGAGGTGAAGCTGGCTTTGGCCGGGCTGCTGCTCGCGGCAACGGCGCTCTACGGCGCCATCCTGGCCATCAAGGGCCTGCGGCAGGTTTTCGCACTCTATACGCCCGAGCCGATCGACGTCGAAGGCAGGGCGGTGACGGAAGCCGAGGCGCCCGAGTTCTGGCGCGCGGTGCGCGAGCTCGCGGAGCGTCAGGGCGCGCTGATGCCGGAGGCCGTCGTGATCGGCCTCACCGAGGGCTTCTTCGTCACCGAGGCACCAGTGCGCATCTGGCCGGAACAGCGGGTTCTGTCCGGCCGTACGCTCTACATGCCGGCACCCTATCTCGGCCTTCTCAGCGCGCCGGAGGTGACGGCGATCCTCGGCCATGAACTGGCGCACTTCGCCGGCGAAGACACCGCCTACAGCACACGCTTCGCGCCGATCCATGCCGGTCTCTGGCGCGCCATCGGTGCGCTCCAGAACGGCGAGGCGGCCGGGCTGATGCTGCGCCCCGCGGCAACGCTCGGCTTCCAGGCGCTCAAGACATTCGACAACTCGGTCGGGCACTGGAGCCGCCTGCGCGAGTTCGAGGCAGACCGGCTCGGCAGCATGGTAAGCGGCCCTGAGGGTGCGGCTTCGGCTCTCCTGCGCAGCGCCGCGGTCAGCGCCGTCATCGACCGAGTCCTCATGCGCGCCTATCAGGCACCGGGCGCGGCGCCGCCGGATCTCATTGCCGCGATCTGCGCGGAAGCCGGGCGCGAGGGCGTGCCCGATCCGGCCGAGCATCTCGAAGAGCGCCAGCCGCACCCGACCGACAGCCACCCACCGACGAGGCAGCGCATCGCCGCGCTGAGTGTTACCGTCGACGAGACGCTGCTGCGCCGCGCATCCCGTGTGCCGGACGCCAACGATGCGGCCCTGCCCGGGCTGCTCTTCCGCAAGTGGCCGCAGCTCTGCGCCACGCTCAGCGCCGACTTCCTCGACCGCGCCCGCCACGTGGGAGCCGCCCGCCAAGCGCAGCTCGAAGCCGACGCGGCGCTGATGCCGGAAGGCGAGACCGCCATCTACGACAACGGCAAGCCGATGATCTGGACCATGGGCATCCTCGCCGTGCTGATGGGCGGCTTTGCGGTCGCGTCTATCGCCTTCGCTGCAGGGCTCGGTATCGCCCACGACCCCTCTGCGACCACCATCATCCTGTGCGTGACCAGCCTCATCGCACTCCTGGCGGCAGGCTATGCCTGGTACGTCCACCGCAGCATGCAGACGCCGGTGCTCGTGCTGACGCCGACGCATCTAAAGTCGCGCGTCCTGACCGAGCCGATCGCCTGGACCAGCATCAGCGACTTCAAGGTCTATGCGTCGAACCGCTTCGCCCTGCAGCTTCTTCTGAAGGAGGGCACAGCCATTCCGGCCAAGTCGCGCGTAGCGCTCTACAGCAAGATCCAGCGCAAGAAGCGCCTCGTCACACTGGGCTTTCTCGGGGTGAAAGGCATGAAGCCGGACGCCTTCGCCGAGCTGGTCGACCGGCATCTGCGCGCCGCCTATGCGCGCGCCAGCCTCCAGACGGCGGCATAAGGCTCGTCGGCCAGCGTCACTGCCGGTCGGCGGCTACTCCGCCGCCACGAGGTGCCCCTCGCCGACATCGGTGAGGACGAGACGCTGCGGCGGATCATTCGGCTTGCGCACGGCGCTCGGAATGTCGCCGACGAGCCGCGGGAACGCGGCGCGCCGACGGGCGGGGTCGGGCACCGGCACCGCCTCGATCAGCCGCCGCGTATAGGAATGGCGCGGAGCGCCGAAAACCTGCGCCCGCGTTCCCATCTCGACGATCTGCCCGAGATACATGACGGCGACGCGGTCGGAGATGTTCTCCACCACCGCCATGTCGTGGCTGATGAAGAGATAGGCGATGCCGAACTCGTCCTGCAGCTCCTTCAGGAGCTCGAGCACGCGCTTCTGCACGGAGACGTCCAGCGCCGAGACGCTCTCGTCGGCGATGATGAGCTTCGGCCTGAGGGCGAGCGCCCGCGCAATGCAGATGCGTTGGCGCTGGCCGCCGGAGAACTGGTGCGGATAGCGCCGCATCGCATCGGCTTCCAGACCGACGCGCTCGAACAGAGCCGCCACACGCTCGCGCCGCTCCTTGGGCGTGCCGATGCCGTGGATTACCAGCGGCTCGGCCACGAGGTCGCCCACCCGCATGCGCGGATCGAGCGAGGCGAACGGATCCTGGAAGATCATCTGCACGTCGCGGCGCAGCGCCTTGCGGTCGGTGGTACTGAGGCTCTGCGCTGCGCGGCCGTCCACGGAGAGGTGCCCGCCATAGGTGACGAGGCCCGCGATTGCCTTCGCCGTCGTCGACTTGCCGCAGCCGGATTCGCCGACGAGGCTCAGCGTCTGGCGCGCCGGAATGTCGAAGGAAACGCCGGCGACGGCATGCACCTCGGCTACGGTTCGGCCGAGGAGACCGCCCTTCAGCGGAAAGCGGACGGTGAGGTCGCGGATCTCGGCGACCGGCTGGTTCGCGCGCGTCCCCTCGCCGGCGGCAGCACCGGCGCCCATGCGCGGCACGGCGGCGAGAAGCGCGCGGGTATAATCTTGCTGCGGCGCCTCGAAGAGCGGCGCGACGGCGCCGCTTTCCACCGCCCTGCCCTGGCGCATCACGACGACCCGGTCGGCGACCTCGGCGACGACGCCCATATCGTGGGTGATTAGGATGACGGCGGTGCCGCGGGTCGCCTGGATCTCCTTCAGGATGCCCAGCACCTGCGCTTGGATGGTCACATCGAGCGCCGTCGTCGGCTCGTCGGCGATGAGGACGTCCGGCTCCAGCGCCAGCGCCATCGCGATCATCACGCGCTGGCGCATGCCGCCGGAGAGTTCGTGCGGATATTGCCGCATGCGACGTGCGGCCTCGGGGATGCGGACAGCCTCGAGCGATTCCAGCGCCAGCCGCCGCGCCTCGGCAGCGCCGACGTCGCGATGCGCCTCGATCGCCTCGGTGAGCTGGCGCCCGACGGTGAGCACCGGGTTCAGCGAGGTCATCGGCTCCTGGAAGATCATGGCGATACGGTCGCCGCGCACACGCCGCATCTCGCGCTCGCCGAGCGCCACCAGATCGGCGTCGCCGAGGCGGATCGAGCCGCGTTCGACCCTCGGCCCGGGCTTCGGCAGGAGACCCATGATGGCGAGCGAAGTCAGCGACTTGCCGGAGCCGGACTCGCCGGCGATGCACAGCGTCTCGCCGCGCTGAAGCGTGAAGGACAGGTCCTCGACGAGCGGGCGGCGATGCGCGCCCTCGCCGACCGTGATGGTCAGGCCTTCGACGGTGAGGACCGGGGTGGAAGCCGGCGCACCCGCGCCGACCGCCTCTGTCTGCCTAAGTGCCGACATCACTCGAACACGACACGCGGGAAGTAGAAGGACACCACCCAGTTCGGCATGTCGACGATCTCGGAGATGCGCAGATCGCCGCAGGTCGAGACGAGCATATAGGCGTCGACCGGATTGAGGTTGTAGCGTCCGGCGAGAAGCTCGACCATGTCGGCGACCGCCTGCCTGGCGCCGGTCATGAGATCGGGCCCGACGCCCGTCGTCACCTCGTAGCCCTTGGCGTCGAGATGGCGCGTCACCGGCCCCGGCGTCGTGAAGCGCGGCATGGCGAGGTTCGCGCCCTTCACCAGGTCGAGCGTCAGCACCGCATTCATCGGGCTTTCGATCGCCGTGCCACAGACCTCGCCGTCGCCCTGCGCGGCATGCGTGTCGCCGACGGAGAACAGCGCGCCGGCGACCTCAACGGGCAGGTAGAGCGTCGTCCCGGCCGAAAGATCGCGGATATCGAGGTTTCCGCCGACGCGACGTGGCGGCACCACCGTGTGGTGCCCGGGCTCGGCCATGGCGTTGCCGATCGTCCCCGCGAAGGGCTTTAGCGGCACTTTGGCATGCGGCCCGAAGGCCGCCGGCTCGAGGCTCTGCGGATCATATTTCCAGACCGTCAGCGCCGCCTCGGTGAACTGGTCGGCGAGGAGGCCGAAGCCGGGAATGTTCGCCGTCCAGCCGAAGCCGGACGGTTTGAACCCCTCGATCGTGACCTTCAGCGCGTCTCCGGGCTCGGCGCCCTCGACGAAGATCGGACCCGACACGGGGTTGATCTTCGAGAAATCGAGCGTCCTGACGTCCTCGACCGTCGAGTCCGGCGTCAGCTGCCCGGCCGAGGAGTCCCGGCACTCGAACTCGATCGTCGCGCCCGGCGCCACGCGGAGGGCCGGTTCAAGACTGTTATCCCAGCCGAAGTGATGCTGATGGCCGTGGATCGTGTAGTCGCAGGCTTTGCACATCTTACTTCGTCTCGACGTACTTGTAGTTCATCGGCGTGTTGACGGGATCGATGTACAGCGCATCGTCGCCGCCCATGCGCTCGGAGCGCATGGTGTAGCGCTTCTCGTTGAACACCGGCACCCAGGGTGCGTCGGCCATGACGCCCTTGTAGACCTCGCCCCAGGCAGCCGCGCGCTCGGCGGCCTTGGCGGGATCGACGATCGCGTCGGCCTCGGCGGCCTTTTTGTCGAGCTCCTCATTGCAGTACTTGGCCCAGTTCCAGCCGCCTTCGGCCGCGCCCGAGCAGCCGAGGATCGGACCGTAGAAGTTCGACGGATCCGGGAAGTCGGCGATCCAGGCCATGCCGCCCGACCAGATCATCGGCGCGCCTTCGGCCGAGCCGCCGGCGGCGATGACGTTGGCCTGCGCCAGGTTCTGGAGCGACGCCTTGATGCCGACCGCGGCAAGATCCTGCTGGATCGCCTGAGCGATGCGAGGCTGCGGATCGACATTCGCGACGAACAGCTCGGTCTCGAAGCCGTCGGGATGACCGGCCTCGGCGAGGAGCTTCTTGGCGCCCTCGACGTCGTATTTGTAGCCCTCGAAATTCTCGACGTAGCCCGGCATCGTCGGCGGCAGCGGCTGGTTCGCCGGCGTGGCGCGACCGTTGATGATCTGGACGATGCGCTCCTTGTTGATCGCCATGTTGACGGCCTGCCGCACCTTCAGATTATCGAAGGGCGCCGCCTTGGTGTTCATGGTGATGTAGCCGGTGTGGAGTTGCACGCCCTGGACGACGTGGGCCGCCTGGTCCGGATTGCCCATCACCTCGCGGAACTTCGCCGGCGGGATGCCGTCGCCGGGCACGTCCACTTCGCCGTTCTGCACGCGCAAGAGCGAGACCACCGGCTCCTGGCCGATCTCGAAATTGATCTCGTCGAGCTTCGGCGCGCCCTCGCGGTAGTAGTCAGGGTTCTTCTGCAGCGTCAGCTTCTGGCCGAGGGTCCAGTCGGCGAGCTTGAAAGCGCCGGTGCCGACGGGGTGGCGGCCGAAGTCGGCGCCGTATTTCTCGACCTCTTCCTTGGGCACGATGAAGGAGAAGTTCAGCGCCATGACCGAGAGGAAGGTCGCGTCCGGGCGTGACAACGTCACCTGCACGGTCTTCGGATCGACGATCTTGACGCCGCTGAGCTCCGTGGCCGTGCCGCCCTGCATCGCCTCGAAGCCCTCAATCGAGCCGAGGAAGCCGGCGCCGGGTGACTGCGTCTTCGGATCGACCGTGCGCTCGAAAGAGTACTTGACGTCCTCGGCCGTCATGGCGCGGCCATTGTGGAACTTGACGCCGTCGCGCAGCTTGAAGGTAAAGACCTTGCCGTCAGGCGAGATCTCGTAAGATTCGGCGAGGCCCGGCCGCAGCTTGGCGGTACCCGGTTCGTAGTCCATCAGCCCGTCGAAGATCGCCTTGATCATCGAGAAGTTCTGCCAGTCGTAGCCGATCGCCGGATCGAGCGTGGCGATGTCGTCCTTATAGGTCACGGTGATCGAGCCGCCGGACTGCGCCGCAGCGATCGTCGGGGTCGCCAGCACCGCGGCGGACAAGGCAAGTGCGGCGACGCTGCGCTTCAGGAGAGACGTCATGCGAGATGTCCTTTTGGTTTCCGTTACTGGAGCTTGATGCGGGGATCGACGAAGGGCGCGACGAGGTCGGCGAGAAGGTTGCCGAGGACGATCGCCACGGCCGAGACAAGGGTGACGCCCATGATGATCGGCAGGTCGACGCGCTGGATTGCCTGCCAGGCGAGCTGCCCGATGCCCGGCCAGCCGAAGACGCTCTCGACCACCACGATGCCGCTCATGAACAGGCCGATATCGATGCCGATCATTGCGATCACCGGCAGGATGGCGTTCGGCAGCGCGTGCCGGGCGAGGATGGTCCAGCGCCGCAGGCCCTTGGCGCGGGCGGTGCGGATATAGTCCTGGCGCAGCACGTCCACCATCGAGGAGCGCATCATGCGCGAGTACCAGCCGGCGCCCAGAATGCCGAGCGTCAGCGCCGGCAGGACGAGATGCGAAGCCGTGCCGTAGCCGCCGATCGGGAACCAGCCGAGCTTGACGGCGAAGACGTAGAGCAGCAGCAGGCCGACCACGAACTGCGGGGCCGAGACGGTGACGAAGGAGCCGACCATCAGGACATGGTCGCTTGCCCGACCGCGCCGCACCGCTGCGGCGACGCCCATGGTGAGGCCGATGAGGAGTTCGCAGGCGATCGCCGCCACCATCAGGAGCAGGCTTGCCGGCAGGCGCGAAGCGATGAGATCCGACACCTGCGACCGCTGCAGGTAGGACCGGCCGAGATCGCCCTGGACGAGGCTGGCGAGATAGCGCCCGTACTGGACGAAGAAGGGCTGATCGAGCCCGAGCTGCGCACGGATGCTGGCGACTTGCGCCGCCGAGGCGGTGCGCCCGGCGATCTGCCGCGCCGGATCGGCGGGCAGGAGATAGAGCAGCACGAAGGTGACGAGGCTGACGCCGAGGAGGATCAGCACGGCCTGGACGAGCCGGCGGAAGAGATAGGTCGCCATCAGTGCCGCCCCTCCTCGGTCGGATCGAGCGCATCGCGCAAACCGTCGCCGACGAGATTGAACGCGAGGGCCAGCAGGAGGATTGCCGCGCCGGGAAAGAAGACCAGCCAGGGCGCCGCTTGGAAGTAGGTCTGGTTCTCGAAGATGATGTTGCCCCAGGAGGCATCCGGCGGCTGCACGCCGACGCCGAGGAAGGAGAGCGTCGCCTCCAGGAGCACGGTGGTCGAGATGCCGAGCGTTCCGTAGACTATGACGGTCGAGGTCAGGTGCGGCAGGATGTGGCGGAAGAGGATGCGGCTCGAACTGGCGCCCAGCGTCTTCTCGGCGGCCACGAACTCGCGTTCGCCAAGCGAGCGCGTCTCGGAGTAGACCACACGCGCCACCTGCACCCAGTTCACCAGCGCGATCACCAGGGCGACGATCCAGAGGCTCGGCCGAAGCACCGCCGCGAGGCAGATGGCGAGCAGCAGCGCCGGGAAAGCCATCATCAGGTCGGTGAAGCGCATCAGCACGGCACCGATCAGCCCGCGGAAGTAGCCGGCGACAACGCCGACCAGCGTGCCGATGATGAGCGCCGCACCATTGGCGACGACGCCGATGATCAGCGAGTTGCGGGCGCCGAAGAGGATGCGCGACAGGAGATCGCGGCCGAGGAGATCGGTGCCGAGCCAGAAGCGCTCGGACGGCGGCAACGGAGAGCCCTCCAGCGTCAGCCCGTCGAAGAACTGCTCGTTCGGATCGAAGGGCGCGACCTCCGGCGCCAGCACCGCCGAGAGCACCACCGCCGCGATGATGACGAGGCCGAGGATGGCAAGTTTGCGCCGGAACAGGCGGCGCAGCACACCCTCCCCGCCGACCGGCGCCGAAGGCGGCACGATGGTGGTGGCATCAGGCCCGGCGAGGACGCTCATGCGAGGCCTCCTTGTTGTTGAGTTCGACCACGCGCCGCGCCGCCTCTTCCAGCGTCACCTGCCAGCTCATGGCGAGCGCGCGCAGCTGCGCATAGGCCTGGGTCTCGTCGGTCGATCCGGAGGACAGCGCGATGACCGCCCGCACGATCGTCTGCCGCTCGGCCACGCGCCCCTGCAGATCGGCAATCTCGGCCGCCAGGCGCCGCCGTTCGTCGAAGGCGCGCCGGGCGATCAGCAGCGCCGAATAGACACCGGCATTGCCGACGGGCTTGACGATCTGGGCGTCGGCCTTCTGCGAGAGCGCCCATTCGATGCGACCGGGCGCCTCGGAGCCGATCAGCGCGATCAGCGGCATCGGCGCCATGCCCGGTGCCCAGGGAAACTGCGCGTCGAAGCCGAGATCGACGTCGAAGAACAGGAAATCGGCGCTGATCGCCGCCGCCGGCAGCTCCGGCCAGGCTTCGACCACGTCGAGGCCGATCGCGGCGAGATGACGGCCGAGCGCCTCGGTACCCGGATGCGGCCTGTGCAGCACCACAGCCTTGGCGCCGCCGAGATTGGGAATGCGTGCGCGGCGGGTCATCGCACCAGCCTCAAGGGCGGCCGCATGCTCGTCGTGGGATCGTAGCGCGACAGGTAGGGGTCGGGCGCGATCGCTCCGTCGCTTTCTTGCAGGATGTCGAAACGCGCCCCGCGGATGCGGCCGATCTTTGCCGGCAGGCCGGCATGCTGCGTGCGCGGATCGATGCGGATGCGGCCCAGAACTGTATCGGAGGCAAGGCCCGCCATCACCTGGCGCACCGCATCACGCTCGTCCGTCCCGGCCGCCTCGATAGCGTCCGCAAGCATCACCACGGCCGCATGCGCCGCCGCCTCAAAACTCGATCGCGGGCCGGCCGCACCGTTCCACATGAAGGGCAAGCAGGACAGGTGACCCTCGCCATGGGGTGCGATGGAGGGCAGCTCCTGCTCCGTCAGATTGCAGGAGACGATCGGTCGCAGTTCGGCGGCAAACCGCTCGTCCTCCCGACCGAGGGCGGCATAGGCCTCGTAGAGCGCGTAGGAGGACGGCCCGATGAGGTTGTTCAGGACGAAGTCCGGAAGGGTGGCGCGGATTTCCTCGATGAGGCGAGAGACGTCGGTATCGCCGAGCGGCAGGTAACGCTCACCCCGCACCTCCCCGCCGGCATCGGCGACGAGGTCGCGTGCGATGCGGTTCATCTCCCAGCCCCAGATGTAGTTGGAGCCGAGCAGGAAGGCGTTGCGCCCGTAGCGTGCCGTGACATGAGCGACCAGCGGCACGAGATGCTGGTTCGGCGCGGCGTTCATGTAGATGACGTGGTCGTTGGCTTCGAATCCCTCGTAGGGGGCGGCATACCAGAGCAGGCCGCCGTGCTTCTCCAGGACCGGGATGATTTCCTTACGGCTCCACGAGGTGATGCAGCCGATGACGTGACGCGCCGATGTCTGCGTCAGCATATCGGTACAGAGCGGCGCATAGGCCTCGATCCGGCCGGCAGGATCGTGTTCGACCGGAACGAAGGTGATGGACCGCGCGGCATCCGCATTGACGGCGGCGATGCCGCCGAGCGCACCGCATCGGCTCGCCTCGCCCAGCAGCTGATAGCTGCCGGACCGCGAATAAAGAACGCCGATTGCGACCTGACGCTTCACGCTGGCTCCAAAATGCAAAAAGCCCCGCGATCCGCGACATCGGGATGCGATGCGGGATCAGCGAGGCGCGAATGCCACCCGGCGTCCATGGCCGGTATTTCCGTCAGCTTGGCTGCCGCATCCGAGGCTGTCAAGCAGAATGATGATGATCTGCACATGCCGTATTAGTAGGCAGGAACAGCGGGACCGCCGCGTCCGGAAATGGTGGCCGAGGCGCGGACAGGCGAGCGAAGCAGCATCACCGCGAGGGTTTCATCATCCTTAAGGCTCGCTTAAACCTGCATCATCTGCGGTTTATTTTGCGTTCTTCGAACATGTCACGGCAGAGAATACGAATATATAAGCTATCCTTACAAGAAACAATCCTGATTACCTTGCTGCACTAGCCAACACAATTGCGTTAGCGGGCCTTTTTCATCTTCGCCTTAATACAGCGTCAAACCAAAAAGCCTAACCTGCCTCGCAATAATGGAGGCGAAAAAATGGAAAACCAGCCGCTCAACGGGGAAACAGTTCTCGAAACCAAGATCTATGAAGCGATCGACGGTTTCGACAGCACCAGCACGGTTAACGGCGTTAATCTGAATGGATCATATGCCGCACAGGGCATCGACGCACCTCAGTTGAACCAAAGCGCGCCGCAGGTTCGCAACGACGATGTCGCGCGCATCCTGAGCAGCGCCGCGCCGGACGGCATGAGCTTCCAGGACGATCCAGCCCAGTCTGTTGGCGATGCTGGATCCGGCCCTTCGATCGCGCGATCGGCTGGACCGGCCTCGGTGGGGGCGTCCGCAGGCCCGGCTGCAGGGTTTGTGGAGGGCGAAGCGATCGCCGGCGCTGCGACGGCTTCGATGACATCGACCGCCGGCGTTCAGCCTGGCGCTGCGGCGATGGGTGGTGGCCTGTTTGCGCGATCGCTGCAGACGCCCGCCGAGGAAGGCGAACCAGCCGGCGGCGATACACCGACCGATCCGACTAGTGGCGGCGGTACGCCGACTGACCCGACCAGCGGCGGCGGCAATCCGTCCGATCCCGTGAGCGGTGGCGGCAACCCCTCCGATCCGACCAGCGGCGGCGGCACGCCTAGCGACCCGGTGAGCGGCGGCGGCAACCCCTCCGATCCCGTGAGCGGCGGCGGCACGCCTACAGACCCGGTGAGCGGCGGCACACCCTCTGACCCCACGAGCGGCGGCGGCAACCCCACCGATCCGACAAGCGGCGGCGGCACGCCCACCGATCCCACCAGCGGCGGCGGCAACCCCTCCGATCCCGTCAGCGGCGGCGGCACACCTTCTGATCCGGTGAGCGGCGGTGGCACACCCACTGACCCGACCAGCGGCGGCGGCAACCCCTCTGACCCCACGAGCGGTGGCGGCACGCCGTCCGATCCCGTCAGCGGCGGCGGCAATCCGTCTGATCCGACCAGCGGCGGCGGCAACCCTACCGATCCGACCAGCGGCGGCGGTACGCCGACTGATCCGACCAGCGGCGGCGGCAATCCCTCTGACCCCACGAGCGGCGGCGGCAATCCCACCGATCCCACCAGCGGCGGCGGCACCTCTACCGATCCCACCAGCGGCGGCGGCACGCCCTCTGACCCGACCAGCGGCGGCGGCACCCCTTCCGACCCGGTGAGCGGCGGCGGCACGCCCACCGACCCGACCAGCGGCGGCGGCACGCCCTCTGACCCCACCAGCGGCGGCGGCACCCCTTCCGACCCGGTGAGCGGCGGCGGCACGCCCACCGACCCGACCAGCGGCGGCGGTACGCCTACCGATCCGACCAGCGGTGGCGGCACGCCGACTGACCCGACCAGCGGTGGCGGCACGC
>NZ_PKMZ01000009.1 GCF_002893625.1 Mangrovicella endophytica | reverse complement strand
GCGTCACCCATGCGCAGAGCGCGGCGGACTACGTCTCGATCGGCCGGGACGTCGAGGCGCAGGTGCTGGCGCGCGGCATCCACGCCCATATCCAGCACCGCGTCTTCCTGAACAACAACAAGACGGTGGTCTTCCCGGCCTCGCCCGGCGCGCTCGCCTCCGACAGGATGGGATAAGCGCCGGCCGCCGAGGCCATACTGGCTGGCGCCGCCGAGGCCATAAACCTGGCGGACGTATCAGGCCACTGTGACCCGGCTCAAGGCGCCGGGCATCCGGCAGGCTCAGGCGATCTCCGCCTCCGGAGAGACCAGCTTCTCTACCATCGCCACGACCGACTTCGACATGAAGGGCTTTGCCAGACGCGCGGTCTCCCGGTGCTGAGCGGGTAGGGACCAGCCGTCATAGCCCGTGAGGAACATGTAAGGGATACCCCGGCTGCTGAGGCGATCGGCGATCGGATAGGACAGGGTTTCTTCGAGGTTGACGTCGAGAACGGCGGCGTCGAGCGGCTCTTCCGCGAGCATCAAACCGCCTTCGAGGTCGCTGACCGGCCCGACCACCACGGCGCCCTCGTTCTTCAGGGTGCGCTTGAGCTCGGAGGCGATGAAATATTCGTCCTCCACGATCAGGATCCGCTTATCCGCCAGTGTGCCTGTCATAGCCCTTCGTCCTTCGCTCAGCCTGTCGCCTCGGCGGAAGTCGGCAACGGCACGGAGATCGTGCAGCGGACGCCGCCTCCCAGGAACTCCAGCTTTGTCTCGGCCCCAAGCCGATAGGGCAACGCCTCTTCGATCAACTCGCGGCCGAACCCTTCGCGGGTCGGCTCGGGAGGAACAGCAGGAACGCCCTCTTCGATCCAGGTTAAGATGACACGAGGTCCGTTGCTCTCACTCATGTTAACGGTCCAGTTGATCTGGAGCGTGGCACCCGGAACCTTCAACGCGCCGTACTTGACTGCGTTCGTCGTCAGTTCGTGGATGGCAAGGCCGATAGATTCCGCCATCTTCGAGCCGAGAACGACTTCCGGTCCGCTGATGCTCAACTTGCCACCGGTATCCGCTCCGACGCTCAGTAGTTCGTCCCGGATGAGGTCCTCCAGATTAACCGTGCCCTTGGCGCTGCGGGTGACGATCACCTGAGTTCGCGCCAGCGCATCCAGCCGGCCCTTGAAGTGGTCGGCGACCTCTTCGAGGTCGTTTCCCGTATCGACGGTCCGGGCGAAGACGGACCGCACCACCGTCAGCATGTTGCGGACGCGGTGCTGCAACTCGGCGACCAGCACCTCCTGCCGTTTCTGGAGCGAGCGCATCTCGTCGACATCCGTCGAGGTGCCGAGCCATTCGACAATGGCGCCCCGCTGGTCGCGCACCGGCGTCGCTCGCGTGCGGAACCAGCGGTAGCTCCGCTCGACCGCATGGCAGATTCGATACTCCACGTCGAAGCCGCCCTGCTCGGCGGCTTTGGCCCAGGCTGCCCGAGCGACCTCGCGATCATCAGGATGGACGGGCTCAAGCCAGCCTTGACCGTGACTCTCCACCTCGGATTGGCCGGTGTAATCGGTCCATTGCGGGCTTGCCCAGCTCCACTCGCCGCCGTCGGCGGCCCGCCAGACGAGCTGGGGGATGCCACCAATCAGGACCTGCTGCCACCGCTCGGCCTCGCGAAGTGACTCGAACGCATGGCGCAGGTCGGTGATGTCGGTCGCCGCGCCGAACCACTCGACGATCTGCCCGTCCTTGTCCAGGATCGGTACTGCGCGCGAATGGGTCCAGCCGAGTGTGCCATCGACGGTCCGGACACGGTGTTCGAATTCGAACATCGTCTTGCCGGCGATCGCCTCGTCGATCGCTGCGCGCACGGCGTCGCGATCCTCCACGGCGATATAGGTCTGCATCCAGTCGGTGGAGGGGGCTCCGGTGTCGCGGATGAACCCGCGGCCGTCGAGGACGCGCATTTGGGTCCAGTCCGGAGACATGCGGTAGATCGCATCGCCACTTGCCGTGAGAAAGGCGCGAGCCCGTTCCTCGCTGTCGCGGAGTGCTTCCTCCGCGCGATAGAGATCGGAGAGATCGGTGAAGGTGACAACGGCGCCGCTGATATAGTTCTCGACGCTTCGGTAGGGCAGCACGCGTGCGGCGAAGTTGCGCCCGTTCGCGATATCGGCGACCTGACGCTCGACCGGCACCAGCGTCTTCAGCACGCGGCGGACATCGTCCTGAAGCTCGGGATATACGACCCGCGACACGACGTGGTCGAGGGGGCGCCCGACATCGGTCTCGAGCAGGTGAAACACGTCGGTTGCGGCCGGCGTGAAGTTGCGCACACGCAGGTCATTGTCGAGGAAGACGGTCGCGATCTGCGTCGATTCCAGCAGGTTCTTGAGGTCCGAATTGGTCCGGCCGAGTTCGGACACGCGATGGGCGAGCTCGCCGTTGACGGTCTGCAGTTCCTCGTTGACTGATTGCAGCTCCTCCTTCGAGGTTTCCATTTCCTCGTTGGCGGATTGCAGCTCCTCGTTGATCGACTGGTATTCCTCATTCGAGGATTTCAGCTCCTCGTTGGTCGATTCCAGCTCCTCGATCGTCGCCTGGAGGCGGTCGCGGGTGACACGGAGCTCCGCCTCGAGCCGTTGGACATGCTCGTCGGTCGTGAGCCTGCCATCGTCGGGGCTGCCGCCTTCCGCCACAGGCCCGAGGTCTTGGAACACCACCACCAGCGAGCTGACATCGTTGCTGGATAGCGGCTCGACGAAGACGTTGACGCCGAAAGCATGATCGTCCTGCCGGACCGTCAGTCTCGGAATATCGACGCGCCGACCCTCGGCAACGGCACGCTGAAGTGCTGAACGGACATCGAGCCGCAGGTCGCGATGGACGAGGTTCGGCAGGCTCAGCGTCGCGGCCCCGGCGCTCGGCTCCAGATAGCGGCCGGTGCGCCCGGAAAAGTGCAGGATGTCGCCATGCGCATCGACGATGACATAGGCCGGGGCGTATCGTTCGGCGATCGTTTCCGCCTGGCGGCTGACCGACGCCGGCAGACGGCTGGCATAAAGGGCTGAGGACGGCGGTGTGATCTGTAGCTCGCCGATGCGCGAGCGCGGCGTCAACGGGAAGTCGGGGATGATCCGGATCGCCGTGTCCAGCCGCCGGAAAACGCGGCTCTTTCGGTCGATCGGGGCGAACAGCTTCTGATGGCGAGAGACATTCTCGGACGAGCCGAGAAACAGAACGGCTTCGGGTCTCAGCGAGAAGTGGAAGATCGGGATGACGCGGTTCTGAAGTTCGGCATTCAGGTAAATCAGCAGATTGCGGCAGGAGAGGATGTCGATCCGGGAGAACGGCGCGTCCTTGACGATGTTGTGCGGCGAGAAGATGCACATCTCGCGCAGCTCCTTCGACACGCAATAGGTGTCGCCTTCGCGCAGGAACCATCGCTCCAGCCGGTCCGGCCGGATGTGGTTCGCGATGGTGTCGGAATAGCGCCCGGCGCGGGCGAGGCTGAGCGCGCGCGCATCCAGATCGGTGGCGAAGATCTGCACCTCGGGCGGATGGTCTAGCGTCGCCATGTGCTCGCGGAGCAGGATGGCGATCGAATAGGCCTCCTCGCCTGTCGCGCAGCCGAGCACCCATACGCGGAAATGATCGTCGGGCCCCTTGTTCTCGAACAGGCGCGGCAGCTCGCGTTCGAGTACCTCGAACTCGGCCGGATCGCGGAAGAACTGGGTGACGCCGATCAAGAGGTCCTGGAAGAGGTGCTGCACCTCCTCGCGGTCGGCGCGCAGCCGTCCGATATAGGCGTCGATGCCGCCGTCGATCTGCATGACCTGCATGCGCCGCCTGATCCGGCGGACGAAGGTGCCCCGCTTGTAGCCGTGGAAATCGTGGCTCGTGACGTTGCGCAGGATCGTCGCGATTTGGGTGACACCGACCTCCAGCTCGCCGCTGTCCTCCTCTTGTTCCTGCTCCTGCAGCACGGGCCGGAGATTGCGAATGTAGCGCTTGATCTCGTCGGCGATGCGTTCGACGGGCAGATGAAGGTCGGCCACCGCGCCCGGGTCAGATCCGCCCTGCAGGCCAAGATCCACATCCGTTTGCTCGGCGATCGACAGGCCGCCATACTTCTTGGTCGCCACGATCCCGGCGGCCCCTTCGGAGCCAAGTCCGGAGAGAAGCACGACCACGGTTCGCTCATGCGCATGCTCGGCAAGCGAGATCAGCAGCGAATCGAAGGCGCCGCGATGACCGACCGGGCCGGCGGCCGGCCGGGTCCGGATATGCCCATCCTCGATCGTGATCATGTCGTCGGGCGCGCCGACATAAATATGGTCGGCCTCCAAACGGTCTCCGTTGGCCGCAAGCTTCACCGGAAGCCTGGAATCGCGCCCCAGTGCCTCCACGACCGCGCCGACATCAAGCCCGTCCTTCTGCCGGACGGCGATCAGATAGGCCGCATCCCCTTCCGGCAAAGTGCTCGAAAACAGCTCGACGAGCGACGGGAAGGACGCCGCGCAGACGCCGATTCCGACCACGCCGAGCGGCGCGTCGGCATCCTGCGTGATCGTCTCGATGCCTGCGTCTTGGCTCTGCTCGTCGTCCGCCATTGCTCGTCCATGTCGTGTCTTCGAGGCAGCCTAGCCGCTTGTGCTGACGCGCAGAAGTCTCGCTCAGAGATCTTGTATCCGCCGCGTGCCCATGCGCAGCGAGGACACCGCCGCGTCCCGCAGCGTCGTGGCATATCGCTGATACTCCTTGGCCCGGCTCTCGTAGAGGTCGGCCACGGCGCTCCGCCCACTTTCCCTTGCGTCGCGCGCCATCCGCTCGACGAGCGTCACCCGCTCCTCCATGATCCGCATCGCCACCCGGATCGCCTCGTCCACGTCGTCGATCCGCGATGCCAGGAATTCCGCGGTGAAGCCGTGCCCGATCTGGCATCGGTAGCGCAGCGGGCGCGAGCCCCGGACTTCCGACAGGACGCCGTTGCAGTCAGGGCAGGACAGCGCGCTCGGCTGAGCCAGCTCGAGCAGATGGGCACTGCCGAGGCGGGCTCCTGCGGCGATCTCGACCTCGAGGCGCAGGGTATCGCTCGGCGGCTGGGATGGCCCGGCGTCCGACCGGATGACCTCCGCCAGCGTGCCGGCAAGATCGTCTGCCGAGGCCACATAGTCGACATGGGTGGCCTCCAGTGCGGCAAGCGGCATTTCGTCCGCCTCGGCATCGAGGGGATGCTGCACCACGGTCGTACCGCCGCATGCCTTGATCGCCGAGAGACCCGATGCGCCGTCGTTCAGCAAGCCGGTCAGGACGACGCCGACGGCGCGCGATCCAAATGCGAGCGCCGCCGAACGGAACAGCGGATCGATCGCCGGACGCGCCATGTTCTCGCGCGGGCCAAGGCCGAGCCGGATCGTCTCTCCCGTCACCAGGAGGTGCCGGTCGGGAGCGGCCACATAGATGCAGCCGCGTTCGATCGGCTGACCGTCGATCGCCTGAGAAACGGGCAGATGCGCATTCGACGAGAGGATGTCGGAGAGAAAGTTCGCCCCGCTGGGCGGGATATGCGTACTGACGAAGATGCTCGCCTCCAGATCGCCGGGCAGGGCGGCGACGAGCTTCTTCAGGACGGCGCCGCTACCGGTCGAGCCGCCGATCGCTATGATGTCCCTCTTCGCCGCCATTGCCATGCAACCGTCCTTCGTTGTTGCGCTCGACAGCGCCCGGCCGGTTCAGGTGACGGGTTGAACGCTCTTTGGGATAGATAGGGTCGCGAAGCAGCCGAAGCGACTGCCGGATGGCCTCGACGCTCTGCTCTTGCGCCTCGCGGCTGATAGCCACCAGACGCGCAGCACGCGACGCGGGGACAGGACTTGGAAACTTGATCATCGGGATCGGCAGCATGGATGATAAAATGCGCGCGCTGCAATAACCTGGGTGAAGAAGGACAACTGTTGCAGCCGCGCAACCGGGAGGCTCCGTTCTGCCGGTGGCGTCGATCCAGGGGCGCGGCGCGGATGCGCGACGTCCCGCCGGTCGGCAAGGTCGGCGGAGAGTGAATTGCATCACGACACAGACGACGTTCAGCTTCGGGAAGCCGTCGCATTGCCCCGTCAGTGCGGCCAGCCTTCGGGGATGCAGCGCCCGACAGGCTCGCACCAGGGGGTACGCCGCGACCCCATAAAGAACGGAGGCTGCCTCGCTTCCTCCGCAGACGGTCATACGTGGACATCGAGCGATGCCGCTGGCCCTCTCCGAACGCCGGCATTATTGTTGCGGGAGCCAGCCAAGGAGCTAGAGATGCGCCATCGTCATTTCACTCTTGCAGCCGCATTGGGCTTTTTGGTCCTCGGCACTGTCGCGGCACCTTCTGCTTCAAGGGCTGAGCTTTCCGCGGAGAGTCCGAAGCCTGCACCGCTCGCCCGTGACACCATCAGGAAGGTACTGGACGGCATCGCAGCCGAGCTGCGAGCCGGGTACGTGTTCCCCGATTTGGGACGGCGGGCTGCGGATGCGCTTCAGGGCGACCTGGAGGCCGATACCTATGCGAGGGTCGCTGATCCCGCCGATTTCGCTCGGCAGCTGACCGAACGGCTGCAGTCACTGACCAGCGACAGCCATGTGAGGGTGATTCATGGCGATCCCTTCGCGAACCGGCCCAAGCCGCCACAGGGGGCTCGCTTCGAGGTGAAGCGGCTGGACGGCAACGTCGGCTACATTCACATCCCGAGCTTTTCTCCGCCCGAAGAGTTCAAGACAGCCGCGGACGAGGCCATGCGCGGCGTCGCGGACACGGCCGCGCTCATTGTCGACATGCGCGACAACGGCGGCGGCCATCCGGCTTCCGTCGCCTATCTCGCCAGCTTCTTCCTCGATCCAAGCCGGCGGGTCCACATCAACGACCTGATCTGGCGCAATCGCGGAACGACGAGCTTCCGGACGGAATCCTTCTGGAGTTCGCCCACGCCGCTCAGCTACCTCGGCAAGCCGGTCTACGTGCTGGTCGGGCCGAAGACCTATTCGGCAGGCGAGGAGTTCGCCTACGATCTCCAGGCGCTGAAGCGTGCCACCGTCGTCGGCGAGACAACGCGCGGTGGTGCGAACCCGGGCGGGCTCAGCGAGCTCGCGGCAGACTTCTTCGTCGTCGTGCCGACCGGACGGGCTGAAAATCCCACCACCGGCCGCAATTGGGGCGGCGTTGGCGTACACCCCGACGTGCCTGCCACCGCCGAGACGACGCAAGAGGCAGCCCTCGAACTCGCGAAGCGCAACAGCAGGTCATAGCTTGGCGTGTCCGCTCTGCGTGACGCCTCGAAGGCTCGTCCGTATCGGCCTGACGCCGCCTTGAAGCGGACCGGTCGAAACCTCCCGTCCGGGCGCAGAGCGCGTGGCGTGCGGGAGATAGGCCGCACCGACCCGACGCTGGTTCTATGCCGCCGCTGGCGCAGCGCTCATTGCACGAACACGGCGCGCAGACAGCCGTCATCCTTGTGCTTGAACATGTGATAGCCGGTCGGGCTGTCCTCCAGGGAGAAGCGGTGCGTGGCCAGGGCCGCGGGCGTTAACTCCCCTCGCTGAGCGTGCTCAAGCAGGCGGGGAACATAGGCTTGGCCGTGCTGCTGGGCGGTTCTGACCGTGACGCCTTTGTTCATCAGCAGCCCCAGCGGGAACTTGTCCATCAGGCCGTAGACGCCGAGGATCGACAGCGTACCGCCCTTGCGCACCGCCAGCATCGCCTGCCGCAGGGCGGCTCCGCGATCCGTCTCTAGGTAGAGAGCCTGCTTGACCCTGTCATAGGCGTGCTGAAGTCCGGTCCCGTCCGCTTCCATGCCGACGGCGTCGATGCATGAGTCGGGGCCGCGTCCGCCTGTCAGCTCGTTCAGCGCCTCGATGACTTCCACCTTGGTATAGTCGAGCGGGATCGCGCCGAAGGCCTCGGCTTGCGCGAGCCGCTCGGGATATCGGTCAATGGCGATGACCCGTTCGGCGCCGAGGATCATGGCGCTCTGCTGCGCCATCAGACCAACGCCGCCGCAGCCCCAGACGGCGACCACGTCGCCTCGATGGATGTTGCAGAAATCCGCACCCATGAAGCCGGTCGGCGCGGCATCGGAGATGAACAGGGCCGCTTCATCGGAAACGCCGTCGGGCACCTTGAAGCAGTCGGTGTCGGCGAAGGGCACGCGAACATATTCCGCATGCGCGCCGGCATAGCCGCCGAAGGCATGCGAATAGGCATAGATGCCAGCCGTCGGATAGCCGAGCAACGGCTCCTGCAATTCCGGTTTGGGATGGGTGGTGTCGCAGAGCGAGTAGAGGTCGTGCTGGCAGTACCAGCATTTGCCGCAGGATATGAAGGACGGGACGACCACGCGATCGCCCTTCTTCACCTTGGACACGCCGCGGCCCACATCGACGATCTCGCCCATGAATTCGTGACCTAGGACATCGCCCGCCTGCATCGTCGGAATGAGACCGTCGATCAGGTGCAGGTCCGAACCGCACGTGGTCGACAGACGGACTTTGAGGATCACGTCGTTCGGGTTGAGGATTTCGGGGTCGGCGACGGTTTCGACCCGAAGGTCGTTGATGCCGTTCCAGCAGAGCGCGCGCATGACGATATCTCCTAGCGGTCTGCACCGCCCTTGCGGGCGGCTGGCTGAGGGTCGGTCGTGGGAATTTCGCCGGTCAGGGCCAGGGCGCGGAATCGATAGAGCGCGGTGCGCACGATCTCGCGCGGGGCGATGTGGAAGAGCTTGCTCAAGGCCTCCCCGATCGCGCCCCCTGGCGGATCGAAGCGGACGTCGAGGTGCAGTTCCGTCCCGCGGTCGCCCGGAGCGGGTCGGAACGTCAGCACACCGGCATTTGGCACGTCGGCGCCGTCTCCGCTGGCCCAGCGCACCACATCCGGCTCGCTGTCCGTCATCTCCGTTCGCCAGCGATATTCGCCGCCCGCGGGCCCATGCGCGATCCATTCCGCGGTCCGATCCGCCACTTGCGTGACCTCGGCGAAATGCGCCCATATCCGGGACTGGGTTTGCGGTTGCAGCCAAAGCGCCCGAAGCTCGGGAGCGGGCTGGCCTATCGTTATGGAAGCAGCGGTTGCCGCATCTGTCTCGGGTTCGGCGGTGCTCATGATCCACCTCGACTTCTGGTTCGACGCCTTTCTGGGGCAGCTGCAGAGGTCTGATCGAACTCCTGCCGCTCGCCTGAAGGCGCCTCTTCGTGCTCCGGCATCCGCCGGCCTGAAATGTCTCGGGCGTCGGCGACCTTTGCGGACGCTGCCGATCAGAAGTGTCATTACGGTCTCACGGACCGAGCGGGCACCCGTAGGATCCCTAGGTAGACTTCCACTTCGCCGTGCCGTCCTGGGGTGATGGTGCGATCCCCGCCGCAAGCGCGATCTGAAGAATCTCGGTCAGGCTTCCCGCATTGAGGCGGTTCATCACCTGCGAGCGGTGGAGTTCGACGGTGCGCGGACTGATGCCGAGCTTCTGTGCGATGATCTTGTTGGTGCCACCGTCGACCAGGCCGATCAGAACCTCGCGTTCCCGCGGCGTCAGGCGGGCGATGCGGGCGCCGGCGTTCTCATCATGCGTCGTCGGGCGAACCGCGCCCTCACACTCCGCGATCGCGTTCGCGAGCGTCGCAGGGAGCAAGGCCTCATCATCGCAGATGACGTAGTCGACGGCCCCGGCTTTCATCACGGCGACGGCGGTGGTGACCTCGGCGCCCGACGTGTCCAGCGCGAGGGTCGGCAAGGTGATCGACCTTGCCTTGAGCTCTCGCAGGATAGACAGCCCGTCATCCGCCCCGGTGCGCAGATCGGTGACGACGCAGCCCGTCGCCAGCACCGCGGCTATGTTCAGGAAGGCGGTGGCACTCTCAAAGATGCGCACCCGATAACCGAGCCCTCGAACCACATTGGCCAGCCTTCGCGCCTCTGCCGCCTTGCCGCTGACGATGTAGACGTGACGGATATCCCCCTTTGTCAGCTCTTCGACGATACCGCCGATCCGGGTTACCGCGCCGCTATCGTCAAGGATCGGGAAGCTGGTGTCACGGAGCCATCGGATCGATCCGTCGCCTGGCCGGATGAGCCGATACTCGAATTGTGCGACCTCACCCGCCGCCACGGCGGCGAGAGCATGCTCGACCTGCTGGCGATCATCGGGGTGAACATCCTTGATCCATTCGGAAAGGTCGTCGGCCGCGTCCTCGATCGGGATGCCCCAGATCCTCTCGAAAGCGGCACTCCGATAGGTGATCGTGTGCGCCGCCGGGTCGCCGATCCAGATCAGATTGCTGCTGTTGGCGGCAAAGCTGCTGAACTGCGCCTCGTTCGCCCGGATCGCCGCTTCCGCCCGGCGCTGCGCCGTCACATCGATGGCGGCCCCGATGAAGTCGACCGGGCGTCCCTGCGCGAAGGTGGTTCGCCCGGCGGTGGCGATATGGCGCGTGACGCCGTCGTCGCGTCCGCGCACGCGGTACTCCACACTGTAGCGCCCGTCGCCGGCGGGATCGATACAGGCTGCGATGGCTTGGCGGACGCGGGGGAGATCATCCGGGTGAATGCCGGCCTCGTAGACGTTCATGTCGACGGGAGCGTCGGCTGGCAGACCCCACATCCTGCGCAGGCGCTCGTCCCAATCGAGCGCGCCTGTGATCGGATCCCATGAGTAGATCCCGATCCCGACCAACTCGGTCGCTGCGCGCAGGCGCGCCTCGCTCCGGCGCAAGGCCTCCTCGATCGCCCGGCGTTCGCTGGTATCGCGAGACACGCCGACCACGATCTCGACGCAACCATCCTCGCCAAAGACCGGCCCCCAGAGATAGCTGAAATGCGCGGCACGCCCGGTCGGGCTGCGAAAGAAGACCTCGTCCTCGATCGTGACGCCATCCTCGAAGATCCGGTCGATGTGGCCGCTGAGGCGTTCGTCGAGATCGGTCGGATAGTCCAGATCGGCGAACGTCTTGCCCAGCATCTGTGCGGAGGAAAGCCCGAACAGGGCCAGCATCGCGGGATTTGCATAAGCGAAGCGCCGTTGGCGATCGAAGGCGTAGACGTAGTCCGGGATCGAGGAGAGGTTCGCTTCGAGAAAGCGAGCCCGGCTGATGTGCGCAGCGGCGATGGAAGCCGTGTCGGTGAGGTTCGCAGTGGCCAAGGGTCGTGACTCCCTCTGTTGTCTTGACGTCAGCTCTCGCCGGCCAAGCCGACAGAGCAGCAAGAATCCACTACCTCGGGATGTTCCGTAGGAATCGTCCGAATGCGCGCGCGGAGCCTGAGAACTTAAGTGGCCGGACACTCAACTGAGGAGACCGGCATGAAAGCGCTCGTCTGGCACGGCAAGGAGGACATCCGTTGCGACACGGTGACCGACCCTTCGATCGAGGGTCCCCGCGATGCGATCATCAAAGTCACGAGTTGCGCGATCTGCGGCTCTGATCTCCACCTCTTCCACAACCTCGTTCCCGCGATGCTGCCCGGCGACATCATGGGCCACGAAACGATGGGCGAAGTCGTGGAGGTTGGAAGCGCGGCGAAGAGCAAGCTCAAGAAGGGCGACCGGGTCGTCATCCCCTTCACCATCCAATGCGGCGAGTGCGACCAGTGCCGGCGGGGCAACTTCTCGGTCTGCCAGCGGAGCAACCGCAAGGGCGAACTGGGCGACAAGGCCTTTGGGCACCGGACGGCGGGCCTCTTCGGCTACACCCACCTGACCGGCGGCTATCCGGGCGGCCAGGCGGAGTACCTCCGGGTGCCCTTCGCCGACACCACGCATGTCAAGGTGCCGGACGGTATCGACGACGAGAAGCTTCTGTTCCTTTCCGACATTCTGCCGACCGGCTGGCAGGCCGCGGTGCAGGCGGACATCCAGCCCGGCGACACGGTCGCCGTCTGGGGCTGCGGGCCCGTCGGCCAGATGACGATCCGCTCCGCCATTCTCCTCGGCGCCGAGCAGGTGATCGCCATCGACTGCCTGCCCGAACGGCTCTCCATGGCAGCCGCGGCTGGCGCCATCACCATCAACTTCGAGGAGGAAAGCGTCGTCAGCCGGCTCAACGAGCTCACCGGCGGGGAGGGTCCACACAAATGCATCGACGCGGTCGGCACCGAGAGCCATGTCAGCTTCGGCCAGCCCGATACCGTGGTTGACCGCGCCAAGCAGATGCTGATGGCGGAAAACGATCGGCCGCACGTGCTGCGCGAGATGATCTATGTCTGCCGGCCGGCCGGCGTCATTTCGATCATCGGCGTCTATCTTGGCCTCGTCGACAAAATCCCGATGGGACAGGCGATGAACAAGGGCCTGACCTTCCGCATGGCGCAGGCCCACGTCCCGCGCTGGACGGGCGACCTCCTCCGCCGGATCGAGGACGGCCAAATCGACCCCTCCTTCGTGATCACGCACAAGGCCGATCTCTCTCAGGGCCCCGAGATGTACGCCAAGTTCCGCGACAAGGCGGACGGCTGCATCAAGGTCATGCTCCAACCGTAAAGGATGCACTCCATGCCACTCACCAATCTCAGCGGTGTCGCCCGTTCCGAGGGTGATCCTCGCGTGCGACGCAAGGGTCCGAGTTCCATGTCGGGTGCCGACAGGCTGGCGCGCGCGCTCGGCTGGTTCTCGATCGGACTTGGCGTCGTCGAACTCGTGGCACCCGGGCGCGTTGCCCGGACCCTCGGGCTCGAGGGTAGCGAAGGCTTGATCCGCGCCTATGGTGCGCGCGAGCTTGCCAGTGCCATTCCGACCCTTTCCATCGACAAGCCGGTCGGCTTGGCGGCGCGGATTGCCGGAGATGCCCTCGATCTCGGTACGCTCTCGACGGCCCTTCATCGCGGCAATCCGAAGCGGGACAACGCATTGATTGCGACCGCTCTCGTCATCGGGGTCACCTTGCTCGACCTGACCGCCTATGCGGGCGTCAAGGCAACACACCGCCGCAGACCGGGCTCCAACCGGGACTATTCGGACCGGGTCGGCCTGCCACGCGGCCCGCAGGAGTCGCGCGGCCTCGCTCGCAAGGACTTCCAGATCCCGCCGGACTATCGGGCCGAGGGCATGGTCGCCGACGCGATTCCGGCACAAGCGTCCTGAACCGGATGGCTCGGCTCGCCGGCCTCCGCCACGGCGCTGGCGAATGCCTTTCAGGGCTGACGTCATCGCCTGCGTCACGAGGGCGCGGCAGCGGCCGAAGTCGTTGGCGCAGCGAGCGACGAAGGTCGGCGAGAGCTATTCCCGCTCTCCCGGCATCAGACGCGACACGAGGGACAGCGGCACGGGGCCGATGTCCCTCATGGTGTCGAGGTGAAATGCCGGGGCCGGCACCGCTCAGTAGCGCACGCCCGGCAGGACGCAGAGCATCTCATAGAGGAGGTTGGCGCCGATCAGCGCCGTGTTGCCGCTGGGGTCATAGGGCGGCGACACTTCCACGAGGTCGCCGCCGACGATCCGCAAGCCCCGGCAGCCGCGGACGATCTCCAGAGCCTGCCAGGTCGTCAGGCCCCCGATCTCGGCCGTGCCCGTTCCCGGCGCGAAGGCCGGATCCAGCGAGTCGATGTCATAGGAAAGATAAACAGGCCTGTCCGGTCCGATCCGCTCCCGGATCTCGTCCATCACGGGCCGCATCGACTTGTACCAGCAGTCTTCCGCGGGGATCACGGTGAAGCCCTTCGACCGCGACCAGTTGAAATCCTCCGGCGAGTAGCCGGTGCCACGCAGGCCGATCTGGAAGACGTGGGCGGCGTCGAGGCAGCCGTCCTCGAAGGCACGGCGGAAGGGCGTGCCATGCGCGATCTTCTCGCCGAACATCTCGTCGTTGATGTCGGCATGGGCATCGACATGGATCAGCGCCACCGGGCCATGACGCTTGGCCATCGCGCGCAGGATCGGATAGGTCAGCGTATGGTCGCCGCCGAGCGTCAGCGGCACGCAGTTCTCGGCGAGGATCGCGTCGTAGGCCGCCTCGATTAGCCCGACCGTCTTCTTCAGGTCGAACGTGTTGATCGCGACATCGCCGATATCGGCGACCTGCAGGCTCTCGAAGGGCCGCGCGCCGGTGCCGAGATTGAACGGGCGCAGCATGCAGGACTCCGCCCGGATCTGGCGCGGCCCGTGCCGCGTGCCTGAACGGTTCGAGGCCCCGATATCCATCGGCACGCCGACGAAGCAGGCATCGAGACCACTCGCATCGGGCGCGGCGGGCAGGCGCATCATCGTCGTCGGGCCGCCGAAGCGGGGCATGTCGTTGCCGCCGAGCGGCTGATTGAACTCCATTGTCGTCACGTCGCGCCGCCTGCTCCTGAATGTCCGGAAAAACTCAGGACGAGACTAGGCCGGTGCGGCGCGATAGGCCAGTCTGGAAGCAATAACAAACGGTTGGAATGATCATGACGCTTCCTCTCATTGCCGCCGAACGCTGGTACGAGACGATCCCTTTCGGCGAAGGGGTGACGCTGCTCTGCGAGCCCTGGATGCCGCCGTCCATCCGGTGCAACATGTGGATCATCGAAGGCCGCGAGCGCATCCTCCTCATCGATGCGGGCCTCGGAGCGGTGCCGATGCGCCGTCACGTACCGGTGCTGAACGGCGGCAAGCCGGTGACGCTGCTTCTCAGCCATACGCATTTTGATCATATCGGCATGGCGGCGGAATTCGATGATCGGCTCGCCCATCCGATCGAAGCCGCGATCCTGTCCAATCCCACGAACGATGCGACGTTGGCCCAAAGCTATCTCGCGGCGGGTCAGGAGGCCGAGCTGTTCTGGGGTCTGCCGCCGGGCTGGGACGGCGCCGCCTACGGCATCGCCCCCGCGCCGGCCACCGGCTTCGTCGCCGACGGCGACCGGATCGACCTCGGCGGCCGCCTTCTGACGGTGTTGCACACGCCCGGCCATTCGCCCGGGCATGTCGCCCTGTTCGAGGAGGGAAGCGGCACTTTGTTTCCGCAGGACGCCGTCTATGACGGCCGCCTCCTGGACGCACTGCCCGGTTCGGACGTGGCGGAGTACGTGTGCACGATGCGGCGCCTGCGCGATCTCGAACCGAAGGTCGTCCATCCCGGCCATTTCGGCTCGTTCGGTCTGACGCGCTACCGCCAGATCATCGACGGCTATCTCGCCGCTCACTGAAGTGGCGCAAGTTATTTTGGAGTTGACTATAAGATATGCTTTTGTAGGCTGACTGCCGCGGCGACCGGATCGTCGAAATCGAACGGCGAAACGGCTATGGAATACAACGGCCTCACGGCCCTGGTCACCGGGGCAGGCAGCGGCATCGGGCGGGCAACGGCGCGCCGCCTTGCGGCCGGCGGTGCGCGGGTCATCGTGCAGGACATCGCTGAAGACGGTGCGGCCGCAACGGTCGCCGCCATCCAAGCCGACGGCGGCAAGGCGGTGGCCTGCATCTGTACCGTGGCCGACGAGACTGCCCTGCGTGGTGCGGTAGATCGCGCCGGCGGGACGGTGGCCATTCTCGTCAACAATGCCGGCGTGCCCGGCTACAATGCGGTGCTGGAGGCGATCGACTACGAAGCCTATCGTCGCCTCTTCGACGTGCATGTCTGGGGAACCATCGCGGCGACACGTGCCGTGCTGACCGGCATGAAGGCGGCGCGGTTCGGGCGCATCGTCAACATCGCGTCGAACCGCGGGCAGGTCGGCTTCGAGGCATCGAGTCATTACGGCGCGGCCAAGGCGGCCGTAACGGGGCTGGCGAAATCCTGGGCGCGCGAGCTGGCGCCGTTCGGAATCCTCGTGAACGCCATGGCGCCGGGCGTCGTGCGGACCGGCATGACGCTCGGCTACGGCGAGGACAGCATCGCGGCGGAAGCTGAGCTCAATCTCGTAAAGCGCTGGGCGGAACCCGAGGAGATGGCCGAGTGGATCGCCTTCCTCGTCGGACCGAAGGGCAGCTACATGACGGGCCAGCTGCTGTGCCCGAACGGCGGCGATCCGATCGTCGGCATTTGAGGCCGGGGCGGGGATGCGGCAGAGACAGGCAACGGGGTGACAGGCATGGACGACCAGCAGCAGGTGATCGAGTTCGTCGCGGCGAACCGCTTTCCGTTCCCGGGGCAGACGGACTGGCCGAAGGGTTACTCGACACTCTGCAACGGACAAGAACGACGCGCCTCGATCGCACTGCCGTCCGGCGGCGAGCACTGGCCGGACATCGTCATTCTCGACGAAAACGGCGTGCCCTGCCGCCTTGGCGAGGTGGACGACGTCGTCGATACAACCGCCATCGAACGCTGGAAGCTTTGCTCGAACGCGGCCGACACGATCAACGAGACGGGAGTCCGCAATCTCTTCGTCTATGTCCCGATGGGCAAGGGAGCGGAAGCGCTCGCGGCACTCGACGCTCATGCGATCTCATTCGCCGGAGTGCGGGAATATGAGATCGAGGGCCCTTCCGTTCGCGTCACTCCCTATGTGACGCGCGGCGACCGGTACGATCACCAATAGCCGCCGCCGCCGCAACGCGGCCTCGCGGGCGCTGCGGTCAGACGTGCGACTTCGCTTTCATTACTTTGCCTTCGTTCGCCGCTGATCAGAGCGCCCGCTGCTCTCGCCCGTTGGCGGGAGAGCCGCCTATCGTCTGACGCGGGTAAACCATGACAGTGCCGTTGCGAGGCCACGGCGCAGCAACCTGACGAGATCGCCGAGATCGGCTTCCGGCGGCCGCAACCGCAAGGCTCGCCGCTGCTCGCATTCGGCCCGGGCAAGTCCGGAGAAGCCGTAGAGATCCATCGCTCCAGTCTCCGTTTGGGCTAGGTTCAGCGGGCGTTCGACCGCTGGCCCGCGGGTTCACCGGCCTTCGGCCAGAACGGTCCGCAGGAAATCGCGCGTGCGCGGCTCCTTGGGTGCCCGCATCAGTTCGCTCGGCGTTCCAGTTTCGACGACGCGGCCATGGTCCATGAAGATGACGCGGTCGCTGACATCGCGGGCAAAGCCCAGTTCATGGGTCACGACCACCATCGTCATGCCGGATCGCGCCAGATCGCGCATCACGCTCAGCACCTCGCCTACGAGTTCGGCGTCCAGCGCCGAGGTCGGCTCGTCGAACAGCATGAGCTTGGGATTCATCGCCAGCGCCCGTGCGATGGCGACCCGCTGCTGCTGCCCGCCCGACAGCTGCGCAGGATAGCTGCCCGCCTTGCCGGCGAGCCCGACGCGTTCGAGAAGAGCCGTGGCGGCCTCTCGAGCTTCGGCCTTCCCCGCCTTCAGAACCCGCACCGGTCCTTCGGTGATGTTCTCGAGCGCAGTCATGTGCGGAAAGAGGTTGAAGCGCTGGAATACCATGCCGGTCAGCCGGCGCTGGCGGGCGATCTCGCTCTCGCTCAAGGGATGCAGCGCGTCGCCAACCCGCCGGTAGCCGGTCAGTTCGCCGTTCAGCCAGAGCGCGCCGGAATCGATGCGCTCGAGCTGGTTGATGCAGCGCAGGAATGTCGTCTTGCCGGACCCGGATGGTCCGATGATGCAGACCACTTCGCCCGCGTCGACGTCGATCGTCACGTCGTCGAGCGCCTTCAGCTGGCCGAAATGCTTGCCGACTTTCACCGCCGATACGAGCGCGCCGCTCATCGCTGCACCACGGAGTTGAAGCCGCGGCCGAAGCGGCGCTCGAGCGCGGCTTGCGCCACCGACAGAAGCGAGACGAGGACGAGATACCAGAAGGCCGCCACCATCAGGAGTTCGATGACCCGCGCATTCACGTAGTAGATGTCCTGCACGTTGCGGAGCACGTCGCTGAAGCCGATCACGCTGGCAAGCGAGGTGAATTTGATCAGGGCGATGAACTCGTTGCCGAGCGGCGGCACCACGACACGCATCGCCTGCGGAAGAATGATGCGGCGCAGGGACATGAGGTGCGACATGCCGATCGCCTTCGACGCTTCGCGCTGACCGCGATCCACCGAGAGCATCCCGGCGCGCACGATTTCGGACGTGTAGGCGCCCTGGTTCAGTCCGAGGCCGAGCAGCGTCGCGACCACCGGCGTGATCAGATCGACGGTGCGCCCGGTCCAGATCCCGGGAATGCCGAGCCGCGGGAATACGAGCGCGAGGTTGAACCAGATGAGCAGTTGAAGGATCACCGGCGTACCGCGGAAGAACCATGCGTAGCCGATGGCGGCGTAGCGCAGGACCGGGTTCGGCGACGCGTGCGCCACGGCACACAGGACGCCGATGACGAGACCGATGGCCATGCAGGCGACCGAGATCCAGATCGTGTTCAGGAGCCCCTGGAGGACCGTCGGCCAGAAGAGGTACTCGCCTGTCGTGGACCAGTCGATGCGGCCGGTGGCGAAGGCATTTACCAGCAGGCCGGCGAGGAGGAGAATGATCGCTACGGCCGCCCAGCGACCGTAGCGGCGAGGACGGACATGGCGCAGGCGCGCGATGTCCACTTCCTCGCGCGAGAGCGGCAGTTCCCGCGCGTCCATCGATGTCGCGCTCAGGGCTGCGGCCCCGCGTCGAAGGAAACCTCCTTGTAGGCGCTGAGATCGAGTTTCCATTTCTTGATCAGCTCGTCATAGGTGCCATCGGCGATGACCGCCTTCAGGGCGCCGGCGACGGCATCGCGTAGCTCCGTGCTTTCGGCGCGGAAGGCGATTCCCATGAGAGCCGAGGAGAAGGGCTCGCCGAGCGGCCGGAAGACGCCGGGTTCGATCTGGATGATGGCGGGCACGGCCTCGAGGCCCTGCACGGCCGCTGCGGCGCGCTCGGTCTTCAGATTGGTGAGCTGCTGGCCGGTATCGGTATCGACGATGACGGTGATCGGCTCCTTGCCGGCGCCGACGCAATTCGTGTCCGACCAAGCCTTGATCGTGTCCGGATAAGAGGAGCCGCGCTGCGTCGTGACCGTCTTGCCGCAGAGATCGGCCGGCTCCTTGATGTCGGTCGCGCTGGTCAGCGCGTAGAACTGGGCGCCGGCCTTCAGGTAGTCGATGAAGGTGAACATCGGCCGACGCTTCGGCGTGTCGTAGAAGCCGCTCATGATCATGTCGACGCGGCCGGACTGAAGCGCGGGCGTCATGACCTCGAAGGCGCCGTCCTGATGTTCGACCTTGACGCCGAGCTTGGCACCGATCGCCTTGGCGAGATCGACGTCGAAACCTTCGAACTCGTTGGTCTGCGGGTTGCGCATCTCCAGCGGCGGGTAGCCGGTATTGAGCGCAATGCGGATGACCTTGCTTTCCGCGATATCCGCGGGAAGCGTCTGCGCCGACGCGGCTGCAGCGATGCAGCAGCCCATTCCGACGAGCATGCCCAAACATTTACCACGCATGTTCCGCATTCCCCTCAACGTTGGTTACACGATCCCGGAAAGGCCGCGACCTGCAGCGCGCTGTGCAGATCCCCGGGCTTTCCAATGCAAGAAGCAGGCCAGCCATCGTCGTTTACCGGCTCGGTCGCACGAGCTGCGGGACGGGCTCAGGCCAGAAGGGCAGCCGTTCCACCGGCGGCGTCCAGGCTCCGCTTGCGGCGAGGCCGTCGACATGCGCCGCAATTTCGCTCAGCGTCGCGAACCAGACGCCTCCCTTGGCCTGCATGTATTCGATGAGTTCCACCATCGCGGCGGCCCGCGCGAGACGGCCGGACACGAACGGATGCCAGATCGCCGCCCAGACGCCGCCATGCTCCCAGGCGGCATCGAAGTCGGCGCGGAACACCTCCATCGCTCGTGCCGGCGACTGGATGGGCATCGACCAGCCGAACTCCTTCATGTTGACGTATTGCGGCCAGTCGTCGAGCGAATGGTCGGAGGGCAGCTCCACAAGCCGGGCGCCATTTGCGCCCTCCACGAGATACGGGACGTCGTCGCCGCCGAGCGAGGCGTCGTAGCGAAAGCCGTTGGCGAGGAGGAGATCGAGCGTATGTTCGGAAAACGCGCCCGACGGGCAGCGGTAGCCTGTCGGCGGCTTGCCGGTCGCGGCACGGATCGCCTCGATGCCGCGCAGGAGGACCGCCTCCTCGTCGTCGCGCGACAGCTGGTTCGGTCGCTCGTGCAGCCAGCCGTGATGGCCGATCTCGTGACCGCCCTCCAGAAGCGCCTCAACGGCGGCCGGATAGGTCTCGATACACCAGCCCGGCACGAACATCGTCTGCCGGATACCGTAATGCTTCCAGATCGCGGCGATGCGGGGCACGGCGACGCGGGCCCCGTAGCGCAGGGTCGAGGACAGGCTGATGCGCCGCGCCGAATCTTCGGGGTAGTAGAGGTGGAGCAGGCTTTCGGCGTCGAAGTCGAAGGAAAAGCAGACGGCGCATCGGGCGCCGTTCGGCCAAGGCGGCGGGTTGGAAACGAGCTTGAGCATCGCGCCTCCGGCAATTCGTGAAGCGGCTGGCGCAACAACCTTTTGGTTGGCTCGCGCTTCGCCTTGCTTTCGATGATCTTCCGGATCAAAAACGATGACGTCAACTCCAAAATTGGAGTCGATGACAAAAAATATTGCATGGCGTGAAAAGCGGCAGGAGGAGGCGAAAATGGTGGCATTGCGCAGGCCGGCGAAACCGGGTGGCTTACGGGAGAGGCAGAAGAAGCTGCGGGCAACGCAGGTCCTTGATGCCGCGAGCGCGCTGTTTGCGCATCAGGGCTACGAGGCGACTGGCATCGAAGAGATCGCCGAGCGAGCCGCCGTCGCGCCCGCAACGATCTACAACTACTTCACCACCAAGCCCAACCTGCTGATGGCTTTGGCGTTGCGGCACGTCCATGCGGCAATGCCCGAGCGACGGAACTTCTTCCGCAACCTGCCCGACGACGTCTTCGACGGCATCCTTGCTTTCGAACGGCTGCTGGCGGAACAGGCATTGCGGCATCTGTCACGGGAATGCTGGCGGGTGATCCTTTCGGCGCAGTTCACCGACCCCGGCGGTCGGGCAGCACGCGCCGGAGCCCGCCTGAACAATGTCATCAAGCGCCAGTATGTCGGAATGCTGCGGTTCTATCAGGCGCGGGGCAAGCTGGATGAAGCGGTGGATCCAGTCGCGCTGTCCGATCTGATCGTGGGCATCACCACCAATGATTTCGGGCGCTTCGTCGCCGGTTCCGGCGGCACCATCGAAGATCTGCTGGCAATGGGCCTCCCTCATATCCGCTTGATCCTCACCGGGCTCGTGCCGGTTGCGGTGGCGCCGGCGCATAAAAAATAGAGCAGACTCCAATTTTGTTGTTGTCTCTGCCGCTTTGTCGCGTCTAGGCTTCCCTTCGGCGGCTTCGAAAGGTCGTCGCTGGATTTCTGGAATGGGGCCTTGCGACATGGGTGCGATCACCGAGAGCGAGTGGCGGTACAACCAGCTCATCAAGCTCTTTCCCTCCGAAGCGGAGCCCTCGTTCGAGGACGAGGAGCAGCAAACGCGCTGGTGGGGACGCCAGTGGGGCTGCACCAATGATGTCGGGCGCCTGCGCGTCGTGCTGATGCATCGTCCCGGTTCCGAAGTCGAAGTCGTGGATACGTCGAGGCGGCTCGACAACAACGCGTTCGGCGACGTGCAGCGCGGCTGGTACTGGCGGGGCACCGAAGGCCCGGACCTCGCCGGCATGCAGAAGCAGCACGACGCCTATGTGGCGGCGCTCCGGGCTGAAGGTGTCGAGGTCGTCTATATCGACGCGGTGGCCCCGGGCCGGATGAAGTCCTGCTACACGCGCGACAGCGTGGTTGGTGTGGGCGGCGGCGCCATCGTGATGCGGCTTGGTCCGCGCATCCGCCGCGGCGAGGAACTGCCGGCGACGCGAACGCTCGCCCGCATCGGCTGCCCGATCCTGCGCACCATTTCGGGCACGGGCATCGCGGAAGGCGGGAGCTTCGCCTGGATCAACCGCCGCACCGCCGTGATGGGCCTCTCCTCCCGCGTCAACGAGGAGGGCGCCCGGCAGGTGGAGGAGGTGCTTCGCTCGCAGGGCGTCGAACTCCTGAAGGTCCATCTCACCGGCTACCGCCTCCATATCGACGGTCTATTCGTGATGATCGCGCCAGACCTCGCGCTCGCCAATTTCACGCTCCTGCCGTTCTGGTTCATCGAGCGGCTGCGGGAACTCGGCATCTCGCTGATCGAGCTTCACCACGAGGACGATGGAGCGATCATCAATTCGCTGGCGGTGGCGCCGGGCCGGGTCATGATGCCGGAAGGCATTTCGGAGCACACGTCCGATCAGCTGCGTCTTGCCGGCGTCGAGGTGATCACCGTGCCCTATGACAAGGTGATCTCCGGCGGCGGGGGCCTCCACTGTTCGACCGCGCCGCTCGTGCGCGATGAGGTTTGACGGCGATGACGGGGGCGAGCGATTGGCATCCGGCGCAAGCGGCGGCGCTCGCCTGGCTTGAAGTCAACCAGGCAGCGCTATCCGCCGATCACATGACGATCTGGAACCTGCACGAGCCGTCCTGGCGGGAATACAAGTCCTCCGCCTGGTACATGGATCGGCTCGAGCGCGAAGGTTTTGCGGTCGAGCGCGGCACGGCGGGCATGCCGACCGCCTTTCGCGCCCGCTGGTCGAACGGTCCGGGTCCGGTGATCGCCGGCTATGCCGAATACGATGCGGTCCCGGGCCAGAGCCAGGCGCCGGTGCCCTACCGCCAGCCGCGCGAGGGGGTCAGCCCGCGGGCCGCCGGCCATACTGATCCGCATTCGGCGCTCGGCCTCGGCCAGCTCGCCGGCTTCCTCGCCGCCAAGCACGCGATGGAGACACAGGGCGTCACCGGCACGCTCGTCTTCTTCGGTGAGCCGGCGGAGAAGATGTGCGGGGCCAAGCCCGTCCACGCCGCGCACGGCTTCTATGAAGGGCTGGACGCGGCGATCAGCTTCCATCCGCACTCGTTCCCGGCACTGACCAATGGCTGTTTCTGGGACACGACCAGCGCCCCCTATTGGAGCCGGATCTACACCTTCTCCTGCGACAATCCGGAGACCTGGCAGAACGAGGCGGCCGGCGGCACCGTCACCCACGTCCACGCCATGGCGCGGGCGCCCGGCGCCATCGATGCCGTGTGCCTCATGTACACGAACTCGAAGATGATGAAGGAGTCGATGCTCCCGCATAGCGGCAGCTGGACCCTCAACGAGTTCATCCTGACCGCCGGCCAGGCGGCCGCCGACAACATCGCCCCGGGTTACGGGCAGATCCAGTATTCGATGCGCGCACCGACACTGGAAATGTGCCAGGCCGCCTTCACCGTGCTCGACCGCAATGCCGACCACGTGGCTGCGATGACCGCCTGCACGGTGGAGAAGGCCTGGATCACCAAGACCCGGGCAGGCCTGCCTAACCACGCGATGGCGGAGATCACCTTCCGCAACTTCGAGAAGCTCGGTGCCCCGGTCTGGCCGGAGGAGGCGAAGAGTTTTGCCCGCGAGATCCAGTCCTCGCTCGGTCTCGAGCCCATGGACGAGCCCTTCTTCGACGGCCTGACCCGGCTGACTCCGCCCTGGGAGGCGGAACAGGCGTTCCGCGCGCAGCTCCCGGCCTGGCAGCTCAACTATGCCGCCGACGACTATGTCGACTACACCTGGCACGCGCCGACGGTCCGGCTCTATGTCGGTCGTCCGACGCTCGCCTCGCCGAAGTCCGGCTACCGCTATCCCGAATGGACGCGGCATGCGATGAACGGCGTGCCCGCCTGCATCGACCCGATGTGGACGAAGGCCGGCGAGGTCATCGCCACGACGGTGCTAGACCTCCTCACCGATCCGGACGGTCTCGCCCGCGCCAAGGCCGAGTTCGAGGAGCGCACCGGTGGCGGCGTCGGCGGCTCGCGCTGGGTCGCCCCGCTGCTGCCGCCCGACTTCGAAGCGCCGATTGGATATCGCTGGCCGGAATATGTCACCACCCCGCGCGGCGAGGAATGGTCGGTCGCGTGAGCGCCGGTCCGTCGGAGACGCGTGGAAAGACCGTCTCGGAGGCCGTCGCGGCGTGGCGCTCGGTCCGCGCCTTCGATGACAGAGCGGTCGATGCCGCGGCGATCCGCGACATCCTCCGCCGGGCCGCCCGCGCGCCCTCCGGCGGCAATCTCCAGCCCTGGGTGGTGGAGACGGTCGAGGGTGAGCGCCTCGCCGCGCTGAAGGCGCTGATGCGGCGGCTGTCGGTGGAACGCCCGGAAGGCGAGGCGATGGCCTACGACTTCTATCCGCGCGAGCTGAAGCCCGCCTATCTCCAACGGCGTCGACGGAACGGCGAGATCCTCTACGATGCCCTCGGCATCGATCGGGAGGACAAGGCGGCACGCACCGCCTGGATCAACGAGAACTTTCAGTTCTTCGGCGCGCCCTATGGCGTCCTCCTCTTCATCGAGCGCTCCTTCGGACCGTCGCAATGGCTGGACCTCGGCATCTATCTCCAGACCGTGCTGCTGCTCCTGACGGAGGCGGGCTACGGCGCCTGCCCGCAGGCGGACTGGGCAATGTTCGACCGGAGCGTCTCGGGCTTCCTCGGCATGCCGCCCGACCTCACCCTCGTCTGCGGCGTCGCCATCGGCTTCACCGATACGACCCGTCCCGAGAACCGCATCCGCACCGAGCGCGACGATCCGCTGGCGCGGCCGGACGGAGATTCCGCAGAGCCTTCATCGGCCGCCCGCCCGCCGCGCGGCCTCTTACCCGGAGCGATATCATGAGCGCGATCGCGATCCCCACACCGCCCGCCGCGGCCCACGTCCCGACCGAACGGGAACTGCGCGAGGACCTCGCCGCGGCCTACCGGCTGATCGCCCTCTTCGGCATGACGGATCTCGTCTTCACGCACCTCTCGGTGCGGCTGCCGGGCGACGGCAACCGCTTCCTGGTCAATCCTTACGGCCTCCTGTTCGAGGAGATCACCGCCAGCTCTCTGGTCGAGGTCGACGCGGAAGGAGCACCTGCCCAGGAGACGAGCTGGCCGGTCAACCCCGCAGGCTTCGTGATCCATTCCGCCGTCCATCGCGAGCGGCATGACGCCGCCTGCGTGATGCACACCCATACGCTCGCCGGCATGGCTGTCGCCGCGCAGGCGGGCGGTCTCCTGCCGCTCAATCAGATCAGCATCGAGTTTCACGGTGAGGTCGGCATCCACGAATACGAAGGCATCGCGGCCGACGACAACCTGACCGAACGCGAGCGCCTCGTCCGCGATCTCGGGACCGGGCACTGCCTGATCCTGCGCAATCACGGTCTTCTGACGGTGGGGCGCACCGTCGCGGAGGCGTTCTACTGGATGTACTACCTGGAACAGTCCTGCCGTATCCAGATCGCGGCGCAGTCCACGGGTGCGGCTCTGTCCATGCCACCCGAGGCGGTGGTGAGCCGGACGGCCAAGCAGTTCGGCGGGGAGTCCAACAAGGGCTGGCTGCCGTGGCAGGCCTTGAAGCGAAAGCTCGATCGTGAGCAGCCGGATTATCGAAGCTAGTCGGCCCTCGAAGTTATCGCTGATGTCAGAACAGTCTCAGACAAAACGCATGACTGGCGGCGAAGCGGTCGCGGCCGGCCTTCTCGCCAACGGCATCGACACGCTCTTTGCTCTGCCGGGCGTTCAACTCGATCATCTGTTCAACGCTCTGCATGGCACGCAGGATCGCCTGCGCGTCATCAATGCGCGGCACGAGCAGGGGGTCGCCTACATGGCACTCGGCGCCGCGCAGGCCACGGGCAGGCCCGCAGCCTATGCCTGCGTGCCCGGCCCAGGCTTCCTCAACACGGCCGCCGCCCTGTCCACCGCCTATGCCGTCCATGCGCCGGTGCTGGCCCTCGTCGGCCAGCTCGCGACATCGCATATCGGAGCGGGCGGCGGCGAACTGCACGAACTGCCGGATCAGAGCGCCATCGTACGCGGGCTGACGCGCTGGAGCGGGATCGCATACGCGCCGGCCGAGGTGCCGCCGTTGATCGAAGGCGCCTTCCGAGCGCTGCGCTCGGGATCGGCGCCCGCCGCCCTCGAACTGCCGGCTGACGTTCTCGCCGGCGCGGCGATCGTCCTCGAGCCCCATGCGGCTGCTCCCGCCAGCCCGCCGACGATCGATACAGATGCCACCCGCGCCGCCGCCGAACTCCTGGCGACGGCGAAAGCGCCGCTGATCGTCGTCGGCATCGGTGCTGCCGAGGCAGGGCACGAGCTCCGCGCGGTCGCCGAGCGGCTGCAGGCGCCGGTGCTCAGTCACCTGCAGGGACGCGGCATTCTCGCCTCCGATCATCCGCTGTCGATCGGCATGGCCGAGGGGGCGCGACTCTGGGCCCACTCCGACGTCATCCTGGCTGTCGGCACCCGGTTCCATATGCCGCGGACGGTCTGGCGTCTGCGCCCCGGACAGCGCGTCGTGCGGATCGATCTCGATCCGGCGCAGTTCGGCCGCGGAGAGCCGGCCGATGTGGCCATTCACGCCGATGCGAAGGACGCCCTCGGTGCGCTCGGCCCTGAGCTGGAACGATGGGGTGCCAGCCCGAAGTCGCGCCACGCCGAACTTGCTGACTTGAAGCGTGCCGTCGCGGCGGAGTTCTCGCAGCGGCTGGCGCCTCAGATGGACTTCGTGCGGGCTTTGCCGGACGAGGCGATCGTCGTCGCCGACTACACCCAGGTCGGCTATGTCGCCACGGCGGCGTTTCCGGTTCGGCGCGGGCGTCAGCTGATCACGCCCGGCTATCAGGGCACGCTCGGCTTCGGCTATGCGACCGCGCTTGGCGCGAAAGTGGCCTGTCCCGAAACCCCGGTGATTGCGCTCTGCGGCGATGGCGGCTTCCTGTTCACCGGCAACGAGCTCGCGACCGCTGCCCGGCACGGGATAGCCGTCATCGCGGTGGTCTTCGTCGACGGGGCCTACGGCAATGTCCGCCGCATGCAGGAGGAGATCCACGGGGGGAAGATCATCGCCTCCGACCTGTGCAACCCGGACTTCGTGCGTCTGGCGGAAAGCTTCGGCGTCGAGGCACGCCGGGCCACGGGACCCGGCGAGTTCAAGGTCGCGATCGACTGGGCGCTGCAGCGTCGGGGCCCGACGCTGATCGAGGTCCCGGTGGGCCGGATGCCCGACCCCTGGGACCTCCTGGAACCTGACGCGTCGTAGGGCTCTGCCTTGAGACCGCGGCGGCGTCAGGCCGTCTGAGGATCGGTAACCTGATGATCGTACGCGTCGCCCGGTGTGGCGAAGGGCACGATCCCGACACGGCCGTCGGCCGCCATCGTGAAGCCGCGCACACCCGCATAGCTGATGCCGTTGTCGTCAAGCAGCTGCTGTGCCGCCGCCTCCATCCCCGCGGGCACATAGAGAAAGAAATGACGAACCTTCGCAGAGGTGTCGTCGTCCGCAACCAGCGACGCGGCTTGAAGATAGGGCAGCTTGTCCGCATCCAGGCTCATCTCGACTTCGCCGATCTCGCGGATCCGCCCGGTTCCATCGAGAATCACGATGTCCGGGTAATAGGCCGCGCCGTCCACGTCGATCGAACGCCGGCGCTCCGGCACGTTGGTCAGCGTGACATAGTCGGAAGGCCAGTGGGCCTGACCCGGAAAGGGGAAGCGGGTCTTGGCGATGACGTTGACGACGAGATCGTGCGAAGACAAAGGCATGAGGCTCTCCTTCTGTTTGGGTAGGGGAATGGCAGTCGGCGGCCGGTGAGCCGCCTCCACGCCGGGCTCTGGCACCGCGACGACGGTGACATCCTCGACCGGCCGGGACGTTCCGATCGCCACGGCGGCGATGCCGGAGACGAGGACGAGGGCGGCACCGAGCGAGACTGCCAGGCTCGGCCGCTCCCCGAACATCACGTAGCCGAGCGCAAAGGCGGTCAGGATCGCGCTGTATTCGAGGGTCGCGAGCACCGAGGCGGGAAGGCGACGGGCCGCCGCATAGAGGGCCAGTTGCCCGACACCTCCGACGAGCCCGACTGCCGCCGCGAAAGCGATCTGCCGGCCATCGGCCCCGATGGGCTGGAACAGAACGAGGGGCGCCGTCGCCACCACGAAGGTGCCGTTGGCGAAGAGGACCTGAATGAGGCTGCCTTCCTGCTGCGACACCGCGCGCAGCATCAAGAGCGCGGCGGCCCAGCAGCCGGTGGATAGAAACGCCATCAGAACGGCGTCCGAGACCTCGAAGCTGGCGAGATCGCTGGCGAGCCACACGCCGGTGAATCCGATGGCCACGGCCGCCCATTGCGACGGCGTCACGCGTTCTTTCAGGATCGGCCCCGCCGCGAGCGTGACCAGGATCGGCGAGGCGAAATAGATCGTCGTTGCCTGCGCGAGCGGCAAATGGCGGATCGCCTCGCAGAATGTCAGCCAGCCCGCGAGCATCACCAAGCTGCGCAGGATCATCGCGCCCTTCAGCCGCGTGCGCATGGCGCGTTCGAGAAGCGGTTGCCGGCCGAGCGCGAGCGCCAGGACGAAGCCGGCCAAGCTGCGGACGAGCAGAAGCTGCGGGATCGGCAGAACGGCAAGCACCTGCTTCGACAGGGCGTCCTGCAGCGGCAGCAGGAGGTTGGCGGCGCCCATCAGGAGAACGCCTGTCCAGAACCAACCCGATGCTGCGCTCCGTCTGGAATCGGTCATCCGCGCGCTGGGGCCGAGCTGATCATGTCTGCGACGCAGGACAGCACGGTCGGCGCCCCGGGACCGGCGACCTTTCCCGTCGTGATCGACCAATCAGCGAGAGCGACACTCATCAACTTCAGTCTTTTGTGGAGCTGGAGTTATATCTATAGTCAACTCCAAAATAAGCGCAACCGGCGGTCTTGTGTGGTCTCGCCGTCGCCAAGGTCGCCGATCGTGAGGGATGGTCTGCTCATCGGGGGCAGCCCCACTCCTCGCGAAGCGGGAAGCCTGACGAACCTGTTGTCCTGCCAATCGACGAAGGATGGAGCCGCGGTGATCAAGGCAGAACCATTCGACTACCCGTATGACGGCCGCCTCGATCCGGCCGCCGCAGCGCTTGTCGTGATCGACATGCAGAAGGATTTCCTGTCGCCGGACGGCTATTTCGCGTCCATGGGATATGATCCTGCGCCGCTGCGGATCGTTCTTCCGGTGATCGGGCGGCTGATCGCGGCGTGCCGGGCGGCTGGCATTTTGATCATCCACACGCGGCAGGGCTATCGCAGCGACATGGCCGACATGACGCCCTATGAGAAATGGCGGCGCAACCGCGCGGGTCTTGGAGAAACGGGCGCCCTTTTGCGCGGCAGCCCGGGTTTCGAGATCGTGCCGGAGATCGACGTGCGGCCCGAGGACGTTGTCGTCGACAAGACCTGCAATAGTGCCTTCACCTACACGGATTTCGAGCATGTCCTGCGAGCACAGGGGATCGAGTTCCTGATGTTCGCGGGGTGCACGACCGACGTCTGCGTCCACTCGACGCTGCGGGAAGCATGCGATCGCAACTTCCAATGCCTGACAGTGGCTGATGCCTGCGCCAGCGGCGATGCCTACGCGCATGCCGCCGCGCTTCACATGGTCACCGTCGAGAACGGCATCTTCGGTGCGATCGCATCATCCGATGCGGTGATCGAAGGCTTGGCGCCGCTCAGCGGCGCAACTCGCAGACGCTAGGCAAAACCCTGGAGCCGGGCGGGAAGTTCGGCGATCCGCTCGGCACCGACATTGGCGAAGGCGAAGCGGAGATGACCATCGGGCGCGTCTGACGGCGTGAAGTAGTCGCCCGGCAGCACGAGAACGCCTCGTTCTCGCGCCAGTCGTGCGGCGAGGCTTCGCATCGGCTCGTCCGACGGCGGCCGCACATAGGCGAAGTAGGCGCCGATGGCCGAGACCTGCCAGCCTGGAATCGCGGCGATCGCTTGCCGGAAGACCGCTGCGCGCTCGTTGATCCGCCGCCGCGTTGCCGCGCGCCAGTCGGCGATTCCATCAATAGCCCATGCAATCGCCCCCTGCGCCGCGCGCGGCGGGCAGATCTGCTGGCAGTCCATGACCTTGGCCACCTCCTCGATGAAGGTGGGCGCAGCAACGAGCGCCCCGAGCCGGTGCCCGGGCACGGCATAGCTTTTCGAGAAGGAATGCAGATGCAGCACCCGGTCCCGCCAGCTGGGCTCACGCAGCAGCGAGTGCGGCTTCGCCATCCCCTCGGGCAGGAAGTCACGATACGTCTCGTCGAGAACGAGCGTTAGGCCCGTCTCCCGGCAAAGATCGTGGAAGGCGTGGATCGTCGCATCCGGATAGGTCGCGCCGGTCGGATTATTGGGTGTCACGAGCACGATCGCGCGCGTCTGCGACCCGATGAGACGCCGAGCGTCCTCGACGTCCGGCACGAAACCTGCCTCGGCCCGGCACGGCAGCGCGCAGGCTTGGATGCCGAGCATGTCGAGCGTCATCTTGTGATTGAAGTACCAGGGCGTCGGCAGCATCACCGCATCGCCCGGCGCCGCCAGCGCCATCATGGCAACGAAGAAGGCCTGGTTGCAGCCGGCGGTAATGGCGACGTCGGCCATTGTGACGTCCGAGCCGTAGACGGCGCAGATGTCCGCGGCGAGCGCCGTACGCAGCACTGCGTCACCCTCGATCGGTCCATAGGTGGTGGTTTCGGCGCGGCCGGCCTCAGCGCCGATCCGATCGAGCAGCGCCTGCGGCGGCGGGTCGCCCGGCACCGCCTGCGCAAGGTTCAGAAGCGAGCCCCGCAATCCGTCGTAGCTGTCCGCCCAAGCCCGCGATTCGGGGATAGGCGGTGCGCTGGTGCGGGCAAGAAAGGGGTTGATCCGAACCTGCACCATCGATGGAGCCTTCCGCCTGTAACGGTTCAGCCCAGTTCGCAGCTGCACCAATCCGATCTTTCACGAAACCATTTACGGCGTGAAGGGCAAAAGATCGCGTCCGCCTCCAGCGAAGGCTGGCAAAATCATCCCATTCTCGACGAGGACAGGGGCTGACGGCCCCGGAGCCAGCGGCTCCGGCAGAGCGATCCAGATCGGGTTACTGGGATGTCTGAACTAGCTCCGACAGAGAGGCAATCGGCGTCCAAAAAGATTAGCAGATCAATGCGGCTACAAGCCATCGGCGCTCATCGTCCGCGGTCCTACACTGCAGCAGATGGTAAATGGCGCGGCGGTCAGAATAGCACGTGCGTCCTTGAATTCGAGGTCAGAGAAACGAGGCGTCCGTCCGAATATTAGCACTTAAAGCGCCAAGCTTCGGCAGCTCACCGCGCGTCTTGTTGTTCACCCCCCGAACAACTCCAACCCCAATCAGCTCCCGCCGTCGCGTGACCGAGCGGTCTGCGTCGAAGGTCTGCGTTAAGCTCAGGATTTTCAATCCGGGTGAGGGGCGGGCCGGAGGATTCGACCGGCCGGTCTTTCCATGACCTGCCTGCCGCGCTTCCATGCGGCAAGCGGCTGGGCGATCTCGCGCACGGCGGCGGCGGGAGTGGCGGCGTCGAGCAGTACCAGGTCAGCCGGCGAACCGACGGCAAGACCCGGATCGCACCCCATCAGATTCGCAGCGTCCGTCGAGACCATCGCGAAAACGGCCTCCATCTCGTCGTCGCGCGCGAGCTGAGCGACATTCGCATAGAGATTGGCCATCCGAAGCAGCGAAGCGTCGCCGAAGGGCGTGAAGGGGTTGAGGACGTTGTTCGTGGCGATCGTCGCGCAGACACCCAGCTGCTTCAGGCGATGGACAGGCGCCACCCCGCGCGGCACGAGGCGCTTGCGGTCGCGGCCGGTCAGGAAGAGATCCGTCGCCGGCAGCACCGTCACCGCAATGCCAGCATTGGCGAGCTGGTGCCCGACCATATCCACTGCCGCCGGTTCCATGGCGGAAAGCTTGGTCGCATGGCCGATGGAGACTTTCCCGCCGAAGCCGCGGCGCTGGGTCTCAGCGACGATGAATGGCAGGGCCGACCCGTTCGGATCGAGATCGAAGTCGGCGTGGAAGTCGACGCCTGTACCGAAGCGCTCGGCGAGGTCGAAGATCCGTGCCACGTGTTCCGCCGGCCGCGGATCGGTATACGGACAGCCGCCGACGAGATCGGCGCCGCTCGCCAGAGCTTTGGCCAGCATGATTTCGGTCTCCGGCTCCTGCGTCAGCCCCTCCTGCGCGAAGGCGCAGATCTCGATGTCGATCGCAAAGGCATAGTCCGCCTTCAACTGCCGGATCGCGACGAGCGACCGGAGGCCGGCGCGCGGATCGACCTCGACAAACGTGCGCAGCGCCGTCGTGCCGTTGAGGATCGCCCGCTCCACCACGCGGGCAGCGCGCCTGTAGACGTCGTCCTCGGTGAAAGCGCCCTTGGCCTGTGCGGTCTGGCGGACGGCCTCTTGGAGCGTGCCTTCGCAAATGGTGCAGCGGTCGAGAATACAGGCTTTGTCGAGATGGATGTGGCAGTCGACGAAGCCTGAGAAGACGAAGCGGCCCGCCGCATCCCGCGCTGGTGCATCAACGCCAAGGTTCGGCTCCAGCGCCACGACGCGGCCTTCGGCAACGCCGATGTCGACAGGGCATCCGCGCCCTGCGACACGCGCGTTGCGCAGCACGAAATCCACCGCGGGGCTCAAGTCCGATCTCCCAGCCCGAGCGCGCAGCCGTCGCTGCGCGGATCGTGCGCGCCGGTGACGCCTCCCTCGGCGTCGATCGCAATCACGCCCGCCTGTCCCGCCAGCGGGCTGAGTGCGGGTATGGCGGAAACCTCGTGCCCGCGGCGAGCGAGTTCGGCAAAGGTGGCCTCGCCGGCGGAGGCTTCGAGCTTCAGCGTGTCGCGCGCGTCGGAAAAGGTGCGCCCGAGCAGGAAGCGCGGCGCGGCGAGCGCGTCGGCAGGCGAAAGGCCGAGATCGATCAGCCGGGCGAGCAGAAGGGCCAGCGTCTGCGGCTGGCCGTCTGCCCCTTGCGTGCCGTAGACGAGGGCGGGCATGCCGCCACGCAGCGCAATGCCGGGATTGAGGGTGTAGAAGGGCCGTTTGCCCGGCTGCAGCCTGTTCGGCCCGTCGACGCTGCGGTCGAACGCGGCGCCGCGGTTCTGCCAGAGAATACCGGTGTCGCCCGCGACGACACCGCTGCCCCAGTCGTAATAAAGGCTCTGCAGCAGCGCGACTGAGCGTCCCTCGCGATCCACCACTCCGATGAAGGCGGTGTCGCCCGTCCGCATCACGTGCGGCCAGGGCAGCGCCGCGCCTGGATCGATCGCGGCCGCCTTCGCGGCGAGGTGGTCGGCGTCCAGCATCCAATCCAGTGGGACGGCGGCGAAATCCGGATCGGCGATGAGGTGGCGATCGAGAAAGGCCTGCTTCACCGCCTCGACACAGAGGTGCAGGACGTCCGCGCCGCGGCCGTCGAGCCCCGTCAGATGCAGGTGTTCGAGAATGCCCATGATGGCGAGGGTCGTCGCCCCCTGCGTCGGCGGCGGCGGCGCGAGAAGCGTCATTCCGCGATAAGGCATGCGGATCGGCGCAGCCTCGCGCGTTTGCGTCGCCGCGAGATCGGTGAGCGTCAGCGTCGAGCCGGCATCCGCCAGTCCCCGCGCAATGCGGGCGGCGAGTTCGCCTTCGTAGAACGTGCGCGCTCCGCCCTCCGCGATGGCGCGCAGGCTCTCGGCCAGCCGCGGCTGGCGGAACTGCTCTCCGCCGCCTGCGAAGTGCGCCTGAAAACCTGGCCAGCTCTCGTGATCGGCGCTGCGGAAGCCGAGCCAGAACCGCTGCGAGGGCGACGCCGGGAAGCCTGCGCCGGCGAGTTCGATGGCATCTTCGAGGAGGATCCCCAGGTCTTCGCACCCGCCCCAGAGGCGGCGTGAGTGCTTCAAGGCCGCATCCCAGGAAGCGACCAGGCCGGCGCTCGTCAACGCCGACAGTGGGCCTCGAACCGGAATGGGATCGTCACCCGGAAGCCTTGCGGCGGCTTGCCCGATGCCGAGGAGGCAGGTCGAACGCCCGGCCCGGTCCGCCAGCATCCAGACTCCGTCGCCGCCGAGGCCGCAGAAATGCGGATAGACCACCGACAGCGCCGCGCTGGCCGCGACGGCTGCCTCGATCGCATTGCCGCCGCGCATCAGGATGCGCAGCCCGGCTTCGCTTGCCAGCCGGTGCGGGCTCGTCACCATGGCTGTGGCCGGCCGTGACTTCGACGTTCCGGCTGAACCAGGATGAATTTGGAAGGCGCTCATGCACGGCCGCAAGCAAATCCCGTGCCGCCTTCGCCCTGCGCCGGACGTAACCCTGAGCTTCGCGGCAGCGCTCCTAGCATGCAATCACCTAGCTCAACTGCATGCAATTTGGCTCTCGACAGGCTTTGAAGCCGCCGTCGCGAAGCTGCTATATTCCGGCAGACACTGACATTTGTTTCGAGGGCAGCCATTGAGCATGGAGGCATCCAACCGTGCGGCAGTCATTTGCCGTGCCATCCGCCGGGCGATCCTCGAACAGGCTCTCGCACCGGGCGATAAGCTGCCGGAAGACACGTTGGGGGAACGGTTCGGCGTCAGTCGTACGATCGCCCGGCATGCGCTTGGGCAACTCGCGTCGGAAGGGCTTGTCGAGCTTCGCCGCAACCGGATCGCAGTGGTTGCAACACCGTCCTTCGACGAGGCGCGCGACGAGTTCGACATCCGCCGCGAGCTGGAGCGCCTCGTGGTGCGGGCGCTTTGCGGCAGGCTGACGGTCGCGCAGCTCCAGGAGCTAAGGGCGCATCTCGCAGACGAGGAGAAGGCGCATGGTGGGCCGGCAGCGAACTCCATCCGGCTTGCGACCGAGTTTCATGTGAAGCTGGCGGAGATGACGGGCAAGCCGACGCTGACCCGCTATGTCCGCGAAATCGCCTATCGCTCCAGCCTGTCGCTCGCCACCTTCGGCCGGCCGCATTCCTCCGAATGCGCCATCTCCGAGCACCGCTCGGTCATCGAGGCACTGGCAGCGGGAGATGGAGATGCGGCGGCGTCCCTGATGGCTCACCATCTCGACCAGGTCGCGGATCGCGCCTTCCTGAAGGTCGCCCCTGCGCGGGGCGATCTGATGGAGGTGCTGGCGCCCTATGCCGAGGTGGACCATGCCGCCTCCGGTCATCAGCCGCCGAAGCCCCGGCTGCGCTCCAAGGCGAATGCCCAGTCAAGCGGATAAATCTTTCCGCTTGCGCAGCACGCAATTCTCCGTGCAGTCTGCTCATGAAAGTGCATGCAGAATTACTGCCAAATTGTTGAGCATCGGCGCACATGAATTAAGCGGATGCTCTCTCACCGTCGCTGGAAAAGGAGTTGCCATGATCCGCAGGACATTTGCCGCCATTGCGCTGGCCGCCGTCGCTATCGCCAGCCCCGCCAGCGCCAAGACGCTGACTGTTGGAGCCAACATCGGGAACGTTCCCTGGGAGTTCCAGAACGAGGCGGGCGAGACCGTCGGCTTCGAGGTCGAGCTCGTCCAGGAAGTCGCCAAGCGCATGGGCTATGACGACGTCAGCTTCGAGAACATCCCCTTCAACGGCCTGTTCTCGGCCGTTCAGTCCGGCCGCATCGACGCGGCGGTGTCCTCGATCACCATCACCAAGAAGCGGCTGGAGTCGGTGTCCTTCGCGCAGCCCTACTATGACAGCGACCAATCGCTGTCGGTGCTGAAATCCTCCGGCATCGATGGGCTGAAGGGCCTCGGCGGCAAGACGGTCGGCGTCGACACCGGGTCCACCGGCGACATGTGGGCCACCGAGCACCAGAAGGAGTACGGCATCGGCGAAATCCGCCGCTTCGAAGGCTTGGCGCCGGCCATGCTCGATCTCGGCAATGGCGGCATCGACGGCTACATCTCCGACATCCCGGCCGTCGCCTACTACATCAAGGACAAGCCGCAATTCGCCGTGGTGGAGCGCATCAAGACCGGCGAGCAGTATTCGGTCATGTTCGCCAAGGATTCGCCGCTGGCGACCGAGACGACGAAGGCGATCTCCACGCTGAAGAAGGAAGGCTTCGTCCAGCAGCTTCACGAGAAGTGGTTCGGCACCAAGCCCGATGCCTCGACCTCGACGGCGACCGAAGCCGAGATGCCGAAGCTCTGAGCCTCACCGCACTGCCGCCGGCGTACAGCCGGCGGCGCTCAAAGCTGAAGGATCAGCATGGGTATCGTTGAAACCTTCTTCAACGTCGACGTCCTCGTCCGCTACTACCCGCTGCTTCTGCAGGGCCTCGGCCGCACGGTCCTGCTCGGCCTCCTGTCGATCGTGCTGGGGCTGATCGGCGGCCTGGCTCTGGCGATGGTGAGGCTCTACGCGGCCAGCGCGTTCCGGGCTCTTGCGATCGCCTATATCGATGTATTCCGGGCGCTGCCGGTGCTGGTCTGGCTGGTGGTGGTCTATTATGCGCTGCCGTTTCTCGGCATCCGCTTCTCGCCCTTCGCGGCGGCCGTATTCGCCCTGTCCACCGTTTCGACCGCCTATGCGGCAGAGATCTTTCGCGCCGGCATCGAAGCGATCCCGCGCGGCCAGTTCGAGGCCGCCGATGCGCTCGGCCTGCATTCCTACCAGCGCATGCGGCGCGTGATCCTGCCTCAGGCGATCCGGGTCGTCATTCCGCCGCTCACCAACAACTCGATCAACGTCATGAAGGATACCGCGCTCGCCTCCGTGGTGGCCCTGCCGGACCTCCTGAAACAGGCGACGCAGGCCCAGGCGCTCGCCGCCAATCCGACGCCGCTGATCGGCGCGGCCATCCTCTATCTCCTCATCCTCCTGCCGCTGGTGCGCCTCGTCGCGCACTATGAGACGCGTCACGCCCGTCGCGCCGCGCGCTGACGCCGCTTCTGCAAGAAAGTTCCCCCATGTCTCTCGATCTCGACTTCGTCCGCTCCCAGTTCCCCGCCCTTGGCGGCGAATGGGCCTACATGGACAATGCCGGCGGCAGCCAGGTGCTGGCGCGCGTGGCCGACCGCGTGTCCGACTATCTGCTGACGTCCAACGTGCAGACCGGGGCGAGCTACGCGCCGAGCCAGCGTTCGCTCGAGCGCGTGTCCGCATCGCGCGGTGCCTTTGCCCGTTTCATGAACTGCGATCCCGGCGAGATCGTCGAAGGTGCGAGCACCACGATCCTCATCCGCTTCCTGTCGGAGGCGATGACGGGACGCCTGCAGCCGGGCGACGAGATCGTACTGACCAATGTCGACCACGAGGCCAATATCGGGCCGTGGCTGAAGCACGAAGCGCGTGGCGTGAAGATCAAGTGGTGGCGCTGCAATCCCGAAACGTTCGAGCTTGATCTCGCCGACCTTCGCGCTCTGATGAGCGAGCGCACGAAGCTCGTCTGCGTCACGCATGCCTCGAACATCCTCGGGACGATCAATCCGATCGCCGAGATCGCCGATATCGCGCATGCGGCCGGCGCCGAGCTGGTTGTCGATGCGGTGGCCTATGCCCCGCACCGGGCGATCGACGTGAGGGCGCTCGGCGCCGACTACTACGTCTTCAGCGTCTACAAGGTGTTCGGGCCGCACCATGCTGTGATGTACGGTCGGCGCGACAAGCTGGAATCGCTCGACAACATCTACCACTACTTCTTCGACAAGAGCCGAGTGCCGCACAAGCTGGAGCCCGGCAACATCAACTACGAATGCGCCTGGGGCTCGATCGGCGCCGTGGAGTATGTCGAGGAACTGGGCACGCGCTCCGGCGCCTCCGCCGGCCGGTCGGCAATCGAAGCCGGCTTTGCCGGCATCGCCGAGCAGGAGCGCGTCGTCACCGCGCGGCTGATGGAGTTTCTCACCTCGCGCAACTCGGTGCGTGTCATCGGGCGCACCTCGACGGCGCTGGAGGACCGCGTGTCTACCGTCTCCTTCACGGTCGGGCAGGACAGCTCCAAGCGGGTCGTGGAGGGCGCGGACAAGGCGATGGTCGGCATCCGCTATGGCGACTTCTATGCAAGGCGCCTCGTCGAGGAGCACGGCCTCCTGCCGCAGGACGGCGTCGTGCGCGTATCCATGATCCACTACAACACCGTCGAGGAGGTGGATCGCCTGATCGCCGCGTTGGAGCCGGCGCTTTGACACTCGATCTGGTGATCCGCGGCGGGACGGTCGCGACCGCCGCCGACGTTTATCGCGCCGATGTCGGCATCAGGGATGGCACGATCGCGCAGATCGGCCTCGGCCTCGAGGCGGCGGAGGTCATCGACGCGACCGGCCGGCTGGTCTTGCCCGGCGGGATCGACAGCCACGTCCACATCTCGCAGCCCTCCGGCGACGGCATCGTCATGGCCGACGATTTCGAGTCCGGCACGCGATCGGCGCTTTTCGGCGGCAACACCACGGTTCTGCCCTTCTGCCTGCAAGCGAAGGGCCAGAGCCTGCGCGCGGCCTTGCAGGACTATCACGCCCTCGCCGAGGGCCAGTGCTATACCGACCATTCCTTCCATCTGATCGTGTCCGATCCGACTCAGGCCGTGCTCGGTCAGGAGCTGCCGGCGCTGGTGGCGGACGGCTACACGTCCTTCAAGGTCTTCATGACCTATGAGGGCTTGCGGTTGAACGATGCTGAGATCCTCGCGACCATGGACACGGCGCGCCGGACCGGCGCGCTCGTGATGGTCCACTGCGAGAACGAGGACGCGATCCGCTACCTGATCGGCCGGCAAGAGGCCGAGGGAGAGGTCCGCCCGAAAGCCCACGCCACCACCCGCCCGGTCGCGGTGGAGCGCGAGGCGACCCACCGTGCGCTGTCGCTGGCGGAGATCACCGAGGTGCCGATCGTCATCGTCCATGTCTCGAACGGCGCGGCGATGGCGGAGATTGCGTCGGCAAGAGCCCGGGGCCAGAAGGTCGTCGGCGAGACCTGTCCGCAATATCTGATGCTGACAGCCAAGGACCTCGACGGCATGGACTGGGAGGGCGCGAAATTCGTCTGCTCGCCGCCGCCCCGCGACGAAGCCGAGCAAGAGGCCTGCTGGCGCGGCATCGAGACCGGCGTCTTCGACCTCTTCTCCTCCGATCACTGCCCCTTCCGCTACGACGATCCGGCCGGTAAGCTGAACCCCAGGGGCCGGACGAGCTTCCGGCATATCCCAAACGGCATTCCCGGCGTCGAGACGCGCCTGCCGATCCTGTTCTCGGAGGGCGTGGCGAAGGGGCGGATCGACCTGTCCCGCTTCGTTGCACTGACCGCGACCAACCATGCGCGCACCTATGGCTTGGAACGCAAAGGTTCGATCGCGATCGGCATGGATGCCGACATCGCCATTTGGAACCCGGAGGCGAAGCGGACCATCCGCCATGCCGACCTTCACGACGGTGCCGACTACAGCCCCTATGAGGGCACCGAGATCACCGGCTGGCCTGAGACCGTGATCGTCGGCGGCAAAGTGATGGTGCGGGAGGGTGAGCTTATCGGCGCGAAGGGAGAGGGACGCTACGTGCCCCGCAGCCGCTCGGCGCTTGCCGCATCGGCGTATCCCTGATCCGAATATCGCCTGGACCGTCTCGTCGCGCCGGGCAACCAGAGGGTATTGAGCCCGACAGCGTCAGGACTCGCGATCCGGATGACTTCGGCCGCGTACGGAGGACCCTGCAGATCGTCGCGTCCGCTGGAGGAAAGGATGTGCCGATCATCCCGCCCCGAGCGGCGGGATGATCGATGCGAGAGGCGGAACCGCGCGGCTCCTTGGGAATCCTAGTGCCGGACCATGCCGGCGTCGACGTTCAGCGTCTGGCCGGTGATCCAGCGGGCGTCATCGCTGGCGAGGAACGCCACGACGTCGGCGACGTGCTCGGGCTGGCCCTTGCCCTTCACCGCCTGCAGCATCTCGACGAACTCGAAGGCTTGGTTGTGCGGGCTCGCCTTCACGCCGTCGCTCTCGATCAGCCCTGGCGTTACGGCGTTGACGGTGATGCCGTAGGTGCCGAGCTCCGTCGCCAGGGCACGGGTCAACCCGATCACGCCGCCCTTGGCTGCGACATAGGCAGCCATATTGGGCGTGCCGGCGAAGAAGGTGTTGGAGGAGATCGAGATGACGCGGCCGCCCTTGTTGGCGGCGCGCATCTGGTCGGTCGCCGCGCGCGTGACGAGGAAGGCGCTGGTCAGGTTGACCGCGATGATCTTGTTCCAATGATCGAGATCGACGTCGTCCCAGGCGATGAAGGGCACGATCGAGGCGTTGTTGACAAGGATGTCGACGCCGCCGGTTTCTGTCTCGATGCGCTTGAACAGCGCCGCGACGGCGGCGGGGTCGGACACGTCGGCGGCGATCGCCGTGCCGCCGATCGCCTGCGCGGCTGCCGCACCGCCCGCCTCGTTGATGTCGCTGATGATCACGCGGGCGCCGTCGGCGGCGAGCCTCGTGGCGATCGCCTTGCCGATGCCCTGCGCCGCGCCCGTGACCAGCGCCACCCGACCGTCCAGTTTCCCTGCCATCCTGTCGTTCCCTCTTCTTGCTTGTCCGTGGTTCACGCCGCGGCGTCGATGACGGCCATGGCGGCCTCAAGGCCCGCGCCGGTGTCGGCCGCGTGGCCGAGCGCGCGCAGCGCTCCGCCGAGCGCCGCGATCGCGGCGATGGCGTAGATGGGCTGGGCGGTCGGCCCCATGTGGCCGATGCGCGTCAGTCGGCCGAGCGTTTCGCCGCGCCCGGACGAGAACACCACGCCATAGCGGGCACGCGCTTCGCGCCGCAGCGCCGCCTCGTCGACGCCGTCCGGCGTGCGGATCGCGGTGGTCGTCGGGGAGGCGATCGCCTCGTGCTTGGGCCAGAGCGCCAGACCCGTGGCGAGCGCACCCGCGCGCGTGGCACGGGCGGTCAGCGCATGGCGCTCCCAGACCGCCTCTGGTCCCTCGTTAAGGTAGAGGTCGAGCGCCGCGTCCAGCCCGTTGACCTCCGCGACGGACGGCGTGAAGGGAAACGGCTTGTCCCGCGACCACGCCGTTTCCCAGTCAAGGATCGACAGCATGGAGGCGCGCGGCGCCAAAGGGTTGCTCTTCATCTTGTCCCAGGCGCGTGGGCTGACGCCGGCGAGCGTCAGGCCGGGGGGCGCGCCGAGGCACTTGTTCGGCCCGGTGATGTAGAGGTCGGCCTGGCAGTCCTCGGGATGGGTGCGCATGCCGCCGAAGGACGAGACGGCGTCAACGATCAGATAGGCCCCATGCGCCGCGACGAGGGCACCGATCTCGTCGATCGGGTTGATCGTGCCGGAGGGCGTATCATGATGGCAGACCGAGACCACGGTGATCTCGGGATGGGTCGCCAGCATGTCCTTCACCGCCTGCGGGTCGATCGCCTCGTCATAGGGCGTTTCGATCTCCAGGAGGTTTGGCGTGTAGCGCTTCGCCCAGTAGCCGAACCCCTTGCCGTAGACGCCGGAGGCCAAATTCAGCACCGTGTCGCTCTCGGCGATCAGCGACGCGGCGGCGGCTTCGAGGCCGAGCACCGGCTCGCCATGCAGGATCACCGGCCGCGTCGACAGCCGCATCGCTCGCTGCGCCTTATCGACCACGGCCTCGTAGAAGGCCTGGAAAGCGGGATCGTAGTCGTAGAGGACCGTCCGGCTGAGCGCCCGCAACACCTCCGAATAGGCGTTTACCGGCCCGGAGGTCAGCGTGATGACGGGCTCTTTCGTGTCGGCGTAGCGCATGGCCGAGTCCTCAGCCGTAGAACTGCGTACCGGTGCGGTAGGTCAGGAAGTTCTCCATGTCGTGGGAGAACATGAGGTCCGCGCCTTTGTCTTCGGCCAGCTTCTGCACCCGGCGCATCGAAGCGACGCCGGCCACCGGGTCGATGTGGAAGGCCGCCTGGCAGAGCGTCTCCAGGCTCTTCTGCGTGTAGGCCGCGTCGATGGTGAACAGGATCGGCTTACGGGTCTGGAACTCTACCAGCAGGCTGTAATGGCCGATCGAGTGGCCGGGCGTGGCGATCAGGTGCACCCCCTTGGCCAGCTCGATGTCGCCCTCGATGCCTTCGAAGGTCGAATTCTGCCGCGTCGTGCCGGGCAGCAGCTGGTCGGTGGCGCCGCGGGCCTCGGCGGCCTCGGCCGAGAAGGAAAGGTCGGAATAGCCCAGATGCTCGAAGGGCTGCGGCGCGCAGGCCTGCGGCACCTCGCTCCTGTGGCAGATCTTCTTGGCATGCGGGAAGTACTTGTTGCCGCCGCAATGATCGAAGTGAAAGTGGGAGTTGAAGACGACGCCGACATCCTTCGGCTCGAGGCCGATCAGGGCGAGCGCGCCGGGAATGGTCTGATCCCGGCTCTGGATCGGCTTCTCGAAGGGCAGCACCTTCATGACGTGATCGTAGTCGAAGCCTGTGTCGATCAGGAAGCGGCCCTCGGTGTGCTCGATCAGGATCGAGTACACGGGAAAGCGGACCTCGCCGCCCGGCCCGCGGTTCCAGAAGACGTGGTAGCCGTCGAGCACCAGCGAGCCGCCGTCGAGAAGATATACCTTGGTGTCACTCATCTTCGCCTCACTTGAGTTGGGTCAGCGCGCACCGCGCTCGTAGGGAATGCCAAGCGCCGCCGGCAGGCTGGCGCGCCGTCCGAACAGGACGAGCATCGCCATAACCGCCAGGAACGGCAGCATCTGGATGAGGTCGGTCGGGATGTTGACGCCGGCCACCTGCGCGGCCGTCGTCACGGACAGGCAGCCGCCGAAGATCAGCGCGCCGGCCAGCACCCACAGGGGCCGGCCCCGGGCGAGCATCGCCAGCACGATGCCGAGGAAGCCGGCCCCGTTGGTGATGAAGGGGATGAACAGGCCTGCTCCGACATTGGCGAGATAGGCGCCACCGAGGCCCGCCATGGCACCGGTGAAGAGGACGGCTGCCGTGCGCGTGCGCACGACGTCGATGCCCGCGACGTCGAGCGCCGCCGGCTTGTCGCCGGCTGCCTGCAGGTTCAGGCCGAGCTGCGTGCGCCGGTAGACCCAGATCATCACCCAGACCGCCGCGACGGCGAGGTAGACGATCAGGTGATGGCGGAACAGCGCCGGGCCCAGCACCGGAATATCGGACAGGAGCGGGATCGGCGTCACGGCGGCCGCCGGCAGGCGGGGATAACTGCGGGAGAACTGGAAGTGGTGCAGCAGCGCCGTCAGCCCCTCCAGCCCGAGCGTCAGGGCGATGCCGATGACGATCTGGTTGAGCCCGATGCGTACGCACAGGAGCGCCATCAGCGCGGCCACGGCCACGCCGCCGGCGGCACCGGCGAGGAAGCCGAGCCAGAAGGATTCCGAATAGTAGGCGCCGACGAAGCCGAGATAGGCGCCGGCGATCATCATGCCCTCGATGCCGATATTGAGGACGCCGGCCTTTTCCGACATCTGCTCGCCGAGCCCCGCGAGCAGCAGCGGGATCGCCGCCGTCACCGCGCCGAACAGGAGCGCGGCCAGGAAGGAGGTGCTGAGAAGGCCATCCATGGCTCAGACCCTCCGCGCCCGGTCGAACCGGTGGTCGAGATATTCGGCGATGGCGAGCGTGATCAGGACGATCGACACCAGCACCAGCGTGAAGGTCTGCGGCACGCCGAGCCGCCGTGCTGCGCTTTCGCCGCCGATCGACAGCACCGACAGGAGGAAGACGAAGCCGATGGCGGCGTAGCCGTTCATGCGGGCGAGGAACACGACCGGGATCACCGCAAGGCCGTAGGCCGGGTTCCAGTCGGCCCTGACGTTGCCCTGCGTGCCGACGACGTCGATGGCGCCGCCGAGGCCGATCAGCCCGGCCGAGAGGGCAAAGACGGCGCTGACGAGAACGGGCACGTCGAGGCCGGCATGCACCGCAGCGCGCGCATTGGCACCGACCGTCCGCAGCTTCAGTCCGAAGGCCGTCCGCGTCATCATCAGATGGACGCCGACGATCGCGACGACTCCGAAGACGAGGCCGCTGGTGACGGTCGTCTCGAACAAGCGCGGCAGCCGGTCGGGAACCGGAAGCGTGCGGGTCTGCGGCACGGTCGTCGACGGATCCAGGAAGACGAGCTTCACCAGCACGTTGGCGAGCGAGACGCCGAGAAAGCTCATCATCAGCGTGGTGATGATCTCGTTGACGCCCTGATAGGCGCGCAGCAGCGCCGGCAGGAGCGACCAGAGCATCGCCACCGTCGCTGCGATGACGAAGGCAATCGGCAGCGCCAGCCATGCCGGCAGGACCTGCACCAGCAGCGGCGCGCTCGCCGCGGCGGTCACCGCGCCGAGCAGAAACTGCCCGTCGCCGCCGAGATTCCAGATGCCGGCCCGGAAGGCGACGATCAGGCCGGCCGCGATGAACAGGAGCGGCGCCATGCGCGTCAGCGTCTGCTGGAGGCCGAGCCCCGACAGGAGCCCGCGCTGCACGACAAAGCCGTAATAGGCGAAGGGGTCGACGCCGACCGCGAGCAGCACGCAGCCCGCGATGACCAGCGAGACGAGGATCGGAACCACGGTGATCGCGAGCCTTCGTGCGAGGTCGCGGCGGCTGCTGCGGCCAGCGGAAGCATCGAGCCCGACGGCGGGGAGGGCGTCCTGGCTCATGCCGCAAGTCCGATCATGAGGCGGCCGACCCGCTCGCCGGCGCTGTCCTCGTTGCGAACCGTTCCCGCCAGGCGGCCCTGCGAGATCACGGCGATGCGGTGGCACATGCTGAGGAGCTCCTCGAGGTCCGTCGATATCAGCAGCACGGCCATGCCCTGGCTGGCGATCTCGCGGATGCGCTCGCGCGTTGCCAGCGTGTTGGAAAGATCGAGCCCGTAGGTCGGCTTGTTGAAGATCACGGCCCGGACGCCTGTTGCGAGTTCGCGGGCGATCAGCACCTTCTGAATGTTGCCGCCAGACAGACGGCCGACCGGCGTCGCGATGCTCGGCGTGCGGACGTCATAGAGGCGGGTCAGCTCGGCAGCGCGGGCGTCGATCTCGCCCGTCCGTTCGACGCCGGAACGCCAGAAGGGCGGCTCGCCGATCTGCTTGAGCACGTAGTTGATCGACACCGGGAAGGTGCCGACCGTTCCCTCCGCCAGGCGGTCGTCGGTGAGGTAGCGCAGACCGCGGCGGCGGCGGCCGCCCACATCGAGCCCGTCCAGCGCCTCGCCCGCCAGCAGCACGCTGCCGCCGGCCGTGGCGCGCTGGCCGGCCAGTGCCTCGGCAAGCTGCTTCTGGCCGTTGCCGTCGATGCCGGCGATGCCGAGGATCTCGCCGTGCCCGACCGTGAAGGAGATTGCGTCGAGGCCGGGCGCGTCCGCGGTGCGTGCGACGGCGAGGTCTCGCACTTCCAGGAGGGCGTCGTCGTTGGCCGCGCGCGGCGGGATCATGACCGCCGCACTGCCGGCCTGGCGGCCGAACATCATGGCGACGATCTCCTCCACCAGCGCGGCCTGATCGAGCGAGCGCAGGCGTTCCGGCGGGATCTCGCCGACCTTGCGGCCGAGCTTGAGCACCGACACGCGATCGCCGAACTCGGCGGCCTCGGCGAGCTTGTGGGTGATGAAGACGACGGCAAGCCCGCGCTCCACCAGCCGGCGCATCAGCGCGCCCAGCTCGGCGATGCCCTGCGGCGTCAGCATGGAGGTCGCCTCATCGAGGATCAGGAGTCGGCTGTCGCGCAGCAGCGCCCGCACGATCTCCACCTGCTGCTGCTCGCCAAGCGAGAGCTCGGAGACTCGCGCGCCGAGATTGATCTCGATGCCGAGGGGGGCTGCAATAGCGGCGACGCGCTGCGTCAGCTCGGCGATGGCCGGACGCTGCCACCAGCGGCCGCCCAGCGCGAGGTTCTCCGCGACGGTCAGCGACGGTACGAGCATGTTGTGCTGGAACACGGTCCCGATGCCGAGCGACAGCGCATGGCTCGGCGAGCGGATCGCCATTTCGGCGCCGTCGACGAGGATGCGTCCTGCATCGGGCTGCTGGAGACCCGACAGCATGCCGATCAGCGTCGACTTGCCGGCGCCGTTCTCGCCCAGCAGCACGTGCACTTCCCCGGCGTGGATGGCGAGGTCGATCCGGTCGTTGGCGACGATGCCGGGAAAGCGCTTGGTGACGCCCTCGAGCGTCACGATCGCGGGTCTGGTTCCTGCCCGGTCCATGGTGCGTTCCGTCATCGGCTTCCAGCTGAAATCCAGTGGCCGGAGGGTGAGCCCCTCCGGCCGGGTACGCCTACTGCGCAGCTGCGGACACGTCGGTCATCAGGCCACGCACGGCGGTCGCCTCGAAGACCGGCTCGATCTTGATCTCGCCGGAGATCATCTGGTCACGGATCTTCTGGACCGCGCCCCAGACGTCGTCGGGGATCTGATCAGTCTTCAGCAGCTTCACGGAATCATCGGTGAGCCCGATCGCGTAGTGCTTCGTGCCGAAGGTGTCGTCCTTGATGTCCTTGATCATCGCCGCGTAGATCGGGGTGATGTTCCAGACCACGGAGCTGAGGAGGAAGCCCTTGCTCACCGGCGTCTTGTCGCCGATCACGTCGATGAAATAGACCTTGCCGCCATCCGCGGCCTTGGTGGTTTCCACCGCCTGCAGCATGCCGAAGCTGGAGCCGTTGCCCTGGCCGAAGATGATGTCGGCGCCGGCCGCGATCACGCTTTCGGTCACCCGCCGGCCGCCGGCGGCGTCGCTGTAGGCGGCGGGTCCAATCACGGCGTAGGTGATCTTTACGTCGCCGTTCTCGGCCTTCACCCCTTGCGCGAAGCCGGCGGACTGGGCGTTCCACGACGGCGGCTCGCCCGATACGACGATGCCGACATGCTTGGACCGGCTCATCTTGGCGGCGAGACGACCGGCGAGATAGGCGCCCTCGTGGCCGCTCAGCGTGTAGTCCGCGACGAGACCCTTCTGGAGGCCCTGCGGCGTGTCGACGATAGCGACCGGTGTCTTGGTCTCGCTTGCGATCTCGGGTGCGGCGGTGTTGTAGCCGCTGGCATGCGCGATCATCAGGCCGGCACCGTCTTCCGAGAGCTCTCGCAGCGCCGGGCGGACGTCGCCGTAGCCGAGGCCCTGGGCCACCTCGCAGGTGATCCCGGCCGCCTCGGCGGCGGCCTTGCAGGCGTCGATGCCCTGCTGGTTCCAGCCGTAATCCGTGCCCTCCTCCGGCGTCAGGATCGCGATCGACGAGATCTCGGCGCCAAGCGCGGACGCATGTAGCGCAAGGGAAAGTACAACAGCACTTGCAGCAGTAACAAATGTATTTCTCATGCGAGCCTCCATTTTGAACTGTTGTTTTTGGTTGAACTGTTTAGTGTCTCTCCCGTTTCACCCTCGATTTCCCGAGAATGACATGAGATTGAACGCTTACTACGCTGCTGTCTTCCTCGTTTCTGCACTGCCTGCCGGCGCAGTCGAGCTGCACCACATCGAGGTGCGCCGCGGCACCGATGGGCTCGACCGCGTCCCTGTGACGATCACCAATGCGGCCGGCGCTCCGCTGGCGTGCCACATCGATCTCGCCCACTGGTATTCGGCCGCCCCGACCCCGGTCGCGCCTGGAGCCACCGCCAGCATCGAGCTCTGGCGCGATCCGTCGACGGCGGCGTATTCGCTTCTCAACGACAAGCGGGAGAACATGGCGGTCGAGACGCTCTGGTGCGGCTTTGCGCGGGATGCATACGGGACCCGCTCCCAGATCGTCCTCGACCGTTCGGCAGGGCCTTCCAGTTCGCGGGCCGTGACCTGCGGCGAGGAGGCCGGCCGGCTCCGCTGCCGGTAGCCGCGCCCCGGACGGCCTGCGTCTGTGCAAATGCCGGTCCGGAGCGCCATCGGTTCGTCCCGCCTCAGCTCTTCGGCAGGAAGGTGTCGGTGTAGACGCTGTCGACCGCTGGCGTGGTCTTCAGCACGCCCTGCTCGGAGAGCGTCTTTAGCGTCTCCTCCCACTGCGCCTTGCTCATCCAGCCGAGGCCATGTGCCTCGGTCTCCGGGCTGGTAAAGGTGCTGTGGATGTCGGCCTGGATCTGCGCGAGCAGGACGTCCTTCTTGTCGGCGTAGCCGGGGACGGCCTTGGCGGTGATCTCGGCTGCTTCTTCGGGATGGGCGGCGACGTAGTCGAAGGCCTTGATGTAGGCCTTGACGAAGCGGCCCACGAGATCGGGCTTTTCCTTGATCATCGCGTCCGAGGTGAGGAGGCCGGAGCCGAAGGCCTTCCAGCCGAAGTCGGCGCCCTGCATGACGCTGAGCGAGCCGGGGCCGCCGGCCTTCGCCTCCAGTTCGGGGACCTCCGCGTCGAGATAGCCCGGAACGGCCTGGACGCGGCCGAGCAGCAGGTAGCTTTCGTACGGCGGCGACACGCTGTTGAGCGTCATGTCCTTTTCGGTCAGGCCGTTGGCGGCAAGGAAGCTGCGGAAGAAGATGTAGGTCGAGCCGGCCGGGTGGATGCCGATGGTGAGGCCCTTCAGGTCGTCGGGCTTCTCCAGCTTCACCGTCTTGGCGAGCGAGAGCATCGCCAGCGGGGACTTCTGGTTCACCGCCGCCAGCGCCACGGCGGGCACTCCTTGCGAGCGGGCGACGGCCAGCGTCGGCAGGTCGCCGAAGCCGAACTCGGCATTGCCGTTGCCGACCAGCCGCATCGTATCGGGCGAGCCGGATCCCTTGCGGATCTCGGTGACCTCGATGCCGTTGTCGGCGAAGAAGCCCTTCTCCTTGCCGACGAAGAACATGGCGTGGTTGCCGCGCACCACCCAATCGAGCTGCACGGCGACCTGGTCGGCGGCCAGCGCCGGCAGCGTGCCGAGGCAGAGAGAGCCGGCCACCGCGGCGATCCCCGCCGCCTTGATCAATGAGCGCCTCAGCATGTCCTGTTCCCCTTTTCGTTGAACCTGAAACCCATGGGTCGGCTAGCGGCCGCTGAACTTCGGTGCCCAGGGCACCACCAGCCGTTCCAGCAGCTCGGCGGCGTAGTAGAAGACGATGCCGAGGACCGAGACGAGCAGCAGCGCGGCGAAGACCAGCGGCGTGTCGAGCTGCGTGGAGGCGAATTGGATGGCGTAGCCGAGCCCGTCCGAGGCGCCGGCGAACTCGCCGACGATGGCGCCGATGACGCTCAAGGTCGCGGCGATCTTCATGCCGGCCATGAGGTTCGGCAGCGAGTGCGGCACGCGGATGCGCAGGAGGATTTGGCTGCGGCTCGCCCCGACGGAGTTCATCAGCGAGACCAGCGAGCGGTCCACGGACTCCATGCCGGCCAGCATGGACAGGGTCACGGGGAAGAAGGCGATCACCAGGATCAGGATGATCTTGGGCGCGAGGCCGTAGCCGAACCACAGGATGAAGATCGGCGCCAGCGCCACCTTCGGCACGTTCTGGAACAGAACAACCAGCGGATAGAGGGCGCGGCCGAGCCAGTCGAAGCGGACGATGAGGAGGGCTAGCGCGACGCCCGCCACAACGGACACGACGAAGCCGAGCAGGATCTCCTCCGCCGTCACGATGCTCGCCTGCAGGAGCGTCCCCCAGTTGGCGGCCAGTGCCTCCGCGACGGCCGAGGGCGCCGGCACGATGAAGGGCGAGATCGCGAAGATCCGCACCACCGCCTCCCAGGCGAGGAGGGTGATGACGGACAGGATGACCGGCGGCAACCAGCGGTCGGTGACGAATCGCCAGGCCGGCATCTCGCGTGGGGTGACGGAAGAGGACTGGACGCTCATGACGGCTGCCCCGGACGGTGGCTGTCGCGCAGCAGCGCGCGCAAGCCGTTGTGGAGCCTGATGAAGTCGGGGTGCTCGACGATCGATACCTCGCGCGGGTAGGGCAGCGGGACGTCGAGCGTCTCGATGATCCGCCCCGGCTTGATCCCGAGCACGTGCACCTGCTTCGACAGGTGCACCGCCTCGTCGATCGAGTGGGTGACGAGCACGATCGTCTTGCCCGTCCGCTCCCAGATCTCCAGCAGCGATTGCCCCATCGTGTCGCGGGTGATGGCGTCGAGGGCACCGAAGGGCTCGTCCATCAGGAGTACGGCCGGGTCGAGCGCCAGCGACCGGGCGATGGAGACGCGCTGGCGCATGCCGCCGGAGAGTTCGTTCGGCATCTTGTGGGCGGCGTCGCCGAGTCCGACGAGGTCCAGCATGGCTTGGCCGCGTTCGCGCAAGGCCGCCTTCGACAGCGTCGGATCGGCGATGCTGAGCAGCATGGAGGCGTTGTCGACGGCGTTCTTCCACGGGAGCAGGTTGGCGTCCTGAAAGACGAGCCCGATCATGCGCCGGCGTGCCGCGTCGGCCGGCGCATGGCCGGCGACCGACACGCGACCGGTACTCGGCTCCACGAGCCCGGCCAGCACCTTCAGGAGCGTGCTCTTGCCGCAGCCTGATGGGCCGATCAGCGACACGAACGATCCCTCGGGGACCGAGAGGTCGATGTTGTCGAGGATGACCTGGCGGTGGCGACCGGACCCCATCGTTACGGAGACGCCGCGGGCGCTGATCAGGTCGGAAGCCGCCGCGACGCTTGCGACGGCCTGCAGCGTTGGAACGTCGTTTCGCGCGCGGGCGGCAGCCAGAGCCATGTCTCTAGCCCCGCCCTTCGAGGATGCGGCGCACCGCGATCAGCTTGGCGGCGCGGTCGGCCTGCAACTGTGGGATCGTGCCCTCGGCGTAGTTGTAGATGCCCTTGCCGGACTTCAGCCCGAGCGTGGCGGCGGCGATCTTTTTCTCGACCATCGGCGCGACGTCCTCGCGCCGTGCCAGGTCGGCGTTGAGGAATGAGGAGACCGAGCGGTAGATGTCGAGCCCGGCCATGTCGAGCAGCGCCATCGGTCCGACCACCGCGATCTTGTAGCCGATGCCCCAGGAGACGCAGGTGTCGATGTCCTGCGGCTCGATCACGCCGCGCTCGACGAGGTCGACGGCCTCCCGCAGCAGCGCGTAGAGGACCCGGTTCTCCACGAAGCCCGGAACGTCCTTCTTCACCACCACCGGCAGCAGCCCAATCGAGCGGATCAGGTCCCGGATCGTCGCCACGGTCTGCGGGTCGGTCTTCTCGCCGCCGATCACCTCGATCATCGGGATGATGTGCGGCGGGTTCGACCAGTGCATGCCGACCATCCGCTCGGGGTGGGAGATGTGGGCCTGCAGCTGCGTGATCGGGATGCCGGACGTGTCGGACGCCACGATGACGTCGGCCGCGATCAGCCCCTCGATGGCGCGGTAGATCTCCGCCTTCACCCCGATGTTTTCGGGCACGTTCTCGATCACGAGGTCGGCACCGGCCACCGCGTCGGCGATGTCGCCGGTGAAGCGGATCGTGCCAGCGCCGCCGGCAGGCGCGGCGATCTCCAGCGCGTCCAGGACGCCCTCGATCGTGCCGAGAGCGGAGCGGGCGCGCTCGACCGCCGCCGGCGCGATGTCGTAGGCCGTGACGTCCAGGCCGCCCCTGGCCAGCCGGGCGGCCATGCCGGGCCCCATGGTCCCGAGACCGAGAATGGCGATGCGACGGATCATCAGGCCGCCTCCCTCATGCTGGGCGCAGCGCGTGTCTGCGAGTGGGACGCGGCAATCAGGTCGGCCGCCTTTTCCGCGATCATGATCACCGCGGCGTTGATGTTGCCGCAGACGAGGTCCGGCATCACGGACGCGTCGACGACCCTGAGGCCCGCGACGCCGCGCACGCGCAGCTGCGGATCGACCACGGAGGCCTCGTCCGCGCCCATCCGGCAGGTGCCGGCCGGGTGGTGGACGGTGATGGAAGTGCGGCGGATGTGCTCGTCGATCTCGGCGTCGCTCTCGCAGGCCGGCCCGGGAAAGAACTCCGCCTCGACGAAGGGCTGCATGGACGGCTGGGCCGCCAGCCGGCGCGCCGCCCGGAAGCCGGCGCGCAGCGACTCCCAGTCCCGCGGCGAGGCGAGGAAGTTCTGGTGGATCAGCGGCGCCGCGAGGGGATCGGCGGAGGCGAGCTTCACCGCGCCGCGGCTCTCCGGCTGCGTCGCCACGATGCGCGTCGCAAAGCCGTCCGCGAAGGGCGCCTTGAACGGCTTGAAGTAGGGCCAGGCCGCGAGCGGAGCCGCCGTGAACAGCAGCTGCACGTCCGGCAGCGGCCGTGACGGATCACTCTTCAGGAAGGCCACCACGCCGCCCGGCACGTCGCCGGAGAAGCCGCGCCCCGTTAGGTAGGTCCGGGCGAAGTCGAGGCCGATCCGGTCGGCGCGCATCTTGCGCAGGAACGGGCCCTCGCCGCGGCGCCGATACATGAGGATGACGGAGACGTGGTCCTGGAGGTTCTTGCCGACCGCCGGCAGGTGAATGCGCGTCTCGATGCCGTGGGCGGCGAGTTCGTCCCCCGCGCCGATGCCGGACAGCATCATCAGCTGCGGCGTGTTGATCACGCCGCCGGAAAGCAGTACCTCGCGGCGCGCGCCAACCGTCCGCTCGCCGCCGCGGTGGTTAATGGTGATGCCGGTCGCTCGCGCGCCTTCCATCACGATCCTGGTGGTCATCGCGCCGGTAAGGACGGTGAGGTTCGGCCGCTTCAGCGCCGGCCGCAGATAGGCGGAGGCGGTCGAGCAGCGCCGGCCGTTGGCGATCGTCATCTGCAGGCGGCCGAAGCCTTCCTGCCGCTCGCCGTTATAGTCGTCGGTCTGCGGATAACCGGCCTCGACGCTGGCCTTGGCGAAGGCGTCGATCAGCGGGTCCCTGTAGCGGCAGAACTGCGTCCGCACGGGCCCGGCGCCGCCGCGGAAACGGCTCTCGCCGCCCTCCCAGCTTTCCTGCTTGCGGAAGTAGGGGAGCACCTTCTCGTACGACCAGTCGGAGAGGCCACTGGCCGCCCAGCGGTCGTAGTCGCCGCGGTTCCCCCGCACATAGGCCATGGCATTGGTGGAGGAGGAGCCGCCGATGACCTTGCCGCGGGCGCACTCGACGCGCCGTCCGCCGACATTCTCCTCGGGCTCGCAGAAATACATCCAGTCGTGGCGCCGCTCGGTGAGGATCTTCCCCCAGCCGAGCGGGATATGGATCATCGGATCGCGGTCCCAGCCACCCGCCTCGACCAGCAGCACCGTACAGTTCGGATCCGCGCTCAGCCGATGGGCGAGCACGCAACCGGCCGATCCGGCCCCGACGATGATGTAGTCGTAATCTTCGGCGTGCGACATGGCTCGTTTCGTTGCGTTCTCCCGTGACGCCGGAGCGCCGTGGGATCATTGAAATCGCCGGTAAGTGATCCTTGCGCGGCACCGGCGGCCGTGACGCGGTCCGCAGGCGTCCGGATCAGAGGAGGCCTTTCTGCCGGAGGCGCTCCGACCAGTGGTCCCAGCCACGGTTGATCTGCGCGCCGACAAGGTTCCCCGCCGCCTTGAGCTCGCCCGCCGACAGGTACTTGATCGTACCGATCCGCAGGCCGGCGGTGTGGGCGGCGGCCTCCTGCTCCAGATAGAAGGCGCGGAACACCACCTGCCGGACGGAGCTGCCGACGTTGACGACGCCGTGCCGCGCCATCAGCACGACGGGCTGGTCGCCTAGGCTTTCGGCGATCTCTGCACATACGGCCGGGCTGTTGCCGAAGAGGTCCGTCTCGTCGCCCTGCTTGTCGCGGATCTCGTAGACCGGCACCCTCTCGCCGAGAAAGGCGCCCATATGCGTGACCGGCCGGAGCGGCTCGTCGACGAAGCAATAGGGCAGCACCGCTGGCGAGTGGGTGTGCAACACGCACTGCACATCCGGGCGCGCCTTGTAGATCTCGCTGTGAATGTAGCGTTCGAGGTAGGATGGCCGGTTGTCGGTCGTCTCGCCCTCGAGGTTGAAGCGCTGCATGTCGTCGACCGTGATCACGGCCGGAGCCAGCTTCTGCGCCAGGAAGAAGTAGTTGGGGTCTTCCGGGTCACGTGCGCTGATATGGCCGAACACGTCCATGATCCCCTCGTTGATGAGGATCTTCGTTCCGGTCACCAGCTCCTCGAACACCGTCCGGCGGGCGTCGCTGACTTCGCTCATGATTGCACTCTTCCATTCCCTTCCGTCACAGCCGGCGCAGGGCGGAGGCGAGCCCCGCCCAGAGATCGGCTCAAGCGTTCTGGTAGATGCCGACGATGCGGTTCTGCTCGATGATGTTGCCGGCGTAGGTCTCCAGGAACTCCTCGCGGGTCGGCGTTCCCTCGACCTCGGTGTCGAGCGCATAGACCCAGAAGTAGTAGTGGTGGTCGCCATGCCCGGCCGGCGGCTGCGGGCCGTAATACTGCTTGTCGCCGGCGCCGTTCGGTCCGACGCGGAACTTCTCCTGGGCGTCCGACAGATCCGTGGTCGCGGGGTCGATGCCGTAGACGGTCCAGTGCGTGAAGCCGTTCGGCAGCGGCGCATCGGGATCGTGGCAGATGACCGCGAGCTCTTTGGCGCCCGCGGGAACGCCGCTGATCGTCAGCTTCGGCAGGACGTTGCCTTTGTCGCCGGCATGCTCGTCGCGCAGCCGGCCGAGCGGCTCAAAGTCCGACGAGGCGATCTTCAGATCCTTGATGTTAAGAGGCATGGATTGTCCTTTCAGAGGGTCGGGCCGGTCACGCGGACTTCTTCAGGTCGGCGACGGACTTGCCGCCGACGCGCTGATGCACGCGCGGCCCCGAGGCCACGGCGACGCAGATCAGCAGCTCGTCCGGCCGCGGACCGTCCGGCACGGAGAAGGTGACGGCGTCGTAGTGGGAGCGGATGTAGAGCTCGTCCTTGTGGGCGAGCGGGATGTCGATGGAGGTGCCCGCCGCCGCAACCTTGCTGACGGAGGAGATCCAGGCCTCGCCGCCACCCACCTGCTCGCGCAGCGGGTTGCCGAAGACCGTGGTGATGCAGGCGACCACATGCTCCTGCTCGCCGGCCGTGCCGGCGATCCCGCCCTTGCCGTAGCTCTCCACCGGCCGGTCGGCGAGAAGGGCAGCGGCCCGCTCGCCAAGCGCGTGCCCGATGGCCGGGCTCGGATCCGTCAAATCCTTGAGCTCGGCGGCGAACCGGCCAGCAAACGGATTGCGGATGATCACCGCAGCGGCGGCCTTCACCAGCGTCTCGCCGGGCTCACCGCCGTCGTGCCGGATCTCGTGGACGGCCGAGTACCATCCCCTGACCTCATAGAGCCGCTCGACTTCGTCCGAATAGTCCATTCCCGTCTCCCGAGGGCCGCGGCTCGCGCGCGCCGAAGTTGTCGACCGATCCGATCCGAGCACTATTGCGGCCATGAGGAGGTGCGGCGCAGCGGATCGTAGCAAGCGGCTTCGAGGGCCGCCGGCGTGAACATGTTTCCCTTCGACAGCGAGCGGTTCGCCGCATAGTCGCCGGACAGCGCCTGGCAGCGATCGGTGATCGGCCGGATGCGCGTTTCCCAGGCGGTCAGCGCGTCCTCGACCGAGGCGGCGAGGGCCAGATCCTGCGACAGGCTGAAGGCGTTCACCATGGCGCAGCCCGCGCCCTGGGCGAGGGCCGGGCACATGGCATGGGCGGCATCGCCGACGAGGGCGACCTTGCCGCGGGTCCAGCTGTCGAGCCGCGTTGTCGCGTATCTGTCGTAGCGGGCGCTCTGCAGCTTGGCCGCTTCGACGAGGCAGGGCTCCAGGAACGGGAACATCTCGACCCAGACCTCAAGGTCGATCGGCACCCGCGAGCCGCGCGGATCGGCCGCCGGCGCCATCAGGCCGAGATAGAGCTCGTTCTCGTTGCAGGGCGAGTAGAGGATCCGCTGAACGCGCGGCCAGAAGTTCCACATGTCGATGGTGTTGTCCCATTCGCCATGCCCGAGTTCCTTCTTCATCCGCGGGACGATGAGCCTGATGATGCCATCGGTGGAATCCCACCGATCCTGCTTGAAGCCTATGGAATCGCGGACCTTGGAGCCGACGCCGTCCGCGCCGACGATCAGGTCCGCCTCGACGACCTCGCCAGTATTGAGGGTCAGGCGTCCTTCCGGGTCGGCAGCGACCGCCTCGGAATTGACGCGGATGTCGATGCCGAGGGCGCGGGCGCGATTGGCGAGCGCGTCGTGCAGGTGGCTGCGCGTCATGATGCGCCAGGGAAGGCCGTTGAAGGTTTCCTTGGAGACCGACTTGTTGTGCATCCAGGTCTCGTAGGTCGGCGGCGTGTGCGACCCTTTGAGAACCTCCTCCAGGGCACCCAGCCCTTCGAGAACGCGCAATCCATTGTACCAGAGATAGATGCCGGCACCGAATGCCCTGAGTTCCGGACCCTTCTCGTGCAGCGTCACATCCCATCCGCTCTGCTTGAGCGCGATGGCCGCCGTCAGGCCCGCAAAGCCGCCGCCGGCGACTTCGGCGCGGCGCGTCCTGACGGGAGCTGTGTTCAAGTTGGCCATGGTCGGTATCCTGCTGCGTATGGATCGACGTCGCGCACGGAGGTCATGCGTCGATGAAGTTCGTGATGGCTTTCAGCGTGATGTCGGGAGACACTTCGTTGACGTAGTGGTCGGCGCCGGGCACCACGACCACTGGCAGGTCGGGCCGTAGCCGGCTGGTCGCGGCCAGCGCCGCGGCCGAAACGAGCTTGCTGTCTTGTCCGCGGATAATGAGAACCGGCCGTTTCACGTCACTGTAGGCCGGGGTGAGGTCGGCGCGCAGGCCCGTCACGGTCTGGGCCATGGCGGATGGCGAGGCGAGCGGGCGCAGTCCGCCGTCGGTCTGCCCGTAGCCGCTCCTTGCCCTTATCCGGATGGCGTCGGCGGGAATGTTCGGATAGCGGGCTGCGAGATAGGCTTCGACGGCGCCGAGATCCTCGAAAAGCTGGTCGCCAGCATTCACGCGGGCTTCCAGTGTGTCAAAGACCTCGGTCTCGATGAACGGCGTGAAGTCGATCGCGACGACCGAGCGGACGAGGTCCGGATATTTCGCAGCGGCCGTGACCGAGTTGCGCGAGCCCAAGGAGTGCCCGACCAGAATGGCCGGTCCGGCATCAAGGGCGCGGATCAGCCCGGCGATGTCGCCGGCGTAGTCGTCGGCCGCATAGCCGCTCTCTGGCTTGTCGCTGAGGCCGTGTCCACGCTGGTCCACCGCAATGGTCCTGAAGCGCTTTGAGAGTTTCGCCATCATCGGCTCGAACACGGCCGAGTTCGACGTGATCCCGTGAAAGAACAGCATCAGCGGACCCTCGCCGCGATCACGCACATGCAGGCTGATGCGGCCCGTGTCGATGTGGCGGAGGTGAGAGCAATCTGCTGCGCTGTCTGTGTTCACCGGTCTCTCCCGTATCCCCGCCGTGGCAAAAAGTGATCACACTTCCTCGGTGGTCGTCAACAGGATTGTCTGACATTCTTTCAATCTTCTGATATGACGAATTATTGGGCGACGCTGTCCGAATCGAGGCAGCTGCCGTAAGATGATCGCGACGCGACCGAGTGCTGATGAGACACAAGCCATGTCACTGGATCTGAATTTGCGCGTGTCGCCCCGGACGGTGCAGCAGGCCACCGTCGACAAGCTGCGGATGGCCATCTTCTCGGGTCTCTTCCAGCCTGGCAGCCGGCTGGTGGAGAGCCAGCTTTGCGCGCAGCTCGGCGTCAGCCGGCCCTCCCTTCGGGAAGCGCTGCGCAGCCTGCAGGCCGAGCGTCTGATCGAAATGGTGCCGAACCGCGGTCCGTCCGTTCCGGCCCTCTCCTGGGAGGAAGCCAAGGCAATCTACGAGGTGCGGGAACTGCTGGAGGTCGAGGCGGCGGGACGCTGCGCCGCGACCATTCCGCCGGCGCAGCTGCACGAGCTCCGTAAGGCGCTGGCCGCCTTCGAGGAGGCGGCCTCGCGCCAGGACAGCATGGCGCAGGTGACGACGGCGGCCGACTTCTACTCGATCATCCTCGCCAATTGCGGCAACCCGGTTCTAGAGGAAGTCCATCGCGGCCTGCTTGCCCGGATCAGCTTCTTCCGCGGCCGCTCCATGGCACTGCAGGGGCGTGCGCATGGCAGCTTCCTCGAGATGCAGGCGATCTACGATGCGATCGCGGCGGGTGACGAGAAGGCGGCCCGCAAGGCATCGCGCAAGCACGTGCTGAAGGCGAGGGCGGCGGCAAAGAAGTTCATGGACGGGATGGCCTGATCGGCGGCAGCGGCGTTTGGCGCGACTCGTGATGCGGTCCAGCGCGACGGGCCACTCCCGGATAGGGGATGGTGTCGCCGCGCTAGGGCGACGACCGATCAGCCAGGCTTTCCGAACGAGGATGAACGAGAGGGGTGGACATGACGGCTGAACGCAGCTTGGCAGCTGATACCGTTATCGTCGGCGGTGGATCGGCAGGTGCCCTGCTGGCGGCGCGCCTCAGTGAGGATCCCTCTCGCAACGTCCTCCTGATCGAAGCCGGGCGCGAGCCGGCCGACCCGGACATCTGGAACCCGGCGGCCTGGCCGGCGCTGCAGGGCCGCAGCTATGATTGCGACTACCGCACCGAGCCGCAAGCCGGTACCGGCGGGCGGGTCCACCGCTGGGCGCGCGGGAAGCTCGTCGGCGGGTCGAGCTGCCTGCATGCCATGGGCTACATGCGCGGCCATCCGGCCGACTTCGCGGCCTGGGCCGAGGCGACCGGGGACGAGCGCTGGAGCTGGGAGGGGCTGCTGCCCGCCTTCCGGGCCAACGAGGATCATCCGCTCGGCGGCGACGGCATCCACGGCGCCGGCGGACCGATGCCGGTCTATCTGCCGGCGGACGAGGTCAGCCCCGTGGCGCGTGCCTTCATCGAGGCCGGCGCAGCCCTCGGCCTGCCGCGCATCCCGGACCACAATGGCGGGACGATGATCGGCGTCACGCCGAACGCCCTCAACATTCGGAATGGGCGCCGGGTCACGGCGGCGGATGCCTGGCTGACAGCAGCCGTGCGCCGCCGCGGCAGCCTGCGCATCCTGACCGAGACGCAGGTCGTCCGGCTGGCGCTGGACGGCGGGCGCGTGCGCGGCCTCGAGGTCGTCGGCCCGGCCGGCGCGCGGACGATCGCCGCGGACGAGGTAATCCTGTGCGCCGGCGCACTGGAAAGCCCGGCGCTGCTGATGCGCTCCGGCCTCGGACCAGAGGCCGTGCTGGCGGCGGCGAACGTGCGCTGCCGCGTCGACATGCCGGACGTCGGTCGCAACCTGCAGGACCACCTGCTGGGCGCCGGCAACCTGTATGCGGCGCGCCGGCCCGTCCCGCCCTCACGTCTCCAGCATTCCGAATCGATGGCCTACATGCCGGCAGGCGATTTTGCCGGCACGGGCCAGCCGGAGATCGTCGTCGGCTGCGGTGTCGCGCCCATCGTCTCCGAGCGGTTCAAGGCGCCGGCGGCGGGATCGGCCTATTCGCTGCTATTCGGTGTCACGCATCCGACGAGCCGCGGCAGCATCCGGATCAGCGGGCCGGCACCGGACGACCGGCTGATCATCGACCCGGCCTATCTGCAGACCGGCGAGGACCGGCGGCTGTTCCGCCAAGCCCTTGCGGCCGCCCGCGCCCTCGGTCATCGGGACGAGCTCGCCGGCTGGCGTGAGCGCGAACTCCTGCCGGGCGATTTCACAGACACGGCGGCAATCGACGGCTTCATCGCCGAGGCCGCCATCACCCATCATCACCCCTGCGGCACCTGCCGGATGGGATCGGATGGGCAGGCCGTGGTCGACGCGGATCTGCGACTGAAGGCCATCGACAACCTCTTTGTTGTGGACGCCTCGGTGATGCCGAGCCTGACCACGGGGCCGATCCACGCCGCGGTTCTGGCGATCGCCGAAGCATTTGCAGAGCGTCGATCTGGCCGTCGGCAGGTGGTGTCGGAGCCGACATGGAGCGCCGCGCCGGAAAAATTATGATCACGGGTCGCAGCCGATCCAACGGCAGCGCATCGCCAGCTTCGCTGAGGGCGAGCGCAGCTTCGCCGGCGGCTCCAGGGTACCACCGTCGAGAAGTTGGCTCGGCGTGGTCCAGCCGATAAGCTGACTTCAGGAACTGAGGCCGACAGCATGCGGCGCCGAACTGGCGACACTGCCGCGCGCAATCCAAGCGTCGCTCAGGCAGGCAGACGCGGCGGCAGATTCGCCGCTGCCAGATCGGCATTTCCAGCTTTTTGCAAATAATGGCGCGCCCGAAAGGATTCGAACCTCTGACCCCCAGATTCGTAGTCTGGTGCTCTATCCAGCTGAGCTACGGGCGCCGACGTTCGGGAGAGAGACCTGCACCGAACGTGCCGGCTAACTAGCGGCTCGCTTGGCCGAATGCAAGCACTTGAAGGCAAGAAAGTTCGATCCGAGACGGGGCTCCGCACAGGGCGGCCTCCATGCAGGCCGTGCCGGCACCGGTTCGCCCGCCGATGACGCCAGGGCCAGCCGTAGCGGGGCCCGCCTGGCATCGCCGCAGCGGATGCGGAGCCGCAGCGATCAGGCCGCGACCGCCGGCTCGGAACGGGCGATCCGCCGCGGCAGGCGGATCTCGAATCGCGCGCCCGTGTCGGGCCGGTCGGAGAGGGTGATGCTGCCGCCATGCACGCGCACGATTTCGGCCGCGATGGCAAGGCCCAGTCCCGTGCCGCCCGCGCGCGTCGAACCGCGGAAGGCCTTGAAGAGGTTCTCCCGGGCGCGCGGCGAGAGGCCGGGGCCGCTGTCCTCCACGGCGATGAGCTGCATCGCCGCTTCGTTGCTGGCGGCGATCGATATCCGCCGCACCACGGCGGGGCTTGTGTCGGCCTCCAGCGCCTGAACGGAGTTGCGGCAGAGATTGGACAGCATGCGGTAGAACTGGTCGGGATCGACATCGACCTCGAATGTTTCGGGCACCGCGTTGACAAGTTCCACCGCTGCATCGGGAGCAACCACCAGCGTCTGGTAGACGTCGTCCACGAGCTGGCGCAGGCGCACGCGCCGCTTGATCGGCGCCGCTTCCACCGCCTTGCCGTAGGCCAGCACCGATTGCGTATAGCTCAGCGCCCTGTCGAGGCTTCGCAGCAGCATCGGCGCCAGGCGTTGCACACGCGGATCCGGCAGGTCCGACAGACGGTCCGAAATGAGCTGCGCCGATGCCAGGATGTTGCGCAGGTCGTGGTTGATCTTCGAGACGGCGAGGCCGAGATCGGCGAGGTGGCGCTGTTCGCGCAGCATCGTGCTGAGCCGCGTCTGCATGGAGGCGAGCTCCACCGTCGCCAGCCCGATTTCGTCGAGACGGCGCGGAGCCGCGATGATCCGGCTCGGATCGTCCGGCTTCTCCGAGTAGTGGATCATCGCAGCCGTCATCAGGCCGATCGGCCTCACCAGCATCATCATGATGGCGAGATAGACGAGGAATGCCGCCACAGCGGCGATGCACAGGGACAGGAGAAAGATGTTGCGGGCATAGCGCAGCATCGCCATGCGCAGCGAGTGATCCGACATCACGGCTTCGGCGGTCAGCGTTCCGTCTCCGACAGGGCCGAGAACACGCATCATCCGGCTGCCGCCGAACAGCATCGTGTCGAAAGCGCCCGTGATCATTTCGGCAACGGTCTCGAAGCGCAGGTCGATCTGCATATCCACGGCTGCGAGATCGCCGGACGTGGCCAGCAGGCGCGAGGCGCCATTCCCGGTCAGCGCGATGAGACCGGCATCGACGGCGCGCAGGAGGTCTGCCTCCTGCGCCGGGTCGAGAGCGATCTGTCCCGGCGTGCGAACGCGCGCCTTCAGGGCAAGGCCGACGACGGCGACGGTCTCGATCTTTCCATGCAGCCAGCTATGGCGGAAATGCGCAATGGACGGCACGAAGATCAGCACTTCCGCCGCCATCACGGCGAGCACGGTGATCCAGAGAATACGGACGGATAGACGATGGGCAACGACGGGTCGTTTCGGCTGCTGGTCGCCGACGTGCTGGTTGCCGCTATCCGTCGTTTCGCCCAACTCGGCCTCGTCATTGGCATCGGACATCATGGCGATGCGCGCCGAAGGTGCCCGCCTCCAGCGTAACGGCCTATTCTAGATCAACTTGGAAACAGGTCACTAGCAGATCAGGCCGCGATGCCGTTGATTCTGCGGTTGATCTCCTGTCGCGGCGGCAAATGTGCCGCGTGCGGCGGGCATACAGTCGCCGTGGCGGTCGTCCAGGTACTCCGCTGCGGAATTGGCGCCGGGCCGATGTCAGCCGAGCCGAGCGAGCAGCGAAACGATTCGCCTGACCGCGGGGCGGTGCGCATAAGGCTGGAAGTGGGCTGTTGCAGCGCGTTTGCCGGCATCGGCGAGTGAAGGGTACGGCGAGACGAAGCCTGCCAAGGCAGAGGCGCCGAGCCGCTGTGACAGAGCGAGCGAGAAGAGGTTGATCATCTCGCCGGCACCCACCCCGACGACGCCGGCGCCGAGGAGCTGCCCGCGCCGTCCCAGGATGAGCTTCACGAGACCGTCTGTCTGCCCTTCGGCCTGTGCGCGGTCGTTATGGGTAAAGGGCGAGCGCTCGACGCTGAACGTCAGCCCCTGCGCCGCGGCCTCCGCCTCCGTCAGACCGACATAGCCGAGCTCGGGCTCCGTATAGGTGACGCGCGGCAGCCGACTCGGATGGTAGCGCACGGGCAGCCTGAACAGGAGCGTGCGGACGACGAGGCCGGCCTGCTGTCCGGCGGCATGGGTGAAGCGAGGTCCGTCGGTGCAGTCGCCGATCGCATAGACGCGGCGATTGCCCGTGCGAAGGTCCGGGCCCGTCACGATGCCCGACGGCCCCGCCTGGATGCCGGCCACGGCGAGATGGAGATCCTCCGTCACCGGATCGCGCCCCGTCGCGACGAGAAGGTGCGTACCGGTGATGCAGCCGTCGCCGTCGCCGTCGACCGATAGCCGGATGCCGCCCTCGGCCGGTTGCTCCGCCGCCGTCACGCGGGTCTGCTCGAGAACGACGACGCCCTCGGCGCGAAGCCGCGCCAGCGCGACGGCTGACAGCTCCGCATCGTCGCGTCCCAGTGCCCGGCGGGGTTCTATGACGGTGACCTTCGAGCCGAGCCGGCGAAACGCTTGCGCCATCTCGATCCCGATCGGCCCGCCGCCGAGGATCAAGAGGTGGTCCGGCCGCTCTTCGAGGTCGAACAGCGTTTCGTTGGTGAGGTAGGGGAGGGCCGACAGACCTGGGATATCTGGCACATGCGGCCTGGAACCCGTGGCGATGACGAAGCGCCGCGCCCGAATGCGGATGCCATCGGCTTCGACCGTGTCGGCATCGACGAAACGCGCTGATGCCTTCAGCACGGTGACCCCGAGCGACCGGAAGCGCTCGGCCGAATCCATTGGAGCAATCGCGGCAATGGCGCTGCTGACATGCGCACGCACGGCGGCAAAATCGATCGACGGTTCGCCAGCTGTGATGCCGAAGCGCCCGGCATCGCGGATGGCCTGTGCCTGACGAGCGGCTGCGATCAGCGCCTTGGACGGCACGCATCCGGAGTTGAGGCATTCGCCACCCATGGTGCCGCGCTCGATCAGCACGACATCGACCCCGAAAGAGGCCGCGGCCGCGGCGACCGTCAGGCCGGCGGCGCCGGCGCCGATCACGCAGATGTCGGGCGTCAGCACTCTCGTCATGGCGACCGACCTTCGTTCATGCGGCTCGGTAGCTCAAGGAGCCGAGGTATGTGCGCGCCGGCGCAAGCGTGGATCGAGCCACAGTTTCTTCAGCACGACCCCGAGCAGCGACAGTGTGGCCAAGCCCGCAAGGGCGACTGTGAGCCGCGTCGATCCGAGATCGGCGAGGGTCAGATCGCCCGGATGGGCCGCGCTGTCGAGGATGCCGGCAAGTCCCGCCCCCAGATAGGTGTAGGCCGCAACACCCGGGATAAATCCGAGCGCCGTAGCAAACACGAAGGTCCTGAGGCGGGTGCCGAGCGCCGCGGCGCCGATCGTGACTGCAGCGACCGGAATGACCGGCGTCAGCCGCAGCATCAGTATGTAAAGGAAGGCGTCGCTCATGAAGCCTTGGGCAAAGCGGTCGATCATCCCCCCGGCGCGGCGCTTCAGCGTTCCGGCGAGAGCGGTTCGCGCTGCGAGGAAGAGGGCTGCGCTGCCGAGGGTCGCACCGACCACCACGATGACGAACGCGACCGGCCAATGGAAGAGGAGGCCGGCGGCCAGCGTCAGGACGACAGGCGCGGGGAAGATGAAGGCGATGGCGACGGCATAGAGGAGCGTGGCGCCCAGTGCGGCCAGCATGACGTTTTCGGCGACGGTCGAGCGCAGCATGGCCTGGCGCTCCGAGAGGGCCTGCAGCGACAGAAGATCGAGGAGGCCTGTGAGATAGGCCGCGACGAGACCGAGGATCAGGATAGCGAGGGGTGCGAAACGCACCAGGGCGGTGCCGTGCCGCGCCGGCCGAGTCGTCGCGTCTCGATCGACGCGCAACGATTCTGTATCGGTCCGGCTGGGCATCGGTCGCGTGTCCGTGGGAGCGCCGCGCAGGCACATGGCGCCTCTTCCTTACGCCCCTGCGCCGCGATGGGAAACGGCGTAGCGAGTTGAGGGGCCGCCCTCACGCGGGATTGAGGAAAGGCCGCGGCCGGCTCTCCATCAGGTGCGCCGATTGACTTTTGCGCCCCGCTCTTCCTATAAGCGCCCGGACGAGCGGGCAGTGTTCCGCGCGAGGTCTCTCGCGCGTCCTTCGCCGTTCGATGGAATCCAAATTCTGGAACGATCGAGAGGTCCGCGGACGGCCCGCGGGATGTGAAGCAATGAAGCGTACCTACCAGCCGTCGCGTCTCGTGCGCAAACGCCGCCACGGCTTCCGCGCCCGCATGGAGACCAAGGGCGGCCGCAAGGTCATCGCCGCTCGCCGCGCCCGCGGCCGCAAGCGTCTCTCGGCCTAAGGCTGCGATCGGCCTCGGGCGGTCGCTCGTGGCTCCCGAGCGCATGAAGGCGCGCGCCGAGTTCCTGGCTGCGCGCAAGGGTCGGCGTCTGAATGGCCCGCTGTTCTTCATCGAGGCGCTGGATCGTCGTGACGACGGCGCGCCTCGCTATGGGCTGACCATCACCAAGAAGGTCGGCAACGCCGTCGTGCGGAACCGCATCCGCCGCCGGCTGCGTGAGGCGGTCCGGCTCGGGGCCGGGGCTGACATGCAGCCTGGCCATGACTATGTCGTGGTTGCCCGGCGAGAGCTCATCGGCGTCCCCTTCGAGACACTGGCCGCCGAATTGTCCCAGCGGATTCAGCGCGGCAGGACGAAGCGCGACCCGCAACGGCCGGACGGCCGGACCCAGCAAGGCCGATCTGGAACCTGATGATGCAGAACAACCGCAACTTCCTGATCGCCATCGCCTTGTCGATCGCCGTCCTGATCGGCTGGCAGTACTTCGTCGTCGCGCCTCGCATGGAGGCGCAGCGCCAGCTCGAGGCGACGACGGCGGCCGAGAAGGGCTCGCTGCAGACGCCGCAGACCCCGGCCGGAACGCCGCAGCAGTCGGTCCCTGCGCCTGCCGGGCGCGAGAGTGTCGTGCCCGCGCCGGATTCGGCTCGCACCCCGGCGCCGGGCGTTGCCACCCGCGACGAGGCCATCGGGACCGGCGGCGGCCGCATCGCCATCGACACGCCGTCGCTGACCGGCTCGATCAACCTGACCGGTGCGCGGCTCGATGATCTGCGCCTGAAGAACTATCACGAGACGGTCGACGATAGCTCGCCCACCATCGTGCTCTTGTCGCCCGAAGCGGCACAGGAAGCCTATTTCGCCGAGTTCGGCTATTCCGGTTCGGATGCCGGCACGCTGCCGGGGCCGTCGACGGTCTGGCAGGCGACGGGCAACCAGACGCTGACGCCGCAGGCGCCCGTGACGCTTACCGCCACCAACGGCGCCGGCGTCACCTTCACCCGCACCATTTCTGTCGATGCGGACTACATGTTCACCGTCGAGGACAGGATTGAGAACACCGGCTCCGCGCCGGTGACGCTGTCCCCCTATGGCCGCGTCGTGCGCTTCTCCAAGCCGGCCGTGGCCTCGACCTACGTCCTGTTCGAGGGTCTGCTCGGTGTCTTCGGCGATGCCGGCCTGACCGAGGTGAAATACGCCGCCATCGAGGACGACAAGCGCGTGCAGCCGGAAAAGGCCAATGGCGGCTGGCTCGGCATCACCGACAAGTATTGGGCGACGGCGCTGATCCCGCAGAGCGGCCGCACCTTCCAGGGCAACTTCCGCTATGCCGCGGAAGGCCGGCCCTTCTACCAGTCGGACTATCTTAGCGATCCCGTTACCGTCGCACCGGGCGCCAGCGAGACGGTCACCGCCCGCACCTTTGCCGGCGCCAAGGTGGTCGATCGCATCGACGCCTATGAGAAGGGCCTGAACATCCACCAGTTCGGCCAGCTCATTGACTGGGGCTGGTTCTATTTCATCACCCGCCCGATGTTCCACGCGATCGACTGGATCTACCGTTTCGCTGGAAACTTCGGCATCGCGATCCTGGTCGTCACAATCGTCCTGAAGATCCTGTTCTTCCCGCTCGCTTCGAAGTCCTACCGGTCGATGGCGAAGATGAAGGTCCTGCAGCCCAAGCTCGCCGAGCTGCGCGACCGCTTCCCCGACGATAAGATGAAGCAGCAGCAGGAGATGATGCGCATCTACAAGGAGGAGAAGATCAATCCGGCGGCGGGCTGCTGGCCCGTGCTGATCCAGATTCCGGTCTTCTTCGCCCTCTATAAGGTGCTCTACGTCACCATCGAAATGCGGCATGCGCCGTTCTTCGGCTGGATCCAGGATCTGGCGGCACCGGATCCGACGAGCATCTTCAATCTCTTCGGGCTGATCCCGATCACCCTGCCGCATCTCCTGATGGTCGGCGTCTGGCCGATCCTGATGGGCATCACGATGTTCCTGCAGATGCGGCTGAACCCGACGCCGCCGGATCCGGCCCAGCAGGCGATCTTCACCTGGATGCCGGTGATCTTCACCTTCATGCTGGCCTCATTCCCGGCGGGCCTCGTCATCTACTGGACCTGGAACAACACGCTCTCGATCATCCAGCAGTCGGTGATCATGAAGCGCGCCGGCGCCAAGATCGAGCTCTGGGACAATCTGCGGGACACGTTCAGGCGCAAGAAGAAGAGCGAAGCCGGCAGCTGACGCTGCCTGCCGACTGAGAGCCGGTTGCTGGCCGCTTTGGCGGCCTCGGCCAGACGACGAGGCCAAGGGAGAGATCTGCCGCGGCCGCAGGAACGGGGAATGCAGCATGCACGGGCCAGACCCCCATGATGTGCATCCTGTTCCGGCGCACCGGCGCATCGGTTTCCTGCAGCCGATCGTCGACGATCCGCTGATCGAGATCGGCGCCTTCACCTACTATGACGATCCGGACGGGCCGGAGCATTTCGTCGCCCGCTGCGTCAAGCATCACTACCCCTTCATCGGCGATCGGCTGATCATCGGCCGCTTCTGCGCCATCGCTACCGGCGTGACCTTCGTCATGAACGGCGCCAACCATGCAATGACGGGCCTTTCGACCTACCCGTTCAACATCTTCGGCCATGGCTGGGAGGAGGGGTTCGACGTCGCCAGCGTGGCGGCCGGCTGGCGCGGCGATACGCGGGTTGGTGACGATGTCTGGATCGGCGGCGAGGCGATTATCCTGCCCGGCATCTCGATCGGCTCCGGCGCCATTGTCGGAACGCGGGCCGTCGTGTCGAAAGACGTGCCGCCCTATGCGATCGTCGCCGGCAATCCGGCCGGCGTGGTGCGCATGCGCTTCGACGAGGCGAGCGTCGGCCGTCTGCTCGCCCTTGCTTGGTGGGACTGGCCGGTGGAGAAGATCACCCGCAACCTTGGTGCCATTCGCGGCGCCGACATCGACGCGCTGGAGAGAGCAGAATGACGGACACGGGCGAGCCTTCGGGCATCCTCGAAGGCGAGGATCGCCGCCGCTTCTTCGCCCGGCCCTGGGTGTTCATCCGCGGCGTGCCGGCGATGAAGTTCCTGCCGCCCGAAGGGCCGCCGGAGATCGCCTTTGCCGGGCGCTCCAATGTCGGCAAGTCCTCGCTGATCAACGCACTGCTCAGCCAGAAGGGATTGGCGCGCACCTCCAACACGCCCGGCCGGACGCAGGAGCTGAACTACTTCGTGCCCGGCGGCTTTTCCGGCGAGGGCGCCGACCTGCCGCCGATCGCCCTCGTCGACATGCCGGGCTATGGCTACGCGCAGGCGCCGAAGGAGCAGGTGGATGCCTGGACGCGCCTCGTCTTCGATTATCTCCGGGGCCGCTCGACGCTGAAGCGCGTCTTCGTGCTGATCGACTCGCGCCATGGGCTGAAGGCGAACGACCTCGAAGTGCTCGGCCTCCTCGACAAGGCGGCGGTATCCTACCAGATCGTCCTGACCAAGATCGACAAGATCAAGGAGCCCGGCGTGCCCAAGCTCCTGGAGGCGACCGCCAAGGCGATCGTCAAGCGCCCGGCCGCCTATCCCGAGCTGATCGCCACCTCGTCCGAGAAGGGGCGCGGGCTGGAGGATCTGCAGGCGGAGATCGCCCGCCTCATGCGTCCTTGACGCTCTCCTCTGGATCGGCGGGGCGCCCCGACGCGAACCTTTCCCGGATCATCGTCTCGATGCGGTCGCGCAACTCGCGATAGGCATCGAGGATCTGCTCGCGGCTCCCCGTCGTCACGGAAGGGTCCGGCATTGGCCAGAACTCCACGGCAACGGATTGCGTGCCGGTGGCGTCCAGAAGCACGTGATGGGCTTCCGGCGCCATGGTGACGATCAGATCGAAGAAGCTGTCCTCCAGCTCGTCGAAGCGCTGCGGCGGCCGCTCGCCGAGGCTGAGGCCCTTTTCCCCCAGCACGATGTCGACGAAGGGATCGCGCTCGCCCTCCCGCACGCCGGCGGAGGCGACATAGATCGAGCTGGGCAGCATGTCCTTGGCCAGGGCTTCGGCCATGGGCGAGCGGATCGAGTTCATGCCGCAGACGAACAGCACGGCCGAGACGCGGCTCGGCTGGGGCGGTTCGAACGGCGCCTTCACCAGCCGCCCTCGACCGATGCGAGGGCCACCGCGGCATGGAACGGCCGCTCGTCGGCGATGAGGCCTTTCGCCACCGCGCCAGCGTCGGATGGGGTACCGTAGACGCGCATGGGCTCAGCCGCGCCGATGCAGGACGCAGATCAGCGTAAACAGGCGGCGCGCCGTGTCGAGGTCGACCTCGACCTTGCCGGCCAGCCGCTCCATCAGCGTCTGCGAACCGTCATTGTGAATGCCGCGCCGGCCCATGTCGATCGCCTCGATCTGCGAGGGCGTGGCGCTGCGGATCGCCTCGTAATAGCTGTCGCAGATCAGGAAGTAGTCCTTGATCACCCGCCGGAAGGGCGTCAGCGACAGGATGTGCGTGACGAGCGGCGTGCCCTTGGCATCGCGGATGTCGAGGACAAGCCGCTTATCGACGAGCGAGAGTTTCAGCTTGAACTCGCCGCTGGCCTCCGTTCCCGCCGGGTTGAAGACGTTCTCCTCGATGAGGTCGAAGATCGCGACGGCCCGCTCGTGCTCCACATCGGGGGTCGCGCGGCCGATCGTCTCGTCCAGCTCGACGTCGATCAGCTTGCCCGTGCTGCGCCTGTTCCCGTCCATCCGCGGTCTCAGACGTTCAGCCGGATGCCGATGGAGCGGCCATGCGCATCGAGCCCTTCGACGCGGGCAAGCTCCATCGCGGCGGGCCCGAGAGCACGCAAGGCATCGGCATCGAGCTTCAGGATCGAGGTGCGCTTGACGAAGTCGAGCACCGACAGCCCCGAGGAGAAGCGCGCCGAGCGCGCCGTCGGCAGCACATGGTTGGAGCCGCCGACATAATCGCCGATCACCTCCGGCGTGTGGCGCCCGAGGAAGGCCGCGCCGGCATTGCGCAGCTTGTCGAATAGCTGCTCGGGCTCGTCCGTCGCGATCTCCAGATGCTCCGGCGCGATGCGGTCGGAGAGCGGCACCGCTTCGGAGAGGTCTCCCACCACGATAATCGCGCCGAAGTCGCGCCAGCTCGCCGCCGCCGTCTCGCGGCGCGACAGGCGAGCCAGCTGCCTCTCCACCGCATCCGCCACTCGGTCGCCGAAGCTCGCATCGTCGGTGATCAGGATCGACTGGGCGGCTTCGTCATGCTCGGCCTGCGACAGGAGGTCGGCGGCGAGCCAGTCCGGGTCGTTGTTGCCGTCGGCGATCACCAGAATCTCCGAGGGACCGGCCACCATGTCGATGCCCACCGTGCCGAAGACCTGCCGTTTGGCGGCCGCGACATAGGCATTGCCCGGCCCGACGATCTTGGCGACCGGCGCGATCGTGGCCGTGCCGTAGGCAAAGGCGGCGACGGCCTGAGCGCCGCCGACGCGATAGATCTCGCTGACGCCGGCGATCTTCGCGGCCGCCAGCACCAGCGGGTTCAACTCGCCAGCCTTCGCTGGCACCGCCATGGCGATGCGCTCGACGCCGGCCACCTTGGCCGGCACTGCGTTCATCAGCACGGAGGAGGGGTAGCTCGCCAACCCGCCCGGCACGTAGAGGCCGACCGACTCGATCGCCGTCCAGCGGCTGCCGAGTTCGACGCCGAGCGCGTCGGTGTAGCGGTCGTCCGTCGGCTTCTGGCGCTCGTGATGACTGGTGATGCGGCGATGCGCGAGCTGCAGCGCCTCCAGCGTCTCCGGCGCGGTGGTACGAAAGGCCTCGTCGATGGCGGCCTCGTCCACCCGCAGCGTCTCGGGCGTCAGCTCCAACTGGTCGAACTGGCGCGTCAATGCGATCAGCGCCGTGTCGCCCTCGCGCCGCACGCGGGCGATGATCGCACGCACGGCGTCGTCGACATCCTCGGAAACCTCGCGCTTGGCGCCGAGCAGAGCCTGGAATTGGGCCTCGAAGTCGGCGTCGGCGATGTTGAGCCTCACCGGCAATGCTGCATTCCTTTCATTGCGCGGCTCGTCGTCTTCGCCGTCGGCACCGGCCGTCCCGCCTGGCCGCGAGGCCGGACGATCAGTCGGCGGGATCCGGACGATCATGGTCAGGACGAGCCGTCGTGCTCCAGGCGCCGCCCGTATCCGTCAGCCGCGCCTCGACGCATTCGACGTCGAGCCTTATCGCGGAGCCGCCGGCGAATACAAGCTCGATCGAGCCGGACGGGGCCTCGGCTTCGTTGAAGCGGATGGACAAGAGCGACAGGACCGTCTCGGCCATGGCGGCGGGATCGAGTCCGCTCATGGCGACGTGGCGGACCCGCTCGAAATGCAGCACTGCGCGCCGCCGCTCGTATTCGCGCCGCCGCAGCGGCAGCAGCCGTGCCAGCCCCTTGCGTTCACCCATCTGCGCTTCCTCCCATACGAAGCGGTTCATAGCCATGATGAAACGCTGCTCGCGGGCGAAGTAGCGGCATTCCGAAAGCTTGGTGAGGGCGTCCTGGCAATGCGCCGACAGAATTGTGAGGTCGTCGGCATCGACTGCGATGAGGCGCAGCTTCTCCATCGGGCTCCGGTCCTGCTTGATCGTGCGGCGGAAGCTAGTTTTTTCGTGCTGCACCGCAAGGCCGAACAGTGGTCGTGCCGGCCGCCACCACGCCACCATCGAATGCCTCAGCTCAGCTTGAACCGCGCCAGGAGATGGAGACCGACGATCGACAGCCACGTCGCCATCCAGATCGGACTGCCGCGGCTGAAGAAGAAGCTCTCCATGAAGGAGTTCAGCAGCATGAAAACGAGCACCATCAGGAAGAAGTCGGCGAGCCTCTCGTTCTCGATCGTCGGCCGGCACCGCACATAGTCGGCGAGGGGCTGCAGCACGAGGACGAAGACGCCGACCGCCATGCCGGGCCAACCCAGCGACAGCGCCAGGTCGATATAGCCGCTATGGCCGTTGACGATGCCGCGCGGATCCCAGGCGAGTTCGAACGGCTTCTCCGCCCGCTCCGTCAGATCCGATCCCCAGAAGGTCTCGAGCCCGAAGCCGGTCCATTGATGCGGCCGCAGCAGGTCGAGGGAGAAGCGCCAGATATCGGTGCGGCCGGTGAAGGTGGTCCCGGGCAGGATCCACTGCACGATCGAGTCCAGTGTCGGCGACAGCACGCTGCCGATCGTCGCAAGTCCCATCAGGGCCAGCATGACGACCACCGTCGCGGCCGGCAGCATGCGCCCGCCGAGGAGGCGCGCGCCGATGATCAGCGCGGCGACGGCTGGAACGAGCGAGGCACTGGTTTTCGACCCCGTCCGCAAGACGAAGATGGCCGAAAGGATCGCGATGAGCCAGCCGACCGCGCGGTCGCCGCTGCGGATGAGATAGAGGCCGGCGAAGAACAGCGCCGCCATCATCGGTCCCGCGACGTTCTTGTGGCTGTAGATGCCGCGCCAGAGCCCCGCCTGCTCCTCCACACCGCTGCCATCGTGGATCGCGGCATGCGGCAGGAGGACGAGGCCGACATAGGACAGGATCAGCACGGTCAACGCCGCCGTCTTCAGTGCCGTGCGGAACGCCGCGGCGTCCGGTGGCAGGGTCACGGCGGCCGTCACCGCGACCATCGAGCAGAGGGTGAAGAGCACCGTGCGGGTTGCCGCGTCCGGGAGCGGCGACTGGGTGATCGAGAAGGCGAGATAGAGCGCCATCAGCAGCCAGCTCGGCCGCAGCAGCGAGAGCGCCACACGTTTCTCCGTGAATAGGAAATGTGCGGCAAGTGCGACGACGGAGAGCGAGGTGTAGCCGAGCTGGTTGACGAGGTTGCCGGATGTGGACGGCCCGTTCTCCAGCTGGAATGGCGTGAAGGAGACGACGAGCAGCGTCAGCAGCATCGTGCCGAGCGCGGTGCGCGTCAGGCGGACCGCGCTCGCATCGCTGACGGCGTCAGTTCTGCTCGGGACGGCGATACTGTTCATTGACCAGCCCGAACTCGCCGAGGAAGCGCCCGACCGCGACATGGATGTGGTAGAGGCCGATCACCGCGGAGCGGGTGCGCCACCCGAGCGCGAGGGAGCGCAGCGGCGAGGCGGCCAGAAGCGCGCCGCTCTTGGCGATCGTCTTCAGCCGCCCCTTCGGGCTGGCGTCGCGGCGGCGCTCGATGATGGACGAGAGCGCGCCGTTGCGAAGGCCGCGCGCCTGCAGCCAGGTGAATTCGGTCCGCCGCGCCGGCGTCGTCTCGTGCACGGGCGCCTCGGCGCACCAGGCGAAGCGGAAGCCGGCTGCCCGGCAGCGCGAATAGAAGTCGCTGTCGCCGCCGCCGATGAAGTTGAAGCCGGGATCGAGGAAGGGCCGGGGCATCACTTCGAGGACGCGGCGCCGGATCAGCACGTTGCCGGACGAGAAGAGCACCGGCACCGGTCCGGTCTCGGCGTAGTGAGGCACGAAAACGGGATGGTTGCGGTACACGTCCCGCCCGCCGCCTTCGAAAATCGGCACCTGCGGCGCGCCGACGAGTTCGGCCGCGTACCGGTCGGCCGTGGCGACGATACGCTCCAGCCATTCCGGCACGGCGAGCTCGTCATCATCGATCACCGCGATGGCTTCGAGCGCCGGGAACTCGGCAAGTGCCGTCGTCCAGCCCGCATTATAGGCCGAGCAGTTGCCGCGCTCATGCGCGATGATAACGAGGCCGGTCATCTGCCCGGAGGCGAACAGCGGCCGGGCTGCCTCCAGCCCGGCGCGACCCTCGGCATCGTTCTCCATCACGATGACGGCGAAGGGATCGGCAAACCTCTGGCGGGCGAGCGAGTCCAGGGTCAGGAGGAGGTGGTCGGGCCGGCGGAACGTCGGCAGCGTCACGGCATAGCGGATCCGCGCACGGTCAAGACCGGGCGAGACGACTTCGATGGTCACAGGATCGCTGGTGCGGCTCATGCTAAAGGGGCCGTCCTCGGCTCGGGTCGCGTGATCAAAGCAGCAAAAGATGAACAAGCGTTCAAAACGGCAGAGCGGCTTGTGCGAGAAGCCCCATTAGCGGGATCGAAACCGTACCGAGCCTAGTCTCCCGGTTCGCACGGCGCGAAGGCTCAGCGGCTCGCTGCGAACCCCAGAGGATCATGCCGCGATGCGCCCAATGTTCGTCAGCCCGCCGCTGCTGCCCGTCTGCAACTGGAATGAGGGATGTCCACGGTGAGCACTCCATCGGGGATGCCGGGCTCGAAGCGTGCCGGCGCTCTGCCGACCGCGATCGTCACGGCGAGCTACCGGGGCGACTTCGAACGCTGCCGTCTCCTGTGCGAGAGCATCGACACGCGCGTCAGCGGCCATACGCGGCATCTGATCTTGGTGGAGGGAGCGGACGTTCCTTTGTTCCGGCAGCTCGCCGGGCCGCGGCGCGAAATCGTCGACGAGCGCGATGTCCTGCCCTGGTGGCTGCGGGCATTCCCGGACCCGACGAATTTCGGCCGCCGCCGCATCTGGCTGCAGCCGAAGGGCCCGCCCCTGCGCGGCTGGCACGTCCAGCAGCTGCGCCGCTTCGCCGTCGCCGCCAGCATCGACGAGACGGTGATGGTCAATGTCGATTCCGACGTCGTCTTCTTCCGGCCTTTCGCCGTCGCCGATCTCGTTGACGAGGGCCGCGTGCGCTTCTACCGGGTGCCGGCGGAGCATCACGAGATACTCCCGCACTTGCGGGACGAGCATGCCGCCTGGTCGCGAAAGGCCGGAGAGCTCCTCGGCATCACCGCCCCCCGAGAAACCAGCGTCGGCTATATCGCGACGGTGATCGCCTGGCGCACCGACACGGCACGCGACATGGCGCGCCGGATCGAGGCGGTGACCGGCCGCTCCTACCTCGCGGCGCTGGCCGCCACGCGCACCCTGTCCGAGTGCACGATCTATGGTCGCTTCGTCGACGAGGTGGAGGGCAGGCCCGACCGCCACCTGGCATCGCCCGACCGGCTGTGCCGCATCTACTGGGCCGGCGAGGCGCTGGATGCCGCGGCGCTGGACCGCTTCGTCGACGCGCTGGAGCCGGGGCAGGTGGCGGCTGGCATCCAGTCCTTCACCCGCACCGATCCGGCGCTCATTCGCCGAGCTGCCGGGCTGGCGTGAGGATAGCTGGACGGCGCACCAGCCGGCGGCCGGCCGGCCAGTCGAAGGCGGTGTAGACGGCGGAGGCCGACACCAGCCAGAGCACCAGGAAGAGGCCGTTCAAACCCATGATCCAGCGCTCCGGTGGATAGCCCTGGCCGAGCAGCGTGATCAGGAGACCGGCCTTGACGGTGCCGACGAGCGCGAGGATCAGGGCGCGCAGCGTCGTCTTGCCCTGCGCGTACAGAAGCTCGCCTTCATACTCGACGAGGTTGCGGAAGGCCGGCACGAGCAAGGCGATCAGCACCAGCGGCGCTGCATTGGCGACGTTGCGGCCGAGCGCGGTGGGGAAGAGGTGCAGGAAGCCGCCGAGGAAGGCCATGCCAGCCACCGACACGAGCGCGACGCCGATCTCCAGCCCCCAGCGGATGCGCCATGACGCCAGCCATTGCGGGGTACGCATCAGCTTCTGCACGACCATCATGTTGAAGGAACGCACCGGCAGCGCCGTCAGGTCGACCAGGCGCATCAATATGGCGTAGATGCCGGCCGTCGCCGGACCGCCGATCGAGAGGACCAGCAGCTTGTCGAGCTCCGACTGAAGATAGAAGATGATCTCTGCACCTGCGACCGACAGGCTGTCGCGCCAGCGGCCGAGATAAAGGTCAGGACGGATGCGCAGCCTCTGGCGCGGATAATAGACGATGATCGCGAAGGCGGCGGCGAGCGCATTGGCCGCGAGATAGTAGAGCCCCCAGCCGAGCAGGCTATGCGGTCCGGCATAGACGAAGACGACGGCGGCGACGGCGCGGATCGCCGAGCCGACGATCACCATCATGGCTCCGCGACCGAACCGGCCGAGGCCGTTATTGACGATCACCGCCACTTCCAGCATGCGCCAGCAGAGGATCTCGGCGGCGACGATCGCGGCGAATGCGGCGATGCTCATCTCGCCCGCAAAGAAGGCCGCATAGAATCCGGCAGCGGCGAGCGCCACGACGGGCAGCGACAGCACCAGCGCGATGAGGAAGCCGGCCGTATAGGTGCCGACGAGCCGTTGTCGCACCGTCGCGACGCGGTACAGCGGCGAGATGAAGCCGAAGGCGGCAATGCGCGACAGCACCACGCCGGTGGCCGAGGCGGTTGCGAAGAGGCCGAAGTCGGAGACCGTCAGCCCGTTGGCGACGGACACGAAATAGGCAAGCGACAGGACCAGCCGACCCACCGAGCCGCTGACCAGCGTCGCATAGTCGGTGACGACGTTTACGTTGGCTTTAAGCCTGCCGCGCCACACTTCGATCCGTCGCATTTCCTCGACATCCCTGGAGGTCACGCATGGCTGTCATCGATCCGCGCCGCATGAGCCGGAGCCGCGGCCGGACCGCGTGGCAGTCGCCGGGCCATGATCTGACTACACGGCAAATCCTAACGCGCCGTTCTCTCCTGGCCGGCGGTGCCAGCCTCGGCGCCGCGGCCGCTCTGCCCGGAGGTCTGGCCGGAGGACCGGCGCAAGCGGCCGCTACCCCCGCCGTTCCGTTTGGCGGCGCCATCCAGATCGAATTCATCGACAAGGATCCTGCTTACGGCCCGGCCTTCCTCGATCACTGCGATCTGATCATGCCGCAGAACGAGCTGAAGTTCTCGATGATGCGCTGGACGCGCGAGGAGTTCACCTTCGAGCCGGCCGACCGGCTCGTCGAGTATGCCCTCAGCCATGGCAAGACGTCGCGGGGCCACTGCTTCGTCTGGTGGGGCGCGACGCCGGAGTGGCTGAAGGCGATCAACGACCCGGCCGAAGTCGAGGCAGAGCTGCTCGGTCACATCCATACGGTCGCGAGCCGATATCGGGGAAAATTGCAGAGCTGGGACGTCGTCAACGAGGTCATCGCCAACGATCCGCTCACCGAAGGCCCACTGCGCGACACGCATTTCATGCGCACGATGGGGCCGCGGCACATCCCGCTCGCCTTCAAGGCGACGGCGGAAGCCCATCCCGAAGCGATGCTGGTCCTCAACGACTACGATCTGGAATATGTCGGCGACCGTTGTGACGCACGCCGCAAGGTTGCCCTGCAACTCGTCCGCCAGCTGCAGGACAACAACATCGACATCGGTGCCGTCGGTATGCAGGGACACCTTTATGCCGAGCTCAAGATCGACGTGGAGGGCGTTGGGCGCTTTGCCGAGGAGCTGAAAAGCCTCGGCGTCGGGCTGATCATCAGCGAGCTCGACATCATCGACCGCCATATCAAGGGCGGTGCCGAGGAGCAGGATGCAGCGGCGATGCGCAGCGTCAGCGATCTTCTCGACGCCGTGTTGCCGACGAACCGGCCGAAGGCGGTGATCACCTGGGGTATCACTGACCGCTACAGCTGGGTCCCCGATGTGATGCCCCGCACCGACGGCAATCCGGACCGCCCGCTGCCACTCGATCGGAACTACATGCCGAAGGGCTGGTACGAGATGTTGCGTCGGAGGCTCGCCGCTGCCTGATCATGCCGATCAGAATGGAGCAGGGTCGAAATACTTACCGCAGTCTGATGTTCACTGTGCACCATTAACCGTTTGTTCGTCATGATTGCGCAATCTGCGGCAGAACGGGGTGAAATGCCCCATCTCTCGCGTTCGAGCGGCGGCGATCCATGTTCTCTTCAGACCAGGCCACTTCCGTAGCGGCAGAGAAACGCGCGATTCCGGTGCATTCGGCGCGCACCGATCGTGGACGTCCGGGCGGCGGCAGCCTGTTCGACCCGGTGCAGCTCTTCGTATCGGTCTGGAACGCCAAGGCGCTGATCATCGCCTGCATGGTCCTCGGCGGCATATTCGGCGGCCTTTATGCATTCTCCTCGCCCAAGACCTATGTCGCAACCACGCAGATCCTCGTCGACCCCCGCGATATCAAGGTCGTGCAGAACGAGGTGACGCCGAACGGCTTGCCGAGCGAGGCGACGCTGGCGCTGATCGAAAGCCAGATCGCCGTCATCTACTCCAACAACGTCCTCTCCCGCGCGGTCGCCGAGGCGAAGCTCGTCGAGGATCCGGAGTTCAACGCCGCGCTCCGCCCGTCCGCCTTCTCGCTGGGCCGCCTCTTCGGCGGCGCGATCAGCGAGGAGGACGCTAAGGCATCGGCGCAGACGCAGGAGCTGAAGACGCTGGCAACCCTGCGCGAGCACATGACGGCGTCGCGCGAGACGAAGAGCTTCGTCATCAACCTGTCGATCAGCAGCGAGGTGCCGGAAAAGGCGGCGCAACTCGCGCAACTAATCGCCGGAATCTTCATCGACGAGATGGGGCGCGTGCAGTCCGACGTCGCGCGCCGCGCCTCGAGCTCCCTGACCTCTCGCCTGACCGAGCTGCGCGAGCGGGTCGTCGATGCCGAGCGGGAGGTTGAAGCCTATAAGGCCAAGAACGCTCTGATCGGCGTCGGCGGCCGGCTCGTTGACGACCAGTACATCATCAAGATCAACGACCAGCTCGCCAATGCCCGGGCGGATATCACGACGCTGAAGGTGCGCTCGGATTCGATGGCGAAGGCGCGCGTCGAGGACGTCGTCAAGGGAACGCTGCCGGAGGAGTTGAAGTCGGATACGCTGACGCGCCTGCGCGCAAGCTATTCCGATCTCGCCCAGCAGGCCGCCGTGGTGGCGACGAAGCTCGGTCCTCGCCATCCGCAGCGCATCGCCTCCGAAGAGGCGCTCGCCTCCGTGCGGGGCGCCATCCAGAACGAGCTGGCGCGTATCGTGTCTGCCGCGCGCACCGAGCTCGATCGCGCGCAGACCACCGAGCGCGACCTGACGGCGCAGCTGAACGAGCTGAAGGACAAGCAGGTCACCACCAGCGAAGCCTTCGTCAAGCTGCGCGAGCTGGAGCGTGAGGTCGATGCCTCTCGCGCCGTCTATGAGGCCTTCCTGCTGCGGGCGCGCGAAACCGGCGAGCAGGAGAGCCTGAACACGGCCAATGTGCGCGTGATCTCGGAGGCGACGACGCCGCTCGATCCGTCCAGCGTGTCACGCAAGACCGTCATCATTGCGGGAACGATCATCGGCTTCGTCGCCGGGCTGTCGCTGGCGATCCTGTTCGCGCTGGTCGGGATGATCCGCCGGGGCCTGAAGGATGAGCCCGTCGGATCCTTCGATGACGGTGAGCCAGTGGTGCACGCAACGCCTGCGACAGTCGTCACCTACCCGGTAGAGCCGGCCTATGGCCCGGCGGCAGCAACGCCCGCCGCGGCGGCGGCCTTCTCCGATCCGATGCCTGCGGCGGCATCGCTCAGCCCGTCGGCTGCGAAGTCTGGAGTTGAGGAGACCTTCGACACGGTGGATACCGGCGATCGGCTTCGGGACGACGTCCCCGAGACCGATGCGGCTGCCGCCTTCGGTCGGCGCTCGGCAGAGGCCGCATCGATGGCCGGGGGCTGGTCCGCGGACGAGTCCGCTGCATTGCGCGAACAGATCCGCGCCATCGCGGCTCGCCAGGCCGCCGAGCCGCGGGAACTGTCGCCGACCGAGGAGGCCGAGGTTATGGTGCTCCAGCGTGAGATCGAGACGGTGAAGGAGGCCATCGCCGCAATCCGCCGTCGCCGTGTCGGTGAAGCCGCGCACTGAGCCTCATGGTCTGGCAGCTCCACAGACGGGTTGCGCCAGGCGACTGACGAGATCCGCACTACTTCGGTGCCGGTGCAAAAGCATCGGGCTTCGGACCCGATGCAGCTTTGTTCGTCGCTCGCCGGCCTTCGCCGGATTTAGCGTCACCAGCCGCGGTGTCGCCTTCAGCCGGTGGCACGGCCTCAGCCGTCGAAGGCTTCCGGCAGCCGAGCCTGCTGAGGGTCGACGCGCACACTGGCGAGTCCGTCGGCACGCCGGGTGAACTCCGGCACGACATGAGCCAGCAGTTCGACGGCACGGCTGCCGTCACCGCCATGAATGGCACCCTCGATCGCCTCGATGTTGCGGCGCAGGAGGTGGATGTCGCTCACTCGCGACCTCGCGATCATGAAACCGCTGCGCCCGGACATCTCCACGGTTTCGCCGGCGCCGAACAGCTCCTCATACAGTTTCTCGCCACGGCGCAGGCCGACGAACTTGATCTCGATGTCGCGATGGGGCCTGAGACCGGCGAGCTGGATCAACCGCTCGGCGAGCTCGGCGATCCGGATTGGCTCGCCCATGTCGAGCACGAAGATCTGCCCTTGCGCGGCGCGGTCCTCCATGCCGATGCCGGCCGCATGGAGGATCAGGCGCGACGCCTCATGAATGGTCATGAAGTAGCGGGTGATGTTGGGATGCGTCACCGTCAGCGGTCCGCCCCGCTGAAGCTGGGACTGGAACAGCGGTATCACCGAGCCGTTGGATCCGAGCACGTTGCCGAAGCGCACAGTCATGAAGCGGGTGTCGCTCTGCGAGAGATCCAGCGCCTGGCAGTAGGCTTCGGCGGCACGCTTGGTTGCGCCCATGATGCTGGTCGGGTTTACCGCCTTATCGGTCGAGACCATCACGAAGGCCTTCGCCCCGCAGGCGAGCGCGGCATCGGCGACGTTGCGCGTGCCGATCAGATTGGTCTCGATGCCCTCGAGCGGATTGTCCTCCACGATCGGGACATGCTTCAGCGCCGCGGCATGGAAGATGACGTCCGGCTTGAACTCCGAAAACAGCGCCTGCAATCGCTCGCCCTGCCGCACATCGGCAACGCGGCTGACGAAGGACACGCTCGGGAAGTCGTCGATCATCTGGCGGCTGATCGCCCAGAGATTGAACTCGCTGTTGTCGATCAGGATCAGCCCGGCCGGCTCGAACATGGCGATCTGGCGCACGAGCTCGGCGCCGATCGAGCCGCCCGCGCCGGTGACGACGACGCAGCGCTGATTGATCAGCTTGGCCACGGTGCGCACGTCGAGATCGACCACTTTGCGTCCGAGCAGGTCCTCGAGCAGCACCGGTGTCGGCGCGATCTCCGAGCCGTTCTTGATGGCGCCGGCATGGGAGATGTCCGGCAGCTTCTTGATCGCGATCTTGAAGGGCGAGGCGGCTGACACGATCGCCGCGAGTTCGTAGGGGGGGGCGTCCGTGCGCGTGATGATCAGCTCGGTCACCGGCGTTGCGCCCATTTCGGCCTTCTTCAGGATGGTCTGAAGTTCCGAAAGGCTGCCAAGGACCCGGATACCGTGGAGCTGACGCTTCTGGTTCTTGCGCTGCTCGTCGATGATGCCGACGATATGGGCGTCCTGATAGACGCGGCGGGCATTGCGGATGAAGAGATCCGCATTGTCATTGAACCCGCACAGGAGGACGTTCTGGCGCGGAAAGCTGCTATTGTGGCTGTTGCCGGTGCGCTCGGTCAGGCCGCGTTCCTTCATCAGCCGATAGGCGAGACGTGGGCCGCCGAGGCCGACGATCATCACGAACCAGGAGATCGCCACCGCGGAGCGCGGCAGATAGGCGCCGCGGAACAGGATGAAGTTCCCGAGCATGAAGACGATGTTGATCGTCGTTACCGCCTTCACGATCGACAGAACGTCGAGCAGAGAGGCGTAGCGCCAGGCGCCGCGGTTCAGCGAAAACAGCGGGAAGATGATCGCGCTCAACCCCGTATAGGCGAGGATCAGCGCCCAGATCTGCCAATAGGTCAGGAGCGGCGCCCAACCCCAGGCAAGACCCATCGCCACGGTGATCGAGCAGGCCGCGATCAGGACATCGTGGACGATGCCGAGCGAGCGGAGCGAGCCACGGGGCAGCTTCAGCGACAGATGACGCGGAAAATTCATCGCTGCCTTTCGGCCTTCAGACGGATCGTCCTGGTCCTTTAGTCGCCGAACGTAGCATCGGTGTGGCCAGCGCGAAAGATCGTCGCGCTGGCAACTTCTCGCTGGTCAGAAGACGCTGGCGCCCTCGCTGGCGGCACCGACGCTGTTGCGGAAGACGCCGAAGAGTTCACGGCCAAGACCGAACTCGTTGGCGGAGAGATCGATCTGCGCCGGCTCGCGGCCGCCGAGTTCGGCTGCCTCCACCAGCACTTCCAGGGTTCCGGCTTCGCCGTCCAGGCGGATCATGTCGCCCTCGCGGATGCGCCCGATAACGCCGCCATCCTTGGCTTCCGGCGTGACATGGATCGCCGCCGGCACCTTTCCGGACGCGCCGGACATGCGTCCATCGGTGACGAGCGCCACCTTCTGGCCGCGGTCGAGCAGGACGCCGAGGGCAGGGGTCAGCTTGTGCAGTTCCGGCATGCCGTTGGACCGCGGCCCCTGGAAGCGGACAACGGCAACGAAATCGCCGGTGAGGCTGCCGGCGTTGAAGGCGGCCAGCAGCTCGTCCTGATCGTTGAAGATCTTCGCCGGCGCCTCGACGATGCGGCGCTCCGGCTTCACGGCCGAGACCTTGATGACCGCACTGCCGACGTTGCCGGTCAGGATCCGCAGGCCGCCATTGTTGGAGAACGGCTTGTCGCCCGTCGTCAACACCTTCGGGTCGCCGCTCTCGACGGGAGCGGCCGCGCGGAAAACGCTCTGGCCATCCTCGGAGAGCTTGGCCTCGATGGCATAGGCCCTGAGGCCCGTACCCCAGACGGTGCGCACGTCTTCGTGCAGGAAGCCGTGATCGAGCAGTTCGCGGATCAGGAAGCCCATGCCGCCGGCGGCGTGGAAGTGGTTCACGTCCGCCAGACCGTTGGGGTAGACGCGCGCCAGGAGCGGCGTAACGTCGGACAGATCCGAAATGTCCTGCCAGGTCAGCTGGATGCCGGCGGCCCGGGCGATCGCCACGAGGTGCAGCGTGTGATTGGTCGAGCCGCCCGTCGCATGCAGTCCGACGACGCCGTTCACCACGGCGCGCTCGTCGACGATCTCGCCGGCCGGCGTGAACTCGTTGCCGATGGCAGTGATGGACAGGGCGCGCTTGGTCGCCTCGCGCGTCAGCGCGTCGCGCAGCGGCGTGTTCGGGTTGATGAAGGATGAGCCCGGCGTGTGGAGACCCATGATCTCCATCAGCATCTGGTTGGAGTTCGCCGTGCCGTAGAAGGTGCAGGTGCCGGGGCCGTGATAGGACTTCGATTCCGACTCCAGCAGCGCATCGCGCCCGACCTTGCCCTCGGCATAGAGCTGGCGAATCTTCGCCTTCTCGTCGTTCGGCAGGCCGGAGGTCATCGGCCCGGCCGGCACGAAGATCGCGGGCAGGTGTCCGAAGGTCAGGGCCGCGATGGCAAGGCCCGGCACGATCTTGTCGCAGACGCCGAGATAGACGGTGGCATCGAACATGTCGTGGCTGAGGCCGACGGCCGCCGCCATGGCGATGACGTCGCGGGAGAATAGCGACATCTCCATGCCGATCTGCCCCTGCGTGACGCCGTCACACATGGCCGGAACGCCCGATGCGACCTGCGCCGTGCCCCCGACCTCGCGCGCAGCCTCGCGGATCAGCTCCGGAAACCGCTCGAACGGCTGGTGGGCCGAGAGCATGTCGTTATAGGCGGTGATGATGCCGAGATTGGGCGTGTGGTCGCCGGAGAGACGGGCCTTGTCCGTCGGGCCGCAGGCGGCAAAGCCGTGGGCAAGGTTGCCGCAGGAGAGATGCCGGCGCACCGGCCCTGCTGCGCCCTTGGCGCGGATACGTGCCAGATAGGGTTCGCGCGTCGGAGCGGAGCGCTCGCGGATACGGTCGGTGATGTCTGCGATGCGGCGATCTACGGTCATGGGTGCCTCTTCGGATGCCGTTGCCGGCGCGCTGGGCTGTCTTCAGGGCGCCCAGAAGATCTCGAGCGCCTTCTCGCGGGGGGCGCGCAGGATGGAGCGGACGGGCAGATCCTCGATCCGCCCAGGCTGCTGTGCTGTCTCAAGGACGCGCAGCTTCTCCTCACCCTCGATATGGAGAGCGAGGAATCGTGCGTCCACCAGAACCGGTAGACAGAGCGTCACCCGAGGCTCGCCGGCACCCGGTGCCTCGATCGCGACGACCGCCGCCTTGCCGGCGGGATCAATAGCCTCGCCGAGCCGGTCGGCGCCCGGAAAGAAGGAAGCCGTGTGGCCGTCGCCGCCCATGCCCAGGATGACGACGTCGAGCGGTCGCACCAACTGTGCGAAGCGACTGCAGAGATCGCCCTCTACGGCGTGCGGATGGCCAGCCTCCATGTAGAAGGGCTCGAAATGCGCCGCCGCCGCCGGCCCCTGCAGAAGGTGGCGCCGCACCAGGGCGGCGTTGGAACGCTCGTTCGTCTCGGGCACCCAGCGCTCGTCGACGAGCAGCACCGTCACGTCCGCCCAGTCGATCTCCGCCTGCGACAGCACTTCGAAGAAGCGCTTCGGCGTCGAACCGCCGGAGACCGCAAGCGTCGCCACGCCGCGGGTCGCGATGCCACCGGCCAGCACGGCCGCAACACCGGCGGCGAGTGCTTCCGCCAGCGCGTCGCGGTTTGGATAGCGATGCATCGAGGCGGCCATCAATCCGGCTCGTGCCAGGTGCGGCCGTCGCGCTCGATCAGGGCGACGCCGGAGGAGGGTCCCCAGGTGCCGGCCGTGTAGCCCTGCGGCTTCACGCCCTTTGCTTCCCAGGCCTTCAGGATCGGGTCGACCCACTCCCAGGCAGCCTCGACCTCGTCGCGCCGCATGAACAGCGTCTGGTTGCCGCGGATGACGTCCATCAGCAGCCGCTCATAGGCGTCGGGATTACGAACGCGGAACGACTCCGCGAAACTCATGTCGAGCGGGACGTGCCGCAGACGCATGCCGCCGGGGCCTGGATCCTTGATCATCAGCCATTGCCGGACGCCCTCGTTCGGCTGCAGGCGCAGGACCAGCTGGTTCTGCACGACGTTGCCGGCGGTGCGGTCGAAGATAGAATGGGGGATGGGGCGGAAGGTGACGACGATCTCCGACATGCGCTCCGACAGGCGCTTGCCGGTCCGCAGGTAGAAGGGCACCCCCGCCCAGCGCCAGTTGCCGATCTCGGCCTTGATGGCGACGAAGGTCTCGGTATCGCTGTCGGCCTCACCGAGATCGTCGAGATAGCCCTTCACCGCGCCGCCGGCGGAAGCGCCCGCCTTGTACTGGCCGCGCACCGTGAGCTGCTCGACATTGCTCTCGTCGATCGGGCGCAGGGCCCGCAGCACTTTGAGCTTCTCGTCGCGCAGCGCGTCGGCGTTCATCGCCGAGGGCGGCTCCAGCGCCACGAGGCACATCAGCTGGACGATGTGGTTCTGCACCATGTCACGCAGCGCACCGGCCTGGTCGTAGTAGCCGGCACGCCCTTCCAGACCGACGGACTCCGCCACGGTGATCTGCACGTGGTCGATATGGGTCGAGTTCCAGACCGGCTCGTACAGCGCGTTGGCAAAGCGCAGCGCCATCAGGTTCTGCACCGTCTCCTTGCCGAGATAGTGGTCGATGCGGAAGACCTGATCCTCGCTGAAGTGGCGCCCGATCGTGTCGTTCAGCTCGCGGGCGGAAGCGAGATCGCGCCCGACCGGCTTCTCGACGACGAGACGTGTCTTCGGGTTGGACAGGCCATGCTCGCTGATGCGGCAGGCAAGATCGCCGAATAGGCCGGGGCCGACGGCGAGATAGAAGGCGCGAATGCGGTCCGGCGCCTCGTCCAGGAATGTCTTCAGCTCGTCCCAGCCCTGCTCGCTGCGGGCGTCGATCTCGCGGTAGTGCAGGCGCGCCAAGAAGCGGTCGAGCGCCTGCGGCTCGATGTCCTCCTGACGCACATGCGCCTTGATCGCGCCGCGGGCGAAGCTGCGATAGGTCTCGTCGGAGAAGAAGGTGCGCGACGCCCCGATGATGCGCGCATCGGCGGGGAGCTGACCGTCACGGTCGCGATGATACAGGGCAGGCAAGAGCTTGCGCTCGGCGAGATCCCCGTTGCCGCCGAAGACGACGTAATCGAACGGCTCGACCGGAATGATCTGGCTGGACATGCGATCCTTCTCCCGACGGAACGGGCTGTTTGAACCCGCTCTAGTCTAATCGTTTAAAAGAGACCAGAGACAAAGCTTTCGTGCGGCTGGATGCGCATCAGCCGAGCTGGCCACGACATCACTGATCAGTCGCGCGATGCGATGACGGATGTCAGCGCCGAAATGAGGTCCTCCGCCGCGAACGGCTTGCGGATGGTGAGCGCACCCTCTGCCTGTTCGGGAACGGTGATCTGGTCGCCATAACCGGTCGCAAAGATGAAGGGTATGCCGGCCCTGCTGAGGTCGGCGATCAACGGGAAGCTCGTTTCGCGTCCGAGATTGACATCGAGCAGCGCGACATCGGGCTTCTCCGCCTCGACGAGGCGCCTCGCCTCGCCGAGATTGGCGGCGGTGAAGACCTTGGTCATGCCTGCCTCGAGGAGCATCTGCTCGGCGTCCAGCGCAATGATCATGTTGTCCTCGACGATCAGGCCGATCCGCCCGGCCAGCGCAGACTTGTCCGCTGCAGCCGAAATGCGGCTCGGCGGCTTCGCGCTTGCCGGCAGGCCTGCCGCGTCAGCGTCACCGATCCGGTAGATCGAGCGCGGCAGGGTGAAGCGGGCCGTCATGCCGGCCAGGCGATAGTTCACCTCGACCTCACCGCCGAGGTCGTGCGGGATCGATCGCTCGATGATGGTCGAGCCGAATCCACGGCGCTTCGGCGGCGCCACCGGAGGGCCGCCGCTTTCGCGCCAATCGATGACGCAAGCGTCCGCCTCGTCGATCCGCCAGGTGACCTCAACCGTGCCGCGTGAATCCGACAGCGCGCCGTATTTGGCCGAGTTTGTCACCATCTCGTGGAAGACCAGCGCCATGGTCGAGAAGGCGCCCGCCTCGACAAGCACCGGCGGACCATCGATGTGAAAGCGGTCGGCCTTCTGACCGATATAGGCGGAGACCTCCGTCTCGATGATCGCCTGCAGCGACTGCGCGGAGAATTCCGCTTGCGTGATCTGGTCATGCGCCCGGGCCAGCGCCTGGATGCGGCCGCCGATGATCTGGGCAAACGAGTCGATGCTGTCCGCGCCCGGGCGGCTCTGCACGACCACCGCGCGGATCAGGCTGAGGATGTTGCGGACGCGGTGGTTCAGCTCGGCGATCAGCAGTTCCTGGCGCTGTGTGGCGAGGCCCTGCTGCCGTTCGGTCTCCTCGTTGAAGCGCAGCAGCACTTCCAGGATGCTGACCCGCAGGGCTTCGGCCGACTTCAACTCCGTCGCCGTCCAGGAACGGCTCTTGCCGTACACCGTGTCCTTCCAGGCCTCGAAGCTCCGGCGTGGCGACAGGCGCGGTCCGTTTGGTCCGAAGGTCGCCGTCTTCTCCTGCGGATTGCCGGCCCAGGTCACCGTCTGGACAAGCTCCTTGCGGAAGAACATCAGGTAGTCGCGCGGCGAGCGCGATATCGGGATCGCCAGAAGGCCGGCCGCCCGGTCCATGAAGTCGGCCCCGGCGGGATAGACGGCGCTGATCTCGTCCGTGGAGTAGACACGGCTCGATGCTGCGCGATTGAGGAAGCGGGCGAGCGCCGGCAGCTCGTCGCGCGTCGGCGTTCGGCCGAAGATGCGGGCCTCACCCTTCGACCAGACGATGAATCCGTCGCACGGGATGATGTCACGCAACTCGTCGGCAAAGTTGGCGATGGAATCGGTCGACGGCGTCGCCGCGACGATGCGCGCAACAAAGTGGTCGTGCAGCCGACGGGCCTCCTCCTCGGCCGCACGCCTTTCCTTGTAGAGGCGCCCTTCGATCATGAAGGACACCATCTGACCGAAGAGCTCGATGGTGCTGCGCAGCTCCATCGAGAGATAACGCGGCGTGTAGTGGTGCAGCGCGAACAAGCCCCACAGCGCACCGTCGATGATGATCGAGACCGACATGGACGCGCCGACGCCCATGTTCTTCAGGTACTCGATATGGATCGGCGACACGCTGCGGAGCATCGACATCGACAGGTCGATAGGCCGGCGCTCCGGATCGAACTCGGGCACGATGGGCACCGGCACGCCGTTGACGTCAGCGATCAGGCGAATCTGGTTGCGCACATAGAGGGCGCGCGCCTGTGACGGGATATCGGAGGCGGGATAGTTCAGTCCGAGGAAGCTGCCGAAGCCGCTCCGCACACTCTCGGCGACGATCTCGCCCGCACCAGTGGGAGCGAAGCGGTAGAGCATCACGCGGTCGAACCCCGCGACGCCGCGCAGCTGACGCACGGATTCGCGGAAGAGCGCCTCCAGCGTATCCGTGCGCTGGACGCGTGCCATCATGCTCTTGACCTGAACGCCCGCGTGTATCCCCTCTTCGGGCGAGCGCTCCGCCTCGATGATGATCGACTGGCCGGAAATGTGGATGGCGACGTCGTAGCAGGTGCCGTCGCCGAGAAAGTCGAAGCCGAACAAACGCTCGGAGGCATCGCTGGAGGACATCACCTGCAGGCGGCCGCGCAGAGTATGCACCGTCTCTGCCGGCAGAACGTTCATCAGCGGCTCGCCGACGATGGCATCCGCCTCGCGCCCGAGATAGGTGCCGACGTTCACCGAGGCGTGCTGGATCAGCCAGTCCATCGAGACCGCAAGCAAAAATCCGAAATCCTGGATGTGACCCAGGAGGTGGATCGGCTCGCGATCGCAATTGGACAGATCGACCCGAAAGTTCTGTGGATCGTCCGTCAGGCTCACTGCTTCGTTGCCTTCGTTCCCACCGGATTGCCGCAGCTGCGTTTGTCCGCGCGGACATAGTCCACCGAGGCTTTCGTGAACCCTGCAGGGTCCCCGCAGCCCTTGCGACCGTTCGTCGCCATGTTGACGGCCAAGCGCGTCGTCCGGGCGTCGCGGCAACGCTCCCGCTCGCAGTGGATTGCCGCGACGGGGCCGATGCCTGCTGGCCGACGCTGCGGGTATGGCGCGATGATCATTCTGACGATGACGGGACTGTCCTCAACATGCGGGCCTCACGTCCCGACAGATAGGCCCGAATATTTCACGCACGCACGGAAATGTCGCCCCGCTGGCGCCTGCCGCGTGGTGAAGGCAATTTAGGCCGAAGCGTGACGCTGGCGTGAACACTTCGAAGGTTACAGCCGGTCCCGCAGTGAGAACCAAGTCATTGCAAGGAAGAGCAAGGGTGTACGAAGTAACCGCCCACCCGGAAATGCGCCGAGATCGAGCTGCTCCAACACGGAAAGTTGATCAGTCAAACCAATGATCCGCTCGGCATAAAGACGGCCGGCAAAGTTCGACAGCATCACCCCGTGACCGGAAAAGCCGCCGATCGCGGTGATGCCAGGTCCAAGGGTCCTGACGAAGGGCATGCGCTGCAGCGTGATCCCGACGGATCCGCCCCAGGCATGGGTCAACCGTACGCCGGCGAGATGCGGATAGACTTCGGCGATCTGCCGCCGGATGTGGGAGGCGATATCGCCCGTCGCAGAGGTGTAGGCCTCCCGCCCGCCGAACAGCAGCCGGTTGTCGGCGCTCTTGCGGAAGTAGCGCACGACGAAGCGGGAGTCGTCGCAGGATTCGCCGCCCGGCAGCACGCGCTCCGGCTCGGCGAGCGGCTCCGTCGCGCCGATGAACGAGCTGATCGGCAGGATGTGGCGCGCCGTCTCCGGATGCAATCCGGCCCCGGAGGCGTTGGTCGCGATCAGCGCGCGTTCGGCCCGTACTTCGCCCCCAGCCGTGCTGACGATGATGCGGCCGTCCTGGCGGGAGATCGCCGTAACGGCGCTCGCCTCGAAGAGCTGCGCGCCCGCCTCGCCCGCCAGCCGCGCGGTGCCGACCACGAGCTTCATCGGATTGATGTGACCGGTGCCGGTGTCGCGGATGCCCCCGAAGTAGCGCTTCGACCCCACGCGAGCCGCCGTCTCCTCAGCATCCATGAACTGCGCGTCGCCATAACCGTATCGCGTCGCCAGCACCTCCGCCTGCTCACGATAGTCGGCGACGTAGCGGCGCTTGTGCGCGACGGAGAGCTGGCCAGCGCGATAATCCGCGTCGATCCCGTTCTCAGCCATGAAGCTGAGGAGGTGGCGCTTGGCCGCCTCGGCGAGGTCGAACAGCGCCTTCGAGCGCGCAAAGCCGTAGAGCGCTTCGAGCTCCGCGGGCCATAGGCGCTGGCCGGTGCCCATCTGCCCGCCATTGCGCCCCGAAGCGCCGTCGCCGAGGCGATGCGCCTCCAGGAGCACGACGCCGACGCCAGCGCGGGCGAGATGAAGAGCCGCCGACAAGCCGGTGAAGCCGCCGCCGACCACGACGACGTCGGTATCGATCCGCTCCGTCAATGCGCCGAAGGCAGGGCGCTCGATGCCGTCCTCGTACCAGGAGCGACCCGGCGAGATCGGCGATTGGTACAGCTGCAACCGCTGCGCCCTAGACCTGCAGCAGCAGGAACTCGCGCTCCCACGGGCTGATCACCTGCATGAAGGTCTCGAACTCGCCGCGCTTCACCCCGGCATAGGTGCCGACGAACTCGCGGCTGAAGACCTCGTGGAACTCCGGCTCGCATTCGAAGGCGGCAACGGCCTCCAGGAGGCCGCGCGGCAGCGAGATGCCACCGTCCTCATTGGCCGTGAGATCGGTCGGCGCGCCCGGCTCGATCGCGTTCTTCATGCCCAGCCAGCCGCAGGCGAGCGAGGCCGCCAGCGCCAGATAGGGATTGGCGTCGGAAGAGGGGAGGCGGTTCTCGACGCGCCGCCCGGCCGCATCCGAGGTCGGCACGCGGAAGGCGGTCGTGCGGTTGTCGTAGCCCCAGGCATTGTTGGTCGGCGCGCTCATCCCGTAGGTGAGGCGGCGGTAGGAATTCACGTAGGGCGCCATCATCACCAGGGCGGCCGGCACGTAGCGCTGCATCCCGCCGATGAAGTTGTAGAACAGCGCCGAGGGCGAGCCGTCGGCATCCGAGAAGATGTTGCGGCCGGTCGCCCGGTCCACCACCGACTGGTGGATGTGCATGGCCGAACCCGGCTGGCCCTGGATGGGCTTGGCCATGAAGGTCGCGTAGATCCCGTGCTTGAGCGCCGCCTCGCGGATCGTGCGCTTGAACATGAAGACCTGATCGGCAAGCTCGATCGGATGCCCGTGCCGCAGGTTGATTTCCAGCTGCGCGGCGCCGTCTTCATGGATCAGCGTGTCGATCTCGAGCCCCTGACACTCCGAGAAGTCGTAGATGTCGTCGATCAGCTCATCGAATTCGTTGACGCCGCCGATCGAATAGGCCTGTCCGCTCTGGATCATCCGGCCGGAGCGCCCGATCGGCGGGGTCAGCGGGTAATCCGGATCGACATTCTTGGCGACGAGATAGAACTCGATTTCCGGCGCCACGATCGGTTGCCAGCCGCGGCTCTCGTAGAGCGAGAGCACGCGCTTCAGCACGTTGCGGGGCGTGTAGGGGACCGCCGCGCCCGACGTGTCGACAAGGTCGCAGATGATCTGGGCCGTCGGATCGCTTTCCCACGGCACGTCGGCGAGCGTGGAGAGATCCGGCATCAGCTTCAGGTCGCCGTCATTGGGCGAATAGCGGAACTCGCCAGTCTCCTCCGGGTATTCGCCGGAGATGGTGTGCATGAAAAGTGCCGACGGCAAAGCCAGCGAGGTGTTGCCGGTGAACTTCTTGGCCGGCATCATCTTGCCGCGGGCAACACCGGCGAGATCCGGCGTGATGCACTCGATGTCGTCGATGCCGCGTGCGGCCAGCCAGTCGGCGGCTTCCGACATGGACCGGACGCCACGCTTGGACAGAAGGAACGCCGGCTGGTCGTCCTTCGACAGGCGAAAATGCGGTCCGTCGGCGCTCTGCTGGGCTGCTGGCCTTGGGGGGGCGGCCAGCGCCTCACTCAAGCCCTGCAGGGGATGCTCCGTTCCACGTTTGCTGGAGGACGCCTTGGCGGGGCTTCCCGGTCTGAGACTGCGCGACATGATTCTCGCCGTGGCTGATTGGGCGAAATCATAACCCAGCCGCCCCGCCGGTGGGAAGCTCAGCCGGCGAGGCGGGTAGCGGCGAGATGAATCCAGCCGCCTCTGCTGCTGAGGCCGGCTTCGCGATCTTCACAAGACGGCGAAGCGGAGCTCGATCCCAGAAATCACGTCTTGACGATCACCGGGATCAGCAGATCGCCCCAGTTGCCATCGCCGCCGTGATGGCGGGCGGAGCGGACGAGCTCCACCGACAGGCCGGCCTCGACGGCCTTCATCACCGCCTGGTTCAGCCGGTGCAGGTCGTTGGCGAGCGTGCGCACCGTCGCCTGCTGCGCCTCGCTCATGGACGAGGACTGCTCCTCGGCACGCTCGCGCACCCTTGTGCGCGGCCGGTTCTGGTTCATCGTCTCCGATATCAGGACGTTGCTCATCGCTTCTGTCTCCTCCTGGGGCGATGGTGGGCTGGCTCGGCCTATTCGGCGGCGACGCCGAGCGCCTCGCCGTGGAACTGCGCACTTTCAGTCGATCCGCCCATGGCAGTGGTCGAGGACGCGCCTCCGGTGATCGCTAGCGACACGGCATCGAAATAGCTGGTGCCGACCTCGCGCTGGTGCTTGGTGGCCGTGTAGCCGTTCGCTTCGGAGGCGAACTCGGCCTCCTGCAGCTCGGCATAGGCAGCCATCTGCCGGTTGCGGTAGCCGCGGGCGAGCTCGAACATGCCGTGGTTCAGCTGGTGGAAGCCGGCGAGCGTGATGAACTGGAACTTGTAGCCCATGGCGCCGAGCTCGCGCTGGAACTTGGCGATCGTGGCGTCATCGAGATGCTTCTTCCAGTTGAAGGAGGGCGAGCAGTTATAGGCGAGAAGCTTGCCCGGGTGCTCGCGCCGCACGCCTTCCGCAAAGCGCCGCGCTTGTTCCAGATCCGGCTTGGAGGTCTCGCACCAGATGAGGTCGCAATAGGGCGCATAGGCGACGGCGCGCGCGATGCACGGCTCCAGCCCGTTGCGCAGGTGGAAGAAGCCCTCGGCCGTGCGGCCCGCCTCGTAATCGACGAACAGCCTGTCGCGCTCGTCGATGTCGGAGGTGATCAGCTTGGCTGCCTCCGCGTCGGTGCGAGCGATGACGAGCGTCGGCACGCCCATCACGTCGGCAGCGAGACGCGCGGCGGAGAGGTTGCGGATATGGGCGCTCGTCGGGATCAGCACCTTGCCGCCGAGATGGCCGCACTTCTTTTCCGACGCCAGCTGATCCTCATAGTGGACGCCCGCCGCACCGGCCTCGATGAAGGCTTTCATGATCTCGAAGGCATTCAGCGGTCCGCCGAAGCCGGCCTCCGCATCGGCGACGATCGGCGCGAACCAGGTCTCCACCGAGCGGCTGCCTTCGGCATGTTCGATCTGGTCGGCGCGCTGCAGCGTGCGATTGATGCGGCGGCAGAGCTCGGGCGCCGCATTGGCGGGATAGAGCGACTGGTCGGGATACATGGCCGAGGCGGTGTTGGCGTCGGCGGCGACCTGCCACCCCGACAGGTAGATCGCCTTCAGTCCGGCGCGCACCTGCTGCATCGCCTGGTTGCCGGTCATTGCGCCGAGCGCGTTGACGAAATCCTCGGACCTGAGGAGCGACCAAAGCCGGTTGGCGCCGTTCTCGGCCAGCGTATAGCGGATCGGCAGCGAGCCGCGCAGCCGCTCGACGTCGGCCGCGCTGTGGGTACGGCTGATCCCGTCGAAACGGCCGTCCGGTGCGGCGGGAACGAGCTTGTAAAAGTCTGTCATGGCGGCTCCCCATCAAGTCTGCCTGCCGACGACCTCCCGTGGCGTCGGCTGTGAGGAGCATGTGACGAAATCGGCTGGACATGCCAGGAAGCAGCTCTCAATCGGGCTGTGAATGAGGTTGCTCTGTATTGTCTTTGACAAAGCTTGACTGTAATTTTGTAAAAGCCGTGTGAACGTCAGCGTCTGTCAAGAACGGTAAAGCGGTGCACGAGACTAAGATCTTCGCCGGTCCGCATATACGCCGGATCCGCAACGGCCTCGGCCTGACGCAGACCGCCATGGCGTCCGGCATCGGCATCTCGCCCTCCTATCTCAACCTGATCGAGCGCAACCAGCGGCCCCTGACCGTGCAGCTGATCCTGCGGCTGTCGGAGGTCTACGGGGTTGATCCCGGCGAGCTTCGGGGTGGCAAGGCGCGCGAGCTGCAGGGTGAGCTGAAGGCGATTTTCGCAGACCCTCTGTTGGCCGACGAACTTCCCGGGGACCAGGAACTCGGCGAGCTCGCCGCGACCGCGCCGAACGTCGCGGCCGGTCTCGCCAAGCTCTATCGCGCCTATCGCGAGCAGCATGAGCGGTTGTCCGATCTGAGCGAACTCCTGGCGCGCGAGGGGCGTGGCACGCCGGTCGCGGCCGCGCGTCTGCCGCTCGACGAGGTGCGGGACGTCCTGGAGAACCGGCCCAATCATTATGCCGCGATCGAGGCCGCTGCCGAGCGCCTGCACCAGAGCTTCGAGCCGGGCGACGATCCTGGCGCGGTACTGCGCGGCTGGCTGCGCAGCCGCCACGACATCGCCGTTCGCGTGCTGCCGGCCGATGTCATGCCGATCTGGCGACGGCGATTCGACCGGCACTCGCGGCGGCTGTTCCTGTCGGAGCGGCTATCGGCGGCGGACCGGTTGAGGGAGGTCGCGGCCGAGGTTTTCACGCTCGCCTATGAGGATGTCGTCGCGTCGGAAGCCGACAGCTTCGGCTTCTCGGGGCCTGAGGCGTTGCGCCTCGCCCGCCTGGAACTGATGCGCTATGCCGCGCATGCGCTGATGATGCCCTATGCACCGTTCCAGACCGCGGCCGAGCGCTGCGGCTATGACGTCACCGTGCTGGCGAGCCGCTTCGGCGTCTCATTCGAGCAGGCCGCGCAGCGGCTGACGACGCTGCAGCGGGCGAGCGCGCCGGGTATTCCCTTCTTCCTGATGGAGGTGGATCACGCCGGCAATCGCATTCGCCGGGTCGGCGCGCGCGGCTTTCCCGCGCAGCGCTTCGGTGGCGATTGCCCCAAGCTGCCGATCCACATGGCCTTCGCGCAGCCGGATGCGGTTCTCGCCGAAATGGCCGAGATGCCCGGTGGAGCATCCTTTCTTCTCGTCACGCGGACGGTCGATGGTCCGACGGCTCGCTTTGGCGAGCGCCCACGCCGCACGGCGATCCTGATCGGCTGCGATGCCGCACATAAGGATGCGACCATCTACGGCCGGCAGCTTGGGTCCGGCGCGGTGCCGACGCCGATCGGCCCGGCCTGCCGCTTCTGCGAGCGGCAGGCTTGCATCGCCCGCGCAGCGCCGCCGCTGACCCGCCCGCTCGGTCTCGACGAACGGGTGGGCGGTCTGTCACCGTTCGATTTTCAATGAGGAAGTGGCAGTCTGACAGATATGTGCTCTATGAGCCCAGACCAAGCGCCTCGCGCAGACGAGCATTCGCGCGGGTCTGCCAGCCGGGGCCTTCTGCTTTCAGGGCTTCGATGACGTCGGGATCGAGGCGTAGCGTCACCTGCCTCTTCGGATTCTCAGCTGGCCTGCGACCTCGCCGCGCCTGAGCGAACTCTTCATCCGTCATCGGGCGCGAATCCGGGTCCGCCTCGGCGGCTGCCGTGATCGCCAGATCCTCCTTCGGTGTCATCGCTTCTAGGTTGGCTCGTGCAATCGCCAGTGCCTCGGTGCGGCGGTCATGCTTCGAACGAATCGGCATAGCGCTTGATCTCTCTTGCGTTGGCTTTGCGGAGCGAGATGACGCGGATCGCCGTGCCGCGCGTCGTATAGACGAGAACGTGGATGCGGCCAGCGAGCGGTGCCGTAGCGATCCAGCGCTCTTCGCCATAGACGAGCCTTTCGTCCAATACGATCGTCGCGAGGTCGAAGCGAAAGGTTGCGGCGTCCGTAAAGGCGACGCCGTGGCGAGCGAGGTTCGTCGCCGCTTTTGCCTCGTCCCACTCGAAAGCCAAGCTCTTCGCCATGGAATTCTAGTAACTACAGAAAATAGGTAAGAGAGGCAATGTTCGCCTTGAACTGCGAAGTGCGTCGGCACCGCCCGAACCATACTGTGCATGTCTTGCGCCGCTGACCCGCCCGCTCGGTCTCGACGAGCGTGTGGGCGGTCTGTCGCCGTTCGATTTTCAATGACGGCGCTCCAAATGGCTGGAGCCGCCCGCGAAGCGCCGCTATTCAGGCAGACAGCAGCTGCGCGCCGACAACCGTCGCATGTGGCCGGCAGAGACCGAGGTGATGTCCCATGGATCAGATCAACAGCCAGCAGAAGGCCAAGACGGCCGGCCTCGAAGACACGATGAGCGGCGCGGGCGCCGTTGCCCGCACGGTGCAGAAGCTGGTGGACGGCGCCGAGAAGCTGAACCTGAAATATTCGGCCGTCGGCAACCCGCCGGTTTTCCCGACCGATGCGTTTCCCTGGGCGCGTGAGGTCGAGGCCGAATGGCACCTGATCCGTGCGGAACTCGATAAGATCCTGGTGCGCAAGGGCGATCTCCCGGCTTTCCATGAGATCTCCTCGGAGGTGCGCTCCATCTCCTCGGACCAGAACTGGAAGACGTTCTTCCTCTGCGGCTACGGCATCAAGTCGGAGGAGGCGATCCGGCAGTGTCCGCAGACCTGGCGCATCTTGCAGAAGATTCCCGGCCTGAAGTCGGCGATGTTCTCCATCTTCGAGCCCGGCAAGCATCTGCCGCCGCATCGCGGCCCCTATAACGGTGTGCTGCGCTTCCACCTCGGCCTGATCGTGCCGAACGAGCCCGACAAGATCGGCATCCGCGTCGACAAGGAACTCTGCCACTGGGAAGAGGGCAAGGCGCTGATCTTCGACGACGCCTATGAGCACGAGGCCTGGAACCATTCCGACAAGGTGCGCGTGGTGCTCTTCGTCGATTTCGAGAAGCCGACGAGCTTCCCGGCGAACATCACCAACAAGGCCATCCTGAATCTCGCCGTCTTCACCCCATTCATCCGCGAGGGCTACAAGGCTCATAAGGCGTGGGAGAAGATGTTCTACGGCGAAGGGCGCAAGCACCGCTGAAGGCGATGTCGGCAGCAGCGGCCGCCGCATCCGGCGGCCCAGGGCACAACCTAGACAGTGCGCTCTGGCGCCCGATGCACGGCGACGAGGTCGCGGCGGTGACCGCGCTGGCGGACCGTGTCCACCCGGGCCTGCCGGAAGACCAAGCGGTGTTTGCCGAGCGGCTGGCGCTGTGGCCGCGCGGCTGCCTCGTTCTCGCGAGCGCGGACGACGTTATCCTCGGCTATGCGGTGTCGCATCCCATCCGCCGGCACGAGCCGCCGTCACTGGGAAAGCTGCTGCGCAGCCTGCCGGACAATGCCGACAGCTACTACCTCCACGACGTCGTGGTCGCGCCGGAAGCGCGGGGGAAAGGCCATGCTGAAGCAGGCGTTCGCCGGCTGCTCGACGAGGCGCAAGCCTTCCCCATCGCGGCGCTGATCTCGGTCTACGGAACGGCCCCGTTCTGGCACCGCTTCGGCTTCGAGCTCACCGACGGCGTGCTGCCGGCTGAACGCCTCGCCGCCTATGGCGAAGACGCGCGCTATATGCTGAGGCCGAACCCGTCGGCGATCCCCGGATAAACCTCTCGCTGCGGTGCGAAACCGGGACTAGGAATCGCTCCGCCGATGTTCTTTACTCCGCCGTAACGAATGGCGTATCGGCGACGGACGTCTGCTCTTAAACCTGCACCCTGGAAGGGAGTTTCCCCGGATGACCTTGCGCCTGGCAACCCTCGTCGGCACTGCCATCCTTCTCGCCTCGAGCCTTTCGGCGCCCGCGCAGGAGCGCGTCGTCAACGTCTACAACTGGTCGGACTACATCGATCCGGCGATCCTCGAGCAGTTCACCAAGGAAACTGGGATCAAGGTCGTCTACGACGTCTACGATTCCATGGAGGTGCTGGAGACCAAGCTGCTGGCGGGGGGCTCCGGCTACGACATCGTCGTTCCCACCGACCGCAACCTGCAGCGGATGATCCAGGCGGGCGTTCTGCAGCCGCTGGACAAGTCCAAGATCCCGAACCTGTCGCATATGTGGCCGGCGATCACCGACCGTGTCGCCACCTATGACCCCGAGAACAAGTTCGCCGTGAACTACATGTGGGGCACGACGGGCATCGGCTACAACACGCAGATGATCGAGAAGCGGCTGCCGAATGCGCCGGTCAATTCGATGGACATGCTGTTCAAGCCGGAGGTGGTGTCGAAGTTCGCCGATTGCGGCGTCTATCTTCTCGACAGCCCGGACGACATCATGCCGGCAGCGCTCGCCTATCTCGGTCTGAAGCCGGACTCCAAGGAGGAGGCCGACCTCCAGAAGGCGGCCGACCTTGTGAAGTCGGTGCGCCCCTATATCCGCAAGTTCCACTCCTCGGAGTTCATCGAGGCGCTGGCCAACGGCGATGCCTGCATCGCCTTCGGCTATTCCGGCGACATCCTGCAGGCGCGCGACCGTGCCGCCGAGGCCAATAACGGCGTCACCATCGCCTATTCCATCCCGAAGGAAGGCGCGCTGCTCTGGACGGACTCCATGGCGATCCCGGCCGATGCGCCGCACGTCGCCGAGGCGCATGAGTTCATCAACTTCATCCAGCGCCCGGAGATCATCGCCAAGGCGACCGACTTCGTGAACTACCCGAACGGCAACCTCGACTCCCAGAAGCTGATCAAGCCCGAGATTCTCGCGGACAAGTCGATCTATCCCGACGACGAGACGCTGTCTCATCTCTACACGACGACGCCGAACGATGCCCGCACGCAGCGGACGCTGACCCGGCTCTGGACCAGCGTGAAGACCGGCCAGTAGGCGCAAGGAAATGGGAAAGGCCGGCTGCCGGCCTTTCCCACCGGCCGCGACGTGACGAGAGGCGGGACGATGTCGAAGACCCTCGGGCCGGTGAAGCGCGCATTTGCGCCCTGGACGGACTCCGCTGCCAAGCCGGCGATTGAGTTCCGGAACGTTACCAAGAGCTTTGGCGATTTCGTCGCCGTCGGCGGCGTCTCGCTGTCGATCTACGAGCGCGAGTTCTTCTCGCTGCTCGGCCCGTCCGGCTGCGGCAAGACCACGCTGATGCGCATGCTCGCCGGCTTCGAGGAGCCGACCTCGGGCGAGATCCTGCTCGACGGCAAGCCGCTTGCCGGTGTGCCGCCCTATCGGCGGCCGGTGAACATGATGTTCCAGTCCTATGCGCTGTTTCCGCATATGAGCGTGGAGAAGAACATCGCCTTCGGCCTCAGGCAGGACGGCATGGGCAAGGCGGAGATCGAGGCGCGGGTGAAGGAAATGCTCCGGCTGGTCAAGCTCGAGCCCTTCGCCAAGCGCAAGCCGAACCAGCTTTCCGGCGGTCAGCGCCAGCGTGTCGCGCTGGCTCGCTCGCTTGCCAAGCGCCCGAAGGTACTGCTGCTCGACGAGCCGCTCGGAGCGCTCGACAAGAAGCTGCGTGAGGAGACGCAGTTCGAGCTGATGGACCTGCAGATGGACCTCGGCCTCACCTTCCTGATCGTGACCCACGATCAGGAGGAGGCGATGACGATGTCGGACCGCATCGGCGTGATGAACCACGGCAAGCTGGTCCAGATCGCCACACCGGCCGAGATCTACGAGCAGCCGAATTCGCGCTATGTCGCCGACTTCATCGGCAACATCAATCTGATCGAGGGCACGGTTGCGGCACTGCCGGGCGGCGGAACGCGGCTTGAGGCACCGGCCGCCGGTCTCGTCGTCGAGACCGATCAGGCGATTGCTGGTGGGTCCGCGGGCGTCGCCTCCTTCGCCATCCGGCCGGAGAAGGTACGCATCTCCCTCGATCGGCCTGCCGGCGCCCTGGACGGGGTCAACATGATCGCCGGTGAGGTCTGGGACATCGGCTATCTCGGGGACGTCTCGATCTACCGCGTCAAGCTCGCCAATGGCGCGGTGATGAAGGCCACAGTCGCCAACACCACGCGGCTGGTGTCACGGCCGATCAGCTGGGACGACAAGGTGTGGCTGAGCTGGTCGCGTGACGCCGGCCTGGTGCTGACGGACTGATGCCGATGCGGATGCGGCGAAGGGACAAGCGGCGATGACGGACACGAGCGGCACGGCAGCACCGGCGCCCGGCGCCTCGAAGCTGCGCTGGCTGGTCGTGGCGATCCCGTATCTGTGGCTCGTGGTCTTCTTCCTCGTGCCGTTCCTGATCGTCCTGAAGATCTCCTTCTCCACCTATGCGATCGCGCAGCCGCCCTATGAACCGGTCTTCGACCAGCTTTCGACCGTCTGGGAGCGGGCGCAGCAGTTCACGCTGGACAGCTACCGCTACCTCACCGAGGACCCGATCTACCTGCGCTCCTACCTCTCGAGCCTCAGGATCGCGGCGATCTCGACGGTGCTGCTGCTCTTGATCGGCTTTCCCATCGCCTATGGCATGGCCCGCGCACCGTCGAACATGCGCACTACGCTGCTGATGCTGGTGATCCTGCCTTTCTGGACGAGCTTCCTGATCCGCGTCTATGCCTGGATCGGCATCCTGAAGCCGGAGGGGCTGCTGACCGTCTTCCTGCAATGGATCGGCATCTTCGGCCCGGACCAGCAGGTGCATCTCCTCAACACTGACTGGGCTGTCTTCATCGGCATCGTCTACTCGTATCTGCCCTTCATGATCCTGCCGCTCTATGCGACGCTGGAGAAGCTGGACGACACCTTGCTGGAGGCGGCAGCCGATCTCGGCGCGCGCCCGTTCAAGAGCTTCTGGGTCATCACCGTCCCGCTCTCCATGCCGGGGGTGATCGCCGGCAGCTTCCTGTGCTTCATCCCGATCGTCGGCGAGTTCGTCATTCCGGACCTTCTCGGCGGCTCCGACACGCTGATGATCGGGCGTCAGCTCTGGAACGAGTTCAACGCCAATCGCGACTGGCCGACATCCTCGGCGGTCGCCGTGGTCCTGCTCCTCATCCTCGTCGTGCCGATCATGATCTTCCAGAACTACGGGCGGAGGACGGCACAGTGAGGAAGGGGCTGTCCTGGTTCAACGTGACGTCGCTGACCTTCGGCTTCGTCTTCCTCTATCTGCCGATCCTCATCCTGGTCGTCTTCTCGTTCAACCGTTCCCGCCTGGTCACGGTCTGGGCCGGCTTCTCGACGCAGTGGTACGGTTCGCTCCTCAACAATCAGCAGATGCTGGATGCGGCCTGGGTGACGCTGCGGGTGGGCGTCCTGTCCGCGACGATCGCGACCGTTCTCGGCACGCTCGCGGCGGTGACGCTGGTGCGCTACGTCCGCTTCCCCGGCCGCACGCTCTTCTCCGGCATGGTGTTCGCGCCGCTGGTGATGCCGGACGTCATCACCGGCTTGTCGCTGCTTCTGCTTTTTGTCGCAATGGACGTTGCCCGCGGCTTCTGGACGATCACCATCGCCCATACGACCTTCACCATGTGCTACGTCGCCGTGGTCGTGCAGTCGCGGTTGATCACTCTCGACCGCAGCTTGGAGGAGGCAGCGATGGATCTCGGCGCGACCCCGCTGAAGACCTTCTTCCAGGTGACGCTGCCGCTGATCATGCCGGCGGTCGTCGCCGGATGGATGCTGGCTTTCACCCTGTCGCTCGATGATCTGGTGCTTGCGAACTTCACCACCGGCGTCGGCGCGACGACGCTGCCAATCAAGATCTACAGCCAGGTGCGGCTCGGTGTGACGCCGGAGATCAACGCGGTCTGCACCATCCTGATCGCGATCGTCTCGGTGGGCGTCATCATCGCCTCGATCGGGGTGAAGCGTCGCGAGGCGCAGCGCATCCGCGACGAGCGGCTCGCCGCCACGGGCGGGTAGGCGAAGCTTCGCGATCGAGCCAGCGCTGCAACGGGTGGGGGCTCGCACGGGTGCGCTGCGGCCAGAGTCGGCCGCCGCCGACTGACGTCCAGTTCGGAGATCAACTGACGGCCGCCGTCAGATCGGCTTGTCGTCGCCTGTCTCTGTGACGGTCGGATCCGGCCATGTGCCGTGGATACGGAACTGCTTGTCCGGTGCGCCGGTGGCAAACGGCGAACCCGCCTGCGCGGTGGCCCGCAGTTCGCCAGCCATGTCGATCGTCCCGCGATCGGCTGCGAAGTCCCCACGCGCCGACAACAAAGCGTCGGCGCTATCGATGGTCAGCGACCCCAGCTGCAGCCTCGTGCCAAACGTATCGATCTGGGCATCGATCCGGCTGAAGGGCGTCCTGTTGCCGGCCGCGACCAGCTGGAACGGCGTCTGGTTGCGGGGTGCCGCGAACAGGCGGGAATCGACACCGTCGACGCGGCCGCTGCGAATGGACAGGGTAGTGTTGCTGCGGCCACGCCGCAGGATATCGGCCCAGCTCGTAACCGTGCTGTCGAAGGTCGTCGTCAGGTCGGACTGCCCGCTGACGCCGATCGCCTCGACGCCGACCGCTGGCAGCAATTGCCCCATGTCGATGCCGGACAGGCGTATCGAGGCCTGCGCCCGCGGCCGGCCGTCCCGGGCGTCGACGGTGAGGTGAATACGCGCTTCGCCGCCATACAGGGAGGCATCGCCGAGATCGAGCGTCGCGACCCCATCATTGAACATGGCGGTTGCGGCAACGTCGTTCATCGCAACATCACCGATCGTCGCTGTGGTGGCCGACAAGCGCAGGTCGACGTCGTAGTCCCTGATAAAGGCGGTGGCGATCGGGCGCTGCAGGTCGAGAAGATCGCGCGGCAGCGGCGCCACCGCATGGCCGAGCGGCGTCAGGTCCAGCGTGTCGAAGTCGAGTGTCCCGTTGATGATGGTGCGCGCGCTGCCAGAGAGCAGCTCGATGGCGCCACGGCCCGTGCTGTCGGCGAGGGTCACGGTCGCATCGGAGAGGTTGAAGCCCGTGCGCGAGGCATCCAGCATGCCGCCGAGGCTGACGGCTCCGAAATCCGGAACGGCGGTCCGCTCGTCGCCGAGCCATGCGACGGCGTTCTTCAGGGACGGCGTCGAGAGGCTGAACGAGCCTGTTAGTGCGAGCGAGGTCTGGAAGGAGCCAGTGCCTTCGAAGCTGAGGGTTAGGTGCGGTGCGGCGAGGGAGACATCGACCGAGCTGCGGCCGCCTTCGAAGAAGGCGGATGGCGCGCCGACGTCGACGCTGAGCCGCGTCTGATCCCCTCGCCAGATGTAGCTGCCTTCGATCCGGGCTGCACCGCCTTCGGTTAGGCGCTTCAGGCTGAGGTCGGCCTGGGTGATGAGCGGTGCCGCATCAGGCCGCGGCGTGCGCAAGACGCCATCGACGATGGTGAGATCCGTCAGTTCGCCGAGCCGCGGCAGGAGATCCCGCAGGGACGCCGTGACGGCCTCAAGGCGATCCACACCGGTTTCGGTGGTGCCGGCCTGGGTGCTTCCGTCCGGAGAGGGCAGGACCTTCAGCTGCGGACGGCGTAAGGTCAGGGCGTCGATCTCGGCCGTTCCGAACACGGCATCCACTAGATCGAGCTCGGCGACGATGCCGTCGATCGTCAGGACCGGCTTGCTGCGGTCGCTGCCAATGCGAATGCCCGAGGCGGTCAGGCGACTGGAGGGAAAGAGCTCGACCGTGACGGGGCCGTCGATCGAGACGGGCTGCGCGGTGAGACGTTCGAGACGATCGACGAGCAGGATCCGCGCGTCGTCCTGCCGAAGCGACAGCGACGCATAGGCGATGACGCCGGCCACGGCGCCGAGCAACAGCAGTAGGAGGCCCGTCGCTGCGAACGGGCGGCGGCGGAGATAGGCCAGCGTTCCGCGGACCGTGGAGCGCCCTTCCGGCCGTTCAGGGATCCGTCGTTCGGTCACATCGTCTCCCGCGATTCGCGCCCGCTGTTTAACGGCTTTGCTGCAGGTGCGCAAAAGCCACCGGCATTGCGGCCGTTGACGGAGCGGACACTCCCGGCAGCGTTGCTCCGACGGCTCCGCTCCGGCGGCTTCGACCGCTCAGCCAACGCCGGCCCAGGCGCCTCCGATCAGTCGGCGAGAACCCGCTGCGACGGAAAGACGATCTCCACCAGCGTGCCTTCGCCGGGCGTCGACATGATTGCGAACTGGGCGCGGTTCGCCTCCACCATTGCCTTCGTCAGCGGCAGCCCCAGGCCGGTGCCTTCGCCGCGGCTGCGCGAGGCATGCACCTGCTGGAAGGGCCGCAGCGCGATGTCGATCTCGCGCTCCGTCATACCGATGCCGCTGTCGCGGAAGCGCAGCACGACGTCGCCCTCCAGCGAATAGGTGGTGGAAACGATGATCTGACCGCCCGACGGCGTGAACCGGACCGCGTTCGACAAAAGGTTCAGGGCGATCTGGCGCATGGAGCGGCGATCGGCGACCACCGGCGGCACGGAGGAGGGCAGGTTGGAGCGAACGATGACGCGCTCGCGGTTCGCCTGCGGCTGCATCAGCGACACGACCTCGGCGATGATCTCGTTCAGCGACACCGCCTCGAAGGAGAGGTCGAGCTTGCCGGCCTCGATCTTGGAGATGTCGAGGAGATCGTTGACGAGGTCGAGAACGTGGTGGCCCGACCGCTTGATGTCGCCGAGATATTCAAGATAGCGCTCGTTGCCGATCGGCCCGAAGCACTCGGCCATCATGACGTCGGCAAAGCCGATGATGGCGTTCAGCGGCGTGCGCAGCTCATGGCTGATATTGGCCAGGAACTGGCTCTTGTGGAGGCTCGCCGCCTCGGCCTGGCGCCGCGCATTGGTGAGGTCCGTCTCGATGCGCTTCCAGTGGGCGATGTCGCGGATCACCGCGCACCAGCCGCGGCCTTGCCCCAGCCGGCCTAGCGTGATGAAGAGCGGGATGAAGCCGCCCTGCGCGACGCGGCCGATCACCTCGCGTCCGTCGTTGAGGATGCCAGCGAAGCCCTCGTCCTTCATCGTCTCGAGGTAGTCGAGCGTCGCCTTCTGGCTCTCATGGGCGAACAGCGTGACGAAGGGACGGCCGGCATAGTCGTTCTCGGCAATGCCGAAGAGCGCATGCGCCGCCCCGTTCATGCTGCGGATCAGGCCCTCGCTGTCGAGGAGCACGACCCCGTCGGTCGCCGTGTCGAGCACGGCGCGCAGCTCATCCACCTCGCTGCGCAGCCGGGCCACGAGATCGGCCTGTCCCGAAGCTGCGACGGCTTCGGTGGAAGCTGCCTGCGACCCAGGCTCGGCCTCCGCCATCTGCGGCGCGGCGAAGGACATGACGAGGCACGATCCGCCCTCGAGCGTGATGCGCTGAAGATGGACACGTGCATCGCCAAGCCGGCCATCGGCGTGGCGCAGCGCAACTTCGCCCTCGGCGAGACTGCTGTCGCGCTCGGCAAACAGCGTGTCTAGACCGCCGGCCTCGCTGAGCGTCTCCACATCGGCGTAGCCCGTCGCCTCGAAGAAGGCCCGGTTGCCGTAGATCAGTTCGCCTGATGCCTGCACCAGCACCGGCAGCGGCAGAGAGCCGTAGATTGCCTGCAGATCCGGCAGCAGCTCGGCTCGCCCGCCACGGGACTCGTCGTCGCCGAAATCCGCGTCATCGGCATCGTTGGCGGAGACAGCCGGGTCGAGAGCATCGTTTGATGGCCTCTCGCCGTCATCGCGTGCCGCGATGTCAGGGCCGGACCGGAGGGCGTCTGGACGGAGCGCGTCGTCCGATGCCGCGATCATCACTGCAGACCGGTCACTGCCAGCCATATCGTCGCGGCCGATTTCGGACGAACCCGTCGATGCCGCGGGCCCGGCTTCGTCCGGCTCGGCACGGCCGCCGAGCGTCTCGCCAATGAAACGGAAGGCAGCTTCCTCCGCCGAGGACAGCATGCCCTCGCGCGGCCGGCGGCGATCCTCGAAGCGGATGATCTTCGAGGGCGCGGAGTCATCGGATGGTTGCTCCGCCGGCGGCTCCATGCGGCGGCCGAAGGGCGGCGGCGTTTCGGTGGAGATGGTTCTGAAAACCGGCTTGCTGATCACCAGCTCTGACGACGTCGACGCATCGTCAGCCGAGGTGCCTTCGGGGCCGGCCCCGGACGGCGCATGGAGCTGCTCCGGCGAACCGACGGCCTCGGAACCGTCGATCTCGGAGGGTTGTGCCGACCTGTCGGGAGCCGCGAGCCGTCCGGACAGGATTTCGCCGATCCGCTCCGGATCCTCCACCGCCTCGCTCATCCGCAGAATTCCGAAGCCGCGGAAGCCGTCGAAGCTGCGATCGCGTGCATAGACAGGGAGGGCGGCAAGATCGACCGGCACCTTGCGCGCGCTGTCCTCCACCGGCCACAGGATGGAGCGGCCCGACCAGGTGTCGCGCCGGTCCAGCAGGCGCGTGATCTCGCCTTCGGCGTCGAAGCCGAAGACCTGCGCCACCTCGCGGAAGCTGCGGCCAATGACATCGGCAGACCGCGGCCCGACGGCCGCGGCGAATTCCGGCGACAGGCTGCGGAAGCGGCCGTCGCGATCGATCTGCCAGACGAAGCGCACGGGCGGCGTATCGAAGCGGGGAACGAAAATGCCGCTCTCAGCCTGCTGCGGCGTAGCGTCCGCCGCCTCGTCCGGAGTGGCCTCGGCGGCTGCGCCATCCCCTGCAGGCGCAGGGGCTGCGGCCTCTTCCGGAGCGATGTCGTCGGGCTCGGATTCGACTGCCGCCGCCGGATCAATCATCGCAGCTGTTTCGCCGGCCGTCGCTGCGTCGTCCTGCATCGCCGCGAATCGGTCTTCTCCGTCGGCAGGATCCGTGCTGGCGGCTGTGCGGATATGGCCCTCGTCCGAGGCCAACTCGGGCTCGCCGGCATCCTCACCAACGGGCGCGCCGTCACCCTCTGAGAGGTGCTGTGACCCCGCATGGGCATCGGCGGCACTGAGAAGCGCAGCGTCTGCGTCGTCGGAAGCATCGTCCTGCGTAGGCTCAAGCTCGGTCGTCGCATCGTCCGGCTCAGGCTGTCGGTCGACAGTTTCCGCGCGCAGTGCTTCGGCAGCCTCGGCCTCGGTCGTCTCCGACGAAGGCAGCGACTCGCCATCGATCAACTCATCCGCCGTCGACTGGCCGTCCTCGACGGTCTCGGCCGGCGCCGCGCCGACCATAGTGGCTTCAGCGGGATCGGCCTCAGCCTCGGGGCGACCGGCCGTTTCGGCCTCCGCAGTCACCGGCATGTCGTCAGACAAAGTGATGTCCGCTTCGGGATAGCCGGATTCAGCTGCGTCGGACGAGCCCTCAACCGGAGCATCGGCGCCGGCACGAGCAACTTCGCCCCCGTCGTCGACAGGGTCGCCATCGAAGATGGCGCTTTGCTCGTCGCCAGCTGCAGCGATCGGATCAACATCCGCCATTGGATCACTCGGATGGTCGTCCTGCGGCACCACATCGGCCGGCACGGTGCCGACCGGCTCCAACGGCTCTGATGCGTCGCCCGGCGCCACAACCTGATCGGCCTGTGCATCGGTGGCTGCCAGAGACGCGTCGGCACCGCTGCCATCCGTCCGCCCGTCCGGTTCCGATGTCAGCTGTTCGACGAAGGGTTCGACCGCAGCGCCAGCCGCGTCGGAACCTGCCTCTGCTTCCGCCGTGGCTGCATCGCCGTCCGCTGCCGTCAGCGGCGCATCCTCCGAGGCCGTGAAATCGACCGGCGCGATTTCTGCGGCGTCGCGACCCGTCGTGTCCGTGCTGGTCAGATCAGCTGCGTCCTCGCCGCCGGCTTCCGGAGCCGGCGACGCCTCCGGCTCGCGGCCGTCATCGTCGGCGGTCGGGAAGAGGGTCTCTGCACTCTCGGTTGCCGTTGCACCATGAGGCAGGAGTTCCGAGCCACCACTATGTGCGGGGCTGCTGTCGGAAACGGTGACCTCATCCGGCTCACTCGCGTCTTCGGCGGCCACGACGCGGTCGGCGCTGGCGACAAACTCGGTGGCCGCACTGACCTCGGCCTCGCTTGAAGCGACGGCTTCCTCCGAGCCGTCGGGCTCCGGCTGCCTTGCGTCCAGGTTCTCGCCATCGCTAACCGGCTCGCCTTCTGTCTCCGAAGACGGGATCGCGCGGCCGTCGTCATCGTGACTGGCGGCTGCGATACCTTCCTCCGTCGGGAAGGCATCGGCTGACGAGACTGCGCCGGCCGCCGGATCGATGGAGGCTTCGTCGTCGCCCGGAGGAGTAAGGCCAGCCGGCGTCGTGTCGCGCCGATGCCAGCTCTGGATCAAGGTGCTGATGTCCATGCGACGGCGGCCGGCCGGCAGCTTCTGCCGCCGCACCGAGAAGGCGCCGACCGATGGCGTCACGGTTTCTGTGCCGCTTGACCGGGCGTCATCCTCATCTGCCGTGTCCGTCGCGGCGGGGCGCTCAGCCGTCTCCGGATCGACCTCGACGGCCGCCGGCTGCGGACGCAGCAGGGCCAGCGCCAGCCGCTCGCCCACTCGGCCGAAGGTCATCACGTGATCGCCGATGGCGGTCTCTGTGACGGCTTCGCTGCCGTCGAGGAACTGGCGTGCCGCTGTCGCCGCCGCCTCGGGCGAAATGCTGCCGATCGTGCCGGCGACCAGCCCCGAAGGGCCGAAGACCGCGGCATCGCCGGCATCCTCGGTGGCGATGCCGCAGTCAGCCAGGATGCGCTGCGCCTGCAACGACTCGGACATATCGGCCCGCCGGCCGGTGTCTGCCGTCAGCACCACCACAGGTGTCGCGCTCGCCCCCAGCACCGTGCGGACGAGGTCAGCCACCACCGGTTTGCCGAAGGCTTGCCCCACCGGCCGCAGCATCACCCGGGCGGAGGACTGCGTCTCGACGGAGCGTCGCGCCGCGGCCACCTGTCGCGCCGATGGCGAGGAGAGCGCCGCCAGGCTGAAACTGCTGTCCTGCGACATTGCCCCCAGCAAGGCTCGGCCGCCGCCATTGCTCCACAGCACGCGGTCGAGCGCCGGCGTCAGCACAACGACCGATGCTCCCGCCGCGGCCGGCCACACTGCCGGGGCGGACAGGATGTCGAGCAGCGAGGGAGCGGGGGCAGCAGTCATGCAGGCGCGATCCATGGCTCAGTTCGTGCATGACGCCAACGAGGCGTGGCGCAGGCAGTTTCCTTAACGAGCTATTAATAATGGCCGGACGCGAACAAATCCAGAATTCGGTGCCGGTTGCCCCCGCGTCTCTGCCGAAAGGGTTAACTGGCCGGCACGCGCGGTATGACTTTCCATGTTGCAACGCACAAAAATAAAAGCTAAAATTTTAGGCAGTTGATGATGGTTTCGTGCACGTAGTGCTAAAGTATGGAGAACAGCAATGGCTGACATGAACGACAATGCCATCAACGATCCCTTCGGTCTCGGCGGCGGCATTCCGGGCCTGCAGGGAACGCTCGGCCTCGATCCCGCAAAATTCTCGGAAACCTTCCGTGCGATGACCGAGAAGTCGATGGAGCAGTCCCGCCAGGCCTATGCCCGCATGAAGTCGGCGGCTGAGGATGCGACGAAGACGCTGGAATCGACGATGGAGAATGCTCACCAGGGGTCGCTCTCCCTGTCGCGCAAGGCCATTGAGGCGATGCGCAACAATGCCGAGATGGGCTTCGAGCACCTCGACCGCATGATGGGCGTGAAATCCTTCGCCGAACTCATCGAGCTGCAGACGAGCTATGTCCGCAAGCAGATCGAGACGGCGACGGACCAGGCCAAGGAGCTGCAGACGCTCTCGCAGTCACTGGCGCAGGACATGCTGAAGCCCGGCCGCGAAGCCTTCCAGAAGGCTGCCGATACCGTCCGCCGCAGCTGATGCGGCCTGCGCCACTCCGGTCGCAGAAGAGATGAAGCCTCGGCGGGCGCCGCTCCGGCCAATATGGCAATGGTTGGCGTCCGCGTGCCGATATGCGGTTCGGGCTTGCGCCCGGCGGTGAAAGATTTTATTGCGGCGGCACGGCCGGTCGTGCCGTCATGCGGTTGTAGCTCAGCTGGTTAGAGCGTCGGATTGTGGCTCCGAAGGTCGGTGGTTCGAACCCACCCAACCGTACCATCCTCTTAATCTGCAAAGATCAGGATGCAGCGTAGACGGCCGCTCCGTCGACGTTCCTTGATCTACTCAGGAACTGGCACTCAAACGCTGCCGCCGGCATCGGTCGCCCGAACAGATAGCCTTGGCCCTCCTGGCAGCCTTCGCCGCGCAGCGCATCCGCCTGGCCTTGCGTCTCGACTCCCTCGGCGATCAGCTCGACGCCGAAGGCCGAGCCCATGTTGATGACCGACTCGATGATCGTGCGATCCCGCCGGCTGAATTCGAGGTCAGCGACGAAGGAGCGGTCGATCTTCAGCCGCGTCACCGGGTAGTTCTTCAGCATGCTGAGTGAGGCATAGCCGGTGCCGAAATCGTCGAAGGCGATGCCGACGCCGAATGAGCGCAACTGCTCCAGCGGGCTCAGGATCGTCTGCTCGTTGCGCAGGATGATGTTTTCGGTGATTTCCAGCTCCAGCGCTTCCGGCGGCAGCCCGCTCCGCGCCAGCACGCTCTCGACGGTGGCGGCGAGGTCGCCGGTCTTGAACTGGGCCGCGAAGAGATTGACACCCATGCGCAGCTCGCCACCGTGGTTGCGTCGCCACGCCGCTGCCTGGCGACACGCTTCTTCGAGGATCCACGCCCCGACCGGAACGGCCAGGAGACCGGTTTCCAGCACCGGGAGGAAGGCCACCGGCGAGACGATCCCCAGGCCGGGCCGGTTCCAGCGCAACAGCGCCTCCGCACCCGTCAGGCCGCCATCCGAGAGTCGCACCTGCGGCTGGTAATAAAGCTCGAACTCGCCTTCTTCCCAGGCGCGACGCAGCCCTGATCCGGTGCTGCTGCGGGTCGCCGCCACATGCCGCAGCTCCGGCGTGAACAGACGGACGAGATGCCGGCCGTCGGCTTTGGCCTGGTAGAGCGCAAGGTCGGCATCACCCAGGAGCGCGTCGGCGTCGCAGCCGATGGTGCTGCGCGCGACGATGCCGACGCTGGCACCGATATGGATGACCTCCTCCCCATACTCGATCGGCTCCTCGATGAGCCCGATCAGTTGCTGGGCGAGCTGTTCGGCGGCGAGCGGATCTTCCGTATCGGGGAGCAGCACGACGAACTCGTCGCCGCCAAGCCGCGCTACGAGGTTGGACGTCTCGACATGCCGCTTGAGGCGGATGGAGACGACCTTCAGGACGTGATCGCCCACGGAATGGCCGAGATTGTCGTTCACCTCCTTGAAGCCGTCGAGATCGAGCAGAAGGATGCTTATCGATCGTGCGGTGCCGCAGATCTCCTCCATCTGCCGCAGCAATGTCGCCCGGTTGGCCAGCTCCGTCAGGTAATCGAAGTCGGCGGCGTGCCGCAGCCGGTCCTCGGCTTCCTTGCGCTGGGTGATGTCGCGGATGATGGCGCCGAAGCGCGGCTCGCCGGCTTCCTGCCACTGCGACAGCGAGATCTCGATCGGGAATTCCTGGCCGTCGCGGCGGCAGGCCGTCAGGCTGAGAGGGGTCGCGACGATGCGGTGGCTGCCGTCGCCGGCCGCGCGCACGAGCCCGCGTCGATGCGTCGAGCGCAGCGCCGGCGGCACGATGATATCGAGTGGCTGGCCGATCGCTTCGGCCGCCGAATAGCCGAACATGCGCTGCGAGGCCTCGTTCCACGACCGGATCGTGTTCTCCGCATCGGCCGTGATGATCGCATCGGGCGAACTCACCATGATGTTCTGCAGGCGGGCCTGGCTGATGCTGTGCGCCATGCCGGCCCGGTGGGCAACCATGCGCTCCATCGTCAGCGCCGCCAGGTCTTTCAGGATGGCGCTCTCGGCGCCGGAAAACGCGGCCCGCGGCACCGCATCGAAAACGCAAACCGAACCGAGACGGTAGCCGTCAGGATCGACCAGCGGAGCACCGGCGTAGAAGCGGACGAACGGGGTGCCGATGACGGCCGGATGGGAGGCAAACCGGCCGTCGGTTTTCGCATCAAGAACGACGAACACCTCGTCGCTCATGATGGCATGCGTGCAGAAGGAGACGTCGCGAGAGGTTTGGCAATCGTCGATGCCGATGCGCGCCTTGAACAGCTGATGGTGCGCGCCGATCAGCGTGACCAGAGCCTTCGGTGCTCCGAAGATGGAGGCGGCCAGTCTGACGATCAGATCGAAGGGCTCGGCCGGCAGAAGATCACTGGAAAAGGACTCCAGCGCTTCAAGGCGCGCGATCTCGTTCTCCGGGATGGGAAAGGCAGGCACTGACGACATCCGAGCGCTCCGATCGCGCTCATTAGACACTTCGAAATCTAAAGGAGTAGTTCTCGCGAAGCTGCGAAAACTAGGGAAGACTATAGCCGGCCTACGAAATCATCCGTAGTATAGATGATGTTGAGCTTAGCCCGCGTTCCGCTTGGCGTTAGCACGTCGGCGGTGCGACGCGTCGTCCTCGAACGTTCCGACCGCTTCGAAGGGACGGTCTTCCCTGCTCACAGTTGCAGATGATCTAGCGGTCAGAACAGGCTGCCCTGGTCATTCGAGACGGCGCGGACAGGACGCCGTGTCGCTCGCACCGGCTTCTGCGCCGGCACCGCCGTCTCGCTGTCGGCGGCCTCACCAAGACTGACGGCCTGCCGCCGTTCCCGGTCGGCGAACTCGACCTCGAAGCGCAGGCCGGGTGTCAGATCGCCGGCGCGGGTGATCGGTACATCGTCGGCTCCGCGGATGATCGCGTAGCCACGCTGCAGAACCTGTGTGGGATCAAGGCTCGCGGCCATGCGGGTCGCCGTCGCCAGCGCCTGGCGGTGGCGTTCGAGCGACTGCGTGAAAGTGCGATCGAGACCTGCGGCAAGCGCGTCGAGGCGGTGCCGCCCTTCCTGGCTGCGGGCTCGAACCATATGCGGCTGCAACGTCGCGGCAAGTCGCTCGAAGCGCTGCCGCCGGGCCTGCAGTCCGGTGGTCAGCGCATGGCGCGCATGGCTTTCGGCATGGCGGAGATCGGCCCGCCGCTGGCTGACGAAGGCCTCCAGCCGGACCGGGGACAGCTGCCCGGCAACGGCTGCGAAGTCTCCCTTCTTGCGCGCAATCGCGACCTGGAGGGCGCGGCCGATCGTGCCGCCCGCTTCATCGAGCCGTCGGCGGGGCAGGGCGAGCAGCATGTCGGCAGAGGGAAGGGCGCGGGCGGTGGCGGCGACGGTCCGTCGCTCGGCCTCGAGCCGCCGCGACACGGCGCCGGCGTTGCGGGCGTGAAGTGCGGCAAGGGCCGCCGCCAGATCGGCCTTCACCGGAACCGCCATCTCGGCAGCACCCGTCGGGGTCGGCGCGCGCCGGTCGGCGACATGGTCGAGCAGCGTCCAGTCGGTCTCGTGGCCGACGGCTGAGATCAGCGGGATGCTGCAGGCGCTGGCGGCTCGCACCACCGCCTCGTCGTTGAAGCCCCAGAGATCTTCGAGGCTGCCGCCGCCTCGGGCGACGATGATGAGATCGGGCCGCGGCACCGTTCCGCCAGCTTCGATGGCGTCGAACCCGGCGATGGCCGCCGCCACCTCCTCGCCGCAGGTGTCGCCCTGCACCCGCACCGGCCAGACCAGGAGATGCAGCGGGAAACGGTCGGCAATCCGGTGATGGATGTCGCGGATGACGGCACCGGTTGGCGACGTCACCACACCGATGACGCGCGGCAGGAACGGCAGCACCTGCTTGCGCTCGGCCGCGAACAGCCCCTCGGCTTCAAGCTTGCGCCGCCGCTCGTCGAGGAGCGCCATCAGCGCGCCGGCGCCGGCCGGCTCCATCTGCTCGATGACGATCTGGTATTTTGACGAACCGGGATAGGTTGTGAGCTTGCCGGTCGCGACGATCTCCAGCCCCTCCTGGGGCTTGAAGGCGAGCTTGGAAAAGGCGGTGCGCCACACGACGGCTTCCAGCCGGGCGCGGTCGTCCTTCAGGCAGAAATAGGCATGGCCCGAGGAGTGCGGACCGCGATAGCCGGAAATCTCGCCGCGCACGCGCACATGCTCGAAGCGTTCCTCCACCGTCCGCTTCAGCGCGCCGGAGATCTCCGACACCGTGTATTCCGCGACATTCGTCACAGCGGTAGGCGAATCATCGAGGAGGCTCATGGGTATCATGTGGCGACGCTGCCCTGCCGAGGTCAAGCGTCGCCGCTCTCCGGCCTGCCTCCTCCTACCAGCCCGCCGCGACGGCGAGCGGCGTGCGTGGGCGCTGCGGGCGGATCGCTGCCCGGGTCTCCGGAATCTGCGATGGCTTGGCCTGCGTCTCCGCCGGCATCAGGTTCTGCAGGCTCTCGCGCATATGCTCGACGAGCGCGGCGACCACCGGCCCCTCGGCGTTGCGCGCCTTCATGATCCCGATCTCGGTGTCGCGCAGGCGCGGGAAGCCTTCATACTCGCCAAGCACGCGCATGCCCGGACGCAGGGCGCATTCCGGCAGCACGCCGACGGCAAGGCCGGCCAGAACGGCGGAGGTGACGATCTGCGCCGACCAGGAGGTGAAGAGCACCTGATAGCTTCGACCGATGCGGTCGAGCGCCTCGCAGCCTTCGATGCGCCACATGCAATCGGGTCGCCCAAGCGCCAAAGGCAGGACGCTGCGATTGTGAATGTCGTGAGCGGCCGAGGTGACGAAGTGCAGCGGCTCGCGGCGCACGACGTCGCTGAGATGGATGTCGCGGGCGCAGGCCGAAACCAGCGCAACGTCCAGCCGTCCCTTGTCGATATGCTCGGCCAGGTTCGATGAGGGCTCGCAGGCGATCTGCAGCTCGACCAGCGGGTTCGAACGGGCAAAGCGCGCCAGGATTTCGGGCAGGAAGCGTTCGGCATAGTCGTCGGGCAGGCCGATCCGCACATGGCCGGCCATCGCCTCCTGGTCGAAGGCCGACAGCGTCTCCTGGCTCAGCGTCAGCATCCGCCGGGCATAGGTGAGAAGCCGTGCGCCGTCTTCCGTCAGCCGCACCGCGCGCCCGTTGCGTTCGAAGAGGCTGGTCTCGAGGCGCTCCTCCAGCCGGCGCATCTGCATCGACACGGCGGACTGCGTCTTGAACACCTCGTCGGCTGCCCGTGTGAAGCTGCCGGTGTCGACGATTGCCACAAAGGTTCTGAGTTGATCGAGATCGAGGGGGGAACTCATCATCATCTCCATCATCCATTCTGATGATGACCATAACGAACATTCGTTGGCTTGATCAATGGGGCCGGTCTATCTCTCCTTGCGTCACCACGGAACGTCTTGTCAGCCGCGCATCGCCTGCGCGGACAGGATCGTCTTTGCCTGACACCCGAATGGCTCCAGGAAGGAGAAACGGCCATGTCGATCATCGCACGGAACGCTGGGCGCAACACGTCCGCCACCCCACTCATCCCGTCCTTTGCCGCTGCCGCCAGCGCCGCCGCAGCCATGGTGAGGACGATGGTGAATCGACGCCGTGTCGGACAGATCGCCGATATGCCGGACTATCTCCTCAGCGACCTCGGGCTGAAGCGGGACGACGTCCATGACGCCCTGGCACAGGGGTGGCGTTCCGACCCGACCTACCAGCTCGCGATCGCCGCGGAACGTCGTCGCCGCTGCCTCAGCGAGGGCTGAGCTGCACTGCAGGCTTGAGCCTCGTGTGTGGGGCTGAACGCCTGCCGTCCCTTACGCCGAGTGAAAAGGGCTGCGCTGGAGAAGCGCAGCCCTTTTTCATTCGGAGCCGCCAAAATCTTCAGACGCAGATCGCGCCGGTCCGCGACCGCAGGCGTTCCAGCCCGGCGGGTGCCGCATCAAGCCTCGGGATCGCCCATGTCGGCGGCGGGCTTGGGCGGCATCATCATCAGCTTGTCGATGCGCCGGCCGTCGAGATCGATGACTTCGAACCGCCAGCCCTCCCATTCCATCACCTCGCCGACCTCGGGGATGTGACCGAGGCGATCGAGCACGAAGCCGGCCAGCGTCTCGTAATCGCGCGTGGCAGGGAAGCGGACGGTCTGCAGCCTGTCTTCCACCGCATCAATGGGCATGGCGGCGTCAACCAGCCAGGATCCATCCTCGCGCTGGATCGCCGTCATGTCCTCCTCGGCGCCTTCAGGCAGAGCGCCGGCAATCCCGACCAGAATATCGGTCGGCGTCACGACACCTTCGAAGGAGCCGTATTCGTCGAGCACGATCGCCATGTGCAGGTTGGATGAGCGGAAGCGTTCGAGAAGCTTCAGGATCGGCATCGTCTCATGAACATAGATCGGCTCGCGCATCGCAGCGGGGAGATCGATCGTGCCGTTCTTGCTGATCTGCTCGAGCAGGTCCTTCGTCTGGACGATGCCGACGATATCGTCGCTTTCGCGGTCGCTGACGGGAAAGCGTGAATGGCCGGTGGCGCGGATCTCGTCCAGTATGACGTCCGGCGCATCGGCGAGATCAAGCCAGACGACGTCCGGCCGCGGCACCATGATGGAGCGGACGGCGCGATCGGCGATGCGGATGACGTTCTCCAGCATCTCCCGCTCCTTCGGCTCGAAGACGCCGAGCTGCGTGCCCTCGGCGATCATCGCCTTGACGTCCTCCTCGGTCACGGCGTCGCCATCGCCGGGCGAGGAGCCGAACAGGCGTGACACCGCTTCCGTCGATACCCGCAGCAGCCATACGATCGGCAGTCCGACGGTGGCGATGGTGCTCATGATCGGCGCCACGGCGACGGCGATCGATTCGGCGTGCCTGAGGGCGAAGCGCTTCGGCACGAGTTCGCCGAGGATCAGCGACAGATAGGTGATGATGATGACGACGATCGCGAAGGCAACGGTGTCGGCGTTGTTGCCGAGGTAGGGCTGCAGCACCGCGGCCAGCGGCTCTGCGAAGACCGAGCCGCCATAGGCACCGGCGAAGATGCCGACGAGCGTGATGCCGACCTGAACGGTGGACAGGAAGCTGGTCGGATCCTCGATCAGCTTCAGCGCGCGGGTCGCGCCGCGGCTGCCGGCCTTCTCCATCTGCTGGAGGCGCACGCGCTTGGCGGACACGACGGCCAGCTCGGACATGGCGAAAAAGCCATTGAGCAGGATCAGAAAGATGACGATCAGAAAATTGGTCAGAAGCATGATTTCGTCCGGAGGGCGAAGGAGTGGCGGGTCATCCTGGACCCGCCTATGCGGCGAGGCACCGGCGAGCGCATGGCGGCGCTGGCAGGACGTTCTGGCACCGGACGATGACTCGCATCCGGCGCTCGGGGGGTGGGGTCACGGCCGCATCACGCTCCGGCCTTATCCGATGATTCCTTGCCGGCGGCATAATAGCGCTCGAACAACGCCATCATGTCCCGGGCATAGTCGTTGGCGAGCCCCTGCGGAAATGGCGGGACTGCGGGCTCGCCGGTGCCGGCAGGAGAGGTTCTGCCGGCATCATCGGCACGTGACGCGCCCGATGACGCGCCGGTGGACGTCGACGCGGGCGGCGCTGCCGGTGCGCGCATGAACGTGTCGAAGAGGCCGGTAAAGGCGGTGAAGAAATCCTGAGGCCGCTGATCGGATGCGGCGCGGCGCGTGGCATCGGCGGCCCCTGCCGACAGAAACGGGAGCCAGGGCGACTCGCCCTTCAACGCATCGGCGAAGACCTGTTCCAGATAGGTGGCCGCGCCGGCCTGCTGCTTGCGCCCCGTTACCTCCGGTCCGCCGGAGGGCCGTCCCATCGCCTCGACGGCATTGGCGCCGCGGCGCATCAGTTCTGCAACGGCGCTGTTGTAGTCGCCAGCCGCGAGCGGAGACTGCTGGCGCGTCATGCCCGCCAGGACCATGCGCGTCATGACGTCGAGGGTCATCGCGCCGAGCGGCGTCATCAGCTTCTCGATCGTGTCGGGTGCTATGCCGCTGGCGACAGAGGCCTGCCGAGCCACTGCGTTGATCAGTGCGGCGGAACCGAAGACATGGCGGAGAAACTGACGCGCCGGCTCGGTCGAGCTGTCCGGTGTCGCGCCCGCGCGCATCGGGATGAATGTGGGAAACTGGCCGGCCATCTCAGCCCAGCCATTCGGATCGCTGAAGGCACGCTGCATGGCGAGCACGAAGGCCGGAACCAGTGCATCGGTGGCGCGCCGCAGCTCCTCATGGCTCAGCCGAAACTGCTCGCCGAGCCGCTCTATCGCCGCGCCGGACTCGCTCGCCGCCAGCCAGTCGAAATAGTCGGTCATCGTGCGCCGTACCGGCATCCCCGCGAAAAGCACTGTCCGCTACAATGGGGCGCCCGGCCGCATCTGCCAAGTCGTTTCGTCGCGGGAATATTGTTCGGCCGGTAAGAACGCGGCCATCGCGCCCACCGCGTCACGGCCGAACGCTCTCGCAGCAAATCCGGCCGTTCGCGCGGTGTAACTGCGTCCGGATCAGTAGGTGAGCTGCTCGAATACGCGGCGCATCGAGCGGTCCCACTGCGTCTCGTAGAGCCGCACCAGCTCTTCGGCCGCCGTGGTGCCGCGCGCGACGATCTCCTCCAGGGGCCCGAGGAAGATGCTCTCGTCGTAGCCGTCCTCGTTGAGGCGATTGCGCGAGACGAGGCCGCGCCGGGCAATCTCGACCGTCTTTCGCGCCACATCGAGAACGGTGCCGTCCCTGAACGGCGTCTTCAGCCCGGTGCGCGGCACGGCGGCGCGAAGCGCTGCGACCTCGGCGAAGCTGAAGTCTCGAGTCAGCGCCTCGACCTCCGCAAGCGCTCCCTCGTCATAGAGAAGCCCGACCCAGTAGGCCGGCAGTGCGCAGATGCCGCGCCAGGGGCCGCCATCGGCGCCGCGCATCTCGATGAATCGCTTCAGCCGCACGTCCGGGAAAAGCGTCGAGAGGTGGTTCGTCCAGTCGCCGATGGTCGGCTCCGGATTGGGGATGCGGCCGGTGAGCGCGCCGTCCATGAACTGCCGGAAGGTGACGTCGGTCGCCTGATGATACTGCCCGTCGCGCATGACAAAATACATCGGCACGTCGAGCGCCCATTCGACGTAGTCGCGATAGCTGAAACCGGGCTCGAAGACGAAGGGCAGCAGGCCCGATCGCTGGTTGTCGACGTCGGACCAGACGTCGGAGCGCCAGGAGACGAGTCCGTTGGGGGCGCCTTCGGTGAAGGGCGAATTGGCGAAGAGGGCGGAGGCGACCGCCTGCAGCCGCATGCCGACCCGCATCTTCGCCGCCATGTCGGAAGCGCTGGAGAAATCGAGATTGACCTGGATCGTCGAGGTCCGGAACATCATGTCGAGGCCGCGCGTGCCGACCTTCGGCATGTAGTTGCGCATGATCTCGTAGCGCGATTTGGGCATGATCGGCGTATCGGCGAGGCTCCAGAGCGGGCTGGAGCCGATGCCGAGGAAGGCGATGCCGAGCTCACCGGCGGCCTTGCGCACCTGTGTCAGATGCGCGTTGGACTCGCGGCAGGTCTCGTGGATCGATGCAAGCGGTGCGCCGGACAGCTCGAACTGTCCGCCGGGCTCCAGCGAGATCGCGCCCTCGCCGGGACCGCCGGCAAGACCGATGATGCGGCCATCGTCGGTGATCGGCTCCCAGCCGGTCAGCCTCTGCATCGTCTCGAGCAGGCGGCGGATGCCGCGCTCGCCTTCATAGGGAACCGGCGAAAGATCGCTGGTGTAGTAGCCGAACTTCTCGTGCTCGGTTCCGATCCGGAAATCCGCTGCCGGCTTCTCGCCGGAGCGCATGTAGCTGACGAGATCGTCCACCGAAGCGATCGGGGTCATATCCGTCGTGTCGCGCGCCATGAGCGCCCTCCGCCAGCTTCGATTCGCCCGTCGGGTCCATCGTTCTTCGATTCCAGCGTCTTGTTGAGACTTTCACGTCCGGCCGCAACTCATTTCGCGTTGACGATGCGGCCAAGCCCGGCTGTGCGCCGGGCGTCTGACCGATCCTCAGGACGCGCGCCAGTCGCCGACCGCGGCCTGGATCACCGCCAGCGCCGCGACGGCCGCGGTGTCGGCCCGCAGGATACGCGGCCCGAGCGACAGCACGGTCACGAAGTCGAGTGCGTGCAGCATCACCCGCTCGGCCTCGGAAAACCCGCCCTCCGGGCCGATCAGCAGAGCCAGCGAGCGTCCCGCTTCGCGCCGCAGAACGTCGATGGCATCGGCGGCATCCTCGCGCTCGTCGCAGAAGATCAGCCGCCGGGAGCGGTCCCAATCCTCCAGGAGTTGCGTCAGCTTCAGCGGCTCCCGGCAGTCCGGGATCGACAGGATGCCGCATTGCTCGGCGGCCTCGATGGCGTTGGCGCGCATGCGCTCGGTGTTGAAGCGCGAGACTTGCGTGTGCTGCGTCATGACCGGCTGAAGCACACCGGCGCCCATCTCGACGGCCTTCTGCACCATGTAGTCGAGCCGCGCCTGCTTCAGCGGCGCAAAGAGATAGACGAGATCCGGCGCCGGTGGCTGCGGACGCGCTTCAGTGAGAGGCACGATGGCCGCCTTCTTCTTGCCCGTGCGCTCGAGGCGCGCACGCCATTCGCCGTCGCGTCCGTTGAAGACAAGGAGTGGGCTGGTCTCGTCGAGGCGCATGACGTTCAGCAGGTAGTTCGCCTGCTCCGGCGAAGCGTCGATCGCCGCGCCCTCGGCCAGCGGCGTGTCCAGGAAGAGCCGGGGGCTGCGGAAGTCATGGCTGGGCATCGGTACTCTCGATTTGTCGGTGCTTGCGGGCAGGCTCTCACGTCGACGTGCGGCGCGAAACCTAAGGCCACGCCTGCCGTTGTCTGCCCAGCTAACGAATGGCGAAGGATAGAGGATGGATCTCGGACTTGCAGGGCGCGTGGCGCTGATCACCGGCGCCTGCGGCGGTATCGGCTTTGCAACGGCGCAGGCACTTGCTGCTGAAGGCGTGCGGCTGGTGCTGAGCGATCTGGACATCGGCGATTTGGAGAAAGAGGTCCCGGCGCTCGGGGTCGATGCCATCTGCCAGAAGGCCGACGTGACGAAGCAGCGCGATGTCGATGCGCTCGTCGAAGCAGGGCGCAGGAAGTTCGGAGCAATCGACATCGTCGTCCACACGGCCGGCGTGACCGGTGCCAAAGGGCATCCGCTGGAGATGAGCGACGAGGATTACGAGGAAGCCTGGCAGATCGACTTCTTCTCCGCCGTTCGCGTGGCTCGTGCGACATTTCCGGCGATGCGCGAAAAAGGCTGGGGCCGCTTCGTCTGCATCACGTCCGAGAATGCGGTTCAACCCTACTGGGAGGAGGCGACCTACAACACGGCCAAGGCTGCACTGGCGGCTTTCGTGAAGAACCTCTCCTACCAGGAGGCGGCGCACGGCATCCTGTGCAACACGGTGGCCCCAGCCTTTATCGAGACCCCGATGACCGACGGAATGATGAAGCAGCGCGCCGAGGAGAAGGGCACGTCCTTCGAGAACGCAATCGAGACCTTCCTGAACGAGGAGCGACCGGGCATTGTCCAGAAGCGCCGCGGCAAGCCGGAAGAGGTCGCGGCGGTGATCGCGCTGCTCGTCTCGGAGCGGGCCTCCTTCGTCAACGGCGCCAATGTCCGTGTCGACGGCGGATCGGTGCAGGCGGTTCAGAACTGAAGCTTCGACAAAAAAGCCCGCGCCGATGTGGCGCGGGCTTTTTTGTCATCCATGTCGCCGCGTCGCCGCTGCGATCAGTTGTTCGGACCGTCGATGTGCTTGGGCGTAACCGGGTCCGAGGCCGGGAACGTGTCCTCGAGCCCGACATCCACAACTTCGTCCTTTGACAGCGGCCTCTCCTGGTCGCCCGGAATGCGCTGTTCCTCCCGCTTCTCCTGCATCGGCGGCGCCTCCGTCGACTGGCGGGTCTCGTCCTTGTCGAGGGCGCTGGTCGTGGCGTTCGTCTCGAGATTACTCATTGGAAGTCCTCCATGTGTCGGGCGCAAAACGGTAACAGGACGCGCTCGTTCCAAGGCGTGTGTCTGGAGACTGGATCGCCGGCGGCTTGGCTGGCCCACCTGGATATCAGTCGGGCATCGCCTCATGGTCCCGCAAGAAGTCGATCGAGTAGGGAGATGCTGCCGGGAAGGTTTCACGCGGCAGGCCGGTCTCGCGCGCTGCCTGTCGCACCGCCTTCGGATAGATGTCCTCGACAAGCGAACTGGCCGCAGTTCGCAAAGAGAGGTTGTCCTCTTCCCGGGACTCGAGTTGTCGCGCTCGCGCCCGATCGTCAGCAGCCACGAGCGGGCTCGGCGCTGCGGCTGGTGCTGCCATTTCAGAAGGTGAGCGATCAGGACACGGTAGCTAGAGCCTAAAGCCCGGCGCTGCTCGTGACCCAAGCTCTCGATCTCCTCGATGATGTTCGGCAAGTCCGCCTCGCGAGAGCGGCCGAGGCGCAGAAGCTGCGCCTGCTCCATCGACCAGGCATAGACGTCGTCCTCGTAGTCGGAGGGTGTCTTGTAATACGGCTTGTCCTTGGCGAGGCTCATGCGGTCGCCTCCTTCCTCATCGGTCCCTCAAGCTAAAGTCGTTTGCGGGCGTAATGCAGCAGGCATCGGCGCTGCGGTCCATTGTCCCGGTACCCTGCGTCCAGGCGGCCGGCGGTCGCCCCGTCTTTCGCCTCCGCTCCTTTCGGGCTAGCAACGGTGCGGGCACGCAGCACATGGGGCAGAGCTGCGAATGGAGAATGCGACGTTCCGGCAGCGTACGGTCGAGCCGATCGAGGCCGATCCGCGGCGCGCGATCGTGCTCGGCGAGATCCATGCGCGGCCGTTCCCGCTGATCGACACGCCGCGCGTGATGATCGTGCTCGCCTTCATGACCGAGGATGGCGGTGCACGCGACCGCGCCCTTCTGTCGGACATGTCGATCCGCCGCGGTGTGCCGGCGCCAGCTGACGATGCACGCACCCACGCCTTCGCCTTCGGACAAGGGATGGTGCGTTGGGAGCGCCATACCGAATTCTCGACCTATAGCTGGGAAGGACCGTCGCCGGAGCGGTTCGGCGACCCCGTCGATGGCCACCCCTTCGGCGCGGACTTCGCCGCACCCGGATCGCTGATGGCCGGCGTGCGTCTGGAGATCAGGGCTAACGACGCCGCAGGGCAGGCCGCGTTGGCGAGCTTCGATCGCGCCAGCTTCTGCCACTCCGTCATGGAGGGTGGGCTTGCCAGCGCCGCGACGGACTTCCGGCAGGACGGCGATGGGCTGACGCGCATCCTCGTCCTCGACGATGGGCTGCAGCCTGCGCGAGCGGGATCGCTCGCGATGCGGCTGATCGAGATCGAGATCTATCGCACGCTGGCGCTTCTCAACCTGCCCCTGGCGCAGTCGCTCAGTCCTCAGGTGCGCGTCCTCGAGTCGACGTTGGCGCGCATCACCGAGGAGATGAAGAGCGAAAGCGAGGACAGCCGTTCGCTCTTGAAGGAGATCACACTCGCGGCCGCCGAAGTCGAGGCGTCCGCCGCCTATGTCCTCTATCGATTCGGCGCCAGCCGCGCCTATGACGAGATCGTCCGGGAGCGGCTGATTGCGGTAGCCGAGCATCCGATCGCCGGGCAGGAGAGCTGGGGAGCCTTCCTGACCCGTCGTATGGCGCCCGCCATGCGCACCTGCCGCTCGCTGGAGGAGCGGCAGACCAATCTGTCGCAGAAGCTGGCGCGTGCCGCCGACCTCCTGCGCACCCGCATCGACGTCGAACTGGAGCACCAGAACCGCGACCTTCTGGCTTCGATGAACCGGCGTGCGCAGCTGCAGCTACGCCTGCAGCAGACGGTGGAGGGCCTGTCGGTGGCGGCGATCGCCTATTATGTCGTCGGGCTGTTCGGCTATGTTGCCAAGGGCCTCGAACATGAGGGGCTGCCGATTGGATCGCCGGTGCTGATCGCCGCTTTCGTCCCGGTGGCGGTGCTGGCGGTCTGGCGCATCGTGCGCGGCGTCCGGCGGCGTCACGTCGACGATCATGGGCCGCACTGACCGTGTCGTCTGGTTGTTTGTGCCGCGGCACGCCATAATCGGGCCCGCCATACTTCACCTTTCGAGGGCAGAAGCGGGAGGGGTGAATGCCGATTGCGATGCCAAAGCCGGACCCGGCGATCCTCGGCCGCCGCGCGGCGATCGTTGCGGCGCTGCGCGCCATCGTGCCGGGCGAGGGGGTGGTCGACGTCGAGCGCGGCATGCGCGTCTTCGAGACGGACGGTCTGAGCGCGTACCGCCAGCTGCCGCTGGTCGTGGTGCTGCCCGAAACGGTGGAGCAAGTGGCCGCCATCCTCCGCTACTGCCACGCCGAGGATATTCCCGTCGTGCCACGCGGCTCGGGCACCTCGCTTTCGGGCGGTGCGCTGCCGCTGGCGGATGGCGTGCTCCTCGTACTCTCCCGCTTCAACCGCATTCTCGAGATCGACTTCGACAATCGGTGTGCGGTGGTGCAGCCGGGCGTGACCAATCTCGGCATCACCAGGGCTGTGGAGCATCAAGGCTTCTATTATGCGCCCGACCCGTCCTCGCAGATCGCCTGCTCGATCGGCGGCAATGTCGCGGAGAATTCCGGCGGCGTTCACTGCCTGAAATATGGGCTGACGGCGAACAACGTGCTTGGCATTGAGTTCGTCACGATGGAGGGCGAGATCGTCAGGCTCGGCGGCAAGCATCTCGATGCCGAGGGCTACGATCTGCTCGGCCTCATGACGGGTTCGGAGGGGCTGCTCGGCGTCGTCACGGAGGTGACCGTGCGCATCCTGCAGGCGCCTGAGACCGCGCGCGCGGTGCTTATCGGCTTTCCGACGAGCGAATCGGCCGGCGCCTGCGTCGCCGCGATCATTGCTGCGGGGATCATCGCCGGCGGCATGGAGATGATGGACCGCCCGGCCATCCGCGCTGCCGAGGATTTCGTCCATGCCGGCTATCCGCTGGACGTCGAGGCGCTGCTGATCGTCGAACTGGACGGGCCGGCGGCGGAGGTCGACCATCTTCTTGGCGAGGTGGAGCGTATCGCGGGCGACAACGGCGCGACCACCGCCAGGGTATCGCAGTCGGATGCAGAGCGCGCCGCCTTCTGGGCGGGTCGCAAGGCGGCATTTCCAGCCGTCGGAAGGATCTCGCCGGACTATCTCTGCATGGACGGCACCATCCCGAGGAAAGAACTGCCGCGTGTGCTCGCCGGCATGAAGGCACTATCGCAGAAGCATGGGCTGGAGGTCGCCAACGTCTTCCACGCCGGCGACGGCAACCTCCACCCGCTGATCCTTTACGATGCCAGCGTCGGCGACGAACTCGAACGCGCGGAGGCCTTTGGCAACGACATCCTGCGCCTGTGCGTCGAAGTTGGCGGAGTCTTGACCGGCGAGCACGGCGTCGGCGTCGAGAAGCGCGACCTGATGCCGGAGATGTTTGGCGAGGACGATCTACGGCACCAGCAGCGGGTGAAGTGCGCCTTCGACGACAAGCACCTGCTCAACCCGGGCAAGGTATTTCCCGTGCTGCATCGCTGCGCCGAGCTTGGGCGCATGCATGTTCATCGCGGTCAGACCGCATTCCCCGACCTGCCGCGCTTCTAGGAGGGTGTGATGAGCGCTCTGCGCGAAAAGCAACTCGGCCGCATCCCTGACGAACGCCGCTTCCTGGCATTCTTGGAGGGACGTCCCGCAGACGAACGTTGGCAGCTGATCGATGGAGTGCCGATCGCCATGATGACGCCGCCGACGCTCATCCATCAACGCATTGCCTTCAACCTCGCACAGGAGCTGAACAGCGCGCTTGATGAGGTGCGGCCGGACCTATTTGCATTGGTCGAGGTCGGCTTGGCGGTTGCGGGTCGTGACGACTACCGTCCGACTGCGGATGTGGCCGTGATCGATGCCGAGGCGACGGACGCTCGCTTCGCCACCCGCTTCTTCCTGGCAGCTGAGATCGTCTCGCCGTCCAACACGGCCGAGCACATCGGCCGCAAGCGCGAACTCTATGCCGAGGCGCCGGACTGCCTCCATGTGCTGATCCTCTCGCAGGCCGAGATCGCCTGCGAGGTCTGGTCGCGCGCCGCCGGCTGGCAGGGCCGGGTGTTCCGCTCCGCCGAGGATCGCATCGAGCTGCTCGAACTCGGGCTGACCTGCCGCCTCGGCGACCTTTACCGCGGCACGCCGGTCACGTGACGCTTACCGCAGGAGCGACCGAAGCGCTGGAGACCCAAGGACCGGAACAGTTGCGTCCGACCTCGGCCGAAGAGCTGCGCGAGATCATCGCCGATGCCGCCGCGACAGGCACAGCGCTGGACGTCGAAGGCACCGGCTCCAAGCGTCGGCTCGGCGGCCCCGTTGCGGACGGCGCGTGCATGCTGTCCGTCTCCGGTCTGTCCGGTATCACTCTCTACGAGCCGGATGAGCTGGTGCTCTCGGCCGGCGCTGGCACGCCGGTCGCGGAAATCGAGAAGCTGATCGGGGAACGCGGCCAGCGTCTGGAGTTCGAGCCGATCGACTATGGCAGGCTTCTGGGGATGGAGCGTGGACAGGGGACGATCGGCGGCGTCATCGCCTGCAACTTGGCGGGTCCCCGACGCATCAAGGCCGGGGCGGCACGCGACCATATTCTCGGCGTCACCGCCGTCTCCGGTCGCGGCGAGATCTTCAAGTCCGGCGGTCGCGTGGTGAAGAACGTCACCGGCTATGATCTCTCCAAGGGGCTGACCGGCTCCTGGGGCACGCTGGCCGTCATGACCTCGATCACCGTGAAGGTGCTTCCCGCCTCGCAAACCGAGGTGACGCTGGTGCTGCGAGACCTCGACGACGACGCGGCGGCGGGCGCGATGGCGGCGGCGATGGGCTCGTCGGCCGAAGTGTCTGGCGTCGCGCATCTGCCGGCCTATGTCGCCGCCCGCGTCGCGGACGGGCTGCTCGGCCGTGATCCCGCGACGCTGCTGCGGCTCGAAGGGTTCGGCCCGTCCGTGGCGGCGCGCGCGTCGATGCTGGGTGCCGCATTGGCTCGCGTGGGGCGACTGGAGACGCTCGAGCGCGAGGCGTCACAGACCGTCTGGCGCGACATTCGCGACGTCGTGCCCTTCGCCGATGGCACCGATAAGCCGGTCTGGCGGCTCTCGGTAACGCCGACGCGCGGCCACGAGATCGTCATGGCTTTGCGTATGCGCGCGGCGATCGATGCCTTTTACGACTGGCAGGGCGGCCTTGTCTGGCTGCGCATGGAAAGCGGCGAGGCGGAGGCCGGGCTGGTCCGTGCCGCCGTCCAGCACTTCGGCGGCGGTCATGCGATGCTGGTGCGGGCATCGGACGACCTTCGCCGAACGGTGCCTGTCTTCCAGCCGCAGCCGCCGGCGTTGGCCGCTTTGTCGAAGCGGCTGAAGGATCAGTTCGATCCGAAGGGTATCCTCAATCCGGGACGGATGACCTCGCTGACCTAATCAGCAGAGATGGCCTCCCACCGCGTTTCGCCCTTCTTCGGCGTCCTCGGCTCGGAATTCCGGGCAGCAATGCTCCGATCGGGCGCCTCGCGCCCCTGCAAAATACGCACGAGACCCGGAGAGAGCTGGTTCTGGCTCAGTGCGAGCCGATCGGCATTCGAAATCCGTCCGCTTTCGACAGCCTGCCGCACGCGCGTACAGAGCGTCACCGGCGCCGCCTCGACGGACACACGCATCATCCGCGCCATCTCTTCCTTGAAGCGGAAATGTGCGTTTTCCATGCGCACGATGCAGGCGGCAAGCCGGGCCTGCTGCCCTTCTGGTCCGCTGCTACTGATCACCTCGTTCTCTGGTTGTGTCACGCAGCCGGTCAGCAGCAACGCAGCACCAGCCAGCACGAATCGGATCTTCATACGCCTGTACGCCCCCGCTCATCGGAGCATCGTTCTGATCGCAGGTTGTACATGTCAAGGCGTGATTGGATCGCAGGAAGCCTTGTGACGTATCAAACCTGAAGGCGTAAGAGCCCGTGCATCGGCGCTCCGTGCGAGATGCGGCGACGCCCAAAGGCGGGGAGACTGTCGCAGTCGATCCCCGCCTTTGAGAAGCCTGAAGTCATCATCGGAAGAGCGATCAGCCGGAGGTCGCTCTACCGCCCCTGCATGATGCGCACGATGCCGGGCGAGAACTCGCCCTGCGACAGCGCCAGCCAGTCGGCATTGGTGATCCGCCCCTCGCTACTCGCCTTCTCGAGGCGGCTGCAGAGTGTCGCCGGGGCTGCGGCGACCGACACGCGCATCATCCGAGCCATCTCGGCCTTGGTATCCGCGCTCTCGTTCGCGATACTCTTTTCGCAATCCGAGGCGACGACTTGCGGCTCATCCGAGCCGCTCGATGCCGTGTCGCCCCCAGGCTGCGTGACGCAGCCGCTCAAGAGCACTGCCACAATCGGCAGTACCCGGATCGTCGTGATATTCACTGTTGTCCCCCCAGATTGCTGCCCGAACTGTTCGACTGAGCTCTCATTCCTGTCAATGAGCGCCTCGTCCGTGCCGACACCTTGGCTGTGGATGGCGTCTGGCCGGATGCTGCGAACTGGCAGCCAGCACGCCGCAGCGACGACGTGGCGACTTCTCTGCTAAGGAGGGCAACGATTTCAGCCTCCCAGCGGATGGCGCCATGCAGACTCACTTCTCGCCCGCCCAGCTCGACGACCCGGAGACCGGCCACGCCGCCGGCATCATCCGCAAATGCGTCCATTGCGGCTTCTGCACGGCGACGTGCCCGACCTATGTGACGCTCGGCAACGAGCTCGATTCGCCACGGGGGCGCATCTACCTCATCAAGGAGATGCTGGAGAACGACCGTCCGGCCGATGCCGAGACGGTCACCCATATCGACCGCTGCCTGTCCTGCCTGTCCTGCATGACGACCTGCCCCTCGGGCGTGAACTACATGCACCTCGTCGACCACGCGCGGGTCCATGTCGAGAAGACCTACCGTCGGCCGCTGGCGGATCGCCTGATCCGCACCCTCATCGCGTCTGTGCTGCCCTATCGCCGGCGGTTCCGCGCAAGCCTTGCTCTGGCGCGCCTCGCCAAACCGTTGGCGGCGACGCTCGACGGCATCGCTCCCTTGCGTCCGCTCGCCGCCATGCTGCGGCTGGCGCCGGCCTCGCTGCCGGCACGGTTGCCGACGGACGAGGCGGCGGTTCATCCGGCGATCGGCAAGCGGAAGGGCCGGGTGGCGCTTCTGTCAGGCTGCGCGCAGCCGGTGCTCGATCCCGCCATCAACGCCGCGACGATCCGGCTTCTCACCCGCCTCGGTATCGAGGTCGTGGTGGCTAAGGGGGAGGGCTGCTGCGGCGCTCTCGTCCATCACATGGGCCGCGAGGATCAGGCGCTCCGGCTGGCCCGAGGCACCATCGATGCCTGGGTCGCCGAGGCGGATCGCGGGCTGCTCGACGCCATCATCGTCACGGCGTCCGGCTGCGGCACCACGATCAAGGACTACGGCCACATGCTGCGGCTGGACCCCGCCTATGCCGAGAAGGCGGCGCGCGTTTCGGCGCTCGCCAAGGACGTGACGGAGTTCATCGCGGCGCTCGATCTTCCGGCGCCGGAGCGCCCGCTCGATCTCACCGTCGCCTATCACTCGGCGTGCTCGATGCAGCATGGTCAGAAGATCACCGCGGCGCCCAAGCAGCTGCTGGGGAAAGCCGGCGCCATCGTCCGCGACGTGCCTGAGGGGCATCTGTGCTGCGGCTCGGCCGGCACCTACAACATCCTGCAGCCGGAGATCGCCGCGCGCCTGCGCGACCGCAAGGTCGCCAATATCGAGCGGGTCTGGCCGGATGTCGTCGCCACCGGCAATATCGGCTGCATCACCCAGATTGGCTCGGCGACGCCACTGCCGGTGCTCCATACGGTGGAGCTTCTGGACTGGGCCTATGGCGGCGAGGCGCCTGCCCGGCTGGCCGCGATGTCGCGGCGACCGCGAGCCGTCGCCGCGGAATAGAAAAGGGCCGCCGTTGCCGGCAGCCCCGATGGTCGCTCCGATGCTGAAATCGGCCTCAGCCGCCGAACAGCACGCTCAGGAGATCCTTACGCACCGGTCCGGCATCGGCATAGATCGCGTCGCGGCCCTTGCCATCCGGCCCGATCACGATGACCTTGGTGCCGCGGTCCGCCCGCTCGTAGAGATGAGTCACGTCCTCGTTCATCATCCGGATGCAGCCGGACGACATGTTGAGGCCGATCGTCCAGGGCTGGTTGGTGCCGTGGATGCGGTAGATCGAGTCGCGGCCGCCGCGATAGAGATACATCGCACGAGCGCCGAGCGGGTTCTCCGGGCCGCCTTCCATATAGGCCGGCAGGATGCGGCCAGCCTTGCGCTCGCGCACGATCATCTCGGCCGGCGGCGTCCAGCCCGGCCACTCCGCCTTGCGGCCGATCGACATGTTGCCGGACCAGCCGAAGCCCTCGCGGCCGACGCCAACGCCGTAGCGCGTTGCGAGCCCATTCCCCTCGACAAAGTAGAGGTGCTTGCGGTTGGTATCGACGATGATCGTGCCCGGCTTCTCGCGCGTCGAGATCCGCACTTCCTGGCGCTGGAACTGCGCCGGCAGCGACTTCATCTGGTAGCGCATCCGCTGCTGCTGGGCCGTTGTCACCTTCTCCCAGCGGCCGGTGGCATGGTTGTAGCGCTTTTCATCGGCCGAGGCCGGTGCAGCCACGGCAAGTCCGGCCAGGACGGCCATCGCGGCGATGCCGGTGCGCATCGATGGTTTCATCGCGAATTCCCCTCTCCAATCTCCGGTGGTTCCGGAGGGTCGGCAAAATAAGTCAGCCTGACAAGGCCGGAACGGGACAAGCGGCGGTATGATCCGCCGCAAGGCTTTCCCTTAGGTGCGTTCCGGCCCTGTCTGTTGCAGCTACATCACAACCACGCGCGTGCCGACGCCGACGGTCTCGTAGAGCTCTTCGACATCCTGGTTGCGCATGCGGATGCAACCCGACGAGACGGCCTTGCCGATCGACCAGGGCTGGTTGGTGCCGTGGATGCGGTAGAGCGTGGATCCGAGATACATCGCGCGGGCGCCGAGCGGGTTCTCCTCGCCGCCCTTCATCACCACGGGCAGGATCTTACCCTTCTTCTTCTCGCGCGCGATCATCTGCGCGGGCGGGCGCCAGTCCGGCCATTCGCGCTTGGCGGTCACCTTGTGCGTACCGGCCCAGGCAAAGCCCGGCTTGCCGACGCCGACGCCGTAGCGGCGGGCACGGCCATTCTCGCCGACCTGGTAGAGGAACTTCGAGCGGGTATCGATCACCAGCGTGCCCGGCGCCTCTTTGGTGATGTAGTCGACGTCTTGCGGCAGATAGGCGGGATCGATGCTGCGGGCGGCCGGTACGGCGCGGGCCTGGCGCGGCTTCACGCCGGCCTGCGAGCGCGTCACGATACGGGCGCGTCCCGGCACGGCCGCGGCATAGGTGACCTCGGCTGGAGCTACCGACAGGACGACGCCACTGCGGGCTGAGGCCGCTGCGGGTTCGGCGAGGTGCGGACGCGTGTAGCCGCGCACGATGCCGCTGCCGGGCGACAGCTGCAGGAGCCACTCCTGGGCGAGATCGGGCGAAACCTGCACGGCCGGCTGGCCGCGATCGCGTCCGACAGCGTCGCTCATGCCGCCGAAAGCGGCGAGCACGAGGCTGGCCGCAGCGATGGAAAGCTTGCGCATGGAGGTTGATCCATTCCGATGGCGATGGGGCGGTCAGCCGGTGAGGCAGCGACCGTGCGTCGAAGGATGGGCCGCAATCGCAAGCGAATGGTGAACGGCGGCGCCGTCGCCGGGTGGCATCCCGATGAAACCGTTTGTCAGGGTTAATGCGTCCTTTCCGCTTGCGAGCTGGTCATGGGGTGACCGCCGGGCGTGAAGCGTTGTGGGCGTCACGCGGACTGGACGATGGCCTTGCCAGGAGGCCGGCCATCGACCCAACATCTGGGATGGACGAGAATCGCGAACGGGCCGGTCTGGCCCTCGGTGCCGACGGAACGTGGCGGTGCGCCTGGGCGGGCGATGACCCGCTCTATCGCCGCTATCACGACGAGGAGTGGGGCCGGCCGAGCGCCGATGACGATCGCCTGTTCGAGAAGCTCTGCCTCGAAGGCTTCCAGTCGGGCCTCTCCTGGATCACCATCCTGCGGAAGCGCGAGGCCTTTCGCGAACTCTTCCACGGCTTTTCCATCGCCGAGGTCGCCGCCATGGGCGAGGCCGATATCGAGCGGCTGGTGCTGGACCCGCGTATCATCCGCCACCGCGGCAAGATCGCCTCGGCCATCAACAATGCCAAGCGGGCCTTGGAGGTGCAGGCCGAGCATGGTTCGCTGGCGGCCTTCCTCTGGCGATTCGAGCCGAAGGCGGACGAGAGGCCGGAGAGCGTGACGCTCGAATGGGCGCGGGCGAACACCACCAGCCAGGCCTCCGCCGCACTCTCGAAGGCGCTGAAGAAGCGCGGCTTCAGCTTCGTCGGTCCGACCACGATCTACGCCTTCATGCAGGCCATGGGCTTCGTCAACGACCACTTCGACGGCTGCGCTTGCCGCGATTCGTGTGAGACGTCGCGCCGCGCCTTCGTGCGGCCGCCCTCATAGACCGGCCGGCCGCAGCCTCAGTGCGTGACGCTGCGGGAGAACAGATTGATGACCATGACGCCGGCGAGGATCAGCGCGAGGCCGATCACGGCCGGCAGATCGAGCGCCTGCTTGAACCAGATCCAGGCCACAGCGGTGATGAGGACGATGCCGAGTCCGGACCAGAGCGCGTAGACGACGCCGGTCGGCATCACCTTCAGCGTGAAGGACAGGAACCAGAAGGCGAAGGCATAGCCACCGATCGCCCCGAGCGTCGGCCAGAGCCGGGTCAGTCCATCTGAGCGGGCAAGGGCAGTGGTCGCGATCACCTCGGCGACGATGGCGATGGCGAGGAGAAGATAGGTCCGGACCACGCGCAAGCTCCAGCCGAAGGCACGCCGGCGGGAGGCCGCTGGCTTTCCCGCTTCTGCCATGGCGCCGCGCTGGGCGGAAGCGGCTCCACCTCTCCGGTGCCGAACTTGTCGCTGTCGCCACGATCGGGTACCACGCGCGCGAGATCGGCCGGCTCGCCCGGCGCCCTTCATCCCCGTTGGCAGGCATTCCACCATGGCTCAGAAGAAGCCCTCGCGCGTCTCGCCGCGCCTTCCGCGCGGCTTCGTCGATCGCGACGCTGCCGACCTGCGCGCGCAGCAGCAGATGCTCGATGTCATCCGCAACGTCTACGAGCGCTATGGCTTCGAGCCGGTGGAAACGCCGATGTTCGAATATACGGATGCGCTGGGCAAATTCCTGCCCGACTCGGACCGGCCGAACGAGGGCGTCTTCTCGCTTGTCGACGATGACGAGCAGTGGATGAGCCTGCGCTACGACCTGACGGCGCCGCTCGCCCGCTATGTCGCGGAGAATTACGAGGCGCTGCCCAAGCCCTATCGCTCCTACCGGGCAGGCTATGTCTTCCGCAACGAGAAGCCGGGGCCGGGCCGCTTCCGCCAGTTCATGCAGTTCGACGCCGACATCGTGGGCGCGCCGAACGTTTCGGCCGATGCCGAGATGGCGATGATGATGGCCGACACGATGGAGGCGCTCGGCATCCCGCGCGGCCAGTACGTGATCCGCGTCAACAACCGCAAGGTGCTGGACGGCATCCTCGACGCGATTGGCCTGGAGGGCGATCAGCCGCGCCGCCTGACGGTGCTGCGGGCACTCGACAAGTTCGACAAGTTCGGCACGGAAGGCGTCAGCCTGCTCCTCGGCAAGGGCCGGCTCGACGAGAGCGGCGGCAAGGGTGACTTCACCAAGGGTGCGGAACTGGCGCCCGACGTCATTGAGCGCGTCCTGGCGATCTTCGATGCCGATGGTCTTAAGGGTGTGGGCGGTGCCTTCGCCGGGCAGGCCGGCGTCGATGCCGGGCTGGCTGAACTCACCTCCATCGAAGAATCCTGCCGCACCGCCGGCTACGATGCCGACCGGGTGAAGATCGATCCGTCCGTCGTCCGTGGCCTCGAATACTACACCGGCCCGGTCTTCGAGGCCGAGCTTCTCTTCGACGTCACCAACGAAAAGGGCGAGGTCGTGCGCTTCGGCTCCGTCGGCGGCGGGGGGCGCTATGACGGCCTCGTTTCCCGCTTCATGAGCCAGCCGGTGCCGGCGACGGGCTTCTCCATCGGCGTCTCGCGCCTGCAGACGGCGCTGAAGAATCTCGGCCGCCTCGATACTGCCGAGCGCCCCGGTCCGGTGGTCGTTACCGTGATGGACCGCGACCGCATGGCGGACTATCAGCGCATGGCAACGACCCTGCGCAACGCCTTGAACGCGCCGGGCCAGCCGATCGTCCCGGTGGAGGTGTTCCAGGGCAACCCGAAGCAGTTCGGCAAGCAGCTTCAATATGCCGATCGCCGCAACGCGCCGGTTGTGGTGATCCAGGGCGCCGACGAGAAGGCGGCGGCCAAGGTGCAAGTGAAGGACCTCATCGAGGGCAAGCGCATCGCCGAAACGATCGGGGACAATGCCGAGTGGCGCGAGGCCCGTGCGGGCCAGGAACTCGTCGACGAGACGCATCTCGTCCAGACCGTCCGCGCCATTCTCGATCGCCATGCCGCGGCGCGCGGCGGGCAGCAGAGCTGAGCCGACCGTTGAACGCCCGATCCGCGCCGTCCGCCATCGAAACGTGCCTGTCCGGATTCTTTGCCGGCTTCGGGGCCTATGATGTCGACGTGCCGCTGCTGCAGCCGGCCGAGCCCTATCTCGATTCCACCGGCGAAGCGCTGCGGCGGCGCATCTTCCTGACGCGCGGAGAGGCGGGCGAGGTGCTGTGCCTAAGGCCGGACTTCACCATTCCCGTGTGCCTCGCCCATATCGCGGCGACCAATCCGCTGCCGCGCCGCTACTCCTATATCGGCCCCATCTTCCGCCAGAGCGGCACCGGCGCGCCGGAAACGCGTCAGGCGGGACTGGAGGATCTCGGCGACGCCGACAAGGCGGCAGCCGATGCGCGCGTCCTGGCGCAGGCGCTGGAATGCCTTAGCGCCTGTGGCCTCACCACGGACAAGATCGAGGTCGTTCTCGGGGACCAGGGCCTGTTCGAAGCCTTTCTCGAAGGGCTCGGTCTGCCCGGCAGCTGGCAGCGCCGGCTGATCCGCACCTTCGGCGACGAGGCGGCGCTGACGAGCGCGCTCGACGATCTCGCGCGCCACGACGGCCGATCGCTGAAGGGGCTCGATCCGGAGCTGCGGCGCCTGGCGATGCGCCGGGACCTTCCGGCCCTGGAGGCGGCGATCGAGTCGCTGAAGGAGGAGGGCGGCCTGCCGCCCCATTCCGGCCGCACGGCAGCGGAGATCGCGGCGCGGCTGGTGGAAAAGGTCGCCTTTGCCGCGACCGCATTGTCCGAGGCCTCGCTGTTGCGGCTGCGCGATTTCCTGTCCGTCGACTGCTCGCTCGATCAGGCCCCGCAGACGCTCGCCGCCGTCTGCGGCGACGATATCGACCTTGGCCGTGCCCTGGTCTTCTTCGAGCGCCGGGCGGAGGCGCTGCGGGAGGCGGGCGTGGATCTCGCCGGCATCCGCTACCGCGCCGCCTTCGGGCGGGCGATCGACTACTATACCGGCCTCGTCTTCGAGGCGCGGTTGCGCGGGGGCGACGAGCCGCTGGCCGGTGGCGGGCGTTACGACCGGCTGCTCGCCTATCTCGGCGCCACCGAGCCGGTGCCGGCCGTCGGGGTGTCCTTCTGGCTAGACCGCATCGAGGCGGCGGGAGCGCGCCAATGACGCTGACGCTCGCCATCCCCTCCAAGGGCCGCATGAAAGACGACTGTATCGCCGCGCTTGCCCGTGCCGGCATCCATGTCGAGCCGGCGGCGGATGCGCGCTCCTATCGCACCACTGTGTCCGGCATTGAGGGGCTCGACGTCCTACTGCTTTCCGCCTCCGAGATCGCACGGCAGCTGCGCGAGGGCGCGGTGGACTTCGGCATCACCGGCGAGGACCTCATCCGCGAATCCATCGCCGAGCCGGAGGAGAGCGTCGACTTCATCGCGCGGCTCGGCTTCGGCCGGGCCGATGTGGTGGTCGCGGTTCCTGACGCCTGGGTCGATGTCGATACGATGGAGGACCTCAACGACGTCGCCGCAAGCTTCCGCCAGAAGCATCAAAGGCGTCTGCGCATCGCCACCAAATACTGGCGGCTGACGCAGGGCTTCTTCACCCGTCTGCACGGCATCCAGACCTACCGGATCGTGGAGAGCCTCGGGGCGACGGAGGGCGCCCCGGCGACGGGCTCGGCGGAGATCATCGTCGACATAACCTCGACCGGCTCGACGCTGGCCGCCAACCGGCTGAAGATCCTGCGCGACGGGGTGATCCTGTCGTCAGAGGCTTGCCTCTTGATGGCGAAGGCCGACCGGAACGCGGCCGATGCCGCGGTGGCGGCGGAGGTCGCGGGGCGGTTTCGCGCGGGCTGAGCTGAAATCTTGCGACCAGCAGAGGGAGCATCTGGCCAGCACTGAGGCCAGCCAGATGCCGAATGCGCCTCAGGCGTAGCGGCTTTCGCGCGCCGGCTTGTCGACCGCGAAGGCGCCCGGCCCGGACGCGGCAAGAACCAGGAAGCCGCCGGCCATGGCGATGTTCTTCATCAGCGCCGTGGCATCGCCCATATGGGCGAGAAGGCCTGTCGCCACGCAGAACAGCGCGAAGGCGATGGCCACGATGCGGGTCTGGAAGCCGACGACGAGGGCGACGCCGCCGAGCAGTTCGAACAGGCCGACGAGATAGGCCATGACCAGCGGCGCCGGAAAGCCAAGGCTGGCGAGATAGCCGGAGAAGCCGGCGGCGCCTGCGAGCTTGCCGAAGCCGGAGACGATGAAGATGATCGACAGGAGGATGCGGCCGATCGGCAAGAGGTTGGCGTTCAAGGTGGTGCTCCGTTCAGGGATGAAGGAGCACTAGGATAGCTGCCGCCGAACCCAACGATAGGCGGCGAACAAACGACCGATTGTTCACGGGCAGAGATACAATTCGCGCGTGGAGATCGCCTGTTCAAAGGCGGCCTCCACGGCTGCGACCTCAGCTGGGGCCGATCATCTTTTCCGGACGAACCGCCTCGTCGAACTCGGCGTCCGTCAGGTAGCCGCCGCCGACGGCCTCTTCGCGCAGCGTCGTTCCGTTCTTGTGGGCGGTCTTGGCGATCTTGGCGCAGGCGTCGTAGCCGAGCTTGCCGTTCAGCGCCGTAACCAGCATCAGCGAGTTGTTGAGGCCGCGCTCGATGTTGTCACGTCGCGGCTCGATGCCGACGACGCAGTTCTCGGTGAACGACACGGCCGCATCCGCCATCAGCCGCACCGACTGGAGGAAGTTGTAGGCCATCACCGGGTTGAAGACGTTGAGCTCGAAATGGCCCTGGCTGCCGGCGAAGGTCAGCGCCGCGTGGTTGCCGAAGATTTGCACGCAGACCTGCGTCAGCGCCTCGCACTGTGTCGGGTTCACCTTGCCCGGCATGATCGAGGAGCCCGGCTCGTTCTCCGGCAGCGCCAGCTCGCCGAGGCCCGAGCGGGGGCCCGAGCCGAGGAAGCGGATGTCGTTGGCGATCTTGAACAGGCTTGCCGCCACCGTGTTGATCGCGCCGTGGCTGAACACCATGGCATCGTGGGCGGCGAGCGCCTCGAACTTGTTGGGCGCCGAGGTGAAGGAAAGTCCAGTGATTTGGGCGATCTTGTCGGCGACGCCTTCGGCAAAGCCGATCGGCGCGTTGAGGCCGGTGCCGACCGCCGTGCCGCCCTGCGCGAGCTGCATCAGCGCGGGCAGGGTGCTCTCGATACGGGCGATGCCGTTCTCGACCTGTTGCGTATAGCCGGAAAACTCCTGGCCGAGCGTCAGGGGCGTCGCGTCCTGCGTGTGCGTACGGCCGATCTTGATGATGTCCGACCAGCTCTGCGCCTTGTCGTTCAGCGCGTTGCGCAGCGTCTGCAGCGCCGGCAGCAGCCGGTGCACGATCTCCTCCGCGCAGGCGACATGCATCGCCGTCGGATAGGTGTCGTTGGACGACTGGCTCATATTGACGTGGTCGTTCGGGTGGACGGGCTTCTTGGAGCCCATCGTGCCGCCCAGCATCTCAATCGCGCGGTTCGCGATCACCTCGTTGGCGTTCATGTTGGACTGCGTGCCCGAGCCGGTCTGCCAGACGACCAGCGGGAAATGGTCGTTCAGCTTGCCTTCGATCACCTCGTTGGCGGCCGCGACGATGGCGTCGCCGAGTTTGGGATCGAGCTTGCCGAGCGCCATGTTGGTCTCGGCGGCCGCGCGCTTGACGATGCCGAGCGCCCGCACGACCGGGGCCGGCTGCTTCTCCCAGCCGATCTTGAAGTTGCCGAGCGAGCGCTGCGCCTGCGCGCCCCAGTAGCGGTCCGACGCGACTTCGATCGGTCCGAAGGTGTCGGTTTCGGTGCGTGTGGTCATCACTCGTATCCCATGGCTCGGCATTTTAGGTTTGCTGCCGAATGCCATAATGCGTGGGGCCACGCCCCGGAAGAGCATGGCCCACCATAAAATCGAATGAAATGAGGCCAGGTCCTTTGGCGACAGCGCCGCGGACGTCGTCAGTCAGTCAGTGCCCCGAGACGCTTCCCGCAGGGATTGCTCGGTGCGCCGTCACTCGCCCGGGCAGTGTGCGCCCGTGGCGGCCCAGGCCTCGTAGAGCTTACCGAACTCCTCCTGCGTACCCGGCACCTTCTCGCGGCCCTTGCCGGGGTTCCAGCCCCAGCCGACCAGATGATCCTGGCCCATGTGGTGGACGATCTCCTCCAGCGTCTTGCCGCCGTTGCGATTGACGTCCTTGATCTGCACGCAGATCTCGCCGAGCGTCTTGCCCTGCCAGGCCATCTCGATCGGTGCGAGGTGCCAGTTGGGATCACCGGGAATCGACTGGAGACCCTCGGCCTGTGCCACCACCTCGGCATTGGCGGGGCCATGGCAGGTGTTGCAGGTCATGCCGGTCAGGCCGAAATCGGCCGGGCCGCGGAACACCGGCGGCTGGTGCAGCGTCATCGCCATGGTCTGCAGCGGCCTGTCGCCGGCCGGATGGCAGTTGACGCAGCGTGGGTGCTGCAGGACCTTGCCGGTTTCCTCGAAGATGGCGATCGAACGCTGCTTTTCGTCCGCAATGGAATCGAAGGCTGACACCGGTTTCAGGCCCTCGACGGGGCCGCCCTCCTTCGCCGCCTCCTGCGGTCCCGTCGGCGAAGTGTCGGCTGCGCCCGACAGGGAGGGTGCAAGAAGGAGGCTGCCGGCCAGCAGCAGCGCTGCCGGCACGGCGAACAGAACGTTGGACTTGTTCAAGACGTCGGCTCCTCAGGACACCGCGATGTTGACGAGCGGCAGGCGCCGGACCGGCGCGCCGGTCAGCTGGCGCCAGGCATTGGCGACGGCGGGGCCGATGGGCGGAACGCCCGGCTCGCCGACGCCGGTCGGCGCCTCCGTGGACGGGATGATGGCGACCTCGACATGCGGCATCTCGTTGATGCGCAGCGACCGGTAGTCGTGGAAGTTCGACTGGATGATCTTGCCGCCTTCGCCGAGCTCGACCTGGTCGAACAGGATGGCCCCGAGACCATATCCAACGCCGCCCTCCAGCTGCGCCTTGATGACGTTCGGGTTGAGCGCGACGCCGCAATCCACCGCGCACCACACCTTGTGCACCTTCGGAGCGCCGAGTTCGTCGACCGACACCTCGGCGATTTCGGCGACATAGGTGTTGAAGCTCTTGTGCACGGCGACGCCGCGCTGGCGCCCCTCCGGCACCGGGCCGCCCCAGTCGGCCATCTCCGCCACCTTCTTCAAGACGCCGAGGTGACGGTTCTGGTCCTTGAGCAGCGCGATGCGGCCCTCGACCGCATCCTTGCCGGCCTTCTGCAAGAGCTCGTCGAGGAAGGTCTCGACCGCAAAGCCGGTATGGGTATGGCCGACCGAGCGCCACCAGAGGGCGGGCACGCCGACCTCGGTATTGTAGCCGAATACCCTGAGGTTCGGGATGGCGTAGGGCATGTCGGAGGCGCCCTCCACGGACGACTCGTCGAGCTCTAGCTTCTTCATGATCGACTGGCCGGCGATCACGTGGTCCCAGGCGACGATCTCACCGGCCTTGTCGATGGCGCCGCGGATGCGGTGAACGTAGAGCGGACGGTAGAAGCCGCCGCGGATGTCGTCCTCGCGCGTCCACATATGCTTCACGGGCCGCGCCATGCCGGATGCCTTGAAGACCTCGGCGGCCTCCCGCATGTAGGGCGAGCCGAACTGGGCCCGGCGCCCGAAGCTGCCGCCGGCGAGCTGCATGTTGATCCGGATCTGGCTCTGGTCGACGCCGAGCACCTCGGAGATCGCCTGCTTGTCCTGCCCAGGGAACTGCGCGCCGTTGTAGGAGTCGATCGACCCGTCCTCGCGCCGCACCAGCACTGCGTCGAGCGGCTCCATCGGCGCATGCGCCAGGAACGGGAAGAGCATGTCCGCCTCGATCCGGGTGACGCCGTCGCCCTTGAAGGCGGCTTCCACATCACCCTTGTCGGCGGCCTTGAAGCCGTCCTTGGCAAACAGGCTGCGATAATCCTCGGCGATCTTCTCGCTGGAGCGTTGCTCGGCCTTGGAGAGATCCCAGTCAATCTTCAGCGCCGCGCGGCCCTTCAGGGCGGCGAAGGTGTTGTCGGCATAGACTGCGACGCCCTGCGGCACGACCTTCACGTCGACGACGCCAGGGACGGCCTTGGCTGCGGTGTCGTCCACCGAGGCGACGGTCGCGCCGAAGCGGTCCGGGTGGGCGACGGTCGCGATCAGCATGTCATCCGCATGGATGTCGAGCGTGAAGATCGCCTTGCCGGTGGACTTCGCCACCGTGTCGAGCTTCGGCCGGTCCTTGCCGATCAGCACGAAGTCTCTCGGGTCCTTCAGCACCGGCTCCGCCGGCGGCGTCATCGTCGCGGCCTTGGCGGCCAGGGCGCCGAAGCCGCTCGTCTTGCCGGACGCAGCGTGGCTGATGCGGCCCGCCGACACCGTGATCTCCGCGGCGGGAACGCCCCACTCCTCGGCAGCCGCCGCAACCAGCATGGCCCTTGCGGTAGCACCCGCCTTACGCAGCTGCTCGTAGGAATTGGCGATGGAGGTCGATCCGCCGGTGCCCTGGATGCCGAAGGCGAGGTTCTTGTAGACGTCGTCGTCCGCCGGCGCTGCGGCGGCACGCATCTGGCTCCAGTCGGCGTCGAGCTCTTCGGCCACGATGGTTGCGAGTCCGGTATAGGGACCCTGGCCCATCTCGATGTGCTTGGCGAGCACCGTCACCGTATCGTCGGGGGCGATGCGAACGAATGCCTGGAACGGATATTGCTGTCCCTGCGCGTCGGCGGGAACGCCATTGAGCGAACTGGTCGCGGCAAACACGCGCGGCGCCAGCGCGACACCGATGACGAGGCCGGCGCCGGCCAGGAAGGCACGGCGGCTGGGCGCGAACTGGTGGATCGTCATGGCTCAGCCCTCCATCGTATCGGCGGCGTCGTGGATCGCCTGCCGGATGCGTTGATAGGTGGCACAGCGGCAGATGTTACCGGCCATGGCTCCGTCGATATCAGCGTCCGTCGGCTTCGGAGTGGTCTGAAGCAGCGCGACGGCGGACATGATCTGCCCGGACTGGCAGTAGCCGCATTGCGGCACGTCGATGGCGACCCAGGCCTTCTGCACGGCCTCCGCCTCGGCGCCCTGGATGCCTTCGATGGTGACGACCTCGGAGCCTTCGACCATCGAGATCGGCGTCACGCAGGAGCGCCGCGTCATGCCGTCGAGATGCACGGTGCAGGCGCCGCATTGGGCGACGCCGCAGCCATACTTCGTCCCTGTCAGCTTCTCGAAGTCGCGAATGACCCAGAGCAGCGGCGTTTCGGGATCACCGTCGAAACGGCGCTCCTCTCCGTTCAAGGTGAAAGTGACCATGGCTCGCCCTCGCGCCTCAGCAGACTGCGAAAAGCGGCCTGCTTAGAGTTGGATCAATTCCAATCTAGGACCGGGAGGGGCATTACAAGTCGCGGCTACTGAGGAAGTTGCCGACGATTAAGGCGACACACCGTTCGCGCGATCGCGACCGGTCTGGACGGCTATATTCGGCAGCGTTGGCGGGTCGAGGGTTGCATGTCATGTCCGGGAGGCCGGCGAAACCTCGTTGCCGGTGGAGCCGAGCGCAAGGCCAAGGCGTTGGAGTCTGGCTTTCAGATCGCACCGGCGGCCTGTAAGCACGGCAGCGCTGTCCTCACAGAACGGAAGAAAAGCCCATGTCCGATCCGAATCGCTTCAACAGGCCGTGGCCTCATCTGCTCGACTTCATCTTCGACGCCAACATGACCAATGGTACGTCGCGAATGATCGGTCTGATCGTCCTCGGTGCCGTTCTTTTCGGATCACTTCTCTGGCTCGTCGACAGCTGAGCCGTCCCGATCAAAGCCGTGTCGGACCAACCCCTCCATCCACCGCCGCGGTTGCGGCGCTCCTAACGAAAGGGCCACCCGACGGGTGGCCCTTTGCCGTTTCAGCTCATGGAGCGTTTGATCAGCTGAGCTGATCCTTTACCGCGTCCTTGACCTTGCCGTAGTTCTTCTGGGTCTTGCCCTCGGCCTGGTCGACGACGCCTTCGGCTTCGAGGCGCTCGTTGCCGACCGCACGACCGGCGGCTTCCTTGATGTGACCGCCGAGTTCCTTGGCGCCGCCCTTGATCTCGTTCTTGTCAACCATTGTCATTCTCCTTGTCTTGGCCGCGGAGCGACCTTGCTGAGAGAACGCGAACCGAGCCGACCTGTTCCCGCGACCGGATCGGCGGCGCGCAGGAAGGGCATCGCGGTGAGCAAATGAGAAAGGCCGCCACTCGGGGAGCGGCGGCCTTCGGCATGGTGTCGATCAGCGGGCATTGCGCCCCGGCATTAGAACGGAATGGTCACTCCGATCCGGCCGCCGACGGCGGTGTTGTCCTCGCTCCCGAGGTCCACTGTGCCGGTCATCTCGACCGACCAGCCGTCACGGCCAGCCAGTCCGAAGCCGGCCTCGACCGTGCCGAAGAGACCGTCGGCGACCGAGCCGTCGTCATTGGCCGACGAGATTCCGATGCTGCCGCCGATCGTCGGCGTGAACCGCCAGCCATTGTCCAGCAGCATCGTGTAGCCGAGCTTGGCGCCGGCACTGAAGCGCAGGTCGTCTTCGGTGAAGCCGGAGACGTCGACGCCGGTTGCCCCGTTCTCGACCGAGTAGTCGTCGACCTCCTCGTTGATGTAGCTGAGCTTCAGGTTTGGCCGCAGCGTCAGCGCGCCCGTGCCAAGAACGCCTTCGAGTTTGGCCGTTGCCATGATGCGGGTCGTATCGAAGTCGCCCTCGAAGGTCCCCGTATCGACGGTGTTCCAGCTGCGCCCGTAGTAGAGGCTGGCGTCGAGATAGAGGCTCGGCGTCAGCGCCAGCGAGGCATAGGGGCCGACCAGGAAGCCGGTGCCGTCGACATCGGCCTCGTCGCTCGGGTCGGTGGTGTGGTCGGCATGCAGGGCGACACCGAGAAGCAGCCTGTCGGTGACGAGGTAGTCGGCGCCGATCGAGAAGAGCGAGAACTCGCCCCAGTCGCCGTCTTCGCTTCCGTCGTCGTTCAGGTCGTCGTCGTCATTGCCCTCCTTGTGGAGAAGGAATGTACCCTTGGTCCAGAGGTTGAACCGCGGCAGCGGCACGGTGTCGGACGTCTCGCCGAGGGCGGCCCGGCGGGCCGCCTCGATCTGCGCTGTGCTGGTGGCAAAGCCTGCCGTGAGGCCGCCATTCTCGTCCGGATTGAGGTCCAGCGTTCCCGGCGCATTGCCCGTCGCCATCGCCCGTCGTTCCACCAGACCCGGAGTCTCGACATGGTTGGCGAGCAGGCTCTGCCGGGCGCTGACGAAGTCGCGCACGGCACGGTCCGCCGTCTCGGCCACTGCGGCCTCATCCAGCGCGATCACGTAGGTGACCGTGCCGGTGTTCGACGTCCCGACTGCGCTGACCAGCGTGTAGCCGACGCGAGCGGTACCAGAGAACTGCGGGTTCGGTGTGAACTTCAGGTAGAAGCCCTTCGGGGTTACGGCACCGAGAGCGGCGACCTCGCCTTCGACGATCAGCGCCGTGCCGGCCTGGCTCGGCTCGACGAAGGCGACGGCAGCACCGGTGAAGGGGCCACCGGTGGCCCCGGCATTGAGGTAGACATTGGCAGGAGCCTCGCCGGGCGCTGCGGTCACCGTCTTGTCGGGGACGGCAATCGTCTGCTTCTCGACGGTCAGCGCGTAGGCGGCGCTGCCGGTATTGCCCTCGCCATCGGTCACCTCGACGGTGAAGTGGTAGTCGCCCTCCGTGCTCGGCTCGAGCGGCCCGTTGAGCGCGCCGGTCGAGACGTTGAGGACGAGACCGGCCGGCAGGCTGCCCGCTGTGACGCGGAAGAGCTTGGCGCCGCTGCCGCCAGTCACGGTGATCGACTGGCTATAGGCCTCGCCAGCCATGGCGCTCGGGAGAGAACCGGCCGCCGGGCTGAAGGTGAAGGTGGCTGCCGGCTTGGCCTTGACGGTGATCGAGTAGGTCGCCGAGGCAGGCTCCTTCTCACTGTCAACGGCGCTGACCTTGAATTCGCCGCTGCCGGCCTTCGTCGGCGTACCCGAGATGATGCCGGTCGTGAGATCGATGGACAGGCCGTCGGGCAGGTTGCTGGTGCCGACGATGGTGCCGCCGGTGACGGTGATGGTCTGGCTGTAGGGCTCGCCGACCTTGGCCGTCGGCAGTTCGCCGGCGGCCGGCGAGAAGACCACCGCGGCAGGCTTGATGTAGAGCGAGTAGCTCACGACGACGGTCTGCCCGCTCGCGTCCTGCACGGTGAGGTCGAAGGCCGTCATGCCGGCCTGGGTCGGCGTGCCGGAGAGCATGCCGGTGGCGAAGTCCATTACGAGGCCATCGGGCAGCGTGCTGGTCGAGACGATGGTGCCGTCGGCGACGCTGAAGCTCTGGCTGTAGGCCTCGCCCACCTTGGCGTCGGACAGACGCCCGGCCGCCGGCGAGACGATAGCCGGCTTGGCCTTGACGGTGATCGAGTAGGTCG
>NZ_PKMZ01000008.1 GCF_002893625.1 Mangrovicella endophytica | reverse complement strand
TACCATGCAGGGCCTCGGCGGCAGCGACCGCTACTATGTCGACAATGTCGGCGACGTTGTCGACGAGAGCGCCGCCGGCTCCAGTGGCTTCGATGTCGTCTGGTCGAACCTGTCCATCAATTTTGCCGATACGCTCCACTTCAAAGGCGCGATCGAGGCCGCGCGTCTGACCGGCACCGGAGCGGTCAGCGTCACGGGCAACGGCCTCGGCAACACGCTCATCGGCAATGACTCCGCCAATACCCTTGCCGGCGGCTTCGGCATGGACACGCTCACCGGCGGCGGGGGTGCTGACATCTTCTTCTTCAACACTGCGCCCGGTGCCGGCAACGTCGACACAATTACCGATTTCTCCGTCCCGGACGACACCATTTTCCTGCAAAACAGCATCTTCACGGCACTTGCGACCGAAGGGCCGCTGGCCGCGGCTGCCTTCGTGATCGGCGCAGCCGCCACCACCGCGGCCCAGCACATCATCTACAACTCCGTCACGGGCGCGCTCAGCTACGATGTCGATGGCAACGGAGCCGGCGCTGCAGTCCAGTTTGCCACCCTCGGCACTGGTCTCGCGATGACCAACAACGACTTCTACGTGGTCTGAGCGGCAATTGATCGTCGGTCTTCGTCGACCGAATTACCGACGTCCCTTCATTCCGGTCGTTGTAGCGACCGAGGAGAGTTCCCTTGATGCGTGCCCTGCCCGAGCATGGCCATCGGGATGTGCTCGGCACCGCTTTGCGCAGCTGTGCCGGGCCTCTGGTGGCGGTCTGTCTGTTCTCGGCCGTGCTCAATGTGCTCGGCCTGACAGGCTCGCTCTACATGCTGCAGGTCTACGACCGGGTTCTGCCGTCGCGCAGCATCCCGACCCTTGTGGCACTGACGATCATGGTCGTCGGTCTTTACCTGGCCTTCGGCCTCCTCGACTTCGTCCGCCTCCGGCTTCTGGTGCGCATCGGCAACCGCTTCGACCAGCAGCTGCATGCGCTGGTCTTCAGGCTTTCGCTTGTTCTTCCACTTCGTAGTGGCCTCGACGAAGCCCGGATGCAGCCGACGTCGGATCTCGACCAGATCCGCAGCTTCATGTCCGGCTCAGGTCCCTCGGCCTTCTTCGACCTGCCCTGGCTGCCCTTTTATCTCCTGCTCATCTACATGCTGCATCCGATGCTGGGCGTGCTTGCAACTCTCGGTGCGCTCGTCAGCGTCGCAGCCACGGTGATCGCGGATCTCCTGTCACGTGCACCAGCACGGCGCGCCACAGAGGCCATGGTGGCTCGCAAGATCCAGGCGGATGCCGCCCGCCGCAACGCCGAAGTCGTGCAGGCGATGGGCCTCGGCGCGCGGCTGTCGGAGCGGTGGGCTTCGCAGAGCCGCACGTTCCTGGCTGATCAACGTCGCATATCGGACGTCGTCGCATCGACCGGCACCCTGTCGCGCACGCTGAGGATGATGCTGCAGTCGCTGATGCTGGGCCTCGGCGCCTACCTGGTGATCGAGAACGAAGCGTCGGCCGGCGTCATCATTGCCTCCTCGATCATGCTGTCGCGGGCTTTGGCGCCGGTTGATACAGCGATCAGCAGCTGGCGTAGCTTCGTCAATGCACGGCAAAGCTATGCGCGGCTGAAGCGTCTGCTCGCCGTGCCCATGGCACATCACCCAACGACGGTACTTCCCGCACCCAAACGCACGCTCAGTGTCGAAACACTGAGCGTTGCCGCTCCTGGTCAGCAGAAAGTGCTGATCCAGAACATCGGCTTCACCCTGTCTGCGGGCAGCGGCCTTGGGATTGTCGGCGCAAGCGGCTCCGGAAAGTCGACACTGGCGCGTGCGCTCGTCGGCGCCTGGGCACCGGCCCGCGGCAAGGTGCGTCTTGACGATGCGGCACTCGATCAGTGGGATCCGGACGCGCTCGGGCGTCACATCGGCTATCTGCCGCAGGACATCGAACTCTTCGACGGCTCGGTCGCCGACAATATCAGCCGGTTCGACGAGGCGGCGACGCCATCCGCCGTTCAGGCGGCAGCCCAGGCCGCCGGCATCCTGCCGATGATCCTGCGTCTGCCACAGGGCTTTCAAACGCGTATCGGCGAGGAAGGCGTCGCGCTGTCCGCCGGCCAGCGTCAGCTCGTCGGCATAGCACGCGCGCTCTATGGCGATCCGTTCCTGGTGGTTCTCGACGAGCCGAACTCCAACCTCGACGGCGATGGCGAGGCGGCACTGTCGAAGGCCATCGCCAGCGTCCGTCAACGTGGCGGCATCGTTGTCGTGGTCGCGCACAGACCGTCCGCACTGGCAGGTCTCGATCATCTTCTTTTCATGGTCGATGGAACGATGCAGGCCTTCGGCCCGCGTGACGAGGTCCTCGCCAGGATCATCCGCCCTGTGCCGGCCGCCGCGAACGCCGCGACGGCATCCTCGGCTGCGGCCGCGCCGCTTGGCGACGACCGGGCTCAGGTCGTCGTGCCGCTGCATGAGCGACGCTGACATGAACGCCACCACCCTCACCTCGTCCAGCAATGCTCCGGTGCAGGCGAGAGATGGCATTCGTGGCACCTGCCTTCTCGGAGGCGGCGTCACGCTGCTGCTGCTCTGTGGGCTCGGCGGCTGGGCAGGCACGACGTCACTGGCGGGCGCCGTGGTTTCGGCAGGAACGGTCGTCGTCGAGAGCAATGTGAAGAAGGTGCAGCACCAGACCGGCGGCATCGTCGGGACCATTCTGGTCCATGATGGCGATAGGGTCAGAGCAGGACAGGTCCTGGCCCGGCTGGATGAAACGGTTACCCGGGCCAACCTGCAGATCGTCAGCCAGCAGCTCGATGCCGCCGCCGTCCGGAAGGCCCGCCTGCTTGCGGAGGCCACCGGAGCATCGTCCATCACTCTGCAGCCCGCCATGGCGCAACGCGCTTCGGAACCCGGACTGATGGCGTTGCTGACGGGTGAGCGGGCGCTTCTGGACAGCCGCAGGCGATCCACCGCCGGGAAAGAGGCCCAGCTGGCGACGCGCGAGCGCCAGTACCAGGATCAGATCGTCGGGCTGAATGCGCAGAAGCAGGCGACGGACGAGTCGCTTCGTCAGGTCGATAGCGATCTTGCCACCGTGGAGTCGTTGTACCGGCGCAAGCTCATGCCGCTGGAGCGGGTGAGTTCCCTGCGCATCGAGGCGACGCGTCTGCGCGGCGAAGCGGGACGCCTGATCGCCGCGGTTGCCGAAATCGAGGGGCGGATCAGCGAGACGCGGCTGCAGCAGCTTCAACTCGGCGAGGAGATGCGCAAGGAGGTCAACACCGACCTGCGGGAAACGGAGACGACGCTTCTGGAACTCGTTGAGCGCAAGCAGATCGCCGATGATCAGCTGGCACGCGCCACGATCCGCGCGCCTCAGGATGGCATCGTGCAGCAGCTTGCCGTCCACACCGTGGGTGGCATCGTTGCTCCGGGCGAAACGCTGATGGAGATCGTACCGGCCAGCGATGCGCTCTCCATCGAAGCACGCATCGCAACGTCGAGCATCGACGACGTCGCGCCGGGGCAGCCCGTCAGCATTCGCTTCTCCGCCTTCGATCGGAACACGACTCCGGAATGCGACGGACACGTCCGGCATGTCTCGGCCGATCTCATCAAGGATCCGGACTACAAGACGGTGTTCTACGAAGCCCGGATCGACTTCAACGACGCCGCCGACTGCCTCAAGGCATCACAGCGCCTTCTGCCGGGCATGCCGGCCGAGGTCTACATCCAAACGGGCGAGAGGGGCGTCTGGTCCTATCTGATGAAGCCGCTGACCGACCAGCTGGCACGGGCGTTCAGGGAGTAATCCGGACCAACTCCCCCGCCTCCGCTGCCTTGCTGCGATTGGCGCGCCACCGATCATAGTGCTTGGCCGCGTTCATACCCGGCACCTCGATGAAGCGGAAGGTGAGAAGCGACAGCGGGATCAGGATTGCCCAAGTCAGCCCAGAGCACAGAAGAAGACCCATCTCCGGCGAGGTTCGGGCAGTGATCTTGGCAAAGAGCCCACCTCTCGATCCATCCGACAGTAGGCCAATGATGGCTGGATGCCAGAGGTAGAGGCTGAAGCTCGCGCGTCCGAGCGCTGTGGTCAGGCGGTTGACTAGGAAGCCTCCCCCGCCCGTTGCCAGACCGAAAACGACGAACGACAGTCCAGTCGCCATCAACAGCTTAGCGGGTAGCGACTGATCGAGCGAGGGGATGTAAGGCAGCATCCTCCAGACGATGACGCTGAGGAGATGTGCAGCAAACAGCGGCACCGCAGCGACGATACCGATGCCGGCCACCAGGATCAGGTTCGCCACCGCTTCACTGATGCGGCCCCGCCACCGCACCCATAAGAAGAACAGTACAACGCCGAAACCGAAGTAGAAAAGGTAGGACAGGATGAAAAACTGCGCAAAATTAGCCGAGAGGCCCGCGAAATCCTTCGAGCCAGAGCGCCAGAGCTGCGCTAGGAAGATGGTGATCAGCGCAAAAACAACGGCACTTCGGAGCGAATTAACCGCGATGAGAATCATCGGCAGAAGGAGATAGAACATCATCTCCACACCGATCGACCATGACGCCCAGACGAGACCACCGGTATGCTGTGGTATGACGTTAAAGATGAACAGGGCGGAGACGATGATCTGCACCACATCCGGCGTTTTGCCGAATTCGAAGTATAGATAGACTGAGTAGTATAGCAGCATAAAATAGAACAGCGGAGCGATGCGGAAGAAGCGCCTGTTCGCATACGTGCTGATCTCGTCTGCCGTCCGCAGACGGTTCGAGTACCCGATGCATAGGCCGAAGGCGCTGATCACGAAGAAAAGCGGGACGCCGATGCCGAAATTGTTGGGGATGAAGGTAAGGTAAGGGCCGACCTCGAGCTTCGGCATGCGCACGGTGTGGAAGAAGACGATCAATGCCGCTGCATAGAAACGTCCCGCCTCCAGGCCGATCAGACGATGGTGCGCTTTGACCGACTGCGTTGACAGGTCGACCTTCGCACCCTGTGATGGCACTCCCGATTTGCTCATCGCCGCCAGCCTTCCATCAGAGCGTCGACGACGCCTCGATTCTAAGATCCCAACAATAGCAACGATGGAGGCTGCGAGCCTAGCGGGATCGCGCAGTGGTACGAACGTTTATGGCGATGCGTCTTGGCATACGCAGGAGCGCAGCTGATCCGCAGGATGTATCTGTACGCCTTCGGCACCGCTGCGTTATGTCTCTTGCCATCAAGTCAGTACATTGATCATTCTCAGGAACCCTTGAGCTCCCTCGCGGTAAGAGGTGGCCGCAACTTCAGCTAGTGTCGTTCCCATGCGTCTGATTTTTCACGTTGGTGCTCATAAGACCGGAACGTCCGCAATTCAGGCCTTCCTCAGCAAGAACCGTGACGAACTCGCCGTTCAGGGCATCTGGTATGCTCCCTCGGCGGGGCACATGAACCACTCGCCCCTTGCGCAGGACTTTCAGCGCAGCGGACAAGCGGGCTCGGCTGCGATTCACGAATGCATCGAAGATGGCGAGCGGGCAGGATGCTCGACGATTCTCTTCAGCTCCGAATGCTTCAGCGAGCACCCCTTCCGCGAAGTCGCGTTCCAGGAGTCACTGCGCGGACTTGAGACTCTAGTCATCGGCTATGTTCGCAGACCGGATGATATCGTCATCTCAGCTTACAACGAAATCGTACGCGACAGTACGCATCGCTGGACCGACAGCCTCGATGCCAAGCTCCCCTATGATCCGACTTACATCAGCATATTCAAGCGATGGATAGGCCCGGGCAAGCCATGGCGCTTCATTGTGGCACCGTATGATCAGGATCAGTGGGTCGGTGGAACCCTCTTGAGCGATTTCAGCGTGATGATCGGAGCGGATCCGAGTTCGATGAAGCAGGAGATCGACAGGGACGCGGCGAACAGGAGTCTTCCCGCCCCGCTTATCGAGGTGATGCGGGCGATCAACCGCATCGGCTTGTCCGACGACCATCATCGTGCCGTTGTGCAGGCCATGTATCGCGCGTCTGAAGATAGCCCTCATCTATATGAGGTGGACGACGGGATCAGTGATGCGCGGAGAGCCGCCTACCGGAAATCCTTCGAGTCCGTCGCCGTACTGTTCCGTCCGCACTACCGCCCGGGCTTCAACGAGGATTTCATGATCGCCTGAGCGGTCGACCCTTGCGTAGCCCTGGCGCTTGCGAGACGCAGGGCGAGGGTATGTATGCTCCGAGCCATGACGTTGCGGCTGGCCGCTGCCAACAGATTCTCGCGGCGGCATCTCGGCAGCGTTGGGTCCCATCGACCTGATCATCCGAAGGCTTGCCGTTACAGACGCGAACCTGTTCCGTGATTGACGTTGAACAGGTTGGTGTGGTTGTTCTTGCTCCGTCGATCCAGTGAGGGCGCATCAGTTGCAAGAGTTTAGTCGTACTATCGTTCGGCGGGTGGAAGACGAGATCGCGGCGACCAGTTCTGTCGACGAGATCCTCGGCAAGCTTCGTGCGTTGAGCCTCGACGATTTCGGACGCTTGATGTTCTCGCTCCCCGATCCGGCGCTGCCGAAAATTTCAGCCAAGCTGCCAGCGATGGCTCCGGAGACGGTTCAGAAGAGTTGGACGGGCGCGTCTGGCCACGAGCTGCTGCGGCAAACTCTCGCCTTCACCAAGCAGCTCGAGACGAATGTCGTGCGCCATAGGCGCAGGCCGCTGCAGGATCTTCGCGTTCTTGACTTCGGATGCGGCTACGGCCGCTTCATCCGCATGCTCTACTACTATACGTCGCCGTCACGCATCTGGGGTCTAGATGCGTGGGATCGGTCCCTCGCGACTTGCTATGAGGCAAACGTGCTTGCCAACTTGGCTCAGTCCGATCGGGTCCCGACGTCGCTTCCGGTCAACGATGTAAAGTTCGATCTCGGCTTTGCTTTCTCGGTCTTCACGCACCTCTCGCCTAGTACTGCCGTGTCAGCTCTAGCAGCCATCCGCAAGAGCATAGAGGTGGGCGGCCTCTTCATAGCGACCATACGCCCAGTGGAGTTCTGGCCCTTCATCGACAAAAATCGCGGTACAACGCATTCGGAGCGCCTGATGGCGGAGCACCGCGATCACGGCTACGCCTATCTTCCTCACAATGGTCCAGAGGGCGAGACCTATGGTGACTTCTCCACGACGCCGGCATTCTTCGATCGTCCCGGCTGGGAAGTCCTCGGTTACGACAGCACGGTTATGGACGAATTCCAGACCTCGGTGATCCTCCGCGCAGTCTGAGCACAGCGCGGAGAGTCAAAACATAAAGTCGAGCTTGTGGCCGGTTTCACATTGTATCGCTGCAGGCGATCTTTCAGCCTCACGGTTGACTGCAGCGAGAGAGCCGAACGCCCTGAAGGGTAGAGCCGTTCGTGCGTTATCTCCACATTGTCGCGGTGTGCGATCCGGTTTGGCCAGACTGTCTCACACACTTCGCTGTGTCGCAGGCTGGAGAATCTTCTTCTCCGCTCCGCGCAGCCAGCAATGGGTATGCTCCAGACCCGCCTGCAGTGAAAGCCGAGGCTGCCAGCCGAGTTCGTTCTTGATGCGGCCGATATCGAGGACGTTGCGTCTCACATCGATGCCGCGCGCCGGTCGGAAGACCAGATCGGCCGGGGTGCCGACTATCGTGCCGATCATTCCTGCGAGTTCCACCACCGTGGTGCCGCGCCCTGACCCGACATTATAGACGCGCCCGGGTGCGGCACCTTCACCGATCGCGATCAACGCCGCCACGGCGTCATCGACATGGACGAAGTCGCGGATATTGCCGCCGTCGCCCCAGATCTCGATCGTTCGTTTGTTGGCGACGCGATCGAACAGCGCCGCAACGACGCCCTGCCCCGTCGTCGTCTTCTGCCACGGGCCGTATGGGTTGGCGATTCGGGCGATGGCGTAGTCGGTCGAGTGCACTCGGCCGTAGAGCGCGAAGTATTTTTCGATCGCCAGTTTGACGATCCCATAGGAGGAGATCGGCTCGGTCGGATGCGTTTCCGCGATCAGCTCGGCCGAAGGCTGCCCGTACACCGTACCGCCGGATGATGCGAAGACCCAACGGCAGGCAAGGTCTTTGGTTTCCTCCAGCAGCGCAGCCGTTGCTCCGGCATTGGCAGCAAGCTCCGTCGCCGCCGCGGCGGTGTCGGCGGATGGCCGCGACGAGCTGACGAGATGAAAGACGAGCGCACTCCTCATCGCATCGAGGAGAGCGGCTGGCGGCCCCACGAAATCGCCCAGGATCACGCGGCACGCAGGCGGCCAGTGCGGCGACTGCGACCGCGCAAAACACGTCACGTCGTAGCCTGCCGCAATAAGCGCATGCGCGAGATTGATCCCGATGAAGCCGGACGCTCCAAGGATCACGGCACGGCTTTGCGGCCGCTCGACGGACACCATCATCAGGCCGAAAGCTTCAAGTCGTCAGCGATGTCGAGATAGGTGCGGACATGCTCGCGATAGGCTTGCGCGATCTCGCCTGTTTCCGGGGAGACGTCGACCAGTGAACGTGCGATCGTCTGCGCGCTCACGACCTCGGCGAGATGACGTTCGGCCATGCCGGACCGCGTCACACTCTGCGCATGCCGGCGGTGCGAGTTCAGCGCCTTGTGGCTGAAGCGGATTTTCCCCTGCAGCAGGACCTGCATGTAGAGCACCCAGTCGCCCGCGATGCGATATTCGTAGAGGCCCTCGCCCACCGTCTCAAACGCGCTCTCCAGCGCCGCGCGGCGGAAGAGGACGCCGCTGACATTGGGGATGACGTTCTTGACCGCCAGAGCTTGGGCGATCTCGTCACGCCCGTCATGCACGTAATCCGCCGTCCAGGCATCAGAGATGTCCGACGTGTAGGCGAGGTAATCGGGTGCAAGCACCTTGCCTGTGCCATCGACCTGACGCGACTGGCTGAAGGCGAGCACGATCTTCGGGTCGCTGAACGAGGGCACGAGTTCGGCGAGAAAGTCCTCGTCGGCGAAATCGTCGGCCTCGGCGATCCAGACGACATCGCCGCGGCAGCGCGACAGTCCCTTCTGCCACTGGCGGAACACCGAGCCGGAGTTTTCCTCGTTCACCACCAGTTGCCAGTCGATCCCGGGATGGTCGGCGAAGAAGCGGCGTATGACGGCAAGGCTGTCGTCGCTCGATCGATCATCGAGGACGATGATCTCGTAGATCGGGAAGCTCTGGCGCACGATGCTGCTCAGCCGCTGTACCAGATGATGGGCATAGTTGTAGTTCGGCACCACGACGGAGACGCGCGGCATCCCGTTGGCATAATGGAGAAGGTCATAGTTGTACTGCCGCAGCGAAGCCCCCGGCGTGTCCTCGGCGGATCGTCCATTCTCCAGCAGCGAGATCACATTCGCCGCGAAGTCATCGGTGTCGAAGGCCTGCGCCAAGCGACCGCCTCTCTCGACGATGAAGTCGCTACCGCCTGAAGCGCCGGCGAAGGCAACGACAGGAACGCCGACCTCGGCCGATTCCAGGATGACGTTGGGGAACGGGTCTTCACGCGAGGTCAGCGCGTAGACGGATGCCCCGGCATAATAGGCCATCGGCTCCTTGTCGAAGCCGATGAACAGAACACGGTCTTCGAGGCCCAGCGCGGCGATCCGCGAGCGGACAAGGTCTTCCATCTCGCGCTCGGTGTGTCCGACCCAGATGAAGACCGTCTGAGGGCGCGCCGCAATTACCTTGGCGGCGGCCTCCACCAGGAGATCCGGCCCCTTGCGATGATCGACATAGCCGACGCTGACGACGATTTCAGTGTCCGACGGCAGTCCATGACGTTCGCAGACAAGCCGCCGCGCTTCCTCGTTGCGTCCCTTATAGGGATTGGGACGCAGCACCCCTTGTGGCCGGATGACCACCTTGCCCGCTTCGATCGGCACGATCTCCTGGAAGCGCTGGCTGACGAGGTCTGCGGCAAAGACGACGATGTCCGCCTCGCGAGCCACGGCTTCGGCATTCGCCTCCTGCTTCATGTCGCGGATAACGCCCGGCATCTCGTGGATGAGGCTCACCACACGGAAGCCGAGAGCCTTCAGCTCGGGCACGATCGCGCCGCTGACCACCGTGTTGACGATGGCGTCGGCGGCCCCTGCAGCCCGCGCCTCGGCGAGGAACTGTGCGCGTTCGGCCGGCGAGGCCGATCCCGCGTGGAGGAAGTGTCCCTGACGGGCGAAGTCGCCGAGCAGCGGCCCTTCACCGAGCGATACGATGTAGAGGTCGAACCCATCGGCCTTGAAGGCGCGCGCCATCGCCAGTGCCAGGAACTGCGCCCCATGCGGATGAGCGTCATGGGTGACCAGCAGGAGCGCGCCCCGCGCTTGGTTTGCCTGTTCCAGGACGTTGCGGACAGCCTGCAGATAGGCAAAGCCGTAGCGCTGGTCCGGCTCGAGATGCGCACCCTCGGCCCATTCGTTCCAGGCGTTCACGAAGACTAGCCGCTCGCTCGGCTTATCGAAGCGGCGCAGCGTGTCGGCGACCGCATTGCCGAACCACTCCTCAAATAGAGCCGGCGAACTGTTGGCGAAGACCGTACCCTTGTTCTTGCGACGCGCCGTGTTGTCCCAGGCCGGGCAGACGCTGCGGAACAGAGTGTACTCCGGAGCCGCGTAGCTGCGGCTGCGCTCCGGAAAGATCTCCCAGTCGTAGATCTTGGTGGCAAAATCCGGAACGAGGGGCGTTGCCGACGTCGTAATGTCCGGCGGCATCGAGTTGTTGGGTGGGAACTCGACCGCAGCATCGAAGCCGTAGAGGGCCGGATCGGCGGATTCGAACGACTGCGTATAGGCCAGGAAGATTTCGCCGATGCCGTTCTCGCGGCACCAGTCCCGCCAGCGGCCCGCCGTCGCGGCAGGCTCCGGCAGGAGGCTTGGCCGGTAGACCAGCAGCACGGGCTTACCGTCGACGCGAATGTTGCGGGGATCGCGCAGATAATCCGAGACATGCGCGATGAAGGCGAGGTCATCCTCGGGCGAGTGGTCCTGGGCCATCAGGATCTCGCTTTCGAGTCCGTCCCAGCGCCGGCTCCAGTTCTCGTTCGCCCAGCACAGGCAGAAGGGTAGATCGAGTTCGGAACTCGCGAGATAGTTCTGCGTCGGCGTTTCCAGCAGCAGCTTGCCGGCAAACCAGTAAAAGTAGAAGCAGAAGCCTCCGATGCCGTAGAGCTTTGCAAGCTCCACCTGCCGCCGCTGCGTCTCGCTGTCGCGCAGATCGTAGTAGCCGAGATAGGAGTCCGGCACGTGCGGCTGGTAGTGGCCCTCGAACTGCGGTACCGCCGGGCGCACATTCGTCCACTCGGTGAAGCCCTCGCCCCACCAGCGATTGTTCTCAGCGATCGGATGGAACTGTGGGAGGTAGAAGCAGACGACATTGACCGGCGCATCGCGCAGCGGCTCAGCCGTGGTGATCGGCACATAGTTCGCCGTCTCGATCTTCAAGCCGCGCTCGCGCGCTGCCATTCCGCTGAGGTCCAGCGTTTGGGCCCGTGCAGCCGATTGACGCAACGCGCCCGTCAACCCCCGTACGCCGCTTCGCCGCAGCATCGACAGGCCCTGTCGCAGCGTGCTGGTGAGCCCGATACCCCGTTCGCGCCGCGCCGCCATAACCTGGCTGGCCAGGTTCATGTAGTGCTGGATTCGCGGCAACAATCGCAGGCGGGCATTGCCGAATACGATCTCGCCGGGACGCTCGCTCGGGTCGAACCGCAGCGCCACGGCGCCGTTCGGCAGCGTGAGGCGCGCGACAAAGCGCTTCGGATCACTCGAGACACTCGTCAGGAGAGCAGCCTCGTTCTCGCTGTAGCCGTGTCCGCTGTCGATATAGAGCTTTGGCCGGTAGAGCTTCTCATGCCCCTCCGGCGTCTCGATGGTCAGGCGATAGTGGCCGCGATGCAGCCGGATTCCGCCGCTCCAGCCGAGGACCATTTGAGGGTCGACGCCCTTCATCGTCCAGCGCACGGCCGGACCGCCCTGATCCACCGCCTCGATGTCCTGGGACGCATGAAGGCCGACGCGACGGCCGAAATGGCTGCGAATGCGCGACGCGGCCCGCTTGGTCTGCCGCCACGGGAAGCCGATTCGCCACCATATGCTGTGTCGCAGGCGATCCAGCTCGGCTTGTGTGGCCGCTCGAGCGCGCTCCGCGACGTGAAGATGATGCGCATGTTCGCCAGCCAAGCGCTCCACGTCGGCCTGACGATCCGCCAATTCCTTGGTCAGCGCAGCGAACTCGATCTCGAAATGCGCCCTGGCAAAGGCAAGATCCGCCTCCAAGGCCGATCGCCTGGCGATCTCTCTCTCGAGTTCGCCACCCATCGCCGTCAATTGCTGTCGAAGCTCATCGACCTCGACCGTGCGCGCGACAATGTCGCCCGCAAGTCGAACTGCTTCCGCTTCGCGCGTGGCGTGGGCGGTGCGAAGCCGGCCCATCTCGTCGCCGAGCTCAGCGATCCGCAGCTCGGACGTCTCCAAAGCGGCCGATCGCTTGGCGAGCTCAGCCGACAGTGACTCCTTCTCAGACCTGGCCAGCGCGAGCGCCGCGTCACGCTCGGCAAGTGCCGCCACACGCTGCTCGGCGTCCTGATTGCCACGGTCCAGACGCTCTTCGATCTCGTCGCGGGCTGCCTTTGCGGCCTCGACTGAGGCCTGGAGCTCTGCCAGGTCGCCTTCCATCCGCTTCAGCACCTCGGCATGAGATGCATCGCGGACCGCCAACTCGTCATACAGCGCGGCGCCGAAGAGCGGGGCGGCCGCGTCAAACTCGCTGCTAATCCGGTCCAGCGTCGCCATCGCACCCGCAGCGGTCGGATCGGTCTCGAACTCCATGAGTGCGGCGTAGGCATCCTTGATCCAGCCGGCGATATCGGCGCGCTGCTGCAATTCGTCCTTGCTTGCACGATGGTGCCGAAGGTCGTCCTGCAGGAAGGCCTCGATCTCGCCCTGCGCCGCGTCCGGTGCGATCGGCCATTCCAGCCCGGCGTCGCGCGCTACCTTATCAACTGTCGAGCGCCAGTCCGCCATCAGCGCTTCGAAGGACAGGAAGGCGCGAGGCAAGCCACGCGTCGCCTTCTCCGCTTCCAGCGTGTGGCGCAGCCACAGGAGGCTGGCAAAGGCCGTTGTCATTCTGTCGCGGGTCTGAAGCGACTGAATGACGTCGATCGGATTGCGATGCGGCAAGACCCAGCGCGCGGTAAACCCGTGCTCCCGAAGGAGCTCGGCATACAGTCCGGCAAAGCGAGCGATCCGGGGCTCTTTCAGGATAATCGGGCCTCCGCCGGGGTAGTTTTCTTCGACCGTGCGCCAGATCTCGCCGCGATAGGCCTCGGTTCGATCCACGCCGAGCTTGCCCAGCTCGAACACGCGCCAGTCGTCCCAGCGGCTACCGGCTTCGATCAACATGCGGTCGTGGAGCCGCATCAGGTCGATCGGCTCCCAATGCCCGGCCGGGTTGGTCGGGTTGGCTTCAATCAGGCGACTGGGCAGGGCGTAGCCGAGAAGACTGAGCACGCGCGTGAGCGCGCTCGTTCCCGAGCGATGCATGCCGAGAACGACGATCGCCGTCCGGCCGTTCGTCGTGACGGCCTCGCTCCGGATGTCTTCGATGCCTTCGGATGTGCTCATGATCGTCCCGGTCATCTCGTCAACCTGCCGATGCGCAGCAAAGCACCAGGCAGCAACGTTGCAGGTGGATAGCCTTCATCGAAGCACCGGCCAAGCGCTTCCGCCGGCCGGCGGCATCGTTACATCCCCCGCGGCCGAAGCCAACAGCCGGAGCTTCCTAGGCTGATATCGCCTCATCAGGCGGGAGCACCGCCGAAGGCCACGAAGTGCGGATTGGCGAAGTCGCAGTCCCCGGCCTGATGGCGCTTACCATACACTAGCGGACGTCCGTCCAGCGTCGTGGTCGAACCGCCAGCTGCACGCAGCACGGCGTCGCCGGCCGCCGTGTCCCATTCCATCGTGCGGCCGAGACGCGGATAAAGATCGGCCTCCCCCGCCGCCACGACGCAAAACTTCAACGACGAGCCGACCGAAACGCAATCGGCCACCTCATAGCGGGCGAGATAGGTGTCCGTTTCCGGCGTGCGATGCGAGCGGCTCGCGACGGCGGCGATCTGCGACGGCCTTGCCCTCACCGTGATCGCCCGCCTGTCCGCGACGGCACCGTCCGGTCCGATCGTCGCCAGAAAGGCTTCACCGGCACTGCCGCTGTAGAGGACGCCGCGGGCCGGCGCGTAGACCACGCCGAGGACAGGAACGCCCTCCTCAATCAGCGCAATGTTGACGGTGAAATCGGCGCGCCCTTCAACAAATTCGCGCGTCCCGTCGAGCGGGTCGACAAGGAAGAACTGCCCGTCGATCTCCGTCGGCACATCGCCCGCCGCCGTTGCCTCCTCAGCAACGACGGGAACGGTAGGCGCCAGCGCGGCAAGCCCCTCGAGGATGAGCGCCTCGGCCTGCTGGTCGGCTTCGGTGACCGGCGAGGCGTCCGCCTTAAGGCAGATGCTGATCCCACCGTCGCGCACGGCGAGGATCGCCTGCCCGGCGGCAATGGCTAAGGACTCGACGGCGGCAAGGTTCACTGCGACTGCGTCCATCAGATCACGCCTCTCCAACGCAGTTCGGTCTCGATCGCTTCGGCGAGGTCTTCGGGCCGCTGTCCCGTCGTGGAGAGCTTGATCTCCGGCGCCTCCGGCGCCTCATAGGGAGAGTCGACGCCGGTGAAGTTGCGGATCTGCCCGCTCAGTGCCTTGGCATAAAGGCCCTTCGGGTCACGCCGCGCACATTCTTCGAAAGGCGTATCGACGAAGACCTCGATGAACTCGCCGTCCCCCATCAGGTCGCGCGCCATCCGCCGATCGGTTCGGAAGGGCGAGATCAGACAGACCAGCACGACCAGCCCGGCGTCGGCCATCAGCCGCGCCACCTCGGCGACCCGGCGCACATTCTCGACGCGGTCCTCCTCGGTGAAGCCGAGATCCTTGTTGAGGCCGTGGCGAACATTGTCGCCATCGATGATGTAGGTGTGCTTGCCGGCCGCAAAGAGCTTCTTGTCGAGAAGATTGGCGATGGTCGATTTGCCTGACCCGGACAGGCCGGTGAACCACAGGACGGCCGGCCGCTGCTGCTTCTGCTCGGCCCGCTCGCGCCGGCTGATCTCGATCGCCTGCCAGTGGACGTTGGAGGCGCGGCGCAGCGCGAAATCGATCATTCCGGCGCCGACCGTCCGATTGCTGACCCTGTCGATCAGCACGAAGCCGCCGGTCGCACGGTTGGCCTTGTAGGCGTCGAACGCGATCGGCTCCTGCGTGTAGATGTTGCAGACGCCGATCTCGTTCATCTCAAGCGACTTCGCCGCCTCGTGTCCGTGATGATTGACGTCGATGCGATATTTCAGCTCGGTGACCGTCGCTGTCGTCTGATCGGTTTCGGTCCTCAGCAGGTAGGAGCGGCCGGGGATCATCGCATGATCGTCGAACCAGACGATGTGAGCGGCGAACTGATCGGCGACTTCGGGCCGCGCATCCGGCGCGACCAGCATGTTGCCGCGCGACAGCTCCGTCTCGTCATCGAGGACGATGGTGACGGCCTCGCCTTCGCGCGCGCTGGTCCTCAGGCCATCTTGGACGACGATCCGCTTGACGGTGGAGGCGCGGCCGGATTTTGCGACGACGACGGGATCTCCGACGGCGATCCGTCCGCCGGCGATGGTGCCGCAGAAGCCGCGGAAGTCGAGGTTCGGCCGGTTCACATACTGGACGGGGAACCGGAAGGGCTGATCGGCGGCGAAATCCTCGACCGGCACCGTTTCCAGATGCTCGAGCAGGGATGGCCCCTGATACCAGGGCATCGAATCGGAGCGCGCCGTGACATTGTCGCCGTAGCGCGCCGAGATCGGAATCGCGGTGATGCCGGCAAATCCCAGCGCCTCGGCGAAGCTGCGGTATTCGGTTTCGATCCGGTCGAACACGGCACGATCGAAGCCGACGAGGTCGATCTTGTTGACCGCCAGCACGATCCGCCGGATTCCCAGCAGCGATGCGATGAAGCTGTGACGGCGCGTCTGCGGCAGCATCCCCTGGCGCGCGTCCACCAGCACCACGGCAAGGTCCGCAGTGGAGGCCCCGGTCGCCATGTTGCGGGTATATTGCTCGTGCCCGGGCGTATCCGCGACGATGAACTTGCGGCGCTTGGTGGCGAAGAAGCGATATGCGACATCGATGGTGATGCCCTGTTCGCGCTCGGCCTCGAGCCCGTCGACGAGCAATGCGAAGTCGATGTCGTCGCCTGTTGTGCCATGCTTGCGGCTGTCGTTCGCCAGCGCCGACAGCTGGTCCTCGAAGATCAGCTTCGTATCGTAGAGGAGGCGGCCAATCAGCGTCGACTTGCCGTCGTCGACCGAGCCGCAAGTCAGGAAGCGCAGGAGCGATTTATGTTCCTGCTCGCGCAGAAAGGCGGCGATGTCGGCGGCTGCAGGGTCGCCGACGGCGGAATCAAGCCGACCGTCCATGCTCAGAAATAACCCTCGCGCTTCTTCTTCTCCATCGATCCGGCTTCATCCTTGTCGATCAACCGCCCCTGCCGCTCGGACGTCCGTGCGATCAGCATCTCCTGCAGGATAGCCGGCAGCGTTGCCGCCTCGGATTCGATCGCGCCCGTCAACGGGTAACAGCCGAGAGTGCGGAAGCGGACCATCCGCTGCTGCGCCGTTTCGCCTGGCGCGAGCTTCATCCGGTCATCATCCCTCATGATCAGCATGCCATCGCGCTCCACCACCGGGCGCGGTGCCGCGAGATACAGCGGGACGATCGGGATGTTCTCCATCAGAATGTATTGCCAGATGTCGAGCTCGGTCCAGTTCGACAGCGGAAAGACCCGGATCGATTCGCCCCTGGAGATCCGGGTGTTGTAGACCTTCCACATCTCCGGCCGTTGATCCTTCGGATTCCAGCCGTGCTGGGCATTGCGGAAGGAAAAGATACGCTCCTTCGCACGGGACTTCTCCTCGTCCCGCCGGGCGCCGCCGAAGGCAGCGTCAAAGCCATGCTGGTCGAGCGCCTGCCGCAAGCCTTCGGTCTTCATGACATGCGTGTGCACGTTCGAGCCATGGTCGAAGGGATTGATCCCGCGCTTTATACCGTCCGGATTGACATGCACGATGAGATCGAGACCGAGCTCCTGCGCGGTCTGGTCGCGGAAGGCGATCATCTCGCGGAACTTCCAGGTCGTGTCGACGTGCAGAAGTGGGAAGGGTGGCTTGGCCGGATAGAAGGCCTTCATCGCCAGGTGCAGCATCACCGACGAGTCCTTGCCGATCGAATAGAGCATCACTGGCTTGGAAAAGGTCGCAGCGACCTCCCGCATGATGTGGATGGCCTCAGCCTCCAGCCGCTGCAGATGCGTCAATGTCTCTCGCGACACTGGTTGCGACATTCCGTCTGAACCTTCCGCTGTTCGGCAGGCCCTCCTCTGCCGTCGCCGAACCTCAATGGCTGGATTGTGAGCGATCCCATGCCCGAGCTATGGGCGACTAGAGGCATTACGTTGCCACATCAAGGCAGGAGCAGAAAATGTTTGCTCGGATGGATCAGCCGAGAAGCCTTCGCTGACGAGCCCGAGCAATTCAGCGGCAGCCGGACGAGAACTAATCCGGTCATAATTGCCGAGATCAACATCCAGAACCTGAATGGTTAGCTCATATTCGCTGCGACCTCCGGCCGCAGTTGCCGGCATTCCACTGGATTGCAGTTCACCAACAGGTGACTTTTCGCCCGAATGGCAATCTATACAAGAAGATCGTCGCGTCCTGCAGGAGCAAGCACGGACGAAGGCGATGGGATGGAGCAACATGACGATCGAGGAAATCTCAGCAACGTCTCTATCCGGCCGCCAGATCGAGTGCCTGTACTGGGCCGCTCAAGGCAAGACCAGCAACGAGACGGCCATGATCCTTGATCTGTCAGTATTTACGGTCAATAATCACTTGCGAGAAGCCGCAATCCGGCTGAACGCGGCGAATAGGACTCACGCCGTCGCAATGGCTCTACGTCTCGGCATGATCTGCGTTGCGGTGACTTTAGGGAGCGTCGCTCCCATGTCGGATCTTTGCGGCACGAGCTGACCGCCACAGGAGAGCGCATCTTCGGCCCTTCGATATGCCGAAGATGCGCGACCTCTCAGCCCGCCTGCGTCCGTCTCAGACCCGCCGCTCGACCATCATCTTGCGGATTTCCGCGATCGCCTTCGCGGGGTTCAGGCCTTTCGGGCAGGTCTGAGTGCAATTCATGATGGTGTGGCAGCGATAGAGCTTGAAGGGATCCTCAAGCGCGTCGAGCCGATCCCCTGTCGCCTCGTCGCGGCTGTCGATCAGCCAGCGATAGGCCTGCAGCAGCACGGCCGGTCCGAGATAGCGCTCGCCATTCCACCAGTAGGACGGGCATGAGGTCTGGCAGCAGAAGCACAGGATGCACTCATAGAGGCCGTCGAGCTTCTCGCGGTCGGCATGGCTCTGCTTCCATTCCTTTTCCGGCGCCGGCGTCTCGGTCTGCAGCCACGGCTCGATCGAGCGCAGCTGCGCATAAGGCAGTGTCAGGTCCGGCACCAGGTCCTTGATCACTGGCATGTGCGGCAGCGGGTAGACCTTGATGGTCCCGTTGATCTCATCCATGCCCTTGGTGCAGGCGAGGGTGTTGCCGCCATCGATGTTCATCGCGCAGGAGCCGCAGATGCCCTCGCGACAGGATCGCCGCAGCGTCAGCGTCGCGTCGACCTTGTTCTTGATCCAGAGCAGCGCGTCGAGCACCATCGGCCCGCAATCGTCGAGATCGACATGGAAGGTGTCGATGCGCGGATTGGCGTCGTCGTCCGGCGACCAGCGATAGATCGCGAACTCGCGCGTGCGGGTGGCACCGGCCGGCCTGGGCCATTCCTTACCCTTGGTGATCCGGGAGTTTTTCGGGAGCGCAAGCTCGACCATGCTGATGTTCCGGTGCCAGTTTGGAATCGTTCGCGAACATAAGCATTGCGCCGCAAAAGGCCAGCGGCGAATCAGCCCACGCCGGACGGAGAAAGGCTTTCAGCCTCGGCGCCCCGCCGGCGCCGCCGGCCACCTCTGTGGCGACGGTGCTGCGCCGCTTGCGCAGCGCAGCAGCAGCGTCAGTTTGCTGGCTTGTTGCCTTGGCTGCCCTCAGGCGCGGAAGGTTGAGGCTGGGAAGCCGCACCCGGCGCCGCCGACTGGACAGCGCCTCCCGACGGCTGGGCGGTCTTCGGGGGCTCCTTGAATGTTCCGGTCGCGCAGGCGCTCGATGTCGTATCGAGGAAACCGAAGATAAGGACCTGGTCGGGCTTGCCGACCCGTCCATCCTTCAGCATGCGATCGGCAACCGGCGGAGCCACCGCGCTGGCGATCAGGTAATCGCGCTGGGGATCGGAGAGTTTGTCCAGCGCCTGTTCCGCAAGGCAGGTACAGGCCTCCTTGCTCATCGCCTTCATCTGCACGCCGCAAAGGCCGGAAATCAGCTCGACCTGATTGTCCTTGCCCACACGCGGCAGTTCGAACTTGTCGCCTACGGCATTGCGCGGCTGGCCGGGCGCTTGTGCCGCCGAGGCTGGCGGCGTTGCCGTGCCAGCGTTCTCCTGCGCTGACGCCGGCCCGCTGACCAGCGCTGCAAGAAGCATTGCCGCGACAGCGTGGGTTGATTTGGTCATGATCTCCCTCCCGAGAGCATTTCGCCGGCCTGGGCCGGCGCACAAGTGCCCAGCCGCAGACGTAGCTCCGACAACGGCGGTTGGCGAGCCCTCATACTCACGAGCCGCGCACCGTACCTGATCGCCGTCCTTGCCAATCCGGGACTCATGCGATCCGCAGACCGGGTTGAAGCCTAAGTCTGCCACTTCGAAGTTCTTCCGCCGCCACCCGCGGCCAAAGGCGGACAGAAGACCCGCGCTCTGGCGCGGCGCGGGTCTTGTTGATCAATACACCCGCTTCTTCGGCTTGATGTATTCGATCTGGTTCGACAGCGTGTAGGTGTGCACCGGCCTGTCCTCCAGCCGCACCGCCTTGGTGTCGACGTCGCAGAAGGACAGGGTATGCTTCATCCAGTTCTGGTCGTCGCGATCGGGGAAGTCCTCGCGGGCATGGGCGCCGCGTGATTCCTGGCGCGCGAGCGCGGAGTCCATCGTCACCACCGCCTGGGCGATGAGGTTGTCGTATTCCAGCGTCTCGATGAGATCGGTGTTCCAGATCAGCGAGCGGTCGCTGACGCGGATGTCGTCGGACGCCTGCCAGACCTTGTGGATCTTCTCGTGACCCTCTTCCAGGATCTCACCGGTGCGGAACACCGCGCAGTTCGACTGCATGGTGCGCTGCATGGTGTCGCGCAGCTCCGCCGTCGACGTCGAGCCTGCAGCGAAGCGGGCGCGGTCGAGACGCGCCAGCGAGTTTTCGCCGGCCCCTGCCGGCAGCGGCGCCTGGTCCTCGCCGGGCGTCACCGTCTCGGCGCAGCGCAGCGCCGCAGCGCGGCCGAACACGACGAGGTCGATCAGCGAGTTGGAGCCGAGGCGGTTGGCGCCGTGAACCGAGACGCAGGCCGCCTCGCCGACCGCCATCAGGCCGGGCACGACCGTGTCCGGATTGCCGTCGCGCTTGGTCAGAACCTCGCCATGATAATTCGTCGGGATGCCGCCCATATTGTAGTGGACCGTCGGCAGCACCGGGATCGGCTCGCGCGTCACATCGACGCCGGCAAAGATCTTCGCCGATTCCGAGATGCCCGGAAGGCGCTCGTGGAGGATCGCCGGATCGAGGTGGTCGAGATGCAGGAAGATGTGGTCCTTGTTCTTGCCGACGCCGCGACCGTCGCGAATCTCCATCGTCATCGAGCGTGAGACGACGTCGCGCGAGGCAAGGTCCTTGGCCGAAGGCGCGTAACGCTCCATGAAGCGCTCGCCTTCGGAATTGGTGAGATAGCCGCCCTCGCCGCGGGCGCCCTCGGTGATCAGGCAGCCGGCGCCGTAGATGCCGGTCGGATGGAACTGCACGAACTCCATGTCCTGCAGCGGCAGGCCGGCACGCAGCACCATGGCGTTGCCGTCGCCCGTGCAGGTATGGGCCGAGGTCGCCGAGAAATAGGCGCGGCCGTAGCCGCCCGTCGCCAGGATCGTCTGCTTGGAGCGGAAGCGGTGGATCGTGCCGTCATCCATATTGATGGCGACGCAGCCGCGACAGGCGCCCTCCTCATCCATGATGAGGTCGATTGCGAAGTACTCGATGAAGAACTCGCTCGAATAGCGCAGCGACTGCCCATAGAGCGTATGGAGGATGGCGTGCCCGGTGCGGTCGGCGGCGGCGCAGGTGCGCTGCGCCGGCGGGCCTTCGCCGAACTGGGTGGTCATGCCGCCGAAGGGGCGCTGGTAGATGCGCCCGTCCTCCGTGCGCGAGAACGGCACACCGAAGTGCTCGAGCTCGTAGACGGCGGCCGGCGCGTTGCGCACCAGGTACTCGATGGCGTCCTGATCGCCCAGCCAGTCCGACCCCTTAACGGTGTCGTACATGTGCCACTGCCAGTTATCCTCGCCCATATTACCGAGCGAGGCGGCAACGCCGCCCTGCGCCGCGACCGTGTGCGAGCGGGTCGGAAAGACTTTGGTGATGCAGGCGGTCTTCAGGCCCGCCTGCGCCGCGCCGAGCGTAGCGCGCAGGCCGGCGCCGCCGGCCCCCACCACCACGACGTCGAACGTATGGTCGATGAACGTATAGGCACGTCCGGTCTGCGCCGGCGCTGTGCGATGCGGCTGTGCGGTTCCGTTGCTGGCCATGTCAGGCTCCGAAGCTCATCTTGACGATCGCAAACAGGCTCGCGGCGGCGATCGCGATGGCGAAGAAGTTGTTGAGGATCAGGAGCGGGATCTTGGCGTCGCCATGGATGTAGTCCTCGATCACGACCTGGACGCCGAGGCGCATATGGTAGGTGACCGACATCATCGTCAGCGCCATCCCGATCCCGATCAGCGGATTGGCGAAAGCCGCGCGCATATCGGCATAGGTGCCGTCATGCAGCCAGATCAAGAAGATGATGAAGAAGGAGATCAGGAAGAAGTTGGAAACGGCCGTCAGGCGCTGCTGCCAGAAATGCTCGGTGCCGGCCTTCGCCGAGCCGAGGCCGCGCACACGGCGAAGCGGGGTCATCATGTCCATGGGGCCGTTCCTCAGCCGACGAGGGCAACGACGATCCAGAGGATCGCGGTCAGGGTGATCGAGCCGGCGGCTGTCGCCAGCGCCAGGCGCGTCGACTGTTCGCGCTGCAGGCCATTGCCGGTGTCCTGCAGGAGGTAGCGCAGCCCTCCGAGGAGGTGGTGCAGCAGCACCCAGCTGTAGCCGAAGATGACGATGCGGCCGATGATCGAGCCGAAGAAGGCCGAGGCATAGGAGAAGGCCTCGGGCCCACTGGCTGCTGCCACAAGCCACCAGGCCACGAGCAGCGTCCCGGCATAGAGCGAGACGCCGGTGATGCGATGCAGGATCGACATCGCCATGGTCGGTCGAAAGCGATAGATCGTGAGATGCGGCGATAGCGGCCGCGCGGTTTTGACCTGGGACATCGGTGCCTCTTGTCCTCTTGGGCTTTCCCGCGCGCGCATGGCCTGGCATGCACCGACCGCGGCTCGCCTGGGATGGTTCTAAAAGTCCTATCGCGCCTGCGAAAGCAAGCCCTTCAGCAAGCTGCGAGCGTCCGCCGACGCGCTAAATCGTTTCAAAGGGATACGCCGCCTGCGCGGCATCTCCCAAGCCTCTTCGCACAAGCGTGATCGGAAGGAAACCAGCCGAATCGGGTCTCAGGGCGCGGTCGGCTCGCGGTCGGCGAAGCGCAGCACATAGCTCGACCAGTCGGCAGGGTCGCCGACCTTCTCGTAGAGTTTGCGGCCCGCACCGACATTGCGCGGCGCATGCAGGACGAGCTTCGACCAGCCGCGCGTATCCGCCTCCTCCGCCAGGAGATCGATCATCGCCTTGGCGATGCCTTTGCGCCGGTGCGGATGATCGACATAGATGTGGTCGGCAAGGCCCGCCCGCATGCCCGTCCAGGGATCCGGCATGTCGTAGAAGATCAGGAAGGCGACGAGCTGGCCGTTGATGCGGGCCCCCAGGATCTCGGCCGTGCGGTCCTGCAGCAGTTGCTCGGCATAGAAGGTATCCGGCGCACCGGGCGCGCCGCGGAACAGCGACTGGTTGTAGCCGGCGATCAGCGGCGCCAGGTCGCGCGCGTCCGACAGGCGAAGGGTACGGATCTGGATATCGGGGGCGGCATCGTCCATGCCGCATGAATTGCGCGGGATCACCGGGCGGTCAAGGCAGCCGCCGACGTCAGCCCTCCTTAACCTTTCGGAAGTTTTCGCTTAAGCAAAGCGCGCTCGGAAGCACCCGGCTCGGTCGGAGAGTGGAATGCAAGAGGCGATCCTGTACTGGTCCGTGCCGGTGACCTTCTGGATCTTCGGGTCGGCCTTCATGGTTCTGCGCCGCCGCGGCTTCCAGCTGCATGACTGGGGCGCATCCTTCCTCCTGCTCGGTGCTGGCTACGCCTCCATCATCCTGCCGCCGCCACAGGATTGGCCGCTCGCCAAGAACCTCGTCGAGGACATGTTCTTTCTCAGCGGCACGGCGGTGATGAATCACGCGCTGACGCGGCGCTTCCCGGTTCGGCGCGTCCTCTGGCCGATGGTGGCCATCATTCTCGCCTCGCTCGGCGGCGCGGCATGGGCGGTCGGCATCCGCGAAAGCATCCGCATCGAGACGCTGATCGTGCAGGCCGGCTGCGCGCTCCTGATCCTGACGACACTCGCGCAGCTGTCGCGGCGCCTCGACCGCCCGGTAGTACGGCTGCAGTTCACCGCCTTCGCCATCGTCTGCGTGACGCTGCTCGTCCAGTGCGGCATCTATGCGATGACGCCCGAGCCCGGCGGGGAACCGGGCGACTGGCTGGCCTCTGGCAACGGCTTCATCGTCCAGGTCACCGGCGTTTGCATCGCCGTCTTTCTCGCCTTCGCCATCGTCCTGTCGATCGGCATGGATGCGATGGAGCAGCTGGAGCGGGTATCGATCACGGATCCGCTCAGTGGCCTCCTCAACCGGCGCGGCTTCGAGAAGGCCGCCGCCGAGCGCCGGTCGGGCGGGGCCACCGTCATCCTTCTCGACATCGACCACTTCAAGCGGGTGAACGACGGCCACGGCCACGCCGGCGGCGACATCGTCATCGCCGGGGTCGGGCGGCTGTTGTCGGAGAGCGTGCTCGACAGCGGGCTCGTCGCGCGGCTGGGCGGCGAGGAGTTCGTGATCCTGCTGCCGACGGCCGACCGCGCCGACGGCTATGCCGTGGCGGAGACCTTCCGTCAGGCCCTGGAGATCCGGGTCTGGCCGCATTTGCCCGGCCTGCGGATCACCGGCAGCTTCGGGGTCGCAACGCTCGGTCCATCGGACTCCATCGACGAGGCACTGCGGGTTGCCGATCTCCGCCTCTATGCCGCGAAAGCCAGCGGGCGCAACCGGGTCGTCGCCTCGGACGAGCCGGACGAGCGCGCCGTCGGCGCTGCCTGGCTGAGCGGGTCGGAGCGATCAGGCATCAGCGGCCATGCCTCGGGCCTGCCCATCGATGATCGTCACCCCGGCCGTCAGACCGCAACGAATGCAGCGGCGACAGCAGGGCTGGAACGCGACGCCTGAGAGCAGGCGCATCGCGCCTCTACCAAAGCGGCAGAGCTCAGGACCGACCCGAAGCCAGAAGATCCGGCCGACGCTCCGCGGTGATCCGCTCGGCCTCGGCGCGGCGCCAGCGCTCCACCGCGCCGTGATCGCCTGACGTCAGCACCGGCGGAATGCCGCGACCTTCCCACTCGGCCGGCCGGGTATAGTGCGGATGCTCCAGGAGCCCGGCCTCGAAGCTCTCCGTCACACCGGATTCGGCATTGCCCATGACGCCGGGCAGCAGCCGTATGACGGCGTCGAGCAACACGGTCGCGGCGATCTCACCGCCGGAGAGGATGTAGTCGCCGATCGACACTTCCTGAAGGCCCCGTGCCTCGATGACCCGCTCGTCGACACCCTCGAACCGGCCGCAGACGATCACCGCGCCCGGCCCTTCCGCGAGCTGGCGCACGCGGCGCTGATCCAGCGGCCGGCCGCGCGGGCTCATCAGGAGCCGCGGACGCGGATCGTCAGGCGACGAGGCATGGTCGATCGCCGCGGCCAGCACGTCGGCCCGCAGCACCATGCCGGCGCCGCCGCCGGACGGCGTATCGTCGACGCTGCGGTGGCGGCCTTCGCCGAATGCGCGGATCTGCACCGTTTCAAGCGTCCAGTCGCCGCGCTCCAGCGCACGTCCGGACAGCGAGAGGCCCAGCGGCCCGGGGAACATCTCGGGATAGAGCGTCAGGACGCTGGCGCGAAAGCTCAAGTCGGCTCTCCGCCCGAGCCGGAGGCCTCCTCGTCCGCCCCGGTGCCCGGCTCCGGCGCATCATCGTCCGCCGGATCGCTGCTCTCCAGCCCGGCGGCGAAGGGCTCGACCACGATGACGCCGCGCTTGATATCGATCTCGGGCACTGCGGCCTGCGAGAACGGGATCAGGACGCTCGGCCCCTTCTCCGGTTGAATTTCCGCGATCTCGCCGGCGCCGAAATCGTGGAAGCCGATGAGTGTCCCGACGGCCTGCCCTCCGACGGTGACGACAGACAGCCCGACGAGGTCGCTCTGGTAGAAGTCGTCCTCGTCCTCTTCCTCCGGCAGCGCCGAGCGGTCGACGAAGAGCTCGCGTCCGTTGAGCCGCTCGGCGGCGCTACGGTCGCGCACCTCCTCGAAGCGCACCACGACCACCGTCTTCTGCAGCCGGGCCGAACGCACCGTGTAGCGGTTGCCCTCGGCATCATGCAGGGGTCCGTAGGCGCCCAGGCTCTCCGGATCATCCGTGAAGGAGCGCACCCTCACCTCGCCCTTCAGCCCGTGCGCCGCCCCGATGACGCCGAGGAGCACGGAAGTGGCTGAGGTGCGAGGGGGCATGGATGATCTCGGCGGTCTGGACGGGCGCGGCTGACGGTTCTCTGGCCGCCCCGCTCCGCCGGGTCAAGACGCCGCGAAGCCTCAGAGCCGTCAGTGGCCTGGCTGGCGTCGCTCCGGAACGGCGCCCGTCTCGTAGAGGGCCCGCTTGGCGGCATACATGCGCTCGTCCGCGAGCTTCACGACATCCTCCAGCCGCTCGCCCGCCTGCGCCGTCGCCATGCCGAGCGCGAAGCTGAGGCGCTCGCTGGAATAGAACTGGTTGTTGATCTCGACGAGGTTCTCCAGCGTCTCCATCATGGCCGCGCCTTCCACCTCGCTGGCCATCGGCATCAGGATGACGAACTCGTCGCCGCCGATGCGGGCGGCGCAGGAGGGCCGCGCCACCGCCTTCTGCAGAACCTCGCCGGCGCGGCGCAGCAGCCCGTCGCCCGCCGCATGGCCGAGCGTGTCGTTCACCGTCTTCAGGCCGTTGAGGTCGGCGACGATGATGGTGACGCTCGTCGCCCGCTTGCGCTCCAGCCGGTTCAACTCGTCGATGAAGAAGGACCGGTTGTAGAGTTTGGTCAGCGCATCATGCTTGCCGAGGAATTCCAGATACGCCTCGGCGCGCTTGCGCGCGGTGATGTCGGTCAGCGCCACCTGCACCAGCGACCAGTCGTGCTCATGGCCGGGAAAGACCGAGAACTGCATGTGGACGTGCAGCTCGTCGCCCTTCAACGAGTAGTTCACCACCTCGCGCTGCTGGAACAGCTTGCCATTCCAGAGATCGATGAGCTGCTCCTTGAAGTGCTGCTCCATCGCGTCGCGGAAGATGCTGTCGAGCTGGTCGGTCAGCGCCTCCCGGCTCGGCGCGCAGAACAGCTCCAGCGTATGACGGTTGACGTCGATGACGCGGATCTCGCTGAGGCAGCGCTGCACGAACTCGGGATGAACGTCGACGAAGACGCGGAAGTCGCTGACGCCACTGTCGCGCACGCCCTCGATCAGTTCGCGGACGGCGCTGAAGTCCTCCACCCACAGCGAAACAGGCGAATGATCGAAGAGGCCGCGGGCATATTCCTCGCTTTCGGCCGCGCGACGGCGGGCCTGTTCCCGCTCCGTGACGTCCTCGGTCGACAGCAGCACACAGCTCCAGTCATCCTCATGGCCGGGCAGGATCCGCGCCTTCAGCTGCACGTCGAGGCGCTTGCCGGTCAGCGTGTAGTTCGCCGCCAGACTGGCGAATTCGGTCCCGCCCTCGAAGAGCTGCGCTACCTCCTCCAGATGCGACAGCAGCATGTCGTTGCGGAAGATCTCGCCGACATTGGCGCGGAGGTCGTCGAGGTCGCGCGCACCGAACAGGTCGAGCACCTTCTGGTTGACTGCCAGGATGCGGATCGCCTGCGAGCTTGCCGCGACCCGTGAAAGGTCCTCCGCGAGGAATGCGCGGATATCGGTGACGCCGTCGGCGCGCCATCCATCGATCAGCGCTTTGACGCCGCTGTAGTCCTCCAGCCAGAGCGGGATCGGCGACAGCGCGAAGAGAGGCTCGCGAGCGGCAGCGTCATAGCCGCGGTCGACGGAGCCGAAGCGCACAGGCGCCGAGCGACGGGCCTCGGCGATCCGGGCGGCCGATTGCTTGCGTTGAAGAGAAAGGGTCCGCACAGCCGCCACGTCTCCGGAATGCTCCGTTCGAACAATGCAGCTAACGTGCCGCAGCAGCCGTCAACCGCCGGTTAACGCATCGCCAAAGAATCGCATTCTGAACGTCCGCTTCCCCTTTTCAAACGACAACGGCGCCCCACCGGGGCGCCGTCGCAGAAATCCCGGCCGGGAGTCTGGCCTTTACTCCGTCGGGGCTGCAGCCTCTTCGGCAGCCTTCTCGGCGGCGGCGCGAGCATCTTCCTCGCGCTGCTTGCGCTCGGCCTCGCGCTCCTGCGCCTTCTTGCCCGGCAGGGCCTTGGTCGGGTTGGAGCGGGCCGGGCGGTTGGCGATACCGGCCTGATCGAGGAAGCGCAGCACGCGGTCGGTCGGCTGGGCGCCTTCGCCGAGCCAATGCTTGATGCGGTCTTCCTTCAGCGTGACGCGCTCGGCATCCTTCGGCAGCATCGGGTTCCAGGCGCCCAGCGTCTCGATGAAGCGGCCGTCGCGGGGTGCGCGGGCGTCGGCGACGACGATGTGGTAGTAGGGGCGCTTCTTGGAGCCGGCGCGGGCGAGGCGCATCTTGAGGGCCATGGTGATAGTCTCCTAGGTCTGATCTGGTTCGTTGGTGCTTCGGTCGGGCAGCAGCTTAAGTGCGGGCTACGAGACCGACATTCTCTTCCCCGGCCGCGACCGCCTCGTGGTGACGGATGACGTGCCGGATGACGAAGTTGAGGTACTTTTCGGCGAAGTCCGGATTGAACCGGGCGTCGTCCGACAGCCGCCGCAGCCGGGCGACCTGCTCGCGCTCACGCGCCGGGTCGGCGGCGGGCAGCTTGTGCTCGGCCTTCAGCCGGCCGACCGTTTCGGTGCAGCGGAAGCGCTCGGCCAGCATGTAGACGATGGCCGCGTCGATATTATCGATCGAGGCGCGAAGGTCGCGCAGCAGCACGCGCGCGCGTTCCGCGTCGCTGGCCGTGCCGTCGATCTCCCCATCTGCCATCGGCGTCTCCCTCACTTCTTCCGCCCGATGCCCGGCAGGCCCGGAAAGCCGCCGGGTAGCCCCTTCGGCAAGCCACCGCCCAATCCGCCGAGGCCGCCCAAGCCGCCGGGCAGGCCGTTCGGCATCGGCGGCAGGCCACCACCGCCCTGCACGGCGCGGGCCATCTCCTCGAGCTCCTTCGGATCCATCTTGGAGAGGTCCGGCATGCCGCCGCCGAGACCGCCGGGCAGGCCCATCTTGCCGGCCAGGCCGCCCATCATCTTGCCCATCAGGCCGCCGCGGCCGCCCTTGCCCATCGCCTTCATCATGTCGGCCATGGCGCGGTGCATCTTCAGGAGCTTGTTGATGTCGGCCGAGGACGTGCCGGAGCCGGATGCGATGCGCTTCTTGCGGCTGTGCTTCAGGATGTCGGGGTTGGAGCGCTCCTCAGCCGTCATCGAGGAGATGATGGCGAGCTGGCGCTTCAGGAGCTTGTCATCGAGGCCGGCGGCGGCCATCTGGTCCTTGATCTTGCCCATGCCGGGCAGGAGGCCCATCATGCCCCCCATTCCGCCCATCTTCTGCATCTGGCCGATCTGGTCGGCGAGATCGTTCAGGTCGAACTTGCCGGCCTGCATCTTCTTGGCCATCGCCGCGGCCTTTTCCGCGTCGATGGTTTCGGCGGCACGCTCCACCAGGCTGACGATGTCGCCCATGCCGAGGATGCGGTCGGCGATGCGCGCGGGATGGAAGTCCTCCAGCGCGTCCATCTTCTCGCCGACGCCGATCAGCTTGATCGGCTTGCCGGTGACGGCGCGCATGGAGAGCGCGGCGCCGCCGCGCCCGTCGCCGTCGACGCGGGTGAGCACGATGCCGGAAATGCCGACACGCTCATCGAAGGAGCGCGCAAGATTCACCGCGTCCTGGCCGGTCAGCGAGTCCGCGACCAGCAGGATCTCGTGCGGGTTCGAACGCGCTTTGATCTCGGCCATCTCGGCCATCAGCGGTTCGTCGATATGGGTGCGGCCGGCGGTGTCGAGGATAAGGACATCGTAGCCGCCGAGGCGGGCCGCCTGAGCGGCCCGGGACGCGATGTCGACAGGCCCCTGTCCCGCGACGATCGGCAGCGACGCGACGCCCGTCTGTTCGCCGAGGACGCGCAGCTGCTCCTGCGCCGCCGGGCGGCGCGTGTCGAGCGAGGCGATCAGCACCTTCTTGCGCTGGCGCTCGGTCAGCCGCTTGGCGATCTTCGCCGTGGTGGTGGTCTTGCCCGAGCCCTGCAGGCCGACCATCATGATCGTCACCGGCGCGGGGGCATTGAGGTCGATCGGCACCTGGTCGGAGCCGAGCAGCGCCACCAGCTCGTCATGGACGATCTTGACGACCATCTGGCCGGGCTTGATCGACTTGACGATGGCTGCGCCGACGGCCTTCTCGCGGATGCGGTCGGTGAAGGAGCGCACCACCTCCAGCGCGACGTCAGCCTCGAGCAGCGCACGGCGCACCTCGCGTAGCGCCGCGCCGACATCCTTGTCGGAGAGCGTGCCGCGGCCGGTGAGGCCGTTGAGAATGGACCCGAGGCGGTCCTGCAGCGAATCGAACATCAAACGTTCCCGCGTCTTCGAAGGATGAAGACGGAAGGTGGTGCATCGGGCGCCGCCGTGCAAACCGCCGCTCTGGCATGGAGCCAAAGCAGAACGCATCCGCGGGCGAAACTCGCTGGCGGATGGTGACCTCCGGGTGGCTCCGGCATTACCCAGAGGAGCCCGGTCGGCGGGTCGCGGACGAAACCTGTCGCGGATCAGCTGGGGTGAAACACGACTGGCGCGCGAAAGTCAATGCTTGGAGCCGGCGCGGAGGGCGCTGCAACGCCCGAGATCGCGACCTATGCCTATAGCCGTAAGGAGACGGCCCTTGCGGCTTCAGGCGGCGGCTCCACAGCAACAGCCTGTGGCGTCCCATGCAAGAAGGCCGGCACCGCGATCGGTACCGGCCTTCCCGCGGATCAGTCTTAGGCGGCTGCCTAGAACTCCTCCCACTCGCTTTCCACCGGCTTGGCTGCGGCCCCGCCGGCGCCGGCGGTCTTCATCTGGACGACGCTGCGGTTCGAGGCCGGCCGCACGGTCGAGCGGGCTGCGGCCCGCGGCGCCCGTTGCTCTGCCCCGCTCGTGCGGAACCGGCTCATCAGTTCTGCAAGCTGTTCGGTTTCGCCGAGCAGGCTCTGGGCGGCTGCGGTGGTCTCTTCCACCATCGCCGCATTCTGCTGCGTGACCTTGTCCATCTGGTCGGCAGCGGTGGAGACCTCCTTCAACGACAGCGCCTGCTGGTTGGCGTTGCGCGCGATCGTGTCGGCGACCTCGCTCATCTCGCGGACCTGCGTGACGATCTCCTCAAGGCTGCGGCCGGACGCCGACACCAGTCCCACCCCGTTTTCGACCTCAGCGGACGAGGCGGAGATGAGATCCTTGATCTCCTTGGCGGCCTCGGCGGAGCGCTGGGCAAGCCCGCGCACCTCCTGCGCCACCACCGCAAAGCCTCGGCCCGCCTCGCCGGCTCGCGCCGCTTCAACGCCGGCGTTCAGCGCCAGGAGGTTGGTCTGGAAGGCGATCTCGTCGATGACGCCAATGATCTTGCCGATCTTGTCGGACGAGGCGGAGATCTGCGCCATGGCGGCCGTCGCCTGCGCGACGATGGTGCCGCCTTTCTCGGCGTTCTTCAGGGCTGCTGCCGCCGATCCATTGGCGCGCACCGCGTCGGCAGCCGTCGCGTTGATCCCGCGCGACACCTCCGACAGAGCTGCGACCGTCTCCTCCAGGCTCGCGGCCTGCTGCTCGGTCCGCTGCGAAAGGTCTGAGGCAGCGACGCTGATCTCGGTCATACCTTCGCCGATCGCGCCGGATGCGTGCTTGACCTGCCGCATGGCCGCTTCCAGGCCGTCCACGGCTCGATTGAAGTCCACCCGGAGCTGATCGAGCTCCGGCGGCAGCACCTGCCGGATGCGACGGTCGAGATTGCCCTCGGCAAGGTCGCTCAGCGCGTTGCCCACTTCGGCGACGGCGGCGACCCGCGGTGTGACGTCGACGGCATATTTCACGACCTTCGTGACCTTGCCGGCGGCGTCCAGGATCGGATTGTAGGACCCCTGGATCCAGACCTCGCGACCGCCCTTGCCGAGGCGTTTGAACTCGTTGGCCTGGAACTTGCCGCTGCGCAGCTCGCTCCAGAATTCGCGATACTCCGCGCTGTCGCGATGCGCCGGCTCGACGAACATGCTGTGATGGCGGCCGACGATCTCCTCCTCGGAATAGCCCATCACGTCCAGAAAGTTGCGGTTCGCCTGGATGATGGTGCCATCGACCTTGAACTCGATGACGGCCTGAGAGCGGCAGACCGCGGCAATCTGGCCCGCATAGTCCAGATTCAGCAGGCGCTCCTTGGCGTCGGCCCACTCGACGACGAAGCCGACGATCTTCGAGCCCTCGCGCAGCGGCGTGACGAGCAGATCGAAGGCGCGCTGGCCGACGCGAATGGTGGCGCTGTGCGGCTTCTGCAGCGCGGCCAGGAGGTTGCGCTGATGCGACGGGTTCTTGTGGAAGACATCGATGTTGCTGCCGATCAGCGTCGATACGCTGAAGCGGGGCAGCTCCGTCTTCAATTCGCTCTCCGCCTCGCGCAGCAGCGCCTCCAGTGCCGGATTGAGGTAGGTGATGTGCAGGCTGCTGTCAGCCAGCATCACATTGGTCCTCAGAGCGTCGAGGCCGGCGATCTTGCGTGCGTTTAGGGAGCTGCGAAACGAAGGGAAGGCCATGGAAAGGGTCTCACCGGAGGAAAGTCTGGGCCTGCGTCGTTCCCGCAAGTCGAAAAAGACAAGATTACGTTATCGTCTCAGGACTTTAGCATCGACACGCACGGCAATAGACTTGCCGATTCTTGGTAAACCCGAGGTTAAATCGCGGTAGCGGCGCGCGACGTACAACCAAATGTGACCGGCCGAGCGTGCTCGCTTCTGTCCGGCCGCATGAGAGCTCGCCTTCTATGACCGGCCTGCACCATTCCGCTTGTTCCGCTGCCCTGTCCCTTCAAGAGCATATGCGGGAGGATAATCCGCTCGAATGGAAAGCCGGCTCTTACCGCGACGGGCCCCCTGCCTAGCTTCTCGTACCGTGCCGCGAGATTGCGCGAATGCGGCGGCAGCGGCTCCCCGATCAGGCGGGAGCCCGTTCACAGGCATCGAGGCAGCACATCATGACGACGATCCGCACACGACGCCTCGGCCGCACCGGCTGGGACATTTCGGAGATCGGCTTCGGCGCCTGGGCCATCGGCGGCTCTTGGGGCGACGTTGGCGAGGCGGATGCGCGCGCGGCCCTCCATGCCGCGCTCGATGCCGGCGTGACCTTCATCGACACGGCCGACGTCTATGGCGACGGCCGCTCCGAGCGGATCATCCGCGATGTCCTGAAGGAGCGCGGTGGTGAGCGACCGATCGTCGCGACCAAGGCCGGGCGCCGGCTCGATCCGCATGTCGCGGATGGCTACAACGCCGCCAATCTGGAAGCCTTCATCGACCGGAGCCTCACCAATCTCGGCGTCGAGACGCTCGACCTCGTCCAGCTGCACTGCCCGCCGACGGAGGTGTTCTATCGTCCCGAGGTCTTCGAGGCGCTGGATCGGCTCGTCGACAAGGGCAAGATCCGCTTCTACGGCGTCTCGGTCGAGAAGGTGGAGGAGGCGCTGAAGGCAATCGCCTATCCCGGCGTCGCCTCTGTACAGATCATCTACAACATGCTGCGCCAGCGGCCGGCCGAGCTGTTCTTCCGAGAAGCCAAGGCTGCCGATGTCGGCATCATCGTGCGCGTGCCGCTGGCAAGCGGCATCCTCACCGGCAAGATGAGCGCCGGCTCGACCTTCGCGGCCGACGACCATCGCGCCTTCAACCGCCATGGCGAAGCCTTCGACGTCGGCGAGACCTTCTCGGGCGTGCCCTTCGAGGTCGCCCTGCAGGCGGTGGAGGAACTGCGCCCGCTTCTGCCGGGCAGCGCCACCATGGCGCAGTTCGCGCTGCGCTGGATCCTGATGGAGGACGCCGTCTCCGTGGTCATCCCTGGCGCCAAGAACCGCGAGCAGGCCGAGGGCAATGCCGGCGCCAGCGCTCTGGCGCCGCTGCCGGCCGAAACCATGGACCGGGTGCGCGAGATCTATCGCCGCCTGATCGCGCCGCACGTCCACCAGCGCTGGTAGGCCGGCGCGCGACATGGTCGGCTTGGAGAGGCGCAGCCATCATGCCTCATGATGCTCCGCCGTCGGTCCGCTGGCTGCTGCACCTCGTGGCAGACCTCGCCGCACCCTGGAGTCGCTCAGTGCGAGGCTGATAGCGTGCAGGCGCCCCGGTTCGCGCTTCAGCGAACAGCCCGGCGGAAGTGGGTCTCGATCGCGTCGAGAAGCGTTTCGCGAGCCTCGCCAGCCTCGCTCGTCCTGCCTTCGACGACCCCGTGCAGTGCGGCGAACAGGAATACGGCTGTGAAATGGGGATCGGCCAGCGACCAGGCGCCCTTGACGTTTCCATCGCGCAGCAATCCTTCGAGGTGATCGGTCAGGATGTTACGTGCCAGGCCCTCGCGAGGCGGCAGCGGCAGCGCCGAGAAGATGAGGTCGTGCAGGCGGGTGGCCTCCAAGTAAGCCGTCGCGCAGGCCCGTGCCCATGCCTGCAGCCTTGCGTCCGGATCGACTTGCGAACACTCTGCGACAGCACCGACGATCCGATCGAGGACGCCCTGCACGAACCGGGAGCGCAAAGCCTGGACAACGTCCGCCTTCGAGCCGAAATGCAGGTAGAAGGCGCCCTTCGAGATCGCGGCTCCTGCGGTGATATCCTCGATCGTCGTTTGTTCAACGCCCTTCTCCAGGAAGAGCCGCTCGGCCGACGTCATCAGGCTGTCCCGCCGTTCCTCCGGCGGCCTGGTTCTCGGGCGTTTCGCTGCTGTATTAATCATTCGACGGGCTCGGGCACCTCACGCTCCGGCGTTGCGGCTCTTCCCGGTGCAGATAGCCTGCAAAGACATCCCGCATCGACGTACTTTCAACCTCCGGCATCAGTCTGCCGGCTTCGCCGCGATGATAGCCGCTATGTGTCACCACATGGGCCAACATCTCTTCACGCGACATGCGTCCCCTGCTGCCGTCCGTGAACGTGAAATCCACCACCTCCTCCAGTTCGTCGGATCTGACGGCCGAGATGTAGTCCAGATACCATTGGTCCGTTTCGGCAACCGACGAAGCCAGGTCGGATAACGCCGGAGCCTCCGCCGTCCAGCTCGCGTCGAAGGCATGCGGCTGCCTCTGCAGATGGGCGGCGAAGATCAGATCCACCCTGTGCGCATGGGCAAGAACGCGCAGGGCCGACGAGAGGCGATCTGACGGTCCTTCATCAGCCACGGCAGCCATGGCGCTCAACAGTTCACGGTTCGATGCGGTTTTGAACCGAAGCAGCGATGCGAGAAGCAACTGAATGGACATAACAGCCTCCACGGCAACAGGATCACGCATGATCAGCATTTGACTGACCGTCAGTCAACATTGAGATCGAAACCGTGGACGCCGATAAGGTCCGCCCTTGATAAGGCCCACCTGTCGCTGTTGCCGGCTACGAAAAACGCAAGCCCGTAGCGCCGGAGAACCGGGGCTTCGTTGCCGGCGCGGCGTCTTCGCGGTTGCAGCCGCCTGCGGCTCAGCCTAGAGCCTCTGACGGCTTTCGCCCGAGCGCTCACATCCGCGTCGATGTCATGCGGCACGCTTGCATGCCAAGGGTTTCGGCCTGCGGCCCACCGCATGTCTCGAGAGGCGCCGATGACGATGCCACGAACCCTGCCCGCGACCGGCCGCAATGCGGTATTCCTGGGCGTCGTCCTGATGCTTGTCGGCGACCTCGCCTTTTCGCTCAACGACGCCATGGGCAAGTGGCTGCTGGTGAGCTTCTCCGTCGGGCAGGTCCTGTTGATCCGCTCGCTCGGCGCCTTCCTGGTCCTCGGGCCGATGCTGCTGCGCGGGGGAACCGGCGATCTCATGCGCCCGGCTCGGCCCAAGCTCCAGCTGCTCCGCGTCGCTCTGGCCACCGGCGACACCGGCCTGTTCTACGCTGCCGTGATCTACCTGCCGCTCGCGGACGTTCTGACCTTCTACATGGCCGGGCCGATCTATGTCGCAGCTTTCGCACATGTCTTCATGGGCGAGAAGGTCGGCTGGCGGCGCTGGACCGCGATCTTCCTCGGCTTTGTCGGCGTCGTCATCGCCCTGCGTCCGTCCTCCGCCTCGCTGACGCTCCCCTCGCTTTTCGGCCTCCTCGGCAGCCTCTGCTTTGCCGGCACCATCCTGCTGGCGCGGGTGCTGCGCGGAACCAGCGACACGACGCTGGTCACCTGGCAGACCATGGGTGCGATGGCCACCGGCGCGGTGATGAGCCTCGGGGCATGGCAGACACCGAACCTCTTCGACCTCGGCGCCTTGCTTCTTCTCGGCGTCGTGTCCTGCGGCGCCCACCTCCTGATCACGAGGTCGCTGAAGCTCGCGCCGGCTTCGACCCTCGCGCCGCTGCAATACACGCTGCTGCTCTGGGGCATTGTCTTCGGCATCGTCTTCTTCGGCGACGTACCGGACGCGATGATCCTGACGGGATCGGCGATCATCGTCGTTGCCGGCCTCTTCATCTTCCATCGACAGGCGGTCACGGAGACGCCGCCCCTGCCGCAGGGGGGCGCGCGAGGCGACGTGGTCTGAGGAGACGGACCGTTACGCAATTGCCCCCGGGCTGGGCCTCGCCAAGATGGGCGGCTAACCTATGTCGTGCCGATGCTGACGCCCCTTCTGCCTCTCGCATGACACCCCGCTTTCGACGCAGGCGCTTCTACAAGGGGCCGCCGAGCGATCATTTCGACGGTCACCGCTTCTTCAATCCGGATGGGGAGCTGCCGAAGGGCCTCGGCGCCGTGCTGCGCTGGCGGCTGGAAGGCAAGCGCCAGCCCTGGCCGGAGAGCTTCCCGAGCCGCTACGAGCAAGACAGGCCACCGGCCCGCGTCGGCGGCGACAGGCTCCGCCTCGTCTGCGTCGGCCATGCCAGCCTTCTCCTGCAGACCGGCGGGCTCAACATCCTGTTCGATCCGGTTTGGTCGGAGCGCTGCAGCCCGTTCCCGAATCTCGGCCCGAAGCGGCACCAGCCGCCCGGCATTGCCTTCGACGACCTGCCGCCGATCGACGTCGTGCTCGTCACCCACTCTCATTACGACCATCTCGACCAACCGACATTGGAGCAGCTGCAGCGCCGCCATCGCCCGCGATTCATCGTACCCCTCGGCGTCGACACCCTCCTGCGCGGCTTTTCCGGCGGGATCACCGCCGAAGCCTATGACTGGGGTGATCGCGTGCGCCTCGGCGATGAGGTGGCGGTCACTCTCGACCCGGCCCATCACTGGAGCGCCCGCGGCGTCTTCGATCGCCGGCTGACGCTCTGGACCACCTTCGTGCTGGAGACGCCCGCGGGCCTCGTCTACTGCAGCGGCGACACCGGCTTCTTCGGGGGCGTCAACTACCGCGCCGCCTTCGAGCGCTTCGGCGCGCCGAAGCTCGCGGTGCTGCCGATCGGCGCCTATCTGCCGCGCTTCTTCATGCACCCGCAGCACCAGGATCCGGACGAGGCGGTCCGCGGTGCCCGCTTCCTCGGAGCCGAGCTGACGATTGGCAGCCACTGGGGCTGCTGGCAGTTGACCGACGAGGCTGCCGACGATCCGCTGCGCCTGCTGGATGCCGCGCTAAAGCGCTGGGACGTACCGGCCGAGCGCTTCCAGGCGGGATGGCCGGGCATGGTGGTGGAACTGCCGGCGACCTTCGAGACACCGCCGCTGCAGCCGCTTACCGCAACGCCGGAAACGACCCGCCCGACGCCGGAGGCGCTCTTCGTATGATCGCAGGTGTCATCCTTGCCGGCATCACGGCCCTCTTCGTGGCGGGGACGCTGCTCTCCTTTGCGCGCATCCCGCACGGCTTCATCCGCGGCCTGTCGTTCCCGCGCCTGCAGATCCTGGCGGCAACGGTCGTCCTGCTGCCGCTGACGATCCTCTACGCCGAGCCCCGTCTGTTGCTCTATGCAGCGCTCGCCGGACAGGCGCTTGTCATCGCGGTGCAGGCGGTCTCGATCGCGCAATACACGCCGCTGCGCTCTCGCCAGTCGCAGGGTTTCGACGGCGATCCGGACGGGCCGAACACGGTGCAGATCCTGTCCTGCAACGTGAAGATGTCGAACCGCGACTACGCCAAGGCGATCGACATGGCGCGCCGGATCGATCCGGACATTGCCGTCTTCATGGAGACCGACAAGCCCTGGACGGATGCGCTGCGCGTCCTCGCGGACCGGCTGCCGCATGTGGTCGCGCATCCGCTCGACAACGCCTACGGCATGATCCTCCTGTCGCGGCTGCCCTTGAGCGATACGCTGGTGCGCGATCTCGTGATGGAGGACGTGCCCTCCATCGTCACGGCGGTGACGCTGCGCAATGGCCGGCGCTTCCGCTTCCATGCCGTGCATCCGGAGCCACCGGTGCCGCATATCGATTCCGTCGGCCGCGACGCCGAGCTCCTGAAGGTTGCCGAGGAGGTGGAGGCCGACACGCTCCCCGTCATTGTCTCGGGCGATCTCAACGACGTCGCCTGGTCGCACACATCGCGGCTGTTCCAGCGTGTCTCCCGTCTGCTCGACCCGCGCATCGGTCGCGGCTTCTACAACACCTTCGATGCGCGCTACTGGTTCATCCGCTGGCCGCTCGACCACCTCTTCCACGACTCCCGCTTTCAGATCGTCGACATGCGGCGGCTGCCCTTCATGGGCTCGGACCATTTCCCGATGTACTTCAAGCTGGCGCTGACCGGCGATGCCGCCGAGGCGGAGGAGCCGCGCGAGGCCTCCGCCTCCGACCGCGCCGAGGTGCAGGACATCGAGGACGAGGCCGAGGTCCTCAACCGCGAACCCGTCGGCGTCGACTGGGAGAGCTGACGCGCATCGTCCGCCGGCAAGTGCTGCCGGCGGCAGCCGGGTTCAACGCGGCAGGGAAAAGACAGTGAGCTGGCCGCCAAGCGCCGTATAGCGCGACAGGCTCTGATAGGCGCCGACCGCGCCGGAGCCGTCGGCCGGATCCGTGAGACCCGCCGCGAGCCCGATGCCGGCCCAGCCGCCAACGCCCGACAGCACCGCCACATATTGCCTGCCGTCATGCCGGTAGGTGGTGACGTTGCCGATGATCCCCGACGGCGTCTTGAAGCGGAAGAGCGCTTTGCCGCTCTCAGCATCAACCGCCTTCAGATAGCCTTCCAGCGTGCCGTAGAAGACCACATCGCCGGCGGTTGCCAGGATGCCTGACCAGACGGAGAAGCGCTCGGGGATGGTCCAGGCGATCTTGCCCGTCGCGCGATCCACGGCGGTGACGCTGCCCATCGGATTGTCGCCCTTGAACGCGCCGACTTCGTCCGGTCCCGGAAAGATGCGCAAGGTCGCGCCGACATAGGGCTGGCCCGCCGTATAGGCGACGCGGAACGGCTCGTAGTCCATGCAGACATGGTTGGTCGGCACGTAGAAGAGCTGCGTCTTCGGCGAATAGGCAGCCGGCTGCTCGTTCTTGGCGCCGGGCGCGCCGGGGCAGATGCCCTCGACATTCATGTCCTCGCCCATGCCGTCCTGGTCCGTCGAGAAAGCCGGGTCACGGATCGGCCGGCCATAGTCGGGGCTCGCCGGGTCCGTCTCGACGCCGCTCGCCCAATTTACCGATGGGTCGAACTTATCCGCCCACAGCAACTCGCCGGTGGCGCGGTCCAGCGTGTAGCCGAAGCCGTTTCGGTCGAAATGGGTCAGGAGCTTGCGGTCCCGTCCCGCAACGGCGCCCTCTGTCAGGATCATCTCGTTGACGCCGTCGAAGTCCCATTCGTCGTGCGGCGTCATCTGGTAGACCCAGCGCGCGACCCCGGTGTCGATGTCGCGGGCGATGATGGCGTTCGACCACTTGTTGTCGCCCGGCCGCTGCACCGGGTTCCAGGACGCCGGGTTGCCGGTCCCGTAGTAGACAAGGCCGAGGTCCGGATCGGCGGAGAACCAGCCCCAGGGGCAGGCGCCGCCGATCTGCCACTGCTCGCCTTCCCAGCTCTTGAGCGAGGACTCCGCGCCAACCGGCTTGCCGAGGACGGTGGTCGTCTTAGGGTCGAACAGGATGTCCGCATCGGGCCCGGTGGCATAGGCGCGCCACAACCGCTCGCCCGTTGTCTCGTCATAGGCGGTGAGATGGCAGCGCACGCCGAACTCGCCGCCAGCAAGGCCGACGATGACCTTGCCCTTGATCGGCAAGACGGTCGCCGTGTTCACCTCGCCCTTGGTCGGATCGCCGTTCTTCACCGACCACTTCACCGCGCCGGTCCTGGCGTCGAGCGCCACCAGCGTGGTGTCGGCCTGATGGAGGAAGATCGTGCCGTCGTCGTAAGCAAGGCCGCGATAGACGGTGTCGCAGCACATCACCTCGATCACCTGGCTGTCCTGCCGCGGCTCGTAGCGCCAGAGGATCGCCCCGTCATTCTTCAGGTCGAGCGCATAGACCGTGTTCGGAAAGGGCGTGTGGACATACATGACGTCGCCGACGACCAGCGGCCCGCCCTCGTGGCCGCGCAACACGCCGGTCGAGAAGCTCCAGGCCGGCCGCAGCGTGCCGACATTGTCGCGGGTAATCTCGTCGAGCGTGGAATAGCGCGTGTTAGCGAAGTCGCCGGTCTGGATCGCCCAATTGGCGGGATCGGCGATGAGGCCCGGGAGGTCGGAGGCAGCCGCCGGTTGCGCGAAGTACCAGGCGATCAGCATCAACAACAGTCGCATGCAGCAAACCTCCTCGTCTGCCCGGCCGGCGTTCCGCCCTGAAGGTTCTGGATCGCTGCTGTGCCGTTCCGGTCGGCTGTAGTCTCCTCCGGCGCAGCACCGCAAGCGCCACATGCCCCACGCATCTTTCATTCCTCGCCGTCTTCCGCCATATGGACGCCATGCAGGAGCCAGCCCACAGCGGCGAGCCGTCCATCCCCTTTGCCAGGATGAACGGGCTCGGCAACGAGATCATCGTCGCGGACCTCCGTGGCGGGTCGGCGCGCATCTTGCCGGCTGCGGCCATCGCCCTCGCCGGCCAGCCGGACACGCATTTCGATCAGATCATGGCGATCCATGATCCGCTGACGCCGGGCACCGACGCCTTTATCCGCATCATCAATGCCGATGGCACTGAAGCGGGCGCCTGCGGCAACGGCACGCGCTGCGTCGTCCAGGCGCTCGCCGCCGAGACCGGCCGCACCGCCTTCACCTTCGAGACCCGCGCCGGCATCCTGAATGCCGAGGAGCGCGAGGACGGGCTGATCTCGGTCGACATGGGCCAGCCGCGCTTCGCCTGGAACGAGATTCCGCTGGCCGAGGAGTTCCGCGACACCCGGGCCATCGAGCTGCAGATCGGCCCGATCGATGCGCCGGTGCTGCATTCGCCCTCCGTCGCCTCGATGGGCAATCCGCATGCGATCTTCTGGGTCGATCGCGACGTCTGGTCCTACGAACTCGATCGGTTCGGTCCGATCCTCGAGAACCATCCGATCTTTCCCGAGCGCGCCAATATCTCGATCGCTCAGGTGACGAACCGCTCGGCGCTGACGCTGCGCACCTGGGAGCGTGGCGTGGGGCTCACCAAGGCCTGCGGCTCGGCCGCCTGCGCCGCCGCCGTTTCGGCGGCCCGTACGCGCCGCACCGGCCGCACCGTTTCCGTCACCGTTCCGGCGGGTGGCGAACTCCTGATCGACTGGCGCGAAAGCGACGACCACGTGATCATGACCGGCCCGGCCGAGTGGGAATGGTCCGGCCGGCTCGATCCGGTGACCGGCGCGTTCACGCGTGATGCCGCTGCGGCCGATGCCGCAGTCGCTGTCTAGGCGGACCATCATGGGCGTCGAGGTGATCTCCTTCGGCTGCCGCCTCAACACCTACGAGGCGGAGGTGATGAAGCGCGAGGCCGAGGCCGCCGGGCTCGGCAGCGCCGAGGGCGGTGCCATCCTCGTCAACACCTGCGCCGTTACCGCCGAGGCGGTGCGCCAGGCGCGCCAGCAGATCCGCCGCGCCCGCCGCGACAATCCGGGCGCCCGCATCGTCGTCACCGGCTGCGCCGCGCAGACGGAAGGCGCACGCTTCGCCGCGATGGACGAGGTCGACGCCGTCATCGGCAACGACGACAAGCTGTCTTCCGCCGCCTACCGCGCCCTGCCCGACTTCGGCGTCTCCGCCGAAGAGAAGATCCGCGTCAACGACATCATGAGCGTCACCGAGACGGCCGGCCATATGGTCGATGCCATCGAGGGGCGCGCCCGCGCCATCGTGCAGGTGCAGAACGGCTGCGACCACCGCTGCACCTTCTGCATCATTCCCTACGGCCGGGGCAATTCGCGCTCCGTGCCGATGGGCGCGGCGGTGGACCAGGTGAAGCGCCTCGTCGCCGGCGGCTACAACGAGGTGGTGCTGTCCGGCGTCGACATGACGAGTTGGGGCGCCGACCTGCCCGGAAAAGCGCGGCTCGGCACGCTCGTGCAGGCGATCCTGAAGCACGTGCCGGAGCTGAAGCGCCTGCGCCTCTCCTCGATCGATTCCGTCGAGGCCGACCCGGCGCTTGTCGAGGCGATCGGCGGCGAGAGCCGGCTGATGCCGCATCTCCACCTATCTCTGCAGGCCGGCGACGACATGATCCTGAAGCGGATGAAGCGTCGGCACCTGCGCGACGACGCCATCCGGTTCTGCCAGGACATGCGCGCCCGCCGGCCGGACATCGTCTACGGCGCCGACATCATCGCTGGCTTCCCGACCGAAACCGAGGCGATGTTCGAGAACTCGCTGCGCCTCGTCGAGGACTGCGGGCTGACGCATCTCCACGTCTTTCCGTTCTCCCCGCGCGAGGGCACGCCGGCCGCCCGCATGCCGCAGTTGCCCCGTGCTGTGATCAAGGAGCGCGCGGCCCGGCTGCGCGCCGCCGGCGAGGTGGCCCATCTCAAGCATCTTGCGGCGATGGTCGGCACCCGCCAGCGCGTCCTCGTCGAGCGCGAAGGGCTTGGCCGCACGGAGGATTTCACGCTCACGGCGATCGGCTTCGGCATTCCCGGATCGATCGTCGACGCTATCATTGCCGGTGAGGACGGCGAACGGCTGACCGCCATCGCCCCCGGCGAGGCGCTGGCCGCCTGATCGCCACGACCCGCCGCTGACGAGCCCGAAGGAACAGACCCGACATGGCCGAGAAAAAGGGCTTTTTCCGCCGCATCTTCTCCTTCGCCAATGCGCCGGAGGACGATCGCGTGCCGGAGCACGCAATGGCGCCGCGGTCGGACGATACGCTGGTCGGCGTCACGCCCGGCGCGCCGGATCCCGACCTTCACCATCCGGCTCTCGCCGACGCCCAGGCCGATGCCGAGGCGGGTGCAAGTCCGGATGACGGCGGCGGCATCACGCCGCTGAAGGACATGCAGGCTGCCAGCGGGAAGACACCACCGGCAAGCGATACGTCCGCAGCTGCGCCGGACGAGGCTCAAAAAAAAACTCCGTAGTCCAGGCTGAGGCGGCCTATTCGGCCGCTGTAGACGCTCCGACCGCAGCTACGATTGCCGCAGCGGACGTATATACGACGCCTGTCGCCGCCGATCTGCCGGTCGAGCCAATTTCTGTCGAGCCCACCTCGACGGCTGCGGGCACAGACGACATCCCGACCGCGGCCCGCTTCGACGCATCGGCGGCAGAGAGCGCACGTGCGCAGACGCCACCGGCAGCAGCGCGCGTCTCGCCTGCGGACACGGAAGCAGAGGATGACAGACCCGCCGACTTCTCCTGGCTCGACGCGCCGGAGCCAGTCGCTGAGCCGGACGAACGGCCGTCCGCCGCCTCTGTCGACATCGAGACGCTCGAGGACGAGACTGAGCTACGCTCGAGTGACAGCCCCCGGCTTGGGGATGCCCACGAACCCGCTGCCATCAAGCCAAGCAGCGATTTTTCCTGGCTGGACGCGCCAGCGCCCGAGCCGGCGGAAGAGGCGAGCTTCGACTGGCTCGATGCCGAAGCGCCACTGCCGGAGCACGTCGCCAGCGAGCCGGAGCCGGAGGCGGTCACGCCGGCCGGCGAGACTGTCCTGGTACCCGCCGCTGGTGCAACACCTGGCGCCCTGCCGGCCGGCGCCGCGGCGGCGGGATCCACGGTCTCAACTGGCGAAGGCGGCTTCCGCCTGCGCGATCGCGATGCCGTGCCGCCGGTCGCCCCGCTCGTCATCGAGCCGGTGCGCGCGCCCTGGTTCCAGCGCCTGCGCGAGGGCCTGTCACGGTCCTCCAATCAACTCTCCGGCTCGATCACCGCGCTGTTCACCAAGCGGCGGCTGGACGAGGAGACGCTGCAGGATTTTGAGGACGTGCTGATCCAGGCCGATCTCGGCGTCGAGACGGCGATGCGCATCACAGGCCGGCTCGCCGACGGGCGCTTCGGCCGCGAAATCTCCGGCGATGCCGTGCGCGCCATTCTCGCCGACGAGGTCGAGACGGTGCTGAAGCCGGTGGCGATCCCGCTGGAGCTCGACCTCGAGAAGAAGCCGCATGTCATCCTGGTCGTTGGTGTCAATGGCACCGGCAAGACGACGACGATCGGAAAGCTCACGGCCAAGCTGGCGCGGGCCGGGCTGAAGGTGACGCTCTGCGCCGGCGACACGTTTCGCGCCGCGGCCGTCGAGCAGTTGAAGATCTGGGGCGAGCGCACCGGCTCGCCCGTCGTCGCCAGAGCCACCGGCGCCGATGCGGCCGGGCTCGCCTACGAGGCCTATGACGAAGCGGTGGCAAACGATTCCGATGTCCTCATCATCGACACCGCCGGCCGCCTGCAGAACAAGGCCGAGCTGATGGCAGAGCTGGAAAAGATCGTCCGCGTCCTCTCGAAGCGCGAACCGGACGCGCCGCACACGGTGCTGCAGACGCTGGACGCCACCACCGGCCAGAACGCCCTCAGCCAGGTCGAGATCTTCCGCAACGTGGCTGGCGTCAACGGCCTCGTCATGACCAAGCTCGACGGCACCGCGCGCGGCGGTATCCTCGTCGCCATTGCGGCGCGCTATAAGCTGCCGGTCTACTTCATCGGCATCGGCGAAGGGATCGACGACCTCGAACCCTTCAAGGCGCGCGATTTCGCGCAGGCGATCGCGGGTGGGGGTGCGGCGGCCTAAGGCTGCCGCCTGAAATAGGTCGCCTTCGCAGGCGAGAGACGAACCTGAAACGCAACGGGAAGGCGCATGAGCGACCACATCGTCGAGGACGGCCCAAACGCGCCGCATAAGCGGGAGATGAACCCGCTCCTCAAATTTGCGCTGGAGCTCGGGCCGCTGCTCGTCTTCTTCTTCGCCAACTCGCGCAGCGAGGCACTCGCCGCGAATCTGCCCTTCCTGGCCGGTCTCGGCGGTCCGCTCTTCGTCGCCACGGCCCTCTTCATGACGGCCACCGCGGTCGCGCTGGCGGTCTCCTGGGCGATGACGCGGACGCTGCCGCTGATGCCGCTCGTCTCCGGCGCCGTCGTCCTCGTCTTCGGCACGCTGACGCTCTGGCTGCAGGACGAGACCTTCATCAAGATGAAGCCGACGATCGTGAATCTGCTCTTCGCCTCGGTCCTGCTCGGCGGGCTCCTCTTCGGCAAGTCGCTGCTCGGCTACGTCTTCGACCAGGCCTTCAAGCTCGACGCGGAGGGCTGGCGCAAGCTGACCTTGCGCTGGGGCCTGTTCTTCATCGTCCTCGCCGTCCTCAATGAGGTGGTCTGGCGCGGCGCCGGCATCGTTTACGCACCCGACACCAAGGCCGCCGACGACTTCTGGGTCGCCTTCAAGGTCTGGGCGACGATGCCGCTGACGGTGGTGTTCATGCTGTTCCAGCTGCCGCTCCTGAAGCGTCATGCACTGGAGGAGCAGACCGTCCCGGTTCCGCCGACGCTGGAATAGGCGAAGGTGAGTGCCGGCGCGCATTGCGATGCGTCCGGGGCGACACGATATCGGATTCATGAGCCCTGTTCCGCGGGGCGCCCACTCAAGGATCCGACCATCATGCTCGACGTGCAGAAACTTCTCGGCCAGTTCCTCGGTGCCGGCATGCCCGGCGGGTCGGGCCACTCAGGCCAGCAGGGACGGCCCGGGCAGGGCGGAAGTGCGTCGTCTTTTGGCAGCGGCGGCGGATCGATCCAGGACCAGATCGGCGGTCTCCTGCGCACCCATGGCGCCTCTGCCCTCTCCGGAGGGCTGGCCGGCGGGCTCGCCTCGCAGCTCTTCCGCGGCAAGGGTCTCTCCAAGCTGGGCGGCACGGCGCTGAAGGTCGGCGGCGCGGCGCTGGTCGCGGGCCTCGCCTACAAGGCCTACCAGAACTACCAGGGGAAGACCGGCGGCTTCTCCGGCGCCGGGTTCGGCGGCTTTGGCGGCGGCGCGTCGACGCCGAGCGCCGGAGCGTCCGATGGCGCCATCGCGCTGCCCGCGCCGGAGGGCACCCCCTTCCTGCCGAAGGGCGAGGAGGAGGATCGTGCCCGCCTGATGCTCTCCGCCATGATCGCCGCGGCCAAGGCCGATGGCTATATCGATGCCGGGGAGCAGCAGGCGATCTTCGGCCGCATCGGCGAGCTCGACCTCGACAGCGAGGCCAAAGGCTTCGTCATCGACGAAATGCAGAAGCCCCTGTCTGTCGATGAACTCGTATCCCGCGCCACGACGCCGGAGGCGGCGGTCGAGGTCTATACTGCCTCGCTTCTCGCCATCGATCCCGATCATCCGGCCGAAAAGGCCTATCTCGACATGCTGGCGGCCCGCCTGAACCTGCCGGCCGAGCTGACAGCCGAGGTCCGCCGCACCGCGGACGAGGTGACGGGAAGCTGAACCACGTCACGGTGCTGGTGACATCGATCGGCGACCTGCTTTGTACAGTAGACGCCGAGATCGTACTGACATTGTAAGTACTTTCCGGTCGTGTTAGCGTTTTTGCTCATGCGGAAGGTCAACCGCCGGCCGAGGTCCAGCCATGTCGCTTGCCAAGAAGAAGGACAACTTCACCGCTCGGATCGCCCCAAAAGATCTGGAGCTTATCAAGCGTGCGGCGGAGACGTCCGGGAAAAGCGTGTCGACCTTCGTGATCGAAGCTGCCACCCGCAGTGCTGAGAAGGCCCTGATGGACCAGCGTTTCCTACATCTGGAGGGGGATCTGTTCGACACCATTTCCGAAGCGATCTCGCGGCCGGCACGGGTTCATCCTGAGCTTGCCGAGCTTCTCCAGAATGGTAGCGAATGGGCGACTTCCGATCGCTAGGGCTCTTCGCTCCTGAACCTCTGACGGCCAGCCACGACTTCTCCGGCTTCTCCTGCGGCAAGCCGAGCTTGGATACGTGGCTGGCCGACATGGCTCTTCATAACCAAGCCGCGAATTATACGCGCACCTTTGTCGTCCGAGACCGGGACATGCAGGTTAAGGGTTACTATGCCCTGTGTGCCGGGATGATCCTGAGGAAGGACGCTCCACGCAAGCTGGCCCGACACGGCGCGCCGAGTGAAATCCCGATCGCGCTCCTGGCGCGGTTTGCGATCCATAGCGGATTGCAGGGACGCGGCATCGGCAAGGCTCTTCTCGCTCATGCTCTGCGAACGGCGGCATCTGCTACGCAGGCCGTTGCCTTCCGGGCCTTGATCGTCGACGCGGTCGATGAGGAGGCCGCGGTCTTCTACCGCAAGCTCGGCTTCGAAGAGACCAAGATCAGCCCGATGAAGCTCATCCTGCCGATGCAGGACGTGATTGCCGCCATGTTCCCGCCAGACGATTGATCCCCGACGCCACTAGCCCGGCTCTGCCGCCTCAGCTCTTCGACTTGAGCGCGGCCTCGACGGCGGGGATGAGACCGGACGTCACCGCCTCTTCGCTGAAGGGCCCGGTCTGCTTCCAAAGGATCGTCCCGTCCGTGCCGACGAGGAAGGTCTCGGGAACGCCATAGACGCCCCAGTCGATCGTCGCGCTGCCCTTCTCGTCGACGCCGATTGCCGCATAGGGATTGCCGAGGCCGGCGAGGAAGCCGGCGGCGTTCGCCGGCTTGTCCTTGTAGTTGATCGCCACCAGCCGGAAGCGCGGATCACGCGCCAGCCGCATCAGGATCGGATGCTCCTCGCGGCAGGGCCCGCACCAGGAGGCGAAGACGTTGACGAGCACGGGCCGCCCGTCGCCGGGCGCGGAAAGGTCGAGGCCCGGCATCGGCGTGCCGTCGGCGGCCGTCGCACCCGCGAGCGGCGGCAGCACGGTCTTCGGTGCCGGCTTGCCGATCAGCACGGAGGGGATCTCCTGCGGGTTATGCCCGGACAGGAGCTGGTAGAGGAAGATGCCGGCGAGGCCTGCAAAGAGCAGCACCGGCAGCATCGCCAGCCAGGATCGCCGGCGCGGCGCCACCGTCTCACGCGTCTCCGCGCCGCTCATGCCACGGGCTCCTGCGGCGCGCGGGCCTCGGCCCGCGCAGCCGACCGCCGGCGCACGCCGCGCGCCTCGAGCGCCGCGAGCTGGCGTCGCTGCTGGCGGCCCTCGAAGACGATCCAGCCGGCAAGCGCCAGGAGCGCCAGCAGTGAAATGCCATAAGCGGCGATGATGAAGGCGGCGTATTCGTTCTGCATGAGCGTCAAGCCTCGGCGCTGCGGGCGGCCAGCCGCGACAGGGCCGCAACGCGCCGGCGCAGCACCTCGGTGCGCATCGCCGTCAGATGCAGCGCGAAGAACAGGAGCGAGAAACCGACCGCCGCGGTCAGCAGCGGCACGAGGAAAACCATCGGCATCGCCGGACCATCGGCCCGGATGACGCTCGCCGACTGGTGCAGCGTGTTCCACCAGTCCACCGAGAACTTGATGATCGGGATGTTGACGAAGCCGACGAGGACGAGGATGGCCGCAGCCTTGGCGGAGCGACCGGGCTCGTCGAGCGCGCGGGTCAACGCGATCAGGCCGAGATACATCAGGAACAGCACAAAGACGGAAGTCAGCCGCGCATCCCAGACCCACCAGGTGCCCCACATCGGTCGCCCCCAGATGGAGCCCGTGACGAGCGCGAGGAAGGTGAACACAGCGCCGATCGGCGCCGCCGCCTTCACCGAGACGTCGGCCAGCGGGTGGCGCCAGACTAGCGTGCCCAGCGCCGAAGCGCTCATCACTGTCCACACCATCATGGACAGCCATGCGAAGGGCACGTGGATGAACATGATCTTCACTGTCGAGCCCTGCTGGTAGTCGTCGGGCGCGGCGAAGCCGAGGCCGAGGCCGGCGACGATTGCGATCAGCGCGAGCGCGTAGATCCACGGCTGCACCCACCCCGACAGCTCCAGGAAGCGCGTCGGATTGGCAAGGAGCGCGAAGCGCGACGGCTTTGCGGTAGTGGCGACGTCGGACATGGCGCAGATTTAGACTGTCTCGAAGGTGCGGGCAAATGGTGCCTCGCGTCCGAGATGCCCGGCAACGCGAAGTACCCCTATTCGAAAATGCGGACTGGAACGTACTACAAAACGTACTACAATCCTGACGATTGAACGGAGCCTCCGATGCGCTTCGAGTGGGATGAGACCAAGGACCGGGATAACATTGCCAAGCACGGTGTGAGCTTTGCACAAGCAGCCGGCATCTTTCATGGCTTCACGCTCGACTGGGTCGACGACCGTTTCGGCTATGGCGAGGTCCGCGAGATCAGCATCGGACTGGCCGATGGAGTGGCAATTCTGGTGGTGGTGCACACGGACCGGGATGGTGTCTGCCGGCTGATTTCGGCGCGACCAGCCCTCAGACGCGAAAGGAAGCTCTATGAGCAAGCGATACGAAACGCCCTTGAGAGGTGATCAACTCACAGCGCTGCCGGACGACGAGATCGATACCACCGACATCCCGCCGCTCGACGAAAACTTCTGGAAGAACGCGAAAGTCTCGCCTCCGCGGACAAAGCCGAACGTTTCGCTGCGACTGACGGAAGAGGTTCTGGCCTTCTTCAAGGAGGAAAGTCCCAAGGGCTATACCTCGCGCATGTCGGCTGTGTTGACGGCCTATGTACGGGCTCATCAGCCAAAGCCGTGATTTCAGCAGCAGGCTTGAAACGGCAGAGCCGAAGCCCGGCCGCATTCAATCCGCACTCGCCCGCAGTGCCGCAGCGGCCGCGATCGGCCCGAGTACGCTGAAGAAGAGGGTCAAGGCGCAGAGGATCAGGAATGGCGGCAGGAACGGGTCGGGGTCGTTGACCGCGCCATAGGTGGCGGAGACGCCGAAGATCAGCACCGGGATCGCCATCGGCAGAACCAGCACGGAGACGAGCAGCCCGCCCCGCGGCAGCGCCACAGCGACCGCCGCACCGACGGCGCCTATGAAGGTGATCGCCGGCGTTCCCGCCAGGAGCGTCACGGCGACGGCGCCGATCGCGGTCGGCGACAGCGCCAGGAACAGGCCGAGCAGTGGCGCGGCGAGAACGAGCGGCAGGCTCGCGGCACACCAATGCGCCAGGCATTTGGCCAGGACGACGAGCGGCAGCGGCAGCGATCCCGTCGTCAGGATATCCAGCGTCCCGTCGTCACGATCGGCCTGGAACAAGCGGTCGAGCGTCAGAAGCGCCGAGAGCAGCGCGCCGATCCACAGGATCGCCGGCCCGATGCGCGACAGAAGGTTGAGGTCGGGCCCGATGCCGAAGGGTATGGTGGCGACGACCGCGAGGAAGAAGATGACGCCGCTCGCGGCGCCGCCACCGCCGGCCAGCGACAGTTTCAGGTCGCGCAGGAACACCGCCTTCACAGCCAGGCCTCCGCGGCTTCGACCTCGGCCTCGGTGAGGAACCCCTCCGCCGGCGGACGTTGACGCTCCACGACGAGTTCGCCGGCGTTGTCGAGGCCGAGCGGCTGGTGGGTCGCCGCGATGATGATCCCGCCCTCGTCCCGGTGGCGCCCGAAGATGCCGGCGAGCCGTTCCTGCGAGGCGGCGTCCAGCGCCCCGGTCGGCTCGTCGAGGAGCCAAACCGGCCGTGGGGCCACCAGCAGGCGGGCGAGGCTCGCCCGCCGCTGCTGACCGGCTGACAGGTAGCCGAAGGGCAGCGATGCGACGCCGGGCAGCCCCACCGCCTCCAGCGCCGCCGCGATGGCAGCGGACTCGTCCTCAGGCAAGGTATGCTTCAAACCGGCGCTCCGGCCGCCGAGAAAGCGTCGCCAGAAGCTCAAATTGGCGGCGACCGTCAGGCCCGGCTTCATCGCATTGCGGTGCCCGACATAGTGCGCGACCTCGGCAAGACGCTCGGCGGGCTCGCCACCGGGGCCGATCGCACCTTCGATCCGCACCGATCCGCCGCCCGGCGGCAGCAGTCCGGCAAGGGTGCGCAAGAGCGTCGACTTGCCGGCGCCGTTGGCACCGATGACGACCAGCGCCTCGCCGCCCGCGAGCGTGAAGTTGAATGGCCCGGCGACGGTCTCGCCGCCGCGCGCGGCATACAGTCCGGCGGCGCCCACCGTGATCGTCAAAGATGCGGTCCCTGCGGCATGGTCTCCGCTTAGCGATGCCGGCGAGCGGCTGCAACTGACTTGCCGAGCCGGAGGACTCCAGCCGCGCTGCCGCAATGTCGTGCCGAGGCTTGCGCCTCTTGTCGACAATTTTACCGTGAAGCCCACGACGGTCTTTATAGCCGTTACAAACTTGCCTATAAGGGCGCCGACCACGCCAGCGACCGGGGTGGAAACGGTTCAGAGCCGATTCGTGCAGCCTGCAGGCACCGCAGGCAGCCGGGGCGGACAAGCGGAAATGGTCGCACCCGCATCCTCCGGCGCTTCCGCGGCGCCATAGGCGTTCGCCCTTCGGACTTACACTCCAGTTCGTGAAGGAACGAAGCCCCGTGTCCAAAGCACCCGACAGCTTCAAATGCCGCAAGACGCTCGTCGTCGACGGCAAGTCTTATGTCTATTTCGATCTGCAGGAAGCCGAGCGTAACGGCCTCACCGGCGCCTCGCGCCTCCCCTTCTCCATGAAGGTGATCCTGGAGAATCTCCTGCGCAGCGAAGACGACCGCACCGTCTCGGCTGATGACGTTCGCGCCGTCGTCAAGTGGCTGGATGACAAGGGCAAGGCTGGCTACGAGATCGCCTACCGTCCCGCCCGTGTGCTGATGCAGGACTTCACCGGCGTTCCGGCCGTCGTCGACCTCGCGGCCATGCGCGATGCGACGGCCAATCTCGGCGCTGACGCCAACCGCATCAACCCGCTGGTGCCGGTCGATCTCGTCATCGACCACTCCGTGATGGTCGACTATTTCGCCCGCCCGGATTCCTTCAAGCGCAATGTCGACGTCGAGTACGACCGCAACGGCGAGCGCTACACCTTCCTGCGCTGGGGCTCCGAAGCCTTCCGGAACTTCCGGGTCGTGCCGCCCGGCACCGGCATCTGCCATCAGGTCAATCTCGAATACCTGTCGCAGACGGTGTGGACGAAGGACGAGGACGGCGAGACGATCGCCTATCCTGACACCCTCGTCGGCACCGACTCGCACACCACCATGGTCAACGGCCTCGCCGTTCTCGGCTGGGGCGTCGGCGGCATCGAGGCGGAGGCCGTCATGCTCGGCCAGCCGATCTCCATGCTCATCCCCGAGGTGATCGGCTTCCGGCTCGACGGCAAGCTGCCGGAAGGCACGACCGCGACCGATCTCGTCCTGACCGTCACGCAGATGCTGCGCAAGAAGGGCGTCGTCGGCAAGTTCGTCGAGTTCTACGGCCCCGGCCTGTCGAACCTGACGCTCGAGGACCAGGCAACCATCGCCAACATGGCGCCGGAATATGGCGCGACCTGCGGCTTCTTCCCGATCGACAAGGACACGATCTCCTATCTGGAGGCGACCGGCCGCGATAAGCACCGCATCGCGCTCGTCGAGGCCTATGCCAAGGCGCAGGGCATGTTCCGCCAGGACGGCACCGAGGATCCGGTCTTCACCGACTCGCTGTCGCTCGACCTCGGAACGGTTGTGCCGTCGCTCGCCGGCCCGAAGCGCCCGCAGGACCGCGTGCCGCTGGATCAGGCCGCGCAGCAGTTCCCGGCCGCGCTTGCCGACATCATCGCCAGCTCCAAGAAGAAGGGCACCGGCGCGCCAGCCGACCGCACGCGCTATGACGTGGACGGCGCCGACCATGGCCTTGCCCATGGCGACGTTGTGATCGCGGCGATCACCTCCTGCACCAATACGTCGAACCCGAACGTCCTCGTTGCGGCCGGCCTCCTCGCCCGCAACGCCAATGCGCGCGGCCTGAAAGCCAAGCCCTGGGTGAAGACCTCGCTGGCCCCGGGCTCGCAGGTCGTCACGGAGTATCTGAACCGCGCCGGCCTGCAGGGTGATCTCGACGCGCTCGGCTTCAATCTCGTGGGCTATGGCTGCACCACCTGCATCGGCAATTCCGGCCCGCTGCCGGAGCCGATCTCCGAGACGATCAACGCCAACGACCTCGTCGCCTGCTCGGTGCTGTCCGGCAACCGCAACTTCGAGGGCCGCGTCAATCCGGACGTGCGGGCGAACTACCTCGCCTCGCCGCCGCTGGTCGTCGCCTATGCGATCGCCGGCTCGCTCTTCGTCGACATCACCAAGGAGCCGCTCGGCCAGGATCAGGACGGCAATGACGTCTTCCTGAAGGACATCTGGCCGTCGACCCAGGAGATCGCAGAGGTCGTCCGCAAGACCGTCACCCGCGACATGTTCGAAAGCCGCTATGCCGACGTCTTCCGCGGCGACGAGCACTGGCAGAAGATCAGCGTCTCGGGCGGCCTCACCTACGACTGGGACGACCGCTCCACCTATGTGCAGAACCCGCCCTACTTCGAGGGCATGTCGATGGAGCCCAAGCCGGTCACGGACATCAAGGATGCACGCATCCTCGGCCTCTTCCTCGACTCGATCACCACCGACCACATCTCGCCGGCGGGTTCGATCAAGAAGGACGGTCCGGCCGGCGATTATCTCGTCAGCCATCAGGTGCGGCCGGTGGACTTCAACTCCTATGGCGCGCGTCGCGGCAACCACCAGGTGATGATGCGCGGCACCTTCGCCAACATCCGCATCAAGAACCAGATGCTTCCGGGTATCGAGGGCGGCGTCACGCGTCACTTCCCGTCCAACGAGCAGCTGCCGATCTATGACGCAGCCATGCGCTACAAGGACGAAGGCGTGCCGCTGGTGATCCTGGCGGGCAAGGAGTACGGCACCGGCTCCTCGCGTGATTGGGCGGCCAAGGGAACCGTGCTGCTCGGCGTGCGCGCCGTGATCGCGCAGTCCTTCGAGCGTATCCACCGCTCCAATCTCGTCGGCATGGGTGTCGTGCCCTTCGTGTTCGCCGAGGAAGGAACGTCCTGGGAGTCGCTCGGCATCAAGGGCGACGAGACCGTCACCATCGAGGGGCTGACCACCATCCAGCCGCGCCAGACGCTCGACGCCACGGTGACGCGTGCCGACGGCACGTCCTTCACCGTGCCGCTCTACTGCCGCATCGATACGCTGGACGAGCTCGAGTACTACAAGAACGGCGGCATCCTGCACTACGTGCTGCGCCAGCTCGCAGCCTGATGCATACCGGCCGCCGGTGCGCCGGCGGCTGCCTGCCCTGCTCAATGATGCCGTCGCCGAGTCCAGCTCGGCGGCGGCATCATCGTTTCGTGACGAGGGCAATGTAGGAATTCTTCCCATGGCCGCGACGCAGCGGCGTCCATAGACTGTCCATCGCCGTGTACCCGTAACCGTAACGGCCCGGTCACCCGCAAGTGAGTGGCCGACAGCTGGAACGGCAACTAGGTTGGGGGATGATGACGACACAGGATCGGTTGTTCCGGCCGGCCATGTCGGCCGGGCGGGCAGCGCTGCGCAAGGCGTCGCAGTCCCTCGCGGCGATTTCGCTCGTTGCGAGCCTCACGACCTCGCTTCCTGTGCATGCACAGGAGCAGACTGTCAGCAGCAGCCGCACGAGCGCCGTGATCGAGCTCTTCAGCAGCCAGGGCTGCACATCCTGCCCGCCGGCCGAGCGCATCTTTGCCGAAATGGCCAAGGAAAGCGATATCGTCGCCCTCGCCTACCACGTGGACTACTGGGACTATATCGGCTGGTCGGATACGCTGGGCTCAAAGGCCAACACCGAGCGTCAGCGCGCCTATGCCCGCTCCTTCGGCACCAGCACGATCTATACGCCGCAGGTGGTGGTCAATGGCCGCAAGGACGTCATCGGCTCGCGTGAGGCCGACATCCGCCGCGCCATCGCGGACGTGCCGCTGGGCGCCGGGGGCGCTTCCGTCGCCATGCGGCGGATCGGTGACCGAATGCATATCACCGCCTCAGTCGGGGACACCGCGGGACAGGTGCCGGTGCTGATGCTGGTCAACTTCAGTCCACCCAGCCGCGTCGAAGTCACCCGTGGCGAGAACAAGGGGAAGACCATCCTCAACGCCAATCCTGTGACGGACTGGCAGATCCTCGGCATGTTCAACGGCAAGCCGCTGGAGGTGGACATGCCGCTGTCGGGCCTGAGGCGTTCGGGCCGGCCGACGGGCGGCTGCGCCGCTCTGATCCAGACGGTCACCGCGGAAGGCGGTCCCGGCCCGATCCTGGCCGCCGCCGTGCTCCAGTTCGGCGGCAGCTGACGGCGGAACACCACGCGACGGCTTGTCTCTGCGCCGGACAAAGGCACAAGCCGCGCACCGGAGCCGACCGCCGGTCCGTTATCCTGCCGGTCCAGTTGATGTCCCTGCTGCCTCGGCGCCACTGGCCGCCGCCAGCGAGGCGAGGAAGCGCTTGGTGCGCTCACGCTGCGGGCGATCGAACACGTCTCGGGCCGGCCCGGTCTCGACGACGACGCCGGCGTCGAGGAACACCACCTCCTGCGCCACCCGCGAGGCGAGCCTCAAATCGTGCGTCGCCATCACCATCGTCGTGCCTTCGCGCGCCAGGCCCGCCAGCACTTCCACCACTTCCTCGGCAAGTTCGGGATCCAGCGCCGATGTCGGCTCGTCGCAGAGAAGCACGCGGGGCGATGGTGCCAGTGCGCGGGCGATGGCGACGCGCTGCTGCTGCCCACCCGAGAGCGTCGAGGGCCAGGCATCGGCCTTGCTGGCGAGCCCGACACGATCCAGAAGTTCCAGCGCACGGGCCTTCGCCCGATCCTTCGACCAGCCGAGCACCGTCACGAGGCCTTCCATGACGTTCTCGATGGCGGTGCGGTGCGGGAACAGCTGGAAGTTCTGGAACACCATGCCGGTCTGCCGGCGCAGCGCCTGGATCTCCGACCAGCGGGTCCGGCGGCCGGGCGTGAAGGTGATCGACGCCTCGCCGATCCGCACGGTTCCGGACGTCGGCACTTCAAGCAAATTGATGCAGCGAAGCAGCGTGCTCTTGCCGCCGCCTGACGGGCCAACCAGCGCGGTGACGCTGCCCTCGGCGAAGCGTCTCGACACGCCTTTCAGGACATGCAGATCGCCGAAGCGCTTGTCGATGTCGATCAGCTCGATCATGCGCGCGCCTCCAGGAAGCCGCCATAGCGGTTGAGACGGTGCTCCAGCCGCACCTGCAGGGCGGACAGCACGGAGGACAGGACGAGATAGATCAGCGCCGCCTCGACATACAGGATCAGCGGCTCATAGGTGACGGCAACGATCCGCTGCGCCGACTGGAACAGCTCCGGCACGGTGATCGCGGCGGCGAGCGAGGTATCCTTGACCAGCGAGATGAAGGTGTTGGAGAGCGGCGGCACGGCGGTGCGCGCCGCCTGCGGCAGGATGGTACGCCGCATCGCCTGCGCCCAACTCATGCCGATGGAATAGGCGGCCTCCCACTGGCCGCGCGGCACCGAGGCGATCACCGCCCTGATGATCTCGGACGTATAGGCGCCGACATTCAGCGTGAAGCCGATCAGCGCCGCGGTGAAGGCGTCGAGCACGATGCCGGCGCTCGGCAGGCCGTAGAAGATCAGGAACAGCTGGACGAGCAGCGGCGTGCCGCGGATCACCCAGACATAGAAGCGAACCACGGCCACCAGCGGGCGCGGGCCGAACAGGCGGATCAGGGCGACGACGAGGCCGAGGCTGAGCCCCAGGACGAAGGAGAGGAGGGTGAGCGGGGCGGTGAAAACAAGGGCCGCCCAAAGGAGCGGCCCCAGCGAATTCAGCATCAGCTGCAGCCAATCCGGCATGCGGCTTCCTTTTCAAGCTTGGGCGGCGTGGCTTACTGCGACACGTCCTGCCCGAAATACTTATCCGAGATCGCCTTGTAGGTGCCGTCGGCCTTGATGTCTTCAAGGGCCTTGTTGATGGCGGCGAGAAGCTCCGGCTCGTTCTTGCGGATGATGATGCCGGAATGCTCGGCGTTCGCCTCCTCGGCGGCGATCTTCACCGGCGCGTCGGGCTTGGCCTTCTTGAAGTCGTAGAAGGACAGGCTGTCGTTGATCGTTGCGTCAGCGCGGCCCTGCAGCACCAACTGGATCGACTGGTCGAAGCCGTCCGTGCCGACGAGCTCGGCGCCGTTCGTCTCGGCGAGCTTGCCGAAGTTGCTGGTCAGCGACTGTGCCGAGCGCTTGCCCTTCAGATCGGGGAAATCCTTGATCTCGTTATTGTCGGCCTTGACGATCAGCACCGCCTTGGACGCGATATAGGGCTCGGAGAAGTCGTACTTCTTCTTGCGCTCCTCGGTGATGCCGACCTGGTTGATCACCGCATCGTAGCGGTTGGCGTCGAGACCGGCGATCAGCCCGTCCCATTTGCCTTCGAGGAACTCGGCCTTGACGCCGAGGCGTTCGGCGACCGCACGGCCGATCTCGACGTCGAAACCGACCAGAGCGCCGCTCGCATCGTGAAAGGTGAAGGGCGCATAGGTGCCTTCGGTGCCGATCTTCAGCGCGCCGGCGGACTTGATCTCGTCGAGATTCGACTGTGCGGTCGCCGGGCCGGCGAGGAGCGCCGCAAGACCGGCGGCGGCGAGGAGAGCATTCCACTTCATCGTGATTGTCCGATATGTGGCGGCGTCATCGGCCGCTGTTGGGATGAGCATGAATCTGATCGAGCAGCGCTGCATCGACAAGGATGGCAGCCTGCGGGATGGGCAGGAATGCGCCTGCAGCGTCCTGAAAAGTGAGCAGAGCGCGCAAAGTTTTTGCAGAGGCGCTCGAACCGGCTCACCTGCTCGCTGCCGTAAGTAGGGCGCCGACCTTGCTCGCACGCCGGATCGCTTCCCGCATTTGCGTAGCCGGCACGGTAAGGCTGGCGCCGTATGGCGGTACGCCCGATTGCGGACGGGCCGGCACACCCGCGCCGCCTCGCCGGGAAGCGAAAATGCGGCATCGGGAACGGGCGCAACGTCGCGGCAGCGTTGCCAAAGCGCCGGGCGCGGCCCCATATTGACAGGACGATGACGGTGCGGCGCGCCTGCTCGTATCCTTAAGCGATACGCTCCTGGCGCATCCCGTCGAACGAGGCGGCGAGGACTGGTCTTGAGTGATCTGACGGGTGAGCGCGAGGGTGCGGCTCCGATCAACCTTGCCGAGGTCCGCCGCGCCTCGAGCCTGCCGGTCGTCTCCTTCGACAGGCGTGAACTGTCCGAGATCCTCCGGGTCTACGGCCGCATGGTCGCCGCCGGCGAGTGGCGGGATTACGCGATCGACACGCTGAAGGACCGGGCCGTCTTCTCCATCTTCCGCCGCTCCAGCGAGATGCCGCTCTACCGGATCGAAAAGGACCCCAAGCTCGCCCGGCGCCAGGGTGCGTATTGCGTGGTCGCTGCCGGCGGGCTGGTGATGCGGCGCGGCCATGATCTCGCAGCCGTCCTGCGCGTCTTCGACAAGGCGCTGCGCCTCGTCGACCGCGCCTGAAGCTCCGGCCGCCACGGCCGTCCGCAGCACCAATCACCCTCCGCCTGCGCTATCGAAGGGCCGGCGAGGATCGATCCTAGCTTCTCCGCGTTGCGCCTCTCGCAGATGGATGATGCGGCAAGGGACAAGCGATGCGGCAGCCGGGACAGGTGGCGGGCGACAACCGGGGCAGAGGCGCGACCAGCCCGACCGAGATTCCGGTGCAGGGCTGGAAGGACATCCTCTGGCGCACCTACGAACAGATCGGCGAAGACCGCGTGACGCTGATCGCCGCGGGCGTCACCTACTATCTCCTTCTCGCCTTCATTCCGGGTCTGACCTCGCTGGTCTCGCTCTACGGGTTGTTCTCCGATCCGGCGGTCGTGGGCGAGCATCTGAGCACGCTGCAAGGCATCATCCCCGCCGGCGGCCTGCAGATCCTCGACGAGCAACTGACGCGCCTCACTACGGCGCGCGACACCACGCTCGGTTTCACCTTCGTCATCTCGCTCGCCATCTCGCTCTGGAGCGCCAATGCCGGCGTGAAGTCGCTCTTCGAGGCGATGAACGTCGCCTATAACGAGCGGGAGGAGCGCTCCTTCATTGTCCTCAACGCGGTGTCGCTGACCTTCACGCTCGGCATCGTTGTCACGGCGCTGATCATGATCGGCCTCGTCGTGGTGCTGCCGGCCGTGCTCGACCTCTTCTATCTCGGCGAGGGCTTCGAGTGGCTCATCACTTTGGTCAGTCTCGCTGCGGCGATCCTGGTCATGTCGCTCGGCGTCGCCGCGCTTTACCGCTGGGGTCCGTCGCGTGACTCGGCGCAATGGCAGTGGATCACGCCGGGCTCGATCCTGACGCTGGTGCTCACCGCCGTCGTCTCGATCCTGTTCTCCTGGTACACGGCGAACTTCGGCTCCTACGACGCGACCTACGGCTCGCTCGGCGCGATGATCGGCTTCATGACCTGGATCTGGCTGACCATGATCATCCTGATCGTCGGGGCCGAGTTGAATTCGGAGATGGAGCACCAGACGGCGCGGGATACGACAACGGGCACGCCGCGCCCGCTCGGGCGGCGCGACGCCACCATGGCCGACAGTGTCGCGGGGGTGCGCGAGGCGCCGAAAGGCGGCACCGGCTTCAACAAGGGTGTGGACGACGAGGCGGGATCCGGCCATAGCGGCCGAGGCAGGCCGCTCGACAGCAAGGGGCGTGAGCGCGTCTCGCTCGGCCAGCTCGCCGTCGCCGTTCCGGCCGCGCTCATCCTGTCCTGGGCCAAGAAGCGCAGCGCGCGCGGCTCGTCGCATTGAGGATGGCGGCTGGCCGGCGAAGCACGCGCCGGCCGCTCGCCATCGACATGCCGAGGGGAGAGCTTTCGCTCGGCGGAACAGCCTTAAGAGGAGCGACGCTATTCCCGCGCCTGATCAGCCGCCGAACAGCGTACCCGGATAGCGCGCCTCGTCGGGGAGCGTGGCGCTGCCCTCGCCGAGCTGCATCTGCATCAGCACCGTATCGATCCAGCGCCCGAACTTGAAGCCGGAGGCCTCGAAGATGCCGGTATGGCGGAAGCCCGCCCGCTCATGCAGGCGGATCGAGGGCTGGTTGCCAGAATCGCCGATCACCGCGACCATCTGGCGGAAGCCGGCCTCCTGGCAGAGTTCGATCAGGCGCAGCAGCAGCGCCCGGCCAATGCCCTGCCCCTTGATCTCCGGCGTGAGGTAGATCGAATCCTCCACCGTCCAGCGATAGGCCGGCCGTGTGCGGAACGGCCCGGCATAGGCATAGCCGACGACCCGGTCGTGATGGTCCTGCGCGACGATATAGGGATAGGACTGGCCGGTGATCGTCATGAAGCGTGCGCGCATCTCGACGACGTCCGGCGGCACCAGCTCATAGGTCGCGGTGCCGTGCAGGACGGCATCGGCATAGATGGCGGTGATTTCGGTCAGATCGTCGGCGGTGGCATCGCGAAGTATGACGGCGCTCAAACGCGTGTCTCCCGGACAAGCAGCCCGCAGGCCCGCGGCGCAGGATGCGCGCCAGCGGCCGAGCGTTAGCACCGCCGGCCGGTCTGCGCCAAGCTCGCTTGGCGATCGCGCGGGTGCGTCGCACTCACACCGCCTCACCCACCTCCTTGAAGTGGCGCCACCACCGTAGTGAGGAGCGTCGATGTCGAAGAGACTGAACCCGCGAAAGGCCCATAACGAAAAGAGCGGCCAAAACGAAAAGGGCGGCCGAAGCCGCCCTTTCCCGATCCGATGCTGATCCCGGTCCGCTTAGTTGCGGTTGCCGAAGAGCTGCAGCAGGAACATGAACATGTTGATGAAGTCGAGGTAGAGCCGCAGCGCGCCCATGATCGCCTTGCGGCCCATCACGACGGAGCCGTCGCCCTCGTAATACATCTCCTTGATCTGCTGCGTGTCGTAGGCGGTGAGGCCCGCGAAGACGAGCACGCCGATGATCGACACCGCGAAGGCGAGCGCCGAGGAGGCCAGGAAGATGTTCACGATCGAGGCGAGGATGATGCCGATCAGGCCCATGAACAGGAACGAGCCCATTCCGGACAGGTCACGCTTGGTCGTGTAGCCGAAGAGCGACAGGGCGCCGAAGCTCGCCGCGGTGATGAAGAACACCTGGACGATCGACTGCTGCGTGAAGACGAGGAAGATCGTCGACAGCGACAGGCCGACCAGGAAGGCATAGGCCCAGAAGGTCGCCTGCGCGGCACCGACGCTCATCTTGTCGACGCGGTAGGACAGGAAGAACACCAGCGCCAGCGGCGCGAACATCAGCACCCACTTCAACGGCGAAACGAACACGGCTTCGCCGAGCGGCGTCAGGCCGGCAATGTCGCCGCCGGCGTTCGTGACGACCGCCATGCTGAACAGGCCATAGGCCGCGACGCCGGTGATGGCGAGGCCGGCGGCCATGAGGTTGTAGACCTTGAGCATGTAGCTGCGCAGGCCCTGGTCGATCGTGGCATCCGCCCTCGACCCGGCCGCCGGCACGCTACGCGCTCCGTAATTGCGATAGTCAGCCATTTTCCCAACTTCCTTCTGCGTGTCCCGTCCGGTGTCGGCCGCCGCGGCAGACGAAAACTCGTCGCCGGAAGCCGAGGCGCCGCTGGCGGGACGCCCAGCAAGCCTGCCATCAATATGCGGATTGTGGCCGTGCGAACAAGACGTGAACCGGCCTGGAGGTGCCGGATTCGCCACGGTTAAGGTGAATTCGCGGTAAGGCTCGCAGGCCTCGACCCTCACCGCCAGTATCGGCAAGATCAGCGCTCCAGCGCTAACTTGGATGCAGCCCGGTTCGACTCGTCCGCAGCATTGCCGCGGGGACCGCAGCAAGGCGCTGGATTCGCGATCGACTCGAAGCGCCGCCGCATCAAAGCTCCCGCAGCACGGGCGCCGCCTTCTGCCCGAGGACCCGCCACGTCCCGAGCAGGCCGAAGCCGACGGTGAGGACGAGTGAGATCACCAGCGTCATCAATGCCACCGTCCAGTCGAAGACGAAGGGCAGGTCCATGACGCTCGACACGACGAACCACGCCGCCAGCGCTCCGGCGCCGATGGCAAAGGCCGCTGTCGCAAGGCCCAGCAGCAGGTACTCGGTCGTATAGGCCCGGATCAGCGTCGCCCGCGTCGCGCCCAGCGTCTTCAGGACCACCGCGTCGTGGATGCGGGCGCGGTTGCCGGCGGCAAGCGCGCCGGAGAGCACCAGCACCGAGGCGACCAGTGCAACCGCCGCCGCGACGCGGATCGCCAGTGCCAGCTGCGCGATCAGGGCGTTCACCGCGTCGAGCGCGTCCTTCACCCGCACCGTCGTCACGGCGGGATAGGCCTTGCCGATGCCCGAGAGCACCCGGCCCTCGTCATCGGCGCTCGCATTGGGGATGGCGAGGGTCGCCAGCCAGGAATGCGGCGCGCCCGCAAAGGCGTTCGGCGAGAACACCATGACGAAGTTGATCGCCAGCGATTCCCATTCGACGACCCGCAGATTGGCGATCCTGGCCGTGATGTTACGGCCAAGCACGTTGACCGTCAGCGTGTCGCCGACCTTCAGCCCGAGCTGCCCGGCCTCCTCGGCCGAGAAGGATACCAGCGGCTCGCCGGCATAGTCCGCCGGCCACCACGTGCCGGCGGTCAGGCTGGCATTGTCCGGCAGCGTCGGCGAATAGGTGACGCCGCGGTCGCCCCGCAGCACCCAGGCGCCTTCCGGCGGCACCTCGATCGTGGTCACGTCCTTCCCGTTCAGCCGGGTGATGCGCCCGCGCAGCATCGGCGCCGCCTCCAGCGTCGAGCCGGGCGCCAGCGTCTCGATTTCTTTGCGGAAGCCGTCGACCTCGCCGTTCTGGATGTCGACGAAGAAGAAGTTCGGCGCCCGCGAAGCGATGCCGGTGCCGATCTCGCGGCGCAGGTCAAAGTCGATGATCGCCAGCGTCACCAGCAATGTCAGCCCGAGGCCGAGCGACAGGACGACAGAGGGCGTCAAGGCGCCGGGCCGGTGAATGTTGCCGACGGCAAGCCGCAGCGGCGTCGAGCGGAAGCGCGGAGCCCGGGCAGCGAGTGCGGCGATCCCGAGAGCGACCGCCCGCAGGATCAGGAAGGCGGCTGCCGTACCGGCGAGGAAGATCAGTGCCACCCGGCGGTCGCCGGCCATCAGCAGGGCAAGGCCCGCGATCGCCAGCGCCATGGCGAGCGCCGCACCGAGAAAGGCGAGGCGCATGCCCCGGCGCGTCGTGCCGCCCGCCTCGCGAAAGAGCGCCGTCGCCGGAACGTCGCGGGTCCGGCCGAGCGGCAGAAGCGCGAAGGTCAGCGCCGTGAGCAGGCCGAACAGGGCGGCGACGCCGAGCGCGGTCGGATAGACCGAGGCCTCCGCGGCGATTGGGATGACCCGCTGCAGGAACGCCGCTGCGACAAAGGGCGCGATGGCACCCAGAACGAGGCCGGCAGCGATGCCGACGCCCGCGATGAAGAGGATCTGCAGGAGGTAGACGGTGACGACGAAGCCACCGCCGGCGCCCAGGCTCTTGAAGGTCGCGATCACCTGCCGCTTGCCGTCGAGATAGGCGGTGACGGCATTGGCGACGCCGACGCCGCCGACGATCAGCGCGGTCAGGCCGACCAGCGTCAGGAACTGCGCGAAGCGCTCGATATTACGCTGGAGCGAGGGCGCGGCTCGGTCGGCCGAACGGATGTTCCAGCCGGCATCGGGAAAGCGCGTCTTCGCCTCCTCCTCGGCCGCCTTGGCGGTAGCGGGGCCGCGGTTCAGCGCCAGCTTGTAGGAATAGGAGACGAGGCTCCCGGGCTGGATCAGACCGGTGGAGCGGATGGCGTCGGTCGAGACGAGCAGACGCGGCGCGAAGATCAGGCCCTCGGCAAGGACGTCCGGCTCGCGCGTCAGGATGGCACGCAGCTCGATCTCGGCCGTGCCGAGGCGGATCACCGATCCCGGCTTCAGGCCGAGCTGGTCGAATAGCTCGGGCGCGGCGACGGCGCCGTAGCGCCCGTTCCGTTCAGCCAGCAAGTCCGGGAGGGGCGAGGCGGCGCTCGTCTCCGCGGTGCCGACCAGCGGATAGGCGCCGTCCACCGCCTTCACCTCGGCCAGCGACTGCTTGCTGCCGTCGCGAAGGCGCACCATGGAGCGCATCGAGATCGTCTGCGACACGCGGCCGAGGCTGTCGAGATAGGCCTGCTCCTCCGGCGAGGTCTCCCGCTGCACGAGCGAAAAGCGCAGGTCGCCGCCGAGGATCTCGCGTCCCTGCGAGGCGATGCCCTCGCTCATCATCGTGGAGACGGAGTTCACCGCCGCGATGGCGGCGACGCCGAGCGTGATGCAGGCCAGGAAGATGTAGAAACCGGAGAGGCCGCCGCGCATCTCGCGCAGCGCGAAGCGGGCGGCGAGGCGCAGGCGATCGAGCCTGCCCGGACGGGCGAGCTCGCTGCCGTCCGCCGTCGTGATCGCCGCAGCCGTCACAGCGACGCGCCTTCGGCAGCGCCGGTCGCACTTGCTGGGGCGGGCGCTACCACCGGGGCGTCGTCATGGATGACGCCGGAGCGCACCGCAATCTCCCGGTCGCAGCGCGCCGCAAGGCCGGTATCGTGGGTGACCAGCACCAATGTCATCTGCCGCCGCCGCTGTTCGCCGAAGAGAAGGTCGGCGATCTGCCGGCCCGTTTCGGCGTCGAGATTGCCGGTCGGCTCGTCGGCGATCAGGATCGCCGGCTCCGGCGCCAGCGCCCGTGCCAGGGCGACGCGCTGCTGCTCGCCGCCGGAGAGCTCGCCCGGATAGTGCGTCACCCGCTCGGCAAGGCCGACGGCGGCGAGTTCCCGCGCCGCACGGCCGAAGGCGTCGGGATGACCGGCAAGCTCCAGCGGCACCGCCACATTCTCCAGCGCCGTCATGTTCGGGATGAGGTGGAAGGACTGGAAGACGATGCCGACGGAACGGCCCCGAAAGGCGGCGAGTTGGTCCTCGCTGAGGCCGGTCAGCGGCTGTCCTGCTATCTCGACCAGGCCTTCGTCAGCGCGTTCGAGCCCGGCGAGAACCATTAGAAGCGTCGACTTGCCGGAGCCGGACGGGCCGACGATGCCGACGGATTCGCCACGCTCCACCGTTAGCCCGACGCCTTTGAGCACATGCACGGCGCTGCGGCCGCTGCCGAGCGTCAGATGAACGTTTCGTAATCGGATAGCCGGTTCTGCCAAGGCGCTGCGGTCCTATATCAGGGTCGACGAGCCTTGCTGAAGGCCGACCGCTATATGGGTTTGCAATGCAGCACTTCCAACCGATCGCCGCCGCCCTTCTCGCCGCGTTTCTCGCGCTTGCCCCTGCGGCAGCCTCGGCACAGGGGCAAGCACCGTCCAGCGGGGCGGGCGAGGTCGTTGCCTTCGGCGACAGCCTGTCGGCGGGCTACGGCGTCGGGCCCGGCGAATCCTTCCCGGAGCAGTTGCAGGCCGCCCTGAAGGCTGCAGGCCACGACGTCACCGTCGCCAATGCGGGCGTCTCCGGCGACACCTCGACCGGCGGCCTGGCGCGGCTCGACTGGTCGGTGCCCGACGGCACCGGCCTCGCGATCCTGGAACTTGGCGCCAACGACGCGCTGCGCGGCATTGCGCCGGAGATCACCGAAAAGAACCTCGACGCCATGCTGACGCGCCTGAAGGAGCGCGGCATCAAGGTGCTGCTCGCCGGCATGAAGGCGCCGCCCAACATGGGACCCGACTATGCCGCGCGTTTCGACCCGATCTTCCCCAGGCTCGCCGAGAAGCACGGCGTGCCGCTCTACCCCTTCTTCCTGGAAGGCGTTGCCGCCGAGCGGACGCTCAACCAGGCCGATGCGATGCATCCGAACAAAGACGGCGTTGCGGTGATTGTGAAGGGCATCGTGCCGGGCGTCATCGCCGCCCTCGGCAAGGACGGCGCGGTGGCGGCGCCCTGACGCTGCGGCATCGCAGCGTGGGCTGACGGACCGTTGTCGGTCGGACGCATCGTCCTGCCGCACGGGGCCTGCACCAGGATGAGACCACGCGCCGCTCGCGATGTGGACAACCTCTGTAGGCGGTGCGGCAATTAGTTGTGCATTGCCGCACCGTCATCTGCGGCTGCTACCGACGGTTGGCTGGCCGCGCTTGCCAGCGGCAGGTGGAGGTGAAACTCTCACACCTGCACCGATCAGCGGAGAAGCCTCATGCCGAGACTGTTCGTCGCCCTCCAAATTCCCCCCGGTGCCGCTCTCAGCCTGTCCTTCCTGCGCGGCGGCCTGCCCTCTGCCCGCTGGATCGAGACGGAGGACTACCATCTCACCCTGCGCTTCATCGGCGATGTCGAGGCGCGCCTCGCCGACGAGCTCGTCGCAGGCCTCGACCGGATCCGCGCCGCCCCCTTCGATCTGACGCTGCGCGGCGTCGACGCCTTCGGCAACCGTAAGCCGCATTCGGTCTATGCCGGCGTCGAGCCGTCCGCAGCTCTGGAGGCGCTGCAGGCGGATATCGACCGCGCCTGCCGGCGCATCGGCCTGCCCGCCGATCCGCGGAAGTTCACGCCGCATGTGACGATCGCGCGGCTGCGGCAGGGGAAGCCGGCGGAGGTCGCGCCCTATCTCGCGGGGCGCGGCGACTTCCGCACGCCGCCTTTCGCGGTCAAGCGCTTCGGCGTCTTCTCCGCGCGGGACTCGGTCGGTGGCGGCCCTTACGTCCTTGAGGAAGCGTTTCCGCTCGATGCGCCGCAGCGCTCCGGCCCTGGGGTGGAGCATCGCAGCGATCTGCCAAGAGCCTGACGGCTGACGATCTCGCTGCGCTCGCATCTTGAGACGAGCGCGCCTCAACCCATCTTCACCCTTCCACGGGAGACAAGGGCAATGGCTGAGCAGGCGGGGGCAGAGCAAGCGGGCGCAGGCTCCAAAAGCCGGCTGACTAAGGCAAGGATCACCGAAATCCTGGCACCCGGCAGCGCCGAGGATCAGGAGCGGCAGGAGCACCGCGTCCGCTCCGGCTTTTTCTCAACGGTTCGCCGCGCGCTTCGCCACGTCCCGTTCATGGAGGACGTCGTCGCCGCCTATTACTGCGCACTCGATCCGCAGACGCCGGCGGCGACACGCGGCATCCTCTTGGCGGCCCTGGCCTATTTCGTCGTGCCGGTGGACATCATCCCTGACATGCTGTTCGGCCTTGGCTTCACCGACGATCTCGCCGTGCTTTGGGCGGCGTTCAGGGCCGTGCAGAACAATATCCGGCCGGAGCATTACGTCGCAGCGCGCGAGCGGCTCGACGATATCAAGGCCTGAAGCCGCCTGGCTGAAGCACGTCAGCCTGCGTCGCGTCGCCGCGCCGGCTCCGGGCGAGTATGAAAGCCGGCTACCGAAGCAGCCGCGCGCCGTCGCTCGCCCCATTCTGGACAACATCCTTCCGTTGGTCCTTAGACGTGCCGATTTGGGTCGCGGCGGCCACTCGGCATCGAAATCGCAGCGCTGGTGCAATCCGTTAACTGCAGCGCAACGGCTTTTGATTCAAACTGTCGCTCCGAAGGCCGGCCGCCGCCATGGCGGCTCGGGCGACACCCATCGAAGACCGAACGAGCGGGAAGCCATGTCTCTGAACAAAGTCCTGACGGCGACGGCCACGATCATCGTCCTGTCCGGCGCGATGTCGGCAGCTGCACAGACGCCGACGCGCATGAACCAGTTCAACGCCTGGGGGAGCTACTCCTACACAGCGGGCGGCAGCAAGGTGTGCTACATCCTGTCGACGCCGACCAAGATGGAGCCGGCCTCCGTTGACCATGGCGACATCTTCTTTCTGATTTCGCAGAAGCCGGGCCAGGGCGTCTCCTACGAGCCCCAGGTCGTCGTCGGCTATCCCCTGAAGGAAGGCGGGCGCGTCACCGTCGATGTCGACGGCAAGAAGTTCGCGCTGTTCACCAAGGGTGAGTCCGCCTGGATGGAGAACGCCGCCGAGGAGCCGCAGCTCGTCGCCGCTCTTCGCGCCGGCAAGGAGATGCGCGTTGATGCGCAGTCCCAGCGCGGCACCGCCACGCACTATGTCTATTCGCTGTCCGGCGTCTCTGCGGCGCTGAAGTCGATCAATACCTGCAAGTAGGGGCTGGCGCAGTGGCGCCGTCGATCTCGATAGGGCGTCCGGCACCGGCCGGACGCCCTTTTTCGTATTGAGGATAATGGCACAGTCCTGGAGGGTCAGCGCTTCAGGAAGGCGTCTCGACATGCCCCTGCCCTTGCATATCGGCGCCGAAGCGCGCATGTGACAGGCATCCGCGCCACTATCAGTTCTTGTTGCGCCGGCACCGGCCGGCCCGGGTTTTGTCCATGACCATGACCCTCGACCTTGCTTCGCCAGCGACCCGCCCGGCCGTTCCGCCGCGCGTGATGCCAGGCGGTGCGGTCTCGCCGGCAGCAGCCGAAAAGCCCTCGCTCATCGGCCTGTCCCGTGAGGGGCTCGGTGATGCGTTACGCAGCGTGGACGTGCCGGGAAAGCAGGTCCGCATGCGCACCGCGCAGCTCTGGCATTGGCTCTATGTCCGCGGCGCCGAGGATTTCGGCCAGATGGCCAATGTCGCGCGTGACCTGCGCGATCGCCTCGACGCCTCGTTCGCCATCGAGCGGCCCGAGATCGTCGAAGAGCAGATCTCCGTCGACGGCACCCGCAAGTGGCTGTTCCGCTTCCCAGCCCGCGGCGCTGGCCGCCCGGTCGAGATCGAGACCGTCTACATTCCCGAGGAAGGCCGCGGCACGCTGTGCGTGTCGAGCCAGGTCGGCTGCACCCTCACCTGCACCTTCTGCCACACGGGCACGCAGCGCCTGGTCCGCAATCTCGAGCCATCGGAGATCGTCGGGCAGATCCTCGCCGCTCGCTCCCGGCTCGGCGACTTCCCGGATGCGGCAACGCCCGCCGGCGCGATCGTACCCTCCGAGGGCCGGCTCGTCTCCAACGTCGTGATGATGGGCATGGGCGAGCCGCTCTATAATTTTGACAACGTCAAGCAGGCGCTCGCCGTCGCCTCCGACGGCGAAGGCGTTTCCCTGTCGAAGCGCCGGATCACCCTCTCCACCTCCGGCGTCGTGCCGATGATCCCGCGCACCGGGGAGGAGATGGGCGTGATGCTGGCGATCTCGCTCCACGCGGTGCGCGACGACCTGCGCGACGTGCTGGTGCCGATCAACAAGAAGTATCCGCTGGAGGAGCTGCTGGCGGCCTGCCGCGCCTATCCCGGCCTCTCCAACGCCCGCCGCATCACCTTCGAATATGTGATGCTGAAGGGGATCAACGACAGCCTCGCCGACGCGCGCGAGCTGGTGCGGCTCCTGAAGGGCATCCCGGCCAAGATCAACCTGATCCCGTTCAACCCCTGGCCGGGCACCGCCTACGAGTGCTCGGACTGGGACCAGATCGAGCGTTTCGCCGATCACGTCAACCAGGCCGGCTACGCCTCGCCGATCCGCACGCCGCGCGGCCGCGACATCTTCGCCGCCTGCGGGCAGCTGAAGTCGGAATCGGAGCGGATGAAGAAGAGCGAGCGTCTCGCGGCGGCGTCCTGAGGAACGCGGCGCTCCTGCGGCGCAGCAGGGTCGCAGACGAGGCGCATCTCCTCGCTTGACCTTCCAGCGGCTGGAATCCCTAGAGCATCCGGCATCGACGCTGCGAAACAGGAGAATCAGCGATGAGAACGATGTTCGCAACCGCGGCCCTGGTGCTGCTGGTGCTGCCGGCCGCCGCTCAGACCATGGACGGCATGGATCACGGCGCGATGCATGGCGAGGCCGGAGCGCCCGCCGCGGGTGAGCCGAAGACGCTGGAGGACGCCAGCGCAAAGATGCACCAGGAGATGGGGTCGATGCCGATGACCGGCGATGTCGACGTCGACTTCATGCAAGGCATGATCGCCCATCATCGCGGTGCCATCGACATGGCGAAGATCGCGCTGCGCGACGGCAAGGACCCGGAGATCAAGGCCTTGGCGAAGACGATCGTCGAGGCGCAGGAGGGCGAGATCAAGATGATGCAGGACTGGCTCGCCAAGCACCGCAAATAGCATCGTCGGGCACGCAGGGCGGCGCGCCTACAGGGCCAGCCGCCCCGTTGCGCGGCCTGCGCGCTGGATTCGTCTGGCGGTGATTTTCCGCCGGACATGCCCTATCTGACTGTGCGATGCGCGCCGTCTTCCGCTTTCTCTTCGTCATCCCCTTCGGCTTCATTGCCGCTTGTCTCGCCGCGGCCTTTGCGCTGCTGTCGCCTTTTCTGGATGTCGGAGGGGCTGGCGTCGATCCGTTGTTCTGGATCGAGACCGGGTTCGGCTTCACCGTGCAGGCGGGACAAGTCGGCTCGGCGGCGCTGGTGCCGTGGGGCATCTTCATGGCGGTGACGGAGGTGCTGGCGCTGCGCTCCATTCTCCTGCATGCCGGCGCCGGCGCACTCGGCGGCATCGCCTATGCCGGGATGGCCTATGGCGGTGCCATGCCACAGGCGAGCGTGCGCACCGCCCTCGTCGTCGCCGGCCTCTCCTTCGCGCTGGTCTACTGGCTCGTCGCCGGGCGCCGCGCCGGCAGCTGGCGCGAGCGAGCGCCCGCCGCGCCAGTGACCTCCGTCCCACCTGTCTCCTGACCTGTTCCTTCGAGGATCCCGCCGATGGCTCGCCGCCCCACCAATCCCCTCGATGCCGCCGAAGCGGTGTTCAAGCCGGCATCGGCCAAGCCGGCCGGCCGGGCCGCCGAGGCGCCGCGTATTCCGGGCACGCGGGAAAGCGTGACGCTGCGCATCGAGAGCGACGTTCTGGAATATTTCCAGGCCGACGGGCCGGGCTGGCAGGACCGTATGGCCGCTGCGTTGCGCGCCGCCGCCGGGCTCTGATACGCCCGTCCACATCCCCGCCCAGCCGACTTTGACGGTGGCCGATGATCACGATCCATCACCTCAACAACTCGCGCTCGCAGCGCGTGCTCTGGCTTCTGGAGGAGCTGGAGGTGCCCTACGAGGTGAAGCGCTACCAGCGCACCAAGCGGCTGCAGGCGCCGGACGAGCTGAAACAGGTGCATCCGCTCGGCAAGTCGCCGGTGCTGACCGACGGCGGCCGCACCATCGCCGAGACAGGGACAATCGTGGAATATATTCTCGACCGCTACGGCAATGGTCGGCTGATGCCTGAGCACGGCACCGAGGCCTATTGGCAGGCGCGCCACTTTCTCCACTATGCGGAAGGGTCGGCGATGCCGCCGCTCCTGATGACGCTGGTGCTCGGCCGCATTCCGGAGGAGGCGCCGTTCTTCCTGAAGCCGTTGCTGAAGGCGACGCTCGGCAAGGCGCAGTCGGCCTTCGTGCGGCCGCAGCTCGACCTGCACATCGCCCATTGGGAAGACGCGCTGAAAGGCGCCGGCTGGTTCGCGGGCGATGCCTTCTCGGTCGCCGACGTGATGATGAGTTTTCCCGTCGAGGCGGCGGCGCAACGGGTCGGCTACGACAATCACCCGCTCCTGCGCGACTTCCTCAGGCGCATCCACGACCGCCCGGCCTTCCGCCAGGGGTTGAAGCGCGGCGGACCCTACGACTACGCCTGAGCCTTCGTCGGCTCGCGCGACCGTCAGTGCCCTTGCGTCGTCAGGATGCGGATGGCGAAGGCGGAAAAGACCGAGGCGAACAGCCAGTCGATCATGCGCATCACCTTCGGTCGCCGCTTCAGCGCCGCCGCGAACTGGTCGGCCATCAGGATCATCAGGATGCTGAAGGGCACGGCCAGCGCGATAAAATAGATCCCGAGAAAGAACAGCTTGCCGACGGCGTGCGGGTCTCCCGCCGAGACGAACTGCGGCAGGAAGGTCACGAAGAACAGCACGACCTTGGGATTCAGGAGGTTGATTCCGAGGCCGGTCGCCCAGTTGGCGAACGCCGAATGGCGCCGTCCGGCCGCGCCCCGCTCCAGCGTCAGGCTGGAGCCGTGGCGGATCGCCTGCACGGCGAGATAGACGAGATAGGCCGCGCCCGCGAACTTAAGGGCGAAGAAGGCTTGCGGCGACGCGGCGATCAGCGCCGACAGGCCGAAGGCGGCAAGGCTGGTGTGGATCACCACCCCGGTCGCCGCCCCGAGCATCGTAACGAGCCCGGCGGTTCTCCCTTCGCTCAAGGTCCGGCCGAGGAACAGCGTCATGTCCGGTCCTGGCGTGATCGTCAGCACGAAGGCTGCAAGCGAGAAGGCGAGAATGGTGGCGATATCGGGAAGAAAGGTCATGGCGGCGCGGCCTTGCCAACGGAGATCGTTACTTCCGCCATTGTTAGCCGTCCCGACGTCCTCGCACCATCCGGTTCTTGCGGTGGTATCGGGGCGCCAGGCGCATCACGCGCACCGAAGGAGCCGCGGCGCCGCGACGCGAGGCTTTCTTCCGCGCCCGCACTTGCTATAGAGCCGGGCACGAGCCGCACAACCGGGATTTCTCCAGCATGGCACCCATCCGCGACGTCAAGAAGGTCGTTCTCGCCTATTCCGGCGGCCTCGACACCTCGATCATCCTGAAATGGCTGCAGAACGAATACGGCGCGGAGGTCGTCACCTTCACCGCCGATCTCGGCCAGGGCGAGGAGCTGGAGCCGGCCCGCCGCAAGGCCGAGATGATGGGCGTCAAGAACATCTATATCGAGGACGTGCGCGAGGAGTTCTGCCGCGATTTCGTCTTCCCGATGTTCCGCGCCAATGCCGTCTACGAGGGCACCTATCTCCTCGGCACCTCGATCGCCCGGCCGCTGATCTCCAAGCGCCTCGTCGAGATCGCCCATGAGACCGGCGCGGACGCCATCGCCCATGGCGCGACGGGCAAGGGCAACGACCAGGTCCGCTTCGAGCTCTCGGCCTATGCGCTGGATCCAGACATCAAGGTGATCGCGCCCTGGCGCGAATGGGAGTTCAAGTCCCGCACCGACCTCATCGATTTCGCCGAGAAGAACCAGATCCAGGTCGCCAAGGACAAGCGCGGCGAGGCGCCGTTCTCGGTCGACGCCAACCTCCTGCACTCCTCCTCGGAAGGAAAAGTGCTGGAGGATCCGGCGGAAGAGCCGCCGCACTACGTCTACCAGCGCACGGTCTCACCGGAGGAAGCGCCGGACCAGGCGACCGTGATCGAGATCGGCTTTGCCAAGGGCGATCCGGTGTCGCTCGACCGCAAGGCGTTGAAGCCGCACGAGCTGCTCGCCGCCCTCAACGATCTCGGCCGCGACAACGGCATCGGCCGGCTCGACCTCGTCGAGAACCGCTTCGTCGGCATGAAGTCACGCGGCGTCTACGAGACGCCCGGCGGCACCATCCTTCTCGCCGCCCATCGCGCCATCGAGAGCATCACGCTCGACCGCGGCGCGGCGCATCTGAAGGACGAGCTGATGCCGCGCTATGCCGAGCTCATCTACAACGGCTTCTGGTTCTCGCCGGAGCGCCACATGCTGCAGGCCGCCATCGACAAGAGCCAGGAGCATGTCGAGGGCACGGTGCGGCTGAAGCTCTACAAGGGCAATGTCATCGTCATCGGCCGGGCTTCGCCGAAGTCGCTTTATTCCGACGCGCTGGTCACTTTCGAGGACGATCACGGCGCCTACGACCAGAAGGACGCCGCCGGCTTCATCCGGCTCAACGCGCTGCGGCTGCGCACGCTCGCCAAGCGCGACGGGCTATGACACCCCGGAGACGATCGAGGCCGGCAGCGCCTTCGTCATCCACCCGTCACATGCGGGTCAACCGCGCTTCATAGAACGGTTCTAGACGTCCTCTCCTACGTATCGGACGAGGACGTCTCCCCCATGACCATCCAGATCTTCGACGGCCGCACATCGGTCTCCCGCCGCACGCTGCTGCGCGGCGCGGCCACCGGCGCCCTCGCCGTCGCCGGCACGCTCGCTCTGCCCGCCTTCGTGCGCGCCGCCAGCCGGCCCACCATTCCGGGCGGCGTCCAGAGCGGCGACATCGCGGCCGACCGCGGCGTCTTCTGGGCCCGCGCCGATCGTCCGGCCCGGGCCCATTTCGAGTGGTCGACGACGGACAGCTTCAAGGACGTTCATCGCCTGCCGGCCGTCGATGCGCTGCCGGACACCGATTATGCCGTGAAGATCCTCGCCCGGGGCCTGCCCTCCGACCAGGAGATCTTCTGGCGCGTCGGCTTCACCGACCTCAACGACGTCAACGCCGTGTCGGAACCGGCGGTCGGCCATTTCCGCACCGCGCCGACGCAGAAGCGCGACATCAGCTTCACCTGGAGCGGCGACACGGCCGGCCAGGGCTGGGGCATCGACGAGAGCCGCGGTGGCATGACCATCTACTCCACCATGCTCAAGCACCGCCCGGACTTCTTCATCCATTCCGGCGACACGATCTATGCCGATGGCGTGATCGAGGCCGAGGTGGAGCTGCCGGACGGCACCAAGTGGAAGAACATCGTCACGCCGGAAAAATCCAAGGTCGCCGAAACGCTCGACGAGTATCGCGGCCAGTACAAGTACAACCTCATGGACGCCAACGTCCGGACCTTCAACGCCGCCGTGCCGATGCTGGCACAGTGGGACGACCACGAGGTCACCAACAACTGGTCCTCGTCCAAGCAGCTGGGCGACGCCTATAAGGAGAAGTCGATCGAGCTTCTCTCCGCCCGCGCCTTCCGCGCCTTCCACGAGATGATGCCGATCGCAACCGACCTGTCGGAGCCGCAGCGCGTCTACCGCAAGGTCGCCTACGGGCCGATGCTGGACGTCTTCTTCCTCGACATGCGCACCTATCGCGGCCCCAACGGCGACAATCTGGAAGCCGAGGAAGGCCCGAACTCCATGTATCTCGGCGCCGACCAGCGTGCCTGGCTGAAGCGGGAGCTGAAGGCCTCCAAGGCGACCTGGAAGGTCATTGCCGCCGACATGCCGCTCGGCCTCGTCGTCTGGGACAATGCCAAGGACAAGAAGGGCTTCGAGGCGATCGCCAACAACGAGCCCGGCAAGCCGCTCGGCCGCGAGTTGGAATTTGCCGATCTCCTGAAGTTCATCAAGGACTCGCAGATCCGCAACACCGTCTGGCTCACCGCCGACGTCCACTACACCGCCGCGCACTACTATGATCCGGAGAAGGCCGTCTTCCAGGACTTCGACCCGTTCTGGGAATTCGTCTCCGGCCCGCTCCACTCCGGCACCTTCGGCCCCGGCGACCTCGATCCGACCTTCGGCCCGCAGCTGCGCTACGCCAAGGCGCCGACCGCCGAGCAGGGACAGAACCTCTCGCCGGCCGCGGGCCTGCAGTTCTTCGGCCATGTCCAGATCGCCGCCGACACCGAAGTGATGACGGTGACGCTGCGGGATGCGGCCGACGCCGCGCTCTGGTCGACCGATCTGACGCCCGTCAAAGCCTGATCAGGCAAGGCAGCAAAGCGGCCGCCCCTATAGGTGGCGGCCGCTACCGCTCGCCGTAGCGACGGCTGGAACTGGTTCGCGGCGGGCGGACGCGGTTCCTTCGACGCCGCCGCGTGGCCGCGAATCCCTTCAGCTTAAAAGGCGACGTCCTTCACCTGCCGCTGCGCTTTCTCTCGAAACCGGTCGGCGAGCGTGATCAAGTCCTTGCCCTCCAGCCGCGGAATTACTCGGTAGATCGCCTCGATCAGGCAGTAGATGCAGAACAACATGAGGCCGATGCCGACCGCACCGAGGAGGTAGCGTCCGAATGCAGCCTGGTGCAGAGCTTTGAGAGCCTGCTCGATCCCGCCTGCTTCATCCGGATTATGCGTCCAGCCGGCAAAGATGACGAAGGCGCCGGTGATGGTGATTACCAACCCCTGCGCCACGAGGCCCACTTTTGCAAAAGGGTCGAGCCGCTCGCTCATCTCGGTCGAGCGCAGATGCTCCTTGTATCTCCCGGTATAGGCTTTGACGCCGTAGTAGAGACCGGCACAGACCACGACCGCGCCTGCGGCCATGACGATCCACGCCCCGAATGGAAAGGACAGCACCCACGCCGTCAGACCCTTGCTGCCCCCGGAGCCACCGCCCTGCCCGCCTCCACCGCCGCCGGAAAAGCCGGCCGTCCAGATGAGCGACACCGCGTAAGCCGCAAGTCCGAGATTGATGAAGCCGGAGACGAACATGGCGCCCCGCGCCACCAGTCCTTTGGTCTCCAATCCATGATCTTCGAGGTCCATCCAGCCATCGATGCAGCGCCAGACCCCGTAGGCGACGAGCCCGATCGCGATGGCGACGAGAAGCGACATGCCGAGCGTCCCGCCGAGGAGCGATTCCAGCGCATCCGTGGTCCCACCGGCCTCCCCGGCCTCATACCACGCGGCACCGAAGGCGAAGACGCCGACAAGAACGTAGACGATGCCCCGTGCCGTGTAGCCAACCCGCATGACGGGATCGACCCAGAAGGGCGTGGTGTCGTCAGCCTGTGTCAAGGTGCCTCCTGCAAAGGGCGTTCTCATCCAGCCACTTAGTCTCCACGGCGGAATTTGAAGGGCGGCGCATCCCCTTTGAACGACTGTTTCTAAAAGGGCAGCTTGTCTGCGCTTCATAAGCGAGGCGAATTGTTTCTCGCCGCTGGCCTTCCCACATTGGGCGTAACAGCAAAGGGAACACCCCATGATCCCCTATTCCATGCTCGACCTGTCGCCGGTTCCGGAAGGCTCCAGCGCGGCGGACGCGCTCGCCAACACGCTCGACCTGGCCCGCCACGCGGAAGCGCTCGGCTTCAACCGCTTCTGGCTCGCCGAGCATCACAATATGGTCGGCATCGCCAGCGCCGCGACGTCGGTGGTGATCGGGCATGTCGCGGCCGGCACGAAGACGATCCGCGTCGGTGCCGGCGGCGTCATGCTGCCGAACCATGCGCCGCTGGTGATCGCCGAACAGTTCGGCACCCTGGCGACGCTTTTCCCGGATCGCATCGACCTCGGTCTCGGCCGCGCGCCGGGGACCGACATGGCGACGGCCCGGGCGCTGCGCCGCAGCCTCGAGAATGGCGACAACTTCCCGCAGGACGTCCTGGAGCTGATCGGCTATTTCGAGCCGGAGGTGCCGGAGCAGCGCGTCCGCGCCTTTCCGGGCACGGGCACGCAGGTGCCGGTCTGGATTCTCGGCTCCAGCCTCTATGGTGCCCAGCTCGCCGCCCATTTCGGCCTGCCCTACGCCTTCGCCTCCCACTTCGCGCCGGCGGCCCTCGATCAGGCGGTCGAGATCTATCGCGAGACGTACCGTCCGTCGCAGCGCTGGCCGCGGCCGCACTTCATGCTCGCCGTCAACGTCTTCGCCGCGCCGACCGATAGGGAGGCGGCCTATCTGCGCAGTTCCATGCAGCAGGCCTTTGCAAACCTTCGCACGGGCCGGCCGGGACCGCTGCCGCGCCCCGTGGAGGATATCGACGCGGTGATCGATCCCTCGATGCGGCCGATGGTTGACGAGGCGCTGCGGGTCTCCGCCGTCGGCTCGCCGGATACGGTGGAGCGCCAGCTCGGCGCGCTGATCGATCGTTACCGGCCGGACGAGGTCATCATGACCGGGCAGATTCACGATCATGCCGCCCGCAAGGCCTCTTTCACCATCGCGGCCGAGGCCATGCAGTCGCTGGGCGCCGCCCGCACGGCAGCACAGTAAGAGCGTTATTAGCTCACTCGTCTCATTGCGTCCCCGGTGCGAGTTGGAGTAGCGTCGGCCGCGATCGGGACGGGACATGAAGAGCACCGCCCCACGCCGCCGGCGTGGCAGATGACGGTCGTCTGTCGCCTGTCTCGTCGGCCGTGTTCGGAGTTTGCAGATGATCGCTCGACGGCTTGTCTTCCTGTTTCCAGGATTCGAGCCGCTCGACACCCCCCGCCAGGTGGAGCGCTTCCGCCGCGGCGCCGGCATGGCAGCCGCGACCTGGGATGCGACGGTCAGCTTCCCACCGCGGGACCACTCGCCCTCGGGCGGCGGGCGCTTCGCCATGCCGGTGACGGCATCCGGCGCCGGCTGGCGGACGGAGACCGAGATTGTCTTCTGCGACTTCGGCGACCTGATCCTCGACTATGCCGCACGGCCATCGCTGCGGCGCCTCATCCTGGGTGCACGGGCGCTCGCCGACTTCGTCGCCACCGGCACCTTCTTTCGCTACTGCCGCGTCAGCTGGCGCTATGCCCTGTTCTTCCTGTTTCCCATCGTCGTCCTCCTGGCGACGCTGGCCGCCGGCGTCGTCGTCGCGCTGCTGCCGCTCATGCTCGGCCGCTCCGGTCTGCATGCCGTCTGGAGCGTGCCGCTCGGGCTCGTCGTCACAGCCGGGCTCACCGCGCGTGCCAGCCGCCGCCTGCATCTATTGACCGCCATGGACGACTGGGCCTTCGCCTATGACCTCTGTCGCGGCGGCAACGCCGCCCTCGATGCACGGGTCGCCATCTATCGCCGAACCATGGCCGACAGGCTGGCTGCCACGGATGCGCAGGAGGTCGTGGTCGCCGCCCATAGTCTCGGCGCGTCGCTCGCCGTGGTGGCGCTCGCCGGCGCATTGGCCGAGGTTCGTGGCCGCCATCCTGAGATTGCCGTCCTGACCGTCGGCTCCAGCCTGCTGAAGACGGCCCTCCACCCGGCGGCGCAGACGCAACGGGAGGCCGTGCATACCATCGTCGTCGACCGCCGCCTTCTCTGGTGCGACGTGCAGGCCCTGTCGGACCCGATCAGCTTCTACCGGTCGAACCCGGCGACGTCCCTCGGCATCACTGACGGGCGCACGCCCTTCGTCCGCCGCATCTCGCTGCGCAAGCTGGTCAAGCCGGAGACGTTCAAGCGCGTGAAGCGCAATTTCTTCCGCCTGCACCGTCAATTCGTCTATGGGGTCGAGCGGCGGAGTTCATTCTCCTTCCACATGCTCCTTCTGGGCCCCCTCTCCATGCAGACCTTCACCGAAGCCGGGACCATCGATCGCCCGCCTCTGGCCGAGACGTTGGGAACGGCCGCCGCGCCGGCGGCCGAGCCCGAGATGATGGACGCGGTCCGATGACGCCCGCCCATTTCGGCACCGCCGCCTGGGTTCTGACCGTCGTCGCCTGGTACGTGATCCGCTATCCCTTCGAGCGGCGGGCCAAGCGCGGCCGTGTGGCCAAGACGAAGCGTGGCGCCGCCGAAACGCTGCGCATGGCGATCTCCCTCACCGGTCTCGGCATCCTGCCCGGCATCTTCGCCGCCACCGGCTTCCCGCGCTTTGCCACCTACCAGCCGTCGATGCTGCAGATCGGGCTCGGCGTCGTTGCGGCCGCCGTCGCGCTCGTCCTCTTCCGTCTCACCCACAAGGCGCTCGGCAAGATGTGGTCGGTCTCGCTCGACATCCGGGACAGCCACCGCCTCGTCACCGACGGCATCTACGGGCGGCTGCGGCATCCGATGTACTCGGCCTTCTGGACCATGGCGCTGGCGCAGGCGCTGCTGGTTCCGAACCTCGTCGCCGGGCTGGCCGGTCTCGTCGGCTTCGGCATCCTCTTCGCCTTCCGCATCGGCCCGGAGGAGCGGATGATGGAGGAAACCTTCGGTGAGGATTATCGCGCCTATCGCCGCCGCACCGCGCGTATCATCCCCGGCGTGTTTTGAGGCTGGCCGCGCCTGTCATGTTTGCGCAACACTTCCTCGGTGAAACGGCGACCTTACCCGCGGCAGTCCTGCGCGCCTTTTTGCTGCCGTGCTAGAAGCGCAGACGCATCGAAACCTTAAGGCGCGATGAAGACGCGGCACCGCAGGGCGGCCCCGACGACCTTCATCTCGATCCGCAATCGCCTCATCCGCTCCCGAAAAGAGACGCTGTCCATGACCCGCATCAGACGCAGCCTTTCTGTTGTCGCGTCGCTGCTGGCGTCTGGCCTCGCCCTTGGCGCCTGCCAGACCAGTGGCCCGACGGATGCGGCGGTCTCCGCCTATACGGCCGAAGCCGATAGTCCGGCGACGCTGAAGGGTCTCACCTGTTCCAACAATGGCGGAATGGGCCGCACCGTGCCGCTGACGGCCTCCCGCGTCCGGGCCGGCGACCCCGCCTATATCGAGTTCCGCGGCCGCATGTCGCCGGCGATCCCGTCGGGCCACATGTATGTCGCCTTCGGGCGCCTCGATGCCGCCGGCAACCCGGTGTCGCGCTACCATATCGGCTCTTATCCGAAGGGCTACGTGGTCGGGCTCTATGGCGGCGCCCTGGTGCCGATGCCGGTGGAGCTCGAGCCGAGCATCCTCGACTGCTCGATGGGGACCTTCGACGCCTACCGGGTCTCGCTGACGGAAGAGCAGTACAAGAAGCTTCTCGCCAAGGTCGCCTATTATCGGCGCAACCCGCCGACCTGGACGATGTTCGGCTTCAACTGCAACAACTTCGCCGCATCGCTCGGCAGCGTCGCTGGTCTGCGCGAGCCGGTGGGTCGCGCCGTGCCGACCTTCGCCTATGTGCAGGCCTATATCCGCGCCAATGGAGATGGCGGCCAGATCAGCAAGCCGGTGCAGCGCCCGGACGCCTGAGGCTCAACGCGCGCGACCGGCCGGCGTCACACCGGCTGCAGCGCCCAGGGCGCCCGATCCTTCGACGAAGGGCTACGTACCCGCCTCCGGCGCCTCCGCTGCCGGCATCTGCGCCCGCGCATCGTCGTGGTGCGCCTCCCGGCGGAAGATGAGGTAGCTGACGATCGCGATCAGCCCGAGCGACGGGATCACGGTCTGCATCGCCAGCACCGGATGGCCGATCGCCGCGCAGATGAGCCCTCCGAGCATGCCGGTCCCCATCTGGACGAAGCCCATGCCCGCCGAGGCCGCGCCTGCCATGTGGGCGAAGGGGGCGAGCGCAGCCGTCGTCATCGCCGGCATCACGAAGGCGATCCCGAACGCATAAGCGGCCACCGGCAGCATGATCGACAGATAGCTCGGCGAAAGCCACGCGATCGAGATCACCAGCGCCAGGCTGCCCGCGGCAATGAAGCCGAGGCCGACCGGCACGAGTCGCTGCGCTCCGAACCGCGGCAGCAGCAGGCGCACGACGACCGAGGCACCGAGATAGGTGCCCGACTGCGCCAGCATGCCGATGCCGAACTGCGTCGGCGTCAGGCCGGCGGTGTCGATCAGCACGAAGGGCAGGATGGTGGCGAGCGTATAGAGCGCGCCGGCCGAGCCGCCGATCGTCAGGCTGGACGCGAGGAAGTGCCGATTGGTGGCAAGCCGCCCATAGGCGCGCAGGATCGCGCCCGGCCGGATGCGGCTCCAGTCCGGCGCGACGGTCTCACGCATTGGCCCGAGTGTGACGCCGACAACGATCAGCCCGAAGAACACCATGACGACGAAGATCGCATGCCAGCCCGCGAGCGCCAGCGTGATGCCGCCGATGGTCGGCGACAACGCCGGCCCGATGGCGAGCACGATGCCGATCGTGTTCATGATCCGCGACGACTGCTCGCCGGTGAACTGGTCGCGCACGATGGCGCGCGAGGTCGCCACGCCGACCGAGGAGCCGATGCCCTGCAGCAGCCGTGCGACGAGCAGCGTGCCGATGTCGGGCGCCAGCACCGCCAGGATAGAGCCGGCGAGATAGAGGACCATGAAGGCGAGCGTCGTCGGACGCCGGCCAGCCGCATCGGAAATCGGCCCGCAGATGAGCTGCGTGACCGAGAAGCCGGCGAAATAGACGGCGAGCGTCAGCTTCACCACCGCCTCGGTCGTGCCGAAGGCCTCCACCAGGGCCGGCATGGCCGGCGTGTAGAGCGCCATCGACACCGGGCCGATCGCGACCAGGAGGCCGCCGATCAGGCTGGTCCGCCGCTCCGACATCGAACCGGGCGTCCGCGGGCTGGTCATGACAGGACGGTCAGCCGGAACCGCGCTAGGCCGTCACCGGCTCGGCGTCGGCAGACCCGTCGCCGGATCGCTCATTGGCAAGATTGGCGCGCATATGTTCCAGCGCCCGCTTGATCAATGCGCGCTCGTCGGCATCGATGCCGTTCATCATCCGCTCGTACATCGTCTCGATCAGCGGGTGGATGTCCTGGAAGACCTGGTTCGCGGCGTCGGTCGGCACGATGATCTTGGCGCGACGATCGCGCGGATCGACCGTGCGCTGGATCAGTCCTTGCGTCTCCAGCCGGTCCAGATAGGCCGACAGCGTCATCGGCTCGACGCCCATCCGATCGGCGAGCGCGGCTTGGCGCGAGCCGCTGTAGCGGGTCGCATAGGCGAGCGCCCTCACCTCGCCCGGCGTCAGCTCCATCCCGGCCTCGATCACCGCGCGCTCGAACGCCTGGCGCAGCAGGCGCGCGACGTCGTTCAGGAGGAAGTTGACGGAGGTATCGGATAGTAGCTGATGCGTCATTCGGTCGGGCGGTCCGGTTCGATCCTTTCCTTGGAAAGGCAAGATACCGCAGAGATGCGGAGCGCGTTGGACGTACCAACTTAGCCCCGCCATGAATAGTCTATACGCCCGATGCGGCTCAAACGCCGCATGACAGCGCCGTAGCGGCCAGGCTAAGACACTGCCGCGACTGGCGGAACCGCGACGATCACGAGCGTGTCATGACGAATATCTCCACCGAACGGCCCATCGACGCCCTGTTCTCCTTCGATGCGCCCCACGGCCTCCCGCGTTTTTCTGAACTGACGGCGGAGATGTTCGAGCCCGCCTTTGACGCAGCGATCGTCGCTCATGCCGGCGAAATCGATGCGATCGCCGACGATCCGGCCGAGCCGACCTTCGCCAACACGCTGGCGGCGATGGAGCGCTCTGGCCGCGCGCTGTCGCGGGTCGCCCGCACCTTCTTCGCGCTGACCGGCGCCGAGACCAGTGATGCGCTGCAGCGCGTCGAGCGGGCCGTCTCGCCCAAACTCTCGCGGCATTCCTCCGCCATTGCGCTGAATGCCAAGCTGTTTGCGCGCATCGACGCCCTCCACGCCCGGCGCGCCACGCTGACCGGCCTTGCGCCGGAGGATCTTCGCCTGCTGGAGCGCACCCATCTCGGCTTGGTACGCTCCGGCGCCAGGCTGACCGGAGAGGCACGAACGCGGCTGGCCGCGATCGACGAGCGGCTCTCCGCGCTGGGCACGCAGTTCTCGCAGAACATCCTGGCCGACGAGCGCGACTTCGTGCTGCCGCTCACGGAGGCCGACCTTGACGGCCTGCCGGCCTCGCTGCGCCAGGCGATGAAGGCGGCGGCCGGCGAGCGCGGCATCGAAGGTTATGCGCTGACGCTGTCGCGCTCGATCGTCGTGCCATTCCTGTCCTACTCCGACCGCCGCGACCTGCGCGAGCGCGCCTTCGCAGCCTGGATCGCGCGGGGCGAAAACGAGGGCGAGACGGACAACCGGCCGATCCTGGCGGAGATCCTGGCGCTCCGGGCCGAAAAAGCGCGCCTCCTCGGCTATCCCTCTTTCGCGGCCTACAAGCTCGACGACACCATGGCGAAGACGCCGGCCGCCGTCCGTACGCTGCTGGAGGAGGTCTGGGGCCACGCCAAGGACCGTGCCGCGCGCGACGCCGTCTCGCTCAAGGCGATCGCCGCCGCGTCCGGCGCGAACGACCCGCTCGCCCCCTTTGACTGGCGCTACTACGCCGAGAAGCGGCGTCAGGCCGAGTTCCAGATCGAGGAAGCCGAGATCAAGCCCTACTTCCAGCTGGAGCGGATGATCGAGGCGGCCTTCGACGTCGCCGGCCGGCTGTTCGGCCTGCGCTTCGAGGCCTTGGCCGATGCGGTGGCCTGGCATCCCGACGTGCGCGCCTGGCGGGTGCGCGGGCGGGACGGCAGCGACCGCGGCCTCTTCCTCGGCGACTATTTCGCCCGGCCCTCAAAGCGCTCCGGCGCCTGGATGAGCGCGCTTCGGGCGCAGAACCGCCTCGATGGCGAGACGCCGATCATCTACAATATCTGCAACTTCGCCAAGCCGCCGCAAGGCGCGCCGGCGCTGCTGTCGATCGACGACGCGCGCACGCTCTTCCACGAGTTCGGCCATGCGCTGCACGGCCTCCTGTCCGACGTGACATGGCCCTCGCTCGCCGGCACCGCCGTCTCGCGCGATTTCGTCGAACTGCCCTCGCAGCTTTACGAGCACTGGCTGACGGTGCCGGCCGTCCTGTCGCGCCACGCCGTCCATGCCGAGACCGGCGAGACGCTGCCACCGGCGCTTCTGGAGAAGCTCTTGGCATCGCGCAGCTTCGATGCCGGTTTCGAGACGGTGGAATACACCGCATCGGCGCTGATCGACCTCGGTCTCCACGAGGCGGCGGAGGCGCCGGCACACCCGCTCGAAGCCGAACGCGAGATGCTGGAGCGGCTTGGCATGCCGGCGGAAATCGTCATGCGGCATCGCTCGCCGCACTTCGCCCACATCTTCTCGGGCGACGGCTACTCCTCCGGCTACTATTCCTACATGTGGTCGGAGGTGCTGGATGCGGACGCTTTCGACGCCTTCGGCGAGGCGGGCGACCCGTTCCACGGCGAAACGGCGGAGAAGCTGCACCGGCATGTCTACTCCGCCGGCAACTCGCGCGACGCCGGCGAACTCTACACCGCCTTCCGCGGCCGCATGCCGACCAGCGCGGCGCTTCTGAGGAAGCGCGGCTTCGTCGTCTGACGGGGCCGTATCGCCCGCTGTACGCCAGTGTGGCGGTCCCCTTCGCCTGTGTTCTTCGCCGTACCGACAGCTTCCTAGCGATAGGACCGCATTTACCAGCGCTGGATTCGCCTAAGAGAGGCAACACAGGACCTTTCACAACCGCATCGGCGTCTGCCGCATAAACCCTATGCGCCGGACGCAGCCTCGCGGCCTTTCGCATTTGCGAAGTTTCCTGTAAGAGAGCCTCAAATCGCGCTTGGTCTGGCCTTTCCTTTGCGAAGGAAGGGCCTTTTCGCGTCCCCCAAACCCCGTCCGGTGAAACTCATGAAGCTTCGCAACATCGCGATCATCGCGCACGTCGACCATGGCAAGACCACGCTCGTCGACAAGCTGCTCGCGCAGTCCGGCTCGGTTCGCGAGAACCAGCGCGTCGAGGAGCGCGCGATGGACTCCAACGATCTCGAAAAGGAGCGCGGCATCACCATCCTCGCCAAGGCCACCTCGGTGGTCTGGAAGGACACGCGCATCAACATCGTCGACACGCCGGGCCACGCCGATTTCGGCGGCGAGGTCGAGCGCATCCTCAACATGGTGGACGGCGCGGTGATCCTCGTCGACGCCTCCGAGGGTCCGATGCCGCAGACCAAGTTCGTGCTGTCCAAGGCGCTGAAGGTCGGCCTTCGCCCGATCGTCGCGATCAACAAGATCGACCGTCCGGACGAGCGCCACCAGGAAGTCCTGAACGAGATCTTCGACCTCTTCGCCAATCTCGACGCCACCGAGGAGCAGCTCGACTTCCCCGTGCTCTACGGCTCGGGCCGCGGCGGCTGGATGGCCGAGGCGCCGGAAGGCCCGCAGGACCAGGGTCTCGCACCGCTCTTCGACCTGATCCTGAAGCACGTGCCGGAGCCGGACACCGCCGGCAAGGACGAGCCGTTCAAGATGATCGGCACCATCCTCGAGGCCAACCCGTTCCTCGGCCGCATCATCACCGGGCGCATCCAGTCCGGCTCGATCAAGCCGAACCAGGCCGTCAAGGTCATCTCCCATGATGGCGAGCTCCTGGAAAACGGCCGCATCTCCAAGATACTGGCCTTCCGCGGCCTCGAGCGCCAGCCGATCGAATATGCCGAGGCGGGCGACATCGTCGCCATCGCCGGCCTCTCGAAGGGCACCGTCGCCGACACCTTCTGCGATCCGCAGGTCTCGGAGCCGCTGCAGGCGCAGCCGATCGATCCGCCGACCGTGACGATGTCCTTCATCGTCAACAACTCGCCGCTCGCCGGTACCGAGGGTGACAAGGTGACAAGCCGTGTCATTCGCGATCGCCTCCTGAAGGAGGCCGAGGGCAATGTCGCGCTGAAGATCGAGGAAGCCGAGGACAAGGATTCCTTCTACGTCTCCGGCCGCGGCGAGCTGCAGCTGGCCGTCCTCATCGAGACCATGCGCCGCGAAGGCTTCGAGATCGGCGTCTCGCGTCCGCGCGTTGTAATGCAGAAGGACGAGGCGACCGGCGAGACGCTGGAGCCGATCGAGGAAGTCGTCATCGACGTCGACGAGGAGCATTCCGGCGTCGTCGTGCAGAAGATGAGCGAGCGCAAGGCCGAGATGGTCGAGCTGCGCCCGTCCGGCGGCGGTCGTCAGCGCCTGGTCTTCCATGCGCCGACCCGCGGCCTCATCGGCTACCAGTCGGAGCTTCTGACCGACACGCGCGGCACGGCGATCATGAACCGCCTGTTCCACTCCTATGCGCCCTACAAGGGCGAGCTGCAGGGCCGCATCAACGGCGTCCTCATCGCCAATGCGGCCGGCGAGGCGGTGGCCTATGCGCTGTTCAACCTCGAAGATCGCGGCCCCATGGTCATCGACCCGGGCGTGAAGGTCTATGAGGGCATGATCATCGGCATCCACACCCGCGACAACGACCTCGAGGTCAACGTCCTCAAGGGCAAGCAGCTCACCAACATCCGCGCCGCTGGCAAGGACGAGGCGGTGAAGCTGACGCCGCCGATCCGCATGACGCTCGACCGCGCGCTCTCCTGGATCCAGGACGACGAGCTCGTCGAGGTGACGCCGAAGTCGATCCGCCTGCGCAAGCTCTATCTCGACCCGCATGAGCGCAAGCGCTTCGAGAAGAGCCGCAAGGCCGCCTGAGGCCCTTCCTCGGGTGCCACATTGATGCAGACCGGAAGCTCCGGCTTCCGGTCTTTTTATTTGCGCGCTCTTCCTGCGGAGAGCGACCGGCCCGGCGGCGCCTTGTTCCGTGACCGCAGCGGCCGCGTGTGCCGCTTTCGCCCCTTGATCGAGGACGCCGCCCGTGCCCTTCAGCCTGACCAGCCCTGCTCTCGCGAAGGCTCTTGCCGAGCGCGACTATTCCCAGCCGACCCCCGTGCAGGCCGCGGTGCTGGCACCCGAAACCGCGGGCCGCGACCTTCTCGTCTCCGCCCAGACCGGCTCCGGCAAGACCGTAGCCTACGGTCTTGCCATGGCGCCGACGCTGCTCGGCGATGCCGAGACGCTGCCCGCCGCGCGCGAGCCGCTCGCCCTCGTCGTCGCGCCGACGCGCGAGCTTGCCCTGCAGGTGCAGCGTGAGCTGTTCTGGCTCTATGCCCATACCGGCGCGCGCATCGTCACCTGCGTCGGCGGCATGGATCCGCGCGCCGAGCAGAAGCGCCTCGCCGAGGGCGCCCATATCGTCGTCGGCACGCCCGGGCGCCTGCGCGATCACCTGGAACGCGGCCGGCTCCTCATCGGCAATCTGAAGGCGCTCGTCCTCGACGAGGCCGACGAGATGCTCGATCTCGGCTTCCGCGAGGATCTGGAGTTCATCCTGGAGGCGACGCCGGCCGAACGCCGCACCCTCCTCTTCTCCGCGACGCTCCCCGACGCGATCCGCGGCATGACCAAGCGCTACCAGAAGGATGCGCTGCGTATCGAGGCGGGGCGCGGCTCCACGGGGCACGCCGACATCGAATATCGCGCCATCCGCGTCGTGCCGAAGGAGATCGAGCACGCCGTCGTCAACCTCCTGCGCTTCATCGATGCGCCGAGCGCCATCATCTTCTGCAACACGCGCGAGGCCGTTCGCCACCTCTATTCCGGCCTCTTGGAGCGCGGCTTCTCGGCTGTGTCGCTGTCCGGTGAGCTCGGCCAGGCCGAGCGCAACCAGGCCATGCAGGCGCTGCGCGACGGCCGCGCGCGGGTATGCGTTGCCACCGACGTTGCCGCCCGCGGCATCGATCTGCCGAGCCTCGGCCTCGTCATCCATGCCGACCTGCCGCACGACGCCGAGACGCTGCAGCACCGCAGCGGCCGCACGGGGCGTGCCGGCCGCAAGGGCGTGTCGGTGCTGCTGGTGCCGATCTCCCGCCGCCGCAAGGCCGACCGGCTGCTGACCGAGGCGCGCATCCAGGCCAGCTGGGGCGCCGCACCGAGCGCCGACGACATCCGTCAGCAGGACGAGGAGCGCCTCCTCGCCGATCCGATCTTTGCCGAGGCGGGTTCGGAGGAGGATCTCGCCGTCGCCCGCAGGCTGCTCGAGACCTATTCGGCCGAGCAGCTCGCCGCAGCGCTCGTGAAGGGCTATCGCGAGCGGCTGCCCGCTCCGGAAGAGGTCTACGATCCCGGCTTTGCCCGCGACACGAAGGGCGCGGAAGGCTTCGGCGAGCGCGACAGGAAGAACCGCAAGGAGCACGACGGCGACAAGCGCGTGAGCGGTCCCAAGGTCTGGTTCCATCTCGATGTCGGCCGGCGCAACAATGCCGATCCGAAGTGGCTGCTGCCGCTCCTCTGCCGGCGGGGACAGGTGAGCCGGGCGGAGATCGGCGCAATCCGCATCTTCGACAGCGAAACCAAGGTCGAGATCGCCGCCGAGGCGGCCGAGCGCTTTGCGCAGGCGGCCGACCGTGATGGAGGCGACGACATCACCATCACGCAGCTCTCCGAGGGCGGCGCACCGGGCAAGGAGACCCGCCGTGACGGTCCGGCGCATGCCCGCGGCAAGAAGCCGTTCCGGAAAGGGCCGCACGCAGGTCCGGCCGGCAAGCCCGGCGACAAGGCCGCGGCCAAGTTCGACAAGCCGCGGCGCCCCAAGCCGAAGAAGGCCTGAGCGTCGCCCCTCTGAACCCTGGATGCACAGCTCACCGCTGAGCTTCGATCAGCCCCGCCGGGATGATCGGCACGCTGCGCACTGCGCATGAAAAAGCCCGGGGCCGTCGCTGGCTCCGGGCTTTTGCGCGTCCGAGGGGGGCTGCAGACGCGGCTTGAACGTCAGAACTGGGTGCCCGGCACCAGCACGCGCTCCTCAGGGAGCGCCTTGGAACCCCGGGTCGCCGGCGCCGGCGTGTTGCGCACGCGTACACCCTCGAAGCGGGCGTTGCTCCGGTCCTGGCCGCTGGTATAGCCGAGCGGGGCAGCGTCACGCGTCTGGTGGCGTCCCTGCGCAACGTCGGCACGGGAGGTCTCCTCCTGCGCCTTGAAGGCATTGCGCGAGCCGGCGAGACCATCCGCCGAGGCGACGCTGGTGAGAGCCGCGAGACCGAGAAGGGTGCCGGCGGCGAGTGTCGAGAACTTGGTCATATCATTACCTTTCGAAATCTGCGGGCGCCCTGCCATGCCTTGGAGGCACCGGGCGCATCCGGTGATGCTGATCTATATTCGCAACACGAAAGCTGGTAGACCTCTCCAAACGACACACTGTTCCCATGAGAGAACACCGGATATGACGAGCTTCGACGATCTCTTCTATTTCGAAGCGGTTGTCCGCCACCGCGGCTTCGGCACCGCCGCCCGGTCGCTGGGCGTCGCGAAGTCTTTGCTCAGCCGCCGCATCAAGGCGCTCGAGGCCGAGCTCGACGTGCGCCTGTTGGAGCGCAGCACGCATCGTTTCGAGGTGACGGAGATCGGCCAGCGTTTCTATCGTCACTGCCAGGCGGCGGTGCTGGAGATGGAGGCGGCCGAAGAGGTCGCCAATGCCATGAGCGCCGAGCCGCGGGGCACGGTCCGGGTCAGCTGTCCGCCCGGCATCTGTGCCGATGCGCTGGCAGCCGCCCTGCCGACGTTTCTCGACCGTCATCCGAAGGTCCGGGTGCAGTTCGTCGTCGAGGCCCGCCGCACCGACCTCATCGAGGAGCATATCGACGTCGCAATCCGCGTCGGCTTCCATGACAATGAGAGCGATCTCGTGGTGAAGCGCCTGCGCGACGTGCCCGGCGCGCTGGTCGCAAGTCCGGCTCTGCTGGAGCGCTACGGGACGCCGCAGCAGCCGGAGGATCTGACGCTGCTGCCGGCGCTCGGCCGCGACAGCACGCAGGCCGACGAGACATGGGTGCTGCATGGCCCGGACGGCGAGCGCAGGGAGGTGCGCGTGCGTCCGCGCTTCTCCTCCAATTCCCTGTCCGTCGTCCTGCAGATGGCGCTGCAGGGCGGCGGCATTGCCTTCCTGCCCGAGCTGACCATGGGCCGCAAACTTGGCTCGGGCGAGCTGGTGCGCGTCCTTCCCGAGTGGCAAGGCGACGAGGGCGTCCTGCATTTTGCCTTCATCTCCCGACGTGGCATGCTGCCTTCGGTGCGGCTCTTCATCGATTTTGCGCATGAGGAACTGAGCCGCCTCTTGAGCGCCTGCCGCTGCCCATCGAACGGATCGGGCACGCACACTCCCCTTCCGCCTCGCGCGACGATCGCAGCAGGCGAACCAAACGATCAGCTGCCGCAGCAACGTCACTGAACAGGAACGGAGCGACCGATGGGACTTCTATCCGCCCTTCTCGGCCATGCGAGCGATGCCGATATCGCCGACGTCCAGCGCGAGCTGGAACCGGTGCTGCTGCCGGACGAGCCGGTGGAACTTGCCTTCCGCACGGTGCGCGACCTCTTCGTCTTCACCAGCCACCGCCTGATCCTCGTCGACAAGCAGGGTCTGACCGGACGCAAGCGGGAGATCACCTCGATCCCCTACCGCGCCATCACCATGATGTCGGTGGAATCCGCCGGTCACTTCGATCTGGAGGGCGAAATGCGGATCTGGATCTCTGGGCAGGGCGAGCCGCTGACGCGCACGCTCGGCCGCGGTGTTGACGCGGCCGGCATCCAGAAGGCGCTCGCCGCCGGGCTGTTCGGCCGGAGCTGATGTCCGGGCATTCGCCATCAGCGCTTGTATCGGCAGCGTCGGCCGTAAACTGTTGGTAACCTCTGGGCGCGCCTGCGGCGAGCTTGCAAAGGCGACACCCGCTCAGCAAGGATTCCACACGCGGCCGTGAACGGCCGCAGTGACGGATCGCGACGAATTTTTGCATGGCGACGGATCGGATTTCCTCCTTTATGGTTAAGAGCCGATGAAGACGATCGCCGCTGAAGTCCGCTACGCTGAGACTGATGATGCCGTTGCGCTGGCGGCCATCCATGAAGCGGCTTGGCGCGGCGCCTATTCCGGCATGATCCCGCATCAGGCGCTGGGCCGCATGATCGGCCGCCGCGGCGCCGATTGGTGGCTGAAGGCGATCCGCAATCGTGCCGCCATTCTCGTTCTGGAATTCGATCGCCGCGTCGTCGGCTATGCCACGCTCGGGCGCAACCGGACGGATGCGCTGAAAGTCGACGGCGAGATCTACGAGCTCTACCTGCAGCCGGAGTATCAGGGGCTCGGCTTCGGCCGCCGGCTCTTCGAGGCGGCGCAGAGCCTCCTGAAAGGCCGCGGCATGCGCGGGCTCGCTGTCTGGGCACTCGCCGACAACGACAACGCCTTGGGCTTCTACCAGGCCATGGGCGGCATCGACGTCGCCGAAGGGCGCGAGCGTTTCGACGGCCGGGATCTCGGCAAGATCGCCTTCGTCTGGAAATAGCCGCGGCGCTTTGCCCGGTGGCGCCCCGCGCCACACCTGCAGCTGCACTGCAAGTGATTTGCCTCAGCCTCGAAATGCTCTAAGCACCGCGCCATCAACGCGGAAGAGGATTTCCATGCGCATCGACGCCATCGCCACCGGCACGAACCCGCCCGAAGACATCAATGTCATCATCGAGGTTCCGGTCGGCGGTCACCCCATCAAGTACGAGATGGACAAGGAGGCCGGCGCCCTCGTCGTCGATCGCTTCCTGTATACGCCGATGACCTATCCCGGCAATTACGGCTTCGTTCCGCATACGCTCTCGGACGACGGCGATCCGATCGACGTTCTCGTGATGAACACGCGCCCGCTTTTTCCCGGCTGCGTCATCAATTGCCGGCCGATCGGCGTTCTCGTCATGGAGGACAACAGCGGCCAGGACGAGAAGGTCATCGCGGTCCCCTCGCCCAAGCTGACGCGCCGCTACGAGATGATCACCGAGGCGAGCCAGCTGCCGCCGATCACGCTCGACCAGGTGGCGCACTTCTTCGAGCACTATAAGGACCTGGAGCCCGGCAAGTGGGTGAAGATCGGCGACTGGGGCGACAGCGCCATGGCCCGGCGGCTGATCCTGGAGGCCGTCGAGCGCCATCAGGGCAGCAAGAAGGCCTGACCCGAGGCGAGTCTGATGGCTCGGCATCAAGCTTGGGGCGCGGCGAAAGCTGCGCCCTTTGTCATTTCGGCCTCCAGCCGGACTGAAGCCGGCTGTTGCCACGGCGGGAGACTCAGTGGCGGAGCTCCGGGCACACGCTTCGGGAGCATGGCTGATGAGGCACGCAAACCCTTAAACAAGCATGAACGGAGCTTGCATCGAGTTATGCGCCGGGCGCACGACAGGGCTGCGACCCGCTGCACTATTAAAAGGCACGGCTGCCCATTATTTAGACGTCATCACACGATTGATGGACGAGACCAATGTTCAACCGCCTTGCAGACCGCATCCAATCCTACCGTACTCAGCGCGCTCATCTGCGCGAACTCAGCATGATGGGCGACCGCCAGCTGGCCGATATCGGCCTGAACCGTGGCGATATCGCTGCTGCCGTCCGCTACGGCCGCCGCTGATCTGACAAGCAATACCGCCGCCGTTTGATGACGGCGGAGGCTGACGTTCGAGCCGCCGCAGCGCTGCCTTTGATGCTCTTCAAGAGCGTCGGCACCGCTTCCGGCGGCTTTGTCGTTTCTGAAGAACCGGCGGCCCGGCGCGCCCCCCTTAGGACGGAGGTCGAGGCTACCCGTCCGCGCCTAGCGCAGCCGCTGCTCCTCCCCATGACAACAGCAATCCGACCGCCTGGGCGAGCTGTGCAGCGCAGGAGTGCCTACGCCTTAGGCTGCTTAACTAATAGGCAATTACAGGGGCAGGCTAGTTGGTCTGAGCCGGGCTGCGCTACTCGGCGGACAGAAGCCGCGCGACTAGCGCCGGCCTCTCGTTTTCCGAGGCCTCTAGACGCACCGTCTTCAGCCGCGACGTGCCGCCGGCGACCACGGAAACCGCCGACTTCGGACGATCGAGCCAGTCGGCGATGAGAATGGCAAGCGCCGCGTTGGCGCGGCCCTTTTCCGGTACCGCACGCACCCGCGCCTGCAGAACCGTTCGCCCGTCGGCACCCGTCGCAACGCCGTCGATCCGATCGAGCGCCGCGCGCGGCGTCAGCCGTACAGAGAGCAGGAGTGCCCCGCGCTCCTCGCGCCAGAACAGGCCGGCGCCGGCCGAAGCAGCCTGTGCCGGCTCGGCCAAGGCTCAGATGCCGGCGCGAAGGACGGCTGGGGCGATGTACAGAATGATGAGCTGCTGCAGGAAGAAGATGCCGAGCAGCGCCACCAGCGGGGAGAGGTCGAGACCGCCGAGATCCGGCAGGATGCGGCGGATCCGCCGGAACAGCGGCTCCGTGGCCTTGTAGAGGAAGGTCGCGACGGAATCGACGAACTGGTTGCCGGAATTGACGATATTGAAGGCGTAGAGCCAGGAGAGCACCGCCGCAGCGATGATGATCCACCAGTAGATGTTGAGCGCGAGCAGGATGACCTGGATAACGGCGAGCATAGGTGGATCACGAGCCTCTTTGACGTCTTGGGCATGTAGCCATCGCACCGCTCCGGCGCAAGCGAAGGGCGTGTCGCACGAGCCTTGCGCCGCGCTGGATGAGCGATCTCAGCCGATGTTTCGTCCGCCATGTTTAACCGTTGACAGGTCGGGCAGCGCTGCCCTAAATCCCGGTCCGGAAGGTGGACGGGGCTGTAGCTCAGTTGGGAGAGCGCGTCGTTCGCAATGACGAGGTCAGCGGTTCGATCCCGCTCAGCTCCACCATTCCACTCGCCGGGCGTAGACGCATCGGCCACTTCAGACACAATCACCGATCGTGACGAGGCGGCTTCGGACCGGGCCTGAGAACGCGTGCCCTGCCCGGGACTAGCGCGCGGCAGCAGACCGCCATCGCCGCTGGTCCGCATTACCATCGACAAAGCGAGAGGCCGCACGCAGCGCCCTCTCGCCTCGATTACCCGCTTCGACTTCTCTCAGCGCGCCGGCAGCTTCATCCAGCCGGGCACGGCGACGTCGGCATGGGCGAACTGCGGCAGCTTCTTTGCCAATTCTTCCATGTTGGAGATGTTCTCGCTGTTCAGCTGCTCCTGCGTGATCAGCGTTGGCGGCACGATCACCTGATGGCCGGGGTCCTCGCCGGCGAGCATCATGGCGAGAGCGCGCACCGACACCTCGCCGACAACGGCCGGGTTGGTGGCGGCGGTCGCCGCCCAGGCCGAGCCCGGCTCGCGCATTGCCGCGATATCGGCGGTGGAGATGTCCGCGGAGTAGATCTTGATGTCGCCGGACATGCCGGCCTCGTCGACCGCGATCTTCACGCCCTTGGCGAATTCGTCATAAGGCGCGAACATCACCTGGATCGTCGGGTTGGCGCGCAGCACCGCAGAGGCCTGGTTGGCGACGGAGTTGGCGATCGGGTTGTCCATCGTGCCGAAGCGCGCGACCTCCTTGATGCCGGCGTTCTTCTTCTTGAACTCAGCCCACGTCTCGTCGCGGCGATCGAGTGGCGCGATGCCGGCAACATAGACATAGCCGGCCTCGAAGCTGTCGCCATTGTCCTTGATCGCCTGCTCCAGCGCTAGGCGTGCAAGGTCGCGGTCGGACTGCTCGATCTGCGGCACGGCATCGTTCTCGACATTGACGTCGAAGGCGACGACCTTGATCCCGGCATCGACGGCGCGCTGCACCGCCGGCTTCATCGATTCCGTCAGACCGTGCTGCACGACGATGCCGTCGACGCCGAGGCCGATCGCCTGGTCCATCATGTCGGCCTGGAGCGCGGCGTCCTGGCGCGAGTCGAAGACGCGCAGGTCGATGCCGAGCGCCTCGGCCTGGCGCTGCACGCCGGAGAGATAGGCCTGGAAAAAGTCGCCGGTCGACAGATACCGGACCAGCGCGACGCGCGGCTTCTTGGAGCCGTCGAAGGGTGCCGGCGCGGCAGACTGCGCCAGCGCCGGCGCGATGCCCAAAGTACCGACGGCGCCGAGTGCGGCCGTAAGCGCCGCGCCGGCCAGAAGGCCGCGCCTGGTGATGCCGTTCATGTAAGTCCTCCCCTTCCCCTTGTTGTGATTATCGCGGCCGGTTCGACAGGCCGAAGGTGAACATCAGGGCGGCGACGAGCACCGCGCCTTTGATGAAGTCCTGCGCGTAATAGGGCGCGTTCATCATGGTCAGCCCGTTGAGGAGCAGGCCGACGAACAGCGCGCCGATGGCCGTGCCGATCGCGTTCGGCTTGCCGGCGCCGAAGACTGCAAAGCCGATCAGCGCGGCGGCGACCGCGTCCAGCAGCAGCGAATTGCCCGAGGAGACGTCGCCGCGCCCGACACGGGCGGCGAGCAGCACGCCGCCGAGTGCGGCGAAGACGCCGGAGATCATGTAGGCGGCGATCCGGTAGGCCTCGACCGGTGCACCGGCGAGGCGCGCGGCCCGCTCGTTGGAGCCGATGGCGTACATGACGCGGCCGAAGCGCGTGAAGGTCAGGAACACGGTGATGACGGCCGCAAGCACCAGCATCACGATCACCGAGATCGGCACGAGATCGGAGACGCGGTAGCGCCCGAGCGCCAGGAAGGCCGGCGTGAAGGTGCCGGTTGCGGTGGAACCGTCCGGCATCGACATGCCGCTGGCGATCGAGCGTCCCTGCGTCGGGATCAGCTGCAGGCCCAGTAGCAGGAACATCATGCCGAGGGTTGCCAGGAGATCAGGAATGCGCAGCCGCACGATCAGGAGGCCGTTGACGAGGCCGACGATCGCACCGACGGCAACGCAGGCCCCCACCGCAGCGAGCGTGCCGCCGCCGAACACCACCATGATGTATGATGAGGTCATCAGCGCCGTCGCCGCGACGGCGCCGATCGACAGGTCGAAGCCGCCGACCACCAGCGTCGCGGTGACGCCGAGCGCCAGGATCGCCACGATCGAGACCGACTGCAGCACGATCACGAGGTTGCGGACCGACAGGAAGGACGGCTCGGCCGTGCCGAAGAAGATCACCATCAGGACGAGCAGCGTCACCAGCCCGTAGCGCACGGCGATCTGGCGGAAGCCGCCGGAGCCCTCGCGCCGCTCGCGGACGGTCGGGCCGGCTTCGGTGGGGGCTCGGGCGAGTTCAGGCTGCATGGCGTGCGGCATGGTCTGTCTTGGAAAGGTCCCTGATGACGGCTTCGCGGTCGAGGCTGTCGACGGCGTGTTCGGCGACGATGGCGCCGTGGCTCATGACGAGGATGCGGTCGGCGACTTCCACGGCCTCGTCGAGATCGGCGCAGAGGACGAGCGTCGCCCGGCTCCCGGCGCTCTCGCGCAAGGCCCGGCCAATGTCGTGGCGCGCGGCGATGTCGACGCCCTGGAACGGCTCGTCGAGGATGAGGAGGCGGCAGGGCCGCGACAGCCAGCGGGCGAGCACGACCTTCTGCTGGTTGCCGCCGGACAGCGCCGACATCGGCGCGTTCGGCCCGGGCGTGACGATGCCGAGCCGGTCGATGAAGCTCGTGGCATGGCGCCGCTCGGCCGACCGCTTCAGCAGCCCCGCCGTGCCGCTGAAGGCCCGTGTGAAGGGCAGCGTCATGTTCTGCGTCAGGTCGAAGTCCGGGACGAGCGATGCGCCGCTGCGGTCCTCCGCCGCCATGTGGACACCGGCCGAGACCGCATGTCCCGGCGATGCCGGGGCGTATGGCTCGTCGCCGAGGCGCATCGTCCCGCCGGCGTGTTTGCGCACGCCGAACAGGCACTCGGCGAGCTCGCTCTTGCCGGCCCCGACGAGGCCGACGATCGCCGTCACCTCGCCGCTACGCAGGCTCAGGGACACCGGCGGCGTCTCAGGCGCAACGCGCAAGGCGTCCAGCGTGACGACCGGCTGTCCCGCGGCAAGCTTGGCCGTGCGGCTGCGCGTCAGCGCTCGCCCCAGCATGGCGTGGACGGCGCCCTCGTAGTCGAGCGGCGGGCTGAAGTCGCCGGTGATGACGCCGTCGCGCAGGGTGACGATGCGGTCGGCAAGGCGGCGGATGTCGCCCATGCGGTGCGAGATGTAGAGGACAGGCACGCCGTGCGCCTTCAACCGCTCCACCACGGCGAACAGGCGCTCGGCCTCCTTGTCCGATAAGGCCGAGGTCGGCTCGTCGAGGATCAGGAGCTTCGGCGCGTGGCCAAGGGCGCGGGCGATCGCCACCATCTGCCGGTCGGCAAGTGACAGGTCGCCCACCATGCGGTTCAACGGCACCTCGAGGCCGACCCGCTCCAGCATCGCCGTTGCCTCGGCCCGCCAGTGCTTGCGCCGGAACAGGATCGGTCCGCCGCGGCAGAGCCGGTCGATGGCGAGGTTTTCCAGGACGTCGGCGGTGAGGACGACATTGTCGTTGATCGCCTGGTGGACCACGACGATGCCATCCTCGAGCGCAGCGGACGGAGAGGCCGGCGCGTAGGAGTGGCCGTCAAGACGCATCGTCCCGCCACTCGGCTCGTGGACGCCGGCGACGATCTTCACCAGCGTCGACTTGCCGGCACCGTTGGCGCCCATGAAGGCGACGACCTCGCCGGCCTGCAGCGTCAGGTCGACCCCCTTCAGCACGCGCGCGGCGCCGAATGTCTTGGTCAGCCCCTCGACGACAAGCCGCGGCGCGGCCGTGCGCGGCCGCGCACTCTCCCCAATGAGCACGACGAACTTCCTCCCAAACCGCCTCTCCCAAGACGGCTGCAGCAACACTCTTGCTCAGCTAATTGGCTTATGTCAAACAGATTTGAAATATGCCAAGCGGAAGGGGAGGTCCGCCCATGCTGCAACAGAACGACATCCGAGGGCCGGCCGAGGACACGCTGCCGGATTACCGTTCCTACCGCCCGCTGACCGTGGAGGACGTGCCGGAGCGCCTCGCCGCCTATGCCGAGGTCGCCTCGACACTCGGTGGCACCCCGGCCGACTGGCAGGTCCGAGAGGTCGGCGACGGCAATCTGAACTTCGTCTACATCGTCACCGGGCCGTCCGGTTCGGTCTGCCTCAAGCAGGCGCTGCCTTTCGTGCGCCTCGTCGGCGAGGGCTGGCCGCTGCCGCTGTCGCGCTCCTTCTTCGAGCATGCGGCGCTGTCCCGCGAGGGCAAAGCCGCCGGTGCCACGCCGGCGATCCTGCGCTTCGACGGCGGCCAGGCGCTGATCGTGATGGAGGACCTGTCGAGCCACGTGATCTGGCGCAAGGCTCTCGTCGCGGGCGAGCGCCACGAGACGGCAGCGCCGGTCCTTGGCCGCTTCATGGCCGAGGCGCTGTTCCGCACCTCCGATCTCTCCCTCTCCGCCGACGCAAAGAAGCGCGAGATGGCGCTGTTTGCCGGCAACACCGCGCTCGCCAAGATCACCGAGGACCTCGTCTTCACCGACCCCTACCGCGAACATCCGCTGAACCGCTGGACCTCGCCGGAGCTCGACGAGACGGCCGCGGCCATCCGCGCCGATGCCGAATGGAAGCTGGCGGCGCAGGAGCTAAAGTGGATGTTCCTGACCCGCGCCGAGGCGTTGGTGCATGGCGATCTCCACACCGGTTCGGTGATGGTCGCCAAGGATGGCGAGGCCGAGGACATCCGCGTCATCGATCCGGAATTCGCCTTCTACGGCCCGATGGGCTTCGACGTCGGGGCGCTGCTCGCCAACCTCTTCCTCAACTGTTTCGCGCAGAGCGGCCATGCGGCCGACCCGAAGCCGATACAGGACTGGGTGCTGGCGCAGGCCGAACGGACCTGGGAGTGCTTCGCCGCCCGGTTTTCCGAGCTGTGGCGTACCGAGCGCCGGGGCGACGCCTTTCCGGGCGCGCTCTTCGAGGATCAGGGTCAGCACGAGGCCGCGCAAACCGCGCTGTCGCGCTATCTCGCGCGCCTCCAGGTGGATGCCCTCGGCTTTGCCGGCGTCAAGATGGCGCGGCGCATCCTCGGCCTCGCCCATGTATCCGACCTCGAAACGATCGAGCCGCCGGCACGGCGGGCTGCCTGCGAGAAACAGGCGCTGAACCTTGCGCGCCAGCTCGTTGTCGAGCGCGAAGCGATCGCCACCGTGTCCGCCGCCTGCGGGCGCGTGCAGTCCATTCTTGGAGATAGGCAATGAAGGTCAACGGTCAGCCGACCCGTACCATCTGGGTCGAAACCGCACCGGCCGAGGGCCAGCCCGGCCGCGTCGGCATCATCGATCAGACACGCCTGCCTCATGCCTTCGAAACGATGACGCTGGACACGCTGGAGGAGGCCGCGAGCGCCATCCGCGACATGCGCGTGCGCGGCGCCCCTCTGATCGGCGCCGCTGCGGCCTATGGCGTCGCCCTCGGCCTGCAGGGCGACCCCTCCGATGCGCGTCTTGGCACCGTCTACAACACGCTCTACGCCACGCGGCCGACGGCGGTGAACCTGCGCTGGGCGCTCGACGAGATGATGCGCGTCCTGACGCCGCTTCCCCCCGAGGAGCGTGAGGCGGCGGCCTGGCGCCGTGCCGGCGAGATCGCCGAGGAGGATGTCGCGATCAACCGCTCGATCGGAGAGAACGGGTTGAAGATCATCCGCGAGATTGCGGCCCGAAAGAAGCCCGGAGAGCCCGTCAACATCCTCACCCACTGCAATGCCGGCTGGCTCGCCACCGTCGACTGGGGCACGGCGACGGCGCCGATCTACCTCGCGCATGAGGAAGGCATTCCGGTGCATGTGTGGGTGGACGAGACGCGGCCGCGCAACCAGGGCGCGGCGCTGACGGCCTGGGAGCTCGGCCATCACGGCGTGCCGCACCATGTCGTTGCCGACAACACCGGCGGTCATCTCATGCAGCACGACATGGTGGATCTCGTGATCGTCGGCACCGACCGCACCACCGCCAATGGCGACGTCTGCAACAAGATCGGCACCTATCTGAAGGCGCTCGCCGCCCACGATAATGACGTGCCCTTCTATGTCGCCCTGCCCTCGCCGACGATCGACTTCTCGCTGCATTCAGGTCGCGACATTCCGATCGAGCAGCGCGGCGCCGAGGAGATGACCCATGTCCATGGCCGCACGCCGGATGGCGAGATTACCACGCTGCAGGTGACGCCGGACGGCTCGCCGGTGGCGAACTACGCCTTCGACGTCACGCCGGCCCGGCTCGTCACCGCGCTGATCACCGAGCGCGGCGTCGTCAAGGCGGAAAGCGAGGCGATCGCCGCCCTCTTTGCCGAGCGTAACAGCCGGACCGCCGCCTGATCCATGCAGACATCCTCGGACACCGCCCTGCGCGCCGCCATCATCGAGACGTGCCTGCGCATGAACGCGGAAGGCATCAATCAGGGCACCTCGGGCAATGTCTCGGCACGTGTGGGAGGTGGCATGCTGATCACACCATCCGGCGTATCCTACGCCGCGATGCAGCCGGACCAGATCGTCTTCGTCGCCGATGACGGTGCATGGACCGGCGACTGGAAGCCGTCCAGCGAGTGGCGCATGCATCTCGACATCTATCGCGACCGCGCCGAGGCGGGCGCAGTGGTGCACACGCATTCGACGCATGCGACCGCGCTGTCCTGCCTGCGCCGCTCCATCCCGCCCTTCCACTATATGGTGGCGGTCGCCGGCGGCACCGACATACGCTGCGCCGACTATGCGACCTTCGGGACGCAGGAGCTCTCGGATGCGATGCTGGCGGCCCTCGAAGGGCGGAAGGCCTGCCTCCTCGCCAATCACGGCCAGATCGCCTTCGGGCCCAATCTCGACAAGGCGCTGTGGCTCGCCGGCGAGGTGGAGGTGCTCGCGCACCAGCTGATCCTGGCCTCCAGCCTCGGCGAGCCCATCATTCTCGACGCGGCGGAGATGGATCGCGTGCTGGCGCTCTTTGCGGATTACGGCAAGCAGCCGGCCCGTGCCTAAGCTCCCAAAGGGCAAGGCGCCGGCCGCCGCGAGCGACCCGGGCGAGGCGGCGCAGCAGGCCGGGCATAGCCCGATGGTGCGGGCCGCCTGGGCCTATTTCGTCGAGGATATGAGCCAGGCCGAGATCGCCGAGCGGCTCGGCGTCTCCCGGGCCAGCGTCCACAACTACCTGCGCCAGGCCCGCGACGAGGGGCTGGTGCGCATCTCGCTCGACCCGGCGCTCCTCTCCCGCTCGCAGCTCGCCAAGTCGCTCGCCGAGCGCCATGGCCTCGAAGCGGTCTACCTGGTGCCGGACAACACGGCTCCCGCACTGGAAGGTGTGGCGCGCGCCGCGGCCATGTGGCTGGACGATCTGGTCGGGCCAAGCGACCGCCTCGGCGTCGCCTGGGGCGAGACCGTGCACCGCGTCGCCGAGCTGCTGCCGCGCCGCTCGCATCCGGAGATGACGGTGGTGCAGCTCGTCGGCTCGATGGCGCTGCCCTTCCGCTTCACCGCCGAAAGCTGCACCTCGCTGATCGCCGACCGGATGGGCGCGATCTGCCTCAACCTGCATGCGCCGGCGGTCCTTTCGAACGCGGCACTGGTGGAAGCGCTGAGCCGCGAGGCGCCGATCGCCCGGCAGCTCGCCGGTCTCGACCAGCTCGACGCCGCCCTCTTCGCCGTCGGCCTCGCAACGCCGGAAAGCCACATCGTCCAGTCGGGCGTTGCGACGCCGGCGGACCTTGCAGCCTACCAGGCGAGGGGCGCGGCGGCCGTGATCGCCGGGCGCTTCATCGGTGCGGACGGATCGCCGCTCGCAGGCCCGCTCGACGGCCGCATCATCGGCATCGATCTCGACCGGCTGCGCACCGTCCGCCGGCGCATCGCCGTCTGCGCGGGACCGGAGCGCGTCGGCTCGCTGCGCGCCGCGCTCGCCGGCGGCTTCGTGACCCATCTCGTCACCGACGCCGCCTCGGCTCACAGCCTGCTGCTATCCTGAGCAAAAAAGTCTGCGACCGGAGCGCAGGGCCGGCCTCTCAGCCGGCCCCGCTTGAGCTTGCAGCCTAGCGCTCAGGCGCGGACGGCGACCTCGCCCTCGTCATCGCCATCCCAGTAGTGGACGCGCGTCGCATGTACCTTGATGAGGACGATCCCGGGTGTGTCGAGTCCCTCGGGAAAATAGCGCTCGACGTCCTTTACCCAGTGCTCTTCCATCACCAAGCGGTCGTAGATCAACTCCGCACGACCCTCGACGGCAACGAAGATGCCGGGCGCCCCGAGCAGGCTCTTGGGGCCGGAAAAGGAGAGCGCCACCTTCGGGTCGCGTTTGATCTCCTGCACGCCGTTCGAGTCGTCCGACGAGAAGAACCAGCTGTCGCCGTCATATTCGACATCGCCATTGGTGCTCATCGGGCGGCCGGCGAGCTCGCCGCCTTCCGTCTTCGTCGTCAGCATCGCGATATCGATGCCCTTCATCTTCTTGGCGAGGTCGGCCAACGTCATGCTGCTCACTACACTGCTCCTCTGAGGGATCAATCAATCCCGCAGGGAACCGCCGACCCGCCGGAACGATCCATCACGGCGCCGTGCCGGAGCCAGTTTTCCGAAGAAAACTCGAAGACTGCATCCGACGTACCGCGCCCTCAGCGGGGTTTCCAGGCGAGCAGCCGCATCGCATTGGCGGTGACCAGCACAGTGGCGCCGGTATCGGCCAGGATCGCCGGCCACAGTCCGGTGACGCCGAGCACGGTGGTGACCAGGAACACCGCCTTCAGCCCGAGTGCGATGGCGATGTTCTGGTGGATGTTGCGCATGGCGTCGCGCGACAGTCTCACCATCCCGGCGAGATCTAGGACGCGGCCATGCAGCACGGCAGCGTCGGCGGTCTCCAGCGCCACGTCGGTGCCGCCACCCATGGCGATGCCGACATGGGCGGCCGCGAGCGCCGGCGCGTCGTTGATGCCGTCGCCGACCTTGCCGACGGTCTCGCCCTTGGCCTGAAGCTCGCGCACGATGCGCTGCTTGTCCTCAGGCAACAGTTCGGCGCGCACTTCCATGCCGAGCATCTCGCCGACGGCGGCGGCGGTGCGGGCATTGTCGCCCGTCAACATGATCGGCGTGACGCCGGCGGATTTCAACGCCGCGACGCCGGCCACGGCATCCGGCCGGGGCTCGTCGCGCATGGCGATGAAGCCCGCAACCGCATCGTCGATCAGCAGCACCGAGACCGACTTGCCGGCCTCGATCAGCGCGGAGAGCGCGGCGCCCGCATCGGAGCCGAGCGTGGCACGCTCGGTGGCGGCCTTCGGCGAGCCGAGGAAGAGCGACCGACCGCCGACTGTGCCGGACAGGCCCTTGCCCGGAACCGCCTTGGCGCCCTCGGCCTGCGGCACCGCCACCGCATCGGCCTTGGCACGGGCGAGGATCGCGATTGCCAGCGGATGGCTCGATCCCGCCTCCAGCGCCGCAGCGCTCGCCAGCACCTCGCGCTCGGTCCGGTCGATGCCGACGATGTCGGTCACCACCGGCGCGCCGGCCGTCAGGGTGCCCGTCTTGTCCATGGCGATGGCGGTAATCTTGCCGACGTCCTCCAGGACGGCGCCGCCCTTCATCAGGAGGCCGCGGCGTGCGCCGGCCGACAGGGCGGCAGCGATGGCCGCCGGCGTCGAGATCACCAGCGCGCAGGGGCAGCCGATCAGGAGGATCGCCAGACCCTTGTAGATCCAGTCCGACCAGGCGCCGCCAAGGACGAGCGGCGGCACGATGGCGATCAGCAGCGCGACCGCAACGACGCCCGGCGTGTAATAGCGCGAGAAGCGGTCGATAAAGCGCTCGGTCGGCGCCTTGGTTTCCTGCGCCTCCTCGACGAGCCGGACCACGCGGGCGATCGTGTTATCCTCAGCGGCAGCGGTGACGCGCACCCGCAGCACGGCGTCGGCATTGATCGTACCGGCAAAGACGCTGGCGCCCGGCCCCTTGGCGACCGGCGTGCTTTCGCCGGTCACCGGCGCCTCGTTGATCGTGCTGTCGCCCTCGACGATGACGCCGTCGGCGCCGATCCGGTCGCCCGGCCGCACCACGATCACCTGCCCGGGGCTGACGCTCTCCGCCGGCACCTCCGTGACGCCGCTTGGGTCTTCGAGACGCACCGACTTCGGCACCAGCGTCGTCAGGCTCTGGATGCTGGCCCGTGCTCGGCTGGCGGCGACACCCTCCAGGAGCTCGCCGACCAGGAACAGGAAGACGACCGCCGCGCCCTCTTCGCCCGCGCCGATGATCACGGCGCCGATCGCCGCGATGGTCATCAGCATCTCGATGGAGAAGGGCGTTCCGGCAAAGGCGGCAGCAAGGGCACGGCGGGCGATCGGCACCAGTCCGACCAGCATGGCGACCACGAAGGCCCATTCCTGCACCTGTGGCAGCATCAGCCCGACGGCATAGGCGGCGACCAGGGCAAGGCCGCTGGCAATCGTCAGCTGCGCCTTGGGCGAACGCCACCAGGGGCCGGTCATGGGACCGTGGTCGTGTCCGTGCAAGCCCGCCGGCGTGCCGGCGCTGGTCTCGGCATGGCGGTGTGCACCGCCGTCGCCATGGCCATGATCGTGATCGTCGCCATGCGCGTGACTGTGCTCATGACCATGATCGCCATGACAGCCGGCGCCATGCTCATGCTTATGTTCATGAGCCTGGCCGGCTGCAGCGCCGGGGCCCGAAGGCCGGCCGGCGATCGGCGCGATCGTGTAGCCGAGCCGGACCACCTGCCTCTGCAGGGCAGCGAGGTCCGCCGTCGGCGCGTGCTCGACGCTCAGCGTGCCCGCGGCGACGGAAACGCGGGCATCGTTGACGCCGGGAAGGCGGCGAACGGCGGTGTCGATCTTGGTGGCGCAGGAGGCGCAATCCATGCCGCCAATGGCAAAGCGGCTGCGGCTGAGAGGCTCGGTCAAGGCGGACTCCTTGTCTTGTCCGCCCAACCGGTACATCCTCTAGCGACTAGAGGAGCAAGCAAGAAAATGCAGGACGTGCCCATCGGCGAGGCCGCCCGCCACAGCGGCGTGAAGGTGCCCACCATCCGCTATTACGAGACGATCGGACTCCTGCCGGCGCCCGCCCGTACAGAGAGCCAGCGCCGGCTTTACAGCGAGGCCGACCTCAAGCGCCTCGCCTTCATCCGGCATGCACGCGAGCTCGGCTTCGAGGTGGATGCCATCCGCACGCTCCTGTCGCTGCAGGACAATCCGGGGCAATCCTGCGCGGCGGCGGATGCCATTGCGAAGGCCCACCTCCATGAAGTCGAGCGCCGGATCGCCAAGCTGAAGGCGCTGCAGGCGGAGCTGACCCGCATGGTGGAGCACTGCGCCACCGGCCGCGTCGCCGACTGCCAGGTGATCGAGACGCTGGCCAACGAAAGCCACTCCCACGGCCGCCTGATCTAGCAGCCTTCATGTGGCAGCTGGTTCGAGGCTCTCAGGGCGCCTGCAGGCCCTGCCCGCTCGACAGGGCACGACGCACGCCGTCCAGCCGCCGCACCAGCGGATCGCCGGCCTCGACCACGCGGTTGCGGCCGAGATGCTTGGCGCAATAGAGCGCATTGTCCGCCGCCGCGTAGCTTTCCGCCAGAGTGGCGCGGGAGGCCAGCTCGCACAGCCCGGCGCTGATCGTGACGTGAAAGGATGGGTCCGCGGCCACCATGTTCGCGGCCGCGACGCGCCTGCGCAAGCCCTCCGTCTCCTCATGCGCCTTATCGGCGGTGCCGCCGACGAAGAGCACGGCGAACTCCTCCCCGCCGATACGGCCCGTCAGATGCGGGTTGGGGAAGCAGGCCGCCAGCGCTTCGCCGACGCCTGCGATGACGACATCGCCGACCGGATGGCCGAAGCGATCGTTGATCTGCTTGAAGCGGTCGATGTCGGCGACGATCAGCACGGTTGCCGCGCCGTCGGCGATCTGCCGCTCGCTCGCCTCAATGAAGGTCCGCCGGTTCATCAGACCCGTCTGGGCGTCGACGCGGCTCAGAACCTCCAGCTGGAATTTGGTCTGGAACAGTCTGAGATTGGCGCGCGACAGCCAGTAGCCGAAGGCTGCTGCCATGACGCCGGCGGTGAAGCTGGTCTGGATCAGCGAGGGTAAGACCCGGTCGGGCTGGGTCAAAAGGTTGATGCCCGCATCGAGGAGATCGGCGGCGACAACGACGCAGGCGACGATGCGCACGACGTTCCACGCCAGCTCGCGCTCGGAGCGGATCTCGCCGCGGAACATGTTTGCGACGAGCGAAGCAGCCCTCTTCATCATGAGCGATCACGCACCTTCCTGACGCTGCGAGGGACAGGCTAGGGCAACGAGGTCTTAGGAAGGGTCTGCGCCGGCAGCGACATGATGAAGCATGTGATGACGCGGCGCGGTTGCGCCGGAGGCAAGTGAGCGGCCCTTCTCGCCATCCAGGCGGATCGCGGGCGCGACTGGCGACGGGTTCAGGCGGCCGATCTCCAGCCGGAAGCGCCGGCTAGCGCGGGTACCGCCGCAAGGCTGGCATCCGGCCGCGGGCGGAAGCGCGCGGTTGCGGGATCCACGCTGTACTGGCCGGCCAGAGCCTCGGCATGGCGCGCCAGCAGCGCCACCGCCGCGATGATCCGGTCTGCCTGCGCATCCGAGTGGAGATAGCTGAAGTTCAGCCGCACCCAGCCCGGCTTCTCCGTCTCATGGCCGGCGGCCAGGCGCCCGAACAGCGCGTCGGACATCGTCTCGTCGATGTCGAGCAGCCGGTGCGCATAGGGACCGGCGCAGGCGCAGCCGCCACGCGCCTGCACGCCGAAGACGTCGCTCAGCATGCGGGTGACGAGCTGGTGATGCACCAGTCCGCCGTCGGAGCTGCGGATCTGGAAGGAGAAGATCGGCAGGGCCTCGGCGCCGGGACGCTGGCCGAGCAGACGGATCTGCGGCACCGCGCCCCAGGCCTTCGTCGCCTTGTCCCGAAGGACAGCCTCGCGCGCCATGATGGCGTCGCAGCCGACGGCATCCTTCACTAGGAGGGCGAGCACTGCCCGGATGTCGCCGACGACGTTCGGTGTGCCGGCCTCCTCGCGCGCCTCGACGCGGCGGCTGTATTCGTGACCCCAGGGCGAGACGAAGGAGACCGAGCCGCCGCCCGGCATCGTCGGCGTCTGCCGCTGCACCACCGTGTCGCGGATCGCCATGATCCCGGTCGCGCCGGGGCCACCGGGGAACTTGTGCGGCGAGAAGACGATCGCGTCCTTGGCCGTCTCGCCCTCGCCCATGGTCATCGGCAGGTAGGGCGCGCCGCAGGCATAGTCCCAGATCGACAGCGCCCCGTACTGCTTCAGGAGCCGCGTCACCGGATCGGGATCGGTCAGGATGCCCGTGACGTTGGAGGCCGCCGAGAAGGTGCCGACAACGAGGTCGCAGCCCTCGGCTTCCTGGAGCGCGGCTTCCAGCGCCTGGAGGCACGGACCGCCCTCGGCCGCCTCGGGGATCTCCACCATCGCGGCGCCGCTTTCGCGCCACGGCAGGAGGTTGGAGTGGTGCTCGTAAGGGCCGACGAGAACGGTGACGCGCTGTCCGGCGGCAACGCGCGCAGGGATGCCGAGAAGATTGACAATGCGGTTGATGCCGCTGGTGGCGCCGGAGCCGGTGAAGACGACGTGGCAGTCCTCTCCGCAGCCGAGCAGCGCCATCACCGTGTGGCGGGCCTCTTCGCGCAGGCGCGTCATGGTGCCGCCGCAGAAGGAGGCCTCGGTGTGGCTGTTGGCGTAGAAGGGCAGCACCTCGGTCTGGATGAAATCCTCCACCTGACGCAGCGCCCGGCCCGAAGCGACATAGTCGGCATAGAGGAGCCTGCGCTCGCCGAACGCTGTGTCGAACGCGACACCGTCGCCGATCAGCCCGTCGCGCAGTCCGCCGATGACGTTTCCACGCCGGATCGCGTCGCGGAAGGTCTCAAACTTGCCCATCGTTGCTCCCCGCCTGCCTGTTGCGCGATCGTAGCGAAAGGCCAAAGGGTTTTTCTCGCAAACTTCGCTGTTGCGAGGCTTGTATCTGGGTGTTTGATAGAGGGATGACGCCAAAAATCGATCAGATCGACGAACACATCCTGCAGGAGCTGCAGCGGGATTCCAGCCAGTCGCAGCGTGATCTCGCCGAGAAGATCGGCCTGTCGCAGAATGCCACCTGGCGCCGCGTGAAGCTCCTGGAGGAGCGTGGCATCATCACGGGCCACACCGCGCGCATCGCCCGGCAGGAGGTCGGGCTGGGGCTCGTGGTCTTTGCCATGATCCGCACCCGCAACCACTCGGCCGAGTGGCTGAAGCGCTTTCGCGCCCATGTCACGTCCATCCCGGATGTGATCGACTTCTACCGGATCGGCGGCGACTACGACTATCTCCTGAAGATCGTGACCCACGACATGAACAGCTATGACCAAGTCTACCAGCGCCTGATCGACAAGCTGGAGCTCGAGACGGTCACCTCCTATTTCGCCATGGAAGCGATCGCCGAGAACCGGCCGATCGTGTTCTGAGCGGACCACCGCCTGGCGGATCCCGGCGGTACCCCCTTGCGTCAGGCCGCCGGTCCGGCCGTCTCGTCCTTCATCAGCAGATCGTGCGCGGCCGCCGGGACGGTTGCAGCGCGCAGCGCCGTCAGGAACGCCTCGGACCGCACCTTGCGGGCGATGCAGGCCAGCAGCCTCAGGTGCTCGCTCGTTCGTCCCGGCGGCGTCAGGACGAGGAAGACAACATCGACCGGGATTTCGTCGACGGACTGGAAGTCGATCGCCTTGCGCAGCACCGCCATGAACCCGAACGGCGCCGTGACGCCCTCGACGCCGGCATGGGGCAGCGCGACGCCGGCACCGATGCCCGTCGATCCGAGCCGCTCACGATTGGCAAGCGCGGCATGGATATCCGTCTCCGGCAGTTCAGCCGCACCGCCGCCTGATGGGCCAGCAATTGCAGCAGCCGCGCCTTGGTCTGGACGGAAAGGTCGAGAAGGACGGCATCCGGCCGGAAGGCCTCGGTGAGGATCATGGGCTTGCTCAAATTCATGTCACGTGATCGGGGAAGATCGCGGATCTCTACTGATCCGCTTCCCGCAGCCGATAGCCGACGCCCGTCTCGGTGAGGATATATTGCGGCTGGTCAGCCAAGCGCTCGATCTTCTGGCGCAACTGGCGCACATAGACGCGCAGATACTGCACGTCGGTCGAGCCCCCCCAGACCTGTTTCAGCATGTACTGGTGGGTCAGCACCTTGCCGGCGTGCTGAACCAGCAGCCGCAGGATGTCGTATTCCTTCGGCGAGAGCTTCACCTCCTTGTCCGCGACCCTGACGATCCGCTTGACGAGGTCGACGGAAAGCTCGCCGGTCTGGAACACCGGCCGCTCGCCCTGCTGCTGCAGCTTGTGGCGCAGCGCCACCCGGATGCGGGCGGCCAGTTCGCGCATGCCGAAGGGCTTCGTCACATAGTCGTCGGCGCCAAGCTCGAGCGCCTTAACGATCCCGGTCTCGTCGGTCCGGCTGGAGAGGATCAGGATCGGCAGGTCCAGCCCCTCGCCCCGCCAGCGCGCCAAGAGGTCATGGCCGGAGACGTCGGGCAGCCCGAGGTCGAGCAGGATGAGGTCCGGTGCCGCCGCAGCGACGGCGGCATCCGCCGCCGCGGCGTTCTCGGCTTCGGTCACCTCGTAGCCTTCCGTGGTCAGCCCGACCCGCAGCAGCTTGCGGATCGGCGGCTCGTCGTCGACGACGAGGACCTTGACGCTCGATGTGCTCATGATCGGCCTTCCAGTTTCGACAGTGCGGCGGCCACCGGAAAGGTCATGGCGAAGATCGCGCCGGACCTGTCCTCCCGATTGCCCGCCGTGATCCGGCCGCCCATCGCCTCGACGAAGCCCTTGCAGATCGACAGGCCGAGCCCGGTGCCGGCCTGGACCTGATCCGTTTTGCGGACACGGTAGAAGCTGTCGAAGACGCGGGCGAGATCGGCCGGCGGAATGCCTGGTCCCTCGTCGATCACCTGCAGCGTCACGGTTGCCCCGTCCGTCGAGGCGCGGATGCAGATCTCCGACCCCGCCGGCGCGTATTTGCCGGCATTGTCGAAAAGGTTGAACAGCACCTGCTCGAAGAGCACCGGATCGAGCTTCACCATCGGCAGGTCTTCCGGCACCGCGACGACCACCTTGTGCCGCGCCAGGATCTTCGCTGCCCGGCGCAGCGCGCTGCCGACGATGTCGCCGACGAAATGCGGCGAGGCGGACGCGTCGGTGGCGCCCGATTCCAGCCGCGTCATGTCGAGGAGGTTGGCGATGAAGCGGTTCAGCCGCTCCGATTCGTCCACCACTGTCGACAGGAGCTCCGACCGGTCGGCTTCGGGCAGCGAGGCCGAATAGTCTTTCAGCGTGCCGGCCGCCCCGAGGATGGAGGCGAGCGGCGTCTTCAGATCGTGCGAAATCGAGGTCAGCAGCGCCGAGCGCAGCCGGTCCGCCTCGGCGGCAAGCCGCGCATTGTCGACATCGGCGACGAGCTGGATGCGCTCGATCGCGAGCGCCGCCTGGTCGGCGAGTGAATCGAACAGGCGCTGCTGCTCGGGGGTCAGCACCGGCCCCTGCCGGTCGTTGTCGAGCCCGGCAACGCCGACCCGGGTGCGGCCCGTCTTCAGCGGCAGGTAGAGGCGCTTGGCGCCGGGCAGCGTATTCGCCCCCCGCCCCGCCGGCCGGTCGTGCTCCCAGGCCCAGTGCGCCGCGGCAATGTCGGCATCGTCCAGCGTGTCGTCCGGCGGGTAACCGGCCTTCACCGCGATCGTCCCGTCCTCCGGCAGCAGCAGCACGACCCGCACCTGCAGCATCGAGGCGATCTGGTAGACGCTGGCCCAGAGCACGTCCTCCAGTGTCCCGGCGCCGGACAGCTTCTTGCTGAAGAGGTAAAGCCCCTCCGTCGTGCGGGCGCGCTGGCGGGCGGCGGCCGCCTGCCGCTGCACCGTCGCCGCGAGATTGCTGGCGATCACGGCGACGCCGAGGAAGAAGGCGAGCGCCACCGCGCTCTCGGGATCGCCGATATCAAGCGTATAGAGCGGCTGCAGGAAGAAGAAGTTGAAGGCGAAGGCGCCGGCGACGGAGGCAAACAGGGCCGGCCATAGACCATGGCCGACAGCCGAGGTCAGTACCGCCATCAGGAAGACCAGCGCGATGTTGCGCACGTCGAGGAAGCGCGACAGCACCGTGCCGATAGCAACCGCCGCCGCGACATAGGCGACGGCCCAGGCATAAGGCACGGGATCGACGCGGCGCGGCGCCGCCGCCGTGTCCGGCCGCCGTCCGGCCGCCTCCGCTGTGGCGCTCGGCGAGATCACATGCACGCTGATGTCGCCGGCATGGCGGATCAGATCATGCGAGACGGAGCCCTCGAAGAACTCGCGCCAGCGCGGCCGGTTCGGCTTGCCGACGATGATGTGCGTGTAGTTGTTGGCCGCGGCATAGCGGAGGATCTCCTGCGCCGGGTTCTGGCCGGGCAGCGTCACAGCCTCGGCGCCGAGCTGCTCGGCAAGGCGCAGCGTTGCGGCGATCCTGTCCTTCTCGGCCTCCGACAGCCGGGCCGCCCGGCCGCCCTCGATATAGAGCGCCGCCCAGGGCGCGCGCAGGCGGTCAGCCTGCCGCCGGCCATAGCGCACCAGGCTGGTGCCGCCCGGCCGTTCGTCGACGCAGACGAGCACCCGCTCGCCCGCCGCCCAGGGGCCGGAGATGGCATGGGCCTGCATGTGGCTGACGAGCTGGTCGTCGACCCGCTGGGCGGTGCGGCGCAGCGCCAGCTCGCGCAGCGCCGTCAGGTTGCTCGGCGAGAAGTAGTTCTGCACCGCCCGCTCCGCCGTGCGCGGCATGTAGACCTTGCCCTGGTGCAGCCGCTTGATCAGATCGTCCGGCGTGATGTCGATGATCTCGATGTCGTCGGCACGGTCGATGATCGAATCCGGCACGGTCTCGCGCACCCGGATGCGGGTGATCTGCGCGACGACATCGTTCAGGCTCTCGACATGCTGGATGTTGAGCGTCGTGTAGACGTCGATACCGCGGGCCAGCAGCTCCTCGACGTCGAGATAGCGCTTCGGGTGGCGGCTGCCGGGCGCGTTGGTGTGGGCGAGCTCGTCGACCAGCACCAGTGTCGGGTGACGGGCGAGAACCGCATCAATGTCCATCTCCTCGAGGAGGTGGTCGCGGTAGTCGACTTTGACGCGCGGGATGATCTCGAAACCGTCGAGAAGCGCTTGCGTCTCCTTCCGTCCGTGCGTCTCCACCACCCCGATCACGACATCGACGCCATCCGCCTTGCGGGCGCGGCCGGACATCAGCATCTCGTAGGTCTTGCCGACGCCGGGTGCCGCGCCGAGGAAGATTTTCAGCCGGCCACGCCCCTCGCGGGCGGCACCGTCCAGCAGCGCCTCCGGCGAAGGCCTGCCGTCTTCTCGTTGACCGTCGTCAGGCACTGCATCGTCCCCGTCGGAAATTGCCGGAGCGCTCATAAGCGCTCCGGTTAGCTAGATCAGCCGCGAATGGCGCCGTCGAGTGCCAGATTGAGCGCCAGCACGTTGACCACCGGCTCGCCGAAGACGCCGAGTTCGCGCGGCTCGACATGTGCATCGACGATCTGGCGGACGGCGGCTTCGTCCATGCCCCGCGCCTTGGCGACGCGCGGCACCTGGAAATAGGCCGCGTCCGGGGAGATATGCGGGTCGAGGCCGCTGCCGGACGTGGTGACGAGGTCCATCGGCACCGGCGCATCCGGGTTCTCGGCGCGCAACGTCTCGGCGTCGGTGCGGATGCGATCGATCAGCTTCGGATTGGTCGGCCCGAGATTGGAGCCGCTCGAGCTGGAGGCGTTGTAGCCGTCGCCCGCGGCCGACGGACGGCCGTGGAAGTAGGTCTCGCCGGCGAAGGCCTGGCCGATCAGTTTGGAGCCGACGACCTGGCCGTTCCGCTCGACCAGGCTGCCATTGGCCTGATGCGGCAGGAGCGCCCGCGCGACCCCGGTCATCCCGAGGGGATAGATGAGACCGGTGAGGACGGTGAGGACGACGATCATGACGATCGCGGGACGGATTTCCTTGAGCATTATGGTGTCCTTCAAGCGAGGCCGATGGCCGTGATGGCCATGTCGATGACCTTGATCCCGATGAACGGGACGATGATGCCGCCGAGGCCGTAGATGAGGATGTTGCGGGTGAGCAGCGCGCCGGCGCCGACGGCGCGGTATTTGACGCCGCGCAGCGAGAGCGGGATCAGCGCCACGATGATCAGCGCGTTGAAGATGATCGCCGACAGGATGGCGCTCTGCGGCGTCTGCAGGCCCATGACGTTGAGGGCGGAGAGCTGCGGGTAGAAGGCCAGGAACATCGCCGGGATGATGGCGAAGTACTTGGCGATGTCGTTGGCGATCGAGAAGGTCGTCAGAGCGCCGCGCGTCATCAGGAGCTGCTTGCCGATCTCGACGATCTCGATGAGCTTGGTCGGATCCGAGTCGAGATCGACCATGTTGCCGGCCTCTCGCGCGGCGACCGTGCCGGTGTTCATGGCGACGCCGACATCGGCCTGCGCCAGCGCCGGCGCGTCGTTGGTGCCGTCGCCGCACATGGCGACGAGCTTGCCCTTGCCCTGCTCCTCGCGGATCAGCGTCAGCTTGTTCTCAGGGGTCGCCTGGGCGAGGAAATCGTCGACCCCGGCCTCGGCAGCGATCGCTGCCGCGGTCATCGGGTTGTCGCCGGTGATCATCACTGTGCGGATGCCCATGCGGCGCAGTTCCGCGAAGCGGTCGCGGATGCCGCCCTTCACGATGTCCTTGAGGTGGATGACGCCAAGCAGCCGACCGTTCTTGGCGACGGCGAGCGGCGTGCCGCCGGCCTTGGCGATCTCGTCCGAGATGGCGCGCACCTGCCGCACGCTCTCGGCCCCGCCCTGCCCCGAGCCGCTCGCCTCGACATGCTTCAGCACGGCGTCCACGGCGCCCTTGCGGATGGTGGAGCCGTCGATGTCGACACCGCTCATCCGGCTCTGCGCGGTGAAGGGCACGAAACTCGCGTTGAGGCCGGCCATGTCGCGGGCGCGGATGGCGTATTTCTCCTTCGCCAGCACCACGATCGAGCGGCCCTCCGGCGTTTCGTCGGCGAGCGAGGCGAGCTGTGCGGCGTCGGCAAGCTCCTGGTCGCTGACGCCGGCCACGGCACGGAACTCGCTCGCCTGGCGGTTGCCAAGGGTGATCGTGCCGGTCTTGTCGAGCAGCAGCGTGTCGACGTCGCCCGCAGCTTCCACCGCCCGGCCGGACATGGCCAGCACGTTGAAGCGCACCAGGCGGTCCATGCCGGCGATGCCAATGGCCGAAAGGAGGGCGCCGATCGTCGTCGGGATCAGCGTCACGAACAGCGCCACCAGCACGATCACCGGAATGGAGCCGCCGGCATAGGTTGCAAAGCTCGGAATGCTGATCGTGGCGAGCACGAAGATCAGCGTCATGCCGGCGAGAAGGATGTTGAGGGCGATCTCGTTCGGCGTCTTCTGACGCTCGGCGCCTTCGACGAGCGCGATCATCTTGTCGATGAAGGTCGAGCCGGCCGCGGCGGTGATGCGCACGCGGATCCAGTCGGACAGGACCTGTGTGCCGCCGGTGACGGCCGATCGGTCGCCGCCGGATTCGCGGATCACCGGTGCCGATTCGCCGGTGATCGCCGCCTCGTTGACGGAGGCGACGCCCTCGATCACCTCGCCGTCGGAGGGGATGATGTCGCCGGCCTCGACGAGGACGACGCTGCCGACCTTCAGGCTGTTGCCCGGCACGAGCTTGTAGTCGTTGCCGCCGCCGTTGGTGAGAAGCTTGGCCTGCGTCTCGGTGCGGGTGCGGCGCAGCGATTCCGCCTGCGCCTTGCCGCGTCCCTCGGCGACGGCTTCCGCGAAGTTGGCAAAGAGCACGGTGAACCACAGCCAGAGAACGATCTGGAGGGAGAAGCCGAGATTGCCGCCGCCGGTGACGGCGTCCTTGAGGAGGAGGACGCTGGTCAAGAGCGACACCACCGCCACGACGAACATGACGGGGTTGCGGGCAAGGCTGCGCGGATCGAGCTTGCGGAAGGATTCCCCGATGGCGGGAACGAGAATGGACGCGCCGAGCATGCTCTGGCGTTTGGACGGGCTCATGAAGAACTCCAGCGTGTGTCCGTGTTGGGCGGTCAGGCGGCCGCGAACACTGCGGTGAGAAGCTTGGCGGCAAGCACCAGGGCGGCGATCCCGAGCGTCATCGCGACGATGATCCCGGACGCCTTTGGCGGCTCCGCCGTGCCCCGCTCCGTAAAGGCGGAGCGGGAGTTGGCGATGTGACGGATGCGGCTCCGCCGGATGGACATGGGAGTGGCGTGCAGACCTTCGCTCAGAAGGTCTGCCCACTGACCATCGCGAGGTGCTCGACGATCGGACCGAGCGCGAGCGCCGGGAAGAAGGTCAGGCCGCCGACGATGAGGATGACACCGACCAGCAGCCCGACGAAGAGCGGACCATGCGTCGGGAAGGTGCCGGCCGATTCCGGCACTGTCTTCTTGGCGACGAGCGAGCCGGCGATCGCCATGGCCGGGATGATGACGAGGAAGCGCCCCATCAGCATCGCGAGGCCGAGCGTCACATTGTACCAGGGCGTATTGCCGGTGAGGCCGCCAAAGGCCGAGCCGTTGTTCGCCGCGCCCGACGTATAGGCGTAGAGAATCTCGGCAAAGCCGTGCGGGCCGGCATTGGCGACCGAGGCGACGGCGCTCGGCAGCACCGTGGCGAAGGCGCTGAAGCCGAGCATCGCCAGCGGCAGGCAGAGAACCGCCAGCATCGCCATCTTCACCTCCTTGGCCTCGATCTTCTTGCCGAGATATTCCGGCGTGCGCCCGACCATGAGGCCGGCGACGAAGATCGCCACGACGACGAAGAGCAGGATGCCGTAGAAGCCGGCGCCGACGCCGCCCACGATGATCTCGCCGAGCATCATGTTGATCAGCGGGATCATGCCGCCGAGCGCGGTGAAGCTGTCATGCATCGCAATCACCGCGCCGCAGGAGGCGGCCGTGGTGATCACCGCGAACAGCGCCGAAGTCGCGATGCCGAAGCGGACCTCCTTGCCTTCCATGTTGCCGCCGGAAAGGCCGAGAGCCTGGACGAGCGGGTTGCCGGAGGCCTCGGCCCAGTAGCAGACCGCGACGCCGACAATGAAGAGGACGCCCATCGCGGCGAGGATCGCCCAGCCCTGCTTCTGGTTGCCCACCATGCGCCCGAAGACGTTGGTGAGCGCCGCGCCGACCGCGAAGATCGACACCATCTGGATGAAGTTGGAGATGGCGTCCGGGTTCTCGAACGGGTGGGCGGAGTTGGCGTTGAAGAAACCGCCGCCATTGGTGCCGAGCATCTTGATGGCGAGCTGCGAGGCCACCGGGCCGACGGCGATCGTCTGCTGGGCGCCTTCGAGCGTCGTTGCGACCACCGAGGGTCCGAGCGTCTGCGGCACGCCGAGGAAGACATAGACGAGCGTCAGGACGATGCAGGCCGGCAGGAGGATGTAGAAGATCGAACGGGTCATATCGACCCAGAAGTTGCCGAGCGTCTGCATCGACCGGCGCGAGAAGGCGCGGATCAACGCGATGGCGATGGCGATGCCGGTCGCGGCCGACAGGAAGTTCTGCACCGTCAGCCCGGCCATCTGGGTCAGATACGACATGGTGCTTTCGCCGCCGTAGTTCTGCCAGTTGGTGTTGGTGACGAAGCTGACGGCGGTGTTGAAGGCGAGCTCCGGCGGCACCGCCGCCATGCCGGTCGGGTTGAACGGCAAGCCGCCCTGCAGGCGCTGCAGCGCGTAGAGAAGGATGAAGCCGGCGAGGTTGAAGAACAGCATCGCCGCCGCATAGGTCGTCCAATGCTGCTCGGTCGCCTCGCTCGTGCCAGAGAGGCGGTAGAGGCCGCGCTCAAAAGGCCTGAGCACCGGCGACAGGAGCGTGCGCTCGCCATTGAAGACGCGGGTCATGTAGCCGCCAAGCGGCTTCACGATGAGAAGGATGATCCCGCAGAAGACGAGGATCTGGATCCAGCCGTTGAGAGTCATGGTCGTTGTTCCCAGAATGGCCGGGTCAGAACCGCTCGGGGCGGACGAGGGCATAGATCAGGTAGCCGGTGATGAACACCGACACCGCACCGCCGAGGACGTAATCGAGAAGCATGGATCGGCTCCCGGTCAGAGCGCGTCGCATGCGTTGATGTAAAGGAACATCGCCGCAAAGAAGACGATGCCCAACGCAAGTAGAATGATGTCCATCTGCAGCTCCTGCTTAGGCTTGCTTGCCCCGGGCGGCCGAACGGCATCTGCCGACGGGACGACGTCGAGCGGCCGACGCCGGAATGGCACGACCGATCGTGGGGCAAGTTCGGCAGGAAATATGAGCGCGAACCGCATAGGGGTTCGAGACGGGCCGGCGGCCCGGGATATAAAAATGCTATATGGAAACGGCATTCGGAGACGCGGCAGTCCGGCGTAACGAACGGCGGTCGTGATCAGCCCCGATTACGCTCGAGAAGGCCCGCCCGCGGGCTGCGGACGAGGCGAATTAGATCATCGGCGGACATGAGGTCCGCCGAAGCGAGCCTCGGCGTCCGCACTCTTCCTACTGGTGAGATTGTTCGGCCCCCCGATACGGCGTCGCGAGCCGATCCGCCGCGGCGCGCGGCGAGGCCGCAGCTTCAGCGTGTGACCACCGCCGCTCCCCTGACTTGACGCGAGCGGTTGGTTCGATGCTGGCGTCTGCGTCCGTTGCCTGCGGTACGTGCTGGGATAGAAAACGATGAACAAGCGTGTTCATGACGGATGATCTCGAGGACGGTTCTAAAGATGAACGCCGATCTCCGCCTCGGGATACCGACGAACCACCGTCCCAACGTAACGATCCAGAGATTTGATTTCGAAGCTGCTTGAGGTTCAGTCGCCTAAATTCAGCATAGGAATGTCACCCGCTGATATAGGGACGCGGCTATAGGCATCTTTTAATTTGACGGACGGTTCGGTCGGTCAGCATCCTCTGTGCGTCAGGAACGATGACGCCCATGCTCTCCGATCACATCCAGGCCCTTGCGGGCCAACTCGCGCTGAACCGCACGGTTGGCCGACCCTCTCCCCTGCCGCTGGATCAGTTGGCCAGCGTCGCCGAGGCCGTCGCGGTGCAGTCGGCCGCCGACGCTGCGTATGCGCCCGACGCGGTCGGCTATACGATCGTCGGGGCTGCCCCCGCCGCGGCGCGAAGCCTCGGCCTCGACCGGCCGATCTTCGGCACCATTCCACTCGGGGGCTACGAAGGCGCCGACGATCGCCCGTTCCGTCTGCCGCGCGGCGTCATCGGCGCACAGTGCGAGCTCGTCTTCACGCTGGGCGCGCCGATCCTGCCCGGACAGAGCGGCCGCATCGAACGGGAGGATGCGCGAAGCGCCATCCTCGCCTGCCATCCCGGCATCGGCCTTCTCGGGCGGCGCACGACAGACGCTTGCGCCTCGCGCATCGGTGCCATCGCGGACTATGCCTGGCATGTCGCCACTCTCGTCGGTCCACAGACGCCGCCTGCGACGATCCAGGGCCTCGGCAGCGGTACCGCGGCCGGAACGGTCGAAGCACGCCTCGACGGCCATCCGGTCGCCTTCGCCTCGGTCGCATCAGCGATGGACCAGGCGCTCGATGCGCTTACCTGGCTCGCGGCCGAACTCCTGCGCCAGAAGCGCGGCCTCGCCACCGGCGACATCGTCGCCACCGGCTCCTGCATGCCGGTTCTCCAGGTGCTGCCGGGTCAGCGTCTGGAGGTGGACTTTGCCGCCCTCGGCCGGGTTGCCTGCAGCTTCGTCTGAAGGCGGTGCCCGGCTGCTTCAAAGCCGCAGTCAAACATCTGCCGTTTATCGACCGGACGCTCCGAAGGCGCGCCGGAACGCCATGGCCGACGCTCGAGCGAAGCTGCCGCAGGACCCTCTATCAGAGCAGAGTCGCGCCGCCGATAGTCCTGCAGTCGTTAGGCAGCACGCGTGTCCGCCGACGGGCCGAAGATCGTATCGACAAGACCCTGAACCCGCCGGAACGCCGCCGTGGCACCGGCCGTGACTCGCTCCTCCTCGGCGGGTGACAGGGCCAGCCCGTCCAGTGCCGCGGTGAAGGTCCGCCAGTTTAGGCCGCGCCCCTCGGGCGCCGCGGCAAGATGACGGGCGCCGAACTCTTCGGAAAGGCCGAGCGCCGCCGCGGCCTTCAGGAGGAAGGCCGCGCCGAGGTTGGAGCCTTCCGCCACATAGAGCCAGCCGAGCGCCGTCGGCAGGTCGATGTGTCCCGCGGCAAAGGCGGGCGCAGCGGCCTTGGCGGGCGTAGGGACGCCAAGATCGGCGAGATCCTGCTCGATGGCCCGCAGCCGGCTGCGATCGGCAAGATTCGGCAGCAGCCCGTCGAGCTCGGGATCGGCATAGAGCGCTTCGATGTCGCGGTGGAACTGCTGCTGCACTTGGAGGAACAGGCCGTAGCGCCGGCGCTCGGCAAAGGGCTTGCCGGCCATGATCGACTGGTCGAGCCGCTCATGCGTCGCGTGCGTCAGGGCCTTCAGCCGCTTGGTGCGGCTCGGCTCGGCGGCGACGGGCGTCTCGGGCGCTACTGTTTCGGTCATGATGGGTCTCGGCATCCAAAGGTCTGGCGGCATTGCGCCGTGATCGCATGTCGGGTGGGCCGGACGGTATCGCAAGCGATCCGGCACACCGCTCATTTCGGACTTCTCGCATGGGCGCAGTCGGTCTTCTAGAACTTCAGCGACATGTTGGCGCGGAAGGTGCGCCCCGGCGCCGGCACCAGGCCGGAGGCGAGCGGGTCGAGATAGTAGCGGTCGCCGATATTTTCGACGCTGGCATCGAGCGAGACATCGTCGGTGAACTTGTAGCTGCCAAAGACGTCGAAGATCGTCTCCTTCGCCCAATAGGTCGGCGGGTTCACCGCGCCGGGCGCCAGATCATAGCCGCCGAAGCGCTCGCCGATCATATAGGCGCGTCCGCCGAGCGTCAGCTTGCGCTCGAACAGGCGCACGCCGCCGGTCAGGGTCGCGGTATATTTCGGCGGTATCGTCATGATGCCGTAGTCGGTGGCCGCCACCTCGGGGCCGCAGACCTCGTCGTTGCAGAACTTCACGTCGTCGTAGCGCGTATAGGCCGCCTCCACGAAGGCATAGCCGGCATCGTAGGAGGCCGACAGTTCGTAGCCGCGGAACGACGCCTCGTCGATATTCGTCCAGCTGTAGACGAAGTCGGGGCGGCGGTAGCGGATGATGTAGTCGTCGTAGTTGTTGTCGAAGCGGACCGCCTTGAATCGTGCCGTGTCCCCGGCGGTGATCAGGTCGTCGCGCGAGACGTTGATGCCGAACTCGAAGTTCTTCGACGTCTCCGGATCGAGGTCGGGATTGACCACGAGCCCGCCGAAGCCCATCGCCGTCGTCTCGCGCAGGCTCGGCGGCCGCCACCCCTCGACATAGGATCCGAAGAGCTGCACGCCGTCGAAGGGCGTGACGGTGACGTTCACCTGCGGGTTGACGCGGCTGCCGCTCTTGTCGGCGGCAAAGTCTGCGGTCTCGCCCGTTCCATGCGACGAATAGTGATCGTAGCGGAGGCCGCCGCCGAGCGTCAGCCAGCTGGTGATGTCGAGCTTCGACTGGTTGAAGACGCTGACGAGGTCGCGATCACCATTGGGATTGAAGCTCAGCGGCTGCACATCGCCCCAGTCATAGACGATCACGGTCGCATCGCCGCGCGCCCGCTCCAGCACGAACTCCGCGCCATTGGTGACGGTCAGGCTGCCGACGGCGGTATCCACGAAGGACGTGTTCGAGACGTCGCCGCCATAGCTGCGCACGTCTGTGTCGCCGAGCAAGCCTGGCTGCGCCAGCAGCAGTTCGACCGGTCCACTGCGGGAGCTGAGCTCGCTCGCCCATAGATGTGCCGTCAGGTCGATAAGGTCGCTGTCGCTCGGATCGAACTTGTACTCGGACGTGAAGGTGTGCGTGCGGGTATGGCTGAGATCGTACTGCTCCGCCGGAAGCGTGAATCCGCCCGGCACGGAGGGCAGCGCGAAGTTCAGCAGCGTCTCGTAATTCTCGCCGTACTCGTTGTCGTAGAAGGTGTAGCCGAGTTTCAGCGACTGCCCATCGCCCCAGCGAACGGTTCCCTTGGTCAGGAAGGACGTCACGTCCTGCGAGGTGTTGAACACCTCCTCGCCGGGCCCGAAGGGGGACAGCGGACGATCGAACGGCGTCGAGAACGGCGCCCGATCGTCGTAGAAGGTCGCGCTTCCCTTCTTGCCGGCATAGTAGTTGCCGGCCTTGCGCCGCGACACGCCCGCGACGAGGTCGTAGTTCTCCTCAGTCACGGCCACCGCGGCGCTGCCGGACCACGCCTCGCCATTGATGAAGCCGGGACGGTCGTCCCGCATCTCCAGGGTGCCGGCGTCCGGCGGACTGTCGGTGTTGCTGCCGAGACTGCCCTTCACGAGCGCGCCAAAGGTCTGGCCGGGCTTCACCACGTCGGCCGCGTCGATCGTGCGCAGGTTGACGACGCCGCCCATGGCGCCGACCCCGCCGGCTCCGCCGGACGGCCCCTTGGTGATGTCGATGCCGCCGAGGAAGTCCGGATCGACATAGACTTCGCTGCGGGCGCCGCGATAACCGCGATAGGTGCCGCCGCTCTGCTGCGTGCCGTCAACGAGCACGGCGACGCGGTTCTGGCCCTGCAGGCCGCGGATATTGACGTCGAGCGAGGCGCCCACGCGATTCCCAGCGGAGATGACGCCGGGTGTCGACTTGAAGACGTCGCCGACGGATGTCGCCGGCACGCGCGCGAGCTGCTCGGCATCGATATGGGCCGAGGAGTCGGGGCGTGAATAGGGAGCGTCGGCCGCGGCCGTGCGGTCTCCCAGCACATTGACGACGTCGAGAACGATCGTGCCATCGCCGGCCGATGCCAGAGCTGCGGCCTCGCTGGCCGACGGCCCGCTGATCGTGATCGTCGAGCCGCTGATGCCGTAGGAGAGGTTGCTGCCGGCAAGGAGCCGGTCGAGCGCTTGGCCGCGCGTGTATGTGCCGGCCAGCGCCGGGCTGCGGCGGCCGGCGACGAGGTCGGACGGCACGAGCAGCCGCAGACCGGCCCGATCGGCAAAGACCGTCAGCGCCCGGCCGAGGTCTTGCGAAGGAATGTCGAGGGACAGGCCACCGGTGCCGGCAACCGTCTGCGCCGCTGCCGTCCCGACTAAAATCGGCAGGGCTGCGAGCGCGAGCCCCAGCGCAGCCGAGCCGAGCCACACTGCCTTGATCGACCGGCCGGGAATCCTGCCCTGTGCCGGCCTCGAACTCGTCTGTCGCATGGTACCTGCCCGTCTGACGCTACGCGGAGATGAGGACGTGGCTGGCGGTGGACTTGCTGGGCCCTCATTTCCGAAGACGACGCCGGGCGGGCGCGCCGACAGTCAGGGCTTAGAAAAAATCGCAGATACGTGGAACCGTTCTGAAGAAGCCTCGTTATGAGGCGCTGGTCGGAGGTTCCGCGCGCGCGTCTTAGCGGATGAGGGTCAAAAGCGGCATTTGCGTCACCCGCACCGGCAGGGTCGCCTCGAGCGTGGCCAGCATCGCCTCCGGCTCGTCCACGGCAAAAACCCCGGTGACTTCGAGGCTTCGCAGCGACGGATCCAGGATGAGGATCCGGCCTTCGCGGTAACGCTCGATATCGGTGATCACGTCGCCCAGCGGCCGACGGTTGAAGATCAGCTTGCCGCTCTGCCATGCCGTCTCCAGCGCCGCATCGACTGTCTCAGTGCCGCCGAACAGAGCTCCTTCGCGGTAGCGGACGCGCTGGTCGGCATCGGCGCGGACGCGATCAGCCCCTCCCGCCGCGGCTGTGACCTCGACCTGGCCGTCCACAACGGTCACGGCGACCTGACTCGGCCGGATATCGACCTCGAAGACGGTGCCGACGGCCCGGGTCTCGCCGCCGGCGGCCGCAACGACGAAGGGCCGCTCAAAATCCGAGGCTACGGTAAAGAGCGCTTGGCCCTGGAACAGCCGCAGTCCGCGACGTGTAGCGGTGAATTCGGTCGAAAGCGCCGTGTCGGCATTCATCAGCGCTGTGGACCCATCCGGCAGCGCGACGCTGCGCCGCTCGCCAACGGCGGTGACATGCTGGGCAAACAGCTGCGGACCGATGACGCCGGACTGCACCAGCCCGATGCCGGCGATCGCCGCAGCACCGCCGCCGAGCACCGTGCGGCGGGTCACCTTGGCGCGGCGTTCCTTCGTTCTGAGCCTGGTCCCGGCGATACCGACGCCCTCCCAGAGGGCTTCCGCCTCCGCAGCGGCCTCTTCATGGGCCGCGCTGCGGACCCGCCAATCCTGCCACGCGCGACGATCGGCATCGGTGGCCCGGCCCGACTTCAGCAGCACCAGCCAGTCAATCGCCTCGTCGCTCAGGCGCCGCCTGGCGTCCTCCTCGTCGCTATGCCCCATGATGCCATGCCGCCCCTGCCAAGGCCCGTATACACCACCTCAAGGCGCAGCCGTGCCACCTCTCCTCAAGACGATCAAAGACGGGCTGAGCAACAGTCGCAGGAGAATATCAGGCCAGCGTGCGGCAGCGGTCGCGGCAATGGCGCAGCGCCTGCGCCATGTATTTCGTCACCATGCTCTCGGAAATACCGAGCCGCTTCCCGATGACGATGTAGGGAAGCTCGTCGCAGCGGCTCATCAGCAGCACCGCCCGCGCCTTCTCCGATAGTTCGGCGAGCACGGCGACCAGCCGGCGCAGTTCGTCGCGATCGATGGCAACGACTTCGGGCGAGGGAACACTGTCCGCGATCGCGGCCAGGATTGCCTCGTCGCTGACATGGCGGGAGGAGAGGCGCGTCTCGCGCCGAATGATGTCGGTCGCGATATTGCCGGCAATGCGCAGGATCAGCGCCTGGCTGTCTCGGACCGGCTCGGCCGATGGTCCGAGCCTCGCCAACCGGAACCAGGTTTCCTGCAGCGCCTCTTCCGCCAGATCCTGCGAACCGGTGCGCCGGCGGAGCGCGCGCGTCAGCGTCTTGAGGTGACGCAGATAGCTGGAGACGAGGTCGTCGTCAGGCTGCGTGATCGCCGTCGTCATGGAACCCTGGGCCAAGGATGCTGGATCGAGATAGCTGCCGCAGCAGCGTTGCCCCAGCGATAGAGAAAGCCGGAAAAGCGTGCAACTCTAACAGTTTAGATCAACTCTAAATCGCCGCGACCGAGAGGGTGGCGGCTGGCTTGGGAAGCCCCTGCTTTCGTCCATGAATCACGGACTTAGCTTGGCGACGCCTTGTGAGCGCTCGCATGCTTCACGCAAGGGCTTCAGCTCCATTTGCCGCTGCCCTGTTGCACAGCTACGACAGCGCCGGCCTTCGAACGCCGGATACACCCACCCAGCGCCCCGTCGCGTCTCTCTGGCAGACCACCCGCGTTGATCTGGACGCCTTCGCCGGCTAAGACGCGGCTGCGCGGCCCTTCGGCAGCGTTGCCACCCCTGCCCGGCCGCTACGCTCCCCCGCCCGGCAACACGTTCGGCCCTGCCGGGGCGAGCATGCGAGCAGGCCTTGCATCAGCCCGCATCCCGGCGCGGAGCGCACCGGGTGCCGGCCACGAAGGTTTGTTTCCGTTGTATCGCTGACGGCGGCTCGGCCGATGGACCAGGACCATCTGCTGCGTGCCCGATCGATGACCCCTCACGGCCATGAACGGCCTGGAAGGTCGGCAGGCGAGGCGCGACGGGAGGAGAGGCAGACAGGTTCATGACGTCAGATACCGATGCCGAGGCCGATGCGCCGGCCGCCACAGCAGGCCCGGTCGGCAGCCCCGATGAGGATCGCTTTGCAGCCTTCCGCAACCCGCGCTTCCTGCGCTACTGGATCAGCCGGCTGCTCGCGACCTTCGCCATCCAGATCGTGGTGGTGTCGGTCGGCTGGCAGGTCTACGACCTGACGCGCGATCCGCTCGATCTCGGCCTCATCGGCCTCTGCCAATTCCTGCCCTCGCTGCTGCTGGTGCTGGTAACCGGCGCCGTCGCCGACCGCTACTCGCGCCGGCGGATCATGGGCGCGGCGATCTTCGTCGAGGCGCTGGGCGCCCTGGCGCTGCTCCTCTTTACCTGGCACGGCCTGATCTCGCCGCTGCCGGTCTTTGCCGTCCTCGTCGCCTTCGGCATCGCCCGTGCCTTCTTCGGCCCGGCCTCGCAGTCGCTGGTGGTCAACCTCGTCACCAAGACGGAGCTCGCCAACGCGATTGCCTGGAACTCCTCGTCATGGCAGGTCGCCGCCATCGTCGGGCCGGTGACGGGCGGCCTCCTCTACGGCCTCTCGCCGCTCGTCGCCTATGGCACCAGCATCGTCTTCTTCCTCGTCGCCGCGCTCCTGATCCTGTCCGTTGAGGCGCCGGTGCAGGAGCGCTCGCGCGAGCCGGCGAGCCTTGCGACCGTCGTGGCGGGCTTCCGCTACATCTGGTCGGAGAAGGTGGTGCTCGGCGCGATCTCGCTCGATCTCTTCGCGGTTCTCCTCGGCGGTGCCGTCGCCCTGATGCCGGTCTATGCCCGCGACATCCTGCATGTCGGTCCCTGGGGTCTCGGCATGCTGAGGGCAGGCCCCGGCATCGGCGCGATCGCCACGGCGCTCTGGCTTGCCGCCCATCCCGTGCGCGACCATGCGGGGGCGCTGATGTTCGCCTTCGTGGCGCTGTTCGGCGCCTTCACCGTGGTCTTCGGCCTGTCGCAATGGCCGTGGCTGTCGGTGATCGCCCTCATCCTGATGGGGGCCTCCGACATGATCAGCGTCTATATCCGGGAAACGCTGATGCAGCTGTGGACGCCGGACGAGGTGCGCGGGCGCGTCAACGCCGTGAACATGGTGTTCGTCGGCGCGTCGAACGAGCTTGGCGAGTTCCGCGCCGGCACCATGGCGCGGTTGATCGGCGCCGTCCCGGCGGTGGTGATCGGTGGCGTCGCGACGATCATGGTCTCGGCGGCATGGTCGCGGATGTTCCCGGACCTACGCAAGGCGCGCCATCTAGCCGGCCGGCACTGAGCCGACCCTCTCGGAGGAAGTCGCCCGGTCCTATTCGGCGGCCGGGCGGCCGAAGATCAGGCCAAGGAACTGCTCCAGCCAGCGCTTGACCGCGGCATCGTGGATCATCCGGCCGTCGAAATGCGCGCGGCGTCCCTGCGCGCCCGGCAGCAGAAGTCGCTCATGGCCCCGGGTGGTCCAGCGATGCATCATGGCGAGGGTCAGCTCGGCATGGAATTGGACGCCATAGGCGTTGTCGCCGTAACGGAAGGCCTGGTTCGGAAAGCGGTCGCCCTCGACGAGCAGCACCGCCTCGCGCGGCAGATCGAAGCCTTCGCGGTGCCACTGATAGACCATGTCTGGCCAGTGCGGCATCAGCGTGCGGGCCGCCGCCGTCGAACGGACGGGATAATAGCCGATCTCGACCAGCCCTTCGGGATGCGGTGCGACCGTGCCGCCGAGCTGGCGCACCAGCATCTGGGCGCCGAGGCAGATGCCGAGGAAGGGTCGGTTTTCTGCGAGCGGCACCTTCAGCCAATCGACCTCCCGCCGCAGATAGTCGTCCGGATCGTTGGCGCTGGGCGGGCCGCCGAAGACCACCGCGCCGCGATGCTCATCCAGCGTCTCCGGCAGCGGCTCGCCCAGCACGGGCCGGCGGATATCCATGGCAATGCCATGCGCCTGCAGGAGCTGGCCGACGCGTCCGGCCGAAGAGCGCTCCTGATGCAGCACCATCAGCACCGGGCGGGGATCGGATGCCGCATCCAGCACGAAACGACGCTCCGGCTCAGCGGCCTCTGCGATACTGTCGACGGGAAGGAACGGCTGCCGGAGCATGGGGATAGACCGGATCTGTCGGGCAATGGGGGAGGATCAGCGGAGCCCCGACAATCCCTCACGTCAAGGTCAAAAAGAAGGCGGCCTCCGATTTGCCGCGAGAATCGGCAGAAAAGCGGATGTGCACCCGATCCGTGAAAAGCCGGGGTATCAGCCAGCCTCGGCTGAGCGCGCCGCGGCCCGGTGCTTCATGGTCATACGGTCGCGGGTCGAGACGCCGAGGAGTTCGGCAATCCGCCAGATCAGATTGTCTTCGAGCTCGTGGACTTGGCCATCGGCATAGGTCATGGCCCAGAGGAGTTCGACGAAGCGGATACGCCGCTCCTCCTCCAACTGCGCCTTCAGCACCGAGGTGAAGCGGAAGAGATCGACTGCTTCGGCCTCCGCCTCCTGCCCGGCCGCAGCAACGGCTTCCGTCTCGCTCGGCCCGAGGCCGAATTCGTCGGCCAGCAGCGTGCGCAGGCGCTGCCGCTCCGCGTCGGTGACGATGCCGTCGGCCTCGCTCACATGGAAGAGCAGCGCCGCCGCGGCGACGCGCGGGTCGTCGGCGTCGAGATCGCCGGCCTTCTCGTTACCAAGCGAGCGCAGGAAGTCCTTCAGACTGTCGAACATGCCACTCCATCTCGGCTCAAGGCGGCAGGGCCGGCGATCACGCCATCTGCCGGCGGCTCAATCAGCTGCACCAACCTGCCTCAGCGCTGCGCTTCCCGCCCCGTCTCGAGCAGATCGGTCGCCGACGTCTGGCTGAAGCCTGCCGCTGCTGCGCCATTGGTCGACCTGCCGGATCCATCGGAGATCCCGGGATCGGCCACCAGGTCGTCCGCCGCGGCATCGTCCGGCTGGCGATCGAGACGATCGGAATCGAGGGCGATGCTGGGATGCGCCGCGTCCGTGATCAGCGTATCGCCGCCGACGCGTTCCACCGGCACCTTCCACTGGAAGGCGTCGAGACGCCCGCTGACGGGCGAGACCGGTGCCCATTCGCGGGCAACCACGCCATCGGCCGTCCAGGCCGGGTCCCGCGGCGCCCGGATGGCCCGGCCGAGCCATTCGCGCACGCGGCCGATCTCGCCGGTTTCTTCTTCCTCGATATCCGCCATCAGCAGGAAGGCGCTTTCGCGCGGCTCAGAAGCAATCGCGGCGAGCGCGTGCTTGCGGGCAAGCGCGAACTCCTTGGCCTCGAGCGCGGCCTGCGCCAGGGCAAGATCCGACTCCACATGGGTCGGGCGCAGGTCATACAGAACGCGCGCACGCTTCAGCCGGTCCTCGGGCGAGTCGCCGGGACGGGCATGGATGTAGGTTGCCGCGATGTCGGGATGCGGCGCTTCGGTCCAGCCGCGCTCCAGAACCTTGCTGCCGCGACGGAGATCGCCGAGGCGGAACAGGGCCCGCGCCGCGGTCACCGTTGCCGGCGTCAGGTCCGGCGCGAGCTTCTGCGCCTCGATGGCGGCGCTGCGCGACCCTGCCGGATCGCCGTCGCCGAGCTCGATCGCCTTGGCGGTCAGCAGCACCGCACGCCGCCGCTTCGATTCGGCGCTGTCGATCAGCCGCGAGTTCTTCTGCGCCTCCAGGATCTCCAGCGCCCCGTCCCAGTCGCCGGCGAGCGATTTCGCTTCCAGGACGGCGCCGCCGGCCCAGGGCACATGCGGGGCGATCTTCACGGCGCGCTCGGCATAGGAGCGGGCGGCGACCGTATCGCCGGTGCGCTCGGCTTCCAGGAACAGGCCGCGCAGCGCCAGCAGCCGCGTTTCGGGGTCGCGCTCCATCGCCTCGAAGGCCGAGCGCGCACGTGGATGGTCGCCCTCGATCATCGCGGTCTGCGCGTCGAGGAAACGCACCAGCGGCTCGCGCTGGTCGCGCAGCAGCTTTTCCGTGCGCTTGGTCATCCGCCGCGCCAGGATGGTGTCGCCGGCCCCCGCCGCGATGATGCCCGACGACAGCGCCTGATAGCCGCGGTCGCGGCTGCGCCGGCGGAAGTAACCGCCGATCCGGTCCGGCGACTTCAGGAACAGCCGGATGAGCCAGACCACCAGCACCACAGCCGTCAGCAGCAGCAGCTGCGCAATGACGAAGACCATGAAGCTCGCCCTGATTTCACTGCCCTGCCAGAGCAGCGACACCTCGCCGGGATTATCGGCGAGCCAGGAAAAGCCGATGGCGGCAGCCAGAACGATCAGAAAGAAGGCGAGTATACGCAGCATGTCTGTCCTCAGCCTTCGGTACCATTGGCAGCCGGCGCCGGGCGCAACGCGCCCGCCACGGCCTCGTCGACAACGCGATCGGCGGCCTCGCGCGCCTTCACATCCGCGGCGAAATCGGCGCTGGCGGCCTTGCCGGCCTCCGGCAGCGCCGCCTGCTCCTTCAGGAAGGCGGCATAGTCGCCGCGCTTGATCGCCGTGTCCATGTGGTTCACCGCAGCGTCAGGCCCCGGCGCGGCGCCCGGTGCCGCGGTTCCCGCCGGGCGCACCTGCACCAGCGAGCGCAGGCCCGACAGCACCTGTTCGCCAACGGGGGCGGTGGACGGCGCCGGTGCCAGCGCCGCGCGGACCGCATCCTCCACGCTCGCCCACCGATCGAGCAGCGCGTCGCGGCTTGGAATGCCTTCCGCCGCATAGTCGCGGAGCGCAGCGACGGTGTCCTGCGACTGCGCCGCCGCGGCATAGGTTTCCAGCTGGTTCATGAACGGCCCGCCGCGGTCGACGGCCGACTTCAGACCGGCTGCGGCAAGCGCCACAGAGGCTTGGCGGTTGGCCTCCTCGACGGCGGCAATGCGCGCCTCGACCGACGCAATTGCCTCGGCGGACTGCGCCGCGCTCTGCTGGGCGGCCGTCGCGGTCTGCGTAGCGGTGTCGGCCGCCGCCTTGGCGGCATCGGCGCTGCCCTGCGCCGCCTGGGCGGCGCGTCCGGCCTCGTCGGCCGTTCCTTGCGCGCCGCGGGCGGCCTCCTGCGCCTGCTGCGCGGTCTGCTGAGCCGCCCCTGCCGCCTGCTGGGCGGCATTGGCGCTGTCCTGCGCGCCCTTGGCGGCGGCCGCGGCCTGGTCGGCCGTCGACTGTGCCGCCGTGGCCGACCCTTGCGCACGGTCGGCAAGACCCTGCGTCGCCGAAAGCGCAGCGGCCCCGCCGGCTGCAGCGCCGCTGCCGGCCTTTTCCAGGGCTGTCAGCCGGTCGGCGAGCGCCGTGACATCAGCGGTCGTCGCACCGTCACCGGCGCCGCCGGCCGCCTGCGCGGAGCGCAACTGCTCCACCTGCCCGCGCAGCGTCTGCAGATCGCCGGAGACCTGCTGCAGCTCGCCGCGGCCGGCAAAGGTCTGCGGCTCGCCCTCGGCTACGGTTCGGGTGCCTAGCGCCGGCAGCGCGCCATAGCTCTGCAGGAGGGCGCCGCCTGCCAGGGCGATCACTGCGCCGAGAATGGCCGCGGCAAAGGCCGTGCCGAAGCTCGTTCCGGACGACGGCTCGCGCGCCGGCGGCACATCCTCGACAGGCGCGGTGCCGCGCTTGGGAAAGGTCGGATGGTAGTCGGGAACGTCGGGAACGTCCGGGGAGGCCGCCGACAGCGCGAGATCGTCGGCCGCGCTGCGCGCTCCACCGTGATCGGCATCGCGCAGGGCGCTGGGATCGAGACCTTCGTCCGCGGCAAAGATCGCCGCCGCGTCGCGCTCATCCACACTCGCGCCGGGCGTCTGGCCGGACGGCGGCGTTTCCGACGTCAGGTCTGCCTCAAAGCCTGCGTCAGATGTCCTTTCATCCGACGCTGCCGTGCCCGGCGTCCTCGTATCGTCGCTTGACCAGGCCGCCGCGGTCTGGGCGCCCTCCTCGCCGGCATTCACATTGCCCGCATCCGCGAGAGGCTTAGCCGCCGCAGCCTCGTCCACCGGCTCGATGGCGCCGGCGCCAGCGGCGATTGCGGCGTCGGCGCGCTCGGCGGCCACCACATCCGTCGGCTGATCCGGCGAGCCTGACGTCTCGACGCTCGGGTCGACACCCTCCGGCCCGGTGGCGAGATCCGCCTCGCCCGGCGACAAGCCCACGTCGCTCGCCCCCGCTCCCGCCGCAGCCGATCCGGCAGACTTTGCCGCAGCGGGCTTGCGCTCCGCGTCGAGATCGATCGTCGTTGTCGGCTTGTTCGGCCGGGAATGCCGCGGACGATTGGCCATCGATAAGCTCCGTTGTTCGTCTTCGCCGCGCGGGGAACGCACGGCGATGGCATGAGGATCGCCGATCGTCGGCCGCTCGCGCAGCATTCCGCATCGGTCTGTGCGGCGGAGTGTCGGACCTCCGCCGGCAGGCATCAACTAGGTCTCGGACAGCCTCTCGAAAAGCGCGCCGAGTTCCATGCGGCCAGAAATTGCCGCGGCGCCGCGAAACGGCGGCGGCAGCGCCGCCGCGATCCGCTCGGACAGGCAGAGAAGCGGCGTTGCCTGCGGCAGCAGATCGGGCATCGCGGCTGCAAGGCGGCCATAGGCAACCGCTTGCGCAGCGGAGAGGATCATCACCGCGTCGGGCGGGCCGTCACGGAGAGCCGCCGCCACCGCGTCGCGGCACGGCTGGAGGGGCCGCGTCTCGTAGACCTCCCACAGCGTCCAGGCGATTCCCGCGTGATCGAGCGCGGCTTCGAGACGGCCGGTTCGCTCGCGCCCGGCAACATAGAGGATTGGTCCCTTCTCGCCCGCATCGATCAGCGTCTCTGCCAGTGCCGCAGCATCGCCCGGGCCCGGCCGCACATCGGCGAAGCCGGCTGCCTGCAGACGCTCTGCCGTTGCCGCGCCGACCGCATAGATTGTCCGTGTGTCGCCACCAAAGTGCTGCGCAAGGGCGGGTACGGCATGGCGGCTGGTGACCGCAAAGCAGCCGGATTCCACCGCCGGTGGCAGGGTTTCCAGCGGCACGATTGCCTGCAGCGGGAGACTGAGCGGCACGTGCCCGGCCGAAATGAGGCGCTTCGCCGTCGCGGCGATGTCCTCGTCTGCCCGCAGGATCAGGACGCGCGCCATCTCAGGCCGGTACCGCCTTAGCGGACCGAGCCGGCCCAGCCGGCAAAGAACGCGGCGCCCGCCTCGTCCAGCACCTGGCGCCCCGCCTCCTCGCCGAGCCGCGCCGCATCGGCGACAAGGCCGGTCAGCCTCGTCTCGTGCAGCCGCGTGCCGTCCGGCGTTAGGATCATGCCGTGCAGGCTGAGCGTATCGCCCGACAGCGTCGCATGCGCGGCGATCGGCGTGCGGCAGGAGCCATCAAGGCGGGCCAGGAACGCCCGCTCGGCAGCCAGCGCCGTGGCGGTCGGCGCGTCGCAGATCGCCGCCACCAGCCCGTCCGTGCGCTCGTCGCCGAGCCGGCTCTCGATGCAGATGGCGCCCTGCCCCGGTGCCGGCGGGAAGCTGTCGACGGGCAGGATCTCTGTCGCGACATCGGCCATCGCCATGCGGTTGAGGCCGGCAAGCGCCAGCAGCGTCGCATCGACGTCGCCCGAGTCCAGCTTGCGCAGCCGCGTCTGCACGTTGCCGCGGAAGGTCACGACCTCGAGATCCGGCCGCATCCGCTTCAGGAGCGCCTGCCGGCGCAGCGAGGCCGATCCTACCCGCGCGCCCTGCGGCAGCTCCGCGATCGTCGGGGCGGCGCGGCCGATGAAGGCGTCGCGCACATCCTCACGCGGCAGGAAGGCAGAGAGGTAGAGCCCCGGCGGGATCAGCGTCGCCATGTCCTTGGAGGAATGCACGGCAATGTCGATGCGCTTGTCGAGCAGGGCTTCCTCGATCTCCTTGGTGAAGAGGCCTTTGCCGCCGACTTCCGATAGCGGCCGGTCGAGGATGCGGTCGCCGGAGGTCGAGATCACGGTGATCTCGAAGTCGCTCTCGTCCAGCCCGTGGGCCACCATCAGCCGCGAGCGCACCTCGCTCGCCTGCGCCAGCGCCAGCTGGCTGCCGCGCGTTCCGATGCGGATGGGTGCAGTACCGCCCATAGTGTCTCGCTCCGCCTCGCCGATGATCGGCCATGCCAGCCGCTTTTGCAGCCTGCTTTAGAGGATGGGAATGCGCGAGATCAACGCGTGACCGGTTGAGCTCAGATCAACGGCTCGGTCGTTCGGTTCATCCCACCCGAGGTGGCGAAGCGCGCCGGGCTCGGCTATTGCGCTGGTGCGACGACGGCAGAAGGCGGAATTCAAGCGTGACGACCCGGCTGATCCTCGGCATCGAGACGAGCTGCGACGAGACCGCGGCCGCCGTGGTCGGCCGCGCGCCGGACGGCGCGCCGCAGATCCTGTCCAACGTCGTGCTGAGCCAGGTGGAGGAGCATGCAGCCTTCGGGGGCGTCGTGCCGGAGATCGCCGCGCGGGCGCATGTGGAGGCACTCGATGGCCTAATACGTGCTTCCCTCAGCGAAGCCGCGGTCGGGTTCGACGATCTCTCCGCCGTCGCGGCGACGTCCGGCCCCGGCCTGATCGGAGGGCTCATCGTCGGCGCCATGACAGCGAAGGCCATAGCCGCCGCGCGCGGGCTTCCCTTCATCGCCGTCAATCATCTCGAAGGCCATGCGCTGACGCCACGCCTCACCGACGCCGTGGCCTATCCCTACCTCCTCCTCCTGGTTTCCGGCGGCCACACCCAGATCGTGCTCGTCCGCGGCCTCGGCGCCTACGAGCGCTGGGGCACGACGGTGGACGATGCGCTGGGTGAAGCCTTCGACAAGACGGCGAAGCTCCTGTCGCTGCCGCATCCGGGCGGCGTCAATGTCGAGCGCCGCGCTGCGGACGGCGATCCGCGCCGCTTCCCCCTGCCCCGCCCGATGAAGGGCGAGAGACGGCTCGACTTCTCCTTCTCCGGCCTGAAGACCGCCGTGCGCCAGGCGGCCGTTGCAGCCGCGCCGTTGAGCGAGGCGGACGTCGCCGATCTCTGCGCCAGCTTCCAGGCCGCCGCGGCGGAAAGCCTCGCCGACCGTATCCGCCGCGCGCTGGAGCGCTTCAAGGCGACCTATCCGGAACTCGCCGAACCGGTTCTGACCGTCGCCGGTGGCGTTGCCGCCAACCGAACGATCCGCGCCGCGCTGGAGGCCGAAGCGGCGAAGGCCGGCGCACGCCTCGTCGCGCCGCCGCTGGCGCTCTGCACCGACAATGCCGCGATGATCGCCTATGCCGGGCTGGAACGCTTCGAGGCCGGGATCAGAAGCGCGCTCGACGCGCCGGTGCGTTCGCGCTGGCCGCTGGACGAGACGGCGGCGCCGCTGGTCGGCTTCGGCCGCCGGGGAGCCAAGGCATGAGCCGCATCGCCATCGTCGGCGCGGGCGCCTGGGGCACGGCGCTTGCCACGCTCTATGCCGGTACCGGCCACGCCGTGACGCTGCTCGCCCGCGACCCTGTGCAGGTGGAAGCCATCAACCGGACGCACCGCAACGAGCGCTATCTGCCGGAAGTCGCCCTGTCGCCGCAGCTCCGCGCCACGGGCGATGCGGCCGAGGCGCTGCGGGCGGCCGACGCCGTTCTGCTTGTTGTGCCAGCGCAGACGCTGGCCGATGTCGCGGCCACGCTGCAGCCGCACTGGCCGGCCGCGGCGCCGGCGGTGATCTGCTCCAAGGGCATCGAGCAGGCGAGCGGCCGCTTTGCCTCTGAGGTTCTCGCCGCCGCGCTGCCGGATGCGCCGGTCGCCGTCCTTTCCGGCCCGAGCTTCGCCGATGACGTCGCCCGCGGGCTGCCGACAGCGGTGACGCTCGCCTGCGGCGAGGCAGCGCTTGCCGACGATCTTGCACAGCGCCTCTCCGCCGAAACCTTCCGCTGCTATTCCACCACCGATCTGCGCGGCGTCGAGGCGGGCGGCGCCCTGAAGAACGTCCTTGCCATCGCGGCCGGTGCCGTTGCGGGGCGCGGCCTCGGCGCCTCGGCGCTGGCGGCGGTCGTCACCCGCGGCTTCGTCGAACTGCGCCGCCTCGGCGAAGCCTTTGGCGCAAAGCCGGAGACGCTGATGGGCCTCTCCGGCCTCGGCGATCTCGTCCTGACCTGCTCCGGCGAAAAGTCCCGCAACTTCGCCTATGGTCTGGCGCTCGGACGGGGCGAGGGCCGAGACGGCCTGAAACTCGCCGAGGGCGTCTACACCGCAGCGGTCGCCGCACGCTTGGCCGCCGAGCGCGGCATCGAGGCGCCGATCATCGGCGCCGTCGCAGCCATCCTCGAGGATCGGCTCTCGGTGGACGATGCCGTCCGCCAGCTGCTGGCGCGTCCGCTGAAGCGGGAGGTCGAGTGAAGAGCCCCCGCGCATCGCCGGCCCTTCATCATCGCCGCAGGCCGCTTCCATCTAGCCCTGAAAGGCTCTAGGCAGCGCACATCGTTTGAAGGCCGGAAGGTGCTGCCATGCTGTTCGCTCTGATCTGTGAAGACAAGCCCAACTCCGTCGAGCTGCGCATGAACGTGCGTCCGGCGCATGTCGAGCATCTGAAGGGTCTGGGGCCGAAGCTGAAATTCGCCGGCCCCTTCCTGAATGACGACGAGAAGCCGGTTGGCAGCCTCGTCATGATCGACGCGGCGGACCGGGCCGAGGCGCAGGCGATTGCCGAGCGCGACCCTTACGCGCAGGCCGGCCTGTTCGCCAGCGTCACCGTGCAGCGCTGGAACTGGGCGCTGAACAATCCCGACGCCGCCTGAGGCTGTCTGTCATGCGCTACTGGCTGTTCAAGTCCGAGCCGTTCAAATGGTCCTGGGAACGCCAGAAGGCGGCGGGTGAGAAGGGCCAGGAGTGGGACGGCGTGCGCAATTACCAGGCCCGCAACTTCATGCGGGAGATGGCAGTCGGCGACCGCGGCTTCTTCTACCATTCCAACGAGGGCAAGGCCGTCGTCGGCATCGTCGAAGTGGCCGCGCCCGCCCATCCGGACTCCACCGCCAAGGATGATCCGCGCTGGGAGTGCGTGGATCTGCGCGCGGTCGCCGATGTGCCGCAGCCGGTGACGCTGGACGCCATCAAGGCCGAGCCGCGGCTGAAGGACATGGTGCTCGTCAACAATTCGCGCCTGTCGGTGCAGCCGGTGGCGGAGGCCGAGTTCCGGCTGATCTGCACCCTCGGCGGGCTCGATCCGCAAACCGTGATGGCGCCGCCCGCCGGCTGAGACGGAACCATGCCGAGTGCAGAACATTTCCTGAACAAATGCGCGCGGCCCATCCCGGCTCGCGCGCCCTGTGACGGAGCCGACCATGAGCAATCCCAAGGTGGAGACGACCTCCAATACCGAGAAGGATCCGGACGACTGGACCACCGGCGGCGAGCCGATGACCGGTGCGCAGAGCTCCTATCTGAAGACGCTCTGCGAGGAGACCGGCCACACCTTCGACGAGTCCCTGAGCAAGGCGGACGCCTCCAAGCTGATCGACGAGCTGCGCCACGAGAGCAGCCGCGTCAAGACCGCCTGATTGGTCCTAAGCCCGGCCTGCCGGCTTTCGCCGGCATCGACAAGTTCGGCAGCGGCCACCCCGCCGCCGTTCTTTCGATATGACACGGCGGCTCGCGGGAGGCCTGTCGCCGGCCGACTTCATCCGCGCCAACACGGCGGTGATGGCGTCGCCGCATGTGCCGGAAATCCGGCTGCATCTCGCCGACGAGGCGCATGATCTCTGGCTGAAGACGGAAGGCGAGCTGGAGGCGATCGGCCTGCCACCGCCTTTCTGGGCCTTTGCCTGGGCCGGTGGCCAGGCGCTTGCCCGCTATGTCCTTGACCGTCTCGTCATTGTGCAGCATCGGCACGTCCTCGATTTCGCCACCGGCTCCGGCCTCGTCGCCATTGCAGCCGCCAGAGGCGGCGCGGCTTCGGTGCTGGCGGTGGACATCGATCCCTTCTGTGCCGACGCCGTCCAACTGAATGCCGAGCTTAACGGCGTCGAGGTCGCATTCTCGTCGTCCGATCCCGTGGGCAAGCCGGTGGATGCCGACCTTCTCCTGGCGGGCGACGTCTTCTTCGACGCCGGCATGACCCGCGCCATCGTGCCATGGTTCGAGCGGCTTGCGGCAGCTGGCGCCGAGATCCTCGTCGGCGATCCAGGCCGGGCCTACCTGCCGCGCGAGCGCATGGAGCCGCTGGCGACCTATGAGGTGCCGGTCACCCGCGCATTGGAAGATGCCGAGATCAAGCGCACTACGGTATGGCGGTGGTTGAATGCATGATGCGTCGCAACGGCCTCTTATCCGTTGAATCATGTCACCACGTGGTATAGTGAATTCTGTGCGACTTGGTGAGCTCGCCTCAGGATCGCTTGGTTGATCTCTCCCGCGAGTGTGGCATGCGGGTCTTCAAGACGAAGAGGTTCAGCCGCGACGCGCGTAAGGCGGGCCTCACGGACAAGGAACTGAGGAAGGCTGTCGATCGCCTTGTCGCTGGCAGCATCGACGCCGATCTTGGCGCACATCTCGTCAAGCAGCGGATCTCTCAGGGTTCGGGAGGTCGCGCGGGAAGCTATCGTGCGATCATCGTACACAAGATCAAGGATCGGATAGTGTTCGTTCATCTCTTTGCGAAGAGCTCGAAGGCAAACTTGTCGGACGACGAGTTAGATATCTATCGCGATCTCGCGCATGTCCTCGTCGGCTTGGATGTCACACACATCACCGCCCTGCTTTCAGCAGGGGAGTGGGTAGAGGTTGAGCATGGTTAAGGCAAAGCGAGCCTACCGCAGTGATGCATTGCGATCGGCTCATGAAGCAGTCGAGGGTCTTAGGAAGGTCGGCGCCGTAGATCAGAAGACGATGCGACGCTTTGATGCCGCTTGCCTGACCACGATCGAGGACCTCGACGCTAATTCCATTCGCCAGATCCGTGAAGCGGCCCAGATGAGCCAGGCAGTCTTCGCTCAGGTACTGAACGTCAGCACGTCGATCGTCAGCAAGTGGGAGCAAGGGGAGAAGCGGCCGAGCGGGCCGTCGCTCAAGCTCCTGTCACTGGCGCACAAAAAGGGAGTCGACGCGATCTTGTAGTGGCCCGCACCCCTCGCGAAATCACCGCAGAGTGGATCTGGCAGACAACAGCAGGGCGCTGTGGCCCGCCTCACTTTCCTCAATGCCGGACGATACGGATCGGCACCGCTTTCGCCGCCGGCACATGGCTGCGCTCGGCATGGTGCCAAAGCGGGATCAGCCGGTTGAGCTCGGGGTAATAGCCGCCGACATTGCCCTTCGGCAGGTCGAAGCCATGCACCCGCAAGCCCTTCACCCGGCGTTCAACGCCGTCGTCGGCATGCGTCTCGGCATCGACAAGATCCTGATCCTCGAGGCCCAGCCGGTCCATGTCCTCGCGGTTCATCAGGAGCACCATGCGCGAGCCGGAGACACCGCGCAGGCGGTCGTCATAGCCGTAGATCGTGGTGTTGAACTGGTCGTTGGAGCGTAGCGTGATCAGCGACAGCACCTTGTCACCATCCGTCTGGATGTCCGGGTCGCTGTCGAAGTCATTCGGCACCTTGAAGTTGGCCTTCTTGGTTTCCGTCTTCCAGATGCGCTTGCAGGCCTTGAGGTCACGGTGGAAACCGCCCGGCGTCGTGAAGCGGGCATTGAAGTCCTTGAAGTCGTCGGGGTAGGCGCGCTCGATCGCGTCGCGCACCTTGGCATAGTCGCCGACCCATTCGTCCCACGGCACGTCGGCCTTGCCGGCCACCGTCGCCTTAGCGAGCTCGGCGACGATCTTCGGCTCGGACAAGAGCTCCGGCGATGCCGGTGGCCGCCATCCCTTGGACGAATGGATGCAGGCGGTGGAATCTTCCATCGACACCGTCTGCGGTCCGCTCGCCTGGTCGTCGCGCTCGATCCGGCCGAGGCAGGGCAGGAGATAGGTGACCTCACCCGGGATCAGGTGGTTGCGATTGAGCTTGGTGGCGATCTGGACGCTGAGGCGCATGTGCCGCCAGGCGTTCTCCATCAGTTCCGTTTCCGGCACGGCGCGCACAAAGTTGCCGCCAAGCGCGACGAAGGCCTTCACCGAGCCGTCGATGATCCCCTTGCAGGCCTCCACCGTATCCAGCCCCTTCTCCCGCGGCGGCTCGAAGCGGTAGAAGTCTGCGAGCTTGTCGAGCGGCACCAGCTCGGGCTTTTCCGAGATGCCGACGGTGCGCTGGCCCTGCACGTTGGAATGGCCGCGGATCGGCGAGATGCCGGCGCCCTTCTTGCCGATATTGCCGCGCATCAGGAGGAGGTTGCAGAGCATCTGCACGTTGTCGATGCCGTGGCGGTGCTGGGTCAGACCCATGCCGTAATGGCCGATCACCGCATTGGAGCGAGCATAGACCCGGCCGACTTCTTCCAGATCAGAGCGCGGCAGCCCGGAACAGCGCTCGATCGTTGCCCAGTCGCTCGCACGCACAAAGGCTTCGAATTCCGCAAAGCCGTGGCAGTGCTCTTCGATGAAGGCCGTGTCGAGGACACGCGGTGCACCGCTTGCAATCGCTGCGTCGTCCAGCGCCAGCACGGCCTTGGCGATCCCGGTCATGGCGGCGACGTCGCCGCCGCCGCGCACCTGGAAGAACTCGCTCGACATCTTGGTGCCGGGCTCCGGCGACAGCATCTCCGTCGGCGATTGCGGGTTCTTGAAGCGGACGAGGCCCCGCTCCTGGATCGGATTGAAGCTGTAGACCGGCACGCCGCGCTTGCGCGCCTCCTGCAGCGGGTGAAGCAGGCGCGGCGCGTTGGTGCCGGTGTTGTGCCCGAAGAAGAACATCATGTCGCAATGCTCGAAGTCCTCGAGCGTCACCGTGCCGACCGGCGAGCCGATCGACTCCGGCAGACCGACTGAGGTCGATTCGTGGCACATATTGGAGGAATCCGGCAGGTTGTTCGTCCCGTAGATGCGGGCGAACAGCTGGTACATGTGCGCGGTTTCCAGCGAGGCGCGGCCTGAGGTGTAGAAGACCACGGAATTGGGATCGAGCGCTTTCAGCTCGGCGCCGATCTCCTGGAAGGCGGCCTCCCAGGTCACGGGGATATACTGGTCGAGCGTCCTGTCGTAGCGCATCGGCGTCGTCAGACGGCCCTGCTTCTCCAGCTCGTGATCGGTCCAATCCAGGAGCTCGGCGACGCGGTGGCGGGCGAAGAAGGCGCGGTCGCAGCGCTTCTTGGTCTGCTCCCAGATCGTTGCCTTGGCACCATTCTCGCAGAACTCGGCGACATGCGGCTCAGCGGGCTTGGCCCATGAGCAGGACACGCACATGAAGCCGTCCGGCTTGTTCTGCCGGGCCAGCGTCGCCCAGATCGACGAGGCCGCCAGTCCTTCTTCGATGGCGAACTTGGCGACAGACTTCAGCGATCCCCAACCACCCGACGGATGCTCGTAGGCCTCGACTTCGACCTCGTCCTCGATCTCGCTGCGACGCATGGCGCTGCCTCATCTGCTGACGCGGCGACCCCGCCGCATGGGGTCAATGAAGCGCGGGACGGCACGGTTCCGCCGCGCGACCTAACGGCACACGCGCAAAGTCGCGCCTTTGCGTAAGTGCGGTGCCAGCCGCAGCATGTCCCGTGGCGAGACGGCGACGCAGCCTTCCGTCGGCGCATAGTCCGGCCTGGCGATGTGGAGGAAGATGGCGCTGCCGCGGTGGCGGGCGCGCTGCCTGACGTTCCAGTCGAGCACCACGGCGAAGTCGTAGAGGCGATCCGGCCGTGCAAGGCTCTCGGTGCTCGCCGGGAACGGCAGACGAACAGGACGGTTGTAGGCCGGGTGGGTCGGGGCATCGCACCAGCCGTCGACCCTCTCGCGGACCATGCGTGACGGCAGTGTGCTTCGCAAGCCCGGCAGGCGCCCGGAGCGGCGGAAGGCGGAGAGAAGCGACATTGCTGCGACCGGCGTTCCACCGTCGCCTTCGCGCTTGCGGATTGTGGTGCCGGAGCGGCCAAGAGCGCAGAAGATCGAAAGCACCCCCGCACGTAAGATCCCGCGTCGAGGATCGAGCGGACTGCGGCGAACGACAAACATGTTCAAATTGCAGATTTCCCCATGACGTTCCGGTGATCTCTCCTATTTAATCTCGCGCGTTGCTGTTTTTGGCGGCATCGATAAGCTGCCGATCAGAACGGCGCCAAGGGAGCCTGACGAAATTTAGCCATGAGTGCACGCAGCATCTTGATCGTCGACGACGATGACGACCTGAGGCAGACCCTGGCCGAGCAGCTCTCGCTCCACGAAGAGTTCAATGTTTCACAGGAGTCGAATGCCGCCAAGGGCATCAACGCCGCGCGCAGCGGTCTGGTCGACCTGGTGGTCATGGACGTTGGCCTGCCCGACATGGATGGCCGCGAGGCCGTCAAGGTGCTGCGCAAGTCCGGCTTCAAGGCGCCGGTGATCATCCTCACGGGCCAGGATTCGGAATCCGACACGATTCTTGGGCTCGAGGCGGGGGCCAACGACTACGTCACCAAGCCCTTCCGCTTCGCCGTGCTGCTGGCCCGCATCCGCGCGCAGCTGCGCCAGCACGAGCAGAGCGAGGATGCGACCTTCCAGGTCGGCCCTTACATCTTCAAGCCCAGCCAGAAGATCCTCCTTGACGACAAGGGCGGCAAGATCCGCCTGACCGAGAAAGAGACGGCGATCATCCGCTATCTCTACCGTGCCGATCGCCGGGTGATCACCCGCGACACGCTGCTGGAGGAGGTCTGGGGCTACAATTCCGGCGTCACGACCCACACGCTGGAGACCCATGTCTACCGGCTGCGGCAGAAGATCGAGCCGGATCCGTCGAACGCCCGCATAATCGTCACGGAGTCCGGCGGCTACAAGTTGATGCCCTGACGGGACAATGACGCTGCGGCAGGCCGGACACGGGGATCCGGCTCCATCCGCAGCGGTGCTGGAATGCCGGAAAACGCCTGCCATACAGGCATTTGCCGGTTCTCTTCGTGAGAGCGGCTGGCTATAGCTTCAGCGGGGACGATCGCGGGCGATAGCCAAGGCGATTCGCTGGCTGGCCGGGACGGGCCGCCGCAAGGGGAGCATTACCGCGGGCATGAGCCTCGAAAGCGACATCGCGGTGCTCCGGGAAGTCCCGCTCTTCGAGGACCTGACCACTGATCAGCTCCGGCTTCTCGCCTTTGGCGCCGAGCATCGGCGGCTGCGCGAGGGCGAGATCCTGTTCCGCACCGGCGCCAGGGCCGATGCCGGCTTCGTTGTGGTCCGCGGCGAGGTGCTGCTCCTGCGTGGCGAAGGGGAGGCCGAGAAGGTGGTGGCGCGCTGCGGCGCCGGCACGCTGCTCGGCGAACTCGCCCTGATCACCGAGACGCGGCGCCCAGCAACCGCGGTTACCGCAACGGACTGCGACGTCATCCGCGTCACCCGGCAGATCTTCCGGCGCATGCTGGAGGAGTATCCGGAGCTTGCCGTTTCCCTGCACGAGCGCATCGCCAGCGATCTCGCGGCGCTGACGGGCAAGATCGTCGCGCTGCAGCCCCGGTTCGACGACGAAGCGTAGAGCCATCGACGCCTTGTGCGCTTGATGCCGCCCTTGGTCGCAACCGCAGCATCGCCATCGTCATACGACGGCAAGCACATCAGCAGGCTGCTCGGACAGAGCACCGACCCGTGAACCATCCTTTCGATGTGCCCCGACGTGCCGCCCGAGGCTTGGCCGTCCACAAAAATGTCTATACATAAAAGCAGGATGGTACGAGCGGCGATGCTCATCGTCCCGCTCATGGAGATTGGACATGACGGCGATCCACGCGCGCTCCGCGCTCCTGCCCGGTGGCTGGGCTGATGACGTGCGGCTGGAGATCGAGGACGGCATCGTTCGCTCCGTGACCGCAGGGGCGGCAGCAGAGCCGGCCGACGCACGGGCGGAGTTGCTCGTGCCGGCGCTGCCGAACCTCCACAGTCACGCCTTCCAGCGCGCCATGGCCGGTCTGACGGAAACGCGGGGCCCGGGAAGCGACAGCTTCTGGAGCTGGCGCAGCGTCATGTACCGCTTTGCCCTCGGCATGGATCCGGATGACGTCGAGGCGGTCGCCGCGCAGCTCTACATGGAGATGCTGGAGGCCGGCTTCGGCCGCGTCGGCGAGTTCCACTACCTGCATCACGATCGCGACGGCAGTGTCTATGGCAACATAGCGGAGATGGCCGAGCGCATCGGCGCGGCCGCCGAGGCAACCGGCATCGCACTGACGCTGCTACCGGTCTTCTATGCCCGATCGGGCTTCGGCGGCGGTGCGCCGGTCGAGGGTCAACGCCGCTTCATCAATGATGCCGAGGCCTATGCGCGCCTGGTCGACGGCTGCCGTGCGGTGACCGCGCGCCTGCCTGACGCCGTCCTCGGCATCGCCCCGCACAGCCTGCGCGCGGCGACGCCTGAGGATCTTCAGGCCATTCTTCCCCTCGCCGCCGGCGGCCCGATCCACATCCATGTCGCCGAGCAGGTCAAGGAGGTCGAGGACTGCCTCGCCTGGTCCGGCGCCCGCCCGGTGGAGTGGCTGCTCGACCATGCGCCGGTCGACACCCGCTGGTGCCTGATCCATGCCACCCATATGACGGAAGACGAAACCCGCCGCATGGCGCTGAGCGGGGCCGTCGCCGGCCTTTGCCCGATCACCGAGGCCAATCTCGGCGATGGTGCCTTCCCGATCGACGCATTCCTCGAAAGCGGCGGCAGCTACGGCGTCGGCTCGGACTCCAACGTCATGATCACGGTGCCCGGCGAACTCCGTCAGCTCGAATATTCGGCACGCATCGACAGGCGCGCGCGCAATGTGGTGGCCGAGCCCGGAGGTTCGACGGGTCGGATGCTGTTCGATCGGGCGATCTCCGGCGGCGCGATGGCGCTCGGCGCGTCAGCGGGGATCGCAGCCGGCCACTCCGCCGATCTCGTTTCGCTGGACGCCGGCGCCGTCGCCTACCTGCCGCGCGAGGCCATCCTCGACCACTGGATCTTCGCCGGCGGCATCGCGGTCGACGGCGTCTGGGTGCGCGGCCGTAAGCAGGTCGAAGGCGGACGGCACGTGAACCGCGAGGCGGTCGACCGGCGCTTCCGCCAGACCATGACGCGCCTGTTGGCCAGGGACCCCGCATAAGGGCCGCCGATTCCGCTCCCACGCTCGCGCTTTGCCGCGCCCTGCCCCCATGCTAGCACCCGCTCGGCGGCACGGCGCCGCATGGGAGCCTGAGGCTGCCGGGATGACGATGGGGGCTGCGGTGGAACCGGCGGAACGAGACGCGACGCTCCACGGGCGCATCCTCGGCGACATCGAGGGGAAGATCGTCTCGGGCGCGTGGGTCCCAGGGACCCGCATCCCCTCCGAAATCGATCTGGCGGCGCAATACGGCTGCTCGCGCATGACCGTGAACAAGGTTCTGACGCAGCTGGCGCGCGCCGGGCTCGTCGAGCGCAAGAAGAAGGCCGGCACGGTGGTCACGCGGCCGGTGGCGCAGTCGGCGGTGCTCGAGATCCATGACATCCGTGCCGAGGTGCAGTCGCTGAATCTCGCCTATGGCTACGCGCTGATCGAGCGCTCCGAGCGGCGGGCAAAGGCGGAGGACGGCATTCGTCTCGACGTGGCGCAAGGGGCGCCGATCCTCGATGTCACCTGCCTCCACAGCGCGGGGGCGCAACCCTTCTGCCTGGAGGAGCGGCTGATCGCGCTGGAAACCGTGCCGGACGCGCGCGACACCGATTTTTCCGAGCTCGCGCCGGGGCACTGGCTGCTTGCCCAAGTGCCCTGGAGCAGCGCCGAGCACCGGATCAGCGCCATCGGGGCGTCGCCGGGCGTGGCGGCACGGCTGGAGATCGCCCGCGGCACCGCCTGCCTCGTCATCGAACGCCGCACCTGGCGGGGCGCCGGGCCGGTGACGCATGTGCGCTTCACCTATCCCGGCGACCGGCACACGCTCCTCGCCCGCTTCACGCCGGCGAGCTGAGGGCAGCGTTTCGCCAAATGCTGACAGTCTGAAGGCCGGCGGCAGGCGCCGCCGACCTAAGTCCGCGGCTTACTTCGCCGCGGCGATCACGATGAACTCGACCTTGTAGCTGGGGTCGGCGAGCTTTGCCTCGCCCGTTGCGCGGGCCGGCGTCTGGCCCGGCACCACCCACTCCTCCCAAACCGCGTTCATGGCGGCGAAGTCGGCCATGTCGGCGAGCCAGATCGTCGTCTGCAGGATGCGCGACTTGTCGGTGCCCGCCTTCTCCAGCGCCTCGTCCACCGCGGCGAGCGCCGTGCGGCACTGCTCGGTGATGTCGGCGCCGGCCTCGCCGACCTGGCCGGCGACAAAGACGAAGCCGTTATAGACGACGGCGTCGCTCATGCGCTTGCCGGGGTCGATGCGGTTGATCGCTGGGAACATGGTGAACTCCTGAATGGCTGTCTCGGCCGCACGGGACCGTGCACGAGCGGGAATGGGCGAGCGGGCGCCAAGCGTCAAGGCATCGTCGAAGCCACGCTGCACGACGGACCGTATGTCGGTGAGCGACGGCCGGCGTGCTGCCCATCGCATCGAGCCGCCGGCGACGCAGCCGGCGCCTCGATCGTCGGGAAAGTCCGGTCAGTTGCCCAGGATGCCGGGCAGCCGCAGCCCCTGCTCGCGCGCGCAGTTGAGCGCGATGTCATAGCCGGCATCGGCATGGCGCATCACGCCCGTCGCCGGGTCGTTCCACAGGACACGTTCGATGCGCCGGTCGGCATCCTCCGAGCCGTCGCAGCAGATCACCATGCCGGAATGCTGCGAATAGCCCATGCCGACGCCGCCGCCGTGATGGAGCGACACCCAGGTGGCGCCCGAGGCGCAGTTGAGGAGCGCGTTGAGGAGCGGCCAGTCCGACACGGCGTCGGAGCCGTCCTTCATGGCTTCCGTCTCGCGGTTCGGCGAGGCGACCGAGCCGGAATCGAGGTGATCGCGGCCGATCACCAGCGGCGCCTTCAGCTCGCCGTTGCGCACCATCTCGTTGAAGGCAAGGCCGAGCTTGTGGCGGTCGCCGAGCCCGACCCAGCAGATCCGCGCCGGCAGGCCCTGGAACGCGATGCGCTCGCGCGCCATGTCGAGCCAGCGGTGGAGATGCGCATTGTCCGGCAGGAGCTCCTTCACCTTGGCGTCCGTCTTGTAGATATCCTCGGGATCGCCGGACAGCGCCGCCCAGCGGAAGGGACCGACGCCGCGGCAGAACAGCGGGCGGATATAGGCCGGCACGAAGCCTGGGAAGTCGAAGGCGTTCTCCAGCCCCTCATCCTTGGCGACCTGGCGGATGTTGTTGCCGTAGTCGAGCGTCGGAATACCGGCCGCGTGGAAGGCGAGCATCGCCTCCACATGGATGCGCATGGAGGCGCGTGCCGCCTTCTCCACCGCCTTCGGATCGCTCTCCCGCTTCTCGCGCCATTCGGCCATCGACCAGCCGAGCGGCAGGTAGCCGTTGACCGGGTCGTGCGCCGAGGTCTGGTCGGTGACCATGTCCGGCCGGATGCCACGCTTGACCATTTCCGGCAGGATCTCGGCGGCATTGCCGAGAAGGCCGACGGACTTCGCCTCGCCCGCCTTCGTCCAGCGGTCGATCATCTCCATGGCCTCGTCCAACGTCTCCGCCTTCTCGTCGAGGTAGCGGGTGCGCAGGCGGAACTCGATCGAATCCGGGTTGCACTCGACCGCAAGGCACGAGGCACCGGCCATCACCGCCGCCAGCGGCTGTGCGCCGCCCATGCCGCCGAGGCCGCCGGTCAGGATCCACTTGCCCTTGAGGCTGCCGCCGTAATGCTGGCGGCCGGCCTCCACGAAGGTCTCGTAGGTGCCCTGCACGATCCCCTGGGTGCCGATATAGATCCAGGAGCCGGCGGTCATCTGGCCGTACATGGCCAGCCCCTTCTTATCGAGCTCGTTGAAGTGGTCCCAGGTCGCCCAGTGCGGCACCAGGTTGGAATTGGCGATCAGGACGCGCGGCGCATCCTTGTGGGTGCGGAACACGCCGACCGGCTTGCCGGACTGGACCAGCAGCGTTTCCTCGTCACCGAGCGTCTTCAGCGTTGCGGCGATCTTGTCGAAGTCGTCCCAGGTTCGGGCGGCGCGGCCGATGCCGCCATAGACCACGAGCTCGTTGGGGTTCTCGGCGACGTCCGGATCGAGATTGTTCATCAGCATCCGGAGCGGCGCCTCGGTCAGCCAGCTCCTGGCATTGAGGTCGGTGCCGCGCGGGCTGCGGACTTCGCGGATGTTGTGGCGCGGGTTGGTCATGCACTCTGATCCTTGAGTGTCAGCGCGATGGCTTCAATGTCGGTGAGGATGGTTTTCAGGACGGCGCGCAGGCGCTCTGCCTTGGCCTCGTCATAGGCGAAGGGCACGGCCTCCGTCGCGAGATAGGCGGACTGGGCGATCTCCATCTGGATGGCGTGGACGCCGTCGCTCGGGCGGCCGTAGTGGCGCGTCGTCCAGCCGCCGAGGAAGCGGCCATTGAGGACGCTGGTGTAGCCCTCGGCCGCCGCAGCATGCCGCGCCACCGCCGCTTCGATCGCCGGCGCGCAGCTCGTGCCGCTGGCCGTGCCGATGTTGAGGTCCGGCAGCCGCCCCTCGAACAGGAACGGAATGGTCGAGCGGATCGAATGGCAGTCATAGAGAACCGCAACGCCGTGGATCGCCTTCACGCGGGCGATCTCGGCGGCGAGCGCTGCATGATAGGGCGCGTGGAAGGCCGCAAGGCGCTCGGCCGTGTCGTCCTGCGTCGGCCCTGCGCCCTTCGCCCAGATCGGCACGCCGTCGAAGTCCGTTTCCGGAATTAGCCCGGTGGTGTTCTGGCCGGGATAGAGGCTGACGCCCTCCGGATCGCGGTTGGCGTCGATGACATAGCGGTGGAAGGTCGCGCAGACGGTGGTGGCATTCGGCAGGAGGCCGTCATAGAGGCGGTCGATGTGCCAGTCGGTGTCGGCCAGCAGACGGCCATTGGCATCCAGCCGGTCCGCGACCGCCGCAGGCAGCTCGGTGCCGACATGCGGACAGGCGAGGATGACGGGCGAGGTGCCGCGCGAGACGGTGACGACGCTCACGCCGTGCCCTCCAGCACCGGCAGCAGCGCGGCCGAGACGCTGGCCGTCAGGCCGCCGGTGGCGACGAGCTCGGTCGCGGCGGCAAGGTCGGGCGCAAGGTAGCGGTCGTTGCCGAGGGCCGGCACGACGGTTCGCAAAGCCGCGATCGCCTTGCCGAGCTCCCGGCTCGTCTCCAGCGGCCGGCGGAAGCCGACGCCTTCGGCCGCCGCAATCGCCTCGATGCCGATGATGGAAAAGAGGTTCTCCGTCATCGCCAGCAGCCGGCGCGCGCCATGGCAGGCCATGGAGACGTGGTCCTCCTGGTTGGCGGAGGTCGGCGTCGAATCCACCGAGGCCGGGTGCGCCATCTGCTTGTTCTCGCTCATCAGCGCCGCCGAGGTGACCTCGGCGATCATCAGGCCGGAGTTGAGCCCCGGCGCGCCGGTGAGGAAGGCCGGCAGTCCGTAGGAGAGCGCGGGGTCGACGAGCAGCGCGATGCGCCGCTGCGCGATGGCACCGATCTCGCAGACGGCGAGTGCGATCTGGTCCGCCGCAAACGCGACCGGCTCGGCGTGGAAGTTGCCGCCGGAAACGACGCTGCCGTCGGACAGCACCAGCGGGTTGTCGGTCACCGCATTCGCCTCGATCGTCAGCGTGCGCGCGACCTGCGCGAGGATGTCGAGGCAGGCGCCGCCGACCTGCGGCTGGCAGCGCAGGCAATACGGGTCCTGCACGCGCTCATCGCCCTCGACATGGCTTTCGCGGATCGCCGAACCGGCGAGGAGACCGCGCAGCGCCGCGGCGGCGTCGATCTGGCCCTTGTGGCCGCGCAGCGTGTGGATCTCGGGATGGAACGGTGCGGTCGAGCCCATCGCCGCGTCGGTGGACAGCGCGCCGGTGATCAGCGCCGCCTGCGCCGCGCGGTGGGCGCGGAAGAGGCCGGCGAGCGCCAGCGCATTGGAGGCCTGCGTGCCGTTGATCAGCGCCAGCCCTTCCTTGGCCGCCAGCACCACCGGCCGGAGGCCCGCGCGCTCCAGGGCTTCCCGGCCGGAGAGCCGCTCGCCGCGGAAGAAGGCCTCGCCCTCGCCCATCATCACCGCCGACATGTGGGCGAGCGGCGCGAGATCGCCGGAGGCGCCGACCGAGCCCTTTTCGGGGATCATCGGGGTCACGCCCGCCTCGAGCATGCCTTCGATCAGACGCACCAGCGCCAGCCGCACGCCGGAGGCGCCGCGGCCGAGCGAGACGAGCTTCAGCGCCATGATCAGCCGCACGACGGCCTCGGGCAGCGGCGCGCCGACGCCGCAGCAATGCGACAGGATGAGGTTGCGCTGCAGCGTCGCGACGTCGTTCGCCTCGATGCGGATCGAGGCGAGCTTACCGAAGCCCGTGTTGATGCCGTAGACGGCCGCGTCGCCGCCGGCGACCTCAGCGATCTTCGCGGCACCCGCCTCGATGGCGGCGTCGGCAGATGTGTCGAGCCGCGCCGCCGCGCCGTTCCAGTAGATCGCCTGGAGATCGGCAAGGGTGACGCGGCCAGGATGCAGGGTGATGGTCATGAGGACACTCTTTCGCCGGCGAAGATGCGCTGGTGCAGGGGGTTGAAGCCGATGCGGTAGACGAGCTCGGCCGGGCTCTCGACGTTCCAGACCGCGAGGTCGGCCGCCTTGCCGGGTTCGAGCGTGCCGATCTCGGCGGCCAGGCCGAGCGCCCGTGCCGCCTCGCGGGTGACGCCCGCAAGGCACTCGGCGACGGTCAGGCCGAAGAAGGTCGCGCCCATGTTCATGGTGAGGAGCAGCGAGGTCAGCGGCGACGTGCCGGGATTGCAGTCGGTGGCGAGCGCGATCGGAACGCCGGCCTGACGGAGCGCGGCGATCGGCGGCTTCTGCGTCTCGCGAATGGCATAGAAGGCGCCGGGCAGGATCACCGCCACCGTGCCGCTCGCCGCCATTGCGGCGACGCCGTCCGCGCCGAGATACTCCAGATGATCGGCCGATAGCGCGCCATAGGAGGCGGCGAGCTTGGCGCCGCCGAGATCGGACAGCTGCTCGGCGTGGAGCTTCACCGGCAGGCCCAGCGCCTTGGCACGATCGAAGACGCGGGCGATCTCCGCCGGCGAAAAGGCGATCCCCTCGCAGAAGCCGTCGACCGCATCGACCAGCCCCTCCGCACGGGCCTGGTCGAGCCCCGGCAGCACGACCTCGTCGAGATAGGCATCGTTGCGGCCGCGATAGGCAGCCGGCGTCGCATGTGCGGCGAGATAGGAGGTGACGATCCGGACCGGGCGCACCGTTTCCAGCGCTCGGGCCGCGCGCAGCATGCGCAGCTCGCCCTCGATCGAGAGGCCGTAGCCGGACTTCACCTCGACCGTGCCGACGCCCTCGGCGAGCAGCGCGTCGAGCCGCGGCAGCGAGGCCGCCACCAGCCCATCGACATCCAGCGCATTGGTCGCCGAGACGGAGGAGACGATGCCGCCGCCGGCGCGGGCGATCTCCTCGTAGCTGGCGCCATCGAGCCGCATCTCGAACTCGCGGGCGCGGTGGCCGCCATGGACGATATGCGTGTGGCAGTCGATGAGGCCCGGCGTGACCAGCCGGCCCTCCAGATCGACGACCGGCACGCCGGCGGCAAGCTCAGCCGGCAGCTTGCTTTCAGGTCCGGCAAAGACGATGCGGCCGTCCTTTGCCAGGATCGCGCCGCGTTCGACGACGCCGAGCCCCGCCTGATCCGAAGCCAGGGTCGCAAGGCGGGCATTGCGCCACAGGCAGCGTCCCAGCTGCGTCCCGTCCGTCGATGCGGCGTCGTGCATGGTCTTGACCTCTCAGCCCGTCATGGCAAATGTATAGACATAATAGCGGGCATGGCAAGGCTGAACGCGGCTGCCACGCTCTGTCTGGCGGGGCTACTCCAAAGCACAGCGCCCGATCCGCCTGACGATGACCTCGCAGGTAATGGCCCTGCCGCGCGGCGCCTGTATTCTCCCGCGCATGACGATCTCCGCTTCCGAAAGTTCGACCACCACCGCGGCCGACACCGTCGGCACCCTGCTTCGGCAGTGGCGCACCCGGCGCCGCTTCAGCCAGCTCGACCTTGCCTGCGAAGCCGAGATCTCCACCCGCCATCTCAGCTTCGTGGAAAGCGGTCGCGCCAACCCGAGCCGCGACATGCTGATGCGTCTTGCCGAGCGGCTGGACATGCCGCTGCGCGAGCGCAACCGGCTGATGCTGGCGGGCGGCTACGCGCCGGCTCATCCCGAACGGCCGCTGGACGCACCCGCCCTCGCAGCCGCGCGTGAGGCCGTGGAGACGATCCTGGCGGCTCACGATCCCTTTCCAGCCCTGGCGGTGGATCGGAGCTGGACGCTCGTTGCCGCCAATGCGGCCGTCGGGCGGCTGCTGGCCGGCATCGCCGCGCCGCTGCTGGCGCCGCCGGTGAACGTGCTGCGCCTCAGCCTGCATCCGCGTGGACTGGCGCCGCGGATCGTCAACCTGGCGGCTTGGCGCCACCACCTTCTGACGCGGCTGCGCTTCGAAGCGGAAGCCGCAGGCGATGCGAAGCTGCTGGCGCTGCATGACGAATTGGCAGCACTGCCGCACCCGCCCGGGCCGAGGCCTGCTGCGGGACCGAGCGCTATCGCCGTGCCGCTGGTGATGACCGACCCGGCCTCCGGCGCAACGCTCTCCTTCCTGTCCACCACCACCGTCTTCGGCACCGCCAACGATGTGACGCTGAGCGAGCTGACGCTGGAGTGCTTCTATCCCGCCGACGCGCAGACGCGTGCGGCCCTGATCGCAGGAGAACGCCCGTGAGCGTCAGCTATCTCATCACCTTCCAGGTCCGCCCGACGGAACGCGAACGCTTTCTCGCGCTCCTGAACGGCGTTCTCGATGCCATGCGCGGCGAGACGACCTTTCGCAGCGCCGCCTTTCACGCCGATCCGGGCGATCCCTGCCGCTTCCTCCTGCTGGAGAGCTGGGCAGACCATGAGGACGTCGTCGAGGTGCAGCTTGCCCGGCCCTATCGCGAGGCGTGGCACGCCGCACTGCCGGAGCTCCTGGAGCGCCCGCGCGACATCGGTGTCTGGACGCCGCTGCGCCAGGATGTCGCCGCGGCGGGTGTCCTGGCGGGCTGAGGGCGCCGGCAGCGCAGCCACCACAGCTGGCTCAGATATCCAGTGTCGCCAGCACCGGCACGTGATCGGACGGGCGCTCCCAGCCGCGCGCTTCGGAGAGGACGGTGACATCGGCGAGATGCGGCACGAGGTCCTTCGAGCCCCAGATATGGTCGAGCCTTCGGCCGCGATTGGAGGCGAGCCAGTCCTTCGCCCGATAGCTCCACCAGGTGAAGACCTTCTCCTCCATCGGGAAGTGGGCGCGCATCAGGTCGACCCAGTTGCCGTCGGCGACGATCTTCAAGAGCCCCTCGCATTCGCCGGGCGTGTGCGAGACTATTCTGATCATCTGCTTGTGCGACCAGACGTCGTTTTCGAATGGCGCGATGTTGAGATCGCCGAGGAGCAGCGAGGAAACGCCGGGCTCCGCCTCGGCATTGGTCAGCCGCATCTCCTCGATGAAGTCGAGCTTGTGGCCGAACTTCACGTTGATCGTGCGGTCCGGCTCGTCGCCGCCGGCCGGAACGTAGAAATTGTGGACGCGCAGGCGCTTGCCCCCGGCCCGCAGGCGCACCGACAGGTGCCGCGCGTCGCCGATGGCGCAGAAATCCTGCCGCACGATATCCTCGAAGGGCAGCTTCGAGATGGTGGCAACGCCGTGGTACCCCTTCTGCCCATGGATGGCGACATGGTCGTAGCCGAGCGCGTGGAAGGCCGCGTGCGGAAAGAACTCGTTCGGGCACTTGGTTTCCTGCAGGCAGAGGACGTCCGGCTGGCGGGTCCGCAGGAAGTGCTCCACGATCGGCAGGCGCAGCCGCACCGAGTTGATGTTCCAGGTGGCGATGGTGAAGGGCATGGGCGATCCGGCATGGCAGGTGCCCCGCTTGTGCCGGCTGCGGCGGCATGGAGCAAGCCCGGTGACCCGCGTGGCGCCCGCCCTATGCTCCTCTTCCCGCACGGATTGGGAGATCGGCGATGTTCGAGGATTTCGAGACGAAGACTCTGGCCGGTGACGGCGCTGCGATCCACTGCCGCATCGCCGGATCAGGATCGCCGCTGCTCCTCCTGCACGGCTATCCGCAGACCGGCGCGCTCTGGGCCGACGTCGCGCCGGGACTGACGGACCGGCACAGGGTGGTGGTGCCGGACTTACGCGGCTACGGCCGCTCCGAGGCGCCGGCGAGTTCGGGTGGCGAGGGCTATTCCAAGCGCCGGATGGGCGCCGACATGGTGGCGGTGATGGCCGGGCTCGGCTTCGAGCGCTTCGCCGTCGCCGGCCACGACCGTGGCGCGCGCGTTGCCTACCGTCTTGCCCTCGACCATCCTGAGCGCGTCTCGCAGCTCGCCGTGCTCGACGTCGTGCCGACGCTGGAGACCTGGGGCGAGATGGACTGGAAGGCCGCCCTGACAAGTTACCACTGGCCGTTTCTCGCACAGGCCGAGCCGCTGCCGGAGCGCCTGATCGGCCACGAGCCGGATTTCTACCTCGAATGGACGATCAGGAGCTGGACGAAGAAGAAGTCGCTGGAGGTCTTCCGCCCGGAGGCGCTGGCGGAATACCGCGCCGCCTTCCGGCAGCCGGAGCGTATCCATGCGGCCTGCGAGGACTACCGGGCGGGCGCTACGATCGACCGGATCCTCGACATTGCCGACCGCGACCTCGGTCGGCGCATCAAGGCGCCGATGCTCGTCCTCTGGGGCAGCGCGGGAACGCCGGCCAAGGGCCGTCCGCCCCTGACGGTCTGGCGCGAGTGGTGCGACAGCGTCACCGGCCGGGAGATCGATTGCGGCCACTTCCTGCCGGAGGAGGCGCCGGGCGAAACGCTGGCGGCCTTGCGGGACTTCTTCGACTGACGCGACGGATCGGCGGCTGCAGGCAGCCGATCTGCAGCAGGATGCGCCGGGGCGGGTCCGGCGCTTTTCCCTTAGAGCATTTCCGGCGAACACGGGATCGCTCTGTTTGGCGGTTCGCCGTGGTGATCCACGCGGAGGCTCGCGAAGGTCGTAGCGGGGCTACGGCCGAGACGAGCCGACAAAGTGGGCGCCCGGCG
>NZ_PKMZ01000007.1 GCF_002893625.1 Mangrovicella endophytica | reverse complement strand
CCGGAGAGGTGGCAGAGTGGTTGAATGCACCGCACTCGAAATGCGGCATACGGGCAACCGTATCGGGGGTTCGAATCCCCCCTCTCCGCCAAGATCATGATTCTGATCAGAGATTTAACCTGCCGGAAGCCGCTGAACGCCAGCTAGGCTGCATAGCTCCGAGCGTGCCGGCGCGCGATGAGCCACGACCGCGGCACGTCGGCTATTCCAGGCTGATGATCGTCGGCGCGGCAAAGGCCTGAAGCTTCTTGATGCCGCTGATCATGCCGGCGCGGCTTTGTGGCTGACCGACGCTGCCTTTCAGCCAGCACTCCTTCTTACGCTGCACGAAGGTAAAGCCCACGCATTGATCGTTGGCGACGCATGCCAGCCTGCATTGGCCCTGCGTAGCTGCCCGACGTTCCGGCTTTCGCGCCAGGTCGCCGAACGGAAGGTCAACGTCCGAGAAGACCTGTATCTTCGGATCGATGATTCCCGCAGAGAAGCCGGACGGCTCGTTATCACTCGCAGCCAGAAGCTCGCCCGAGATGGCGACAGCATTGCCATCGGCCATTCCTCTCTTGGATTTGAGAAAGCAGTTGGGGCCGCGGGTAATCTTGGTATTGGCGTTGTAGGTGAACGCCTTGCACGCTCCTTCCTTGGCGAGGCAGGCTGCTGCGCAAGCTGCGATATCGGACGCCTGCGTCGTTGCGAGGTCCTCGCCGTAGAAGTCGACGCCAGTGAAGATCGCCAGTCTTGTTGGCCGACGTCTATACGACTCGATCGTGGACAGAGCCGAACTGGACGCTTGATCGAGGGACGGCGCAGCGTGCGCCAGGGTGGTCGCGGCGGCCGTCTCAGGTTTGGGCGCATCCTTTGATTTCTCATCCGCCTCGGGCGCGTCGCCCGCCACGAGTTCTGTCGGAGGAGCAGCGATTCCTGCACGGCGGTTGATGCTAAACTCCTCGACCTCAGCAGCGGTGAACACGTGCATGTCGTCCGGCGGCGTTCGGAACATGACCGTTAGCACCTGGATCGGCGTCTCGAAGCGATTGAGGACATCGATGATGTCGGAGATCGACAGTTGTGCGCTGACGAGGTTTGGCTCGTCGGATGAGATCTGATGCACGCCGAGCTCGCCATCCGCCTGGCGCTCGATGCCGGCAAGGAAGAGGTAGGCACATGCGGAATAGCAGCGGGACCCTTTCGGTATCAGCGTCGCGATCTTCCGCTCGTGAACGTCGTCGGCGATGAGCAGCGCCATCTGGACCAATCCTCCGACGCTATCGAGCGTCAGGAGTCGCGCGCCCTTTGCAGCGGCCAAGGCACGACGAAAGTCCAAGGCAGAGCCACCGTCGATCGGCCCATGAAGGGCGATCACGTCCGGCCTGCTATAATCCACTATGAAAGGCCCGAACGCCTTCGTAGCGGCAGTGGCGTGGCTCGCCACCGCGATGAACGACAAGAACGCGACACAGACGACCGTAAATCGACGCATGAACTCTTCCCGTGATGCCATCAGGTCACCGCATGCCGCTACGTAGGCACTCTCCAGCGAGCGATCGCCGATTGCAACGGGCTCGTCTTGAAGTGCAAGCCGCGGGCGCTGAGCTCAACAAGATCCTGTAGTCATCTCTGATGAGGGACCACCGGACGTATCCTTGGCAACGACGAACCGGCAACGTCGTGCTCCACCCCTTCCTGGAGGACATCGGCTTCATCGACTGGCGATCGAGCAGGGAAACAGCTTCCTGTTCCCTGAGATCATGCGGCTGGTCGATCCCTCAAAGAGCGCCCCCTCCTACATGCAGCGTCTCCTCCAGAAGGCCGGGATCGAGAAGGGCAAGAGCGAGGTCTTCCACTCGCTCCGCAGTGGCAACATCGAGGAGATGCGAGACGAGCAGGTGGATGGTCGCACCCGCCGCCTTCAGGTCGGCCATACGGTCGAGATCGACGAGCACGAGGGCTACGGCAGCAAGCAGCTCAGCGAGAAGGGAGCCCGCGTCCTCGCCCTGCGGCCGCTGAACCCCGAGATCGACTAATCGATGTTCCATGGGCTCGACTTCGATGCGATGGCGAAGAGGAAGCGGACAAGGGGGCGGTGGCCTAAAGACTGAGCAAGCCGGTACAGGGAGTCGTTTCCTGTGGCTCGTTGCGACCTAACACAGACCTTGGAACTGTTCCTGGCAACGACGAAACGCCGGCAGTTGCGACGGCGGACTTCGGTCGATGCAGGACGTGCGAAGACCGATCGCCAATCTACGACGTTGCACCGAAGATGCACCTCCCGCAGAAGCTGGCGTCAATTCCGCCGCAGGTAAAAAGGCATCGCAGAATTTTCGCGCCGCCGCTGTAACAGCCGGCGCATTGGCTTCGTAGGCACTCTCAGACACCGCTCTCATCCATACAGAAGGAGCCGTCGTCGGGGAGATGTGCGATGAAACACTCGAGATCGCCGATCCATGCGCCCCTCAACTGGGCCCTGCCGTTCATGCTCGCGACCTTCGGGATGGCGGCCTTGGCGTCTGGTCCGGCCTTCGCGAAAGCCCGTCCCGTCACCGTGGTAGAACTCTTCACCAGCCAGGGATGCAGTTCTGTGCCGCCGGCGAACCGCAATGTGGTGGCACTGATGGATAAGCCGGATATCCTGCCGCTCAGCTTCAGCGTCACCTATTGGGACCAACTCGGCTGGAAGGACACGTTCGGCGCCGAGGCTTTCACTGAACGCCAACGGAATTACGAGCCCGGCCTCGGGCGGGACCGTCCCTTCACCCCGCAGGTCGTCGTCAACGGCCGTCGCGACACGATCGGCAACAAGGCCGATGCCCTCCGCGCGATGCTCAACGGGGTGAAGCCGCCCGTGGACGTGCCGATTGAGATCAAGGCGAACGGGGTCGAGATCGGCCGCGGCGCCGCACCGGTCTCCGGTGCTGATGTCTGGCTCGTGCGCTACAGGCCAGGCGTCGAGCGCGTCGCGATCGAGCGCGGCGAGAACGCCGGCAGCACGCTGCCGGTGCCCAATGTCGTGACCGACATCCGCCATGTCGGTCGCTGGTTGGGCGTCGCGATGTCCTTCGGAGCGCCGGCCGTGGAGGACGGCGAGCGCACGGCGGTGATCGTGCAAAAGCCGGGCGGGGCGATCCTCTCGGCCGCCACCGACTGATCGTTCACCTCACGAAAAACGAACGCGATCGAGCCGCGCCGGATCATCCGCGTCCGCGCCAGCCGACGCCCTATCCCATGCCGCGCCCGCAGGGGCCGGTGCAACCGGAAGCGCCCGCAGGGCAATGCTTCCCCTTTCCGGAGAAGACACATGACGAACCGCATCGCCCGCTTCGCGCTGCCGCTCCTCGCAGCTTTCGTCGCAGTTACCGCCGCTCTTGCGCCTGCCGCCCATGCCGAGGACGCCATGAAACCGCAGGCCGAGGACAAGATGAAGCCGGACGCGATGAAGCCCGCGGATGGCATGAAACCGGATGCGGCGATGGCCCCGGACGACACGATGAAGGCGGACGACGCGATGACGGACGACGCGATGAAGGCCGACCCGATGGCGCCCGATGCCATGGCGCCGGCCCCGGCGAATCCGAAGAAGTAACGGATCTGGTGCGTTCGGGCCGCCCGGCCCGAACGCCTTTCCCCCAGTGAAGAAAGGCCGCCATGACCGATGTCGGACAGCCCATGGCTGACAGCAAACCTGCCGGAACCGACATGGCGCGGCCGGGGCTCGTCTATCGGCACCGCCTCGCCACCCGCACCTGGCATTGGCTGAATGTCGTGACGCTCTTCGTCATGCTGATGAGCGGCCTCACCATCTTCAACGCCCATCCCCGGCTCTACTGGGGCGCCTATGGCGCGGACCAGGATCAAGCCTGGCTTCAGATCGGCGCGGCGGGAGACCGGGGCTATCTACGCGTCGGCGACCTTGCCATCGATACGACCGGCCTCCTCGGCCGCTGGACGAACGAAGCGGGAAATCCCGTCAACCGCGCCTTTCCCTCCTGGGCGACGATCCCGTCCAGCTACAATCTCGCTCTCGCGCGCCATTGGCATCTCTTTTTCGCCTGGATCTTCGCCGGCGGCATCCTCCTCTATGCTCTATGGAGCTTGGCCAGCCGGCACCTGACACGGGACCTCCTGCCCACCCGTGCCGAGCTCCGCCCCGCCCACATCCTTCACGATATCGGCCAACACGCCCGGCTGCGCTTTCCGAAAGGCGAGGCCGCCAAGCGCTACAACGTGCTTCAGAAGCTCGCCTATTGCGCAGTGCTTCTCGTGCTTCTGCCGCTGGTCGCCCTGACAGGCCTCACCATGTCGCCGGCCCTGAATACGGCATGGCCTTGGCTTCTCGACCTCTTCGGCGGCCGCCAGTCAGCACGCTCCCTCCACTTCGTCGCCGCGACGCTGATCGTCCTTTTCGTCCTCGTCCACGTGGCGATGGTGGTGCTCGCCGGCCCGCTCAACGAGATCCGCTCGATGGTGACCGGCCGCTACCGTCTTCCGAAGGAGTGATCAGATGGTTTATCGTCCCACGCGGCGTGGTTTCCTGACCGCCGGTCTCGTCGGCATCGCGCCGATAGTGCTCTCGGGCTGCGACGTCTTCGGTCTCGCGCGATCGCAGGCGGTGATCGACGCGCTCGGCTCGGCGGACGATCTTGCCCGGCATCTCCAGCGGCTGATCGGCGGTGATGCGCTCGCCCCGGAATTCGAGGAAGCGGAGATGTCGCCTGTCTTCCGCACCAACGGCAACACGATGCCGTCGAGCACGACCTACCAGACGCTGGCCGCGGGCGGCTTTTCCGGCTGGTCGCTTGGCCTCGACGGCCTCGTCGAGCGGCCCGTCCGATTCACTCTTGCCGAGATCATGGCGATGCCCGCCCGAACCCAGATCACCCGGCACGACTGCGTCGAAGGCTGGAGCGCGATCGGCAAATGGACGGGCGTGCCGCTCGGCCACCTGCTCGGCGAGGCCGGGCTGCGGGCGGAGGCGCGCTATGTCGTCTTCCATTGCGCCGACGAATTCGACGGCTCGAACTATTACGAGAGCATCGATCTCGCCGATGCCCGTCATCCCCAGACGATCCTCGCCTATGCGATGAACGGGGCGCCGCTTTCGATCGGTCACGGTGCGCCCTTGCGCCTTCGGGTCGAGCGGCAGCTCGGCTATAAGCATGCTAAGTATGTCATGCAGATCGAAGTCGTCGCGAGCCTTGCCGGGATCGGCGGCGGCCGAGGCGGCTATTGGGAAGATGCGATCGGCTACGATTGGTACGCTGGCATCTGACAGTCGGTCGGCAAGGCGATTGGGGCGAAGTCTCGTGGCGATGCAACCACGCGAGCAGGAATGGTCGGCCTGGATGGCGGCGGCCCTTGTCGGCGACGAAATCGCCTATCGGCGTTTCCTGGAAGCTGTGACGCCACATCTGCGGGTGATCGCCCGGAGACGCCTCTCTGCCTTCCGGCTCGGCAATCAGGATGTCGAGGATGTCGTCCAGGAAGCGCTCCTTGCCATCCATCTGAAACGCGGGACCTGGGAAACCCATCGCCCGATCGGGCCCTGGATTTCCGTGATCGTGCGCAACAAGCTGATCGATGCCCTCCGCCGCCGCGGGCACCGGGTCGTCGTGCCGATCGACGACGTCGTCGATCTGATCGCGGACGAGCGGCAGGACGTTTCGACGGACGGGCAGGACATCGAGCGGATGATGGACCACCTGAAGCCGGTTCAACGCGATATCGTTCGGGCGATCTCGCTCGATGGTTCGAGCGTCCGCGACACGGCCGCGCGGCTGTCGATGAGCGAGGGCGCGGTGCGGGTCGCCCTGCACCGGGCGCTACGGAGTCTGGCGGCGATCTACCGCGGAGGAACGACATGACGCCCGACGAGAACATGCCGTCGAGGTCCGCCATCGGCACGGACCGGCTGATCGAGGTTCTGGCGAAGGATGCAGGCGCACCGCGGCCTTTCGGCAGCATCCTCCTCGTGGCTGCCGCCCTCGGCGTGGCCTCCGCCGCCGCATCCTACCTCGCTATGCTGCAGCCTCGGCCCGACATCGACGTTGTGGTGCGGACCCTCCGCGTCCTCTTCAAGTTTATCGTCACAGTGCCGCTGGCCGTCGGCATGATCGGGCTCCTCGATCGCATTGCCCGCCCGGCCGCGCCGCATGGCTTCTGGCCGTGGCTGCTCGGCGGCGTCGGCGCGGTGCTGGCGGTCGGCGTCGGCACGGAACTGGCGATGTCGCCGCCGGCCGAATGGGCGGCGCGTCTCGTGGGCCACAATGCCCGCTACTGCCTGATGTTCATTCCGCTGATCGCGATCGGCCCCTTGGCCTGCTTCATCGCCGCCTTGCGCCAGGGGATGCCGGCACGGCCGGGACTGGCTGGCGCGGCGGCGGGCATTGCTTCGAGCGCGATCGCCGCAGCGCTCTACGCCACGCATTGCCCAGATGACAGTCCGCTTTTCGTAGCGACCTGGTACACGCTTGCCACCTGCATAGTCGCGGCCTGTGGCTTCATTGCGGGAAGGCGGTTCCTGTGAGAGCAACCTTATGCTCGAGACAAACGTTTGACCGATACAGCCCGCTAGAAGCGTTCCTTTTTCCGGGCCAAAGATCCAAAAGCCGCCTGGGAGCTTTCCACCCGGCCGACCTCTGGCAACAACCGCGACGGCATCTCAGAAGCGCCGGCTGAAGGCCATGTTGATGATTGCTGTTCTGCTTCTGGGTATGATCAGCCAGGAGACGATGGGTCTCTCTCGCATCGCTCTCGAGATCGATCCCGCCCTCCGATCGCACTGACGATCGACCGAGCGCTGGGCATACCAGCCCGGCCTGCCTTGAACAGCAGCGTCGAACGGCAGCACGTCCGCATCGAGAGCGCGTTCAGCGTCCCTGAGCGCAGACCGGCAGAACGGCGGTCGTGACGCCGGCGAACAGGATTCCCAGAGACGCAAGAGCGCTCAGAAGACGCATGATGCCGATCAGCGTGCCGTCGTCCGCATCCACCGGCCTGCGGCGAAGAAGCAGGCGGAACGGAAGACGAGGGACAACGGCGCCGAAGACGCTGGCAAGCCCCGATGCCAGCGTCGTGACGCCGATCAGGAGCCGGATCGCCGTGGCCGCGTCGAAGTCGGCCGAAGAGGCTGCCAGTGTGCAAAGCAGCGCCTGGCCCCCGTAGGCGATCGTGAGGTGCCCGGCCCAGAGGATCGGACCCCAAAGCAAAAAGAACAAAGCTCCGATGACCGGGCTGTCGTGGCGGGCGAAGAGCGACATGCGACCTCCTAGAGCCTTTCAGGGTCAGATGGAAGCGTTCTGCCGGCGGGAATTCGGGATCAAGGTCGAGGGGTTCGGCGAAGGTCGTAGCGGCGCTACGGCCGAGACGAAGCCCGATGGAGTTGGCCCGAATTCACCCGGCCCTTCGGGTTTCCCGCTGGCGGGCGCCCGGTTCGTCGAGCCGCTTGGCCGATGGAACCCCATCGACCGGCACGTCTCTCCTGCCGGATCACCTCGCCATCGGAGAAACAGAACGGTTTCCATCTGACCCTGAAAGGCTCTAGACGAGCAAGCGCGGGAAGCCGTGCACAAGGAGCAGGCCGAACAAACCTTGCCCAGCCGTGTAGGCGTACAGAAGGAAGGCGTTGTCGAAGGTGACACGCCTGACCCTGTCCATCTGCCGGGTGGCCAGTCGCGCGCCGGCAAACAGGCACAGCACGATCACCGCCAGCGCGCCCTGCCCAGTCAGCAGCGCCGCCATATAGACCATCGCGGCATAGCTGCTGGCGTCCGGGCGAAGTCCGGTGATCCAGTGTCCCCAGACCTCGATCCCGACCGCCGCGGCCATGGCACAGGACGCCAGCACCAGCAGTAGAAACGCTTCCCAGCTGCGCTTGCCCGGGTCCGGAAGCGCACGATAGGCCAGAGCCAGCAGCGCCACACCGCCGACTAGGAGACCAGCCGACAGCAACGGATAGGCCACATGCGGCGGCATGGGCGAGCCGTCAGGCGCCCACACATCCGGTGAGACTGTCCAGAGATAAAGATATGAAAACACATAGGCGATGAACAGCGAGCCCATCACCAGCATCAGAACCACCATCGCCCACCAGCTGTGGGACTGCGGCCCGGTGATATAGGTGGGGACGCGGATATCTCCGCCGATATCGACCTCGCCCTTGCCGGGCCTGTCGAGCTGCCATGCCCAGATTAGGCACGAGGCAACGGCCAGGACGCCGCAGGTAATGGCGATGGTGACCGCCTTGATCGTCAGAAGCAGGAAGAAGGCGGCCGTGAAGACGGCGGCGAACAGATGCGTCCAGCTCGGACCGGGCATCTGGATGATGTATTGCGGCTTGGCCTCGATGGCGGTGGTCACCACGGTTTCGCGGCCGCCCGTCGGCGCGCCGGGAAGGAAATGGTGGCCGTTCTTGACCTCTTCAGCGAGGTTTTGCTGGTCCCACAGAGGTTCGCGGCTGCGCACCAGCGGGATGCTGCGGGTCGAATAAACGTCGTTCGGCAGCCATTCCAGCGTGCCGGCGCCCCACGGATTGTCGGGTCCGACTTGGCCGAAGCGGAAGTTGCGCGCCAGGTCGATGATGAACACCAGCACGCCGGCTGCGATGATGAAGGCGCCAATCGTGGAGATCGTGTTCAGGAGGTCCCAGCCCATCATGCTCGGATAGGTCCAGACGCGGCGCGGCATGCCTTGCAGTCCGACGATGTGCATGGGGAAGAAGGTGACGTTGAACCCCATGAACATCAGCCAGAACGTCCAGCGGCCGAGGCGTTCCGACAGCATCCTGCTGCTCACCATCGGTGCCCAGTAGTAGAAGGTCGCAAACAGCGGGAACACCATGCCCCCGACCAGCACGTAATGGAAATGCGCGACGATGAAGTAGCTGTCGTGGACCTGCCAGTCGAAGGGCACCATCGCCACCATCACGCCGGTCAGACCGCCCAGCACGAAGATGAACAGGAAGCCGAGGATGAAAAGCGACGGCACCGTCATGCGGAAGCGCTCGCGTCCGGCGGCGATGGTGGCGATCCAGGAGAACACCTGGATGCCGGACGGGATCGAGACCGCCATGCTCGCCGCGGAAAAGAAGGCAAGGCTCAGCGTCGGAATGCCCGTGGTGAACATGTGGTGCACCCACAGCCCGAAGCTGAAGAAGCCCGTTGCGATCAGCGCCACCACGATCAGGCGATAGCCGACGAGCGGCGTTTGCGCGAAGGTCGGAACCATCATCGAGACCAGACCGGCGGCAGGCAGGAAGATGATGTAGACCTCCGGATGGCCGAAGAACCAGAATAGGTGCTGCCACAGCAACGCGTCGCCGCCAAGTTCGGCCGAGAAGAAGGGCCAGCCGAAGGCGCGCTCCAGCTCGAGCAGCATCGTTGCCAGGATCACCGCGGGGAAGGCGAAGATGATCATGCCCGCGAAGATCAGCATCGACCAGGCGAAGATCGGCATCTTCGCGAGCGTCATGCCCGGCGGCCGCGTGCGCAGCGTTCCGACCACGATCTCGATGGCGCCGGCGATGGCCGAAATTTCGATGAAGCCGATCCCCAGCAGCCAGAAATCCGCGTTGTTGCCAGGCGAATACTGGGTCGTGGTGAGCGGCGGATACATGAACCAGCCGCCCTGCGGGGCGAGATCGTAGAAAATCGTGGAGAAGAAGACGAGGCCGCCGATCACATAGGCCCAGATCGCATAGGCGCTGAGCCGCGGGAAAGGCAGGTCGCGCGCCGCCAGCATCTGCGGCAGCAGCATGACGCCCAGCGCCTCGACGGCAGGCACTGCGAACAGGAACATCATGGTCGTGCCGTGAGTGGTGAAGAGCTGGTTGTACAGCTCCTGCGTCACGATCCGCTGATCGCCAACCGCCAGCTGGATGCGCATCACCAATGCCAGAATGCCGGCAAGCACGAAGAACAGGAACGCCGCGCCGATATAGAGCAGCCCGATGACCGTGTTGTTCACCGCAGTCGGAAGACGCCAGCCGGTGGGCGTCTTCCAGATCCGCATCAGCTCCTCGACTTCACCGTCGGGGCGTGGTCCGGGATTGGGAAGCGTAGTGTCCAAGCGTAACTCCGGCTGCAGCCTACTGGCGAAGGACGAAGAGAGCCGAGCCGCCGCCGGAACGGGTGACGAGCACCGGGGCTGCGGCCAGACTAGCGGCGACTGTCGCGGACGGACCAGCGTTGGCGGGATCGATCATGATCAGGCGAGGCCGTCGAGATAGGCCGCCAATGCGTCGAGCTCGGCCTCGGTGAAGATGCGGTAGGGCGGCATGCCGTTTTCCGGCTTGATGTGCTGGTTGTCCACGATCCAGCGCTTGAAGGATGCCTCGTCGTTGTTGAGGGTTGCGGCCCCAAGGGACTTGCGGCTGCCGACATGGGTAAGGTCGGGGCCGATCGTTCCTGCAGCGGCGGTTCCACGAACTGCATGGCATGCGCCGCAGCCGCTGCGCAGAAATAGGTCCTGCCCGAGCTTCTCGCGTTCCGTATCGGGCGCCTTGGCCGGCGCCGCCTCCCCGTCGAGCCACTGCGCATACTCGTCCGCCGGATGGGCGACCACGACGAAGGACATCAGGGCATGCGCGCCGCCGCAATATTCGGCGCACTGTCCGCGGCTGATGCCCGGCTTGGTGGCGGTGACCGACAGCATGTTGGTGCGGCCCGGGATCATGTCGAGCTTGCCGGCGAGCTGGGGCGCCCAGAAGCTGTGGATGACGTCCTTCGTGGTCAGGGCGAGATTGACCGTCTCGCCGACGGGAACATGAACCTCATTGGCGCTTTCGAGACTGCGGCCCTGCGCATCCCGGTACTGCACGCGCCACCACCACATCTCTCCGCTGACGGCGATCTGCGGCGCTCCGGTCGGCGACGAGGCGAATGCGCTCTCCTGCATCAGGTACAGTCCGTAGCCGAGCAAGGCGGATAGTACCGCTGCCGGAAAGAACACCCCAGCGCCGTAGATCATGCCTTCGGCCGACAGGGTGCGGCGGATGCCCGATCCACCGTAGATCGCCCAGAGAGTGCACAGAAGAACGGCGGCGAAGATCAGTCCACCCCCGATCGTCATGACCCAGAACAGGCTGTAGATCTGCTCTGCGCCTGCGCCTGTCGGATGAAGAGCCGACTGTTCGACAGAGCACCCGCCGATCACGAGCAGGGGAAGAGCGGCCGAGCGACGTGCTGTCGTCCTCATTCTGTCGCCCCCGCCGGTGAGGAACGCGCAAAGCGGCTGAGATCGCGGGTGAGCGAGGCATAGTAGGCGCTGACATCCCTGATCTGCTCGTCCGTCATGTTGGCGGCAGACCGCGCCATGATGATCCCGAAGTCGCTGCCGGTCCGATGTCCTTTGCGCCAGAGATCGAGCTGCCCGGCAAGGTAGCGCTGTCCCAGACCGTCGATGATGCCGTATTGGAGCGACGCAGCGCCGGCATGGCAGCTGCTGCACGGCGCCACTTCCTGCTTGGGAATGCCGGCTGCAGCAATGGCGCGGCCCCGGGCGATGGAGGCCGCCTCGGGCATCTCCGGCGAGGTCGTCTCAACCGGAGCGAGGCCGCTGTAGTAGTCCACGAGCTGATTGATCTCGCCGTCGGTGAGGTTTGCCGAGACTGGCTGCATGAAGCCGCTCTGGCGCCTGCCATTCCGATACTCCTGGAGCGAGCGCCTCAGATAGTCCGGCGACTGGCTGGACAGGGCCGGCACGAGTCGGCTGACCGGCGCGGTATCGGCGTCACCATGGCATCGCACGCAGTTGCTGAGGGCGTAAGCCTCGCCAGCCTCAGGGTTGGTGTAGCCGCCGCCGGTCCGCTGTTCGGGTCCCGCGTCATCGATGACGTCGCGGCGATCCGCTCCGCCGGTGTCCTGCAGCCACTCGACGAAGGCCACCACGCTCCAGACCTCGTCGTCACGCCCGACGCCCGGCCATGCCGGCATGCCGGTGTACTTCAGCCCGCTGCGGATGATGATGAAATGATCTGCGGCATCGTATTCGTTGACCGGATTGGCCAGGTCCGGCGGGGCCGGCAGCATGCGCTGTGCAATCGGGCTGATCGGCTCACCCGGAATGCCGTGGCAGAAGGCACATCCGGCGACGTAATGCTGGGCACCGAGACGGATGCGGTCGCGATCCTTCAGATCGGGGACCTCGATCTCCGAACTGCGGGCGGCAATCGACTGGTCACGCACCGTCGCAAGAATCCAGTTCGTGATGCCGAGATGCTTCTCGCTGGCCGCTACATTGTAATAACCTGCCCAGACGAAGATCGTTATCCCGCCGATCAGCACAAGGATAACGACGACGATCTCGTTTCCGAGTTGATCGAAATCGACCTTAAGAATATCGCGGATTCGCATCCGGTGCCTCGCCTTCCAACGCCAGAAACCAGCGCGCTGAGACAATGATGCCGGCCAGAACATAGCTCAGAGGACAGGCGACAATCATGATCAGACCTGCCAGCTGCTGGTCTGCAAGCGCCGCCGCTGCGTCGATTGGCGCTCCTTCGGGGCCGGCAGCCAGTATGGTGCGCGGCGCAAAGGTGAGCAACGCGCCTAGGAGGCAAAACAGCTTGCCCGTGATCAGCAGTGCGAAGATCGCTCTCCAGCTGCGTGTCCCGGAGGCCGAAATGATCGCGGACCAGAAGCACAGCGCCGCAACCAGCAAGGTCCCGTGCATGAGAAGCCACAGGGCCGGACTTCCCATGGCGCTCTCGAAGACGGCGGGCGCGTGCCAACCCCAAAGGAGAAGGAGCTGTGCAGCCGTGGCGGCCGGCCAGATGCGCCATGTCGTGGAGGGAAGCCAGCGTCGCACGCCGAGAGCCAGGAGCGGCGCCACCACGTTCATCATGATGATGTGCTGCAGCATATGCGCTGCAAGCCCGCTCGGATGGAAGTAGCCCAGTGCCAAGTGCGAAGCGTGCATTTTCCCCCGTCGTGCTGCGGTCGTCGGCCTCTGATCTTGGACCGCACGTCGCCAAGCGCTGGCAGAAGCTAGCACATCATAGCGGATTAGAAGCCGGATTGCGCCCCTCCAAGCCGTCTGCACGATCTGGAAGCCATCTGGTGAGCGATCAAAGGCCAGGCATGGCTAGAGGGGCGCCGTCTGTTATTCCAGCACCGCTCAGCCCGCGGGTGACGGCCCTCGTCATCATCCTCCGAAGGACGGGCAGCAAGGGCGTGCTATCTTGGCCGTGTCAGTTGCGGCCGGCGGCGGCATCCTCGGACATGCTTGGAGCGATGTCCGGTGCGTTGGCCGCGGGAGGGCTGGCCTCCAGATCGGCGATGAGGCTTTTCATCTCGCCGATCTCGCGGACCTGAGCGTCGATGATGCCGTCGGCGAGGTCGCGGACACGCGGATCGCGGATGTGAGCGCGCTCGCTCGTCATGATCGCGATCGAATGGTGGGGGATCATCGCCTTCATGTAGGAGACGTCCGACACCGTCTCCTGGCTGCGCACCAGCCACAGCGCGCCGGCGAAGACGACGACGCTGACGGCGAGGATGGCCAGGTTCGCTCCCTTCTTCGGGTACCTCCCCCACATGAAGCCGATCATGATGAAGGCCATGGCCGCTCCCATGAGGAGCGCCATCCAGGCGCGCGTCTGACTGAAGAAGACGTGGTCGAAGGCGAAGGTGTTCAGGTACATCAGGCCGAACATCACGATCGTCGACGTCGCGATCATGGCGGCGAAGTGCTTGTATGTCATCGGGTCCATCGCAGCAAGGTTGCCCACGAAGAGCTGGAGCCTCCCGCGCTGGAAGGTCAAGGATCGGTGGCCGGCAATCGCTCCGCCGGCCTCCTCAGTTAAGGAAGCACGAGGCCATCGCCGAACTGTCGGAAGCCGCGCGCGTCGAGACCAACTTGGCAGAATTTCTGGAAGCTCGGCATGTGCGAAGCATATTCCTCTTCCCTGCACGGCGGTGGGCAGGAAAGACGGTCTCGAACGCTGAAGCCCGGTTCATCCATCAAGATCAATTGACGGCCCATCCCCCCATTCTCGCGGAAACATAATCCCTCATGATGTCACATTGGGCGTGGCTCCTTCGCCAACTCTCCCGCCGGATCTGGGTACGGGCCAGCCTCTTCTCGGTGGCAGCGGTCGTCACGGCCTTGGTTGCGATCGTTGTCAGCCCTTACATCCCGCACGACCTGCCGACGAAGATCGGCTCGGATGCCGTCGACAACATCCTCGGCATCATCGCATCGTCGATGCTGGCGGTGACGACCTTCTCGCTTTCCACAATGGTCTCGGCCTATTCGGCCGCGACGAGCAACGTCACGCCGCGGGCAACGAAACTCATCATGGAGGATGCGACTACTCAGAACGTCCTCTCGACCTTTGTCGGCTCCTTTCTGTTCAGCCTCGTCGGGATCATTGCCCTGTCGACGGGTCTCTACGGTGATCGCGGCCGCGTTGTTCTGTTCGCCGTCACTGTAATCGTGATCGTCGCGATCGTGGTGACACTGCTGCGTTGGATCGATCACCTGTCGCGGCTCGGACGCGTGACGGAGACGACCCACCGCGTCGAAGTCGCAGCCACGGATGCGATGAGAATCCGCCGCAAGGACCCGTTTCTCGGCGGGCGGCCCCTTCACGACACACGTGCGATCCCGGCGACGGCGCGACCGATCTTCCCGGCCAACATCGGTTATATTCAACATCTCGATACAGGCGCCCTCAACGCGATCACGGAGGATGGCAGCGGCCGGATCTATGTCGTCGACCTTCCCGGCAACTTCGTCGCTCCGACCGAGCCCATTGCATATGCCGACGGCGTAACCCTCGACGACCAGGACCAGATGATCCGCGGCTGCTTCACGATCGGCGATACGCGCTCCTTCGATCAGGACCCCCGCTTCGGCGCGGTGGTTCTGGCAGAAATCGCAAGCCGCGCCCTGTCGCCGGGCATCAACGATCCTGGCACGGCGATCGACGTCATCGGCAGGGCCGTTCGGGTCTTGTCGATCTGGGGTGAGCCGGCGGAGGCGACCAGCGACGTCGAGTACCCGAACGTTTTCGTTCCGCCCGTCGAAGTCGCCGATCTCTTCGATGATCTCTTCACCCCGATCGCGCGTGATGGGGCCTCGACGGTCGAGGTTGGCGTGCGGCTCCAGAAGGCGTTTTGCACGCTGTCCCGGCTCGGACGGGAAGGCTACGCCGATAGCGCCATACGCCACGCCCGAGAGGCCCTGCAGCGTGCCGAAGCGGCACTGGTGATCGAGGCGGATAAGGAGCGGCTGCGCCGGCTGGCATCTGCAGTTGGACAGCGTGCGGCGGATTGAAGTCCGATGCTCTAGGCGCCGCGATCCGCCGGCCAGAGGCGGCGCGCCAGTACTCCGAGTGTCAGCCCCTGCACCACGATGGTGAACAGGACGATCGCGTAGCTCGCAGCCAGGATCACCGATTTCGCGGGATCGTCCGGCAGCGAGAGGGCTAGCGCCACCGAGATGCCGCCACGCACCCCGGCCCAGGTCAGGAACGGAATGTTCCGGCTGGACAGCGACTGCGTCCAGCGGAACAGGAGAACCGGCGTCGAGACCGCCACAAGCCGCGCCACCAGAGCGATCGGAATAGCCGCGAGGGCCAGCGTCAGGACCGCCGGCTGGAAACGCAGGATGATCACTTCCAGGCCGATCAGCAGGAACAGGAGCGAGTTCAGGATCTCATCGATCAGCGTCCAGAGCGAGGAGACATAGGTCTGTGTGCGCTCGCTCATCGCGTTGCGGGGCGCGAGGTCTCCGACAACGATGCCGGCTGCGACCACAGACAAAGGACCGCTGAGACCTAGCTTGCTCGCCGCGGCATAGACGCCCGCGACCAGCGCCAGAGTGATCAGCACCTCGACCGCAAAGTCGTCGATCGCTCGCATGGCGCGGTAGGCGACGTAGCCGGCGACAAGGCCGAACGCGATGCCGCCGCCGGCCTCGACCAGCAGATGCTCGAGCGCGGTCGCTGCCGTGAATGTCTCGTCACCCATACCTGTCGCAAAGCCCAGCAGCAGCGTGAACAGCACCACGCCGACGCCATCGTTGAACAGCGCCTCGCCCTGCATCTCGATCTGCACCTCGTCGGGGACGTCGACGTTCTTCAGGACGTTGAGAACTGCCACCGGATCTGTCGGACTGATCAGAGCACCGAAGACGAGTGCCCAGACGAGGCCGATCGGGAAACCGAGCCAAGCGGCGGCGGCCCAGAAGCCGACTCCGATGACAATCGTGGAGATGGCTGTGCCGATGAGCGCGAGAAAGGCAACCTGCCACGCCCGGTGCCGCAGGAGACGGACATTGAGGTTGATCGCACCGGCAAAGAGCAGGAAGGCGAGCATTCCCTCCATGACGACGCGCGTAAAATCGATCTGGTGCAGCACTCTCGCCAGCTCTTCATAGAGGAGTTCCTCAGGAAAGAGCGCCTCCACTCCAACGAGCACGAGCGAGGCCAGCAGACCGATCACCAGGAGACCTGTTGCGTGCGGCAGCCCCACGAAGCGGTGATTGAGCCAGCCGAACAGCGCTGACAGGCAGAGCAGGATCGCGGCAATGTCGAGGATGGAGATCAATATCTTGAGCCTCTTGGCCGGACACGGCTGGATGGTGACCTAGTTGCTCTCACCTTCAGGAAGCAGAGGCCGGATCGGGCGGTACGCGTCGCCTGGCTTGATCCACACCTGATATGGCAGAACCGCGCATGACGCACCATGGAAGGAGGAGCAATGGACTGGCAAAGCATGCTGTTCCAGGATTGGCAGGGGATCGTTCGCACGATCTTCGTCGGCATCCTGGCCTACAGCGCCTTGATCCTTTTCTTGCGGATCTCAGGAAAGCGGACGCTCGCAAAGCTGAACGCCTTCGACCTCGTGGTGACTGTGGCACTCGGATCGACCTTGTCGGCCGTTCTCCTGCAGGAGTCGGTGGCACTCGCCGAAGGGGCGGCCGCGCTGGCTCTGCTGATCGGAATGCAGTTCCTCGTCGCCTTCACCTCGGTGCGCTCGACCGCCTTCGCAAAGGCTATCCGCTCCGAGCCGTCCCTGCTGGTCCGCAATGGGGAGTTCTGCCGCGCGGCGATGCAGGCCGAGCGCATCACCGAGGACGAAGCGCTGAGTGCCGTTCGCGCCAGCGGAGGCCAAGGGATAGAGAACGTCGCCACGATGATTCTCGAAAGCGATGGCAGCCTCAGCGTGGTCTTCGGGGATCGTTGAACGCCTGCCTATTCTCTTAGAACCGGTCTGTACACAGCTCGTTGCCCTCGGCCCACCAGCGCGACAAGCAGGGGTGGCCCGACGATCGCAAGGTTTGAAGGACGCGATGATGAGCGACTAGAAATAGCCGGCACATGCGACCAAGACTCGAGATACGGCACTCGGCCTGCGGCTGACGATAGCTATGATGAGGCGCCGCTTGCGAGGCGCACGAGACAATGAGCGGGCTCCGACGTCGTCGAGAACGCCGACCAGACACAAGAGAGCGTCCGGGCTCAGACCGTCGTAATGCCGGCCGGACTGGCCAGCCCGTTCGGCTGATTGGAAAGCCAGTTACAGGCACCGATTGGGAGCCGTCGTGCAACTGAAGCATCTGGGTCTTGCGTGGCCGAGGACGAGCGTCCGTGAAGCGCCACGTGCGAAGCTCATGCAGAACAAAATTGAGATCAGGGATGGTCCAGCCCGAACCCATGGGCAATAGTGAGCAAAAATGGGAGGAACAACATGCATCTTCGATCAATGATTGCCGGGGCTCGTCTCCTTGTCTGCACGTCGCTCGGCGTCGGAGCCATTGCAGGAAGTGCCAATGCGCAGGACTTCATCAACGTCCTGACCGGCGGAACCTCCGGCGTCTATTATCCGCTCGGAGCGGCGCTGGCGAAGGTCTACGGCGACAACATCCCGAACGTGAAGACGCAGGTCCAGGCGACCAAGGCATCCGTCGAGAACATCAACCTGATCGCACAGGGTCGCGGCGAGATCGGCTTCGCGCTGGGCGACTCCGTCAAGGCTGCCGTGGAAGGCGATACGGATGCCGGTTTCCCGCAGAAGGTCGATACGCTACGCGCCATCGCCGCGATCTATCCGAACTACGTTCAGATCGTCGCCTCGAAGGAGTCGGGGATCGCGTCGCTCGCCGACCTGAAGGGCAAGGGGCTCTCCGTGGGTGCGCCCGCCTCTGGCACGGAACTCAACGCCCGCGCCATCTTCGAAGCATCAGGCATGAGCTATGACGATCTAGGCAAAACGGAATACTTGCCCTTCGCCGAGTCGGTCGAGCTGATCAAGAACCGGCAGCTCGACGCAACGCTGCAGTCGGCAGGGCTGGGCGTCGCATCGATCCGCGACTTGGCCTCGTCCCTGCCGATCAACGTCGTGGCTGTGCCGGCAACGGTCGCCGAGAAGCTCGGCGCGCCTTTCACCGCCGTCGAAATCCCGGCCAAGACTTATGAAGGGCAGGACGCGCCGGTGCCGACCCTCGCCATCACCAACATCCTGGTGACGTCGAGCGCCGTTTCCGACGACCTCGCCTATCAGATGACGAAGCAGCTCTTCGAGCATGTCGACGTGCTGAAGGCCGCGCACAACGCTGCCAATGCCATCGATCCGAAAACGGCTGCCAAGAACCTTCCCGTTCCGCTCCATCCCGGCGCCGAACGCTACTATCGCGAAGCCGGCCTCCTCTAGTCGAGATAAGCCTCACGCGGATAGTCGGCACTGGCCATAGTGCCGATCCTCAGCGGGTCGGAGGCGGACTGTCCGCCATCCGCTCTCGCCATTGTCTCGGGTCACGGCAGACGATGCTGCGGCCCGGGCGAGCCTCATACACGTTTCGGCAGCTTGGAGTGTCGACGGGATGACGGACCACACGCCGGCCTCGCGCGATCCGGAAGGACACGGCGCCCCCAACGAGGTGCACGACCCGCTGTCGGCCAGCTTTCCGGGCGGCATCGAAGGCCGCCTCCTGTTTTGGATCGCCGTCGCCTTCTCGCTCTTCCAACTCGCCACCTCCGCCCATCTCTGGGACCTTCCATCCCAGGTGGTGCGGGCCGTCCATGTCGGCTTTCTCTGCCTGCTCGGGCTGCCGCTGCTATCGGTTCTCAAGGGCGAAGGGCGGCCGAGCCGAGCCCTCTTCTGGATGCTCGGAGTCGCCGGGATGGCCGTCGCTCTCTACCAATGGTGGGAGTACAAGGCCCTGATCTTCCGCGCCGGCATGCCGATCGTCCAGGACACCGCCGTCGGGATCCTCGCCCTGTTGATCATTTTCGTCGCAACATGGCGCATTATGGGCCCGTCGCTGCCGATCATCGCGGGCACGTTCCTGGCCTATTGCTTCTTCGGCAACTGGCTGCCCGCACCCTTCGTCACGCGCTACTACCCTGTCAGCCAGGTGATCGATCACATGGCCTTTGGCACGGAGGGAATCTACGGCATCCCCATCTACGTGTCCTCGTCCTACATCTTCCTCTTCATCCTGTTCGGGTCGTTTCTCGAGCGGGCGGGCATGATCAGCCTGTTCACCGACGTATCCCTCGGGCTCGTTGGCCACTCCAAAGGCGGTGCCGCCAAGGTGGCGGTGATTTCGTCAGCGCTGATGGGGACGATCTCCGGCTCCGGCGTCGCCAATGTCGTGACGACGGGTCAGTTCACCATTCCGCTGATGAAGCGCTTCGGCTATCGGCCCGCCTTCGCTGGCGGCGTCGAGGCGACCGCGTCGATGGGCGGGCAGCTGATGCCGCCTGTGATGGGCGCCGTTGCCTTCATCATGGCTGAGACGCTGAACGTGCCCTATGCCGCCATTGTCCAGGCCGCGCTGATACCGGCCGTACTCTATTTCGGCTCGGTCTTCTGGATGGTGCATCTGGAAGCCGGGAAGCGCAACCTCCTCGGGCTCCAGCGGTCCGAACTGCCCTCGCCGCGTGCAGCTCTGCGCAAGGGCTGGTACCTGCTGCTGCCGCTTGCCGTGCTCGTCTGGCTGCTCTTCTCAGGTTATACGCCGCTCTACGCGGGGACGATCGGCCTAGCGCTGACGGCTCTTCTCATCCTCGGTGCGCCGATCGCGGCGCGCCTCTCCGCAACTGCCTTGCGCACCGTCTTCTGGATCACCCTGGGGCTGATCGCGGCGAGTTTCTTCGAGTACGGCATTCTACCCGTCGGCATCGCCCTCGCTGTCCTTATCCTCGCCTGCGCGATCTTCAAGGGCGGACGGGAAACGCTGCTTCTGACCCGGGACTCGCTGGCCGAGGGCGCCAAGACGGCCCTGCCCGTCGGGATCGCCTGCGCGATCGTTGGTATCATCGTGGGAACGATGACGCTGACCGGCGTCGCCAACACGTTCGGTGACTACATCGTTTCCGTCGGGCAGTCGTCGTTGCTTCTATCGCTCGTCTTGACGATGATCACCTGCATCGTCCTCGGCATGGGGATTCCGACGATCCCCAACTACATCATAACCTCGTCGATCGCGGGCGGCGCTCTCCTGGCGCTCGGCGTGCCGCTGATCGTCTCCCATATGTTCGTCTTCTACTTCGGCATCCTCGCCGATCTGACGCCGCCGGTCGCTCTCGCCTGCTTCGCGGCCGCTCCGATCGCGAAGACATCGGGCCTGCGGATCTCCTTCGAGGCGATCAAGGTCGCAACAGCGGGTTTCGTCATACCGTTCATGGCCGTCTATACGCCGGCACTGATGCTGCAGGATGGTGGGCCGCTGGCGACGTCGATAGGGTACTGGCCGGCCGTGGCCTACATCGTGATCAAGGCCGTCCTCGCCATCGGCCTGTGGGGCGCCGCGGCCATCGGTTATCTGCTCGCGCCGCTGCGATGGTGGGAACGGATCCTGGCTGCCGCAGCGGCCTTCACGCTGATCGCCGCCGTGCCGCTGACGGACGAGATCGGCTTCATTCTCTCGGTGGTGGTGATCGCATGGCACGTGGTACGCGTGCGCAGGCAGAGCGCCGGTCAGGCCGCGGCACTGGCGGGCTCACCCGCTCGAACCGTGCACGACGAGCCGGCAACAGTCAGCGCCCCATCTGCGCGTCGCCATGGTCCGGCATGATCTGCATTACCGCCGCCGGCAAGACGGCGGTGATGGCCGTTTCGGCCTTCACGCTCTCCTGGACACACTCGGTCGAGAAAACCCACTGGCAGGAGACTTGGACGGCGTCGCCAGATGGTCTGCGCGTGATCGAAGCCAGGATCGAAGGATCCGGGGCCGGAATGGATCCGCCGCCGGATGCCGTGCTCCGCGACGGCGCCTATGTCTACCGCCCTCAGGTTCCGCCGATCACCGACCTGGTGCTCGGCGCGTCGGGCGCCACGGGCGAAGGCTGGACATTATGCGGCGAAGGCGTTTCCTGCCGCGAGCTCGGCGCTCAACCCGGTGACGCCATCCACATCGGGTGGTGCCGTCCCTAGTGATGTCGAAGGCTGATCAAAGGACTGCGCACTGCGCTGCTAGCCGCAACGCCGGAAGATCTGTCTGACATGGCCACTGAGGCAGTGAAGCCGATCCAGGCGCCTTCGCAGATGCACGTGGCGGCGGCGGGGTGGCCCTGTGCCGCTCACGAGAGATGTGGCCTCCGAGGCCTTCTGGCGTCTAAGCACCCCGGTTGACCGGCTCATGAAGCACCTGTGGCCTCCGGCATCGGCCCGAGATACTCCATGCCCTCCACAGTGGCTCTGATGGAGGCCAGGACGGCCTCCGTTGCCGGACTGGCCGGACCTCGTGGAAGCTTCGCGCAGATCGGCGTGTCCGGCACGGCGGGCACAGACTCCAACCGTTGCACCCGTCCCTGCGCCGCATCATCTGCTACCATCTTGGCAGGCAGGATACCGATTGCCGCTCCGGAACGGACGACGTGCGCCAGCACGGCGACGCTGTTGCAGATGTCGAGACGCTTTGGCGTCAGGCCGCAACTGCCGAACCAGGTGATGGTCTGGCGATAGTTGATGCTGCCGGGCGGGTTGGCGATGATGGGAAGTGACACGAGGTCCTCCGGTCTCACCTTCCGCGGCAGCCCCCATCGTGTCGAAGCGATCCACCCCGCCTTCTGCATTCCGAGCGGCAGCAGCTCGAACTCCGGCGCGGGGGTCGGACTGACGAGGACGGCAAGGTCCAGCCGGTGCTTGTGGAGTTGCTCCTCGACCTCCGCCGAGGTGGCGACGAGAAGCTCGGGCTGAAGCTTGGGATAGGCCTCGTGAATCCGGTCCAGGATTTCCGCCAGGCAGATCACCGCGAACCCTTCCGCGAAGCCGATCCTGATGGGACCCGCGATCTCTCTGACGCGAGCCCGCAAGGCAATGCGCTCGATGCCCTGCAGGACACTTCTGACCTCGGCCGTCAGGTCCCGGCCGTCATGCGTCAGCTCCAAAGCTCGCCGGCCACGATCGAACAATTCGGTGCCAAGTTGCGCTTCAAGCGCCTTCAAGCGGAGCGAGACCGTCGGCTGCGCCAGCGACAGCCGGTTGGCGGCTCGTTCCACGGAGCCGAGTTCGGCGATCCAGTAGAAGGCCTCAAGCTGGGCGATCGTGATCCGACTCATTGAGATTTCCAAAGCGAGAGATACACTCTTTCCAATTAGAACGCCTTTCTGCAATGGCTTATGCTCGCCGCAGCAGACAGAAGGGGATCGTTGCAGTGGAAGGAACCGCCGAGCGGATCGTGAAGATCGAGGGCTTCACGGTCGCCTGCGACATGCCCCACGCGGCGGGCAATGCATTGCGTACTTTCACGCGCCGCAGTTCGCTGCTCCTGCGCTTGACGACGGCCGGCGGACTCAGCGGCTGGGGAGAAAGCTGGGCGTTTCCGGACGCATCCGGAGCCTTCATCCGGAAAATGCTCGCGCCCGCGGTGCTCGGCGCGTCCGTCACCAACCCTCGCAAGCTGCACGCTGAGATGCTGCGGCGGGTAATCCCAGATCGACGCGGTCAGGCGCACATGGCGATCAGCGCCATCGACTTGGCCGCTTGGGACGCGCTCGGCCGTGCGCTGCAGCGCCCGATCCATGCTCTACTCGGTGGCGCCCTGCGGGACAGCGTGACGATCTATGCCAGCGGGCCTCTGCTGCCTGCCGGTGCGGACCGCTACGAGGGCTTCCGCACGGCTGTCGAGGGCTATGCCAAGGCTGGCTTCTCCGCCGTGAAGATCCGCGTCGCCTCCGAGATGCGCGCCGGAGAGGCGGCCATTCGCCAGGCACGCGAGATACTCGGACCCGACCGGCAGTTGATGATCGATCTTAATGAGGGATCGACCTTCCACGACGCGCTGACATTGGCACACCGGGTTGCCGACATGGACCTGCGCTGGATCGAGGAGCCGCTCCGGCACGACGATCTGCCGGCATACCGGGCTCTGGCGGAGCGAATGCCGGTGCCCCTCGCGGGAGGCGAATCCTTCTGCGGCGTCGAGGCGTTCCGTGATCCGGTCGCACAACGCACGCTGGACATCCTCCAGCCAGACTTGGCGTTGTGCGGCGGTTTCACCGAAGCGCTCCGTATTTCAGGGCTGGCCTCCGCATTCGGCGTTCCCGTGATCCCGCATGTCTGGGGCTCGGCCATCAATGTTCTGGCGGCGCTCCAGTTCTGCGCGACAATCGCGCATCCGGATGGCGGACGGCCGCTGCCGCTTCTGGAATTCGACGCAAGCTACAACCCCTTGCGGTCTGTGCTCCTGGATCCCAAGCCATCCAGCGATGGCACGATCGCGGTTCCGGATGGGCCGGGTCTTGGGATGGAGATCGAGATCGATCGCCTTGCTCAGTACGTAACGGATCACTGGGTCGTCGAATAAGCCTAGGACCACAGAAAAGATCGGGAGGATCGACGTGAAGAATTTGAGGGTACTTCTGGCTGCACTGGCATTCACCGCCGCAGCCGGCGCCGCCAACGCGCAGGAGACGACGCTGAACCTCGGCTTCGTCGGAGGGCCCAAGGCTCCGGAAGCCATCGCGATGGAGCAGTTCGCCGCCGAGATCAGCGAGAAGTCTCAAGGCCGCTTCGCAATCAGGCTCCAGGGTGGTGGCGCTCTCGGCGGTGACCGGGAAGTCATTGAAGGGCTGCAGCTCGGCACCGTAGACATGACCGTCTCATCGACCTCCGTGGTTGCGAATTTCGACCCGGAGCTGAAAATCTTCGACATCCCCTTCCTGTTCCGCGACTTCGATCATGCGCAAGCCGTGCTGAACGGGCCCATCGGCAACGAGATCCTCGTCAACCTGCCGAACTACGAGCTGGTCGGGCTTGCCTTCGGCGGCATGGGCTTCCGTGAGCTCACCAACGGCGTCCGCGAGGTGCGCAGCGCCGCTGATGTCGAGGGCCTGAAGATCCGCACGCAGCAGAACGACATGCACATAAAGGTTTGGAAGGCACTCGGCGTGCTGCCGACGCCGATGGCGATCCCGGAAGTCTACACGGCCCTGCAGCAGGGCGTCGTGGACGGGCAAGAGAACCCCGTCGGCGCCATCGTCAACAACAGGTTCGGCGAGGTGCAGAAGTACATCAGCATGACGGATCACGCGTTCACGCCACTCGTCGTGCTCATCTCGCCCTCCGCCTGGGGTGCCTTGTCCGATGAGGATAAGGCGATCTTCCGCACCGCTGCCGAGAACGCGATGGTGCGCAATCGCAAGGAGGTCGAAGCCGCTATCGAGGACGGCCTGGAAGCGCTGCGCAAACAGGGGATGACGGTGATCAAGGACGTGGACAAGGAGAGCTTCCGCAGCCGCCTTGATAGTCTCTTCGCAGAGTTCTCCAGCGAATTCGGCGCAGAGCGGATCGCGGCCATCCGAGACACAAAGTGACGAGGCCGCTCGCGCGCCTCGGCGCGGCGGCGCTTGCCGTCGAGAGCGCCATCACCAGAGGGGCTGTCGCACTCGGCAGCCTCGCCCTCTTCGCTGCGGTGAGCGTCGGCCTCTATCAGGTGGTCGCGCGTTTCGTGCTGTTTCAACCGGCCTCCTGGTCAGAACCGCTCGTGCAGGGGCTGCTGATCTGGATGACCTATCTGGCGCTCTGCGGCGCGATGCGGACCGGGACGCTGATTTCGGTGGACGTGCTCTACCAGATGAGCAGGGGCAGGGCTCGACAGCTCCTGCGCCTCGTTGGCACTGTCGCGATCTTCGCGCTCCTGGCGGTGCTTCTCTGGTTCGGTGCGATCCTGTGCTGGAAGGTCCGGTTCCAGACCATCGCGGGCCTGAACGTCTCTGCCGCCTACGCTTACGCCGCCCTGCCGACCGGAGCGCTCCTGTCGATGATCGCGCTGGTGGCGCGCTTCTTTGACCCCGGCAAAGAGCCGGCCGTCGTTCCCGACACGATCAGCTGAAGTCTTCGTCCATGCTTGCAACGATGATCATTGCGATGGTGGCGTTCATGCTGCTGGCAATTCCGGTGGCTGTCGCCATCGGACTTGCCGGGCTGATCGGCGCTGTCGGCTTCGGCAAGCTGCCGCTCATCATCGTTCCGCAGCAGGCATTCATCGCGCTCGACAAGTTTCCGCTGGCGGCCATTCCGTTCTTCATCCTGGCCGGCAACATCATGGCGGCCGGCGGGATCTCCTCGCGTCTGGTAGATCTCGTCGACAGTCTCCTGCGCGACACGCGCGGCGGCCTGCCGATGTCGTGCATTCTGGTCTGCATGATCTTCGCGGCCGTGTCCGGTTCGAGCGTGGCCACCACTTTCGCGATCGGCGCGATCCTGATCCCCGCAATGGTCAGGCAGAACTATCCCGTTGGATTCGCTGCGTCGCTCCAGGCCACCTCGGCCGAACTCGGCGTGCTGATCCCGCCATCGATCCCGATGATCCTCTTCGGTGTCGCCGCCTCGGCCCCGGTGGGCGATCTCTTCATCGCGGGCTTCGGGCCCGGGCTGCTGATCGCCATCGCACTCGCCATCTACGTGGCGGTGTGGTGCCGCGTCACCGGTCATGTCGTGTCCGACGACCTGCCGCGCAAGCCGAGGCTGCGCAGCCTGCGGCGAGCCGCCCTGGCGCTCCTCATGCCCGTGATCATCCTCGGGGGCATCTACGGCGGCATCTTCACGCCGACGGAAGCCTCTGTCGTCGCCGTCGTCTACGCCGTCTTCGTCAGCGTGTTCATCTACCGGGAGATGTCGCTGGCCGATCTCCTGCGGGAGGTCCGCCGCTCCACCCTGTCGTCAGCGATCATCATGTTCATCATATCGATGGCGGGACTCTTCTCGTTCGTGCTCACCCGGGCCGGCGTGCCGGCGGCGATCGGCGACTGGATCGTCCAGACCTTCGACAGCCCCTTCACCTTCCTCCTCGCCGTGAACGGTTTCCTGTTTCTGGTCGGCATGTTCGTCGAGACATCCGCCTCGATCGTCGTTCTGGCTCCGATCCTCGCCCCGGTGGCGATGCAGTTCGGGATCAACCCGATCCACTTCGGCCTGATCATGATCACCAATCTCGCGCTCGGGATGATCACGCCGCCCTTCGGCGTGAACCTCTTCGCGGCATGTGCGGTTGCCGATATCGGCCTCGAGCGGATGATCAAGCACCTGCTTCCGCTCGTGGCTGTGATCATCCTGTGTCTGATGCTGGTGACATACGTGCCCTGGATCACCTCCTTCCCGCTGCAGCTCGTCGGAAGCCACTGAGCCAGAGTCCGAGACACGGGGCGGCAACGGCTGGGTTCGATACCGAACTCACCTCCACGGGTTGGGTCGCTGGCCTGCTGCCCTAACTGCACGGCAGAGACAAAAACCTCTGTAAGCAGGCTGGAAGGGCATTCATGTGTGGCATTTGCGGTGAGATCCGCTTCGACGGCGGCTTCGCCTCCCCCGAGACGATCGGCGCGATGGGCAACTGTCTGGCACGGCGCGGGCCGGACGGCACGGGCATCGTCCTGCGCGGACGCGTCGGCTTCGGACATCGCCGCCTGAAGATCATCGACCTGACCGAGAACTCCGCCCAGCCGATGGAGGATCCCGACCTCGGGCTGACGCTCGCCTTCAACGGCTGCATCTACAACTATCCGGAGCTGCGCCGCGAGTTGGAAGGGCTCGGCTATCGCTTCTTCTCGCATGGCGACACGGAGGTGATCCTCAAGGCTTACCACGCCTGGGGCCGCGACTGCGTAAAGCGTTTCCATGGCATGTTCGCCTTCGCCATCCACGAGCGCGACAGCGGACGCGTTCTCCTGGCGCGAGACCGGTTCGGCATCAAACCGCTGTATCTCTCTCATACAGCCGAGCGGCTTCTGGTCGCCTCCTCCCTGCCCTCGATCATCGCCGCCGGCGGCATCGACACGTCGATCGATCGCGTGGCGCTGCACCATTACATGACGTTCCACGCCGTGGTTCCGGCACCCCTCACGATCCTGACGGGGGTGCGTAAGCTGCCGCCGGCCACGACGCGGCTGGTGCAGCCGGACGGCTCCTTCGACGATGAGACCTATTGGGCGCCGGCCTTCGGACCTCAGCCGGGCGATGCGGCGATGACTGCGCGCGACTGGGAGGATGCCGTGCTGGAGCGGCTTCGCCGCGCCGTCGAGAGGCGCATGGTGTCGGACGTGCCCGTGGGCGTCCTCCTCTCCGGCGGCGTCGATTCGTCCCTGATCGTCGGGCTGCTCGCCGAAGCCGGGCAGACCGGCCTGTCAACGTTCTCGATCGGCTTCGAGGACGCCAATGGGGAGGTCGGCAACGAGTTCGAATATTCCGACCTGATCGCGAAGCATTACGGCACCAGGCACCACCGCATCTTCGTGCCGGGCTCTGAACTGCTGGAGCATCTGCCGGACGCGATCCGCGCGATGTCGGAGCCGATGGTCTCCTATGACAATATCGGCTTCTACCTCCTGTCGCGGGAGGTCTCTAAGCACATCAAGGTCGTGCAGTCGGGGCAAGGCGCGGACGAGATCTTCGCGGGTTACCACTGGTATCCGCCGATGCAGGACGCTGCCAATCCCGTCGAGGCCTATTCCAGGGCCTTCTTCGACCGCTCGCACCAGACGCTGCAGAGCCAGCTCGGGCCTGACTGGCGAGGCGGCGAGGACGCGAGCCTCGATTTCGTCCGTCGGCATTTCGCCCTTCCCGGGGCTGAGGATCCGGTCGCCAAGGCGCTGCGCATCGACAGCCAGGTGATGCTGGTGGACGATCCGGTGAAGCGGGTCGACAACATGACGATGGCGTGGGGACTTGAAGCGCGCGTGCCCTTCCTCGACCACGAGTTGGCCGAACTCGCCGCCCGGGTACCCTCGGCCGAGAAGCTGAAGGACGGCGGCAAGGGCGTGCTCAAGTCTGTCGCCCGGCGGATCATTCCCTCGGAAGTGATCGACCGCAAGAAGGGGTACTTCCCGGTCCCGCAGCTGAAGTATCTCGCCGGTCCGACGCTCGACATGGTGCGCGACGCCATGGGGTCACGGCGGGCGCGCGAGCGTGGCCTGTTCGATCCGGCCTATGTCGACCGCCTGTTCGCCGATCCGGCGAGCCATATCACCCCGCTTCAGGGCTCCGAGCTTTGGCAGGTGGCGCTTCTGGAGCTCTGGCTGCAGGGACAGGAGCTCTGAGATGACCACTGCTGCAAGCAAACCGATGCCGCCAAGGAAGCTGAGCGGGTCACCCGTATCTGCCGATGCCTCCGTCGACTGCGGCTGGGGACGCCTGTCCTTCGCGCAGACCTTCTCCGATCCGGCACGCCTGGCCCGCTCGCTCGGCGAGGAGGGCCCGGACCGACGCGACATCGCCTTCTATGTCTCCGAACCGCACGTCCTCCTGGCGCAGGCGCCGCTCGATCTGTTCCTCGATCCGTCGCACACCTATCGGCTGGACCTTGCCGACCTCGCCCCAGCCGAGCGCGAGCTCCAGGGCTTCCGAGTGCGGGGGCTTGAGCGCGAGAGCGATACTTCGGCGATGAACCGCATCTACCAGATGCGCAACATGGTGGAAGTCGCTCCCGAATTTCTGTGGCGGCATCGCAACGGCGGCGCGCTGCGCTTCCTCGTCGCCGAGGACGAGCACAGCGGCGCCATTCTCGGCACCGTCACCGGCGTCGATCACGTGGAGGCTTTCGGTGATCCCGACGAGGGGGCCTCGCTGTGGTGCCTCGCCATCGACATGCAGGCCGTCCATCCCGGCATCGGCGAGGCGCTGCTGCGCCACCTCGCGGAGGAGTTCCGGGCCCGCGGCCGGCGCACGCTCGACCTGTCGGTCATGCATGACAATGCGCTCGCGATCGGCCTTTACGAGCGGCTGGGCTTCCGGCGGATCCCCTTCTTCACCGTCAAGCGCCGCAACCCGATCAACGAGAGGCTGTTCACGGGAACCACGGCAAGCGATAAGGCCCTCAACCCCTATGCGCGCATCATCGTGGACGAGGCACGCCGGCGCGGCATCCATGCCGAGATGATCGATGCGGCGGGCGGCTTCTTCCGCCTGAGCTATGGCGGACGCAGCATCCGCTGCCGCGAAAGCCTGTCGGAGCTCACCTCCGCTGTCGCCATGTCGATCTGCGACGACAAGGCGATGACGCGCCGGCTGGTGAAGGAGGCTGGCGTCGCCGTGCCCGATCAGATCGAGGCGGGCGACGGCACCGCCCTCCCCGCCTTCCTCGAACGGCACGGATCGGTGGTGGTGAAGCCGGCCCGGGGCGAGCAGGGGCGCGGCATCGCCGTCGGCATCGAGACGCTCGAGGATGCGCAGGGCGCCATCGAGACCGCGCGGCGCGAATGCGAGCGTGTCCTCGTGGAAAGCTGCTTCCAAGGGCACGATCTCCGCCTCGTGGTGATCGACTTCCGCCTCGTGGCTGCGGCGATCCGCAAGCCGCCGGAGATCACCGGCAACGGGCGGGACAGCGTGCGTACGCTGATCAACCGCCTGTCCCGCCGGCGCCGCAGCGCGACGGGCGGGGAGAGCTCCGTACCACTCGATGCGGAAACGACTCGGACGGTGAAGGCGGCCGGGTTCGGGATGGACGACATTCTACCGGAGGGCACCCGCATCACGGTGCGACGGACGGCCAATCTCCACACCGGCGGCACCATCCACGACGTTACCGACATTGTGCATCCGCGGCTGGTGGAGGCCGGCATCGCGGCAGCGCGGGCGATCGACATTCCCGTCTGCGGCATCGACTTCATGGTCGAGAGTCCGACTGAGGACAGCTACGTCTTCATCGAGGCGAACGAGCGGCCAGGCCTTGCGAACCACGAGCCCCAGCCGACAGCCGAGCGCTTCATCGATCTTCTGTTCCCCCTCTCAATTCCTGCTTCCGTGCGCAAGGCACGCCTGCGCCGCGAACGGCGCGACTGACAGAACCATGGCCCGACATTCCATCGATACGAGCTACCTTGCCGACCAACTGCGCGCGCTGCTCGCGATCCCCAGTCCCACCGGTTACACCGACACGGTGGTACGCCATGTCACCACCGAGCTGCAGCGTCTCGGGCTGGAGGTGGAGCTGACACGCCGCGGCGCCATCCGCGCCGTGCGGCAGGGCAGCCGCCGCGCCGCCGCACGCGCGGTCGTCAGCCATCTCGATACGCTCGGCGCCCAGGTGAAAGGCCTGAAGGACAACGGGCGGCTGGAGCTGGTTCCGATCGGCACCTGGTCCGCCCGCTTCGCCGAAGGCGCACGCACGACGATCTTCGCGGAGAATGCCGCCTATCGCGGCACCATCCTGCCGCTGAAGGCGTCCGGCCACACCTTCAACGAGGAGGTCGACACGGCCCCCGTCGGCTGGGCGCATGTGGAGTTGCGGATCGACGAGGTGGTCCGCGACGCGGCGGGCGTGCGGCGCCTCGGCATCGACATCGGCGACACGGTGGCGATCGACCCGCAGCCGGAATTCTTCGACAACGGCTTCATCGTCTCGCGCCATCTCGACAACAAGGCCGGTGTCGCCGTGATGCTGGCGACCATCGAGGCGCTCGAGCGCGAAGGCTCCGCGACGCCGGTCGACATGCACTGGCTCTTCACCATCGCCGAGGAGGTCGGAGTCGGGGCGGCCTCCATCCTCAAGCCCGAGGTTGCTTCGATGGTGGCGGTCGACAACGGCACCAGCGCACCAGGGCAGAACTCATCGGAATTCGGCGTCACCATCGCCATGGCGGACCAGACCGGCCCCTTCGACTACCATCTGACCCGCAAGCTGACACGCCTCTGTCGCGAGGAGGACATCCGATACCAGAAGGATGTCTTCCGCTACTATCGATCCGACTCCGCCTCTGCCGTGGAAGCCGGGCACGACGTGCGCACCGCCCTCGTCACCTTCGGCGTCGACGCCTCGCATGGCTGGGAGCGCATCCACATGCATGCGCTGCGCTCGCTCGCCGAACTCCTGACAGCCTACGCGGTGTCACCGCTGGAGATCGAGCGCGACGTCATGGAAACCGCAGCCGGGCTCGCGGGCTTCACCCGCCAGCCTCTGGCCGAGCCGGCGGAAGGCACTCCCGCAGCGAAGGGCAATGCGGCACCACAAGGGTCGAGCACGGGCACAGCTTCGGACTGACGTCCGGAGCCCTGCCTCCGCCAAGCTCAACGCCCTGCGCGAACCCCAACGCGCGTCGATCGGCGAATGGATCTCCGTGATCGCGGCAGAAGAAGCGTCGATGATGCGAAGGGCGGACCCTCTGCCCAAGGAATGCAGAGCAAATGAGCGAGCCGCAAATGGCCGCGAACAGAACCACGGAGAATGCACATGATGTCTCGCTGGGTCTGGGCGATCCGCCAAATCTCTCGCCGCGCCTGAGTGCGGGCATGCCTCTTCTCGGCGGCTGCAGCGAGAACCGGGCTCGCCGCGTCCGTCGCCAGCCCCCAACATCCCCTGCATGCAGTGCCGACCTTGTGTTTCAGTCGACGCAGCGGACGATCCCGCCGTCCACCCAGAGTGCGGCGCCGCTGGTGGACGAAGCCTGTTGCGAGCAGGCGTCGACGATCATGTTGGCGACCGCCTCGGTGGTGGAGAAGCGCTTGAGCAGGGTCGCCGAGCGAAGCGCCTGAAGGAAGCGTTGCTCGGCTTCCTCCTGCGTGATGCGGTTCGCTTCGGCTTGATCGTCGATGTAGTCTCCGAGGATCTCCGATCGGGTCGGGCCCGGCAGAACGGCGCTGACCGTAACGCCCGTGTGCCACCTTCAATCAGCCCGCGCCGTGGCAGGGCGGGCGGGTGTAGCCGTCCGGCAGGCTCCACAGCCATTATTTCTCAGCGTCCGAACCGATCTCGTCACCTGTCATCGCTGGCGAGCAGGAGCAATGCCGAGTTGGCTCGTCATGCGAATGAGATCGGCAAGCGACCGTGCGCCCATCTTCTCCATCATGTGCCGCTTGTGCACTTTGGCGGTAATCTCGGAGATGCCAAGCTCTGCGGCGATCTGCTTATTCATCAAGCCACCGATCGCATAGCCGAGGACGTCGCGCTCCCGGACAGTCAGCGAACTCAGACGCCCGGCGAGGACGTCGCGGTCGCGTCGAGCCGTCGTGGCGGCGGCATCGATCTCCAACGCCCGGATGAGGGCGCCGAGAAGCTCGTCGTCCTCCACCGGCTTTTCCAGGAACTCGACCGCACCCTTGCGCATGGCCCGGACGGTCATCGGTATCGTGCCGTAGCCCGTCAGAAAGACGATTGGTACGTCGTTGCCGGACGACTGGAACATGTCCTGTATGTCGAGGCCGTTCTGGTCGCGTAGTCGGACGTCGAGCAGGATGCAGGCGGGGCGGGACGGATTGCTGTCGGCCAAGAGCTCGGACGCGTCCACATGTCCGACGGCTTCCAGCCCGGCCGAGCGGCAAAGACTGACGAGAGCCGCACGCAGCGACGCATCGTCGTCGACGACATGAACGATCCCGCGCAACATCACCGCATCTGCCGGAGCCTTGGTTGTGTCCGGCAGACCAGATAGCGTCCGGTCCGACCGTTCGTCCATGTCCTTTCGCCAGCGATGTCAGTCCGGGGCGAATATCGTGGCGAGGCAGCGTTCGAACTCGTCCGCGTCGAAGGGTTTCGGCAGATACGCACGGGCCCCGGATGCAAGCGCTCGGTCGCGGCTGGAACTGCTCGGATAGGCCGTAATGAGGATCACCGGAAGGTCCGGCCGGCGCAACCTCAGCAATCGCAGGAGATCGAGGCCATTGATCCCCGGCATCTGAACATCCGTGACGATGCATTCGGGCCTGACGGCGTCGAAGGCGGCGAGCAAGTCCTCCGCACTGTCGAACAGCAGGGGATCGTAGTCGAGGGACCGCAGCAGTCGCGTCAGCGCGACCCGCATGGCCGGATCGTCATCCACGACGGCTATCGTATGGTGACTCATGCTTCGGCCGCGGTCGCGATGGGCAAAGTGAAATGGAACGCCGCTCCACCGTTCGGGGCGTCGTCGGCCCAGATGTCGCCGCCATGCGCGTCGATGCAGTTGCGGCAGATCGCAAGGCCCATTCCCATGCCGCCGGGCTTGGTCGAATGGAATGGTTCGAAGATGCGGCTTCGTTGCGCCGGCTCGATGCCAGGACCGGAATCGCCGATGGTGACGTGCGCCCTGTCTCCCTGGCGGCGAACCGTCACCGAAACGTGCCGCCGGCCGGGCGAATGCGCCATCGCCTGCGCGGCATTGACGATGAGGTTGACGAAGACCTGCTGGATCTGGACGAGGTCGCCGAGGACGGGCGGAACCTCCGCATCGGCGGTCAGAAGCACCGTGGCGCCGGTCGCTCTGAGTTCCCGTTCCGCGAAGAGATTGGCGTCTCGCGCGGCACGCACGAGGTCGATCCGCATCAAGTCCATGGGTGCCTTGCCGAGAAAGGAGCGTGTGCGGGCGACCACGTCGCGGGCGCGGACCGCCTCGGACACGACATCGTCGAGGGCCGCAACCGCCTCCGCCACGTCGGGCTCCGCCCGCTTCAACCAGCGCAGGGCCGCTTGTGCGTTCGCGGCGACCGCGGCCAGCGGCGTGTTGACCTCGTGTGCGATCGACGCGCTGAACGCGCCGACGGTCGTGACGCGCGAGGCGCGGGCGAGTTCGGCTTCCGCCGCTGCCAGACGCGTCTGAAGCTTCTTGAACGCCGTGATGTCGAGCGAGGTAACGAGAATATCCGAGAAACCGGCGGGATCGCGCGGCAGCATCGCCGTGAACAGGGTATCCATCTCCTGCCCGTCCGCCCGCGTGACATGGGCTTCTGACCGGAAATATCGGTCGCCCCGGCCGAAGGCGACCAGCCATTGCACGAAGGTCTGGTCCGTCGGCGGAAGGAGGCGGTCGAGCGGCCCAAGATAGGCGGACTTGTCTGGGGCTCCCGTTTCCTCCAGCGTGAAGGCGTTCACGTCCGTGATCATGACTTGTCCACAGATCGCCCGCAATTCCTCCGGCCGATCGGCGAAGTGGCCCTCAATGTCCAGGACGCCGGCTCGACGCAACGCCGCGACCGCCTCGCCGGCGGCGGTCCAGTCCTCCCGCCACATCGAAATGCCGGCGCGTTCGAAGATCGCGGTGAACTTCTCACCGCTGGCGCGCCAGGCCTCGCGCATCCGAACCACGTGGATGCAGGCGAGGATCGATGCCGCGACCGTCATGGCGACCACGACGGTGGCCGTGCCGCGCGAGCGCGCGACCATTTCCCACCGGATCATATCGGCGAGGAGGATTGGCACGAGAACCACGAGGCATGCGACGAGCATGTCCTGAAGAAGACCGAGCCGACGTCCTCCTTTCGGGACGGCAAGCATCCACGCGGGAAGATCGTCCGAAGACGTGGTGGCGTCGCGCGTCGGCTCTGGCGCGCTGTTTGGCCACCGGGAAAATACCTGTCTCATCTTCGACCCCGATCAGCCTCCCTATGCCATCCGGTCGCACCCGTCACCGATACGGACGTATAATTGTCCCGTTCGCCGATGGATTGGACATTGCCGGACATGGATCTGCATTCGCACGGCGAGTTCAAATTTCCGAACGCCGGTCTCGTCGCCTCGTCCCAGGGACGCGGCTGGTCGGGTGTTGCGGCGGAACTGCGCTGCCATCCGCCGGGGAATCTGCCGGCGATCGTTCCGACGCAGATGGAGATCACGCTCGCCACGCGCCGCAGCCCCGGAGCCTTCGTCAGCCGCAAAGGCGCCGGCCACCGCCAGCGCACAGCGGTGGAAGCCGGAACGGTCTGGCTGTGCCCGGTCGGCGTCGGCGAGGACGACATCAATATCTCGGCCGCCTTGCAGGACGTGCTGCACATCTATCTGCCGACTGATCGCTTCGCACATCTGGCGGAACTCTACGGCGATCGGTGCATCCGGGCGGACGCAGTCCGCTACCTCGCCGACGTCGATGACGATCTCATCCGCCAGCTCGGCTTCTCGATCCATCGCGAGCTTTGCGGCGAGAGCGCGGGCGGCCGCATGATGGTGGAAACGGCCTCGCTCGCCCTCGTCGCCCGCGTCTCGCAGACCTACGGTCACGACAGCCCGGAGCGGCCAGGCGCAGAGGCGGCGGGGGCGTTGCCCTCCGCCAGCAGGATCGGGCGCGCCATCGAGTTCATCCGGGACAACCTCGATGGGGAACTCACCGTCGCCGAACTCGCCGAGGTTGCGTGCCTTAGCCCGTTCCACTTCGCGCGCATGTTCAAGGCCGTGACGGGATCGACGCCGCACGGCTTCGTCAGCGCTGCGCGGCTCGGGGAAGCGCGCAGGCTGCTCGTACAAGGGAAGCTGTCGCTCGCCGAGATCGCGCACCGATCGGGGTTTTCGAGCCAGGCGGCGTTCAGCACGGCCTTCAAACGCGCCGTAGGCTGTTCGCCTCGAAAATATCGGCATGCAGCGGAATAGGTAAGAACAGCAATCTCGATAAATCGGAAAGCAGTATATAGAAAAACGGCCAGAGGAAATCCTGTCACTATGCATCAGCTCAATGACGGTGCATGCAGACATGCCAAATTTCCATGACTTCAATATTGATAGATCTGCCGGCCTTACGCATGCGCGAGCCGAATCGACGCGACTGATCAGCGGAAGCCGGCGCGAAACTGCGGTGCCGCCACCGGAACGACGCCGACGTAAGCTGAGTGGAGATCGCCTTGCGGATATCCTCGGCGTCGAAACGACCGCCACGCTGACGATCCGAAGTCCGGGCGGCAGCGTCACCGTCCTTACGCGCCTGGAAGGGCCGGTATCGCCGGGTGTCCAGCCCGCTATTTTTCAACCAGAGGCAGCCTGCAGCATGGTGCTGCATATGAGCGATCTGAGGCACCAGGAGCTCCGCGCCGCAGGGAGCCTCGTCCACTCCGGCAGCGTCCCACAGGGCGCGGTGAGTGCCTTCAATCTGGCCGAGGAGCCTTGCCTGTCGATGACGGGCCGCCTCGACGCCATCCATTTCCACATTCCTCATGCCTTCATCGACGAGATCGCGGACGAGGCGGGACTGCCGCGCCCGTCCGGCCTCTTGCGGTCTCCGGCCAAGCGGGACCCTGTGGCGTCCGCGCTCGGGGCCCTGCTCATGCCGGCGATGCTGAAGCGGGATGCGGCGGGTTCGATGTTGGCGGAACACGTGGCGATGGCGTTCCTCGCCCATGCCGCTGAGCGCTACGGCCAAGTACGCAGGCAGGCGCCGCCATTGCGCAGCGGCCTTGCGCCCTGGCAGGAGCGTCAGGCCAAGGAACTGATGCAGGCCGGCTTTGCAAGACCGCTGACGATCACCGAGGTGAGCGAGGCCTGCAAGCTTTCGCCGAGCTACTTCGCCGCCGCCTTTCGGCGAAGCACCGGCCAGTCGCCGCACCGCTATCTTTCTCAGATCCGCATCGCCGCATCGAAACGCCTGATGCTCGCGGGCGAGATATCGCTGGCGGAGGTGGCGCTCGCCTGCGGCTTCGGCGACCAGAGCTATTTCACCCGCGTCTTCTCCAACCTCGTCGGGACGAGCCCAGGGCAATGGCGACGCGTGAATGCCCGCACCGCCCCGCATGGGTGCGGTCCCGCCGCAGCGGACGCGCGCCTCGCCAACTAGGGCATTTCGAGACGAGCGGATCGTTCAAGTTCGGCGGCAAACCGACAAGAGCGTGGCGCGCAAAAGGTGCATCGATGCGGGGCAGACGATTTCAATTGCAGGGGACCACCAGTCATGAATGCCAAGCTCGAAGTCCTGACGCCGCAGAACAGCCAGCTCCTCCTCATCGATCAGCAGCCGCAGATGGCGTTTGGCGTCCAGTCGATCGACCGGCAGACGCTGAAGAACAACGTCGTCGGCCTGGGCAAGGGAGCGAAGCTCTTCGGCATCCCGACGACGATCACGACGGTCGAGACGCAGTCCTTCTCCGGGCACACCTATCCCGAACTCCTGGCCGTATTTCCCGAGAACGACATCCTCGAGCGTAGCTCGATGAATTCCTGGGACGACCAGAACGTCCGCGACGCGCTCGCGAAGAACGCCGCACAAGGCCGCAAGAAAGTGGTCGTTTCCGGCCTTTGGACCGAGGTCTGCAACACGACCTTCGCTCTGTCATGCATGCACGACACGGACTACGAAATCTACATGGTGGCCGACGCTTCGGGCGCGACCTCGGCCGACGCTCAGAAATACGCCATGGACCGCATGGTGCAGGCGGGTGTCGTGCCGGTGACCTGGCAGCAGGTGCTGCTCGAATGGCAGCGCGACTGGGCCCGCCGAGAAACCTACAATGCGGTCATGGACGTCGTGAGGGAGCATTCGGGCGCCTACGGCATGGGCGTCGATTACGCCTACACCATGCTGCACAAGAGTGCCGAGCGGGTCCGACACGGCAAGACCGTCGGTCCGAATCCCGCAACGTAACCTCAATGGCCGAACGCTCGAAGAACGGCGCAGTCGTCGCCGGGGTCATCCTCGCGACGATGCCGGACGTGTCCGCGAACTAGCGCTATGGCGCACGCTCCATCGAAGCTGAAGGTTCTCCCATGAAGATCTACGTCCTGTCGCTTGGCGCGGGCCTCCTGGTCGGAGCCATCTACGCCCTGATCAACGTGCGCTCGCCGGCACCGCCAGTGGTCGCACTTGTCGGGCTTCTCGGCATACTCGTTGGCGAGCAGGTCCCACCGCTTCTGAAGGTGCTTTGGGCGAGAGAGGCCACCGCCACATCCTGGCTGCATGGAGAGGTCGTGCCGCACTGCTTCGGCCAGCTGCCTGCTGGCGGCGGCAAGTCGCGGGGAAACGGCACGCCGTCCGCATCCGCCCAGCGCGAGACTGCTTGATGCCGACGCGCCGAACCGTTCTCGCCGCCGCTTCCGGCGCTGCCCTTTACCGATTCACGTCCGCATCCGCGCAAGAGACGGGAGCCGACCCTATGTCCTCCGCCGACCTCATCCTCCACAGCGGGCTCGTCACGACGCTCGATCGCTCAAACCCGACGGCCGAGGCGGTCGCCATCAAGGACGGCAGCTTCCTCGCCGTCGGCCGCACCGCCGATGTCATGATGCATCGCGGCCCGGACACCAAGGTGATCGACCTGAAGGGGCGCCGCGTCTTGCCGGGCCTCATCGACAACCACCTCCACATCATCCGCGGCGGGCTCAACTTCAACATGGAGCTGCGCTGGGACGGCGTGCGCTCGCTCGCCGATGCGATGGACATGCTGCGCCGCCAGGTGGCGGTGACGCCGCCGCCTCAATGGGTGCGCGTTGTCGGTGGCTTCACGGAGCATCAGTTCGCGGAAAAGCGCCTGCCGACGATCGAGGAGATCAATGCGGTGGCGCCGGACACGCCGGTCTTCCTCCTCCACCTCTACGACCGCGCGCTTCTCAACGGCGCCGCACTGAGAGCCGTCGGCTACACCAAGGACACGCCGGCTCCACACGGCGGCGAGATCGTTCGCGACGCCTCGGGCAACCCGACGGGCCTGCTCCTTGCCAAGCCGAATGCCGCGATCCTCTATGCGACCCTAGCGAAGGGTCCCAAGCTGCCCTTCGAGTACCAGCTCAACTCCACCCGCCACTTCATGCGCGAGCTGAACCGGCTCGGAGTCACCGGCGCGATCGACGCCGGTGGCGGCTTCCAGAACTATCCCGACGACTATGCGGTGATCGAGGAACTGGCGAAGGAGAATCTCCTCACCATCCGCCTTGCCTACAACCTCTTCACCCAGAAGCCGAACGAGGAGAAGGCGGACTTCCTCAACTGGACGGCGACCACAAGGTACAAACAGGGCACCGACTATTTCCGCCACAACGGCGCAGGCGAGATGCTGGTCTTCTCCGCCGCCGACTTCGAAGACTTCCGGGTCGAGCGCCCGGAGATGCCGCCGGAGATGGAAGATGATCTCGAGGGCGTGGTGCGCATTCTCGCTGAGAACCGCTGGCCCTGGCGCATGCATGCGACTTATGACGAGACGATCTCGCGAGCCCTCGACGTGTTCGAGAAGGTGAATCAGGACGTCCCGCTCGAAGGGCTGAACTGGTTCTTCGATCATGCCGAGACGATCTCGGAAGCGTCCATCGACCGGATTGCGGCGCTTGGCGGTGGCGTCGCCGTGCAGCATCGGATGGCATACCAGGGCGAGTACTTTGTCGAGCGCTACGGTCTCGGCGCAGCGGAGGCGACCCCGCCCGTCGCGCGCATCCTCGACAAGGGCGTCAAGACGTCGGCCGGCACGGACGCGACCCGCGTCGCCTCCTATAATCCCTGGGTCTCGCTATCCTGGCTGATCACCGGCCGCACCGTTGGAGGCATGCGGATCACGCCGCAGCGCAACTGTCTCGACCGCGAGACGGCGCTCCGGATGTGGACGGAGAACGTCACCTGGTTCTCGAATGAGGAAGGGAAGAAAGGTCGCATCGAGGCCGGACAGTTCGCAGATCTCGTCGTGCCGTCGAAGGACTTCTTCGCCTGCGCCGAAGACGAGATCTCGCATCTCACCTCCGACCTGACGCTGGTCGGCGGAAAGGTCGTCTACGGGGCCGGAGATTTTGCCGCCGAGGACGAAACGGACATCCCGCCGGCCATGCCGGACTGGTCGCCGGTGCGCCGCTTCGGGGGCTATGGCGCCTGGGGAGACGACGCGTCCGCCGCCCGGAACAACCCGCTGAAGCGTGCCGCGATCGGTTCCTGCGGCTGCGCGAATGCCTGCACCGTCCATGGCCACGACCATGCGACGGCGTGGTCGTCGCGACTGCCGATCGGTGACCTGAAGAGCTTCTGGGGCGCGCTCGGCTGCGCCTGCTGGGCGGTGTGACGATGACGCACGCCACCACAACGATTTCACAACCCGGCGACACGACTGCACGGTCCGTCCTGGAGCGGCTGGCGCGCCTCGCCCTGTGCGCGGCGTTTATCCAGGGGCCGATCGCGAAGATCGCCGACTTTCCTGGCGCCATCGCGGAGATGGAGCATTTCGGCCTACGCCCGCCCGCTCTCTTCGCCGCGTGCGTGATCGTCTTCGAGCTCGTGTGCTCGGCCATGATTGTTTCTGGCGTCAAGCGGCGTCCCGCCGCTTTGGCTCTTGCCGCTTTCACACTCGCCGCGACGTTTCTCGCGCTTCGCTTCTGGGAGATGGAGCCCGGGATGGCGCGCCAGATGGCTGCCAACGCCTTCTTCGAGCACATCGGGCTCGTCGGCGCCTTCGCGCTTGTCGCGTCTCCCGGTCGGCAGGATCGAAAAGCCGGAGAGGATCACCCGTGACACCCTCCCATCCATTCCTCCCTCTCACGCGCCGCGACGCCCTCTTGGCCGGCGCAACCATGGCATCCGCGCTCATGCTGCCGGGCAGAGCGCTGCCCCAAACCACCGCCGGCACGAAAGGATCGAAGGCCATGGGCACCGTGACCACAAAGGACGGCGTCGAGATCTTCTATAAGGACTGGGGCCCGAAGGACGCCCAGCCGATCATGTTCCATCATGGCTGGCCCCTGTCATCGGACGACTGGGACACGCAGATGCTGTTCTTCCTGCAACATGGCTACCGCGTCGTCGCCCATGACCGCCGCGGCCACGGCCGCTCGGCGCAGGTGAGCGACGGCCACGACATGGACCACTACGCCGCCGACGCTTTCGCGGTGGTCGAGGCCCTCGATCTGAAGAACGCCGTGCATATCGGCCATTCGACCGGCGGCGGCGAGGTCGCCCGCTATGTCGCCCAGCACGGCGAGCCGAGCGGCCGCGTGGCCAAGGCCGTTCTCGTCAGCGCCGTGCCGCCGCTGATGCTGAAGACCGAGGCCAATCCCGAAGGCCTGCCGCGCGAAGTGTTCGACGGCTTCCGCCAGGGCACCGCCGGCAACCGCGCTCAGCTCTTCCTCGACGTCGCCGCCGGTCCCTTCTACGGCTTCAACCGCGAGGGCGCCAAGGTCTACCAGGGAGTCGTCCAGAACTGGTGGCGGCAGGGCATGATGGGCAGCGCCAAGGCCCATTACGACGGCATCAAGGCCTTCTCGGAAACCGACCAGACTGAGGACCTCAAGGCGATCACCGTGCCGACGCTGGTGATGCATGGCGACGACGACCAGATCGTGCCGATCGCCGACGCGGCGCTGAAGTCGATCAAGCTCCTGAAGAACGGCACGCTGAAGGTCTACGAGGGCTTTCCGCACGGCATGCTGACCACCCATGCGGAGGTCGTCAATCCGGACCTCCTCGCCTTCGTTAAGGGCTGATCGGCCGTGACGAGCCAAGTTCCGGCTTCGCCGGCCTCCGGTGGAGGCTTCGCACCGCTGCGCCGTCCCGTCTTCGCCGTGCTCTGGGCGGGGACGATCTTCGGCAATGTCGGCAGCTTCATGCGCGACGTCGCGAGTTCCTGGCTCGTCACCGACCTTTCCGCCTCGCCTGCCGCCGTCGCCATGATCCAGGCGGCGGGCACGCTGCCCATCTTCTTGCTGGCCATCCCGGCCGGCGTCCTGTCGGACCTTCTCGACCGGCGTCGGTTCCTGATCGGTGTGCAGGCCTTTCTTGCCTGCGTCAGTCTCTCGCTCGCCATCCTGTCATCGTCGGGCCTCCTGACCATCGAGGCGCTGGTCGGCCTCACCTTTCTCGGCGGGGTCGGGGCAGCGCTCGTCGCACCGGCCTGGCAGTCGATCGTGCCCGAGCTCGTGCCGCGAGAGGAGCTCAAGCGGGCCGTCGGGCTGAACTCGCTCGGCATCAACATCGCCCGCTCCATCGGACCGGCGGCAGGCGGGCTGATCCTTGCCGGCGTCGGGGCGGCGGCGACCTACGGCGCGGACGTGGCGAGCTACCTCTTCGTGATCGCTGCGCTCCTCTGGTGGAAGCGCCCTGCGGTACCGCGTGACGAACTCTCCGAGTCCTTCGGCGGCGCCTTCCGGGCGGGGCTGCGCTACGTGCGCGCCAGCCCGGAAGTACACCGCGTTCTCCTGCGCGCCTTCGTGTTCTTCGCGCTGGCGAGTTCCGTCTGGGCTCTCCTGCCCTTGGTCGCCCGCAACCTGCTCGCAGGAGACGCCGGCTTCTACGGCATCATGCTCGGCGCCATCGGCGCGGGAGCGATCCTGGGGGCCGTCCTGATGCCAAGGATCCAGTCGTGCGTCGACGCCGACGGAATGGTTCTACTCGCAGCGCTCCTGACTGCTGCCGTCATGACGCTTTTGTGCCTTGCTCCGCCTCGCTGGCTAGCCCTCCCACTGCTTCTTATCCTCGGCGCTGCCTGGATCATGGCGCTGACGACGCTGAACGGAACGGCGCAAGCGGTCTTGCCGAACTGGGTCCGCGGCCGGGCGCTTGCGGTCTACCTGACGGTGTTCAACGGCGCGATGACCGCCGGCAGCCTCGCCTGGGGCCTCGTCGCCCAGGAGATCGGCGTGCCGACGACGCTGGTCGTCGCGGCCGCTGGCCTCGTCGCCGCGGCCCTGGTCATGCATCGTGCCAAACTGCCGAAGGGTGAGGCGGACCTCGGCGCGTCCAACCACTGGCCGGAGCCCCTGGTTGCGGAAACCGTCGCGCATGATCGCGGTCCGGTAATGATCACCGTTGAATATCGCGTCGCTTCCGCCGACCGCGCCGCCTTCCTCGCGCTCCTCTACCGCTTCTCGGCAGAACGGCGGCGCGACGGCGCCTTTGCGTGGGGAGTGACGGAAGACGCCGCCGAGCCTGACAGGCTGGTCGAATGGTTCATGGTTCAATCCTGGGCCGAGCACCTGCGTCAGCACAAGCGCGTGTCGAAAGCCGATGCCGACGTGCAGGCGGAACTGCGGCGTTTCCATACGGACGCGGTAGAACCGCAGGTGCGCCACCTCCTCGCGCTGCCTTCCTCAAGGTGATGCTGTCGTACCCTGCAGCGTTCCCCTCGCGAGAGCCGTTCTATCCGCCCTCGTCAGCATCGTGAGGTCGGCGCCCTGCTCCGCGCCGGCGACACGCGGCCGCAGGAGCGACGCGTCCAAGCGCGAAGCCTTGTTCGCGAAGACCGCGCGAGAAGGGCCTCTCGTCGGGGCGACGCGCATCTCGTTGCGGTCTTGGTCATGACGTCGCCCGCGACCGACGCTCCGTCTGGATCGGCAGCAACGACACGACGGGTCATGCCGCGAGTTCATCCCGCAAATGTGTTGGCGAGCCAGTCACTTGCCACGGTGACGTCGGCCTGGGACAGGCCGTGGCTGGCAGGCAGGACACGGTGCTCCACGACCGCGCCGCTCTCGCTTAAGGTCGCGGCGAGACGACGAGCCTCGTCCGGCCGGGCGATCGGATCCATCGCGCCGGAGAGAATGAGGATGGGCACACCCGCGAGATCAGCTTGCGGTGCTTCGGCGAGCGGCACCATCGGCCGGATCAGTATCGCACCGGCGAGCGCCCCCGGCCGCAGCATCATGAGGGCGGCCGCGATATTGGCGCCGTTGGAGAAGCCGACGGCGAGCGGCTTCGCAAGGCCATAGGCGGTCCGCGCCTCTTCCACGAAGTCGGCAAGGTCGCCGGCGCGCTGCCTGACATCCGCTTCGTCGAAGACGCCCTCGGCCAGACGGCGGAAGAAACGCGGCATGCCGTTTTCCAAGACCTTGCCGCGCGGCGACAGCAGGCTGGCGCCGGGCGATAGGGTGGCGCCGAGGGGCAGAAGGTCGTTCTCGTCGCCGCCCGTGCCATGCAGAAGGAGCAGCGGCGTTTTGCCGGCATCGGCGGCGGCAACGAAACGATGCGCATGCGACAGGGTGGCGACCGTCATGGCGGCAACTCCTTCATGGATGATGGTAAGGGGCGGGAGCGGCATCGGCCGCTCCCGGGATATGTACGCCGTCAAGCAGCGATCGGCTCGTTCAGCGCCAGCTTCGGCAGCACCGCTTCGATTTCGGCACGATTGGCCTCATAGATCGCCGGCAGCTTCAGCGAGGTCCCGAGTTCCGCAGCCGGTTCGTCCACCGCAAAGCCCGGCGCGTTGGTCGCGATCTCGAACAGGACGTGCCCCGGCTCGCGGAAGTAGACGGAGCGGAAGTAGTTCCGGTCCAACTGCTCGGTGGTCGTGATGCGATGGTTCTCGGCAAGCCGCTTCACCATCGCAGCCTGCTCGGCATCATCGACCGCCTGGAAGGCGACATGGTGTACCGAGCCGGCGCCGGGCCGGGGCTTCAGAAAGCCGCCGACACTGCGGATGTCGACGATGCCACCGGTGGTGGCACTCTCCACGGCAAATCGCGTCGTGGAGCCCTCCGAGCCGATTTCGCGAAAGCCGAAGACGTCGGTCAGGATCGCGCCGGTGGGCGCCAGTTCTTCGAGCAGCAGGCTCACCGAATGGAAGCCGCGGATTGCGTATTCGGCCGGGATCGTGTCGTCGCTCCAGCCGGGCTCTAGTCCCGCACCCGAAACGGCGACCAGCGCGAGGCGCATGCCGTCTGGATCCTTGAAGGCGAGCACCGTTTCGCCGAAGCGCTTCACGATCGGCTCGAAGGCGACGCCCTTCTCGATGAAGCGCTGCGTCCACCAGCCGATCGAGCCTTCCGGAACGCGGAACACGGTTTCCTGCGTTTCCCCGACGCCGAGGCGCCCGGGCGCGGCATGCTCGTAGGGGAAGAAGGTCAGGACCGTGCCCGGGCTGCCCACCTCGTCGCCGTAGTAGAGATGGTAGGTGCCGGGATCGTCGAAATTGACCGTGCGCTTCACCAGCCGCAGACCCAGGGTCTCGGTATAGAAGCGGACGTTGCGGCTGGCCGGTCCCGCGATGGCGGTGACGTGATGGATGCCGCGGCTGCTCGTGCTGGTCATGGCGTTGCTCCTGCGTTCGAGAACCGATGTCGTTCGCAGGTGAAGCTATGCGCAATCTTTGTTAGGTGTAAGATGCCATTCCATTGCATCCGTGCAATGGAATGATTGCGTAAGAGGTCGGTTCGGCCGAGCCGGAGGATCGGGATTCTTGTGACGACCGCCTTTGACAAGCTGAATTGGGATGACTTCCGTCTGGTGCGCGCGATCGCGGAAACCGCGTCGTTGCCGCTTGCCGCCGATCGCCTCGGGATCAACCACTCCACGGTCTTTCGCCGGCTGAAGCAGATCGAGGAGACGGTCGGCCATCCCCTGTTCGAGCGGGATCGGACGAGGCTCGGCGTGACCGCTGCCGGCGACGCCCTGGTGGCGCTGGCGAAGCGCATCGGCGACGATGTTGACCGGGTGGCGCTGGAGTTCGCCGGCCGCGAGCCGGAACCCGAAGGCGAGGTGCGCGTCGCCACCAATGACTCACTGCTGATCCACCTCCTGACGCCGATCTTCGCCGCCTTCCGCCAGAGGTGTCCCCGGATCCGGCTGGATGTCGTGATCGGCAACCCGGCCCTGAACCTGTCGCGTCGCGACGCCGACATTGCGATCCGCGCCACCGACGAGCCGCCCGATACGCTCGTCGGCCGTAAGGTCGCGCGTATCGCCTGGGCACTCTACGGCCAGCGTGGCGAGGCGGATGTTTCGAGCGATGCCGAAGGTCGAAGCTGGGTCGCACTCGCCGACGGCATGGGTTCGATGAACGTCGTGAGGCACGCCGTCGCCGCCGCCGGTCCAGATGGTCCAGCCTATCGGGTGAACTCGGTGCTCGGCCTTGCCGAAGCCGTGGAAGCCGGGATCGGCATCGGCCATCTGCCCTGCTTCATCGGCGACGTGCGGCCGAGCCTCGTTCGGCTCGACGAGCCGGAGCCAGCCTTCGCCGCAGACCTCTGGCTCCTAACGCACCCCGACCTCCGGCGCGTTCCCCGGATTCGGGCGTTGCTGGATTTCCTGCATCGGGAGATTGCCGCGGCCAAAAGCCTGATCGAGGGTGACCGGCAGCGAGCCGATGATGCGCCGTGAGTGAATGAAGCCATCGGCATTTGGCGAGGGTGCGCCGGCTCGACATGCGCCCGTCGTCGGCCAGATGCCGAACAGTAGCCGATGTCACACTGACGGAGCCGACCCGAAGATGCAGAACGCGACACCCGATGGGCAATCGGCGGCAGTGGCATCCGAAAACGACTTCCTCGTCACAACCGTCCGGCCGGCGCGGCCTCAACTGACCATTGCCACGGCCATCATCGTTGGGTTCGTCGGCGCCAGTATCATGGCCGCGCCGCACGCCCGGCTTCCGCTGCCGGGCACGGAGGCTCTCCTTCCCGCCTACGCGGCGGCCGTTGCGCTGGTCGAGTTCCTGACGTTTGTCCTGCTGCTGTCGATTTTCCGCATCGAACGCTCGGCTTCCGTCCTTATTCTCGCGCTCGGCTACCTCTTCTCCGCCACTCTAGTGGTGCCTTGGGCCTTGACGTTCCCGGGCGTGTTTCCATCGCTCGGCCTCGGGACAAACCTTCAGAGCACCGCCTTCATCGCCGCCGCGCGTCGCCTGTCCTTCCCGCTGTTTGCGCTCGCATACGCACTGTCGAAGGACCGGCCGTCACAGCCTCTTGCGTCGCGCCGGGTCGCTCCCGCCGGCGTCGCCGGCGTGCTGGCAGGCGCGATCGCGGTGACCGCCTGGGCTCTCCGGGATGCCGAACAGCTTCCCGATCTGATGACCGATGCGCGGATGGCGTCACCGCTCTGGAATTACGTTCCGCTCCTTTCGATCTCGCTCTACGTCCTCGTCGTCGCCACTCTTTGGGCGCGACGCCGCTCCGTCCTGGACCTCTGGCTGATGGTCGTCATCAGCACGCTGGCGATCGAGTTCGTGCTGCTGGCATATGTGAGCGCCGGAATCCGCCTCACTATCGGCTGGTGGGTCGGCCGATGCTTCGGCCTTGCCTCCGCCAGCCTCGTTCTGATCGTTCTACTCACCGAGACCGCAGCTCTTTATGCGGGGCTGACGAGGACCCTTGTCTCCGAACGCCGGGGGCGCGACGGTCGGCTCATCGCGTTGGAGGCCTTCTCGGCGCTCGTGGCGCACGAGATCAACCAGCCGCTCGCAAGCATCACCACGAATGGCCAGGCCGGCTTGCGCTGGATCGGCAGGAGGGAGCCTGACGTCGCCGAAGCCCGCGCCGCCTTCGAGCGCATCGTGTCCGACGGGCACCGGGCGGCCGACATCCTTCGCAGCATCCGGTCGATGGTGCAGACGGATATCCCGGAGCGGGTTCCTGTCAACCTCAACCGCCTCGTCGAAGACGTGGTTACGCGCGGTCGCGCCGAGGCACTACTCGACAGGATCTCCGTTGAGGTCGCCCTCACCGACGACCTGCCTGCCGTGATTGGCGACCCGATCCAGCTCCGCTTGGTGGTCGAGAACCTGTTCTCGAACGCAATCGACGCCATGCATGCGTCCAGCGACCGGCCGCGACTGATGCGGATCGCCACGGGCATAACGGAGGACGGCCTCGTACGCTTCGAACTGGCGGACAACGGCATCGGGGTCGAGCCTGCGCAGGCAGCGCGGATCTTCGAGCCGTTCTTTACCACGAAAACCGGGGGTATGGGCTTGGGCCTGATGTTCTGCCGACACGTCGTCGAGGCGCATGGCGGCCGACTCTGGTGCCAGCCGAACGAACCACACGGAGCGATCTTCCGCTTCACCCTTCCGCGCGCCGAGCAGCCTCCCGTCGCGGCGCCGGCGCGTCGAAACCGAGACCGTTGATCTCCCAACCCTGCTGGCAAGGCATCATGGCAGGCGCAACGAAGTCGGGAAGTGGCCGACGAGGGATTGAATGAATAGCCTCACCTTCGCCGGAACCATGCGTCGGGTCGGATACAGTGCCCAGATGGCGAGCGCCTCCGGCTCGGCATCGGCGAGGCGGACTTCCCGCAACGCGCCCGTCGCAACATCGTCTGCGGCTTCCCACCGCGACAGTAACGCAATGCCGAGACCTCCGACGCAGGCCTGGTGGATTCCCTCGATCGAATTCGCCGAGAACCGCCCGCCGATCTTCGTTGCGACGGTCTTGCCGCACGCTTCGAACGCCCAGTGCGTCACACCGGAGATCGCGAGGCATTGGTGTCCGCAGAGTTCCGCCAGCGTCGCCGGCGTTCCTGACGCGGCGAGGTAGACGGGGGACGCGAAAAGGCTGCGCGGACTTGCGGCAAGCCGGCGCGCGACGAGGCTGGTATCGCCCAGCGTCGCGATCCTGATCGCAAGATCCAGTCCCGCTGCCACGGGATCGAGGACGGTGTCGGTCAGGAGGAGATCGACCTCGACCGCGGGATACTCCTTCATGAAGGCGACGGTCGCGGGCGCGACGACCTTGCGGCCGAAGGCTGATGACGCGGTAAGACGAAGAAGGCCGGACGCGCCGGCTTGCGCCGGCCTCACGCTGGCGAAAGCCGCGTCGCGCTCCTCGAGGAGGGTCTGCGCATGCGCCAGGAAGGTCCGCCCTTCATCCGTCAGCGTCAGGGATCGCGTCGTCCGGTGGAGGAGCCTGACGCCGAGCTCCCGCTCGAGCGCGGCCAGACTGCGCGTAGCGGCCATGGGCGCGATACGAAGCCTGCGTGCTGCCGCGGCCAGGCTTCCCGCGCCGGCAGCCTCCGTCAGGACCGAGAGCGCGAGAAAGTCCAATCCATCACCACAAGATACAATCGCATATCATTTGAGGCTACTACAACGATCGGCGAGGTTGAAATAGCTAGCTGACGGGACGGCGCCCTTGAAGAGCATCGCGTCGACCGTCGGAGAAAAGCCATGTCGTTTCAGTTCATGACCGGCGAAGCGGCGATGTCCGCCCGCCCCGGCCGCACATTTGCGATGGCGGCGGCAGCAGGCATCGCTGTCGCCAACATCTACTACAACCAGCCAATGCTCGACCTGATCGAGCGCGACATGCCGGGCGAGCTGACGGGCCTGATCCCAACCGCGACGCAGTTCGGCTACGCGGCCGGGCTGTTCCTCCTGGTGCCGCTGGGAGACCTCGTGGAGCGCCGGCGACTGATCGCAATCCAGTTCGGCGCCCTCGCCATCGCGCTCACGCTCGCGGCAATCGCGCCGACGGCGGTGCTGCTCGTTCTCGCCTCGCTGGTCATGGGTCTCGCCGCGACCGTAGCGCAGCAGATCGTTCCGCTGGCAGCCCATCTCGCGCCTCCTGAGCGACGCGGCGCGACGATCGGGACCATCCTGTCGGGCATTCTGACCGGCATCCTGCTCAGCCGGACGCTGGCCGGGCTCGTAGCCACGCACGCCGGCTGGCGCGCGATGTTCTGGCTCGGCGTTCCGATGGCGCTCGGCGGCGGCGGGCTGATGCTGTCGGTGCTGCCGCACAGCCGGCCGGACACGACGCTGCGCTACGGGCCGCTCCTCAGCTCGATGGGAAAGCTCTGGCGAGAGTTCCCGGCGCTCCGACTGGCAGCGGCGACACAGGCTCTGATCTTTGCGGCCTTCAGCGTGTTCTGGACCGTTCTCGCGTTCCGGGTCCGTGCAGCCTATGGCTACGGCGCCGATGTCGCCGGACTGTTCGGCATTGTAGGAGCGGTCGGCATCTTCGCCGCGCCTCTTGCCGGCCGCTTTGCCGATCGGCGCGGATCGGCACCGGTGGTGTTGGCGGGCGCCATCCTGACGCTTGCCGCCTGGGCGGTGTTCGGGGCGTGGACGTCGCTCCCCGGTCTGTTGATCGGTGTCGTGGTGCTCGACTTTGCCGTGCAGTCTGCCCTGGTCGCGAACCAGCATGCCGTTTTCGCCCTTCGGCCCGAAGCACGCGCCCGGCTGAACACCGTCCTGATGGGCTCAATGTTCCTCGGCGGCGCCTTCGGGTCCGCCGCCGGGACCACGGCGTGGCAGGCGGGCGACTGGCCAGCGGTGATCGGCCTCGGCGCCGCGCTTGGGGTTCTCGCGACCGTCCTCCAACTTGTCGCGCTCCGCGGCCGGCAGAAGATTGTCTCGCCAACACGATCATGATGGCTGTCCGCAGGCCAGAACCCGCGGCGTTGGCGCGGTCAAATCTTGCCGTGCTACTCGGACGGCGAGAGCTTCCTCGAAGGTGAAAAGCACGTCCGCTTCAGAGCGGTCTCGGCGCAGAGGCAGGCCGACGGGTGCCCACCCGCTCGAGCCTGCGGCTCTCGACTCATCTCGATCGCCAATCGACCTGCACAGCCTGATCGGCCGCCTTCGCGCTTAAGGACCTCGTCGATCTGACGAACGCGGCGCGGCGATGAACGCGTTCAGCCGCCTCGGCGCCGACCCAGCCGACCGTCCATCTGGTTGTGGAAGATCGCGCTGGAGGAGGAGTTGCCGTGTAGATCGAAACCACGAGTCCGCCGCCGCCCGCGTCGCGCAGGGCTATCGCAGCTCGTTTCCAGCGTTTCGGTCGGCTCGTTCCCATCCACCACTTCTGTCGTACGCACCACCAGCGAAATCGCGCTCATGTCGTGAAATAATCTTTTCAGATCGTACAAGATCAGGTTAGCTTGTCGAAATGCCGACGAAGCGCGGCACCCGTGTCTGCCGTGGAGAAGAGACCGTCATGACTCGCCTCGCCACCCGCCTCCTCGCCACCTCGGCGCTTGTCGCCGCCCTCGCCGCGCCTGCGGCGGCCGATGTCGTCAAGATCGGCCTTCTCGCGCCGCTGACGGGTCCAGCCAGCGCCGATGGTCAGGAGTTCCAGCGCGGCGCCCAGCTGGCGGTGGACGAGATGAACAAGGCCGGCGGCCTCGACGGCCACACCTTCGAGCTCGTCGTCGGGGACGTGAAGGACCAGTCGGCAGGCAACGTCACCAGCGCCGTCGAGCGCCTTCTCGGCGACCCGGACATGCACTTCATGCTGACGGGCTACGCGAGCCTCAACAACTTCGAGATCGACAACATGGCCGAGGCGGAGATGCCCTACATCCTCGCCGCGACCTCGCAGCAGACGCGCGACATCATCGCGCCGAAGCCGGAAGACTACGCCTGCTGCTGGTCCTGGACCCCCTCCTTCGACGCCTACAACACCGATGTCGCGAGCTTCGTCGAAAAGCTCGCGGCAGACGGCAAGATCCAGCTCCCGAGCAAGAAGGTCGCGATCGTCTCCTCCGACAACGCCTATTCCAAAACGATCTCGGAGGGCATGAAGAAGACCTTCGCCGAGAAGGGCTGGACGCTCACGGTGGACGAGCTGGTGCCGTTCGGCGAGGTGACGGACTGGCGGGCGATCCTTGCCAAGATCCGCGCCGACGTGCCGGATCTGGTGATCAACACCGACTACCTGCCTGGCAACTCGGCCTCGTTCCTGAACCAGTTCCTGGAGCAGCCGACGAAGAGCCTCGTCTTCCTGCAATACGCCCCGAGTGTGCCGGAATTCGTGCAACTCACCGGCAAGAAGTCGGACGGGGTGCTCTACAATCTCCTCGGCGGCCCCTTGATTTCGCCGAAGAACCCGCGCGCCGCCGAGGTCGGGGAGAAGTTCAAGGCGGCCTACGGCGTCGAGAGCGGCACCTATGGCGTCGCGCTTTACGAGATCGTCAACGTCTACTTCGATGCCCTGAAGAAGGCCGGCGATCCGTCCGACCACGCGGCCGTGATGAAGGCGATCGCTGAGACCGACAAGCAGACGGTGGCCGGCCGCCTCAAGTTCGATCCGGCCACACATCTCGCCATGCAGGGTGACGACTACATCCCGCTGACCTTCTTCCAGATCTTCGACGGCGAGCGCCGGCTGATCGCGCCGGCGGCCTACGCCACCGACGAATTCCAGCCCCAGCCCTGGACGAAGTGAGCGCGTGGCGCTGCTGGAGATCGAGGACGTCGGTAAGTCCTTCGGCTCGCTGAAGGCCGTCGACGGCGTCACTCTTTCCGTCGAGAAGGGACGCATCCAGGGCATCGCCGGGCCGAACGGCAGCGGCAAGAGTACGCTGTTCAACCTCGTCACAGGCATTCCCTTCGGCCCCGACCGCGGCCGGGTCCGTATCGACGGTGTGCCGATCGAGCGCCTGTCGGCCCACGAGATCGCCGGGGCCGGCATCGCCCGCACATTTCAGCGCGAAACAAGCTTCGACGGGCTGACGGTCTTCGAGAACGCCCTTGTCGGCGCCACCTTCGGCGGCCGGATCAGAGCCTCGGCGATGGCGCGCGAGGCGGCCGCCGAGGCGCTGCAGTTGGCAGGTTTCGCGCCGGCCGGCTTCGGCCGCCTCGCCGGCGAGCTTTCAGTCTTCGAGCGCAAGTGCCTGATGCTCGCGACGGCCTGCGCCATGCGCCCGAAGCTTCTTCTTCTCGACGAGCCGGCCTCCGGGCTGACGCGGCCGGAGATCGAGGCTTCGATCGGCCTCGTCCGGTCGATCGCGGCGAGCGGCGTCACCATCGTCCTCATCGAGCACGTCCTGACCTTCCTGATGAACCTCTCCGACCATCTCGTGATCCTCAGCGGCGGACGCGTGCTGGCCAGCGGGAGCCCGCGCGAGGTGATCGCCGATCCGGCGGTGGTCGAGGTCTATCTCGGCACGCGCAGGTCCGCCGCATGAGTGCGCCGCTGGAGATCGAGGACCTCGTTGCGGGCTACGGCCGCGTCACGGTGCTGCACGGCCTGTCGATGACAGCGGGGACGAGCGGCAATGTCGGCCTGTTCGGGCCGAACGGGCACGGCAAGACGACGCTGCTGCGCGCGATGTCCGGCCTCGTGCGCCCCAGTGCCGGCCGCATCCGCTTCTTCGGCGAGGACGTGACGCATCTCTCGCCGCAGGCGATCGTCGGGCGCGGGCTGATCCACGTCCCGCAGGGCAACCGTCTCTTCCCCGATCTGTCGATCGCCGAATGCCTCGCTCTCGGCGCCTGGACACGGCGCGCCCGCGCCGTCGAGGACGAGAACCGTGAACGCGCCGCGGCGATCTTCCCGCGCCTTGCCGAGCGCTGGCGCCAGCCGGTTCGCACCTTGTCCGGCGGCGAGCGGCAGATGGTGTCGATCGCGACCGGCCTGATGGGCGCCCCGCGCCTTCTCGTTCTCGACGAGCCGACGCTCGGCCTGTCGCCGCGGCTGAAGGAAGAGCTGGCGGAAGCCGTCAGGGCGGTCTCGGCGGCCGGTGTGCCGCTCGTTATCGTGGATGAGGACGTCGAACTCCTCCTCGGCCTCGCAAAGCACCTCTTCCTCGTCAACCACGGCACCATCGGGGCCGAGATCCGGCCGGGCGAGACGATCGGCCACGACGCCATCATGGCCATGTATTTCGGGCATTAGGGAGGGACCATGCAGCCGCTTGCGGAGATCGTGTTCGGCGGGCTCTTCCAGGGCTCGCTCTATGCCATGATGGGTGTCGGGCTCGCCCTGGTCTGGACGACGATCGGGGTGTTCAACTTCGCGCATGGCGCCTTGATGATGCTGGGGGCCTATCTCGCCTGGACGCTGACGGCGGCCGGCCTGCCGCTCGCCCTTGCGCTGCCCGCCGCGATCCTGCTGATGGGCGGCGCTGGCTGGCTGCTGCAGGCGGGCGTCGTGCGCCCGCTGATCGGGCGCCCCAACCTCGTGCTCGCGGTCGTGATCACGACCCTCGCCGCCGGCTCTCTCGTCGAGAACGGCGTGCTCCAGGCCTTCGGGCCGCGCTCCAAGCAGCTACCGCCGCTGGTCGAGGGCAGCATGACGATCGGCCCGATCGGCGTGTCGCTGCATCAGCTCGCGATAATACTCGCAACGCCCGTCGTGCTTCTGGCGCTCTGGCTGTTCCTGACCCGCACGCGCCTCGGGCTGGCGCTGCGCGCCGTCGCGCAGAACGAAGATTCGGCGCAACTCGTCGGTCTCAACGTCGCCGCGCTCTACGGCCTCGCCTTCGCGCTGTCGGCAAGCCTTGCCGGACTGGCCGGCATCTTCATCGGGGGCTACCGCTTCATGTCCCCAGCCATGGGAGGCGACCCGCTCCTGAAGGCGCTGATCGTCGTCGTCTTCGGCGGTATCTCGTCGATTTCCGGACCGATCTTCGCGGCCTATCTGATCGGCTTCCTCGAGGCCTTCTCCAACTACGCCTTCGGTCTCTACTGGACGCCGGCGATCCTCTTCGCCGTCCTGATTTCGACGCTGATGGTGCGCCCGGAAGGCCTCTTCGCCCCGCGCATGGGCAAGCTCGCATGAGCGCGCTCGCCACCCGCGCCGCGCAGGTCGGTTCGCCGCCGCGAACGCCCGGCCGGATGCCGGCCACCGTCGAGGCGATCGCCTTTGCCGCCGGCTTCGCCTTCCTGGCGTGTCTGCCGCTTCTCGTCGGCGGCTCCTACGGGCGGCACGTCCTGATCATGGCCTTCCTGTATGCGGTGATCGCCTCGAACTGGGATCTCAGTCTGGGCTATGGTGGCATCTTCAACTTCGCCCATCTCGCCCTCTTCGGCATCGGCGTCTACGCCTATGCACTCCTGACCAAGCTCGTCGGGATCGAGCCCTGGACGGCGTTGGTCCTGTCGGGCTTCATTGCCACCGCCGCGGCCGTGCTCGTGACGGTGCCGATCCTGAGGCTCAAGGGGATTTTCATCATCCTCGTCACCTTCGGCTTCGCCCAGCTCGTGATGCAGGTGATCCTCAGCCAGTCGGAGCTGACCGGCGGCACACAAGGGATCGTGCGCATTCCCGGGCTGACGCTGGGCGATCACAGCATGATCCGCGACAACAAGTTCGCCTACTTCTACCTGGCGCTTGGCCTGCTCGCCCTGTCGACGGCGGCGCTGCGCATCATCGTGCGCTCGCGCCTCGGCGCCGCGATCGTGGCTCTGCGCGACAACGAGGACTATGCCGTCGCCCGGGGTCTTTCCGTTGCGCGGCTGCGCCTTTTTACCATGGCCTCGAGCGCCTTCTTCACTGGCGCCGCCGGCGCCTTCTACGCCGCCTATCAGCGCAATGCCTCCATCGACGTCTTCGGAATGAGCCTGTCGACGGTGATCCTGTCGATGGTGCTCCTCGGCGGCACCGGCACGATCTACGGCGCGATCCTCGCCTCGTTCCTGCTGACGCTGTTCTCGGAAGCGATGGCGGATTTCGGCGCTTGGCGGCCGATGATCGTCGCCGTCCTCATCGTCGGCGTGATGCTCGCCTATCCCGCGGGCCTTGCCGGTCTCGTCAAGGCGGCGGCCGGGCACGCCGGCCGCCTCGTCCGCTCTACCTGACGCCGCACCAGTCGAGGACGCTCGCCGCGATCACCTTGGTCGTCTCGCGCAGCGACGCGACGTCGACATATTCGTCATCGCCGTGGAAGCCGTCGCCGGAGGGCCCGAAGATGACGCCGTCGACGCCCGCCCCGGCATAATGCGCGGCGTCGCAGACGGCGACGAAGCCGCGAATGCCAGGCGCCTTGCCGAAAGCCGACTTGCGCTTGACCAGTGAGGCGACGAGCGGATGGTCCGACGCGGTGTCGAGCGGCGGGAAGTGCAGTCCGCCCAGCTCCCACTCCACCGTTGGCGGATGCGCCCGCAGCCAGGCGTCGGTTTCGGCAAAATGGTGCACGAAGGCCTCGAAGTCGCGCCGGTAGTCGGCCGACGTCTCGTCGGGCAGGAACTTCATGTCGAGGTCGAGCACGGCGAGGTCGGGGATGATCGCGGGATTGGTCATCACCAGCGGCAGCCCGTCTTCGCCGAGGCCGGCACCCGCCCGCATCACGCCGACATTGATCGTGTTCATGCCGGGCGGCAGCAGCGGATGGGAGCGCGCGCGGGTGCGGCCGGACTCGTAATGGCGCAACGCCTCGATGAAGCGGGCGGCGAGTTCGATCGCATTGGTGCCGGGCTCCAGCCGGTCCGGGCTCGCCGTCTGCGGATAGATCTCGTTGTAGCGCCAGGCGGAATGGGCCGCGCGACCGCGGATCGTGACCCGTGCCCATTCGAGCCCGCCCTCGGCCGGCAGGACATCGCCCCAGGTCGGCTCGGCGACGAGCACGGCCTTCGCGAGATGCCCGTCGCGTACTGCCGCCATGGCGCCGAAACCGCCGGCCTCTTCGTCCACCACGGCATGGATCGAGAGGCGGCCGTCCAGTGTGACGCCGGCCTTGCGGATTGCGCGGGCGGCGGCGACGCAGGCGGCGAGGCCGCCCTTCATGTCGATCGAGCCGCGGCCGTAGAGCCGCCCGTCCCGGATCTCTCCGCCAAAGGGATCAACCGTCCAGCGCTTGCGCTCGCCCACCGGCACGACGTCGACATGGCCGCAGAGGATCAGGCTGCGCGCCTCGGACCCCTGCCGGTTGGCGATGAGGTTCGGCCGGCCGGGCAGCGCTTCGGGCCGGAGGGTGGCAAAGCCTTCGGCGTCCAGGATGCCCGCGAGATGGGCCTGCAGCTCCGCCTCCCGGTTGATCGACGGATCAGCCTGAAACTTCGGATTCACCGTTGGGATGCGCACGAGATCGGCGGTCAGGCCGGTAACGAAATCCGGCTCGCGGTCGATCTCGGCGATGACGGAGGCAAGGACGTCGGGCGAAACCTCAGGCGCGGACATGGAGAACCTCATCGTTCGGCAGGGGAAGGGTTACGGCGGGGGCAAGCCGGTGAGCCCATCGCTCGATCTCGCCGGACGAGGCGAGAAGGTCGTTGCGCACCTCGATCAGCACGGCGGGATAGCCTCTGTCGGTGCCATGCACGGGGATGGCGTAGTCCTCCGTCCGGTCGATCCGGTAGGGCTCGTTCTCCCCGACGATGAGGCCGGGCTCCGAGCGCAAGGCCGTCAGTACGGCGCGGCCGAAGGTCTCCGGCGGCTCGAACAGGACACCCGCATGCCAGGGTCGCGTCTTGCCGAGGAAGACGGGCGTGAAGGAGTGGATTGCCACGAGGCGCGTCTTGCGACCGGCGGCGTCGCGGGCGTCGAGGAAGCGGGCGAGCCGTTCATGGAAGGGCTCGAAGACGAGCCGGCGACGCCGCTCGCGCTCCTCTGGCGCAAGGTCCCGGTTGCCGGGAACCTCCGTCGCCTCCGACAGGAGCGGCATCGAGGAGGGCACGCCGAAGGGCCGGTTGAGGTCGACCAGGAGGCGCGACAGCGTGCCGAAGAAGGCCGGCGCGTTCAGCCGGCGCGACAGGGCACGCGTCAGCGCGCCGGCGCCGATGTCGTACGCAATGTGGCGCGAGAGGTCCGCCGCCGGGAGGCCAAGCGAGCCGTAGCGAGGCGGCAGTCGGTTGCCGGCATGCTCGCAGACGAGCACGACGTCGCACGCCCCGTTCTCATTCAGCACCTCCACCGGGGAGATCGGGCCATCGTCCATCAATAGAGCATCCGGTAGGTTTCGCAGACCGCAGCGGCATCGAATCCGGCGATGTGGGCCCGCTCGGCCCGGCGCACGGCTAGGAAGCTTGAAAGGAGATCCGGCGAGAACCAGCGCCGCGCCGTCGCGTCGGCCTCGAGCGCGTCGAGCGCCGCCTCACAGCTTTCCGGCAGGCGAAAGAGGCCCTTCTCCGCCCGCTCGGCCTCGCTCATGGTGCCCGGATCGCCGGACACGACTGGCGGCGCCGGCAGCTCCGCCCGCAACCCCTCCAGCCCCGCGCGCACCAGCACGCCGAGTGCGAGATAAGGGTTGGCGAGCGCATCGGCCGCCCGGTACTCGACATTGAACTGGCGAGCCGGATCGCGCCCGCCGATCGCCACGGTCGGGCAGATGCGCAGGGTCGCCTCACGATCGCGGTCGCCGAGCCAGGTGTAGGAGGCGCTCCAGTTGTGGGGCTTCAGGCGGTAGTAGGAGAGCTCGGCCGGCGCAGTGATGGCGGTGAGCGCCGGCATGTGGGCGAGAACGCCCGCGAAGAACGCGCCCGCCTTCGCCGACAGCCGGCCGGGCCGGGCCGGGTCGAAGGTGGCGGGCGCACCGTCCGCGCCGACGAGGCTCATATGGATATGGACGCCGTTGCCGACGCCGTCGAGCGCGGGCTTCGGCGTGAAGCTCGCGCGCCAGCCGAAGCTCTGGGCGAGTTCGCGCACCATTTCGCGCAGCACCACCGCCCGATCCGCCGCCACGAGCCCGTCCGCCGGGGCGAGCGTCGCCTCGAACTGGTTGGCACCATATTCGGCGAAGGCGAGTTCGGGCTCGGCGCCCGCTTCCTCCAGACCTGCGAGCAGGCGCGGCACGAAGGGATCGGCCTGGCGCAGCGCCTCGAAGGAGAAGGCGTGGCCGGCGGCCCCGATACCCGTCAGCAGGAACTCGTGCTCGAACGCGGCCAGCAGCGACAGCCCTGTCTCGGCCTTCAGCATCGCCAGCGCCTCGCGCAGGAAGTGCCGCGGGCAGCAGTCCCAGGGCGTGCCGTCGAGGGTGACGATGTCGCCCATCACGAGGTCGAAGCGCGTCGCGCTCCCGGTTCTGTCGGTCGCATAGCGGGCGGCGGGATCCGGCAGGATCCGCAGGTCGCCGACCGAGCCGAAAGGATTGGGGTCGGCGATCGTGTTGAAGGCGGTCAGGCAGAGATTTGCCGGCACCCAGCCGATACCGGTACCGCCGGGCGCGAGCCGCGCTTCGGGGATCGGACGGCCGCGCGTGATGGCGGCGAGATCCGTGGTGACGAGGGTCGGAAGGCTCGGTACGTCGCTCATGCGGCGGCGTCCCTCGCCAGACCGCGAAAGCGCCCTTCCACCTCCTCGGTGCTGGCCAACCAGCAATAGCCGCCGAAGGCGCGCAATGCGTTGGCGTGGCGCTCCGGCGTCGGCGCGGCGCAGGCATCCGCAACGCAGGTGACGCGGTAGCCGCGGTCCGCCCCGTCGCGCACCGCCATGTCGACGCACTGGTCGGTCAAGATGCCCGCGATCACGAGATGACGGATGCCGAGGTTCTTGAGGAGATAGTCGAGATTGGTCGAGTTGAAGACGCCGGACGAAGTCTTCGGCAGCAGTATCTCGTCGCCGACAGGCGCAAGCGCCTCGACCGGCAGCGCCTCCGGGGCGTCGGGTCCAAGATGGATCGGCGTCATCTTGTGGTCGAGCGAGCGGTCGCGCCCGTCCGTCGTCAGGCTGCGGATGATCGTGTGCAGCACTTCGACGCCGGAGGCGCGGGCGGCTTCCAAAAGGCGCTGCGCATTCGGCACCGCACGCTCGCGCGTTTCGCGGTAGAAATAGTGGTCCGGTTCCCAGTCGGCATGATCGGGATCCAGTCCCGGCTCCAGCCACACGCGCTGCATGTCGACAAGAAGCAGCGCAGTCGCGCCCTTCTCGAACGGCGCATCGCGCCGCATGTCCTCATACGCCATTGTCCCTCTCGGTTCTCTCGTTCTGCGGTCCGGCACCGATCGTCACGCCGTTGGCGCTGCGCACGCGCTCCAGCGCCTCCATGCGCCGCCGCTCCCGCCCCTCGGTGTGGCCGAGCGCCTGGGCGACGAACGCCTCCATCTGGGCGACAGCGGGGGCAAGCGTATCGAAGGGCGAACCGGCCTCCCCTTCCGCGACGAGCGTCACATCGGCCACCTCGGCGATCGGCGAGCGCCAGGGATCGGTGAAGAGCACCACCGGCACGCCGCGCCCGGCGGCCTGCCGCGCGAAGGCGACGACGTCCGACTGGTAGCGGCGATAGTCGAAGACGATCAGGAGGTCGCGCCGGCCGAGATCGATCAGCCGGTCGAACTCGTCGCCCGTCAGGGGTCCGAGATCGGCGACGCGCGGGCGAAGCTGGACGAGATAGCTCGCGAGCATCCCCGCGACGTTGCGACTGAAGCGCCCGCCGAGCACGAGCACGTCGCCCTTAGCCTCGAATAGCAGGCGGCAGGCGCGGTCGTAGAGCTGGATCGGCACGAGGCTCTCCGTCCGCTCCAGTGCCGCGGCGACCGAACGCAGATATTGCGTGACGCCGCTCTCGCCAGCGAGCGCGGCGCGCTTGGCCTCCATCATCAGAAGCGGCGACTGGAGCCGCGCCTCCACCTCCGCGAGCAGCCGCGCCTGAAAGGCCGAAAAGCCGTCAAAACCGAGCTTGGCCACAAAGCGAACGACCGTCGGATCGCTGACGCCGGCCCGGCGCGCAAGGCTCGTCGCCGTTCCGAGCCCGGCAACCGGATAGTCGGCAAGCATGGCCTGCACGACCTTCTCCTCGGATGGCGTGAAGCGTAGACTCGACGTCGTCAGAACGTCACGAAGCGGGGGCAGTTCGCCCCGAAGCGACGTGTCAACAGTGTGAAGCGGCCTCTTCATCTAATGGAGCATACAGGCCTTATGTTGAATTTCCAACACATCGCCGCATGGGGCCTGTGCCGTTTGGGCTCACTTTGAATACAATGCAGAGTAGGCTCGCTGGCGACGTTCGAGGTGGTCGGAGAAGCGGGCTGGGGTGGCGCAGCCAGCCACGGCACTGCGGCTGGAGCAGGCGGGCGATAGCCGAGCGATGAACGGGGTCGCTTGTGGCGTGGTGCTGCCGCCAGCTCTCGATAACGATCCGCAACTCTCCAAGGCTGGCGAAAATCTTGCCGTTCGGGAGCTCGTCCGGGAGCTTGGAGTTGAAGCTCCCGCACGAGCCATTCTCCCGGGGCGACCCCGGTTTCATGAACGCGGTCTTGGCGCCGCGCTTCGCCAGCGCCACCGGGCTGGCGAAGAAACCGCCCCGCCGGCCTGCGGCCCTCAGAGATACTCGACGTTCCCGCAGACGCCGATGGACTGCCCCGAGATGTTGGCGCCTGCGGGCGAGCTCAAGAACAAGGCCGTCAGCGCGACGTCGTCGGGGTCGACCATCCGGCGAAGCGAGATGCTGGATAGGTAGTCTTCCTCCACCGCGGCGACCGTCCGGCCCGAGGCTTCGGCCCTTGCGCTGATCACCTTGTCCATGCGCGCGCCCCGGACGACGCCGGGCAGGATCGCGTTCACGCGGACCCCATCCGGTCCCATTTCCTTTGCGAGGGTCGCGGTCAATCCGACGATCCCCCATTTGGAGGCGGAATAGGGCGAGCGCATCGCATAGCCGAAGCGCCCGGCGACCGACGAGATGTTGATGATCGCGGCGTCATCGCTGCGTTTGAGCAGTGCGGCTGCCCGGCGCGTGACAAGCAGCTGGCCCACGAGGTCGATCTCGATCGTGCGGCGGATATCGTCCGTCGACAGTGTCTCGATCGGTCCCGTCGGTCCGGCAATGCCGGCATTGTTCACCAGCACGTCCAGCCCGCCGAACGCATGCTCCACGCCGTCGAACAGGCGATCGACCGCCTCTGGATCCGACACGTCGGCGACAAGGCATTGAGCATCCGGGTGCTCGGCCTTGAACCTCTCCAGGGCGGCCGCGTCGACGTCACAGATCGCGAGTTTCGCGCCGGCCTCCAGAAATGCCGCCGCGATCGCGGCGCCGATCCCCGATGCGCCCGCCGTCACGAGCACTCTCAAGCCCTTTCGAGGCCGCAGTCTGTCCAGATAGGTCACGATGTCTCTCTTTTCTGTCAGCGGCCCTGGGCGGACCTGCATCCCTCAGGCGACTTCGAGCCAGCGGCGCCGAATGTCCGGCTTCTCCGCAAGGTCCTCGGGCGTGCCGCGGAACACCAGCTCGCCGTGCCCCATGACCATGACTTCGCGGGCGACTTTCAGGGCGATGGTCAGCTTCTGCTCGACCAGCACCACGGCGACACCCCTGCGGCCGATGTCGAGGATCACCTCCATGACGACCTCGACGATCTTCGGCGCGAGGCCCTCGGTCGGCTCGTCGATCAGGAGCACACGCGGGTTGCCGAGGAGGGAGCGGCAGATCGTCAGCATCTGCTGCTCGCCGCCCGAGAGATAGCCGGCGCGAATGGCGCGCCGCTCCTTCAGGCGGGGGAAATAGTCGTACATCTCCGCGACCGACCAGCGATGCGCCCCCGGCGCACCCTTCTGCACTCCCATGGCGAGGTTCTCCTCGACCGTGAGATTGGGGAAGATCAGCCGTTCTTCGGGGACGTAGCCGATGCCTTTGCGGCAGATGTCGAAAGGCCGCCGGCCGCAGAGCTGCCACCCATCCAGCGTCACCGTGCCGGCGGTGGGCGGCACCAGCCCCATCATCGCCTTCAGCAGCGTCGAGCGGCCCGATCCGTTGCGGCCGAGCAGCGACACGATGGCAGCCTCGGGCACCTCCATGTCGATGCCGTGGAGGATATGGCTCTTGCCGTAATGGGCGTGGAAACCCTTCACCTCGAGCAGGCTCATGACGCCTCCTTGCCGAGATAGGCTTCCTGGACATCGCGGTTGGCGCTGATGCACTCGGGCGTGTCGGTGGCGAGGATCGAGCCGTAGACCAGCACCGAGACCCGGTCGCAGAGGCTGAAGACCACGCTCATGTCGTGCTCGACCATGAGCAGCGTCTTGCCTTGCGTGACCGAGCGGATGAGGGCCACTGCCTCGGCGGTCTCTTCGCGCGACATGCCGGCGGTCGGCTCGTCCAGCAGGATGACGTCGGCGCCGGTGGTCAGCGTCATGCCGATCTCCAGCGCCCGCTGCTCCGAATAGGTCAGGTCCCCGGCGAGATCTGCGCCGCGCGCCGCGAGCCCTACCCGCTCGAGCACATCGGCGGTTTCTTCGTTCACACGCCGCATCCGTGCGATCGACCGGAAGAGACCGTAGCGCACGCCGTGGCGCGCCAGGACGCCGATCCGCAGATTCTCGAACACGCTCAGGCGATGGAAGATGTTGGTGATCTGGAAGGATCGCGCCAGTCCGGCGCGGTTGATACGGTATGGCGAGAGTCCGGCGATGCTGCGTCCGTTGAGCCTGATGTCGCCGGACGAAGGCGGGAACATCCCCGAGATCAGGTTGAAGAGCGTTGACTTGCCCGCACCGTTCGGACCGATCACCGCATGGCGCTCGCCGGGGCGGATGTCGAGATCAACACCCTGGATCACCTCGATCGGGCCGAACGACTTGGTGACGGAGGCGAGCCGCAGCGCCGGTTCCTCCATTGTGGTCGCGGCACTCATGCCGTCCCTCCCGCAGGTTCGGGCGTTGCGGCCGCCAGTGCCTCCGTCCGGCCCATGCGGTTCCAGAAGCCGGCGATCGATCGGCGGGCGCGCACGAGGACGGCACCGCCCGCGCCGATGAGGATCAGAGGCAGGAGCCAGGTGAGAATGCCGGCCGGATCCCAGCTGACGCCGAAGAGGTCATAGCGCGGCAGGCTACCTCCGGCATCGCGCATGCGAACCGCATAGCCCTCGCCGAAAAGGACCGCGACGGTCTCGGTGAGGTAGACGACACCGGCCGCGACCAGAAGGCCGCCGACCAGCGCCAAGGCATAGGGCCCCGCCAGACGCGACCAGTCCAACTGCCGCCGATGACGGGCGTGATACGCGATCACGCCACCGATCCCGGTCGGGGCATAGAGCATCACGAGGACGAAGATCAGCCCCTGATAGAAGACCCAGGACCGGGTGAGATCGGAGACGAGGAAGGCGAAGAGCGTGAAGGCCGCGGCCCCGAAGACCGGGCCGAAGAAGACGGTCGAGCCGCCGACGAAGGTCTGCAGCACCACCTGGGCGGAGACGTCGGTCGCAAAGAGCGAGTAGTTCGCCGTCTCGTTCGAGATCGCCAGCAGCGCACCGGCGACACCCGAGGCCATCGCCGACACGGCGAAGACGATCACCTTGGCGGCGTGAGCGTTGTAGCCCAGGAACTGCACCCGCTGCTCGTTGTCCCGCAGGGCCAGGGTCAGCCGGCCGAAGGGCGTGCGCGTATAGGCCCACAGCGCCAGGCCGCAGGTCAGCACCCAGCCAAGCGTCAGATAATAGACCTCGATCAGCGAGCCGAAGATGATCCCCTGCCAGGGCATGCGCATCGAGGAGACGCCGGACTCGCCGCCGAACAGACCTTGAAGATGCGGGGCGAGCGAATGGAAGAGTTCGGCGATGGCGAGCGTCACCAGGGCGAAATAGACGCCGGAGCGCATCGTGGCGAAATAGCCGGCGACGATGCCGACGAGGAGCCCGGCCGCCGCCCCGGCCAATGGCACAAGCGGGGTCGGGAAGGCGAGCCCGTCTTCGATCGCGATCATCAGATGCAGCGCGGCGAAGGCGCCGATGCCGAAATAGGCGGCATGGCCGAAGGAGAGCAGCCCCGCTTGACCGATGAGCAGGTTGAAGGCCAGCGCGAAGAGGCTGGCGATCAGGACGTTCACCAGCGCGTTCTGCCATGCGATTCCGAGAAAGGGTGGCACGGCGATCGCAAGGGCCAGGATGGCAACGAGGATCGAGATGTTGCGCATCGAAGCCATCTCAGTTGCGCTCGCCCATGAGCCCCGCGGGCCTGACCAGAAGGACGATCAGCATCAGGGCGAAGGGAATGGTGGCGCTGACCGACGAGAGCTTGAGGGTCATCAGCCCGCCGAGGGATCGCGCCCAGTCCCCCAGCCCGACGAGGCCGAACAGACCGGCAAGCGACCAGTCGAGGCCCACCGCGAAGGAAGAGAAGAGCCCGATCAGCAGCGAGGCCAGGAGCGAACCCTTCAGCGAACCGAGCCCGCCCACGACGACGACCACGAAGACGATCACGCCAAGCTCGAGGCCCATATTGGGATTGGTCGGGTAGAAGGCCCCTGCGACCGCCCCGGCGAGGCCGGCCAGCGCGGCGCCGGTTCCGAAGACGAACATGAAGACCATCGGGATGTTGTGCCCGAGCGCCTCGGCCATGGCGGGAAGCCGTTCGGCGGCGCGGACCACGATCCCGGTACGAGTGCGGGTCAGAAGCAGCCAGAGAACTGCGAACATGACAACCGCCACGCCGCCGATGAAGAGACGATAGAAGGGATAGTCCGAGCCGAAGATGCTGAAGGCGGAGAATCGAAGGTCTGCCGGCATCTGGTAGTCCACCGGAAAGTCGCCGAAGAAGAGCTTGATCAGTTCCTCGATGATCAACGCCAGGCCGAAGGTCAGAAGCAGTTCGTGCGCGTGGCCATGAGCGTGGACCCGCGGCAACAGGAAGCGCTCCACGGCCATGCCGACGAGGCCGACGACGATGGGCGCAACGACGAGCCCGGTCCAGAAGCCGAAGATCGAGGAGACTGCATAGGCCACATAGGCGCCCAGCATGTAGAAGGAGGCGTGGGCGAAGTTGAGCACGCCCATCATGCCGAAGATCAGCGTCAGACCGGCGGAGACCATGAACAGCAACAGGCCGTAGGTCACGCCGTTCAGCGCGGAGATGATCGCAAATTCCATCGTGGCTACCGGGCTGGGGACGTCAGGCGGGCCCGGCCGGCTCCAAGCGTCGGCCGGACCTTCGGGGCGGAGCTTATTGCTCCGGCCGCTCCATCTGGCAGCTCTCCTGCACCGGATAGATCGCCTCCTCTGCCGGAACGATCTTCACCGTCTCGAAGCCCATGTCGGTATTGTCCGCGGGATATTTTGCATTCTCGGCGACCTTCGACACCACAACCGGGCGGATGGTCTGGTGGTCCTCCTTGCGGACCGAGACCGGACCCACGGGTGTCTCGTAGGTCGTATTCTCCAGCGCCAGCGCGATCTGCGTCACGCTGATCTCGCCCCCCTTGAAGTCGAGCGTGCCCAGCGCCTGCTGCAGCTGGGCAAGGGCAAAGGCGGAGTGACCTTCCACGAAGATCGGATAGTGCCCGGTTGCCTGTTTGTAGGCCTCCGGAAAGGCGTCGGTCTTGGCGGCCGCGTTGTCGTAGTTGTTGGCGATGTAGTGCCCGAGCGCGGTTTTCCCCGCATTGGCGATGTTGCCCGGCTGGTCGAGGAAGGCCGTCGCGAAGGTCACGTCGAGCCCGGCGTCGCCCGTCGCCTTCATCAGGAGCAGGAGGTCGTTAGACCAGTTGCCGGTGAAGACGGTGTTCGGGGCGGCGGCCTTGATCCGCGCGACGAAGGGCGCGAAATCCTGGATCTTGTTCACGTCGTGCAGAACCTCGTCGATGACCTCGTAGCCCCCTTTCTCGGCCGAGGCCTTCACCGCCGCCTGCATGTCCTGGCCCCAGGAGTAGTTCTGGTTGATCGAATAGACCTTGGTGCCGAGGTCACCGGACTCCTTCATCGCGCTCACCAGGGCATTCACGCGCATCGGCGCCGTGGTGGTGAAGCGGAAGTGGTAGAACTGGCACTTGTCGCCGGTCAGTTCCATCGCCTCGCCCCCGAGATTGATGAACATGACCTCCTTGCCGGTGTTGCGGATGTTGTGCTTGCGCACGTCTTCGGTGAGCTGTCCGGCAATGGCCGACGAGGCGCCCTGGAAGATGATGTCGACGCCGTCCGCGACCGCTTGGCGGAACTTGTCGGCCGCCTCGGGCGCACCGCCGGCATTGTCGTATTCGGTGACCTGGACTGGCTCGCCATTGAAGCCGCCGGCCTTGTTGATCTGGTCGACGCCGTATTCCACCGCCGTCGCATAGAGCCGGCCGGTCGAGGTCTGAGAGCCCGAGAGACTTTCGATGATCCCGATCTTCAGGGGTTCGGCGTGAACTGCCGGGGCAGCCGCGACCAGGGCGCCGGCAGCGGTGAACGTCATCATCGCGATGTGTTTCATGTGATCCTCCTCACGTCTATTCCCTGCTGTCGCGGTCCCGTTGGCCCTCCCGGCCGAGCTGCGGCCGAGGGTCCGGTCCCGGCACGCCGGCGGCGCCGCGCAGCTCCCTGCGTCGGAGCACAAAGGCCGCGGCATCTCCCAATGCCGGCCTCGTCGACGCCCCCCCCTAGCGATCGGCTCGCTACCCACTAAGCGCGCGAGCGACCGCCGCCGTGGCAGTTCTGGTCGAGGTTCTCCCACCGCGGTCGGCAAGCAGCCGGTCCGCTTCTTGACGATGATTGATCGTGCCACGTGCAATCCTGAGTGGATATGTGTGATTGCTACAGCCGGAGGCTCGATATAGGTGCTGGAGCCACCACGGAGCCGCGTGAGCAAGGCTCGTCCGGGTCAGTGGCTGGATGCGAGGAGATGCCATGCAACCTGCCGGGATGCTGTCGATCACCGCTGATCTCCTGCAACGCCTCGCCAGCGGCGCTGCCGACGCCGAGACGAACGCGTTGCTGGCGAGGCTGAGGAGCGAAGGGGAACACTCGGACGATCCGCTGGCGGCGGAACGACTGCTCGGTCAACTGGCCGCACAGGTGCGATATGCACGTGAATCCGCCCTCGCAGATCGCGGGCTCAACCTCCTGATCGAGACGGCCCATGACCTGACGAGTACGCTGTCGCTGCAGGATCTCCTGCGCAAGATCGTCAGCCGCGCTCGCAGTCTCGTCAGCGCCGACATCGCCTGGCTGACCATCCGCGACGAACAGGCAGGCATTTTCCGCAACCTTGCCGCGGAAGGTCACCTGTCGCCCGGCACGGCGATGATGACGTCGCAATTCGATCGCGGCGCAGTCAGCGTGATCATGAATACGAAGACCTTCTTCACCACGTCGCACTATCTGTCCGACGACCGGTTCACCCATTCACCGGCTCTCGATCGTCAGTTCAGGATCGAGAACATCGAGTCGCTGGCGGGTCTTCCCGCATTTTCCGGCGACACGGTGCAGGGACTTCTGTTCGTAGCGGATCGCTACAGCCGGCAGTATTCCGGGCGCGAGATATCGGTGCTCGGCTCATTCGCCCAGCATGCGGGCATGGCAATGCGCAACGCCCGGACCTTTGAACGCCTGTCCGAAGCGCTTGAGGAGACCGAGCGCAATCGCAGCGCCCTCGAACGCCACGTCAAACGTGTCGAGGACTCCGCACAGACGCATGACGAGATGATGTCGCTTCTGGCACAAGGGGCCGACCTGTCGACCTTCATGCGCCGTATGGCCGGTCATATCGGCGGATCGATCCAGTATCTGGACAGTGCCTTGACCATCCGCCACGAGGTGACGGCGGACACATATGACGGATCGTTCAGCGAAGAGCTGCGGCAGGGCCGGCTGGATCGGGCGGAGATACTGTCCGCCTTGGTGCGTTCACGCCAGAACGGCCGTTCCGTGCTTCTGCGCGAAGACGGGAGCGAGCGCTGCCTCGTTCTTGCCCTTCACGGTGGTGACCTGCGCGGCGACTGCCTGATCGTCTGTCACACCGGCCGCATCGACGAGATCCATCTGCGCAATCTCGAACGCAGCGCCGTCGCCTTGTCGATCGCGCAATTGTGGACCGAACGGCGGGAGACGGAGCGTCTGGTCGCCTCGTCCACCCTGCTTCGACATCTTGTCTTGGTCTCGCCGACGGACGCTTCCACGCTCGCTTCGGCGCGTGACCGCCTCGGCCTCGGCATGCAGCAGCCGGTGCGGCTCGCCCTCGTCGTCCTGTCCGGTATGGAACGGGAGGAGCAGACCGCCCGGATCCGGAAAGCCGGCGAGCGCCTCAACATCCTGCTCGATCTCATCGACGGCGCCTATCTCGCCATCGGGCCGGTGGGGCAGGTCGACAGGCTGGTGGAAACGCTGAGCCGGCGGACGGACTGCGTGCAGATCGGCGGTCTCGTTTCGAAGCCCTATGGCGATCTTGCGGAAAGCCCGGGCCATTATTCCAGGCTCGGCAACGCCTTGCGCACGATGGAGAAGATCGCGCCCTTCCACCGCTTCATCGAGGAGGGCGACGTCAATCTGTTCGCGCGGCTGTTCGAGACCAGCGACCCCCGCCGCATCCAGGAGTTCGTCCGCAACACCCTGATGCCGATCACCACGCGCGATCCCCGCGACAGGGCTCAGTTGAAGGCGACGCTCTTGTGCTTCTTCGACTGCCAGTTCAACAGCGCCCGCGCCGCCGAAGAGCTGGATATCCACGTCAATACGGTGCGCCGGCGCCTCGAGACCCTTCGAGAGGTCACCGGCGGCTGGGACGATCCGATATCCGCACTCGAGCTGCATGTGGCTCTCAAGCTCGACAGGATCATCTCGACCCCGTGACGAGCCCCGACCACTCGTTTTCTCGCCAGAGCCTTTCAGGGTCAGATGGAAGCGGTTCTGTTTCTCCGCTGGCGAGGCGTTCCGGCAGGAGAGACGTGCCGGTCGATGCTGGTGCATCGGCCAAGGGGCTCGACGCACCGGGCGCCCGCCAGCGGAAACCCGGCCCGCCTGTTTGCCTCTGGCAAACGGCAGCCAGGAGAACCCATCGATCATCCCGCGCCACCGGCGCGGGATGATCGATGGGCCGGGCAGAACGCTTCCAGCTGACCGTGAAAGGCTCTAGGAGGTCACAGAGCGACGCGGTCCTTTCCCTTCAAGGCGAGCATCTGCCGGGCGTCGTCCGGCGTTGCGATCTCCAGATCGAGATCTTCGATGATGGCGCGGATCTTGGTCACCTGCTGGGCATTGGATTCGGCCAGAACGCCGCGCGAAATGTAGAGACTGTCTTCGAGGCCGACGCGTACGTGCCCCTGGCGCGCGGCAGCATGGGCTGCGAACGGCATCTGATGCCGGCCTGCCGCCAGCACCGACCATTCATAGGCGTCGCCGAAGAGCCGGTCGGCCGTCTCCTTCATGAAGAACAGGTTCTGCCATTCGGCGCCGATGCCGCCGAGGATGCCGAAGATCGTCTGGACCAGGAACGGCGGCTCGATGACCTTGCGGTCCAGCAAGTGAGCCAGATTGTAGAGGTGGCCGACATCGTAGCATTCGTGCTCGAAACGGGTGCCGTGCTCCTTGCCGAGCGTTTCGACGATGCCCTCGATGTCCTCGAATGTGTTGCGGAAAACACCGCGCTTGGTGCCCCTGAGATAGACCTGCTCCCAATCATGCTGCCAGTCGATCCCTCTCTCGGCCAGGGGATGGATCGCGAAGTTCATCGATCCCATGTTGAGCGAGCACATTTCGGGCTTGAAGCGCAGCGGTCCCCTCAGGCGCTCGTCGAGAGTCATCTGAAGGCCCCCGCCGGTCGTCAGGTTGATGACTGCGTCGCAGGCCTCGTGGATCTTCGGCAGGAACTGGGCATAGACGTCTGGGTCCGCCGCCGGCGCACCCGTCTGCGGATCGCGCGCGTGAAGATGCAGGATCGCGGCTCCAGCCTGCGCCGCCTCGGTTGCGGACGTCGCGATCGCGTCCGGTGTGAAGGGAAGATGCGGCGACATGGACGGCGTGTGGATGCCGCCGGTGATCGCGCAGCTGATGATGACTTTCTTGGCACACATTACGGCTGATCTTTCCTGGCAGAGGCTTTCGCGGCGAGGACGGCCCGGAGGCGGGTGTCGCGCTCTTTCGCAAGATCACGGATGTGGCGATGGGCGTAGGCGCGTTCGACCGCGTCGGTGACCCGGCTCTGCAGCATCGCGTCGGGCCGAGGCGTGCCGAGGTTGTTCCACAGCTTTTCCTGCATCGGCGCGAACATGTCCCAGAACCCTCGCATCCCCTTGTCGCCGCCTGCAAGCCGATAGGTCAGAAGCGGCCCCATGAGCGCCCAACGCGTGCCCGGTCCTTCGCTGATGGCGCGATCGATATCCTCCGCCGAGGCGACACCGCTGTCGAGCAGGTGAATGGCCTCGCGGAAGATGGCCGCCTGCATCCGGTTCGCGATGTGACCGTAGATCTCCTTCTGCAGCCGGACCGGCGCTTTGCCGATTTGCCTGTAGAAGCGCTCGGCCTTCGCAAGATAGGCCTCCTCGGTTTTCTCGCCACCGACCACCTCGACCAGCGGAACGAGGTGTGGCGGGTTGAACGGATGTCCGAGGACTACGCGCTGCGGCCGCCCGCAGGCGCTTTGCATGTCGGTGACGGACAGGGCCGAGGAACTCGACGCGATGACGACATCCGGCCCCGCCGCCGCATCGATCCGGCGGATCAGGTCGACTTTGAGCTCCAGCCGTTCGGCAGCGTTCTCCTGGACGAAATCAGCGTTGCGGCAGGCCTCCGCCGGGTCGGTCGTGAAATGCAGTGCGCCCCGCTTGCCTCTGTCGAGCAGAGCATCCGGGAGCGACGGCCAGAGCCGTTCGATCGTGTCTCGCAATCGTGCCTCGGCGCCATCGCGGATATCGCTGGCGATCACATCCAGGCCGTGCGCCAGGATGAGACAGGCCCAGCTCGCGCCGATGATCCCGGTCCCGACGATCGCGACGGTTCTGACCTCGACCTCGTCCGGCTCCTCGGCCCCGCTCATGTCCCGCTCGCATCCACGAGCACCGCCATCAGAAGCGCATCCTCGGTTCCGCGGTTGACCCATGCGTGGTTCGTTCCCCGCTGGATGACGACGTCGAACGGCTTCAGATCCCGCTCTTCCTTGTCGAGAACCAGGGTGATCTCGCCTGACAGCAGCATGATGTAATCGGTCGTGTCCGTCACATGCATCGATTCATGGCGCGACGTGTCCGGCTGGATGTGGCCGCCATTCATCGCGGTGAACCAGTCCCGCGCTTCCTTCTGACGCTCCTCCCAGGTGAGATGATCGTTCTGGCTGTCAGGCGCGATCTGGAAGAACCGGAAGACCGTTCCGCCCTTCGGCGGCAGGACGCCGACGGACCGGCGCGCCATGTCGACCGGCGACTTGTGATCGTGAGGCCCGGGTTCAGTGACCCAGAGTTCCGTCAGCACCGTGATGACATGCTCGGCGATGCCGTCGATCATCACCTCGGATTTGCCGTTCTCGTCGTTCTGCGTGACGATCCGCCGGACTTGCTTGAGCATGGTGGCCTCCCTTCGCTCCCGAAAAATCACGTCTCGCGCAGTCCGATGACGGCGCCGAGGATGACGGCGCCGAAGATCACGTTGCGCACCGCGATCGGAACCAGCACGCCCTGCAGCGCCATCGACAGCGCCGTCATGAGCAGCGCGCCGCCGAACATGCCGAGAAAAGTGCCGCGCCCGCCGGTCATGGCCGTCCCGCCGATAACGACGACAGCGATGGAGGGCAGTAGATACGGCGTTCCCATGTCGATGAAGGCCTGCCCGCTGAACCCGGTCAGCATGATGCCGACGAGCGCCGCGCAGGCAGCGCTGAGCGCATAGGCCGCGATCTGGGTCCGGGCGACGGAGACGCCGGAGAAATAGGCCATCACCGGATTGCTGCCGACGGCATAGAGCCTTCGCGCAAAGGACGTTCGGGCCAGCAGCAGACTGGCCGCCAGGACGAAGATCAGCAGGATCGCGATCACGGGCGTAAGGCCCGCGATCTTTCCGGTCATCAGCCAGCTGATCCAGCCGGGAGCCGCGCCGCGCGGCGTGCCGCCCGTCGCGACCAGCGTCACGCCTTCGAGAATGCCGTTGACGGCGAGCGTCATGATGAGCGGATGCATGCCGATCACGCCGATGCCGAACCCGCTGAGGGCGCCGATCGCGGCGGCCACGACCACCACCGCGATCGGCGCGAACCCGCCCAGACCGCCGATCGTCCATTCGCCCAGCATGACGCCTGCAAAGGTGATCATCGCGGGAACGGAAAGGTCGAGCCCGCCGCCGATGACAACGCTGCCCTGGCCAAGCGCCAGAACAGCGAGGAAGGCCGTCAGCACGAACAGCGAATTGAAGTAGCTTGCACCCGACAGCCGGCCTTCGAAGAGCGTCAGCGTCGCGACCAGCACCACCAGAAGGCTGACATAGGCCGGCAGGCTGCTGCGCAAGGTCGCCCGATTGCGCTTCATCCAGCGCCGGACTGCGCTCGCCGGCAAGGTGTCGTCGGCACGCGGCAGGGGCAGATCGGCATACTGGCGGCGAAGACGAGGTCCGGCGGAATGGGCCCGGCGCCTGAGCCGGAGACGAAACCCCGCCGCGGCCTCGGTGATCCGCTGGCGCGAACCGGCGAGGACGGCGAGGATCAGGAGGCAGCCTTCAACCACGGTCGCGTAGAAGGTCGGGACGTTGAAGACCAGCAAAAGGTTCACGATGAGCATGAGCGTCAGCGCGCCGAACACCGCGCCGAGGCAGCCGCCGCGCCCGCCGGTAAACGGCGTTCCGCCCAGCACCACCGCGACAAAGACCGGCAGCAGCATCGGCGGGCCGACGGTCGGGTCACCCGATCCCGTCTGCGCGGTCAGGAACATGCCCGCCACGCCGTAGAGGGCCCCTGCGATCACATAGGCGCCGAGCCGGGTCGTATCGACGCGCACACCCCTGGCAAGCGCCGCTTCCTCGCTGCTGCCGATCGCATAGAGGCTGGTGCCGAACGGCGTCGCCTTCAACGCGAACCAGCCGAAGAGAACCACAGCGACGAGCACGGCCGGCATCGGGAGCACATTCGCGATCGCATCGGACAGGAAGAAGCTGGAAAAGCCTGCTGGCACCATTCCGCCAGGCTGATCGAGGATCATCAGGGTGATTCCCTCGACGATGAACATGCTCGCCAGGGTGACGATGATCGAAGGCAGCCGCAAAAGCGCGACGAAGATGCCGTTGAAGAGGCCGACGAGGGCTCCGGCGCCGATGCCGAGCAAGGCCCAGAGGACCATCGAGCCCGGACTGTCGTCCATGTTCACGGCGATCAGGCAATTCGTCAGTGAGATGACGGACCCGACCGAGAGGTCCAGCCCGCGTGAGATGACCACGATCGTCGCTCCGATCGCCGCAATGGCGAGGGTCGCCGTGCTCGCGAAGGTGCTGCTGACGTCATAGTAGCTGAAGCCGTCGGCAAGATTGGCCTGCAGGAGGACAAACACGGCCGCGAGTGTCGTGAAGGCGACCAGCAGGCCCTGATTGCGTGCCAGGGAACGGGCAAGATCGGGTGACGCGGTGGTGGTCGTGGCCGTCATGCGATGACCGCCTCGTCATAACGCGACGACGCGCCCATCATCAGCGCCCCGATGCCGTCCTCGGTCGCGTCCGCATGTGAGACGTTGCCCACGATCCGGCCCTCGTAGATCGTCAGAATCCGGTCGCAGAGCCCGATCAGCTCGGAGATCTCGGTGGAGTGGAAGAGGATGCCGCCGCCCGCTTCCGCAAAGCCGCGAAGCAGCGCGTAGATTTCATGCTTGGTGCCGATGTCGACGCCGCGCGTCGGGTCGAACACCAGGAGACAGCGACACTGCGTCATCAGCCATTTGGCGAGGACGATCTTTTGCTGGTTGCCGCCGCTGAATTCCGCCGGGGTCTGGTAGAGGGCGCGGGGATGCAGGCTGACGGACGCGAAGGCACGATCGACCGCGCGCCGTTCGCGTTCGGGGCGCAGCATCCCGAATGCGGCAAAATCGCTGACGATCGGCAGCGTCGCATTTTCGGTGCCCGAGCGGTTGAGCGCCAGCCCCTGGATTTTGCGGTCCTCCGGGACGAGCGCAATGCCGGCGGCGATCGCGTCGGCCGGCGCGCCCAGATGCGCTTCTTTGCCATCGACCAGGATCTTGCCGGCGCGCAGCCGTTCGGCTGCGAAGAGTGCGTTGAAGAGATCGAGCTGCCCCATTCCCTGAAGGCTGGCGACACCGACGATCTCGCCTCCGTTCAGCGTCATGGAGAGGCCGCGCATCTTGCGCCCGGCGGAAATGCTCACCGCTTCGAGGAGAGGCGTCGCGCTGGGATCGGCCTTCGGCGCAGGCCGCGGCGGGAAACTGACTTCGACGGAGCGCCCCATGATGTGGCGGAAGACCTCCTCGTCGGAGATCTCTCCCACCCGGAAGCTCCCGACATGGGTGCCATTGCGCAGGATGGACATCGCCGAGCACAGATCGTGCACCTCGCTCATGCGATGGGTCACCAGGATGATCGTCGTCCCCTCGGCCCTCAGGGTGGCGATGCGGCGCGCCAGCCAGTCGACGTCGGCGCGCGACAGGGCTGCCGTCGGTTCATCCAGAATGAGAAGGCGCGGGCGCCGCGCGATGGCCCTTGCAATCTCGACCTTTTGCCGTTGCGACAGGTTGAGTTCGCTGATCAGGGCACGCGGATCGATATCGGCGATCTCGAGATCGGCCTGCAACGCCCGAACGCGCTCGGCCGCGGCTCTCCGGTTCACGAACATGCCCAGCCGGAGCGGCAGGTCGGGCATCAGCAGATTGTCGGTGACGCTGAGGTCGGGGACCAGCGGAACTTCCTGAAAAGCCGTCTCGATGCCGGCGGCGCTCGAAGCCGCCCGTCCGGCGAGTTCGACACTTCGTCCGAACAGCGTGATCGAACCGCGGTCCGGCTTCACCAGACCGCTGAGGATCTTGACCAGCGTCGACTTGCCGGCGCCGTTCTCGCCGAGAAGCGCCTGGACCGAGCCCTCGGCAATGCACAGCGACGTGTCCGACAAGGCGACCGTGGGTCCGTAGGATTTGGACACGCCCGTGAGGCGAAGGGCATCCGACATGCTTGACTCGCGCAGATGAAGGATCGAGCGGCTGGCCATGCAGGCCGGCCGCCCGCTGGCGCTCCTCGGATTACTCGGGCTGACCCACGAGGGCGGCCTGGAAGCCGATTTCCGGCGTGTCGGGATTGGCGATGTTGGCAAACCAGCCGGACGGCACCAAGGCCGGATCGAACGTATTGCAGCCGGCTTTCAGCTCGTCGAACGTGCCCTCCTTGCACAATTTCGCCGTGCTCGATGTGACGGCCTCGAGCGGCATGAGGGTCGTCTTCGCGACCGTCTTCCCGGCCAGGACGTCGAGCGCCAGCTTGAGGGCCACGGCTCCCGCGCCCGGATGGCTTTCAAGCGAGATGCCAGGCGCACCCATCGGCGCATAGGTGCCCGAAGCGCCCTCGATCGATCCCTCCGGCAGCATCATGACACGCATGCCGTTGGTGCCCTCGGCGCCGCAGGGCACGAGATCCTTGTCGCCGGCCTCGACCTGAAGCGACCAGGACTGCACGCAGGCCGTGGCCCCCCACACGCCGTCGATCGAGTCCCAGTTGGTCGTCGCGAGAACCTCCGTCAGCGCCTTTCGGGCCACCGCCTGCGACCACATGCCATTCGGCTCAGCGACGATCTTGATGTCGGGATAGCGGGCAAAGACCTTGCGCGCGGCCGCGTTGCGGTCGGTGTCGACCGACGTTCCGGGAACGCCGGTCATGAAGATCAGATTGCCCTTGTGGCCCATCTGCTCGGCCACCCACTCGGCGCTCTGCGTGGCGAGCGCCACCTGGTCGGTGACGACGTTGTAGGCGCAGGGCTCGGTGACGGAGCTGTCATAGGCGAAGACAACGACGCCCTTGTTGCAAGCGTTCTTGATCGCCGGGTTCAGCGCGGTCGGCGAGATCGGATAGACGATGATCGCCTTGGCGCCGGCCTGGACCATGGCGTTGATCTGCTGGATCTGCTTCTGGGCGACGGGTCCGGCGACTTGGATCTGCAGATCCACCGTGTCCGGATGCGCGCGCGCCATCGCAGAGACCATATTCTGGGCCTCGGCCTGCCAGTCGTTGCCGACATAGCTCATGCTCAGGAATATCTTGTAGGGTTCCCCGTCGGCCGCCGATGCGGCACCGACGCCGAGCGGCGCCAGCAATGCTGCGCCCGCCACGAGACTGCGGATTGATCCCGCTCCCATCGTTTCTCTCCTCCCGAAAGACGCCTCCACACGTCTCCGCCAGCATGCTAGGCCTGGAGGTCATGAGAAGGTTCCAAGAGGACAAAGGGGGAGTTATTAGAGGACATTGCGGCGCGACCGGATCGCCCGTTAGATCGGGAGCACGTCATGTACGCCCCCTACAAACTCTATGCGTTGCTGAACTGCGCCAAGGGTTTTGGCCTGACGCCGGCGCAGGTGCTGCATCGGCTGCCCTTCTCGGAAGGAAGCCTGGAGCAAGAGAGCGCCGCCACATCGATCGAGCATTATCTGACCGCCTGCGAAAACGTCGTCCGCCTGTGCGATGATCCGGCGCTACCCCTGCAGGTCGGCCAATCCTTACATCTTTCGGCCTATGGCCTGTATGGCTTCGCACTGCTTTGCGGTCCGTCCGTTCGCGCGAGCTTCGAGTTCGCCGTACGCTATCACCGCCTCGCCACCCCATTGTTCGAGATCGCCTTCGACCTCGAGGACGACAAGTTCGTCTGGAAATTCCCCGACGAGCACCTGGTCCGGTACGAGCCGCGGGTCCACCGGTTCCTGCTCTTCCAGCAACTTGCGCAGCACGTCACGCATGTTCGCGACATCACCCGCTCGGATCGTAAGCCGATCAAGGTGGAAGTGGCGGTCCGAGCCGCAGGCCGCTCCGAGCTTCTGGAGCAGCTCTTCGAATGTCCGGTCGAGTTCTCGATGCCCGCGACAAGGCTCGTCTACGACATGTCGATCATCGACGAGCGGCCGCCGATGATGAACCCGATCAGCCACATCACGCTGCGCGAAAGCTGCGCGCGGATGCTGGAGGATCTGCGCACGCTCGAAGGGATCTCCGGCCGCGTCTTCCGGGTTGTCATGGAAACGCCAGTGCCGTTTCCGTCGATGGACGAGGTCGCCGCCAAGCTGTCGATGACCAGCCGGACCCTGCGCCGCAAACTCAGAGCCGAGCAGCGCACCTATTCGGCAATCCTCGACGAGGTGCGCAACACGCTGGCACGCAAATATCTCGAAGCAAGGACCTTCACGGTCGAGGACATCGCCAGTCTCTTGGGCTTTTCCGATGCCGCCAATTTCAGGAGCTCGTTCAAGCGCTGGAACGGCATGGGCCCGAGCGAATATCGAAACAGCGCCTCGGCAGCGCCGGCATCGCTGGCGGGAACTCAGGCCAGCAACCAGACTTCTGCCCGGTAACATCGCCTCCCAGCTACAGCTTCGACGCAGCCGACCCGGGTTCGTCCTGATCGGGGCTGAGAGGCCTCTCCTCGCTCGGCGTGCGCAGATCGACCAGCTTGCCCAACTGCCTGGCCGCTGATCGGAGCGCTTGGCAATGCGCGTCGAAGTTGTGGTCGATGATCTGACCATAGGGCCCCGTTAGACCGACCGCAAAGGCAACCGCGCCACGGGCCGTACGTACGGGAAATGCGATCGAGCCGAGTCCGGCCACATGCTCCGCCAGATCGGTGGCATAACCGCGCTCGCGCACGCTCGCGAGTTCCCGTTTCAGATCGACGACCTGCGTCTTCGTCTTGTCCGTGAAGCTCTGCAGCTCGCTGATCAGGAGCTTGTCGACCTCGCTGTCCGGGTGGAACGCCAGGATCGCCTTGGCCGATGCCGTGGCGTTAATCGGCATCGCCATGCCGGGCATCACATAGGTGCGCACAGGCGTGTCGGGTGCAACGCAGGTGACGGAGCGGACCTCCGTCCCGTCGAATTTGGAGATGAAGGCCGATTGGCCGGTCTCTTCGGCGAGATCCTGGAGCGGCCGCTGCGCCAGCGTCGCCAGCCACTCGCTGTCAGGCGACATCTGCAGGATCCGCAGCAGCCGGTTGCCAAGACGAAACGTGCGGTTGCGCACGCTGTCGGCATTGACCATGCCGCTGTCCAGCAAAACGTGAAGCAGTCGGTTGATGCTCGTGCGCGGCAGGTTCAACGCCGCTTCCAGCTCGGCGGCCGTCAGTCCGTCCGAGAAGGGAGCGATGGTCTCGAGAATCGAAATATACCGCTCGAGCGGGCTGTCCTTCGAAGTCACGTCATTCACCCGCTGGCTCGTCTGAAACGCGTCGCCGTCCGCCTCGCACCGCCAGACCTGTCTGCCGGCGCGTTATGCGCGCCGCGCAGAGACATTCCGATGGCTGACACATGATCTCTTTCACACTCGCTCGCTGATCGTCGAGCAGCCTTCGGCGACGGAAATGGTCAGAGCATCTCCATCCCATGCACAGCCCTTACCGACGAAGCAAGGAGATTAATACCGGAAATCGGACACGTAACCAATTTTCGGAACACCCGATTGACGAAGGCGGCGAAATCCTGATTATCGGACCAAGTCCCGATAAACGGATACAACATGTCTCAGCTCCCCCGCGTTACCTACTCGAACATCGGTGTCGACTTCTCTCCCGTCCACGCCCATCTGGACGAACGGCTGCCGCGCTTCGAGGCGGACATTCTTGGCCAGAGCTGGTCGAGCCCATTCGCGACCGGCCAGGCGGAGAGCATCGAGAGCCCGATTGCGGCTGGGCTGTCGCTGGGGCAGTTCCCCGTCTCGACACCCGCCGATGTGGACGAGGCCGTTGCTGCGGCACGTCGGGGGGCGAAGACGTGGAACGTGTCCTCGCTGGAGGAACGGCTCGCCTTTGCCCAGCGCTGGAGGGAGGTGCTTGCAGAGCGCAAGTACGAGCTCGGACTCGCTGCGCTTTACGAGATCGGCAAGTCACGCATGGAGGCGATCGGCGAGGCGGAGGAATGCCTCGACATGGTCGAATATTATGCCTCCGAGCTGAAGGCCAACAACGGCTACACGCGGCCGATGAACGAGCTGGTGGCCAACGAGACGGCCCGCAGCGTCATGAAGCCCTACGGCGTCTTCGCCGTGATCGCACCCTTCAATTTCCCGCTCGCCCTGTCGATCGGCATGGTGTCGGGCGCGCTCCTGACCGGCAATGCGGTGGTCTACAAGCCCTCGCCCGCCTGCGCACTGACCGGCCTGCTCATCGCCGAGACGCTTGAGGAGGCAGGGCTGCCCGCCGGCGTCTTCAACATCGTTCTCGGCGGCGGCGACGTTGGAGAGCGCCTTACCCGGCACGAGGGCGTCGATGGCGTCGCCTTCACCGGCTCGCACAAGACCGGGATGAGCATCTTCCGCCACATGGCGACGCTGCCGCACATGAAGCCGGTGATTGCCGAGATGGGCGGCAAGAATCCTGCCTATGTCACGCGCAACGCTGATCTCGATCGCGCGGCGCAGGGCGTCGGCCGCTCCGCCTTCGGGCTCCAGGGGCAGAAGTGCTCCGCCTGCTCCGTCGTCTATGTCGACAACGCGGTCAAGGACGCCTTCGTCGAGAAGCTGCTGGCCTTCTCGTCCAGCCTCGTTGTGGGGGATCCGCGCAAGGCCGAAACCTTCATGGGACCCGTCTACGGCCAGGCGACCGTTGCGCGCTACGAGGCCGCCGTCTCCGACGCCAGGCGCGACGGCAAGGTGCTGACCGGAGGCGACACGCTCGGGCAGGGCTTCGACAACAACTACGTCCTGCCGACGGTGGTGGAGCTCGATGCGCCGGGACGGCTGACGCGCGAGGAGCTGTTCATGCCCTTCGTGGTGGTCCGCGGCGTCGATGGTCTGGAGGCGGCCATCGCCGAAGGCAACGACGTTCCCTACGGCCTGTCCGCCGGCATCTTCACGCAAGACCAAGCGGAACTGCAGTACTTCCTCGACCATGCGCAGGCGGGCGTTCTCTACGCCAACCGGGCCAGTGGCGCGACCACCGGCGCCTGGCCGGGCGCCCAGCCCTTCTGCGGCTGGAAGGGCACCGGCGTCAGCGGCAAGGGCGGCCTCGGCCCCTGGTTCCTGCCCCAATATCTGCGCGAGCAGAGCCACACGATCATGACGAAGTGAGCAATCGGCCAACCGCCTGACGCTCCATTCATCCCGTTCTCACCGGGTCTGCGACACCATGCATCATTATCCAGACGCCATGCCTGCATCCCGGCAGCTCTTCGAGCGGGCCCGGAAGGTCATGCCCGGCGGCAACACCCGCACGACGGTCTTCATCGATCCGTTTCCGATCTACGCCGAGCGCGGCGACGGCTGCCGGATGTGGGACGTGGACGGCAACGTCTTCTTCGACTGCATCAACAACTTCACGGCGATGATCCACGGCTACAATCATCCCGCCGTGACGGCGGCGGTGATCGAGCAGCTGCCGGACGGGACCGCCTTCGGCGCACCCACCTTAAGCGAGATCGAACTGGCCGAGCTTCTGGTCGAGCGGCTGCCGTCGGTGGAGCAGATACGCTTTGCCAATTCCGGCACCGAAGGCGTCATGATGGCCATCAAGGCTGCCCGGGCATTCACTGGCCGGCCCAAGATCGTGAAGATCGAAGGCGCCTATCACGGCTCCTACGATTTCGCCGAAGTGAGCCTCGACAGCTCGCCCGCCAACTGGGGCGACCTGCCGAACTCGACCGCCTATGCCCGCGGAACGCCGGACGGCGTGCTGGCCGACGTCGCCGTGGTGCCCTTCAACGACATCGAGGCTCTGCGCGCGGTCTTCGGCGCACAGGGCGAGACGATCGCCGCCGTACTGATTGACCCGATGCCGAACCGCGCTGGCCTCATCCCGGCGCGCAAGGATTATCTCGAGGCGATGCTCTCGATCGCCCACGCCGCCGGCGCCCTGGTGATCTTCGACGAGGTCATCTCCTTCCGCCTGGGCTATTCCGGCGCGCAAGGCCTGTGGGATGTCCGGCCGGATCTGACGGCCCTCGGCAAGATCATCGGCGGCGGCTTTCCCGTCGGCGCGGTCGGCGGGCGGGCCGACGTCATGGCGGTGTTCGACCCCACACGCGGCAAGCCGGCGCTGCCCCATGGCGGCACCTTCACCGCCAATCCGGTGACGATGCGCGCCGGGCTCGCGGCCATGCGCGCGCTGACGCCGGAGAGCTTTGTCCATCTTGACCGGCTGGGAGCCCTCATCCGCGAAGGCACGGAGGCGGCGCTGCGCAAGCACGGCCTGCCCGGCTCCTGCGTCGGTCTCGGCTCGCTCTTCAAGATCCACTTCACCAGCCATCCCGTCACTGACTACCGCTCGGTTTATCCGGGCGCGGGCGAACGGCGGAAGCTGGACGTCCTTCACAAGGGGCTGCTCGACCGCGGTGTCCTGTCGGCGAGCTACGGCCTGTTCGCCCTCTCGACGCCCATGACGGAAGGCGACGCCCACGAAATCCTGACGGCGATCGATGACACGCTCGGCGAGGTCGCCGTGCAGTCCTGACGGACCGCCTCGGCAGATCCCACCGCACGCGCCGCAACACGACAGCAGGCAAGAAGACGACAATGGCAGCTCAACCACACGTGGTCATCATCGGTGCCGGAACCCTCGGCATCTGCTCGGCGGCGGCGCTGACAGCTGAGGGCGCGACGGTCACCGTCCTCGACGCCCAGTCCATTGCCTCGGGCTCCAGCGGCCGTTCCGTCGGTGTCGTCGGCAGCCAACTGACCGACCCGTTCGAGATCCTGCTGCGAGTCCACTCGCTGCGGCTCCTGCGCCAGTGGGAGGCGCTCGGCCTCGGCTTCAACCATATCGGCTATCTGCGCCTCGCCAGAACTGCCGAGCAGATGGAGCTCTTCGCCCGGTCGGTGCGCATCCAGGAGGAGGCCGGCCTGCGCTCGCGCGTCTACGGCGCGAGCGAGTTGCAGCAGCTGGTTCCGCATATGAGCACCGACGGTCTGGAGGGCGGCCTGTTCGGCCCCGATGACGGCTTCCTCGACCCGCACGAGATGTGCACCTTCCTGGCCGAGCGCGTCCGCGCCGCGGGCGGCACGGTGCACCAGTTCCGCCGCCTCCTGGATGTGGCGCGGCGCGATGGCGGCTATGTCCTGCAGACGGACAAGGGCGCGATCGAGTGCGACGTCGTGATCAACGCGGCCGGCGCCTGGGCGCCCGCCATAGCGCGAATGTTCGGACAGACGCTGCATGTGCGGCCCGAGCGGCACGAAGCCATGCTCATCCATCTCGACGAGCCGCTTGGCTACACCATGCCGATGGTGATGGACCTGGTGAATGGCGAGGGCACCGGGCTGAACTTCCGCCACGAGTCCAGGACAGAGCTGATCACGGAGATCCACAAGGTCGACTCGCTCGCACCGGAGGATCCCGACGCCTACAACGACCAGTGCGAAGAAGCCTCCAAGGTAATGCTGGCCGAGCTCCTGCTCGAGCGCGTGCCGGAGCTTCCGGGTGCCCGGCTCGGGCGCGGCTGGGCTGGTCTCTACCCCGTGACGGCCGATCACCGGCCATTCGTCGGCCCTATCGACCCGTCCGAGCCAACCCTCGTCACCGCAGCGGGTGCCGGCGGCTACGGCATCCAGCTCGCCCCGGTGATCGGGATGCTGGCGGCCGACTGGGTGCTGAAGGGCGCTCCGGTGTCCATTCCTGGAGCCGAGATCCTTGCGCCGACGCCGGACCGCAACATCGCTTCCGGTGGTCACGCATGACAAAGCCGGGTCACAGCCTGACGGACGAAGGCCAGCCCTCTCCCGCTACCGCAGGAGCCCTGGCACCACAGGGGTCGCAGCGCGCTGCGGCGGAGGCCGACACCATCGTCCGCATCAAGGACATCAATGTCCGCTACGGCCGCTACCATGCCGTCAAGGACGCTTGCCTCGACATCCGCCGCGGCGAGGTCGTCGCCATTGTCGGGCCGAGCGGCGCGGGCAAGAGCACGCTCCTGCGCGCCATCAACATGCTGGAGCAGCCCTCGTCCGGCACGCTGCAGGTCGGCGACTTCACCTTCTCCGTCGATCACCGTCTCACCGCGCAGGATCTCCTGAAGCTGCGCCGCTCGACCGGCATGGTCTTCCAGTCCTTCAACCTGTTCCCGCACATGACGGTGGAGCGCAACATCTCGCTGCCGCAGATGCGGGTGCTCGGCCGCTCCCGCAAGGACGCCGACGCCCGCACCGCACAGCTGCTGGAGCGCGTCCACCTCGCCGACAAGGCGCAGTCCTATCCGGCACGGCTCTCCGGCGGCCAGCAGCAGCGCATCGCGATCGCCCGTGCCCTCGCCCTCGATCCGAAGGTGATGCTGTTCGACGAGCCGACCTCCGCGCTCGACCCCGAGCTCGGCCTGGAAGTGCTGGCGGTCATGCGTGAACTCGCCGAGGACGGTATGACGATGATCATCGTCACCCACGAGATCGCCTTCGCTGCCGATGTCGCCGACCGCGTCATCGTCATGGCCGACGGCGCCATCATCGAGGAGGGCACGCCGGAGGCGGTGATCCGCAATCCGTCTTCGCCAAGGACGCAGCGCTTCTTCCGCGCCGTCGTGGATCGCCGATGATCGAGCTCGGCCTGTCCTTGCTCAGAGGAGTTCCGGCGACGCTCATCGTCACCGGCGGGGCCTTTCTGCTCGGCGCCTTAGCGGGCGTGCCGCTCGTGCTGATGCGGCGCTCGCATCTGCGCCTCCTCCAGTATCCGGCTCGGTTCTACATCGCCGTGGTGCGCGGCATTCCGCCGATCGTCTGGCTCTTCGTGATCTTCTTCGGCCTCGGCAGCGGGATTCTCGTGCTCACCTCGCTGCAGGCGGCGGTTATTGCCATGGGCCTGGTCTCGGCCGCCTATCTCGCCGAGATCTACCGCGGTGGCTTCCTGGCACTTCCGGGCGGACAGGGAGAAGCCGCCAAGGCGCTCGGCATGTCGCGCCTCGACTCCCTTCGCTACATCCTCGCGCCGCAGGTTCTGCGTGTCTCGGTCCCGGCCATGGCGACCTTCCTGGTCAGCCTGCTGAAGGACACCACGGTGGCCTCCACCATCGGGGTGCGCGACGTCATGATGTATGCCTCGCAGAAGGCGCAGTCCGGTGGCGGCAGCTTCACGCCCTTCATCCTGGCGGCACTCCTTTACATCCTTCTCACCATTCCCGTCGCGGTGCTCTCCCGGCGGATGGACGAGCGGCTGCGGACACGGAGCCAGGCGTGATGTCCGAGACGCTTTCCAACTGGATCGACTGGCTGCCGCAGCTCGTCCAGGGCCTTCTCGTCAGCCTGCAATTGACTGGCCTTGCGCTTCTCATCGGCCTGCCGCTGGGGCTGCTCCTGGCGCTGCTCTCCGCCAGCAAGACGACCTGGCTGCGGCGCGCGGCGATCGTGGCCGTGGAGATCGGCCGCGGCGCACCGGCCCTGGTGGTGCTGCAGATGGTCTATTACGGCCTGCCCGCGAGCGGGCTGACCGTCTCGGCCTTCGCCTCCGGAGCGATCGCGCTTGGCCTGACCACCGGCGCCTATACCAGCGAAATCCTGCGTGCCGGCCTGAACGCGGTGCCCAAGCGGGAGGTCGAGGCCGGCTTCGCGCTGGGCATGACCTATCCCGACATCATGCGCTTCGTGGTCATACCGCAGGGTATCCTGTTCGCGGTGCCCGCGCTGATGGGCTTTGCCATCCTGATCTTCCAGGCGACGGCGCTGACCTTCACCATCGCCATTCCCGAACTTCTGGCGCGTGCCTATCGCGTCGGAGCCGCAACCTACCTCTACCTCGATGTGCTGATCCTGGCGGGCCTTCTGTATCTCGCCGTCACCATCCCGTTCGGATGGCTGGTCTCGTACACCGAACGTAGGATGAGCAGCCACCTCGGCTGATCAGCAGCAACAACCCGTCCACACGACAAAGGAGGACAGCATGAAGCAGTGGTCGCAAGGAGTGGCAGGGCTGGCGGTCGTGATCGGCCTCGGCGTGGGGACCGCGGCGGCGCAGGATTGCACGCCGAAGCACCAGTTCGAGACCGTCGAGTCCGGCAAGCTTACGGTGGCGCTGACCAACACCGCCCCTTATTCGCTGGAGAAGGACGGGGCGATCGCCGGCATCGACGGCGAGCTGGTGCAGCAGTTCGCCAAGGAGAACTGCCTGGAGACGACCTACGAGATCTTCACCTATCCGGGCGCCGTCTCGGCGGTGCAGACGCGCCGCGCCGACATCGCGCTCGGCGGCTTCTACCGGACGGCGGCGCGCGAGAAGGTCGTGGCGCTCTCCACCCCCGTCTATCTCGACCAGCTGTCGGTGGCGTCCGCCGAGGGTCTCGACACGGTCGACGCCATCATGGGCAAGAAGGTCGGCACGGTCGAGGGCTACCTCTGGGTGTCTGACATGGAAAAGCTCTTCGAGGGTTCGCAGACCTATCCGTCTTCGCTGAACCTCGCGCAGGATCTCCAAGCCAAGCGCATCGACGTGGCACTGGACGGCTTCGGCTCGGCGGTGGTCCAGAACGAGGGCAAGGATTTCAAGGTGAAGGTCCTGAAGCAGGATCCCCGCATCAGCGCCACGCTCAACCCCTCGCAGACCTCGTTCCTGCTCGACAAGTCCAACACGGCCTTCGTGGATGCGGTGAATGCGTCGATCGAGACCTATCGCAAGGACGGCGCGATTGCCGAGGCGCTGAAGAAGTACGGCCTTGATCCCTCGGCCGCCGAAGTCGGCGAAAGCCGGGTCATCCAGTAAGGTCGGGCGGCCCGCCGCTCACCCATTCGGCTTCGGCCCGGGCCATTTCCCGGGCCGGACCCTCGCTCTAAGATCGGTACTGCGATCACAGAAGCGTCTCGTCGGGGCCCTCTTCGGCGAGCCGACGAACCGTTACTCAGACGCGTTCGACCGCGACGGCAATACCCTGCCCGACGCCGATGCACATGGTGGCGAGCGCCCGACGCTTGCCCGTCAGCGTGAGCTCCAACGCGGCCGTACCGGTGATCCGCGCCCCCGACATGCCGAGCGGGTGGCCGAGCGCGATCGCCCCGCCATTCGGGTTCACGCGGCCATCGTCGTCGGCAATGCCGAGGTCGCGGAGCGTCGCCAGCCCTTGGCTGGCAAAGGCCTCGTTCAGCTCGATCACGTCAAACTCCGTTTGCTGAAGACCCAGCCGCTCCATCAGCTTTCTGGACGCCGGCGCCGGGCCGAAGCCCATGATACGCGGCGGCACCCCGGCCGTCGCGCCGCCGAGAATGCGGACGAGCGGCGTCAGGCCGTGCTGGCGCGCCGCAGCTTCGCTTGCCACGATGAGCGCCGCCGCGCCGTCATTGACGCCGGAGGCATTGCCAGCCGTCACCGTGCCGCCTTTCCGGAACGGTGTCGGCAGCTTCGCCAGCGCCTCCATCGTCGTCGCACGCGGATGCTCGTCGCGATCGACGATCTTAGGTTCGCCCTTGCGCTGCGGAATGGTGACGGAGACGATCTCGCGGGCGAGCCGGCCATTATCCTGCGCAGCCGCCGCCCTGTTCTGCGAGCGGATCGCAAAGGCGTCCTGATCCTCGCGTGACACGCTGAAATCCTCGGCGACGTTTTCGCCGGTCTCCGGCATGGAATCGACGCCATATTGCGCCTTCATCAGCGGGTTGACGAAGCGCCAGCCGATCGTGGTGTCGTGTATCTCGGCGTTGCGCGAGAAGGCCGTCTCCGCCTTCGGCATGACGAAGGGCGCGCGGCTCATCGATTCCACCCCGCCGGCAACCATCAGTTCGGCCTCGCCTGCCTTGATCGCGCGGGCGGCGGTGATGACGGCATCCATACCGGAGCCGCAGAGCCGGTTGATCGTCGTGCCCGTCACCGTTTCCGGCAGACCCGCGAGCAGGAGGCTCATACGGGCGACATTGCGATTGTCCTCGCCCGCCTGGTTGGCGCAGCCGAAGATGACGTCGTCGACGGCGCCCCAGTCGACGGACGCGTGCTGATCCATCAGCGCCCGCAGCGGCACGGCGCCGAGGTCGTCCGCCCGCACGGCGGACAAGGCGCCGCCGAAGCGGCCGATCGGCGTGCGGACATAGCCGCAGATAAAGGCGTCACGCATGATCAAAGCTCCGGCACAATGAGGTCGGTGATGGTTTCGGGCAGGACCAGTTCAGCGCCGGTCATCGTCTGCAGTTCGCTCACTGAAAGCGACGGCAGCTTCTCGCGCAGCACGAAGCGGCCCTTCTCGACATCGATCACCGCCAGACTGGTGTAGACGCGGGTGACGCAGCCAACCCCCGTCAGCGGCAGCGAGCAGCGTTTCACCAGCTTCGGCTTGCCATCCTTGGTCACGTGCTCGGTGATCACGGCGACGCGCTTGGCGCCATGCACGAGGTCCATCGCGCCGCCGACTGCCGGCACGCCCTTCGGCCCCGTCGACCAGTTGGCGAGATCGCCGGTCTCGGCGACTTCGTAGGCGCCGAGGATCGCGACATCGAGGTGGCCGCCGCGAACCATGGCAAAGGAGTCCGCGTGGTGGAAGAAGGCCGTGCCGGGCTTCACCGTCACCGCCTTCTTGCCGGCGTTGATGAGATCCCAGTCTTCCTCGCCGGCCGGCGGCGCCTCGCCGAAGCCGAGAATGCCGTTTTCGGTGTGGAAGATCGCCTCCCGGCCCGGCGGCTGGAAGCGCGCCACCATCTCGGGAAAGCCGATGCCGAGATTTACATAGGCGCCGTCCGCGATGTCCTGCGCCGCCCGCCAGGCGATCTGCGTCGAAGTGAGCCTGTCGGTCATGCCGCGATCTCCGGATAACGGGCGCCGGCGCGGTTCAGCTCTTCTTCCTGTGCAGGGGCCGCGACCTCGACGAGCCCCTGCACGAAGATGCCGGGCGTGACGACGCTCTCGGGATCGATCGCGCCTGGCTCGACGATGGCCGACACCTGCACGATCGTCTTGGCTGCGGCCATCGCCATCAACGGATTGAAGTTGCGGGCGGCCTTGTTGAAGACGAGATTGCCGAGACGATCGCCCTTCAGCGCCTTGATCAGCGCAAAGTCCGCCTTCAGCCAGCGCTCGCGGACGTAAGGGCGCCCATCGAACTCCTCCACCGGCTTGCCCTTGGCGAGATCGGTGCCATAGCTCGTCGGCGTGTAGAAGGCGGGAATGCCGGCGCCGCCGGCGCGGATGCGCTCGGCGAGCGTTCCCTGCGGCACCAGTTCCAGCTCGATCTCGCCGGCAAGGAATTTCTCAGTGAAGACGCGCGGATCGGCCGAGCGCGGGAAGGAGCAGACGAGCTTCTTCACCATGCCCTGCTCGATCAGCGCGGCGAGCCCGACATGACCGTTACCGGCATTGTTGTTGACGACCGTCAGGGCGCGCGGATGACCTGTCGCGAGGAAGCGATCGATGAGGGCGTGAACCAGCTCGATGGGCGCGCCGGAGCCGCCGAAACCGCCGATCATCACGACCGCACCATCCGGGATCTCCGCGACCGCCTGCGCGACCGTTGGGAGGGTCTTGTCCATTCCATGCTCCGCCGCTGACCTGATGACAGGAGCATGGATAGGTTCGCCAGACACTTCCGGTAAATGCTGGTTGTGCGATATAAGTCCTTTGTTCGATTATCGCACGGATCGTTCCATGACATTCGCAGCGCGGGATCTGATGGGCAGCCTCGCCAAAGGTCTCGCCGTGATCGAGACCTTTACGGCGGATCGGCCGAGCCAATCCATCACCGAGGTCGCGACTGCAGCCCAGCTGGATCGTGCGACGGCGCGGCGCTGCCTTCTGACGCTCGTCCAGGAGGGATACGCGACCTATGACGGGAAGTTCTTCACGCTGACGCCGCGCGTGCTGCGCCTTGGCACCGCCTGCCTGGCGACCATGCCGCTGCCGCAGCTCGTCCAGCCGATGCTGGACCGCTTGTCGGAAACCACCGGGCAGAGCTCGTCGGTGTCGATCCTCGATGGTGCCGACATCGTCTATGTCGCGCGCGCGGCGCAGAAGAAGGTGATGTCGATCGCTTTGATGCCGGGTTCGCGGCTGCCGGCCTATTGCACCTCGATGGGGCGGGCGATGCTCGCGGCCCTACCGGAGGATGAGGCGATCGGCCTGCTCGGCCGCGATCCGCTTCCCGCCCGCACACCGAAGACGATCACCGCGCCGGATGCCATCCTGGCCGAGCTCGCCGCGGTGCGGCAACAAGGCTACGCCATCATCGACCAGGAGGTGGAGATGGGCCTGCGGTCCATCGCCGTGCCGCTGCACTCCGCGCGCCGCCGCGTCGTGGCCGCGCTCAACACGGGTGTCGCAGCGGTGCAGGCCGAACCGCAGGATCTCGTGTCGCTTTATCTTCCCGAACTGCTCCGCGTTCAGGAGGAGCTGCGCAGCGTCCTGCGGTGAGGGCCGCTCGCAGCGCCGACGGGGCTTATGGGGCGCCTTGAAGGGCGACCCCAATGCGATCGAGCTACCCGATCAAGCCACGCGTCGCGAGGTTGCCCATCAGGTCACGCAGGCCGAACGTCCACGGCTCCACTTCGTTCGTCGGAGCCACCCGATTGACCAGAGCGCCGAGTTCCGGCGCTGAGATCGTCACGACGTCGCCCCTCTTGTGCGTGAAGCCTTTGCCGTCTTCGCCTCGGTCCTTGGTGGGGGCGAACATCGTCCCAAGGAAGAGGACGAGGCCGTCGGGGTAGGCGTGATGCGCGTTGATCGCCTGCGCCACCAGATCCTCCGGGTCGCGGCTGATCTGCTGGAGAGACGAGAAGCCTGAGAGTTGAAACGCGTCCCCGCCCCGCACGTCCAGGGACACGTCGAGCCGGCGCACGCTGTCGATGGTGAAGCGCTCGTCGAACAGCCTGACGAACGGCCCGATCGCGCATGACCCGTTATTGTCCTTCGCCTTGCTGAGGAGCAGTGCGGATCGCCCCTCCACATCTCGCAGGTTGACGTCGTTGCCGAGCGTCGCACCGACAACTGAGCCCTTCGACGACACGACGAGCACCACTTCCGGCTCGGGATTGTTCCATGACGATGCCGGATGAATGCCGACCTCTGCACCGGTGCCGACGGCCGAGAGCGGCTGAGCCTTGGTGAAGATCTCGGCGTCGGGTCCGATGCCGACTTCGAGATACTGGCTCCAAGCGCCCGCCTCGATCAACGCCTGCTTCAGCCTTTCGGCCTCCGGCGAGCCCGGACGCAGATTCGAGATACGCTCGCCGACGGCGGCGACGATGCGCTCTCGCACCCCTGCTGCAGCATCGGCATCGCCGCGCACGCGCTCTTCGATCACCCGCTCCAGCATGGAGGCGACGAAGGTGACACCCGCAGCTTTGATCGCCTGCAGATCGATCGGCGCCAGGACGTGGGGCCGCTTCGGATCGCGAGCGCAGGGCTGCGAGTTGGTGAGCAGTTCAGCGATATCGCCGACGTCCTCGCCGACGCACCCGAAAGCCGCGGCGGCCGGTGCGTCACATTCGCAGAGGTCGCGCATGGTCGGGAAGGTCGCCGTGATATCGATCACGCGCTCCTTCTCGATCCGCACCACGGACGGACCGCCGACATCGGGGCGGAAGACCCGTCCGACGAGGGCCGCTGATCCCGATCGAGCAAGTTCGATCGTCTGAGCATGATCGTGCTCGGTCATGATACAGGCCTTTCAGGCTTATCGGACGGATATCCCGTCAGGCTGCAGCCTCGATCCGCGGTACCCACTTCATGATGTGCTCGCCGACGGTGACGACCTCGCCGTGCTGGTTGGTCACCTCGATCCTGGCGCGCGTGCGCATCCGCTCCTCGTCGACTTCGGCGACCGTGTAGACGACCGTGACGGTGTCGCCGAGGAAGACCGGCTTCAGCATGCGGATGCGGTCGTAGCCGAGCGAGACCGGAGTGGTCTCAAGTCCCCTCTCGAGGCACCGCTCGATCAGCCGCGTCGATGTCGTGGACATGAAGCCGATGATGAGCGCGCCGTGCGCGATGCGGCGACCGAACTTGGAGGTCTTCATGAACTCCTCGTCCACGTGGTTGCCGCCGAGATCGCCGGTGATGCCGGCGAAGAGGTAGACGTCGCTTTCCGACACTGTCTTGGAGAAGCTCGTCTGCTCGGAGACTTCTGCGTAGATGCGCTTCATCGGTCATGGTCCTCGTCTTCGGCAGGCAGGACGATTGCGCCTGCCTCAGCCAGCCTGGCGAGCTCGTCGCTCGCAAACCCAAGTTCGGTCAGGATTTCGCGCCCATGCTCGCCGACATCCGGAGGCAAGCGCCGCAAGGCGGGAACATGGCCGTCATAGCGCAGCGGGTGATTGACGATTATCGCCTCGGCTCCGCCGACCGGGATCGTCTGGAAGACGCCGGAATGGACCACCTGCGGATCATGCAGAAGATCGTCGTAATCGGCGACGCGCTCATACCAGACGCCGTGTGGCTCGAACTTCCGCTCAACGTCAGCGAAGCTGAGTTCGGACAGGATCTCTGCCAAGACCGTCGCGATCCGGTCACGTTCCGCATAGGGATCGAGATCAGCCACTGCGGCGAGACGGTCATCCTGGAGCGCATCGGCCATGCGGCGCATCGGATTGAGCGAGATCGCGACCGATGCATCGGTGAGCGCGTAGACGCCATACGGTGCCTCGTGGAACCACGTGCCGAGATGCGGATCACGATCGAAGCGCTCGCGCGTCCGTTTGCCGGAATAATAGAGGGTCAGCGACTCCGTCTGGAGGTCGATGCCGGCACTGAACAGGCTGCCTTCGATACGGGTGCCCTCTCCCGTCGTCAGCTTGCCGGCATAGGCAGCCGCAATGCCCATGGCGAGGAGCGCCGCGCCATGCTGGTCGACAGCAGCGCATCCAACGACCGTGGGCGTGGCACCGCTCGCCGCGACGAGGCCCGACCGCGCCTGGATCAGGAGGTCCTGCCCCGGCCTTTCGCGAAGCGGACCATCGGCGCCGTAGCCTGAAGCCGAGGCGTAGATGATGTCGGGCTTGATCGCCCGGATGGCATCATAGCCGAGGCCGAGACGATCCATGACGCCGGGACGGTAGTTCTCCAGGACGACATCCGCACTGGCGATCAGGCGCGTCAGCACCTTGCGGCTGTCCGGATGTTTCAGATCGATCGCCACACTCCGCTTGTTGCGGTTGGCTGACAGAAAGAAGGCGCTGACCTCGCCGACAAAGGTCGACGCGCCCGACCAATGGCGCTCGAACGCGCCGCGGGACGGCTCGATCTTGATGACGTCGGCCCCCATGTCGGCAAGGTATTGCGCCGCGGCGGGACCCTGCAGGTAATGGCAGAAGCTCAGCACGCGCATGCCTTGGAGCATGGCCGGCGCCGCAGCGTCGGATTTGGCAGTTGCAGTCAATGTGAATTGTCCTTGTATTCGAAGCTCATGCAGCCCGCGCCCGCTCGTCAGGCCGCCAGCAGCTGCCTGGCGATGACGATCCGCTGGATCTGGCTCGTGCCTTCCCAGATCTTGTAGACGCGCACGTCACGCTGCAGCCGCTCGACCGTCGTCTCGGTGGAGTATCCGGCTGCGCCATGGATCTGCAGGGCGTCATCGACGACCCGCTGCGCCATCTCGGACGCGAAGAGCTTGGCCTCGGACACGATGCGGACGACGTCCACTCCGGCGTCCCGCGCAGCCGCCGCACGGCGCGTCATCAACCGTCCGGCTTCGATGCCGACAGACATGTCCGCCAGCATGAACTGGATCGCCTGGAGATTGGCGATAGGACCGCCGAAGGCATGCCGCTGCCTGGCGAAGGCGAGAGCCTGTTCGTAAGCCGCCTGGGCAATGCCAACGGATTGAGCCGCCATGCCGATACGGCCGGAATTGAGCGATGTCAGCGATCGCCGCATGCCGGCGCCGGGCTCGGCGAGCCTGTGATCGTTCGGAACGAAGACGTCCTCAAAGACGAGTTCGCCCGTCGCCAGCCCACGCACGCCCATGATCTTGTTCTTGGCACCGCGCCGAAAGCCCTCGGCGTGAGCATCCGCCAGGAAAAGGCCAATGCCTTTGCGGCCGAGTGAGCGGTCGACCGTCGCGACGACGACGGCGATGTCGCAGATGCCGGCAAAGGTGATGAACTGCTTGGTGCCATTCAGCCGATAGCCGCCGTCGACCGGCGTCGCCGTCGTCTTGATGGCGGCGACGTCCGAACCGGTATCGGCCTCGGTCTGCGCTATGGCGCAGATGATGTCACCGCGGCCCATGCCGGGCAGGTATTTCTGCCGTACCGCGTCTCGGGCTTCGCTCAAGATGATGTCGCACATCAGCTTGTTGACCATGTGCGCATCGGCGACAGCCGCGGAGGCACGCGCCAGCTCTTCCAGGACGATCGTCCAGGCCAGCGTGTCGGCTTCCGATCCGCCATAGGCGGCCGGCAGGGTCATGGAGAGAAGTCCGAGCTCACCCATCTGCCGGTAGATTTCGAAGGGAAAGGCGTCTTCTTCATCGATCGCAGCCGCGCGGGGCATCACGACATCCTCCGCGAAGCTGCGGGTGGTATCGCGGATCAGGCGATTTTCTTCGTCGAGGTCGAACATGATCATCATCATCCAAGGATTGGAGGGACCGGGCCGGTGCCTGAAAACCGGCCCGGGCCTTGAGGTGCCTACTTGCCCGCTGCCCCTGCGGCCGCCTGGATGCGGTCCAGATTGGCCTGCCCGTTGGGGATGTTGGCGAGCAGCTGCGGCCAGAGCGCCTTGGCCTTCTCCTGGAAGGCGGCGAGATCAGGCTCATTGACGGCGATGCCCTGGGTCTTCATCGTCACCAGCGCGTCGGCACGCGTCTTCTTGTAGGTGTCGATCGATGCCTGAACCGCCTGCTGGGCAGCGTCCTTGACGAGCGCCTGCTGTTCGGGCGTGAGGCCGTCGAAGATCGGCTTTGACATCACCAGCAGCGACGGCATGTGGTGGATCTTGGTGATGCTGAAGTTCTTGATCACCTCGACGAACTTGTCCTGCACCGCCTGCTCGGGCGATGTCTCCAGCCCGTCGACGACGCCGTTCTGGAGCGCCACGAAGACCTCGCTATAGGCCATCGGAGTGGCCTGGGCGCCGAGCGCGTCATAGGTCTGGATGAAGCCGGGACCCTGCAGGACCCGGATCTTCATACCGCGCATGTCCTCGACCGTGTTGATCGCCCGGCTGCCGCCCACGCTGCGTTCGAAGACGGAGAAGAAGTTCAGGCCGACGAGACCGGCATCGGACAGCTTGTCGAGAAAGGAGCGGCCGACTTCGCCCTGCAGAACGGCATTGGCCTGATCGACCGTGTCGAACAGGTAGGGCAGCGAGAACACCGAAAATTCGGGCAAGGTGTTCTCCAGCGGCGGCGCCGCCGTGATGAAGGCACCGATCGCACCCGTGCGGGCGGACTGGATCATCTTCACCTCGCCGCCGAGCTGGCTCTGCGGGAAGATGGAGACGGTGATCTCGCCCTTGCTGCCGGCCTCCACCACCTCTTTGAACTTCTGCGCTGCTGCGTTGTAGTGGCTGTCCGGCGCCAGCGTATGGCCCAGATTGATCTCCAGGGCTTGAGCCCCGGCAGGGAGTGCCGCCGCCAGCATGGCGGCCAGGGCCAGGCGTCCAAAAGTCTTCATGCCAGTTTCCTCCGGTTGTTATCTGACGAGTGCGAGCGAGAGGGCGGGCACGTAGGCGACGATCAGGATGTCGACGATCAGGACGCCGAGGAACAGCAGCAGCGGTCTGATGATCTGATCGAGCCGGATGCCGGCGACTTCGCATACGATGAAGAGGTTCACGCCGACCGGCGGGGTCACCATGCCGACGGCGAGGTTGACCACCATCACCATGCCGAAATGGATCGGATCGATGCCGTAGGACGTCGCGATCGGCCCGAGGATCGGAGCGAGGATGATGATCGCCGCCAGCGTCTCCATGAACATGCCGGTGATGAACAGAAGCACGTTGACGATCAGCAGGAAGACCAGCGGCGAAGACGTCAGCGAACCGATCCAGGCGCCGATCTGCTGCGGGATCTGACTGATCGTCAGGAAGAAGCCGAGCGCCGACGCGAAGGCGACGATCAAGAGGATGCCCGCGGACACGAGCGCCGCCTGCACGAAGACCGTTCCCAGGTAGCGCCAGCGCAGCTGACGGTAGACGAACAGGCTGACGACCAGACCGTAGGCAACCGCCACCACCGCCGCCTCGGTGGGCGTGAACGCGCCGGAATAGATGCCGCCGAGGATGATGATCGGCATCATCAGCGCGAGGATTGCCTCCCAGGCGGCGACCGCGACCCCACGTGCCCAATCCGACAGCGACAGACGCGTGACGTTGTCGAAACCCCTGACATAGGCCGTGACGATCGAAGTCGCGATCAGTGAGCCGCCGATGAGGATGCCCGGCAAGATGCCTGCGATGAACAGCGTCGCGATCGACTGGTTCATGACGAGGCCGTAGATGATGATCGGCAGCGACGGCGGAATGATCACGCCGAGCTCGCCGGAGGCGGCAACCATGGCGGCCGCATAGTTGCGCGGGTAGCCCTTGGCGACCATGGCGGGGATGGTCGTGGAACCGACCGCCGCCGTCGTTGCGGACGATGAGCCGGAGATCGTGGCGAAGAACATCGAGGTGAGCACTGCAGCACCGCCGAGCCCGCCCTTTAGCCAGCCGATCAGGGCGTTGGCGAGGTTGACGAGGCGCTGCGAGATGCCGCCCGCCTGCATGATGCTGCCGGCGAGGATGTAGAACGGCACGGCCATCAGCGAGAAGCTGTCGAGGCTCTCGAACACCGTCTGAATGGCTGAGATCGCCGGAATGCCGCGAGCCGCCAATCCGGCGAAGGACAGAACGCCGATGGCGATGCCCACCGGGACGGTGCAGGCGAGAAGAACGAGCAAGCCGATGATGATCTGGGCGATAAGCATCGCTCTACTCCATCATTTCGGCATTGGCCTGCAGCGCGGAGCGTTGGCCGGTCAGCACCTCGGCAGCGAAGACGAAGAGATTGAAGACCGACAGGATCGCTCCGACAGGCAGGGCGAGATAAACCCAGTTCATCGGCATGCGCATCACGGGCGATCGCTCGATGCCGCTCATCTCCAGCCAGTCGAATCCGAGCGCGGCGACGACACCGAAGAAGCCGATGCAGACGACGACCGAGAACAGCTTGAGAGCGGTTCCGACGCGCGGAGGAAATGCAAAGGCGAGCATCTCGACGGCGATGAGGCGATAGCTGCGGCAGAGGACGGCCACGCCGAGGAAAACAGCCCAGATCAACAGGTAACGTGCTACCTCTTCCGTCCAGGGAGCAGACAGGTAGAGCCCGAGCAGAGGGAGCAGGAACCGGACTGCAACCTGACAAAGGACGGCGGCCGTCGCGATGGCGAGGAGGAGCCCGACGATCCAGCCGAGAACGATCGTTACCAGGTCGGCGATTTGGGTGATTGGCCGGACGATGCCGCCGCCGGTCACTGGGCCTTCTCCGCGGCCAGCCGAGCGATGGCGGTCTCGACGATCTCCACCACACGGCTGCGCTCTTCGCCTTCCAGCGGCAGGCGGGGCGGACGGCACCATTCCGGTGCGCCATTGGCGAGATGATCGGCTAGCTTGATGTATTGAACGAGCTTGACGTGCGTATCGAGATGAAAGGCCGGCGTCAGAAGCCGATAGAGCGGCCTTGCCCGGTCAAGCTCGCCGGACCGGCAGCTGTTGAAGAGCTCGACGCACTCACGAGGCCAGGCATTCGTCATGCCGGACACCCAACCCGTTGCACCGAGAGCAACGCTCTCCAGAACCTGGTCGTCGACGCCGCAGAAGACCCTGAAGCGATCGCCGAGCGCGTTGAAGAGATCGGTCACGCGGCGCACGTCGCCGCTTTCCTCTTTGATGCAGACGATCTCCGGCACATCGGCCAGCTGCCCCAGTATCTCCGGCGTGACGTCGACGCCGTAGGAGATGGGATTGTTGTAGATCATGATCGGAAGGCCGCCGGCACTCGCCAGGGCGCGATACCACGCCACCGTCTCCCGCCCGTCCGTGCGGTAGCCGAGGCTGGGGAATGCCATGAACCCTTCGGCGCCCCATGACCGCATCTTACGCGCCGTCGATGCGGCCTCCTCGGTGGTAACGGCTGCAAGACCCGACAGCATCGGAACCCGACCGGCGACGACCTCGCCGGCCGCGCGAAGCACCTGCTCGCGCTCACCCTCACTCAAGGACGCATTCTCGCCGAGCATCGGCAGCATGACGACGCCGTTGACCCCGGCCGAGATCAGTCGCTCGACAGAGGCCTGCGTGGACTCCACATCAACGGCGCCGTCGCGCGTCATCTTGGTTGTGACAGCGGGGAAGACCCCGGCCCAATCGATCATGCGTCCCTCCCAAGACTTGATCGCTACTGCAGAGTCTGCCGAGACTCGTGCGGAACTTGAACGACCTCCCAGTCGCTCAGTTTCTGAAAGCGCTTTCAGGCTAGGCATGTGACGGAGGCATGTCAATCGCCTTCCGTCGAGATGCACGCATGCGCTTTAGGCCGATATGCAGCAATCCAGACGTTTGCTTCAGCATTCATCCCGGTCTGGTGTAGAGACGAGGCATTCCAGCGTTGGAGGATCGCTTGACCAAGAAAGCGTCGCTCAGCGACGTCGCAGCCGCTGCCGGCGCTTCGGTGGCAACAGTCTCGCGCGTTCTCAACAACCCGTCGATCGTGCGCGCGGAACTTCGCGAGCGCGTGCTGCGGGCCGCGCGTGAACTCGGCTATGTTCCCCATGGCGCGGCACGCGCCCTTGCCTCCAACCGAACACGGACCATCGGAGTCGTGGTGCCGACGCTTGGCATCTCTGTGTTCGCCAAGGGAGTCGAAGCCATGCAGGACCGCCTCAACGGTGAAGGCTACCGCCTCGTCGTGGCCAATTCACGCTATGATCCCGATAAGGAATATGAGGCGATCCGGTCTCTGATCACGCACGGCGTCGACGGGCTGATCCTCGTCGGCAACGAACGCTCTCCGGAGTCTCGAAGGCTGCTTCGGACCCACGCCTGCCCTGTCGTCGTGACCTTCGTCCACGAGGCGTCGGAGGATTATCCGGCGGTCGGCTTCGACAATTTCGCTTCAGCCTACGACATGACCCGCTACCTGCTCTCCGAAGGGCACCGGGTCTTTTCCGTCATGACGAGCCCGACGATGGGCAATGACCGCATCCGTGCACGTCGCGACGGCGCGCTCCAGGGCCTTAAGGACGCAGGCACCCACGCCCAGTTGGGCTGCATTGTCGAAGTGCCCTACACGATGGAGGCCGGCCGCGGAGGACTTCGACAGGTCCTGCAGCAGTCCAGCGCGACCACATGCCTCATCTGCACGACCGACGTCATCGCTGTCGGCGCCTTGGCGGAGGCAAAGGAGATGGGGCTCGTCATCCCCGATGCTCTATCGATCGCTGGATACGACGGACTGGATTTCGCAGCTTACCTGTCGCCTGGCCTGACGACCATCACCGTTCCAGCGGCCGGCATCGGCACTTCTGCCGCCGAGAGCATGATCGACATTCTCGCCGGACGGACTCCCCGCGCCAACACCGTGCTGGAAGCGGCATTGGCCATCAGGGATTCGACGGGAGCGCCGCCTGCTCATCCCGGCTGAGGCGTTGCCTCGTCCGCTGTGCCCGCTTTTCCCGCGGGCCCACGGTTGAACCCCGGCTGACGTTTGCCGAGAAAGGCTGCAAGTCCCTCAGCCAGATCCTTTCCGCGGAACAGTTCGCCGAAGGCCTCGGCTTCGGCCGTATCGATGCCGCTTGCCGGGACGGCAGATCCGATCGTCCGCTTTGCCAGGGCCAGCGCGCCGGCAGGAAGCTGCGCGAGATCTGTGGCCAGACGATCGACGGCCTCAGCAAGCCTCTCGGGTCCCACGACCTCGTTCAGCAGCCCGAGCTCCGCCGCCCTCCGAGCATCGATCGGCTTGCCGGTCATCACCAGCTCGCGAGCGCGCAGCGGGCCGATCTCCTGCACGAGCCGCTTCATGCCGCCCGCCGCAGGCAGAGCACCGAGCTTGATTTCAGGAAATCCGATCGATGCGTCTCGCGAGGCGATACGGAAGTCGCAAGCCAGCATCAGCTCGGCGCCACCACCGAGGGCATAGCCCCCGATCTTGGCGATCGTCACCTGCGGCAGCGCCGCGAGCCGATCGAGCAGATACTGCTCGAAACGGATCTTCGCGATCCCGCCGATCTCGTCGGTGGGAAACTCCTTCACGTCCGAGCCGACGGAAAACGCCTTCTCGCCCTGCCCCTCGATGATCACAACACGGATGTCCGGTCGCTCGCTCAACGCGACGATCTGCTCGAAGAGGGCGCGCCGCAACGCCACTGTCAGGACGTTCAGTGGTGGGTTGCAGAGGCGGAGCGTCGCAACCGGGCCGCTCACCTCCAGTTCAACACCGTCGCCTGCGCTCATGCCGATGTGCTCGACAGCTTCGCAGGGACCGCGCGGAGAGCCCCAGGCTTCGTGGCCATCAGCAGGGCTTCGGCGAAATAGTAATCCCCGAACAGGACTGCGGCATCCGGACCGATATTATGCGGTTTTGAGTAGCAGCCATGCCGAAGGAACCCACGCTCGGAGTCGTCCCTTGACAGGTGCTCGCGGCAGAGGTCGTCCAGCAGCCGCAGTCCCTGCTCACGCCGCTTTTGCGCAAGCGCCATATCAGGTTCGAGGTCGGCGATCTGGAGAAAGGCGTTGGCGACGATCGCCGAAGCGGCCGTATCGAGCGTGGCTGCCGCCCCGGCGGGATCATCGAAGTCCCATGGCGCCGACGTGGCGTCGCCCAGCGCCTGCATGAAGCGGTCGCCGAGGCGATGCGCCAGGGCGAGATAGGCGTATTCGCCGGTCGCCCGCGCTGTTTCGGCAAAGCCAAGAATCGCCCAGCCTTGGCCCCGCGACCAGAATGACTCGTCGCTATAGCCCTGGAAGGTGTAGCCCCGCTGCCGATCGCCGGACGGCAGGTCATACTCCACCGCATGATACGTGGAGAGATCCGGACGGATAAAGGCGCGCTCGGTCGACTTGGCGTGCAGTTCACCCGCGACGAGAAAGCTGTCGTCACCGGCGACGTCCGCCGCCCAATACAGGAGCGGAAGGTTCGCCATCGTATCGATGGCAGAACTGCGCCGCCCACGCGGATCGCTGAGCGGCCCCCATGAGGAGACATAGGCGCCGGCATCCGTCCGCACGAGGCGCGCCCGGAGCTGCGCTGCGGCCTCGAGACCGATCCGGGCATAATCGGGATCGCCAGTGATGTGAAACGCCGGAAGAGCGCTCGACAGGAAGATGAAGCCGATATCGTGTGTGTTCGGATCAGCTGATCTTGGCGCAACCAGCTTCATTCGTTCACGGGCACGCTCCAGCATGTCGGCGTCTCCTGTATGGAGATGCGAGATGAGGAGCAGCCCGACCCAGAAGCCGCAGAACCAGTTGCCGTGGCTCCAGTCGTCACCGGTGTAGCCGGCGGAGCGCGAGGCATACATCGTGTCCCACGAACCATCAGGCTTGGTCACATAGGGGAACTCGACCCCTAGCCTGCGCTCATCCTCCATCGTCTTGCGCGCCAGAACGTCGAGCGCCTCGTGAAAGCGCGTGATCTGTTGGCCTGATTCGTTCATGTCGTCCTCCCAAACATGCAGGCTGGAGACTAAACGAACTGGGCTTCACTTTGAAAGCGCTTTCAGTCGTCGTTTGCCGCGGCTGTTCGTCTGGCTCCTCTGCCAGCGTGGCCTCGGGGCGGCTGCTGACGATGTCGGTCGTCAGCGCTCGGCTTCGCGCCACCGTCGTCCTTTGGTCGACGTCGGCGGGCATCTTCGAGGGCACCGGTCAGGCGTGGTGTCTAAAGCACGCCGGCCGGGAATGAGCGACGACCGCGGCCCTTCGGATCGCGATCGGAGTGACGGCCAAGAAGCGTCTGCCTTCTTGCCGCCGTGCCAGCCGGATTGCGCCGGCTCAGTTCAAGCGGCGAGGCTGCGCGACTGCCGCCACGTCTCGAACTGGTCGGCTTCCAGCGGGCGCGAAAAGAGGTAGCCCTGCGCCTCGTCGCAGCCCTGTTGCCGCAGCCAATCCGCCACCTGTGGTGTCTCGACACCTTCGGCGACGACCCGATAACGCAGGTCGTGCGACAGATTGATCATGGAGCGGACGAGCGAGCGCTCCTTTTCGCCATCATCGAGATTGCGAACAAAGCTCTGGTCGATCTTGACCACCTTGGCCGGCAGCGTCTGCAGGTAACCAAGGCTGCTATAACCGGTCCCGAAATCGTCGATGGCCAAGCGGATGCCCGTGTCGGACAGAGCCTCGAGCTGCCGACGCGCATGCTCTGCGTCACGCATGACGGCGCTCTCCGTCACCTCGAGTTCCAGCCAGGCGGTATCCACCCGGTGGCGTCCGACGGCGGCCACGATCGACGTGGCAAAGTCCGGCTCGTCGAGATTTGCGGCAGACACGTTGACCGAGAGGCTGAGGCCGTCATGCTGCCAGCGAACGAGTTGACGCAGCGCTTCGTCCAGAACAAAGGCGGTCATCGCCTGAACATGAGGAGAATGCTCGACGATCGGAATGAATTCCACCGGAGAAACGTCCCCCAGCACCGGATGGCGCCACCGCAGCAGCGCTTCCGCTCCCAAGCAGGCTCCCGACTTCAGGTCGATACGCGGCTGGTAAACGAGACGGAGCTGATCGGATGACGCCAGGGCGGCGCCAAAATCCTGAAGAAGGCGGTAGCGGCGGCGATATTGCTCGTCCACTTCGGACGAGTAGACGCTGACGTGATCGGATGAGGATCGCGCAGCATGGACGGCGCTGTGCAGCGCCCGCAGAATATCCTGCGCAGCCATCGTACCGGCCGGGAACACCGCCACGCCGATGGCGCTGGTCATGACCGTGCCGTAGGCGGAATTCTGACGCGCCTGCCCAACATCGCGCGTAAGATGCTCGATATAGGTCGTTCGCTCGACGTCGGCGGGAGCCAGAAAGGCGAACTGCGTCGCAGCCACATGATAGATCGTCTGCTGCGGTCCGAGCGCCAGTCGTAGATCCTGCGCAGCGTCCCTGATCACGTCATCGACCCTGCCAGGGCCCATGACGCGGGCGTAGGAGCTGATCTGCTCAGGTAGCGCGAAATCCACGAGAACGGTGATCTGTTCGTAGCCGGGCCTGTCTTTCGCCAGATCCGCAAGGTCATCGAGGAACTGGTTGCGGTTCGGCAAGCCGCTCAGGGGATCGATCCGGCCGAAGGCATGCTGCAGCTCGATCTGAGCCATGACCATGGCAGCCAGATCCTGCAACGCGTCGATTTCCCGCTCGGTAACCTCGCGGGGTTCCGTCCCGAGCACGCATAGTGCGCCGAGGCTGAACCCCTCACGCGTCACGAGCGGCGCGCCGGCATAGAACCTGATTCCATTCTGCCCGAGCAGGCTGTCAGCATAGCAGGGATGCTTGCTAAAGTCTGGTATGATCACCAGACCGGCGGTGTCTGCCACCTCGCCGCAGGGCGCCTTCTCGCGTGGGATCGACCAGTGCTCGACGCCGACGCGCGACTTGAACCATTGACGGTCTCGATCCGTCAGAGAGACCGCCGCGATCGGCAGACCGAAAATCTGACTCGCCATCCGCGTGATGCGGTCGAAGCTCTCGCTCGGTGGCGTGTCCAGCAGGTTCAACTGATGGAGCGCCTGGAGCCGTGCCTCCTCATAGGACAGAGCCATGCTTGGCGTACCTTTACCGGATAGATCACCGGCGCAAAGCAGCGCCGGGCGGATAGCAGCATGAGCACCGAGAACGATTACGACTTCTGGAATAAAGCCTGGCCGCATCGCCATTGCGCAGCGACAACCTCGAGCGTGGTAAAGGCTTACTTGAAATCTGCTGAGACTAGCCGATGCTAGGAGAGCCGTCGTTCGGCAATTCGTCCGGCTCGAAGGCCGATGCGGAACGCTGAGCTCGACGCTGGAGGGTGCAGGCGCACCGGCTATATCCGGCCGGCGCCCGTTACCAGGCTCTGCCGGCTCTCGAACCCGGCATGATCTCCCTCTCCGTCACCCGGCCGGATTTGCCGGAGCGGCATGGGCGCGTGCAGAAGCCGGCGGGTCGACATACGTCCCTGTTCCAACGCTCATCTCCGCTGCAGATCGTTGGACACCGCCGCAACGAGCGCCCCTCGTCTGCCGCGATCGCGCAGATGCCGCACCTTTTCAGGCTGGCGGCGGCGATTCTGAAATCTTGTAAACTGAAAATTACATCTGTAAGCTCCGCCTCGGCATGGGATCTTGGAAGGAGAGGCCCAGGCTGTGGAGAGTGATCACCGGCAGCAGCACCGCCGCGTGATCGATTGGGAGGTTTCTCGTGAAGACTTTTGCTCGGCTCGCCCTGGTGGCAGCCCTGACGACGACGACTGCCGTGGCCGCATTCGCGCAGGATGCCGGCATGGAGAAGAAGGACAGCTACCGCTTCGTGATCATTCCGAAGGTGGTGCATCCCTGGTTCGACAAGGTGAACAACGGCGCGCAGCAGGCCGCCAAGGTCATCGAGGCGCAGACCGGCTCCAAGGTCCAGATTGACTACAGCGCGCCGCAGCAGGCGGACGTGGTGCAGCAGAACCAGATCCTGGAAAGCTCGATCGCCACCCGTCCTGACGGTATTGCCATCGATCTTCTGGATGCCAACGGCAACCGCGCCTCTCTGGAAGAGGCCGTCGGTCAGGAGATCCCGGTCACCATCTTCGATTCCGTTCCGCCCGAGGGCATGGAGCTGACCAGCATCGGCAACGATTTCTGCGAGCAGGCCGAGATCGCGTCCAAGCGCCTCGTCGAGCTGCTCGGCGCCGAAGGCGGCGAAGTCGCCATCATGATGGGCGTGCCGAGCGCGCCGAACCACGCGATCCGCGCCGACTGCCACAAGAAGGTCTTCGAGGCGAGCCCGAACATCAAGATCGTCGCGACCGGCATCGACAACGACGACATCGAAACGGCGCAGAAGCAGGCTGCGGCCATCATGCAGGCCAATCCGAACCTGAAGGGCTGGGTTGCCTCTGACGCCGCGGGTCCGATCGGCATCGGCCAGGCCATCAAGGAGGCCGGCAAGACCGGCCAGGTGAAGCTCGTCGGCCTCGACGACTTGCCGGAGATGATCGAGCTGATCAAGGACGGCACGGCCGACAGCTCCTCCTCCACCAAGCCGGAGATGCAGGGCTACTGGTCGGTCATGACCATGTGGCAGAAGGCCATGGGCATCGACACGCCGAAATACATCGACACCGGCATTGCCGTCCTGACGCCGGACAGCGTGAAGTAACAGAGCCTCCCAAGCTCCGGACGGGGGATGCCATCGGCTTCTCCCGTCCTTGTCCGCGTCGACAGAGCCGGGACGGCTCCTCGTTGCACGAGCGCTGCAGCCGCTCGCCACCCTTCAACAGCAAGGGGGACGCCATGGCGTTTCTCGAAGTTCGCAAGCTCGGCCGCGACTTTCCGGGCGTGACGGCGCTGAACGACGTCGACCTCGACATCGAACTCGGGCGCGTCCACATCCTGGCCGGCGAGAACGGTGCGGGAAAGTCGACCCTCGTCAAGCTGCTCACCGGCGCCTACCATCCGAGCCGCGGCACCATCCGCATCGACGGGCGTGATCCCGCCGAAGATGCCGAACTCTTCCGCAACATTGCCTATGTGCCGCAGGAGCTGACGCTGTTCCCGCATATGAGCGTGGCGGAGAACCTCTTCATCCCGTTCGACCGGTCGGGCCATGGCGGCGCCCGCTTCGACCGCCGTCGGCTCGAAGCGGAGGCGCAGGAGTATCTCGACCGCTTCGGCATCGCCGCGCGACCGTCCGACCTCGTGCGCACCATCTCCGTGTCCGACCAGCAGCTGCTGCAGATCGCCCGCGCCTCCACCAACAAGGACATGAAGGTGCTGATCCTCGACGAGCCGACCTCGTCGCTGACGCGCTCGGAGGTGGACCGCGTCTTCCGGGTCATCTCCGGCTTCAAGGATGGCAACCATGCCATCGTCTTCATCTCGCACAAGATGGACGAGGTCTTCGCCATCGGCGACGACTACACGGTGCTGCGCAACGGCGAAAAGGTCGAGGCGGGCCGGATGAGCGAGACCGATGTCGGCGGGCTGATCCGCGCCATGTCGGGCAAGGCCGTGGACTTCGAGGAGACCTTCCGCCCGGCCAGTGCGCCATCGACGCAGACGCAAGGTCCGGCGATCCTGGAGGTGCGTAACCTGACGGGAGATCGCTTCCGGGACGTCAGCTTCACGCTCAAGCGCGGCGAAATCCTCGGCTTTGCCGGGCTGGTCGGTGCCGGGCGTTCGGAGGTCATGCAGACGATCTTCGGCTTTCTCGGCGCCAAGAGCGGCAATGTCAGCCTGGACGGCAAGCCCTGGACCCTCGGCGACACCTCCGCTGCCGTGAAGAACGGGATGCTCTACCTCTCCGAGGAGCGCAAGCACCACGGCATCTTCCCGCTGATGTCGGTGCGCGACAATATCGGCCTTGCCATCTACGACCAGACGTCCGGACCCTTCGGCATCTCGGCCTCCAAGGAAAAGACGCGCGTCTCCGACATCATCGCGGCCTATGACATCAAGACGGCCAGCATGAACAAGGAGATCGTCTTTCTGTCCGGCGGCAACCAGCAGAAGGCGATCATCGGCCGCGCCATGGCGCGCACGCCCCGCGTGCTGATCTTCGACGAGCCCACCAAGGGCATCGACGTGCGCACCAAGACCGAGATCTACCGCATCATGAAGCGCCTCGCCGAAGACGGCGTCGGCATCATCCTGGTCTCCTCCGAGATGGATGAGCTGCGCAAATGCGCCAGCCGGATCATCGCCATGCATGCGGGCGAAGTCACCGGCTCCTTCGATACCGAAGCCACGGATAACGAAACCCTCGTCGGCGCCATCTTCGGCACGGAGAAGAACCATGCGGCGTAATCCCCTCTCCCTGCTGCTCGCCAACCCCTTGGCAGGCGTTTTCGCCGTCCTGGTGGCGATCTTCGCGATCTCGGCACTCGTCTCGCCCTACTTCCTCACCGGCTACAACCTGTCGGTGGTGGCGCGGGCGCTCGCCTTTATCGGCCTCGTTACGATCGCGCAGTCGTCCCTTCTGATCCTCGGCGAACTGGACCTGTCTCTCGGCGTGATCGGCGGCCTCTGCGGCGTCGTCGCCGGCCTGCTGATGGTCAACTATGGCCTGGCGCCGGTGATCGCCCTGCCGCTGGCGCTGCTGCTGGGCGCTGCGCTCGGCTTCTTCAACGGCTTTCTCGTCTCCTCGCTCGGCCTGCATTCGCTGGTGCTGACCATCGGCACTGCCGGCGTCTATGGCGGCATCAACCTCGTCCTGACCCGCGGCGTTGCCATCACAAACATCCCGCGCGAGATCCAGGTCTTCGGCCGTGGCGACCTCTTCGGCGTGCCCGTGCCATTCGTGATCATGCTGGTGATGCTGGCGCTCGCCTCCTACCTCGCAGCCAAGACGCCCTTCGGCCGCTACATGTACGCCATCGGCAACAACCCGGCCGCCGCCCGCATGCTGGGCGTCAAGGTGGACCGGATCCGCGTCCTCGTCTTCACCTTCGCCGGCTTCCTGTCGGCGCTGGCGGGGCTCCTGATGGTCGCGCGTCTGGGCACCGCGCAGCCCTCGATCGGCGAGACCTGGGTGCTCGGACCGATCGCGGCTTCGGTGATCGGCGGCGTCGCCACCACCGGCGGCGTCGGCACGCCGCTCGGCGCGATCTTCGGTGCCGCCATCATCGGCATCATCGAGAACATCATCGTGCTCTTCGGCGTGTCGCCCTACTGGCAGGGCATCGTCAGCGGCGCCATCGTGGTGCTTGCCATCTCGTTCGACGCCGTGTCGCGCCGCTACCTGCGCAAGGGCGGCGCCTGAGGCGCCTAATTCCGGGAGGAAAGACCATGAAGCTCGGCCTGAACCTGTCCTTCGGCATCAAGCGCTGGCTCGGCGGCGACGCCATGGCCGAGATCGTTGCCGGTGAACTCGGCATCGACAAGGTGCAGTTCACCTGGGACCTTGTGGACCCATGGTGGCCCGAGGCGCAGCGCGACGCCATCGCACGCGACTATGCCGAGGGGTTCCGAAAGGCAGGCGTCGCGGTGGAGGGCTCCTTCGGCGGCCTTGCCTCCTACACCTACAGCCATTTCCTGGCGCCGATGCCGGAGCTGCGGGCGCTTGGCAAGGAGCACCTGCGCCGCGCCATCGACATGACGGCGGCGATGGAGGTGCCCTGCGCCGGCATGCCCTTCGGCTCCTATTCGGCCGCGGATGCCAAGGATCCGGCGCGGCGCGAGACGATCTACAACGAGGCCGTCGAAGCCTGGATCGACCTGTCCCGCCACGCCAAACGCCAGGGCCTTACATCCCTCGTCGTTGAGCCGGTCCCGCTGGCAACGGAGTTCCCCTCCTCGGCCCAGGACGCGCTGCGTCTGATGAAGGATCTCGACGGCGCCACGGACGTGCCGGTGCGCCTGATGGTGGACTGGGGCCATGTCCTCTTCACGCCGCTGTTCGGCAAGGATGCCGACATGGACCTCTGGATGGAAACGGTCGGCGACTACATCGCGGCCTTCCACATCCAGCAGACGGACGGGCTGCTCGACCGGCACTGGAACTTCACCCGCGAGGGCATCGTCACACCGCAGCGGCTGAAGGACTTCTGGAACCGCCACAAGCTCACCGACCAGACCTACTTCCTCGAGATCATCTATCCCTTCGAGGAAACCGACGAGCATGTTCTCAGCGACATGAAGGCGGCACTCGCCCTGCTTCGGGCCGCCTGACGCGCCGACCAGCGGAGCGTTCACCCTCGGCGGACCGGTGGAGGGCTCGCAGCCCTCCCCGTCCGCTTGCCTATCCCCACGACCTGCCGGAGCCCGTGATGTCCACCCCGCGCACCAAGAAGCTGATGAACGCCCCGGAGATGATCATCCCGGAGATGATCGAGGGCATGGTCGGCGCCCATCCGGATCTCCTGCGCGTGGCCGGCAATACCGGCCGGGCGATCGTTGCCGTGGACGGGCCGCGCCCTGGCAAGGTCGGCATCGTCGTCGGCGGCGGCTCGGGCCATGAGCCGGCCTTCGCCGGCTATGTGGGCCGCGGGCTTGCCGATGCCAGCGCCGTCGGCAACGTGTTCGCCTCGCCGTCGCCCGAGCAGATCCTCGATGCGGCGCGGGCCGCCGATGGTGGCGCCGGCATCCTGTTCCTCTACGGGAACTATTCCGGCGACGTGATGAACTTCGACATGGCGATGGAGGAGCTGAACGCTGCCGGCGGTCAGGCGCGCTCCCTTGCCGTCACCGACGACGTCGCTTCGGCCCCCAGGGATCGTTGGCGGGAGCGCCGCGGCATCGCCGGCGACTTCTTCGTCTTCAAGGTCGCCGGCGCGGCTGCCGACCGCATGCTCGGTCTCGACGAGGTTCTGCGCCTTGCCGGCAGGGCCAACGACAACACTCGCACCATGGGCGTTGCCCTCTCGGCTTGCTCGCTGCCGCAGACGCGGCGCTACAATTTCGAGATCGGCGAAGACGAGATGGAGATCGGCATGGGCATCCATGGCGAGCCCGGCATCCGCCGCGGGCCGCTGGAGACCGCCGACCAGGTGGCCACCGCGCTTGTCGAGGCGGTCCTCGCCGATCTCGATCTTCCCCGCGGATCGCAGGTGGCGGTGCTGGTGAACGGACTCGGCTCCACGGCGCTGATGGAACTCTACCTCCTCCACCGCACCACCAAACGGATCCTCGACGAACGCGGCATCACGATCCACCGCTCCTTTGTCGGCGAATATGCGACCTCGCTGGAAATGGCAGGCGCATCCGTCACCCTCCTGAAGCTCGATGATGAGCTGACGTCGCTGCTCGACCATCCGTGCCTGACCCCAGCGCTGAAGGTCGGCGCGACGGCAGCGGGCAGCGTGACCGGCAGCGCTCAGGCGTCCTTTGCGGGCGCGGCCGCGGCACCTGGCGGACAGGACGCCCCGTCGTCCAGCCGCCGGCTCGAGACCGGGGGCGACGTGACGCCGGCGATCTTCCGCCAGATGATGCAGTCCGTCGGCCGCACCATCATCGCCAACAAGGACTGGCTGAGCGAACTCGATGGTGTCATCGGAGACGGCGATCACGGCATCACCATGGAGATCGGCTGGACGGCGGTTTCGAAGGCTCTGGACGAGGCGACGGCCGACGAGACCATCGAATCCACCTGCAAGCGGATGGCCAAGGCCTTTCTCGACGCGGTCGGCGCTTCATCGGGTCCCCTTTACGCAACCGCCTTCCTGCGGGCGGGAACGGCGGTGAGCGACCGCCTGAACCTTGACGCCGGCGCTCTGGCGGCCTGGGTCGGCGCGGCGTCACGCGGCATCCGTGACCGCGGCCGCTCGGAGCCGGGCGACAAGACGATGGTGGATGCCTGGGTCCCCGCCGCCGACCGTGCGCAGGAAGCCGCGTCGGGCGGCGCCTCCACGCTCGACGTCATGACCGCCGCCGTGCAGGGCGCCGAAGCCGGCATGAACGCGACGGCGGGTATCGCGGCCAAGCGCGGCCGCTCCGCCAAGCTCGGCGAGCGTTCCATCGGCCATATCGATCCGGGCGCGGCCTCCACCTTCCTGACGCTGCGCGCGATGAAGGAGGCGCTGGAAAGCGCCGTCGGCAGCGCAGGCGCCGGGCGCTGATCCGGGCGGAATGGCGGTGACGGCACGCGGCCGTCAGGCCGGCCGCTCAAGAAGGATACGAGCGACCGTCTCGTCGGTGACGAGGCGGTTGACGTAGCGTCCTTTCAGGACGGCATGCATGGCGGCGGCCTTGTGGATTCCGCCGGATGCCAGCACCGAGACCGGTTTCAGCCGCAGCGCCTCCAGCGGCATCGCCATGATCGCCTCGTTCAGGAAGTGCGGAACCGGCGTGCCGTCCGCCCGCAGGAAGCAGCCGAGCACTTCGCCCACCGCGCCGAGCCGGCTGATGTCGTCGAAATGGTCCTTGACCACCCGCAGCGCCGTCACCGGCGAGCGCTCCGACAGGTCGCCGCAGGAGATCAGGGCAACGTCGGCGATCTCCGTGCGGGCGAGCACGTCGGCGATCTCGTCATTGTGGAGCAGCGCCTCGCGGCTCTCGATGCTGGAGCAGTAGATCGGCGCCGTGAGATAGTGGCACTCGACGCCGAGCGAGCGGGCGATCGCCGTCGCGACCTCGAAGGTGTTGGTGTCGGAGGCCCGCGTCACGCCCCCCATCAGGCCCACAACCCAGGAGCGGGGGCTGGTCCGCGCCGTCAGGCGCCGCGTCGCGAAGGACAGCGTGCGGCCCCAGCCGATGCCGATGCCGATGTCGCGCCCGCCGATCATGCCGTTGATCAGCTCGCCCGCGGCTTCGCCGATGGTGCGCTGCTGCGCCAGCGGGTCCGACAGCGCCGGCACCACCACGGCGCCGGCAAGGCCGAAGCGCTGCTTCAGCCGCTGCTCCAGTTCGGCCGAGCTCCCGAGCGCCAGGCGCAGTTCGATCCGCACCAGCCCCTCGGCGCGCACCTGCGCGATGATCTTGTTGACGCGCAGTCGTGTGATGCCGAGTTCCTCGGCCACGTCCTTCTGCGTCATGCCGCCGATGAAGTAGAGCCATGCGGCGCGCGCCTGCACCTGATCGCTCTCGATCTCCTCGAAGGTGGGTTCGACCACGCGCCGCGCCTCTGATGCTGCACTCTCTACGTGCAGACTATTCCAGATTCGTATGGCGCGCGCGCATCGCGGCGGCGTCGCTCCCCAGATGTTTGACGAGTTTGAGGATCAGGATCTCGAATAGGATGAACAGCGCTCCCTCGTAGAGCGAACCCATGGGCAGGACCGAGCTGGGCGCCGAGCGGTCGTTCGCCATGGTCTGCGCAGGAACGGTGAGCACGCTCGTCGCGCGCTGCGGGCAGTCGCCATTCGGTTCAGCCGTCACGCACAGCGTCCTGGCGCCGGCTGCCTGCGCCGTCTCCATCAGCGCACGGACGGTGGAAAAGTCACCCGGGCCTGCGGACACGATCAGAAGATCGCCCGCGCCGAGAGGCGGCGTCGTCATGTCGCCGACGACATGGGCATCAAGACCGAGATGGAAGAGCCGCATGGCAAAGCCCTTGATCTGCAGCCCCTCACGCCCGACGCCATAAAGCGCGATACGGCGCGCCGAGGCGATCACCTCGACAGCGCCGTCGACATCGGCCGGATCGATCCCGTCGAGGACCCTTTTGAGATCCGCCAGGACGTTGCCTTTCAGAGCTTCCATGTTCCGCCCCTCCCGAAACCGAAATCGTTCATGTCACGCAAGGTTCGTGACGGCGCAGGTCGGCCGACGAACAGGGCGTGGTGTACCATTTCAGGCAGGATAGTCACGACCTGGCCGGTGATTTCCCAGCGGGGTAGCGCGTGCACAGCAGAGACCTGCCGGCGGCGCAGCATGCCGCATCGCTGGGATGCGTTTCTCTGGCGAGAGCGCGTTCCGGAAGACAGCCGGCCGACCGCCTCTCAGTTCCGAGTCGGCGCCCGAACATGCGACGGAAACGGTGTTCCCGTCATCCTGGGTGGAGCCGGCGTAACGCCGGCGCCACCCAAAAAGACCAGCCTTACTCCGGCGCAGGTACGAGGCGCTGGCGGCGGTGGCGCAGCAGGGCCGAGGCGGCGGTCGAGACCAGGAGCAGCGCCGTGATCAGAAGAACCGTGCCGCTGATCGGGCGCTCGACGAAGGTCATCAGATCGCCGCGCGAGATCAGCATGGCGCGGCGGAAATGCTCCTCCATCAGCGGCCCGAGGACGAAGCCGAGCAGGACCGGCGCGATCGGGAAGTTGAGGATGCGCAGGAGATAGCCGACGACGCCGAAGATGATCACCAGCCAGACCTCGAAGACATTGTAGCTGACGGTGTAGACGCCGATGCAGATGAACACGAGGATCGACGGGTACAGGAAGCGGTAGGGGATCAAGAGGATGCGGATCCACACGCCGACCATCGGCGCGTTCAGGATCACCAGCAGGATGTTGCCGACCCAGAAGCTCATCACCAGGCCCCAGAACAGTTCGGGCTCCTGCGTCATCAGCTGCGGACCCGGCGTGATGCCGTGCAGCAGCAGCGCGGCCAGGATCAGCGCCATCGTCGCGCTGCCCGGGATGCCGAGCGACAGGGTCGGGATGAAGGCCGTCTGGTCGGCAGCGTTGTTGGAGGCCTCGGGCGATACGACGCCCTCGATCGCGCCCTTGCCGAACCGGCTCGGATCCTTGGCGACGCGCTTTTCCACGGCATAGGCGAGGAAGGACGCAATGGCAGGGCCGGTGCCCGGCAGCGTCCCGATGAAGGAGCCGATCGACGAGCCGCGCAGGATCGGCAGCCAGGAGCGGCGCCAGTCGTCCCGTGTCGGGATCATCTTGCGCAGCGACCAGCTTTCCCTATCGATCTCGGCAATAGTGGTCTGGCGCACGCTTGCGATGATCTCGGCTACGCCGAACAGACCCATGGCCAGTCCCACAAGGCTGACACCATCCGCCATCTCCGGAACATTGAAGGTGTAGCGGTCGGCGCCGGTGTAGACGTCCATGCCGACGAGGCCGGCGGCGATACCGAACGTCACCATGGCAAGACCTTTCAGCGCCGAACCGTCGGAAACGCTGGTCGCAGCCACCAGCCCGAGCAACATCAGAGCGAAATATTCGGTCGAGCCGAAGCCTAGGCCGATCTGCGCGATCAGCGGCGCGAACAGCATCAGGAGAACGATGCCCATTGAGGCGCCGATGAAAGAGGCGACCGTGGTCATCAAGAGGGCTACGCCCGCCCGCCCCTGCTGCGCCATCGGATAGCCATCGAGACAGGCCACCGCGCTGGATGTCGACCCCGGCAGGTTCAGGAGGATGGAGGCGATGCTGCCGCCATAGGCGGTGCCGTACCAGATGCCGGCCAGCATGATCAGAGCGGTGGTCGGCTCCACATGGAAGGTGATCGGCAGGAGCATCGAGATCGCCGCGAGGGCGCCGAGGCCCGGCAGCATGCCGACCACCGTTCCGAGCACGACGCCGAGCAGGCAGTAGGTGAGGTTGACGGGCGCCAGCGCCGTGGCGAGGCCGAGGCCGATATTGGAAAGGATGTCCACGGCTTGTTCCTCAGAAGGGCCAGCGCAGCATCGGCAGCGTCAGACCGAGACCGAGGTCGAAGATGACGTAGCAGATGAGCGACAGGCTCGCGATGAGCCCGAGAACGGCAGGGATCGTCAGCTTCGAGTCCGCCAGCGCCGAGACGGCGACCAGCGCCGCGATCGCGGGAACGAGACCGAAGGGTGTGACGCACAGGCCGAAGGCGAGAAGCGAGGCGGATATGGCAAACAGCGGCCGCCATTCGATCTGCTCCATCGTTCCCTCGCGGAAGAAAGCGGGCACGGCGATGCCGATGCCGAAGCAGACCAGAAGCACGCCGATGCCGATGGGGAAGAAGCCGGGGCCCATGCGCCGCGGCGTGCCGATGGCCAGCGTGTTCAGGGCATAGGCCGCGATGAACAGCCCCAAAAGGATGATGATCCCGCCGCCGATGATGTCGCGGTAGTCTTTCGTATGCATATCGGTGTCTCCATCAACATGATGGCGCCGTGTCGCGCGCCGGCCGGACCTGCCGGCACGGCGGGCGCGCTGATGGACGGTAGGGCTCAGTCGATCTCGAGCTTGACCTTGGATTGAAGGTCTTCCCAGCGCTTGATCTCGGAATCGAGCTTGTTGCCGAGATCCTCGGGGCTGCCGCCGACGAACACAGTTCCTTGCGAGCGGAACATCTCCTTCAGGCTCTCGTCCTGCAGGACCTTGTTCACCGCCGCGTTCATCTCGTCGATGACCGCCTTCGGCGTCTCAGCCGGCGCAAACATGCCGTTCCAGCTCGTGACGTCGAAGTCCGGCACAGTCTCCGAGACAGTCGGCAGATCCGGGAACACCGGCGAGCGCTTGAGGGAGCTGACCGCCAGCGGGCGCAGATTGCCCGCGGTGACTTGCGGCATTGCCTCGATGATCTGGGTGAAGCCGGCATGGACACGGCCGCCCGCAACGTCCAGCACGCCGGCCGTGCCCGACTGGTAGGAGATCGTCACGATCGGCGTCTCGGTCCTGAACGCCAGGAGCTCCGCCGCGAGGCGCGGCGCCGTCAGCGGACCGGAATTGACCATGTCTAGCGTATCCGGATTGTCCTTCGCCCACTTCAGCAGGCTCGCGACGTCCTTCACCTCGGCCGGCAGCGCCGGGCCGGCAATCAGCATGTAGGGCTGCTCGGCGATCGGCGCGACCGGCGCGAGCAGCTTGCGGGGATCACCGGGTCCGGTGCCCGGCTTGAAGGCCTGGTTCGTCGACATGGACGGCGTGCCGATCATGAACACCGTCCCGTCGGCGGGCGAGCGCGCAACGTGGTCGTAGGCCAGGATCGTCGATCCGCCCGGGCGGTTCTCGACCAGCACCGTCTTGCCGAGAACAGGCGTCAGGCGATCGGCGACCGCGCGCATCACGGTGTCGACACCGCCGCCGGCGCCGAACGGGACGACCAGAGTGACGATGCTCTTGTCCTGCGCCTGCGTCGTGCCGGCACCGAGCAGCAGCGCTGCGCCTATCGCAGCCGCCATGACCACGCGACGCGTCACGCCAGAATTTCTCAGATTATTGTAAGCCTTCATTTCATTCCTCCAGTTGTATTAGCTCTATCTCACGTATAATCGCATCTATGATGCAGATTATCTCTCCCGATCGACAGAACGTTTTTTGCAATCATCCCTGCATTCTCAGAGTTTTATTTCACATCCACCAACGCAGGCGTGCTGCCCAGGCGAGCCGAGACGATTTCCTGCTGTATGACCTCGATGAACCGGGTGATGTCGTCCTCCGTCACGAGGTGACGGAGCGCAGTGATGGCTGCGGCGCCGATGAAGGAGCCGTCGCTCTCGAACACGGGAACAGCCGTCGAGACGAGATGAGGATTCTTCTCGCCGCGCGAGGTGTAGTAGCCGTGCTCGCGCACGAAGACCTGCTTGGCATTGGCGGGATCGAAGTCGGTATAGGCGGCCAGGACATGTGCTGCGGCACCGCCGGCATCCATCGGGACGGACGCACCCACTTCGACGAAATAGCGAAAATCACGCCGTTGCTGATCCCGGATCAGGCACATGCGCTGCTCGCCGGAGCGCACGAAAAACGCTGCCGCCTGCCCTGAGACGACAGCGATCCGATCGATCGAGCCTTCCAGGCGCGAGACGATGTTGGACGTGCTGCGGAAGATGGTGGCCAACCGCAGATTGGCAGGGCCCGGCCAGTAGAAGCCGTCGGCGCTCTTCTCCAGGAAGCCGTAGGCGACCAGCGTCTTGAGCGCCCGCAAGGCCGTAGCCTTGTCGAGGCCGCTCATCTGCGCGAGCTCACGAAGCTGCAGGCGTGGCGCCCCGAGCGAGAAACACTCGAGCAGATGCAGCCCGCGTTCGAGAACGCCGGTCGGAACAGGCTTCTGCTGTCCCTCGCCACCATTCATCCGGCTCCTCCTCCGGCAAATCGCGTTCTGCGGGATCCGCTTGACAACGCTCACATACCGGGTTCTTTTTATCCAGTAATATGAGTTTCATTAGTTGAAATAGCGGAGGATCTTCAAAATGTCAAGCCACTACTACGATGCGTCTGACGCCAAGTACCGGATGCAGATGGCTCAGCTTGCCCCGGACGACTTCAAGGCCTGGATGACGCTGAACAGCATCCCCGCCTTCGAGGGCGGTGCGATCCCGCCGAAGGTGCGCGAACTGATTGCCATCGCGGTGGCGCATGCCACGGGCTGCCCGTATTGCATCGAGTCGCACATCAAGAAGGGCAAGGCGGCCGGGGTCACCAAGCAGGAAGCGGCCGAGGCCGTGCTCATCTCCGCAGCGCTCTGCGCAGGCGCGGCCGCGGCCCATGGCGGCCTGGCGATGAAGTTCTACGACCAGGAATAGGCGCCGCCGGAACGACCAACCGGAACCGGTACGTAGGGAGGAATGAGATGAGCGTCTCTGTTTTCGACATGAGCACGATGCAGCATCTGTGGAGCACACCACAGATGCGCGAGATTTTTTCCGAGCAGAACCGCCTGCAGAAATGGCTCGACTTCGAGGCCGCGCTGGCGAAGACGCAAGGAAGGCTCGGCATCATCCCGCAGTCCGCGGCTGATGCGATCGTTGCCGGCGCGAAGATCGAGACGCTCGATATCTCCGCCATCGCTGCCGAGATCCGCAGGATCAAGCATACTCTGGTGCCGCTCCTGAAGGAGATGCAGAAGCATCTCCCGAAGGAGGGCGTCGAGTACCTGCATTACGGCGCCACGACGCAGGACGTCGTCGACACCGGCCTCATCCTGCAGCTGAAGCAGGCGCATGCGATCATCAAGGGTCAGGTCGCCGGCATCGGCGCCGAGCTGATCCGCCTCGCCGTCGAGCACAGGGACACGGTGATGGTGGGCCGCACGCACGGCGTCCAGGCCCTGCCGATCACCTTCGGCCACAAGTGCGCCATCTGGCTCGACGAGCTGTCGCGCCATGCCCAGCGGCTGCAGCAATGCGAAGAGCGCGTTTTCGTTGTCATGGCCGTCGGCGCGGTCGGCTCACAGGCCTCCTACGGGCCGCGCGCTCACGAGATCGAGGCGGGCATCGCCGATGAACTCGGGCTCCACACGCCGGATATCAGCTGGGCGCCGGCGCGTGATCGCCTCGCCGAATACATCAACCTTCTCGCCGTCATGGCCGGTACGCTCGGCAAGATCGGCAACGAGCTCTTCAACCTCCAGCGCAACGAGTTCGCCGAGATCGAGGAAGGCTTCACCGAGGGCAAGCTCGGCTCCTCGACCATGCCGCACAAGCGCAACCCGGTGGCGGCGGAGAACGTCGCCATGCTGTCGCGCAGTGTGCGCTACAGCGCAGCGATGATGATGGAAGCGCTGGTCCAGGAGCACGAACGCGACGGTATCGCCTGGAAGTCGGAGTGGAAGGCGGTGCCCGAGGCGGTGCTGGTGACAGGCGCCATCCTGTTCCAGGCTCTGGCGCTGCTGAAGGGGCTGCGGATCGACAAGACCAAGATGCAGGCCAATGTCGAGATGATGAAGGGCTATCTCCTCTCGGAGAAGGTCATGCTCGAGCTCGGCGCCAAGGTCGGCAAGAACACCGCCCACGAATGGCTCTACGAGGCCTCCATGTCCGGCATCGAGAAGGGCATGAGCTTTGCCGACGCGCTCAGCGGCCATCATGAGATCGCCGACACCTTCTCGAGCGCCGAGATCGACGAGCTGACGCAGCCGGCGCAGTATCTCGGCACAATCGGCGAGCAGATCGACCGCGTGGTCGCACGCGAAAGGGCCGCGCCCTGGATGCAGTGGCCGGCGGCCTGACGGCCGCCGCAGGTCAGAGCCCTCTCATCTCCGGAGCAACTGCATGTCACCTCAGACCGCACTCGTGGATGCCGACTGGCTGAAGGCCAATCTGGATGATCCCGACCTCCTCGTGCTCGATGCCAGCTGGTATCTGCCGGCCCAGGGACGCGATGCCGAAGCGGAATTTTTCGAGGCGCATATTCCCGGCGCCCAACGCTTCGACTTCGACAAGCGCTTTGCCGATACGAGCACGCCGCTGCCCCACATGATGCCGAGCGCCGAGCAGTTCCAGCGCGAGGCGCGCGCGCTTGGCATCAAGACCGGGAGCCGCATCGTCGTCTATGACGGTGCCGGCATCTTCGCCGCGCCCCGCGCCTGGTGGATGTTCCGTGCCATGGGGCATCAGGCGGTGTCCGTGCTCGACGGCGGGCTGCCCGCCTGGCGCAGCGCCGGCGGGCCGGTGGAATCCGGCACCGGTACCGCCCGGCCGGCGGGCGACTTCGTCGCCTCGCCGCAGGCGGAGCTGCTCCGGTCCGCCACGCAGGTCCAGGCCGTCCTCGGCGACGGCTCGGCCGTCGTGGTGGATGCCCGGCCGGCGGCACGCTTCACCGGCGCGGAAGCCGAAGCGCGTCCGGGCCTGCGCGCCGGCCACATGCCGGGATCGCGCAACCTGCCCTTCTCGCTGATGCTCGCGGACGGCCGCTATCGCGACGCGGACGGTTTGAACGCCGCGCTCGATGCGGCCGGCATCGATGCGGACAAGCCACTGATCGCCTCCTGCGGTTCCGGTGTCACCGCGGCGATCGTGGCGCTCGGTGCCGAGATCGCCGGCCGCCCGCCCGTTGCCGTCTATGACGGTGCCTGGGCGGAGTGGGGTCAGGAAACCCGCCCGGACCTGCCGGTGGTGAAGGGCGAAGCCTGATGAGCGAGCCCGACCTTCTGCCATTGGCCCGCTGGGTCGCGGCATTCCGCTATGAGGATGTCGCGACCGATACGCGCCAGCGGCTCTTCACCACGGTGGCGGACTGGTCGAGCGCGCTTCTCGCTGGCCTCGGTCATCCGCTCTACGAGCGCTATGTCGCGGCACTTCTGCCCTTTCGTACCGAACATGGACCGGCGCATGTCGCCGGCCAGTCCGTGCCGCGCCCGCTGGCGCAGGCCGCTGCCGCCAATGCCACGATCAGCCACTTCTGGGAAGTCGACGACGCGCACCGCCAGTCGACCAGCCATCCCGGCATCACCGTCGTTCCTGCGGTTATGGCGCTCGCGGAAGCCTATCCGGACATTCCGCTCGACCGCGTCAGAGGTGCGATCGTCGCCGGCTTCGAGGCGGTGCTGCGGCTCGGCTCCTATCTCGGCGAGCCGCATTACGCCGTCTGCCATACCACCGCGACCGCCGGGACATTCGGCGCCGCGGCGGCCTCTGCGCACATGCTGGGCCTTGATGCCGATGCCACCCTCTCCGCCTTCGGCCATGCCGGCACGCAGGCGCAGGGTCTCTGGCAGATCCTCGATGACGAAGTGGCCGAGGCCAAGGCCTTTCACGCCGCGACCGCCGTGCGCAACGGCCTTGCCGCGGCGATGCTGGCAAAGGCTGGCATCCCCGGCGCCCGGCGCGTCCTGGAAGGCCGCCGCGGCATGCTGCGCGCCTGGCATCTGAGCGGTGGAGACCGGGCCTGGCTGGTGCCGGACGGCTCGCTGATGATCCATACGGTGACGGTGAAGAACTGGCCGACCTGCGGCCAGATGCATTCGGCACTCGACTGCGCCGAAGCACTGACCGCCGCGCACGCCTTCAAACCGGCCGACATCGGCAGTGTCGTCGTGGAGGTGCCGCAGGCCTGTCTCGACATCGCCGGTGTGGAGACACCCCAGACCGTCGGCCAGGCGAAGTTCTCGACCGCCTTCTGCATCGCCGCTGTGCTGGCCGGACGGCGGCCGGACTTCCGCGGCCTCAACGACGGCCTGCTCGCCGATGCCGCCATTCGCGCGCTGTCCGGTCGCGTCACGGTGAAGCTTGATCCCGCCTTCATGGCCCGCTTCCCGCGCGAGCGCCCGGCCCGTGTCAGCGTCACCCTCAGTGATGGCCGCACGATCGTCGAAGAGCGGTCGTTCCGCCGCGGCGATCCGGAACTGCCCTGGGATGCGGCCGCGCTGGCGGAGCGGACCCGCGATGTCCTGGCACTGGCCGACCGTCCGCTGGATGCGGCGACGCTGATGGACTGGTGCGAACGCTTCGCCGATCCCGCAGCGACACGGTGGAGCGCCGGCGAGCTGTTCAACCTTGCTGCGACCCCGATGCCTCAGCCTCTGGAGATTGCCGTATGAGCTTCGACGCCCTGAGGGCCGCCCAGCGGAACCTGCCGGAAAACTTCGCCGAGCGGCTCGCTGCCGTCACCGGTCCGGGCACGATCATCACCGATCCCATCGCGCGTCAGCGCTTCCTGGCCGAGGAACGCAGCCTCTTCAAGAGCGAGGCGGAGATCGTTGTGGCACCCGCGTCGACGCAGGAGCTTTCCGCGATCGTCGCGCTGTGTGCCGAGGCGGGTGTGCCGGTCGTGCCGCAGGGCGGCAATACCGGCCTTGTCGGCGGCGCGGTGGCGGGGCTCGGCGAAGTGCTCGTCACCATGCACCGGATGAACCGTGTCCTGGAGGTCGATCCTGAGAACTTCACGATCACGGTGGAGGCCGGCTGCATCCTCGCGACCATCCAGGACGCCGCACGCAAGGCCGGCTGCTACTTCCCCTTGAGCCTCGGAGCGGAGGGCAGCTGCACCATCGGCGGCAACATTGCCAGCAATGCCGGCGGCATCGGCGTCCTCGCCTATGGCAACACGCGCGACCTGACGCTCGGTCTGGAAGTGGTGCTGCCGGACGGCCGGATCTGGAACGGCATGCGGCCGCTCTACAAGGACAATAGCGGCTACTCGCTGAAGAACCTCTTTGTCGGCAGTGAAGGCACGCTCGGCATCGTCACCCGCGCCGTGATGAAGCTGTTCCCGGAGCAGCGGCAGCGCGAGACCGCCTTCTGCGCCCTCAACTCGCCGGCCGACGCGCTGGCGCTGCTGGCGCTCGCCCGCCGCCGCAGCGGCGACGATGTCACCGCCTTCGAGCTGATGTCGCGCTTTTCGCTCTCCATCGTTGTGGAGCATTCCGGCGGGCAGGATCCCTTTGCGGAAGCCTATCCCTGGTACGCGCTCATCGAGCTGGCGACGCCGCGCGGCGGCGAGGACCTGCGCCCGATCTTCCAGGGGATCGTCGAGGAAGCCTTCGAGAACGGGCTCATCCTGGATGCCGTCATCGCCGAGTCGATTGACCAGGCGCGTCGGCTCGTCGCCCTGCGGGAATCGACACCCGAAGCGCAGAAGCGCGCCGGCGGCAGCATCAAGCACGACGTGTCGGTGCCGGTATCGAGGGTTCCCCAGCTCATCGAGGAGGCGAGCGCCGCCGTGCTCGACCTGATTCCGGATGCGCATATCTGCGCCTTCGGCCATGTCGGCGACGGCAATGTCCACTTCAACATCACCCAGCCCGATGGGGCGGACAAGGCAGCGTTCCTGGCGCAGTGGGGCGCGGTGAACGAGCGCGTCCATGCCGTGGTCGCCAGGCTCGACGGGTCGATCTCGGCCGAGCACGGCATCGGGCTTCTGAAGGTGCAGGAGATCCGCGGCCATCGCAGCGCGGTCGAGGACGAGATGATGGTGACCCTGAAGCGGGCGCTCGATCCGGCCAACCTGATGAATCCGGGCAAGCTCGTCGCTCTGCCGCCGAGCGGATGAGATGAGCGCTGCCGAGCCAGGGCGAGCGCTGCCGGGCGCCTCCGACGCGTCCGGCCGCCGCACGCGCCCGAGCCTGCCGCGGCAGTTTCGCAATCTCCTGTCGCTGAAGGACTTCGAAGCGGCGGCGCGCCGGCGGCTGCCGCGGGTGCTCTTCGGCTACACGGCAAGCGGTGTCGAGGACGAGATCGGCATGCGCCAAGCGGCCGACGCCTATGACCGCTATGCGCTGATCCCCCGCTTCCTGGTCGGCGTCGCAGAAGTGTCGACCGGCCGGACGCTGTTCGGCAGAGAGTGGCGCCAGCCCTTCGGCATCTCGCCCATGGGCATCTGCGCCGCCAACGCTTATCGCGGCGACATCGTGCTCGCCGAAGCTGCGCGCGCCGCCGGCATTCCCATGGTCCTTTCGGGCTCGTCCCTGACGCGAATGGAGGCGGTGGCGGAAGCCAATCCGGACATCTGGTTCCAGATCTACATGCCGCCCGATCAAGCGGCGACGGACGCGCTGATCGACCGGGTGGAGCATGCGGGCATCGGGACTCTTGTGGTCACGATCGACGTGCCGGTCGGCGCGAACCGCGAGACCAACCTGCGCAACGGCTATTCGACCCCGCTGCGCCCGAGCCTGCGCCTTCTTCTCGACGGGCTGGCGCACCCGCGCTGGCTCTTCGGCACCTGCTTGCGTACGCTTCATTCGCAAGGGATGCCGCATTTCGAGAACGTCACGGCCGGCCGCGGCGAGCCGCTGCTGTCGCGCACGGCCGAGCGCCAGTTCTCCGGCCGTGCCCATCTGAACTGGAGCCACGTCGCCCACATCCGCAGGCGCTGGAAAGGCTCGATGATCCTGAAGGGGATCCTTCATCCCGGCGATGCCGCACTTGCGGCCGGGGCGGGGATCGACGGCATCGTGGTCTCCAGCCATGGCGGGCGCCAGCTCGACGCGGCGATCGCTCCGATCGAGGCGCTCCCCGCCATCCGCGATGCAGCCGGCGGCATGACCGTGCTGATCGATGGCGGCATCCGCCGGGGCACACAGGTGATCAAGGCGCTCGCCCTTGGTGCCGATGCCGTGTTCCTCGGGCGCCCCTTCAACTATGCGGCGACCGTCGGAGGCCGCGCCGGCGTCGAATACGCCATCGGCCTTCTCGCCGACGAGGTCAGGCGCACCATGGGCCAGATCGGCGTCACGCAGCTGGCGGATCTCGGGCGAGAGATCATCCACGTCAGGAACTCGGGAGGATAATGATGACGCAGATACCGCAAAGCCACGACATGTCGGCGAAACCGAGGGTCGAAGCCTTCTTCGACGCGCCCACCAACACGATCAGCTATGTCGTCGCCGATCCGCAGACCCGCGCCTGCGCGGTGATCGACTCGGTGATGGACATCGACTATGCCGCCGGCCGCATTGCCTTCGAGGGGGCCGACCGCATCGTCGCCTTCATCCGCAACAACGGCCTCGACCTGCAGTGGCTCATCGAGACCCATGTCCATGCCGACCATCTGTCGGCAGCCCCATATATCCAGGGCATCCTCGGCGGACAGATCGGCATCGGGCGCGAGATCACGACCGTTCAGGAGACCTTCGGCAAGATCTTCAACGAAGGCACCGAGTTCCAGCGCGACGGCAGCCAGTTCGACAGGCTGTTTGCCGACGGCGACACCTACCGGATCGGCAACCTTACCGCCTTCGCCCTCCATACGCCGGGTCACACACCGGCCTGCATGACGCATGTGATCGGCGATGCCGCCTTTGCGGGGGACACGCTGTTCATGCCGGACGGTGGCTCGGCGCGAGCGGACTTTCCAGGCGGTGATGCGCGCACGCTCTACCGCTCCATCCAGCGTGTGCTCGGCCTGCCCGGCGAGATGCGCCTCTTCATGTGCCATGATTACGGGCCCAACGGGCGCGAGATCCGGTGGGAAACCACCGTGGCAGAGGAGCGCGAGCACAATATCCATGTCGGAAGCGGCGCCAGCGAGGATGCCTTCGTCGCGATGCGCGAGGCCCGCGACAGGACGCTGCCCGTGCCCAGGCTGATCATCCCGTCCCTGCAGGTCAACATGCGCGGCGGCCGGCTGCCGGAAGGCGATGCGAACGGTCAGACCTACTTCAAGGTGCCGATCAACCGTCTCTGATCGTCGATCTCGGCGCAGCCTGAAGCCGAGGGCGCGCGTTCAGGCCGGCGGAGGGCCAGCCGCTGCCGGCTCGTCGCACCGGTGATCGGTCAGAGAAGGGCGGCAAGTCCCTGCAGCCCGCTGACGATGGCGATAGCGGCCAGCACCACCAGAGATGCGGTTCGGTGATGATCGGAGCCGCGCCGGAAGAGCGCTTGCCCGGCCGCCGTTCCCAGCATCATCAGGGGAAATCCGGCGGCGACGACGAGGCTGTTCTGCCAGCTCCACAGCCCGGCGACAAAGGCGGCGGCAAGGGCGATCGCTGCAGTCGCGGTGAAGAAGGTCATCAGCGACGCGCGGGTCACAGCCGCCGCCATCGGCATTGCCATGTAATAGGCGATCACCGGCGGTCCCGGCATGGCCGCAAGGCCGTTGAAGAGCCCGGCCAGAACGCCGATGCCGAGTGTCACGCGCGAGGTCGGATGGCGAGCGAAGCTGCGCCCGGCAGCGATCAGCACGACCGCTGACAGACAGACGAGGGCGATTACCACCCGGGCAGCGTCGACGGAGAGAGCGGCCAGCGCCCAGGTCCCGAACGGGGACCCGACGATAGCCCCAGCCATCAGCCAGCGCAGCGACGGCCAATGCGCGACCTGCCGCACCTGCACCGCCTCATGCAGCCCGCCGACGAACTGCAGGCCGATAGCCGTCATCACGGCCGGCGTCGGACCGAGGACGAAGCCGAGCAGCGGAACGGCGGCAAGCGCAAATCCGAAGCCGGTAAAGCCACGCAGAACCGCCGAGCCCGCAATGATCAGCGCTGCGCTTGCCACCGTCACCGCATGCGGGGCGATCCACGTGGATACGGAGCCGAGATCGATCATGCGCGCAATCGTCCGCCGCAATGGCAGATGGCAGCGCCGCCGGCGGCTCGATGGATCAAATACAAGGCGGTCCACTGTGTTGGTGACATGCGGTCCCGGCTCTCGCTTAGGCAGGTCGCGCTAGCGCCGCCAGCAGGTCGGTTGGGCCGGCGGTCTGATGCGCGCTCACGTCGGCAGCGTGGCTCCGAGACGCTCGGCGGCATCCTGCACGACAGGCAGGAGCGCGACCGCTTTCTCCGGGGTGAAGCGCGGTATCGGGCCGTGGCAGGCCACGGCGGCCACAACCGTGCCGCTGCCGTCTCGCACCGGAGCGGCGATCGCGACGAGCCCCTCAAGATATTCCTGATCGTCGATGCTGTAGCCGCGCTCGGCGATCGCCGCGAGTTCGCGCTCCAGCTTGGCGCGGTCGGAGATGGTCTGCGAGGTGTAGGTGGCCAGCGACAGGGCATCGAGCGCGCTCTTGCGCTGCGCCGCGCTCATATAGGCCAGGAGCAGCTTGCCACTAGCCGTGCAATGCAACGGCACGCGCGAGCCGATCTCCAGATGCAGACGCAGCGGCCAGCGCGCTTCGACGCGATCGATATAGACGGCCTCATATCCCGTCCGCGTGACGAAGTTGCACGTCTCGTCGCATGCATTGACCAGCTGCTGCAGGATGACGTGCCGCTCGGTCGTCACTGAGGTGCGAATCGCGTTGAGGCCGAGGCGCAGGAGACGCGGCCCGACGATGAAGTGGCGCCCGCTCGGCTCGCGCGAGAGATAGCCTTCCCCTTCCAGCCGCTGGCACAGGCGGTGGACGGTCGGCTTCGGCAGGTCGAGCCCGCTGCAAAGCTCCGGCACGGTGATGGGCTGATCGGCGGCGGCAACCGCCGCCAGCAGATCCAGCGCCCGCAACATAGCCGAGCCGCTATCACGCTCTTCGGATTTCAAGCCTCGTCCCCACTGAGTGCGGCGCCTCCCTCACCTGCAGCTGTGCTCAAGCGCTCCCGCTGTCAAGCAGCCCATCGCAGAGCCACCGCACGACTGCGTCAATCCGAATGTACGTCTCATTGAATGAGACGTTACGTCTCATTTTAGTGTTGACAAGCTCCTTTTTGCCGATCAAGTTCGGAGCTGCAGGGAGGACTGCACATGACAATCGAGGAACAATTCGACTTCGCCGTCGTCGGCGCAGGGTCGTCGGGTTGCGTGCTGGCGAACCGGCTGTCGGAAGGCGGTCGCTATCGCGTGGCGCTGCTGGAGGCAGGTCCAAGCGACCGCAATCCGTGGATCCATGTGCCGATCGGCTACGGCAAGACGATGTGGAACGACCAGCTCAACTGGCGCTTCTACACCGAGCCCGAAGACGGCATGGCCGGACGCAAGATCTATTGGCCACGTGGACGCGTGCTTGGCGGCTGCTCGTCCATCAACGGGCTGATCGTCATCCGCGGACAGCGCGAGGACTATGACGGCTGGAAGGAGCACGGCGCCGACGGCTGGTCGTGGGACGACGTGCTTCCCTATTTCCGCAAGCTCGAGACCAATCCGAACTTCGCCAACGACGCGCTGCACGGCTCGGACGGGCCCCTGCATATCAGCAGCATTCCCAAGCGCCATGAGCTGATCGAGGCGGTGAAGCAGGCCGCTGTCGCCTGCGGCGTTCCGGAGACCGACGACTTCAACGGCGAGCAGCAGGAAGGCGTCGGCTACTATCAGCTCACCACCCGCGGTGGCTGGCGGATGAGCGCGGCCAAGGCCTATCTGCGGCCGGCCCGCAACCGCACGAACCTGACGATTTTCACCGAGGCGCAGGCAACCCGCGTACTCTTCGAGGGTGGCCGCGCGTCCGGCGTCGAGATGGTGCACAAGGGTGCACGCATGTCGATCAAGGCGCGCCGCGGCGTCGTCCTGTCGGCGGGTGCGGTGCAGACGCCGCAGCTTCTGATGCTGTCGGGGATCGGCCCGGCGGATCACCTGGCCGAGCACGGCATCCCCGTGCGTCACGACAGCCCCGGCGTCGGCGGCAACCTGCAGGATCACCTGCAGATCCGCCTCATCTATCGCTGCACCAAGCCGATCACCACCAATGACAGCCTGCGCACCCTCTACGGGCGCACGCTGATGGGCCTGGAATGGCTGGTCTCGCGCGGCGGGCCCATCGGCATGGGCATCAACCAGGGCGGCCTGTTCACCCGCGTGCTGCCGGAATCCAAGACGCCCGACATCCAGTTCCACATCGCCACGCTGTCGGCGGACATGGCGGGCGGGCAGGTCCACGACTTTTCCGGCTTCACGCTGTCGGTCTGCCAGCTGCGCCCCGAAAGCACGGGCATGATCCGGCTTGGATCGGCCGATCCGCTCAGCGCGCCGAAGATCCAGGCCAACTACCTCGCCAGCGAAACGGACCGGCGCTGCACCGTCGCTGCGATGCAGTTCGCGCGGCGTCTGACCCAGACGAAGCCGCTCTCCGACTATGTGGCGGAGGAGAAGCTGCCAGGCCCGGACGTGCGGACGGAGGAGGATCTCCTCGCCTTCGCGCGCCAGAACGGCGCGACGATCTTCCATCCCGCAGGCACCTGCCGGATGGGCGCGGACGGCGATCGGGAGGCCGTCCTGGATGCAAGGCTGCGAGTCAGAGGCGTGGAGGGCCTTTGGGTCGCGGACTGCTCGGTGATGCCGAGGCTGGTGTCCGGCAACACCAATGTGCCCGCGATCATGATCGGAGAAAAGGCCGCCGACATGATCCGGGAAGACGTGGAACGCCATCATCTTGGGAGGAAGACATGGCAAGCAGGGCAGAGGGAACTTCAGATCGCAATCTGAGGCGGGTCGTCGGCGCCAGCGTCATTGGCGCGACGATCGAATGGTATGATTTCTTTCTCTACGGCATCGTCGCCGGCATCGTCTTCAACAAGCTGTTCTTTCCGGGCGACGATCCGGTCGTGTCGATCCTGCTGGCCTATACGACCTTCGCCATCGGCTTCGTGGCACGGCCGATCGGCGGCCTGATCTTTGGCCATTTCGGGGACAAGCTCGGCCGAAAGAGCATGCTCGTCCTGACCCTGATGATCATGGGCGTCGCCACCATCGCGATCGGCCTGTTGCCGACCTACGACCAGATCGGGCTTGCCGCGCCGATCCTGCTGCTTCTCCTGCGTGTGGCGCAGGGTATCGGCATCGGCGGCGAATGGGGCGGCGCCGTCCTCATGGCCTATGAGTATGCCCCGGAGAACCGCCGCGGCTTCTTCGCCAGCATTCCGCAAATCGGGCTCGCTCTCGGCCTGTGCCTGTCGTCGGGCGTCACGGCTGTCATGTCGCTCCTGCCGGAGGAGCAGTTCATGGCCTGGGGCTGGCGCGTCGGCTTCCTCGGCAGCGTCCTTCTGGTCGCCGTCGGCATGTATATCCGCCTGCGCGTGGCCGAGACGCCGGAATTCGAGGAGGTCAAGTCGACCAACACGGAAGCCGCGATCCCGTTCATCGACATGATCCGCAACTATCCCAAGAACATCGTTCTCGGCATGGGCGTTCGGTACATCGACGGCGTCTTCTTCAACGTCTTCGCGGTCTTCTCGATCGTCTATCTATCGAAATACGTCAATCTGCCGCGCACGACAGCCCTGCTCCTGGTGACCATCTCGGCTGCCGTAATGGTCTTCACCATCCCCTATTTCGGTGCGCTGTCGGACCGTTGGGGCCGGCCGAAGACCTATGCCATCGGGTCGCTGCTGCTGGCGCTCAGCACCTATCCCGCCTTCTGGCTGATGTCGTCGGGAAGCCTGCCGCTGATCGCCCTCGGCATCATCGTGCCGTTCGGGGTCATCTATGCCATGTGCTACGGGCCCGAGGCCGCGCTCTTCTCGGACCTCTTCGAAGCGCGCGTGCGGTACACCGGCATCTCCTTCGTCTACCAGTTCTCCGGCATCTTCGCGAGCGGCATCACGCCGATCATCGCGACCTATCTGCTGGCGGAGGGTGACGGGCTGCCCTGGTACGTCTGCGCCTACGTCGTTTTCGCAGCATTGATCAGCATGGTGTCGGCTTTCGCCATCCGCGTGCCGGCGCCGAGCCAGGCCTATGCCGGCGCGCCGCTCACCCGCGTCGCCGCGCCGGGCAGCGCCCGCTGAACTTCCGGCGGGGGCGGTCCGCTGCCCCCGCTTCCACCGGACATGTCGAAGGACCGGCCCGACATCCAACCGGCGGCCTGCCGTCGGCAATTCGAAATCCCTCACAGAAAGGAATGCTTCCGATGAAGATGACCACGGAAGAATCGTTCGTGAAGGTGCTGCAGATGCACGGCATCGAGCACGCCTTCGGCATCATCGGCTCGGCGATGATGCCGGTGTCGGACCTTTTTCCGAAGGCCGGCATCACCTTCTGGGACTGCGCGCACGAGACCAATGCCGGCTTGATGTGCGACGGCTTCATCCGCTCCACCGGCAAGATGGCGATGGCCATCGCGCAGAACGGGCCGGGCGTCACCGGCTTCGTCACGGCGGTGAAGACGGCCTACTGGAATCACACGCCGATGCTGCTGGTGACGCCGCAGGCGGCGAACCGCACCATCGGCCAGGGCGGCTTCCAGGAAATGGAGCAGATGCGCCTCTTTGCTGACTGCGTCTGCTACCAGGAAGAGGTGCGCGACCCGAGCCGCATTCCGGAAGTCCTCAACCGCGTCATCCTGAAGGCCTGGCACAGCTCCGCGCCGGCGCAGATCAACATCCCGCGCGACATGTGGACCCAGGTCATCGACGTGGAGCTGCCGCAGATCGTGCGCTTCGAGCGCCCGGCCGGCGGCGAGGAGGCAGTGGCCGAGGCGGCCCGGCTCCTGTCCGAGGCGCGCTTCCCCGTCATACTGTCGGGTGCCGGCGTCGTCCTGTCCGGCGCGATCCCGGACCTCGTGGCGCTGGCGGAGCGGCTCGATGCGCCCGTCTGCTCCAACTACCAGCACAATGACAGCTTCCCCGGCTCTCACCCGCTGGCGATGGGGCCGCTCGGCTACAACGGCTCCAAGGCCGCGATGGAGATCATCGCCAAGGCCGACGTGGTGCTGGCGCTGGGCACCCGCCTCAACCCGTTCTCGACCCTGCCCGGATACGGCATCACCTACTGGCCGCAGAACGCCAAGATCATCCAGGTCGACATCAACCCCGATCGCATCGGGCTGACCAAGAAGGTCACGGTCGGCATCGTCGGCGACGCCGGCAAGGTCGCGCGCGGCATCCTCGGCGGCCTTTCGGATACGGCTGGGGACACTGGACGCCAGGAGCGGCGCGACCTCGCCTCGACCACCAAATCGCGCTGGCTGCAGGAGCTCTCCAGCCTCGACCACGAGGATGACGATCCCGGCACGGAGTGGAACGAGGGCGCGCGCACGCGCGATGCCGATCTGATGTCGCCGCGGCAGGCCTGGCGGGCGATCCAGGCCGCATTGCCGCGCGAGGCGATCATCTCCTCCGACATCGGCAACAACTGCGCCATCGGCAATGCCTACCCGACCTTCGAGAAGGGGCGGAAGTACCTGGCGCCGGGCCTGTTCGGCCCCTGCGGCTACGGCTTCCCGTCAATCCTCGGTGCCAAGATCGGCCAGCCGGACACGCCGGTCATCGGCTTTGCCGGCGACGGCGCCTTCGGCATCTCGATGAACGAGATGACCGCATGCGGCCGCGACGACTGGCCCGCCATCACCATGGTGATCTTCCGCAACTACCAGTGGGGCGCGGAGAAGCGGAACACGACGCTCTGGTACGACAACAACTTCGTCGGCACCGAGCTCGACCGGGACACCTCCTATGCCAGGATCGCCGAGGCATGCGGCGCGCGGGGCGTGCAGGTCCGCAGCACACAGGAACTCACCGAGGCGCTGCGCGAAGCCGTCGAGCGGCAGATGAACGCCAAGGAAACGACCTTCATCGAGGTCCTGCTGAACCAGGAGCTTGGCGAGCCCTTCCGCCGGGATGCCATGAAGAAGCCGGTGTCGGTTGCAGGCATCAGCCGAGAGGACATGCGTCCTCAGCAGGGCGCCGCATAGCGCCCGAGCCTCGGGCGGTTCGCCGCACATGAAACAGGGAGCGCCGATCATCTCGGCGCTCCCGCCGAGGCAGCTCGCCTCTAGGCACGGCAGCGGCGGACCGCCGCAGCGACTTCCGGCGGCTACCGCGCCGCCACCAATCTCCACCCGAATTGACGGAGCTCGTCCATGGACGCTCTCGATCGGCTGATCGATGCCGCGCGCGCACGACCGCGCCATATCGTGCTGCCGGAAGGCGAAGACGCCCGCATCGTGGAAGGCGCCGTCCGTGCGGCCGGTAGCGGCATTGCCACGATCACACTGCTCGGCGACGGCGAGCGCGTCCGATCGCGCCTGCGCTGTCACGGCCGTGCGGCTGACGCGGTCGCGGTGGAGGATCCACGCAACTCGCCGCTTCTGCCCGCCCTCGCCTCGGCTTACTTGAGCCGCCGTCGCGACAAGGGAATGGACGAGGAGACGGCGCTCGCCCATGTCGGCGAGCCGCTCGGCTTTGCCGCCATGATGGTGCGGGAGGGACATGCCGACGGAACCCTCGGCGGTGCCGTCGCGACGACGAGCGACACGGTGCGCGCCGCGCTGCGCATGATCGGGCGGGCCCCAGGCGTCGCCGTCGTTTCCAGCTTCTTCCTGATGACGCTGAACCAGCCGCATCACATCAAGAAAGGGACCTTCGTCTTCGCCGACTGCGGATTGGTGATCGATCCGAATGCAGAGGAGCTCGCAGCCATCGCGGTGAGTTCGGCCCGTTCCTTCGCCGAGCTGACGAGCGAGCAGCCCAAGGTGGCGATGCTCTCCTTCTCGACGCAAGGCAGCGCCAAGCACCAGAACGTCGACAAGGTGGTGGAGGCGACACGCCTCGCCCGCCTGGCCGACCCGGATCTCCTGATCGAGGGCGAGATGCAGTTCGACGCGGCCTTCATCAGTTCCGTCGCCGAGGCCAAGCATCCGACCTCCGTCCTGAAGGGCGAGGCGAACGTGTTCATCTTCCCCAATCTCGACGCTGCCAATATCGGCTACAAGGTCGCACAGCGGATCGGCGGCGCGCAGGCGCTCGGGCCGATCCTGCAAGGCCTTGCGAGACCCGCCAACGACCTGTCGCGCGGCTGCAGCGCCGACGACGTCTACAATATGATCGCGATCACCGTGCTGCAGGGCGCCGGGCACTGAACGTGATCAGCGCGTGCCACACCGCGCGCGGACCGATCGGAGGCCCCGCAGCAGGCGCATGGGCGTTGCACGCGCGGCTCGGGCATCAAGCCACGGACGGATACCATCCAAGCTCAGGCGACGGCCCGCAGGCGCGACGCGATGCGCCTGACGCCCTCCTCGATTCGATCGGCCGAGATCGAGGAGTAGGCGATCCGGAAATAGCGGCAGGGTTGGGCAGCTCCGACAAAGAAGGGAGAGCCGGATTCGACAAGCACGCCGTCGCCGCGCAGCTCTTCGGCCAGTTGGTCCGCATCGAGGCCGGCAGGCCCCTCGATCCAGAACGACGTTCCGCCGAAGTCCGACGCTCCGGCTATGCGCAAGCCTTCGGCCTGCAGGGCCGCCGCCGTGAGGGCGTGGCGCTTCTGGTACTCGAGCCGCATGCGCCTGATCACCGCATCATAGTGGCCGAGCGCCAGGAAATAGGCGGCCGTGCGCTGCAGGTGACCGGGCGGATGCCGCAGCATCAGCGCGCGCAGGGCACGCGCTTCGCGGATCAGCGGCGCTGGCGCGACGAGATAGCCGAGCCGCAATCCGGGAAACAGCGACTTGGAAAAGCTGCCGACATAGATGACGCGGCCCTCCGTATCGATCGACTTGAGAGCGGGAGACGGCGGCCTCAGGAAGCTCATCTCGAACTCGTAGTCATCCTCCACGATCAGGAAATCCTGCCGGTTGGCCGCTTCGAGAAGCTGCTGGCGACGCGCCATCGGCATCGTGGCGGCCGTCGGTGCGTGGTGGCTGGGGGTGACGAACACCGCATCCAGCTCGCCCGGCAGGCATTCCGGCCGCAGACCTTCGCGGTCGATCGCCACTGGCGTGACCTTGGCGCCGCTGAGGATCAGCGCCGCCCCGAGATCGGGATGGCAGAGCTCCTCGCAGGCCGCGTGCGAGCCTTTGTGCAGCAGAAGCTGGATCACGATCCACAGGGCATTCTGCGCGCCGACGGTAACGAGGACCTCCTCGTGGCGCGCCCGGATCCCGCGCCCGGGCAGCGTCCGCGAGACGATGTAGTCCACCAACTGCATGTCGTCCGCCGCGGCAAAGTCGCCGGCCAGCATGACGAAATCCTCCTTCGCGAGTGCGCGCCGCGCACAGTCCCGCCAGCCCGCGAGATCGAAGAGGGTGTGATCCATCTGCCCGTAGATGAAGGGGTACGGATAGCGCCGCCAGTCGAGAGGCTTGCGCACCGGCTTCGAATGCACCGCAACGGGACGCAGCCGCGCGTTCCAGTCCACCGACGACTGGCTCTGCAGGCAATTGCTCTGCTCGGACGGGCCGACGGGCGGGGCGTCCGCGATGCGGTAGGCGCTACGTCCGGTCGCGCTGACGAAACCCTGCGAGGCCAGCTCCTGATAGGCGATCGTGACGGTAATGCGCGAGACCTTCAGGTAGGCGGCGAGACGGCGCGTCGATGGCAACCGGGCCCCGGCCGGAGCGCGGCCGGACAGAATCGCGGACACGAGCGCTTCCCGGATCTGCGCCTGCAGGCCTTTTCCGGCCTCGCGCTCGACGAAGAACATCGCCTCGGAAACCGCCGACCGCATCATGCGTCGCCTACCTCAATCAATCTGGCCTTATGCAAGTTTCTATCTGGATATACGCGGCCGTGGCAATCGAGCCTTACCAATAATGCCAAGAGATTTCATCGAAGAGTTGCAGACCGGCATCAAGAGTGACTTCAACGAGAAGGAACTGACATGCGAATATTCAGAAAAGCACAATATGTAGTCGGGTTGATTGCTTTTGCGGCAGCAATGCAAGTCAATGCTGCCTGCGCGGAAGAATCGGTCGTCGTCGGCTACCAGCAGATTGTCGGCCCGTTCCTCAGCGCCATCAAGGACGGCAGCTTCGACAAGGCCGCCAAGGAAGCCGGCTACACCATCGAGTGGCGCCAGTTCAGTTCGGGCGGTGATATCTCGACTGCGCTTGCCTCCGGCGACGTGCCGATCGGCGTGCTCGGCTCCACCGGCACGACGGCAGCCGCAACGCGGGGCGTCGATCTCGAGCTGTTCTGGATTCTGGACAACATCGGCAAGTCGGAAGCGCTGGTGGCGCGTGACGGATCGGGCGTCGAGAAGCCCGCCGATCTCGTCGGCAAGAAGGTCGGAGTTCCCTACGTCTCCACCTCGCATTTCCACCTGCTTGTCGGGATGACGCAGGTCTGGAACATCGACCCGAGCAAGGTCGAGATCCTCAACATGCAGCCGCCGCAGATCGTGGCTGCGTGGCAGCGCGGCGATATCGACGCGGCCTATGTCTGGCCGCCGGCTCTCTCGGAGATCGAGAAAACCGGCAAGGTGATCGCCGATTCCGGCGAGATCGGTGCCGCCAGCGTGCCGACCTTCGACGGCCTCGTCGTCGACAAGGGCTTTGCCGAGGACAATGCCGCCTTCATGACGGCCTTCACCAAGGTACTGGCGGACTCCTACGCAGACTATGCGAAGAACGGCGCCAGCTGGACGGAGGATTCGCCGGAAGTCAAGGGAATGGTCCAGCTGATCGGCGGTAACCCGGCCGATGTTGTCGGAGCCCTGAAGCTCCTGCAGTTCCCGACTGCCAGCGAGCAGGCCTCCGCGACGTGGCTCGGCGAGGGCGGCGGTGCGGTAAAGGCGCTGACCGAAAGCGCCAAGTTCCTCGTCTCGCAGAAGCAGATCGACTCCGCGCTGGACGACTACAGCCCCCATGTCGACGGCAGCTTCGCCGCGGCAGCGGCCAAGTAGCACCGGCCTGCCTTGCCTCGGCGGCCACGGCCGCCGAAGCTCCCGTCGCCTTCCCGGAGCGTGTTCGATGATCGATGCCAAAGCCAGCCAGGTCAGGGTCAGCGGCGTCAGCCTGATCTATCCCGGGCTCTTCAGCAGCGAGGGCGTGGTCGCACTGAAGGGTGTCGATCTCACCATCGATCCCGGCGACTTCGTGGTGGCGCTCGGCGCCTCGGGTTGCGGCAAGACCACGCTGCTCAACATGATGGCCGGCTTCCTGTCGCCGACGCAGGGACGGATCACGCTGGGCGGCAACCCCATCACCGGGCCCGGCTCGGACCGGGGCGTGGTGTTCCAGAAGCATGCCCTGCTGCCCTGGCTCAATGTCATCGACAACACCGAGTTCGGGCTGAAGCTGCAGGGCGTCGGCAAAGCGGAGCGTCGGGCCCGGGCGGAGCGCAATCTCGAGCTCGTCGGCCTGCAGGACTTCCACAGGCACATGATCTACCATCTCTCCGGCGGCATGCAGCAGCGCGTCGGCATTGCGAGAGCGCTGACCTGCGACCCGGCCATGCTCTTGATGGACGAGCCGATGGCGGCGCTCGACGCCCTCACCCGCGAGACCATCCAGGAGCTCCTGCTGCAGATCTGGCAGCAGACCAACAAGATGGTCTTCTTCATCACCCACAGCGTGGAAGAAGCGCTATTCCTCGGCTCGCGCCTGATCGTCATGTCGCCGCGGCCGGGCCGGATCACCCACACCTACGAACTCGACTTCAACCGGCGCTTCCTCGCCAGCGGCAATGCCCGCGCCATCAAGTCGAGTCCCGACTTCATCGAAATGCGCGAAACCATTCTGGGGATCATCTATGGCGACGAGCGAGCTCTCGCACAGGCCGGTGCAGCGCGTGTTTAAGCTGGGCCGGGCGGCACGGCCTGCCGCACCCGGCAAGGTCTACGGCGCGCCGGGCAGCGGCGCCAGCGGCCTCATCAGCATCGCCACCGGCCTGGCACTGATCGGCCTGTGGTTCCTGGCGACGCAGCTGGGCTGGGTGAAGCCGCTCTTCCTGCCCTCGCCGATCGCCGTCTGGAACAAGTTCGTCCTGGCCCTGACCGACGGGGTGGCGAACTCCACCCTCATCCAGCACACGCTGGCAAGCCTCGGCCGCGTGATGGGTGCCTTCCTTCTCGCCTGCGTCACCGCCATTCCGATCGGCATCTTCATGGGCGTCAACCGCTTCGCGCGGGGCCTCTTCGATCCGATCATCGAGTTCTACCGTCCGCTGCCGCCGCTGGCCTATCTTCCGCTCATCATCATCTGGCTCGGCATCGGCGAGTTCCCGAAGGTCTTCCTGATCTTCCTCGCCATCTTCGCGCCGATGGCGATCGCCGCACGGGCCGGCGTGCGCTCCGTCTCGCTGGAACAGATCCACGCGGCCTATGCGATGGGCGCGACCAAATTCCAGGTGATCTTCCACGTCATCCTGAAGGCGGCCCTGCCGGAGATCTTCACCGGCATGCGGATCGGCATCGGTGTCGGCTGGACGACGCTGGTCGCGGCAGAGATGGTCGCCTCGTCCCGCGGTCTCGGCTTCATGATCCTGAACGCGGCGCAGTATCTCGCCAGCGATACGGTCATCATGGGCATCATCGTCATCGGGATCTTCGCGGTGGCCTTCGACATGCTGATCCGCCGCCTCGAGCGGGTCTTCGTTCCGTGGAAGGGCCGCGTCTAGGCCGCACCGATCCAGGCGGCCGCCGGCCGCCCACTCCATCCCCCAGCACCGGCTGCCGCGAAAGCGGCCGTCAGAGACGACCACCGACGGGCGATCGGCGGCGCATGCCTGCGCTCGCCTCGAGCTCACGGACACCCGACAGGAGACAGCATGTCAGCCACCATTACCGCAGCCGATCTCGCCGACCTCTTCGCAGCATTCAACCGCCACGACATCGACGGCATCATGAAGCACATCGCCGCCGATTGCGTGTTCTACACCGTCGCCGGCCCGGAGGTTCACGGCACCCGCATCGAGGGCGCCGACGCTATCGCAGCCGCATTTTCGGGAGTCTGGGCTGCGATGCCCGACGCGGAATGGGCCGACAGCTCCCACTTCGTCGCCGGCGATCGCGGCGTGTCCGAATGGACCTTCCGCGGCACCGATGCGGAGGGACGCCGCATCGAGGCGCAGGGCGCCGACATCTTCACGTTTCGCGGCTCGCAGATCGTCGTCAAGCAGGCCCTGCGCAAGCAGCGGCCGGTGCTGAACGCCAAGTGAGCACCGCCGGGAAAGGCCATGAACATGTCAGCTGCAACAGCAGGCCGCTCCCGGACGGCCTATGACCCTCACTACGATCCGGTGACGGCACGCTCGCCCGGCCGGGGGAGCGACTACGCGCCGACCTACTGGATCGGCACGGCCGGAGCGCCGCCAGCGGACGATGGCCCGGTAACCGGCGATATCGACGTCGACGTCGCCGTGATCGGCTCGGGTTATACGGGCCTGTCCTGCGCGCTGCACCTTGCCCGCGACTTCGGCATCAAGGCGCATGTTCTCGAGGCGAATGGCGTTGCCTATGGCTGCTCGACCCGCAATGGCGGCCAGGCGCAGATTTCGGCCGGACGGCTGAAGCGCTCGCAATGGATCGCGCGGTGGGATCTCGCGACGGCGAAGGGTCTGCACGCGGAGATGGTCGACGCCTTCGACCATTTCCGGACCCTGATCCAGGACTACGCGATCGATTGCGAGCCACAGGACGGCGGCCACTACTATGTCGCCCATAAGGCTTCGGCGATGCCGGCGCTGCAGAAGGAGGCGGAGCTGCTCCGCCAGACCTTCGGCTACGGCGCACGCATGCTGTCGCGGTCCGAGCTGCACGAAGGCGCAGTACGGGATGAGGAGGCGCATGGCGCGATGTGGGAGCCGGACGGCACCTCCATCCACGCGGCAAAGCTTGCCTTCGGCTACCTGCGCGCGGCCCGCCAGCTCGGCGCCAAGGTGCACCCGGCCAGCCCGGTCGAGGGATGGACCACCCGCAACGGCGTCCATCACCTGCGCACACCCGGCGGGACGGTACGAGCGCGGGCCGTCGCCGTGGCGACGGCGGGCTACGGGCAGCGCAGCCTGCACGGGCGCCTTCGCGACCGGCTGCTGCCGATCCTCTCCAACAGCATCGTCACGCGTCCACTCACAGAGTCCGAACTGGCCGCCTGCGGCTTCAAGACCCAATCGCCGCTGACCGACACCCGCACGCTGCGGCACTACTATCGGCTGCTGCCGGACAACCGGGTGCAGATCGGCTCGCGGGCGGCGATCACCGGTCGCGACGCTGCCAACCCACGCCATCTCGCGGCGCTCCGCGAGGGCCTGGCCCGCAAATTCCCTGTGCTGCGGAACGTTCCACTCGATTATTCCTGGTGGGGTTGGGTCGATGTCAGCCATGACATGATGCCGCGCATCGTGCCGGTTCCGGACGTGGCCAACGCCTTCTACGCGCTCGGCTATGGCGGCAACGGCGTCATGTACTCCGCCCAGGCGGGCCGCCGCCTGGCGCAGCTGGTGGCCGGCCGCGCCGGGGATGTTCCCGATCTTCCGATCTTCCGCGGCGAGCTGCCCCACAAAGGCCTGCTGACGCCGTTCCGGCGGCTCGGCCAGTGGAGCCTCTACCACCTCTATCATTTCCAGGACGAGCGCGGCTGACAGCAGGGGATCGCGCAGAGGCGCCGTCTATGGGAGGGCGGCGCCTCTGCACAGCCTCTGCGCGCGATCCGGCGATGCGCGGCTTCAGTCATCCACTGCGCCCACCGCGTCGACCATTGCTGCTCAGGGATCAGACCGCAGCGACCCCGCCATCCACGAAGAGCTCATGGCCCGCGACGAAGCTGCTTTCGTCCGAGGCCAGGAAAAGCACGGCACGCGCGACATCTTCGAGGCGCCCCAGGCGCCCGAGCGGTACCCCCTTGATGACTTCGTCTTCGGCTCCCGGGTTGGCGTCGAAGAAGCTCCGGATCAGTCGTGTTTCTGTGCCACCTGGCGAGACAACGTTCACGCGGATGCCCCGCTCTTTCAGATCGTTGGTCCAGCTCCGTGCGAAGGAGCGAACCGCGGCCTTGCTGGCATTGTAGAGCGACTGGCCGGGATACGCCTTGGACCCGGCAATCGAGCCATTGAGGACGATCACGCCCCCCTGCGTCATCAGCGGCAGTGCCTTCTGCACGGTGAAAAGCAGACCTTTCACGTTGAGGCCGAACATCGCATCGAAGTGGGTTTCATCGATGGCTTCGAGCGGGACGGCCTCGTGCATGCCGGCATTGGCGAACACGACATCGACCCTGCCGTGGTCACGCTCGATGCGCTCGAAGAGCCTCGTGAGGTCGGCGAGATTCGTGACATCGCCTTGTACGCCGACCGCGCCGTGACCGATTTCAGCGACAGCCTGATCGAGCAAGGCCTGGCGTCGCGCGGTGATGTACACGCGGGCGCCCTCTTCCGCGAAGAGCTGCGCTGACGCCAGCCCGATACCGTCGCTGCCGCCGGTAATCACCACAACCTTGTGTTCGAACCGCTTCGTCATCCCATCAGCCTTTCAAGCAAGTGGAGGATTGCTCCACTTACGATATGGAGGCATTCTCCACTTGGCAAGACGAGGACGGAAAAGCGTGGTTGAGGCTGGCCTACGTGCCGATGCGGAACGGAACCGCCAACGCATTCTGGTCGCGGCGGAGGAATTGTTCCTGGAGCGAGGGGCAGGCGTCTCGCTGGAGGAGGTGGCCAAGCGAGCGAAGGTTGGGATCGGTACACTCTATCGCCGCTTCCCGTCGCGGGAGGCGCTCTTGGCGGCCACGAGCAACGAGCGGTTCGTCTCGGTCGCTGAGACGAGCCGCGCGCGAGACGCGTATGCTGATCCCGCAGACGCGCTACGTGGGTTTCTGGAGGAGCTCGCGGTCAATACGAGCGTCTACCAGAGCCTTGCTGCCTCACTGGGGACGGTTATCCAACACGGAACGCCTGGATGTAACGCGATCACCGCGGAAGGGCAGCGACTGCTTCGGCTCTCTCAGGAGGCGGGTATCATCCGTCAGGACGCCAGCTTCGACGACATGATCTGTGTCGTGAGCGCGATCGCCATTGCGGTCGAAAAGGACAGCGCACCGGTGCCGCGGGTCGCTCATCTGGTGGACCTCCTCCTCAACGGCATGCGCGTGCGTTGAGACGGCCGATGAGGTCCATCGCCTGATCGTCCAAGCTGCGCATCTAGGCCGCACCTTTGAGCGTTTCTGACGCTTACGACGACCGCCCAGCCGCCGCCCGGAACTTTGCCGCGATATCGTCCGCCGTCATCCCGAACTTCTTCAGGAGATACGGCGTCGACCCGCCTTCCGCGAAGGTATCAGCCAGTCCGACGCGGGCAAAACCGACGGAAACGCCGGCTTCCAGCAGGGTTTCTGCGACTGCCGAGCCGAGCCCCCCGACGATCGAGTGGTTTTCCGCCGTCACGATGACCGGAGCCCGGCGGGCCATATGCAGGAGCGTGCCGCGATCGAGCGGCTTGATCGTCGCCATGTTGAGAACGCCGACGGAGGCGCCTTCGCGCTCGAGGATGGTGGCGGCTTCCAGCGCCGCTTCCACCATCAGACCGCAGGCGACGATGGTGCCGTCTGTTCCCTCGCGCAGAATCTCGGCCTGTCCCGGCAGCAACGGCGAGCCTTCGCCATCGTCATGGTAGCCGGCATCCGGCCGCTTCATCCTGAGATAGACCGGGCCATCCACCGCGAGAGCCGCCTCCACCGCAGCTCTCATCTGGCGCGGTCCCTCGGGCTCGATCACCGTCATATTCGGCAGCGCCCGCATCAGGGCGATGTCATCGATGGCCTGGTGCGAGACACCGAGCAGCGTCGTCAGGCCAGGCAGGAAGCCGACGATCTTCACCGGCAGCCGGGGATAAGCGACCTGCATCGCGATCTGGTCGTAGCAGCGGCGCGTGGCGAAGACGCTGAAGGAGTGGACGAACGGAACAAGGCCGCAGCGAGCCATGCCGCCGGCCATGCCGATCATGTTCGCCTCGGCGATGCCGGTATGGACGAAGCGGTCCGGCAGCGCATCGCGGAACGCGTCCGTTTCGGTCGCGCCCGCTAGGTCTGCACACAGGCACATGATGCGCTCGTCCGCCCGTGCGGCGACCACCAGTGCGTCGCCATAGAGGCGCGGCACAGGCCCAGCGGCACCACGGGTGATGAAGTCGTTGACCATCAGGTCGTCGGACATGACCGCAGTGGTCGAGCTCATGCGAATTCTCCCGCGTCGAGTTCCTGCAGGGCACGCTCGGCGGTCTCGCCAGGCAGCTTGATGTTGTGCCCGAAGATGCCTTCAAGGCTCGGAGCGCCCTTGCCCGGAACCGTCTTGGCGATGATGCAACTGGGACGGTCCACGGCCTCGCGGGAGCGCTTCAGCGCGGCGAAAATCTGATCGAAGTCGTGACCGTCGATAGTCTCGCAGCGGAAGCCGAAGCTTTCCCACTTCTCGGCGACCGGGTTCATCTTTAGGACCTGATCGATATGCCCCTCGACCTGCATCTCGTTGAAGTCGATGATCAGGCAGAGATTGCCGAGGCCGTAGCTGCCGGCCGCCATGGCGGCTTCCCAGACCTGGCCTTCCTGCATCTCACCATCGCCGAGGACGACATAGGAGCGGAAGTCGCGTCCGGTGCGCCGTGCCGCCAGGGCCATGCCGACGCCGACGGACAGCCCCTGCCCGAGCGAGCCGCAGGTCGCCTCGATCACCGGCCCCAGCCGCTCGGAGGCGTTGATTTCCAGCGGCGATCCGTCCTTGCAATAGGAGAAGAGCGTATCGGACGCGATGCAGCCGCGGGCGGCAAGCGTGGCATGGAAGATGGCGGTATTATGCGCCGTGGAGAGAAGGAAGCGGTCGCGGTCGGCCCAGGACGGGTCGCTCGGATCGAGCCGCATCTCCCCAAAGTAGAGCGCGGCAAACAGGTCGGCCGCACCAAGTCCCTGCTGGACATAACCTTGTCCGGTCGGACGGACCAGCCGGATCACCTGGCGCCGAAGCTCGCGGGCGACGGACCGCAGTTCGGCTGCGTCCGTGACGCGGGGTGCCGGCTGTCTGTGAGACGCATCCGAGTTCTGCATGGCAGCAATCATCCTAGTGGCGTGAGTGTCGCGGCGGTCGCGGGCCGTTCAGAGCGGCGCGGCTGCGGAGCCGGCTTGCGCCGGGACCCGGGCGAGATCTTCGATCAGGAGCAGCATCGCGGTGCAGTCCTCGCCGCCACGGCCCCAGGGCTCAGCAAGGGCGTAGAACTCCCGCGCCGCTCCCCCCAGCATCAGCGGCGTTCCGACCGCCGCACCGAGCTTCATCGCAAGCGACAGGTCCTTCAGACCCATCCGCAGAGGAAAGTCCGGGCTGACATCTCCGGACAGGACCTTGCGCGGGAAATTGGTGAGGAGCTGGCCCTTGCCGGCCGGCGTGCGGGAGAACAGGTCGAGCGCCGTTTCGCGCGCGATGCCGAGCTTGGCCGCAAAGGTCAGCCCCTCGGCGGCGAGCACCATGTGAACCATCGACAGGTAGTTGTTGACGAGCTTCAGCCGGATGGCAGAGCCCGCCGCTCCAGTGGCAATGACGTGCTCGCACATTGGCGCCAGGATCGCACGCGCCGCCTCCACATCCGCGGCGTCGCCGCCGACGAGGCCGAGAAGGCGCCCGGCCTCCGCTTCCGCCCGCCCCCGGCAGACCGGCGCATCCACGAAGCGCACGCCCTGCTGGCGCAAACGCCTGGCGACCTCGTCCTGTTCGTCCGGATCGCTGGTGCTCATGTCGATGACCAGCGATCCCGCGGGGAGACGCTCTACCGCTCCGTCGTCGAACAGCACCGACGCCACATGCCGCGACGTCGGAAGCATGGTGATCAGGACCTCAGCACTCTCCGCGGCATCGGCCGCGGAGTTGCCGACCCGGCAGCCATCCATCGTGCGGAACGGTTCCGTGAGAGCCTCCGCCTTATCATAGACGGCGAGCGGATAGCCCGCCCGATGCAGGTGACGGGCCATGGGCGCACCCATGGTGCCGAGGCCGATGAAGGCCAGCCGCGGCAGGTCGCATGTGGTTGTCATGATGGGAACGCCCGTTTTAAGCGGCGGGATCAGCGACGGCCGGCTTATTTCAGCTCGGCCCAGGCCTTCAGCTTGGGATCGGCGGCGATCTGCTTCAGCACATCGTCCGTCACGAAGCTGCCCGGATCGATCTTGCTCTGCAGCGTTCCCTTGGTGATCAGGTAGTCCTCGAACGTGTCGAAGGCCTGGTCGATCTCCGAAGGCTTGCCGTCACGCGCGAAGGTCTTCAGCTGCTCCTCCAGCGTGTACTGCTTGCGGTCGGTGGTCAGTTCCTGGCGCAGATAGGTCTCGTCCAGTTGCACGCCGTTGCGCTCGTAGAAGGCCTTGAGATAACCGACTGCCTCGTCCGGGTTCTGACGCTGCCAGGTCACGGCACGCAGATAGGTTGCCATGAACTTGGCGACCGCATCCTTGTGCTCCTCTATGTACTGCGGGCGCGCCACAATGGCGGAGACAAGCGTGAGACCGGCATCCTTGGCGCTGCAGAGCTTCACGGCGCCGGATTTGGCATTCAGCGTATAGGCGTAAGGCGTGAAGATGCCTGCCAGTCCGCCGGTACCGTTGGCGAAGGCCGCAACCAGCTGCGGCGGCGCCAAGTTCACCCACTGCACGTCGTCGATCGCCAGGCCATAGGTGCGCAGGCAGTTCCAGGCGGCGAATTCCGCGGTCGAGTTGGTCGGGATCAGGATCGACTGACCCTTGATGCTCTCGGGGCTGGCCTTCAGCTCGGCGACCTTGTCTTTAGGGGCGAGCAGAACGTTGGCTTCGCCCTCTTCCGTCGCGAGCCCGATCGTCTTCAGATCGATACGCGATGCGCCGAGAACGGCCGGCGGTGCGCCGAGCGTGCCGACGTCCCAGTCGCCCGCCGCAGCAGCGGCGATCTGCGGAGCACCGGACGGGAAGATGGTGAAGCTTGGCTCGAGACCGATCTCCTTCCACCAGCCCTTGTCGGTCGCGATCTCGATCGAGACGCCGTAGAGCGCCGGCTGATAGCTGATCTTGATGGGGACCGCCCCATCCTGAGCCATGGCCCAGGACGACGGTAGCGACATCATGGCCGCCATGGCGACAAGCGGCATTCTGGCGATGCTGTTCATGTCATTCTCCTCCCGTTTCTCGTTATGCGACACCACGCGGAGCCTCCCGCCCGCGCGCGGCGATGTCGTTGCCGCTCAGGCGGCGGTGCTCCGCTTGGTGTCCTTCAGAAGCTTCCAGACCCGCGTGCGCATGTGGGTGAAGGATTCGAGGTCCATCACCTCCTCGATCGGCAGCTCGTCCCAGCGTTCGGACAGCCGCAGGCTCTTCACGTCGATGATCTCGACGATGCGCCCGGGATTGCGCCCCATCACCACGATCCGGTCCGCCAGGAACACGGCCTCCTCGACGCTGTGCGTGATGAAGACGACCGTGCGCGGATTGACGCGGCTGAGCTGGACCAGCTCTTCCTGCATGACGAGGCGAGTCTGGGCATCGAGGGCACCGAACGGCTCGTCCATCAGAAGCACGTCCGGATCCACCGCATAGGAGCGGGCGATCGCAACGCGCTGCTGCATGCCGCCCGATAGCTGGTGAGGGAAGGCGCTCTCGTGCCCCTGCAGGCGCATCATCGTGATATAGCGATCCGTGACCTGCTTGATCTCGGACGGGGCGGCGCCCCGGCATTTCAGCCCGAAGCCGATATTGTCGCGCACCGTCTTCCACGGCATCAGCGCGAATTGCTGAAAGACCACCGCGCGATCAGGCCCCGGTCCCTCGACCTGCCGGTCGCGCACGAGAACGTCGCCGGAGGTCGGGAAATCGAGGCCGGCCGCCATGCGCATCAGCGTGGTCTTGCCGCAGCCCGACGGGCCGACGATCGCGACGAACTCGTGCCTGGAGACGGTGAGATCGACCTTGTCGAGCGCCACGAAACCGCCTTCGGCATTGCCGTAGACCTTAGACACCTTGCGAAAGGCGATGTCGGGCCCCGAAGTCGCTGTGGACGGCGAGATCATGCGAGTGCCCCTTTCTGGATTCGAGACTCGATGAGGCGCAGCAAGACATCGATGGCAAAGCCGGTGACGCCGATGGCCGCCATGCCGGCCATGACGACCGCGGTCGAGAGGTTGGTCTGGCCCTGCATCATGAGGTAGCCGACGCCGGACGAGACGACGATGAGCTCGGCCCCCACGAGCGACTGCCAGCCGATTCCCGCGGCGATGCGGACACCGGCAATGATCGAGGGCAGAGCGCCGGGCGCAAGGACATCCGTCAGCATCCGCAGCGAGCTCGCGCCGAGTGTGCGGGAGGCCTCCAGGATCGGCGTCGGGATCAGCTTGGCGCCGTAATAGGCGTTGATCACGCAGGGTGGAAAGGCGCCGGAGAAGATGATCAGGATGGGCCCGCCGATACCCGTCCCGAACCAGAGCGTGGCAAAGGGGAGCCAGGCGATCGGCGCAATAAAGCGAAGGGCTTCGAACACCGGGCTGATGGCCCGCTCCACGCGCCGCGACCAACCCATCAGGAGGCCGAGCGGCAGCCCGACGGCAACGGCCAGCGCCAGACCCATGAGGTAGCGGCCGATGCTGGAGAGAAGGTGCATCTGGAGGGTGCTGCCGGCGAAGGGTGTGCGCATCAGGTGCAGGATCTCCGCCAGCACCGCATCCGGTCCCGGCAGCACCTGCTCCGGCACCAGCCCTGATCGCGCCAGCAGCCACCAGCCGCCGAACAGGATGGCAAAGCCTGCCAGCGAGAGGACGAGGCTCTCGCCGATGCCGGGCAACCGGCGGCGCATGCGGCGTGCCGCCTTCGGGGCAGTCGCGTTCGCGGCATTCGACAGCGTCGTCATGCCTGCCTCCATGGCATAGCCCTGCGTTCGAGCGTCCCGAGGAGCCAGGTCGTTCCGGCGCCCAAGATGGCGACACAGACCATGGCGAAGAGGATCATCCCGGGATTGACGTCCTGCGACGCCGTCATCAGCACGCGCCCGATGCCAAAGAAGGCTCCCACCAGCTCGGCCGCCACCAATGTCGTCCAACAGGCCTGCAGCGACAGGCGCAGGCCCGTGAAGATCATCGGAAGGGCGGCAGGAATGACGACGTCCCGAACCAGCTGGCTGCGGGATGCGCCATGCACTTCCGCAGCCGACAGGATCGTGCGGTCGACTCCGCGCACGCCGGTCAGCGTGTTGATCACCGAGGGAACGAAGGCGGCATACCAGATGACGAAGATCTTGGCGGCATCGCCAAGCCCGAACCAGAGGATCGCCAGCGGAATCCAGGCGAGCGGCGGGATCGGACGCAGCAGAAGAAAGGTCGGGTTGATCAGCTTTTCGGCGCGGGGGCTGAGGCCCATCAGGAGCCCCAGCCCGACGCCCGTCGCAGAAGCAACCACGAAGCCGAACAGCACCAAACGCAGGCTATGCCAGACCTGCGTCAGCAGCGTTCCGCCGGCATAGCCGCGAGTGACGATCTGGACGCCAGACTGCCAGAAGTCGGCGGGGCTTGGAAAGCGTGCGGGGCCGACGAGGTCGAGCGGCCCCGTGGCGAGAGCCCACAGGCCGAGCACCACCAGAAACGACAGGAGACCGCCTCGCGAGACCACCTGCGGCATGCCGGCCCGGCCGCGCCTTCCGGCCCGTACAGCTTGCGCCATTGACTGATCCTCCCTTGGGCGAATGGAGTTTCTGCTCTCTTGACCGCCGTTGGTATCGATATCAGACGCGATATCGATACCATTGTAAAGCCTGTCGTGAGATGATTTCGCCAAGGGCTGTCGCAGGCGCCCTGCCGGCATACAATCAGCTCGTGTAGAAGCGCCGGTCATCGCGCGGATGGGGTACGACGGCTTGGAACGCGATCAACAGGAACAGCCGACACCGCCTGGCGCTGCGGCGCAGACCAGGACGCGGGCAACCATGGCCGACGTCGCCCGCGAGGCGGGTGTCGGCACCATGACCGTGTCCCGTGCCCTGCGAAGCCCCGAACAGGTGTCGGAGAAGATCCGTGCCCGGATCACCGATGCGGTGCGCAAGCTGAACTACATTCCCAACACCGCCGCAGGGACGCTGCGCTCGAATCGCTCGCACATGGTTGCGGCCATCGTGCCGACGATCTCCCACTCGATCTTCGCCGATACGATCGAGGCCATGTCCGAGGTGCTGCAGCGGGCCGGCTTTCACCTGGTGATCGGGCAGTCCAACTACGGTCTGGACCAGGAGGAGGCGCTGATCCGTACCTTCATCGCCCGCCAGCCCGAAGCCATCGTTGTGACGGGCTATACCCATACGCCGGCGGCTGCGGCCCTCCTGAAGTCGTCCGGCCTGCCAGTGGTGGAGATCTGGAACACGTGTTCCTCGCCCATCGATGCTTCCGTCGGCATCTCGAACTTCGACGCCTCGCACGCCATGACACGCTTCCTGCTGCAGCGAGGCTATCGCAGGATCGGCTATATCGGCGGTCTCAAGCGGGGCAATGACCGGACCGTCCAGCGCGAGGCAGGCTATCGCGCCGCCTTGAGCGAGGGCGGCATCCCTTATGAGCGCGAGCTCATCCAACGCGCGCCGTTCGACTACGATGCCGGTGCCAAGGCGCTGGTTCAGCTCCTCGCCCGGCGCCCCGACATCGACTGCATCTTCGCTGCCTCCGACATTCTGGCGATCGGCGTTCTCCTGGAGGCCAACCGGCAGGGCATCGCCGTCCCTGAGCGGCTTGCCGTCGCCGGCTTCGACGACGTTGGTCTTGCCGAGCGCATGTCGCCGCCCCTCACCACCATCCGCTTTCCCCGCAAGGCGATCGGTCAGATGGCGGCTGACCTCATCGTGGAACGCCTGCAGGGCCGCGCAAGAGAGCAGCGGGTGGTCGAGCTCGGCTTTGAGCTGGTGGAGCGGCAAAGCACCTGAGCGAGGCGTGCCGCGTGAACCGATGGCAAGTGGAGGGTCCGCTCCGGGGCGCGTGAAGCCGTCCGGAGCCCAGAGGCCCCGCCTTGTGCCGGTCCGCCGAGACGCAGCCTCTCAGGCGCTTGCCTTCATTGGCTGGCCGCAATGGCGTAGACGCACGAGATCATCGGCGAGCATGGGGCGGCCAAACAGGAAGCCCTGCATATGCGAGCACCCGGCCTGCTTCAGGAACAGGTGCTGTTCGGTGTCCTCGACGCCTTCCGCTGTGGTCGTCAGCCCGAGCGACTGCGCCAGGATGATGATCGAGCGGATGACGCCTTCCGCACCGGGCTTGGCGCGCAGGTTCTCCACGAAGGAGCGGTCGATCTTCAGCTTGTCGAAGGGGATCTGGCTGAGATAGCCGAGGCCGGCATAGCCGCTGCCGAAGTCGTCGAGCACGATGCGAAAGCCGGCCTCCTTCAGCTGCCGGAACTTTCGTGCGGCCTCGGCCATGTCGCCGATCAGCACCGTTTCGGTGACCTCCAGCTCGATCATGCGGGGATCCGCGCCGGTCTCCGCTGCAAGCGCAACCAGCCGAGCGACGAAATTCGGAGCTCCGAACTGGACCGGAGAGAGGTTTACGGCCGTGATCAGATCGGGCCAACGCCTTGAATCGGTGAAGGCGCGGCGCAGAACCCAGTCGCCCAGCCTGTGAATGAGGTCGCTCTTTTCGGCCACCTCGACGACCGTCATCGGCGGAATGACGCCGCGTCCCGGGACCGTCCAGCGAAGCAGGGCCTCCACGCCGCTGAGCGGTAGCCCCTCGGCACCCACAAGTGGCTGATAGTGCAGCGCCAGCGCATCCTCGGCGATGGCCTTAGCCAGATCATGCGCCATGCGCTGGGCACCGAGGAAATCCCGCTCCATGGACGGATCGAACTCGATCAGGACGCCGCGTCCGGCCGCCTTTCCCGCGTAGAGCGCGATGTCGGCACGCCGCATCGCCTCGACGAGATCAGGCCGGCCGGGATCGGAATAGGCGACCCCGATGGAAACCCCGGTCTGGATCGCGTGATCGCCGAGCCTGTAAGGCGCCGAGCAGGCCTCGAGAAGGCGGCGTCCAAGCTCGGCGGCCTCGCCTGGGCTGGTGGAGATGACGGCGAATTCGTCGCCGCCGAGCCGCGCGGCGTAACCCTGCGTGCCGGTGGCGGCGCGGATGCGGCGCGCGAACTCGCGGATCAACTCGTCGCCCATTTCGTGGCCGAGCGAATCGTTCACATCCTTGAAGCGGTCGAGATCGAGATAAAGGACGGCAAGCTGGCTGCCGCTCGAGGCGGCGCGCTCGGCTTCGGTCTTGAAGCGCAGGCTGAGACCGGTCCGGTTCGACAGACCCGTCAGCGCGTCCGTCTGCGCAGCCGCTTGTGCCTGCGCCTCGCTTGCCTTCAGCTTCGCGTTCATCGCCTCCAGTTCGGCGACACGGCTGGCGAGCTCCTCCGCGATCCCGATATCGGCCGTCCAGCGGCTGGCAAGCGCCGATGTCAGCTGCTGGAGCTCGCCGCCGTCGAAGGGCTTCAAGAGGTAGAAGAGCTTTTCGGCTCCCCCGACCGCCGCAGCGATTTCCGAAGGCTTGTGATCCGAATAGCCGGTCACGATGACGATGTTCACGTCCGCATCGATGGCGCGGATACGCCGTGCCGTTTCCAGCCCGTCCATGCCTGGCGGCATGCGCATGTCGAGAAACACGATGGCGAAGGGACGACCGCTCGTGCAGGCTTCGGCGACCGCGCGGACCGCCTGTTCGCCCTGCCGGCAATAGACGACGTCGCTGAGCAGCGCATCAGCCGCAACCGCGGTCGGCTCCTCTCCGAACAGCTCGGCTGACAACGCGTCCAGCTCGGTGGCCTCGCTGTCGCCAGATCCCGTCAATCCCTCGAGGACCCGCCGATATGCATCGAGCACCTGTGCTTCGTCATCGGCGACGAGAACCCGCCGTGCCTTGTCGGACGATGTCATGCCGCCTCCTTCAGGGCACTCGCGGCGGGCGCGGGCAGGACGAGATGCAGTGTCGCACCGCGGTCGGCACCTTCGCTTTCCGCATAGAGCCGACCCTTCATGGCGTTCACCGCATTCGCACACCAGTGCAGGCCAAGTCCGCTCGATCGCTCGCGGCGTGTCGAGAAGCCCTTCTCGAAGATCTGCCCCAGCCGCTCGGCCGGAATGCCGTCGCCGGTGTCGCGGACCTGAACATCGAGCGCGGGCCCGCCAGCGTGCTGCACCTGACGAATGCTGACCTTGATGCTGCCGTCTCCGCCCTTGGCGTCGATCGCTTCGGCGGCGTTCACGAGCAGATTGGCGAGCACCTGCTCCAGCGGGATCCTGTGGCCGGTGACACGCGCATCCTCCGGCAGGTCGGAAGCGAGTTCGACCCCGGTTCGTCCCCGGATCATGACAGCAGCCGTCGCGACGCAGGATCTCAGATCGATGGTCTCGAACATGCGCTCGCTTTGCGAGACCGCGTCATCGTCCTTCAGGATCCGGTCGACATGGCGGACCATCGCACCGAGATCCTCCAGTGCCGCCTTGCGCTGCGCCCCCTCCTCGACGAGCCGTGCCGCAGACAGGACGACGAACTGGTTCAACTTCTGTGCCCGCGCCGGTTCCAGGTCAGGGTCCGCCAGCTGCTCCATCGCCTTCGTCAGATTCTGCTTCCAGGCCGCGTCCTCGCTTTGCAGCAGGTCCCAGGCGATCGCACTGATCGGGCTGACTGCGTTGCGGATATTGTGGAGCGTACCGGCGGCGTGATCGGCGGCCCCGTGATTGTAGTCGCGCCGGCGCAATGTCTCGCGCAGCTCGGCGAGCTGCGCCGCCATCCGGTTGAACGTCTCGACGGTGTCGCTCAGCTCGTCGCCGTGACCATCGGCTGGAAGCGGGTCGAGACTGCCGGTATCCGCCACGGTCATCAGGTGCGAGCGCATGCGCTCCACGCGCGCAATGACGATGCGCCGCAGCAGCACCGCCAGCGTGACGATGAGGAGCGCGCCACCGACTGCGAGGAGCGACATCGCGACCCAGATCGCCTGGCGTCCGGCCAGCGAGATCAACCGGTCGGTCTTCGATACGACAACGGCAAGCGGCTTGCCGTCGATCCCATCGATCACTGTCCGTGTGCGGATCGCATCGCTCGTCTCGATCACGCCGTCCGCAGCCTTGGCACCGGCATCGATCGGGAGAAGCTCGAAATCGACCCGCGTGGATTGGCGGAGCGCCTCGACATCGAGGAGCTTGCCGAAGGCGAGAGTGCCCTTGACCGGCCCCTCCCGCTCCGTCGTCAGCACAGGCGCATAGCCGACGGCGATCAGGCCCAGCTCGGTGCGCACCAATCCGCTCTGGGAGTCCGGCACGGCGGGGATGCGACGAAGCGGATGATCGTCCCGCAGCTCCGCGCCCGGAAGCAGCTGGACGACCCTTGGTTCCTCGCCTGAATAATCGAAACCCTTGTCCAGCCTGATCGCGCCCGACGCATCGATCGCCAGAAAGAAGTTGACGTTGAGCGCCTTCAGGGACTCGGCGCTGACGTTCTTCTCCTCATAGTCGGGCAGCTGCCCTTGCATGAACAGGTAGCTGTCGTCCCAGAAGGCGTAGTCGCGCGCGGAGGCTGCCACCTGATCCTTCTGGACCTGGATGGCTTCGATCACCCGGCTCTGGTTGCGCTTGGCCGCCTGCGACTCGATGTCGAGGAAGCGCGGCATGATCGTGGTTTCGAGAACGCCGAAGTTCAACAGCGCCGCGACGGCGACGACGCCGGCAAGGGCGAGATTGGTCTTCGTGACGATGCGCATCGATACCTCCGCGCAGAGGCATAACGCACCCTCATTAAGGAAGCGTCGCTCGACCGCCCGGGATCGGTGCCGGCTACGCAATCCGCCGCCTGTGTTTCGATGGCAGCAGGCCTGCCGTGGCGGGCGACCATGACCCTCACTGCGTGTGACGTGCGGCCGGTCATCTCCGGCCGTTCCCGTCGAGCATGGCGATGAAGCCGCGGCTCGGCGTCACAGCCACCTGCGGTGCTTCGCATTGCCCGGCGCGGCGGTGCCAGTGCCCGGTGCCGCGGTGCCGCGGTGCCGCGGTGCCAGTGCCGAAAAAGCGGTCACCATGGTTGCATAATATGCAACATCCAGAAAGCCGGTGACACATGCAAATCCAAGCTTGCCAAGGCCAAACTTTACTGAGAGGTTGCCCTGTAGGAAACACTCAGAGGTCAGATGAAGCGGACGCCGGAACCACGCGAGCATGCGAATGCCTCCGCAGGCGACGAGGCGTCAGCGTCGCTGAACGGCTTCAATGTCGGAGCCCGGTTGCGCGCCCTTCGTATCCAGAAGAACATATCGATCGACGCGGCCGCCGCGAAAGCCGGCGTTAGTAAATCCTTCCTGAGCCGGTTCGAACGGGATCTCGTCCAAGCCTCGATCGCGTCGCTGCTGCGGATCTGCGACGCCATCGGCGTGAAGCCCGGATCGATCTTCGAGCCTCCGACGACGAACTTCGTCAAGGCAGGCGAAGGCGCCCCGATCAACCTCGGTGGCATCGGCATGCGCGAGCGCATCGTCAGCAGCGTCGGCAATGAGCACGTCATGGCACTGCATTCCGTGATCGCTCCCGGTGGTGGGTCCGGCCCCGAAGCCTACTCGCTCCGGGCCGATCTGGACGTCGTCCATATCATCAGCGGCGAACTCGATATGTCCGTCGGTGGCGAGGCCTATCACATGACGTCGGGCGATACGCTGAGCTTCGACCCGAAGACACCCCATACCTGGCGTAACCCATCCCAGAGCGAGCCCTGCGTGACGTTCTGGATGATCGTCCCTCCTCCTGCCTAATCCAGGCTCCCGCGATCGGTCCCCCATGCAGAAGTTGCGCGTCAGCGACATCCACAAGAGCTTCGGAAAAGCCAAGGTCCTGAATGGCATCGGACTGGAAGCCGCAGCAGGAGACGTCATCAGCATCATCGGCTCCAGCGGCTCGGGCAAGAGCACCTTCCTGCGCTGCATCAACATGCTGGAGCGCCCGAACGCGGGATCGATCATCGTCAATGGCGAGGCGCTGGAGCTGACGCCCGACGCCCGCGACGGGACGTTGAAGGCCAGGAGCCCGGCGCAGCTGCAGCGCATCCGCGCCAAGCTCGCGATGGTGTTCCAGAACTTCTGCCTGTGGTCGCATATGAGCGTCCTCGACAATGTCGTGGAGGCGCCTGTCAGCGTCCTGAAGGTCTCGCGCAAGGAGGCGCTGGATCGAGCCAAGACCTATCTGGAGAAGGTCGGACTGAAGCCCGAAACCTTCACGCGCTATCCCTCGCAGCTCTCCGGCGGGCAGCAGCAGCGGGTGGCGATCGCCCGTGCGCTGGCGATGGACCCGGACGTGATGCTGTTCGACGAGCCGACCTCGGCGCTCGACCCGGAGCTCGTCGGCGAGGTGCTGCGCGTCATGCAGGCGCTCGCCGAAGAGGGCCGTACCATGGTCGTGGTCACGCACGAGATGGGCTTTGCTCGCCACCTGTCCTCCAAGGTGATGTTTCTGCATGGCGGCCGCGTCGAGGAGGAAGGCGCGCCCGACGACATCTTCGGCAAGCCGGAAAGCGAACGCCTGCGCCAGTTCCTGGCCGGACGGCTGCAGGTCTGACGCACTCTCGCGCAGCCGTTCGGCCGCCGCACCACCACCACCACCCGAATTTCGGCGTCAGGGCCCGGCGCCGGATGGACTGCCTTCAACCCTCATCTCAAACTCCGAGAGATCTTCGATGACGATAGTGCGTGCCCTCATCCTCGGCGGCCTCCTCGCCGTCTCGCCGCTCGCTCCGGCCTTTGCCGAGCAGGTGACGATCGCGACCGATGCGACCTTCCCGCCCTTCGAATCCGTCGATGCCAACGGCAAACTCGTCGGCTACGACATCGAGCTGATGGAAGCGATCTGCAAGGCAGCCGAGCTCGACTGCAACATCATCGCCGCCGCCTGGGATGGCATGATCCCGGGCCTGACCGCGGGCAAGTACGATGCCCTGATCTCGCAGCTGACCGTCACCGAAGCACGCCGCAAGGTCATGGCCTTCAGCGACATCTACTCCCATCCGACCTTCCGCTTCGTGGGCAAGAAGGGCGCCAATCTCGACATCAAGCCGGGCGGACTCGCCGGCAAGGTCATCGCCGTCCAGACCGGCACGCCGATGGACGCCTTCGTCACCAAGACCTTCCCCGAGGCGACGATCAAGCGCTACGATGGCGGCAGCGCACCCTATCTGGAGCTGACCGCTGGCCGTGCCGACCTGCATATGAGCTACGAGGCACAGATCACCCACAGCTTCTTGAAGGGCGACGGCGCCAAGGATTTCGAGCTGGTCGGCCCGCAATATACCGGCAAGGACGCGCCTGAATTCGGCGAGGGCGTCGCCATCGCGCTGAACCGGCGCAGCGCCGAACTGCTCGAGAAGATCAATGACGGCCTCGCCAAGATCCGCGACAACGGCGAGCTGGCGGCGATCGACGCCAAGTATTTCGGCAAGAACTGATCGATGCTGGGCGGCTACGTCGCTTCGATCCTGGCGGCAGGGTGGATCACCCTGTCGCTGGCGCTCGTCTCGCTTCTCCTGGCCGTCCTGATCGGCATTGCGGCGGCGCTTGCCAAGCTGTCGCACAGCCGGACGCTGCGCATCATCGCGGGAACATACACCTCGCTGGTACGGGGCATCCCTGATCTCGTGATGATGCTGCTCGTCTTCTACTCGCTGCCGGCGATCCTGAACCAGAAGGCACAGGATCTCGGCTGGAACGTCTATATCGAGTTCAGCCCCTTCGTCGCCGGAGCGGCGACACTCGGCCTGATCTTTGGCGCCTACATGACGGAAACCTTCCGCGGCGCGCTGATGAACATCCCGAAGGGCCAGCTCGAGGCGGCCCAGGCATACGGGCTCACCCGCTTTCGCATCTTCTGGCGCATCCTCCTGCCGCAGATGGCGCGTCTGGCGCTGCCCGGCTTCACCAACAACTGGCTCGTCCTGGCCAAGGCGACCGCGCTCGTCTCGCTGCTGGGCCTGCCGGACGTGATGTTCCGGGCCAAGGGTGCGGCGGAGGCGACGGCACAGCCCTTCACCTTCTATCTCCTGGCCGGCGGCTTCTATCTCGCGATCACCGCGATCTCCCTCTTCGCGCTCTCGCTTGTCGCCCGGCGCTACGAGGTCGGGGTGAAGGAGCTCGCACGATGAGCTGGGACGTCATCGCCGACAATCTCGGTCTTTATGCCGAAGGGGCCAAGCTCACCCTCTTCCTGACGGTCGCGTCGCTCGCCATCGCGTTCCTGCTGTCGATGCCGCTGGCGCTCGGACGCAACTCGCACAATGCCGTCCTGCGCCATGCGATCGGTGCCTATACGGTGGTCTTTCGCGGCACCCCGCTGCTCGTGCAGCTGTTCCTGATCTATTACGGCCTAGCGCAGTTCAGCGCGATCCGCGAGAGCATCCTCTGGCCCTGCCTGTCGAGCCCGCTTGTCTGCGTGATCGCGACCTTCGTCCTGAACACCACGGCCTACACGACCGAGATCTTCGCCGGCGCGCTCCGGCACCTGCCGCCCGGCGAGGTCGAGGCGGCGCGTGCCTATGGCATGTCGCCCTTCACGCGGGCCCGGCGAATCCTGATGCCGGCCATGCTCACCCGCTCGCTGGCCCTCTACGGCAACGAGACGGTGATGATGCTGCATGCGACCTCGCTCGCCAGCACCGTGACGCTGCTGGAAGTCACCGGCGTCGCCCGCAACATCACGCTCAACTACTACATCATGTTCGAGCCCTACGTGACCGCAGCGGCGATCTATCTGGTCATGACCCTGACGCTGGTCCTGCTCTTCCAGCTCGCACAGGCACGCTGGGCCGGATACCTGCAGGCGCGGCTCGGGTAGCGCTCCATCCACCTGACTCTCTCCAAGCAAACCGACCCGATGAGCTGCCGATGCGCGTTCCTGTCGCCGATCTCCGTGCCGCCTATGAGGCGCTTGCCCGCTCTCGCGGCGCCGATGCCGAGGAAACCGAACTCTACGCCCATGGCTTGCTGCGGGCCGATCTGCGGGGGCATCACACCCAGGGCATCGGCCTTGCCCCCTATCTCGACGAGTTGTTCGAAGCCGGCGTGATGCACTTCGGACGGACGATCGAGACGGTGCGGAACTCGGCCGCCACTGCCTTGCTCGACGGTCACTCCGAAGCCGGCCATGTTGTCGCGGCACGTGCCATGGACATGGCCATCGGCAAGGCGCGGGAGACCGGCATCGGCCTCGTCACGGCCAAGCGGTCGAGCGATTGCGGCATGGTGGCGAACTACGCGCTGCAGGCTCTCGATGCCGGGATGATCGGCATCGCCATGAGCACGGGGCCGATCCTCGTCGCGCCCTGGGGCGGGCGCCAGGCGCAGTTCTGCACCAACCCGCTCGCGCTCGCGGTGCCGGCCGGGGCGGAGGAGCCGATCGTCATCGACATGGCGACCAGTGCCAATTCGATGGGCGGCGTGGTCCTCGCCGCGCGCGACGGGCGCAAGCTCGACGGGATCCAGGTGGTCGACGCCGAAGGCCGCTACACCGACGAGCCGTTGCGCGTGATCCTCGACGCCATGGACCGGGAGTCGCGCATGGCCGGGGCACTTCTGCCGGCGGGACCGAAGGGCTTCGGTATGGTTCTCCTGGTCGAGCTCCTGTCGGCGCTTCTCAGTGGCGAGCGGGACTGGCAGTCGGAGGAAATCAGCGACAGCTCGCGCGATCGCGCCGCCTTCTACTCGCAGACCTGCATCGCGATCTCGGTCGAGCATTTTCAGGCGCCCGACGTCTTCGCCGCGGCGGCCGACCGGATGATCCGCACCCTGACGGCGTCGCCGGCAGCCGAGGGGTTCGAGCGCGTTCGGCTGCATGGCGGCGGCGCCGCGGCCCGGGAGCAGGACTACCGGGAAAACGGCGTGCTCGTCCGCGACGAGGAGTGGGCAATGCTGGAAACGCTCCTCGCTCGCCGCTCCGCTCAGGCCTGAGCGATCGACGCATATAACCCGCCTCGGCCGGCTCCGTTCGGTCGGGCGTATAGCAAGACGGAGAATGAAGACGTGTCGCAAAGCAACACGAAGGTCGACCTCGGTGCACTGTTCGGCGCAACCGATACGTCCACCTTCCTCGGCCTTGAATCCTGCAGCGATCTTGCCTCGATCGAGGCGCCCATCGCCATCATCGGCGCGCCATGTGCCACGCCCTATCGGTCCGTCGGGGCCTACTGCCGCAATGCGCCGGACGCCCTGCGACAGGCAACGGCACCGTTGACCGCCAATATCGAGCGGCATGATTTCGATAGCGGCGCTGCCGTCTTCCCGGATGCGAAGCTGCGCGCCGTCGACTGCGGCAACCTGCCTTTCGACGAGACCGACGGCGCGGGCAACCGCGAGATCATCCGGAACGCCATCAGGACCATCATCGGGCGTGGCGCCGTTCCCGTGGTGCTCGGCGGCGACGATTCCATTCCCATCCCGATGATCCAGGCGCTCGGCGATGCAACGCCCGGGGAAACCTTCACCATTCTCCAGATCGACGCTCATATCGACTGGCGCCAAACGCATATGGACGAGCCCATGGGGCTGTCCTCCACCATGCGCCGCGCCTCGGAGATGAACCATATCGAGCGGATCATCCAGGTCGGCGCCCGCGGCATCGGTTCGGCGGCGACCAGCGACTACGAGGATGCCAAGGCCTGGGGCGTCGATTTCGTTCCGGCCCGGGAGCTGCACCGCAGCGGCGTCGAAGCGGCGCTCGATCTGATCCCCGAGGGCAGCAACATCATCGTCTGCATCGATGCGGACGCGATCGATCCCGCCCTTGTGCCGGGCGTCATCGCCCGCTCGCCCGGCGGCCTTACCTATTGGCAGATGGTCGACCTCGTCCAGGGCGCCGCCAAGCGCGGCCGCATCGCGGCGATGGACTTCGTCGAGTTCATGCCGGAGCGCGATATCGATGGTGTCGGCGCCCTGACATTTGCGCGGATCATCACGACGGCCCTCGGCGTGCTCGCGCGTCAGAAAGCCTGACGTCCGCCAGCCCGCGCATCTTCAAGGCCTCCCGCGGCGTGCTCGCGAGAGGCCTTTTTCATGTCCTCAGACCGAACTGAGCAGGATGCTGGTCTCGCTGTTCAGGATGCCGTCGATCTGGCGCACTTCGCGGAGCACGCGGTCAAAATCGTGCAGCGATGACGCACGCAGCTCCGCGACGAGGTCCCATGCGCCGTTCGTCGTGTGCAGCGAGTGGAGCTCCGGCATACCCCGCAGCCGCTTGATGATCGCCGTCGTGGACTTGCCGGCGACCTCGATCATCATCACGGCGCGGATCGCATCCGCCTCGTGATCCTGCCGCACCCGCACGGTGAAGCCCAGGAGCGCCCCGCTCTCCAGAAGCCGGTCGAGGCGCGCCTGCACGGTGCCGCGGGTGATGCCGAGGATCTCCGCGAGCTTGGAAACGGGCGCCCGCCCGTCGCTCCTCAGGACCTCGATGATCCGACGGTCGAGCTCATCGAACTGGTGCATGCATTCTGCCTGAAACAATCGCTCATAGTGCAAGCTTCATCGCACATTTCCGCTCAGAAGCAGAATTTCGATCAACAGTCTGCACGCCTATCCTGACCTCTTCGAGTTTGAATCCACGAGTACGCATCCATGCGCGGCTTTGCAGTCCAGGCCCCCTCCAGTGTGGTGATGATCCGTCCTCATCATTTCACACCCAATCCCGAGACTGCCGCCGACAATGTCTTCCAGACGGCCGACGGCCTGCGCACCCGCGGGGAAATCGCCGAGGATGCCTTCGACGAGGTCACGCGGATGGCGGGGCGTCTGCGCGAGGCCGGAGTCACCGTGCATCTGTTCGAGGACGAGGGCAGCGCCACCCCCGATTCCGTCTTTCCCAACAACTGGTTCTCGACCCATGCCGGCGGGCACGTCGCGATCTACCCGATGTTCAATGTAAGTCGGCGCCGCGAGCGGCGGATCGATGTCATCGAGATGCTGAAGGCGCGCTATCGCGTTCAGGACGTCATCGATTATTCCGGCCTCGAGCGCGACAACGTCTTCCTCGAAGGCACGGGCGCGATGGTGCTCGACCATATCGGTCGCATCGCCTACGCCGCCCGATCGAACCGGACCAACGAAGTGGCGCTGGAGCGCTTCTGCACCCACTTCAACTTCGAGCCCATGCTCTTCGAAGCCGCAGATGCACAGGGGCGCGAGATCTACCACACCAACGTCATCATGTGCGTCGGCACCGACCTCGCACTGGTGGGTCTCGATACGATCGTCGATCCGCTGCGCCGGGCAGAGGTCCGCACGCGCCTGGAGGAGACCGGCCGCGTCGTCGTGCCGCTCAGCCACGCACAGATCGCCGAATTTGCCGGCAACGCTCTCGAGCTTCAGGGCCACGGCGGCCGGCTTCTTGCAATCTCGTCGCGCGCTTTGGCTTCGCTGACCGAAGAGCAGCGGCGGGTGATCGGCGCGATCACGCCGATCCTGCCCATTGCCATCCCGACGATCGAGCTCGCCGGCGGATCGGTGCGCTGCATGCTCGCCGGCATCCATCTCGCCGCCCGGGCGAGCCAGCCCGCAGCCTCGGCCGCCTGACCCATCAATGGAGACCCGACCCATGACCGAGCGCCTGAACATTGTTCCCTTTGTCAGTGTGGATCACATGATGAAGCTGGTTCTCTCCATCGGGGTGGA
>NZ_PKMZ01000006.1 GCF_002893625.1 Mangrovicella endophytica | reverse complement strand
CGGCTTCCGCATCGGCATGCTGCTTCTCGATCGCCGCATCCTTGAAGATCTGGACGGCACGCGCCATCGCGCCCACTTCGTCGCCGCGATCCGTGCCCTCGACCGGAGTATCGACGCGACCAGAGGACAGTTCCTTCATGCGCTGAGCGAGCAGGTTCAACGGACCCGTGATGCCACGGCTTGAGACAAGGAGCGCGCCGCCGATGCCGATCGCCAGACCGGCCACGGTACCGATCAGCGTGAGCATGATCGTCGAGCCAACGTTGTTTGAAAGGTCGGTTGACCGAGCCGCGTTGTCGGCCTTGAGCCGATCCACGAGGGCCACTGCCTCTTGCACGTATTTTGCGACCGAGCTGTCCATGGCCGACAGCGCGGCCCGAGCCTCGTCGTTCTGATTCTGGATTCCCAAGGCAGCACCTTCGAGCGCCTTGCTGGATATCTGCTCGAGAACCGCGGCTAGCTTATCGAAGTCCGGCTTGGCATCCTGCAGCTTCGACGCTGCTTCGGCCATTGTTGTCCGAGCCCCATCAAGGTCTTTGCTGATGTCGGCGCTGGCGCCCTTCGCCTCTTGGGATTGGCCATCGTAGGCCATCGTCTTGTAAGCTGCGTAGGCAGCCTGGTTGACCATGCGGTTAGCCCTGGTCACCTGAATGATGGCAGCGCTACGCTGGCTCAGCAGATAGCTATACTCGTCGTCGATGCGGCTCATCTGCATGATCGAATAGATCGACAGCAACAAGCCAATCAGGCTGACGCCTGTCACCGTCATTATGATCTTTGTCGAAATCTTCAGCTTGCTCAACATCTCGGACTCATAACGCTACGCTGGAAGGCATCGTCAGGGCCTCCATCAAGCTTGTCTTAGATATACCCCGTCGGTTAAATCTTCACGCACATTAGATCAGAACGATCTCTGGAGCTATATCTGAACATTAAATCTTCGTTTCACATATATAATTCGGAATACATCATAAGCCGAGCTTTATAACATAAGACTCTGCCGACCATGACTTATTGCCGGGCACCGCTCTGTATCCTTTCTGTCTGGATCCTTCGCAGGCAGCGGCGGCGTCTCGCCGACAGATTTTTGCGGACGCGGTTATCGGCGGTTTCCACCTCTATGGCTTTTGGTCCCCGTAAGTCCGACGGGACCTGCTCGACTCCCTCGGAAAGCCTTTGCCAAGGCGGACGGACGCTTCCTATAAGACCGGCATCCGGCACGTGTGAGAGGGACTAGCAGTGAGCGAGGGCAAGCGCATCGACGGGAAGGCTGCCGCCGCCCGCATCGTGGACACGGTCCGCCAGGCGGTTCCAGCCCTCACGAACGAGACCGGCGCGCCTCCGGGGCTTGCCGTCGTTATCGTCGGCGAGGATCCGGCCAGCCAGGTCTACGTCGCCTCCAAGGCGAAGATGGCGCTCGAATGCGGCTTCAAGTCGGTCAAGCACGTGCTGCCCGCCGACACGGCGGAAGACGACCTCCTCGACCTCGTGCGCGACCTCAATGCCGACGGCTCGATCCACGGCATCCTCGTGCAGCTGCCGTTGCCCAAGCAGATCAATGCCACGGAGGTGCTGCGCGAGATCGATCCATCCAAGGATGTCGATGGGTTCAGCCCGATCAATGCCGGCCTCCTGGCGACGGGCTCACCGGAGGAGGCCTTCGTGCCCTGCACGCCGGCCGGCGCGATGATCCTCCTGCGTGACGCCCTCGGCGAGGACCTCTCCGGCCGCACGGCGGTTGTGGTCGGCCGCTCCAACATCGTGGGAAAGCCGATGGCGCAGCTGCTGCTCGTCGCCAATGCCACGGTGATCGTCGCCCATTCGCGCACGAAGGACTTGGCCGCGCTCTGCCGCACGGCGGACATCGTGATCGCGGCGGTCGGCCGGCCGGAGATGATCCGCGGCACCGATATCAAGGAGGGCGCCGTGGTGATCGATGTCGGCATCAACCGCATCGACGCGCCGGAACGCGGCGAAGGCAAGACGCGCCTCGTCGGCGACGTCGCCTATGACGAGGCTATCGAGCGCGCCAGCGCGATCACCCCGGTACCGGGCGGCGTCGGGCCGATGACGATCGCCATGCTGATGGCCAATACGCTGACCGCAGCCTATCGCAGCGCCGGGCTACAGCCGCCCCGCTTCTGAGCCAGGCGCCTCAACGAAGCCGCGGATGCGCGACAGCAAAAAGGCGGGCCGATCGGCCCGCCTTTTCCACATCTCGAGAGGTGCTGAGTGAGGCCCCGTCAGCCGTTGTCTGCCTCGGCGGCCGCCGGCTTCGGTTCGGCTGGGGCCTTCGGCCCACCTTTGGACACACCCACCATGGCCGGGCGCAGCACGCGATCGCCGATGGCGTAGCCAGCCTGCACTACCTGCACGACCGTATTGTTCGGCAGCTCGGGGTTCGGGATCTCGAACATCGCCTGATGGAAGTTGGGGTCGAAGCGCTGGCCTTCCGGCTCCAGCTTGCGCACGCCGTGCTTCTCAAGCGAGGCAAGCAGGCCGCGCTCGGTCATCTCTACGCCGTCAATCAGCGAGACAAGGCCGGCATCGCCGCCGGTGCGGGCCTCGGCCGGCAAGGCCTCGATCGCGCGGCGCAGGTTGTCGGCAACCGACAGCATCTCACGCGCAAAGCTCGTCACGGCGTATTGCCGCGCATCCTTGACCTCGCGCTCGGTCCGGCGGCGCAGGTTCTCCATGTCGGCGGCAAGGCGCAGCATGCGATCCTTGACGTCGGCATTTTCGGCCTGCAGCGCGGCGAGAAGGCCGGCCTGCCCGTCCTCGGCGGCCGCTGCATCGGCCTCGCCGGTGGCAAAGCCGCTGCGGTTCTCTGCGGCGGCCTCTGCGCGGTCATCGTTGGCGGGCGTCGCGGCAGCCTCGGCCTCAGTGTCATCGATAGGGCGGTTCGACGTATCGTGGCTCATGAATGACTCGTCCGGCTTGTCTTGAACACAACTCGGATGCGCATGCGGCGCCGCTGCGGGCGGGCTCACGATACGATCCGGGGTTGAAGGCGCTTCCCCGCCATATCGAGTTTATAGGCTCGAAAATCAAGGCCGCCGGGCAGCCGCGCCCTGGCTGAGGAGGCGCGAGACGAGACGCGCGGTATAGTCCACCATCGGCACGATCCGGCGGTAGTTCAGGCGTGTCGGGCCAATCACGCCGACCGCGCCGATCACCCGCTCGGCCCCGTCGCTATAGGGCGCAACGACGAGCGAGGAGCCGGACAGGGAGAACAGCTTGTTCTCCGAGCCGATGAAGATCCGCACACCGTTGCCGCTCTCGGCAAGATCGAGCAGCTCGATGATGCCGCTCTTCGTTTCGAGATCGTCGAAGAGGTGGCGCAGGCGGTCGAGATCCTCGCTGGCGGTGATGTTCTCCAGAAGGTTGGCGCGGCCGCGCACGATGAGCCGCGGCGGCTGGCCCTCAATGGCGCCGGCCCAGACAGCAAGGCCGCGATCGACGAGGTCCTGCGACAGGAGGTCGAGCGCGGTCGCCGTCTCTCCCTTCAGCCGTTCCACCTTCTCGCGCGCCTCGCCAAGCGTCTTCCCGACGATATGGGCGTTGAGGAAGTTGGCGGCCTCGACAAGCTGAGCGGCGGTGACCCCCGCCGGCAGGTCGATGATGCGGTTCTCGACGTCGCCCGAGGCGCCGACGAGAACGGCGAGCGCCCGCGTGGCTTCCAAGCGGATGAACTCGACATGCTTCAGCCTGAGATCCGACTTCGAGGTCACCACGATGCCGGCGCCGCGAGAGAGGCCGGAGAGGAGCTGGCTCGCCTCCGTCAGCAGCATGTCGAACGGCCGCTGCTCGCCAGCGAGGCGCACCTTCTCCTCGATCTCCTCGCGCTCACCCTGGGGCAGATCGCCGACCTCCAGGAACGCATCGACGAAGAAGCGCAGGCCCATCTCGGTCGGCAGCCGCCCGGCGCTGACATGCGGCGCATAGATGAGGCCGAGCAGTTCCAGATCGCTCATGACGTTGCGGATCGAGGCCGGCGACAAGGCGCTCGACAAGAGACGTGAGAGCATGCGCGAGCCGACGGGCTCGCCGATGTCGAGATAGGACTCGACGATCAGCCGGAAGATCTCGCGCGAGCGATCGTCGAGCGGACCGGCGCGATCGTGGCGCGGCAGGATGAAGTCGTTCATGGGACTTGCCTTTTCGGACCGAAGGGCGATCCGACGGCCAAGATATCGCGCGTCGCTAAGGCCGCTGCAAGATCAGGCCGGGGCGCTGCCAAGCTTATGCTCAACGCGACACGCGTCATCATGGTGCGATCGCTTCCCGCAAGTCTCCTGCCGGACATGACACTGCCCTGAAAGCGTCGCAACTCGGCGGCATGGACGCTCAGCCGTGACTGCCGCGCCGCTGCTGCCGCAAGTCTCGATCCATGCCGCCACGCTACGACCTCACGAGCGTCGCCCCCGCGATATCGGAGCATGCCATGACCGTTTTCCGCGCCCGCCTCTGCGGTAGCCTCGCCCTCCTCGCGGCATCGCTGCTCGGCGGATTGCCGGCAGAGGCACAGTCGACGCCGGCCAAGACGCTGTTTGCCGCGCAGAAGCTGCCGGCCGCCATGCCGACGCAGAGCTACGGATTCTACGCCAAGGGCTGCATCGCCGGCGCCGAGGCCCTGCCGAGCGACGGCGAGACCTGGCAGGCCATGCGCCTTTCGCGCAACCGCCGCTACGGCCACCCCGCAACGATCGCGCTGATCGAACGCCTGTCGCGCGATGCCGTCGCGGATGGCTGGCCAGGCCTCCTCGTCGGCGACATCGGCCAGCCGCGCGGCGGCCCGGCGCCGAGCGGCCATGCTTCACATCAGATCGGCCTCGATGCCGACATCTGGCTGCAGCCGATGCCGAACCGGCGCCTCTCCTATGAAGAGCGCGAGGACAAGGAGTTCGTCTCACTCTTGAAGAAGGGCAGCAACTATGTCGACGAGGATCGCTGGAACCCGGTCTATGCCAGGCTCCTGAAACGCGCCGCGAGCTATCCGGAGGTGCAGCGCATCTTCGTCCATCCCGGCATCAAGAAGAAGCTCTGCGAGACCGCCGGCCGCGACCGCAGCTGGCTGAACAAGATCCGCGCCAATTGGGGCCACGATTCCCATTTCCACATCCGGCTTTATTGCCAGCCCGGATCGCCCGGCTGCGAGGCGCAGCGTTCCACCGGCACGGATGACGGCTGCGACCTGAAATGGTGGTTCGACGTTGCCCTCAAGCCGGCGCCGAAGCCGACCAAGCCCGCAAAGCCGGTCAAGCCGAAGCCGCCGATGACGCTCGCCGACATGCCAAAGGCCTGCCGCGCCGTCCTGAATGCGCCGGATGGCGATGGCGGAACGACCGTGGCGGCCTCGACAGCTGAGGCTCCGGCGACAATCGTGCCACAGGCTGCATCGGCGGCAGCGCTCGGCTTTGCGCCACCGCCGGCCATCGCCCGGGTGCCGATCCCCGGCGAGCGGCCGATGAACTAGAAGTTGCGGCCGGCCGGTGGAGAGGCATCTCCTTGGCCGGCTTTGCTTTTCGTCGCAGATGATCTATCTCACCCGCCTATCAAATCGATTGAATATACGGGTCAACGATGTCGCTCACCCATGACAGCGCCCAGGTGCTGAAGTTTCCGATCCTGATCGGCGACATCGGCGGCACGAATGCCCGTTTCGCGCTGCTAGTCGATGCCTATGCCGAGCCGAAGATGTTTCCGGTCGTGCAGACGGCGGACTTCGAGACGATCGACGAGGCCATCCAAGCCGCTGTTCTCGACAAGACCTCGATCCAGCCGAAGGCGGCGGTGCTCGCCGTCGCCGGACCGGTGGACGGCGCCGAGATCGACCTGACGAATTGCGCCTGGGTGGTGCGGCCCAAGCAGATGATGAGCGTGCTCGGGCTCGAGGAGATCATCGTCCTCAACGACTTCGAAGCGCAGGCGCTTGCCGTTTCCGCGCTGCCGGAAACGGCGCTGGAGCAGATCGGCGGCGGCACGATCCGCGAGGGCGCCAGCCGTGTCGTGGTCGGCCCCGGGACCGGGCTCGGCGTCGCTGGTCTGGTGCGGGCGCGCAAGATGTGGATCCCCGTCGCCGGCGAAGGTGGGCACATCGACCTCGGCCCGCGCAGCGACCGCGACATCGCAATCTGGCCGCATCTGAAGACGATCGAGGGCCGCGTCTCTGCCGAACAGATCCTGTGCGGCCGGGGGCTCGTCAATGTCTATCAGGCGATCTGCGCCGTGGACGGGATCAAAGCGGTTCATGCGACGCCCGCCGAGATTTCGGACGCCGCGAATGCCCGGCGCGACGCACAGGCCAGCGAGGCGGTGTCGCTCTTCGCAACATGCCTCGCCCGGGTTGCCGGCGATCTCGCGCTGATCTTCATGGCGCGCGGCGGCGTCTATATCGCCGGCGGCATCTTCGGCCGCATCCTGCCCTCGCTCGACCGCGCCGCGTTCCGCCGCTCTTTCGAGGACAAGGCCCCGCATACCGAACTGATGCGCGACATCCCGCTCTTTGCCGTCACCGAGCCGCTGGCGGCGCTTGCCGGCCTTGCGACCTTTGCGCGGACACCCCGCTTCTTCGGCCTTGAGACCACCGGCCGTCGCTGGCTCGCCTGACGCTCTTTCCGCAGGATAGGCATGGCGGACGGAAGCGGCTATAGAGCGCCAGCAGGCGCTGCCGCGACCGCCGAACGTGCCGCGCGCCTTGCGAAATCCTCAGCGGAAGACGGCCGGTCGCCTTGAAGAAGAAAAAGATCTCACTGAAGAAGGCGAGCGAACGCGGCCTCGTCATCCGCCTTCTAAAGCGTGTCTTCGCCGAGAACGGCCGCGAGTTCTTCCCGCAATACGTCCTTGCGACGGGGTGTCTCGTCGTCGTCTCTGCCTCGACGGCCTTTCTCGCCTGGATCATGCGCGACGTGATCGACAAGATCTTCGTCGAGCAGGACCGCGGCATGCTGACCGCGCTGCCGGTCGCCGTCTTCGTCGCCTTCCTGTTCCGCGGCGTGGCCGCCTATGCGCAAGGGGTCATCCTCGCCCGCATCGGCAACAACATCGTCGCCCGCTACCAGCGCCGCCTGTTCAGCCATCTGACGGAGCTCTCCGTCGACTTCTTCTCCGAGAACCGCTCGGCGCATCTCGCCGCCCGGATCAACCAGAACGTCTCCGGCATCCGCGACACGCTGAACCTGACGGTCACATCGATCGCGCGGGACCTGCTGACGCTGGTCTGCCTCGTCGTGGTGATGATCTGGCAGGACCCGGTGCTCTCCGGCATCGCGCTGCTCGCGGGACCCCCGGTAGCGCTGATGATCGCCAGCCTGTCGCGCAAGCTGCGTGTCGCCACCCGGCAGTCGATCGACCTCAACGCCCGCGTGCTGGCGGCGATGCAAGAGATCGCACAGGGCATCACCGTGGTGAAGGCCTTCACCATGGAGCAGCCGCTGCGCGAGCGCGTGGAGCGCCTGATCCACGCCGCGGAAGAGCGCTCCAACCGCATTGCCGTGATCACCGAGCGCACCAGCCCGGTGGTGGAGATCATTGCCGGCATCGCGATCGCGGGCGTCATCGCCTATTCCGGCTACCGGGCCATCGTCTACGGCTATTCGCCGGGCTCGATGTTCGCCTTCATCACGGCGCTGCTGCTCGCCTATGACCCGGCCCGCCGTCTTGCCAAGTTGCAGGTGCAGCTGGAGCGGGCGCTGGTGAACGCCTCGATGATCTACGAGATCCTCGACCTGAAGCCGCGGCAGGCCGATGCGACGGATGCGCCGGAACTCGCGGTCGAGCGCGGCACCATTCGCTTCGAGAATGTCAGCTTCGGCTATTATCCCGGCGAGGCCGTGCTGGACGGGATGGACTTCACCGCGCCGGCCGGCCGCACGACGGCCCTGATCGGTGCCTCCGGCGGCGGCAAGTCGACGGTGATCTCGCTGCTGCAGCGCTTCTACGATCCGGCGGAAGGGCGCATCCTGATCGACGGGCAGGATATCCGCGACGTCACCAAGCGGTCGCTGCGCTCGAAGATCGCCTATGTCCCGCAGCAGCCTTACCTCTTCGAGGGCACGATCCGCGACAACATCCGGCTCGGGCGGCCGGATGCGACCGATGCCGAGATAGAGGCTGCGGCGCGGCTCGCCCAGGCCGAGGAGTTCATCGTCACGCAGCCGCTCGGCTACGACACGCCGCTCGGCGAGAACGGCGTGACGCTGTCCGGCGGGCAGCGCCAGCGCCTGTCGATCGCCCGTGCACTGGTGCGCAACGCTCCGATCCTCCTTCTCGACGAAGCGACCTCGGCCCTCGACACCCGGTCGGAGACCCTGGTGCAGGCCGCGCTGGAAGAGATCATGAAGGATCGCACGGTGATCGTCGTGGCACATCGCCTCTCCACCATCGTCAATGCCGACCAGATCCTCGTCGTTGATTCCGGCCGCATCGTCGAAGGCGGCACCCATCGCGAGTTGGTGAACCGGTCCGACGGCCTCTATGCGCGCTTCCACGCGCTGCAGACGCGGGACGCAAGGCCGGAGGCGGAGGCCCTTGCCGCCTCGGTGCGACGGTAGGTCGGCTCGAGCGGGAGGATAAGCCGAATGGACGCGATGAAGCTGGTGGTGCTCGGCGCGAGCGGTCGCATGGGCCGCATGCTGATCAGCACGATCGCGGCAACGCCCGGTGTCGTCCTCCAGGGCGCCGTGGAACGTCCCGGCGCGGCCGATTGCGGGCGCGACGCCGGCGAGCTGGTGGGCACTGCCCGCACGGGTGTGATCGTCACCGATGATCTCGGATCAGCCTTGCAGTCCGCCCATGGCGTCATCGACTTCACCGCGCCGGCGACAAGCCGGTCCGTTGCGGAGCGTGCCGCCGCTGCCGGTGTCGTTCATATCATCGGCACGACCGGGCTATCGGCCGACGACCGTGCCGCCATCGCCGCGGCCGCGCGCGCTGTCCCGATCGTCCAGTCCGGCAATATGAGCCTCGGCGTCAACCTGCTCGCCGTGCTCGTCGAGAAGGCTGCGGCCGCGCTCGGCCCGGATGCCTTCGACATCGAGATCCTCGAGATGCACCACCGCCACAAGGTCGATGCGCCATCCGGAACCGCACTGCTGCTCGGCGAAGCCGCCGCGACGGGCCGAGGCGTCGAGCTGGATGGCGCCAGCGTGCGCGTGCGCGACGGCCATACCGGCGCACGGACGCCTGGCACCATCGGCTTTGCCACCTTGCGCGGCGGCTCGGTCGTCGGCGACCACAGCGTCATTCTCGCCGGTGAAGGCGAGACGATCGAGTTCACCCATCGGGCCAGCGATCGCTCGATCTTCGCCAGAGGCGCCCTGCGCGCAGCCCTCTGGGCGCGCGCTCAGCCGCCCGGCCTTTATTCCATGCGAGATGTACTCGGCCTTTGAGCCGCCCGATCCTTCTGCCTTTTGCACCCTTCAGCCCGGAGACTGCCGCCATGTCACGCACGCTCGTCCTAGTCCGCCACGGCCAGAGTGAGTGGAACCTGAAGAACCTCTTCACCGGCTGGCGAGACCCCGACCTGACGGAAAAGGGAGTAGAGGAAGCGCGGGCCGGCGGGCGCCGCCTCAAAGAGGCAGGCCTCCACTTCGACGTCGCCTTCACCAGCGCCCTCTCCCGCGCGCAGCGGACGCTGAAGCTGGTACTGGAGGAGGTCGGCCAGACCGGCCTCACGACCTACGCTGACGCCGCGCTGAACGAGCGCGACTACGGCGATCTCTCCGGCCTCAACAAGGACGATGCCCGCGCCAAGTGGGGCGAGGAGCAGGTGCATGTCTGGCGCCGCTCCTACGACGTGCCGCCGCCGGGCGGCGAAAGCCTGCGCGACACCGGCGCCCGCGTCTGGCCCTACTACATCCATCGCATCCAGCCGGAGGTGCTGCGCGGCGGCACGGTGATTGTCGCGGCCCACGGCAATTCCCTGCGGGCTCTGGTGATGGCGCTGGAGGGACTCAGCGGCGAGGAGATCGTCGCCCGCGAGCTGGCCACGGGCGTTCCCATCGTCTACCGGCTCAATGCCGACTCGACGGTGGCCTCGAAGGACGTGCTGGAGGGCTGATCAGCGGCCCTTCGCCGTCTGCAGGGCCTGTGAAAACGCGATCGCGAAGCTCTCGCGGTCGTCCGGATTGAGGAAGCTGCCGATCTCGGTCATGCGTCCCTCGCCGTGTACCGCCATGCCGGTGATACCGATCTCCTCGTGCCGCCGCACCCGGAAGCGCGCCCAGAACGGGTTGTAATGCGCCTCGCGCACGGCACCTTTCGGCGAGATCTTGCGGATCGACAGGTCGGTGCGCGATACCGACACCTCCTCGCGCGCCAGTGCGGCGCGATAGCTCGCCCTCAAGGCGAGCCAGATCACCAGGACGTCGAGGCCGAAGAAGCCGATCACCGGCCAGGCGCCGTTGAAGAGGAAGCCGAGACCGGTGACGAGGCTGACGGCGCCGACGAAGAGCATGAGGATGTTGAAGCCGCGCCGGCCGAGCGAGCGGTAAGGCACCAGCAGCGCCTCGAAGATCGGCCGGTCGGCAGCCGCAAGATCGGCCCCGGCCGTTGCAGGTGGCGCGTTGTCAGTCATCGGCGCGGATCATAAGAAGGCGCATGGCTGCCAAGATTGTTCCTGCGTCCCCTTCGGTCAAGCGCGACAGAACCGCCGATGGTGCCGCCCCCCGGGCAGCGCCCGCTCGGCAGACGGCCAAGCGGCGCCCGCGCATTCCCTATTCGAAGGCCGAGATCGCGGAGATTTTCCGTCGATTTGCGGTGCAGCGGCCGGAGCCGCAGCCGGAGCTGAAATTTACTAACCCGTTCACGCTTCTCGTCGCTGTTGTCCTGTCGGCGCAGGCGACCGACGCCGGCGTCAACAAGGCGACGGCCGGCCTCTTTGCGCGCGCCGACAACGCCTTTGACATGGCCGCTCTCGGGGAGGATGCCATCCGCGAGGAGATTCGCACGATCGGCCTTTACCGCAACAAGGCCAAGAACGTCGCCGCGCTGGCGGCGCAGCTGGTGGAGCGGCATGGCGGCGTGGTGCCGAGCGATCGGGCGTCGCTCGAAGCGCTGCCGGGAGTCGGTCGTAAGACCGCCAATGTCGTCCTCAACACCGCCTTCGGCGAGGAGACGCTTGCCGTCGACACCCACATCTTTCGGATCGGCAACCGGCTGCACATCGCGCCCGGCAAGACGCCCGAGGAGGTGGAGCAGAACTTCTTGCGCATCATCCCGGCGGCGTCGCTGCGCCACGCCCACCACTGGCTGATTCTGCACGGCCGCTATGTCTGCAAGGCAAGGAAGCCGGACTGTCCAGACTGCGTCATCGCCGACCTCTGCAAGGCCGAGGTGAAAACAACGGACGTGCCCGCGCCGCTCGTTGCGCTGCCGCTGGCGCCGCCGGGACCGCAGCCCCGACCCGCCGGCACGGTGCCGCAGGACTGAGCGGGATCAGACCCGCAGGACGGCAGGCGGCTCGACGAACGGGACCGGGCGTCAGGCGCGGGGCAGCTCGGCCCTTCCCTCAGAGCTGCGCAGCGGCCGCGGCTGCGGCTCTGCCGCGACCGCCGGAAGGCCGCCTTCGCGCGCCGAAACACGCTGGTGCAGATGCACCATCAGCGCCGCAGCGAAGAGCGGGGTCAGGAGATTGACCAGCGGTACGGCGAGGAAGCCTGCGATCACCAGGCCGGCGAGGAAGACGGTGGTGCGATAGCGCCCGCGCAGGGCCTTGGCCTCGGCTTCCGGCCGGTAACGCAGGGCCGCGAACTCGAAATATTCGCGGCCGAGGAGATAGCCGTTGACGAGGAGGAAGGCGATGAGGTTCACGCCCGGCACCAGCAGCAGCACCAAGGCGACGAGATTGCCGAGGATGACGACGCCGAAGAATTTTGCCGACAGGATGAGGCTTGGCCACAGCGGCATCGCACGGCCGGTCGGCATGGCGGGATAGGAGTGCTCCACCACCTCGGCGACGTCGTCGAGGAAAAGGCCGGCGATCACGGCGCTGATCGGGCCGATCAGGAAGGCCAGCGCGATCGCCAGCGCCAGGCCCGCCGCCCAGCCGGCAAAGGTGCCGGCGCTGTCCAGCCAGGCCGGCATGTCCGGTGCGAAGGAGGCGAAGAACGGGATCGCGACTGTCTCGAACAGCCATTCGAGCCCGAACCAGAGCGCGATGAGGACGAGCAGCGTCAGCCCCAGCGACTTCCATAGCGCCATGCGGAACGGCTGCGAGAGGAGGTCGGCGAGCGCCAGGCGAACGGCAGCGAAGATCATCGGCAGGCCTCCAGTATCGCATTGGACATAGGTGCGCGCAGGAAAAGCCGCAACGGCCGGCTGCTCCGCTGCCTGGTGCCTGGCGCCGCCGATCCAGACGGAGACTGCGAGCCCCAACTCCCGGCCGTCGGCCATCTTGCCGCTCGCCAATGCGGACCGATCGGGCTAAGGGCTGGTGCATCACCACAAGGAGCCAGGCATGGCGGAATTCGACCTCCTTTCGATCGGCAATGCCATCGTCGACATCATCGCGCAGACCGACGATGCCTTTCTGGAGCGGGAGGCGGTGCAGAAGGGCGGCATGACGCTGATCGACACGGATCGCGCCCGCCAGCTCTATGCGGCGATGGGTCCCGCGGTGGAGACGTCCGGCGGTAGCGCCGGCAACACGGTTGCCGGCTTCGTCAGCCTCGGCGGCACCGGCGCCTATGTCGGCAAGGTCAGCGACGACGAACTCGGCCGCATCTTCGCCCATGACATCCGCTCGCTCGGAGTCGAGTACCAGACGGTGCCGCTGGCCGGCGATCCGCCGACGGCGCGCTCGATGATCCTGGTCACGCCGGACGGTCAGCGGTCGATGTCGACCTATCTCGGCGCCTGCGTCGAGCTCGGCCCAGACGATATCGACGAGGCGCTCGTCGCTGCAGCCAAGGTCACCTATTTCGAGGGCTATCTCTGGGATCCGCCGCTCGCCAAGGACGCCATCCGCAACGCCGCCACGATCGCCCATGCGAACGGGCGCGAAGTGGCGATGACGCTGTCGGACAGCTTCTGCGTCAACCGCTACCGCGAGGAGTTCCTCGAGCTCATCCGGTCCGGAACGGTCGACATCGTCTTCGCCAACGAGGCCGAAGCGATGGCGCTGTACCAGGAGAGCGACCTCGACACCGCGATCGACCGGCTCGGCTACGACGCCAAGCGCCTCGCCGCGGTCACCCGCGGCGCCGATGGCTGCATTATCATCGAGAATGCCGAGCGGGTCGAAGTGCCGGCGACGGAAGTCGAGCGGGTCCTCGATACGACGGGTGCAGGCGACCTTTTCGCCGCCGGCTTCCTGCGCGGCTACACGGCCGGACTGTCGCATCGCGACAGCGCGCGCCTCGGCGTCATCGCCGCCGGCCACGTCATCCAACAGATCGGACCCCGGCCGATGCGCCGGCTGAGCGAGTTGCCGGAGGTAAAGGCCATCCTCGGCGTCACCGGTTGAGGTGACCAAGGCGGGGCGGCAAGCGTTGATGGGCTCCGCCCGGGCGCAAGGTCGCGTCGGCAGCCGAGGCTGAGGCCGCGATGGGATCCTACTTCCTCGTTGCCACGATCGGGCTCCTGGCGGGCTGCCTCTCCGGCATCGTCGGCACCGGCTCCTCCATCATGCTCCTGCCGGTGCTGGTGACCGTGTTCGGGGCAAAGGAAGCGGTGCCGATCATGGCTGTCGCATCGCTGCTCGCCAATGCCGCGCGGATCGCAGCCTGGTGGCGCGAGGTCGACTGGCGCGCCGTGGCCGCCTATGCGCTGCCCGGCATCCCGGCCGCCGCGCTCGGCGCCCGGACGCTGTTGATCCTGCCGGCACAGGTGATCGACGTCCTGCTCGGCTTGTTCTTCATTGTCATGATCCCGGGGCGGCGGATCATCGACCGGCTGAAGCTCAAGCTGTCGCTGCTACAACTCGGTATTGCCGGGGCCTTCATCGGCTTCCTGACCGGACTGGTCCTATCGACCGGCCCGCTCAGCGTTCCGGTCTTTCTCGGCTATGGGCTCACAAAGGGCGCCTTCCTGTCGACCGAGGCTGCCAGCGCGCTCCTCATCTATGCCAGCAAGGCCACGACCTTCCGGAGCTTCGGCGCCCTGCCCTGGGAGACGGCCCTGCGCGGCGCAGCCGTCGGCGCGTCACTTGCGATCGGGACCTTTGCCGGCAAGGCGGCCGTGCTCCGGATGAATGCGAGCACCTTCCGCCATCTCCTCGATGCCATGATGGTCTGCGCCGGCCTGTCCCTCATCTGGAATGCCGTCGGCTAGAGCCTTTCCCTCAACTGGCTCAGGCTGCCGCCTGCAGCCGCTCACCGGCGATCCGGTAGGAGATGGCCTCGGCCAGATGGATGCGACGCACCGTCTCCTCGCCGTCCAGATCAGCCAGCGTGCGGGCAACCTTCAGGATGCGGTGATAGGCACGTGCGGAGAACTTCATCTGCTCGGCGGCATCGCGCAGGAGCCTGCTGCCCGCCTCGTCAGGGGCTGCGACGACCTCGATCAGCGATGCCGAGCATTGCGCATTCACGGTGACGCCGGAGAGGCCCGCCGCCTCATAGCGTTGCGCCTGAATTGCCCGCGCCGCCACGACGCGCGCCTTGACGCTGGCCGAGCTCTCGGCCGGCGCCGGGCGGATCATGTCGAAGGCAGTAACCGCCGGCACCTCCACCCGGAGGTCGATGCGGTCCATCAGCGGACCGGAAATGCGCGCCTGATAGTCCGCAGCGCAGCGCGGGCCTCGGGCACAGCTGTGGCCAGGCTCGCCGGCCATGCCGCAGCGGCACGGGTTCATCGCCGCCACCAGTTGGAAACGCGCGGGATAAGTGACGCGGTGATTGGCCCGTGCGATGACGCTTTCGCCGCCCTCCAGCGGCTGGCGCAGCGAGTCGAGCACCACGGGCGAGAACTCCGGCAGTTCGTCCAGGAAGAGGACGCCGCGATGAGCGAGTGACACCTCCCCGGGTCGCGCCCGGAGGCCACCGCCCACCATCGCCGCCATCGACGCCGAGTGATGCGGTGCCCGGAACGGGCGCCGCATCGATAGCCGGCCGCCGGTCAGCTCGCCGGCGATCGAGGCGATCATCGAGACGTCGAGAAGCTCGCGCGGCGTCAGCTCCGGCAGGATCGAGGGCAGCCGCTGCGCCAGCATCGACTTGCCGGAACCGGGCGGGCCGACCATCAGGAGGTTGTGCCCGCCGGCTGCCGCGACCTCCAGCGCCCGCTTGGCAAGCGTCTGCCCCTTGATCTCGGACAGATCCGGCAGATCGTCGCCAGTGGCGCGGACCGCCGGTTCCGGTCGTGCGATCACCTGCGTGCCGCGAAAATGATTGGCGATCTGGATGAGGCTGCGGGCCGCGACGATCTCCATGTCGCCGCTCGCCCAGGCGGCCTCCGCACCACAATCGGCGGGGCAGATGAGCCCGAGACCGGCCGCATTGGCGCCCATGGCCGCCGGCAACGCGCCTGCCACGGCTGCGATCGTTCCGTCCAGCGACAACTCGCCCAGGACAGCGAAACCCGCCAGGACATCGGATGGCAGCGCGCCCAGCGCCGCCATCAGGCCGAGCGCGATAGGCAGATCGTAGTGGCTACCCTCCTTCGGCAGATCGGCGGGCGCGAGATTCACCGTCACCTTCTTCGGCGGCATCGACAGGCCGGAGGCATGCAACGCCGCCTGGACGCGTTCGCGGCTTTCGGCCACCGCCTTGTCCGGAAGGCCAACGATCTGAATGCCGACCTTACCCGGCGCCACCATGACCTGAACGTCGACCGGTATGGCTTCGACACCCTGGAACGCCACGGTCTTCACGCGTGAAACCATCGCCGCCGCCCTTCCGACGCGTGCATGCGGGGACGATATGCCCGCTGCGGTGGAAGCTAAGCATGCTTGCCTTCGACGCGCAAGAACATCTGGAGAACAAACACGAACCGAATCGCGACTGCGATTCCGGTGTCACCGATGCTTAACGAGCATTTAACAGCGCTCCGCTGTCCAACTGACTGAACCGCAAATGAAAAAGGCGCACACCTGCGTGGCGCGCCTCCTGATTCTGATGGGCTGTCGAACTTACTCGGCAGGCAGCATGACGCGGCGGTTGACCTGCATGCCTTCGCCACCGGCGCCATCACCGCGGCGCCACTGCCGATCGCCGCCGCCCGAACCACGACGACCCTGCTCGAAGCCGCCATTGTCGTCCCGATCGAAGCTGTCATCCTGCCGGTCCGAAGTGTCACGACGCGGCGGCAGATTGTCACGCGGATCGCCGAACTCGGCGCGGTCGGCGCGGCGCGGCGGAGGACCGTCGCGACGATCGCCATCGCGGCGGCCGTCCCAGTCACGCTCGCCGCGACGACCGTCCCAGTCACGCCGGTCACCGCGGCGATCCCAGTCCCGGTCCCTGTCACGATCCCGGCGGTCCCAGTCGCGGTCGCGGCGATCCCAGTCGCGATCCCGGCGCGGGCCGGCGCGGTAGATGTCGCGATAGCGGTCGCGATCGCGGTAGAAGCGGCGGCCGCGGTAGTGATTGTCCCAATAGTCGCCGAAGGAATAGGTGATGATCGGCGCACCGATCAGCGGGACCACCCGCTCGCCGGTGTAGCGGCGACCACGATCGCTGTAGGCGAGATAGTTCGACGACATCCAGCCGCGCTGACCGTCATAGGAGACGTCGCACCAGGAGCGGTTGGACAGGCAGCCGAACACACGCACCCGATCGCCCGCACCTACGACATTCACCGGCGGATAGGCCGTGGACGGCCCGGCGCGCAGATTGACGTTGGTCACCGCGATTGCCGTCGCGGCCGAAGCCACTGCCGGCAGCAGGACGGCACCCAGCAGAGCTGCGGCACCTAGGAGTCTTCGATGCATTGTCGTTTCCCCGACGTGTTGCTTCTTGCGCGATCAAAGCACGGCGAACCCGAATGGTTCCGAAACGAACCATTCATCTCCCGTTCATCGGAACGGATCGCGGCGTTTTCGCCAGAGCAAATCACGGGCCGAGTGGCCCGTATCAGCGTGCGACCTTGCTCTCGATAACGTCCCAGAGCCTCGCCGCGATATCGACGCCGCCGAAGCGCTTCACCTCGCGGATACCCGTCGGCGAGGTCACGTTGATCTCCGTCAGATAGTCGCCGATCACGTCGATGCCGACGAAGAGGAGGCCCAGCCGGCGGAGCGCCGGGCCGATGCGCTCGCAGATCTCCCGCTCTCGGTCCGTCAGCTCGGTCGGCTCCGCCCTGCCGCCGACATGCATGTTGGAGCGCGCGTCGGTTTCCGAGGGCACGCGATTGATGGCACCGGCAAACTCGCCATCGACGAGGATGATGCGCTTGTCACCCTTGCGCACATCCTTGAGGTAGCGCTGCACGATAAAGGGCTCGCGGAAAAGCAGCGCGAAGGTCTCCATGAAGGAGGTGAGGTTCCTGTCCTCCCGCGTGATGTGGAAGACGCCGGCGCCGCCATTGCCGTAGAGCGGCTTCATGACGATCTCGCCGAACTCCTTGCGGAACTCGGCCACCTCGAGCGGATCCTTGGTGATCAGCGTCTCCGGCATCAGATCCGGAAACTCGGTGACGAAGATCTTTTCCGGTGCGTTGCGCACCGAGGACGGGTCGTTGACCACCAGCGTCTTGGGATGGATGCGGTCGAGGATATGGGTCGAGGTGATATAGGCCATGTCGAAGGGCGGATCCTGGCGCAGCAGGACGACATCCATCGTGGCGAGGTCGATCTTCTCAGACGGGCCGAGGGTGAAGTGCTTGCCCTGTTCCTCGAAGAGCTCCATCGCCTCGGTGCGCGCGGTTGCGCGGCCATCGCGCAGCGACAAGCGATCGGGCGTGTAGTGGAACAGCCTGTGGCCGCGCTGCTGCGCCTCCAGGCATAGGGCGAAGGTCGAGTCGCCCTTGATGGTGATCGAGGAGACATGGTCCATCTGGACGGCGACGTTGAGCGGCATGCGCGAAGCTCCGGACATTCGAGTTGCCCCGAGGCCTAGCGCCTCGCCGGCGCGCTGACAATTCGTCCGCGCGCGGCCGGTGCGTTCGACCTGCCGGCGTGGCCCACGACGCACGCCGCCGGACTGCGGCAGTCATGATCTTTTCCGGCTGCAGCAAATAAGCCGAGGCCGGCGCGAACCGCGAGGCGTTCCGCGCGTTCGCTGTCCCGACGCCCTTCCGCGTCCCGGACCCGCCGAATGACATCCGCACAGATCTACGCATTCGCCGTCATCGCCCTGATGATGGCAGCCTTCATCTGGGGCCGGCTGCGCTACGACCTCGTCGCGGCACTGGCCCTCCTCCTTGCCGTCGCGACCGGCATCGTCCCCTATGAGGATGCCTTCAGCGGCTTCAGCGACGAGATCGTCATCATCGTCGGCAGCGCCCTTCTGGTCAGCGCGGCGGTGGCCCGCTCCGGCATCATGGAGGTGGCGATCCAGCGCTTTGCGCCCGGCATCAGCTCCGTGCGCGGGCAGCTGACGCTTCTTGTCATCATCGTCACCATCCTGTCGGCCTTCGTGAAGAACATCGGCGCGCTGGCGATCATGATGCCGATCGCCTTTCAGTTCGCCCGCCGCTCGGGCGTATCGCCCTCGGTCTTCCTGATGCCGATGGCCTTCGGCTCCCTCCTGGGCGGGCTGATGACGCAGATCGGCACATCGCCCAACATCATCGTCTCGCGGGTGCGGGAGGATATCGGCGGAACACCGTTCACCATGTTCGACTTCACGCCGGTCGGGGCCGCGCTGGCCGTCGTCGGCATCGTCTTCCTCGTCCTCTTCTACTGGCTGGTGCCGCAGCGGAGCCGGGCAACGGCCTCGATGCACGAGGCGATCGACATCAAGAACTATGTGACGGAGGCGCGCGTCGTCGCGACATCGACGGTCATCGACCAGACGGTTCGCGATCTTGCCAAGATCGCCGAGGGCGAAGCGATGGTCATGCAGATCGTGCGCGCCGGCAATCGCCGGCTGACGCCGCTCCCCGACGTGACGCTGAAGGAGGACGACATCGTCATCCTCGAAGGTTCACCGGAGGCGCTGGACAGACTGGTGGCACAAGGAGGACTGCAGCTCTCCAGTGACCGCCGCGCCGCGGTCGCCGTCGAATCCGCCGCCGAGATCGGTGCCATCGAAGCCGTTGTCGGCGAGTCTTCGGAGCTGATCGGCCGCACGGCACGGCAGTTCGCCCTGTTCGACCGGCACCAGGTCAATCTCCTCGCCATCAGCCGCAAGGGCCAGCGCCTCAGCAGTCGCCTCGGCGAGGTGCAGATCCGCATGGGCGACGTCCTGGTGCTGCAGGGCAGTCTGGAGCGCCTTCCCGAGCTCCTGCGCGATCTCGGCTGCCTGCCGCTGGCGGAGCGGCCGCTGCGGCTCGGCAGCGTGCGTCGGGGGCTGGTGCCGATCGCGATCCTGGGAGCGGCCATGATCAGCACCGCCCTCGGCGTTCTGCCGGTCGCGGTCGCCTTCTTCGGCGCGGCGGTGCTGATGGTGCTGGCGCGGGCGGTGCCGCTTCGGGAGGTCTACGACTCGATCGACGGCCCCATCCTGGTCATGCTGGCTGCGCTGATCCCGGTCAGCGATGCGCTCCGCACCACCGGCGGCACGGACCTCATCGCCAAGCTCCTGTCGGATATCTCGCACTCGCTACCGCCCTACGGCGCGCTGGCGCTGATCCTGGTTGCGGCGATGGCGGTCACGCCCTTCCTCAACAATGCCGCAACGGTGCTGGTGATGGCGCCGATCGCGGCGGGCTTTGCCAGCGGTCTCGGCTACCGGCCGGAGGCGTTCCTGATGGCGGTGGCGATCGGGGCCGGTTGCGACTTCCTCACCCCGATCGGGCACCAGTGCAACACGCTGGTGATGGGGCCGGGCGGCTATCGGTTCGGCGACTACTCGCGGCTTGGCCTGCCGCTGTCGATCCTCGTGGTGTTCGTTGCCGTGCCCATGCTGATGCTGGTGTGGCCGCTGCGATGACAGCGACCGACGGCGGCTGCCCGAAGGGAGCCGCCTCACCGATGCGCAACAGTCCGGCTCAGACGGTGAACTGCTGACCCATCTCGACGACGCGGTTGGTCGGCAGGCGGTAGAAGCTCGAGGCATCCGCGGCCGACTGCGCCATCAGGATATACAGATCGTCCTGCCAGAGCGGCATGCCGGCATGCGGCGAGCGCCGCAGGCTCCGCCGCGAGAGGAAGAACGAGGTCGACATGATCTCGAACTTCAGGCCCTTCTTCTTGGCCGCCGCCAGTGCCTTCGGCACGTTCGGCTCCTCCATGTAGCCGAAGGTCAGCGATACGCGTTGGAAGGAATCGACCAGCGGCTCCACCTTGACGCGCTCCTCCTCCGAAACGCGCGGCGTGTTGGCGTAGTTGATCGTCAGGATCAGGTTCTGCTCGTGCAGCACGCCGTTGTGCTTCAGGTTGTGGAGGAGGCAGCTCGGCGCGACGGTGGCGTCCGAGGTTAGGAACACGGCCGTGCCCCGCGCCTCCAGCGGATGCGAGCGCGTCAGCATGCGGGCGAGGTCGTCGAGGGCGACGCTGTCGCGCCGCGCCTTGGCATAGACGATCGCGGTGCCACGGATCCAGGTCCACATCAGAACGGTCAGCGCCGCGGCGAGGCCAAGAGGAACGTAGCCGCCGTCGAACAGCTTCAGAAGATTGGAGCCGAGGAAGACGAGTTCCAGGAGGATCAGCGGCAGGATCACCGCCGTCGTCAGCCAGATGGACCAGCGCCAGCACTTCCAGAAGACCAGGAAGGCGATGGTGGAGGTCACCACCATGTCGCCGGTGACGGCGATGCCGTAGGCATTGGCGAGCGCACCCGAGGTCTGAAAGGTCCAGACGAGGATGATGACGCCAAGGAACAGGAAGAGGTTGGCGCGCGGGATGTAGATCTGCCCGAACAGCTCCTCGGAGGTGTGGCGGATCTCCAGGCGCGGGATCAGGCCGAGCTGGATCGCCTGCCGAGTAACGGAGAAGGCGCCGGTGATCACCGCCTGGCTGGCGATGATGGTGGCGACGGTTGCCAGGATCACCAGCGGGAGCAGCGCCCAGTCCGGCGCGAGGAGGAAGAACGGATTCTCCAGCGCCTGGGGCGAGGAGAGGATCAGTGCGCCCTGCCCGAGATAGTTCAGCGCCAGGGCCGGAAAGACGATGGTGCCCCAGGCGACGCGGATCGGGAAGCGGCCGAAATGGCCCATGTCGGCATAGAGCGCCTCGGCGCCGGTGACGGCGAGGAACACCGAACCGAGCACCACCAGCGCGACGAAGCCGTGGCGGTAGATGAAGCCGATCGCATAGCCGGGATCGATGGCATAGAGGATGTCCGGCTGATCGCCGATATGCATGAGCCCGAGCCCGGCCATCACCGTGAACCAGACCAGCGTGATCGGCCCGAAGAACTTGCCGATGCGCCCGGTGCCGCGGCTCTGCACGGCAAAGAGCGCCACCAGGATGACGCTGGTGATCGGCAGGACCCAGTGGCTGAGCGAGGGCACGGCGAGCTTCAGGCCCTCGACCGCCGACAGAACCGAGATCGCCGGCGTGATCACCGCGTCGCCGTAGAAGAGCGAGGCGCCGACGACGCCGATGCCGAGCAGGAAGCCGCGGCGGCCGAGCACCTTCTGTGCCAGCGCCAGCAGCGACAGCGTACCGCCCTCGCCATTGTTGTCGGCCTGAAGGATCAGGACGACATATTTCAGTGTCACAATGAGGGTCAGCGTCCACAGGAGCAGCGATACGACGCCGATGACCTCGGAATCGGTCAGCCCGTCACCTGCGGCGTGATGCAGCGCTTCGCGCAGCGCATAGAGCGGGCTCGTCCCGATGTCGCCATAAACGACACCGATAGAGCCGAGGAGCAGGCCCCAAAAGCTGGCCGGCGCGTGCGCGGGCTCGGCTTGGAGACGGCCTTCAACAGCAGCCAATGGTGCCTCCGGCATCCTTAAAGATGGTCATGGGTTCTTTCGTGCTGCGAGCCCGGACGTCGCAGGCTGACCGTTCAGGTTCCGGCCGATACCCGGGATGATCACGCGCCCGCTTCTTGCGGATGCGATAGTGAATGGACCGGCCGCCAAAGAGTTGCGAAGACCTCTGCTGCTGCGGGCGGGCTTCTAACACCGCTGCCGTAGCATTGGGAAGCACCCCCGGCGATCGCGATGTCGCGTTGCAGGGCTGCTGGTCGTCGCTAAGCCATCAGATAGGATCGAGATTGCGGCTTCGCCAGGCACCCTGAACATGCACCGGCCAGCGACGCGGCAGCACCGCAACGAGGTCGAATCGGATCGACAGCCGGGCATGATCGCGCTGGCGCGCAAGCCATAGATCGGTCGCCGCTTCGATGCGGCGCTGTGCCGCCGGACCAACCGCATCCATCGCCGCGACGACGCTCGTTCGCGCCTTGACCTCGACGATGGCGACGAGATCACCTCGCCGTGCGATCAGATCGATCTCACCGAGGCGGGTCCGATAGCGCGTCTCGAGGATGCGGAAGCCCTTCAGGCGGAGCGCCCAGGCGGCGAGCCACTCGCCGCGATGGCCGCGCCTGAAGCCGCGCCGCCGCTTCTCCCGCTCGTCGCCGGCCGACAGCGGCATTCCCTGCCCGCCTCGAGCCGACGTGCTTCTCATCGTTCCGCCTTCAGCGCCAGGGCCCGCTGGTAGAGATCACGCCGCGACAGGCCGGTGAGTCGCGCCGCTTCCTGCGCCGCATGGGCCGGCTTCATCTCGGCAAGCAGACCCGTCAGGATCGTGTCGGCATCCGCCGCACTGGCCGCTGCGACCTCTACCGGCGGCGGGGCGACGCAGACGACGATCTCGCCGCGCACCCGCTCCATCGCCGCGAAATCCGCCGCCAGCGACGCCAGCGTGCCGCGATAGGTCGTCTCATAGGCCTTGGTCAGTTCGCGGCAGACAGCCGCCGGTCGCTCAGCACCATAGGCCGCGGCCATGTCGGCGAGGCTTTCCGCGATGCGGTGTGGCGCCTCGAAGAAGATCAGCGTGCCAGGAATACGGGCGAGCTCTGCCAGCCGCGATCGTCGGGCACCCTGCTTCTGCGGCGGGAAGCCGGCGAAGAAGAAGGCATCGGACGGCAGGCCGGAGGCGAGCAGCGCCGCAAGAGCGGCGGATGCGCCCGGTACCGGAATGACCGCGATGCCGCGCTCGATCGCCTCGCCCACTAGGCGGTAGCCGGGGTCCGAAACGAGCGGCGTCCCGGCGTCAGACACCAACGCGACGGAGAGACCGGCTTCGAGGTCGGCGATCAGCGCGGGCCCTGCCTCGGCGGCATTGTGCTCGTGATAGGCCAGCATGCGCCGCTCGATCCCGTAGCGGGACAGAAGCTTGGCCGTCACCCGCGTATCCTCGCAGGCAAGCCTGTCGGCGCCGGCGATCACCTGCAGCGCCCGCACTGTCATATCGGAGAGATTGCCAATCGGCGTCGCCACGAGATAGAGGCCGGGCTCCGGCCGCAGGGCGGTGTAGGCGGCATCGCCGATCCGGTAGCGGCCGGCCTTGCCCTCGGTGCCGCTTGCCTCACCGTCCGCCTCGGCCGTCATGCCGCGTCCTTCGCTCGTGTCGACAGCCGGTCCTGCATCATGCCGTGCGGGGCCCCCACAGGATCACGGCAGCGCCCATCAGGCAGATCAGCATGCCCGCAAGGTCCCAGCGATCCGGCCGGCCGCTCTCCATGATCCAGAGCCACAGGATCCAGGCAAGGATGTAGATGCCGCCATAGGCCGCATAGGCGCGTCCAGCATAGTCCGACTGCGCCAGCGTCAACAGCCAGGCAAAGATGGCAAGGCTGAGGAGGCCGGGCAGAAGCAGCCATGGCGAGCGGCCGAGCCGCAGCACCGCCCAGACGGCAAAGCAACCGCCGATCTCGGCGAGCGCGGCAGCGATGTAGACGAGGATCGTCATGCCAGCCGGCCTCCCTGCTGCGGTTGCGCCACCTCAGGCAAGGTCGGCGACGACGGCGTCCAGCACCAGCATCCCGGCCGGCGTTGCGCGAATGCGGTCCGGCCCCAGCCGCTGCACCATGCCGTGCTGCGTCAGGTCCGATTCGCGAACCGGATCAATGTCGCGGCCGGTGAGCCGGCGCCAGCGCTTGAGATCGATGCCTTCGGCAAGGCGCAATCCCATCAGCAAGAGCTCGTCGGCCTCTTCCGCGGGACTGAGCAGCTCGTCCGAGGCGATGCCGGTCTCCCAATCTTCGACCATCCGCAGCCAGGTCTCGGGATGGCGCTCGTTGGCGATGGCGTGGCGACCGTCCTCGCCCATCAGACGGCCGTGGGCGCCCGGGCCGACGCCGGCATAGAGACCGTAGCGCCAATAGGTCAGGTTGTGGCGCGACTCGGCGCCCGGTACCGCGTGGTTTGAGATCTCGTAAGCCGGCAAACCGCGAGTGGCGGTCAGGCTCTGCGTCGCCTCGTAGAGCTCAGCGGAGAGGTCGCCGTCCGGCACGACGAGGCGTCCGGCGCGATGCAGCGCGTAGAAGGGCGTCCCTTCCTCGATGGTCAGCTGGTAGAGCGACAGGTGGTCGGCCGCAAGGTCGATCGCCTGGGTCAGCTCGGCTTCCCAGTCCGCGACCGTCTGACCTGAACGCGCATAGATGAGGTCGAAAGAGAGGCGCGGGAAGATCTCGCGGGCAAGCCTGATGGCGCTGAGCGCCTGGCCGACATCGTGCATCCGGCCGAGCGCCTTCAGATCCCGATCGTTCAGCGCCTGGACGCCAAGCGAGACGCGGTTGACGCCGGCCGCCCGATAGCCACGGAAGCGATCCGCCTCGACGCTGGTCGGATTGGCCTCCAGCGTCACCTCGGCACCCGGCGCAACCGTCCAGTTCGCGGCGATGGCATCGAGAATGGCGCCGACCGTAGCGGGATCCATCAGCGAGGGCGTGCCGCCGCCGAGGAAGATCGAGGTCACCGTCTGCCCCCGCGAGCGCCGCGCCATCTCGGCGAGTTCGCGGCCGAAGGCGGCGGCGTAGCGCACCTGGTCGACCGGCTGATGCCGGACATGGCTGTTGAAGTCGCAGTAAGGGCACTTGGCCGCGCAGAAGGGCCAATGCACATAGACGCCGAAACCGGGATCACGGGGAACCGGCGGAAACGCCAGAAGGCCGGCGGCCGGCGTCGGGTGGATCGTCATCGAACGCCGAGCACCTCCTCGGCAAAGAGCTTGAAGGCGCGGGCGCGATGCGACAGTGCGTCCGGCTGGCCCGGCTTCCAGGCGTGCTTCTCCAGCGACATCATCTCGCCGAAGGTGCGATCCAGCCCGTCCGGCAGAAAAATCGGATCATAGCCGAAACCGAGCGTGCCGCGCGGCGGCCAGACGATCTCGCCGCCAATCTCACCGCGGAACTCGCGCGGCTCCTCACCGGGAACCGCCAGGCACAACACGGCGACGAAGGTCGCGCGTCGCTTGTCCGGCGTCGTCGCGCCAGCGGCCTGCAGCTTCTCCTCGACATTGCGCATCGCCATGACGAAGTCCCGCGCCTCGCCGGCCCAGCGGGCGGAGTAGATGCCGGGGTCGCCGCCGAGCGCCTCGATGCAGATGCCGGAGTCGTCCGACAGCGAGGCAAGGCCGGTCGCCTCCATGGCGGCCAGCGCCTTCAGCCGGGCATTGGCCTCAAAACTGTCGCCGGTCTCCTCGGGCTCCGGCAGTCCCTTCTCGGCCGCCGAGGTGACGGTGAAGCCGAACGGCTCCATCAGCTCGCGGATCTCCCAGATCTTGCCCTCGTTGTGGCTGGCGACGAGAAGCGGGCCGTCCTTCGGGTCGAGCATCGTCATGTCGCCGCTCCGGCGATCACCTCGCGCTGCTTGGCCACCAGCTCGCCGATGCCCTTGGACGCCAGCGACAGAAGCGAGAGGAGTTCGTCCTGCGAGAAGGGCGTTCCTTCCGCCGTGCCCTGGATCTCGACGATGCCGCCCGAGCCGGTCATGACGAAGTTGGCGTCGGTTTCGGCGGCGGAGTCCTCGATATAGTCGAGGTCCAGAACCGGCGAACCGGCATGGATGCCGCAGGAGATGGCGGCGACATGGTCCTTCAGGACGGCGGCGCGCTTGACCATGCCCCGCCCTTCCATCCAAGCGAGGCAGTCGTTCAGCGCCACGAAGGCGCCGGTGATCGCCGCGGTGCGCGTGCCGCCATCGGCCTGGATGACGTCGCAGTCGACGGTGATCTGGCGTTCGCCGAGAGCGCCGAGGTCCACGACGGCGCGCAGCGAGCGGCCGATCAGGCGCTGGATCTCCTGCGTGCGGCCGGACTGCTTGCCGCTGGCGGCCTCGCGGCGCATGCGCTCGCCGGTGGCGCGCGGCAGCATGCCGTATTCGGCCGTTACCCAACCCTTGCCGGTGTTGCGCAGCCAGCCCGGCACCTTCTCCTCAAGGCTCGCCAGGCACAGGACGTGGGTATCGCCGAACTTGACGAGGCAGGAGCCTTCCGCGTGGCGCGAGACGCCGCGCTCGAGGGAAACCGGCCGCATCTCATCGGCACGGCGCTTCGATGGCCTCATGGTCCGTCGCTCTCTCAAATTCACGAATTTCGATGGAATCAGCGTGCAATGGCACGCTGTCGCTCCGGTTTGTACCCGCAGCGACTCACACGCGCAAAGGGTTCGTCAGCCGCAGCCTGCGATTGCCCGGCCCGCCGTAGCAGGCCGGCAACGGCCCGCTTGCCGTCAGACCCGCAGGGTGGCGCCGGTCGCCTTCTCGACTTGCGCGACGATCTTCTTTGAGACCGCCTCCAGATCCTCGTCCGTCAGCGTCCGCTCGCTCGGCAGCAGGGTAACCTCGATCGCAACCGACTTGCGACCCTCGCCAAGCGCCGATCCGGTGAAGACGTCGAACACCCGGACCTCGCCGACGAGCTTCTTGTCGGCGCCTTCAGCGGCGCGAACGATGCGCAGCGCCTCGACATCCGAGCCCACCACGAAGGCGAAGTCGCGCCGCACCGGCTGGAAGGGCGAAAGCGTCAGCACCGGCTTGGTACGGGTCGCTTTGCGCTTGGGTTCAGGAATGGCGTCGAGGAAGACCTCGAAGCCACAGAACGCACCGGTCGCACCGAGCGCCTTCAGAACCTTGGGGTGGAACTCGCCGAACTCGGCGAGCACGACCTTCGGCCCGAGCTTGATACGGCCGGAGCGGCCCGGATGATACCATTCGCTCGCAGGGGCTTCGATCATCAGCCGCTCGACCGGCGCACCAGCGGCCTCCAGCGCTGCGATCGCGTCGGCCTTGGCGTCATAGACGCCGACGGACGGCGCCGTGCCGTCCCAGGTGCGGCCGGAACCGGTTGCCACAGCGGTGCCGCGGCGGATGCCGCCGGCAACACGCTTCTGCCCTTCCGGCTCGTCGGAGGCATAGATCGCCGCGACCTCGAACAGCGCGACATCGCCATAGCCGCGGGCGGCGTTGCGCCCCGCCGCGGCGATCAGGCCCGGCAGGAGCGAGGGCCGCATGTCCGACATATCGGCGGCAATGGGGTTCTCGAGCGCCAGACGTTCGTCTCCGCCGCCGAAGAGAGCCGCATGCGCAGCCGGGATGAAGGTGTAGGTGACCGCCTCCACCATGCCGCGGGCGGCGAGCGCGCGGCGCGCGGCGCGATCGCGGATCTGCGGCACGGTCAGGATGCGGCCATTGACGCCGCCAATGGGCGCGAGCGGGGCCGGCGCGATACGGTCGACCCCTTTGAGGCGCATCACCTCCTCGACGAGGTCAGCCTTGCCCTCGATGTCCTGGCGCCAACTCGGCGCGGTCACGAACGCGCCCTCGCCCTGGCGTTCGACGTCGAAGCCAAGACGGGTAAGGAGATCCACCTGCTCGTCGGCCTCGACGGCAAGGCCGGTCAGCCGTTCCACCTCGGTGAAGGGCAGCGCAATGGCCTTCGCCTCGACCGGTGCGAAGTCGGTCGCGATCCGGCGCGACGGCGTGCCGCCACAGATGTCGAGGACGAGGCGGGTGGCGAGGTCGAGCCCCGGCTCGGCGAAGGCCGGGTCGACGCCGCGCTCGAAACGGTAGCGCGCATCGGTGATGATCCCGAGCGCCCGCCCCGTGCGGGCGATGGCGATCGGCTCCCACAATGCCGATTCGATCAGGACGTCCGTCGTCGTCTCGTCGCAGCCGGAGTGCTCGCCGCCCATGATGCCGCCGATCGATTCGACGCCGGCATCATCGGAGATGACGCACATGCCGGCCGACAGCGTATAGGTACGCCCGTCAAGCGCCAGGATTTCCTCGCCCTCGGCGGCGTCGCGCACCACGAGGTCGCCCTTGACCTTGGCGGCATCGAAGACGTGCAGCGGGCGGCCGCGATCGAAGGTCAGGTAGTTGGTGATGTCGACCAGGGCATTGATCGGACGGAGCCCGATGGCCTTCAGGCGGCGCTGCATCCAGTCCGGCGACGGGCCGTTCCTGACGCCGCGCACGAGCCGGAGCGCAAAGCCGCGGCAGACGGCGCTTTCCACGCGCACGGCTGTCGGGCAGTCGCCCTCGCCCTCGATACGCTCGACCGGCGGCGTCTTCAGCCGACCGAGACCGGAGGCGGCGAGATCGCGCGCGATGCCGGCAACACCCGTTGCATCAGGCCGGTTCGGCGTCAGGTTGATGTCGATGACGGGATCGGCGAGATCGGCATAGTCGGCAAAGCGGGTGCCGACCGGCGCATCGGCCGGCAGGTCGATGATGCCGTTATGCTCCTCGGAGAGCTGCAGCTCGCGCTCAGAACACATCATGCCGTTTGAATCGATGCCTCGGATCTTGCCGACGCCGAGGGTCGTGTCGATCCCCGGCACGTAGGTGCCAGGCAGCGCCAGAACGCCGATCAGGCCGGCGCGCGCATTCGGCGCACCGCAGACAACCTGCAGCGGCTGGCCGCCATTCACCTCGGGACCGGCATCGACGGTGAGCACCTGCAGCCGCTCGGCATCGGGATGGCGCGCGGCTGTCAGCACCCGCGCGATGCGGAAGGGCTGCATCGCCGCCTTGTCGTCCACCTCCTCGACCTCAAGACCGATCATGGTCAGCCGCTCGACGATCTCGGCGAGAGACGCTTCAGTCTCGAGATGATCCTTCAGCCAGGAGAGCGTGAACTTCATGGTTCGTCTTCTTGTCGTCAGCGTCGCAGGGAGCAGCCGCGCGGCATGCGCGTCCTCACAAGGCCCAGGGGCCGTCCTGTCGAAATGGATTCAGAGGGTCGGCTCGTCCGGCGTCATCCTCGTACGGACAAAGCCATTGGCATGGACGAAGCGGTAGGTGAAGAGGGAGGCGAGCGAGAACAGCACATAGAGGAAGAGCAGACCGCCCCAGCCGAGCACTGAATCAAAGGCGTAGCGATGCAGCACCGCCGGCAGGATCACCCCAGTGAAGAAGGCTGCAAGCGCGGCCGGCGTCGGCGGCAGCGAACGATAATAGAAGGCATAGATGCCGACGGTGATCAGCGCGACGACGAGATGGCCTGGCGACGTCACGAGGCCGAGAAAGGGCCCGTCGAAGAACAGCCAGTTCAGGATGTCGAGAAGAAGCGTGCCGATCACGGCGCCGGCGAGGACGGCAATGGCTTCAACGGCGATGGTGCGGGGATGCGGCACAGATGTCTCCGGTCAGATTTCAACCAGGGGCAGTCGATGAGGCCGATGGCCCTGGAACAGATAGGTAGGCCGTTTAGCAATTCAGCCGCCGTCATGCTCCCGTACATAGGCTGCGAGAATGTCGTTGATGCGAGATTGCCACCCTGTTCCCGTGCGGCGGGAGTGATCCACGACTTCGCGATCGATGCGCAAGCCGATCCGCTCCTTGGTAGGTGCCTTCTGCGGGCCGCGCTGGCCGCGCAGCCGCTCGAGGTTCTCAGCCAGATCGGGAAACATCTCCCGCAATGGACGGGCGGGGGCAAAATCAGCCTCGGACCATTCCGGGATCTCTTCAAAGGCTTCGCGTTCGATCTCTTCCTCAGAGCGCTTGTCGTGCGTAGGCTCTGCGTTCCCGGTCATTGACCTTCCTCATCGGGATGATGCGCATGCGATGTCCCCGCATCGTCCAGCAGAAGGTGCACAGGACACCATCGAGATAGCCGATCGCGTTGAAGCGGCGTTCACCGTACTCGAAGCGTTTGTCCTCGTAAGGTCAGAACGGACGCCGGATCAAAGCGAACAACGTCCGCGAAGTCGAGACCGCGTTCCCGGAGTGTCTGCAGACGCTTCGCCTCGTCCCACTCCAGATCCACGAAGCTCCATCCTATCTGATCGTCACCACGAAAAGATCAAGCACTCAAGCCGCCAAACAGCGTCGGCACGTCAAGGGGCCGGAAGCCGTAGTGCTCGATCCAGCGCACATCGGCGTCGAAGAAGGCCCTGAGGTCCGGCATGCCGTATTTCAGCATGGCGATGCGGTCGATGCCCATGCCCCAGGCAAAGCCCTGATACTCGTCGGGATCGAGGCCGACGCCGCGCAGCACGTTTGGATGCACCATCCCGCAGCCGAGGATCTCCATCCAGTCGTTGCCCTCGCCGAAGCGCACCTCGGCGCCCGAGCGGTCGCACTGGATATCGACTTCCAGCGACGGCTCGGTGAAGGGGAAGAAGGAGGGGCGGAAGCGCATGTTCAGCGACGGCACCTCGAAAAACGCCTTGCAGAATTCCTCCAGCACCCACTTCATGTTGGCGACGTTGGCCGTCTTGTCTACGACCAACCCCTCCACCTGGTGGAACATCGGCGAATGGGTCGCGTCGGAATCCTGCCGGTAGGTCTTGCCGGGAATGACGATGCGGATCGGCGGCTTCTGCCGCTCCATCGTATGGATCTGCACTGGCGAGGTGTGGGTGCGCAGCAGCTTGCGCTCGCCCGCTGCGTCGGCCCTCAGGAAGAAGGTGTCGTGCATCTCGCGGGCGGGATGACCTTCGGGGAAGTTCAGGGCCGTGAAGTTGTAGTGGTCCGTCTCGATGTCCGGGCCTTCGGCGACCGCAAAGCCCATATCGGCGAAGATCGCGGTGATCTCGTCGATCACCTGGCTAATCGGGTGGATCCGTCCCTTGGCTGCCGGGCTTGGGCGAACCGGAAGCGAGACGTCGAGGCGCTCGGCCGCGAGGCGCTCGGCGATGCCGGCGTCGGCGAGGGTCTCGCGACGCGCTGAGATCGCCTCCTGCACCCGGTCGCGCAGACCGTTCAGACGCGGGCCCTCAGTGCGGCGTTCGTCCGGGCTCATCTTGCCGAGGCCTTTGAGAAGCTCGGAGATACGACCCTTCTTGCCGAGCTCGGCGACTCTGATCGTTTCGAGCGACGCTTCGTCAGCCGCCGCCGCGACGCTCGCGACAATCTCCGCTTCCAGCGCGTTCGCATCACTCACGGGACGATACTCCGTTGCAGGCCCTGACACGTCTGCCGGCTTGCCGCCGGCCCGTTGGCAAGGCTCCTAACCCAGGGCGGCACATCCGCCAACCCGGCTCCTCAAAAGCAAAAGGCCTGCGTCGCCCTTCGGCGCCGCAGGCCTCGATCATTCCAGTCGCGTCGAGCGTGCGGCCTCAGGCCGCCTGCTTCTCGCCGACAGCCCGCTCATAGGCGTTGTCGTTGCCGTCCTTGAGATAGGCCAGCGACGCCTTAGCCTGCTCGCAGAGGCTCGCAAAGACCTCGGGCTCGTGGATGGCGATATCGGAGAGAACCTTGCGGTCGATCTCGATGCCGGCCTTGTTCAGACCGTCGATGAAACGGCCGTAGGTCAGGCCATGCTCACGGACCGCGGCGTTGATGCGCTGGATCCAGAGAGCGCGGAAGTTGCGCTTCTTGGTGCGGCGGTCACGCGTCGCATACTGCTTGGCGCGGTCGACGGCGGCCTTGGCGGCGCGGATGGTGTTCTTGCGGCGCCCGTAGAAGCCCTTGGCTTGCTTCAGGACCTTCTTGTGCTTGGCGTGGGACGTCACGCCCCTCTTAACACGTGCCATGATCTAGCTCCTTGATCTCGTCTGCCGGCCGCTCAGCGGTTGTACGGCATGTAAATCTTCACGATCTTCGCATCGGCATCGGACAGGATCATCGTCCCGCGCGCGTTGCGGATGAAGTCGTTGGAGCGCTTGATCATGCCATGGCGCTTGCCTGCCGGCTGGGCCTTCACCTGGCCGGAGGCCGTCATCTTGAAGCGCTTCTTGGCGCTCGACTTGGTCTTCATCTTGGGCATTTTGCTCTCCTTGGTCAGGATCGCGACGAACGGTGCCTCGCCCGATGAGAACGGAGCGCCGCCAGACCTGTCGATGTCTTGATGTCGCGACAGCATTCCGGACCGCCACGGCATGCCCTGCCGGTCGGTCCGCTTGAACGGCGCGCTTATAGCGGCGGAGCGCCGCGAAAACAAGCCGCGGCGCAGAGCTGCATCAGCGTGAGTACCGCCGCTGGCGCGGCGGAATGGTCATGATCAGGCGCGGGGCGCCAGCACCATCATCATCTGGCGGCCTTCGAGCTTCGGCTCGGCTTCCACCTTGGAGATGTCGGCGGTCTCCTCACGGACGCGGTTCAGAAGCTGCATGCCGAGCTCCTGGTGCGCCATCTCGCGACCGCGGAAGCGCAGGGTCACCTTGACCTTGTCGCCTTCGTCGAAGAAGCGCCGCACCGCCTTCATCTTGGTGTCGTAATCATGATCGTCGATATTCGGACGCATCTTGATTTCCTTCACCTCGACGATCTTCTGACGACGGCGCTGTTCGGCCGCCTTCTTCTGACCTTCGTATTTCAGCTTGCCGAGGTCGAGGATCTTGCAGACCGGCGGGTTTGCGGTCGGCACGATCTCGACGAGATCAAGGCCGGCCTCCTCCGCCATGGCCAACGCGTCCTGCGTCGGCGTCTGGCCAAGATTCTGTCCCTCGGCATCGATGAGCTGTACCATCGGAACCCGGATGTCCCGATTGGAACGCGGCCCTTCCTTCTGGACCGTCTGCGCACGAAATGGCCTGCGAATGGTCGTTCTCTCCTGTTGTTCACGACTTGCGTCGAATCGGGGTCCGCTGCCGGCAATCTCAGCTGCTGCAGCACAAGATCGCCACTTCCTTCAAGCAGCGTTTGCCCGGCCAGCGCAGATGCCGATATAGCAGAACAGTCGGGAGGCGGCCCCGTTCCGCGCGAGCGCGGAGGTCGAGCTGTCGTTCCGGCATGCTCCGGTTCGCACACCATATAACACGTCCATGCGCAGCTTTCACGCCGCGACGACAAGAAAACTGGCGGCGGAGACTTTTCCGATGACGACGGACACGACCACTGAGGCGCCGCGCTTCCTCGATGTCGGCACCGGCGAAGCCTTGCGACGCATCGCTTACCGTCGCCTCGACGGCCACACTCCGAGCGTCCTGTGGCTCGGGGGCTACCGATCCGACATGCGTGGCAGCAAGGCCGAAGCGCTGGCCGAGCTATGCGCACAGAGAGGCTTAGGCTTCTGCCGCTTCGATTATTCCGGCCATGGCGAATCGGGGGGCCGCTTCGAGGATGGCACGATCAGTCGCTGGACCGAGGAAGCAATGGCCGTCGCGCGGACGGTGACGAACGGGCCGCTCGTCATCGCAGGCTCGTCGATGGGCGCCTGGATTGCGCTCCGCCTGATCGCCGATTTGCGCGCAGCTGGTTCCGGCGCCAGGGTGCGCGGTCTCCTGCTGCTCGCGCCCGCGCCCGATTTCACCGAGCGGCTCATCGAGCCCCGGCTGACCGACGAACATCGCGCCGCGCTCGAGCGCGACGGCTTGGTGAGCCAGCCGTCGGATTACGGCGGCACGGACATCTTTACGCGTGAACTGATCGAGGACGGGCGCCGCAACAGGGTGATGGAGGGGGTCATCGAGACGGGCTGCTCCATCCACATCATCCAGGGGATGATGGATGCCGATGTGCCCTATAGTCACGCGCTGGACCTAGTCAGCCATCTGCCGGCCGACGGTGTCATTCTGACGCTTATTCGCGATGGCGATCATCGCCTGTCTCGCCCGCAGGATCTGGACCGGATGAAAAGAGCGATCATCGATCTGATGGAAGGTGCCGGCTGAGCCAAACGGCAGTTGGTTCCATCCTCACACCATGATTCTGCTTGAAATGCGAGCATTGTTGCAGCGTGGTCACATAAGCATCCGTTAACAATTTTATCTAGCACGTTCAATGCTTTATGGCCGTTAACCAACTGTTACACAGCGCCCGAGGCCATCGCCGCGCCGGATTAGGGCGTGTCTAACTTACGTCAAGCTCTCGCAACCCGATTCAGCCGCCTGCCGGTGCGTTGACACCCTCCCGCATTGCACTCACCATCCTCCCAACAAACAAGAATAAGCCGGTCATGGCGGGGGTCTGGAATGGGTGCAGTTCGCGCATTTGGCGCCACGGCTTTGCTCGTCTTGAGCTTCTTCTCGAGCAACACGCTCGCTGAAGCCCGCGATGCTTTCATGACCGTAGGCAAGGCCACCACGCAGCCGATCGGCCACTACCGCTTCTGCCTGGCTAATCCATCCGAATGCCAGGCCGTCACCAGCCCCGGCCTCGACGATCCCCTGGAACTGACACCGACGCTCATCGCCGCCATTTCGGCCGTCAACATTGCCACCAATGCCGAAATCAAGCCGCGCTCGGACCGCGAAGCCTTCGGCGTCGAGGAGCATTGGGACTATCCCACGACGGGTGCTGGCGACTGCGAGGACTACGCGCTGGAGAAGCGCCGCCGCCTCAACAAGATGGGCGTCGCCCTCTCCAATCTGCTGATGACGGTGGTGAAGAAGCGGGATGGTACGGGCCACGCGATCCTGACCCTGCGCACCACCCATGGCGACTTCGAACTGGACAATCTCGATTGGCGCATCCGGCTGTGGAAGGAGACGTCCTACACCTACCTCAAGCGCCAGAGCGTGCGGAATCCCGGCCTCTGGATCAGCATCGAGGATACGGGCGAGGACGTGCTGGTCGGCGCGCTGAAGAAGTAGGCGTACGCTCGCCTCGCGGCGGGCTCGCGATCATCCACAGACGGGTCCGTCACGAGAGCCTCGGGTGGGACTCGCCGCATCCATCGCGCCGATCGAGACACGATCCAAGCTTCGGACAAGCAGGCAACCATACGATGTTCTATAGAGAAGCAGCCCGAGGCTGATCTCATGCTCAACGGGGCGCGATCGCACACCCCTCAAACTGGTCGCGCCCCTTTTTCTTTCCGCATCCGAGCCACGCAACAGACAATCCGCCAGCCGCGCGCGGCCGCTTCCGGATCGACGCGACGGTCAGGCTGCCGCGCTTGAATGCGGGATTGAGACGGTCAGCGCGTTTCGCCGCCCTCGCCTTCCGGCTCGGACGGCTCCTCTTCGGAGGCGGCGATGACGTAGGAGCCGCTCAGCCAGCGATTGAGATCGACATCCTTGCAGCGCGGCGAGCAAAAGGGAAAGCTCGCCCGGTCGGACGCCCGCCCGCATTCGGGACATTTGCGCTTGGGGCGCAGGGCAGTGATCGTCGCAGCCATGACCTGGCTTCAGCCTTCGCCGGGCTCACCCGCGCCGCCGGCGCGCCAGCGGGCATGGATGTCGAAGCCCTCGCCGCCGAGAAGCGCGATCGCCTCATAGAGCGGCAGGCCGACGACGTTGGTGTAGGAGCCGACGAGGCGGACGACGAAACTGCCGGCCAGCCCCTGGATGGCATAGCCACCTGCCTTGCCGCGCCACTCCCCGGAGGCCGTATAGCTCTCGATATCCTGTCGCGACAAGCGCTTGAAGCGGACGCGCGTCTCCACGAGACGCTGGCGCAGCCGCCCGTTCGGCGTCAGCAGGCAGACACCGGTATAGACGCGATGCGTGCGCCCGGAGAGCGTGCGCAGATTGGCGACGGCATCCTCGATCAATTCGGCCTTCGGCATGATCTGCCGGCCGACGGAGACGACCGTGTCGGCCGCGAGCACGAGGCGCCCTTCGGCCTCGCCGCGCTCCTTCAGCACCACCATCGCGGCTTCCGCCTTCGCCTTGGACAGGCGCTTGGCGAGCGAGCGCGGATGCTCGTTGCGCTCCGGCGTCTCGTCGAGATCGGCGGGCAGCAGGCGCTCCGGCTCGATTCCGGCCTGCTGCAGCAGTTCGAGCCGTCGCGGCGAGGCGGAGGCAAGAACCAGTCGACGCGGCTCAGCCATGGGACGGCCTACGATACGGATTACTTGAAGCGATAGGTGATGCGACCCTTGGTCAGGTCGTAGGGCGTCATCTCGACGAGGACCTTATCACCCGTGAGAACGCGGATGCGGTTCTTGCGCATGCGGCCTGCCGTGTGAGCGATGATCTCGTGGTTGTTCTCGAGCTTGATGCGGAAGGTCGCATTGGGGAGCAGCTCGGTCACCACGCCCGGGAACTCGAGAACTTCTTCTTTTGCCATTCGGATCGAAACCTTGCATGAGCGGAGGAGCGAAGGCGCGCCACCGTCTGGGATCAAGTATCGCTGCGGAAACAGCGGGGACGAATTTGCTGGATGTGCTCTAGATCATGTCGAACGCCGCGAAAAGCAATATCGCGGCGTTCAAGTTCAGCGATGAAGCACTCGGCGTTGCAGCCGCCGCGTCAGGACGAGATGCGTTCGATCTCCGCGCCGCAGGCGCCAAGCTTCTCCTCCAGGCGCTCGAAGCCGCGATCGAGATGGTAGACGCGGCTGACCATCGTATCGCCCTCGGCCACCAGCCCGGCGATGACGAGCGAGACGGAGGCGCGCAGGTCCGTCGCCATCACCGGGGCGCCAGTCAGCCGCGTCACGCCCTCAATGGTCGCGACCTGGCCGGACAGCGAGATCTTGGCACCGAGGCGCGCCAGCTCCTGAACATGCATGAAGCGGTTCTCGAAGATGGTCTCGGTGATGTGTGCGACGCCATCCGAGCGCGTCATCAACGCCATGAACTGCGCCTGCAGGTCGGTCGGGAAGCCCGGATACGGATCGGTGATGACGTCGACCGGATGGATACCGCCACCGTTGCGCATCACTCGCACGCCGGTCGGCGTCGCCTCGATCGCGGCACCTGCAGTGGTCAGCGCGGACAGCGCCGACTGCAGAAGATCGACGCTGGTGCCTTCCAGCGTCACGTCGCCGCCGGTCATCGCCACTGCCATGGCATAGGTGCCGGTCTCGATACGGTCAGGCAGCACACGGTGACGGGCACCGGACAGCGCCTCGACGCCTTCGATCGTCAGGGTCGGCGTACCGGCGCCGCTGATCCTGGCGCCCATCGCGTTGAGGCAGCGAGCGAGATCGACGATCTCAGGCTCGCGCGCGGCGTTCTCGATCACCGTCTCGCCCTTGGCGAGCGAGGCGGCCATCATCATGACGTGGGTGGCGCCCACCGACACCTTGGGGAAGACGTAGCGGTTGCCGACGAGGCCCCCTTTGGCCTCGGCGACGACATAGCCATTGTCGATGTCGATCGTGGCGCCAAGCGCCCGCAGCCCATCGATGAAGAGGTCGACCGGACGCGTGCCGATGGCGCAGCCCCCCGGCAGCGAGACCCGCGCCTTGTGCATGCGGGCGAGCAGCGGGCCGATGACCCAGAAGCTCGCGCGCATCTTCGACACGAGCTCGTAAGGAGCGGTCGTGTCGACGATGGTGCGGGCGGTGAAGTGGATGGTGCGGCCGCTGCCGGGATCGTGCCGCAGACGCTTGCCGCTGACAGCGTAGTCGACGCCGTGGTTGCCGAGAATGCGGATCAGCTGCTCGACATCGGCGAGATGCGGCACGTTCTCCAGCGTCAGCGTGTCGTCCGTCAGGAGCGAGGCGATCATCAGCGGCAGCGTGGCATTCTTCGCGCCCGAGATCGGGATCGTCCCGTTAAGCGTATTGCCGCCGCGAATGCGAATGCGATCCATGAAGCCGATCCAGCCCAGACGTGTCCTGAAAGCGGGCTCTCTACACCAGCGGCGGTGCAGTGACAAACGAGCCCTGCATTTAGCGTCAATTCTCCGGCCCCGCGGCCTTCAGAGCATGCCCTTTTCGAGGCGCGGAGCGCGACCATGCGGCCGCATCAAGCTCAAAGCCGCCCCTCAACACGTTGCGACGGCAATATAATTCGGTTGCCTGACCACTTTCCACAACGTGCAGCCTGTCTATTTCCGCCAGTCTAGAAGGATTCCAGGCACCGGAGTCCTCGTCGTCTCGCGGAATGTGAATGAAGCTCGTCCGAGTCCTCCTGGCGCTCGTCGCCGTCCTGCTGATCGGGCTCGGCGGCTTCGTCGCCTACGCCTGGCAGCCGACCATCGACCCCATCGAACCGTCGCAGGCGGCCAGCTTCGATCCGGCGCTGGTCAAGCGCGGGGCGGAACTCGCCGCCATCGGCAACTGCGCCGTCTGCCATACGGCACCGGGCGGGGCGATCCTCGCCGGCGGCCTGGCCCTGCCGACGCCGTTCGGCACCATCTACGCCACCAACATCACCCCGGATCCGGACACCGGCATCGGGCGCTGGTCCGAGGCGGCCTTTACGCGTGCCATGCGCAAGGGTGTCGATCGTGAGGGGAACCACCTCTACCCGGCCTTTCCCTTCGATCACTTCACGCATGTCACCGACACCGACAACAAGGCGCTCTATGCCTTTCTCATGACGCGCAAGCCAATCGCAGCCGAGGCGCCTGCCAACGATCTGCCCTTCCCGCTCAACATCCGCATGGCGGTCGCCGGCTGGAAGCTCCTGTTCTTCCGCGAGGGCGTCTATCAGCCGGACACCTCAAAGGACGAGATCTGGAACCGCGGCGCCTACCTGGCCGAAGGGCTCGGCCATTGCGGCGCCTGCCATACCCCGCGCAACTCGCTGGGCGCCGAGAAGCGGGGCGAGCACTTTGCCGGCGGCGAGGCGGAAGGCTGGTCAGCCTATCCGATCAACGCCGCATCGCTGGCGCCGATCCCCTGGACGGTCGACAGCCTGACGCATTACCTGCGCGATGGCTGGGAGGACGTCCATGGCGTCGCCCGCGGCCCGATGGCGCCGGTCACCGCCAATCTCGGCGCGGTTCCGCAAGAGGATGCCCGTGCCATTGCCACCTATGTCGCCTCGGTGATGGGCGAGCCGTCGCCGGAGCGCAAGGCGCGCGCCGAGCGCCTCATGGCGGAGCCCGCGACGCATAGGCCGGGCGCCGTGGTGCAGACCGCTGGAAGCCAGACCGTTCCGGTCAGCGCCACGCCGGAGAACGCCGGCGCGGCGATCTACGCCGCGGCCTGCTCGACCTGCCACGATGCGGGACGCCCGGTCCCGTATGGCGGGCTGCCGCTCCGGCTCTCGACTGCCATGTACGGCGACACGCCGGCGAACCCGATCAACGTCATCCTCTACGGCCTGCCGGCGCCCGAGGGCGAGAAGGGCCCGATCATGCCGGGCTTCGCCGGCGTGCTCGACGACGACAAGATGGCCGCGCTCCTCGCTTACATGCGCTCGACCTTCAGCGATCGCCCGGCCTGGCCCGACCCGAGGAAGCTCACCGCCGATATCCGGGCCGGCCACGAGGCTACGGATATCCGCTCTCTGCCCACGGGCAGCAACGCACCGGCCAACCCTTCCAAGCGAGAGACCGCATGGTAACCCTGAGCGTCAACGGCCAGTCGCATGCGATCGACGCCGAGCCCGACACACCGCTGCTCTACGTGCTGCGTGACGACCTGAAGCTGCACGGCGCCAAATATGGCTGCGGCCTCGGCCAGTGCGGCTCCTGCACCGTCCTCGTCGATGGCGAAGCCGTGCTCTCATGCGTCACGCCGATTCTTCTCCTCGAGGGGCGGCAGATAACCACGGTGGAGGGTCTCGGCACGATCGAGGCGCCTGGACCGATGCAGCAGGCCTTCATCGAGGAGCAGGCAGCGCAATGCGGCTACTGCATCCCCGGCATGATGATGCGGGCGCAGGCGCTGCTGCAGAAGGATCCGTCCGCATCCGACGATGCGATCCGGGCTCACATGGAGCCGAACCTCTGCCGCTGCGGCACCCATATGCGGATCATGGCCGCGATCAAGCGTGCGGGCGCACTGATGCAGACGGCCTCCACCAGCACGGAAAGGGCAGGCTGATGGGTGCGCTCCCCGATATCTCGCGCCGCTCGGTGCTGCTCGGCAGCGGCGCGCTGGTGCTGTCCTTCTCGCTGCGCCCGGCGGGCGCGCAGACGATCACCAGCCCCGGCGACGAGACGCAGAACTTCCAGGCCATCGCCGAGCCGGCGCCGGAGCTGCCCGGCAGCCTGAAGACCAATCCGAACCTTGATTCCTGGATCCGCATCGACGCGACCGGCAAGGGGACGATCTTCACCGGCAAGGCCGAGCTTGGCCAGGGCATCAAGACGGCGGTGCTGCAGGTTGCGGCGGAAGAGCTGGAGATGCCCTTCGAGCAGCTTTCGCTCGTCGGCCCAGACACCAGCGAAAGCCCGAACGAAGGCTATACCGCCGGCAGCCACTCCGTGCAGGACAGCGGCACGGCGATCCGCAACGCCGCTGCGCAGGTGCGCGATATCCTGATCGCCCAGGCGGCGCAGCGCCTCTCCCTGCCAGCCGAGCAGCTGAAGGCCGAAGCCGGCGCGGTGGTCGCGCCGGACGGGCGGCGGCTCGGCTATGGCGAGCTCGTCGCCGCCGACCTCCTCCATGTCGAGGCACAGCCGACATCGCGGCTGAAGCCCTCGGCCGCGTTCCGCGAGATGGGCAAGCCGCGCCAGCGCATCGACATCCCCGGCAAGGTCACCGGCGGCGCAGCCTATGTCCAGGACATGCGGCCCGACGGCATGCTGCACGGCCGCGTGGTGCGCCCGCCGAGCCCGGGCGCCCGGCTGCGCAAACTCGACACCGCACCGGCCGAGGCGCTCCCCGGCGTCGTGAAGGTGGTGCGCAACGGCTCCTTCGTCGGCGTTCTCGCCGAAAAGGAATGGCAGGCGATCAAGGCGATGCGCCTGCTCGCCGCGGGCGCTGAGTGGGAGGAGCGCCCCACCCTGCCGAAGGCGGCCGAGCTGCCGGCGGTGCTGATGGCGATGCCGCATGAGGACGGCATCGTCGCCGACGATCGCAAGCCGGTCGCCGGCGGAAAGACCCACGAGGCGACGTTCACGCGGCCCTATCAGATCCACGGCTCGATCGGTCCGTCCTGCGCGCTCGCCCATCTCGACAACGGCACCACCACGGTCTGGACGCATACGCAGGGCGTGTATCCCGACCAGAAGGCGATCGCCGAGATGCTCGGCGTGCCGGTGACGCAGGTCCGCTGCATCCACGCGGAGGGCTCGGGCTGCTACGGCCACAACGGCGCCGACGATGCGGCGGCCGACGCCGCGCTGCTGGCGCAGGCGGCACCGGGGCGGCCGGTACGGCTGCAATGGATGCGCGAGCAGGAGCATGCCTGGGAACCCTTCTCGCCGGGTATGGTGACGAAGGCGCGCGCCACCGTCGACGATAAAGGAACGGTCGTCGACTGGAACTACGAGCTCTGGAGCAACAGCCATAATTCGCGGCCCGGCTCGGCCGGCAATCTCCTGCCCGCGCAGTGGCTCGAGAACGCCTTCCAGCCGGATGCGCCGAAGCTGCAGATCACCAAGGAAGGCAACGGCGACCGCAACTCCAACCCGCTCTATGCCTTCCCCAGCCGCCACGTCGTCTGGCACTTCCTGCCCGAGATGCCGTTGCGCGTTTCGGCACTGCGCGGCCTCGGCGCCTATATGAACGTCTTCTCCATCGAGAATTTCATGGACGATCTCGCCGTCGCGGCGAAGGCGGACCCGGTGGAGTACCGGCTGCGGCATCTGCAGGATCCGCGCGCCCGCGACGTCGTCACCAAGGCGGCCGAGCGCTTCGGCTGGAAAGCGGGCCAGGCGGCGCCGGAGAACCACGGCTACGGCTTTGCCTTCGCGCGCTACAAGAACCTTGCTGCCTATTGTGCCGTCGCCATGGAGGTGATGGTGGAGCCGGAAACCGGGCGGGTGCGGATGCTGCGCGCCAACGCCGCCGTCGATGCCGGCGAGATCGTCAACCCGAACGGCATCGCCAACCAGGTGCAGGGCGGCATCATCCAGGCGGCAAGCTGGACGCTGTACGAGGGCGTGAGCTTCGACGACACGCGCGTCACCAGCGTCGACTGGTCGACCTATCCGATCCTGCGGTTCGATACGCTGCCGGACAGGGTGGATGTCGACATCATCCCGCGGCCGGATCAGCCGTTCCTCGGGGCCGGCGAATGCAGCCAGGGCCCCGGCGGTGCCGCGCTCGCCAATGCGATCACGCAGGCGATCGGCCGGCGCATCTACGATCTGCCGCTCAGCCGCGACAAGATCAGGGCGGCGACCGGCGCCTGAACCGCTTCAGACCCGAAACCGAGGGGGCGCCTCAGGGCGCCTCCGCATCGAGCCGCTGAGGCCTTAGAGCGGCATGCGGTGATTACCCGCCGGCCTCAACGGCGGCTTGGCGTGCAGCGGCCGCCTCCTTGACGATGCTGTCCAGAAGCCCCGGAAAGCGGCTCTGGAGATCGTCGACGCGCAGGAACAGCCTGCGTCGCGTGCCCTCCGGCTGGACGTGGACGACGCCCGCCTCGCGCAGCTTGGCGACGTGGTAGGTCAGGTTCGTCTTCGAGGTCAGGCAGTTGAACTCGCCGCAGACGAGCCCGAGCGGCTCCACGGCAAGCTGCCCAACGATGGCGAGACGGAGCTCGTCCCCCAAAGCCGCCAGGACGTCGCACAGGCTGATCTCGGCCGTCTGCGGGTAAGGCAGGTAGGTATCCTCTTTCATGAGCATCCTATATCGCGTATTGCCAGCGTAGTTCAACGATTGTTGGACGAGGCTTGACAGCTGGCTGACGACAGGCTCATTAGTTCAAAAAATTTTGGACAATGAGGTCCGTCATGGACAAGCGTCTCTACTGGCTCGCGCTCGGCACCTTCGCCATCGGCGTCGAGAGCTTTGCGATCACCAGCCTCTTGCCGCAGATCGCCAGCTCCGTTTCGGTCTCTCTTGCCGAAGCCGGCTATCTCATCATCATCTATTCGCTAGCCAATGCCTTCGGGACGCCCGTTCTCGCGGCCGTGACCGGCGGCATCGACCGGCGGACGGTGCTGGTCTCGGCTGCCCTCGCCTTCGCTGCGGCCGGCCTCTGGGCAGCGCTTTCCAGCGGCTATGGCGGCCTGATGGCGGCTCGCGCCGCCATGGCGATCTGCGCCGGCCTCTATACGGCGACAGCGCAGGCGACCGGTGTCGCCATCGCCTCGGCTGATCATAGGGCGCGCGCGATCTCGATCATCGTCGGCGGGACCACGCTCGCCGTCGCCTTCGGCGCCCCGCTCGGCTCGCTTGTCGGCACACTCGCCGGCTGGCGTGGCACCTATGTCTTCGTGGCCATCTTCGGCCTGGTTGCGGCGGCCGCGATCTGGCGGCTGATCCCGGCGGGGCTGAAGAGCGCGCCGATCCCGCTCAGCCAGCGTCTGGGCGCGATCACCGTTCCCGGCGTTCCCGTCGCCTTGCTGACGATGTGGCTCTACATGAGCGGCGCCTTCACCGTGATCGTCTATCTCTCCGTGGTGACGGTCGATGCGATGCAACTGCCGGGCGGTCTCATCCCCGCCGTACTCTTGGCCTTCGGAATTGGCGCTGCGGTCGGCAACATTGTCGGCGGCCAATGCTCGGACCGCTTCGGTACGATTCCGACGCTGATCGGCGCGACGCTCCTCAGCAGCCTGCTGCAGGCGATTCTTGCCCTCGCGCCCTCGCTGCCGGAGAGCACCAGGATGCCGCTCTTCTTCACCTTGATGGTGTTGTGGGGCGCGACCGGCTGGGCCTTTGCGCCGCCGCAGGCGAGCCGCCTCGCCCGTCTGGCGCCGGCGAGCGCGCCCCTGGTGCTGTCGCTGAACAGCTCGGCGCTCTACCTCGGCATTGCCACCGGCTCGCTCGCCGGGGGCCTCGTCCTCGATCACGGTTCGGCGACGCAGCTTCCGCTCGTCGCGATCGCCTTCACCGTTCTGGCACTGGCGGTCCTTGCCGCAGGGCGGCTGAGCTGGGCCCGCCGCACCGCGCCGCTGCTCGGCTGATCAGGGACAGCCTTGATCCCGCCGGCTATTCCGGCCGGATCAGCGCTGTGACGCCGAAGACGAAGAGGGCGAAGAGCGCGATCTTCCAGAAGTCGCCGCGCTTGCGCAGGCCCGGCAGGCCGAGCGGCCGGACGAGATGGAACAGCATCAAGAGGAAGAGCAGCGCGGAGAAGAGCTTCGTCATCGCGCTGCTTGTAGAGGCTTTCCCGGCCGGCGCGAAGCGCTGGCTCTCCGCAGGAAGCGCGCGATGCCTCGATGGATGGCCTCAGGCCCAGCGTGAAGCAAGTGCGGGCGCCGGAGGATGCTCCGACGCCCGCGCCGTTTGACCAGCTGGCCCGGAAGGGGGCTTACCGGGCCCTCTGATCGAACGCGATCAGCCCTTCGGCATCAGGACGTTGCCGACCACATGGACGACGCCGTTCTTCTGCATGACGTCGGCCTTCTGGATCACGGCGCCTTTGCCGGTCTCGTCGATCACGACGAGCTTCTTGCCGTCCATCTTGAAGGTCAGCGGGGCGCCCTCGACGGTCTTGAGCGTCAGCTCGCCGCCCATCTTCTTGATGTCCTTCATGATCGTCGCCGAGGTGTAGGTGCCGGGAACCACATGATAGGTGAGGACGCCGGTCAGCTTGTCCTTGTTCTCCGGCTTCAGCAGCGTGTCGACGGTGCCCTTCGGCAGCTTGTCGAAGGCCTTGTTGGTCGGCGCGAAGACGGTGAAGGGACCCTTGCTGGCGAGCGTATCGACGAGGCCGGCGGCCTTCACCGCGGCGACCAGCGTCGTCAGGTTCTTGGCGTTCGGCGCGTTCTCCGCGATCGTCTTCTCCGCATACATCGGCGCGCCACCGACCATCACCGGAGCCGCAGAGGCCATGCCGGCGGCACCGAGGGTCATTGCGGCCGCGATGATGGCGGCGAGGCTGGACGTCCTGATCATTGTTCGTCTCCCGGTTGGTCTTCTCTGCCTGAGAACGTGACCGCAGCTACGAAGACGATCCGACGCCAGATGCGCCTCTTCATCGAAGACGCGATCACATGACGGTGAGGATCATGCGATCGGCGGCGGTTCAGATCGAGGCGAGATGGCCTGAGGCCACCACGGGCCCGGTCGGGAGCCCGGTCGGCGAGCCGCCTTCCGGCTCCATCGAGACGGCGAGCGCGGCGCCGGCTCTCTGCGACGCCTCCTGCGGCAGGACCAGCCGCAGCGGCTGCTGGGCGTCGAGGAGCCCGAGTGAGCGGGGTGCGCCGCCATCCGTCTCGGGCAGCAGCCAGAGTTCGGGTACGCGCCCGTCGCTGCCCGGCATGTCGATGGGCACCAGCGTCGCCGTCCCGGAGGCGCGGTCGAGCACGACGGTCAGCAGCGGCACTCCGGCCTCCGACTCGAGCGTCGCCGTCAACGTGTCCCGCTCCGACGGGCCGGGCGTCCAGATGCCGGCGGCGATCAGCGCCAGAGCAGCGAGACTCGCTGCGGCAAGTCCGGTGCCGCCGAGACCGAGCCAGCGCCACAAGGAGGCAACGCGGTCGTCGCGCCGCTCCGCCCGCCGTTGTGCGATGGCCACGTCGCCGGCAGTCCCGGAGCGCGGTCGGCGCGTCATCCGGGCCAGATCCCGCTCGATCGCCGCCCAGGTGTCCGCCGGCGGCTGCGCCGGGGTGACGGCGTCACCCAACGGTGCCAGCCGCTCGCGCCAAGCCTCTACGCTTGCCGCAAAGGCGGGATCGCGCAGCATCCGCCGCTCGGCGGCGCGGATCTCCGCGGCGTCCAGCGTGCCGAGTGCCAGTTCCGCTGCCAGGATGTCGGCCTCCTCGTCGGAGGTGCGGGATTGGTTGGTCATGGCTGGCGAGCCTCCAGGCATCCCTTCAGCCGGATGAGGCCGCGCCGGATGAGGCTCTTCATCGTGCCGAGCGGCATCTCGGCCCGTAGGGACAGCTCTTCATAGGTCAGGCCGCCGAAGAAGGCCGCCCGGATCGCCTCGCCCGCACGCTCGTCCAGCGTGCCGAGGCAGTCGCTCAGCGCCTGTGCCTCATCGCCCTGTGTCAGCAGGTCCAGCGCGTCGGGCCTGTCGTCGGCGCGCTCCTCGGCATCCTCCAACGGCCGGGAGAACGCGCGCGGCCCCAGTGCCCTGCGTCGGTCGATGGCCCGGTTGCGGGCGATGGTGGCCAGCCAGGTGATCGGTGACGCACGACCGGGATCAAAGCCGTCGGCCTTGTTCCATATGGTCAGATATACGTCCTGCAGCACGTCCTCGGCCTCCTGGCGGTCATCCAAGATACGCAGGCAAATGCCGAATAGTTTCGCGGCCGTACGATCATAGACCTGGCGAAGGGCAGCCTGATCCCCGGCCGCAACCGCGAGGAGACTCGCCGTCAGCGCCTCGCGCCCCGCAATGCCTTCATCTGTCCGGTTCAGCATGGCGGCCATGATCTTCAGGTGAGCGCCGGGCGCGGGTTGCAGCAGCCCAGCATTGACTGAGCCGCAAAGTCAACGCGGGCGGCGGCAGCGCAGCGTGATTGCGGGCAGGACGGTCGCTGTCGACCGGCCGCCTCAATACGGCGCTTCGCTGCGGCCCATCTCGACATAGACGGACTTCAACTGGCTGTAGTGCTCGAGCGCGGCGCGGCCGTTCTCGCGCCCGAGGCCGGAGCGCTTCACGCCGCCGAAGGGCATTTCGACCGGCGTCAGGTTGTAGGCATTGATCCAGCAGGTGCCGGCCTGCAGCTTCGCCACCACCCGATGGCCGCGCTGGATATCGCGCGTGTAGACGCCGGCGGCCAGGCCCATCTCGGTATCGTTGGCGCGCGCGATCGCCTCCGCCTCGTCCTCGAAGTCGAAGACGCACATGACCGGCCCGAAGATCTCTTCGCGGGCGATGCGCATATCGTCGGACACATCCGTGAAGATGGTCGGCTCGACGAACAGCCCGTCGGCAAGGCCCTGCGGCCGACAGGCGGAGCCGCCGACCGCCAGCGTGGCGCCCTCCTCACGGCCGATCTTCATATAGGCCAGCACGCGCTCGTATTGGGCGCGCGAGACCAGGGGCCCCAGATGCGTCGCCTCGTCCAGCGGGTCGCCGAGGCGGATCGCCTTCGTGCGCTGCACCAGCTTGGCGACGAAGGCCTCGCGGACGCTGCGCTCGACGAAGACGCGCGTGCCGTTGGAGCAGATCTGGCCGGTGGAATAGAAGTTGCCGAGGAGCGCGCCCGAGGCCGCCGCATCGAGGTCGGCGTCGGCGAAGACGAGGATCGGCGACTTGCCGCCAAGCTCGAGCGTGACGTGCTTGGTGGTCGACGCCGCCGTTTCCATGACACGCGCGCCGGTCGCGACTGACCCTGTGACCGACACTTTGGCGATCGCCGGGTGACGGGCGAGCGCCGCACCGACCTCGCCGAGCCCCTGCACCACGTTGAAGACGCCGGCGGGAACGCCGGCCTCAAGGAGGATCTCGGCGAGCTTCAGCGCCGACAGCGGCGTGATGTCGGACGGCTTGAAGATCATCGCATTGCCGCAGGCGAGCGCCGGCGCGGCCTTCCACGAGGCGATCTGGATCGGATAGTTCCAGGCGCCGATGCCCGCACAGATGCCGAGCGGCTCGCGCCGGGTGTATGCGAAGCTGCCGCCGAGATCGATGTAGTCGCCTTTGATGTCGGCAGCGAGCGCGCCGAAATACTCGAGGCAGTCCGCGCCGGACGCGGCATCGGCGACGAGCGTCTCGCTGAGCGGCTTGCCGGTGTCGAGCGTCTCCAGTTCCGACAGCTCGCGATTGCGCTCGCGCATGATCGCAGCGGCCCGGCGCAGGATCCGGCCGCGCTCGGCCCCGCTCTTGGCCGCCCATTCTTCCTGTCCGCGCTTTGCCGCTGCGACGGCGGCCTCGATCACCGCATCGGTGGCGGCGTGCAGCCTGGCGATCACCTCCCCAGTGGCGGGGTAGACGCTTTCGAAGGGCGTGCCGGCGGCATCCTCGACATAGGCACCGTCGATGAAGTGGGACGCTTGGGGCTGGGCGCGCATGGGCTTCTCCGGTTCGGCTCGCAGCGCTTCTAAACTATGCGGGCGAGAGGCGGAACGGTCCGTCTGCGACAGGCGCGAGCGGGAAAAGGCACGGTCAGGATGCCATGTGCCGGAACCACCCTTGGCTGTGCGCACTTCTCAATGATCACGGTTTTACAAGGAGATCGCCATGAGCGACGTCGCCAGCGACAGGACGCGTCAGCGGATCACGATCGAGCGCGAGACGCGGCCGGTCAACGTCCTCTTCAACGACAACATCGTCGCCTCCACCAAGGAAGCGCTCATCCTGCGCGAGGAGGGTCACGACCCCGTCTACTACATCCCGAAAGATCATGCGGCGATGGAGTTCATGCTGCCCTCGGACACCCATACGACCTGTCCCTACAAGGGCGAGGCGCGCTACTGGACGATTTCGGCGCAGGGTAAGGCGGCACCCGATTCCGTCTGGGCCTATGACAATCCGCATGCCGGCGTCGAGGCGATCGCCGGCCATCTCGCCTTCGACACCAAGGTGCTGCGCGTCGAGGTCGGCTGAGCCGTCCAGTCTGCCTGCACGGGGCGTGAGCGATGCCGGCTCGCCTCAGGGCCGGTCGCTGTGGCCAAGGTCGCGGCCGGGATCGAGCCGGTCGCGCACCCGCTGCTTCAGCACCTTCGCTTCGGGAAAGCCGCCATCGGCCTTGCGCTCCCAGATGGTCTCGCCGTCATAGGTGATCTCGAAGGCGCCGCCCGTTCCCGGTTGCAGGGCGACCTCGCCGAGATCCGTACTGAAGGTCGACAGCAGCTCCTGCGCCATCCAGGCGGCGCGCAGCAGCCACTGGCATTGCGTGCAGTAGGTGATCGCGATGCGCGGGCGTGCGGCAGAGATATCGGACATCGTTCGTTCCTCGGCTTCGTTCCGGCTGCAGCGGTTCTGTAGCATGACAACGTGCTTCATCCCGCTGCCGATCGCGCCCAGCTCATTCCAACAAGAAAGGCGGTCGCGCCCTGAGCCAGACCCCGATCTGACCACATGAGGAGCTCTGAGATGAAACACACCTCGCCCGACATGCAGGCTTGCATCGATGCCTGCCTCGCCTGCTACCAGACCTGTCTTAGCATGGCGATGAACCACTGCCTGGAGGCCGGCGGCAAGCATGTGGAGCCGGCACATTTCCGTCTCATGATGGCCTGTGCCGAGATGTGCCGGACCTCGGCGCATCTGATGCTGATCGGGACGCCCGAACACAAGCAGAGCTGCCGCGCCTGCGCCGAGATCTGCGAGGCGTGCGCCGCCAGCTGCGAGGCCGTCGGCGACATGGATGACTGCGTCAGCGCCTGCCGCAGCTGCGCCGAACGCTGCCGCGCCATGGCGGCGTGAGCACGCCGAGCGAGCCGGGCCTCGCGGCCCGGTTCCGGCAGGCGCCCTGATCAGCCCGGACGGGTACCATCCGGCGGCACGGTCCGGCTGCCGCGCTGCGGCCGCGACGCCAGGATCTCCTCCAGCGTCACGGGCCTGAACGGGAAGGCGTCGACGCCGACATCGTACTGGCGCGGGATCGGCTTCAGCCGTCCATGCGAATGGCCATGCAGGTCGATTGCGCCCTTGCCCATGCTGTTCCAGGTTCGGAAGGCGTAGTGGCAGAGGACGAGGCGGCGCCCGTCCAGGAGAAGTTCATGATAGGTGCGCACGCTGTCCCATCCGGTCAGCGCCAGCGTGACGGCATCGTCGTTGTTACCGGCGATCAGATGCTTGCGGCCGTTGAGCCGCGACAGCAGCGTTTCCTTCGCTGAAGCGGTTCCACGGGCGAAGTCGCCGAGGTGCCAGACCTCGTCGGACGGCGCGACCGTCCGGTTCCAGGTCTCGATCAGCGCCTCGTCATGCTCGGCCGTGGTGGCGAAGGGACGGCGGTCGATCCTGAGCACGCGCGGATCGGCGAAATGGGTATCGGCGGTGAAGAACATCGCCGCTCATCATAGCGCTGCGCCGGCGCCGAACGAGCGGAGCTCTGGAAAATCGGCCCGGGATCAGCGTCGTCCGTCGGCGGAGCGGCGCGGCCAGACAGGCAGCGACGTGATGGCCTGCAGCGGCGCCTGGCAGACGCGGTTTCGCCCACCATGCTTGGCCTCGTAGAGCGCCTTGTCGGCAAGCTTGATGAGCCCGGCAGCCGAGGTGACGCGATCTGCCCCGGCGATCGTCGCGACGCCGACGCTGATCGTGACGATCCCATGCTCGCTGCCGTCATGGGTGATGGCGAGCCGCTCGGCCGCCGCACGGACGACCTCGGCGCGCTCAAACGCGCCTTCAGGGTCGGTCCCCGGCAGCAACGCGACCAGCTCCTCGCCACCATAGCGGGCGACCACGTCGCCATGCCGGCGCAGCGCTGCACCGAGCGCTCCGGCTACGGCCTTCAGGCAGGCGTCACCAGCGGGATGACCATAGGTATCGTTGAAGATCTTGAAGCGGTCGACATCAATGAGGATCAGGCTGAGATCGCTGCCGTCGCGACGGCTGCGGGCGAATTCGACATCGAGCGCCCGATCAAACTCACGCCGGTTGGCAAGGCCGGTCAACTCGTCGGTCGAGGCGAGAATGGCGAGCTTGCGATTGGCCTCCGCCAGTCGCTCCTCCGCCAGCTTGCGATCCGTGATGTCTCGCAGAGCCAAGGCGAGGCCGCCATTGTCCTCGATCGGGCGACCGATTACGTCGACCCAGACATAGTGGCCGTCGCGATGGGCGACCCGGTACTCGGCGCGCGCGACCTCGCTGCCGGAGCGCAGCATTCTGAGCATTGCCCTGACGATCGGCACGTCGTCCGGATGAACGAGGGCCTCGGGCGTCTTGCCGAGAAGTTCGGCGGGCTCGCGACCGACCAGCTCGCGGCTCGCATCCGAGACGAAGATCCTTTGCCCGGCGGCGTCGACGGCGGTGATCATGTCGGCGGTATTCTCCGCCAGCAGCCGATAACGCGCCTCACTCGCAGCAACGGCTTTCTCGGCTTCGCGGCCGGCCGCGAGCTTCTCCGCCATGGCGTTCAGAGACGCCCCGAGCGTGCGGAACTCCGGCGCCTGCCAGGTCTCGATGGCGACCTGCGTTTCGAACGCACCCGAACCCAGCCGGTCCGCGGCCGCCTTGAGCCGTCCGATCGGGCGCAACTGCGTCCAGTATCCCAGCCACCACGTTGCCATCGCGGCGATGCTGACGGCAACGATGGTCAGGCCCAGGGCGATCAACCCGCGCTGCTGGACGGAGCCGGTGATGTCGGCTTTGGCGACGCCGAGCGCCACCATGACGTTCGATGCGCCGCCGAGGACGATGGGAGAGACGCCGAACAGCCGACTGGAGCCGTCGAGGTCAACCGACTCGACCACCCCGCCAGCCTGGAACAGGCGGAGCCGCTTCAGCAGCGGCGTGCCCTCCATGGGCGCGCCGAAGGTGACGATGTCCGGCCAACGGGCAAGGACGCGGCCCGATGCCGTGTCGGCCATCAGGACGGAGCGGCGCCCGCCCTCCGACATCTGCCGCGCCACATCGGAAATCCAGTTGAGGTTCAGCGACAGGAAGACCGAGCCTTCCGGCTGGCTGCCACGCTGCGGCAGCTCCATGGCGACGGCGACCGTCGGCTGGTGGCTGACCTTGCCGATCATGAACGTGCCGACGAGAAACTCGGCATGGCCCGGCAGCATGATGCGCCGGGCGAGATCGGCATCTCCGAACGCCTGCCGGCGGCGCAGCTTGTTGTGGCAGACGATGGTGCCGTCCGGCGACAGGACGCCCATTGTCAGGATCTGTGGCTGCGACGCCTGCAGCTTGGCCAGGAAGTCCTCACAGGCCGCACCGCCAGCGGCCACCTGCGGCATCATCCGCACCGCCGACAGGGTGGCACGGGCATCCTCGAACGCCTCCGACAGGCGCATCGCGGCGAGTTCGGCCGACTTGCTGACGTCGGCTTGCGCGCGGGACGTCGCGTCCTGATAGTCGAAGGCAATGCCGCCGGCGATCAGCAGCATGAGCGGCGCCATGGCCGCAGCGATGAGAAGAAGCAGCCTTCCTCTTATTCCCATGCGCTTGATGAGGATCATGCTGGCCCGAAACATCCGATCACGCCCGACCCTAAGGGGCGATGCCTTAAGATGATGTTCCGATGTTTTACGAAATCGAGACGACCGCTCGCCGGATGCTCAGCCTAGCTGGAGCATGCCCGCGCCATGATAATCGGCGGGAACGCGGCCGCCGCAATAGCAGCTCAGACGGAGCTGATGCAGCCGCACATGCCGGCCCGCAGTTGCAGGCCCATCGATGGCCGAGCCTTTCGGCAGGTGCCGAGGCGGCCCCAGGCCAGCGGCGCTGAGCGTCGACCGCGATGATGCGCCCTCTGGTGGCGGCGCTCGTCCGCTTCAGATGTTGGAAATGAGCTCGCGGACGTCGTCGTCGAAGGTCGAGGGGAGCACCACAAGCTCAGCCAGCGTCTTTTCGTCGAGAACGGCCGAGATGGCGTTGCGCACCTCCAGCATCACGCGGCGCACGGAGCAGGTCTTCTCGTCCCGACAGTCGTCGCAGCGCCGATAGGCCGTGCGGCTGGCACAGGGGATCGGTGCCAGCGGTCCGTCGAGGACGCGAAGGATGTGACCGACTCTGATCTCGCCGGGGCTGCGGGCCAGAGCATAGCCGCCGCCGCGACCCTTGCGGGCCTGCACCATGCCGGCCGCGCGCAGTTCGCCCAGGATCGTATCGAGGAACTTCTTGGAAATGTTGTGCGCCGACGCGATCTCTTCCGAAAGGGCCCGTTGGCCTTCGGCAACGGTGGCCAGATGCAGCATGGCCTTCAGGCCGTACTTGCCCTTCATCGTCAGCATGGCTGAAATCGAGTCTCCGCGAGGTCAGATCGAACGATCCAGCCCTCATGTAGAATGACAGAGCGCCGGACGCCAGCCGGTCGTGACAGGCGCGATTCACATCGGAGCTTCAGTCCTTCGCCACACGCTCGCGCTTTGCGGCGGCCGTAAGCGCTATGCCAGAAGCTCTGGCGCCGGCCCTCTCAAGCCGGCACCGCTTCGGCCCTGCCCTCTTCAGGTTCGGGATCGCTCTTGGGCGGCTCGGGCTTGATCCGGAACCAGGCGACATAGAGCGCTGGCAGGAAGAGCAGCGTCAGCACCGTTCCGACGATGATGCCCCCCATCATCGCATAGGCCATCGGACCCCAGAAGATCTCGCGCGAGATCGGGATCAGCGCGAGGCTCGCAGCCGCGGCGGTCAGGAGAATCGGCCGCATGCGGTGCTCGGTCGCCTCCAGTACGGCGTCCCATTTGGCTTTTCCTTCCGCAATCAGGTGGTCGATCTGCACGACGAGGATCACCGAGTTGCGGATCAGGATGCCGATGAGCGCGAGAACGCCGAGGATCGCCACGAAGCCCAGCGGCGCACCCGACGGCAGCAGCGCCGCGACGACGCCGATGAGGCCGAGCGGCGCGACGGCGACCACCAGGAACAGCCGCTGGAAGCTCTGCAGCTGCACCATCAGGATCGTCGCCATGGCGAACAGCATCAATGGCACGATGGCGACAATCGGCCCCTGCCCCTTGCCGCTCTCCTCCACGGCGCCGCCGATCTGGATCTTGTAGCCGCCCGGCATCGCCGCGGCGACGCTGTCGATCTGCGGTTGCAGGGCCGTGACGACGGTGGCCGGCTGGATGTCGCCGACGACGCTCGCCTTGACGGTGATGGTCGGCTCGCGGTCACGCCGCCAGATGGTCGGCTGCTCCATCACATATCGGAAGGTGGCGATCGCCGACAGCGGGATCGCCCGGCCGTCTTCCCTTTGGATCTGCAGGTTCTCCAGCGTCTCGATCGACGAGCGCTCCGCCGCACGGGCGCGGCCGACGACGTCGATCAGGTAGATGGAATCGCGGATCTGGGTGATCGTCGTTCCCGCGACCACCCCGTTCAGCGTTGAGGCGATGCTCTCGGAGGTGATGCCGAGCTGCGCCGCCTTGTCCTGGAGAACATCGACCTTCACCACCCGCGCCGGCTCGTTCCAGTCATAGACGACGGCACCGAGGTCGGCGCTCTTGCCGAGGATGGACGCCACCTTCTGGGCCTGGACGCGCACCTCTTCCACTCGCGGGCCCGACACACGGTACTGCACGGGGCGCCCGACCGGCGGGCCGATATCGAGCGTGTGGACGAAGACGTCGGTGCCGACGAACTCGTCACGGGCGAGCGTCCGCAGTCGCGCCAGCAGCCGCTGACGCGCTTCCAGCGAGTTCGTCAGGATCACGATCTGGCCGAAATTGGGGGCCGCGGGCTGCACGTCGTAGGAAAGGAGGAAGCGCACCGCGCCCTGCCCGACATAGGACGACCAGCGTTCGATATCGTCGTCGCCGACGAGGGTCGCCTCCATGCGATCCATCTGCCGCTTCGTTTCGAAGATCGAGGCGTTCTGCGGCAGCGTGAAGTCGACGATGACTTCGGGACGATCCGAGGACGGAAAGAACTGGTTCTGGACGAAGCCCATGCCGAAGATCGAGGCGCCGAACATCCCGAGCGTGACGAGGATCGTCAGCCACTTGAAGCGCACGCAGATCGCCAGGACCCGGCGGAAGGCGCGGGTAAAGAACCCCGCTTCGGCATGCGCATGCTTCAGCTTGCGCGGCAGCAGCGTCACGCCGAGGAGCGGCGCGAAGAGGACCGCGACGACCCAGGAGGTCAGCAGCGAGACGGCGATCACGACGAACAGCGTGAAGGTGAATTCGCCGGCGGCGCTGCCGTTGAGGCCGACGGGGATGAAGCTTGCGACCGTCACCAGCGTGCCGGTCAGCATCGGGAAGGCCGTCGAGGTGTAGACGTAGGTCGCCGCACGCTCCAGCGTATCCCCCACTTCAAGGCGGGAGACCATCATCTCCACCGCGATCATCGCGTCGTCGACGAGGAGCCCGAGCGCGATGATCAGCGCGCCGAGCGAGATGCGCTGTAGCGAAATGCCGAGATAATTCATCACCACGAAGGTGATCGCCAGAACCAGCGGAATCGTCAGGGCGACCACGAAGCCGGCGCGCATGCCGAGGCTGATGAAGGAGACGATGAGGACGATGCCGACGGCCTCCGCCAGCGCCTGGGTGAAGCCGCCGACGGCTTCGTCGACGACCTTGGGCTGGTCGGCGACGAGATGGATGCCGACGCCGATCGGCAGCTCGGCCTCGATTGCCGTCATCTCCTTCGTCAGCGCCTCGCCGAAGGTCAGGAGATTGGCGTTCGGCCGCATGCCGACCGCGAGCCCGATCGCCGGTTTGCCGCCGAAGCGAAAGAGCGTCGACGGGGGGTCCTCATAGCCGCGGGAGATCGTCGCGACGTCCTGCAGCCGGAAGAAGCGGTTATTGACCCAGAGATTGACGTTGCGCATCGCGTCTTCGGACGAGAACTGGCCGTTCACGCGCACCGCGACGCGTTCGCCATTGGCCTCGATGACGCCGGAGGGGACGATCGCATTCTGCGCCTGCAGCGCTGCGATCACCATCTGCTGCGTGACGCCCAGCGCCGCGGTCTGGCGGGTGGAGAATTCGAGGTAGATGACCTCGTCTTGCGCACCGATGAGATTGACCTTGCCGACATTTTCCACGGTGAGGACGCGGGCACGCGCGGCCTCGACATAGTCGCGCAGCTGGCGCTGCGTGAGGCCATCGGCGGTGAAGGCATAGACGTTGCCGTAGACATCGCCGAAATCGTCGTTGAAGAACGGACCCTGGACGCCGGCGGGCATCTGCCCCTTGATGTCGGAGATGATCTCGCGGACGCGGATCCAGCTCGCCTTGACGGCTGCACTGCGCGCGGTGTCCCGCAGGTTCAGGAAGATCGTCGACGAGCCGGCCGTCGTCTGGCTGCGGACGAAGTCGAAGTTCTCGAGCTCCTCGAGCTTCTTCTCGATCCGGTCGGTGACCTGCGCGACCGTCTCCTCGACGGAAGCGCCGGGCCAGTTGGCCTGGATGATCATCGTCTTGATCGTGAAGTTCGGATCTTCCTCGCGGCCAAGATTGACATAGGCCAGCGCGCCGAAGGCCGCCGCCACGATCATCAGATACCAGACGAGCGAGCGGTGCCGCAGCGCCCAGTCCGAAAGATTGAAGCCGTTCATAGCGTCAGCCCTTCGTTCAGCTTGACCCGCTGTCCGTCCGAAAGGCTGTTGACCCCGGCCCGCACGATGGTCGTTCCTGGCGCAATCCCCGAGACGATCGTCGTCGACGTTCCGTCTTCGTCGGTGATCTCGACCGCATGAAGGGCAACCGAAGCTTCGGCGTCCGCCCCGGCACTCCCGGACTGCGCACCGTCTGGCGGCGTGGCGGCATCTTTGCCTTGCCCCATGACCACCCAGACGAAGCTCTTGCCGTCCTTCGTCAGGATCGCCGTATCGGGCACACGCAACTCGCCCTCGCCCTCATGCACCGGCGTCGCGGTGATTGTGGTGCCGACGCGAAACTGTGTCGGATTGCCGGAGAGGGTGATCTTGATGCGCCGCGTTCCGGTGGAAGCGTCGGCTTCCGGCGCCACCTCGCGGACCGCACCGCGGATCGTCGTTGAAGGATCGACCTGCAGTGCGACGATGAAGGGCGAACCCTCCCTGATCTTCCGCGCCTCGGCCTCCGGCATGTCGACAACCGCCTCGCGTATCTCGACATTGGCGATCGTCGCCACCGTCTGGCCCGACGGGACCTGCTGGCCGACTTCCGCCGAAACCGCAATCACGACACCGTCCAGATCGGCGACGATCTGCGTATAGGCGAGTTGTTCGCGCGCCTTCGCCAGCGTCGAGCGCGCCTGCACGACCGCTGCAGCTGCCGCCTCCCGCGTCTGCTCGGCGGCCTCCACGTCGGAGCGGGCGCCGACATTGCGAGCCAGCAGCTCAGCTTTGCGAGTCTCGTTGGATGCGGCGTTCTCGAGCTGGGCTTCTGCCTTTAACAGGTCGCTGCGGGCTGCTCGGACCGCCAGGTCCTGGGTCGAGGCATCGATCGTGGCGATGCGATCACCCTTGGCGACGACGTCGCCGACATTGACGTCGCGGGATTGCAGGCGGCCAAGGACGCGGAAGGCCAGATCGGTGGTGAAGCGTGGCTCGATCGAACCGGCAAAGCCGTCAGCGCGCATGGCGCCTTCCTTCACCACGAGCGACAGAACCGGACGAACCGGGGCGGGAGCCGCCGGCGCCTCTTCGCTGCAACCGGACAGAAGCGGCAGCGCTGCCAGGGCCAGCGCCGATAGCGCCAGAGACCTCATCGTGCGCTCCCTTCGCCGTCCGGCATCTGCGGTGACACGGCCGGCTCTCCGCCGTTCGTCTGCCGTTCTGCCGTGATACCCGCTGCGCCGTCAGGCCTGCCGCCATCGCCCGGGTTCGCTGGCTCCTGATCACCGGCAGCCTTTCCGGCTTCGACGACGCTCACCGCCTGCCCGGGCAACAGGAGCTGGGTGCCCTTGGTGACGACGACGTCGCCGGGCTGCAGCCCGTCCGCCACCAGGATCGCGCCGGTCAGGTAGCGGTCGATCTCGATCACGCGCTGCGAGACGGTGTTCGTCTTCGGATCGACGACCCAGACACTGGGTTCAGCCTTGGTCGAATACAGCGCGGTGGCGGGCAGCCTCACCACCTTGCGCGCCGGGAAGGTCGCCGTGCCGACGACGGCGGCGCCAAGACCGATCTGCGATGGCGCGTCGATGAGCCCCAGCTTCACGCGGAGCGTCCCGCTCGTCTTGTCAAAGACCGGCGAAATCTCGCGAATGACGGCTGTCGCGGTCACCGAAGGGTCCGATACCAGCCTGACCGCGACACGTCGGCCCACGGGCTCCTCGGTCATCGCCCGCTCGTCGATGTCGAAGACCGCGTCGCGCGCGCCATCCAGCGCGAGCGAGAAGACCGTCTGCGCCGCGGCGACCACCTGCCCCTGCTCGACACTGCGCTCCGTGATCACGCCGGCCGCCGGAGACTTGAGATCGGTGTAGGTCAGCTGCTCGCGCGCCGTCGCGACATCGGATCGCGACGCTTCCAGCGAATTCTGCGCCGAACGCAACTGCTCCTGCGCGGCGTCGAAGGCGCTCTGGGTCGTGTAGCCGCCCTTGAACAGCGTCCGCTGCCGCTCGAAATTGGCTTGCGACTGCTTCAGCGTCGCCTCGTTCGCACGCTGCGCCGCCTCTGCGGCCTCCAGCGTTGCCTGCGGCTCGTCCGTTTCGATGCGTGCCAGAAGCTGGCCTTGCTCGACATGGTCGCCGACATCGACCAGCCGCTCGGCCACCTGTCCGCCGACACGAAAGGAGAGGTTGCTTTCAACCCGAGGAGCGATGACGCCGGTCAACTCGACCGTCGGGGAGAATTCGACTGGCGTGACGGTTTCGGCGATGACTTTGGGAAGCTCCTTCTCGTCATGCCGTTCCGGCTGGCATGCAGCGAGCGCCGTCAGAGCAATGGCCGCGGTGACAAGCATCGTCGAGCGCCGTCCGGCAGACTGACCGAACCGCAAGGTCGCGGAAAGGCTGGGCCGCACGGCACTCCGCCATCGCTGGGCGGTGCCGCCGAGCGACCTGCGGGTCACTGCTGTTGGCGTTCCGGACACTATCCGCTCCAATGCGCGACTAAACTAAACCGTACGGTTCAGTCTTGACCCTTGTCGCTCAACCCGTCAGATGTCAAGCGCGCCTCGCCTTCTGGAATGGTCGATGAACTCGGATATCACGCCCTTGGCCGACAGCCCGACGGAGGCCCGCAATGCTGCCGAACAGCCGGCTGCTCCGGGTGGTCGCTGCCCCGGCGGGAGTGCGACATCGGCCGTCGATCTGGACAACCCGAAGGTCAGGGATGTCCTGCAGGCGGCGCGTTCACTCTTCCTCGCCGGAGCGTATGACGCCGTCAGTACCGACGCGATCGCCAGGGCTGCCGGCATATCCAAGGCGACGCTCTACTCGCATTTCGGCAGCAAGGAGCATCTGTTCTCGATCCTGATCGGTGAGGAATGTCGATCGATCCAGAGCCGGCTGCCGGAGCAGACCACTGCAGACGATGACATCGAAGCCGTCCTGACCGAGATCGCCCGAAGCCACATCACCATCCTGACGAGCCCGGATGCTTTGTCCTTCTACCGAAGCGTCGTCGCCCAGGTCCCGCGCTTTCCCGAACTCGGCCGCATCTTCTTCGAAACCGGACCCTGCACGATGCTGGCCCGCATCGCGGATGCTCTGAGCCAGGCTGACCGTGCAGGCTGCCTCGTCGTTCCGGATATCGGTGCGGCATCCACCCAGTTCATGAGCCTTATCGCCGGCGACGTTCCCATGCGCGTTCTCCTCGGCTTCGCGCCTCCAACGGTCGAGGAATGGGAGAAGCGGATCGGCGCGAGCGTCGCCTTGTTCTTGGGCTACTACCGCGCCGCAAGCCATCGCGCATAGTCACAGCGCGGCGCGAGAGGGCCGCGGTGATCGGCCGATGATCGCGTCGAATGACGCGGCGCCGGATCGGCCGTCCAGCAGCGTCAAAGTCGCATGCGATGGCGGGTGGTGAGGCGTTCGAGTGTCGAGGCGATCTCGGCCGACCGTTCTGCTTCCGTCCAGCCGAGCGCCGCGGCGGCGACATCGGCGATGGCCTCGACCGTCGAGCGGGTCAGGTCGCCCGTGACCGCCAGCAACGTGCGTCGCATGACGATATCCTCCAGCCGGACCACCATCTCGCTGCGCACGATCCAGTCGATCTCGGCCCGGCTGTAGCTTTCAGCGCCCGGCAGGCGGTCCGCATCGCTCCAGCGGCCGCGCCACATCGCAACGTCGAGCGCCGTGGTGCCGTAGCGGTCTAGGAGCTGTGACATTCGCTCGGTGCTGAGGCCGGCTTCGGCGGAGGCCTGCGCCAGCCAGGTCAGGCGCTCAGCCTCGTCGGGCGGGAAATCGCGGCCACCACCGATCGGCACTCTCTGGGTCGAGATACGACGGGCGTGTCCGAGGCGCGCCAGAACCACGTCGGCCACCTCCTCCGCGAAGCCGCGGAAGGTGGTCCACTTGCCGCCGACGAGCGAGATGATCGGGAACGGCCGCGCCCGCGTCGGCTCGGCGACGGGCGCCGAATGGTCGCGGCTGATCAGGCCGGGGATTGTCGCGTTCGAGGCGGGCAAGGGACGAATGCCGCTATAGGCATAGACGATCTGGGTGCGGTCGAAGGACAGACCCGGCAGTAGCCGGCGCAGGCAAACCAGGAAGTAGTCGATCTCGTCGTCATCGCATCGCACCACATCTGGATCGGCGGCGGGAATGTCGGTGGAGCCGACGAGAACGCGCCCGAGATGGTCGTAGACGAGGCAGATGCGCCCGTCGTCGGCTTCGAAATAGATCATCCGGCCGGCGAGACGTCGGCGCAGGTCCTCATGGTCGAGGAGAATATGCGACCCCTTGGTGCCGCCGATCATGGCGGATGGCGCGCCGAGCGTCGCATTGGCCTCGTCGATCCACGGCCCGGCGGCATTCACCACCAGCTTCGGGCGGACCGAGAGCTGCCGACCATCCGGCGCCCGGACGCTCAGCGTCTCGCCGGCAACAGGATCGAGCGATGTCCAGTTCAGGGCGGCCGATCGAGGATGAGCCGCGAGCCCGTCGCGCACCAGTTCCAGCACCAGCCGCTCCGGCGAGGTGACCTGCGCATCGTAATAGGTGCCGGCCGCCACCACGGCCTCCGTCAGGCCGGGGATGCTGCGCAAGGCCGCGCGGCGGCTCAGCAGCGCGTGGCGCGGCATCACCTGATTGCGTGAGCCGTAGAAGTCGTAGAGCCATAGGCCGATCTTGACGAGAACGGCCCCCCGGCTGCGCGGCGCGGTGGTCGAGCCGAACAGCGTGCGGAGCGCTGCCCAGACACCCTTGGTCCAGGTGAAGATCGGAATCAGCGTCGGCAGCGGCTTGACGTAGTGCGGGGCATTTCGGAGCAGCAGATTGCGCTCCAGCGTCGATTGCGCAACGAGCCGGAACTCGCCCGTCTCCAGGTACTTCAGCCCGCCGTGGATGAGGCGCGACGGCGCCGCACTGGTGCCGGAGCCGAAGTCCCCCTTGTCGATGATCAGGCAATCGATGCCCTGCAGGCAGAGGTCGCGAAACAGCCCGGCGCCATTCACTCCGGCGCCGATGATGACGACATCGATCGGCTGCCCGTCGAGCGCGGCCAGGCGGGCGTCCGTATCGGCCGCCGTCATGACGGATGGACCGTTCATCGCTATCCCATCTGCTCCAGGTCGAGCGCTTCGATCTCGGGCCAGACCGGCTTCAGCGCGCCGACGATGCGGTCATAGATCCGGTACCGCCTGTCATACGCGGCACGTCGTCCGGGATCGGGGTCGTGGGTGTGGCTCGCCGCGTCGAGGTCACGCGGATCGTCCTGGACGGACGCATAGAGACCTGCGGCCGTGCCGGCACAGAGTGCCGCACCCCAGGCCGCGGCTTCATCCGTTGCCGTGACAGTGACTGGCAGGCCGAGGACATCGGCAAACAGCTGCACGAAGACGGGATTGCGCGAAATACCGCCGGTCAGCCGCGCCGCGCCGATGCCAAAACCGGCCCGCAGCGCATCGACATGGCTGCGGTGGTTGAAGGCGATCCCTTCCAGCACAGCGCGCAGCATGTCGCTCCTGTCATGCCAGCCGCGCAGGCCGATGAAGCTGCCGCTTGCGGCATCACCATGCGGCGAGCCGAAGAGGTAGGGGTGGAAGAGGAGCGTCGAGGGCTTCTCGAGCGCCGCTTCCACGCGGCGGCCGAGGGCCTCATGGGCCGAACCGCCGGTCTGCGCGGCCTCTGCCTGCAGGTCCTTGCACAGCGTATCGAGAAACCAGTCGTAGTTCGCCGCAGAGGCCGGGGAGATCGACATGGCGTTCCACTGGCCCGGCTCGATGGCGTTGCGGCAGAACCAGCCGGGATCAACAGCCGGTTCGCTGGTGACCACCTCGTTGATCGAGTAGGTGCCGGCGACGATGCCGGCGACGCCCGGCCGATGGGCGCCGATACCGAGGGCCGAGGCGGTGACGTCGTGAAGCCCGGCCGCCACCGGTGTGCCTTCCGCCAGGCCGGTCAGCGCCGCAGCCTGCGCCGTGACGTACCCGACGATGCTGGCGGAGTGGGCAACCGGCGGCAGCGCGTCTGTCAGCGCCGCAAGGCCGTAGAGCCGCAGCGCCTCGGGCGAATAGTCCTGCGTGCGGACATCGGTGAAGGAGATGCTGGCTTCCGTCCGGTCGGTGCCGATCGTGCCGGTGAGGCAGAAGCGCAGCCAGTCCTTGCAGGCGAGCACATGCGCGATGCGGGCGAAGCGCTCCGGCTCGTGGTCGTGAATCCAGCCGAGCAGCGCCGAGGGCGCCGAGACATGCGGGTGCTGGCCGGTCGCGGCCAGAAGATCGGGAAACAGTCCCGCCTGCTCCCAGGCGCGTACCGTCGCGCCGGCACGGCTGTCGAGCGACAGGATGCCGGGACCGAGCGGCTGACGCTCCCCGTCGAGAAGATAGAGCCCGTCGCCATGGGCGGTCGCGGCCACCGCAGCGATGTCGCTGGCGGGCCGGCCGCAGGCGGCAACGGCCTCGGCAATGGCTTCGGCGGTGGCGCGCCAGAGGCCCGCCATGTCGCGCTCGATGCGGCGCGGCTCGGGGATCGATTGCGGCACGCGGCGCCGGGCGGTCGCCAGCGGCGAGCCGTCGACGTCGAAGATGACGGCCTTGGTCACCGTCAGGCCGTTGTCGATGCCGAGCAGGCTGGGCATGGGCGATGCTTCGCTGAAAATTCGCCGCCGCGGTTACGATCGCGGCGGGCGCAGGACCGGCAGGAACAGTAGCGGAAGGGCCGAGGCGCCGTTTCCAGCGCCCCGGCCCTTCATATCACTCGCTGAGCGTGAAGGCCGCGGTGTACTTGTCGACATTGTCCTTGGTGATCAGGAGGCAGTCGAAGAGCTGCTTCTCCTTGTCGACGCCGGTCTTGCCGTTCTTGATGAAGCTATCGGCCTGCTTGACCGCCTCGGCGGAGAAGACGGCGACCGGCTGCAGCACGGTATACTGGAGTTCGCCCGCCTTGATGGCGGCAACCGCATCGGGCGAACCGTCGAAGCCGCCGACCTTCACGTCGGCAAGCTTGCCGGCTTCCTTCAGCGCCGCGATGGCGCCGAGAGCCATCTCGTCATTGCCGCTGATGACGCCGTTGATGTTGGGGTTGGCCTGCAGGAGGCTCTGCATCTTGTTGTAGCCCTGGGTACGGTCCCAGTTGGCGACTTCCTGGCCGACCTTCTCGAGATCGGGGTACTGGCTCAGCACGGTCTCGTAGCCGTTGGAGCGGGTCTGGGCGTTGTTGTCGGACGGAGCGCCGAAGAGCTCGACATACTTGCCCTTGTCGCCAATGCTCTCCACCCACTGCTGGGCACCCAGAGCGGCGCCCTGCGCATTGTTGGAGACGAGCTGCGCCTTGGCAAGCCCCTCCTGATTGATCTCGGCATTGACGAGGATCACCGGAATGCCGGCGGACACGGCCTTCTGCACCGCGCCCACAGACCCGTCGGCATTGGCCGGATCGAGGATGATCGCGACCGACTGGTTGGTGATGGCGGTGTCGATCAGGCGGCTTTCGGTGTTGGTGTCGCCCTTATGGGCACCAACTGACGCGGTGTAGCCAAGCTTCTCGGCCTGTGCCTTTGCGACTTCGCCCTCGGTGAACCAGTAGGGGTTCGAGGGGTCGTTGACGATGATCGAGATTTGCCCGGCAGCGAAGGCCGGGCCGGCGATCACGGCCGAGACGGTGATGGCGGCCGCTGCAAGAAGAAGGCGCCGGGTTGCGGTGAACATGGTGGTTTCTCTCCCTTGTTGAACGTCAATGATGCCGGTTGCCCGGCGCCTCCCCGCCCGGGTGGCTTCAGGCCGCAGATCCGGTTGGCGAAGAAGTGGGTGTCGCGGCCGCAGCCGCCGGTCGGGCCCGGCGCCGGCCGTACTGGATCGAGTTCAGAAGCACGGCGAGGACGATCACCGCGCCGGTGAAGACGGTCTGCCAGTAGGACGAGACGCCGATGATCACGAGGCCGTCCGAGAGGAAGCCGATCACGAAGGCGCCGAGCATGGTGCCGCGGATGTTGCCGCGCCCGCCGGTCAGCGCCGCGCCGCCGATGACGACCGCCGCGATCGCCGTCAGCTCGTAGGTCGTGCCCGCCGTCGGGCCGGCCGAGGTGAGCTGCGAGGACAGGACGAGGCCGGCGATCGCCGCGCAGATGCCGGAGAGGATGTAGACGGTGACCTGGACGCGCTTGACCGGCACGCCCGACAGTTCCGCAGCTCTGGCATTACCGCCGGTCGAATAGACCCAGCGCCCGAAGGCGGTGCGATTGAGGAGAACGCTGCAGACGAGCGCGACCACGGCGAGGATGATGACGCCGATCGGCACCGTGAACAGCCGGTCGAAGCCGAGCCAGTTGAAGCCGGTGTTGCCGAGCTCCGGCCGGCCGCCGAGATTGTTGTAGGTCAGGCCGTTGGTCATCAGGAGCGCGATGCCGCGCGCGACATAAAGCAGGCCGAGCGTTGCGACAAAGGCCGGCACCTTGAAGTAGGCGATGAGGACGCCATTGATCGCCCCCACCAGCGCGCCGACGCAAAGCGTCAGGACCACCACCACCCAGACCGGCGGGTAGAGGACGACGCCGAAGGCATCCAGCTGCACGCCCTGCATCAGGAAGCCCGCGATCACGCCGGCAAGGCCGAGGGTCGAGCCGACCGACAGGTCGATGCCGCCGGTCAGGATCACCAGCAGCATGCCGATCGCCAGGAGGCCGAAGATGGCGACATGCGAGGCCATGATCAGGAAGTTGCTGGTGGAGAAGTAGAAGGGCGACAGGATCGAGAAGACCACGATGATCGCGATCAGTGCGAAGAAGGCGCGGCCCTCGAGCAGGATGCGGCCGAGATCGAAGCCGCTGCCGAGGCTTTCGCGGCGCGCTCGCTTGTCGGCGGGGCTGACGTCGGTCATGCGGAAGGCTCCGGCTTTCTCGTTCTTCAGTGGACCACGGCTTCGCCCGAGGCGGCCATGATCTCTTCCTTCGTGACGTTCGATCCGAACTCGGCGGAGATCCGGCCGCGGCTCATCACGATGATGCGGTGGGCGATCGACAGGCACTCGCCGACCTCCGAGGTCGAGTAGATCACTGCCAGCCCCGACCTTGCCCCCTCAGCAAGGAGGCGGAAGACCTCCCCCTTGGCGCCGATGTCGATGCCGCGGCTCGGCTCGTCGAGGAGAACCACCGACGGTTCCGTCGCCAGCATCTTGCCAATGACCACCTTCTGCTGGTTGCCGCCCGACAGGGAGCCGATCGGTGCACGACCGCCGTCGGTCTTGATCTGGACGTTGCGAATGGAGCGCTCGACCAGCGCCTGCTCGCGCGAGCGCGAGGTGAAGAGCCCTTTGGTGAAGGCCGCAATGCTGGCGATGGAGAGATTCTGCCCGACGCTCATGGTCTGCACGAGGCCATCGCGCTGGCGGTCCTCCGGCACGAGGACGAGCCCCCGCGCAATGCGCTCGGCGATCGACAGGTGCGAGACGTCCTGGCCCTCCAGGAGGATCTGCCCGCCGCTGGCGCGCACCCGTCCGGCGACGCATTCCAGCAGCTCCGTGCGACCGGCGCCCATCAGGCCGTAGATACAGACGATCTCGCCAGCCCGCACATCCAGCGACAGCCCATCCACTACCATGCGGTCCGGGCGGGCGGCGTCGGGAACACTGACACCCTGGATCGCGAGCGCGACGTCGCCGATCGCATGGCCGGTCGGCGGGGAGCCGAGATCGAAGTTCTCGCCGACCATGTTGCGCACGATCCATTCGAGATCGATGTCCTTGCGCTCGGCATAGGCAGTCATGGTGCCATCGCGCAGCACGACCGCATGGTCGGTGATCTGCAGCGCTTCTTCCAGGTGATGCGAGATGTAGACGATGGAGACGCCGCGCGCCTTCAGGTCGCGGATCACCTTGAACAGCACCTCGACCTCGGAGGCCGACAGCGCCGAGGTCGGCTCGTCCATGATCAGGATGCGCGAATTCACTGACAGCGCCCGCGCGATCTCAACGATCTGCTGCTGGCCGAGCCGCAATTCCTCGACAGGCGTCAGGGGATCGATGTCCTCTTCGAGCTCCGCCATCAGGGCGCGGGTCTGGCGCTCCTCCTCGGCGAAGTCCACGCCGGTGGCGGTGCGCAGCTCGCGGCCCATGAAGATGTTGTCGCGCACGCTGAGATTGGGCGCGAGGCTCAGCTCCTGGTGAATGATGGAGATGCCACGGTCGCGCGCCTCGGAGGCCGAGTGGAAGACCACCGGCTCGCCGTCGAGGATGATCTCGCCTGAGGTCGGCTTGTTGACCCCGGAAAGGATGCGCATCAGCGTCGACTTGCCGGCGCCGTTCTCGCCGAACAGCGTCGTCACCTGGCCACGATGGACCTCGAAGTTGACGCCCTTCAGCGCCTGGATGTTGCCATAGGACTTGGCGACGTTGCGCGCCGACAGGACGGCTTCGCCGATGCGGCCGGTAATGCCGCTGGCCTCGACGCGAGAAGCGGCGGGTGCGCTCATTGCACCTCCAGCCGCACCGGCGTCACCAGCCAGCTCTTCGGATTGATGAGCTTGAAGACGCCGGTGACGGTGATCGTCTTGCCGGGCAGGCTGGCGCCGTCGATACCGGCAAGCACTTGGCTCTTCATCGCGTTGTTCAGCGCCGAGCCGGCGTTCTGATACTCGATCTGGTTCTTGAACTGGTCGAAGCCGATCTTGCCCGTGGCATCGCGCAGGTCGGTGCCGTTGATGGCAGGCCCGGTCTGCACGCGCACCGTCAGCTCGGGCGGCAGGTCCGGCACCGCGACCTTGTAGACGCCGGACTTGCCCTCGCCGACGACACCGGTGAACTTCACCGCCATCACGGCCCCGGTTCCCGCGGCGACGCCATACTTGACGCTGGCGGCCGCCTTGTCGGCGGCAATCGCCGCGGCGAGTTCAGGCGCGGCAACCGCACGGGCTTCGACATCGGCCTGGACCGTCGGGAACTGACTGGCGCCGAACTGCTCCGGGGAAAAGGCTGCGGTTCTCGCGTCATTTTCCGAGCCGATCCGCACGACCGTCGTGTCCAGCGCCATGGCCGCCACGAGCGTCACGCCGAGCGCAGCCGCGACGCCAATGCGCATGGCGCCGTTGCCGGATCGGCGTGCGGGGCGGGTGCCAGCTTGGTAAGTCATGGATGTCCCCTCGGGGTTGAGCGATCGAGCGGTGCGAATGCTGTTGCGATCACGGCGTTACGGACGCGGGCGGCCATCCTGCTGCCGCGGATGCGCCGCCGCTAACGCGCGGGTGCCGCGGCACCCGTATCTGCAAACAAGCGTCTGGCTCTGCTCATCGTCGATCTCCCGGCCAGCTCTGCGGAACGGTCTCCTCCCATCCGTTTTGCCGGCTCACCATCGGTGGCCGCGCTGAGGACCCCGACCTGATGCTGGCGCTATCTTATTGACGAAAACGCGCCGGATGCAATAATTTTGTCTCAGTGAAAAATATTGCAGCGCGGGAGCGAGGCAGCATGGCCAAGACTGCCGCGGCCCGCGGCTCGGACGATAGCCTCGCGATCCGGGCGGCCTGGCTCCACTACGCCGGCGGGCTGACACAGGTCGAAGTGGCCGAACGTCTCGGTGTGTCCAACGCCAAGGCGCATCGCCTGATCAGTTGGGCCTATCAAAGCGGCGCCATCCGCGTGACAGTGGTCGGTGACGTCGCCGAATGCGTCATGCTGGAGAGCGAGATTTCGCGGCGATACGGCCTCGCCTATTGCGAGATCGTGCCGGACCTCCACGAAGACGGCCTGCCGTTGCGCGCGCTCGGCAGCGCCGGTGCGTCGTTCCTGCGCCGTGAGATCGAGGGGCTGAAACACGGCATCATTGGGCTGGGGCATGGTCGCACGCTTGCCGCCGCCATCGCGGCGATGCCGCATGTGGACGCCGGCCCCGTGCGCTTCGTGTCGCTGATGGGCGGGCTGATGCGCAACTACGCCGCCAACCCGCATGATGTGATGCACAGGATGGCCGAGAAGGCGAACGCCTCGGCCTATGTGATGCCGATCCCGTTCGCCGCGAACACCGCCGCCGATCGCGACGTGCTCCTGTCGCAACGCGGCGTTGCCGAGGTGGCCGAGCTGACGCGCCAGACGGACCTGATGGTGGTCGGCATCGGCACGGTGCAGCTCGACGCGCAGCTCGTCGCGACGGGCATGATCTATCTGGAGGAGATCGAGGAGGTGCGCCGGCGCGGCGGCGTCGGCGAGATGCTCGGGCACTTCTTCGATACCGCCGGCCAGCCGGTCGAGACGTCGCTCGCTAGCCGGATCGTCACGCCACCGCTCGATCATCTCAAGGGCAGGCGGATCGTGGCCTTCGCCGGCGGGCCGAGCAAGATCGACGGCATCGCCGCGGTGCTGCACAGCGGCTATCTGGCCGGGCTGATCACCGACGAACGAACAGCCCGCGAACTGATGAGCGGACAAGCGTCCTGACGAAGCCCGAGGAGGGGCTGCGTTGCCATGACAGACGAGATTGATCGCGGGTGGAGGACACGCCGTAACGAGCCGCGGCCGCAGCTATCGGCAGGACGGCGCCATGGCGCGTGAGGCCGACATCCTCATCGGCATCGACGCCGGCACCTCCGTGGTCAAGGCGGTGGCCTTCGACCTGAGCGGCCGGCAGATCGGCTCTGCCTCGGTGCTGAACCGTTATGTCGAGCGGCCGGATGGCGCGGCCATCCAGTCGATGGATCAGACCTGGACCGACTGCGTGGCGGCGCTGCGCGGGCTCGGCGACAAGGTGGACGATCTGGCAAGTCGCGTGGCGGCGGTGGCCGTGACCGGACAGGGTGACGGCACCTGGCTCGTCGGCCCGGACGACCGGCCGGTCACGGACGCCTGGCTCTGGCTCGATACCCGCTCCGCGCCGACGGTGCGCCGCCTGCGGTCCGGCGCCGGCGAGCGCCGCCGTTTTGAGGCGACCGGCACCGGCCTCAATACCTGCCAGCAGGGCGCGCAGCTGGCGCACATGGCGGCGACCTCTCCCGACCTGCTGGACCGGGCCGAGGTGGCACTCCACTGCAAGGACTGGCTCTACCTCAACCTGACCGGGGTGCGGGCCTCCGACCCCTCGGAGATGAGTTTCACCTTCGGCAACTTCCGTAATCGTCGCTACGACGACGGCGTGATCGCGGCTCTCGGCCTGCAAGGCCACCGCCGGCTCCTGCCGGACATCGTCGACGGGACTGAAGTAACGCATCCACTTTCGGCACGCGCGGCGGCTGAGACGGGGCTTCCGGCGGGCACGCCGGTCAGCCTTGGCTATGTCGACATGGTGATGACGGCGCTCGGCGCCGGCGTCCACACCGGCGATCCCGACGTCGCCTGTTCCACCGTCGGGTCCACCGGCGTTCATATGCGTGCGGTGAGAAGCGGCGAGGTCGCCCTCAACGCCGAGGGAACGGGCTATGTCATCGCACTGCCTCTGCCGGACATGGTCACGCAGGTGCAGACCAACATGGCGGCGACGCTCAATATCGATTGGGCGCTCGGGCTCGCATCCGATCTCGTCAGTGAGTTCGGCGATGCACCGTCGAAGGCGGAGCTCGTCGCCAGGATCGATGGCTGGCTGGCCCGCAGCGAGCCCGGCGCGCTGCTCTACCACCCCTACATCTCGGCGGGTGAACGGGGTCCGTTCGTCAATTCGGATGCGCGGGCGAGCTTTGTCGGCCTGTCCAGCGGGCATCGTTTCCCGGACCTCCTGCGTGCCGTGACCGAAGGCCTCGGCATGGCAGCCCGGGACTGCTACGCCGCGATGGGGCGGATGCCGGGTGAGTTACGGCTGACGGGTGGAGCGGCGCGCTCGCGCGCCTTGCGCTCCGTGCTGGCGGCAGTCGTCGGCGCGCCCGTGCGCATCTCGGGGCGCGAAGAGGCCGGTGCTGCAGGCGCAGCGATGATGGCGGCCGTTGCCGTCGGCGCCTATCGCAGCATGGAGGACTGCATCGCTGAATGGGTAACGCCGCTGCTTGAAACGCCGGAGCCGCCGGATGCGAGGCTGGCTGAGACCTACGGGCGCCTCTTTCCCGCCTATGTCGATGCGCGGCGCGCGCTCGAACCGGTCTGGAGCCGCATGGCGGAGAACCGGTCAGCCACGCTGCGCTCCGATCCGGGCGCCGATGCGGGCGGGGAACCCATCGAGATCGCCATTGCGGCGGCGGTCGAAGCTGTCGGGAACAATGAGCATGACTGACACGAACACCATCGACCTCCTCGTCGTCGGCGGCGGCATCAACGGCGCCGGCATCGCGCGCGATGCCGCCGGGCGCGGCCTTTCCGTCATTCTCTGCGAGAAGGACGATCTCGCCGAGGGCACGTCGTCGCGCTCGGGCAAGCTCGTTCATGGCGGTCTGCGCTATCTCGAATATTACGAGTTCCGGCTGGTGCGCGAAGCGCTGATCGAGCGCGAGGTGCTGATGAAGAACGCGCCTCACATCATCTGGCCGATGCGCTTCGTCCTGCCGCACAGCCCGGACGATCGGCCGGCCTGGCTCGTGCGGCTCGGCCTTTTCCTCTATGATCACATCGGCGGTCGCAAGAAGCTGCCGGGCACCCGCAGTCTGGATCTCAGCCGCGACCCGGAAGGGGCGCCGCTGCTCGATAAATACACACGCGGCTTCGAATATTCGGACTGCTGGGTGGACGACGCGCGGCTTGTGGTCCTCAACGCCGTCGGCGCCCAGGAGAGGGGCGCCGAGGTGCTCACCCGCACGGCCTTTGTCGGCGCCAGGCGCGAGTCCGGTGCCTGGACGGCGGAGCTGCGCAATAGCCGCACCGGGCAGACTCGGACGGTGCGCGCCCGCGCCATCGTCAATGCCGGTGGCCCCTGGGTGCAGGGCGTGATCGATCATATTGCCGGGACGGAGCACCGCCGGAAGGTGCGCCTCGTCAAGGGCAGCCACATCGTCGTTCCGAAGTTCTGGGAGGGGGCAAACGCCTATCTCGTCCAGAACCACGACAAGCGGGTGATCTTCATCAACCCCTATGAGGGCGACAAGGCGCTGATCGGCACCACCGACATCCCCTATGACGGGCGCGCCGAGGACGTGACCGCCGACGAGAGCGAGATCGACTACCTGCTCGCCGCGGTGAATCGCTACTTCAAGGAAAAGCTGACCCGCGCGGACGTGCTGCGCAGCTTCTCCGGCGTCAGGCCGCTGTTCGACGACGGCAAGGGCAATCCCTCGGCGGTCACCCGCGACTACGTCTTCGACGTCGACGACACGGACGGCGTGCCGCTCCTCAACATCTTCGGCGGCAAGATCACCACCTACCGCGAGCTTGCCGAGCGCGGCATGCACAGGCTGAAGCGGTTCTTTCCTGCGATGGGGCCGGACTGGACGCATGACTCGCCACTGCCGGGCGGCGAGATTCCGGATGCCGACTATGAAGCCTTCCGCGAGCGCCTGAAGGCCAATTACCCCTGGATGCCGGGTTCGCTGCGGCGCCATTACGGCCGTGTCCACGGTTCGCGCACCGCAGAGATCGTCGGCACGGCCACTTCGCTGGAGGGTCTCGGACGCCATTTCGGCGGCAATCTCTACGAGGCGGAGGTGCGCTATCTCGTTGACCACGAGTGGGCGCTCACCGCCGAGGACGTGATGTGGCGTCGCACCAAGCACCGGCTGCATCTGAGCGAGGCCGATCAGGCCGCTTTTGCCCGCTGGTTCGAAGCCGAATACGCCGTCGCCGCCTGATCGCCGTTTGCCGCCGTCTCGCACCGCCGTGCCGACCGGAGCCTTCCCATGCCCCTGACGCTCTCCCTCAATACCAATCCGCTGGTGAACCGCTTTGCCGATCCGGACGACCTGATCGGCACGGTGGCGCGGGACCTGCGCATCCGCGACCTGCAGCTGACCCACGAGTTCATCAACCCGTGCTGGCCGGCGCCGGTGATCCGCCGGCTGACGCGGCAGATGGACAAGGCGCTGGAGCGCACCGGCGTGCGCGTCACGAGCGGCATGACCGGTCCCTATGGCCGCCTCAACCATTTCGGACATCCGGACCGCGATGTGCGCCGCTACTATGTCGACTGGTTCAAGACCTTCGCCGACATCACGGCCGATCTCGGCGGCACCTCGGTCGGGACGCAGTTCGCGATCTTCACCTTTGCCGATTACGACGATCCGGCGCGGCGCGAGGACCTGATCCGGATCGCGGTCGACTGCTGGGGCGAAGTCGCCGAGCACGGCAAGCGGGCGGGCCTTGCTTACGTCTTCTGGGAGCCGATGTCGGTGGGCCGCGAGTTCGGCCACACGATCGCCGAGTGCATGACTTTGCAGGATCGGCTGACATCGGCCGGGCTCGCCATCCCGCTCTGGATGATGGCCGACATCGACCATGGCGACGTGACCTCGCCGAACCCCGACGACACCGACCCCTATGCCTGGGCCCGAGCGGTGCCGAAGGTCTCGCCGATCATCCACATCAAGCAGTCCAAGATGGACAAGAGCGGCCATCGGCCGTTCACCGCCGAGCACAATGCCAATGGCCGCATTCAGCCGGAGCCGCTGCTGCGTGCTTTCGCGGAGGGCGGCGCGGTGGACAACGAGATCTGCCTTGAGCTCTCCTTCAAGGAGCGCGAGCCGGACGATCGGCGCGTTATTCCTGCCATCGCCGAAAGCATCCGCTACTGGGCGCCGCATATCGACACGGGCGAGAGCAGCCTTCGCGTTTGAGCGGCAGCGGGCCTACCAAAGCCGTTGGCCCGCTCGTCCGCGACGATCCCCGCGACCGTGCCTTAGACGAGGGCCACGCGCGGATGGGGCTGCATCCGAGCTTCGGACAATTTCGAGGCGGAGGCCGCACCCGGCGCGAAGGCGCTAAATGGCTTGCGCGACACTAGGCAGCGGATGATTGGTCCTCGACCCCGCCGGCTCCTGGGGGAATGATGCCGCAAGCACAGGGAGAGCCGCGATGAGCCACGACCATCAACATTCGCACGGGGCTGCGGACGGCGAGCCGCGCTGGAAGCACGACGGCATTCGCGTCATCAAGGGCGATGCGCTGGACTCCAACACGCCTCAGACGCCCGGCATGTTCCGGCAGGCCGCAATCAACGCCGCCCGCGTGGGCGCGCAGAAGATCTGGGCGGGCACCGTCAGCATCGCGCCGAATGCCAAAACGGGCGTCCACCATCACGGCGCGTTGGAGAGCGTGATCTACGTCGTCAGCGGACGAGCGCGGCTGCGCTGGGGCGACAGGCTGGAATTCGTCGCCGAGGCGGAAGCCGGCGATTTCATCTTCGTGCCGCCCTACGTGCCACATCAGGAGATCAATGCCGATCCCTCTCAGGTGCTGCAATGCGTGCTGGTGCGGTCCGATAACGAGGCGGTGGTGGTGAACATCACCGATGTCGATCCCGTCGAGAAGCCGGAAGAGGTGTATTGGGTCGATCCGATCCACCGCCATCCGCACGGGTAGCGGTGGCTACGGGATCCGGTTGCGGTCGTGCGGATCGTGGCGGTCGCTGGTCGCTGCGAGCCGTCGACGAGCACCTTACACCGGCGGCCATGTCCGCATGGTCATTTCGACCACGCGGCGCAGTTCCTCCTTGCTCGCGCCACTGGCAGCCTGGACCGCGATGCCATTGCCCACCGACATGACATAGCGCGCCAGATCCGCGGGGTCGGCGCTTGGCGGCAGGTCGCCTGCGTCGCGCCATTCGGCCATGCGCCGGCACAAGGCAGCCTCGTTTTCCGCCCGCCGCAAGCACAGTTCCTGCCTGATACGCTCGCCTGCCGCGCTGCAGACGAGGGCTCCTTGCACCATCAGGCAGCCTTTGGGCATATCCTCGGCCGCATCCACCCCCGCTAAGCCGAGGAGCAGCCGCTCCACCGCCCGCCGTGAGGTCGGCTCGTTCAAGGCGCCGTAGGTGGCATCGGCATGCTGCGCGGCATAGCGATCCAGCGCCTTTCGGAACAAGTCCTCCTTGTTGCCGAACACCGCGTACAGACTGGGCTTGGCAATTCCCATGGCCTCCGTCAGGTCCGCCAGCGACGTTCCCTCGTAGCCCTGACGCCAGAAAAGCTCCATCGCGCTGTCGAGCGCTTCGTCAGGGTCGAACTCGCGCGGACGACCGAGTGCCATCTGCTTGCCTCCTCCGGCTGTGGGGCCACACCGGCCGCCATTAACTTTTATACCTATCGGTAAAATAGTCCGTTGACAGCTGCAGTCCAACCCCCTAATTCATTCCATACCGATTGGTAATGAACAAAGATAGTTCCTTGCTACCGGAACCGTCGCTCCCATTCACGTGCGGTTCCGAGTGGGTCGGTGCCGAGCCGGCACCTCGTACAGATAATCCGCCGGCGTATCGCCGAGCGGCGGGTGGTTGCGCGGCCTGAACGCTGCACTCCACCCGGATCCAAACCATAGAAGGCCAGCAAAGGCTCCGCGACTTCTCAAGGCGCGGCAACGACGCCTTGCGTCCTCTCGCCCAGGAGACCCGTCCATGAACCGCAGCATTGCCGCCGCCGACGCCGCCGTCTTCCTATCTGCAGGTCTTAGCCTGGCCTGCAACTTCGTCCCGGGCGTCCGCAGCGTCTGACCCGACATCCGCTCCAAGAACGCGCCGCAAGCCCCTTGTGGACCCTCGTGGGTCCTGGCTCGCGGGTACTCAGAAGAGATCCGTCCATGCTGAAACTGCAGACCGTCCTGAACCGGCTTTCCGCAACCGTCGGCGGCCTCACCGCGGCCACCCTTGCGCTCGCCTTCCTGAGCGTCGGCATCCAGGCCGAGGAGAAGGCAACCGCTGCCGGCACGGAGTCCGCAGCGGAGACCACTCCCGCCGCGCCCCCCGCCATTCCCGCCTCGGTCGCCCGCGTGGAGCGGCGGCCGGTGGAACTCTGGCAGCGCTTCTCCGGCCGCCTCGAAGCGGTCGAGCGCGTCGAGATCCGCTCGCGCGTCGCCGGCGCGGTCGAAGCCGCCCATTTCCGCGAAGGCGCGCTGGTGGAGAAGGGCGCACCGCTTCTCACCATCGATCCGGCACCCTATGAGGCTGCGGTCGCACGCGCCGAATCCGACCTGAAAGCCGCACGGGCGCGTCTCGCCTTTGCCAGCGGCGAGCGGGAACGCGGCGCCCAGCTGCAGGGCAACCGAACGATTGCCGCATCGGAATATGCGCGCCGCGTCCAGGCTGCCGACGAGGCAGCCGCGCAGCTTACGTCTGCCGAGGCAAGCCTTCGTACCGCCCGGCTCGATCTGTCCTATACTGCCATCCGTGCGCCGATCTCGGGCCGCATTGGCCGTCTGGAGGTGACCGAGGGCAATCTCGTATCGGCGGGCGCCGGCTCGCCGGTGCTGACGCGCATCGTTTCCATTGATCCGATCTATGCGACCTTCGACGCCGACGAAGCCTCGGTCGAGCGTCTCCTGCGCACCGCCGGCGGCATCGATGGCATCGAACGCGTTCCGGTGGAGATGGATCAGGGCGATGGCAAGGTCGTCCGCGGCCGCATCCAGCTGGTAGACCCGAGCGTCGACCCCGTGAACGGAACGGTCGCGATCCGCGCCAGCTTCCCCAATCCGGACGGAAGGCTTCTGCCGGGCCAGTTCGCCCGCCTGCGCCTCGGCGAGCCTCGCGCGGAGCCCGCCGTGCTCGTCTCCGAGCGGGCGGTGGGAACCGACCAGGACAAGCGCTACGTCCTCGTCGTCGACGGCGACGACACGGTGCAGTACCGCGAAGTCGATCTCGGACCGGCCGCGGGCGACATGCGGGTCGTCGAGAACGGTCTGAAGGCCGATGAGCGCGTGGTCGTCAACGGACTGCAGCGTCTGCGCCCCGGCGCGAAGATCGCCCCCCAGATGGTCTCCATGGAGACCGGCCGCTCGCTCGACCGGCAGGCCAGCGTAGATCCCAAGGCGCGCTAGCCAGCCCCGCCCGGCGGAGCCCGTCCCCCGCTCCGCCGGGCGCCTTTTTCCTTTCCAAGAAAGCCCGCTGCGATGAACATCTCCCGGTTCTTCGTCGACCGCCCCGTGTTTGCGGGCGTCCTGTCCATGATGATCTTCCTGGGCGGCCTCCTCTCGATCTTCGCCCTGCCGATCTCGGAATATCCCGAGGTCGTGCCGCCGTCGGTCGTGGTGCGCGCGACCTATCCCGGCGCCAACCCCGCGGTGATCGCCGAGACCGTCGCGACCCCGCTGGAGGAGCAGATCAACGGCGTCGAAGGCATGCTCTACATGTCGAGCCAGGCCACCACCGACGGCGCGATGCAGCTCACTGTCACCTTCCGCATCGGCACTGATCCCGACCAGGCTCAGCAGCTCGTGCAGAACCGGGTGGCGCAAGCCGAGCCTCGCCTGCCGGAGGAGGTGCGCCGCCTCGGCGTCTCCGTGGTGAAGTCCTCGCCCGACCTGATGCTGGTGGTGCACCTGACGTCACCGAACGGGCGCTACGACCTCACTTACCTGCGCAACTACGCGCTGCTCAACGTGCGCGACCGTCTGGCGCGCATCGACGGCATGGGCCAGGTCCAGCTCTTCGGCTCGGGCGACTATTCCATGCGCATTTGGCTCGACCCAGAGAAGACCGCGAGCCGCGGCCTGTCCGCCACCGACGTCGTCACCGCCATCCGCGAGCAGAACGTCCAGGCTGCAGCGGGCGTCATTGGCGCCTCGCCGAGCGTGCCGGGTGTCGAGTTCCAGCTGTCCGTGAATGCGCAAGGGCGCCTCAAGGATGTGGAGGAGTTCGCCAATATCATCGTGCGCACCGATGCGGCGACCGGCGCGATCACGCGCATCCGCGACATCGGGCGGGTCGAGCTCGGCGCATCCGAATACGCGCTGCGCTCGCTCCTCTCCAACGAGCCGGCCGTCGCCATCCCCGTGTTCCAGGCGCCCGGTTCCAACGCCATCGCGATCGCCGACGAGGTGCGCAGCGTGATGAGCGAGATCAAGCAGACAATGCCGGACGGCGTGGACTACGAGATCGTCTACGACACGACGCAGTTCGTGCGCGCCTCGATCGACGCGGTCGTGCACACGCTGCTCGAGGCCGTGGTGCTGGTGGTGCTCGTGGTCGTGGTCTTCCTCCAGACCTGGCGCGCTTCGATCATCCCGCTGCTCGCCGTGCCGGTCTCGATCGTCGGCACATTCGCCGTGATGCATCTCCTCGGCTTCTCGATCAACGCGCTCTCGCTGTTCGGCCTCGTGCTTGCGATCGGCATCGTGGTCGATGACGCGATCGTGGTGGTGGAGAATGTCGAACGCAACATCGAGAATGGCCTGCAGCCCCGCGAGGCGACCTACCAGGCCATGCGCGAGGTGTCGGGCCCGATCGTCGCGATCGCGCTAGTCCTGGTCGCCGTATTCGTCCCGCTCGCGTTCATCTCGGGCCTGACCGGGCAGTTCTACCGCCAGTTCGCGCTGACGCTCGCCATCTCCACGGTGATCTCGGCCTTCAACTCGCTGACGCTCTCGCCAGCGCTGGCCGCTCTCCTCCTGCGCGGCCACGACGCGCCCAAGGACCGGCTGACGCGCATCCTCGACGGCTCGCTTGGCTGGTTCTTTCGCGGCTTCAACCGCTTCTTCTCGGCCTCCTCGCATCGGTACGGGAAGGGTCTTGGCGGCGTCATCACGCGCAAGGGCATGACGCTGGGCCTCTATGTGGTCCTGGTCGCGCTGACCGGCGTTCTCTTCCGCACGGTCCCCGGCGGCTTCGTGCCGGCCCAGGACAAGCAGTATCTCGTCGGCTTCGCGCAGCTGCCGGATGGCGCTTCGCTCGACCGCACGGATGCGGTGGCGCGGCGCATGGGTGAGATCGCGCTGAAGGTGCCCGGCGTGGAAAGCACGCTCGCCTTCCCGGGCCTCTCGATCAACGGCTTCACCAACTCCTCCAACGCGGCCGTCGTATTTCTGACGCTGGCTCCCTTCGAGGACCGCCAGACGCCCGAGCTGTCAGCCGGCGCCATCGCGCAGGCCTTGAACGGCCAGTTCGCAGGGATCGAGGAGGCCTTTACGGCGATCTTCCCGCCCCCGCCCGTCCAAGGCCTGGGCACGATCGGCGGCTTCAAGCTGCAGATCGAAGATCGTTCCGGCCAGGGCTTCCAGGCGCTCGACGAGGTGGTGAAAACCTTTCTCGCCAAGGCCTACCAGACGCCCGAGCTGACGGGGATGTTCACCGGCTACGGCATCAATGTGCCCCAGCTCTACGCCGACGTCGACCGAGCCCGGGCGCGCCAGCTGGATGTGCCGATCACCGAGATCTTCAACACTCTGCAGATTTATCTCGGCTCGCTCTATGTGAACGACTTCAACGAGTTCGGGCGCACCTACTCGGTGCGCGTCCAGGCCGACGCGCCTTATCGTGCCCGGGCCGAAGACATCGGCAACCTCAAGGTGCGCTCGAACTCCGGCGCGATGATCCCGCTCTCGGCCCTGATGAGCGTCAATCCGGTGGCCGGGCCCGAGCGCGCGCTGCGCTACAACGGGTTCCTGGCCGCCGACGTCAACGGCAATGCCGCGCCCGGCTTCTCCTCGGGCCAGGCGCGGGAGGCGGTGGAGCGGATCGCGGCAGAGACCCTGCCGCCGGGCTTTGCCTATGAGTGGACGGAGATCACCTATCAGGAGATCATCGCGGGCAATTCCGGCGTCGTGATCTTCCCGCTCGCGATCCTTCTCGTCTTCCTCGTGCTTGCCGCCCAGTACGAAAGCCTGACCCTGCCCATCGCGATCCTCCTGATCGTGCCGGCCGGGCTCTTCTCGGCACTGGCGGGAATCTGGCTGACGGCAGGCGACAACAACATCTTCACGCAGATCGGACTGATCGTGCTGGTGGGACTGTCGGCCAAGAACGCCATCCTGATCGTGGAGTTCGCGCGCGAGCTGGAGGCGGAGGGGCGCAGTCCCCGCGAGGCGGCGATCGAGGCGGCGCGACTTCGCCTGCGCCCGATCCTGATGACGTCGCTCGCCTTCGTCATGGGCGTGTTGCCCCTGGTGCTCTCGACGGGCGCAGGCGCGGAGATGCGCTCGGCCATGGGCGTCGCCGTCTTCTCCGGCATGATCGGCGTCACGCTGTTCGGCCTCTTCTTGACGCCACTCTTCTACGTCCTCGTGCGCGGACGGCGGACGAAGCAGGCTGCTCCCGCCGCGATGCCCCTGGCGCTCGGCCACGAGTCGTAGCGCAGGATCGCAAAGGCCCGAAGAAGGGTGATGCCGCGGTTTGCGCGGCATTGCCCCTTACAAAGGCTAATGACGCTCTTTAGCAAAATCAGCTTCCCACCCCCGTGGCACGGCAGCAGTTGTCAGGTGTCCAGCCCCCTCTCTCGCCTCAAACGAAAGGAATAGCTGATGAACTCGGTCAATCTGGTCGCTGCCGCCGAGGCCCTCACCGAGCACTGGTCGCCCAAGGTGGTCGGGCGTGTGAACGACCAGTATGTCAAGGTCGCCAAGCTCCTCGGCGAGCTTACCTGGCACAAGCACGATGACGAGGACGAGCTCTTCCAGGTCCTGCACGGCCGCCTGCGCATCCAGTTCGAAGGTGGGCGTGAGACCGTACTGGAGGCGGGCGAGTTCTGCGTGGTGCCGAAGGGCACCCTGCACAACCCGGTTGCGGACGAGGAATGCTGGATCGTGCTGATCGAGACGGTCACGACGAAGCATACGGGCGACGTCGCGACATTGCGCACCAGGTCGATTGAACAGCAGCTGGCGTGATGGTGCGGGGTTTGGCGCACGGCGTGCCCGCTCGAAGCCGCGCCCGGCGCATGGACGCCATACAACCGATCGCTCGCGGCTGGAGCGCTCGGCAGCGGACGGTTCTAGCTCGGTATAGACGCGCCCAGGCGCGCGAACTGCATCGGCGGCACGCCCACGATCCGCGTGAAGGCAACGCTGAAGGAGCTGGCGGAGCCGTAGCCGACCGATTGCGCGACTTCCTTGACCCCGCCCTCCCCACGCCGCAGCATGTCCCTGGCGCGCGCCATTCGCCACCTCAGAAGGTACTCCATCGGCGGCACCCCCACCTCCTTGCGAAACCGGTCGAAGAAGACCGAACGCGAAAGGGACGCCGCCCGCGCCAGTTGCTCCACGGTCCAGCTCCGTCGGGGATCCGCATGGATGCTTCGTATGGCATTTGCCAGACGCGCGTCTGCAAGCCCCCTGAGCAAGCCCGGTTCAGCGGCAGCGCCCAATGTCGCGCGCAGCGCCTCGATCAGGAGCACCTCCAGCAGCCGCGCGAGGACCATCTCCCGGGCAGGTCGTGCGTCCTGCGCTTCATTTCTGACGAGCTGGACGAGAGTCGCGATCCGCTTCAGGTCCTGAACGTGGATGAACTCGGGAAGCAGAGACAAGAGCAACCCGGCATCCGGAGAACCGAAGGCGAGACGGCCGGCGAGCATGCGCACATTGGTCGGCCCTTCCGCATCGCCATGCCTCGTCTCGTCGTCCAGCATCGTGTGGACCGTTTCTCCCTTGGGCGGGCCGCCATCGAGGCTGGACATCGTGAAGTCACGTGCCGTGGGCACGAGGACGAAATCGTTCGCCCTCAGCTCAATCTCGGGCCGTCCATCCAGGGACAGGAGCACGGATCCCTCCAGGATCACGCAGAACAGCGGATCACCGGTGACCGAGACGTCGATGCGCCATGAGCCGGCGCCGCTCGCCTGCTTCGAGAAGGGCAGGCTCGGCTGGAGCAGCGCCACGACTTCCGCGAAGGGGTCAGTCAATTCAGGACTCTCGCGAATACCAACAGGACTTCCAATGATAGGCAGTCTCATCAACAGCGTCCACATGTCGTCCGTGCCATTGCACGCCAAGGAGACACCATGAACACCGTTCTTATCACAGGCTGCTCGTCAGGCTTCGGGCTCGACATTGCGAAGCACTTCCTCAACCAGGGCTGGAAGGTCGTCGCGACGATGCGCACGCCCAACGAGAGCGTTCTCCCGGCCTCGGAGAATCTGCGTATCCTCCCCCTGGACGTCCGCAGCGACGAGAGCGTCCGGCAGGCGATCGAAGCGGCGGGACCGATCGACGTCCTCGTCAACAATGCGGGCATCGGCTGGCTCAGCGCGCTCGAAGGCACGCCGATCGACGTGGCCCGCGACATCTTCGAGACCAACACGATCGGGACGATGCGGACGATGCAGGCTGTCCTGCCGCAGTTCCGCGAGCGCCGGTCGGGCACGATCGTCAATGTGACGTCCACCGTCACGGTGAAGCCGCTGCCGCTCCTGTCGGTCTACACCGCGAGCAAGTCGGCCGTGAACGCCTTCACCGAGTCCGTCGCCATCGAGCTTGAGCCCTTCGGCATCCGGGTCCGCATCGTGCTGCCGGGCCTCGCGCCTGAGACGAGCTTCGGCAAGAACGCGTTCGGCCGCATGGAGGAAGAGGGTGGGTTCCCCGACGCCTACGCGGACTACATCAACGCGACCGTCGCCCAGATGCGGCAGCACTCCGGACCTATCACCAAGTCAACGGATGTTGCCGAAGCGGTCTGGCGCGCGGCCACCGATCCGAGCTGCCCGATGAAACTTCCCGCAGGCGCCGACGCCGTGGCGGCCGCCGACTGGGAGAGCTGAGCCGCGCCGCTGCGGGCGGTGCGAAGGTCGGCGGAGCAAGCTCCCGCCGCCCTTCCCATCAATCGAGCCAAATACCGCTGTCGCAGCGTCTCAATCCGCGAGTGCCTGCCGGATCGCCGCCGCTGCCAAGCGGGCAGTCGCAAGAAGCTGGTCGGCTCCATGTCCGCTTCGTGCCTTGGCGGACAGGCCAAACATGGTCGTCGCAACGAAGTCCGTCAGGCGGTCGGCCTCCTCCGGATGGCGTGCCGCGATATAGGCCTTGATCATGTCTTCGGCCGCCACGTTATAGGCACGAGCCGCCTCGCGGGCTTGCGCATCGTTGCACCGGGTTCCTTCCACGACCAGGCAGCCGGCCGTCGCGGGATCAGCGGCATAGCGGCGAGCCGCTTCCTCCAACAAAGCCGCGAGGCCCTCAGGGACGGGCCGCTCGGGCCGCAAGATGTCTTCGAAGGGTATGGCGCCGGTATCGGCGTAAAGGTCCAGGATACGAGTGTAGAGGCCAAGCTTGCTGCCGAAGGCGGAATAGAAACTCGGTGGATTGATGCCGAGCGCTTCGGTCACATCCGTGACGCTGACAGCATCATAGCCGTGGGCCTGGAAGAGATGCTTGGCCGTGGCGACGGCCTCGTCTGGATCGAAACGTCGAGGCCGACCGCGCGGCCGGGAGTTTTTTGTACTCGTCATTATAAAAATCGTTGACCGTGTCTGCCTGCGGATTTATGTAGCGCCTCCTAACTTAATCCTCAAGAAGAGGCGGTATCGATGTTTCAAGGTAAATCCGTGCTCGTGCTCGGCGGCAGCCGCGGGATCGGCGCTGCGATCGTGCGGCGCTTTGCGAAGGATGGTGCGGCAGTCACCTTCACCTATGCCGGATCGCGCGAGGCAGCCGAGCGTCTGGCGGACGAGACCGGCAGCAAGGCGGTCCGCACCGACAGCGCCGACAGGGACGCCGTGATTGCGACCGTGCGCGAGAGCGGCCCCCTCGACGTTCTCGTCGTCAATTCTGGCTTCGCGGTCTTCGGCGACGCGCTCGAGCAGGATCCGGACGAGATCGATCGGCTGTTTCGGGTCAATGTCCACGCCCCCTACCATGCCTCGGTCGAGGCGGCGCGACGGATGCCCGAAGGCGGGCGGATCATCGTCATCGGCTCGGTCAACGGCGACCGCATGCCGGTCCCGGGGATGGCGTCCTACGCTCTCAGCAAGTCCGCCCTCCAGGGCTTAGCACGGGGCCTGGCGCGGGACTTCGGGCCGCGCGGCATCACGATCAACATCGTACAACCCGGGCCAATCGACACGGATGCCAATCCGGCAGACGGTCCGATGCGCGAGCTGATGCACAGCTTCATGGCGATCAAGCGCCATGGTCGGCCCGAGGAGGTCGCCGGCATGGTGGCGTGGCTCGCAGGCCCGGAGGCGGGCTTCGTCACCGGTGCGATGCACACGATTGACGGCGCCTTCGGCGCCTGACCGGCGAAGAGCGTCCTAGCCCGGTGCCCCGGGCCAAGGAAGCCGAACCGGACGGCGGCGCTCACTCGGGCGCCGCTGCTCGCATCTGCTCCCGGAAGGTCTCGTGCAGCGTCAAAAGGAACGCGCGCACGGCCGGGTTGGTCCGGCGGCTTGCTGGCCAGAGCGCCGTGATGTTGTCGCGCAGCACCGCAAAGGGCGACAGGACCGGCACCAGCTCGCCGCGTGCGACGTAAGGCGCGGTGACAAAGGTCGCCGCCATCCCGATGCCGCCGCCCGCCACGAGCATGGCGATCAGCGCCTCGCTGACGTCGACCGACAGGCCGGAGGCAGGCGTCATCTCAACCAGCCGGCCGCCGATCCGGAAGGGCCATTGCAGGATCTGGCCGGTGCTCTGGTAGCGCAGCGTAATGGTCTCGTGGCCGGCGAGATCGTCCGGGTGCTGCGGCGTGCCGCGCGCGGCAAGATAGCCAGGCGAGGCGAAGCAGCACAGGCGATGCGGCGCGAGCCTGCGCGCCAGGAGGCGCGTGTCGTCGAGCTCGCCGATCCGCACCGCGATGTCGATCCCCTCCTCCACGATGTCGACCATCCGGTCGCTTAAGCGGAGATCGATGCTCACCCGAGGATGTCTGCGGCGAAAGGCCGGCAGCGCAGGCGCAATCACATGCTGGCCGACCGGCAGCGGGGCTGCGATCCGCAGCGAGCCGGCCGGCTCGGAGCGCGCAGCCATCGCGGCCTGCTCGATTTCCTCCGCCTGGCGCAGCAGTCGGACGGCGCGCTCGTGCAGTTCCCGCCCCTCGGCGGTCAGCGTCAGCGAGCGGGTGGTGCGGGTGAAGAGCGCCACGCCGAGATGCGTCTCCAGCCGCTGGATGCTCTTGCTGACGGCCGAGGGCGAGATCGACAGCGCGTGTGCAGCCGCCGTGAAGCTGCCGAGCGAACCGGCCCGGGCGAAAGCCGCAAGACCGGCCAGCCGCTCCAATGCGATCTGTTCCTTCATGGCATGATTGAAATGTCGTCAGCCTCAATAATCAAGACCATCGCGACCGCTTAAATCGCTGTCATGTCCAACCCTCAGATGGATCGACCGATGAGTGACACGATGAAAGCCGTCCGCCTGCATGCCTTCGGCGGTCCGGATGTTCTGCACTACGAGGATGCGCCGGTGCCGAAGGCCGAATCCGGCGAAGTGCTGGTGCGGGTGCACGCCGTAGGCCTCAATCCGCCCGACTGGTACCTGCGCGACGGCTACCGGGCCCTGCCGCCGGAGTGGCAGCCCCATCCGGCGTTCCCGCTGATCCTCGGCTCCGACATCTCCGGCACCGTCCATCAGCTCGGCGATGGCGTGACGAACGTCTCCGTCGGGGACGAGGTCTATGCCATGGTCCGCTTCCCCGCCGACGCGATGCGGGGCGGCAAGGCCTATGCGGAATATGTCAGCGTCCCGGCTTCGGAGCTCGCGCTGAAGCCCGCCGGGATCGGTCATGTCGAGGCGGCCGCGGCGCCCATGTCGCTGCTCACCGCCTGGCAGTTCCTGATCGACCTCGGACACGAGGCGCCGAACCCGTTCCAGCCCTTTCCCCACGCGCCCGTGCCGCTCGCCGGCAGGAGCGTTCTCATCAACGGCGCCGGCGGCGGGGTCGGGCACCTCGCCGTTCAGCTCGCCCGCTGGCAGGGCGCACATGTGATCGCGGTCGCCTCGGGCAAGAACGCGGCACTGATGCGCGACCTCGGTGTCGACGAGTTCATCGACTACACCAAGGCCGCGGCGGACGAAATCGTGCGCGACGCCGACCTCGTGCTCGATACGGTCGGCGGCCAGGCGGCGGCGCGCTTCCTGAAGACGCTGAAGCGAGGCGGCGCCCTCTTTCCCGTTTTCCCGCTCGGCTTCGACGCCCATGACGAGGCAGCACGTCTCGGCATCACCGTGTCCTCGACGCAGGTCCGCTCCAGCGGCAGCCAGCTCGCGCAGGCATCCCGGCTGCTTGCCGACGGAACCGTCCGCGTCGTCATCGACAGCACCTTTCCCCTCGCCGAGGCGGCCCGGGCGCATGCGCGCGCCGAGGCGGGCGGCATCCAGGGCAAGATCGTCCTGACCGTCGACTGACCGGCTGCAGCGAGAGGAGACGAACCATGCTGATCGTTACCGGATACATCCATGTCGCGCCGTCGGACGCCGCTGCCTTCCTCAGCGAGATGGCCGCCTTCGCCGAGGCGGCGCGTGCCCGCGACGGCTGCCTCTTCTTCGCTGTCGCGCCGGAGGACATCGGAGAGGGCCGCATGCTCGTTGCCGAGCGCTGGCGCGATCAGGCGGCGTTGACCGCTCATCTCGGCGCCGAGGAGACGGCGGCCTTCGTGGCCCGCTGGCAGGCGCGGATGAGGGATGACATCGCCAAATTCGACGCCGCCAACGCGCGCACGCTCATGGCGTCATGAGGCTCGACCAGGAGGCCTGCTCGGCGTCCTGACATAGCGCGGATGCTGCAAGGCGGGGTCAAGCTCGGCGCTTTCCCTGGCGCGCTGTCGCTGGCCTCGCCGGGCCCAGGTGCTGCGGCAAGGCCGGTGCGGGCGTGTGACCTAGACGAGGTTGTGGCGGGATGACGAGCACAGCTCAACCGATGCTCTGCCGGATGGTGTGCCGGGCAGACAATCCAGAGCCTTATGGGATGCCGCCCGGATCGGCTGTTGCTACTGGTTTGCCTTTGCTGCCGTAGCGGCTAGAAGCCGTCATCATCAGAGGGAGAGGGGGAGTCTTCATGGTCCGCAGCGCCGTCATGTCCGTCTTCATCCTGGCCGCCTCCGGGCTGCCGGGCCATGCGCAGACGCCGGACTTGTCGGCGCCCGAACCGGCCGTTGCCGGAACGGCCGAAGGCGCCTTGCAGCTGCGCGACGCTCTCGCCTCGTACCTGACGTCTACCCCGTTCGAGCAGAAGCTGCTGCGAATCGAGCCTGACCCGGCCGGCCATCGCATCACGCTCGATCCCGCCGCGGCGCTGTCCGCTCTGGCGGGCAGCCCGGTCAAGTTCGCGCCACTGTCCTTCATCGTCAGCGAGCGTGCGGACGGAAGCTGGAACGTCTTCACCAAGGATCCGATCGACGTTGCGGCGTCCGGCGTGATCGAGGGTCAGACCCAGAGCTTCAGCTACAAGCAGGGCTCGCAGGCCTTCAAAGGGGTCTACTCGCCCGCGCTCGCAGCCTTCCTTTCCGCCTCCAGCCGTTCGGAGAAGACGGAGACGCAGTCGCACGACGCCCTGTCGGGCTCTATCGCGACGATCCGCGCGACGACGGTCGAGATGACGGCCAAGGCCGGGGCGAACGGCGGCACCGACATCAACGCCCGCCAGACCTACGAGGGCGTGAAGCAGACGACCACGGTGACGATCCCGCAGGAGGATACCGGCACCGATCCGACCTCGTTCGGCTTCGAGGCGAGCGCCGGGTTCATCGACACCACCCTCACAGCGAGGGACGCCCGGACGGCAGCCATGCGGGACTTCTACCTCATGGTGATGCGCTACCTGCCGCAGTTGCAGGCGGATGCGACACTGCCAGCCTCCGGGCCGCTCATGGCGCAGTTCAAGGACGGGCTCGGCGATCTCCTGCCGCTGTGGTCGACGCTCGAGGGCAATATCCTGGCGCGGGACGTCGGTATCACCTCGCTCTATGGCGGACTGAAATTCGCCGAGGCACGGCAGGTGGTTCGCTTCACCGGCGTCGACAGGAACGCTTCGTTCGACCTCGACTTCGCGCTGAACGGCATTCGCATCGACAGCGCGCTCGTCCCGGCATGGTCGGCGACTCTGCTGCCTGACGTCATCGAGATCGGCTACACCGTCTCCGGCGTGGATCTCCTGACGCCGGCCGAGATCGCATTGCGCGAGATCGACTTCGCCAAGGAACCGCCCCTTTCGGAGGCTGCACAGGCGCGCATCAGCGCAGCGTTCCAGCCGGAGCGCATCAGGAACAGGCTCAAGCCGAGCCGCATCGTGTCCAAGGATTTCGACGTCGCCCTCAGCGGCGATTTCAGTTTCACCGAAGCCAAGCCCCACGCCAGTATCAAGGTCGACATGGCCGGTCTGGACAAGACCGTTGCCACTCTGCAATCCGCAGCCGCGGCCAATCCCGACCTCTACCAGGCCATTACCATGCTGCAGTTCGTCAAGGGCATGGGGCGCCCCACGGATGGTGGCAGGATCGAATGGCTGGTCGATGTCGCCGCGGATGGATCTGTGAGCGTCAACGGGACCACCGTCAAAGGGCCGGACGAGACCCTGACGCCCGAAGAGCCGGATGGGGACGCACCGGCCCTCGATCAGCCGCTCGATGCACCGGCCGGCGACGATCTCTGACGCCGCGCCAACCCCAACTGTCCTATTGCCTGAAAGCAGCTTCATGTCCCTTGCAGTCCGTCTGGTTCTTGCCGTCGTCGCCGCGCTGGTGGTGGGAGGAGGCTTCATGGCGCTCGACCGCTTTAGAGGCGCCGAGTGGGTGGTCTCGCCGCAGGCGATCGAGGCAGCCAAGGCGCAGGGCAAAGTCGGCGTCGAGGACGACCGCGGTTCGGTCACCGTTCTGCCGATCCGCAGCGAGACGGCCGATGTGCTGCCGATCAAATGGGCCCTCGCGGGCGTGGGTGCAGGTGTTCTCGTCCTTGCCGCCACCCGCAAACGGCCGGCGGTGCGGGCGCAGAAGCCCTGACGGGAACCGGCGCGCAGGGAGGGTGCGCGCTGGAAGGCCTTTCTGCGATAGCTGCGCTGCAGCGCGGGAAAACATGCTTGGAGGCGACCACGCCGCGACCGAGGCCGGGCCGCCAACTCGGTCATGGCGGAAGCGGGTACATCAAGAAATCGGGGATCGGCCTCCGGAGCGCCGGTCGTTTGGAATGCTTCGGTGTGAACCGTCCATGCACTGACGCGGCGTGAGGCGGTGCTCCCGTTTTCCCGGCATCGAGGTAGCTCGACGTCACCGTCACGCTGGACGAATGCCTCCGCCCTCCGCCGTGCGGGTCACGAGCTGGTCGACAAGCTGGCTGGACGGAGCGTCTGCGGAACTTGCCCCGGGCGATCCGAAGATCTTCGCGAGACGGTGCGGCGGCCATCGCCGGTGGCCTCGCACCTCCACCCTCTCATGCGACTCTCAGACCGAACCTCAGGCACATGCTCCGTGCGATACTTGGCTACCGCTGCCCAGATCGAGCGGGGCTCGAATCCATGACGACGAGCAGCCTGGCTGCCCGTCGGCTCGGTTCCGTTCAGGGCACCGGCAGCGTCGGCGATTGACCGGCGTCAAAGTGCCGAGGCGGAACTCGGCGTTCCCTCCCTTGCGTCAACTCTGACGACCGGGAGAAACGATCATGGTGACGACTAGCATCGGAGAGCGGCTGCCTGACGCGTCCGCCACCAAATCAGGCAAGCTGCGTCTGGGCGCACTCACCGCCCTCGTGGTCGGCTCGATGGTCGGCTCGGGCGTCTTCAGCCTTCCGCAGAACATGGCTGCCGGCGCCGGTCCGCTTGCCATCCTGATCGGCTGGGGCATCACCGCGGCGGGCATGCTCGCCCTCGTCTTCGTCTACCAGACGCTCGCGGTCAGGAAGCCGGAGCTCGACGCCGGCCCTTATGCTTACGCCCGGGCAGGCTTCGGACCTTTCATCGGCTTCAACAGCGCCTGGGGCTACTGGATCAGCGCCTGGGTCGGCAACGTCTCCTATGCCGTTGTGGTGTTCAGCGCCCTCTCCTACTTCTTTCCCGGCTTCGGCGAGGGCAATACGTGGCAGGCGGTGCTCGGCGCGTCGTTCCTGCTTTGGCTGATCCACATGCTGATCCTCGCCGGCATCCGGCAGGCCGCGGTGGTCAACGCGCTCGTCACGCTCGCCAAGATCGCGCCGATCGTGCTGTTCATCGGGATCGCCGCCGTCGCCTTCCAAATCGATGTGTTCTCGATCGACCTGACCGGCCTCGGCACCGCCGATCTCGGCTCGATCACCACCCAGGTGAAAAGCACCATGCTTGTCACGCTGTGGGTGTTCATCGGGATCGAAGGCGCGAGCGTCTTCTCGGCCCGGGCGGAGCGTCGGCGTGACGTCGCCGTCGCGACCGGCGTCGGGTTCTTCACCTGCCTCGCACTTTACGCGCTGGTGTCTCTCCTGTCGCTCGGCGTGATGACGAGGCCGGAACTCGCCAGCCTCAAGAATCCGTCGATGGCCGGCGTGCTCGAGCATGTCGTCGGCCCGTGGGGCGCGATCCTGATCAACTTGGCGGTCGCCGTCTCCGTTCTCGGCGCATTCCTGAGCTGGACGCTGCTCGCCGCCGAAATCCCGCATGTAGCTGGACGCGACGGCACGATGCCGGCGTTCTTCGCCCGTGAGAGCGAGAACGGCGTGCCCTCCACCTCGCTTTTGATCACCAACGGCCTCGTGCAGCTGTTCCTGATCATCACGCTATTCGCCGAGAGCACCTACCAGGCTTTGTTCTCGATCGCCTCGGCGGCCATCCTCGTGCCCTATATCTTCTCCGGCGCCTATGCCGCGAAGCTCGCCTTCACTGGCGAAAGCTACAAGGAAGGCGAGTCGCGCTGGACCGGACTGGTCCTCGGACTGGTCGCGACCGGCTACGGCCTCTGGCTCGTCTATGCCGCCGGACCCGCCTACATCTTCATGTGCGCCGTACTCTATGCCGTGGGCGTGCCGTTCTACGCCTACGCCCGGCGCGAGCACCGTGAGCGGCTCTTTGGTCCGTTCGAGATGGTCCTCGCCGTCGCCCTCGTCGCGGTCGGCCTCTTCGCCGCCTACGAGATGTGGACCGGCGCCGTCAGCCCGCTCTGAAATAACGATCATCGAGAGAAACAACGATGCCCATACTCGGCGTCCATTCGGAGGTGGGTCGGCTCCGCGAGGTGCTCGTCCATCGCCCCGACCTCGGCCTGCGCCGCCTTACGCCGGCCAACTGCCATGCTCTCCTCTTCGACGACGTCCTCTGGGTCCGCAAGGCGCGCCAGGAGCACGACATCCTCACCGATACGCTCGAGGAACGCGGCGTCGCCGTTCGCGATCTCGGGACGCTTCTGGCGGAGACCATGGCTCTGCCAGAGGCCAGGCGTTGGCTGCTCGACCAGCGACTGGATCCGGAACGTCTCGGTTGGGATCTGCTCGACGAGCTCCGTGCCTGGCTGGACGAGATGCCGGCGCAGGAACTCTCGACCTATCTCGTCGGCGGCGTCACCAGGGCCGAACTTCCCTTCGTGCCGGTGGGACTTAGCGGGCTGTCGCTCGCGCCGCAGGACTTCGTGCTGCCGCCGCTGCCGAACCAGCTCTTCACCCGCGACAGCTCCTGCTGGATCTACGATGGAGTCAGCGTGAATTCGATGTTCTGGCCCGCGCGCCGGCCGGAGACGCTCAATGTCGACGCGATCTACCGTTTCCATCCTCGCTTCGCGGGCGCAGGCTTCACCGTCCTTTCGCAGCCGGGCCAGGCGACATTGGAGGGCGGCGACGTCATGCCGGTGGGCGACGGCGTCGTCCTCGTGGGAATGGGCGAGCGGACAACGCCGCAGGCGGTGAGCGCTCTGGCCAAGCGCCTCTTCGCAACCGGGACGGCAAGGCGGGTCGTCGCGGCGCTGATGCCGCGCGACCGCAGCTTCATGCATCTCGACACGGTCTTCACCTTCTGCGACCGCGACCTCGTCACGCTTTTTCCGCCGATCGTCGATCGGCTGCGCAGCTTTTCGCTGCGGCCGGGTGATCGGGAGGGTCAGATCGAAGTCGTTGAGGAAGCTCGACCTTTCATCGACGTGGTCGCCGAGGCGATGGGTCTGCCGAGGCTGCGAACGGTGGCGACCGGCGGCGATATCTGCGAGGCCGAGCGCGAACAATGGGACGATGGCAACAACGTCATTGCGGTCGAGCCCGGCGTCGTCATCGCCTACGATCGCAACGTCTACACCAACACTCTCCTGCGCCGAGCTGGCGTCGAGGTCATTACCGTCGAGGGCGCCGAGCTCAGCCGCGGACGCGGCGGCGGACATTGCATGACCTGTCCCCTCGCCCGCGATCCGGCCTGAAGCTTCGGGAGTTGCCGACATGCCTGTCAATCTGCACGGCCGCAGCGTTCTGACGCTGGACGACCTCTCGCCGCCTGAGATCCGCTTCCTCCTGCGTCTTGCTGCCGAGCTGAAGGCGGCGAAGACCAGCGGTACGGAGAAACCGTGCCTCCAGCGCAGGAACATCGCGCTGATCTTCGAAAAGGATTCGACACGCACGCGCACGGGCTTCGAGGTCGCAGCCTATGACCAGGGGGCGCACGTGACCTATCTCGGCCCCTCCGGCAGCCATATCGGCCACAAGGAGTCGATCAAGGACACTGCCCGGGTGCTCGGCCGCATCTATGACGCGATCGAGTTTCGCGGTGCAGGCCAAGCGATGGTCGAGGAGCTCGCCGCTTATGCCGGCGTACCCGTCTACAACGGCCTGACCGACGAGGCGCACCCCACACAGACGCTGGCCGACTTCATGACGATGCGCGAGTTCACCCACAAGCACCTGTCCGACATGGCGGTGACGTTCCTCGGCGACGGCCGCAACAATGTCGCGCGCTCGCTGGCCGTCGGCGCCGCGAAGGTCGGCATCGACATGCGCATCGCCGCGCCGAAGCCGCTCTGGCCGGACGAAGGCTTCGTCCTCCACCTGCGCGATCTCGCCGGCAAGAACGGCGGCAGTGTCACCGTCACGGAAGACGTCAGCCAGGGAGTGGCCGGTGCCGACTTCCTTTACACCGATGTCTGGCTCTCGATGGGGGAGCCGGAGTCGGTCTGGGCGGAGCGCATCCGCATGCTCGTGCCCTACCGCGTCACTGCGGCCGTGATGGAGGCCACCGGGAACCCCTACGTCAAGTTCATGCACTGCCTGCCCGCCTTCCATAACACCGAGACTGCGGTTGCGCAGGACATCGCAAAGCGCTTCGGCATCGACTGCATGGAAGTGGCCGAGGAGGTGTTCGAGTCGCCGGCCTCGATCGTCTTCGATCAGGCGGAGAACAGAATGCACACCATCAAGGCGCTTCTTGTCGCCACGATCGGGGGCTGAGATGCGCATCACCGTCGCGCTCGGTGGGAACGCTCTTCTCCGGCGAGGTGAGCCGCCGAGTGCGCAGAACCAGCGAGCGAATGTGCGAAAGGCCGCCAAGGCGCTGGCCGAACTCGTCGCAGCGGGACACCAGATCGTCGTCACCCACGGAAACGGCCCGCAGGTCGGGCTTCTCGCGCTGCAGGCCGCCGCAGGCCCCGCCGACGGCGCCTACCCCCTCGACATCCTCGATGCCGAGAGCGAAGGGATGATCGGCTATCTGATCGAGCAGGAACTCGCCGGTCTCCTGCCGGGGCGAGCGCTGGCGACCCTTCTCACCCTCGTGGAGGTTGACCGGAGCGATCCGGCCTTCTCCCGGCCGACCAAGCCTATAGGCCCGCTTTACGACGAAGCGACTGCCCGGCGCATGGAGGCCGAGCGCGGCTGGTGCGTGGCGCCGGATGGGGTTGGATGGCGGCGTGTGGTCGCCTCGCCGATGCCGGTGAAGATCATGGAAGCGGCCACGATCGCCATGCTCGTCGAACACGACGTTACGGTAATCTGCGGCGGCGGCGGCGGCATACCGGTCGTGGAGAGACCGGATGGCAGCCTTCAGGGTGTGGAGGCCGTGATCGACAAGGACTTTGCCAGCGATCTCCTGGCTCGCGGTCTCGGCGCCGACATGCTCTTGCTCCTGACGGATGTCGATGCGGTCTACGACGCGTTCGGCACGCCGGATGCCCGGGCGATCCGGCTGGGAACACCCGCCTCGCTCTCACCCGCGCGCTTCCCGGCCGGCTCGATGCGACCGAAACTCTCGGCGGCCCTCGCCTTTGCGGAGGCGACCGGGCGCCCCGCGGCCATCGGCCGGCTGGAGGATGCGCCGGCGATCGTGGCGGGGACACAGGGGACGCGGATCGAGGCGCGGTAAACTTAAGCCGATCCTGCCGGATAGCGGGCGGCGCCGAGACAATCCTGTCGAACCTTCAGCTTGCCACATTGCCCGGCAGCCACCTGCCGAGCCGATGATGGTCAGACGTTCGACATTCGGCGGGTTCGGGTGCGAGCATCCGGGGAAGGCCTCTGCCGCTCCGGAAGGAGCAGGAGCGTGAAACAAAGGACAGTCAGGTGAGCCAGGTCCCCCGACGCTCCCTTCGGCCGGCGCCGAGCGCCCGGAGCGCATTGAGAATGACGGCCACATCAATCGCCTCCTGCAGCAGAGCGCCTTCGACCGGACTGATCTGGCCTGCCGCAGCGGCGAGCATTCCAAGCGTTGAGAGGCTGATGCCGGCCAGCGCGCTTTGCAGCGCGATGTGCCGCGTACGCCGCGCGACCTTCATAGCTGGCAGGACGCGCGCGAGATCATCGACGAGGAGCACCATGTCCGCCGCCTCCGCCGAGGCGGCGGCGCCACGGGCGCCCATAGCGAGCCCGAGATCTGCGGCAGCCAGCGCAGGCGCATCGTTGACGCCGTCGCCGATCATCATCACCGGGCCGTGCTTGCGCTCGGCGAGAACGAGGAGGACCTTGCGCTCCGCCGTCAGCTCCGCGCGAACGGCATCAAAGCCGAGGCCGGCGCTGGCCGCGGCAGCAACCTCTCGGCGGTCGCCGGTGGCGAGCACCAGCCGCTCGACGCCGAGCGAGCGCAGGCGATCGATTAGGTGCATCATGCCGCTGCGCACGGGATCGGCATAGACGAGTTCGCCAGCGAACCGGCCATCCACGCCGACAGCGACCACCAATTCGCCCGGCCCTGCCTCCGCCCCGATGCCAGCCGCCACGCCGAGCCGGCCGGCGACGAACTGGCGCCCGCCGACCACCACGGCGCGCCCATCGACCTGCCCGGCAAGGCCTTCGCCCGGACGTTCCGATGTCGCCACGGGAGCTGCGAGCGTCAGCTTGCGGGTCTTTGCCTCTGCCACGATGGCCTGTGCGATCGGATGCGGCGAAGCCTGATCCAGCGACGCGGCAAGCCGCAGGAGCTCGTCCTGCAGCAGGCCTCCTGAGGGGCGGATGACGACCAGCCGCGGCCGCCCTTCGGTGAGCGTGCCGGTCTTGTCGAGAACGATCACCTTGATCCGCGCCAATGTCTCCAGCGCCTTCGCCCCCTTGACCAGCACGCCCTGCGCTGCCGCGCGCGACATGCCGGCGAGGAGCGCCACGGGGACCGCGAGTATCAGCGGACAGGGCGTCGCCACCACCAGCACCGCGACGGCACGGGTCGCATCCCCGGTCAGACCGTAAGCGGCCCCCGCCATGAGCAGTGTCGCGGCCAGGAATCCGAGGGCGTAGCGGTCCGCCATGCGAGTCATCGGCGAGCGTGAGCGCTGCGCCGCTTCGACCAGCCTAACGACGCCGGCGAAGGTGCTTTGGTCGGCCGTCCGCATCGCGACCATCCGAAAGGCGTCAGCGATATTGACTGTGCCGCTCAGAATCCGGTCGCCAGCGGCATGCCGGACAGGCATGGCCTCTCCGGTCAGCGCGGACTCGTCGAGCACGCAGAGACCGTCCGTCACCCGTCCGTCCACCGGCACAGTGTCGCCGCCGCGTATCATCAGCCGGTCTCCGGCCGCAATGGCAGCAATTGGAACCGGCTCCAGCCCGCTAGCAGTCTCACGCAGGGCCGAGCGCGGCACGCGGTCCAGCAGCGCCGTCATCTCCCGCCGTGCCCGGCGCTCGGCGAAGATCTCCAGGTACTGTCCGCCGGCGTACATCAGCGCGACGATCGCCGCAGCGAAGACTTCACCGACCACGAGCGCGGTGATCATCGAAAGCGCGGCGATGACGTCGAGGCCGAACTCCCCATGCTTCAGTCCAGAGCCGATCTCCACGACCAAGGCAGCGAGCACCAACAGGACCGCGGACGACAGGATCAGCGCGGCTGCACCGTCCAGGCCCGCCGATCGCGCCCCGAGGCCCAGAGCGAGCCCACCGGCTGCAACGCTCACGAGGTATGGACGGATGGTCTGCTGCAAATCGGCGGCATTCCAGGACATGGACGGCGGCGCTCAGGCTGCGGCTTGCGGTACGGCTTCGCCGCCTTGGCTTGTGCCGCCCCGCCGTCGCAGCGGCGCGAACTCTTCGGCCGTCAGCGTTTCTTTCTGGAGCAGCAGCGCAGCGCCCGCTTCGAGGTCGGATCGGCGCTGCTCGAGGATGTCCCGCGCGTGCCGGCCTGCCTGCTCGATGAGCTGGCGTACAGCCAGATCGATCTCTCGCCCGGACGCTTCCGACGCATCGATCGTCTGAGGCCGAGATCTCATCAGGAGGTTCTCGGCAGAGGCGACATAGGTCCTCTCACCCACGGTTGCGTCCATCCCGTACTTGACCACCATCTCGAAAGCGACCTCCGTCGCCCGCTGCAGATCGTCGGCCGCTCCGGTCGAGACGTCGCCGAAGATCAGCCGCTCCGCCGTCCGCCCGCCCATCAGCACCGCGAGGCGATCGGCGAGATCGCTCGACGAAAGCAGAAAGCGGTCCTCGGTCGGTCTCTGCATCGTATAGCCGAGAGCTCCGACACCGCGAGGAACGATCGAAACCTTCTGCACCGGATCCACGCTGGGAAGCGCCGAAGCCACGAGCGCATGGCCCATTTCGTGATAGGCGACGCGCCGCCGCTCCTCCTTGCCGAGCACGCGGCTCTTCTTCTCGATGCCGGCGACGATCCGTTCGATCGCTGCGGTGAAATCGTCAAAGCCGACCGCCGGGGCATTGCGCCGCGTCGCGGCGATCGCCGCCTCGTTGACAAGATTGGCGAGGTCGGCACCGGTGAAGCCGGTGGTGAGGCCCGCGACCTTGGTGAGATCGACTTCGGCGGCGAGGCGGATACGGCGGGCATGCACGCGCAGGATCGCGAGCCGCCCGCTGTGATCGGGCCGGTCGACGAGCACCTGCCGGTCGAAGCGACCAGCGCGCAGCAGCGCGGGGTCCAGTATCTCCGGCCGGTTGGTGGCGGCCAGCAGGATAACGCCGGAGCTCGGATCGAATCCGTCGAGTTCGGCGAGCAGCTGGTTCAGCGTCTGCTCTTTCTCGTCGAATCCGCCGGCCAGGCCGGGGGCGCGGCTGCGGCCGAGCGCATCGATTTCGTCGATGAAGATGATGCAGGGCGCAGCCTGTCGTGCTTGCTCGAAGAGATCGCGCACGCGAGCCGCTCCAACGCCCACGAACATCTCGACGAATTCCGAGCCGGAGATGGAGAAGAAGGCGACGCCGGCCTCGCCGGCGACCGCCCGGGCCAGCAGCGTCTTGCCGGTGCCCGGTGGTCCGACGAGAAGGATGCCTTTCGGCACCCGCGCCCCCAGCCGGCCGAAGGTCTTGGGATCCTTCAGGAAGGCGATCACCTCCTGCAGCTCGAACTTGGCCTCGTCGACCCCTGCGACGTCAGCGAAGGTCACCTTTGTGTCCTTCTCGACATAGATCTTGGCATGCGACTTCCCGATCGTCATCAGGCCGCCAAGGCCGTGGCGGTCCGCCATTCCTCGAATGAGGAACGTCCAGACGAGGTAAAAGAAGAAGGCCGGCAGCACCCAGGAGAGGATGGTGGAAATCCAGCCGCCAGACGTCGCGCCGGTGACGCGCACGCCATGCGCCGCCAGTTCGTCGGCAAGGCCGACGTCGACGCGCTCCGTCGCGAAGGCGAGCCTGCCGCTGGGCAGCGGCGCCCTGAGGGTGCCGTCGATCCGGTCCGGCGCGACGACGACCTCCGCGACCTTGTTCTCGCTCACCAGTTGACGGAACTGGCTGAACGGGATGGCCTCGACTGGCGAGATCCGCTCCAGCCCCCACTGAAGCAGCATCAATGCCAGGAAGGCGACAAAGACGTACCAGACGGTAAAGTCGTGCTTGCGGTTGGATGGGGCTGTGGCCATGGCATGATCCGTTTTGAAGTCGAAGGCTGATGCGCACTTCGTGATGGCGGCGCCTCAGCCTTCCCGGTCTCGTTTCCAGACAGGCGGTCCCCGCCACGATGGCGGCATCGGAACCGATCAGCCCGCAATCATCCGGTCCGACGATCGGAGAAACGTCTTCGAAGGCGGCGGCGCATTGACGCCGGTCAACCCCCAACCGTCCCCGGCTCCGGCCGAGCCGGAGCCGGCAGGCGAGGACGGCGTCCGGCGCGATGCGATTGATCCAGCGCAAGAAGGGCGGGAGCCGTCGGGGCGAAGCTGGCATGCGAAGACGCAAGCGTCGACGCGGAGAGGAAGGAGGATTCCATGTTCAGAATGGCCAATGTCGGAACTGCCGATCAGGTGGTCCGCCTCATACTGGCGGCTGCGACAGTGCTGGTCGCGGTCTACACGCTGGCAGCGCTGTGGAATTGGGCGGCCTATGTCGTGGCGGCCATATTGGCGCTGACGGCGATCGTGCGCTTCTGCCCGGCCTATGCGCTGTTCGGTGTCTCGACCTGCGAGAGCCCGAAGCGCTTCTGAGGCACCAAGGACGCCGGCGCCATGCTCCGGATTGACCGGCATCAAAGTGCTGCCTGCGCAATGGTGGGAAACACGCGTCGAGCGATGCCGGCTAGCTGTGTAACGGCGGCGGCACATGCAGATCACGAGGTGTGAGAGCCGCCACCGATGAGAACGCAATACCGTGCGACGTGCTTCGCCATCGCAGGCCTGCTGGCGCTGGACCCGATTCTCCACCAAGCCGGATTAGCGCCGTGGTTGCACCGCCCCGCTGTCGCGGAGTCGCGGCTGCAGCAGTTCATCCACCGCCTCCGCGGGGACCAGCTCCCCGCTACAATCGCCAGCTCGAACGGCCGGATCGAGGCACAGGAGATCGACGTCGCCGCGAAATATGCCGGCCGGCTGGCCGAGGTTCTGGTGGATGAAGGCGATACCGTCGATAGCGGGCAGGTCATTGCCCGGCTCGATGATCGTGAATACCGCGCCCAGTTGCTCGGAGCGCAGGCGGAAGTGCTTCGAGCCGAAAGCGCGCTTGCCGAGGCGGAGGCGCTGATCGCGCAGCGTGACAGCGAGGCGGCGGTTGCCCGATCGAGCTTTACCCGGATCCAGGAGCTCTTTGCGTCGGGTCATGCGACCGCACAGACGCTGGACGAGCGCCGCGGATCGCTGCGCACGGCGGAGGCAGCCCAGCGCGCCGCTGCGGCGGAGCGGGCGCAGGCACAATCCAGCATCGCCGCCGCGGAAGCCGAGGTCTCGCGGCTGAATGCCGTTCTCGACGACATGGTGATCACCGCCCCGCGCCGCGGCCGTGTGCAGTACGAGCTGGCCAGGACCGGCGAGGTGGTCGCTGCAGGCGCGAAGATCGTGACCCTGCTCGACCTCACCGACGTGTCGATGTCGCTCTACCTGCCGGCGGAGCAGGCGGGGCGGGTCGCGCTCGGCGACGAGGCGCGCATCATCCTCGATCCTGCGCCCGACGTCGTCATCCCGGCCAGCGTCACCTTCGTATCCGCCGACGCACAGTTCACGCCAAAGGCGGTGGAAACGCGCGATGAACGCGAGAAGCTGGTCTTCCGGATCAAGATCCAGATTCCCCGCACCCTGCTCGAGCGGTTCGAGCAGCAGGTCAAAGCGGGCGTGCGCGGTACCGGCTTCGTGCGCACCGATACCACGGCCCTCTGGCCCGACTTCCTTCAGGTGAAGCTGCCGTGACGGCGCCTGTCCTCGCGCTGTCCGCCGTCACGCACCGATACGGCTCCAGATTCGCCCTCGATCACCTCGATCTCGTTGTCCCGGCCGGCTGCATGGCAGGTCTGATCGGTCCGGACGGTGTCGGCAAGTCGACCCTGCTCGCCCTCGCCGCCGGCGTTCGGCAGCTTCAGGCCGGAGAGGTCCGCACGCTCGGTGGCGACATGGGCAAGGCGCGGCAGCGCCGCCTCTCGGCCCCGCGCATCGCCTACATGCCGCAGGGTCTTGGTCGCAGCCTATATCCCACCCTGAGCGTGGAGGAGAATCTCGAGTTCTTCGGCCGTCTCTTCGGTCACTCGCAATCGGTGCGTCGGCGGCGGACCGGCGAGTTGCTCGCTGCAACCGGCCTTGCTCCCTTCGACGATCGGCCGGCAGGCCAGCTCTCCGGAGGAATGAAGCAGAAACTCGCCCTCTGCTGCGCTCTGATCCATGACCCGGACTTCCTCATCCTGGACGAGCCGACCACAGGCGTCGATCCCCTGTCACGCCGCCAATTCTGGGAGCTGATCGCCTCGATCCGGGCGCGGCGTCCCGCCATGAGCGTCCTCGTCGCCACCGCCTACATGGAGGAAGCCGAGCGTTTCGACTGGCTCGCCGCCATGCATGCGGGCCGGATCATCGCCACCGGTACGCCGGCCGACATCCGGCAGCATGCGGGCACATCGACGCTGGAGGCCGCATTCATCGCACTGCTGCCGGAGAACGAGCGCATCGGGCACACCGCGATTTCAGTCCCGCCGCGAACGCCCAGCAAGGGAGCCGCCTGGGCCGTCGAGGCGGAGAACCTCACCTGCCGCTTCGGCGATTTCACGGCCGTTGACGACGTCAGCTTCCGCATCGAACGCGGCGAGATCTTCGGCTTCATCGGATCGAACGGCTGCGGCAAGACGACGACCATGAAGATGCTGACGGGCCTGCTCCAGCCGACCAGCGGATCGGTGAAGCTGCTCGGGCGGCCGATGGATCCGCACGACATGGAGACGCGCCGCAACGTCGGCTACATGTCGCAGAGCTTCTCGCTCTACGAGGAGCTGACCGTCCGGCAGAATCTGGCGCTGCATGCGCAGCTGTTCCGGGTGCCCGCATCGCAGGTGGGGAGCCGGGTTCAGGACATGCTGAGCCGCTACGGGCTTGTCGATTCGGCTGACCGGAAGCCGGATACTCTTCCGCTCGGAATGCGCCAGCGCCTGCAGCTGGCGGCCGCCGTGATCCACCGGCCCGCAATGCTCATTCTCGACGAGCCGACCTCCGGGGTCGATCCGGTCGCGCGAGACGCGTTCTGGCGCAGTCTGATCCAGCTGTCGCGCGAGGATGGCGTGACGATCTTCATCTCCACCCACTTCATGAACGAGGCCGAACGCTGCGACCGCATCTCGCTGATGCATGCCGGGCGGGTGCTTGCGGTCGGATCGCCGCAGTCGCTCGTGACGGACCGGGGCGCAGCATCGCTGGAGGAGGCCTTCACCGATTATCTGCGGGCGGCAGAGGCGCCGGGCAAGGCGCCGGGACTGGTGTCCGACGAAGCGCCGGCCGCCTCGGGACGTGCCCCTCTGGCGGCCGCTGCGCCGAGGCGTTTTTCGCCGCAGCGTCTCTGGGCCTATACGATCCGGGAAGCCAAGGAGCTTAGCCGCGATCGCATTCGCCTCTTCTTCGCCCTCGCCGGGCCGCTCATCCTGATGATCACCTTCGGCTATGGCATCTCCTTCGACGTCGAAAGCCTGCAGTTCGCCGCCTTCGATCAGGATCGCACACCGCAGAGCCGCGACGTCATCGAGCAGTTCACGGCCTCGCGCTACTTCGAGGCGCAGCCGGAGATCACGTCTTCGGCGGAGATGGAGGCCCGCCTGCGCTCCGGCAATGTCGCGATCGTCCTGCAGATCCCCAGCGGCTTCGGCCGTGACCTGGTGGCGGGCCGGCGGCCCGAACTCTCCGTTGCCCTTGACGGGGCGATGCCCTTCCGCGCCGAAACCGCTCGCGGCTACGTGACGGGGCTCGCCAGCACCTACGCCGCCACGCTTGCCGCGCGAAGCGGTACCGATGCGCCGAGCCCCTACGTGCTGCAGCCGCGTCTGCGCTTCAACCAGGCCTTCCGCAGCGTGAACGCCACGGTCCCGAGCGTCATCATGCTGATGCTGGTTCTCATCCCGGCCATCATGTCGGCGGTCGGTGTGGTGCGCGAGAAGGAAACCGGTTCGATCGCCAATCTGCGCTCCACGCCGATCAGCAAGCTCGAATTTCTCCTCGGCAAGCAGATCCCCTACATCGCGATCAGCCTCGTCAGCGCATTGGCGCTCGTCCTGATCGCTCGCCTCCTGTTCCAGGTGCCGTTCCGGGGTTCCTACGCTCTCTTCGCCGTTGCCGCCGTGCTCTATGTCACGGCGACCACCGGCTTCGGTCAGCTCGTCTCCTGCTTCACGCGTACCCAGGTGTCCGCGATCTTCGCGACGTCCATCCTGACCATGTTGCCCGCCGTCAACTTTTCGGGGCTGGTGGTCCCGGTGTCGTCCCTGCGCGGCTTCGGACGGTATCTCGGCCTCGCCTTTCCGTCGGCCTGGTTCCAGCCGATCAGTTCCGGATCCTTCACCAAGGGGCTCGGCTGGGCCGAACTCTTGCCAAACCTCCTGGCGCTGGCCGGCTTCGGGCTTGCCTTCCTCCTCCTGTCGCTGGCCGCATTGCGCAAGCAGGAGCGCTGAGGATGCTTCGTGCGCTCTCCAATATCCTGCGGCTGATCGGCAAAGAGATGCGCAGCATCGGCGGTGACCCGGTCATGCTGGCGCTGGTGGTCTACAGCTTTACCGCGATGATCTACCTCGTCTCCAACGACGCGTCGACGGAAGTGCGGGATCTTGCCGTCGCCATTGTCGACGAGGATCATTCGCAGCTCTCGCTGCGCCTCGCCGAGGCGATCCGCCCGCCGCAATTCCAGGCGCCGGTGCAGATCCGGGCCGATGAGGTCGACGAGGCTCTCGACCAAGGGCGCTTCATCTTCGTTCTCGACATACCGCCAAATTTCGAGGCCGACCTGATGGCGCGCCGCCAGCCTGAGCTGTCGCTTCAGGTCGATGCGACGGCCATGGCCCAGGCCGGCAACGGTGCGACGGATCTCGGCGGCATCATCGCCTCAGAGATCACATCGTTCATGACCGGCGGCACAGAGGCCGAGGGTGCCCCGATCGACGTCGTCATCCGGACCTGGTTCAACCCCAATCTGGAGACGTCGTGGTTCGGCTCGGTGATGCAGGTCATGAACAGCATCACTATGCTGACGCTGATCCTTGCGGGGGCCGCATTGATCCGGGAACGCGAGCACGGCACGGTGGAACACCTCCTCGTCATGCCGGTGTCGGCAGCCGAGATCGTCCTGTCGAAGATACTGTCCAGCGGACTCGTGATCGTCGCCGCGGCCGCGCTGTCACTGCTGATCGTGGTGCAGTGGGCCCTCGGCGTGCCGGTCAGCGGTTCGGTCCCGCTCTTCCTCTTCGGCGCCGGCATCTACACCGTCGCGATCGCTTCCCTGGGCATTTTGCTCTCCACCTTCTCGACCTCCATGGGTCAGTTCAGCCTGCTGGTGATCCCGGTCATGGTCGTGCTCAACCTCCTCTCCGGCGGGATGACGCCGCTAGAAAGCATGCCCGACTGGCTCCGTCTGGTCATGAGACTGCTGACGCCTTCACCGCATTTCGTGGTCTTTGCGCAAGGCGTCCTGTTCCGCGGCGCGGGCATGATCACGGTCTGGCCCGAGCTTCTGGCCCTGGCAGCGCTGGGGACCGCATACTTCGCGTTGTCGCTGACGCAGTTCCGTCGTGTTCTCCTACGCAGCTAGAATTGCGCGGCATCCCAGACCGCATCCATTCAGCATGGGCTGCCGAAGAGAGCGTCGCAGGGAGGCCGGGCCTGCTGAGGCTGTGGGTCAGCGCCTCCGACGGAGCAGCAGCTTGTCCAGTTCCATGACCAACAGCGCGCTCGCTGCGATGGGAACCAGGACAAGCCACAGGCCGAGGCTGATCGGGGCGATCTCCAGGACGTCGCGAAGTCCCGGCACAAAGGCGGCGCCGATGTGGATCGTCTGCGCCCCGCCGACGGCCGCCATCAAGGGCCAGTTGTTCGCCGGCGGGACCGAGAAGGCCGAGCGGAGTTCCGAGCGGCAGTTGAAGACATGGATGTTCTCGAACAGCACGAACAGGAAGAGAAGCGCATTGCGCGCCTCGAATTCGCTCCAGCCTCTGGACAGCAGCCAGGCGAACGTCGCGAAGGCGGCCGCGCCCATGTAAAGACCGGAGATGCCCGTCTGACGGATCATGAGCCGATCGAAGATCGGTTCGCCGGGCCGGCGGGGCGGCCGCGAGAGAAGCTCGGCCTCCCGCTTCTCGAATGCGAGCGCAACATCCTGTCCGCCATTTGTCACGAGGTTCAACCAGAGCAGCTGGACTGCGGACAGCGGCGCCGGCAGACCGGACGCTATGGAGAGGAGGAACAGGACCACCTCGGCCGCTCCGGTGCTGACGAGCAGATAGACGACCTTGCGGATGTTGGCATAGGCGGCCCGTCCCTCCTCGATCCCGGCCACGATCGAAGCGAAGTTGTCGTCGGCCAAAACGAGGTCGGCGGCGTCGCGAGCCGCATCCGTTCCGCCGCGGCCCATCGCAACGCCGAGATCCGCTTGCCGCAGCGCCGGCGCGTCGTTGACGCCATCGCCCGTCATCGCGACCACCTCGCCCGCTTCGCGAAGCGCCCCGACGATGCGGACCTTCTGTTCCGGCTCGACGCGGGCGAAGACCGCCGCCCGCAGGATCCGCTCGCTTACCGCATCGTCTGCCTGCAGCGCCCGCAGTTCAGCACCGCTGATCACCTCTGCAGACGTCTCGGCAATCCCGAGATCGCGGGCGATGGCGAGAGCCGTCGCCGCATGGTCGCCGGTGATCATCTTGATGGAAACGCCCGCCCGCCGGCAGGCGGCCACCGCCTGCCTTGCCTCGGGCCGCAAGGGGTCGATGAAGCCGACGAGACCCAGAAGGGTAAGGTCGGCGAGATGCGCTTCGAGATCGGCGCCGGTTGCGGTCGACGTTCCGGCGGTCTCGACCATTCGGCTCGCGACCGCCAGGACGCGGAAACCCTCTGCGGCCATACGATCGGCCGCATCGAGAACGCCGCCGATATCGACATCGCGGCACAGCGGGACGATCACCTCCGCCGCGCCCTTGACGTGCAGCCGATGACCATCCTCGTGCCGATTGAGACTGGCGGCAAGCTTCCTCGTCGCGTCGAAGGGGATTTCGGCGAGGCGAGGCGCATCCTCCGCCAGGGTCCGCAGGTCGAGCGAGGCCTTAACCGCCAGGACCAGGAAGGCCAGATCGACGGCATCCCCGCTCGGCCGCTGCGTGGATTCGGGATCCGGCAGAAAGGCGTCGTTGCACAACGCCGCCGTTCGCCCGAGCCGGTGGAGATCGAGCTGCGCCTCGCCGTGTAGCGGAACGCCGTCGCGACGAACGCCGCCTTCAAGGCGGTGGCCCTCGCCTTCGACATGGAGGTTGCCGTGGTCGGGCAGCCAGACGCGCTTCGCGGTCAGGACGTTGACCGTCAGGGTTCCGGTCTTGTCGGTCGCGACCACCGTACATGCGCCGAGGCCTTCCACCGCCGCCAGCTGCCGCACGATGACGTTGCGTCTGGCCATCCGGCGGGTGGCGACCGACAGCGCTACCGTGACGGCGACGGGTAGCCCCTCCGGTATCACCGAAACCGCGAGCGCCACGGCGACGAAGACGGTCTGACGAAGCGGGGCTCCCATAGCCAGCTGCAGACCCAAAACCAGACCGACGAGTACAACCGACGCAACGCCGAGGAAGCGGCTCAAGCGCTCCAGACGCAAGGTCAAGGGCGGAAGCGGGGCGCGCTCGGCGACGGCGAGGGCGATGCGCCCAAGTTCGGTCGCCGCACCGATCGCGACGACGAGTGCTTCGGCGCGCCCGCGCTGCACCGTCGATGCGGCATGCAACATGTTGAGGCGGTCGGCCAGCGGCGTGTCCGGCGGCAGCGAAGGAAGGGGAGCCTTCTCGACGGGAAGCGATTCACCCGTCAACGCGGCCTCGTCCACCTGTAGATCGCTCGCGACATGGATGCGCAGATCGGCGGGAATCCTGTCCCCCGCCTCCAGGATGACGACGTCTCCGGGAACCAGCGTGGATGCATCGACGGAGCGAACCACTCCGTCTCGGCGCACCCGGGCGGTCAGCGGGACCGCCGATCGCAGCGCGGCCGTGTTCGCCTCGGCTCGCCACTCCTGCGCTGCGCCAATGCACGAATTCAAGATCAAGACGAGCAGGATGAAGACAGCGTCCTCCACATCGCCGAAAGCAAGCGACAACAGGCCGGCCGCCAGCAGCAGGAGGATGAGGGGCCCCTTGAGCTGCGAGAGCACGATGAGCGGCAGAGTGCGACGAGCAGCTTCCGGAAGGCGATTGACTCCGTGGACGAGACGGCGACGTTCAGCCTCGGCTTCGGTCAGGCCGCTCTCGCCGCCCAGTCGCGAGAAGAGTTCGGCCTCGTCCAGCGCGTGCCACGGAACGACGCTCTGCCGCTCGTCCTCGGGTCGATCGGCACTCGGGCGGTCGAGCATCGCATCTGCCTTCCATGCGCCAGCGCTCGGATGGTCGGCCCATCGGCCCTGATCGTTTCATTCACGGCGCGCACCAACGCTGAACCGTGTCGCCACACAGTTGAGCCTCTTCAAATGCCGATCGACTTTGATCGAGATCAGACGGGCGCTCCTCTTGCGCTGATGTCCTGGCCGCGTTCCGCACGCGGCTGCGGATGAAGGTGGATGGGAGTAGAGCGACCGATGAAGGCGATGGTTCTGGAAGGCATCGGGCAGCCGTTGCATCTTCAGACACGGCCGGACCCCTCCCCCGGCCAAGGGGAAGTCGGCATTCGGATCGAGGCTTGCGCGGTCTGCCGGACGGACCTGCATGTGGTGGACGGCGACCTGCCCAGCCTCAAGCTGCCGCTTGTCCCGGGTCACGAGATCGTCGGCGTCGTCGAGACGCTCGGGCCGGGAGTCGTGTTGCCCGCCATCGGGACCCGTGTGGGAGTCCCTTGGCTCGGCGGCACCTGCGGATGCTGCCCCTATTGCGCTGCGGGGCAGGAAAACCTCTGCGATCATCCCGTCTTCACCGGCTACACGCGGGACGGCGGCTTTGCCACCCACGTGATCGCCCGGGCCGAATTTGCAATCCCGCTGGAGGGGTTCGACGATCCCGTTGCAGCAGCGCCGCTGATGTGCGCCGGCCTGATCGGATGGCGATGCCTCCGCATGACGGAGAGTGCGACCTCGATCGGGCTCTTCGGCTTCGGAGCCGCGGCCCACATTCTCGCGCAGATCTGCCGCTGGCAGGGGCGCGAGGTCTTCGCCTTCGTGCGCCCCGGCGACGAGGATGCCGCCCGCCACGCGTCGTCTCTCGGCTGCCAATGGGCAGGCTCATCCGAAGACCGGCCACCGCGTGATCTCGATGCCGCGATCATCTTCGCACCCGTGGGCAGTCTTGTGCCCAAAGCGCTCGCCTGCGTGCGGAAAGGCGGCGTCGTGGTCTGCGGCGGCATCCACATGAGCGACATTCCGGCATTTCCATACCGTCTGATGTGGGAGGAGCGACAGTTGCGCTCCGTCGCAAATCTCGCACGCCGCGATGCGGCGGAGTTCCTGTCGGTCGCAAAGACCGCCCGGATCCGTACGAAGACCACGGTCTACGCGCTGGAAGACGCCAATCGAGCGCTCGACGATCTGCGCCACGGCCGGTTTCAGGGTGCTGCAGTGCTGACGCCGTGACGGAGCGGCTCCGGATGCCGACGTGTTCGGGACCTGCCGCAGCTCTGTACGGACAGACAATGCCTCGTACAAACGGTCACAAAACGTCTCGAAATCTTACCTGCCTCGGAAACCCTGGTGACAATGGCCTGCTGAATTGCGTGCAGAACAAACAAGCAGGGGACGTCCAGAAAATGCTTTCTTCCTCCGTTTCAACTGACCGCTCGCTCCCGTTCAGCCTGGACCTGCGGCCTCGCCCCGAGACCCTGCGCGATCTCTTCACGGATCGTCCGACGCAGGCGATCGGGATCGGCAAGGCCGCTTTCTGGGAGGGCGATACCGCCTCGCATGTAACGCTGGTCATTGAAGGATGCCTGCGGCTGTATCGCATACTCCCCGACGGCCAGAGGGTGATCGTAGGCTTCGCCTTCAAGGGCGAAATGCTCGGTCTCTCCTCGCCGCACGTCTACGCCTACACGGCGGAAGCGGTGACTCCGGTGCGCCTCGGCAGAGTGGCGATGAGCCGCTTCCGCGAGATCGTGGACGGCTCGACCGTGTTGCGTCCGCAGTTTCTCGACCTCCTCTGCGAGGAGATGCGCGAAGCTCGCCGGCACATGATCCTGGTTGCCCGGCTCAGCGCCGACGAGCGGATCGCGAGTTTCCTGCTGTCTGCCGCCCGCCGGCTCGGCACCGATCGCGACGATCGTGTCGTCGTGGATCTGCCGATGCAGCGCCTCGACATCGCGGATCATCTCGGCCTCACCATCGAAACGGTCTGCCGTGTGCTGTCCAGGCACAAGCGTGCGGGAACGATCGAGTTCCTCGAGCGGAACAAGCTCGTTCTGCGGAAGATGTCCACGATCAGAGAGCTTGCCGGCTGGAGTGACGACGATGCCGGTTGCTATTCACCGTCGCGGAGCCGAACGGCCGATGTCGTGCACTGATGGCGGGGCAATTTGCGGCCGATCGCCCGTGCGGGGCAGTGCGGAGCTGGCCACCCTCCGCGCCCGAACATCACCGGAGCGGGCGAAGGGATTGCACCATCATGCCGGTGGCCGCCGGTTGCGTTAGCGTCCGTGACACTCGATCCTGCACCCGCTCCTCGATAGGCAAGAACCCATGACCATCGCAGGTCCGACGGTGAAACGTCATGCAGACCGTCAACGATGAAGTCGGATCGGATCCAGTTGCGCCGCCGAGAGGCGGGCGGGGCGCTCGGTCACGCGCGCTCTCTGGCTCGGCGGGTCGAGCGGATGCGGGTCAAGCCCGCTCGCTGAGAACGCATCTGCTCGCCTTCTGCGGCTCGCTCCTTCTTCCGGTCCTCGCCTTCGCCATGCTCCTCGCGTGGCTCTATGTCAGCTCGGAGCAGCAGCGTGTAAGAGATCGGGCCCAGCTTTCCGCACAGCAACTCGATCTTGCCGTCGACCGTGAATTGGCCGCGCCCACGCGGATGCTGCAAGCCCTGGCCACGTCGCCGCTGTTGCAGGCCGGTGACCTGCAGACCTTCTACGAACGGGCAAGCGAGCTTGCCCGCGGGCTTGGCGTCACCGTGGTCCTGCGCGCGCCCGGCAGCCCGCGGCAACTGGTCAACACCTCGGCCCCCTGGGGAACGCCCCCCGAGGGCGACAATCCCGACATCCTGGCATTGGAGGAAGAGGCGGCCCGCGCGCAGAAGCCGGTGATCTCCGACCTGATCCGCGGCTCCGCGCACGATGTCGGGGTCGTCGTGGTCATGGTGCCCGTTCTTCGGGACGGGCGGGCCATCTACGTTCTGTCCGCCCGCCTGCCCGCGGACAGGATCGCGACCGCGTTGCGGGACGTTCGGCTGGATCCAGACTGGTTCTCGGTCGTGGTCGATCGCAACAACATGGTGGTGGCACGACTGCCGGATCACGAGCAGTTCGTCGGCAAGCCCGCTCCGCCGGGGTGGAACGATCGGGCAACCGGCATGGATGGAATGTGGATCGGCCGCAACCTCGAAGACGTGGCGGTCCACACAGCCTATGTCAGATCGCCTCGAACAGGCTGGATGATCGCCGTCGGCGCGCCGGACACGATCCTCAACGCGCCGCTGCGCAGAGCCCTGCTCGCGCTGACGCTCGTGGGAACAGTCATCCTTTCTGTCACCTCGGCGCTCGCCTACCGATCTGCCGACACGATGGCTCGCGCCGTCCGCACTCTGAGCCGGACGGCGCATTCGGTCTTCCAAGGCGAACCCGTCGCTGCGGTCGAAACGCCGGTTCGCGAGGTCAACGACGTCTCGAGAGCATTGGAGGTCCTGGCAGAGGGAGCCCTGACTCGCGAGGCGCATCTCCAGTCGATTCTCGATACCGTGCCGAGCGCCATGATCGTCGCCGACAGTCGCGGCACCATCCGCTCCTTCAGCAAGGCAGCAGAGAGGCTATTCGGCTATTCCGCCGAAGAGGCCATCGGGCGGAACGTCAGCATGCTGATGCCCGAGCCCGACCAGGGCCGCCACGACAGCTACATCAACCGCCATCTGGCCACCGGCGAACGGCGGATCATCGGCGTCGGCCGTATCGTGTCGGCCATGCGCAAAGACGGAACCATACTGCCCGTCGAACTCCACATCGGAGAGGCCGATGCACATGGAGAGAAGGTCTTCACGGGCTTTCTGCGCGACCAGTCCGAAAAGCTGCGCATCGAGCAAGAGCTCCGGCAGACGCAGAAAATGGAGGCCATCGGCAAGCTCACCGGCGGAGTTGCACACGACTTCAACAACCTCCTCACGGTGATCAAGGGAAACCTCGAAATGCTGGACACCCGTGTGGACGGCGAAAGGCCGAAGGCGCTACTCAAGGATGCGCAGGAGGCGACGGATCTCGCTGCACAGTTGACGGCAAGCCTCCTCGCCTTCGGCCGGCGCATGCCGCTCGCGCCCAAACTGGCCGATGTCGGCCAGCTCGTTTCGGGAACGGCAGATCTCCTTCGTCGAACTCTCGGTGAGACGATCTCCGTTCGCACCGTCATCGACAGCTCCTGCAATATCTCCGTCGATATCCACCAACTGCAGAATGCGCTCCTCAACCTTGGGATCAACGCACGTGATGCGATGCAGGACGGCGGCAAGCTGACCATCGAGGTTTCGCAAGTCGAACTCGATGCGGAATATCGTGCGCAGAACCCGGACGTCGCACCGGGCGCCTACACGATGATCGCGGTCACCGACACCGGCACCGGCATGTCGCCCGAGGTTCGGGACCGTGCATTCGAGCCCTTCTTCACCACCAAGCCGGCAACCTCCGGGACGGGTCTGGGGCTCAGCACGGTCTATGGCTTCGTCAAACAGTCCGGGGGGCACATCTCGATCTATAGCGAGCTCGGCCACGGCACGACCGTCCGGATCTATCTCCCGTGCGTCGGGGAGGTGGCCGAACGGGCACCCCATGCCTCAGCCTCGACCATCTCGATGCCGCGGGCGCAAGGCGAGACAATCCTTCTGGTTGAAGACGAGGCGCGGGTGCGCCGGATCACCAAGGCACGGCTGACGGAGCTCGGGTACAACGTGCTGGAAGCAGAGAGCGGCCCTGCCGCTCTGCAGATCTTGGCGCGTGAGCCCGTCGTGGACCTGCTTTTCACCGACATGATCATGCCGGGAGGGATGACGGGATCCCAGCTGGCTGCGGAGGTGCGACACACCCGGCCCGACCTGCCGGTGCTGTTCGCGTCGGGCTATGCCGACCCGGACATGGTGAAGCAGGCCTCTGTTCAGCGGGGAAACTGGCTGGCCAAGCCATATCGGGCCGCGGAACTGGCGCAAAAGTTGCGAGCGGTTCTCGACCAGCCGATGTCCGACGACACGACGGGCTAGAGCATTCCGTCGACGCTATCCGCCGGCGGGCTCCACCCTCTCGGCAAGGACATAGCCCACGCCCCGGACAGACTTGAGGAGCTTGGGCTCCTTCGGGTTCGCCTCGAGCTTCCGGCGAAGCCGCGAGATCTGCGCATCGATGCTGCGGTCGAAGACCTCCCAACTGCGCCCCCGCGTGTGGTCCATGAGGAAGTCGCGGGACAGGACGCGGCCCGGATGCTGAACGAAGACGTGCAGGATATCGAATTCGCCCGTCGTCAGCGGCACCTCTGCGCCGTCCGGAGCGGTGAGACGGCGCCGCTCGGCATCAAACGTCCATCCCTGGAACCGCTTCGTGCTCCCCGATGCGGCGGTCTCGACGGTCGTCTCGCGCGACGCCGGCTGCAACCGCCGAAGTACGCTCCTGATCCGGGCGAGAACTTCGCGCAGGCTGAACGGCTTGGCGATGTAGTCGTCAGCGCCGACTTCCAGTCCGACAATCCGGTCTACCTCGTCGGCGCGACCGGTGATCATGATGATGCCGGCGTCGCTCCGCGCGCGGATTTCCTTGACGAGCGAGAAGCCGTCGCCGTCAGGAAGCACGAGATCGAGCAGGACAAGATCGATGCGCGGTCCCTGCAGTTGCCGGCGCAGTTCCGCCGCCGTGCCGGCGAGGCTGACATCAAAGCCTTCGTCGGCGAGATAGCGCGACAACATCACGCGTATCCGATCGTCGTCATCGACGACGAGGAGGTGCGAAAGGCGACCCGATTCGCCACTCATTCTATTCACCCGAGAACAACAACACCTGCTTGCGGTCCAGTCAGGCGGTGACCCCTGCCGAACGCTTATCACCGGCACGCCGATGACCTACCGTTACGTAATCTGTAGCACATAGAGGAATCGATGTGCGACGAAACTGTTTCAGCCGCAATCGCGGCTGTCCCCCGGGGGGGGAACGCTCCAGATCGCGGCACCCCTCCAGCAGCAAGCGTGCGAGCAGCACGGCCGTCTGCCATCGTTGATCCGGATCAAGGAGCGAGTACGTTCGGCCGATAGCCTCGACACGCCATCGGGATTGCTGGCGAGACGGGATGATGCGGCTCGGCAAGCCGTCCCACAGACCCGGCCGCCGCAGGTGCGATCCATCGGCCGACGCGTGAGGGAGCAACCCAGATGGCCGAGCTGCAGGACGAGGTGATCCGCTGGCTCAGCGAAACCGCTCTGGCGGATCATGAAGAATCGGTCGAGACGATCGAGACTCACATCTCGCGCATCGTCCTGTCGGGGCAGCGCGCCTTCAAGATGAAGCGGGCGATCACGCTGCCCTATGCCGACTTCTCGACCCCCGAGCGGCGTCTCGCGGCCTGCAAGAAGGAAGTCGCCCTCAACCGGCGGACCGCGCCCGAGCTCTATTTGGGAACTCGGCTGATCACGCGGGAGGCCGGTGGCACCTTCACTTTCGACGGCCCAGGCGAACTCGTCGAAGCCGCCGTCGAGATGCGCCGGTTCGATCAGTCCTGCCTGCTTGATCACATGGCTGAAGCCGGCATGCTGACCCCGTCCCTGATGACGCAGGTCGCAGGCGTGATCGCCGACTTCCATCGCAGCGTTCCGCCCGTGCATGCGGGATCCGGAGCGGCGAACATCGCCGCAGTCATGGACATCAACAGGGCGGGATTTGCCACCAGCCACGTCTTTGCCGCCGACGAGGTCGCGGCGCTTGATTCATCCTTCCGCGCCGCGCTTCGGAGCCACACCGGACTTCTCGACCGGCGCGAGGCTGCAGGCCGGGTCCGGCACTGTCATGGCGACCTCCATCTTCGCAACATCTGCCTGCTGGACGGCATCCCTCGCCTGTTCGACTGCATCGAGTTCAACGACGCGCTGGCCACGATCGACGTTCTCTACGACCTCGCCTTTCTCCTGATGGATCTGTGGCATCGGAAGTGTCCGACGCTCGCCAGCCTCGTCGCCAACCGCTACCTCGACATCGCCGACGAGGAGGATGGCTTCGCTCTCCTGCCGTTCTTCATGGCGCTGCGGGCGGCGGTGCGCGCCCACGTCATTGCGACGCAGTGCCAAGCCATGCGGACGGAGGCGCCGCCAGAGGAGCGACAGCGCCTGGTCGCGGAGGCGCGGGCCTATTTCGCGCTCGCAGGCGAGATCCTGCGGCCCGTCCCTCCGCGTCTGGTCGCGATCGGCGGTTTCAGCGGCTCCGGAAAGACCACGGTCGCCGACGCACTCGCCCCGCACCTGGGAGCGCCCCCCGGCGCCCGCGTCCTCGAAAGCGATCGCATCCGCAAGGCCATGCACGGCGTCTCGGCGGAGACCCGATTGCCCGATGCAGCCTACAGCGCCACGATCTCCGCCAGCGTCTATCGCACGATCGCCGAGCGCATCGGTTCGATTCTCGAGTCGGGCGGATCGGTCGTCACTGACGCCGTCTTCGACCGGACGAGCGACCGCGTGCGTGTCCAGCAGGCGGCTATCGCCCGCGGCGTCCGTTTTCTGGGAGTCTGGCTGGAGACCGATCCGGATGTGCTGCGTCAACGCGTTCGAGGCCGCAAAGGCGGCCCATCCGACGCGACGCTCGACGTCCTGTCGCGGCAACTGGCGGGAACGTTGACCGAGCTGACCTGGCACAGGATCGACGCTGGTCGCGATCTTCAGGCAGTCGTAGACGAGGTCGGGAATCTGGTCGAAGCAGACCCGCCGCTCGACCGCACGTCCCCAGGCGCCTGATCGCCCTTCGGCGCAGTATCGCCCGCCTGATGATGCCGGAATTCAAGTCACTCAGTTCGAGGTTCAGCGGGCCGCGCCGCCTTCGGCGGCGCAGCCCTGCCATATCACGTCAGGCAACCCTGATATGGTCGGTCACGGTCTGCACCCCCGGCGCCGACCAGGCGGCTCGCTCGGCCGCGTAGCGCTCGGTCCAGGTCTTCACCTCGCCCTCCAGCGTTACCTTGCCGCCGGCCACATCGACCTTGATCGCCTTCGCTTCGGTCTCGGCATTGCGCTTGAGAGCGTCCTCGATGCGCTTTTTCACGTCGCCCACGAAAACATGCGGCTTGACGGAGATCACGTTGCTGACACCCAGAACGCCCGCCAGAGACTTGACGGCGTTGGTGGCGGCCGTCTTCTGATACTGCCAGTCGACCTCGCCCGAGAGGGTGACCCAGCCCTTCTGGACCTTCACCTGCACGGCGCCGTCGGGGATGACGGTGTTCCACTGGATCGTGTTCAGGGCGCGCTTGGCGATCTCGTCGTCTGCCGTCTTGTTGGCGCCGAACGGACGCACCTCGATCTCCTGCGCGATGCCCTTCACGCCCTTGACCCGGCGAACCGTGTCTTCGGCGTCGAGCTTCTCGGCATAAGTCGACACGTGCCCGGTGAGGGTGACGACGCCGTTCTCCACGGCCACGCCGATGTGGTCGGCGTTGATGCTGGGCTCGAAGTCCAGCTCGTCGATGACGTCCTGCTTCAACTGGCTGTCAGTGATGAACATTGTTCTGCCTCCGTTGCAGAGACGAGCGATCGCTCGTCGTCTTGACAGGGGCGAGAATGCTGCTGGCCGCAGGCATCGAAATTGACGAGAATCAAGCGCTCCACTCGGTGTGGATCGCGCCGCCGTCCTCGGCACCGGCTGCAGCTGCCTCCGTCAGATGCTCGGTCAGTATGACGGCGGCACGAGCTGCTAAGTCGTCGATCGGAGGGAGCTCCGGAGCACCCGAGGGGCGCGGCATGCGGAAATACGTCGACAGGATTCCGACGGGGGCGCCATCCAGGGAGATCAGCGGCGTCGACTGGAGCGCGCGGATCCCCTCGGATCGGGTCTCTTCGAGAATGGATGCAAAGGCGGGATCCTGTTCCACATCGCGGACGAGGATCTGCTCCCTCTTCCTCAACGCATGATCGCATACGGTGCCGCTGCCACTATCGACATGCGCAAAGCGCTCGATGAACGAGCCATGCAGGCTCCGTTGCGCGATGAGGTGCAGCATCGCAGTGCCCTCCTCCCAAATCTGCAACGTTCCAAAATCCGCGCCGTGCCGGGTCATCGCAGCGCCCAGCAACTCGTCCAGCGCTTCGCCGTGCTCCTTGCCCAGATCGGGATAGGTCCACGTCCACACCCACTCGATGAGTGCAAGCTCGTGTTCGGCCTCCTTCAGGAGTCGTAGCGCGGTCTCGCGCAGCAAGGGGCTATCCTCCTCAGCAAGCATCCGTCGAAAACGAAGGATGTTCTGCCTGAGGATGAAGCGCTGCATGCTGGCCACCGTAGTGTCCCTCCGGTGGAGCGAGTCCGCTCCCGGCTAAGCTGTAATTGTCTAGACCTTCGCTGACATTGTCCAGCGGTCGGTCATCGGCATCGGAAAGTCCGGTCCTGGCCGCCGCAATGCATTGGCTTGATCCAAGTCAAGCGAAGCCGGCGACTTCTCGCCAGAATTGCCCTCGTCGAAGCAAGCGGTGCCGACGGAGAGCGAGATGGACACCGACGTATCGAAGTTCGAGGGAAAAGCAGCACCGGGAGGCAGGATCGTCGGCAGCCGCGTGCCCGTTGCTGACGCGGCCGATCGGCCGGTAGCTCCGGGCAACGAGGGCTGCGCAAGGATCAGCACGCGTTGCGCTGGTTCCTCGGACGCCGACGGATATCGGCCAAACGCGTCAGGCCTTCACCCGGCCTTCAGCCTCGCGCCCCAGGCTGCAGCCGCAGCGCTCGACTGCGGCATGGCGAGCCTCGATTTTCTTTGCCGCCGCTTCAGGAAGAACACGGCGCTCGCGGGTGATCTGATCGGCCGGGCTGCGGACGAAGATCCTCAGGCCGTTGTCGCCGACTACTGCAACGAGACCTTCGTCGACTATGCCGACGCACTGTCTGCAGGTCTGGCGGACCTGGCGGAGCGTGTCGAGCAGCTGCGTCTGACGCTCCGCAGGGTGACCGATGCCATCATCGACGACCTGAGCGCTCGTACCATCGCCCCCTGAGGACGGCGGCGGCGGATCGAGCCGATCGAGATGCTCGGCGTCGTGCAGCCGGCCGGATCGCGTCGCCACAACATCGTCGCCACAACAAACCCGGAGCAGAACAGATGTCCTCCACGCCACGCCAGACCGCTACCCGACCGATCCTTCGGAACATCATGGTCAGCGTCGATCTCGATCTCGACTGCGACTCGCGACTGAAGCTGGTCCGGGACCTTGCCGATCGATACGGCAGCTCCGTTCTGGGAACTGCCGCCCGCGAGATCGTGGCTCCCGTCGTGGCCGAGGGTGGGGTCCTGATGCAGGCCGACCTGATCGAGGAGGAGCGGCGTCAGGCCCAGCACGAGTTCGACGAAGCCGAAGCCTTGTTTCGCCGCACGCTCGCCCGGGACGACAAGATCGAATGGCGCTCGGCCGTCGAAGTCGGCAGCTTCTGGTTATGCCAGCAGGCGCGATCGGCAGATCTGGTCGTTTGCGGTGCCCGTCCGCGTGACGGCGGCCGCGGGGGCCGCCTCCGGATCGACCCGGCCGACGTCGTCATGAATCTCGGTCGACCTCTGCTGGTGGTGCCGCCGCGGACCGACTTCCTGCCTGCCCGCCGTATCGTGGTCGGATGGAAGAACTCTCGCGAAGCGCGCCGCGCCGTCGCCGACGCGCTCCCGTTCCTCGTGCCGGCTGAAAGCGTCCTCGTCGCCGCCCTCGGCGACTACCCGGACGAGCAAGGAGCCAAGGACGTCGCCGAATATCTTCGCCGCTACGGTATCGACTGCGAAGTCGCCGGACGGGGCCCGAATGCCCCGGTCAGCAGCGTCGCCGACGAGCTTTGGGACTGTTCCGCCCGATACGGCGCGGACCTCGTCGTGTGCGGCGCCTACGGGCACAGCCGACTGCGCGAATGGATGTTCGGCGGCGTGACGAAGGACGTTCTGGACGACACGCGGATTGCCTGCCTCCTGTCGCACTAGGATGTGCCGAAGGAGATCGATCGCCAATCGCGCGAGCGCCGTGCTGCCGATCCAGTGTGGAGCGACCTGCCCGAGACGCTTGAAGACCGAAACTGCTGGAGCGATGAAGGAGTAGCGTGCATGTCGAAGATGATGGCTGCCGTATTCGCCGAGCCCGGGCGGATCGTGCTCGAGGACAAGCCCATTCCCGATGTCGGGCCCCTGGACGCGCTCATCCGCATCACCACGACGACGATCTGCGGGACGGACGTTCACATCCTGAAGGGGGAGTACCCCGTGAACAGAGGTCTCACGATAGGGCACGAACCCGTCGGCGTGATCGAAAAGCTGGGCTCGGCGGTCCAGGGCTATCATGAAGGTCAGCGCGTCATCGCCGGCGCGATCACACCGAGCGGTCACAGCAATGCCTGCCTATGCGGGATGCACTCCCAGGACGGTGCGGGCACGATGCACGGTTGGAAAGCGATGGGCGGCTGGCGCTTCGGCAACACCATCGACGGCGCGCAGGCCGAGTATCTGCTCGTGCCCGACGCAATGGCGAATCTCAGCCCCATTCCGGACCATCTGACGGACGAACAGGTCCTGATGTGCCCGGACATCATGTCGACCGGCTTCTCCGGCGCGGAACGCGGCGGCGTGAGCATCGGCGACACCGTCGCCATCTTCGCGCAGGGGCCGATCGGTCTCTGCGCAACGGCGGGCGCCCGCCTATCCGGCGCCACAACGATCATCGCGGTCGACCGTCTCCCGGACCGCCTCGACGTGGCACGGCACATCGGCGCCGACCATGTGATCGACGCGTCGAAGCACGATCCCGTCGCTGCGATCATGCACCTGACGGACGGACGCGGCGTAGATGTCGCCATCGAGGCGCTCGGAATCCAGTCAACCTTCGAGGCCGCCCTGCGGGTGCTGCGGCCGGGTGGAGCGCTTTCCAGCCTCGGCGTGTATTCGAGCGACCTGACGATTCCTCTCGGGCCCTTCGCAGCAGGCCTCGGTGACCATCGCATCATCACCACGCTCTGTCCGGGCGGCAAGGAGCGCATGCGCCGTCTGATGGAGGTGGTTGCCTCCGACCGCGTCGATCTCACTGCCCTCGTCACGCATCGCTTTTCGCTCGCCGAAATCGAAACGGCCTATGAGCTGTTCGCCAATCAGCTCGACGGCGTGCTGAAGGTCGCGATCACACCGTGAGAAAGCGGCATTAGAACGCTTAACAATCGTTCGCAGCGGTCGTCTGTGCGCTATGCCTCAAGTTGATCCTGCCCTATGCGTCCAGCCGCGGAGGCGAATATCCGACGCGGCAGTCAGGCTGGACGTGCCGCGCCAGCTTCTTTCCAGGCGAAGAGCACGTCACGAGAGCACAATGGCGTCCGAAACCAACGATTCATCCAAGGTCAGCATTTCGCTGAAAAGCGGGCTGTCCGGGCGAGAGCTTGCCGAGGCGGATGCCGTCCACATCGACAAGCTTCATCCCGGCGTCTGCGCGATCATCCGACAGGAGCGGCCGGACCTGGCGCCTGATGCCCTCGTCAGCCGCAGCGAGGCGAATGCCTACCGCCTGCGCTATGTCGAGAACCTCCTCCTGGAGGAGCGCGGCGAATTGTCGGATCTGGAGCGCGAAGTGGCTCGCAGCATGGTGGAAGGGGCCACCGTCTCCGCCAATGTCGAACAGCAGGCGGAACGTGTCGCCGCCCTGCCGGACCGTCTCTCTGACAATCTCGCCAGCTTCGGCGGAAGTTGGACCTTCCTGATTGCCTTCGCCCTGGTTCTGGGTGCGTGGATCGTGATCAATGCGGAGACCGCCCGGCCCTTTGACCCCTACCCCTTCATCCTTCTCAACCTCATCCTGTCCTGTCTGGCGGCGATCCAGGCGCCGATCATCATGATGAGTCAGAAGCGGCAGGAGGCCAAGGATCGCCTGCGTTCGCTGAACGACTATCAGGTCAACCTGAAGGCGGAGCTCGAAATCCGTCACCTCCACGAGAAGGTCGACCATCTGCTGTCAAGACAGTGGCAGCGGCTGGCGGAAATCCAGCGGCTTCAGATCGAACTTCTGCAGGAGAGGTGATCCGCCTCTCGGGCGGACCACGCGGACGCATGTCCTGCCCACGACCGCGTCCGGGACGCACCGGATCGCGTCATCGCCGGGCGGGCTTCGCCTCCTCATAAGAGTCCCTAGCTAACGTCGCTTCGCGCAGATGGAGCGGCATAGCGCCGCCAGATCGCCTTGCGGATCCTGCGCCGGCTTTCGCGCGGCGTCAGCGACGTGTCGGCCTCGACCCGAGCCGCTTCCAGTGACAGGTCGGGGTCCTTTATGACGTGCCGGAACCAAGCCGAGTAGTCGCCAGCGCGCAGGTGATGCTCCCAGACTTCGTCATCCAGCGCCGTCGCGAGATCGATGAAGTCGTAGAGATTGCGGGCCGGCAGGTTCAGCGCCTTCGTCGGTCCGCGGAAGTAGAAGCTGCGGACGGCGCCGACGTCGCCATCGGCATATTTGCCTCGGTGGCGGCGATGCACCTGGAGCGGCTTGATGAGGTTGACCGGGATGGCACCTGCGGCACCCTGCCGGCACCAGACGAGGCCCTCCGACGCCTCGAGGCCCCCCTCGTGCCGCAGACCGGGCCAGTCCATCCGCCCTGCCAGGGAAGCGGCGACACTGCGCGCCGCGCTCCCCAGGACGATCAGGGTCTCGACCGATCTCAGGAGCTCCGTGCATAGGCTGTCAGGATAGGCGGTCAGCAGCACGGTTCCCGTCGACATGGACACGGATGACTCGCGAGAGGCGTCCCTCGGGAAGATCTGATGGGCCTCGTCGACGGCAATCCAGTGAGGTCTGCCCGTTTCCGCCCGCATTGCCGCCGTGCGACGCAGCATCGTCCAGCACAGGCGCCGGCGGACATCGATCGGCAGAGACTGCGTGTTGACGACGAGGTTGACCGAGTCGTCGCGAAGCAGCTTCAGCGTCTCGGCAGCGGGAGGCGGCGAGCGGAGCGTCCCGATGAAGACCGTGTGTTCGAGATCGATGTAGTCTCCCTCCGGGTCGAAGACGCAGAACTCGTAACGCCGCGCGGCGAACTGCTCGGTCAACGCGGTCGCGAAGGTCGACTTGCCGCAACCCGACGGCCCGGTGACGAGAACCAGCCCACCGAAGGGCTCGATCAGAACCGGCTTCCCGGCCTGGTCCGAGCCGACCGGAATGCCGTGGCGCTCCGGTGGCACGAGGGCGTGATCCTCCGCCAGCAGACGTTCGACCAGTTCCTCGACACCCGCACCGGCCGCCTTGTTGAGACGGACATCCGCGATCGCCGCAAGAGCCGGCATGGCATTGGCGACGGTCGCCCGGCAGCCGCCGATCTGGAGAAGTGCATGATCGTTCTCCGCGTCGCCGACGCAGACCACGTTGTGACGGGAAAGCTCCATCTCCTCCAGTGCCGCGACGAGCCCCGAACCCTTGTTGACGCCGGGCGGCAGGATCATGAGGGCCCCCTTGTTGAAGATGATCTGCATCTCCAGGCCAAGCTCGTGAATGGTGTCGAGAACGGCCGACCGATGAGGCTCCCATGTTGCGAGAATGACGCGCCCCTCGGAGAGGGAGCTGACGCCCCGCTCCCTCAATCTCGAGGCGAGCTCCTTCGGCGGCGGCGGTGCCAGAAGCCGCTCGGATCCGGAGGCGGGATCGAACAACAACGCCCCGTTCTCCGCCACGATGCGATCGAAGACGGTCGGGTCGGGAATGAGCCGCAAGAGCTCCGGCAGTTCCCGGCCCGTGACGAGGATCAGCCGGCGGCCGGCGGCACGAAGGCGACGCAGGGCCAACCACGTCGTCGCCTCGACGGTGTCCCGATCCGCCAAGGTGCCGTCGTAGTCTGCTGCGAGCGCCAGGAAGAACATGCCCTCTCCTTCAATTGCAGGCGAAGGATGCCGAACTCCGGTTGGCCGTTCTTGATCTGCGACAAGCATTTCGCAGCGGAGCAGCGGCGGCAGGCTTTGCTGCGGCGATAAAGAACCGCTGGTCGATTGACTGGCGTCAAATTGGCCGTCCGGCCTTCGGCGCATCGTCGCCTTCGTTCAGACAAGAACAAGGGAGACGACAGCCATGAGCAATCTTCGCCAGATCAGCCCCGAGGCCGCGACCGTCCTTCAGCAGGATGAGCAGCCCCAGGATCTGATCGCCGCTCCGCGCATCCCGGGCATTGCCGATATCGCAGTCCATGTCGACGGCAGTGCACGTGACGAGGACAAGATCAGATATGCCGAGGCCCTCGCGGTTGCGGCCGGAGCCCACCTGTCGATCTTCTTCGGCAACGAGATCATCTCCTCGCCTCTGACCAGCCCTGGCAGCGAATGGGTCATTGCCGAGGTGTGGAAGCAGGCCGCCGTCGTCGGCAACGAGATCGAGGAGCGCTTGAAGCAACGGCTGGCGCTCGTCGAGCCGACCACGGATCTGCGGCGCAACGATGCAATTCTGTCCGAACTGATCCTGGCGGCGGCAAGATCGGCAAGGGTCTGCGACCTGTTCGTCTGCGGCCGCCCCTATGGAACCGAGCGTCACTGGCCCGAGATCGTGGAGGCCGTCCTCTTCGACGAGAGCGCGCCGGTCCTGATCGTGCCGCCCAGCTTTCAGGATCACACGCCGCCTGCGACGGTGGTGGTCGGCTGGCGCGACACGGCCGAATGCGCCCACGCCATCACGGCGGCCCTGCCTTTCCTGAAGGCGGCCGAACACGTGCATCTCGCCAGCATCGCCGACAGCAGCACCTCGGACGAGGAGCAGCATCGCGAACCTATGGCGGACATGGCGCGGCATCTCGCGCGCCACGGCGTCGAAGTCGAGATTCGCCACCTGCCTCACTGGGACCGTCCCGGAGAAGGCCTGATCAACGAGGCCAAGCTTCTGGGTGCGGATCTCATCGTGGCCGGAGCATACGGCCATACGCGGTTCCGGGAGTGGATCCTCGGCGGAGCGACCCGCGAGCTCCTCACCGATTCTCCGGTGCCTCTTCTCCTCTGCCACTGACGGGGGTGCCGATCATGCAACGCAGCGGCATCCTCTACAGAGTCGAACCCAGGGGCGATGGCTGGACCGTGTCCTTCTGCGGGCAGTCCTACGGCTGCTTCGAGCGGAGGATCGATGCGCTTCGCTCCGCCGCACGCGACGCCCGCCGCGTCCACGCACTGGGATATGACGTCGTCATCGAAGTGACCCGGCCGTATCGGACCGCCGGCAGGATCGGCAATGCGCTGAAGCGTCTCGGCTGGTCGGAACCAGTGCATGGAATCCGTATGCCGGAGCACGGTCCGGGCTTGCCCGGACCGTGAGGGTTCCTGTCCGCGTGGTGCGCGCTTCGGCCGCGTGCCGCTGTGGACACCCGAGTTCCCGGATGAACGGAGGCAAGGACGGCATGCGCTTCAGTGCCATGCCGGCTACCGAGTCCGGGACTTTCGCCAACTGATCCACTCAACAGGAGAATGAAAATGGCTGATGCCGCCACCCAACTGCCCGTCACGAAATCGCAGGTCGATGCGCCGTCCGCCCCGCCGGCGACGACCGGCAACGACTGGATCTCGTTCCGCACGCTGCGCGACGAGATGGACAAGGTGTTCGACATGTTCGGCTTTGGTCGGTCACGTTTGTCGCTGCCCAAGTCGATCCTCGACATCGACTTGAACGCTCCTGCGCGCTCCATCTTTGCCGGCACTCCCGCGGCCGATATCCGCGAGAAGGATGCCGAATACGAGATCACCGCGGAATTGCCCGGGCTCGATGTCAAGGATGTGGAGGTGAGGCTCAGCGACGGTGTGCTGACGCTGAAGGGCGAGAAGAAGGAGGAGAAGGACGAGAGCCGGGCCGACTACCATCTGTCGGAGCGCCGATACGGCTCCTTCGTACGCTCCTTCGTGGTTCCGCGCAGCGTCGACGTCGATCGGATCGAAGCCAGCTTCTCGAACGGCGTGCTCAAGCTGCGTCTGCCGAAGAGCGAGCAGGCGCTGGCGCAGGAGAAGACGATCGAGATCAAGGCGGCCTGACGTGCCTGACGAGGAGACGGCGCAGTCATCCTGCGCCGTCCGATCTGTAGAGACCTCTCCAGTCTGTGACGCAAGCAGGCCCGGCAGCGGCTGCTGTCGAGGCCGAGCCGGGATGCCCTCCCGCGGCGCGACCGCTCTCCTATCGTCGACGCCTCGATGCCTGTCCTCGACCGAGAAGCCGTGATGTTGATCGACGGATTGGCTTTCTCCCCGGAGCATGCAGCGCTCGTCTGCGCCTGTTCCGGCCCCGTGCTCGCCAAGCGGCTCGATCGAGCCCGTGGACAGCTCGCACGCATGATGCAGCCTGAGCGATCGGCGGGTCATGCGCTCGAATTCGGCTTCGTTGGCTGGCGAAACGGTGCAGCCTTAGGAGCAGCAGCCTTAGCGCATTGAAGGCCGACCCGCTCGCCTTCGTCTGCTGGATCCACGTGGCCGAGGCCGGCACGATGGCCCTGGAGCCTAGACTTCGGCCCGTCCTGCCAAGTCGACAGAAGAGTGCCTGGATCGCGCGAAATCCGGGTCGAGGAGCCGATCACCCCTTGAACATTACAATTATGCTTGGAATATTGGAGGGATGAACGACGCCTTAGCCGTTGCCGCCCTGTCTGCTCTCGCCCAGGCCGACCGCCTCGCGGCCTTCCGGATGCTGGTCCGCGCCGGTCCGAGTGGGATGCCGTCGGGGGAGATTGCCGAGGCGCTGCGAATCCCCCCAACGCGGATGAGCTTCCACCTCGCGACGCTGGAGCGCGCCAGGCTTCTACGCTCGTGGCGTGACGGCCGCCGCATCCTGTACGCGGCGAGCTATGACGACATGCGCCAGCTCCTCGCCTTTCTGACGGAGGACTGCTGTTCAGGGAACCCGGAGATCTGCGGGGACCTCGGCAACGCCTTCGCCGCCACCTGCACCCCGGAGAGCTGCTCATGACCGTTACGATCTACCACAACCCCGCCTGCGGCACGTCGCGCAACACGCTGGAGATGATCCGCCAGTCCGGCGAGGAGCCGGAGATCATCGAGTACCTCAAAAACCCGCCGAGCCGGGAGGTTCTGTCGGAGCTGCTCGAGATGATGGGTCTGCGGCCGCGCGATGTCCTGCGCGAGAAGGGCACCCCCTACGCCGAACTCGGCCTGGACGATCCCCAACTCTCCGACGAGGAGCTGCTCGACGCGATGATGGCGCACCCGATCCTGATCGAGCGTCCCATCGTCGTGACGGACAAAGGCGCCGCTCTTTGCCGCCCGTCCGAGACGGTGCTGCCGCTTCTTGATCATCCCGTTGCCACCTTCACCAAGGAGGACGGCGAGGTGGTCGCCGCGCCCGGCGCGTCGGCATGACCGATCCCGTCCCTTTCGACCTGCCCAGCGTCGCCCTTGAGCAGCTTCGGCCGGTCGACGTGGACGCGCTCGCCGGACCGGGCGCCCCGACGCACCCGCCGCGCATCCTCATCCTCTACGGCTCGATCCGCGAACGGTCCTATTCCCGCCTCCTGTCCGAGGAGGCGGGTCGCCTCCTGCGCTGGTTCGGCTGCGAGGTGCGCAGCTTCGACCCCCGGGGCCTGCCGCTCCCCGACGGGGCGGAGCCCGACCATCCGAAGGTCAAAGAGCTTCGTGAGCTCGCCGACTGGTCCGAGGGCATGGTCTGGGTCAGCCCGGAACGCCACGGCGCCATGACCGGGATCATGAAGGCGCAGATCGACTGGATACCGCTTGCGCTGGGCGCCCGGCGCCCGACCCAGGGCAAGACGCTCGCCATCATGGAGGTGTCCGGCGGCTCGCAGTCCTTCAACGCCGTGAACCAGATGCGCGTGCTCGGCCGCTGGATGCGCATGGTGACGATCCCGAACCAGTCGTCGGTGCCGAAGGCGTTCCTCGAGTTCGACGAGACAGTACGAATGAAGCCCTCCGCCTACTACAGCCGCGTCGTCGACGTCTGCGAGGAACTGGTGAAGTTCACCCATCTCGTACGCGGCCGCTCCGCTTACCTGACGGACCGCTACTCGGAGCGCGTGGAAAGCGCAGAGGCGCTGTCGACCCGCGTGAACCAGCGCGCCCTCTGATCCTCCCGCCTGTCCTCCGGCCACGGACCCAGCCATGCTCGCCCTCGCGATCTTCGTCGCCACCCTCGTCCTCGTCATCTGGCAGCCCCGAGGCCTCGGCATCGGCTGGTCGGCACTGCTTGGCGCTGCCGTCGCGCTGGCGACCGGCGTCGTCGGCTGGGGCGACATCGGGACGGTCTGGGGCATCGTCTGGGACGCGACCTTCACCTTCGTTGCGCTGATCGTCATTTCGCTCGTCCTCGACGAGGCCGGGTTCTTCGCCTGGGCCGCGCTCCACGTCGCGCGCTGGGGCGGGGGCAATGGGCGGCGGCTGTTTCCGCTCGTCGTCCTGCTCGGCGCAGCCATCGCCGCCGTCTTCGCCAATGACGGCGCGGCGCTGCTCCTCACCCCGATCGTGCTCGCCATCCTCCTGCGCCTCGACTTCCCGGCGCCCAGCGCGCTTGCCTTCGTCGTCGCCTGCGGGTTCGTCGCCGACACGACCAGCCTGCCGCTCGTGGTGTCGAACCTCGTGAACATCGTCACCGCGAACTTCTTCGACGTCTCCTTCGGCCGCTACGCCGCCGTCATGGTTCCCGTGAACCTCGTTTCACTGGCGGCGACGCTCCTCGTCCTGTGGCTATGGTTTCGCCGCGACGTGCCCGCCAGCTACCGGGTCGACGAACTGGAGGAGCCGCGCCATGCCGTCCGCGACATGGCCGTGTTCCGGACCGCGTTCCCGCTCCTCGGGCTTCTGCTCGTCGCCTATTTCGTGACGGGACCGCTGGGCGTGCCGATCGCCTTCGTGACCGGCGCCGCCGCCTTGATCCTGATGGCGGTCGCCGGGCGCTGGTTCTCCGGCGGACGGGGAGCCGTGGTGGACTTGGTCAGGGTCTTGCGCGGCGCGCCTTGGCAGATCGTGCTCTTCTCGATCGGCATGTACCTCGTCGTCTACGGCCTCGGCAACGCCGGGCTGACCGACATCGCGGCTGGCGTCCTGCGCTGGCTTGGCCAGCAAGGCACGTTGATTGCCACCGTCGGCACGGGCTTCGTCGTGGCCGTGCTCGCCTCCGTCATGAACAACATGCCCGCTACGCTCGTCGGGGCGCTCGCCATCGACCGGGCCGATGTAGCGCCCCTAACCCGCGAGTTGATGGTCTACGCCAATGTCGTCGGGAACGACCTCGGGCCGAAGCTCACGCCGATCGGTTCGCTCGCGACCCTGCTTTGGCTCCACGTCCTCGCGGGCAAAGGGCAGCGGATCACCTGGGGAGCCTATATGCGGGTCGGCCTCGTCCTGACCCCGCCCGTGCTGCTGGCGACGCTCGTCGCCCTCTGGGTGTGGCTGCCGCTTGTGTCCTGACGTCCGCTCTACCCGAAGTCGCGCGACAACGAACCTGGGGCTCTCCATCCTCGGCAGTCATCTTCACGTGTCTCTCGTCCACCTGGCCATAGGGTCCGCCATCGTCGAACTGGAGGCGGTTGGCGTCAGGATCCCGGAGAGCGCAGGCAGCCGGATGAGCGGCCCCGCACCTGGAGCCTCCCTGCGCCCTCGCCATGCCGCAAACAGCCTCAAGCCTTGGGGATGTCCACCCAACGTCCGAGGCGCGAGGACTCCATGCAGGCGTCGACGATCTGGCAGATGTGGTGACCTGTCTCGAAGGTCGGCCACATCGGCGTGTTGGTCGCGACGGAGCGGACCACCTCGGCGACTTCGATGATCTTCGTCTCGTTGTAGCCGAGGGCGAAGTTCGGCAGCGGCAGGAAGGCGCGGTAGTTCGAGTTCTCGGGGCCGACATCGATCTCCCGGAATCCGCGGCGGCCAGCGCCGTCCCCGTTCGTGTAGAAGCGCAGGCGGTTCACCTCGTCGTAGTCGAAGACAAGGCTGCCCTTGGTGCCGTAGACCTCGTAAGTCTGCATGAACTTGCGCCCAGTCGCGACCCGGCTGAAATCGACGATGCCCCGTGCCCCGTTCTCGAAGCGGCAGAGAAGGTTTGTGCCGTCCGGGTTCGTGACGTCGGCCAAGGCCTCGTCCCCCGTCAGCCCGACCTGCTCGCCAATGGTGAGGCCCTTCACCATGGGTCGCCGCGGCGTCGCGACGAAGTTGTCGGCGATCACCGAGCTGACGCGGCCGACCAGGAACTCCATGAAGCTGAAGACATGCGAGCCTGTGTCGCCGACGATGCCCGTCGGCGCGAGCGTCCCGTCGGCCCGCCACATGAACGGTGCGGCGGGATCCGCGAAGACGTCGATGTGCTGGCAACCCTTGAACAGCTTGATCTCGCCGATCTCGCCGGCTTCGATGATTTCCTTGGCGCGGTCATGGACGGGGTTGCGCGGGAAGGCGTGTCCGACGCGCGTCACGGTGCCCTTCTCGCGCGCGATGGCTGCGAGCTCTCGCGCTTCCGCCGCCGTGTCCGCCAGCGGCTTCTCGCAGAAGACATGCTTGCCGGCCAGAAGGGCCGCCTTGGCAACTTCGTAGTGCAGGTTGTCGGGCAGGCAGATGTCGACGAGGTCGACCTCGGGGTCATTCACCGCCTGCCTCCAGTCCTGAACGACCCGTGCGCCCGGAACCTTTCGCTCGAGTTCCCCGGCGGCTCCCGGGTTCCTGTCCACGAGCACCGCGACGCGTGCCGTCGCACCGCCCGTTCCGAAGAAATGCGCGAAGGTCAGGTAGGCCATAGTGTGCACCTTGCCCATCCAGCCGGAGGCACCGATCACCGCGACTCTGACTTCCTTCATGTCGGCACTCCTTCTCTGTTTGTTGAAGCCGCAGGCCGTCTGTCTTCACGGCCCCGATCTCCCGGCGGCGAGGCGACATCCGCCTCGCCGAGACCAGCTCCTGCCTGTCCTCACGCCGTCGCAGCCTGGCGTCGATTGCCCGAGAACACCGCCGGCGGAAGCGGGTGCATCCCGCGGATGAGGTCGGCCCCCTTCTCCCCGACCATGACCGTCGGCGCGTTGGTGTTCGAGGACGGCACGAAGGGCATGACCGAGGCATCGCAGACCCGCAGGCCTTCGATACCGCGGACCTTCAGGTCAGGGCCGACCACGGCCATGGCGTCGTGGCCCATCTTGCAGGTCCCGACGGGATGGTGATCCGTCTTGGCGTTAGCACAGCCATATTCGAATAGGTCCGCGTCGCTCGTCGCCTTCGGGCCGGGCAGGACCTCACGCTGGACGAAGGGCTTCAACGCGTTTGCCGAGAGGATCTCGCGGGCGATCCTCAGGCCCTTGATCGACATCTCCCGGTCGTAGGCGTCGGCCCAGTAGTTCGGGTCGATCAGCGGGGCCGCGGCGGGATCGGCGGAGCCGAGCCGCACGGTGCCGCGCGAGCGCGGCCGCAGGAAGGCGGAATTCAGGGTGACGCCGGCGTTGCCGAGCCTCTCGACGCCCTTCTCGATGCCGGAGCCGAGACCGAGGTGGAACTGGATGTCGGGATACTCGGCCGTCGGATCGGCGTACCAGAAGCCGCCGGTTTCGAAGAGGCTGGAGGCCACGGGGCCCTTGCGGGTGAGGATGTACTGGAGCCCCGCGATCACCGTGCGGTGCGGCTTGGCGACGCCGTCATAGGTGTGATCGCCCGTGCACTCGGCGATCACGAAGAGGTCGAGATGATCCTGGAGATTCGAGCCGACGCCCGGCAGGTCATGGACCGTCTCGACGCCCACAGCGCGCAGGTGATCGGCCGGGCCGATGCCAGACTGCATCAGGATCTTCGGCGAGCCGATCGCGCCGGAGGACAGAACGATCTCACGCTCCGCGCGCAGCGTTTCCGCCCCGGTCTCGCCCCGGATCTCCACACCGGCGGCGCGGCCCCTTTCCACCAGGATTCGCGATACGCGAACGCCCGTGCGGACGACCAGATTCGAGCGCTTCTCGGCGGGCCTCAGATAGGCGACGGCGGCGGAGGAGCGGCGCGCGTTGCGCTGGGTGAGCTGATAATAGCCCACTCCCTCCTGTACCGCGCCGTTGAAGTCAGGGTTGAAGGGGATGCCGCGTTCTTGGCCGGCCTTGAAGTAGCCCTCGCAGATCGGGAGCGGTGCGATCGGGTTCGACACGCCAAGGGGGCCGCCCTGGCCGTGATAATCGTTGGCGAAGCGCTGGTTGTCCTCGGCCCGCATGAAGTATGGCAGGACGTCCCGGTAACCCCAACCCTCGCAGCCGGCCTCGACCCAGCGGTCGTAGTCGCCAGGATTGCCCCGGGTGTAGATCTGGGCGTTGATCGACGAGCCGCCGCCGATGATCTTCGCCTGGGTGTACCAGAGTACCCGATCCTTCATGTGCTTCTGCGGCACCGTCGACCAGCCCCACGAGCCGATGCCCTTGGTCATCTTGGCGAAACCTGCCGGCATGTGGATGAACGGGTGGCGGTCGCGCCCTCCCGCCTCGAGGAGCAGCACCGAGACGCTCGGATCCTCGCTGAGGCGGTTGGCGAGGACACAACCGGCGGCGCCTCCGCCGACGATGATGTAGTCGGTCATGGACGGGTATCCGATGTAAGATGCGGGAGGCAGCAAGACCCCGCCCGGCCTCGCGCGCCGGGCCGGCTTCCTGCGGCGGCGGCCGTACCGCTGCTCATGCCGCGAGTTCCCTGGAGGCGATGTGGTCGCCGACCCGCAGCGCCTGCGCGGCAATGGTCAAGGCGGGGTTGACGGCAGCAGACGTCGGAAGGAACGACGCGTCGACGACGAAGAGGTTCGGGTGGTCGAATGCCCGGCAGAAGGTATCGAGCGGGGCGGTCGCGGGATCCAGCCCCATGCGAACTGTGCCGCACTGGTGCGACGGAGTCTTGCGGTCGAAGGTCCGGTGGAAAACCATCGGATATCCGATCGACCGCAGCACGTCCCGCATCTTGGCGACGAGTTTCTCATGCGCGCGCATGTTGCTTCGCCGCCAGTTCAGCACGATGCCGCCGTCCTTGACGGTCACGCGGCTTTCCGGATCCGGCAGGTCCTCGCTCATCAGGTACCAGTCGGTCGAGCGCTTCGCCATCCAGTCGAGTGCGACGAGCGGCGCCAGCGCAATATTGGCCTTCAGTATGTGCCCGTCGATCTTGCCGAGGAGCTGGACGTTGCCGAGCGGCTTTCCGCCGCTGCCGTCGGACAGGTAGAAGTCGTTGAGGCCGATCGTCTTCTGGTAGACGAGCCCGTGCGGTCGCCTCGGGTCGAAGGCGATCATGGCCGTCGCGTTGTGGTTCATGAAGTTGCGGCCGACCTGGTCCGAGCGGTTCGCCAGCCCTGCCGGATGGCGTCCGTCCGCCGAGCGGAGGAGCAAGGCGGCGGAGTTGATCGCCCCGGCCGACAGGACGACGAGGTTTGGCCTCAGGGTTTCGCTGGTGCCGTCCCTTTCGAAGTGCACCGCCTCGATCCGACCACCGTCCGGCGCCGTCTCCAGCCGCTCGACCTTGGCGCCTGTCACGAGGGTGACATTCGGATGCGTCAGCGCGAATGCAAGAGCCGCGGTCTCGGCGTCCATCTTGCCGCCCGCGCTGTTCGGGAATGCGTCCCAGGGCGTTGCTCCGCCCTTTAACCAGGCCGCAAGATCCACTCCCAGCGGCAGGGAGAACGGGTGGAGGCCCTTTTCTTCCAGACGCTTGCGCACGTCCGCGATGGCCGGCTCGTCGGGAACGGGCGGATGGGCATAGGGGCTCGAATGGGGCGGCTCGGTCGGGTCCTGCCCGGCGGAGCCCCTGACGCCGTAGAGCACCTCGGCCTTCCCGTACCACGGCTCCAACTCGGCATAGGTGATGGGCCAGGCCGGCGAGACGCCGTCCTCGTGCTGCAGCTCGTCGAAATCCTCCTCCCGATAACGGGTGAGGACGGCGCCGAAGAATTTCGAGTTTCCACCGACATAGTAGTAGTTGCCGGGGTTGAACGATTGGCCGTCTCCGTCGAGCCACGACTCCTTGGGGCGAAAGAAGCCGTCGCGGAAGATCGCCCGCGAGCTCCGGTCGTTCTTGCCCGGCATCATGCGCTCGCCGCGCTCCAGGATCACGATGCAGGCACCCGTCGGTGCGAGGGCGGCCGCCATTGTTGCCCCGCCGATACCGGAGCCGATGATCACGACATCGGGGCGGTCAGAGCTTGCTGCGGCAGTCACGCGATCCGCTCCTCGCTCTCCGGGTCGAAGTAGACGATCTTGCTCGTGTGGACGGCAAGGCGCGACACCTCGCCGGCGCGAACCGGATAGTCAGCCGAGCAACGACCGATCGCCTGGCGACCGCCGAGTTCGCTGATCGCGTAGACGTCGGCGCCGGTCGGCTCCACCACGTCGATGCGGAAATCGGACACGACGACCGACGGGTCGCCGCCATTGTCGGTGCGCGGATCTGTGATTGCTTCGGGCCGGATGCCGACGATGATCTCGCGCCCCGCATAGCCGGCCAGGATGCGGTTCGCCCTCACCGGCAGGCGCAGCGGGTCGGACGCACGCGCGACGGTGACGGCCCGGCCGTCGCCATCGACCTTTCCCTTCACGAGATTCATCGAAGGCGAGCCCATGAACTCGGCCACGAAGAGGTTCGCGGGGTTATCGTAGATCTCGGCCGGCGTTCCGAACTGCTGCAGGACGCCGCCCTTGAGAACCGCTATCTTGGTGGCCAGCGTCATCGCCTCGATCTGGTCGTGGGTGACGTAGACGACCGTCGTCTTCAGCCGCTCGTGCAGGCGCTTGATCTCGGTGCGCATATCGACGCGCAGCTTGGCGTCGAGGTTGGAAAGGGGCTCGTCAAACAGGAAGACCTGCGGATTGCGGGTCAGGGCCCGCCCCATGGCGACGCGCTGGCGCTGGCCGCCCGAGAGCTGGCTGGGCTTGCGGTCGAGGAGATGGCCGATCTGCAGGATGTCGGCGACGCGCTTCACGGCCGCCTCGCGCTCGGCCTTCGGCACTTTCCGCATCTCGAGGCCGAAGGCGATGTTCTGGGCCACCGTCATCGTCGGGTAGAGCGCGTAGGACTGGAACACCATAGCGATGTCGCGGTCGGCGGGCTTCAGCCCGGAGACGTCTTGGCCCGCAATCCGGATTTCGCCGCTCGTGATCGGCTCGAGCCCGGCGATGGTGTTGAGCAGGGTCGACTTCCCACAGCCGGACGGGCCGACGAGCACAAGGAAGCCGCCCTTCTCGATCGAAAGGCTGATGTCATCGAGCACGGAGAGCGAGCCGTAGGACTTCTTGAGGTGAACGATGTCGAGGGAGCCCATGACGTTCAGCCTTTCACGGCGCCGGCCATCAGCCCGCGCACGAAATAACGGCCGGCGACGACGTAGACGATGAGGGTCGGGAGGGCGGCGAGGATCGCGCCGGCGAAGTGGACGTTGTACTCGCGCACGCCCGTTGAGGAGTTGACGAGGTTGTTGAGCGCGACGGTGATCGGCTGCGAGGCCGGGCTCGCGAAGGAGGCCCCGAACAGGAAGTCGTTCCAGACATTGGTGAACTGCCAGATGACCGTGACGACGATGATGGGTCCCGAGGACGGCAGCAGGATGCGGGTGAAGATCTGCCAGAAACCTGCACCGTCCATCTGCGCGGCCCGGATCAGCTCGTTGGGAAATGCCTCGTAGTAGTTGCGGAAGAACAGCGTCGTGAAGCCGAGACCATAGACGACGTGGACGAGGATCAGGCCCGGCGTCGTGCCGGCGAGGCCGAGCAGGCCAAGCACGCGTGCCATCGGGATGAGGACGATCTGGAACGGGATGAAGCAGGAGAAGAGCATCAGCCCGAAGACGATGCGGTGGCCGGGAAAGCGCCACTTGGTGAGAACGTAGCCATTGAGGGCGCCGAGCATGGTCGCGATGGCGACGGCCGGGACGACCATCTTGATCGAGTTCCAGAGATAGGGCGCGAGCCCCGTCGCCTGGATGCCGATCTGCGCCTGGTCCCAGGCCGAGACCCAGGGGGCGGCCGTCCACTCCCGTGGCAAGGCCAGCATGTTGCCCTGCTGGATCTCCGCAAGCGGCTTCAGCGAGTTCACCACCATCACGAAAAGCGGCAGGAGGTAGTAGGCCGCGAACAGGAGCAGCAGGACGTAGAGGACGGCACGGGTCGCGATCGAGCCGCTGGCCCTTCGGGGCCGACCGTCGCTGGTAAGCGTCATCTCGGTCATGGCCGCCCCTCCCCGGCGATCTCGCTGTAGATGTACGGGACGATCACGGCCGAGATCATCATCAGCATGATCACCGCCGAAGAGGCGCCGATGCCCATCTGACTGCGGGTAAAGGTGTAGGAATACATGAAGGTGGAGGGCATCTCGGTCGCCCGGCCCGGCCCGCCATTGGTCATCGCCACCACGAGGTCGTAGGACTTGATGGCGAGGTGCGCGAGCACCACGAAGGCCGAGAGGAAGACGGGCTTGAGCTGCGGGATGACGATGCGGCGATAGGTCTGGAAGGCCGAGGCCCCGTCGATCTGCGCCGCCTTGATCATCTCCCCGTCGATGCCGCGGAGCCCGGCCAGGAACATCGCCATGATGAAGCCGGAGCTCTGCCAGACCGCGGCGATGACGATCGTGTAGATCGCCATCTCGCTGTCCTTGATCCAGGTGAAGGAGAAGCTCTCCCAGCCGAGGGCATGCATGGTCTGGGCGATGCCGATCCCGGGATCCAGCATCCATTTCCAGGCCGTTCCGGTCACGATGAACGAGATCGCCATCGGGTAGAGGAAGATCGGCCGGAGCAGTCCCTCGATCCGGATCTTCTGGTCGATGAGGATCGCCAGGAGGAGCCCGACGGCGCAGCAGATCGCGATATAGAGTGATCCGAAGATCGCCAGGTTCTTCAGGGCCAGCGTCCAGTTCGGCAGCTGGAACAGGCGCACGTAGTTCGAGAAGCCGATGAAGTCGTAGACGGGCAGCAGCCGGGAACTCGTCGCCGACAGGTAGATCGAGAACAGGATGAACCCGTAGACGAAGACGATGACGGCCGCGAAGCTCGGCGCCAGCACGATCTGCGGCAGGGCGTCGCCGACACGCCGTCGTCGGGCGACCGGGCGGTCCGTGGTCAGGGGTGCCGTCGCGAGTGTCATGACGCATTCCTCCCAGATGCGGTGGAGCCGCTCCGGCGCGCGCGGAGCGAAGTGGACGGCGCCGGCGATTGGCCATGCGCCGTCCATGTGGGGGGCGCTACTGCGCGCCGGCGACGGCGGTGACGAGTTCCGTCGTCGCCTGGTCGGGCGTGTACTCGCCGTTGAAGGCCGCGGTGACGACATCGTACATCGCGTTCTTGACCGCGGCGCGGGCGGCGTGGCCGTGTGCCAGCGAGCCGAGCAGTGTGCCCTTCTCCGCGGCCTCCTTCACGTCCGCGACAGCTTTTTGGCCGCAGGCGTCAAGCGAGGACGTGTCGACGTCGGTGCGCGTCGGCGCCGAGCCCTTGATCTTGTTGAAGGCGACCTGGAAGGCGGGCTCCTCGATCGCCGCGGCCAGCTTCGTCTGGGCGTCCTGGGCGTTGTCGCCCACCTTGAACATGGCGAACTGGTCGGTGTTGAAGGTGACGGTGCCCTGCGTGCCCGGGAAGCGGTAGCAGAGGAAGTCCTTGCCGGGCTCCTTGCCGGCGTTCAGGAACTCGCCCTTCGCCCAGTCCCCCATGATCTGCATGCCGGCCTCGCCGTTGATCACCATGGCGGAGGCAAGATTCCAGTCGCGGCCCGAGAAGTTGTCGTCCACGTAGGTACGCAACTTCGCCATACGCTCGAACACCGTCTTCATGGTGTCGGAGCCGAGCGCCTCCGGGTCGAGGTCGATCAGGGCCTTCTGATAGAACTCCGGACCACCCGTGGTCATCACCACGCTGTCGAAGATGGTGGCGTCCTGCCAGGGCTGGCCGCCATGGGCGAGCGCCGTCTTGCCCGACGCCTTGATCTTGTCGAGCGCGGCGACGAGCTCGTCCCAGTCCTTGGGTTCGGACAGGCCGAGCTCGTCGAACATCGCCTTGTTCACCCAGATCCAGTTGGTGGAGTGGATGTTGACCGGCGCGGCGACCCACTGATCCTGGTACTTGGAGAACTTCTGGATCGCCTGCGGAATCGTCGCGTCCCAGTTGCCCTTGGCGGCGATGTCGTTGAGGTTGGCGAGAACCCCCTGCTCGGCCCAGTCCTGGATGTCGAAGCCGAGCATCTGGGACGCGGTCGGCGGATCGCCCGCCGTGACGCGCGAACGCAGGACCGTCATGGCGCCCTCGCCGCCGCCGCCGGCGACCGGTACGTCCGTCCAGGTGACGCCCTCGGCCTGCATCTTGTCCTTCAGCGTCGCGAGCGCCTTGGCCTCGCCGCCGGAGGTCCACCAGTGCAGGACCTGAACCTCCTCCTTGGCCTGCGCCATGGCGCCGCCGGCCAAGGCAAGAGAGGCGGCCGAGGCCATCAAGGCCGCGGCGAACACATTGGCGAACTTCATCGTAAGTCTCCTCCCAAAGACCGGAACCGCCCGGCCAGCGTCAGATTGCGTCGACCACCCAAGGCTTGGGGCGACCGCCGGAATGCAGGTGAAGGGTCTTCTCCTCCGTGTAGTCTTCGACGGCGTGGATCCCGAGTTCGCGTCCAAGGCCCGACTGCTTGAAGCCGCCGAAGGGCAGTTCGCTCGCGCCGTCCATGAAGGTGTTGATCCAGACCGTGCCGGCACGCATGGCGCGGGCCACCATGTGGCAGGTGTCGAAGTCGCGGCTCCAGACGCCGGCAGACAAGCCGTAGTCCGTGCCGTTGGCGATCGCGATCGCCTCCTCCGCCGTGTTGAAGGTGAGCACCGACAGGACCGGACCGAAGATCTCCTCCCTGGCCACGGCCATGTCGGGCGTGACGCCGGTCACGATCGTCGGCGCGATGAAGCGGCCGCTGTCGGCCTGCATCGCCTCGCCGCCGACCGCGAAGGAGGCGCCCGCCCGCTTTGCACTTTCCAGAAAGCCGCCGATCTTGCCGGCGTGGTCGTCCGAGATCAGCGCCCCGACGATGGTCGCTTCGTCCATCGGATCGCCGACGCGCACGCGTCCGGTCCGCGCCCGGACCCGCTCCACCAGTTCGTCGGCGATCGAGGCATGCACGATGAGGCGGCTGCCGGCGTTGCAGCACTCCCCCGCATTGAAGAAGGCCCCGAAGACGATCGCATCGGTTGCCGCATCGAGGTCGGCATCCGGAAACACGATCTGCGCGTTCTTGCCGCCAAGCTCCATCGAGACCTTCTTGAGCGTCTGCGCCGCAACGGCCATCAGTGACTTGCCGACCTTCGTCGATCCGGTGAAGGAGACCATGTCGACGTCCGCGCTCTCCACCGTCGGCGCGCCGACGGCCGAGCCCTCTCCGGTCACGATGTTGACGACGCCCGCCGGAAGCCCCGCCTCGATCAGGATTTCACCCAGAAGGAGGGCGGAGGCCGAGGTCATCTCGCTCGGCTTCACCACGGTGGTGCAGCCGGCGGCCAGCGCGAAGGGAAGCTTCTGCGACAGGATCAGGAAGGGGAAGTTCCACGGCGTGATGATCGAGACGACCCCGATCGGGTCGCGCACGACGATGCCGAGCTTCCCCTCGCCGATCGTGGAGAAGGACTGCCCGTGCAGGGTACGGGCGAGCGATGCGGCGAAGCGCCAGATGTCGACCGCCCCGGCGATCTCGCCGCGGACCTGGGCGATCGGCTTTCCCGCCTCGATAGCGTCGAGGCGCGCGAATTCCTCCAGTCGCATCTCGATCTTGGCGGCGACATCCAGGAGGAGCTTGGCGCGCGCGGCGCCGGTCATCTTCGGCCACGGCCCCTTGTCGAACGCCTTGCGGGCCGCCGCCGCGGCCGCGAGCGCGTCCGCGCGATCGCCGCATTGGTAGGTACTCACGACGACGCCATGCGCGGGCGAGACCCGGTCGATCGTCCGACCGGACATCGAGTCGACCCACTTGCCGTCGATGAGGAGACGGTATGCGGCGGGGCCCGACTGCGCCTCGGCGATGGGCGCGATGCTGATATGGGCGTTCATGCTCGTTCCTCGATCCGGCTCAGGCGCCCGTGAAGGCGGGCGGGCGCTTCGCGCGGAAGCTCTCGACGCCCTCGGCGCAGTCGGCAGTGGTGGCTATGAAGGCGCTCGCGAGCGCCTCGGCGGCGCCCGCCGTCTCCTCGCCTTCGGCGATCGAGAGCAGGGCCTTGGCGACGCGGGTGGCGGCAGGGCTGCGCGCAGCAATGCGCTCGGCCCATTGCGTGGCGGCGACGGCTCCAGAGCCGGTGTCGACCACCCGGTCGACCAGCCCGGCGGCGAGCGCCTCGTCCGCGGTCAGGACGTCGCCGCCAATCGCCATACGCCGGACAATCTGCGCACCGAAGCGCCGGACCGCGCGCTGCGTGCCCGACCATCCCGGCACAACCCCGATCGAGGTCTCCGGAAGGCCGACCTTGATGTGGCGCTCCGCCACGCGGAAGTCGGCGCAGGCCGCAAATTCGAGGCCACCCCCGAGTGCGTGCCCGTCGAGCACCGCAATCGTGGGAAGGCGCGACCGCGCCAGCCGGTCGAAGACGCGGTGTCCGCGCCGAACCCAGTCCTCCGCGAAGGCGGCGGGCGTCATGCCTGACCACGCGGTGATGTCGCCCCCGGCGCAGAAGCCGCGCCCCTCCCCAAGGATCAGCATGGCCGCCAGCGCGGCTTCGGCGTCGATGGCGTCCAGCGCCGCGTCGAGCGCGGCGAGCATGTCGAGGTCCAGCGCGTTCAGCTTGGCAGGCCGCGCCAGCACCAGGCGTGCGACGTGGCCATCGGCCTCGACGCGAACGCCGTGTCCCTCGATACCGAAGAGGCGGTCAAGCGGCACGGGCCTGCTCCTCGGGCACCTGGCGCGCCTTTGCCGGATGCAGGCGCAGCCCCATCGGCCCGTCGAGGTACAGCGCGGCGTCCGAGACCCGGAGGTCCGACGCGACCCGCAGAGGGAAGTCGGCGTGGGCGAGCACGTCGCGCTCGAGGTCGATGCCCGGCGCGATCTCCGTCACCTCGATGCCAGCCGCCGTCAGGCGCATGACGCATCGCTCGGTGACGTAGAGGATGTCACGCCCCGCAGCGACGGCGCGGGGGCCGGAGAAGGAGACGTGCTCGACGCTCCGGACGAGCTTGTTGACCTTGCCTTCCTTCTCGATCCGCACCTTGCCGGCATCGAGGCCAACCTTGGCGCCTGCCTTGAAGAGGCCCGAGAAGACGATGCGCTTGGCATGCGAGGTGATGTCGACGAAGCCGCCTGCGCCGGCCGTCACGTGCGGCCGAGCGGACAGGCGCGATACGTTGACCGAGCCGTCCTGCCCGATCTCCAGGAAGGACAGGAGCGAGGCGTCGAAGCCGCCGGCCTGAAAGTAGGTGAAGAGATGCGGCGAGGGCATGATGGCCTCGGCGTTCGACGAGCAGCCAAAGGCGAAGTCGAGCAGCGGAACCCCTCCGACGGCGCCCTGCTCGATCACCCAGGTCACGGCCCCGTGCAGCCCCTCCTCAAGGAGGATACGCGGGACGTTGGCGGAGATGCCGAAGCCGAGATTGACGGCCGAGCCGTCTGCGAGTTCCTGCGCCACCCGACGGGCGATCGCCTTGTGGATGCCGAACTCCGCCAGCCCAAAATGCGACAGCGGGTGGAAGACCTCGCCGGAGATCGCCGGATCATAGTCGGTCTGGGTCGTCTGCATCTGGTCGGGCGCCACCACGACGTGGTCGACGAGGATGCCGGGCACGCGCACGTCCTGGGGCGACTGCGTGCCTGACTTCACCTCGCGCTTGACCTGCGCGATGACGATGCCGCCGTTGTTGTGGGCCGCCATTGCCTGCTCGAGTGCCCCGAGGAAGGCGCCCTCGTGCTCGAAGGTGAGGTTGCCGCGCTCGTCGGCGCTGGTCGCGCGGATGATCGCGACGTTGGGCCGGATGGCGGGGAAGAACAGCCACTCCTCGCCGGCGAAGGTCTCGACGCGCACCACCGGCTCGCCCTTGTTGTCATTCATCGCGCAGCCGAACTGGCGCGGGTCGACGAAGGTCTCGAGACCGACCTTGGTGAGGACGCCTGGACGCCCGGCGGCTGCCTCGCGATGCATGTCGAACAGGATCCCAGACGGGATGTTGTAGGCCTCGACGGCGTTCTCGCCGATCATCCGCCAGATCGCCGGCGGCTCGCTGGTCGAGGGACCGGAGGGGTAGGAGCCGCAGATCGTGCGCTTCAGCAGGCCGGGCTTAGCCAAGTGGTCGATGCCGCGGATGCCGTACATGTCGCCGGCGGCGATCGGATGCAGCGTGGTCAGGACGCGGGGATGCCCTGACGCCTCGAACCTCTCGCCGATGGCAGCCAGGACCGCATCCGGGCATCCGAGGCCGGACGACGACGACACCGTGACGACCGCACCGTCCTCGATAAGGCTTGCCGCCGCTTCCGCGGTGATGCGCTTGCTCATCGTTTCACCCATCGCGTTGCATGCTGTCGTTCAGGTCCTGCCGAGAGCCCGCGGCACCCGGCGATTGCCAGGAGCCTGGGCGCAGCGCGGTATCGGGTCGCCCGACACCACGCTGAGCTCCCCTCTTATTTGGAACGTTCCAACATAGCCCTGACTGCTTGTCAACTGGCGGTGGCGCTAGACCGGCCGCTGAATCGCCCTGAAATCTCTAGGGCCGCCGTCGTTCGCAGACTCGAGTACATGACGGCGGCGCGGAAACCGGGCATCATTGAGAAGGTGTCGTCACATCCCCGCTTTCGTCCCGAACCTTGGAGGACGGAGCGACCTCGAGAGGTCTCGCCGCTCCGTAGGACTGGGTAGGACCACCGGAAATACGCAAGCGGTCCGGTCATGCCGGCTGTCGTGAATTCCGCGTTAAACATCTGATGTCGCTCTACCAACGGCATCATGGCCGTTGCCGCATATGTCTGCGCAGCTGTCCCTTCCCGGCCTCGAGAGAGCGCCCGCCGCACGATCTTCCCTCCAATCCAGCGTCTGCCCCGGCACTCCCGCGGCGCAGGCGAGGCCAGCTCGGGAGGATCCGCCGCATCAAACGGCAATATTCGCACTCGACGTGGACTGGTACTCTGGCCGCTGGCGAATCTCGGACCGCCGCTTTCAGAAAGATGCGGTTCTGCTGAATAGCGATCCTACTTGACTGATTTGGATCGTTCCAACATCTATGGATGGGTTTCAGTCTGGAGAACAGGATGCGTCGGCCGCGGGTGACCGTCATCGACATCGCGCAGGCGGCCGGCGTCTCGAAGTCGACGGTGTCGCTGGTGCTGCAAGGCTCGCCCCTCGTGAAGGGAACGACCCGCGCGAAGGTCGTCGAGACGATGAACGAGCTTGGCTATGTCTACAACCGCGGGGCGGCGAACCTGCGGCAGACAGGCTCTAAGTCCGGGATCGTCGGAGTCGTCGTCAACGACCTGACCAACGGCTTCTTCGCCGAGCTCGCGGTTGGCGTCGACATGGTCGTCCAGTCCACCGGCTTCGTGCAGTTTCTGTCGAACACCGGCGAGAGCATCGACCGTCAGCGCGAAGTGGTGGCCTCCATGCGCGAGCACGGCATTTCCGGCCTCCTGATCTCGCCGGCCAGGGCGACGGATGCTGCGGACTTCGCCCCGCTCATCGAGGCGGGCATCCCTGTCGTCGTGGTCGTCCGCAGCCTGCCGGGCGGGAAGCTCTCCTCGGTCGTCGCCGACAATCCCAACGGGGTCGCGAGCGCGGTGCGGCACCTCGCGTCGCTCGGGCACCGACGGATTTCGTTCCTCGGCGGCTTCCAGGATACGGCCGTCTTCAACGAGCGCCTGTCGGGTTATCGCGCGGCCGTAACCGCTGCGGGCTTCGGGCTCGACGAGTCGCTGGTCGTGCCCGCCCCCCCGTCGCGCGCGGGCGGTGCCGACGCGATCGCCAGGGCACTCGCCGCCGATGACCGTCCGACCGCCGCCGTCTGCTTCAACGATGCGGTGGCGTTCGGGGCCTGCGACGGCTTGCGGGCGCGCCGACTCGAGCCCGGGCGCGACTTTGCCATCGTCGGGTTCGACGACGTCATCGAGGCGCGCACTGCGGTGCCCGCGCTGACTACCGTCTCGGTCGACCCACAGGCCATGGGCCGCCGCGCCGGCCAACTCCTTCTCAAGCAGATCGCCGCCGGCCGCGTCTCGTCGGAAGCCATCACGACGTCCGTCCGGCTCGTCGTGCGCGAGAGCTGCGGCGCCAAGCAGCTTGCCGCCCATGGCTGAGGGTCCGGCCCGACCGAAGTCGGCGGCTGCCCGGCGACCTTCGAAGCGAAGCGGCGCACCCTTCTCCGGCTGCGCCTCCTGAAAGGTGCCCCATGGCCCTCGAAGTCCCGCAATCCGTTCTCGACGCCCTTACCGACGTCGACATGCCCAGGCTGCCGGCGGAGGGGCCGGCCAGCGAGACGATCGCCGTCTCCGGTCTAGAGATGCCGCTGTATCGTGCGTCGTGCGTGGTCGTGGGCTCGGGCGCCGCGGGTCTGCGCGCGGCGGTCGAGGCGAAGCGGCGTGGCGTCGACGTCCTCGTCCTCAGCCAGAGCGCCTGGGGCGGGACGTCGGCCTGTTCGGGATCAGACAAGCAGACCCTTCATACAGCCAATACGGCAAACGCGGGCGACAACTTCGCCGCCATGGCCCGCGCCCTGCGCGCCGGCGGGGCGATGGACGAGGACACGGCCTATGTCGAGGCCGTCGGCTCGGCGCGGATGATGGCCTCGCTCCAATATCTCGGCCTCCCGCTGCCCCAGGACAGGCTGGGCGGGACTCTGCGCTACCAGACCGATCACGATGAGGTCGGGCGGGCAACCAGTTGCGGCCCGCGCACCTCCCGGCTGATGGTCAAGGTGCTTGCCGAGGAGGCGATCCGGCTCGGCGTGCCGATCCTGAACCACACCACCGTGGTGCAGGTCCTCGTGGTCGGCACCGGAGGCGAGCGGCGGGTAGCGGGCGTGCTCGCCCTGCGCACCGCCGACCGGAGCGAAGCCAACCCGCTCGGCCTTGCGGTATTCCAGAGCGACACGGTGGTGCTCGCGGCCGGCGGGCCGGGCGAGCTCTACCGCGACAGCGTCTATCCGAATGGCTGCTTCGGCTCGCTTGGCCTTGCGCTCGAGGCCGGGATCGACCTCGTCAACCTGACCGAAAGCCAGTTCGGGATCGGGACGCGGCGGGAAGGCTTTCCGTGGAACCTGTCGGGTACCTACGTGCAGGTGATCCCCCATATCTACTCGGTCGATGCCGCCGGCATCGAGCACCACTTCCTCGCCGACTACTACCGCACCACCCAGGAACTGGCCTCGAACGTGTTCCGCAAGGGGTACCAGTGGCCCTTCCACGCGACGCGGATGCTGGACTTCGGGTCGAGCCTCGTGGACCTCGCGATCTTCCGCGAGTCGGCAGCCGGACGCCGCGTGTTTATGGACTTCCTGCGCAACCCGCTGCCCGTTGGCGACGATCTGCCGTTCTCGCTCGACCGCCTGGATGACGACGTGCGCCGCTACCTCGTCAACGCCGGCGCCGACCAGGCGCTGCCGATCGACCGCCTGCGCCACATGAACCCGCTCGCGATCGAACTCTACCGACGCTACAAGATTGACGTCGCGCGTGAGCCGCTGGATTTCGCCGTCAACAACCAGCACATGAACGGCGGCATCATGGTCGATATCTGGGGCCAAACGTCGCTTCCAGGCTGCTACGCGGCCGGCGAAGCGGCAGGCACCCACGGCGTTACCCGCCCGGGCGGCGCCGCCCTCAATGCGGGCCAGGTCTTCGGCACCCGCGTCGCGGAGCACCTCGCTGCCCGGTCTCATCCCGCTTCGGGGGACGTTGGGGCGGCGAGCTTTCGCAACGCTGTCGGGAAAGCCCTCGACGGCGTCCGTTCGACCCTGCGCTCCGAGAGCCCCCTCTCGGTCCGCGGCGTGCGGGCCGAGGTGCAGGGCCGGATGAGCGACAAGGCCGGCATGATCTGCGAGGCCACCGGCGTCGGTGCCGCCCTTGACGAGGCAAGGTCGCTCAACGCCCGCATTCGCGCGGAGGGGATCGCTTATGACCGCCCTGCGGAGGCCGGTCGGGCGCTGCAATGGCGGCAGATGGCGCTCGCGTCGGAGGCCGTGCTGACGGCGCTTGACCATTTCGTCCGCGCAGGCGGCGGCAGCCGGGGCGCCCGCGCCATCTGCGACCGGGACGGCGAGTGCCTGCCGTCAGCGAGGATCGGCGCCCTGGACGACTGCCGTTTTCGCAAGGAGCGGGCTGAGCATCGCCGCGAGCAGATCGTCGTCGTGATGGACGGCACCGGAATGGCGGTGTCGACGCGTGCGAACAGGACGTTCGACGAGAGCGCGCGCTCGTTCTTCGAGCGTGACTGGCCCGACTGGCTGACGGGCAGGGTCTTCTCCAGCGGCGACCACCGGGCGGGGGGTCGATGACTGAGCGTCCGCGCATGAGGGGCGTTGCCGCCGGCGAGGCCATGCTCGAGATGGCGCCTGTCGGGAACGGCCTCTACCGTGGCGGCTTTGCCGGCGACACGTTCAACACCGCCTGGCACATGGCGCAGCTCCTCGGCAGTCGCGTCGGGGTGGGGCTCGTCACCGGGACCGGACGCGACACCCTCTCCGACCACTTCGTTACCGAGGCAGTCGCCTCCGGGGAAAAACGGTCGGTCGACCTTATCCGCCATCACAGCGCGCGGGCTCCGCGCGCGATTGTCCCGGGCCGAGAGGAGTGAAGACTTGACCACGCCCAGCATAGAGGAACTTGCCCGCGAGCTTGAGGCGCTTCGCTTCGACCGCTTCGACCTCGACGTGGCCTGGAGGCTGGGATGCCTCGTTCGCGAGATGGCCGAGGCCGAGGCCCTTCCCGTCAGGATCGAGCTCAGCGTCGGCGAGACTGTGCTGTTCGCGACGGCCCTCCCTGGCACGAGCCCCGACAACGCGGATTGGATCCGGCGCAAGCGCAATGCCGTCATGCGATTTCATCGGTCCTCGCTCGCGCTGCGCCTGGAATGTGAGGCGAAAGGCACCACCCTCGGGGCGCGTTTCGGCCTCGACGAGAGAGATTTCGTCGCCAGCGGCGGGGGCGTGCCGATCGCGACGGAGGCGACTGGCGTCATCGGGGCAGCCGTCGTCAGCGGGCTGCCGGATGTGGAGGACCATCGGCTCATGATACGCGCCATGATGATGCTGATCGAGGAGCAACGCGGAGCGGCTTCGAGCGCTTGATGGGGGTTCAGGTGCGGCCGTTCACAACAGACCGCCGCAGCAGAGCGGCAAGACGGATCTTGCCAGGCTTGATGTCAGATCGTCCGCGAAGCCCGACCCGCCGCACCGGGGGAAGCGGCGCCGGCTGGCGAAGTCTGACCTTCGGGCTGCCTTGTCGCCGGGAGTCCTCGTCCCGAGGAGTCCTGCCTGAACTTGGGTGAAGCGCCGTAAGCGCCGTCCTTCACCCTCTCTTCCACCTTGCCAAGCCAGACCTGTCCATTTGGAGGGGCAGGACGGCGCCGCCAGCATGCCGATCCGGATGGCCGATGCCGGACCGGCGTTTCCGGTCCCGTCACGCCCGTGGTGGCTGATCAGAACTCTTCCCACTCGTTCTGGACGGGCTTGAGGGCAGCATTGCCCTGCGCAACCGGCTTCATCTGACGACGGGGCGGGCAGCGGGCGCAGCACGCCGGACGGCGTTGGCGCTGCGCTGGGAGGCACGCTCACTCTGGCGGGCATGATTGGCGCTCGCCGCCGTCTTGAACTCGGCGATCAGCCGGGCCAGCTCATCGGTCTCGGAGGCCAGCGTCTGCGCGGCGGCGGTGCTTCCTCCACCATCGCGGCGTTCTGCTGGTCACCTTGTCCATCTGGTCGGCCGCGGTCGACACCTCGCGCAGGGATCCGCCTGCTCTTGGGCCCGGCGCGATCTCGGTCACGCACTCGCCTCAGATGTCGAGATTGGCGACCTGCAGGGCGTTTTCCTGGATGAACTCGCGGCGCGGCTCCACCTCGTCGCCCATTAGGCGCGAGAAGAGCTGGTCCGCGTCGGTGGCATCCTGCACCTTCACCTGCAGAAGCGAGCGCACCTCCGGATCGAGCGTCGTCTCCCAGAGCTGCTCGGGATCCATCTCGCCGAGACCCTTGTAGCGCTGCAGCGAGACGCCCTTGCGTCCGACCTCGAACACCGCCGCCACGAGGTCGAGCGGACCGGCGAGCGTGCGCTCGGTGTCCTTGCGACGCAGCACCGGCGGCGTCGCGTAGACCTCGCCGAGGCGGTCGGCGAGGCGGTGAAGGGCAATCGCATCCGCCGACTGGATAAGGCCTGCATCTAGCGTCTGCACCTCGGCGACGCCACGCAGCGTGCGGCGGAAGCGATAGCCGCCCTCACCGGTGGCTTCGCCCGTCCAGCCCTGCTCGGTCTCCTCGGCGACGGCATCGAGCGCCTTGGCGATCCGGTCCGCGATGACCTCGGCCTCGCCGGTGTTCTCGGCAATCTCGGGACTCAGTGCGCCTGCGACCGCGGCCTGCTCGACCACCTGACGATTGTAGCGCGAATGCAGGCCGGCCATGATCTGGCGCAGCTGCAGCGCGTCCTCGACGGCGGCGCGCAGGTCGCGGCCGGAGCGAACCTCGCCCGTTCCGAGCGTCAGCGTCGCGTCGTCGAGACCACCCTCGATCAGGTAATTCTCCAGCGCCTTCTCGTTCTTCAGATACTGGCTCTGCTTGCCGCGCGTCACCTTATAGAGCGGCGGCTGCGCGATATAGACGTGGCCGCGCTCGATCAGCTCCGGCATCTGCCGGAAGAAGAAGGTCAGGAGCAGCGTGCGGATATGGGCGCCGTCGACGTCGGCGTCCGTCATGATGATGATCTTGTGGTAGCGCAACTTGTCCGGGTTGAACTCGTCGCGGCCGATCGAGGTGCCGAGCGCCGTGATCAGCGTACCGATCTGGTCGGAGCCGAGCATGCGGTCGAAGCGGGCGCGCTCGACATTGAGGATCTTGCCGCGCAGCGGCAGAATCGCCTGGTTCTGGCGCGAGCGCGCACCCTTGGCCGAACCGCCGGCCGAGTCACCCTCGACCAGGAAGATTTCGGACTTGGCGGGATCACGCTCCTGGCAGTCGGCGAGCTTGCCCGGCAGCGAGGTGATGTCGAGCGCACCCTTGCGGCGCGTCAGCTCGCGGGCGCGGCGCGCGGCCTCGCGGGCAGCAGCCGCCTCAACCACCTTGCCGATGACGATCCTGGCTTCCTGCGGGTGCTCCTCGAACCACGTCGCCAGCGTCTCGTTGACAAGGCTTTCCACCACCGGGCGCACCTCGGAGGAGACCAGCTTGTCCTTCGTCTGCGAGGAGAATTTCGGGTCCGGCACCTTGACGGAGAGGACGCAGGTCATGCCCTCGCGGCAGTCGTCGCCGGTCGGCGCGACCTTCTCCTTCTTCAGGATACCGGAGGTCTCGGCATAGCCGATCACCTGGCGTGTCAAGGCGCCGCGCAGGCCGGCCATATGCGTGCCGCCGTCGCGCTGCGGAATGTTGTTGGTGAAGCAGAGCACATTGTCCTGGTAGGCGTCGTTCCACCAGAGCGCCGCCTCCACCGTAATGCCGTCCTTCTCGCCGCCAAGGACGATCGGTGCGGTCAGCAGCGGCTTGCGCGCGGAATCCAGATACCGCACGAAGGCTTCGAGCCCGCCCTCGTAATAGAGCTCGACGCGCTTCTCATCGGCCGGACGCTTGTCGGTCAGGACGATGTGGACGCCGGAATTCAGGAAGGCGAGCTCGCGCAGCCGGTGCTCCAGCGTGCTGAAGTCGAAGCTGGTGACGCCCTTGAAGGTCTCGGATGAGGGCAGGAAGGTTACCGCCGTTCCGGTCTCGCCTTCGCTGTCGCCGATCACCTTCAGCGGCGCGTCGGCGACGCCATGGGTGAAGCTCATCTCGTGGATCTTGCCCTGCCGTCTGATCTTCAGCCGCAGCCAGACCGAGAGGGCGTTCACCACCGACACGCCGACGCCATGCAGGCCGCCGGACACCTTGTAGGAGTTCTGGTCGAACTTACCGCCGGCATGGAGCTGGGTCATGATGACCTCGGCCGCCGAGACGCCCTCGCCGGTATGGATGTCGGTCGGAATGCCACGGCCGTTGTCGGTGACCGTGCAGGAGCCGTCGGCGTTCAGCGTCACGGTCACCAGCGTCGCGTGGCCGGCCAGCGCTTCGTCGATGGCGTTGTCGACGACCTCGTAGACCATGTGGTGGAGGCCCGAGCCGTCATCCGTGTCGCCGATATACATGCCCGGACGCTTGCGAACGGCATCGAGCCCCTTCAGCACCTTGATCGAGTCGGCACCATATTCGGCGGCCGCGACGGGGTTCGTCTCATTCGCTTGCGACATGGGGGTCCTTGGGAGAGATGCTGGCGTTCCGGCAATCGTGAAGAGAGGCCTCAGGGCCTGCAACGAATCGCCGCGTCCATCTGTCCAGATATAGGCGTTCGAGCCCTGAAAACCAAGCACTGAGGCGACCTTAAGGCACCGGCTCGGGGTCGGCGCGGCCTCGACGCGTCTGCCGGCGGAACCCATATCGGCCAGAGAGGCTCGATAGCAGAAGAGGATGCCGTTCGCATGGACACGCAGCCGTCACCGTTCCGGGCGCCCGCGCCGGTGCCGCATACGAAGCCGCTCGGCTTTGCCGGCTTCATCCTGACGGCCTCGCGCAATCCAATCGAGATCTGGGGCAGCCGCGCCTTCAAGGAGCCGGTGCTCACGGCCAACTGGCTGCGCGTGCCAACCGTCATCGTCAACGATCCCGCCGGCATTCGGCATTGCCTCGTCGAGAATGCCAAGAACTACGTCATGCAGCCGCTGCGCCAGCGCATTCTGCGCCCGCTCCTGCGCGACGGCCTGCTGACGGCGGAGGGCGAATTGTGGAAGCGCACCCGGCGCGCCCTCGCCCCCGTGTTCACTCCCAGGAACATCCAGGGCTTCGCGCCGATCATGGAGGATCGCACCCGCCGCTTTGCCGAGCGGCTTGGTGCGGAGAGCGGCCGCGAGGTCGACGTCTCCTTCCAGATGACGCTTTTGACCTACGACATCCTGCAGGCGACGCTCTTCACCGACGACATCGCCGGTGACAGCCATGAATTCGCGAAAGCCATGGAGAAGTCGCTCGGCCGCATGGGCCGGGTCGATCCGCTCGACCTTCTCGACGCGCCGGCCTTCCTGCCGCGTATCACCCGGATGCTCGCCCGGCGCAGCCAGGACTATTTCCGCCGGCTGATCGCAGAGACGATGGAGCGCCGCAAGACGCTCCTCGCCACGCGCCCCGAGGATGCGCCGAACGATTTCTTGACACTGCTCCTGAAGGCCGACGGCCTCAGCCGCTCGGAGATCGAGGACAACATCATCACATTCATCGGCGCCGGCCACGAGACGACGGCGCGGGCGCTGGGCTGGACCCTCTACCTCCTCAGCCAGGCGCCGGACGAGCGGGCCAAGGTCGAGGCGGAGATCGACGCCCTCTTGCCCGAACTGCCTGACCCCGTCACCTGGCCGGAGCGGCTGGTGCATACGCGCGCGGCCTTCGAGGAGGCGATGCGCCTCTATCCGCCGGCGCCCTCGCTCAACCGCACGGCGCTCGAAGCCGATGAGGTGTGCGGCGTGCCGATCCCCGCCGGCGCGTCGGTGCTGGTGATGCCGTGGCTGGTGCATCGGCACGAGCTGTACTGGCAGGACCCGGCCTGCTTCGTGCCCTCACGATTCCTGCCGGAAAACCGAGGCGCCATCGACCGCTACCAGTATCTGCCCTTCGGCGTCGGCCCGCGCGTCTGCATCGGCCAGACATTTGCCATGCAGGAAGGCGTCATCGCCCTCGCCGCATTGATGCGCGATCTGAGCTTCGACTTCACCGGCAGCAAGCCGCCCTATCCCGTGCAGAAGATCACCGTGCAGCCGCAGGATGGCTTGCGCATGCGCGTGACGCGGCGCAAGTGACCCGCAGCGCAGAGGGAAGGCGAGGCTAGGGTGGAAGACGCGAGAGAGCTGGTTGACTGGCAGCTCCCTTGGGGCGGCGGATGTCGCTGTGGGGCTGTCCGCCTGCAGGTCAGCGCGCCGCCTCTAATCACGATGGCCTGTCACTGCACAGGCTGCCAGCGCATGACCGCCAGCGCTTATTCGCTCAGCATCCTGGTGCCAGCAGGCGGATTTGCGGTGACGCAGGGCGACACTGTGCTCGGCGGGCTGAAGGGCGGCGCCCGCCATCATTTCTGCCCGAGCTGCATGAGCTGGATGTTCACCCGGCCCGAGGGAATGGAGGACTTCGTCAACATTCGGGCGACGATGCTTGACCACCCTGGCTGGGCCGCCCCTTTCGTAGAGACCTATACGAGCGAGCGGCTGCCTTGGGCAACGACGCCTGCCGTGCACAGCTTTCCGCAGTTTCCGCCGATAGGCGCCTTCGCGTCGCTGATCGAGGATTTCGGCAAGCGTGGTCCGCGCCCGGTGGCGGGCGCAACGTCACGATGAGGGGCAACGGCCCCTAGAGCCTTCACCGGCGAGTTGGGGGCCGTCTTGCCGAAGCCTGTCAGACCATGCCCTGGCGGGCCGCCTCCGGCCGATCGTTGACGAGCTGAGCATTCGCTTTCGGCGCCTCATCGCGGCCAAGAAAGCGCGACGGATCGCCGTCGCCCGGCAGAACCCGCTTGATCTCCTTCGGCTCGCCTTCGGAGCCGAACCGCTCCACGAACAGCTGGCGGATCGTCTCGCCGGTCATGCGTTGCGCCGCGGCGGTGGAGCCCTCCTTTACCTCGGCGCGAAAGAGGATCACCTGCGTGTCGGCGTTCAGCTGATCCAGAAAGGCGAGCGGCTCTGAAAGCTGCCCCGCCGCCCCGTTCTTCGGCCAGCCGGAGGTGAGAAGCGCGCGCGCTTCCTCGAAGGGCACGCTGCGAGGCAGCGTCACCGACCAGGCGAGGAGACGCGCCGCGGCCCGCGAGTGGTTGCGCATCCAGACGTTCCACAGCGTCGAGTTCGGCGCAAAGACGAAGATGCCGTCGAAGGTTTCGAGATGGCAGACGAAGAGGCCGATCTCACGCACGCGGCCGCTGAACTGCGAGGTCTCGATATAATCGCCGATGCGGAACGGCCGAAGCCACAGAAGCATGATGCCGGCGGCGATGTTGGTGAGCGTGCCCTGGAGCGCGAGGCCGACGGCGAGACCTGCGGCGCCGAGGATAGCGAAGAGCGAGGTGACCTGCACCCCGACCTGCGTCAGCGCGATGATCAGTGCCAGAACGATGACGACGTAGCGGACGATCGCGACCAGCGGCTGACGGATCGTCTCATCCAGCTTGGCGGAGGTTCCGAGTGCGCGCGTCACCAGCCGTGCCAGCCAGCCCGCGATGGTGAAGCCGACGACGAGCGTGACGATCGCGACAAGAAGGTTCGGCAGGAAGACGGCGGCCTGCGCGGTCAGGGTGCGCAGCAGCGTCTGCGAGGATTCGATGGCTTCGATCGGCATGGCATTCCGGCATCTGCAGCGACAGGGCCGGCGGACGCACCGCCGGCGAGCCTCAACTTGGGCCGGAGAGCCGCTCGGTCAACCGCACGCATGCGCAGACCTGAGATGCGCCATAGTGAGCGGCCGGCGCAAAGCGCCGACGCACTCGTCTGCAGTGATGCCGCCTCGTGGCGGCCGACCTGCGGTCAGATCTGCGCGGCGGGCTTTGCAGGCTCCTGCGAGCTGTCTTCGGTCAGCCCCTCGAACAGGGCTGTCGACAGGTAGCGCTCGGCGAAGGAGGGGATGATGACCACGAGGTTCTTGCCGGCATTCTCGTCGCGTCGGCCGACCTTGATCGCGGCCGTCAGCGCCGCGCCGGACGAGATGCCGACCGGCACGCCCTCCAGCCGCGCCACCAGACGGGCGTTCTCGAAGGACTCCTCGTTCGTGACCTGCACCACCTCGTCATAGATGCCCTGGTCGAGGACCTTCGGGGCGAAACCCGCGCCGATACCCTGGATCTTGTGCGGCCCGGGATTGCCGCCGGACAGCACTGGCGATGCAGCCGGCTCGACCGCGATGATCTTCAGGTCCGGATTGCGTGACTTCAGCACCTGTCCCGCACCGGTGATCGTGCCGCCGGTGCCGATGCCGGACACGAAGATGTCGATCTTGCCGCCCGTGTCGTTCCAGATCTCCTCCGCCGTGGTGACGCGGTGGATCTCGGGGTTGGCAGGGTTCTCGAACTGCTGCGGAATCACCGCGTCCGGGATCTCGGCGACGAGCTCCTCGGCCTTGGCAATGGCGCCCTTCATGCCCTTCGGCCCTTCGGTCAGAACGAGGTCGGCGCCGAGCAGGCGCAGCATCTTGCGCCGCTCCACCGACATCGTCTCCGGCATGGTCAGGATCAGCCGGTAGCCTTTGGCCGCCGCGGCGAAGGCGAGCGCGATGCCTGTATTGCCCGAGGTCGGCTCGATCAGCGTCGTCTTGCCCGGTTCGATGCGCCCGTCCGCCTCGAGCTTCTCGATCATCGCAACGCCGATGCGATCCTTGACGCTGGCGATCGGGTTGAAGAATTCGAGCTTGGCGATGAGATTGGCCTTCACGCCCGTCTCCTTCGCCAGCTTGTCCAGCCGCACCAGCGGCGTGTCGCCGATCGTGTCGACGATGGAATCGTAAATGCGGCCACGTCCATGCGTGCGTGCCGGACGATCGCTGACAGGCTTGTCCATGGCTGTTCGCTCCTTCCCCTTCGACGCCGCCGATCCGCCTCGCGAGATGCGGCCATTCATCCAATCAAAGGTAGTGCGCGCGATGGCGCTTGCCGAGAACGCTCCGTCCAATCGGCAGCCCCTGGAGGGAAAACCGTGCTCCCGGCCGTCCTCACCGCGCGGAGGGCACCGGTGCATCTCCTGATGGATAATCGGACGAGAGCCACCGGCCGACAGAGGCGCGGCAGCATGCCGCGGCCATCCGCTGCACGGACTCGCAGATGTCCTAAAACGAGAGTTCCCTCTTAAGGGCTGCTTAAGACGGCAAATCCACTGTCGATACAGCGCAATAGCGAAGGCTCGCCAATGAACCCGCAGCGACAGATCCTGAAGTCGACCGGTCTGGAATTCCTGCTGATCTTCGCACTGACGACGATCGGCGGCGCCATCGGCGGCTACAGCCTCTTTGCCTCGCGGGGGACCGAGGTCGCCGCCGAAGCCTTCCAGTTCGCCTTCACCATCTCCGCCATCGTCGGTGCCGTGCACGGCCTCTTCTTCATGCAGCGGATTTGGCGCCTGTCGAGCGCCAATAGCGGGCTGTTCGAGGCGGCGACGACGGACGGGCTGACCCATCTCCTCAACCGCGTGGCCTTCCGTCAGCTCGCGACGCAGGCGATCCGCTCGGCCTGGCGGCGCGGTGACGATGGGGCCGGGCATACGCTGCTGATCGTCGATGCCGACCACTTCAAGCGCATCAACGACAAGCTCGGCCATGCCACCGGCGACAAGGCGCTCGTCGCCATCGCGACGGTGCTGAAGACGTCGCTGCGCGCCGACGACATCGTCGGACGCATCGGCGGCGAGGAGTTCGCCGTCTTCCTGCGCGGCGCCACCGGCAAGGAAGCCGAGAAGGTGGCCGAGCGGCTGCGCGCTGCCGTGAACCGCCTCAGCGTCGGCTCGGCGCGCGCGCCGGTGCCGCTCTCGATCAGCATCGGCGGCGTGTCCTTTCATCAGCCGCTGCCCTTCGACATCCTTTATCGCAGTGCCGACAAGGCGCTCTACAAGGCGAAGGCGAACGGACGGAACCGCGTCGAGCTCGAAGCCGTCACGCCTGAGGCCGGTCGCCCGGCGCGCGGCCCGGGGAACACCCGCTGGGCGACGCCTGTCCGGACCGACCATACGGAACGACGGGCACCGGCGCTGCGCGTGGTCCAGGGCTGAGGGTGGTGCAAGGCTAAGGGTCCGCAGGGCAGCAGCGCCGAAACACAGAGGGCCGCGTCGCGCCCATCGTGAGATCATTCGGCTTCGCGTCGGCATCGTTTGAACCGCCGCCGTGCGGAGTGGGGTCTTCAGCGGCCCGTCGAACCAAAGCCGCCGCTGCCCCTGGCGGTATCGCTCAGCGCTTCGGCCCCGTCGAAGCTCGCCTGCACCACCGGCGCCACCACCAGCTGGGCGATGCGGTCGCCGTGCCGGATGGTGAAGGGCTCCGGCCCGAGATTGACGAGGATCGCCATCAGCTCGCCGCGATAATCGCTGTCGATCGTACCCGGGGCATTGAGCACCGTCACCCCGTGCTTGGCCGCGAGCCCCGAGCGCGGCCGCACCTGGATCTCGAAGCCCTGCGGTATCTCGACGGCAAGTCCGGACGGCACCAGCGCCCGTGCGCCCGGCTCGATCACCAGCGGCTCGCCGAGCGCGGCGCGCAGATCCGCGCCGGCAGCGCCAGCCGTCTCATAGGCCGGCAGCGGCAGATCGGCACCGTGCGGTAGCCGTCGGCAGTGTACGAGCGGCATCGTCATGCCGCACCTCCCGTGAGGCGCGCGGCCACGAGCGCTGCCAGCCGATCCGCCACGGCCTGCTTGTCCATGCGCGGCCAGCTCTCGACGCCCTCGTGCGTCACCAGATGCACGCTGTTCTCAGATCCACCCATCACGCCGCCCTCGGCTGAAACATCGTTGGCGACGATGATGTCGGCACCCTTGCGCTGGAGCTTCGCCCCGGCATTGGCAAGAAGGTCATTGGTTTCGGCGGCAAAGCCGATCACCAGGGTCGGACGGCGGCTACCCCGGCCGATGGTGGCGAGGATGTCCGGGTTCTCCGTCAGCGCCAGCACCGGCGGCCCCTCCGCCGTCTTCTTGATCTTGCGATCGCCCTCCGCGACTGTCCGCCAATCCGCGACGGCCGCAACGAAGATTGCAGCATCCGCCGGCAGCGACGCCTCGACGGCGGCGAGCATCTCGCGTGCGGTCTCGACATGGCGGACGGACACGCCGGCCGGATCGGGGATCGAAACGGGCCCGCTGACCAGCGTCACCCGGGCGCCGAGCCTTGCCAGCGCGGCGGCGATCGCATGCCCCTGACGGCCGGAGGAGCGGTTGGCGATATAGCGGACCGGGTCGATCGGCTCATGCGTCGGGCCGGAGGTGACGATGACGTGCCGGCCTGCCAGAGGCCGGTCGGCCGGGGCGGTCAGCGCCTCCACCGCCGCGACGATCTCCAGCGGCTCCGCCATGCGGCCGAGCCCCGCCTCCCCGGATTCGGCCATTTCGCCGGCGGCGGGCCCGACGAAGCTGATGCCGTCGGCCTTCAGGGCCGCAGCGTTGCGCAGCGTCGCGGGGTGCGCCCACATGGCCGGGTTCATCGCCGGCGCCAGCAGCACCGGCGCGCGCGTCGCCAGCAGTATGGCGGTGGCAAGATCGTCAGCGTGGCCGCCAGCGAGCTTCGCCATCAGGTCGGCGGTGGCCGGCGCCACGATCACGGCGTCGGCGCCCCGCGCCAGCCGGATATGGCCGACATCCTGCTCGTCCTCGCGATCGAAGAGATCGGCATAGACGCGGTGTGCCGCGAGCGCCCCGACCGAGAGCGGGGTGACGAACTCGGCCGCTGCGCGGGTCATCACCGGGATCACCACGGCGCCGCGCTCGCGCAGGCGGCGGATGAGGTCCAGCACCTTGTAGGCGGCGATGCCGCCGCCGATGACGAGGAGGATGCGCTTCTCCGCCAGTGTCATCGGACCGCCCTTCCCTGCTGCGCCAATGTCCGCCGCATCGTCAGCCGCCGCCAAAAACCAGCGTCACGGCGATGGCAACCAGCGAAATGGCGATCAGCCACTCGGCGATGCGCCCGGAGAGGACACTGCCCCGCCGCTCCGTCTGAAGGCGCCGCAGCGCATTGTCGTCGATGCGGATGCCGTTCTCGACGAGATCCGGCAGTTGCGCCGCCAGCGCCTCGAGCCCTGTCGCGGCCTGCGGAATGCTCGAGAGGATGCGGCGCAGCGATTCCAGGCCTTCGCGCGCGTCCCGCAGCGCCGCCCGCGGACCGAGCTGCCCCATGATGTAGTCCGAGACGACCGGCTCGGCGGCGACCCACATGTTGAAGCGCGGATCGTAGGCGCGCGCCACGCCTTCAACGACCACCATCGTCTTCTGCAGGAGGATCAGCTCCGGCTGCGTTTCCATGTCGAAGAGCTCGGTCACCTCGAAGAGCAGCGTCAGGAGATGCGCCATCGAGATGGTTTCGGCCGACTGGCCGTGGATCGGCTCGCCGATGGCGCGGATCGCCTGCGCGAAGCTCGCGACATCATGCCGGCGCGGCACATAGCCCGCCTCGAAATGCACCTCGGCGACGCGCCGATAGTCCCTCCGGATGAAGCCGTAGAGGATTTCGGCGAGGAAGCGCCGGTGTCGCGGATCGAGGCGTCCCATGATGCCGAGATCGACGGCGACGATCGCGCCATCGGGCGCAACGAAGAGATTGCCGGGATGCATGTCGGCATGGAAGAAGCCGTCGCGCATGGCATGGCGCAGGAACGACTGCACCACGGCGACGCCAAGCGCCTGCATGTCGTGGCCGGCCGCGGCGGCCGCGGCGACATCGTTCATCTTGATGCCATCGACCCAGTCCATGGTGAGGACGTCGCGCCCGGTGCGCTCCCAGTCGACGGAGGGAACGCGGAAGCCCGGATCATCCGCCGTGTTCTCGCCCATCTCGGAGAAGGCGGCGGCCTCCAGCCGCAGATCCATCTCGATCTTGGTGGACTGGGCCAGCGTGTCGACAATGGCGACCGGCCGCAGCCGCCGCAGCGAAAAGACGAAGCGCTCCGCCGTCCGGGCGGCGAAATAGAAGACGCCGAGATCATGACGGAAGCGCGAGCGGATGCCCGGCCGGATGACCTTGACGGCAACGGTACGCTCGCCGCCGTCGGGCATCATCACCCGCGCACGGTGGACCTGGGCGATCGAGGCCGCGCCGACGACCTCACCGAATTCGAGGAAGAGCTCGCCGACCGTGCGGCCGAGCGACAGCTCGATCTCGGCGATCGCTTCCTCGCGCGGGAATGGCGGCACCTTATCCTGCAGGAGCTCCAGCTCGCGCGCAATCTCCTGGCCGACGATGTCAGGCCGTGTGGCCAGGAACTGGCCGAGCTTCACATAGGAGGGGCCGAGGCGGTTCAGCGCCCGCGACAGGCGTTCGGAGCGCGCGCGGTTGTCAGCCGAGCGCCGGGCAACCAGCGTGGCGATGCGGTGCGCCAGCCGCGCCATCGGCGGCAGGCCTTCGGCCGGCAGCGCCTCGATGACGCCCTCGCGCGCCAGCACGAAGGCGGCGCGCAGAAGGGCAAAGGAGCCGGAGATCGGATTCATGGAAGGTGCCGACGCGGTGCCCTGCGTCCGTGTACCACGGCCTTACAGCTTCCAGCCGGAATGAATGGCGGCGATGCCGCCGGAGAGATTGCGGTGGGTCACGCGCTCAAAGCCCGCACGGCGGATCGCCGCCTCGAAATTCGCCTGGTTCGGGAAGCGGCGGATCGATTCCACCAGATACTCGTAGGACTCGCGGTCCTTGGCGACAAGCTGGCCGATCGCCGGGATCGCCTTGAAGGACCAGGTGTCATAAAGCCGGTCGAGAAGCGGCAGCTCGACCTCGGAGAACTCGAGGCACAGGAAGCGGCCGCCCGGCTTCAGCACGCGGTAGGCCTCGGCCAGTGCCTTGTCGATGCGCGGCACGTTGCGGATGCCGAAAGCGATCGTATAGGCGTCGAAGGCGGAATCCGGCAGGGACAGAGCCTCGGCATTGCCTTCGACGAAGGTCAGATTGGCATCGAGCCCGCGCTTGGCCGCGCGTTCGGCCCCGACGGCCAGCATCGAGGCATTGATGTCGAGGACAGTACCCTTCGCATTGCGGCCGGACGCCTCGACGATGCGGAAGGCGATGTCGCCAGTACCGCCGGCCACATCAATGAAGCGCCAGCCGGGGCGTTTGGAGGGGCCAAGCCAGGCCACCATGGCACTCTTCCAGGCCCGATGAAGCCCGCCCGACATCAGGTCGTTCATGATGTCGTAGCGCTCGGCGACGCGATGGAAGACCTCGTTGACGCGCGCCTGCTTCTCCTCGCCGCCGCCGACGGCCGAGAAGCCATAGGCCGTCTCCATTGCCTCGGCCCGGGTCACACGCATCTGCGCCATGGCACTCACCTTTGTTGCGCCGCCTCGTTGCGCCGGTCGGACGCGAGGCGGATATAGAGAGCGGCTGGTCCAGCCGCGATACGCCGCTCGCCGGCGCTTACCGTATCCGTTGCACCCGGGACTTAACGATTTATGCCGGAATTGCCAGAGGTCGAAACCGTCCGGCGCGGCCTCGCACCGGCGATGGAAGGCGCCACCATCGAGCGCGTCACCCTCAACCGGCAGACCTTGCGCTTTCCCTTGCCCGATGATTTCGCCGGGCGGCTGGTGGGGCGGCGCATCACTGCGCTGGCGCGGCGGGCAAAGTACCTCCTCGCCGAACTCGACGGCGACCTCGTCCTCGCCATGCATCTCGGCATGTCCGGCTCGTTCCGGATCGAGGCGGACATCTCGGAAGGCGAGCCGGGCGCCGAGGCGATCGGGGCCTTTCACTACGAGCGGAGCAAGGACAGCCGGCATGACCACGTGCTGTTCCATATCGTGACCGCCGATGCCCGGCGGCTGCGCATCGTCTTCAACGATCCGCGCCGCTTCGGCTACATGACCCTGATCGAGCATGCGCGGCTTGCCGAGCATCCGCACTTCAGAAGCCTCGGTATCGAGCCGACCGGCAACGCTCTTTCGGGCGGAGCCCTGGCGCCGCTGCTCAAAGGCCGCAGCGCTCCCTTGAAGGCCGCACTTCTCGATCAGACCGCGATTGCCGGCCTCGGCAACATCTATGTGTGCGAGGCGCTGTGGCGCGCGCGTCTGTCCCCACGCCGGGCGGCGGGGACGATCGTGCGCGCCGATGGTCGCCCGACCAAGCGGCTCGACGATCTGACGCTGCATATCAGAGAGACGATCGCCGACGCCATCGAGGCGGGCGGCTCCTCCTTGCGCGACTACCGCCAGGCGGACGGCTCGCTCGGCTACTTCCAGCACCGCTTCGCCGTCTATGACAGGGAGGGAGAGCCCTGCCAGCGTGAGGGCTGCCGCGGGATCGTGGCGCGAATCGTGCAGTCCGGCCGTTCGACTTTCTTCTGCCCGGTCTGCCAGCGCTGACGCAGAGTCGCGTGACGATCATCGGCGGGCTCAAAGGATCGGCCGGTTGCGGCCTCCTCTATATTGACGGCAGTCGAGCCGATCCCTATAAGGGCGCTCGATCTTCGGCTGCGTCTTCCGGCGCGGCCCGCAAGGCCCATGCGTGTCCGGCAGCGGATGCAGGCACCGGCCGGCGACGAACACGGACAGACGAGAGAGACAGACACGATGGCCAATACGCCTTCGGCCAAAAAGGCCACGCGCAAGATCGCCCGCCGCACCGAGATCAACAAGTCCCGCCGTTCGCGGGTGCGCACCTTCCTGCGCAAGGTCGAGGAGGCGATCGCCTCCGGCGACAAGGATGCCGCGCAGTCGGCTTTCCGCGCGGCCGAGCCGGAGCTGATGCGCGCTGCCTCCAAGGGCGTCGTTCACAAGAACACCGCTTCGCGCAAGGTCTCGCGCCTGGCACAGCGGGTGAAGGCTGTCGGCGCCGCCTGAGCGCCCTCTCACATCCTTTCCGAAGGGCTCGGCGGTGCCGGGCCCTTTTTGATTCCTGCTGCTTGTTGCGGCGGCAGCGGAGCTGTCATTCATCTTTCATGGTGATTCCATAGGCACCTCTGCCGGATTCGCAACTCGCAGAAAAATTCTATATTTTTCAATTAGTTGTCCGAGGTCCGCCGATCCGGACAAAGTGTCGGCTAAGCAATTTTCCAGGCACCCTTGAGTCAAGCGGGCCGACCTTAAAATTTTCAAATTTATCCTCCGGCGGCTTTCGCTGGGGCAGTCCTTGCGAGGAAGCGCAAGAGTCTCAGTCTGTTGCGTCGCGAGCCCCCGCCACACGGATTGCGAGTCCGCCACACCGGCGATGCGCGTTTGGCGATTCCGCCACGACTCGCCTTGCCGACCTTCCCGGCGTTTCGTAGTTTCTCCCCATCGACAAGGGCACAGAACTACAAAGGACGGGGACAACTCATGTTTTCCAATGATTGTCGCCGGACCCGCGATTTCAGTGAGTTCAGCATGTCCTGACGGAAGATCAGGCCTGAACAGAACGTAGGCTTTCGCGCCTCTTAATTCGAATTTCACACTTAGAACCGTTGAGCCGACCGCAGCGTTGTTTGCGGGCGTCGGGGGACGACTGCCATGAACAAGACTTACGAGGGCGACGTCACCGCCGCCGCCTGTTGGACTGCGCTTGCCGAAAAGCCGGACGCGTTTCTGATCGACGTCCGCAGCCGCGCCGAGTGGACCTTCGTCGGCGTGCCGGTTCTCGACGCCGTCGGGAAAGAAACGCTTCTGACGGAGTGGCAGACCTACCCGACCATGGCGGTCGATCCCGACTTCACCGCCAAGGTAGATGCTGCGGTCAAGGCCGCAGGCGGGTCGGCGGACAGCGAGCTCTATTTCCTGTGCCGCTCCGGTGCGCGGTCCATGTCGAGCGCCGCGGCGATGACCGCCGCCGGTTACCAGCACTGTTTCAACGTCCTCGGCGGGTTCGAGGGGCCGCCGAACGAAGAGGGTCATCGGGGCGAGCGCGCGGGATGGAAGGCCGACGGCCTGCCGTGGGCGCAGCAATGAACGTCTTCAATTCAGCTTATGCCATGCGGCCCGAAGGCGCCGCACTACGGGTGGCTCCGATCGAAACGGAGTCGATGATGGGACGACGGGACAGCTTCATGACGGCAGCAGACGGTTCGAAACGCTCGGACGCGGAAATCCTCGAGCGGATCGGTGCCCGCCTGAAGGCCCAGCTGGGACAGGATATCTTCACCAGCTGGTTCCAGCGGATGAAGATCGAGGAGATCGGCCAGAGCCAGTGCCGGGTCTCCGTCCCCACCGCCTTCCTGAAGACCTGGATCCAGTCGCATTACAGCGACCTCCTGCTGGCTATCTTCCAGGACGAGGTGCCGGGCACGCTGAAGGTCGATGTCGTGGTGCGCAGTGCGATGCGCGGCGCCTCCTCCACCCGCCTGCGCGGCGAGCGCGGTGGCGAGGCGGAGCGTCAGGTTCCGGCCGCGGCGAATACGGTCGGCGCCACGCTGCAGCCGATCACCGCGCCTGCCGTCACCGTGGCAATGCCGGCGTCACCGCGCACCGGCGGTGAGTTCGGCTCGCCGCTCGATCCGCGCTACGTCTTCGACAGCTTCGTCGCCGGCGCGTCCAACCGCGTGGCGCTCGCCGCCGGACGGGCGATCGCCGAGAACGGTCCGCAGTCGGCTCGCTTCAACCCGCTTTTCGTCCATGCCAGTGTCGGCCAGGGCAAGACCCACCTCCTCCAGGCGATCGCCAATGCCGCGGTGCGCCGCGAGGACGCGCCGCGCGTCGTCTATCTGACGGCCGAGTACTTCATGTGGCGCTTTGCCACCGCGATCCGCGACAACCAGGCGCTCGACTTCAAGGAAACGCTGCGCGGCATCGACATCCTGATCATCGACGACATGCAGTTCCTGCAGGGCAAGTCGATCCAGCAGGAGTTCTGCCATCTCCTCAACGCGCTGATCGACAGCGCGCGCCAGGTGATCTGCGCCGCCGATCGGCCGGCCTTTGAACTGGAGTCGCTGGATCCGCGTGTGCGCTCGCGGCTGGCCGGCGGCGTCAGCCTGGAGATCGCAGCGCCCGACTACGAAATGCGCCGCGATATCCTGCTCTCGCGCGCCAAGGCGATGGCCGTGGAGGACCCGACCTTCACGATCGACGAGCGCGCCATCGATACCATTGCGCGCCGCGTCGTCGGTTCAGGGCGCGACCTCGAAGGCGCCTTCAACCAGATCGCCTTCCGCCACTCCGTCGGCCAGCCGCTCTCGGCCGAGCATCTCGACGACCTCCTCAACTCGCTGACCCGCCAGAACGGCGAGAAGCGTGTGCGGATCGAGGACATCCTGAAGTTCGTCTCGCGCCACTACAACGTGACCCGGACCGACATCCTGTCGAGCCGGCGCACCCGCACCATCGTGCGGCCGCGCCAGATCGCCATGTATCTCGCCAAGACGATGACGCCGCGCTCGCTTCCCGAGATCGGCCGGCGCTTCGGCGGGCGGGACCACACGACGGTCCTCCACGCCGTCCGCAAGATCGAGGGCGAGCGGCAGAAGGACGAGAAGCTGTCCGAGGAGCTCGACCTCATCCGCCGGATGATCGAGGAGTAGGATGCCAAGGCTCCGGCCGGCGACGCGACGGCGTCGCCGGGGGATTCCTCCGGCAGCGACGGGGCTGTGCGGCAGCCTTCGCCGGTCAGGCCCGGTCGCTACTTCCAGCCCGGCCTGAAAGGCTCTAGAACGCTCCTTCGACCGGAGCGGGCCTGTCCCCTCCGGCACCCGCCTGAACGAGACGGTTCCCTTCCATGCGCATCATCATCGAACGCTCGAACCTCCTGAAGTCGCTCGGCCACGTGCACCGGGTGGTCGAGCGGCGCAACACCATCCCGATCCTGTCGAACGTCCTTCTCAAGGCCGAGGGCTCGGCACTGCGCCTGAAGGCGACCGATCTCGACCTCGAGATCACCGAAAGCGTTGCGGCGAATGACGAGCAGACCGGCGCGACGACCGTGCCGGCGCACCTCCTCTACGACATCGTCCGCAAGCTCCCGGACGGCGCCGAGGTGAAGCTCGCCACCAATGCCGAGGGCAACCAGATGGCGGTGACCTCGGGGCGCTCGAACTTCCGCCTCCAGTGCCTGCCGGAGTCGGACTTTCCCGACATCACCGCGGGCTCCTTCACCCACAGCTTCACCATCAAGGCCGCCGATCTCGCCCGGCTGATCGAGCGGACCCAATTCGCGATCTCGACGGAGGAGACGCGCTACTATCTGAACGGCATCTTCCTCCACACGATCGAATCGGACGGCGATCTGCGCCTGCGTGCCGTGGCGACCGACGGCCACCGCCTCGCCCGCGCCGAGATGAGCGCGCCGTCCGGCTCGGAGGGAATGCCGGGCATCATCGTGCCCCGCAAGACGGTCGGCGAGTTGCAGAAGCTCCTCAGCGACGCCGAGGATGCCGACGAGGTGAAGGTCGAGCTCTCCGATTCCAAGATCCGCTTCACCATCAGCGCCATCGTCATGACGTCGAAGCTGATCGACGGCACCTTCCCGGACTACCAGCGCGTCATCCCGCAGAACAACGACAAGGCGCTGACGCTCGACCGGCAGTCCTTCTCGGCCGCGGTCGACCGCGTTTCCACCATCTCGTCGGAGCGTGGCCGCGCCGTGAAGCTCGCCGTCGGCGACGGACAGCTCGTCCTCACCGTCAACAGCCCTGACGCGGGAACGGCGACCGAGGAGCTCTCGGTCGGCTACGATGCGGACGACATCGAGATCGGCTTCAACGCCCGCTACCTCCTCGACATCACCGGCCAGCTCGCCGGCGACGAGACGGTGTTCATGCTGGCTGATGCCGGCTCCCCGACGCTGATCAAGGACGGCGGCGACGACGGCACGCTCTACGTGCTGATGCCGATGCGCGTCTGAGCCTCGATCGTACCGCAGCGGCGCTTCCAGAGAGTGCCGCGCCCACAGATGCGACGACCGACATGCCGCCGCTGCCGAACCATGCGATCACGCGGCTCCGACTCGCCGACTTCCGCAATTATCCGGCGCTGTCGCTCAGCTTCGAGCGGCGTTTTGTCGTATTCGCCGGCGAGAACGGCGCCGGCAAGACCAACCTCCTGGAAGCGATCTCGCTGCTGACCCCGGGGCGCGGCCTGCGGCGCGCAGCCTATGGCGACATGGCGCGCCAGGGCGGCAGCGGCGGCTTCATGGTGGCGTCAGAGACGGGCGGCGAGGCGGCAACGAGCCTCGCCACGCTGGTGCGGCCCGAGCCGGGCCTTGGCACCGGCAGTTCGCGCATCGTGCGCATCGACGAGACGCAGGCGAAAAGCGCCGACGAGCTGCTCGATCTCCTGCGCATGGTGTGGCTGACGCCCTCAATGGACGGGCTCTTCACCGGGCCGGCCGGCGACCGACGCCGCTTCCTCGATCGTCTGGTGCTCGCGGCGGACCCGGCGCATGGGCGCCGCGCTGCCGACTACGAGCGGGCGATGCGCTCGCGCAACCGCCTCCTCTCCGACGACCGCATGGACGATTCCTGGCTTGGTGGCCTGGAGGCGCAGATGGCCGAGCTCGGCCTTGCCATGGCGCTAGCGCGTGCCGAAATCGTCGGGATGCTGTCAGCAACGATCGACACCGCGCCGGACGATACGCCCTTCCCCAAAGCGGGCCTGTCGCTCGACAGCGGCTATGACGAGCCGGATCTGTCGCGCCCGGCCGTCGACCTCGAAGACGCAGTGCGCGAGCGGCTGCGCCGCGCCCGTGGTCAGGACCGCGCCGCCGGCCGCACACTGGAAGGCGCCCATCGGGCGGAGCTTTCCGTCACCCACCGCGGCAAGGGGATGCCGGCCGCCCTCTCCTCCACCGGCGAGCAGAAGGCGCTGCTGATCGGGCTCCTGCTCGCCCATGCCCGCCTTGTCGGGCAGATCGGCGGGATCGCGCCGGTGCTTCTTCTCGACGAGGTCGCCGCGCATCTCGACAGCGGGCGCCGCGCCGCGCTGTTCGACCTCATCGATGGGCTCGGCGTGCAGGCTTTCATGACGGGAACCGACGCCTCGCTCTTCGAGGCGCTCGGCGCGCGTGCGCAGATGTTCGATGTCTGCAACGGAGCGGTGCGATGAGCGCCCTCTCACCGGAGGAGGTGGGACGCTACGCCCGCCACATCATGCTGCCGGAGATCGGCGGCGCCGGGCAGCAGGCGCTGAAGCGTGCCCGCATACTCGTGGTCGGCGCCGGCGGCCTCGGCTCGCCTGCCCTCCTCTACCTCGCCGCCGCAGGTATCGGCACGTTCGGCATCGTCGACGACGACACGGTGTCGCTCTCCAACCTGCAGCGGCAGGTCCTGCACGGCACGGCGGATATCGGCCGGCCGAAGCTCGACAGCGCGGCCGAGAGTCTGGCGGCGCTGAACCCGCATGTGATGGTGGTTCCCCACCCCTTGCGGATCAACGCGGAGAATGGCGCAACCATCGTCGCCGCCTATGATCTCGTTATCGACGGCACCGACAACTTCGCCACGCGCTATGCGCTGGCCGATCTCTGCGAGACGGCAGGCCGGCCGCTGATCACCGCGGCGGTCAACCGCTTCGCGGGATCGCTGACGGTGCTGACGCCCTATGCCAGCGCGCCTGATGGGCGACCCTATCCACGCTACCGCGACCTTTTCCCCGAGCCGCCCCCGGACGGGCTGGTGCCGACCTGCGCCGAAGCCGGCGTCCTCGGTGTCACCACCGGCCTCCTCGGGACGCTGGCCGCCGGCGAGGCGATCAAGCTGATCACCGGTGCGGGCGAGCCGCTGATCGGCCGCCTGCTTCTCGTCGATCTCCTGACCATGCGCTTCGACGAGATCCGCTACCGCCGCAAGCGCGCCTGATCGTCCGCTGCGCGACGATCCGCTCCGGCGAACCCGCTGCTATAGCCGGCTCGGCAGAATGCGGTCCGGCGGCTTGTGGCCGTCCATCAGCGTGCGGATGTTGATGATCACCTTCTCGCCCATGTCGATACGGGCTTCGAGCGTCGCCGATGCCATGTGCGGCAACAGCACGACGCGGTTCTCGCGGGCAAGCCGCAGGAGCTTCTTGTCGAGGGCGGGCTCGGCCTCGACGACGTCAAGGCCGGCCCCGGCGATGCGACCGTCCTGCAGCAGCTTGACCAGCGCCTTCTGGTCGATGATCTCGCCGCGCGCCGTGTTGACGATCACCGCATGCGGCTGCATCAGCGCCAGCCGCCGCGCCGACAGGAGGTGGTAGGTCGCCGGCGTGTAGGGGCAGTTGACCGAGACAATGTCCATATGGGCCAGCATCTGGTCGAGGCTCTCCCAGTAAGTCGCGCTTAAGTCCTCGGCCGTCTTCGGCGAGACACGGTTGCGGTTGTGGTAGTGGATCTCCAGCCCAAAGGCGCGGGCGCGGCGGGCGACGGCGGTTCCGATGCGCCCCATGCCGACGATGCCGAGCTTTTTGCCGAAGATCCGCCGGCCGAGCATCCAGGTCGGCGACCAGCCGGGCCAACGCTCGGCGCCCGTCAGGCGTGTGCCACCCTCGACGATGCGGCGCGGCACGGCGAGGATCAGCGCCATGGTCATGTCGGCCGTGTCCTCGTTGAGGACGTTCGGCGTGTTGGTGATGAAGAGCCCGCGGGCGATCGCCGCTTCGACATCGATGTTGTCGACGCCGTTGCCATAGTTGGCGATGAGCTTCAGCTGCGGTCCTGCCGCCTCGATGATGGCGGCATCGATCCTGTCGGTGACGGTCGGCACGAGGACGTCGGCCTCGGCGACGGCGGCCAGCAGTTCGTCGCGGCCGAGCGGCTTGTCGGTTGTGTTGAACCTTGCATCGAAGAGCTCGGCCATGCGGCTCTCGATCGGCTCGGGCAGCCTCCGGGTGAGGATAACAACCGGCTTGTCGCGCTCAGCCATGCCCTCTCCCCATCGCTCAAGACGTTTTGTTAACCCAAACCATCGATAGTCGGGTCGTTCGCGCCAAGGGCTCCGTCCTAGCAAGGCGAGCCTCCGAAAACAAACAGCGGAGGCCGCCAAGGCCGGTTCGTGTCCGCATGGCCGAGAGATTCATCGTGTCGCGCCCGACCTCGAAGCCGGGCCTGCCGCTCAGTTGTTGGAGTTCGTCGTGCTTGGCCGGACGCTTCTTCGCCGCCTTATGCCTCTTCTTGCCGGAGCCGCCGTCATGGCCGCCGGCGTCAGCGTGCCGTCCTACGCCGCCGGCGTCGGATCGGTCTCGAAGCTGCCGCTGCCGCGCTATGTCAGCCTGAAGTCGGCGCGGGTGAATCTGCGCGTCGGCCCCGGCAAGGACTATGCGACCTCGTGGCTCTACATGAAGCCGGGTCTGCCGGTGGAGGTGGTACAGGAATATGAGCTGTGGCGCCGTGTGCGCGACAGCGAGGGCACCGAGGGCTGGGTCTACCATTCGCTGCTCTCCGGCGACCGCACATCGATCGCAGCGCCGTGGCTGAAGGGCAAGAGCACGACGATCGACGTGTTCCGGAGTCCCGCCGAGGATGCTCCGCTGGTCGCCAAGCTCGAACCGGGCGTGGTGTCCAAGGTCGAGGAATGCTCCTTCGGCTGGTGCGAGATCGAGGTCGCCAGCCGCAAGGGCTTCGTCAAGCAGCATGAGATTTGGGGCGTCTATCCCGACGAGCGCTTCTGACGCCGCATTCGGGCGGCAGATGTCGCCGCGTTCGACCGGCCGCATGCCGAGACAGCAGAAAGGCCCGGGATCGCTTCGGCGGTCCCGGGCCTTATTCATGTCAGGTCAGAAGGGCGCTGAAAGTCGCCCGGCGACGGCCGCGTGGACCGTGCCTCAGTCGCGATAGGTCGGGGCGCTCGCCTTGCGGCGCAGGCGCACGACGACGTCCACGTTGACGATCTCCATGCCTTCCGGCGGCTCGGGAAGCTGATGCAGGCGCAGCGTCCCGTCCGGGATGTCGATCATCGCGTTGTCTTCCTCGATGAAGAAGTGATGATGATCGGAGGTGTTGGTGTCGAAATAGGTGCGCTGGCCCTCGGCGGAGAGCGGGCGAACGAGGCCGGCGTCGGTGAACTGGTGGAGGGTGTTGTAGACGGTCGCCAGCGACACGGCTTCGCCGGCCTTGTGGGCCTCGGCATGAAGCTCCTCGGCGGAGAGATGGCGGTCGCCGGCACCGAAGATGAGGTTGCAGAGCGCCACGCGTTGGCGCGTCGGCCGCAGGCCTACGGAGCGCAGTCGCTCGAAGACACAGAATGACTGAGGCCGCTGCCGATTTTCCATCGCTCTCGTCACCACCACCACGCACACAGGCCGCCGCCGCCCGCAGGCGTCAGCACGAACAACAGATTATATAGTCGTTTTTGCCGCTTCCGACAAATCTTTCCGCGGCGGCAGATCGGCAGGCATGTGGCCGCAGGATGATCGACGGGCCGAACGGCCACGGGCTTCGCTGCCGTACCGGTTCCCTCTGGTGCAAATATGCGTCGTTCGCGATGGCACAGCCCAGCGCTGCGGCGCCGGATCAGTCCTTCCGAATGCGGTAGACACCGTCCTTGCCGCGCACCAGCGTCCCTTGGGCACCGCTGCGCGTTTCGGCCTCAGCGCGGCGGTTGCGTTCGGCAACGCCGGCGGCATCGCGAACCATCTGCTTGTAGCCATAATAGGCGGCGGCGCCGACGAGACCGAGAAGAAGAAGCTGAGGCATCAGTTCGACCATGGTTCAACCCCATCGATTCTGACCGGCCATGGCGGCGAAGTAAAGGCGCCTAACGACCAGGCGGTTGCAGTCCCGTCGCGCGCCGCGGCGGGACCGCCGATGCTGCCGTCAAGCCTGCTCATAGGCCGTAGCGCGACCAGGCCAGCCGCTCCTCCGCAATGGCAAGAGCAGTTGCCGCGGCACCCGCACCGGCAGCTTCCAGAGGGTCGCGGCCAAGGCTTGCAAAAACGCCCGGTGAACGCCGCCCGAACCAGCCCCGACGCGCCTCGACCAGCACTGGCCTCGCCGTCTCGCCATAGAGCGCCCGCAGCGTGCCGCGCAGATCACCAAGCCGATCGACCAGCCCCAGCTCGACGCCGCGCCGGCCCGACCAGAACAAACCGGTGAAGAGATCCGGGTGATCGACGAGCCTCGAACCGCGGCTCTTCTTGACGAGGTCGATGAAGGTCTCGTGGACTTCGCGCTGCAGCGCCTTCAGATGCTCCACGTCCTCCGGCCGCTCCGGCTGGAACGGGTCAAGGGTCGCCTTGTTCTCGCCGGCCGTATGGACGCGCCGTTCGATCCCGAGCTTCCCCAGCGCCTCGACGAAGCCGAAGCTGCCGGAGACGACGCCGATGGAACCGACGATCGAGGACGGATCGGCAACGATCTCATCGCCGGCACAGGCGATCATGTAGCCGCCGGAGGCCGCGACGTCTTCCACAAAGACGATGACGCGCTTGCCCTTCTCTGCCGCAAGGTCGCGGATGCGCTGGTAGATCAGCCGGGACTGTACGGGCGAACCGCCGGGCGAATTGACGACGATGGCGACGGCCGGGGCCTTCTTCACCGCAAAGGCCTTGGCGAGGAGCGGCGCGACCGCCGCGATCGACAGGCTCGGCCGCAGCGGGCTGCCCGTGCTCATGATAGCGCCGCTGAGGCGCACCACGGGAATGACGGTCCCCTCGTTGCGGAAGCGTTTGGGAAGAAAGCGGGTCAGGGCATTCGCCACGAAGATCGTCCGGCTCGTTGAACAGGCGCCACATATGGGAAGGCGGCGCCGCATCCGCCACGCCCAGTCAGGCGCGTCGATCGTCAGAGCCCTCAGGTGCCGAAATCGACGGTCATCGCACCTGCCGCGATCGCGATCCCGGTCTCGCTTGGCGATCCGTCCGCTTCGTGCAGGACGATCGAGGGGCGGATCGACAGTGGCGCCCGCGAACCGCGGACGGCCCGCAAGAGGATCCGCATCGCCGCCTCCCCGCTGCGTGCCTGCACCGGAACAATGCGAAGATCGCCGAGGCGATTGCCGGCCGAGCCGAGAACGGCCGGCAGGTTCTCCGGCCGGAGTACCATCGCCAAGGTCCCGCCCGGCTTCAGCAGCGCCGCGGCGACAGCGATCCAGCGAGGCAGGAAGGCAGGATCGGCCACAGACAGTGCCCGGGCGCGCAGGTGATCGGCCGAGCGGCGGTGGTGCTGCGGATTGAACGGCGGGTTGCTGAGAACCGTGCCGAAGGCCCCATCGTGGAGACCGGCCGCCTCGCGGATGGCCCGTGGCGCCGTGGCATCGGCCTCGACCATGCGCAGACGATCCGCAAAGCCGGCATTGTCCGGCAGGTCCAAGCCCTGCCGGCAGAGCCCGGCCATGCCGGGATCGACCTCGACCAGCGTCAGCCGCAGCGCCGGGCAGCGGCAGGCGGCCGCAAAGCCGACCGCGCCGGCTCCGCTGCCGAGATCGACCGCATCGCCGCTCGCGTCGGCCGGCAGGCAGGCGGCGAGCAGCAACGCATCGAGCCCCGACCGAAAGCCGCGGCCGCGCGGCTGGCAGAGCATGAAGCGCCCGCCATAGAAGGCGTCCCGCGAACTCGCTGCCGCCGCCTCCAACGTTCCAGGGTCGAGATGGGAGCGCTCGCCGCCGGCAAGCGCGGGATCAGGACAGCTCATGGCCGAGCTCGGCGTCGCGCAGGATGCGCCGCGCCTGCTCGATCTGATCGGCGTCCACCATGATCCGCCGGGGCAGCACGCCGATCGAACCGTCCAGGATGCTCATATGGACATCCGCGACGAAATGGGGGATGTCCGCGTCGTTCAGGAGCGCGTCGACGAAGGATATGAGGACAGCGTCGTTGGAACGCATCAGTTCTTGCATGACCCGCCCGGCCTTTGATGTTTCGCTCGCGTCGACAGTCGCCCGCTCGGTCTCGGTGGCTGCGCGCCGCGCCGGCACAATAGCGAAGGCAGAGCACGCCGCCAGTGCACCTGCAGCGAGCTGCGCTGCGGCGAAGCGGAGCAGCGCCCTTTCTCGTCAGTCCATCCGCACCATCTTGGTGCGAGCCGATGTGCCGCTCGGGGCACGCCGGCCAGTCGACCATCGCAGTCATGGAGTAAGCGCTTGAGCGCCAGCACCAGCGCCGCCCGGCAAAGCCAGCCGCAGCCCTCAATCGAGCCGATCCTGCGGCTGACGGCGGCTGACATGGGCCGGGTCAACGACATGATTCTCGCCATGGCCGGATCCAACGTCAAGCTGATCCCGGAGATCGCCGAGCACCTCATCGCCTCCGGCGGCAAGCGCCTGCGCCCCATGCTGACGATCGCCTCCGCCCTCGCCTATGGCTACCAGGGCGAATCGCATGTGAAGCTAGCGGCGAGCGTCGAGTTCATGCACACGGCGACGCTCCTGCACGACGACGTCGTGGATGAGAGCGATCTTCGCCGCGGCCGCAAGACGGCGCGTACCATCTGGGGCAACCAGGCAAGCGTCCTCGTCGGTGACTTCCTGCTCGGCCAGGCCTTCAAGATGATGGTCGAAGTCGGATCGCCGCCAGCGCTGCGCATCCTCTCCAATGCCTCGGCGGTGATCGCCGAGGGCGAGGTCTGGCAGCTGTCGGCGGCCAAGCGCATGTCGACCACCGAGGACGACTACCTCGCCGTCATCGACGCCAAGACCGCCGCTCTGTTCGCTGCCGCGACCGAGGTCGGACCTGTTCTGGCCGACGCCGGCGAGGCGGCCTGCACGGCGATGCGAACCTATGGCAGGAGCCTCGGCATCGCCTTCCAGCTGGTCGACGACATCCTGGATTACGGCGGCTCGTCAGCCGATCTTGGCAAGAACACCGGTGACGACTTCCGCGAGGGCAAGATCACCCTGCCGGTGATCATCGCCTACCAGCAGGGCAACGAGGCCGAAAGAGCCTTCTGGCGCCGCGCCATGGAAGAGGGCCAGAATGACGATGCCGCACTGTCGGAGGCAACCGCGCTGCTCCAAGGGCGCGGTGCGCTGGAGGAGACGGTCGCCCGTGCGCGGCACTACGGCCATCTCGCTTTCGAGGCGGCCGCGACGCTGCCGCCCTCGGCGAGCCGCGACGCGCTCACCAGCGTGGTGGAGTTCTGTATCGACCGCGTCAATTGATCGCGCGGCGGCAATGCCGTGCGAGAACCGCAAATCCGTCACCGTGACGGAAGAGGGTGACGGGCAAGGCGGCTCACGCTCGACGAGCCGTCCGCGCCGGGCATAGCGGAGCTTCTCCGCCGCGACCGGGTCCAGCGCCGCATCAGGGCCGAAAGAGGATTGGACACTTGCAGACACGACGCTTCTCCCGGCTGCTCCGCGCCGCTCTCGTCCTTGCCGCCGCCAGCACCGCCCTTTCATCGGCAGGCGCCACGGCACCGGCCACGCCGAAGCCCGAGACGCCCGCTGCGAGCGCCCGCATCCAGACTGTGTCCGGCGCTTATCTTGCCGCCAAGTCCGCGCAGATGGATGGCGACCTTGCCAAGGCGACCGACTACTACGCGCAGGCCCTCACCCTCGATCCCAACTCCGAGATGCTGCAGCAGGACGCGATGTTTGCCTTCTTCGCGGCCGGGCGTTTCGACGACGGTGTAAAGCTCGCCGCCAAGCTGCGTGAGAATACCGACGCGGCGAAGGTCGCCCGCATCACGCTCGGCATCGATCAGCTCCGCAAGGGCAAGTGGGGCGAAGCGATCGAGGCCTTCGACATCGTCGATCCGAGCGATCTCGATGCGCTGCTGCTCACCCATCTCTCCTCCTGGGCCGATCTGGGCGCTGGCCGCGTCGACGACGCGCTGTCGCGCATCAAGGAGCTCGACAAGGCGGCCTGGTATCCGATCTTCAACCAGTACCAGTCCGGCCTCGTCGCCGAGGTGGCCGGCCGCCACGACGAGGCGCGGCGTTTTCTGAACGAGGTGCTGAAGACGAAGGACAACGCGCAGACCTCGCCGGACGCCTTCCTCGGTTCCGCCGATCTCCTTGCCCGGATCGAAGCGCGTGCGGGCAAGAAGCAGGCAGCCATCGCGGCTCTCGACAAGGGTCTAGCCGTCGCGCCGAGCTACGATCCGCTGCTGACGCTGAAGGGGCGGATCGAGAAGGGCGAGACGATCGAGCTGCCCGTCACCGACGTGAAGCAGGGCGCCGCCGAAACGCTCTACGTCCTCGGCCAGGCGATCAACCGCGGCGACGGGCAGCAGGTCGCGCTCCTGTATTTCCAGCTGGCACGCGCGCTGGCGCCGGCCAGCCCGGCGCTCCTGACGGCGCTGGCGGGTATCGCCGAGCGCGCTAACCAGCTCGACCTCGCCATCTCCTATTACGAGAAGGTGCCGGAAAGCTCGTCCTATCACCGCACCTCCGAGCTGCAGATGGGCATCGACCTCTGGTATGCCGAGCGCAAGGACGAGGCGAAGGCGCATCTGCGCCGCGTCGTCGCCGACTTCCCGGATGACCAGCAGGCCTATGTGGCGCTCGCCGACATCCTCTCGGCCGACAAGGACTATCGCGGCGCGGCGACGGCGCTCGACAAGGCGATCAGCCTCGTCAAGGATGGCGAGACGCCGAGCTGGAACCTGTACTACCAGCGCGGCATCGCCCACGAGCGGCTGAAGGAATGGGACAAGGCCGAGCCCGACTTCAAGAAGGCGCTGGCGCTCTCGCCCAACCAGCCGCAGGTGCTGAACTATCTCGGCTATTCCTGGGTCGACATGAACCGGAACCTCGACCAGGGGCTGGAGATGATCAAGACGGCCGTCGAGCTGCGGCCGAACGACGGCTACATCATCGATTCGCTCGGATGGGCCTATTATCGCCTGTCCCGCTATCCGGAAGCCGTGGAGCAGCTGGAGCGGGCGATCCTGATCAATCCGGTGGATCCCACCATCAACGACCATCTCGGCGACGCCTACTGGCAGGTCGGCCGCAAGCGCGAAGCCCGCTTCCAGTGGCAGCGGGCGCTGACGGGCGATCCGAAGCCGGAGGCTGCGGACGTGACGCGCATCCAGGCCAAGATCGACGGCAAGGACAAGCCGGCCGGCGGAAATGCCGCGAGCAAGGCCGAGACGAGCGAGCCGGCGACCCCGCCGCCCGCCACCGACACCAAGGCGGAGGCTGACGAGAAGGGCTCCGCAACCGGGAGCAGCTCCACGGTGCCGGCTGGATCGGCTGCGACACCGAACTGATGGGCAGTGCGCTCGCGCCAAGGGTAAACGGCGGCTCTGCCTCTGACGTCGCTCCGGTGCAGCAGGAGACAGCGCCGGCGAAGATCAACCTGGCGCTTCACGTTACCGGGCGGCGGGCGGATGGCTACCACCTGCTACACAGCCTCGTCGTCTTCGCCGCGAATGGCGACGGGATCACGGTCGCGGAGAGCGACGCCGACCGGCTCGAAATCGCCGGACCGTTCGCCGCGGCGATCCCGTCCGATGCCGACAACATTCTCCTGCGGGCGCTGACGCTCGCGCGGGCTGCGCTGGCGGCGCATGGGCGCGCGCTGCCGCCGGTCGCCATCCGGCTCGACAAGCAGCTGCCGGTCGCAGCCGGCATCGGCGGCGGCTCGGCCGATGCGGCGGCGCTGCTGCGCCTCGTCCAGCGCCGGGTGCCGCAGGCGGCCGATGCGCTCATGACCGCAGCGCTCGGTCTCGGCGCGGACGTGCCGATGTGCCTCGACGGACGCGCCGCTGTGATCGGCGGCATCGGCGAGGCCATCCAGCCCCTGTCGGGTCTACCGCCTCTGCCGATGGTGCTCGTCAATCCCGGCACCCCCGTCTCGACCCCAGCCGTCTTCGCCGGACTGGAGCGCCGTGACGGCGACCCGCTGCCGGCGCTGCCGGACAATGGCTTTGCGTCGATTGCCGATCTCGCCCGCTGGCTTCGTCTGACGCGCAACGACCTCCAGGCGCCTGCCTTGACGCTCGCGCCGTCGATCGCGACAGTCACGGATGCGCTGCAGAGCCAAGGCGCGCTCATGGCGCGCATGTCGGGCTCGGGCGCGACGGTCTGGGGCCTTTATCCCGACGAAGCGGTCGCCGGGGCTGCCGCGGCAGCGCTGCGGCTGGCCCAGCCCGACTGGTGGGTCATGGCGACCGTCGCGGGCGGAAGGATGGGCAAGGCATGAGCGAAAGCCGCGACTTCATCCCGCTGTCGATCGCCGTGCTCACGGTGTCCGACACGCGCAGCCTCGACGATGATCGGTCCGGCGCCATTCTGGCCGAGCGGCTGACGGGCGCCGGGCATCAGCTGGCTGCGCGCGAGATCGTGCCCGACGACGTGACGGCCATACGAGCCATCGTCCAGCGCTGGTGCGCCGATCCCTCCATCGATGTCGTCATCACCACCGGCGGTACCGGCTTCACCGGCCGCGACGTGACACCGGAGGCCTTGGAGCCGATCTTCGAAAAGCGCATGGACGGCTTTTCAGCGATCTTCCACCGCATCTCCTATGAGAAGATCGGCGTCTCGACGATCCAGTCGCGGGCGACCGGCGGTGTCATAAACGCCACCTTCGTCTTCGCGCTGCCCGGATCGCCCGGCGCCTGCAAGGACGGCTGGGACGCGATCCTGAAGGACCAGCTCGACTATCGGCACGGCCCCTGCAATTTCGTCGAGATCATGCCGCGGCTGGACGAGCATCTGCGCCGCGGCGGCCGCTCCGCCTGATCGGCAGTGTCAACGCTGCCTGGCGGCCACCGGCGGCCTGATCTCCGCCCGCAGCCGTGACGTGGCGAGACCCCGTGCCATGGCGTTCAAGGACGGCTGACGCTTGACGAGGCCGAGCGCCTGAGACTTGCGCAGGACCAGCCCATCCGCCAGCGGACCGCGCCGCTGCCTCACCCGCTGCAGGAACGGCAGCCGGTCGAGGCGCGACGGCGAGAACCGCGCCGCCTCCGGGCTGGCGACGCCGCGCTCGACATCAGCGATATGTTCGCCCAGGGCCTCGATCCAACCGGGCAGCAGCCGCGCACCCGGCTCGATCAGCATAAGCCAGTCGCCCTTCGCCTGAGGCAGCACCGAAGGCAGTTCGGCATTGGCAACGAGCCGGCAGCCTGCGTGATCCGCGACCTTACGCCCGTCGGGCCCCAGCCCGTCCTCGATCACGAGAACCTCGCGCACCAGCCCCTCCACCGCTCCCGGCACGAGGGAGGCGAGGCTCTGGGCGAGCTGGCCGGCATCGGATCCGGCTTCGATGAAGACGCTGAGCATGTCGATTGGATAGCCAAAGGCACCAGACTTCGCCAGCCGCAGAACGACGATCGATTTTGTTCTTGTATTGTTCTCGTCCGCGCGGTAGGACTTCATTCATAGTCGCTTCCCCGATGCGGAAGGAACTCCCATGCAGGACGTGAACCTCGCCGATCGTGCGGCCTTCTCCGGCCCGAACGGCATCGACATTGCCAATCACATCATCAACGAAGCCGGCCTGCGGGTTGGCTTCGGACGACGCCGCGGCCGCGGCGCGGGGCTGAACCCGACTGGCCGTTTCGAGCCGTTCGCGCGCTCGAGTTTCGACGACGGCTGGTCGACGCTCGACGAACTGCCCGCCTTCAAGACCGAGGTGCAGGTCGAGAAGCCGAAGACGATCATCACACGCAACAGCTCGCCGGACATCTCCTTCGACCGCTCGGTCAACCCGTATCGCGGCTGCGAGCATGGCTGCGTCTACTGCTTCGCGCGGCCGACGCATGCGTATATGGGCATGTCGCCTGGGCTCGACTTCGAATCGAAGCTGTTCGCCAAGCCGAATGCGGCCGAGTTGCTCGAGGCCGAGCTGTCGAAGCCCGGCTACCAGCCGCGCTCGATCGCCATCGGCACCAATACCGATCCCTACCAGCCGATCGAGAAGAGCTGGCGCGTGATGCGCCAGATCCTCGAAGTGCTGGAGGCGGCGAACCATCCGGTCGGCATCGTGACGAAGTCGGCGCTGGTGACGCGCGACATCGACATCCTGTCACGCATGGCAGCCAAAGGGTTGGCGCGGGTGGCGCTCTCGGTGACGACGCTCGACCGCACGCTCGCCCGGGCCATGGAGCCGCGGGCGGCAACACCGGCGAAGCGCCTGGAGGCGGTGAAGGCTCTGTCGGAAGCCGGCATCCCGACCATGGTGATGACGGCGCCGATTATTCCCGGCCTGACCGACAGCGAGATCGAGCGTCTTCTTGAGGCGGCCAAGACGGCCGGCGCCAAGGAGGCCGGCTATGTGCTGCTGCGCCTGCCGCTGGAGGTCAGCCCGCTCTTCAAGGAGTGGCTGCTACGGCATTATCCGAACCGCTACCGGCACGTGCTGGCGCTGCTGCGCTCGATGCGCGACGGCAAGGACTACGATGCCGAATGGGGCAAGCGGATGCGGGGCACGGGGCCCTATGCTTTTCAGATCCGCCGCCGCTTCGAGATGGCGGTGAAGCGGCTGGGGCTGAACGAGGAGAGGACGAGCCTTCGCACCGACCTGTTCACGCCGCCGAAGGGCGCCGGCGTGCAGCTGTCGCTGCTCTGAGCCGCCTTGCCGCGGCGCCTCCGTCACGGCGTCCGAGGCGCCGGCTAGGAGGTCTTGCTCGAACGAACGAACTTCGCCCGCCGGCCGCACGGCGGGTGGATCTCGCTGCCGCATCCACCCCGATGGCAGCGAGACTTGCGGAGAATCGGAGAATGCGCGAGTCTCGCCGCAACATGGCTCGCCGACCCTCCGATTCTCCACCCTCTTCCAAGCGCGCGAACGTTAAGGCTGCGCCGCCTACGGCCGACGCTTCTGTGGTCACGGTGCCCGCCGGTCCCGACTTCCTGCTGGAAAGCGAGCAGCTGGCGGCCGGCGCCCGGCTCGTCGCCGGCATCGACGAAGCGGGACGTGGCCCCCTGGCCGGCCCGGTGGTCGCCGCGGCGGTGATCCTCGATCCCAGCTGCATTCCGGACGGCCTTGACGATTCCAAGAAGCTCACCGCCGAGGAGCGCGAGCGCCTGTTCGAGGCGATCGTGTCCTGCGCGACCGTCGCGGCGGCTTCTGCCAGCGCTGCCGAGATAGACCGCTATAATATCCGCGGCGCGACGCTGCTCGCCATGCGCCGTGCCCTGCACGCGCTCGGCGAGAGGCCCTGCCATACGCTGATCGACGGCCGCGATGTCCCCACGGGACTTCAGTGCCGCGCCACGGCGGTCATCGCCGGCGACGCGCGCTGCCTCTCCATCGCCGCCGCCTCCATCGTTGCCAAGGTCACGCGTGACCGGATGATGCGACGGGCCTGCGGCGTCTACAGCGGCTACGGCTTCTCGCGCCATATGGGCTATGCCACGGCGGAGCACCGGGACGCGATCCTGCGGCTCGGACCGAGCCCGCTTCACCGCATGAGCTTCCGCCCGCTGAAGCCTGACCTGCTGCTGGCCGCCGAATAGCCGCAGCTGCTTCCAAGCGGCCGTCGCCGGACCATCTCGTTCAACGCCGCCGAAAGCGTCTTTCAAGCAACAAAAAAGCCCGCGGGACCCGCGAGCTTCATTGATGGTCGCAATGCGACGGCGTGACGGCCGTCGCTCTCAGTTCAGGCGCTGACGCACCTCGGCGATCGAGCGGTCCGTCAGATTGCCGGACGTTCCGGCATTGCGCTCGGCAATGATCCGGCCAGCCGCGGCGACGGCGATATCGACGGCAGAGGCGCGCACCTCGGCGATTGCGTCGTTCTCGGCCTGCGCGATCTTGGTCTCCGCCATGGCGGTGCGGCGAGCGACATATTCCTCGCTCTTCTGCCGCGCTTCGGCGACCAGAGCATCGGCCTCGCGGCGCGCAGCGGCGACGATCTCCTTCGCCTCCTGCTCGGCTTCCTTGCGGCGGCGCTGGAACTCGGCGAGCTGCTGCGTCGCCTCGTCCTTCAGCTCACGCGCCTCGTCGACCTCGCGGCGGATGCGCTCCGCCCGCTTGTCGAGGGCTCGGCCGGCCAGAGCCGGCGCCTTGTAGTAGATCACGATGCCGAAGAAGAGCAGCAGCGCGATGAAGGCCCAGAACGAATTGTCGAGAACCATGGTGGTCCCTCCTCAGACGCGCTCGGCCGCAACGGCGCGGGCAACGTCGTCACGCGAGACGTCGAGACCAGCGACATCCCGCAGGATCGTCTCGGCCGCCTCTTCGGCGATGGTACCGACGTCAGCCAGCGCCTGACGCTTGATCTCGCCGATGCGGGCCTGTGCAGCTTCGAGCCTGGCGTCGAGATCGGCCTCGATGCTGGCGCGTTCGCGGGTGGCGTCCGCCTTGGCGGCGTCTCGCGCATCCTGCGCAATCTTGTGCGAGCCGGCACGGGCTTCCGCCAGCTCCTGCTCGTAGGCCGCCTGCGCGGCATCGGCCTCGCTCTTCATCCGGCCGGCGGCTTCGAGATCGAGAGCGATGCGCTCGCGCCGATTCTCGATGATCCCGCCGATGCGCGGCAGCACCGTCTTCTTCAGGACGACGTAGAAGATCGCGAAGGTGATCGCCAGCCAGAAGACCTGGGAGGCGTAGAACTCGCTGTTGAACGGCGGGAAGACGCCGTGCTCGCCCTCGACATGGACGGTCTCGCCATGTGCGGCCGCCGCTTCGTCGGACGGCGGCAGGTGGATCGCATCACCCTCGGCGTTTTCCGCCTGGGCAAATGCCTGTGTCACGAACATGAGGCGCTCCGGCAGCAGATCCGGCGGCGGTGAAGCCGCCGGATGGCTCAACGATGGTCGACCGTAATCAGACGGCGAAGAGGAGCAGAAGCGCGATCAGCAGCGAGAAGATGCCGAGCGCTTCCGTCACCGCGAAGCCGAAGATCAGGCGGCCGAACTGACCGTCGGCAGCCGACGGGTTGCGCAGGGCGCCGGCCAGGAACTGGGCGAACATGTTGCCGAGGCCGAGAGCCGTGCCGGCCATGCCGAAGCAGGCGAGACCAGCGCCGATGTAGCGAGCGGCTTCTGCGTCCATGGTGAAACTCCTTCTGGGATCGTTGAGACTGCGGACTTTGGAGCCGCCGGCGGCGGGCTCCGGAGATATCCTGGAGACTTGTCTTAGTGGCCTGGATGGATCGCGTCGTTGAGATACATGCAGGTCAGGACCGCGAAGACATAGGCTTGCAGCGCGGCGACCAGGAATTCGAGAGCCGTCAAAGCGACGGTCATGATCAGCGGCAGGATGGCGCCGCCGATGCCGAGGGCGCCGAGGGCGCTCAGCGAGACGACGAAGCCGGCGAAGACCTTCAGCGTGATGTGCCCCGCCAGCATGTTGGCGAAGAGACGCACGGAGAGCGACACCGGGCGCGACAGGAACGAGATCACCTCGATCACCGCCACCAGCGGGATCAGCACCGCCGGCACGCCCGACGGCACGAAGATGCCGAAGAAGTGGGTGCCATGCTTCATCAGGCCGTAGACGACGACGACGCCGATCACCAGCACGGCCAGCGCGAAGGTCACGATCAGATGGCTGGTGATGGTGAAGAAATACGGCACCATGCCGAAGAGGTTCGCCACGAGGACGAACATGAAGAGCGCGAACACGAAGGGGAAGAAGCGCATGCCCGCCGTCCCGGTCGCATCGCGCAGCATGTTGGCGATGAACTCGTAGGATAGCTCGGAGACCGACTGCATGCGGCTCGGCACGAGGCTGCGGCCGCCCGTGGTGAAGTACAGGAACGCCGATGCCACGGCGACCGTCAGCACCATGAAGAGCGAGGAATTGGTGAAGGAGAGGTCCAGATTACCGATATGGATCGGCACGATCCTGAAGATCTGAAACTGGTGTGTCGGATCGGTCGGATCGGCTGCCAAGTTTTCGAACCCTTCGGTCAACGCTCCGCCTTGCGCGGAGCCGACCTGCCAATAGCGTTCCACCCGATGCGACGCAACACCCGATTGCCGCCTTCCCGCGGCAAAAGTGCCGCTTTTCGAGCGGCTTTCGGTAGATCGGCAGCGGATGGTGCGCGTAAACGCCTATCGTGGCGGCTTCGGCGCGCCGATGGACCGCAGCACGTTCATCACGCCGGCGGCAAAGCCAAGGATGAGGAAGATGATCAGCCCGAAGGGGGAGGTGCCGGCGAAGCGATCGATGAGATAGCCCAGGCCCGCCCCGACGAGAACGCCGGCGACGAATTCGCTGGCAAGTTTCAGCCCTTCCGCCGCCCCCTGGAAACCCCGCGAGTTATTGCGTGGACCATCATCCGCCTGCTCGGCCTGGTGCCGGCGTAGCTTCTCGGCCAGCGCCTCGCGGCGCTCGTCCCAGCCCGGGCCCGACATCCCCTTCGTCTGGTCGTCGTGGGGTCCGGTTGAGCTCATTGCAGCGGCCAGTGCTCGTGGAGAGGGATGCGCCAGTCGTGCCGGCAAGCCAGGCCCGGAAGCGGACGAGACAGGCCGGTAGCTAGGCCGGGCGATTCGCACCGTCAAGCCGCAGCCATGTCGCGCGTCGCCGCAAGCGAGGCTCCCAGTGCGCCGCGCCTCAGTTCCAGCCGCCGCCGAAAGTGCGGTAGAAGATATGGCGGCCGATCTTGTCGACCCGCTCCATCGCCTTCGCCCAACGCGGCTTGACGTAGTTGGCGTGATAATGCGTCGCCGACCCGACCTCGTTGATCCAGATCTCGCCGCGGGTGACCTGGCCGGCAATGCGGCGCGCCGATTCCCACGCCTCGCCTTCAAGCACGCGATCCTTGATGCGGTCGCAGGCAAAGGAGAACTGGCAGCGGTTGGTCCAGTTCTTGTTCTGGTAGACGACGCCGCAGATCGTCTTCGGATAGGCGGGGTTGCGCACGCGGTTGAGGATCACCTGCCCGACGGCCGCCTGCCCCATGACCGACTCGCCGCGCGCCTCGAAATAGATGCCCCGCGCCAGGCAGGCCTGCTCCTCATCGGAAAAGGCGGTGACCGGCAGCGGCGTCGCTGCCCAGGAGTGGTCGCCGGCGCCAAGCGGTGGGATGAATTCGTCCGGCTGCTGCTGCTGCTTCAGGATCTTCTCAAAGAGGCTCGCCGTCCGCTCTCCGGGCGAGACCTCCGTCGGCGCATAGCCGAGCGCCGAGGCCGCGCCGACCGAGGGCTTCAGCGACGCCATCATCACCGCGTCGCCCAGCGGAGCGGGGCGATCCGGCGTTTGCGCCGGGGCGAAGTTCATGGCGACCTGGATGGCCTTCTCGACACTGCCGCGCTGCTTCGCGAAGGCCATGGCCACCGTGTCGGCGGTGCTCTTCGGCACGGACAACAGGCTCTGGCGCTCCAGGATCGAGCCGGCGGAAAAGGCCTTCGGCGGCGCGGAGACCGCGGAAACGCTGGACAGGACGCGGCCGGTCTTGCCGGCGCGGGCGACCCGGTCTTCATCCGGCGAGGTGGCCGCCTTGATCGACGGCGCCACCGTATACTGCTTCCCCTCGGCGTTGCGCAGGGCTGCGTTCTGCGGCAGCCGGCCGTCATCCGGTTTGCCGGCGAAAGCGAGCGTCGCGGCGGCGACGGAGCTTGCCGGTGCCGGCACGAAATAGGCCTGCCAGCGCGCCTCGCTGCGCGCGCCTTCCAGCAGCGTCGACATGTCTTGGAAGGCGGCAGAGGTCGTCAGCACCGGCAACAGGGCAATGCCAAGTCCGAGAACGATGGCGCCGCGCCGGGCCGTCCGCTCGATGCTCCGACGGCTGTTCGCCGCGGCTCGCCGCCCGCTTGCATCCACCATGCCACGACACCCAACCACACTCTATGTGGCTGAAAACATGATCCATTAACCTTGTTTCTTGGTTAACGGAGCGTGGCTTCTACGCCGCAGTTGGGGGGCATGGCGGCCGCCGCCCGCAAAATCACGGCCGCCGGGAAGCCGGTCGCGCACGGCGCGGACGAGCATATCCCGGGGGAGAGGCGGCAAGGGAGGACGCGCCGCCTCATGGGGCGGCGCGGTCGCGGCTGGCGATCAGGACGGCCGCTTGGCACGGCCCGCATATGGGTTGTCGGGCTTGCGCAGGCCGAGCCGGATCGGCACGCCAGTCAAGCCAAACGTCTCGCGCAGGCCGTTGACGAGGTAGCGCGTATAGGCCGCGCCGAGCGCCTCAGGGCGCGAGGTCGAGATCATGAAGGTCGGCGGACGCGCCTTCACCTGCGTCATGTATTTGACGTTGACCCGGCGACCTGCGACCGCCGGCGGCGGGTGATGGGCAACGACGCGGTCGAGCCAGCGGTTGAGCCGGCCGGTGGAGATGCGCCGGTTCCAGATCTCGTGCGTCTCGGCGACGGCCTGCATCAGGCGCTCAGTTCCCTCGCCCGTCTCGCCCGAGACGGGTATGGCGCGGATGCCGCGCAACTGGGGCAACAGCCGCTCGGTCTTCTCGTGGAGATCGGCAAGCACCGCCTGCCGGTCCTCGATCAGGTCCCACTTGTTGAGCGCGATCACCGCCGCACGCCCCTCGCGGGCGATGAGGTCCGCGATCTGCAGGTCCTGCCGCTCGAACGGTGCGGTGACGTCGAGCACGATGACGACGACTTCGGCGAACTTTGCCGCCCGCAGCGTGTCGGCGACCGAGAGCTTCTCCAGCTTCTCCTGCACGCGCGACTTGCGCCGAAGGCCCGCCGTGTCGAACACCTTGACGCGGCGGCCGCGCCACTCCCACTCCACGGCGATGGAATCGCGTGTGATGCCGGCCTCCGGCCCGGTCAGCATGCGATCCTCGCCGAGGAAGCGGTTCACCAGGGTCGACTTGCCAGCGTTCGGCCGCCCGACGATGGCGATCCGCAGGGGCTTGGTGTCGTCATATTCCTCGATCGGCTCGTCATCGTCGTCAAAGCCCACGATGACGGGCGCGGCCACCTCGTCAGCCTCGCCGGGCTCCTCGTCTTCCTCGAAGGCTTCGATGCCGAGGGCCGCGACGATGGCATCGCGCAGGTCGCCGAGGCCGGCCCCGTGCTCGGCCGAAATGCCGACGGGGTCACCGAGGCCGAGCGAGAAGGCATCGTAGAAGCCGGCGTCGGCGCCGCGAGCCTCGGCCTTATTGGCGACGAGCACGATCGGGCGACCCTTGCGCCGCAGGAGTTCGGCAAAGCTCTGGTCCTGCGGCGTCAGCCCCGTCTTGGCATCGACCACGAAGAGCGACAGATCGGCCGTCTCGATGGCGCTTTCGGTCTGCGCCCGCATGCGGCCCTCCAGCGTCTCCGCACCGGCATCCTCGAGACCGGCGGTATCGACGATCTCGAAGGACAGGTCCATCAGCGAGGCCTCGCCGGAACGGCGATCGCGGGTGACGCCCGGCTGGTCGTCGACAAGCGCCAGGCGCTTGCCGACCAGCCGGTTGAACAGGGTAGACTTGCCGACATTCGGGCGGCCGATGATGGCGATGGTGACCATGACAGCCTCTTGCGGATCGCGGGCGCCAGCCGGGTGGCTGGCGGCGGATCGTCAGTTCGTCGATGATGCCGGCGGGGTCGAAGCCGCCGGAGCAGCCGGCGCCGGCGCACCGGTCGCCGTATCGCCGGCGGAGATGACGTCGAGCATCAGGCGAGCGCGGGCCGAAATACCCTGCGGCGACTGATCGTCGTCGAGAAGCTGCTGGAACAGCGTACGGGCGCCTGCAGCGTCGCCAGCCTTCCACGAAGCGAGGCCGAGGATCTCGCGGGCGGGATGCCGCAAGGCCTCGCTATCGCCGGTCAGGCGTTCGACACGGCTGCGAACCTCGTCCAGCGAGCCGGTATCGACGAGAATGTAGCCGGCCCGGACGGCCGCCATATCGCGCACCGGCTGCGGCGCCTCGGAGTCGGCCGCGACGGCGTCGAAGCCGGCAACCGCGGCCTTGCTGTCGCCCTTGGTCTCTTGGATCGCGGCAGCGCGCATGCGCGCCAAGACCGGATAAGCGCCGTAGCCGTCGGCGGCGAGCGCATCCAGCGCCTTCAGTGCTTCGTCGTTCTTGCCCTCGTCGGCAAGGGCGACAGCCGAGGAATAGGCGTCGCCCGCGGCGTTGGCCTGCGCCTCGTCATATTGCTCCCACAGGACATAGGCGACCGTGGCGAGGATGATCAGAATGGCGGCGGCGATGATGACGCGGCCGAAGCGTGTCCAGACCGCGCGGACGCGATCCTGACGCAACTCCTCATTGACCTCGCGGAAGAAACCCTCGTCCGACATTCGCCGATCGTCCCGTAGCGCAGAGACCCGTCCGTCGATGCGACGGCGGGCGTTGGCTGGGTTCTACCGATTTTTCACGGCAACGGAAGGGCAATGCCAGCCAAAGCGGCGCGAGCGGACACTTCGCGCCGGTGGCATGTCAGATTGCGGCGCGCTGATTGCGGAGAAAAGGCCGGCAAGGACGATGCTGCCGGCCCCTGACTCGATGGTGTGGAGCGATCGGCTCAGAGCGCCGCCTTGACCTTCTCGGCGACCTCAGGCGCGACCCACTTCGTCCAGACGTCGGGCTGCGTCTCCAGGAAGTGGAGCGCGGTATCCTCTCCGGTCGCCTGGTTCTCGTCCTTCCAGGCCAGCACCTTGTTCACGACCGTGTTCGGCCAGGCACGCGTGTCGAGATAGGCCGCTGCGGCCGGCGCACGTTCCTTCAGCTTCGGGGCGACCAGCGTGTAGACATCGGCCGGCGTCCAGGCGTTCAGCTTCGGGCTGGCGCAGTCCGGCTGGGTGGTGCAGGTCTTCCACTCCTGCGGATCGAAAGGCACATCGAAGGCAAGGCGCTTCATCGGATAGCGGCCGACGATGGCCGTGGGCGACCAGTAATAGCCGAGCCAGCCCTTCTTGTCGGTGAACGCCTTGGCGATGGAGCCGTCGAGGCCGGCAGCCGAGCCGGTGTCGACGAGGTCGAAGCCCTGATCGGCGCCCTTATAGGCCTTGAAGAAGTTGCCGACCATGATCTGGCAGCCCCAGCCCGACGGGCAGTTGTAGACGGCGCCGCGCGAGGGATTCTCGGCCGAGGGGAAGAGCTCGGGATGCTTGAACGCATCCGAGAGCTTCTGAATATCGGGATGGGCGTCGGCGATGTATTGCGGGATCCAGAAGCCTTCCTCGCTGCCGTCGGTCAGAACCTTGGCGGCATAGGCGACGCGACCTTCTTTGACGGCGGCGTCCACCTGCTCGCGGAACTGGTTGACGAAGACCTCCGGGGCGACGTCGGGCTCGCCCTTCTCCGTCATCGAGGTGAAGGTCGGCATCGTGTCGCCCGGCACGAGCTGGGCGTCGCAGCCATAGCCCTTCGACAGGATGAACTGGTCGATGGCTGCCATCACCTCGGCGGAGGCCCAGTTCATGTTGGCGATCCGGACCTGGCCGCACGCACCGGCATCCTGTGCCAGCGCCGGCGCGGCCGAGGCGAGAAGCGTTGCGGCAAAAGCGGCCGAGGCCAGTGACAGTTTCATGGGAGCGGCTCCGATCCTTGACGCGCGAGATAGACGAAATCTAGCTAGCGCTCGTTAGGTCAAGATCGACTCCGCTCCGGAGAACTTGATCCAGGTTAGGCGCTCCACCGGGCGCCCGGAGACTTAGCCTCTGCCGGTCGGTGGAAAACCGTCTCGACTTTAGCGCCTCAGGCAGCGGCGCGGAGCAGCATGCCGAAGAGGTCGCGCGGCTCGTCGGGATCGGCGAGGAGATCGAGCTCCTCGTAGAAGCTGGTGCCGGCGAGCTTGGAGCGGACATAGCGCAGTGCAGAAAAGTCCTCCGTGGCAAAGCCGACCGAGTCGAACAGCGTGATCGCCCGTGCATCCCTGCGGCCGGGCGCTGTGCCGGCGATCACCTGCCAGAGCTCACCCACGGGATAATCCGCCGGCAGCTGCTGGATCTCGCCCTCGATGCGCGTCTGCGGCGGATATTCCACGAAGATGTCGGAGCGGTAGAGGATGTCGGCGTGAAGCTCGGTTTTGCCCGGGCAGTCGCCGCCCACCGCATTGATGTGGATGCCGGCGCCGACGAGGTTGTCGGTCAGGATCGTGGCATACTGCTTGTCGGCCGTCACCGTGGTGACGATCTCAGCCCCTTCCACGGCTTGCGCGACGCTGCCGGCAATCACGATGTCGAAGCCGAAGCCGGCAAGGTTGCGGCGGCACTTCTCGCTCGCCGCCGGATCGATGTCGTAGAGGCGCAGGCGATCGACGCCGAGAAGCGCCT
>NZ_PKMZ01000005.1 GCF_002893625.1 Mangrovicella endophytica | reverse complement strand
GCTCGATCCGGTGGAAAGCCTCGTCGGCGACATCGACCTTGGCATCGGTGCGGACGTGCCCGCTGCGGTTGGCGCCGTCACCCACACCGTCGGCGGCGTCATCGACGCAGCGGGAGACACACTCGGTGCAGCAGCCGGCACCGTCGGCAGCATTGTCGGCGGAGTTACGGACACGGCCGGCGGTCTCCTCGGCGGCGGTGCTTCGGCGCCCGGCGACACCGACCTCACCGTCGGCCTCAACACCGGCCTGCCGGTGGTGGATGGCGTCGGCGCCGGCGTCAGCCTCGATCCCGTGGAAAGCCTCGTCGGTGACATCGACCTGGATCTCGGTGTCGACACCTCTGGCGTCGCTGGTGCCACCACCGGCACAGTCGGTGGCCTGCTCGATACCGCAGGGTCGCTAGGCGGCGCGGCGGCCATCGGAACGGGCACGACCGGCCTGACCGATATCGCCAGCGATCCAGTGGGTACGCTGACGGCGCCGATCGACGCCACGATGGGCACTGTTGTGACAGGCGCGGACAGCGCGATGGACGGTGTTCTCGCCGCCATCAATTCGCTGGACCACGCCATCATGACGGACCTTCACCTCGGCAGCATGCCCGTCCTCCAGAACGGGGTGGATCTCGGCCTGTCGACGACCAGCCCGACAGCAGGTCTATCGCTGTCGAGCGAGGCGTCGCTGCACGACCTCCTGACGCAGACGAGCGACCCCATCCTTGTGCCGTCGATGTCGCTGGCCGACGCCAGCTCGGCCGCACTGGAGTCGACGGCGGCGATCACGACGCCTCTGGCCTCGCCGATCCTCGCCCCGACAAGCTCGGCGCTGACCGGCACATCCTCTCTCCTGTCCGGCACGACGTCGTCGCTGACGGGCACGGTGCCGACCACCACCACATCGCCGCTCACGAGCAGCACCTCGTCGCTCCTGACGGATACGACATCGGCGCTGACCAGCACGACGCCAATCACCACCACCGCGCCGCTCACAAGCACCACCTCATCGCTCCTGACGGATACGACATCGGCGCTGACAAGCACGACGCCAATCACCACCACCGCGCCGCTCACAAGCACCACCTCGTCGCTCCTCACCGGAACGACATCGGCGCTGACGAGCACGACGCCAATCACCACCACCGCGCCACTCACAAGCAGCACCTCGTCGCTCCTCACCGGAACGACGTCGGCGCTGACAAGCACGACGCCAATCACCACCACGTCGCCGCTCACAAGCACCACCTCGTCGCTCCTCACCGGAACGACATCGGCGCTGACCAGCACGACGCCAACCACCATCACGTCGCCGCTCACAAGCAGCACCTCGTCGCTCCTCACCGGAACGACCTCGTCGCTGACAAGCACGACGCCAACCACCACCACCTCGCCGCTCACAAGCAGCACCTCATCGCTCCTCACTGGAACGACATCGGCGCTGACCAGCACGACGCCAACCACCACCACATCGCCGCTCACAAGCACCACCTCGTCGCTCCTCACCGGATCGACCTCGGCGCTGACCAGCACGGCACCGACGCTCACCAGCAGCACTTCGACGCTTCTGAGCACGTCGCCGTCGCTGACCAGTTCAACGTCGATGCTGACCAGCACCACGCCCACCCTCACCAGCACCGCTTCGACGCTGACGGGCACGACCTCGCTGCTATCCGGCACGACGTCAGCGCTCACAAGCACCCCGACGGTGCACACGACCACCTCGAGCCTGACAAGCACGACGACATCGCTGTCGAACACGCTGGTCAAGCTTGGGGGAGGGTTCCATCTCTAAGTTGTAGCGCATGAACACACGTGCCGATCCGCTGATCTGGAACATCGAAGCCTGGAAGCGCCCCACCGGGGCGCTTCTTGTCATGACGCTTGCCCTCAACGTCCTCGGCCTGACGATCCCGATCGCAGGGTCGCAGATCTTCGGGCGCATCATTCCCAATCCGCAAAGCGCCACCCTGACGGTCCTGGTGATCGGGGTGGCGATGCTCGGCGCGATGGAAGGGCTGCTGCGATACGGGCGGATGATCGTCCTCACCCGCAGCGGCGCCAACTTCGCCGGGCTGATGACCTACCGGCTTCTCACCCATGTCTTGGCCAGCGAGCCTGCGGACGGGCATCTAGCCTCCTCCCGCAGCGTCGAATATCTCGGCGCGATCCAGCAGCTGAAGGAGAAATACAACGGTCAGATCGTGGTCAGCGTCGTGGAACTCATGTTCCTGCCGCTGATCGTCGGGGTGATCTTCATCATCTCCTGGATGGCCGGCCTGTTCGTCCTGTTGGGGCTTGCCGCCTTCGCCGCACTGACGCTGCGGGACGCCACCGAGATGAAGCGCCTCGTCGACCGGAACACGGCCGACAGCGAGGCGCGCTACGATTTCCTGTTTGCGATGCTGAGCGGCATGCATGCCATCAAGTCGATGGGCATCGAGGATCACATCCTGCGCCGCTTCGAGTCCTTCCAGTCGCGCATCGCCGCCGACAATCACGAACTCGCCATCGTCACCGGGCGCCTCCTCAACAGCACGCCGATCGCCAGCCAGATCCTCACGGCCGCGATGCTCACCTTCGGCGCCATCAGCGTCGGCTACGGGCATACGACCATGGGCGGCGTCTCGGCGCTCGTGCTCCTCAGCGGCCGCGTCACCGCGCCACTGCAGCGCGCCATCTTCATCCTCGTGCAGATGCGCGACATCGAGGCCGCGCAGGTCAAGCTCGACGCCGTGCTGGCCCAGCCCCGCATCGCCGAGCCCGTCGAGACGCTGGACATCGTCAACGAAGGCCGCCTCTCGGCCGATGGCCTGGCCTTCCGCGACCCGAAGGGCTCCCTCCTCTTCGAGGATGTCGGCCTCTCGCTGCAGCCGGGCGAGATCGTCGCCCTCTCCGGCCCGTCCGAGCGGGCCAACTCCCTGTTCCTCCAGCTGCTCGCCGGCGTCCACAAGCCGGCGGCCGGCGAGATCCGCCTCAACGGCACGCCGCCGACGCACTATCCGCAGAAGCTGCTCAATCGCTGCGTCGGCTATGTTCCAACCGCCGGCATCCTGTTTCGCGGCACCATCCGCGACAACATCACGCGTTTCGGCGAGGTCAGCGTCGACGAGGCGATGGACGTTGCCGCCGTGCTCGAGATCGACGCCCTGATCAAAGAGCTGCCGAACGGCCTCGACACCGAGCTTGCGGGCTCAGCCAGCGAAACGATCCCGCCCGGCCTCTGCCAGCAGCTCGCCATCCTGCGGGCGGTGGCGACGCGGCCCAAGCTCATCCTTCTCGACAATGCCGATCGAGGCCTCGACCGCGAAGGCTATGCCAAGCTCCACCGCTTCATCGGCAAGATCCACGGTCAGGCGACCTTCGTCATCGCCTCGGACGATGCCAATCTGCTGAGCTTCGCCACCAAGCGGGTGATGCTGGATCGCACGGGCCTGCGCCCCGTCGACGGCTTCGCCGTGCAAAGCCGCACCTCCTACCGGGACCTCAAGATATGACCGGCTCGGCTCTTCGCGCGATCGCTCCGCTTGCCGTCGAGATCACCGGCACCGAGGCTGTGGCCACCGGCAGGACGCCAGCCGAGCGGCCGGCCGGGGCTGCCCCGGCACCTGGGGGCGAGACGGCCTGGGTGCTGCAGCTGCGCGCCTCCGTGGAGCGGCTCGACGCCGTTCTGCGCCGCAGTCTCGGCCGCGCCGAGCCATCCGGCCTGGAGCGGCTCTTCTGCACCGTCTGCGTGCTGTCGGGCACCAATTTTCCGCTGCGGCAGCTGATCGCGGCCCTCCCTGTCGACACCGGCGCCTTCGATAGTCACGCGCTCGTTGGCGCGCTCGGGCGCCTCGGCATCCATGCCACGCCCACGCAGGGCTATGCCCGCTTCTCCCCAGACGACCACCCGCTGCTGTTCCAGCCGCGGCGGGGCGAGGCGGTGATCCTGTTCCGCGCCGTCGATACGCGCATGCTGAAGCTGATGCGTGCGGACGGCAGCGTGGAGGACGTCGCCTCGCTGCGCGCCCTCGGCCGCGGCGCCTCCTGGAGCTTTGCGCCCAACAACGAAGCCCATCCCCTGTCGCTGGTCCAGCGCAGCCATACCGGCTACCGTTGGTTCCGCGCCCTTCTCACCAAGTTCAGTGCCGTCGGCACCGGGCTTCTGATCACCAGCATGGCGATCGCGGCGGTCAGCGTGATGCTGCCGCTCTTCACCATCCAGATCTACTCGAACGTGATCAGCCTGGGCACGCTGGGGCCCCTGCCCGCCCTGATCATCGGCATGGTGCTGATTGTCGTCTTCGAGGCGCTACTCCTGGCCCATCGCGCCAATGCCGTTGCCTGGATCGCTAACCGCCTGGAATTCCTCGTCACCAGCGCCTCCTTCGAACGCATCCTGCGCCTGCGCCCATCCATCTCCGAGCGCGCTGCGGTCAGTGACCAGGCCGCGCGGCTGCGCACCTTCGAGAACATTCGCGACTTCATCACCGGTCCTGCCTTCACCTCGCTCCTGGAGGCGCCGGCCAGCCTCATCTCGCTGGTGGTGATCGGCTGGATTGGCGGCACGCTGGTTGTCGTGCCGCTCCTGGCCATTGCCACGCATTTCGGGCTGCTCGTCCTCCTCCGCCGCAAGGCGAAGGTGATGACCAGCATCGCCGCCGACGAATCGACGGAGATGCAGCGCATCACCATCGAGACCTTCGAGAAGCGCGATGCGATCCGGCAGGCCGGCCTGCAGGATCTCTGGTCAGACCGCATGATCCGGGGCGCACGGCGCCAGCAGAAAGCCTATATCTCGCAGCGCCTCATCGGCGCTGCCGGCGAGGCGCTGTCGTCCTTCGTGCTGACGGTCAGCACGATCCTGCTCCTTGCGGCGGGCGCGAAGGCCGTCTGGGCAGGCGAGATCGGCACGGGCGGCCTGCTTGCCATCACCATCCTCGGGCAGCGGGCGATGATGCCCTCACACATCCTTTGCCTGTCGGTTCAGCGTGTGGAGCAGTTCCGCAACAGCATCGACCAGCTCAACGCCCTGATGGATGTTCCGCCGGAACGCGACGAGCAGCGCGAATACACCCAGATCAAGGGCCTCGGCGGCAGCGTCAGCTTCATCAATGCCGGCTTCCGCACGGCCGATACCCGCATCGTCTATGTTGGCCTTGAGCTCGAGGTCGATCCCGGCGCGGTGATCGCCATCACCGGGGCCAACGGCACGGGCAAGACGACCACCCTCAAGCTGCTGCAGGGGCTCAGCGACCTCGCCATCGGCACGATCCGGATCGACGGCATCGATCTGCGCCAGCTGCCGCAGGAGGAGTTGCGCCGGCGCATCGCCTATGTCCCGCAAAATCCGAAGCTGTTCCCCGGGACGTTGCGGGACAATCTGCTCTTCAGCAATCCGCTGGCCAGCGACGGCCAGATCCGCGCCGTCCTCGCCCGCACCGGTCTGACTGCTGCGATCGATGCGCTTCCAGGCGGACTGGATCACCGTTGCGGCAACGTCACGGACACGGAGTTCTCCGCGGAATTTCAATTCAAATTCGCCATAGCCCAGGCACTTTTAATCGAGAGTAAGCTCTTTCTGGTAGATGAGATACCGAACGCATTGTTGGATGGAGAAGTAGGTGAGTTGATGATCAATATCATTCAATCCAACCGAAACCTCTATACGACATTCTTTGTATCCCATCGTTCGGATTTCTTGAAACTTGCCGATCGGGTCGTGGCTCTTCGGTATGGCAAGGTTCCTGTTGTCTCAACGGCGGAGAGTCTTCTTGCGAGAGCATCATGAGTCTCGTCACGCTGAGCAATCCTTCGCTCGCTAGATGGCTGCCGCCGAGTGTCGAAACCGCGACACTCTCGCATCCGGTGCTGGTGGACGAGACCGCCCCGCAGATCTTCATCAGGCGCGCCAGCACGATCACCGCGATCGGCATCTTCGGCTTCATCGTCTGGGCCGCGCTCGCCGATGTGCATGAGGTCTCGCAGGCGGGTGGAATGATCGTCCCGGAGGGGTTCGAGCGTGTCGTCCAGCATTACGAGGGCGGCATCGTGAAGAGCATCCTCGTGCATCCCGGCGATCTCGTGGAGCAGGGAGCGCCGTTGTTCATTCTCGACGATGCCGGCACCGCCCAGGATCTCGACGTCGTCAATCGCCAGCAGTCCAGTCTCTCGGCGCAGATGGAAGGGCTGGAGGCGCTCGCGGAAGGGCGCGACGCCAACTTCGCCGCACTGGCACCGAGCCAGGCCGCCAAGGACTCCGAACTCGCCTATCAGGCGCGTCGTGATGCGCAGGACAGCCAGCAGCAGCTCTTCGAGGGTGAGATCCAGCAGGCGCGCCTCCTCATCTCGACCTACGACATCCAGATGAAGGGGCTGGAGAACGACCGCGCCTTCGCCGCCAGCAATTTCGCCCGTATCGAGACGCTGATTTCGAAGGGCTATGCGACGGCCACGCAGCTCGCCGAACGTCGTAAGGTGCAGCAGGACGTCGAGAACCAGATCCTGCTTCTGAAGGAGAAGAAGAACGCGGCGGTCGAGAATCTCAACCAGACCCAGCAGCGGCTGAACGCCTTCCTCACCAGCTCGAAATTCACCGTGGCCGCCCAGGTCCAGGAGCTGCGGGGATCACTGACGATCATTGGCGGCGACCTCGACAAGAAGCAGCGCCGGCAGGACCGGCTCACCGTCAAGGCGCCGGTGCGCGGCATCGTCAAGTCCGTGGAGGTGACCACACTCGGCGGCATCGTCGGTTCTGGCCAGGTCCTGGCGACGATCGTGCCGACCGACGAGCCGCTGCATGCCGAGACCCGCATTGCCGTCAGCCAGATCGGCTATATCGAGGTCGGGATGCCCGCGCATGTGAAGGTCACCGCCTTCGACTTCACCCGCTTCGGCTGGCTCGACGGACATGTCGCGGAGATCTCGCCGTCCTCCTTCGGCTCGGAGCGCGAGCAGCCCTTCTATACCGTGCGGATCGACTTCGACAACGAGCGCCTGCCCTTTGCGCCGGCTGCCAAGCTGATGCCGGGCATGGCCGTGTCGGCCGACATCATCACCGGCAGCAAGTCGGTACTCGCCTACTTCCTCAGTCCGATCCGCAAGGCTCTGGACACGGCCTTCGAGGAGCGCTGAGATGATGAACGTCCCTCTGCGCACTCTCTCGGGCACGGCTGGCGCCAAGCCCTCGGTCCTTCTGGTCGACGACGACCGGGCCGGCCTTCTGGCGATGGAAGACCAGCTGATGAAGCTGGGCTACGACGTCACCACCGCGGTCAATGGCGCCGAGGCTTTCGCATTGATGCGCGAGGATCCCTCGCGTGCCGACGTCGTGATGACGGACCGGATGATGCCGATCCTTGACGGGCTCGGCCTGACGCGGCGGCTGAAGCGCGAACGCGAAACCAAGCACATCCCGGTGATCATCCTGACCGGTGCTTCGGAGCCGGACGACGTCAGCGCCGGCATCGAGGCGGGTGCCTTCTACTATCTGACCAAGCCGCCGGCCGAGAAGCTGGTGGCGTCCGTGCTCAGCTCCGCGCTGCAGGAAGTGTCGCGCCAGAGCAAGCTGCGCGCCGACCTCAAGGGCCATCAGTCGGCCTTCAAGACCATGCAGGTCATGAAGTTCAGGCTGCGGATGCCGGAGGAGGTCGAGCCTGCGGTCAGCATGCTGGCCAGCATGCAGGACGATCCGGACCGCACCATCCAGGGCATCTACGAGCTCGTCCAGAACGGCGTCGAACACGGTGTCCTGCGCTTCGGCTTCGATGAGAAGTCGCGCCTTCTGAAGGAGGGCCTCTGGCAGCAAGCGCTCGCCGAGCGCTCGCGCGATCCCCGCTTCGCCAACAGCTGGGTCGAGGCAACGGCCATGCGGCGCGACGACGGCATCTATGTCAGCGTCAAGGACGATGGTCCCGGCTTCGACTGGCGCAGCTTCCTGACCACCGATCCCAGCCGCTCGGCGGCTGCCTGCGGCCGCGGCATCTCGCGCGCGGCCAACTTCTCCTTCGATCGATTGACCTTCGATCAGACCGGCAACCAGGTTGTGGGCTTCGTCGCCAGCCAGCCACGCGTGAAGTGGTGAGGAGTGTCACATGAAGATCGCTGGAGACAAGGTCCGGAACGCACTGCCCACGATCCTGTTGGCCGTGACACTTCTGATCACGGGCATCATGATCACCTGGTATACGGCGATGGTTCTCCGTCGCCATGACGAGCAGTTCCAACAGGAGTTGAAGCTCTACCAAGGGGCCATCAGGCTGCAGGCGGACACGGTCATCGTGCGGATCAAGGATGCCGCCGCCTTCATCGCCAGCGGCGCCGAGGAGGAAATCCCGGCCAAGCTGAAGATCTCGATCCGCAAGTCGCCTCATGTCGTCGAGCTCGGCTACTTCAAATCCGGAGAGCCGGGGCTGGTGCACGGCCTCGTCGGCAAATCCACCTCGTTCGACACCTCACGGCGCGATGAGCTGCAGCGGTTCGTCGCATTCCTGAAGGAGACGGAGGGGCTGGTCGTTACGGTGACGCCATCGGACTGGCCGCATCTGTTTCACTCCATCTCCGATGGGCGGGCCGTCATGGTGCAGGCGCTCCGCACCTCCACCGCTTCAGGCGACTTCAACGTCGTATACGCGGTCATGGACCTCAAGGGCGTGGTGCAGGAATCGGCCGAGCAGGTGATCCGCGGCCACCTTGAGGAAGTCCGCTTCCAGACGGGCAAAGAGGGAGTCATCTGGGATTTCGATCACAGTTACAGCGTCCTCGACCGGATCATCCGTCCTGCACCGACCACGATCAGCGTGCCCGTGACCCGCAACCTCGACATGATGGTCGACGTCCGGAAGAGCTACGAACGCATGAGCGCGCTCTTCGTCATGCTGGGCGGCCTGCTCGCGATTGCTCTGATGTCAGGCGCCCTCGTCTTCTTCTATCAGCGTCTGCGTCATCGATCCGAGGCAGAGCTTATCGCGGCTCTTGCCGACTCGCGTCGGAGTAGCGAGGCGAAGTCGATCTTCCTCGCCAATATGAGCCATGAGATCCGTACGCCGCTGAACGGCGTCCTCGGCATGGCCGAGCTTCTCGGCCGCACCGAGCTGACAGAGGCGCAGCGGCGCTACGCCGATCAGATCAAGTCCTCCGGCAGCATGCTGCTCGCCATCCTCAACGACATCCTCGACATCTCCAAGATCGAGAGCCGGCAGCTGGCCATCGATCCCGTCCGGACGCGTCTGCCGTCGCTGATCGGGGACATCGTCTCGTTCTACTCGGCAGGGGCGCAGAACAAAGGTATCGAGCTTCTGCTCGACGTCGATCCGACGCTACCCGAGCAGGTCGAGGTCGATCCCACCCGGCTGCGGCAGATCATCGGCAATCTTCTCGGCAACGCGCTGAAGTTCACGCGCGACGGCGAGGTGACGGTGACCGTTAAGGTGCTCGCCTTCGACGAGGAGACGCAGCACTGCGTCGTCGACTTTGCGGTCAAGGACACCGGCATCGGCATCGCGGCGCAGAACATCGCCAAGCTCTTCTCGCGCTTCAGCCAGGCCGAGGAAAGCACCACCCGTCTCTATGGCGGCACCGGACTCGGACTCGCGATCTGCAAGGAGATCTGCGAGCTGATGGGCGGCGAGATCAGGGTTTCCAGCGAGGAGGGTAAGGGCTCGACCTTCTCCTTCAGCCTGGCCATGAAGGTCGTCGAACCAGCGTCCGAGACGCCGCTGGCGCCACTGCACGTGGCGCTCGTCACCTGCTCGTCGTCGCTGGCCGAGATCCTCGACCGCGGTCTGGGCGCTCGCCAGATCCACTGCGTGACATTCCGTCCGACCGGCAACTTCGCCGAAGCGATCGAGAAGGCGCAGGCCGCCTCGGGCCCGTTCGACCTGCTGGTGACCGACCAGGGCAAGCACATCAACGCAGCACTCGCTGTGCAGTGCCTCGTGCATGCCCGCCCGGGCCTGGCCGGCCTGCCGACCATCATTCTCGGCAGCCAGCAGGTCAACATGCGCTACAACGAGTTCGATCAGGCGGTGGTGAAGCCGTTCGATAGCCGGGTTCTTGCCGACAGCATCCGTCGTCTCGTCGGATCGCGGGACAGCAATGCCATGGCGGACGAGAGCATTGGCGCGGAGGCGCCGGATCTCTTGCCCTACAACGGGATGAAGGCTCTTCTCGTCGACGACAACAACGTCAACCTCCTGTTTGGCGAAGAGGTGCTGCAGGGCCTCGGCTTCACCGTTTCGACGGCGACGAACGGCGCCAAGGCAGTCGATGCAGCGCAGGATGGCGATTACGACGTCATCTTCATGGACTGCCAGATGCCGATCATGGACGGCTACCAGGCTACGGGGGCGATCCGCCGGCTGATGGAAGACAAGATCGTGCGGCGCGTACCCATCATCGCCGTCACGGCCAATGCCCTGAAAGGCGACCGCGAGAAGTGCCTGGAAGCCGGTATGGATGCCTTCGTCACCAAGCCGATGAGCGTCAGCCATCTCGAAGAGGTTCTCGTCTCCCTTCTCAAGGCGCCGGCGGTGGCCGCACCCAAGCGGGCACCGCGCCGTGCCGCCAACAATGATCAGCAGAGGTCAACCACGATGAGTACTCCTCCTTCCGCCTTGCCTTCCATCAGCCTGCCGGTGACGCAGCCGGCCGCGGCCATCCCTCAGGCTGCGGCGGTCCCGCTGCAGGCAAACCTCGTCCCGCCGGCCACGGAGCGTCCGAAGATCCCGTTGATCGACGTGATCGCCTTCAAGCAGACACGGGCGGCGATGACCCGGTTCGACACGCTGGTGTCGCTCTACAGGACGGATACGGCCGAGTATCTCCGGCTCATCCGGGAGGCCCTCGAATTCGACCGCATCGACGAAGCGGTGATGCCGGCTCACACGATCAAGAGCTCCAGCCGCATCCTCGGCGCGATGGGTCTTGCCAGCTTGGCAGAGGACTTCGAGAAGCGCGCCCGCACGGACGGCGCGGCACAGACCAAGGAGTTGCAGGCCCTCCGCATCCATATGGACCGCATCTTCCAACTCACTATCGAGGGTATCGACCGGCTGATGCAGGAGGGCCAGATGGCGCGCTCCGCCTGAGGCGGAGGGGCTCTACGGCTCCTGTTCTGCCTGAGCAAGCTCAAGATGGCCGTTCGTGATCATGACGGCGGCCGGCAGGATCAAGCGCGCCAAGCAGCTTGACGGGGTGACGCTCCTTGCCATCCGTCCTGAGAGCTGATGCGCGATGGCTTCCTCTATCCAGGCGGCCCAGCGCGACTGCGATGCAGTGACATCGCCGCCGGCAGGATTTGTCTCGACCCATTCAATTACAAGGGCCTCATTCCCTTCCTCGTAATCCGTACCCCACCGGACCTCGAGTCCACCGCCTTCCATGTCGAGGTGACTCGATAGGATCGCAGCGGAGGCAAGCTCGTGGAAGGCAAGCGCCAGCAGGCCCGCGGCGCGGCTTGTCAATCGGATGGCCGGCCCACTGAGACGAGCCTGATCCCCCTCCTTCAATCCGAACCGGAGGAGTTCGTCGGACAGGAGCATCGCGAGATCGATGCCCCTGGACCAGTCGGGCATGACGGCGGCCTGCACGCGCAGGTAGGAGGACAGGCGGCCGTCCAGCACACCGCCATATTCCTCGATCGTCTGGACATCCTCTCCGGTCTGTCGCGCAACGGCGCGGAGAACCGAGAGCATGTTGCGCAGACGATGCCGCTCCTCATGGCGCTCGACCCTCTCCTTCTCCCGTAGGGCGACGATCTCGGCCAAGGCCGCGTCTCGTTGCCGCTCCGCCTCTGCAAGCGCCTGCTGCAGGGCTGCGATCTCATGATGATCGTCGGCCATCTACGTGCCTAATCTGGTGACACCTTTACCTGAACGCCGCTCCTTCTCGTTCAGATGCAGATAATCTGGAGAAAACAGGGCGATATCCTGGAGTGCGGTGAGATCTGGGATCGACAGGGTACGGTCAGCCAAACGGATCAGTCCCGAGTTTCGCATCGTCTGCAGCGTGCGGTTCACATGGACGGATGTCAGTCCGGTCGCCTCGGCAAGCTCGGTCTGCGTCAGCGGAAACGGATAGCCGTCCTCCCCGGCGAGACCGACGGCCTGCAGTCTCAGAAGAAGCTCGCAGAACAGGCAGCCGATCCGCTCCACCGCGCTGCGCCGGCCGACATTGACCGTCCATTCCCGCTGGATCGCAACGTTCACCAACAGCTGCCACCAGAGCCCCTGCCCGATCTTGGGGTGATCTGCGGCGAGCCGCTGCAGCACCTCGCTGGAGATTTCGACATAACGCACCGGCGTCAGTGTCCCGATGGAGTGATCCATCTGCGCGAGGACGCCGTTGTTGAGATCACACAAGTCGCCGGGGAGGAGGATCGCGACGATCTGGCGCCGCCCGTCCTCCAGCATCTTGTAGCGGCAGGCCCAGCCGGAGACGATCAGAAGAACCGCCCGCGGAGCCTCGCCTTCCGTCATCAGGTCGGTGCGGGCGCCTGCTGCCAGTACGGGACCAGCCAGCGCTGCGGCGATCGCTTCGCTTTCGCGCTCCGTCACGTCCATGAAATTGCCGAGGTGCCGCATCAGCATAGACGCTGCACCGGTATCGCTTGCCTGTCCCATCCGCCCTCCCGTTGAACGAGGGATAGCCAAAGCAGCAACGGCAGGAATTCATCTATGTTTAGTCGCAGAGGCTCGTCTGACCCTCGGCACAAACATTCCTAGTGCATTGTCGGCCGCGTGCCAGCGTGCGCCTGTCACGCGCTGGCATCGCGGCAAGACCAGGCGCCTCTTCCGGCCGCTTGCGCACTCGCTCACAAGCTAACCCACTGTTGTCCAGCGGGTACCCCGAGATCAACCGGCCGGCATCCGGTCAAACGCCGGCAAGCCACGATCGACACGATCCCAGCTTGGCGCCGCGATGCTCCAAAGCACCATCTGCGGACGATATCGCTCGGGTTCATCGAGGCTGCCGGCATAGAGGATGAAATAATCCGGCATGGCTGGAAGCGTGATGTAGAGGGGCGATCCGCAGTTCGGGCAGAAGGCGCCACGCTTGACCGTGCCGCCGTCGCCGGCAACCTCCCACTCGCTGGCGCGTCCCTCGACCGCGACCGCAGCGCCCGCAAATGTCAGATGCGACGCGTGGCCGGTGCCGCTGTCGCGCTGACACTGTCGACACTGGCAGTGGCCCATGGCGACGGGCTCGGCAGAAACCGTGTAGCGAACAGCGCCGCAGGCGCAGCCGCCGGTGAATGGCCGGCTCATGGCGTCAATCCCTCGGCTGGAGCGGCAGACATTACGACGGCTCCTCGTCGGCGACCGACTTCAGCCGCGGCACGACCCTTCTCCAGCCTTCTCCCATGTTCTTCAGCGCGACTTCATTGTCCGGCAGCGCAAAGCCGGAGTGGACGAGCCGGAGGTGCGTACCAGCCTCGCTCGGCGTCAGGGTCCATGTGACGACTGTATCGAGCCGCGAGCCGTAGCCGATGTTGCCGGCGTCGCCACCCTTCCAGCTGAAGGCGAACCGCTGGTTCTCAACCACCTCCAGAACCTCGCAGCGGATCGTGCCGTCCCAGGCTCCGGCGGGATTGGTGCGGAAGGTGAAGCGGCAGCCTTCGACCGGTGCAAATCCAGTCGGCGGCATCAGCCAGCGGGCGATGAGATCCCCAGTGGTCAGTGCTCGCCAGACGACCGCGGGCGGATGCGGCACGATCTCGTCGAGGACGATGTCGTTTGTATCAGCGGCAGTCGCGATCGGCGTCATGGATCGATGTCCTTCAGGAGCGCGCGGAGGTCAGTGAGGCGGGAGCGCCAGAACACGTCGTAATGGCTCATCCAGTCGAACAGCGGCGCAAGGCCCGCCGGATCGGCGCGGTAAAAGACGTTGCGACCTTGCGAGCGATCCAACACCAGCCCCGCCTGTTTCAGCGACCGCAGATGCTGCGAGACCGCCGACTGCGTCACGCCGCTGCCCTTGGTCAGCTCGGCGACGCTGATCTCATCCGTGTGGACGATCCGCTCGAATACCGCCCGCCGGGTGGGATCGGCGAGTGTTCGCATGACAGCGTCGAGGACGTGAGCTTGCGTCATTCTGAAACGTTAGTCTGCACTGATGAATTAGTCAATGCTAATTCATATAGCGGTGACAGGACAGGTTCCGGAGAAGCCGAACCTGTCCTGCGATTGCCGCAGGCGCGATCAAGGGCGCAGATCCCCAGACAGACGGGACTGCGCGCGGGGGGTAAGGCGGTGGCCTTAGCCGGGGCAGCGCGCGATCCGCACCCTGTCAGGCAGTCAGACCGTCAGGGCGGAGTTGATCAGCGGCTTCAGCTCGGCCGGACGCAGGACCTGCGTCACGAAGCGCTCGACGAGCGGCTTGTAGGAGCCCCACAGGGCGCGCAGCTTGATCTCCGGATCGCGCTCGAAATCGACGCGCAGGTCGACGAGCGGCCAAGCCTGCCGATCGACGATCAGAAGTGCCGCGGCCATGGCGATCTGCGTCTCGCCGCCGGCCGCAACGCCGGCGTCGAGGCCGTCGAGGAGGCGCTCGGCGAAGATCGTGGCACTGGAGCCCGCGTAGCCGCGGACCATTGCCTCGGGCACGCCTTCGTTTGCCAGGAAATTGCCGCAGGCGACACAGGCATCACCCTCGAAGGTCGTGTTGATCGACTCGATCTTCGGCCCGTTGAAGAAGGCGGTCCGGCCGTCGCGATCCACCACCGCGAACTGGCGAAGGTCCGGATGCTCGCTGCCGGCGACGAGGATGTCGACGACCTCGCCAGCGCTGAAGCCCTGCGCCAGGAGGTCGAGCCCGAGCGGCCCGGACCGGATGTCGGTGCGGTGCTGCGTCGCCACCGCGCCGACGCCGGCACGCGCCCAGGAGCAGCGATTGCCGACCGCGATGCTGGAGCTTGCCACGGCAATGCCAAACATGCCGGACGCGCGATCGAGAGCGGCGATGGAAAAGGTCACGGGGATACTCCTGTGGTCGTTCGGAAAGGACGTTCGTCCTAGATCTCGCGGCGGTCCTTCAGCCGGTACCAGGGCAGGATCAGCCGGGCGCTGCGGACGGCCAGCGGGTGAAGCGGCACGGCCCGAGGCGCGCTCGGCGGAAGCGCCAGCTCGGCATCGGGGCGTCCTTCCACGGCATCCGCCATCACCGCGGCCATGGCGCAGCACAGCGCCAGACCCCGGCCGTTGCAGCCGATCCAGGCCGACAGCCCGTCCGGGCGGCGATGGAGGCGCGGCAGGCGGTCCACCGTCATGGCGATACGCCCGCCCCAGACATGCGGCATCGGACCACTCGGCAGCGCCGGGAACATCGCCTGCAGCCGGCTTTGGACCAGCTGAGGCAGGCGACGTTCGGCTCCGGCCTGGATGGTCAGCGCGCCGCCGGAGACGATGCGCCCGTCCCGATCCTTGCGCAGGTACCGCAGGTCCATCCGCGTGTCGGACAGCGCCTCGTCGAAAGGCAGGATGGCTTCGGCTGCCGCACCCAGCGGTTCCGTTGCCGCCTGATAGGAGGTGACCGGCACGATGCTGCGCCGCAGCTCCGGCCAAAGGGTGCCGGTATGGGCGGCGGTCGCGAGAACGACATGGGCGGCCCGCACCGTGCCGGATGGTGTTTGCACCCGCCATCCGAAGGTATCGCGTCGCAGCGACAGAGCCGGGCTGTGCTCGAAGACGGCAACCCCCTCATCCGACGCGCCGCGGGCAAGGCCCAGCGTGAAGGCATACGGATTGATGTGGCCGCCGCCGGCATGGCGCCAGCCGCCTTGGTAACCCTCGGCACCCGTGTGCTGCCGCATTTCAGCGGCGGAGAGCGCGCTGGTCGGCGCTCCGACCGCCGCCCATTGGCTCGCGAGAGCAGCTACGCGTTTCGCGCGCCCCGGGGTATGGGCCGGCTGCAGCCAGCCGGTCCGCCGTGCATCGCAGTCGATGCCGTAGCGCTCGACGAGACCGAACAGGACGTCGGCACCGCCGGCAACCATGCGCAGGAAGCGCTCGCCGGATTCGCCCGGCCACAGGGCGCGAATGGCGTTCGGGCCATGCCGCGTCAGCGCCGGGATGACCTGTCCGTTGGCGCGGCCGGAGGCGCCGGCGCCGATCCGGGCCGCTTCCAGAAGCGCGACGGACTTGCCCCGCCGCGCCAGCTCGATCGCCGTGGCAAGGCCTGAGATGCCCCCGCCGACGACGGCGACATCGCAGGCGATCTCGCGCGTCAGCGGCTCGGCATCGAAGCTCTCAGCTGACAGCTGCCGCCACAGGCTGGACGGTGCATCGGACGGCCAGCTGGTCATGGCGCCACCAGATCCACCATGACGCCGCAGCTCGCCCGCAGGTCGTGGCAGGTGTTCTGATTGCCGACGATCCGCAGCCGGTCCACCGTCCCGGCTGTCAGGCCGATCCCCTCGCCGCCCGCGAAGCGCTGCAGCGCCGGCGCAGCCGCTGTCTCGACGGCTTCGAGGCTTTGAGCGCCATTGGCATGGCGACACCATTGCGGGCGCCAGACGAGCTCCGACGTATGATGATGGCAATAGAGCACCTGCAGGCCCGGCGTTTCCATCCGGTCCACTCGCATCACGGAGAATCTCAGCTCGCCCTCGCCGGTCGCCCGCGAAAAGCTGCGCGGCGTCTCCGCCGCGATACCCTTCAGCGAGAGTTCCGCGGACGTCTGATTGAGGTCATCGGACTGCAGGGCGACGCCGCGCAGACCACCGCCGGCTGCCATCAAGGCGCGCCAGCCGGCATTGGCAGGCGTGTTCGCGACGACGGAGAGGAGCTCGATGTAGCGGCCCTCCAGCATCACGCAGCAATTGGCCGTGCCCATTTCCGAACTGTGATGCGTCGTCGGCGTGACGGTGAAGCCGGCGGCTTCGAAACCTGCACCGGCGGCACCCAGATCGGCGACGAGCAGCACCACATGATCGAGCGCCAGGCGCATCATCACGAGGAGACCGTCATCCTGTCGATGCCGTAGATGCGGTCGACGACGATCAGCGCGATGACGGCGAGCAGAAGCTGCAGCGTGCTCAGCGCCGCGACCGACGGGTCGAACTGATGCTCGAGATAGCTCAGCATCACCACCGGCAGCGTGTTCGTGTCGGCGCTGCCGAAGAAGTAGCTGATCGGCAGGTTGTCGAAGGAGGTCAGGAAGGAGAACAGCGAGCCGGCCATGATGCCCGGCCGGATCAGCGGCAGCGTCACATGCCAGAACACCGCCAGTGGGCTGGCGCCGAGGATCGCCGCAGCCTCCTCATAGGAGCGCGGCAGGCCGGCATAGACCCCCGCGACGGTGCGCAGGACGTAAGGCAGGCAGACCACCGTATGGGCGATCAGCAGTGCGGTGAAGGAGACGCCGATGCCGATCGCCGAGAGGAAGAACAAAGAGGCGAAACCGATGACGATCATCGGCATCGAGAGCGGCGACAAGAGGAAGGTCATCACCGCATTCGCCCATTTGGCGCGAGAGCGCGCCAAATACAGGCAGGCCGGCACGCCGAGCAGGCAGGAAAGCAGCGTCGCGCCGATCGCCACCTCGATGCTGACGATCAGGGCGTCAATGAACGGCCGGTACTCGAAGATGCGGGCAAACCACTTCGTCGACCAGCCCGGAATGGGGAACGCGACGAAGCCGGCGGAGGTGAAGGAGACGACCACCACGACGAGGATCGGCGCCAGCATGAAGACGAAGAACAGGACGACGAAGGCGAGGAGCGCCACGTCCGGCAGGCTCGACTGGTTGCGGCGCATGGCTCAGGCTCCCCTGCGGCGCACGATGCGCAACTGCAGCCACAGGCAGGCGATGGCGATGACGAGTAGGATCATGCTCATCGCGCTGGCCATGCCGAAATCGCGCGTCGTGTTGAACTGCTGGTAGATCATCAAGGGCAGCGTCTGCAGGCCGCCGCCGAGCAGGACCAGCGTGACGAACGAGCCGTTGGCAATCATGAAGACGAGGATCGCGCCGGTGCCGATGCCGTCAAGCGACAATGGCAGCGTCACCTCCCAGAAGGTGCGCAGGCGGTTCGCGCCGAGGATCTGGGCCGACTCCTCCAGGCGCCGGTCAATGCCCTGCAGAACCGAGGTGATCGACAGCACCATCAACGGCACCAGGACGTGCACCAGCGCCGCGATGGTGATCTCGACGGAGTTGGTGAGGCGAAGCGGCTGCTCGAGAAGGCCGAGCTGGTTCACCAGGAGGTTGTTGACGAGCCCCTTGCGCGCGAAGAGGACCTGCCAGCCGAAGGTGCGCATGATGATCGAGGTCAGCAGCGGCGCGATCAGGAGGAAGATCACCAGGGCCGACCACCGTCCGGCCTTGCGCACCAGGAAATAGGCGACGGGGTAGCCGATGATCAGCGAGATCACGGTCACGCCGGCCGACAGGAGCACCGTCTCGCCCATGATCCTGAGGTAGAACGGATCGGTGAGCAGGGCGGCGTAGCGGGCCAGCGTAAAGGCGCCCGTCGCTTCGTCGACGAAGCTCCTCATCGCGTTGTCGGCGAGCGGCAGAACGAAGAAGAACAAAAGGAACAGTGCCGCCGGCGCGATCAGGTAGACGGAGCGCATGGCGAGCGGACGCGCCCGCCGGCGTGGCGCAATCGGGAGAGTGAACTCGGTCATGTCAGCGCCTCCGTCGAGGATCGAAGGCGGCGGACACCTCTCGGCATCCGCCGCCGAGTCATCGGCCTAGCGGCCGATCTCGCGGTTCCAGCGATCGACCCAGTCGTTGCGGACCTTGGCGATCTCCTCGTAGGGCGGGAACGCCGTCTTCTGCCAGGGCGTGATGCGGCCGTTCAGCTTCTCGCTGTACTTCACGTCCGTGTTGGTCACGCCGTAGTTCATGATGTCGGCAAACTTCTCCTGGTTGCGGGCATCCAGGATCTCGTTGATGTAGGTCCAGGCCAGCGGGTCGGCATTCTTCGGCTTCTGCACCGCGACGCCGTTCAGCGAGCCGCCCTCTTCCGGATTGAGGAAGTCGATCCAGGTCGCGCCGCTGTCGTAGTGATTCCAGGTCCGGCCGTCGAAATAGATGCCGACGTCGGCTTCACCGGAGCTCATCTGATTGAAGAAGTCGTTCGGGGCGCCCCAGAAGACGAGATTGTCCTTCATCTTCGCCATGGCTTCGAAGAACGGATCGACATTGTCGACGCCACCGCCAAGCGCCTTGGCCATCGCCCAGATCAGCATGATCGGGGTCACGGCGTAGCTGATCGACGGCACAGAGGCGACGAACTCGCCCTTGGACACGCGGTCGACGAACTCATGGAAGGACTTCGGCGGCTGCGAAACCGTTTCCTTGTTGAACGTGATGCCGCCGACGCCGTAGTCGAAGATGGTGCCCTTGCCGGCAACGGAGTCCGTCAGCTCCTGCGGCGTCTTGGCAAGGTTCGGCAGGTTGGCGACCGTGAAATCGTCGACGAGATCGGCCTTCGCGGCCGAGAGCGCCAGATCCGGAGTCATGATCAGCACGTCGACCGGAGGGTCCTGCGGATCGGCCTCGACCTGCGCCAGCCACTGCGGCGGGCCGCCGAGCGAGACATTGGCCTTGGCGCCGGTCTTCTGCTCAAAGGGCGCGACGAAGCAGGTGCGCACCGCCTCCTCCCAGACGCCGCCGAAAGCGGTGACGGTGATTTCCTTGGCCTGGGCGCCGGCGAAGCGCGGGAAGCCGCCGGTCAGAAGCCCGGCGCCCATCACGGTGCCGGCGCCCAGAATGCTACGTCTCGTCAAATTTCGCATCGGCCTGTCTCCTTGAGGGACTGAGGTGGGCTGCTGGAGAAGTCAGAGTGTCCCAAGCGCCGTGTCGAAACGGCGGCGGGCTGCTTGAAGCGCGTCCTCACTGAGGCTCCCGCGCGGGAACTCCGGCGGGAGATCATCGAGCACGCTGGCGAAGATTTCGCGCCGGCGCCGCTGCCGGATCGAGGTGGGAAGCGTGACGAGAGCGCGGTTCAGGCGATCCATGCCGTCGCGCGCGAAGACGCTGTCCCAGGCTTCCCGCTCCGGCCCCGACTGGATCGCGCTGTTGCTGCTGGCCATGGCCTGCCGTGCGCGTTCGGTCGCGGGGACATCCACCGTGCCATTCGTGATCACGACGCCGTATTCGGCGGCAGCGCCCTCGCCCGTCACGAAACCGTTCTTCACGTCGCGTGCGACCGCCTCCGGGTCGCGCCGGGTCGGGTCACCCCAGCCGCCGGCGCCCGGCGTCAGGAAGGTGACGGTGTCGCCGGCATTGACCTCGAGGACGTCGATCTTGCCGAGCCGCCGCTCGGCGGGCGTGCCGCGATTGACGATCAGCTCCGCCGGCCGTCCCGGCTTGCCGCCGTTCGACCCCCAGGGGCGGAAGAGCAGCCGCTCCATGCCGCGGCCGAGGACGTTGGTGCCGTCGGTGAGAACGCGGAAGGTCAGTTCCATGCCGCAGCCGCCGCGCCACTCGCCGGCGCCGCCGGAGTCGGGGCGCAGGGCGTAGCGCAGGATCTCGACGCCCATCTCGGCCTCGACGGTCTCGACCGGATTGTTGGCAAGATTGGAGATGCCGCTGTCGCGGCCGTCGACGCCGTCGCGCCCGGAGCGAGCGCCGGTGCCGCCGATCATCGGCTCGACCACCTGGACGCGCCGTCCGCCGCGCCCGTCCGGCTCGGCCATGACGACGGGAATGACGGTGCCCGACGAGGCGGCCGGCATCACCTGCGGCAGCGCCCGCCCGAACGCACCGTTGAGGACATCGTTGACGCGGATCGCGGCGGCATGGCGCACGCCGGTGGCCGCCGGCTCCTCCGGGTTCACCAGCGAGCCCTTCGGCGCGGTGATGCGAACCGGCCCGAGCAGCCCGACATTGAGCGGCGCCGTCGGGTCCAGCGTGCTGACGAGGGCGAGCACGCGCAGGGTCAGCCAGGCATGCGGCCGGCCGCGCGAGGGCACGTTCATCGCGGTCGCCACCTGCGGGTCAGTGCCGGTGAAATCGAGATGCACCGTGCCATCCTCGAAGGTCGCCGCCAGCGCCACCCGTACCGGCAGGCGCGTCGCCGCATCGTCGTCAAGATAGTCGTCGAAGGCGTAGGTGCCGTTCGGCACGCGGGCGATGACGTCCCGCGCCTTCGCCGTTGCATAGGCGACGAGATCTTCCGACGCGGTGACGACAGTATCGCTGCCGTGCTGGGCGATCGTCTGCTCCAGGCGCCGGCGGCCGGCCGTCAGCGCCGCCAGCATGGCGCGGATGTCGCCCATATTGGCGTCCGGCGTGCGGCTGTTGGCGTCGAGGAAGAGCCGGACCTCCGGCGACATCTCGCCCCGCTTCATCAGCTTGACCGGCGGGATGCGCAGGCCTTCCTGATAGATCTCGGTGTTCAGCGGCGAGATGCTGGAGGGCACGCGCCCGCCGACGTCGGAACAGTGCACGAAGCACCAGCCATAGGCGACGATGCGGCCCTCATGAAAATAGGGCTCGATCATGTGAAGGTCGGGCAGATGCGTCGCCAACCCTTCAGAGCGGTAGGGATCGTTGGTGAGGATCACGTCGCCCGGCTCGAGCTCGCCGACCGCCGCGATGGCCGGCGCGCATTCGAGCCCGACGAAGCCGGAAACGCCGATCGAGCGCGGATAGGCGAAGAAGCGGCCGTCGAGACCGGCGAGCGCGCAGGCGAAGTCGGCCGTTTCCTTGACGTAGAGCGTGCGCCCGGTGCGCTGCAGCGTCAGGCACATCTCTTCGCTGATGGCGGCGAGCTTGTTGCCGAGGATGGCGAGAGTGACGGGATCGAGCTTCATGCCGCGCCTCGTTCCAGATGCAGGTTGCCGGTGCGGTCGACATGCGCCGACCAGCCCGGCAGGACGATGGTCGTCGTGTCCTCCTGCTCGATGATTGCAGGGCCGCTCAGGCGGTCGCCGGCGCCGAGCGCGGTGCGATCGTAGACGGCGGCATCGAGCCAGGCGCCACCGCGAAACAGCGGCCGCTTGGACTTCTGCTGCGGCACCCCCTGCCCGACCGGGATATCGGATTGCGCCAGATCCGCCGTGACGCCGATGACGGCGAGGCGCACCGTGCCGATCTCGATCTCGGCATCCGGATCACGGAAACCGTAAATGCGCTCGTGCTCCCGGTGGAACGCCTCGGCGACGCGTTCCATGGCGAGCTCGCCGTCGTCGAGCACGACCCGCAGCTCGTAGGCCTGGCCGGCATAGCGCATGTCGGCCGCGCGCTCCTGGCGGCGCGCCTCGCTCATCTCGCCCTCGGCGTCGAGCCACTGGCTGCCCTCGGCGGAAAGCGCCGCGAAGATCGTGCCCAGCGCACCGATCGTCTCTGCACTCAGCGGCCGACGGATGCTGCGCACGAAGTCGCGCCTCAGATCTGCGGCGGCGGCGCCAAGCGCACAGAAGGTGCCGGCGGCCGGCGGGATGACGACGCGGCCGATGCCGGCCTCTTCCGCCAGGAGATTGGCCTGCGTCGGCCCGGCTCCGCCGAACGGCACCAGCGCGAAGCTGGCGGGGTCGAGGCCGCGTGAGGCCAGCGACTTGTAGAGCTCAGTGGCCATGCCGGCGGTGGTCACCGCCAGAGCCCCTTCCGCAGCCTTTGCCGCGATATCCACACCGGTGATGCCGATGCGCGCACCAATGGCGCCGAGTGCCTGCGAGGCTGCGGCCGCATCGAGCTTCATCCGGCCACCGAGGAAGCCGGCCGGATCGATGAAGCCGAGCGCAAGATAGCAGTCGGTCACGGCCGGCTCTGTGCCGCCGCGCCCATAGGAGACGGGGCCCGGTGAGGCGCCGGCGCTCTGCGGCCCGACCTTCAGGACGCCGTGGTCGTCGACCCAGACGATGGAGCCGCCGCCGGCCCCGATCGCTGAGACGTCAACGACCGGCAACACCAGCGGCAGACCGCCGATATCCGTGCGGGTTGCAAGCTCGGGTTTGCCGGAACTGGCGACCGCGATGTCGGACGAGGTGCCGCCCATGTCGAAGGTGATGATGCCGCCGACACCGGCACCGGCGGCCAGCCGCGCCGCCGCCATGACGCCGGAGGCCGGCCCGGACAGGATCGTGTCGACAGGGCGTTCGGCGGCCGAGGCAAGGCTGAGCGAGCCGCCGTTCGACGCGGTGACGAGGATCGGCGCTGTGACGCCGTCCGCCTTCAGCCCGCGATCGAGCTCGGCGAAGTAGCGATGCATCAGCGGCTGGATATAGGCGTTGAGGCAGGCGACCAGCGCCCGCTCATACTCCCGGATCTCCGGCCAGATCGCCGCGGCCGAGGTGATCGACAGGCCGCCCGATGCTGCCGACAGCTTTTCCGCGATGGATATTTCGGTCTCTGGCGCCGCATAGCCATTGAGCAGCACCAGCGCCGCCGCATCGACGCCCATCGCCTTCAGTTCGGCTGCGACGCGCTCGATCTCGCCGGCGTCCGGCGTCGATGTCGCCGATCCGTTCGAGGCGAAACGCGCCGCGATCTCTACGACGCGAAAGCGCGGGACGAGCGGCTCCTCCTTGGCGGCATGGAAGTCGAATGAGGACGGCATCCGGCTGCGGGCGATCTCCAGGATGTCCCGGAAGCCTTCGCTGACGACGAGCGCAATGGTGGCGCCGCGACGCTGAATGATGGCGTTGAGGCCGATCGTCGTGCCGTGCATCAGCGCGCCGACGTCGCTGGCCTTGAGGTCCGCCTTCGCCAACAGCGCACGCAGCCCCTCGATCAGGGCGCGCGACGGCTCATCCGGGGTCGACGGCTCCTTGTAGTAGACGAGGCTGCCATCTCGGGGATCCGACAGCACGAAGTCGGTGAAGGTACCGCCGACGTCGATGCCGATCCGGGCGCCGCTTTCTTTCATGACGATGCTACTTCCTACTCGCTGGCCACAACCACGACGTCCTGCGGCGTCCAGCTGAGGACGACGCTTTCGCCGAGCCGGAACGCGACGGAGCCGAGAGGCCCGTCGGCCTGCCGGTAAACGAACAGTTCCCGCCCAAGCCCCGGCGCCTCGACCTGATAGGCCGCATAGGTGCCGCGGAAGATCGCGCCGGTGACGCGGCCCTCGATGTTGACAACGGACGGTTGGCGCTCGGTGCCGAGGGCAATGCGCTCAGGGCGCACCGAGATCGTCAGCGCCTCGCCGGGCGTTCTCGGCTCGCCGAGGGGCACGACAATCTCGCCGCCGGCCGCGGCGGGCACCACCAGCGCACGACCATCGCTGGAGGCGCGGCCTTCGAGGATGTTGGACGTGCCGAGGAACTCCGCGACGAAGCGCGTCTGCGGCCGGTCGTAGATCTCCGACGGCGCGCCCACCTGCAGTATGCGGCCGGCATTCATCACCGCGACGCGGTCGGCCATCGACAGCGCCTCCTCCTGGTCGTGTGTGACGAGAAGGGTCGTGATGCCGAGCCGCTGCTGCATGGCGCGGATCTCGAACTGCATGCTTTCGCGCAGCGAGCGGTCGAGCGCGCCCAGCGGCTCGTCGAGCAGCAGCACCTTCGGGTTGACCACCAGCGAGCGGGCCAGCGCCACGCGCTGCTGCTGGCCGCCGGACAGCTGGCTCGGATAGGTGTCGCCGCGCCCTTCCAGCTTGATCAGGTCGAGCATGGACTGAATACGAGCATCCCGTTCGGCGCGGCCGACGCCGGCCATGCGCAGGCCGAAGCCGATATTCTCGGCGACCGTGCGGTGGGGAAATAGGCTGTAGTTCTGGAACACCATGCCGAGGCTGCGGCGATGCGGCGGCAGATCGATGACGTCGACGCCGCCGATCCGCACCTCGCCCGTATCCGGCGTCTCGAAGCCGGCAACGATGCGCAGCGTCGTCGTCTTGCCGCAGCCCGAGGGCCCGAGCAGCGCCACCAGATGGCCTGCCTCGATCGACAGGTCGAGGTGTCGCACGGCCACGCTGGAGCCGTAGGACTTGCTGACGCCGCTCAGCACGAGGTCGGACGCAGGCCCGGCTCGGGCGGGTCTCGGAGCGTCGACGCCATTGTGAGCGGTTGTTGAGATCATGCGCGAATGCAGCTTCCGTTTCGGCTGATTGTAGCGCTACAATCAAAATACCGAACCGAAATGTCAAGCGACAGCGCCTGCTTTCTGGTCAACAGGCCGCGATGCATAGGATGTAGTCTCGCCCATGGTTCCGAGCCGCGAGGACAGATGACGGTCGAACTCAGAGGCCCTGTCCGGATCACGATGCAGACGGTGGCGCGCGCGGCCGGCGTCTCGCCGATGACCGTCTCCAACACCTTCCGCTATCCCGATCGCGTCCAGGAGGCGACGCGCCGCCGTGTGCTGGATATTGCGGCCGAGCTCGGCTACGTGCCCAACCGCGCGGCCGGCGACCTCGCCTCCGGGCAAAGCCGCGTCGTCGGCGCGGTCGTTCCGTCGCTGAAGAACTCCAGCTTCTACATGTTCATCAGAGGCATCAGCGAGGCCGCGTCCGAATGCGGCTACGAGCTGGTCATCTCTCTGGCCGAAACGCCGGAGCAGGAGCTCGCCGCCGTCCAAACCTTCCTGGGATTGAGAGTCGCCGGGCTGATCCTCGTCGGCAGCGATCATGAGCGCGCCACGGTCGATCTCCTGCGCAAGACGCCTTTGCCGGTGGTAGAGGCCTGGGCGACCTCGCCGCCTGTCGACATGGGGATCGGCTACAGCGTGCGGAAGGCGATGCAGTCGCTGCTGCGCATCGTCCTCGATCGTGGATTCCGCCGCGTCGGTTTCGTCGGCTTTGCCGGCGATGCGTCACAGCGCTACAGCGAGCGCCTGCCGGCCTTCCGCGACTACATGGCCGAGGCCGGCCTCGACAGCAGCCTGATCCATCTCGTCGACGAGGCCGATGGCTTCAGCGCCGGGCCGGCTGCGCTGAACGCGCTGCACCAGCGCGATGCCGCGCTGGACGCGATCCTCTGCCCGACCGACATCGTCGCCGCCGGCGTCCTGTTCGAATGCGGGCGTCGCGACTGGCCGGTGCCGGAGCGGATCGCCGTCACCGGCTGGGGCGATTTCGAGATCGCTTCCGAGATCACGCCGCAGCTGACGACCGTGGATGCGAAGGCGCATGAGATCGGCCGGCAGACGGTGGCGATGATCCGCGACCGGATCGACGAGCGGCAGGGCCCGTCCTTCGTCGATCTCGGCTTCTCCATCGTCCGCCGCGCCAGCGTGTAAGGGGAAGCGGACGTGGTCCGTGAATGGTGATCCCGGCGCGATTCGAACGCGCGACCCTCAGATTAGGAATGTTACTGCGGCCATTGTTTTAGAACGGCTTTCTGCCGCCATGTCGCAGCCATGTTGCATCAGGCCAGCAGTGCATTCTCTGCAGCGGCCAGCTCGTCGGCGTCGTCACCTCTCGGAAACAGGTGGCCGTAGACGTCCATCGTCATGACGATCGATGAATGGCCGAGCCGCTCCTGTACGGCCTTCGCCGGGAGGCCGAGGCCGCCGTCTTCCTTCCGGTTGATGCACCAGGAGGCATAGAAGTGCCGCAGGGCATGAAGCCCCGGATACTTTGCCGCAAGGATCGGCTTGCCTTCGGCGTCCACCTCGCCGGTGGCAATCGTCACGCCCGCCTTGAGCTGGATCGGTTGCAAGCCTCGGCGAACGATGTTGTTCAGGCCCTCGACCTTGCCGGAGCCATTCGGGAACACCAAGCCGAGATCACCCTTCGGGCAAACGAGTTTCCATTCGCGAAGCGCATTGACGACGATCGGCGGTGCCGGCACGGCACGCTCGCCGGAGATCGACTTCGGCTTCCCGATGGCGTTGAAGCGATCAGCGCGCTGATGGACGCGGATCTCGCGCTTGTCGAGGTCGACGTCCTTCCATCGCAGGCCGCGCAGCTCGGACGCACGCAGGCCGGTGAAGATCGCTGTGAGGAGTAGCGGACGCCACCGGCCGTGGAGCGCCGCGACGATAGCCTTCAGCTCCTCGCGTGTGGGTATGTCGACGCCGACCTTCAGCCGGCCCTTGTGGCGCTGTTCCTGTCGCCTGTCGCCCTTCCGACGGCCGCGCATGTCCCTGACGACATTGCGACCGACGAGGCCCCTCTCCTGCGCATCCGCCAACAGCGAGCCGAGGCTCACCATCACCTTCTTGATCGTTACCTGCGAGCGACCGGCGGCCCGCAGCTGGTCCTCGTATGAGCGAACGACGGGAATGCTCAACGCCGTGAGCTTCAGCTCGCCGATAAAGGGCTTGATGTGCTGGTCGACATGCGAGCGGTAGTTCGCGATCGTCGTACGCTCCAGCCCGGCCGCTTCGCCGGTCAAAATCCAGAAGTCGCCGGCCTGGGCGACGGTAGCGCTGGCACTGTCGGCAACATGCACGCCCTCTCGCACCTCGACGTTGGCCGTCGCCGCGAAGGCGTCAGCTTCCTTCTTCCGCTGGAACGTCTTTAGCCGGCGCTTGCCCTTGGCGTCCGCGTAATCGACGACCCATGCCGTTTTCTCGGCGCCGGTGGCAGTGGTCCAAGAGCGCTTGCGGACGGACATTCGGTCAGCCCTTGTTCCTATCTCGCAGCAACTCAATACAGTCTTGTATATATTGCGAGTACTTGTCGATCGACTCTAATAGATCCCGGTCCGATAGGGCAGAATGGTGATGTTTTCGCGGCCACATCGGGCTTACTGTGCCGAGGTCCGGAAATATCTCGACTTGTCTACTGAAGGAATGCTCAAGACGGTGCACGATTTCGCCGTTGAGGGATCTGCTGTTCAACGCGGCCACTTCCGCAATTTCGTCGCGCAAAGCAGTGCGCAACCGAAGTGTCATGCGAGTCTCGGGCTCTGCCATTGAACTAACCTCCTTAGAAGGCGCCAGCCATAGCACCAGAGCGACACCATGTCTTGACACCGTAATGGTGCGACATCATTATGGTGTCACTGATATAAAAGGAGGTTAACGGAAATGGACGAGCAGGCAGAGAAGCCCCTCGATCTCGTTTGGGGGATCAAGAGCATCGCCAAGCTGATCGGCAGGACCGAGCGGCAGACATACGGCATGTGTGATGCAGGCCAGCTGCCGGCGCGACGCGTCGGCCAGCGCTGGGTTGCGGAGCGCAGCGCGCTCGCCCGCTTCTTCGCGGAGCCAGCGGCATGATCAGCAGGAAACAAAAAGGCCCGGCAGAGGCGGCAACCTCTCCGAGCCCTGGTTCAACCAATCCCCCAAAGGACAAGGCAATGAACAGCCCGGATATTAACACCCTGCGGATGGAGTTCGCAAGTCTGGAAGACGAGTTGAGCGACCCGGTCACCGACCTGGTGCAGTTCGCCGCGATCGTCAAGCACCTCGTCGTGACGTTCATCGACTTGGATCGGGGCGAGCAGACCGGCGCCGACTATTTCCGCCTGCCATTCCATCGCGACGACGCTCAGATGGTGGCTTTCGCCGTGCGCCACCTGGACGAGCAGGCTCAAGCCCTGAACGTGCGGTTCCAGAACAAGGTGAACCGCCTGATGGCGGCGGGTATCCTGTCATGAGCCGGCGCAAAGCTTCAAAGCCGAAGACTGCCCGGATGCCGGCGCCTGAACCGGTTGAGCGCGCCGCGATCTGCCCGATCGCGAAGATGGCGGGGCGACTTCGTGAAGTGCGGGCCGTCTCCTACGCCCTCGACCGAAGGGTATCGGAAACGCCTGTTCCGCTGAGGGGCGGCTATCCCATCAACTACTTGGAGAACGCCGTTCGCCACTCACGCGAAGAGGAGAGCGTGATCCGCGACTACATCGCGGCGACGCGGGCGGCCTCTATGGAAGGCGCCGCGATGCAGCTGGTGGAGCTGCTGATCCGCCTTGAGCAGGTTGCGGAGGTGGGCGACGAACAGTCATCCGGCTGCGCCTACAGGGCAAGCATCCGGATGATCTACTCAATCCTTCATGTCGTCGAGGAGTACTGCGCGACGTCACTGGCGGACCTGATCGACCGTCGCTTCGACAACGGCCACCTGGACCCGTGGCTTCCGGTCGACCTTCGTCTTGCCTGGCTGGCGGCCGAGGCCGAGCTTGAGGAGGCGGAAGCGTAATGACGGCGTCCCGCACTCCGCTCCACCAGCTTCGCGCGCCCCGGACCCCCTTGCTGTGGATGCCGAAGAACCACCCCACAGGCCACCATCCTCCCAGTTTCGGGAGGCAGATGGGAGGATCGGCTATATCGGGAGCCTTTGCGCAGCAAGGGATTGGGAGGGTGCGGGAGGATCGGGACCTTGTTTCCGGCCTCCCATGATGCGCGCGCATGCGCTTGGGCGCGCATGAATGACGACAAGAATAAAGCTCCCAAACCTCCCATCCTCCCAATCTTAGGGTCTAGGCCCTGAAATCATTGCGCAAAGCGAGACGGCGGCTCGGGAGCTTGCGGGAGCATAGGCCAAAATGGCGGGAGGATCGCAGTTTGCACCTTCTGCACCCTTCAACAGGCCGGAGATCATCACCATGAATTCGCTTGTGACATTCGACTTCGACGGCGACGCCGTGCGGACAATGACCGAAGACGGCGAGCCGTTGTTCAACGGCCGCGACGTTTGCCGTTGCCTGGGACTGGAAACGCCACAGCGAGCGTTCGATCGCATCCCTGATGAGGAAAAGGGGGTGCGTAGTACGCACACCCTTGGCGGCGAGCAGGCTATGGTCTGGCTGTACGAGTCAGGCCTCTACCGCCTGATCTTCGAAAGCCGCAAGCCGGAGGCCGAGCGGTTCAAGCGCTGGGTCTTCCATGACGTGCTGCCGGCAATCCGCCGCACCGGGAGCTACAGCCGGCGCCGGCTTGACCCCGTGGAGCTTGGCGCTGCCCTTGCCGTGGTTCGCGAGGCTCGGCGCGTGCATGGCGTGGAGGCTGCCCGATCCGTATGGGCCGACCTCGGCCTGCCGGAGGTGCCCGACCCTATCCCCGTTGAGGAGGGTGCCGATCCAGGCGCGTTCCTGAGCGCCGTGCAGGCCTTCATTGCCGAGTGCACGGATGCACGGCCGTTCGCACGTGTGCAGGCGACGGTGCTGCATGAGGCCTATCAGCGGTGGGCTGCGGACGAACACGCCCCCGCCTTGACGATCACCATGTTTGGACGCCTTATGCGGCGAGCGGGACACCTGAAGGTGCAAGCCAGCTGCATATTCTATCTCGGGCTCCAGTTGCGTGCGGATGCACGCGGGCCTGACCGCAGCCCCTTCGCAGAGGGCATGCGGACGCAGCCGCTACCCTTCATCGTACCGAAAGAGGGAGGCTAGGGAGGCAGGCGCCTTACCTGCACGGCTTCCCTCCCTGCACAATAGCCAAGCCATTTCAATGGCTTTGGACGCTGGGGAGCCTGGGGAGGCAAGCCGGCGGGTGCGCGTGTGCACGTGATTATCGGGGTATGGGTTACCCCATCTCAAACCCTTCCATGTGTCACCTGAGATCTATCCTCCCTAGGCTCCCTAGCGTCCCATCATAAGAGATAGCTCAAACCTATCAGAGACTTATGGCGGTGAGATTTTGGGAGGCAGGCAAGTCTAAGGGCAGCGCTGGCTCCCCTGCCTCCCAAACCCCTGAGAATGCTGGAGCTGCGGCGGTCGAGGCCGGCGCGGCGAGGCGGCAGAGCCGGGCCGAGGCACAGGCCCGGGGGTGGTCTTGAACTTTCGACCCTTGGCAGGGACCGGCGCGGGTAGCCTCGCGTGAGATTTGTCCGAATTGGAAATTTCTGAGGTTTGATAGATGGTTAGAAGAGATATCACCCCTGCTGAATTCGACCGCATGGCCGTTGTCGATCCGAAAAATCCGGCGCGGATCATCTGGACGCTGCCGGCAATCGCCCGCCGGATCGGCGTCGGCGCCGATTTCGTTCGCGACACCGTGGCGACTGCGGAGGGAACCCCGATCCGCGAGCTGGGCGGCCGGTTCTACTGCTTCGAGGACGATCTGATGAGCTTCATGCGTAGCAACCGCCTGAAACCTTCTCAAACCGCCTGATCCCCTCTCAAACCGATAGCGGCGCAAGGGCTGCTTCCGGCATAAAATCGGAATGCGCCTATGGCCCTTCACCCGCTCCGAACCGATTGAGACGAAGCACACCGCGTCGGGCACTGCGGTGCCGGCGGACTGGATGTTTGAGTTGTTCGGCGGCGGCGCTGTCGCCGACTACGCCGTCACCGGACGGCAGGCCCTTGAGGTCCCGGCGGTTTCCTCCGCCATCTCGCTGATCTCCGGCTCGATCGCCTCGCTCGGCATCCTCGTCGAGAAGCGCGACGGCACCACTTGGACGGCCGCCCCGGAGCATCCCGTCGCCCGCCTCCTTGAAGATGCGCCGAACGACTGGAGCGACACCTACACGCTAATCCGCGACCTCGTCGTGGCCGCGCTCACCTGCAACGAGGGCGGGCTCGCCTGGGTGAACCGCCGCGACGGCGAGCCGGTCGAGATCGTCCACTACGCGCAAGGGTCGTTCACCGCCGACTACTCCTCGGACGGGCGCCGCGAACCCTCCTACCGCATCGGCAATCGCCCCGTCGGCAACGGCGACGTCATCCACTTGCGCGGCCCCTTTGACCGCTGCCCGCTGTCGCTCGCCTCCGGCGCGATCGGCGTGGTGCACAAGCTGGAGCGACACGTCGGCAGCTTCTTCAGCCAAGCGGCGCGTCCCGGCGGTGTCATCACCAGCCCCAAGCAGCTCGGCGACGAGGGCGTCAAGCGCATGCTGAAGGGCTGGAAGGCCGCGCACGAAGGCGCTGGCAAGGCAGGGCGGACCGCGATCCTGTGGGACGGCGCGACCTGGGCGCAGATGACCATGACGGCCGTCGACGCGCAGCTGCTCGAAACGTGGCAGCACGCCATTCTCGAAATCGGCCGCCACTTCCGCGTGCCGCCCGGCGCCCTCTACGACTTCTCGCGTCAGACCTGGTCGAACATGGAGTCGGCGCAAAAGGAATGGCTTGCCGGTCTGGAGTTCTGGCTTCGCCCGCTGGAGGGCGCCATGCGCCGGGCGCTCTTCACCGCCGAGGAGGGCGCTGACTACCGCATCCGCTTCGACCGCGACGACTTCACCGCCGTCGATCTCACGGCGCGCGCCACCGCGATCTCATCGCTGATCTCGTCTCGCGTCCTGAACCCCAATGAGGGCCGAGACTGGCTTGGCATGGGGCCGCGCGAAGGCGGCGCCGAGTTCGCCAACCCTCACACCGGCGCGAGCCAGGCGGGCGCCGCCGCGCCGCAGAACCCGCCGCAGGAGCCGAGCAATGACGCTTGATGAGGTGCTGGCGAACATCGCCGATCAGGATCGCGGCCGTGAGTTCGAGCTGGTCGACCCCGTGACGGGGCAGCCGACCGGCATCAAGCTCTGGATCGTCGGCCCCGACAGCGACACCGCCACGCGGTCGCGCATCGCCCTCTATGATGAACTTGCCGAGGTTGCTGACGCAGACGGCCGCGTCGGTGCCGAGAACCGCGAGAAGGCGAACCTCAACTCCCTCGCTCGGCACGTCCTGCGCTGGGAAATCAGCGAGGCCGGCGAGCCGGTGCCGTTCACGACGCAGAACCTCCTCCGGCTCCTCCGTGTGAATTGGGTACGGCAACAGGTCGACGGCTTCGCCAGTGATCGTGCCGCGCATCGAGGGCGCGCCTGATGGATCGCCTCGATGTTCAAACCAAGCAGCTCGCCGTCGATGAGGATGGCACGGTTGAGGGCATCGCCTGGCCGTATGCCACGCCCGACCGTGCAGGCGACATCATCAAGAAAGGCGCGCTGCGTCTGCCGGTGACGGAGCTTCCCATGCTCCGTAACCACGACACGGACGCGCTGATCGGCCTCTGGACGTCGATCGAGGAGCGCGATGACGGGCTCCACGTCAAAGGCCGGCTCGACCTGAAGTCGATGCAGGCGCGGGGCGTGCGCTCACAGATCCTCACAGGGCGGCTCAACGGCCTCTCCATCGGTTTCCGCGACCGCGGCAGCAAGCGCCATGGGCGCAACCGCATCCTCTCCGCGATCGAGCTTGTCGAGGTCTCGATCGTCCGCGAGCCCTCGCATCCCGACGCGAGGATCACCCACTCGAAATCCTTCGACGCGGCCCGGAGCATCGCCGAGGCCATCAACCGCGCCGCCACGGCGATGAAAGGAAACCGCTGATGACCCGCCACATGCCCCCGGTCGAGTTCAAGGGCGACGACGGCGACGATGCCGTCGAGGTTGTGACCAAGAGCCTCGAAACGCTTCAGACCTCGATCGATGATCGCTTCAAGGCAATGGAGACGAAGGCCGACACGTCGAAGCTCGACGAGCGGCTGAAGAAGCTGGAGACGAAGGCCAACCGCCCCGCCGGTGACGGCAAGGAGGAGAAGCCGGAGGACATCGAGAAGAAGGCCTTCAACGGCTACGTCCGCAACGGCCTCCAGAGCCTCGACGACGTCGAGAAGAAGACGCTTGTGGAAGGCACCGCCTCCGCAGGCGGCTATGTGGTCGCGCCGGAGTTCTCGACCCGCGTGCTGCAGGGCATTTCCGAGCAGTCGCCCATGCGCACGATCGCCAACGTCATGTCGATTGGCACGAACGAGATCCTGCTGCCGAAGCTAGTCGGCAACGTCCAACCCGGCTGGGTGACGGAGATTGGCCCGCGCCCTGTGTCCGAACCTTCCTTCGATCAGCAGTCGATCAAGGTCCACGAACAGGCCGTCATCGTGCCGATCTCGCAGCAGCTGCTGGAGGACGCGCTAATCGACCTGGAGGCGTTCGTCCGCAACCACGTCGCTCGCGAAATGGCCAAGCAAGAGGCGGCGGCCTTCGTCAACGGCGACGGCAACGGCAAGCCGAAAGGCTTCCTTGCCGATGCGGCCGATTACCTGAAGATCGATACGAAGGCGGACGGCTCCAAGCTCGTCGACGGCTTGATGGCGCTCTACTACAGCCTGCCGACCGAGTATGCGCGTCGCGCCGTCTGGACGATGAACCGCAAAACGCTGGCGACCATCCGCCTTCTGAAGGATGGCAACGGCGCTTTCATCTGGCAGCCTGGCCTTACCGAAGGTGCGCCCGCTTCGCTCCTCGGCCGACCGATCTACGAGATGGTCGACATGCCGGACCTTGCCGCAGGTGCCTATCCGGTGGCCTTCGGCGACTTCGACACCGGCTATCAGATCGTCGACCGCATCGGCATCCAGACCATGCGAGACGACTACACCGGCGCCGACAACGGCATCGTGAAGATCCGCGCTCGTCGCCGTGTCGGCGGCGCCACCGTCATGCCGGAAGCCATTGCCGTCCTGAAGGGGATCGCGTGATGGCCGGGAAGAGCCAGGCTAAGACGGTCGAAGCCTTCGTCGAGGAGCTTCGCAAGACCAAGGGTGGCGTCACCGTCACCGAGGAGGATGGCGAAACCGTCGTGCGCACCCGCGACGGCGACGTCCACCGCTTCAACGAGACGTGGAAGCCGCACGAAGGCGAGGCGGACTGATGCCGTCTCGCGCTCCTCGTGCCTGCGGTCTCTGCGGTGGCACCCATGCCTATGGGAGCCGGTGCCCGAAGGCCGAGGAGCGCCACAACGAGCGAAAGGCCGTCTCTGACAAGAAGCGGCCGAGCGCCCGTTCCCGCGGCTACACGCCCGAATGGGAGCGCGAGAGGGCGGCTTACCTCGCCGTCTATTCCTCCTGCCGCCGCTGCGGCCAGCCGGCCACCACGGTCGACCACATCACCCCGCACAAGGGCGACAAAGCCCTCTTCTGGGACCGCCGCAACTGGCAGCCCCTCTGCACCTCCTGTCACTCCGGCGCCAAGCAGAGCGAAGAGCGCCGCATCGGAAAGGATTGACCCATGCCGTTCTTCGCAACCGCGGGCTCCAAGGTCTTCATCGGCGGTGCGCTCGACGATAAGAGCGCGGACTATGTCGCGGCCGACTTCACGTCGCAGGCGTGGGTTGAGATCAAGGGCCTGACGCAGATCGGCACCTTCGGCGACACGTCGAACGCCATCACGTCCGACCAGATCGGCGAGAACCGCACGAAGACGATCAAGGGCACCCGCAACGCCGGCACGATCGAGCTGGTGGCGGACATCAACTATGCGGACGCCGGGCAGCTTGCTGCCATCGCGGCCGAGAAGAGCCCGGCTGACTTTGCCATCAAGATCCAGTTCAACGATGCGCCTGCGACTGGCTCCTCGCCGAAGCCTTCGACGCGCATGATGATCGGCAAGGTCATGTCGGCGGCCGAAGCGCTCGACCAGGCCAACAACGCGATGAAGCTCAACATCTCCATCGCGATCAACAGCAACATCGTCCGCACCGTCGCGAGCGCGAGCTGACAACGGCCATGGCGCTCGCCCTCGACGATGTGAAGCTGCATTGCAACGTCATCGGCACGGATGACGACGCAGTGCTGGCGCGCTGCCTGCTCGCCGCCGGCAAGCACGTCGAGGCACAGCTCGGCTTTGCCCTCGACGATGCAGCCGAGTTCCCGACAGGCACGCCAGCGGACGTTGAGCAGGCGGTGCTGATGGTGGCAGCGCACTATTACGAGAACCGCGAGGCGACGCTTGTCGGCGTCGTGGCGCAGGAGCTGCCGCTCGGCGCGCTCGCCATTCTCGCGAACCATCGGCGCTACACCTATGGATGACGGCGGCCTGTCCAAGCTCCAGCGCCGTCTTGCCGCGATACCGCGCGACGTCACGGCCGCCGTGCAGCCCGCCGTCGTCAGGCAGGCTGAGGCCATGGCCGCGACCATGCGGCGCCTGGCGCCGGAGGACACCGGCGACCTGAAGCGTAGCATCGAGGTCACCGCCGGCGGCCACACGACGCCCGCCTATTCGCAGCCGGGCGGATCGATGGCCGTACCGTCGAACGCTGCGGCCGTGACAGTCGGCAATTCCGATGTCCGCTATCCTCACCTCGTCGAGTACGGGACGGCGGAAGCAAACGCACAGCCGTTCTTCTGGCCTTCCGTGCGCCTCCACAACAAGAAGGCGAAGACCGCGATCAAGGGCGCGATCCGCCGCGCCATCAGGAAGCGGGGCGCGTCATGAGCGCCGCCTATGCCGTGCAGAAGGCGATCCGTGGCCGCCTGATCGACACAGCCGCCGTGCTGGCGCTCGTCCCGGCCGACAGCATCCTCGACCGCAACAGCCGACCGGCGCCCGATCCCTCCATCATCCTTGGCGAGGACCAGGAGATCGACGAGGGCGACATCGCACGTCGGACCATCCGCGTCGTCTCCACTCTCCATGTGTGGAAGCGCGAGACCGGCCTTGCTGGCGTGAAGGCGATCAGCGGTGCGATCCGCACCGCCATGCGTGCGGCGCTCCCGCCGATGGATGGCTGGCACTTCGCGGACTGCCGCGTCTCCTCAATCCGGTTCCTCCGCGATCCCGATGGCGAAACGGCGCATGCCGTCGTGACGATCGAGACGCTTGCCGGCGAGGTCGACTGATGCGCGCCGGCAAGCTCGACCGTCTCATCACCATCGACGCCTATGGTCCGGGCGTGCCGGATGGCGGCGGCGGCAGCATCCCGAGCTGGACGCCGATCGCGACCTTGCGGGCGCAGATCATCACGCTTTCGACGGAGGAATTCCTGCGCTCCTATGGCGAGAGCAGCGAGACCGCGATCGTGTTCCGCACCCGCTTCGTCGAAGGCATCCAGACGTCGAGCCGCGTCACCTATGACGGCCGCCGCTTCAACATCAAAGAGGTGAAGGAACTCGGTCGCCGTCAGGGCTTGGAGCTGCGCTGCGAGGAGACCGGCAAATGAGGGGCACGAAGCCGCACCTCGTCCTCATCAACGGCACTGCCGGCGCGTTCCCGCCGCCGCCGGAGTGGCTGTCGGAAGCCGCTAAGCGCGAGTGGAGACGGATGCAGCCCTACCTCGAGGAGCGGAAGATCCTCACCGATATCGATCTCTCCAACCTCGAAAACTACTGCGTAGCGCAGGGCCGTATCCGCGAGTGTGAGGCGGAAATGTCCGGCCTCACCGACCTGAACGTCAAAGCCAAGCTCTGGCGCATGCAAAACCAGGCAATGGCGACGGCGCGGCAGCTCGCAGCCGAACTCGGACTGACGCCGATGGCGCGCTCGCGCCCGATGCAACGCAGCCTCTTTGACGACGGTGAAGATGACCCGCTCGACATATCCTGACTGGATCTATGACGGCTCGCCGATCCCCGACCCACTCGGTTGCGGCGAGCGTGCCGTACGGTTCCTGCGATCGCTGAAGCACCCGAAGAGCGGCAAGGCGTTCCAGCTCGATCCGTGGCAGGAGCGCACCGTTCGCCGGATCTACGGGCCGCGAAAGGAGGATGGCAGCCGCATTGTGCGAACCGTCGTGCTGCTGCTGCCGCGTGGCAACCGCAAGACCAGCCTCGCGGCGGCGCTGGGTCTGCTGCACATGATCGGGCCGGAGCGCGTGCCGGGCGGCGAGGTCATCATGGCCGCGTCGGATCGCAAGCAGGCGAGCATCGGCTACAATGAGGCCAAGGCCCTCTGCCTCGCGCATCCGAAGATCGCCGCGAACATCCGCACCCTCGACTACCGCAATAAGCTGGTTTTCCCGAAGGTCGGCAGCTTCATGGAGGCGATCAGCGCCGACGCCGGCACGCAGCACGGCCGCACGCCCGTCTTCGTGCTCGCCGACGAGCTGCACGCGCATAAGAAGCGCGACCTGTGGGATGTGCTCCGCTCTGGTCTCGTCAAGACGCCCGGCAGCCTCCTCGTCGTCGCCACCACCGCCGGACGCGGCCAGGAGAACATTGCCTGGGACATCGTCAACGATGCCCGCAAGATCGCGCGGGGCGAGGTCGATGATCCGTCCATCCTGCCGGTGCTGTTCGAAGCCACCAAGGATGACGATTGGACGGATGAAGAAGTATGGCGCCGGGTGAACCCCGGCCTCGCGCATGGCTATCCCGACATCGAGGGCCTGCGGCAGATGGCGCTTGAGGGCACCCGGCGCGTCGGCGATCGAGAGGCCTTCCGGCAGCTCAACCTCAATATCTGGCTCGACCACGCCACCGACCCCTTCGTCGAGATGTCGGTCTATGACGAAGGCGGAGGCGAGGTCGATCTCGACGACCTGGAGACATCGCAGGAACCGTGCTGGCTCGGCGTCGACTTGTCGAGCAATTCCGACCTGACTTGCGTCGTCGCAGCCTGGCGCGACGGCGACGGCTACCAGGTGTGGCCGTGGTTCTTCTGTCCGGAGGATCGGCTGCGCGAGCGCGGCGAGCGGGACCAGGTGCCTTATCCCGCCTGGGCGGATGACGGGATGATCATTCCGACGCCCGGCAACGTCGTCGACTTCCGCAAGGTCGAGGATCACATCCGCGAACTCTGCGCCCGTTTCTACGTGCAGGAAGTCGCCTTCGATCCGCATCTCGGCCGCGTGATGATGGCGAACCTCACGGAAGACGGCTTGCCCGTCGTCGAGATGAGGCAGGGCTGGGTCACCATGGCGCCGGCGGTGAAGGAGCTGGAGCGCGCCATCATCGGGCGCCGCTTCCGCCATGGCGGGCACCCCGTGCTGCGCTGGAACGTCGAGAACATCGAGATCCAGACCGACAGCGCCGGCAACCGCATGTTCCACAAGGGAAAGAGCCGCGACCGCATCGACGGCGCCGTTGCTGCGGCCATGGCCGTGGCGCGTGCTGCCGCCGGCGACAGCAACCGTTCAAGCTATGACGGCGACATCGGTCCCGTCGAAGAGTGGGGTTATGCGTGATGTCGAACGTGACTGGTGACGAACGGCTGATCGTGCTCGTCGAGGCTCGCATCCGCGATCTCGAACGCAACATGGCGAAGGCGAGCGCGACCGCCGGGCGCGAGTTCGGGAGCATGCGGCGCAGCAGCAAGAGCGCGACGGCCGCGATGGAACGCGACATGATCCGCTCAACGAGCCGGATCAACCAGGCGCTCGCGGCCAGCTCTACGCGGATCGGCGCCTATGGTCAGAGCATGGTTGCCGTTGGCCGCACGCTCGGCAGCGTCTTCGCCGGCGCGCTCGTCCTGAAGGGCGCGCAGGGCTTCATCGACAGCTCCATCCGCATCACCAATGCTCTGAAGGCAACCGGCCTGGAGGGGAAGGCGCTGTCGGAGGTCTATGAAGGCCTCTACGCCTCGGCGCAGCGCAACTCGACCCCGATCGAGAGCCTGGCGCAGCTCTATAGCCGCGTCGCCCTCAACATGAATGAACTCAACACCAACTCTGGCGAGCTGGTGACCTTCTCCGATACCGTGGCGATGGCGCTTCGCGCCGGCGGCACGTCGGCGCAGGAAGCATCCGGCGCGCTGATGCAGCTCAGCCAGGCGCTCGGCGGCGGCGTCGTTCGTGCCGAGGAGTTCAACTCGATCCTGGAAGGCGCACCCGTCATCGCGCAGGCAGCGGCGACCGGCATCAAGCAGGCGGGCGGATCAGTCGCCGAGCTACGCAAGCTGATGCTGGACGGCAAGATCTCCTCGGAAGCCTTCTTCCGCGGCATCCAGGCCGGTGCACCGATGATTGCCGAGCGGCTGGAGGGATCGCAGCGGACGATCTCCGACAGCTTCACGACCCTGTTCAACTCGCTGAAGGATGCCGCCGGGGAGTTCAACAGCTCGACCAAGGCGGCGAATACCTTCGGCGCGGCGATCGACAACCTCGCCAGGTTCATCGAGCATGTCAGCTTCGACAGCCTCATCACCGAGGTGCAGGGCTACATCGACATCATCAACCGCGCCCTGAACGCCACAGACGACTTCGCCCTGAACCTCAGCCGGATGACCGGCTTGAACAAGATCGGGGAGTACATCGCGAGCACTCAGCTCGGCCAAGCGCTCGACATAAAGAACCCGGTGACCATTCAGGATCGGCTTCGGGCAGACAGCTACGGCAGTGATCCGGCACTCGATGCCCTCATCAAGAAGCGCTACCCGAATGCCGGTAAGTCGGGGCGGCTCAAGCCTCCGGCGGCTGCCCCGTTCAAGCCCATTTCCCTCGACGATTATGCGCCGCCAGCTGACACCGGCGGATCGGGCGGGCGCGGCGACCTTAGTGGCGGTGCCAGTCGGGACCGCGCGGCAGCTCAGGCCGAACGCGAGGCCGAGTCAGTCCGCGACCTCATTGCAGAGCTGGAGCGCGAAAAGGGGCTGATCGGCGCCAGCGATGTCGAGCGCGAGATCAGCAATGCGCTTCGCCAGGCGGGAGCCTCGGCCACCGACGAGCAGAAGGAGAAGATCCGCCAGCTCGTGACCGCCATCGACGAGCAGACGCAGGCACAAGAGCGGCTGAAGGATGCGCAGGAGGCGATGAAGAACGTCGCCTCGGACGCGCTCCACACGATCGCCGACGGCATTCGTGACGGCGCCAGCGCCGGCGAAATCCTCGGCAATGTCCTCGACGATCTCGCATCCAAGCTGATCGACATGGCAATCAACAATCTCGTCGAGAACGCCTTCGGCGGCATGGGTGGCGGCGGTGGAGCTGGCGGCGGCGGATGGCTCGACGCGGCCTTCAAGGCGCTGGGCAGCCTGTTCGGCGGCGGCCGTGCGACCGGCGGCGATGTCGATCCCAGCAAGTTCTACCTGGTCGGCGAGAAGGGGCCGGAGCTGTTTGCGCCCGGCCGCTCCGGCACGGTGCTTCCGAACCATGCGCTGCCGACCAGGCAGGAGCCGATCGGCATGCCGCCAGCCGCACCGGCGGCCGCTCCGCAACAGCAGAACGTCCATGTGTCTGTCGGCGTCGGGATCGACGGTGAAGGCAACTTGCAGGCGTTCGTCCAGGACGTTGCCGGTAACGTCATGCAGTCCGGGCTGACGGCCTACGACAAGGGGTCCTATGGCCGCTTCCGCAAGAACCTCCACGAAACGCAACGTCGCACGGGAATGGCACGATGAGTGACCTTGCACCGCTGGTGCTTCCCGCCGTCGGCTTCGATGCGCAGAGCACGCTCGAGCTATCTCTCAGCGTGTCGCAGTCGCGCTCGGGTGGTCGGCTGACGAACGTCATTGAGTTTGCCGACCCCGTGTGGATCGCAACCATGAAGACGCTGCCGCTCTACAACGCCGATTACAGGCGCGTGCAGACCTGGTTCAACTCGATGCGTGGCGGCATCCGGCCGGTCATCTTCCGCTTGCCGCGCTATGTGCCGGCGGCCCATGCCGGCAACCTGGAGCCGGCGAAACAGGCTGGCACTGTCTCGGCCGTCACCTCTGCAAACGTCGTCTCCGTCATTGGCGTGCATGCCGCACTAATCCTGACGCAGGGCGATTTCGTTTCGTTCCTGACGCCGGCGGGGCGACGCTACCTCGTCCAGGTCGACAAGGTGAACGGCTCCGGCACTTCGCGGACGATCACCTTCGAACCGCCGCTCTCGATCGGCGCTAATATCGACGCTGCAACCGTCTACTTCGATCGAGCGGAGATCCTGATGCGGCCTATCTGGAACTCCTTCAAGCCGGAAACTCCCGGCTATGTCTGCCCGGCTTCGTTCCAGCTCGTGGAAAGTCGCCTGTGATGACGCGAGCAACGGACCGCCTTGAGCGGCAGCTCGTCGCGGCCGTCGTCAGTGATCGGCCGCAGGTGCCGGAGGCTGGACGTCTCGTCTGGCAGTGGTTCGGCGCGCTGCACCGGCGCCGTAGCTTTGGCATGACCGGGCCGCAGCCGATCTCCCATGCCGAGATGGAGGCCTTCGCTCGCGTCGAGAGGCTGCCGCTTCAGCCTCACCATGCGCAGCTGCTCCGCGCCATGGATGATGCCTGGCTTGATCATGCCCGCGACAGCCTCGCGAACCGCTCGGCCGAGGACGGCGTGAAGACGCTGCCGCCGGCGTCGACGCACGCCATCAGCGCCGACCTCTTCGACGCGGTGTTCTGATGGCGAAGAAGGGAAAGAGCGCGCGGCGCAAGCATGGCGGCTTCGCATTCACCGAGTACCGATATGGAACCGCCAAGCCCGTCAGCCTGGCGGGATCAAAGCCGGCCCTCAATGCCGCCGAGCGAGATCGCGTCGTCCAGACTGCCGCCGATCTCCTCCGCGACTGGCGGGATAGCCGATGGGAAGGCGAGGCTTCCGTTCGTCATGGCCTCCGCGTCGGCCTGATCTATAGCGGGCACGGCTGGTATCGCGCGGACGATGCGGCGGCTGACGTGGTGCGCCGCGCCTTTATCCAGCTCGGCCGAGGAAGGGAAACGCGGCCGACGGAAGAGGAAGGCCAACGGTATTTCGTAGAGCCGCGGGAGAATTGCCGCTGGTGCTATGGGCCGATCGACGAAGACGATCTATCCGGCAGCCGCAACCGCCTGTTCTGCTGCGATGAGCATGCCCGGCTGGCTTACATCGAGTGGGATTTCCGGAACGCACTCGCTGGCGACGCCATGCAGCGAGAGGCGTACAGGGCGGTCTATCGGCATCGGCATGTGTCGCGCAGCTGCGAAAACTGCAAAAAGAGCTTCAAGCCGTCGCACGAGAAATCAGAGGCACGGTTCTGCTCGATGCGCTGTTCGGCCGCCAGCCAGCGCGTGGAGATCCCGGAACGGGCTTGCGAGCAGTGCTCGACGATGTTTCGGCCTTCGCTCGGTCGATCCGACGCACGGTTCTGTAGCAAGCAGTGCCAGGGCGCGGCAGCTCGCATCCACCAGCCGAGGCCGTGCCAGTGTTGCGGAACGACCTTTACGCCGAGACAGGCGAGCAACTTCTTCTGCTCCAAGGTCTGCTCGAATTCGACGCGGGACGAGCGGCAGGCCGAATGCCGCTATTGCGGCAGCCTCTTCATGACTACGAGCGCACATGCTGAGTACTGCGACGCTGCGTGCTTCCGCTCGGCCTACCGGGTGCAGACAGGGCGCCTCAAGCGGATCGCGGCGCCGGCGTTCGATTACCTAATGCGGTGCGAAGGCGCCCGAATCACGACGGAGTGGAGAGAGGCAGCTTAGCCGAAAGCTTAGACTTCGTCCCTTCTCGCCTCGATCTCTCTTCCTGGCATCTCTTGTTCTTCGGATATCACCGGCTCAGCTGGTTTATGGCTACCGATTTTATGCGAACCCCTTGCCCGGGTGGACTTTCTTCCAATCCACTCATGCCAAGGTGAACCGTATGTTTCACTCTCAACGAATCGGATCGGCGCTTCATCAATTCGGTCTAGAGCGGACCCGAAGAGCCTTTTCGCGAATGCCGGATCAAGCTTCGCAGCTTCCCTCCGGTAGCCCTCGTAAGCCTTCGCGACGGACGCCTTGAACGAGTAGTCCTCAGCTAAGCGGAATCGGTGGCCGATTTGTTTGGTGGCAATCCAAGCAAACCAAACCGGAGCGGCTAATGATAATGCCGCCATAACCACGTTCAACCAGAGAAGATCAGAAGAGACTCTCTCCACAACCAAGTCGTGCAATGCCAAAAATCTGTAATATCCTATGACTGCGCCGGCACCTAACGCTATGACAAGCAACACTACCCAAACCCACACCGACCTGGCTAATTCGTCTCCCCTCGACTGAAAGGCTTCCCCAAGCCCTTTTGTTGTAGCTGCGCTATAGGCGTCATGGGTGTTGTTTACAAGCTGCTTGGCTTCTGCCTCTTTTTCCTGAATAGATTTGAGCAGTTTATTCACATGCTCCAGAGACGCTGTGACTATGACACTCTCTTTTTCGGCTATCTCCCGCCTGTGAGATATGCGCGCAACAGCTTCACGCAGAGTATCCATGTCGGTCGGTAAAGCTAGGGCGGCTTCGTGAGCTTGATTGATATCGCCGACCTTCATTTTCAGGTCGCCATAATCTTCTTCAAGCTCTTTGATACTACTTTTTATAGATCGCAATCTCTTAGTAAGTTCCTTAGGAAGCTTGCCAGCGTCAGAGAGCACTTCCCAATCAGGCGTAGAGTTCACATAGTAGGAAAAATAGTCTCTGACTGCGTCTAAAACAGCTCTGTATGCCACATAGGCGGGAGCTGCAGTCTGCGAGTTCCAGAGTTGCGTGATCACCTGCGCCTGCACTTGATCAATAGCATCAACGAACACCTTAATAGGCGGCTCATCTGGCAGAAGATCTTCATCGACTGCATCAATCACATCCTTGACGCGATCCGCCATTATTCGCAGGTCATTGCGATCGACTGCCGGCGCTTTCCAGACCCCGGTAGCGCTAAGCATCGTCTGATCGTGAGATACAGTTTCCTTAACCGCATCACGCAGGCGGGCCAGAGCTCCGCTAATTTCTTCTAGCTTCTTCGCCAAATGAGAGCCCTTGATCCATGTCGCACTCCATGTCGCATGGAGCTGCCGAGGCTATCGGGAATCGTCTGGAAATCAAGGGAACTGGATGCAACACCAATGCGACATGATCATATCGCAATCAGCATCTAAGCCATTGAAAAGATTGGTGATCCCGGCGCGATTCGAACGCGCGACCCTCAGATTAGGAATCTGATGCTCTATCCTGCTGAGCTACGGGACCGCCTGGGCCGTAGTCCTAGCGGAATTGCACCGGGCCGCCAAGCGGGATGGGCAGGCACCGGTGGGTTCATGCCTCGGACGTCGCGCCCGAGGCGACGGGTCTAACCGATGAGGCAATAGAGCCCTAGCCTGCCACAGCCTGCAGAGTCGCATCAGACTATTGAGGCCACGCTGCCGCAGTCGGACTGCCGAGACGAACCCTTTGCCGTCTCACCGCACCGCTGAGTCGGCCTGCGCCAGGAGGATGGCGCGGCCGGAGCGGAGGGTCACCTCCACCGGTCCGGTCGCCTCGTTGGACTGGGTGAGGATGGAGGAAAAGGGGATCGCGGCGTCCTCCAGCGGAAAGCGCGCGCCGCGGATCGACAGGCCCGCCAGGTCGGTGAATTTCAGGATCGAGAACTGGGACCCGGCGTCCATAGGAAATCTCTGGCGGCCTGGCAGCAGCGGCCAGGCGTGTTCGCGCCCGTCGAAGAGCTCCACGCTGATGCCCGCTTCGGCATGGCGCAGGGCCAGCACCAGATGGGAGAAGGCATGGTCGCTGCGCGGCCCGCCGCTCGCGCCGACGAGGGTCAGCCGGCTGGCGCCGCGTTCGCGCGCGATGTCGATCGCAAGCTCCCCGTCCGTCTGGTCCTTGTCGCGCGGAAAGGTCTGGCGCGGGACGCCGGCGAAGCCGGCATATTCGGGATCATCACCCGCCGAGTCAAAGTCGCCGACCCAGAGTTCCGGTGTCAGACCAAGGGTCGCGGCATGGCGGATGCCGGCATCGGCGGCGATCACCCGGGCGCCGGTCAGTGTGGCGCGCAGGGCGGTCGTCGCCGTGATCGGCCCGGCCAGCAGCACGGCGAAATGGCTCATCGGCCTGTCCTCTTCATTTGCCGCCGCTCCGCCTCGAAGGCCGCCGCTGCGATACGGCCGCACCAGCCGATGGCGCGGCTGGCGATCGGCACCTTGTCAGCGCGCCGTTCGGCGCATCGCTTTTCGGGCAGCGCGACCGGTCGGCGCCCGCTGCGTCGCATGCCACCCTCGCCCGGGCAACGGCCGACTGCGCCAACCCAGTTGCGTAGCTGCCTGGGTGTCTGCCGCTCTCCACCTTGTAAGCATCGGTCCGCGATCGAGCCTGTCCGGCGCAAGCAGCGCCGAGCGGCGTCGCCAACCAGAAGACGCCGCTTGCCGCCGGGCCGGCAGTAGCATAGGTCTTCGCCTGCTCACACGGGGTGCCCATCCGGGCTGAGAGGCGGCCGACGCCAACCCGCTGAACCTGATCCGGCTCGTACCGGCGGAGGGATTGCGAGCCGTCGCCTGTCGCGACCGCGCCGCCTGACCTCCTTTACCGCGGAGGTCCATCGATGCGCATCGCTCCCCTCGTCCGCTTCGCCCTCGCGGGTGCAGCTCTCGCCCTTGCCGGCCCGGCCACAGCGGCCGAAGGCAGCAAGCCGGTCCTCACCGTCTACACCTATGAGAGCTTCGTGCCCGAATGGGGTCCCGGGCCGAAGATCGAGACGGCCTTCGAGGCCGAGTGCGGCTGCGACCTGCAGTTCGTCGGGCTGGAGGACGGTGTCGCTATTCTCAATCGCCTGAAGCTCGAAGGCGCATCGACCAAGGCCGACGTCGTGCTCGGCCTCACGACCGATCTGGTGCCCGAGGCGAAGGCCACCGGCTTCTTCGCCGACAGCGGCGTCGACCTCAAGCCTTTGACCATCCCCGGCGGCTATGCCGATCCGGTCTTCGTGCCCTACGACTACAGCTATCTCGCCTTTGTCTATGACACGGAGACCGTGAAGAACCCGCCGAGGAGCCTCGATGATCTCGTCGAGGGCGATCCGAACGAGAAGATCGCCATCGAGGATGCCCGCACCTCAACCCCCGGCCTCGGCCTGCTGCTCTGGATGAAGTCGGTCTATGGCGACGAGGCGGACGAGAAGTGGGAGCGTCTGTCGCGCCGCATCCTGACGGTGACGCCCGGCTGGAGCGAGGCCTATGGGCTCTTTACCAAGGGCGAGGTGCCGATCGTCCTCAGCTACACGACCTCGCCCGCCTACCATATGATTGAGGAAAAGACGGAGCGCTATCAGGCGGCCGCCTTCACCGAGGGACACTACCTGCAGATCGAGGTGGCAGGCCGGCTGAACAGCGCCGACCATCCGGCGCTGGCGCAGCGCTTTCTCCAGTTCATGCTGACGCCGCAGGCGCAGGACGTCATCCCGACCACGAACTGGTCGCTGCCGGCCGCCCGGACGGCGTCATCCCTGCCGGAAGCCTTCAGCAAGCTGGTGAAGGTCGAGACGCCGCTGTCGATTGATCCGGAGACCGTCGCCAGGAACCGCCGCGCCTGGACGCAGGAATGGCTCACCGCGGTCGGCAAGTGAGCCGTCGGCGCGACAGACGATGACCGAAGCGGCTGACCGCCAGATGCGGCTGGCAGCGGGCGGTTTAGCCCTGCTGCTGGTAACCGGCTTCCTCGGCGGCGCCTTTGCGACCCTCCTCGGCGTCGGCGGCGAGGCGCCACCATTGCGGGCTCTCGCCTCCGATCCGTATCTGCGCGGCGTCGTCGGCTTTACGCTGCTGCAGGCGAGCCTCTCGGCGCTCCTGTCTGTTGCCGGCGCTGTGCCGCTGGCGCTGGCGCTTCATCGCACGCGCTTCCCCGGCCGCTTCCTCGTCCTGCGGATCTTCCTGCTGCCGCAGGCTCTGCCCGTCCTCGTGGGCGCGCTCGCCATCGTCACGGTCTGGGGGCGCAACGGCATCGTCTCCGATATCCTTGCGGCGACGGGTCTGCCGCGGCTCGACCTCTATGGTTTGCCGGGCATCCTCATCGCCCATGTCTTCTTCAACCTGCCGCTGGCCGCAAGGCTGATGACGGCGCGCCTCGATGAGGTACCCGCGGAGAGCTGGAAGCTGGCGGCACAGCTTGGGCTCCCGCCCCTCTCGCTGTTTCGCATCGTTGAATGGCCGGCGCTGCGCCTCGCCATTCCGGCCGCAGTCAGCCTCGTCTTCATGCTCTGCGTCACCAGTTTCACGCTGGTGCTCGTTCTCGGCGGCGGTCCCGGCGCGACGACGCTGGAGGTGGAGATCTACCAGGCCCTCCATTTCGACTTCGATCCTCCGCGGGCGATCGCGCTGGCACTGGCACAGATCGGCCTCACCGCAGCGGTGCTCGCGATCTCGCTGATGCTCGGCGGAGCGCCGACGGGCGGTTTCACCCTCGGCGCGCAGGCGCGACGCTACGACCGCGGCACGGGCCTGTCCCGGCTTCTCGATGGCGGCGTGCTCCTCCTCGCGCTTCTCTTCATTCTCTCGCCCTTCGCGGCCATCCTGATCGATGGGCTTCGTGCCGATCTGATGCGCCTTGCCGTCGATCCCGTGCTGGGCAGAGCCGCGCTGACCAGCCTGGCCGTCGGCCTCGCCGCGGCGACGCTCTCGCTTGTCCTCGCCCTTTCCATCCTGATGGCGACGACACGGCTGCGGCGGCCATCGAGCCGGCGTCGGAGCGCGGCCAAGAGAATCAGGCGCCTCCTCGCCTCGGCGGGCGACATCGCGGCCGGGCTCGTCCTCGTGGTGCCGCCGATCGTCGTCGGCGCCGGCTGGTTCCTGGCGCTGCGCGGGGTGGCGGACGTCTTCGCCATCGCACCGCTCCTTGTGGTCGCCACCAATGCGGTGATGGCGCTGCCATTTCTTCTGCATATCGTCGGGCCGCCCTTGGCGGCTGCCGACCGCCGCAACGACCGTCTTGCCCGCAGCCTTGGCCTCACCGGCTTCGCGCGCCTGCGCCACGTGGAATGGCCGGAGATCCGCAGCCCGGTCGGTCTCGGCTTCGCCTTTGCCATGGCCCTGTCGCTCGGCGATCTCGGCGCCATCGCGCTCTTCGGCAGTCAGGACTTCATCACCCTGCCCTTCCTCCTGTATGAGCGCATGGGCAGCTATCGCACCCGCGACGCGGCTGGCCTGGCCCTCATTCTCGGGCTGATTTGCCTCGCTCTGATGGTACTTGCCGAGCGCGGCCTACGCCGGCCGGAGCCATCCCGATGAACCGTCCCTTCCTGCATCTCGACGCCGTGCGCTTCCGCTACGACGAACTCGACATGCGCTTCGACTTCGCCGTCGCCGCGGGGGAATGGCTGGCGGTGATCGGCCCGAGCGGCGCCGGCAAATCAACCCTGCTCGACATCGTCGCCGGCTTTCTCCATCCGGACAGCGGCCGCATCGTCATCGGCGGCATTGACCGGACGACAGCACCGCCTGCCGAACGCCCGGTCAGCTTCGTCTTCCAGGAGAACAACCTCTTCGCCCATCTTACCGCTGCCGAGAATGTCGCGCTCGGCCTGTCGCCATCGCTGCGCCTGTCGGCGGATCAGAAGCGGGCCGTGGATGCGGCGCTTGCAGCCGTGGGCCTGTCGGGCTTTGACAGACGGCGGCCGGCCGAGCTCTCCGGCGGCGAGCGCCAGCGCGTGGCCCTCGCCCGCGCCTTCCTGCGCGAGCGTCCGCTGCTCCTTCTCGACGAGCCTTTCGCCGCGCTGGGGCCGGCGCTCCGGCAGGAGATGCTGCAGCTGCTCAAACGATTGCGGGCCGAGCGGACGGGCGGTCCTGCGACCATCCTCATGGTCACGCACCATCCGGAGGATGCGCGCGGCTTTGCCGACCGGGTCGCCTTCGTCGAGAACGGTCAACTGATCGCGATCGGTCCGACCGATGCCGTGCTGTCGCCGGGGCGCGATCCGCATATCGACGCCTATCTCGGCCAATCTGCCGAGGGTTCGCGGCACCTCTGACGCATTTCGGGCCGAATGCCCGTTTAGTCCTCTATCGATTATGGAACTCGGCGCTATTTGCGATCAGTGTGTCGGATCGCCACTTCTGGCCTGAGGCCGTGTCGGCTAGACAGGCGTGACGGCATGACGAGGGGAATTGCAGGCGTGATCAGAGGGGCGGCAAGTGCACGGCTCGACGCCGGCGGCGGCAGCGCTTTGAAGCGGTGGCAGCGGCCTATGCTGCGCGCCGCTGCGAGCCTCCTTGCGCTCAGCGCTGCCGGCTGCACCAGCATCGAGAAGAGCCTCGACGACCTGACGCCGAATGCAGGCAGCGAGGTGCGCACCGGCTATCTGCCCGGCCCGTCGCGCCAGCCGGTGACCTTCGAGAACATCCAGGCTGCCGATCCTCAGTCCTCGATCGCCCGTTCGCAGCATCCGAAGATCCTGGCGGCCTATGGCGGCGCCTATTCGGACCCGAAGCTGGAGCAGGCGCTGGCGGGAATCGTCGGGAAGCTCGCCACCGTCAGCGACGATCCGGCCCGCGCCTACCGGATCACCATCCTGAACTCGCCGAACGTCAACGCCTTCGCGCTGCCGGGCGGGTATCTCTACATCACGCGTGGTCTTCTGGCGCTCGCCAACGACTCGGCCGAGGTCGCCGCGGTGATCGGCCACGAGATGGGCCACGTCACGGCCAATCACGGCATCGAGCGGCAGAAGCGCGAGGAAGCGGCGGAGATCGCCGGCCGCGTCGTCAGCGAAGTGCTGGCGAGCGACGCCGCCGGTCAGGCGGCGCTGGCGCGCGGTCGCCTCAGCCTCGCCAGCTTCTCGCGCCAACAGGAGCTGCAGGCCGACGTCCTCGGCATCCGCCACATCGGCCGCGCCGGCTATGACCCTTACGCCGCCGCCCGCTTCCTGGAGGCGATGGAGGACTACTCGCATATCCGCAATGCCTTCCAGGCGCAGGATGCGAGCCTCGATTTCCTCGCCTCCCACCCGGCCGCCCCGCAGCGCATCGAGCTGGCGCGCCAGCATGCGCGCAATTTCGGCGCACCCGGCGTCGGCGAAGCCGATCGCGACCGTTATCTCGCCGGCATCGACGGCATGCTGTTCGGCGACTCGGCGGTCGAGGGCTATGTCCGCGGCCGGCGCTTCTACCATCCCGGCCTTGGCATCACCTTCGAGGTGCCGGACGGGTTCGTGATCGACAACACGGCGGAGGCCGTGCTTGCGACCGGACCCGGTGACATGGCCATCCGCTTCGACGGCGTCGCCCTGCCGGCGACGACCAGCCTGATCGACTACGTCAACAGCGGCTGGATCGGCGGCCTCGACCCGACGAGCATCCGGCGCGAGAAGATCGGCAATCTCGATGCCGTGTCGGCTCGCGCGCGTGGCGGCGAATATGCCTTCGACGTGACGGTGATCAGGGTTGGCGGGCAGGTCTACCGCTTTCTGACAGCCCTGCCGTTGAGCCTCGCGACCTCCCCGGTCTCCGTCGCCAATCGCGTCGCCGGTTCGTTCCGCCGCCTCACCGAGGCGGAAACGGCGGCGTTGAAGCCGCTGCGAATCCGGATCGTCACGGCGTCGGCCGGCGACACGATCCAGACCCTGTCGAACCGTATGGTCGGCATCGATCGGAAGGCCGAGATGTTCAAGCTTCTCAACGCGCTCGGGACCGGTGCCGTGATCAAGCCGGGCGCCAAGTACAAGATCGTCGCGGAGTAACGAAGGGCTCGCGCCCTTCGAGCCTGCGCCGCTGCAACGAGCAAGGCGTCTCGTGGCGATCCGCTGCCTGACAGCGGTGCGCTCACGCCGTCTGTCGCCGGCATCGCGCCTGAAGCTCATGCTGCACAAACAAATGGCCTCCGTCGACGAAATTTCGGCGAAGGCCATGGCGATGGCGGTTAGTCAGTCGGTCGGCGCCGAGCGCCGCACGATTGTCAGCTCACATAGGCCGCCTGATCGGCATTGGTCTGGAGCAGCGCCGCGCGCAGCTTCTCGAGCGCGCGCGTCTCGATCTGGCGAACGCGCTCCTTGGAGATGCCGAGCTTGGAGCCCAGCGCCTCCAGCGTGGCGCCCTCTTCCTGAAGGCGGCGCTCGCGGATGATCTTCAGCTCGCGTTCGCTGAGGACGTCGAGCGCGCTGTTCAGCCAGGTGACGCGACGCTCGTCATCGATGGAGCTGGACACCATCTCATCCGGCAGCGGATCGGAGGCGACGAGGAAATCCTGACGGTCCGCGCTGCCGGACTCATCGTCGATCAGCGGCGCGTTCAGCGAGGAGTCCGGACCCGACAGGCGCGAATCCATCAGCGCCACATCGCCTTCGGACACCTTCAGGGCGGTCGCGATCTCGCGATACATGGCCGTGCCGGACAGGCTCTCCGACCCTTGGCTGAGGCGGGCCCGCAGCCGGCGGAGGTTGAAGAACAGCGCCTTCTGCGCCGAGGACGTGCCGCCACGCACGATCGACCAGTTGCGCAAGATGTAGTCCTGAATCGAGGCGCGGATCCACCAGGTCGCGTAGGTCGAGAAGCGCACTTCGCGCTCCGGCTCGAACCGGGCTGCAGCTTCGAGGAGGCCGACATGGCCTTCCTGGATAAGGTCGTTCATGGCGAGACCGAAGTGACGGAACTTCGAGGCCATGGAGATGACGAGGCGCATATGGGCGGAGGTGATCTTATGAAGCGCCGCCTGGTCCTGGTTCTCCTTCCAGCGAACGGCGAGTTCGTACTCCTCCTCGCGCTGGAGATAGGGAGCCGCCATGGCGGCTCGGATCATGACACGGCCTGCGGACTGAGACTTCATAGTCAAACCCTCCGATGAACGTTCTGGCGTTGCTGCCGAGAGGCGTCGAGGAGGGCATGACACTCCTGCGCCGGGTCATGTTGCAACGCGGCGTCCGCGGAAACGTTCCCGCAGGGTCAAACTTTTTGCAGCGAAATAGGAGGAAAAAGAAGCGCGGCAAGGCTTGGATCAGAATCGCACAAGCGGCGCAGCTGGAACGCTATCAGCCGTTGTCCGACATGAAAAGGCCGACGCACGAGATCGTGCGCCGGCCATGTTCTTTTCAGGGAGAGCAGTTCCAATCGACCGCCCGCCAGCAGAATGATGGCCTCAGGCGGCCTCTTCCTGATCGGCTTCTTCGCCGACATCGTTCTCGGCAGCCTTCGGACCGCGCTTCGGACCCTTGTTGAGGTTCAGCTCGATCAGCCGTACGGCCTCGGTTTCCGACACCTCATTCACGGCCGCGAGCTCGCGCGCCATGCGGCTGAGCGCAGCCTCATACAGCTGCCGCTCGGAATAGGACTGCTCCGGCTGGCTGTCGGCGCGATAGAGGTCGCGCACCACCTCGGCGATCTGGATCAGGTCGCCAGAATTGATCTTCGCGTCATACTCCTGCGCACGGCGGCTCCACATCGTCTTCTTGATGCGGGCACGGCCCTGCACGACCTTCAGCGAACGCTCGACGAAGTCGGTCTCGGACAGCTTGCGCATGCCGACCGCGTCGGCCTTCGCCACCGGCACCTTCAGCCGCATCTTGTCCTTCTCGAAATCGATGACGAAGAGTTCGAGCTTCATGCCCGCCACTTCCTGCTCTTCGATCGCGACGATCTGGCCGACACCGTGAGCCGGATAAACGATGCTTTCGCCGGTCTTGAAACCCTGACGCTGGGAGGTCTTCTTCTGACTGCTCATACGCTGTTCCAAACTCCCTGTTGTGCCGGGCCATGACAGCCGCTAGACACGGGTGGCGACGCGGGCGACGCCGATGACTACGCAGTCCGCAGGACGGACTGACAATCGGGAAGTCCGAACGACGCTGCTGCCACAGGTGATGGTCACCGGAGCCGGGATGGCTCCGACGTAAGACCGAAGACCTGTTGGAAGAGCATCCTTTCGGGGTGCCTGGAGCGCTATGCCGAGTGGCAAAAATGCCGCAGCGCCCGACTGTCTTCTGCACAATACAGCAATCGGACGCAAAATTCAAGAATTTAGGATGGTTTACTTCCGGTTTCCGCGCTAGCGCGCCGCACCCTCGAACCGGATGATGCGGCGTCTCCTGAAAGACGCCGCATGTCAGTGTCAGTCGCCTTCGCCAGCCTCGGCGGAGAAGTACTTCTCGAACTTGCCGGTCTCGCCGTCACGCTCCTTGGCATCGGCCGGAGCCTCGCGCTTCACCGTGATGTTCGGCCACTTGTCGGCATATTCGGCATTCAGCTGAAGCCACTTGTCGAGGTTCGGCTCGGTGTCCGGCTTGATCGCCTCGGCAGGACACTCCGGCTCGCAGACGCCGCAGTCGATGCACTCGTCCGGATGAATGACGAGCATGTTCTCGCCCTCGTAGAAGCAGTCCACCGGACAGACCTCGACGCAGTCCATGTACTTGCAACGGATGCAGTTGTCGGTGACGACATAAGTCATTGCCAGACCTTCGGCGTTCGACGCCGCGCAACCAAGCGCATGCGGGCGTCTCGGAAAGGAGGTTGCGGCTTGTCGGAGACAGTCAGAGGCCGGGCCGCACAGGGGCCGGAGGTAGACCGCCGCGCGGGGGCTGGCAAGAGCAAAGCATCTTGCAATCGATGCGCCCCACGCAAAGCTATTCCTGCATAACCGCGCTCGCTGGGGCCCTCGCCGGCCCGTCAGTCCATGAGGTCGTCGCGAAGCCGCGACAGCGCCCGGCGCTCCTGCTTCGTCGGCGGGCGAGCGCTTGGCTCGTAGCCCGGAACGGGCGTTCCCTCGTCCGTCTTCGTTGCGCCTGGCGGACGGGGCGGTGACAGGTCCTCGTAAAGCGTCGCCGCCTCGACCGCCGGCCCTCGCCTCGCGCCGCCGTCAACGACTTTCAGCACACGCACCGTGCCATGCAGTGACAGCGTCAGGACATCGCCCGGCCGCACCTGCCGCGCCGGATTGTCGATCTTGTCGCGGTTGATCCGCACGGCTCCGGATTGGACCAGCTTCTGGGCCAGGCTGCGCGATTTAATCGCTCTCGTGAAGAACAGCCATTTGTCGACGCGCTGCCCGCCCTCCGCCATCAGCTCGACCGTGCCTGGGGCAGGCGCCGAAGCGATGAAGACGTCAAACTGCTGGGCTCCTGCGGCTCCAGGATGCTGAGGGCCTCGGCGCTCGACGGCCGGGCGCTGACGCGGCTCGATCCGACGACCGGCCGCAACCTTGCGGCAGCGCCATGCGGATCAAGCCCGCCCCCGATCACTTGCCGAGCTTGTCCTTGAGAGCGGCGAGCTTGGCGAAGGGCGAGTCCGGATCGATCGCGCGCGGCTTTTCGAAACGACGCTGGCCAGCCTCGGCGGCCTTCGACCAGTCGGTGCGCTTGCCCTTGTCGCCGTCGGGACGATTGCCCTTCGGTCCGCCCTTGTCGAAGCGGCGATTGTTGCGCTCGGCCCCGCGGCCGCCTTCGCGATTGTCCGGACGCGCGTCCGCCCGTCCGCCTTCGCCGCCTGCGCCGCCGGCACCGGCCTGACGCTCGGCCGCATCATTGCGTCCGCCGCCCTGCCACGGGCGCTTGCCGCCGCCTTCACCCCGGCCGGGGCCGCCGCGACCGCGCCGCTCGCCCTCACGGGCTTCGCCGGCCTGAGCGCCGGGTGCGCCAGGCGCGCCGGACGCATCGCTGCGTCCACGGCCGCGACCGGCATTGCGGTTGCCGAAGCGCTCGCCGCGATTGCCGCGACCTTCGAAACGCTGCGGGCGCCAGAGCTGCACCAGCTTCGGCTCTGCCGAGGCCGTGGCATCGGCCTGCACTCCTGCCGTCACGGTCTCCGCCGGCGCGTCCGCAGCCGCGGAAGACGCCTCGACCGAAGCGGCCGCGTCGGAGGACGTCGCTGCCGAAATGTCGGCGCCGCCATCGGAAGCCTCTGCGTCCGAAGCTTCACCCGGCACGTCCGAGCCGGATGCCGGCTCGTTCGCCGGGACGCTCTCGGCCACCACCTCGGTAGCAGCCGCATCGGCTTCGGGAGCCTGCGCCTCATCTGCAGCGGCAATCGGCTCTGACGCCTCTGCCGGCTCGACGGACTGCTCCAGCGAAGCCGCCGCGTCATCGAAGCCTGCGGTCTGTTCATCGCCGGGAGCGACAGCAGCATCCTCACCGGATGTCGTGGCGGCATCCTCACCGGATGCAGCCGCCGCCGCGTCACTGCCGCTCTCGCTCGCCGAAGTCGCAGCAGCGGCAGCCTCCGCAGCCTTGGCCGCCTCGGCAGTGCGGGCAGCCTCGTCCTGGCTGGCGATCTTCGCCTCGAAGGCCGTGGCCTCGATCGGCTGGGCACGGTAGCCGAGACCCTTCAGGATCTCGTCCATGTCGTCGGCGGTGGCGCCGAGGATCGACATCATGGCTGGCGTGACGACGAACTGCGACCCGTCGAATGCGCCCTCCGGCCGCTTGCCGCTGCCGGGCTTCCAGGCGAGGGCCGGACGGATCAGGTCCGCCAGCCGCTCCAGGATGTCGACGCGCACGGCGCGCCGGCCGAGCAGACGGTACCCCGCCAGCTGGTAGAAGATCGGATCATAGCTCGTATCGGCGACGGCCGAGGTGCGACCGGTCGCCAGGAGCTGCGTGACGTCGCCGAAGCCGGGCCGGTAGCGGCCGTCATGCTGAATGCCCCAGAGGACGGTCAGGAGATTGGCGGGCGCCGGCTTCACCAGCGCGGGAACGAAGATGTGGTAGGCGCCAAAGCGCACGCCGCAGCGGCGCAGCGCCGCGCGCGCTTCCTGATCCAGCGAGCGGACCTCCTCGGCGATCTCGCGCCGGTGGATCAGTCCGTAGTTCTCATAGAGACGGTAGGCGATACCGCGCGCCGCGCCTTCCAGCGTCTCGGCGGCCTTGAGGTCGGCCAGCGGCTTCAAGATGGTGGAGACCTGGTAGGTCACGAAGCGGTCGGCCCGCGCGGCGACCTTGTCGCGCGCCGGACCGGTGAGTTGCTCGTCGGCGAAGAGGACGACACGCGGCTTCAGCGCATCCTCGGTCCCCGCGAGCGCGGCGACCGGTGCGCCGAGCCAGCGCAGGAGGCCATCGGAGCCGAGCGCGAGGTCGCCGTTCGGCGCATTGGCGAAGCGTTCGGCGCGCTTCTCGAACTCGCCGGCGAGCGCCTTCTGCGCAGCCGCGCGAACCGCCTTGGCGTCCGGACCCTCGGCTTTGGTGTCGGGCGTGAACCGGAAGCCCTGCAGCTCGCCCACATGGTGCCCTTCAACGAGAACCGTGCCGTCGCCGCCGATCTCAGCTTCCATATATGCGTTCTCTCTCAGCCGCTTCATCAGGACGCTTGTCCTGCGATCTACGAAGCGTTTCGTCAACCGTTCGTGAAGAGCGTCTGAAAGGCGGTCTTCGATGTCGCGTGTCTTTTCCTGCCAGTGTGTCGGATCGGCAAGCCATCCCGGCGCGTGCGAAATGTAGGTCCAGGTACGGATTTCGGCGATTCGCTGCGACAGCGTGTCGATGTCGCCTTCCATCCGGTCGGCGCGCTTGACCTGCGCGGCCATGTAATCTTCGGCCACGTGGCCGCGGTCGACAAGGTCGTGATAGATGGTCGCGATGATTTCCGCGTGCTGCGCCGGTGCGATGCGGCGGTAATCCGGGAGCTTGCAGGCCTCCCACAGGAGCTCCACACGCTTTGGCGAAGTCGCCCGTGCGGTGACATCCGGGTCGCGCGACAGAAACTCCAGGGCCCGTTGGTCGACGGCCGGCAGGCAGCGCGCCAGCTCGTCGGCCGGCGGCAGGCGCTCCAGACTCTGCTTCAGCGCGGCGACGGAGGCGAAGTCGAAGTCGCGGCTGCGCCACTGCAGCACCCGCACCGGTGCGAAGGAATGCGCCTCCAGCGCCTCGACCAGCTCCTGCGGCAGCGGGTCGACCTTTCCGGTGACGCCGAAGCTGCCGTCGCGCAGATGCCGTCCGGCGCGACCGGCGATCTGGCCATATTCGGCCGGCGTCAGCTGGCGGTACTGGAACCCGTCGAACTTCCAGTCCTGCGCGAAGGCGACATGGTCGACATCGAGATTGAGGCCCATGCCGATCGCATCGGTTGCGACCAGAAAGTCGACCTCGCCCGACTGATAGAGCTCGACCTGCGCGTTGCGCGTGCGCGGACTCAGCGCACCGAGCACCACCGCCGCCCCGCCCCGCTGGCGCCGGATCACCTCGGCGATGGCATAGACCTCGTCGGCCGAGAAGGCGACGATCGCCGAGCGGCGCGGCAATCGGGTGATCTTGTTCGACCCGGCATAGATGAGGTTCGACAGGCGGGGCCGCGTGACCACAGTCACGCCCTTCAGCAGCCGCTCGATGACACCGCGCATCGTGCCGGCGCCGAGCAGGAGCGTCTCGTCACGTCCGCGCGTATGGAGGATGCGGTCGGTGAAGACGTGGCCCCGCTCGAGATCGGCGGCGAGTTGCACCTCGTCGATCGCCACGAAGGCGACGTTCGGGTCGCGGGGCATCGCTTCCACGGTACAGACGGAGTAGCGCGCGTTCGGCGGCTTGATCTTCTCCTCGCCGGTGATCAGCGCGACGGCGCCGGGTCCGACCCGGTCGCAGACCTTCTGATAGACCTCGCGCGCCAGGAGACGCAGCGGCAGCCCGATGACGCCGGACGAGTGGGCGATCATCCGCTCGATGGCGAAGAAGGTCTTGCCGGTGTTGGTGGGACCCAGCACCGCTGTGACGCCACGGCCATCTGGGAGCCGGGCAGCCTGCGCGGCAGGCAAAAGGTCGTGGCGCACGTCCATCATCTCTCGACATAGATGGGACAAAGCGGCGACAACACCAGCCGCTTCGTTCATGCACAGCTTTCGCTGTCGTTGCGAGCGTCAATGCGTCGCAGAACGGCAAAGGCCCGCCGCAGGGCGACGGGCCTTCCGATCGGTCTGGAATGCGAGCGTCAGCGAACGGCGAGAACGCGGCCCGTGTAGCGGTCGATATCGACACGGATGTCGCGACCACGGCGGTCGGCGCCAAGCACGCGGTACGTGTTGCGCGTGCGAACGACATCGTCGACCTCGCGCACACCTTCGCCGCGAGCGATGCGCACGGCATCGCGCTCCCGCAGCTCGCGCAGCGCACGGCGATCACGGCGATCCTCGCGCCGTTCTTCGCGACGCTCCTCACGGGCGCGCTCGCGCGGATCCACCAGCCGGACGCCGTCGCGGCCGATCTCGAGCGACTGCGCCATGGACGGCGCGGCGGAGGCGAGCGTCGCGACTGTCAGGATGGCGATCGTCAGGGACTTGCGGATCATGGGGTTATTCCTTTCTGCGGTTTCCGATTCTCGGGCGCATCTTGGACGCCAGAACCGGTTCGGTGCCGAAAGGTTCCCTCCGCTCAAACCGCATCGTCGTTGATGATCGGCAGAGCAGTTAACGGCTGAGGAGGATCGATGCGTCTGGGACGATCGGTGCCTCAGAGCATGTACTGGCCGCCATTGGCGGTAAGGGTTGCGCCGGTGATGAAGGACGCGTCGTCCGCCACGAGGAAGAGTACGCAGCGCGCGATCTCCTCCGGCTCGCCCAGCCGGCCGGCCGGAATCTGCGGCAGGATGCGATCCTTCAGCACCTGCGGGTCGATGGCTCTCACCATCTCGGTTGCGACATAGCCGGGGCAGATGGCGTTCACCGTGATGCCGCTGCGCGCGCCTTCCAGCGCCAGAGCCCGGGTGAAGCCGAGGTCGCCGGCCTTAGAGGCGGAGTAGTTCACCTGGCCCGCCTGGCCCTTCTGGCCGTTGATCGAGGAGATGTTGACGATGCGGCCAAAGCGGCGCTCGCGCATGCCGGGCCAGAGCGGGTGCGTCATGTTGAAGAGGCCGTTGAGATTGGTGCCGATGACGGCGCTCCAATCGTCCGGCGTCATCTTGTGGAACATCGCGTCCCGGGTGATGCCGGCATTGTTGACGAGAATGTCGACCGGGCCAAGATCGGCGGCCACGCGCTCTATTCCGTCCCGGCATGCCTCGTAGCTCGACACGTCCCAGCGATAGATGGCGATACCGGTCTCGTCTCGAAAGGCTTCGGCCGCTGCCGCGTTGCCGGCGAAGTTCGCGGCGACGGTGTAGCCGGCCGCCTGGAGCGCTTTCGATACGGCGCCGCCGATGCCCCGGGTTCCGCCGGTCACGATCGCAACCCTGCCCATGGATGCTCCTCCCGACTCTGATACGGCGGGCGGCTTGTTCGCCGCCTCTTGCCGGTCTGCGCTACAGGCGTTCGAGGCACATGGCGATGCCCATGCCACCACCGATGCAGAGCGTCGCCAGACCCTTGCGGGCACTGCGCCGCTGCATTTCAAAGATCAGCGTGTTCAGGATGCGGGCACCGGATGCACCGACGGGATGCCCGATGGCGATGGCGCCGCCATTGACGTTGACGATGGACGGGTCCCAGCCGAGATCCTTGTTCACCGCGCAGGCCTGGGCGGCAAAGGCTTCGTTCGCTTCGACGAGATCGAGATCACCAATGCTCCAGCCCGCCTTTTCCAGCGCGCGGCGGGAGGCGGGAATCGGGCCGGTGCCCATCACCGCCGGATCGACGCCGGCGGTGGCCCAGGACACAATGCGCACCAGGGGCGTCACGCCGCGGCGGTTGGCCTCCTCCTCGCTCATCAGCACCGCAGCCGCCGCGCCGTCATTGATGCCGGAGGCGTTCGCCGCCGTGACCGTGCCTTCCTTATCGAAAGCGGGCCGCAGCTTCTGGACCTTTTCCAGCGTGGTGCCGGGCTTGATGTACTCGTCGGCCTCGACAACCGTGTCGCCCTTGCGGCCCTTGACGGTGAAGGCGACGATCTCGTCCTTGAACCGCCCATCCTTCTGGGCCGCCTCGGCCTTGGTCTGCGAGGCCACCGCGAATTCGTCCTGCTGGTCGCGGGTGATCTGCCACTGGCGCGACACGTTCTCAGCCGTAATGCCCATGTGATAGCCGTTGAAGGCGTCGATCAGACCGTCCTTCAGCATGGTGTCGACCATCTTCAGGTCGCCCATCTTCTGCCCCTGGCGCAGATGCGCCGCATGCGGGGCCATCGACATGGACTCCTGGCCGCCCGCGACGATCACGCGGGCATCGCCCGTGGCGATCTGCTGCATGCCGAGCGCGACGGCGCGCAGGCCCGAGCCGCAGAGCTGGTTCAGCCCCCAGGCGGTCGTCTCCTTCGGACAACCGGCCAGCATCGCCGCCTGACGGGCCGGGTTCTGCCCCTCGCCCGCCGTCAGGATCTGGCCCATGATGACCTCGTCCACCTCGGCGGCCTCAACGCCGGCGCGCGCGAGCGATTCCTTGATCACGGCAGCACCGAGCTGGTGGGCGGGAACGTCGGCAAAGGCCCCGTTGAACGAGCCGACCGGCGTGCGTGCAGCGCCTGCGATGACGATGGATGGGGTCATGCCGCGTTCTCCTCCGAGGCGGCGGCGCCGTTCATGCGGCACCGGCGGACCTGTCTTACCCATGTTGTTGCAGAGGCCTTTGATCGCGTCAAACGCGACGGTGGCGAGCCGCGATGCCGCGGTGCGATGCCCGCACGGCGCCCTCAACGACCGTCGTATGCGGCCGCGTTACCCTCAACATAGCGAAACATTTGGCCCGGCGGGGCTTTTGTGCCAATCATTACTGCGGTGCACAGAGGCCTCGGCAAGAAGAGCGGTCGCACCTGCGAATGCGCACGGTCCTGAGGGTGAGGCATGGCCAAGAACGCGGAAACGACGGTCATCAAGAAGTACGCCAACCGGCGTCTCTACAATACCGGCACGAGCACCTACGTGACGCTCGAGAACCTTGCCGCGATGGTCAAGGGCAACGAGGACTTCGTCGTTCAGGACGCCAAGACCGGCGAGGATATCACCCACTCCGTTCTGACGCAGATCATCTTCGAGCAGGAGAACAAGGGCGGCCAGAACCTGATGCCAATCACCTTCCTGCGGCAGCTGATCCGCTTCTATGGCGATCAGATGCAGATGGTCATCCCCGGCTATCTCGAACATTCCATGTCCGCCTTCGCCAACGAACAGGAGAACTTCCGCAAGGAGGTGAACGGCGCGATGGCGCAATCGCCGATGAAGCTGATGGAAGCGCAGGTGCGGCGCAACACGGAGATGTTCCGCCAGGCCATGGCGATGTTCAATCCGTTCCTCGCCACGCCCGCTACCCGCGAGTCCGGCGAGGCGAACGGAGGGGCGGCGCCAACCTCGGCCAGCGGGACGGCCGATCCGGATGAGCTCGCGGCCATGCGCCAGCAGCTCGCCGACATGCAGCGGCGCCTCGAAGCCATGGACGCCAAGAAGACGCCATAGCGTCCGGCAGAGCGCCGCGGGATTGAAGCAGCGCCTGACCCGACCCAGATCATCCGAGCGAGGCCACGTCCTCCCTCCGCCGCGGCGGAGCTGAAGTCCGGGACGGCCCGGCCCTTCTCTCGGAGGGCTCGATGGCCTGGATCTACCTCGTTGCCGCTGGCATTCTCGAAATCGTCTGGTCCTATGCGATGAAGCAGTCGGACGGCTTCACGCGCGCCGTCCCGACCACGGTCATGGCGGCCGCCATGATCGGCAGCTTCGCTCTCCTGTCGCTGGCGATGCGGATGCTGCCGCTGGGTACGGCCTATACGATCTGGACCGGCATCGGCGCCGTCGGCGCCTTTGTCGTCGGCATCGTCATTCTCGGCGAAGCGGCGACGCCCGCGCGCCTGCTTGCCGCCGCGCTGATCCTGTCCGGGCTGGTTCTGATGAAGCTCTCATCGACGGGGTGAGCCCATCGAAAGCGCGGTGCCGAACCAGAACGCTTCGTCCCCTCAAAATAAAAAAGCCGCGCGAACCGCGCGGCTTTTCCAATGCTCGACGAAAGGCGCAAGAGCCCTCAGCCGTTGTCCTTGACCGCCAGGACCTGCTTGCCGCGATACATGCCGGTCTTCAGGTCGATATGGTGCGGACGGCGCAGCTCGCCCGAGTTCTTGTCCTCGATATAGGTCGGCGCCTTGAGGGCGTCGGCCGAGCGGCGCATGCCGCGCTTGGAGGGCGATGTCTTTCGCTTAGGTACGGCCATTGTCCTGCTCCGTTCGGTCGCGCCCGAACCGGCGGCGGCCGGATGTGCGCATGATGGGGTTCCGCAGCCTGGAGGCCGCGGCGAAGCGGAGGTCCGGCTGCATTCGCGTCCATAGACCGGTGGTCGCCCGAAAGCGTCCAGACCTCGTCGTGACGGGAATTCGCGGCAGCCCATAGCAAATGCGAAGGCCGATGGGAAGGCTGCCGCGACAAATGACTCGGCGGCACCGCCCGACGCTTGGGCGCCAGCGCCAGCCGCCTGCCTCGCCTCAGCTCTTCACGCAGCCGACGTAGTCGCCCGAACCCCGCGCGCGCTTTTCGATCACGCCGGACAGGCGCTTGAGACCGCGCGAGGGTTTGGCGGGATTGCGCGTCGCCGGAGATGGCAGCGTCACGGCGAGCAAGGCGGCTTCCCGCGCCGTCAGCGCAAAGGCCGGCTTATTGAAGTAATGCCAGCTCGCCGCCTCGACGCCATAAATGCCGTCGCCCCACTCGGCGACGTTGAGATAGATCTCCATCAGGCGGCGTTTCGTCCAGATGAAGTCGGCATAGAGCGCCAGAGGCGCCTCCAGCGCCTTGCGCAGATAGGAGCGGCCAGACCAGAGGAAGAGGTTCTTCACCGTCTGCATCGGGATGGTCGAAGCGCCCCTGGTCGATTCGCCCTCCATGGCATCGTCCACGACGGCCCGCATCTGCGTCCAGTCGATGCCGCCATGGAAGCAGTACTGCCCATCCTCGGACATCATCACGGAATGGATCAGCACCGGCGAAATATCGTCGAGCGCGACCCAGTCCCGTTCCACTTTCTGGAAGGTGAAATGATCCGCCAGCATCAGCGTGGACACGGGATGCACGCCGGGGATGGCGTAGACCAGCACCAGGACGATCGGGAGCGAAATGAGAGCGACCACGACGAGGGCGGCAATGCTTAAGGATCGTCGCAGCATCTCGAAATGGGAAGGCTTTCGCAGCACCGGCGGAGCGGACGGAGGATCAAGCTTTTACTTATCGGCGCTAAAGATGGAGCGCAATGGCGACGCGGGGCCGGGACGGACCACCTGCGGCGAGCATGGTGGTCAGCGGGCATCAGCGCCCGGCAGGGATGGAAACGGCACATGCAGGTTCAGGCATTCGAGGCCAAGCTCGCCGAAACGGCCAAGGCCGTAGAAATGGCCCTCGACGACATTCTGGGTTCTCACAAACTCGTCAGCGGCACGCCGCACCGGCTTCTCGGTGCGATGCGCCACGGCGTCCTGAACGGCGGCAAGCGGCTGCGGCCCTTCCTGCTGCTGGAGAGCGCCAAGCTGTTCGGTGGGGATCGCGCCGGCGCGCTGATGGCGGCCGTGGCACTCGAATGCGTCCATTCCTACTCGCTGGTCCATGACGACCTGCCGGCCATGGATGACGACGATCTGCGCCGCGGCCAGCCGACGGTCCACAAGGCCTATGACGAGGCAACCGCGATCCTGGCCGGTGACGCGCTGCTGACGCTCGCCTTCGGGCTCCTGGCCGAGATCGAGACGGCGACCGCCGACAAGCGTGTGGCCCTCGTCGCGCTGCTCGCCCGGCGCGCCGGATCACCCGGCATGGTCGGCGGCCAGATCCTCGACCTCGCGGCGGAAACGGAGAGCCTGTCCGAGCTGGAGATCGCCCGCATGCAGGCGATGAAGACGGGCGCGCTGATCTCGTTTGCCTGCGAGGCCGGTGCCGTTCTCGGCACGGTATCCACCGAAGAGCGGGCGCATATGCGCCGCTTCGGCGACGTCGTCGGTCTCGCCTTCCAGCTGGCCGACGACCTGCTCGACGAGACGGCGAACGCCGCGACGCTCGGCAAGGCCGCCGGCAAGGATCGCGGCAAGGGCAAGAAGACTCTTCCCGCCCTGCACGGCCATGGCTGGACGCGCGACAAGCTCGGCGATCTCGTCGACGAGGCCGAGGAGCTGCTGCAGCCCTTCGGCGAGCGCGGCAGCCTGCTGGCGCAGGCAGCCCGCTTCGCCGCAACGCGCACAAGGTAAAGCTGCGCGGATCGAAGCTCTCAGTTCCGGAAGACGATGCAGGCGCCGCCGGCGCCGCGCAGGCGCGCGCACAGCGTGTCGGCCTCACTGCGGCTATCGGCGCCGATCCGCACCGCCCAGATCGACCGCCGTCCAATACCGTTGCGGTCGCGCATGACGATCGGATCGCGTCCGCCGAGGATGGCGGGGAATCGTCCCTGCAGCCGGCGATAGCTCGCCAGCGCCGCGCTCTGGCGGAAATTGCCGGCGACCTGCACGCCCCATGGCTTCATCGGCGCGCTGGCCGGCGCGGCCGGGCTCGAGCGTGTCGCCATGACCGGCAGCTTGCGGCAGCCCTCGGCGAAGGACAGGCCCTTCGCCAGCGGCCGCGGCTCGACCTCGCGGCCGGCGTCGCGAAACCAGTCGGCCTCGCGGGCGGTGATGGAGCGGACATAGTCCTCCGTCTCCAGCGGCAGCAGCCCGCCATTGGCGAGCCAGCCGCGCACCCGGTTGGGGCCGCCATTATAGGCCGCCGCGGCAAGGCCCCAGTTGCCAAGGTCGGCGCGCAGGTCCCTGAGGTAGAGAGCCGAATGGCGGATCGCCTCGGTCAGGTCGAATGGATCGGCCAGGCCCCGCTCGCGCGCGGTATAGGGCATGAACTGCGCGATGCCGCTGGCGCCGACCGGCGAGACCGCACTGGCATCGAAGCGGCTTTCCTTCCAGATCAGCCGAGCGAAGAAGTCGCGCGGCATGCCGTTGAGATCGGCATGGAACTGGATGAGGTCGCAGATGGTGCCGACATTGCTGCCGGCTGTCGTCGGCTTGCCCGGCTCCGCAGCCGTCAGTTCGGGCGGCGGCTTGGTGGGATAGGCGAGCTCCGGCAGCACGGATCCGTCCGCTGCGAGAGCCGGTGCACCGCCGACAAATAGGATCAGGAGAGCGACGGCAAGACCGAGCCTGCGACGGCCCCTTGCCTGCCGGTGCCCGGCGACCGGCCGTAAACGCCTCACTCGGCTGCCGCCGCGTCCTTCGCTCCGAACCGGCGCTCGATATAGTCGGCGACCATCGCCTGGAACTCTTCGGCGATGCGCGGTCCGCGCAGTGTCACCGCCTTGCGGCCGTCGATGAAGACGGGCGCGGCCGGCGTTTCGCCGGTGCCGGGAAGCGAGATGCCGATGTCGGCGTGCTTGGATTCGCCTGGTCCGTTGACGATGCAGCCCATCACCGCAACGTTGAGGGCTTCGACGCCGGGGTACTTCTCGCGCCAGACCGGCATATTGGTGCGAAGGTCGTTCTGGATCGACTCCGCCAGCTCCTGGAAGACGGTCGAGGTCGTGCGCCCGCAGCCCGGACAGGCCGCGACGATCGGCAGGAACTGCCGGAAGCCCATGACCTGCAGGAGCTCCTGCGCAACCTGCACCTCGCGCGTGCGGTCGCCGCCGGGCTCCGGCGTCAGCGAGACGCGGATCGTGTCGCCGATCCCCTCCTGAAGGAGGATGCCCATCGCGGCCGAGGAGGCGACGATGCCCTTTGTGCCCATGCCGGCTTCGGTGAGGCCCAGATGCAGTGCATGGTCCGTGCGCCGCGACAGGTCGCGATAGACGGCGATGAGGTCCTGCACCTGGCTGACCTTGGCCGACAGGATGATCTTCTCGCGCGGCAGGCCGACCTCTTCCGCCAGCCGTGCCGAATGGAGCGCCGACTGGATGATCGCCTCGCGCGTCACCGCACGGGCCGAGCGCGGCTGCGGCGAAACGGTGTTCTCGTCCATCAGTCGGGTCAGCAGCTCCTGGTCGAGCGAGCCCCAGTTGACGCCGATGCGCACCGGCTTGCCGTAGCGGGCAGCGATCTCGACAATGTCGGTGAACTGCCGGTCCCGCTTGTCCTTGAAGCCGACATTGCCGGGATTGATGCGGTACTTCGCGAGGGCCTCGGCGCAGGCCGGATGATCGGCCAGGAGCTTGTGACCGATGTAATGGAAGTCGCCGACGAGCGGCACGTTGATGCCGAGGCGCTCCAGCCGCTCGCGGATGCGCGGCACGGCCGCAGCGGACTCGTCGCGGTCCACCGTGATGCGGACGATCTCGGAACCGGCGCGGGCGAGCGCCGCGACCTGCGCGACCGTTGCGTCCGCATCCGCCGTATCGGTGTTCGTCATCGACTGGACGACGATCGGGGCGCCGCCGCCGACGACGACGCCGCCGACATCGACGCCGACGGTCGGCCGCCGCGGCATTGGATCGGCATCGACGGGCTCGAACGCAGTCTCGCGATCCATGACGTTCATGATGACGGCTCGGCAGGTGAATATAAGCCGGAGGTGGCGTTTTCCGGCGGCCTTGTCAAATCATCACTGTGCGGTGTCGCAATGATGACAGCTCGCCAAGCTCTACATGCGGTAGGGGCCCTGCCCGTCATCCTCCATTTACCGCGTTTCCGTCGCCGCGGCGCAGGCTCTGGAACTTACTCCCACATTCAACCGTTTTTGAATTCGACAATTCCTGAACGGAGCACGGGACATTCCCATGAGCACGATCCTTCTCGTCATCCTGATCATCGTCCTGATCGGCGCCGTGCCGGCTTGGCCGTATTCGCGCGGTTGGGGTTATGGCCCGTCCGGCATTCTCGGCCTCATCCTCATCGTCGTTCTGATCCTGTTCCTGATGGGTAGGATCTGACGAACATCACTGCACCGCTTGGGGCGGGCGGCGTCGAAGGGCGCCGCCCGCCTTCTTTATAGCCGGGTGCGCCGGTCGGCATCGCGCAGCAGGCCGGCCCCCGCGAACACGATCACCAGGAGCCCGGCCAGCGTCGAGTAGATGGCCGCAAAGCTCACATGCTCGGCGGCAAATCCGATGGCGGACGGCGCCAGCAGGATCCCGCTATAGGCGAAGGCCGACACGATGCTGAGGCCGATGCCCGGCTTCAACCCCGCGACATTGCCAGCGGCGGAAAAGGCGATCGGGACCAGATTCGACAGGCCGATGCCCATTACGGCGAAGCCCGCGATCGCCACACCGTAATGCGGCGCCATGCCGATGATCCCCAGCCCGACCGCCGCGATGACGCTGGCGAACCTGGCCGTGCGCACCGCGCCAAACCGGTCGCGCACCTTGTCGCCGACAAAGCGCAGGATTGCCATCGAGGAGGCACAGGCCGCGAAGGCAAAGCCTGAGGCAAACGTGCTGGCGCCCAGCTCGCGCCGGAGATAGAGCGCGCTCCAGTCGATCGCCGCTCCTTCCGGAATCATCGCGAACAGCGCCAGAATGCCGACGCCGAACGCCGTCAGGAGCGGCGCAAACGAGGTGCCGGCGCCGGTCGCGCCCTCTGGCGTATCCGACCCTGAGTCCCCATGGTCGGTTCGGTCCTCCTGGAGGAAGGGAACGCTGACGATCGTCAGGATCGTCATGGCAACGCCGACGATCAAGGCATGCAGAGGCGCCCCGACGGCCGCGATGATCGGCCCGCCGAGGCCCGCGCCGAGCAGCCCGCCGATGCTCCAGAAGCCATGGCAGGACGACATGATCGCCGTCGGCATGCGCCGTTCCACGCTGACGGCATTGGCATTCATCGCGACATCCATGCCGCCCACGACGAAGCCGAAGATAGCGACAGCGATGGCGGCGGTCACGATGTTCGGCGCCAGCGCAACCAGCGCAAGGACGATCGTGATCAGCGTCTGGAGGATCATCGTCGGGCGACGCGAGCCGACACGCATGATCGCGGCACCCACGAGCGGCATGGCGATGATCGAACCGACGCCGAGGCCGAACACCATCAGGCCGACCGCGGTGCTGGACAGACCAAGGCGCTGCGCCATCACGGGGATCTGCGGCGCCCAGCTCCCTACGACGAAGCCATTGGCCAGGAAGGCCGCTCCGACGGCGAGGCGCATGGGCGGAAACCCGGCAGGTGCCCGCGAGCGGACGGAAATGGTCGTTTCGGTCATGGAAGCAATCCATCGGCCGCAGCGCAGCGGCATCCTTGAGGAAGAAGCGTCATCGTGGGCGTCAGCTTGCGCCGCGGCGCTGCGGGCCGGCCTGCGTTACCGCAACGCCTCGTGAGGAGAACGCCTGTGCCAGTTCGGCCGGACAGTCGGCACCGACGACGAGGTGGGTAAGGCGATCGCAGTCGGCAACGCCGAAGGATGCTGCCGTGCCGAGCTTGTCGGCCGTGGCCGCGACGAGAACGGCGCGGCTCCGTCCCACAAGGAGGCGCTTCAGCTCCGCCTCTTCCTGGCTGAAGGCCGTGACGCCGGCAGCCGGGTCGACACCACAGGCGCCAAGGACATACAGATCCGGCCTGAGCTGCGCGGCCTCGGCCGCGGTGCGGGCACCGAGGCAGCCGCCGGTCGCGGCATCGTAGCGGCCGCCGAGCAGGATGGTATCGGCGCCACGGTCCCCGGCCGCAGTGGCGATGGCCGGTGCGTTGGTGACGATCGTCAGCCTATGGCCCTGCGAGATTCTCGCGGCGATGGCGAGATTGGTCGAGCCGGCATCGATCACCACCGTCGCGCCACGCTTCAGAAGCGGGGCCGCGGCTCCTGCGAGCATGGCCTTTTCGTCCGCCGCGACAGACTGGCGGTGGCTGAGCGAACCATGCTGCGGCGCGGCGCGCAGCGCTCCCCCATAGACGCGCTCGCAGAGGCCGGCTGCTGCCATCTCGCGCAGGTCGCGGCGTATCGTATCCTCCGAGACGGAGAAGAACTTCGCGAGTTCGCCCGCCAGCACACGGCCCTCGTCCTGAAGACGGTCTCTGATCAGAGCCTGGCGTTCCCGGGTCAGAAGCTGCGACATGCGCCGTTACCGCGATCCCTACTGATTCACGTTCATGCACGTTTATGCACGATTGGGTGCAAGGTTCAAGAGGACGGGGAGCGGCAGCCGAACTGGATACGCCACAAACAAAAAGGCCGCCGGAAGAGCCGGCGGCCTTTTGTCATTCAGCACGGTCTCGATGTTCAGGCGGCTGCGAAGACCACCAGCAGATCCTTCGCGTCGATCTGGTCGCCAGCCTTGACGGTGACGCTCTCGATTGTGCCGTCGCGCTCGGCATGCAGCGCCGTCTCCATCTTCATCGCTTCGATGGAGAGGAGCACGTCCCCCGCCTTGACGCTCTGGCCTGCCGCGACCGCGACAGTCGAGACAACGCCCGGCATGGGGGCGCCGACATGGGCGGCGTTGCCCGGCTCGGCCTTGGCGCGCGCAGCGCTACCGGACGCTCCTTGCGTGCGATCCGGCACCTTCACGCGTCTCGGCTGGCCGTTCAGCTCGAAGAAGACCGTGCGCATGCCCTTCTGGTCTGTTTCACCGAAGCCGAGGCAGCGCACCACCAGCGTCTTGCCGCGCTCGATCTCCGCCAGCACCTCGGTGCCAACGTCGATACCGTAGAAGTAGTTCGGCGTCGGAAGCGTCGAGACGGGTCCGTAGAGCTCCTGCGCGGCGGCGAAGTCGGTGAAGACCTTCGGATACATCAGATAGGAGGCAAATTCCTGGTCGCTGACCTTGCGCTCCAGCTTGCCCTCGACCTCGGCCCGCTTGGCGGCAAGGTCGGCATCGGGGATCAGCGATCCCGGCCGGACCGTGATCGGCTTTTCGCCCTTCAGTACCTTCTTCTGCAGCGCCTCAGGCCAGCCGCCGGGCGGCTGCCCGAGATCGCCCTTGAGCATCGAGACCACCGACTCGGGGAAGGCGAGGTCCTTCTCCGGGTTCTCGACATCGGCGACGGTGAGATCCTGGCTCACCATCATCAGCGCCATGTCGCCGACGACCTTGGACGACGGCGTCACCTTGACGATGTCGCCGAACATCCGGTTCACGTCGGCATAGGTCTGCGCCACCTGGTGCCAGCGCGTTTCGAGTCCGAGTGAGCGCGCCTGCTCCTTCAGGTTGGTGAACTGCCCACCCGGCATCTCGTGGAGGTAAACCTCCGAGGCCGGTCCCTTTAGGTCGCTTTCGAAAGCGGCATACTGGTTGCGCACCGCCTCCCAGTAGAAGGAGATCCGCCGGATCGCGTCGGACGAGAGGCCAGGATCACGCTCCGAGCCCGCCAGCGCCTCGACGATCGAGCCGAGGCAGGGCTGCGCCGTGTTGCCGGAGAAGGCGTCCACCGCCGCGTCGATTGCGTCGACGCCGGCTTCCACCGCCGCCAGCACGGTCGCCGCCGAGATGCCGGAGGTGTCGTGCGTGTGGAAGTGGATCGGCAGACCGACCTCCTCCTTCAGCGCCTTGAACAGGACCCGCGCCGCTGCAGGCTTCAGGAGCCCGGCCATGTCCTTGACGCCGAGGATGTGGGCGCCGGCCGCCTCCATCTCCTTGGCAAGCGCCACATAGTATTTGAGATCGTATTTCGGCCGCGCGGAATCGAAGAGGTCCGCCGTGTAGCAGATCGCCCCCTCGCAGAGCTTGCCCGCCTCCCGCACCGCATCCATGGAGACGCGCATGTTCTCCACCCAGTTCAGGCAGTCGAAGACGCGGAAGAGATCGACGCCGCCCTTTGCCGCTTCGGACACGAAGCACTTCACGACATTGTCGGGATAGTTGGTGTAGCCGACGCCGTTGGAGCCTCTGAGCAGCATCTGCAGGAGGATGTTCGGCGCCCGCTCGCGGATCAGCGCCAGGCGCTCCCACGGGTCCTCGGTCAGGAAGCGCATCGCGACGTCGAAAGTCGCGCCGCCCCAGCACTCCAGGCTGAAGAGGTTCGGCAGCGCCCGCGCATAGGCGTCCGCAATGGCGACGATGTCGTGCGTGCGCATGCGCGTCGCCAGCAGCGACTGGTGGCCATCGCGCATCGTCGTGTCGGTGACGAGAACGCGCCGCTGGTCGCGCATCCACTGGGCGAAGCCGTCCGGCCCCAGCGCATCGAGCACCTGCCGCGTGCCGTCCTGCACAGGCAGATTGAAGACGGGCGGCACCGGGCGCGCGTGGTCCGCCGACGGCTTCGGCCGGTTCTTGGTTTCCGGATGGCCGTTGACGGTGACGTCGGCAAGATAGGTCAGGAGCTTGGTCGCGCGGTCGCGCCGCTTGACCTGCTGGAACAGCTCCGGCGTCTCGTCGATGAACCGCGTCGTGTAGCTGTTGTCGCGGAACTTCGGGTGGCCGATGATGGCTTCGAGGAAGGTCAGGTTGGTCGCGACGCCGCGGATCCGAAACTCGCGCAGCGCCCGGTCCATGCGGGCGATCGCCTCCTCGGGCGACGGCGCCCAGGCGGTCACCTTCTCCAGCAGCGGGTCGTAGAACCGCGTGATCACCGCGCCGGAATAGGCAGTGCCGCCGTCGAGCCGGATGCCGAAGCCGGTTGCGCCGCGATAGGCGGTGATGCGGCCGTAGTCCGGGATGAAGTTCTGCTCGGGATCCTCGGTGGTGATGCGGCACTGCAGGGCGTGGCCATGCAAGCGGATGTCTTCCTGGCGCGGCACACCGGATGCGGGCGTCCCGATCGCATGGCCGTCGAGGATGTGGATCTGCGCCTTGACGATGTCGATGCCGGTCACCTGCTCGGTGACGGTATGCTCGACCTGGATGCGCGGATTGACCTCGATGAAATAGAACTTGCCCGTATCGGCATCCATCAAGAACTCGACCGTGCCGGCGCCGACATAGGCTGTCGCCTTGGCGATCTTGCGGGCATAGGCCGCGAGCTCGCGCCGCTGCGCATCGTCGAGATAGGGCGCCGGCGCCCGCTCCACGACCTTCTGGTTGCGGCGCTGGATGGAGCAGTCGCGCTCGAAGAGGTCGACCACGGTGCCGTGCGTGTCGCCCAGGATCTGCACTTCGACATGCCTGGCGCGCTCGACGAGCTTTTCGAGATAGACCTCGTCCTTGCCGAACGCCGCCTTCGCTTCGCGCTTGGCCTCGGTCACCTCGCGCTCGAGGTCGGCTTCCGCGCGGATGGCGCGCATGCCGCGCCCGCCGCCACCCCAGGACGCCTTCAGCATCACGGGATAGCCGATCTCCGCCGCCATGCGGCGCACCTCGGCGAAGTCGTCTGGCAGCGGCTCGGTGGCCGGCACGACGGGTACGCCGATCTCGATGGCGAGGTTGCGCGCGGCGACCTTGTTGCCGAGCCGGCGCATCGTGTCCGGCGACGGGCCGATGAAGGTAATGCCGTTCTCCGCGCAGGCTTCGGCGAATTCCGGGCTTTCCGACAGGAGCCCATAGCCGGGATGGATGGCATCGGCGCCGGCGAGGCGCGCCACGCGCATCACTTCGTCGATCGAGAGATAGCTTTCGATCGGGCCGAGATCACGGGTCAGATGCGGCCCGCGGCCAACCTGATAGCTCTCGTCGGCCTTGAAGCGGTGCAGCGCGAGCTTGTCCTCCTCCGCCCAGATCGCGACGGTCCGCAGCCCCAGCTCGTTGGCGGCGCGGAAGACGCGGATGGCGATCTCGGAACGGTTTGCGACGAGTATCTTTCGTATCGGCAATCCCAAGGCTCCCCCCTTGCCCGGACCGCCATTTCGGCAGCCTCGAATACTGAAGTGTGCGGTGCAAAATGGGTTTTCGCAAGCGCACTCTCCTGGCGGCAGCTTCAGTGCCTCTCCTCGGCTTGGTCAAGCCCTCTCATCGCGATCATCACGGCGATATGGCCCGCCTCTCACGGCGTGGCCCCGCATCTGCCGAAACAGATCGGCCGCGATACAGCTGGCCCATCAGCGCTGTGCTGCCGCGAGTCAACGGACTCACCCGCCGCTGAGCGTCCCGACCGGCAGCATCCGCCTCTCGGCATCGGAGACGAAGCAGAGGTCGAGGAGCTTCTGCACCTCGCTCGCATGGCGGAAGCTCGGCTCGCCATTGATGCCGGAGAGCAGCGCGATGACGAAGCGATCGGCATTGCGCGGCGTCGGCGGGCATTCGATCGGCCGCCAGGTCTGCGTCTCGATGTCAGCGCCGAGACAGGCCGAGAGCGTCGATTCGGTGGTGTTGGACCAGATCTTCAGGGCGCCCATCTCGCCGTGGATCGTCAGGTGCAGATCGTTGGCATAGCCGGTGGCGAAGCGGCTCATATGGATGACGCCGAGCGCGCCATTGGCGAATTCGACCGTCATCGCGCAGGAGTCGTTGGCATCCAGCCTGTAGGCGCCGATCGCCCCGCCCGCCGCCTTGTCGAAGGTCTTCAGCCGCGCCTGCAGCGCCGCCACCTCAAGGCCCGTTCCGAAGGTCGCGAAGTCGAGGATATGGATGCCGATATCGCCGAGGACGCCCTTCGAGCCATGCGCCGAGGAGAGGCGCCACAGCCAGCGCTCGTCTTGGCGCCAGTCACCCCAGTGGCGGCCGGTCAGCCAGCTCTGCAGATAGCTTGCCTCCACGTGGCGCACCGCGCCGATCTCACCGGCATCCACCATCCGCCGCGCCATCTGGATGGCGCTGGCGTTACGATAGGTGAGGTTCACCATATTGACGACGCCGGCCGCCTCGGCCGCCTCCGTCATGGCGAGCGCGTCGGCATGGTCGAGCGCTAGCGGCTTCTCGCAGAACACCGCCTTGCCGGCCGCGATGGCTGCCAGCGTCGTCGCCTTGTGCACGGGATCGGGCGTGGCGTTGATCACCGCGTCGAACTCGCCCCAGGCGAGCGCCGCATCCAGATCGTCGAATACGTTCGGGATGTGATGCATCGCGCCAAAGGCCTTCACCCGCTCGGCATTGACGTCGCAGGCCGCCACCACGGCGCAGCCGGGAATGGCGCCGAAATGCTCGGCATGGCGATGCGCGATGCCGCCGGTCCCGAGGATCAGGAGGCGCGGTATGCCCGGCGCGCCCATGTCGTCGCCGGCTGCGGCATCCATGCTGCCCGGCTCGTCCGCCAGCGTCACCGATAACCCTCTTCGCCGCCCTTGTGCAGCGACGGACCCTTGCGAACGATCGGCTCCGGCGCGCGCTCCACCGGCACGTTCGGCGCAGCGGCGACGTCGACCCAGGCCGGCGCCGGATTATAAGCCCAGCGCACCGCGTTGATCAGCACCTGCCGAATCTGCGGGTGATGGTAGGTCGGATAGGTCTCGTGCCCCGGGCGGAAGTAGAAGATGCGCCCTGCCCCGCTTCCGAAGGTCAGCCCCGAGCGGAACACCTCGCCGCCTTCGAACCAGGAAATGAACACCGTCTCGGCCGGCTCCGGCACGACGAAAGGCTCGCCATACATCTCCTCGTTCGGCAGCTCGATCATCGGCCCGATGCCGCGCGCGATCGGATGGCCGAGTGCCACCGTCCAGATGCGCTCGCGCTCGCCGGCCTCGCGCCAGCGCAGCGAACAGGGTGCACCGGTGATGCGGCGGAAGATCTTCGAAAAATGTCCGGAGTGGAGGACGATCAGTCCCATGCCCTGATGGACGCGGTTCTGCACCCGCTCCACCACCGCATCCGACACCTCGCCATGCGCCTTGTGTCCCCACCAGACGAGCACGTCGGTCTCGTCGAGACGCGCCTGCGGAAGACCGTGCTCGGCCTCCTGCAGCGTCGCCGTACTGGCCGCGATCTCCGGATCGGCGCCGAGCGCCTCCGCAATCGTGGCGTGGATGCCGTCCGGATAGATGCTCCGGACGGCATCATTCTCCCGCTCATGGACAAACTCGTTCCAGACGACGGTGCGAATAGGCATCGGGGGCGTCTCCTCGTTTCTTCGCCGCCGGCTGCAGGCAGCCTCAGCGCGTCATCAGGAAGGCGACCGGCAGGTCCGTCAGCAGCGTGGACAGTCGAATTTCGCCCCCGCCCCCCGCCGACCCGACGTCGCGCCCGACGAGGACGTCGGTGAAATCTGCACCGGCAAGCTCCTTCGGCAGCCGCACAGCCGTGTCGCCCCAGCGCGCTGCGGGAACGGCCGGTGTCTCGGAACCGTCCAGAAGCTGCAGACAGAGCCGCGGCGCCACCACGACCGCCGCAGCGCCATCCGCGCCGATCCGTGCAAAGGCCACGACGTGGCGCGCCATGGCGCCCGTGACCTCCAGCGGGACGTAGCGGCCGGCGGTGAAGAGCGTCGGCACCTCGGCGCGCGCGGCAAGGCCCGCCACCATTACCTTGGCCTTCACGCGGCCATCGCGCCAATGGGCGAGCGCCTCGGCAGCGGACAGGCCGTCCTCGAGCGTCACCGCACGGGCATCGAAGTCGATGGCGCGGCGGTTGTCGGGATCGACGAGGCTGAAGTCGTAGAACTCGCTGCCCTGATAGATGTCCGGAATGCCGGGCGCTGCGAGCTTGACCACCGTCTGCGACAGCGACGTCAGTGCGCCGGCGGCGACGAATCCCTGCGCCTTTGTCCAGAACTCCTTCAGGAAGGCGCCTGACTTTTTCTCGTCCAGCGCCGCTTCCACGAAGCCGGCGAGCGCCGTTTCATAGGCCGCGTCGGGTGCGGTCCAGCTGGTGCGCACCTTCGCCTCGCGGACGGCCTTCTCCATGAAGGTCTTCAGCCGTTCGGCGAGGCTTTCGCGTGCGGCAGCATCCGCAGGATCGAAGTCCGCCGGCAAGACGCCGAGCAGCGACTGGTAGAAGCCCCACTCGGTGGCCGGGTCGGGAGACACCCGATCCTCGCCGATCGTCACGCGATAGGCCGACAGCGCTTCGGCGAATCCGGCAACGAGACCGGCCCAGCGCTCAGGCGCCTCGCTCAGCGTATAAAGCCGCGCCCGCGCATCCTCGCCGCGCTTGGTGTCGTGCGTCGAGGTCGCGAGCAGGCCCTCCGGCTGATCCTCGCAGCGGATCGCCATCGCCTCGTGGAAGTCCTCGACCGTGCCGCCGTAGTGATCCGGCTCGCCACCGACCTCGTTCAGTGCGATCAGGCGGTTGTACTGGTAGAAGACGGTGTCCTCCACCGCCTTGGCCATCACCGCGCCGGTGGTCTGCTGGAAGCGGCGGGTGAAGTTCAGCGCGCCGGCCACGTCCTGCCCATCTTCGAACTCCAGCTTCAGGAGCTTGCCGATGAATTGGATCGGTTCGTCCGCCTCGACCTCCCGGCCGGAGGTCGCAAGCGCCACGGCATCGTCGATGATGGCGACATCCTCGTCCGGCACGCCTTCGACGCCGACATAGGTGCGGTAGACCGGCAGCGCGGCCACGACCTCGACGATGGAGCGGGCGATGGTGTCGTTGCCGAAGTCGCGGCTGGACAGGCCGCGGCTCGCGACTGCGACGGCTTCCCGAGTGAGATAGGCGAGCTCGCCGGCGAGGTTGCGCAGGAAGATCGTGCGCTTCTGCTTCACGATCATCGAACGCAGCGACTCTTCGCGGCCGCGGAAATCCGCATAGGCCGCCGTCATACCCTCTTCCTTGTCGTGGTCGACATAGAGGGTGGAGAGGGCCGAGATGAACTCGTAGCCGGTGGTCCCCTGGATATTCCAGGAGCGGCGGAAGCGCTCCTCGCCCGTCAGGATCTTCTCGACATAGATCGGCGGATCGCGCCGGACCGACTGGAAGGCGCGGCGCAGCTGCTCGAGATAGGCTTTGGGATCGGCGAGGCCGTCGACATGGTCGATGCGGATACCGTCGATCCGCCGCTCGCGGGCGAGCCGGATCATCATGGCATGCGACTGGCTGAACACCCGGCGCAGCTCCTGGCGCACGCCGATGAGGTCGGCGATCTCGAAGAAGCGGCGGTAGCTCAGCTTCTCGCGCGCGGTGCGCCACCAGGCGAGGCGCCAGGCCTGCGCCTCGTGCAGCGCATGAAGGGCGGCACGGTCGGCGTTGATCGTCTCGACCGCCGCTTCCAGCGCGCTGCGGAAGCTGTCGTCATCGAGATGCTCGGCGAAGCGCTCTGTCAGTTCCTCGTGCTCGGCCGGTGTTGCGACAGAGAAGCGCCGCACCAGCCGCTCGCGCTCGTCATGCTCGACGAGCCCGAAAACATGGCCATAGGTGCGCGGGTCGATCGGCAGCTCGTAGCCGGCCGAATCGAAGCGCAGGCGGCAGCGTTCGAGGTCGAGCTTCACCGACAGATCGCCGTCGGCAAGCGCGTCGCCATAGGGCTTGCCGAGGATCGGCACCAGGATCTTGCCGGCCTCCCAGGCGATGTCGAAGGTTTCGGAATAGCGGCTTTCGCTGCCCCAGCGCAGCACGTCCTCCCACCAGGCGTTCTGCGGCGCGACGCCCATATGGTTGGGCACGAAGTCGAGCATCAGGCCGAGATCCTGGCCCGCCAGGGCATCGCTCATCGCCGTGAAGCCCGCCTGCCCGCCGAGGAGTTCGTCAAAGGAGTTGTAGTCGGTGACGTCGTAGCCGTGCGTCGACCCCTGGGACGCCGGAAACACCGGCGAAGCGTAGAGGTGGCTGACGCCGAACCGTTTCAGATAGGGCGCTAGCTCCTGCGCCGTCTCGAAGGTCATCCCTTGGCGGAACTGGAGACGATAGGTTGCGACGATGGGACGGGTCATGCAGTCTCCGGCCGTTCCTCGCGCATGGCAGCAGCGAGACTCTGGAATCGTTGGTTGCTGTCGAGGTCTTCGAGGCGCACGCCCGAGCGGATGCGCCAGTTGGGATATTCGTCGGTCGTTCCCGGCAGATTGGGCTGCTTCTCGGAGCCGACCATGTCGTCGAGCTGCACGGCCAGAAGGTAGGACGGCGTACGCGCCATGAAGCGGTGGATCGCCTCGGCAAGGCTCGTCGGCATATCGTCCGGCAGTGATTCCTCGCCGTCAGCCACCCTGTCGAACTCCTCCGGCAGCACGGCGGCTTCCTTCAGGGCGAGGATCAGCGCGCGGCGGTCGCGTTTGCGCTCTTCCATGTTGCGCTCGGTGGCAGCGCGATCCTGCCGTCCGGTGTCGGCGCGCAGCTGCATGTCGGTTCCCTTCCACCAGCCGGTCAGCGTCGGCAGGTCATGGGTGGAAATGCAGGCGAGCGCCGCCTCGGGATAGGCGGACGGTGCGAGGAAGCCGACATCGCCATGACGCTCGAAGTAGAGGACGCGGTAGGACAGGATGTGCGCCTCGGACATGGCATGCCGGAAGCCGGGCGGAACCGTGCCGAGATCTTCGCCGATGACGAGGCATCCATGCGTCTGCGAGGCCTCCGCAACCGCATCCACCGTGCGGCCGAGCGGGAAGCGCACATAGCCGCCGCCTGTCGCGTCCGACCCCTGCGGAATCCACCAAAGGCGCGCCAAGCCCATCGCATGATCGATGCGGATGGCGCCGGCATTGCGCATCAGCGCATTGAACGACTCGAGCAGCGGCCGGAAGTCGCGTTCCGCCAGGCCTCGCGGCGACAGCGGCGCGATGCCCCAGTCCTGCCCGGACGAGTTGAACATGTCGGGCGGCGAGCCGATCCGCGCGCCGCGAACGGTCAGTTCAGGATCGGCCCAGGTATCGGCGCCATCCGGCGCCACGCCGACGGCAAAGTCGAGATAAAGGCCGATGGCCATGCCTGCGGTCTTGGCGCGCGCTTGGGCGGCGGCGAGCTGGTCCTCGGCCAGATATTGCAGCCACTGATGGAACAGGACGGCGTGCTCGTTGTCGCGTGCGAAGGCTTGCACAGCCTCGCTGCGCGGGTCGCGATACTCCTCCGGCCAGCTATGCCAGCCGGCATATTGGCCACTCGCCACCATGTGCTCGGACAAGGCCTCGAACAAGGCGAAGTCGCGCAGCGCGTCGCCTGCGCCGGCGACGAAGAGCTGGAACGGCTCCTCGCCCAGGATGGCCTCCTTGCGGCGGTCGAAGACCGTCTTCAGCAGCTCGCGTTTCAGCGCGCCAACGGCGGGATAGTCGACGAGATCGCCCTGCACCGCCTCCAGACGAGACGACTGGGTCGTCCTCATCTCTGCGACAAGCTCTGCACCACCCTCCACCGTGTCGATCGCGATGTAGAGCGGGTTGAGGAAACGCCGGCTCGATGGCGAGTAGGGGCTGAAGCGACCGGGGTCGGCGAGGAACAGAGCGTGCAGCGGGTTGACGCCCACGAAGGACGCGCCGGCGCCGGCTGCAATTTCTGCGAGCTTCGCAAGGTCCTCGAAATCGCCGAGGCCGAGGCTGCGGTCGGACCGCAGACTGTAGACCTGGCAAGCCACGCCCCAGGTGCGCCGTTTCACGAAGGGCGGCAGTGAGCAGCTCTTCGTCGCCTGGTCCTGCGCCTCGTCAAAGGAGCCCGGCTCGCCACTGTCGGGATCGACACCGAGGGCCCTCAGCAGCCGCGCCTTCGCATCGTCGGAGATGACATGACGCTCGCCGAGCTCGGAGATGTAGGCGCCTTGGATGCCGTGGCTCTCGGCCAGACGATCGAGCTGTTCACTCATGTGATGAGTCTCCGATCTGCAAGGTCTTCGACAGACGGAACGCCACGGAGGGGCCTGGCAGGACGCCCTTGATTAGGCTCTCGCAGACGCCGTCCTCGTGTTCGAACACAAGTTCGCCGCGGCGCACTTCGTCGGCGGCGATGCCGGATGGCAGCGACCAGGGCTCGTCATCGAGATTGGCGAAGAGCTGCAGGACGGCGCCGCCCGCCAGCGTCCATGAGACGGAAAACGCGTCCGTATCATTGCTGAGGTGGCAGCGGCCGGCGCCGCCTGGGGCGTCCTTCAGCAGCGGCATGATCTTCTCGCGCCGGATCTTCAGGAGCTCGGACACGAACTGCGAATGGCGGCGGTAGGTCGGACGATTGAGCAGATTCCAGTCCACCTTGCACTGGAGGAAGGTGGACTCGCTGTTTGGGTCGGGGATCAGCTCGCGATTGCGCGGATTGTGGAAGGCCGCGAAGTGCTTGAATTCGGCGCGGCGTCCCTCGCGCACGGCATCGCCGAGCTCACCCTGGAAGTCGGTGAAGAAGCAGAAGGGATTGTGCTCGCCATACTCCTCGCCCATGAACATCAGCGGGATCTGCGGCGAGAGCAGCAGGATCGCCTGCAGCATCTCCACCAGGCGCCGCGGCGCGACGTCGGTGAGGCGGTCGCCGAACGCCCGGTTGCCGATCTGGTCGTGGTTCTGGATGAAGTTGACGAAGGCCGTGGGCGGAAGGTGATCGGACGGATAGCCGACCTCCTTGTCGCGATGCTTGGAATATTCGCCTTGGAAGACGAAGCCGGTGGCAAGGCTCTTGGCCATCAGCCGCACGCCGTTGCGCGCGTAGTCCTGATAATAGCCTTCGCTTTCCTTGGTCGCTACGACATGGGCGCAGTGGTGGAAGTCGTCGTTCCACTCACCTGAGACCAACAGCGGCTCGCCGTTCTCCTTGCGCTCGATATGCCAGACGATGTTGCGCGCGTCCTCGGTGGTCAGATGCACGTGACGGTCGGTCACGCGCTGGCGCACCGCGGCGGCGAGTTCTCGCACCAGCGGCTCGTCAGTCATGTCCTCGATGGAATCGATGGCGTCGAGCCGCAACCCGTCCAGCCGATATTCCTCCAGCCAGAACAGGGCATTCTCGATCATGAAGTTGCGCACCGGCGCCTTGTCATAGGCGATGGCCGCGCCCCAGGCTGTATGCATCTCCTCATGGAAGAAGCTGGGCGCGTAGCTCGTGATGTAGTTCCCGTCGGGGCCGAAGTGGTTGTAGACGACGTCGAGGAAGACCATCAGCCCACGCTCATGGGCGGCGTCGACGAGGCGTTTCAGGCCCTCGGGTCCGCCATAGACCGGATGCGGCGCGTAGAGATAGACGCCGTCATAGCCCCAGCCGCGTGACCCGCCGAACTGGGCGATCGGCATCAGCTCGATGGCGGTGATGCCGGTCTTCACGAGGTAGTCGAGCTTTCCGATGATGCCGTCGAAGGTGCCCTCCGGCGTAAAGGTGCCGGTGTGGAGCTCGTAGAACACCGTTTCGTGCCAGGGTCTCCCCTTCCAGTCGGCGGTGCGCCACTCGTAAGCCTTGGGGTCGACCAGTCGCGACAGCCCATGCACGTCCCGCATCTGCGCCCGCGCGGCCGGATCGGGTACGACCTGCTCGCCATTGACGCGGAAGCCGTATCCGCCGCCGACCGCGACCTGGTCGGTGGTCACCGTCCACCATCCCTCCTCCAGACGCTCCATGGGAAGGTAGTCCATAGAGGCATTGTCCTCGCCGCGGCCGATGGCGAGTTCGACCGATTTCACATCCGGCGCCCACAGCCGGAAGCGCGTGCCGTCATTGCCGATTCTGGTTCCCCAGGATGTGTCGTAGGAGAAATGCCTGTCAGTCATGTCTACCCCGTCGATACTGTGCAGCCGTACCAGAACGCCCGCAGCGAACGCGACGCGCAGGTCGTCGGTCGAGCATGGCGCCATGGATGAAGGCAGGCATGCGGGAGCGGCCGCGGCGTGCCGCAGCGTCATCATCCCGATCACCGTCCCAGGCAGTAACTGGAGCGCGCGCTCAGCCTTCAACCACCGAGCGCTGCAGTTTTTTCGCCGCCACGACAATAAATGGCGGGCTCTCGCGCCTTTACGCCGCAGCAGGCTTGGCGGCGTTGCCGCTCCGCCCGTGCCCGATGCGGCCATGCGTCAGATCGTGAATGAAGCGCAGCTTCTCGATCACGCGCTCCGACAGGACGAAGGGATAGAGATCCTGGTGTCCCATGGAGCGATTGAACGAGTTGAGCGCCGTCGCCAGCGGCAGCCACGCATCGGCAATCTGGTCCATCGTCACGGCGTCGTCGAAGACGTCAATGTCGATCTTGGTCGTCAGCAATCCCTGATCATCGACGCGCGGATCGATGACGACGCCCCAGGCATGCCCGGTGTTCAGCGTGTCGACGATGTGGAGGTAGTGCGCCCAGGTCTCGGCAAAATCCTCCCAGGGGTGGGACGCCGCATAGGCTGAGACGAATTCGAGCTGCCAGTCCGGTCGCGCGCCTTCCGCATAATGGCGCTGCAGCGCGGCGTTGTAGTCTTCCTCGTCGTCGCCAAAGATTGCGCGGCATTCGGCCAGCACACCGCCGTCGCGCACCAGCCGGTCCCAGTACCAGTGGCCGATCTCATGCCGAAAATGGCCGAGCAGCGTGCGATAGGGCTCGTTCATCGCGTGCCGGCGCTTCTCGCGCTCGGCATCGTCCGCCTCGATGAGGGCGATGGTGATCAGCCCTTCGTCATGCCCCGTCATGACTGCCTGGTCACTGGACTCGTCGTTCGACAGGAACTCGAAGCCGAGGCCCTCCGGATCCTCCGCACGCGTCACCAGCGGCAGCTTCATGCGCAGCAGCGAATAGAACAGCCGCCGCTTGGCCTGCTCCATCTTCTGCCACAGCGAGACGCGCTCGGTATCGGACAGGTCGGGAATGATCAGGTTGTGCCGGCAGGCGAGGCACAGCGTCTCCTCCCGCTCACCTTCCACCAGCCAGTTGCAGGCGCCGTATTCGTAGTTGGCGCAGTACTTCCACAGCTTGCCGTCGCTATGGGTGCCGACGGATTTCCAGATCCCGTCCTCCGGCTCCAGCGCCAGCATGCGGTTCTGCTTGGGTTCATAGCCAAGGGCATGGCCGCAGCGTTCGCACACGACGTTCTCGAAGAACACGACCTGACGGCAGTTCGGGCAGGAGAAGAGCTTCATCGCTTCGGCCTTTGGGAAACGCGCATGGCTGACCTCACGCTTCATCCCGAGCGCCTGCGGTCGCGCATCAATGCGCAGGGCTCCGCACGGTTCCCTGGCCCGCTGGATGGGGGGGGCCGGATGCAACCTGCGCTGCACGACGGCGCGCTTGCCGCTGCCTCTCGAACCTCTATGGTTCAACCGCAACGCCTGTCGCCGTTCTTGCCGGAAGTATCGATGTCCGTTCTCGCCGCGCTCCACCATGTCACGCATTACCGCTACGACAGACCGGTGCAGCTCGCGCCGCAGGTGATCCGACTGCGCCCGGCACCGCATTCGCGCACGCGGGTGCCGTCCTACTCGCTGAAAGTGACGCCCGAGAACCACTTCATCAACTGGCAGCAGGACCCGTTCGGCAATTACCTCGCCCGCTTCGTCTTTCCCGAAAAGGCGACGGAGTTCCGCATCGAGGTCGACCTCCTCGCCGACATGACGGTCTACAACCCCTTCGACTTCTTCATCGAGGAAGGCGCCGAGACCTGGCCGCTGAACTATGATGAGGTGCTGAAAAGCGATCTGAAGGCCTATCTTGGACCCGAGGCCGCCGGCCCACGCCTCCAGACCTTCCTCGCCGAGCTCGATCGCAGCGAGACCGGTACGACCGACTTCCTCGTCGGGCTGAACCGCAAGCTATCGCAGGACATCACCTACCTCATCCGCATGGAGCCCGGCGTCCAGACGCCGGAGGAGACGCTGGAACGCGGCTCCGGCTCCTGCCGCGACACCTCCTGGCTGCTCGTCCAGATCCTGCGCCATCTCGGTTTCGCCGCCCGCTTCGTCTCCGGCTACCTGATCCAGCTGAAGCCCGACATCGTGGCGCTGGACGGGCCGGCCGGCACCGACCACGACTTCACCGACCTGCATGCCTGGGCCGAGGTCTACATCCCCGGCGCCGGCTGGGTCGGGCTCGATCCGACTTCGGGCCTCCTCACTGGCGAGAGCCATGTGCCGCTGGCGGCAACGCCGCATTACCGCTCCGCCGCGCCGATCAGCGGCGCCGTCGACTATGCCGAGGTCGAGTTCGCCTTCGACATGAGCGTGACGCGCATCGCCGAGCGGCCGCGCGTCTCCTACCCTTTCTCCGATGAAAGCTGGCAGGCGCTCGATGCGCTCGGGCAGGTCGTCGACGCCGAACTGGTGCGCAACGACGTGCGGCTGACGACCGGCGGCGAGCCGACCTTCGTCTCGATCGACGACTTTCAGTCGGGCGAGTGGAATGCCGACGCGACGGGTCCGCAGAAGCGCGGCCTTGCCGACGATCTCATCCGCCGGCTGCGCGAGCGCTTCGCGCCGGGCGGCTTCCTTCATTACGGCCAAGGCAAGTGGTACCCGGGCGAGACGCTGCCGCGCTGGACCTTCTCCCTCTACTGGCGCAAGGACGGCAAGCCGATCTGGCGCAATCCCGACCGCATCGCTCGCGAAAACAGCCGGCGATCGATCACCATCGACGATGCCGAGACGCTGACGCGCGAGATTGCCGCGGGCCTGGATCTCGACACCTCCAATGTCGCACCCGCCTACGAAGACCCGGCCTACTGGCTGCCGCGCGAGGCGCAGCTTCCCGAGAATGTCGACCCGGCCGATCCCAAGCTGGACAATCCCGAGGAGCGCGCAAGGCTGGCCAAGGTTTTCAGCCGGGGCCTTTCGAAGCCGGCCGGCTACGTCCTCCCCGTTCAGGCTTGGCAGTCGCAGGCCCGCCGACGCTGGATGTCGGAGCGCTGGTCGACCCGCCGCGGCAAGCTTCTCCTCGTGCCAGGCGACAGCCCGGTCGGCTATCGTCTGCCGTTGGGCTCGCTGCCCTATATCCCGCCGGCCAAGTTTCCCTATGTCCACCCGGCGGACCCCATGCAGAGCTTTCCGCCTCTGCCGGAGCCCGGCGAATTCGGCCATGGCCGCGATAGCATGCGCGCCGGCGCACAATCCCAGTCGCAGGCATCGCAGGCGCAGGGCCATTTCATCGAGAGCTCTGAACAGCGCCCGGCCGCCTCGACCGATACCGAGATCATCGGCCGGGTTCGCACCGCCATCTCCATCGAGCCCCGGGACGGCACGCTCTGCGTCTTCATGCCGCCGATGGAAGACGTGGAGGCCTATCTCGAGCTTCTCGGCATCATCGAGACGGTCGCGGAGCGGCATGATCTGCCGGTGCAGATCGAGGGCTACCAGCCGCCCTTCGATCCCCGCGTCAACGTCATCCGCGTCGCGCCCGACCCGGGCGTCATCGAGGTCAACGTCCATCCCGCTGCCTCCTGGCGCGAGAGCGTCACCATCACCACCGCCGTCTACGAGGAGGCGCGCGCCTCGCGGCTCGGCGCCGACAAGTTCATGATCGACGGCCGCCATACCGGCACCGGCGGCGGCAACCATGTCGTCCTCGGCGGCGCCACGCCGATCGACTCGCCTTTCCTGCGCCGGCCGGATCTTCTGAAGTCGATCGTCCTCTACTGGCAGCGCCACCCGTCCCTGTCATACCTTTTCTCCGGCCTCTTCATCGGACCGACCAGCCAGGCGCCGCGGGTGGACGAGGCGCGCCATGACCAGCTCTACGAACTCGAGATCGCCATGGCGCAGGTCGCAGGCCCCGGCGAGGCCATGGCGACGCCGCCCTGGCTGACCGACCGGCTGTTCCGCAACCTCCTCATCGACGTCACCGGCAATACCCACCGCTCCGAGATCTGCATCGACAAGCTCTATTCGCCGGACGGCCCGACCGGCCGGCTCGGGCTTGTCGAGTTCCGTGGCTTCGAGATGCCGCCGGACGCGCGCATGAGTCTGGCCCAGCAACTGCTGGTGCGCGCGCTGATCGCCAAATTCTGGAAGAGCCCCGAGACCGGCCGCTTTGCCCGCTGGGGCACCAGCCTGCACGACCGTTTCATGCTGCCAGAGCATGTCTGGCACGACTTCCTCGACATCCTCGGCGATCTCGAACGCGCCGGCTTCCCCTTCCGGCCCGAGTGGTTCGAGGCGCAGGCCGAGTTCCGCTTCCCCTTCTGCGGCCGCATCGAGCGCGAGGGCGTGACGCTGGAGCTGCGCCAGGCCTTGGAGCCCTGGCACGTGATGGGCGAGACAGGGGCCATCGGCGGCACGGTCCGCTTCGTCGATTCCTCCGTCGAGCGCCTGCAGGTGAAGTGCACCGGCTTCGACTCCGACCGCTACCTCGTCACCTGCAACGGCCGCGTCGTGCCGCTGCGGCCATCGAGCGTTGCCGGCGAAGCGGTAGCGGGCGTGCGCTTCAAGGCCTGGCAGCCGGCCTCCGGTCTCCACCCGACGATCCCGGTGCACGCGCCACTCACCTTCGACATCTATGATCGCTGGTCGAAGCGCTCGATCGGCGGCTGCATCTACCATGTCGCCCATCCCGGCGGGCGCAACTACGATACCTTCCCGGTCAACGCCTATGAGGCGGAGGCGCGGCGGCTCGCACGGTTCGAGGAGATCGGCCACACACCCGGCAGCTTCGAGCCGCAGATCGAAATCCCGGACCCGTCCTTCCCGCTGACGCTGGACCTGCGCCGCCCGGCGTCACTCGCCGTCTGAAGGCGAGCGGCGGAGCGAACTCTGATTCCTTCCGCCGCGGGTCCATCAAGGCGCGAACGTAATAGGCGAACTGCTGCCCAAGGTGCTCCTGCAGGAAGTAAATCCTTCACCATGCCGCTAAAGATCGACTGGCTTTAAAGGAACAATCCGCACCTCATCGTCTAGTTTCGCGCCGTTTAAGCAGCGAACAAAGGCGATGCGAGTCGACGTTCCAACCCTCTTCCTCTTGGGAACAGCGATCCTCGGATGGGCGACGCTCATCACGCTGTCCGAGCGGCGCTACCATCCGTCACGGACTCCGATCCTGCGGATCTGGGGGTGGGGCTACGTTCTTCTGGCCCTAGCCTGCGCGATGATGGCCGTGCGGGACGCCTTCCCACCGCTGTTCTTCTTCGGTGTATCGAACAGCCTGGCCGTCGGCGGCTACTTCCTGCTTGCCTACGGGATTGCCCGCTTTGCGAACTATCGCGCTCCGCGCCGGCTGATGGCGCTGGCCTTGTTGGTGCCGGCCGGCTGGCTCTTTGCACCTCTGGCGCTTTCCAACGACCTATGGCTCTCGGCCGGATCGGTGCCGATCGCGGCGCCCTGCCTGGCCGCAGCTTTCATGCTGGCGCGGCTGGACAGGCTGAAGGAGCTGCGGTCGCGCAACATGGCCGCGGCGATCTTCGCCGTGCATGGGACGATCTATGTCCTGCGCGCGGCCGGGCTGCCGATCCTGGCCATCACGGCCGGCCGCGACCTGTTCCCGCTGATCGCGGTCGTGACCATGATCGAAGGCGTGCTCTTTGCCGTCGCGGCGCCGACCGCCCTTCTGGCTCTGGTGCGCGACGAAGGTGAGGAGCGGCTGCGCCAGGCTTCGCAGACGGACTACCTCACCGGCCTCGACAACCGTCGTGCCTTCACGCACAAAGCCGAGGACGTTCTGCACGCCCAGGCGCCTGGCGCTCTGCCTGCAGTGCTGCTCGTCTTCGACCTCGACCACTTCAAGACCATCAACGATCTCCACGGCCATCAGACCGGCGACGACGTCCTGCAGCTTTTCGGCCTCATCCTGCGGACCAAGGCACGCGCCCATGACGTCGTTGCCCGCCTGGGTGGCGAAGAGTTCGCGATGCTGATGCCCGAGACGCCTCTGGCTAAAGCCAAGGAGATTGCGGCGCGTGTCGCAACCAGCCTCAGGGCGCGCTCACCCGCTCTTGCGGGCCTGTCCGAGCCGGTGACCGTCAGCATCGGCATCGCAAGGGCGGACAGAACGGGCACCCTGATCGGCCTCCTCGCCGACGCCGATACGGCGCTCTACCAGGCCAAGCGGCTCGGCCGGGACCGTATCGAATGCGTCGCCCCGCCGCCGTCCAATATCGAGGCAGCCCCGCGTCGGACCGAGCTGCTCGAAGCCGCGGCCTGACCGAGACCCGTGCGCGTCACAGACCAGATGCCGTGGAGCGGCCCGACCTCAGACGGCGCTGGCGCGTTCCAGTTCCGCCTTATCTCCGGCTGACAGCGTCAGCGACGCCGACTTCACGAGGCTCTGCAGCTGACTGTCGCTGGTGGCGCTGGCAATGGGAGCGGTCACGCCCTCGGCCGCCATGACGAAGGCGAGCGCGACCTCGGCCGGCTTGGCGCCGTGCCGGTCCGCAACGGCATCGAGCGCCTTCAGGATCCGGAAGCCGCGCTCGTTCAGGTATTTGCCCATGCCCTCGCCGCGCTGGCTCTTCGAGAGGTCTGCGTCGGAGCGGTACTTGCCGGTCAGGAACCCCGCGGCAAGGCTGAAATAGGTGATGACGCCGATACCTTCCGCGACCACGAGCTCGCGCAGCTCGCCTTCGAAATCGGCCCGGCTGTAGAGATTGTACTCCGGCTGCAGGGTCTCGTAGCGCGGCAGACCCTTCTCCCTGGCGACCTTGAGCGACTCTCGCAGCTGCGATGCCGAGAGGTTCGAGGCGCCGATCGCCCTGATCTTGCCGACCTTCAGCAGGGTGGCATAGGCGCCGAGCGTCTCCTCGTAGGGCACGCTCTCATCCGGCCAGTGCGACTGGTAGAGGTCGATCTGCTCAACCTGCAGACGCTTGAGCGAATCCTCGACCGCCTGGGCGATCCAGCGGGCCGACAGGCCCTTGCGGTCCCCGCCCAGGTCGGATCCGACCTTGGTCAGGATCAGAACCTTGTCGCGCTTGGCCGGGTTGGCCTTCAGCCACTTGCCGATGATCGTCTCGGACTCGCCGCCGCTATGGCCGGGCACCCAAGACGAATAGACGTCCGCGGTGTCGATGGCATTGAAGCCCGCATCGACGAAGCCGTCTAGCAGGCGGAACGACTGGGCTTCGTCCACCGTCCAGCCGAAGACGTTGCCGCCAAAGACGAGCGGCATGATCTGAAGGCCGGTCCGGCCGAGCGGGCGTGGCTGCATATCAGGCTCCCTGTTGCGGGTCGGACGGCGTCGTTGGACGCTGCTCTTGGACGCCGCAAACTCTGCTTTGTTTGAGGAATTGAGGAAGCGCCGCCGCCTGCCTCAAGCACGGCGCTTCCTTGATCCAGCGTCGGACGCTTGCCTCAGCCCTCCAGCGCCAGCACGATCGTGCCGAGCGGCGGCAGGGTCAGCAGCACAGAGTGCGACCGGCCATGCGCACCGACCTCTTCCGTGTCGACGCTGCCCATATTGCCGACATTGGAGCCGCCATAGATCCCGGCATCCGTATTCAACCGCTCCACATAGCGGCCGGCCTGCGGCACGCCGATGCGGTAGTCGTGCCGCGGCACCGGCGTGAAGTTCGAGACGACCAGCACATGCCGCCCCTCCCGATCCTTGCGCAGGAAGGAGATGACGCTCTGCTCGACATCGGACGTATCGACCCACTCGAAGCCGGCAGGGTCGCAGTCGAGCTGATGGAGAGCCGGGATCTCGCGGTAGAGCTGGTTCAGGTCGCGAACCAGCCGCTGCACGCCCTTGTGGTCCTCGTTCTCCAGAAGGTGCCAGTCGAGCGAGAAGTCGTGCGCCCACTCCCGCTCCTGCGCAAACTCGCCGCCCATGAAGATGAGCTTCTTGCCGGGATGAGACCACATGAAGCCGAAATAGGCGCGCAGATTGGCAAACTTCTGCCAGCGGTCGCCGGGCATCTTCCCCAGGAGCGAGCCCTTGCCGTAGACGACCTCGTCATGGCTCAGCGGCAGGACGAAGTTCTCCGAATAGGCATAAACCATGCCGAAGGTCATGTGGTGCTGGTGATAGCGCCGGTTGATCGGCTCTTCCTGCATGTAGTGCAGGGTGTCGTGCATCCAGCCCATGTTCCATTTGAAGTGGAAACCGAGGCCGCCGAGATAGGTTGGCTTCGAGACGTTCGGGAAGGCCGTTGATTCCTCGGCGTGTGTGGTCGCCTTCGGATAGTATTCGCCGACGCGCTCGTTGGTCTCTTTCAGGAAGGCCATGGCCTCGAGGTTCTCGCGCCCGCCATAGATGTTGGGCTCCCACTCCCCGTGGTTGCGCGAGTAGTCGAGGTAGAGCATCGAGGCCACCGCATCAACGCGCAGGCCGTCGATGTGGAAGCGGTCGAGCCAGTAGAGGCCGTTGGCGACGAGGTAGTTGCGGATCTCCGTCCGACCGTAGTCGTAGATCAGCGTGTTCCAGTCTTTATGGAAGCCGCGCCGCGGATCCGGGTGCTCGTAGAGCGCCGTGCCATCGAACCAGCCGAGGCCGTGGATGTCGGTCGGAAAGTGTCCCGGCACCCAGTCGAGCAGGACGCCGATGCCGGCCTGGTGCAGCGCATCGACGAGCTCGGCAAAATCCTCCGGCGAGCCGTAGCGCGAGGTCGGCGCATAGAGCCCGATCGGCTGGTAGCCCCAGGAGCCGTAGAACGGATGCTCGGATACAGGCAGGAACTCTACATGGGTGAAGCCCATGTCCTTGACGTAAGGCACGAGCTCCCTGGCCAGCGCCTTGTAGTCGAGGAAGCTATTGCCCTCGCCACGGCGCCAAGAACCCAGATGCACCTCGTAGATCGAGATCGGCTTCTCGGCATCCTGCCAGTCCTGGCTGTGCTGCCGGAATGCCTCGTCCTTCCAGTCGTGCTCGACGAGGCCCTCGACGATCGAGGCCGTGGACGGCGCCTGCTCCTGCTTGAAGCCGACCGGATCGGCCTTCAGCGGCATGATGCTGCCATCCGGGCCGACGACCTCGTATTTGTAGACCTCGCCGCGGCCGATACCGGGGACGAACAGCTCCCAGATGCCGGCTTCGTGCCGCTTGCGCATCACGTGGCGGCGGCCGTCCCAGGCGTTGAAGTTGCCGACGACGGAGACGCGCCGCGCCGAGGGCGCCAGCACGGCGAAGGCCGTCCCATGGACGCCGTCCATCGTCGACGGATGGGCGCCGAGACGTTCATACAGCCGGTAGTGCGTGCCCTGCGCGAAGTAGTAGAGATCCTGGTCGCCGAGGATGAAGCCGAAGCGGTAAGGGTCCTCCTCTTCCCAAGTGATGCCGTCATGGGTGAAGCGGAAGCGGTAAGGCTGACCCTTCTGCAGCCCCGGCACGAAGCCGGAGTGGAAGCCGTCATGGCCGACGGGCTCCAGTTCGCCGAGGACGTTCCCGCTTCCATCGATCACAGCGGCCGTCTGTGCTCCGGGCCGGAAACAGCGCACGATGCTGCCACCATCCGCCGCAAAGATGCCGAGAATGGAGAACGGATCGCCATGGGCGCCGCGGCCGATCTCCTCGACCTCATGCGGGTTCGGACGATGCTCGACGGCGGCGGACGCGCCGCCGTTGGTCGTGGCCGTATCGCTCATTTCAGGACCTGTCGCTTTTCGAGGAGAGCCACGATTCCGCGCAAGGGGATCGGCAGCCAGCTCGGCCGCATCGCAGCTTCGTATTTGAGTTCGTAGAACGCCTTCTGCAGCACGAAGAGATCGAGCAGCCGCGCGGTTCCATCATCGGTGTGATCGATGCCGGAGGCCGAACTCCAGGCTGACAGGAAGGAGCGGCTCGTCTCGTCGCGCCACGCCTCCGCCATGTCCTTGAGACGGGCAGCGGTCGTCTCGTCCGCCGGACCGGCCCTGTCGCGCGCGGTATAGGCGGCGTAGTCGAACGAGCGCAACATGCCGGCGACGTCGCGCAGCGGCGAGGACTTGCGGCGACGGTCCTCCAGGGATGCCCCCGGCTCACCCTCGAAGTCGAGAATGATGACGTCGTATCGCGAGACCAGCAGCTGGCCGAGATGATAGTCGCCGTGGATGCGGGTGAGAGCGCCGCCGACGCCGGTCGTCAGGACGTCGCCGAACCAGGCGAGGATCGCGGAGCGAGCCGCCAGCAGCCGGCCGACATCCTCGGCAACGGCCTCGGGCAAAGAGGCGCCCAGCCGCTCCAGGAGGTCGAGCGCGCTTTCAGCCTCACGCCGGGCCGCCGCGGCAAAGTCCGCCAGCGCCTCGTCGTCCATCGGCTGAGGATCGAAGTCCGGATCGCCGGTGAGCGTCGCCAGCGCCCGGTGCATCTCACCCGTGCGCTTGCCGATCACCGGACCGGTGTCGAGGCGGGTCAGCATCATGGAGCCGGACTCCGGCTCGATCGTGTGCCCCATCTCCTCAACCGGCGGCTGGATGGCATAGGCGTTGTCGCGCAGGAAGCGGGCGAGTTCCTCCGTCACCACCGCCCAGGCGTCGCCCTGGTTGTCGACGCGCTCGAACAGAGCGGCGACGGCCGCCTCGCTGCCGTCCTCGCGCTTCAGCACCATCGATGACAGGAGCGCCGGGGCTGCGGCAAAGTCGGTCTTCTCGGTGAGGAAGCGGGTGACCTCCAGCTCCGGCTGGATGCCGTCGCGCAGGCGCCGGTAGAGCTTCAGGATCGCCGTGCGACCCACCGCGATCGAAGTGTTGGACTGCTCCCCGGAGAGCGGCGCGATGTCGGCCTGATCCACTTCGGCGGCGGCAGCGAGCTTCTCCGAGGCGGCCGCCGACGGCTCGACACGGAGCGTGCCGGTCTCGCTCAAAGCGTAGTCGCCGCCCTTCGCCATGAGGCCGACCATCATCGTGACCAGCAAGGGATCGCGTGACCCGTCGAGGATCACGCCGACCTTCGGGCCCTGGCGGATCTTCATCAGCGTATAGGGCAGCGTCGGCGCGTCGCGATGGAGGTAATTCTCGCCCCACTTGGCGCTCAGCGGCAGGAAGTAGCGATGCTCGCCTTCGGAGGTCGCAATGCTCACCTCGTTGAAGGCATGGCCGCGCGAGCCGCCGGCGGGCGTGCCGAGAACGTCGAGCTTGGCCTGCCGCGGCCGGTCCGCCTTGGCGGCGAACCAGCGCTGTCCGCCCATCCAGCTCGACATGATCGTCTCGACTTCGCGGCGGTTGCGCTCGTTCAGCGTCGCCTTGAGATCGCCGGTGACGACAATGGTGGTGAAGTCCGGCAGGGCCACCGGCTCCGAGCTCTGCGGTCCGCCGGCATTGGTGGAAAGGTCGAACCAGAAGAAGCCGTAGGCTGGGAGCGTCAGAGTGTAGGTGCCGAGGCCGATCGCCGGGAACCGCGACTGTCCGAGCATCTCGACCGGCTGCACGCCGGCATAGGTCGACAGATCCAGTTCCACCGCCTGCGCCGATGAGGACAGGTTTGCAACGCAGAGGATGCGCTCGCCGCCGTGCTCGCGCACATAGCAGAGCACCTTGCGGTTCGACGGATACAGGAACGAGATCGTGCCACGGCCGAAGGCTTCCTTGGTGCGTCGCACCTGGATCAGCCTACGGCTCCAGTTCAGCTGGCTCGACGGATTGTTGGACTGCGCTTCGACATTCGTCGCCTGGTAGCCGTAGATCGGGTCTTGGATCACCGGCAGATAGAGCCGCTGCGGATCGGCACGCGAGAAGCCGCCATTGCGGTCAGCTGACCACTGCATCGGTGTGCGAACGCCGTCGCGATCGCCGAGATAGTAGTTGTCGCCCATGCCGATCTCGTCGCCATAGTAGAGCACCGGCGTGCCTGGCATCGACAGGAGCAGGGCGTAGAGCAGCTCGATCTTGCGGCGATCATTGCCCATCAGCGGCGCAAGGCGCCGGCGGATGCCGAGATTGATGCGCGCGCGCGTGTCCACGGCGTAGGTGGACCACAGGTAATCGCGCTCCTCCGCCGTCACCATTTCGAGCGTCAGCTCGTCGTGGTTGCGCAGGAAGATCGCCCACTGGCAATTATCGGGGATTTCCGGCGTCTGCCGCATGATGTCGGTGATCGGGAGCCGATCTTCCTGCGCCAGCGCCATGTACATGCGGGGCATCAGCGGGAAGTGGAACGCCATGTGGCACTCGTCGCCGTCGCCGAAATACGGGCGGGTGTCCTCCGGCCACTGGTTGGCTTCGGCGAGCAGCATGCGGCCGGGATAGTGCTTATCGAGGTCGGCGCGGATCGCCTTCAGGACATCGTGCGTTTCCGGCAGGTTCTCGTTGTTGGTGCCCTCGCGCTCGACGAGATAGGGGATCGCGTCGAGCCGCAGCCCGTCGACCCCCTTATCGAGCCAGAAGTGCATGACCGACAGCACCTCCTCCATGACCTTCGGATTGTCGAAGTTGAGGTCGGGCTGGTGCGAATAGAAGCGGTGCCAGAAATACTGCTGTGCGACCGGGTCCCACGTCCAGTTCGACACTTCGGTATCGAGGAAGATGATGCGGGTGAGATCGTAGCCCTTGTCGTCGTCGCGCCAGACGTAATAGTCGCGCTCCGGACTGTCCTTCGGCGCGTTGCGCGCCGCCTGGAACCAGGGATGCTGGTCCGAGGTGTGGTTGATCACCAGCTCGATGATGACGCGCATGCCGCGCTTGTGCGCCTCGTCGACGAAGCGCTCGAAGTCTTCCATCGTGCCGTAGGTGGGATTGACCGACCAGTAGTCCGAGATGTCGTAGCCGTCGTCGCGCAGCGGCGACGGGAAGAAGGGTTGCAGCCAGATGGCTGTGACGCCGAGCTCCTGGATGTAGTCGAGGCGGCTCAGGAGGCCGGCAAAGTCGCCAACGCCGTCGCCGTTGGAGTCGGCGAAGGTCTTGACGTGCACCTGGTAGATGATCGCGTCCTTGTACCAGTCATGCGCAGCCGGGTTCGGTCCGGCGCTCGCCTCGTTCGGCGTCAGGATGACGTGCTCGTTCATGGAATTGGCCTGCTCGCGGTTCAGCGGGAGATCTTCAGGACGGCGTAGGGGCGCTCGGACGGGTTCAGGTACCAGTGCTGGATCTTGCCGTACCAGTTGAAGCTCTGGCCGGAGACGAGATCCGTCACCTCGACGCCCGCATCGTCGGAAAGGCCCAGCTCCCACAGCGGGACCTCGAAATTGCCGCCCTGCCCCCAGTGCGGATCAAGCGAGACGATGAAGAGCAGGATGGAGCCGTCCGGCGCCGTCTTGCCGTAGTATAGGACGCGCTCGTTCCAGAAATTATAGAAGGACAGGTTGCGGAACGACTGCAGCGCCGGCTCGGTGCGCCTCAGATTGTTGAAGAAGGCGATATCGTCGCGGATATTGCCCGGCGCCTTCCAGTCGAAGGCCCGGATCTCGTATTTCTCGGAGTTGAGATACTCCTCCTTGCCCGGCACGGGACGCGCGTCACACAGTTCGAAGCCGGAATAAACGCCGTAGTTACCCGCGAGCGTGGCCGCGAGCGCAAGGCGGATGCGGAAGCCGGGCCGGCCGCTGACCTGCAGGAAGCGCGGATTGATGTCCGGCGTGTTCACGAAGAAGTTCGGCCGCATATACTCGACGCATTTCGACTGCGTCAGCTCGGTCATGTACTCCGTCAGCTCCCACTTCACGTTTCGCCAGGTGAAGTAGGAATAGGACTGGTTGTAGCCGACCTTGGCGAGCCGCTTCATCACCTTTGGCCGGGTGAAGGCCTCGGCGAGGAAGACGACGCCCGGATCGACCTTGCGCACCTCGGCGATCATCCATTCCCAGAACGGGAACGGCTTGGTGTGCGGATTGTCGACGCGGAAGATCCGGACGCCCTTGTCCAGCCAGAACAGCACGATGTCGCGCAGCTCGAACCAGAGCGAGGGAATGGCGTCGCGGTAGAAGTGGACGTTGACGATGTCCTCGTACTTCTTCGGCGGGTTCTCGGCGAACTTGATGGTGCCGTTCGGCCGCCAGTCAAACCACTCCGGATGCTCCTTGATCCAGGGATGGTCAGGCGAGCACTGGATGGCGAAGTCGATGGCGATCTCCAGCCCATGGTCCTTCGCCGCGTCGATCAGCCGGGCGAAATCCTCGAAGGTGCCGAGCTCGGGATGCAGCGCGTCGTGGCCGCCCTCGGCTGAGCCGATGGCATAGGGGCTGCCGGGATCGCCCTCGCCCGGTGTCAGCGTGTTGTTGCGGCCCTTGCGGTTGGTCTTGCCGATCGGGTGGATGGGCGGGAAATAGAGGACGTCGAAGCCCATCTCCTGAATGTCGGGCAGACGCTTGATGACGTCGTCGAAGGTGCCGTGGCGGTTGACGTCGCCGGATTGCGAGCGCGGCATCAGCTCGTACCAGGCGCTGAACGCCGCCGCGGTGCGGTCGACCCAGACCGGCACGTCGATCGGATAGCGCGTCAGGTTGGTGCGCAGGCCGGCGGCGGCGAGCAGCGCCACCGCCTCGGCGGACTGCATCGCCTCGTACTGCCCGTCGGCATCCGCCCTGGACTGCAGATCCTTCAGCCTCTGGTCGAACGCCGCGAGCTGCTTTTGCTCGTCAGCCGAGCCGCGGCCGGAGGCGAGCGCCTTCTCGACGAGCTGACGGCCTTCGGTCAGCTCGAGATCGGTCAGGACGCCGGCGTCGCGCTTCTTCTTCGCCTCGTCACGCCAGGTCGCATAGACGTCGCGCCAGGCCAGGATGGAGTAGCGATAGGGACCGGGCTTGTCGAAGGTGACCTCGGCGCCCCAGCGGTCGTTCTCGATGAATTCGAACGGCACCTCGGACCAGCTGTCCGATCCCGCTTCGCCATAGATCAGCGCGGCTGCGATCTTGTCGTGCCCATCCGAGAAGATGTCGGCGGTCACGAGCATCGGCTCGCCTTCGGCACGCTTGACCGCGAAGCGGCCCCCATCGATCTCCGGCTCCACGCCCTCGATGGCCAGGCGGCTTTCGGCCAGATGGCGCAGCTCAGCCTCGGACTGAGGGTCGCGCGCCGGCCGGAAAGAGGCGGTGGCGGGCTTCGTCGTCATGCGAGGTGTCGTGGCTGCATCGGACATGCATCGACCTTCCGGGTCCGGTTGACGGGCGGACGGGACGCCGAACGGCCGGCCGGCGGATCAGAATCCGTCCGCCTCGTCCGTCCGAACGATGCACCCTCCGAAGCCTAGAACCGCGCAAGCGTGCCTCAGGTTGCGCTGCAAACAGCCTTTTCCGGAAAAGCTGCGCTGCCATACCGACGACCCGCTCCGCTGAAGAGCCCGGCGGCAGACCGCCGCCGCGCCTTTTTCGGGCGATCAGCCCTGCCAGGCGCGAACGACCTGCCGCTGCTCGCCGAGGCTCGAGCCGCCGAGGGTGACGATGTCGCCATCCTTCAGGAAGCGCGGCGGATTGCGCGCCGCGCCGACGCCCGGCGGCGTGCCCGTGGTGATGACGTCGCCCGGCATCAGCCGCATGAACTGCGAGAGATAGGAGACGACGAAGCGCATGCCGAAGATCATCGTTGCCGTCGATCCTGTCTGCATCCGCTCGCCATTGACGTCGAGCCAGAGGTCGATCGCCTGAACGTCCTCGATCGCGTCCGGCGTCACCAGCCAGGGGCCGAGCGGCCCGAAGGTCGGTGCGCTCTTGCCCTTGGTCCACTGACCGCCGCGGTCCTTCTGCCAGTCGCGCTCGGAGACGTCGTTGCACAGGCAGAAGCCGGCAACGTGGTCGAGCGCGGCTTCCTCGGAGACGTAAAGGGCCTCCTCGCCGATGACGATGGCGACCTCGACCTCCCAGTCCGTCGACTTCGAGCCCTTTGGCACGATGATGTCGTCGCGCGGCCCAATGATCGACGACGGCGCCTTGTTGAAGATGATCGGCTCGGTCGGGATGGGGGCGCCGGTCTCGCGCGCATGGTCCTCGTAGTTGAGGCCGACGGCTATGAAGTTGCCGACGCGGCCGACGCAGGGGCCGATTCGGTGGCTGGGATCGGCCTTGGGCAGGCTTTTGGGATCGAGCGCGCGGATCTTGTCGAGCATGCTGCGGCTGAGCGTGTGGCCAGCGATGTCGTCGACCTCGCCGGAGAGATCGCGGAGCACGTGCTCCGCATCGATCAGGCCGGGCTTCTCCGCCCCGCTGTCGCCATAGCGTACCAGTCGCATTCGCTCTGCCTCCTGCCTGCCGTGCCGCACCAACGCGGCCCGACGACAGATAGATGCCGAATGGCGTCTGTCTCTATGCGCGGGTGAGGTTTCTCAGGCGGGGCCGCCGGGACCGGCTCCCCAGGCCTATTGCTGCGCCGCCTCCGTGCCCTGTGGGCGGCCGGCCGAAGCCAGCTGATCGCCCCGCTCCGGCAACCGCGGGCCCGTGTTCAAGCGGTCATAAACGCACTTGCCGTTGGCATAGGTCGCAGCGACGCTGCGGTCGTCGCCGAGCATCATCAGCGCGAACAGCTCTTCGGCCAGCGTCTCCGCCCGCTGCATCCGGCGCCGCAGCGCGGCCGTGGCGCGGCTGTCGAGCACCACGAGGTCGGCCTCGTAGCCCGGCGCCAGCTGGCCGATCGTCCCCGCCAGCCCGATCGCCTCGGCATTGCCCGCTGTCATCATGTGAAAGGCCTCGAAGGCCGTCAGTTTCTCACCCCGCAGCGCCAGCACCTTGTAGGCCTCCGCCGCCGTCTGCAGCATGGAATAGCTGGTGCCGCCGCCGATATCGGTAGCGAGCCCGACCCTCAGGCCGGCCTCGCGCGCCGCCGCCAAGTCGAACAGGCCGGAGCCGAGGAAGAGGTTCGAGGTCGGGCAGAAGATCGCGGAAGCCTGATGATCCGCCAGCGCCGCACGCTCGCGCTCTGTCAGGTGGATACAGTGTCCGAACAGAGCCTTACGACGCACCAGCCCATAGCGCTCGTAGACCGCCGTATAGTCATCGGACCACGGGAACAGCTCGCGGACATAGGCGATCTCCGCCTCGTTTTCCGAGAGGTGCGTCTGGATGGGGAGATCGGGAAACGCCGCGGCGAGCGCGCCGGCCGCTTCCAGCTGCGCCTCCGTCGAGGTCGGAGCGAAGCGCGGCGTGATAGCGACGGACAGCCGGCCGCGGCCGTGCCAGCGCTCGATCGCCGCCTTCGTTTGGTCATAGCCGGTTTGCGGCGTATCGAGCAGCGCCGGTGGCGCGCCGCGATCCATCATCACCTTGCCGCCGATCATCCTGAGGCCGCGTCGTTCGGCCTCAGTGAAATAGGCATGGACGCTTTCCGGATGCGACGTGCAGAAGGCGCTCGCCGTCGTCGTGCCATTGCGCAGGAGCTCGTCGAACAGGAAGCGCGCCGCAGCGGCCGAAACCGCCGGATCGCCGTAACGCGACTCCTCCGGGAACGTGTATTTCTGCAGCCATTCCAGCAGCTCGGTGCCATAGGAGGCGATCACCTGCGTCTGCGGCATGTGCAGATGCGGGTCGATGAAGCCGGGCAGGACGAGGTGCGGCCGGTGATCGACGAGTGTCACCTCCCGCGTCAGTTGCGGCAGCAGCACGCGCGCCTCGTCGACGGCCTTGATGATGCCGGCCTCGATCAGGACGATGCCATCCTCGATGAAGCGCAGCGCAGCCTCGCCGGCAAACGCCGGATCGGCCTCGAACCACAGAAGCCGGCCGCGGATCGCGAGATGGCGCCTCATCGTCCCGTCACCCCGTCGCCGGACTGGATCCAGCTCGCCAGAAGCTGGCGCTCCTCCGGCTCGAGCCCGGTGACATTGCCGGGCGGCATGGCATGGCTGCGCACCGCCTGCCGCTCGATCAGCGGCGCGTAGTGAACGATGTCGGCGGCGGTCTCGAGGACGACGCCTTTCGGCGCATGCGAGATGCCCGGCCACAGCGGCTCGCGCGCATGGCACATGGAGCAGCGCGACATCACGATCGACTCCGCCGCCTCGAAATGGGGCGATGTCGCAAGAGCGAGTTGCGGGTCCTGCGTCCACGCGGCGGCAGCGGCGTCGGACGCCTCGCCCGCCCGCCAGCCGGGCGAGCCGGACAGCGTCACGATGATCGCGAAGAGGACGGCCGCGACGCCCCAGCACCACCAGAGCTTGGCGCCGGTCTTGTGCATGGTGTTGAAGAAGTGGCGGATGACGGCGCCAAGCAGCAGCACCACCCCGGCGATCGCCCAGTTCCACTCCGTCGCGAAGGCGAGCGGATAGTGGTTGGAGAGCATCAGGAAGATGACCGGCAGCGTCAGGTAGTTGTTGTGCAGCGAGCGCTGCTTGGCTTCCTGCCCCAGCCGCGCCTCGGGCGTCCGGCCGGCCTTCAGGTCGGCGACGACGATCGTCTGGTTCGGGATGATCGTGAAGAAGACGTTGGCGCTCATGATCGTCGCGATCATTGCGCCGGTGTGCAGCATGGCACCGCGGCCGGAAAAGACTTGGGCAAAGCCGAAGCTCGCGGCGACGACATAGACGAAGAGCACGGCGAGCAGCGCCGTGTCGTTACGCTTCAGCGGCGACTTGCAGAGGGCGTCATAAACGAGCCAGCCGAGCGCAAGGCCCGCAATGCCGATGAGGCTGGCACCCCAGGCCGGCAGATCCGCCTTCTCGGGGTCGATCAGGAAGAGGTCCGCGCCGAGATAGTAGACGAGGAAGAGGAGCGCGGCGCCCGACAGCCACGCCGAGTAGCTCTCCCATTTGAACCAGGTGAGGTCCTCGGGCATGTGAGGCGGCGCCACCATGTATTTCTGCACATGGTAGAAGCCGCCGCCATGCACCTGCCAAGCCTCGCCGCCGACGCCCGCCGGCGGGGTGCCGTGGGGCTTGCGCAGGCCGAGGTCGAGGGCGATGAAATAGAATGACGAGCCGATCCAGGCGATCGCCGTCACGACATGCAGCCAGCGGACGCCGAACTGCAGCCAGTCTGCCAGATAGGTTGCCATGCGATGCCTTGCCGTTCCTTCTGCAAAGGACGAGCGACAGGCGACCGCGCGAGGAGCAGCGGTCCGTTAGATCTCGCCGACCCGGGCCAGCGCCCGAGCTATGACACTGCCGACCGCCGAAGACCGGCGGGCGGAAGGCGGCAGCGGCCAGTCACCCGGCCGCCACCGCCAGGTTGATCAGGACTTCACGCCCTCGACATACCAGTTCATCTTGAGGAGGTCGGCGTCCGGGATGACCTGTCCGGCGGCGATCTTCTCGGTGCCCGACTGATCGTTGATCGGGCCGGTGAAGACGCTGTAGGTGCCGGCCTTCGTCTCGTCGACGATCTTCTGCGCCGCCGCCTTCACGTCCTCCGGCATCTTCGGGTTGAAGGGCGACATCTCGACGAAGTCCTCCTTCATGCCGCCCCAGACGTCGCCGGGTTTCCAGGTGCCGTCGAGGACCGCCTGGACCGACTGGACGTAATGCGGCCCCCAGTGGTCGACGATCGCGGTCATATGGGCGTTGGGCGCAAAGCTCTGCATGTCCCAAGCCTGGCCGAAGGCGATGGCGCCGCGCTGCTCGGCAGCCTGCAGAGGCGCCGGCGAGTCAGTGTGCTGGGTGATGACGTCCGCACCCTGATCGAGAAGCGCCTTGGCGGCATCGGCCTCCTTGGCGGGGTCGTACCAGGAGTTCACCCAGACGACCTGGGTCTCGAACTTCGGGTTGATCTTGCGGGCCGCGAGCGTGAAGGCGTTGATGCCCATCACCACCTCGGGGATCGGGAAGGAGGCGACATAGCCGCCCTTACCCGTCTTCGACATCATCGCGGCGATGGTGCCGAGCACGGCGCGGCCTTCATAGAAGCGCGAATTGTAGATGCCCATGTTCGGGGCGGTCTGATAGCCCGTCGCGTGCTCGAACTTCACGTTGGGGAACTGCTTGGCGACCTTCAGCGTCGGGTTCATGAAGCCGAAGGAGGTCGCGAAGATGATGTCGTTGCCGGCCTGGGCCAGCTGGCGCAGCACGCGCTCGGCATCCGGACCTTCCGCGACGCTTTCGACGAAGCTCGTCTCGACCTTGTCGCCGAGCTTCTCCTCCAGGAACTTGCGGCCCTGATCATGGGCGAAGGAATAGCCGTAGTCGCCGACCGGGCCGACATAGATGAAGGCGGCCTTCACCTTGTCCTTGCCCTGCGCGCGGGCGGCGACCCCGAGACCGGAGAGGGCTGCGAGCGAAGCGGTGCCGGTCAGGAGCCGGCGCCGGGTGATCTGGAACATGAAATCCTCCTGGCTTGGTGGGGATGGTGGCGATGATCGTCAGGCAGTCGCGCGGAACGGCCTGCCGAGGCAGGCGGGCGCTGCAAGTCTGGCATTGCGCCGTCCGGCCGAGATGAGCGCCAGGACGACGATGGTGGCGAGATATGGGAGGCTGGACAGGAACTCCGGCGCAAAGAAGGAGAAGCCGGCGGCCTTGGCCTGCAGTTCGAGCGTGATGACGGCGCCGAAGAGATAGGCGCCGAGAACGAGGCGCCCGGTGCGCCACGACGCGAAGACCACGAGCGCGATGGCGATCCAGCCGCGGCCGGCCGTCAGCCGCTCCGCCCACATCGGCGTCAGCACCAGCGAGTAATAGGAACCGGCCAGCCCCGCCATGGCACCGCCGAAGAGGACGGCGAGGTAGCGCACCGTCAGCACGGGATAGCCGATCGAATGCGCCGCCATGTCCGACTCGCCGATCGCGCGCAGGATCAGACCGGCGCGCGAGTGCTTCAGGAACCACCAGACGCCGAGCGTCAGGAGGAGGCCGATATAGACGAGCGGCGAATGGCCGAAGACCAGCCGCCAGATGGGATCGGTGGCAAGACTCGGCGGAAACAAGAGGCCGAGCGTCTGCGTGGTGATGCCGACGTAAGGAGCGCCCGCCAGGGCCGAGACGCCCGTTCCGAAGATGGTCAGCGCCAGGCCCGTCGCCACCTGATTGGCAGTGAGGCTGAGGGTGAGATAGCCGAAGATCAGCGACGAGGCGGCCGCCGCCGCCATTGCGGCAATGCAGCCGAGCACGGGCGAACCGGTGGTGACCGCGACGGCGAAAGCCGTCACGGCACCGATCAGCATCATGCCCTCGACGCCGAGGTTCAGAACGCCGGACTTCTCGGCGACGAGTTCGCCGAGCGCTGCGATGAGCAGCGGCGTCGCCGCACCGGCCACCGACATCAGGATCGAGATCAGAAGTGTCGTCGTCATGCTGCGACGCCTTCGGCACGGGCTTCCTGCGCAAGCGTGTCGGGTGACGCCTGCGGCGGCACTCCGGCGGCGGTCGGTGCCGGCGCACCGGTCGGCTGGCGTCGCCGCACCAGGCGGTAGCGCACGAGGATGTCGGCCGCGAGCAGGAAGAACAGCATCATCGCCTGGAAGACGCCGATCGCCGCCGCCGGCAGGCCGATCGTTGTCTGCGCCGTGTCGCCGCCGACATAGGTGAGCGCCAGCACCATGGCGGCGAGGAGGATGCCGACTGGGTGGAGCCGCCCGAGAAAGGCGACGATGATTGCAGTATAGCCGTAGCCGGTCGGAAAGGCCGGCACCATCTGCGCGAAGGGTCCGGCCGCCTCCAGAACGCCGGCAAGACCGGCAAAGGCGCCGCCGGCCATCAGCGCCAGCCACGTGGTGGACGGCGCGCTGAAGCCGCCGTAGCGCGCCGCCTGCGGCGCCAGCCCGACCACACGGATCTGGAAGCCTGTGATGCTGCGGGCGATCAGCAGCCAGACCGTCAAGGCCAGCGCCAGCGCGATCGGAACGCCGATATGGATCAGCGTGCCGGGCACTGCCATCGGCAGCGTTTCCCAGTCGGTGAAGAGGCGGGTCTGCGGGAAGTTGAACCCCATCGGGTCCTTCCACGGTCCGCGCATCAGGTAATAGAGCAGCTGGATGGCAACGTAGTTGAGCATCAGGCTCGACAGGATCTCGTTGACGTTGAGCCGCGTCTTCAGGATCGCCGGAATGCTCGCCCAGGCCATGCCACCGAGAATGCCGCAGACGATCATCAGCGGCAGGATCCAGCCGCCTTCCATGTCGTAGGCGGCAAGCGCGATGCCGGTGCCGGCGAGGCCGCCGAGGATATACTGCCCCTCGGCGCCGATGTTCCAGACATTGGCGCGAAAGCCGATCGACAGGCCCGTCGCGATCAGCGCCAGCGGCGCCGCCTTCACGAGAAGGTCCTGCCACCGATAGGCGCTCAGAAGCGGCGAGACGAAGATCTCGCGGATGGCGCCAAAGCCGTCATAACCGAGAAGGGTGAAGGCGATGGCGCCCGTTACCAGCGTCGCCACGACGGCGATCAGCGGCGCCGCCAGCACCATGGCGCGGCTCGGCTCGCGCCGCGGCTCGAGAATTAGCGCCATCAAGCAGCCTCGGCGGTGGCAGGCTCGCCATGGACGCCGCCCATCAGAAGACCGATCTCCTCGACGGACACAGACCCGACGGGGAGCGAGCGCGACAGCCGTCCCTCGTTGATGACGGCAATGCGATCGGAGAGTTCCAGCAACTCGTCGAGGTCCTGGCTGACCACGAGGATGGCGCCGCCGGCGGCCGCAAGATCGACCATGGCCTGGCGGATGAAGGCGGCGGCGCCCGCATCGACACCCCAGGTCGGCTGCGAGACGACGAGCACGGCCGGTGTCTGCATGATCTCGCGGCCCATGATGTATTTCTGCAGGTTGCCGCCGGACAGGCTGCCGGCGAAGGCTGCCGGCCCGGTCGCCTTGACGGAGAAGCCGGAGATGACGGAGCGGGCGAAATCCCGCGCCGCGCCAAGACGGATCAGGCCGCCGACCGTCAGCTTCTTACGCCGCCGGGCAGAGAGGACGGCATTGTCGGTCAGGGACATGCCGGGCACGGCGGCATGGCCATTGCGCTCCTCCGGCACGGCGGCAAGGCCGCGCGAGCGCCGTGCGGAGACGCCGAGCGCCAGTGATGGCACGCCGTCGATGGCAATCGAGCCGGTGACGCCATGATGGCGCTCGCCGGAGAGAACCGAGAGCAGCTCGTTCTGGCCGTTGCCCGCGACCCCGGCAATGCCGAGGATTTCGCCAGCCCGCACCTCGAAGGAGATCTCCTTCAGGCTGGTGCCGAAGGGCGGCTCGCCCGGCGCCGACAGTCCGTCGACGGCGAGGCGCACCGGGCCGAATTCGCCGCCGCTCTTGCGTTTGACGTCCTTCAGGCTGCCGCCGATCATCATCTCCGCCATGGCACGGGTGCTATGCTCGCGCGGGTCGCAGGTCTCAACCACCTTGCCGGCACGCAGGATGGTGGCGCTTTCGCAGAGCGCCTTGATCTCGTGCAGCTTGTGGGAAATGTAGAGGATCGAGCAGCCCTCGCGCGCCAGCTGGCGCAGCGTTTCGAACAGCTGCTCCACCTCCTGCGGCGTCAGCACCGAAGTCGGCTCGTCCATGATCAGGAGCTTCGGGCGCTGCAGGAGCGCGCGGACGATTTCGATGCGCTGGCGCTCGCCGACCGACAGCGTATGGACGTCGCGATGCGGATCGAGCGCGAGATGATAGGTGTCGAGCACCTGCCGCACCTTCGCCTCCAGTTCGCGGCGCGGCGGCGGATTGTCCATGCCGAGCGCGATGTTCTCCAGCACCGTCATCGCCTCGAACAGCGAGAAATGCTGGAACACCATGCCGATACCGAGAGCCCGCGCCTCGCGGGGCGAGCCGATGGAGACGGGCGCGCCATCCCACAGGATGGTGCCCTCATCCGCCCGCTGCACGCCGTAGATGATCTTGACCAGCGTCGACTTGCCGGCCCCGTTCTCGCCGAGCAGCGCATGGATCTCGCCGGGCGCGACGGAGAATGAGACGGATTCATTGGCGGTGACGCCCGGGAAGCGCTTGGTGATGCCCTGCAGTTCAAGACGCGGCGGCATGGAGTGGCGGCTGATCCCGTTGTTGGTCGGCTTCACTATTGCACCGCGGAAGGCCGGCTGCAAAGGTTCCATGCAGCTTTTCCCCCTGATTGGAAAGCAGGCAGACGGCGAGTTCCGCCGCCGTCATGGCGGCGATCACCTCCGGCCGCTTGTCGCGCAGCGCTGAACCACCGATCGGCAACACCAATCGTCCGATGAGGTCCCCGTCACCCTCCTCCTTCAGATAGCGGCGGAAGCGCTCGCGCTTGGTGGCCGAGCCGATCATCCCGACATAGGCGGCGTCGCCGCGGCGCAGCGCCCGGGCGGCGAGAAGAAAGTCCAGCGCGTGATCATGCGTCATCACCACGAAACCGGTGCGGGGCCGCGCCTGGTCGATTTCAGCTTCCGGCAGCGCGCTGGCGATGGTCGTCACGGCTTGGGGCGCGACATCCAGACGATCCCGGCGGCTGTCGATCAGGGTGATGGCGAAGGGCAGCGGCGCCAATGCCGCCGTAAGCGCCTGGCCCGTGGGTCCGGCGCCGAAGATCATCACTGCCGGGCGGCTGTCACGCTCCGCGCGCTCCTGCGCCTCCACACGCGACAACAGCGCGGCATCGGCCATCTCGAGCTGCAGGGACACGCTGCCGCCGCAGCACTGGCCGATGGCAGGCCCGAGCGGAACCTTCATCATCGCCACGCGCTCGCCATCGTGCAGCATTCGTCGGGCACGCTCGATCGCGTTGAACTCCAGGCGACCGCCGCCGATCGTGCCAGTGACATCATCGGGTGTGACGATCATCCGCACACCGGCCTCGCGCGGCGTGGAGCCGCGGGCTTCAGCCACAGTGACGAGAATGGCCGGCTGATCCGCTGCGACCATTTCGGCAAGCTGCCCGGCCGGCGTGGTCATCGGACGCCGCGCACGGCCTGCACCGCCGCCAGCACGCGCTCGGGCGTTGCCGGCGCGTCGAGATCGGGGAAGGCCTTGCCGTCGCCGGCAGCACACACGGCGTCAGTCAGCGCCGAGAAGACCGAAATCGCCAGCATGAAGGGCGGCTCGCCCACCGCCTTGGAGCGGTAGATCGTCGGGGCGCGGTTCTCGCCCTTCTCCCACAGACGGACGGTGAGGTTGTCCGGCCGGTCGTTGGCCGTCGGGATCTTGTAGGTGGAGGGCGCGTGGGTCCTCAGCCGCCCGGCCTTGTCCCACCAGAGCTCTTCCGTCGTCAGCCAGCCCATGCCCTGGATGAAGCCGCCCTCGATCTGCCCAAGGTCGAGCGCCGGGTTCAGCGACCGGCCGACATCGTGGAGGATATCGGCGCGCAGGAGCCGGTATTCGCCGGTCAGCGTGTCGATCGCGACCTCGGCGCAGGCCGCCCCATAGGCGAAATAGTAGAAGGGTGTCCCGGACGCACTCTCGCGATCGTAGTGGATGCCGGGCGTCGCGTAATAGCCGGTCGAGGACAGCGACTTGCGGGCCAGATAGGCCTCGCCGACGAGATCGGCGAAGCGCTTTTCCGCATTGCCGATGAGGACGCGGTTCGGCTGGAAGACCACCTGGTCACGTGCAACGTGATACTGCTCGCACGCATAGTCGATCAGCCGTTCCTTGATCGCGCGCGCCGCGGCCTGCGCCGCCATACCGTTGAGATCGGAGCCTGACGACGCGGCCGTCGCCGAGGTGTTCGGCACCTTGGCGGTGGTGGTCGAGGTGATCTTTACGTGGTCAATGTCGATCTGGAACTCCTCGGCGACGACCTGCGCCACCTTGGTGAACAGCCCCTGCCCCATCTCGGTGCCGCCGTGGTTCAGCTGCACCGAGCCGTCCTTGTAGACATGGACCAGCGCGCCGGCCTGATTGAGATGGCTGGTGGTGAAGGAGATGCCGAACTTCACCGGCGTCAGCGCCAGCCCCTTCTTCAGGACTGGGTTGTCCGCGTTGAAGCGGCGCACCGCCTCGCGCCGAACACGGTAGTCGCAGGACGCCTCCAGCTCGCCGACGATGTCCTCGATCACCGAGTCCGTGACGGCCATGTGGTAGGGCGTCAGCGCCCCACCCGCGGCGGGATAGAAGTTGCGCTTGCGCACATCGAGCGGATCCAGCCCCGTGGCAAAGGCGATCCGGTCCATCGCACGCTCGATCCCGACCATGCCTTGCGGGCCGCCGAAGCCGCGGAAGGCCGTGTTGGAAACGGTGTTGGTCTTCAGCCGCCGGGAATGGATGCGCGCAGCCGGCAGCGCATAGGCATTGTCGGCATGGAACATGGCGCGGTCGGCAATCGCGCCGGACAGATCGCGCGAATAGCCGCAGCGCACGACATGAGCGAAGTCCGCCGCCGCAATCCGCCCTTCCCGGTCGAAGCCGACGCGATAGTCCAGCCGCATCTCGTGACGCTTGCCGGTCATCACCATGTCGTCGTCGCGGTCTGGCCGACACTTCGCCGGGCGGCCGGTCACATGCGCCGCCAGCGCCGCGACGCTTGCAAACAGCGCCGGCTGCGATTCCTTGCCGCCGAAGCCGCCGCCCATGCGCCGCACCTCGACGGTCACAGAGTGGTCGGCAACGCCCAGCATCTTCGCGACATTGTGCTGGACCTCGGACGGGTGCTGCGTCGAGGAGCGCACGAGCATGTCGCCGTCCTCCTGCGGCACGGCCGTCGCGATCTGCCCTTCGAGATAGAAATGGTCCTGTCCGCCGACCTCGACCCGCCCCTCCAGCACCATCTCGGCGGATTGAAGCGCTGCATCGACATCGCCGAGGCGCATCGTGTGGGCGTCGAGCAGATCCTCGCCGGCAGCATCCGCCGAGACCAACGCCTCGTCGATGGTGATTGCCGCGGGCAGGTCCTCGAAGGTGAAGACCGCATGTTTGGCCGCCGCGCGCGCGGCTTCGATCGTCTCGGCCGCCACCGCGAAGAGCGGTTGGCCGACATATTCCACCGTCTGCGTCGGGAAGATCGGGTCATCGCCGAAGACCGGCGAATAGTCGTTCTTGCCCGGGATATCGGCGGCGGTCAGCACCGCATGGACACCCGGCGCCTGCCGGACGCCCGTGTAGTCGGCCGAGAGGATACGGGCATGCGCCCGCGGCGACAGGGCGATATAAACCTGCAGCGTTCCCGGCAGCTCAGGCTCGTCGTCGATGTAGCGCGCTGCGCCGGAGACGTGCTTGGCCGCACTGTCATGGGCGAGCGCCCGGGCGACGCCGCCGCGGATCTCCCCCTCATGCGTCGGCGGACGCTCGTGGAGTGCCGAAGGCGCGACGCCGCCGGCGCCGCTGCGATCCTGGATGCGCGTGACGTCCATCAGCCGGGCCTCGTCACGCGACGTCAGAGAGATCGAGAACGCGGGTCCGCGTGCCTGCCGCGCCTGTTTCCATCTGGAAGCGGCGCAGGAGATTGCCCGCAACGGTCAGCCGGTAGGCCGCGCTGGCCCGCATGTCGGTGAGCGGCGTGAAGTCGTCACGCAGCGCAGCCGCCGCCCGCTCGGCCGCCGCGGCATCGAACGGTTGACCGACAAGCGCCGCCTCGGCCGCCTTCGCCCGCTGCGGCGTTCCCGCCATGCCGCCGAAGGCGAGCCGCGCCTCGCGCACCAAGCCGTCATCGCCGAGCGTCAACCGGAACGCACCCATGACGGCCGAGATGTCGGAATCAAAGCGCTTGGAGATCTTGTAGCAGGCGAAAAGCTGGTCAGCCCTGAGCTTCGGAACGGTAACGGAGGCGACCAGCTCGCCTTTGGCGCGGTCCTGCCGCCCATATTCGATGAAGAAGTCCTCCAGCGGCAGCTCGCGGCCTACGGTTCCGTGGCGCAGTTGCAGCTGCGCGCCGAGCGCGATCAAGGCCGGCAGCAGGTCGCCGATCGGCGAGCCGTTGGCGATGTTGCCGCCGACGGTCCCCGCATTCCGGATCTGGTAGCCGGCGAAGCGGCGCATCAGCTCGCCGAGATCGGGATGGAGGTCTTCGAGGATGCGGCGCGCCTCGCGATGCGTCACCGTCGCGCCAAGTGTCACCGTGAGATCGTCATTAGACCAGCCGTGCAGCTCGGGCACGCGCGTCACGTCGATCAGCACGGGCAGTTCGCGATGCAGCTTCGTCACCCACAGCCCCACATCCGTCGCGCCGGCGACGAGCACAGCGTCCGGATGAGCGGCAGCCAGGTCGGCGAGCGCGTCGAGGCTGGCCGGCGCGAACCAGCGCGCGCCCTCGCCCTCATAGGCGAAGGTTTCGGCACCTCGTAGCGATCGAAGCCGCTCCGCCAACACCGCATCATCCGCTGCCGTGTCCGGCGGCTCGAGCCGGGCGAGATCGACGCCGGCGTCGATGATCGGCCCATAGCCTGTGCAGCGGCAAAGATTGCCGGCGATGACGTCCTTGACCGACTGGCGATCCGTGAGTGCGCCGGTCAGCCAGCCGGAATAGAGCTGCATGACGAAGCCGGGCGTGCAGAAGCCGCACTGGCTGGCATGATGATCGACCATCGCCTGCTGCAGCGGGTGGAGGCCGTTCCGCCCGAGTTGCTCGATCGTTTCGATGGCGCGGCCATGCAGCGACGGCACGAACTGGATGCAGGCGTTGACGGCGCGCCGCCGCAGACCGCCAGCCTCGTCCGGCTCGATCAGCATGACGGTGCAGGCGCCACAGTCGCCCTCGGCGCAGCCTTCCTTGGTGCCGGTCAGCCGTTCGGTGCGGCGCAGATGGTTAAGCATGGTCGTGGTCGGGCTGACGCCCTCGATCCGGCGCTCCTGCCCGTTGATGATGGTGCGGATCGCCTCGGCCATGGCTCTACGATCCCCGATAGGTGGAATAGCCGAACGGCGAGAGCAGCAGCGGCACGTGATAATGCGCCGCTTCCGCCATGCCGAAGCGGATCACGACGTCATCGAGGAACAGCGGCTCGGCGAGCCTGCCTTGCGTGCGCCGCAGGTAGTCGCCGGCGGCGAAAACGAGTTCGTAGCGTCCGGGCCGAAAGTCATCGCCCGACAGGAGCGGCTGATCGCAGCGTCCATCGGCATTGGTGAGCGCGTCGAGGATCGACTGCCGCGTCTCGCCATCGAGGCGGAACAGCGAAACACCAATGCCCGCTGCCGGTCGGCCGAGGCTCGTATCAAGGACATGGGTCGTCAGCCGACCCGTCTGATGTTCCGCCATGCGGCGTGATTCCGTCATCTGCACAACCGGTTATGGATGATGCCCGTCTCCCTCATGGCCGTCCAGCCTCCCTGCCGAGGGGCAATCGGCGGCGTTTCAGATGGCACCAGTAGGAATAGCGACCTTAAGCATCAGCCTCGTTCTCGGGTAATTTCACGAGCTGCCTTGTAATGACCATAGTCCACGCCTAGATATTCGCTATCGATCTTGCATGTTGAATTTCGTTTCGCGCTCAACGCTCCGACTGATTTCTCTTTCAAAATCGAATACCCGCCGCCGCTGGGCTTCGCGCTTGGCGACGAAATTCTATCGTCGATTTGAAAGGAAATCGTCATGACCGTTGGAACCGTGAAGTTCTTCAATGCCACCAAGGGCTTCGGCTTTATCCAGCCGGAAGATGGCTCGACCGATGTCTTCGTTCATATCTCGGCTGTCGAGCGCTCTGGCATGAGCACGATCGTCGAAGGCCAGAAGCTGAACTTCAACATCGTGCAGGACCGCCGCTCCGGCAAGTCCGCCGCCGACAACCTCAGCGCCGCCTGATCAGGCTGCGCGCCCTCGGGCATACAGATATCGCTTCCGCTCGCTGACCACGGATGTACTGGCAGCAAGCGTCGAGGCGATCGAGCGCCGGCTTTCGAGCCGGATGCTCTGGGAAGGTCGGGCAGCAGCCCGGCCTTTTTTTGTTTGTGAAGAGCGCCGCATTTCCCGTCCGCTTCCTGGCGGAAGGCTTGCTGCCTCGTCGCGCTCTGGCCTAGCGTCGCGTCCATCATGATGTGATGCAAGGCTCTCGCATGGCTGCCTACCCTCGCGATCTCCTCGGCTACGGCCGCACGCCGCCGGATCCGAACTGGCCGGGCGGGGCAAAGATCTGCGTGCAGTTCGTCGTCAACTACGAGGAGGGCGGCGAGAACGCCATCCTTCACGGCGATGCGGCCTCGGAAGGCTTCCTGTCGGAGATCGTCGGCGCCGCGCCGTGGCCCGGCATGCGCCACATGAACATGGAATCGATCTATGAATATGGCGCGCGCGCCGGCTTCTGGCGGCTCTGGCGCCTATTCACCGAGCGGGACATGCCGGTCACCGTCTACGGCGTCGCCACCGCGCTGGAGCGCAGCCCGGAGGCCGTCGCCGCGATGCAGGAAGCCGGCTGGGAGATTGCCTCGCACGGGCTGAAATGGATCGAGTACAAGGACTACGCCGCCGAGGATGAGCGCGCCCACATGCGTGAGGCGATCGCCCTTCATACGGCGATCACGGGCGAGCGTCCGCTCGGCTGGTATACCGGCCGCTCCTCTCGCCACACGCTGGACCTCGTCGCGGAGGAAGGCGGCTTCCTCTACGCCTCCGACGCCTATGCCGACGACCTGCCCTACTGGCAGGAGACACCGCACGGGCCGCTGCTGGTTCTGCCCTATACGCTCGATTCCAACGACATGCGCTTTGCGACGCCGCAGGGCTTCAACTCCGGCGACCAGTTCTTCGCCTATCTGAAGGACGCCTTTGACCTCCTTCATGCCGAAGGCGAAGCCGGCGCGCCGAAGATGCTGAATATCGGCCTCCATTGCCGCCTCGTCGGGCGCCCTGGGCGCGCCGCGGCGCTCGCCCGCTTCCTCGACTACATCAAGGCCAAGGAGGGCGTCTGGATTGCGCGGCGCATCGACATCGCCCGGCACTGGCGCGAGCACTTCCCCTACCGGCCGCGCTTTCGGCCGAGCAGCCTGTCCCGCGAGGCGTTCCTGTCCGTCTTCGGCGGCGTCTTCGAGCACTCGCCCTATCTGGCCGATCGCGCCTATGAGCGCGGGCTCGGCGCTGTCCACGACACGGCAGATGGCCTCACCGCCGCGCTGGTGACGCGTTTCCGCGCGGCGAGCGCCGAGGAACGGCTGGCTGTCCTCAAGGCGCATCCCGACCTTGCCGGCCGCCTGGCGCTGGTCGGCGGGCTGACCGACCAGTCGAAGGCCGAGCAGGCCGGCGCCGGGCTCGATCGGTTGACCGCCGACGAGCTCGCCCGCTTCACCGATCTCAATACCCGCTATGTCGAGCGCTTCGGCTTTCCCTTCATCATCGCCGTAAAGGGTCTGACCAAGGACGACATTCTCGCCGCCTTTGAGCAGCGGATCGGCAATGACCGCGAGGCCGAGCTTGCGACGGCAGCGCACGAAGTGGAAAAGATTGCCAGGCTGCGCATCGCCGGCATTTTCGCCGATGAGAACCGGCAGCAGGATCACGGCCCATCCTCCGGAGAGACAGCATGAGCAGCGAGCGTTTCGTCACCGCGCCCCCCGCGCCTGAGGCCGAGGGCCTGCTGAAGCGCTTCGTCGACCTCGCCCATCCGCGTCTCGGCACCGAGGTCACCTTCGCGACCGACGACTTCTTCGCTGACAAGAGCCGGCTGATCCAACCGGAGGCGCCGGTCTTCTATCCCGACCGCTTCGACGATCACGGCAAGTGGATGGACGGCTGGGAGTCACGTCGCAAGCGCGTCCCCGGCCACGACTGGTGCGTCATTCGCCTCGGCCAACGCGGAACTGTCCACGCCGTCGACGTCGACACCGCCTTCTTCACCGGCAACTTCCCGCCGGAGGCCATGATCGAGGCAGCCGATACCGTCGAAGAGCCGGGTGAGGCCGACTGGCGCGAGCTCGTGCCTCTGATGCCGCTGAAGGGCGACAGCCACAACGTCGTCACCGTCGCCGAGCCGCGCACCTGCCGCTGGCTGCGCCTCCACATCTATCCCGACGGCGGCGTGGCACGGCTGCGCGTCTACGGCCTCGTTGCCAAGGACTGGTCCGAGGTTCCGCATGGCGAGGTCGTCGATCTCGTGGCGGTCGAGAATGGCGGCACCGCAATCGCCTGGAACGATGCCCATTACGGATCGCCCGCCAACATGCTGGCGCCGGGCCGCGCGCCGGTGATGGCGGACGGCTGGGAAACGGCGCGCCGCCGCCGCCCGGGCAATGACTGGTGCGTCCTCAAGCTCGGCACGGCCGGGACGATCAACAGCGTGCTGATCGACACGCATCACTTCAAGGGCAACTTCCCCGACCGCTTCACGCTGCGAGCCGCGCGCCTGTCGACCGACCCCCTGCCGGAGGACATTGGCGATGACAGCGCGGAATGGCCGATCCTGGTACCGGAGACGAAGCTCGCCGCCGACGCGGTCCTCGAGATCGGTGAGGTGAAAGCGCTCGGCCCGGTCACCCATGTGCGGCTCGACATCTTTCCGGATGGCGGCGTCAGCCGGCTGCGCCTCTACGGCACCAAGGCGCCGTGAGCTTGCCCGTCGCGCTCCTGACGGCGGATGCCTTCAGACCCTTCGGCGAGGTGATCGAGCCGGACAATGCCGCCGAGATCCGCCTGATCAACGGCGGCACCACGACGCGCTTCCACGACATCGCGCCGGTGGACGTGTCGTCGCAGGGCGGTCGCCCGCTGATCTCGATCTTCCGCGGCAAGCCTTTCGCCCTGCCGATCGAGATCACCATGCTGGAGCGCCATCCGCTCGGCAGCCAGGCCTTCATGCCACTGTCGAACCGGCCTTACCTGGTTGTCGTCGCGCCGGATGAGAGCGGTCGGCCCGGCAGGCCGCAGGCCTTCCTTGCCACCGACCGTCAGGGCGTCTCCTACAGTCGCGGCACCTGGCATCATCCGCTGCTGGCCCTGGAGGACGTGAGTGACTTTCTGGTGATCGACCGCGGCGGCACGGGCAGCAATCTCCAGGAGTGGATGCTGACGCAGCCTGTCACGATCACGGCACTGTCCAACGCCTGATCCGCCGCATATGGCGCGGCGAAAGCTGCTTGTCCGGGCGAGAGAGCCAACGTGGCGCGGGTCGTTAGCCTCGCCCCGAAATGGCGGGGAACAAGCGTCCAATCCCCGCCTTCTTTCCCCATCGGCCGCTCCGTCGGCCTCGACAACGGGGAATCTCGATGAAATCCATTCTCATGGCAGCTGCCGGACTGGCCCTCTTCTCCACCACGGCTCTGGCCCAGACCTCGTCGGATCAGGAATTCGTGGCGAAAGCCGCCTCGTCCGGCATGTACGAGATCCAGTCCAGCCAGATGATCATGCAGGATCCGTCGGCCACTGCCGACGTGAAGACGTTCGCTCAGCAGATCATCAGCGATCATGAAAAGGCCGCAGCCGATTTGAAGCAGGCTGCCATGAAGTCGGACATCGCCGTTCCGATGGAGCTGACGGCCGAGGATCAGCAGATGCTCGAGCAGCTGACAGCCGCCGACAACAAGGTGCCGACCTACCTCAACCAGCAGGTGAAGGCTCACCAGAAGGCGCTTGCCCTGCATCAGGGCTACGGCTCGGCCGGCAAGGACGCCAACCTCAAGACCTATGCGGATGCGACGACGCCTGTCCTGGAGATGCACGCGATGCACGTCCAGAAGCTCCTCGACACAGATGCGACGGCGACGAGCTCGACCTCCGGCGGCACCACGGCTCCGGCGAACTGACCCGGCATCGGGTCTGATATAAGGACAGTCAGCGGGTGGTCGGCATCGTCGGCCACCCATTATCATGTGCGGCGGCCGCTCTGCCGGAAGCCGCTGATAGCGTTACCGAGCGCTTGATTTCAGCTCGGCAGCCGGGCTCGGCCGTCAGCCAGGAAGCTCAGGCTTAGCGCCAGCAGCACCAGGCCGACGGCAACAGGCGCGGCGGACGGCGCGAAGACCTCCATCGCCAGACCCGTGATGATCGACCCCGAGGCGCTGCCGCCGGCATAGGCCAGCGAGAACAGCGCTGTCCCCGCAACGAGGAGGCCGCCGGACGCACGCTCTCCCAGCAGCGTCAGCGCAGCCGTCATCACGGCAAAGCTGGCTGCGCCAATGACGGCAAAGACCAGAAGGATCGCCGCGTCGGACCGGACCAAGGGCAGCAGCAGGAAGCCGCCTGCGGCCATGACGCCGGCGCCGATCCCGACCTTCAGCCGCGGTAGCGTATCGAGAAGATAGCCCACGACAGGCTGGGCGAAGGCGGTCGGCAGCGCCAGCACGGTGACGCTCAGCGCCGCGAAGGACTCCGAATGGCCGATCCGCACGAAGTAGATCGGCATACCGGAAATCGCCGCGATGTCGGCAAAGCCGAAGGCGAGAACCATCACCGGCAGCACCGGCCAACGCCGCAGCACCTCGAACAGCGCACCTGCCGGCACGCTCTCCGGCCTGGTGCGGGCGCGGCGGGCGAGCAGGGCCGTCGTGAAAGCGACCACGGCGACGTAGATGGCGGTCATGGCGAAGGCAAAGCCATGCGCCGTGCCGACGAGCGGGATCGCGACGGGCCCGGCGGCAAAGCCAAGGCACATGCCGGCGCCGTAGATGCCCGACACGCGTCCGCGAATGTGGTCGGGACAGGCCGCATGCAGCCAGGCCTCGCTGAGGATGAACACCGTGCCAGCGCACAGGCCGAGCAGAAGGCGCGCTGCGAACCAGACCAGCAGGCTGTCAGCCAGGCTGAATGCGGCCAAGGCCAGCGAGCAGCCGCCGAGCGCCGCGACGATCAGGGCATCACCGCGGAGGCGCGTCGTGAGATGGCGGATGAGCAGCGTCGCGGCGGCGAGCCCGGCAGCGAACACGGCCGCGTTGAGCCCGATCAGCGACGCCGAGACACCGAGACGCTCGAGCGACAGGGAGATCAGCGGATAGGTCAGCCCCTGCGCGACGGCGAAGGCCGAAATGCCGAGGACGACGGCCACGATCGCGGCACGATCCAGCGTGGCCTCGCCGGCGAGACCCTCCGCACCGGCCGCGTCAGCCACAGCGTCGTGTCGCATCGCCACGCTCGCCCCGCCACCGCGCCTGGCCCGCGAGGCGGCCAAGGGCGTCTAAGCACTTTGTGATCATCACACCACCGCCGGTGCGCTCGACGAGCCTCGCCAGCAACTGGGCGATGATGAGCTCGTGCGGCGAAGGCTCGCAGGCCGCCTTCTTATCGAGCTCACGCGGCGGCTGCGATGGACGGCAGGCCCCCCGCCTCGGACAGGAAGGCGAGGATGTCGGCGAGACCGCGCTGGCGCGACAGGTCGGCGAAGACCGTCGGCAGCGTGCCGCGCCCGCGGGCCGCATCCGTCGCCATGCGGTCTAGGTTGGCGCCGACATGCGGCGCAAGATCGGTCTTGTTGACGATCAGGAGGTCGGAGCGGGTGATCGCCGGGCCGCCCTTTCGCGGGATGTCGTCGCCCTGGCACACCGAGATCACATAGATCGAAAGGTCGACGAGATCGGGCGAGAAGGTCGCGGCAAGATTGTCGCCGCCGGACTCCACCAGCACGAGATCGAGGTGAGCGTGGCGGGTGCGCAGCTCGCGGATGGCGGCGAGGTTGATCGAGGCATCCTCGCGGATCGCCGTATGCGGGCAGCCGCCCGTCTCGACGCCGATGATGCGGTCGGCCGGCAGCGCCTGCAGCCGCACCAGCGCCTCGGCATCCTCGCGGGTATAGATGTCGTTGGTCACAACGCCGATCGACCAGGTCTCGCGCGCCGCTTTGCAGAGCTTCTCGACGAGTGTCGTCTTGCCGGAACCGACGGGGCCGCCGATGCCGACGCGCAAGGGGCCATGGGGGGAGATCATGAGCGGAACAGCCTCGGCTGAAGGGTCTCGTGCCGCATCGCGGCGATGTCAGAGGTTAAGCCGGCACTGCCGAGATCGTCCAGCGTCGAGTGTGCCGCGCCTTCGGCTGCCGCGATCAGCACCGGCTCCAGCGCTTTGAGCGCCCGCACGCCGTCACTCTGGCCAAGTGGGACGAGGCGCACGGCAACGCTGACGAGGTTGGCGGCAAAGCCGTTCGCATAGGCAAGCAGCGCGTCACCGGGCGCTATGCCGTTGAGGGCGGAGAGCCGAGCAACCGCGACGGGATAGGCGATGGCGGGCGCCGGCAGCAGCGGATCGTCCGGTTCGGACGCACCTTCCGGCGAGTTCTCCGCGCCGTCCGTCAGCCACGGCGCCGAGGCCGCAGCGAAAGCCGCACCAAGCGCCAGCGTCTCGGCACGCCGCTCGGCCGTGCCGGCCAGCGCGACCGCAAGTTCAGCGACGGCTTCCAGGTGCTCACCGTCATTGCTGCGCGCCGCCGCATAGGCCTCGCGGAACAGGACGAGGTCGTTCCAGCCGCTGGCGCTGTCCACCAGCGTGGCGATCCAATTGACCAGCGTCGCGCGATCGCCGACCTGGCCCTCGCGGATGGCGGTTTCCAGGCCGTGCGACCAGGCAAAGCCACCGACGGGGAAGGCCGGCGAAAGCCAGGTGAGGAGATTGAGGAGTTGGGCCGGCGATTGCCCTTCCCCGCCGCCGCCGCCCCCGCTGGCGATGTCCATCTTCGGCGCTACCAGGTCAGCGATGGCCGTGCCCATGCGTATGCGAATGGCCATGGTCGTCGACCAGAGCGTCCGACTGCGTCGCGTCATCATGGCCGTGATGATGGCCAGCCGAGCCATGCGCCTCGTGTCCGCCATGGCTTCCGGCGTAGGCGCCGCCTTCAGGATGGAACGGCGCCTCGACCTCCTCCAGGCTCGCGCCGAGTCCGGCAAGCATCTCCGCGATCACCGGATCGCGCCGGATCAGGATTCGGTCGGCCGCAATCTCGGCGGCCAGATGCCGGTTGCCGATGTGCCAGGACAGGACAAGGAGATGCCGGGCATCGTGCCCTGCGACGGCAAGCAGCGGCTCGGGCTTGGCGAGGACTTCGACGAAACGGCCATCCTCCAGCGCCAGCCGGTCGCCTTGGCGCAGCAGCACGGCCTCAGGCAGATCGAGCATGAAGGCGATGCCGTTGTCGCTGACCATTGCCATGCGCCGGCGGTGCCGCGCCGTCTCGTCCAGCGTGATCGTGTCGTCGGCAGTCGCCTGCTGCGGACCGGACACAACTTCAGTCGCACGTATCATTCGTTATCCCAGGCTCCTGCGGACATTCCACAGATAGATCGTCTGCTATCTGCAGTCACGGTGCCCTGACAGGTCCTGGCATTGCGAGAGGAAAAGCCGGATCGGCTGATCGGGTCCGGCTTCAAGCGCCTACCACTCGACGGCGATGTACTTGGTCTCGCAGAATTCGAGGATGCCATGATGGGCGCCCTCGCGGCCGAGCCCGCTCTGCTTGACGCCACCGAACGGTGCGGCGGGATCGGAGGCGAGGCCGCGATTGAGGCCAATCATGCCGGCTTCGATCCGCTCGGAGACGCGCAGGCCGCGAGCGAGATCGCGCGTGTAGACATAGGCGATCAGCCCGTACTCCGTATCGTTTGCGGCGGTGACGACCTCGTCCTCGGTATCGAAGGCGGTGATCGCCGCAATCGGCCCGAAGATCTCCTCGTTGCGCATCCGGGCATCGGGACCGACATGGCTGATGACGGTCGGCGGGAAATAGAAGCCGTCGCGCTCGATCACCTGGCCGCCCGTCAGCACCGTCGCGCCGCGCGACACGGCGTCGGTGACCAGCGCCGCATTGCGATCGACGGCGCCGCGGTTGATCAGCGGCCCGCACTCGACGCCCTCCTCGTAGCCCGGCCCGACCTTCAGCGCGCCCATGCGCGCGGCAAGCCGCTCGGAGAAGGCATCGATGATGCCGCGCTGGACGTAGAAGCGGTTCGCCGCCGTACAGGCCTCACCGCCATTGCGCATCTTGGCGATCATGGCGCCCTCGATCGCCGCATCGAGATCGGCATCGTCAAAGACGATGAAGGGCGCGTTGCCACCGAGTTCCATGGAGCAGGAGACGATCGTATCGGCGGCTTCGCGCAGGAGCTTGCGGCCGACTTCGGTGGAGCCGGTGAAGGAGAGCTTGCGCACCCGTCGATCGTGCAGCATCGCCGAAACCAGCGGACCGGCCCGATCGGTCGTCAGCACGTTGACGACGCCGTCCGGCACGCCGGCCTCGGCATAGAGGGCGGCGAGCGCATAGGCCGTCAGCGGCGTCTCGGTCGCGGGCTTCAGGACGCAGGTGCAGCCGGCGGCGAGCGCCGGGGCGATCTTGCGCGTCGCCATGGCGGCCGGGAAGTTCCACGGCGTCACCAGTACCGCAACCCCGATCGGCTGGTGCTGGACGACGATCCGGTTGGCGCCGGAGGGGGCGCGGGAGATATCGCCGTTCAGCCGCACCGCCTCCTCGGAGAACCAGCGGAAGAACTCGGCGGCGTAGGTCACCTCGCCTCGGGCATCAGTAAGCGACTTGCCGTTCTCGAGGCTGATCAGAGCAGCCAGCTGCTCGCGCTGTTCGATCATCAGCTCGAAGCAGCGGCGCAGGATCTCCGAGCGCTTGCGCGGCGCCGTCGCGGCCCAGGCCGGGCCTGCCTCATAAGCCGCGGCCACAGCATCCAACGCGTCATCCTCGCCGGCATCGGCAACGCCGGCGATGACGGCCCCGGTGGATGGGTCGAGCACATCGATGCGCTTTCCCGTGGAGCCTTCCCGCCAGCGTCCGCCGATCAGGAGGTCGGTCGGTATGGAGGAAAGGTCGAGTGCCGCCGCAAAGCCGGTCGTGTGGAGTGTCATCGTCTCAGCCTCTCTTTTCGCCGGCATTCGCCAGAAGGCGGGCCCGGTCGCCATCGAACGCTGCCTGGACCAGCCTCGTCATGGAGGACAGGTCGAGCGGTCGAGGATTGTTCTTCACCAGCCGGGCGCTCGCCATCGCGCCCTCTGCGATGCCGCCGATCTGGTCCTGCGACACGCCGAGATCGGCGATGCTACGCGGGATGCCGATCGCGGCAAAGAGCTCGGCGACCGCGTCGGTCGCAGCGCTCGCGCGCTCGGCCACAGACCGCCTCGCACGCTCCAGTCCGAGAGCCTCGCCGATATCGGCGAGCTCGGCCTCGCAATGGCTTTGGTTGAACGCCATGACATAGGGCATCATCGCGGCGACGCCGGCACCGTGCGGCGTGTGCGTCAGCGCCCCGATCGGGTACTGCACCGCATGGGCCGCCGCTGTGCCCGCCGTGCCGAAGGCGAGCCCTGCGGCGGTGGAGCCCAGCATCATCGTCTCGCGGGCCTCTCGGTCGCTCCCGTCCTCGACCGCGCGCTTCAGACTGGAGCCGATCATCCTGATCGCCATCAACGCGTAGGCATCGCTCAGCTCGTTCTTGCCGAGGAAGACGTGCTCATGTGCGATCGTGCCGGTCGGCTCGCGGCGCAGCGTCGTGAAGGCTTCGATCGCATGGGTCAGCGCGTCGGCGCCGGAGATCGCCGTCAGACCGGGCGGGCAGGACCATGTCAGCTCCGGATCGCAGATCGCCGTGTGGCTGATGAGATGCGGGCTGGCGATGCCTATCTTCATCGCGCGGTCCGGATCGGCGATCACCGCGACCGGCGTCACCTCCGAGCCGGTGCCGGCCGTCGTCGGCAGCGCGATCAGCGGCAGCACCGGACCGGGCACCTTGAACTCGCCGTAGTAGTCCGAGGCCCGCCCGTCATGGGCAAGCAGCAGCGCCGCGACCTTCGCGGCATCAAGGCAGCTGCCGCCGCCGATGCCGATCACCAGATCGGCGCCGAAGGCCCGTCCCGCCTCGACGGCGGCGTCGATGCAGGCAAGCGGCAGCTCGGGAATCGTGCCGTCAAAGACCGTCGTCGCGACACCCGCGCCGCGCAGAGCATCGACCAGCTGCACGAAGTCGGCCTCGGCCGACAGACGCGCGTCGGTGACGATCAGCGCGTGCTGGCCAAGCGCCCTGGCGTAGCCCGGCAGGGCGCGGCGCTGGCCTGTGCCGAAGACGAGGTTGCGCGGCTGGCGCAGGAGTCCGAACAGGGACATGCGGCGTCCTCAAATAGCGGGCAGCTCCCGCAACGTGCAGGCGGTTATCGAAGAGCGGAGGGCGGCGCCTGCTTCAGGTGACGCCGCCGTCGGCGACGATGGTGCGCCCGGTGATCCAGCCGGCTTCGGCTGAAGCAAGGAAGGCGACGATCCCGGCGATGTCGTCCGGCTGACCGATGCGGCCGAGCGGCGTCATGCTGAGGATCTGCTCGCCGCGCTCCTGAAGGATCGTGCGCGTCATGTCGGTCTCGATGACGCCCGGCGCGACCGCATTGACGGTGATACCGCGGCCCCCGAGCTCCTTGGCAAAGCCGTGCGTCAGCGTCACCACGGCAGCCTTCGAGGCCGAGTACACCGTGCTCGACGGGATCGGCCGGAAAGCCAGCGCCGAGGCGACATTGATGATGCGCCCGCCCGGCGAGGGCAGATGCGGCAGCGCCGCCTGCGTGACCAGCACGGTGCCGAGAACATTGGCGTCGAAGATCGCGCGGACATAGGCCGTGTCCATCTCGCCGAGCTTGCGATAGGTGCCGACGCCGGCGCAATTGACGACGACGTCGAGCCCGCCGAACGTCTCGACCGTCGTTGCCACCAGCCTGTCGACCGCCGCGGCGTCGGCGATGTCGGCTTGCACCGCGATGCAGCGGCCGCTGCCATCCGACAGCTCGCCCGCCAGCCGCTCGGCCGCATCGCGATCCGACCGGTACACGACGACCACACGGTGGCCATCGGCCGCAAATCGCCTGACGATGCCCGCGCCGATGCCGCGCGAGCCGCCGGTGACGAGGACCACCTTGCCCTCTGACGTGCCTGCCGCGCTCATTGTGCCGAGCCCTCCTCGCCGGGCATCGGATAATCGTCGGCGTTAAGCACCCATCCCTGCTTCTGCGAGAAATCCAGCCGCGGCGGCGCGAAGATGTCGACGAGCTGGTTCAGGTGCTCGTCCATGCCGCGCGAGGTGTGGATCGCCGGCGGCGGGATGACGGTGATCGAGGGCGTTCCGCAGAGTTCGTGCTCGTCCGCCCGCCACGCGTTGAGATCGGCCGTCCATGGCCAGCGCAGGTGGTGCGTGAAGGCGCCGGCGAGCACCAGTGAGCACTGCTCGAAATCGTCGTGATAGTGCGGCGACAGCTTGGTGATGTCGCGCGGCTGCCGCTCGACGGGGAGCATGTTCACCATGAGCGTGGTGCAGCGGAAGATGCGGCCGAAGCGGCCCGGCTCGTCCGGCACATCCAGCGAGTAGAAGCGGATTCGGTGGCCGCCCCGTGGTTCTGGCCAAGGCTGAAAGGGCGGGATGTTCGGATGCGGGGTCGCATAGGCGTCGGCATTGGCCGACGCGGCTGTGAGATCCTCCGACTGGCTGGTGAACATCCGCACCAGCCGCCCGCCCTTCGGCAGCGTGACCGTGCTGTCGCCCGGCGGCACGAAGGCGATGGAGTGGCCGGGAACCTCCTGCGTCTGACCCTCCCAGGTAATCGTCGCCGGCGCGTCCCGATCGGGCAGCAGGACGACATATTCGTCGACCTGGCCGGACCGGCTGAACGTGCCACCGGCCTCCGCCTGCGTGTGAGCAATGACGAAAGCCTGCCCGCGCCCGATCCAGGTCTTGCCGTTCGCATCGTCGGCCTGCGGCGGCATGTCGTAGAAGCGGACGTAGTCGGCGGCGGCAAAGCTTGTGGCGGCGGGGGTGGGCGTCGGCCGGGCAGCGGTGGAAAGCGAGGATCGCGGATCGTCGGCTGAGTACATGATCGTCGTCCTTGAGGATGTCGTCGAGGCGCGCGACGTTGCGGTTTCAATGCGCCTTGGCGTTGGGACCGAAGCCGGCGAAGATGCCGTTCGGGAAGAGCAGCAGCACGAGCAGGAGGACGCTCAGCGCAGCGACGTTCTTGAAGCCGGCGCCGAGGACAACGATGGCGAGGGCCTGCAAGACGCCCAGCAGCAAGCCGCCGGCCAGCGCCCCGCCGGCGCGGCCGAAGCCGCCGATGATCGCGGCGATGAAGCCGTTGACGCCGAAGGGCGTGCCGACATTGTAGGCGGTGTACTGCGTCGGCGTGACGAGGATGCCGGCGATGGCGCCGAGCGCCGCACTGAGGCCGAAGGCCAGCAGCATCATCCGCGCCACCGGAATGCCGAGGAGCTGGGCGGCCTCGCGGTTCTGCGAGCAGGCCCGCAGCGCCCGCCCCGACCGGGTGCGGGTGAAGAAGAGCCAGAGCGCCAGCACCAGCAAGGCGCCGCAGCCGAGGATCCAGAACAGCTGGTAGCCGATCGCGACGTCGCCGAGCTTCAACGGCCCACCGCTGGTGAACTCCTCATAGGTGCGCGGGCGGTCGCCGAGGGTGAGCAGCGTAATGCGCTCCACCATGATCTGCGCGGCCAGCGTCGCAAGGATGATGGCAAAGAGCGTCGCGCCGCGGTTCATCATCGGGCGCACGATGGCGACCTCCATGAGGAGGCCTGACAGGGCGACCAGCGGGATCGTCAGGACGACCGCGAGGATCAGCGGGATGCCCAGCGATGTCAGGAGCGCCTGGCACACCATGCCGCCAAGCATCACGAAGACGCCCTGGGCGAAGTTCACGATGCCGCTGGCATTGTAGATGACGCAGAAGCCGATGCCGACGAGGCCGTAGATCAGGCCGACACTGATGCCATTGACGATGCTCTGGGTGAATTCGATCGCATTAGGCATCGAGCGTCTCCGTACCACCGAGATAGGCCGCGATGACGTCGGGATGCGCCTTGATTTCGTCGGGCGTTCCTTCCGCGATCTTGCGGCCGAAATCGAGCACGACGATCCGCTGTGCGATCTGCATGACGAGGCTCATGTCGTGCTCGATGAGAATGACGGTCGTCCCGCCGGCATGGATGCGCCGGATGACCTCGGCGAGTGCGGCAGTCTCCTGCATGTTGAGACCGGCGGCGGGCTCGTCGAGCAGCAGCAGGCGCGGCTTGGCGGCCAACGCCCGCGCGACCTCCAGCAGCCGCTGGCGGCCATAGGGCAGGCTGTCGGCCGGCATGTCGGCCTGCTTCTCCAGCCCGACGAAGCGCAGGAGTTCGCGGGCGGTGGCGCGCACCTCCTCCTCCTGGCGGCGCATCGACGGCGGACGCAGCAGGGCGGAAAAGACGCCGCCCTCCGTCACCCGGTGGCTGCCGATCTCGACATTCTCCAAGACGGTCAGCTGCTTGAAGAGCTGCACGAGCTGGTAGGTGCGGATCAGGCCGGAACTTGCGACTCGGTGCGGCGAGGCACCGGTGATGTCGCGCCCGTCGAAGTGGATCGAGCCGGTCGTCGGCGGGAAGAAGCCGGAGATGACGTTGAACAGCGTCGTCTTGCCGGCGCCATTCGGGCCGATGACGGCCAGGAGCTCGCCCTCCTTCACGTCGAAGGAGATGGCGTCGTTGGCCAGCAGGCCACCGAAGCGCTTGGTCTCGTTCTGGACAGACAGAAGCGCCACGGTCACGCCTCCTCGAGCTTGCGGCTCTTGCCGCGCGCAAAGAGACTGGAGAGGCCGGCAAGGCCACGCGGCGCGAAGATCAGGATGAAGATGAGAATCGCGGTGTAGGCGATGTCCTGCATCTCCTGCAGTCCGCGTAGCGCTTCGGGCAGGATGGACACGATGATCGCCCCGATCATCGGGCCCCATGTCGTGCCGATGCCGCCGAGATAGAGCATCGCGAAGCTCTGCACGACCATCGTCACCCCGAAGACCTCCGGGCTGATGAAGCCGACGAAATGGGCAAACAGCGAGCCGGCGGCGGAAGCGTAGAGCGCGGCGATGACGAAGGCGATCAGCTTGCAGCGGGCGATATCGATGCCGAGCGCCCGCGCGGCGGCCTCGCTGCCGGCGATCGCGGCCAGCGCCCGCCCGAAGCGCGACTGACGCAGGCGATTGCTGATGAAGATGCCGAAGAGTGCGAGGACCAAGAGCGCGACGAGCTGCTGCTCGACGGTGCCGAGCTCGTAGCCGAGGAGGCTCAGCGGCGGCACGCCGGAATAGCCCATGTAGCCCTGCGTCAGGCTCGTCCATTCGATGCTGATCTCGTAGACGATAAGGCCGAGCGCGAAGGTCGCCATGGCGAGGTAGTGGCCGCGCAGGCGCAGAGTCGGGTAGCCGACCAGCAGCGCCGCGATGCCCGAAATCACCATGGTGACGATGAGCGCCGGCAACGGCCCCCAGCCGTAATCCGCGCAGAGAATGGCGCTGCCATAGCCGCCGATGGCGGCGAACGCGCTCTGCCCGAACGAGGCCTGCCCCGTATAGCCCATGAAGAAGTTCAGGCCGGTGCAGAAGATCGTGTAGATGAAGGCAAAGCCGAGCACGGTCACGGCGTAGGAGCCGGACAGGAGACCTATACCTGTCAGCACGATCGCAGCGGCGATCGGCAGCAGCGTTCGCCACGGGATCATCCCGGCCGGCTCAGTGGAGATAGTAGCGTGCGAGGTCATGATAGGATGCGATCTCGTCTGTCTTGAGTTCAGCGACGATCCGGCCGAGCGAGATGACGTAGACGCGCTGCGCGAGCTTGAGCGCGAGCGGCGCCTTTTGTTCCACGAGGAGGATGCCGATGCCGCGCCGGTTGAGCTCGCCGAGCGTGCTGAGGATCTCCCCCGCAACCCGCGGAGCGAGCCCGAGCGAGGGCTCGTCGAGCATCAGGAGCTGGGGCTTGGCCATCAGCGCCCGGCCGATCGCCAGCATCTGCTGCTCGCCGCCGGAGAGCGAGCCGGCGGTCTGATCCAGCCGCTCGCGCAGGCGCGGGAACAGCTCGAACACCGCCTTCATCTGCGCGTCGACCTCGCCGGGCTGGAGATAACCGCCGATGACGAGGTTCTCGCGCACGCTCATCTGCGGGAACAGCCCCCGGCCTTCCTGCACCATGACGATGCCGCGGCGCGCCAGCTTGTGGGTTGGCAGGCCGCTGACATCCTCGCCGCGGAAGTAGATGCGGCCGCGACCCGCCACCAGCCGCGTCAGCGCCCGCAGCAGCGTGCTCTTGCCCGCACCATTGGGCCCGAGAACCGTGACGATCTCCCCCTCCGCGACGACGAGACTGGTCGGCTGCAGCGCCTGCACATGTCCGTAGCGGGCCGAGACGTCCTCGGCCCTGAGGAGGGGATCGGCCTCCGCAGCCGTGTTGCGACCCGTCATTGCGCCAGGACCAACTCACCGCCAGCGAACTTGCCGATCAGGAACGGGTTCTCGGTGATGCCGACATGGTGCTCCTTGGAGAAGTTGTAGGTGGCGTAAGCGCCCTGGTGCGAAGGCACCTTTTCGGTCGCGTCCCGCATTGCCTCGCCTTCCACGGAGTTGGCGACTTCGGCCGCCTTGGCCATCACCATCATGGAATCCCAGGCGCGTGCACCATTGGCAGCGTCGCGATCCGGATACTTGGCCGACCAGTATTTCAGGAAGGCATCGACAGCCTCCTTCCGGGGCCCCGGCTTCAGCTCCTTGGGAAGCTGCACGGGCGGCGAAACGAAGAGGAAGCGGTCACCGAGCACCTCACCGGCTTGGCGGAAGATCGAGCCGTCATCATTGCTCGACATCAGGATCATCTTGTCGAGGCCGAGCTGCCGGATGTTCTTGGCGGCGGTCACGGTCGAGCCGCCCTGGCCGATCTTGATGACGGCACCGGCGCCCGCCGCATTGATGCGGCCGATCTGGACGCTCATGTCGGCGTCGTCCGCCTTGTAGGATTCCTGCGCCACCACCTCGATGCCGAAATTGGCGGCCAGTTCCTCGGCCAGCCCCTTCATCAGGAGGGCGTAGGGCGTCGGATCATAGAGGAGGCCCACCTTGCGGACGTCGGTCTTGTCCTTGAGGTACTGGTAGCGTGGCTCGACCTCGAAGCGCGGCGGCGGCAGGAAGCTGAAGGCCCAGGCCTGTTCCTCCTCGCGCTTGGGCAGGATCGAGCAGAGATACATCGGCAGTTCCGCGCGCATCACGAAGGCGGCGGCGGCGAAGTTGCCGGCCGAGACGCAGCCGCTGTCGAAGATCTGCACCTCGTCGCTCGACAGCATCTTGCGGTAGCCGACCACGGCATCCTGCGGCTGCGAGCGGTTGTCCTCGGTGATGATCTCGATCTTGCGGCCGAGGATGCCGCCCTTCTCGTTCAGCGCTTCCGCCGCGACGGCCATGCCATCGCGCCAGGCGCGGTCGACCACGGCCGCATAGCCGGTGAGCCCGACGGACGATCCGATCTTGAAACTGTCCTCTGCCCTTACCGGGCCCGACAGCATGGATGCGGCCATGGCGGCAGCCAAAGCCAAGCGAAACTTGGGCATTCTCTCCTCCCTGATGAACAACGACCGCTCCCCCGGTGTCCTGTTGTTCAGAACGCTGTTTCGTTCATGACGATATTTAGCTGCTGGTTTTTGTCAAGCCGTTTGTGGCCGGACCTCGTTGGGCGTCAGAGCACGCCGTGGCCAAGGGCCTGCGATATCCGCTTTGCCGCGGCGATGACGCGCTCGCGCTGGTCCTCGGAGGGTGTTGCCGGGATGAACTGGACCATGTCGACGACGCCCACCGCGCCGCATACGGCACCGGCCGAATCGAAGATCGGCGCGGCCAGCGTATTCAGTCCGATGCCCGACTCGTTGGCGGCCGTCGCCCATCCGCGCTGGCGTACCTCCTCCAGCTCCGCCGCCAGAACCGTCGGACTGACGATCGTGTGCGGAGTCATGATCTCGAACTTGCCGCGGAGGACGCGAGCGCGAAATTCCGGCGAGGCGTTGGCGAGGACCACCTTCCCCTGCGCCGAGCAGTTGAAGGCCAGCACCGAGCCGGTCCGCACCCCGATCTCGATCGGCGACCGCCCGGGAACAGTCGCCAGAACCCTTATGCCGTCGGGCGTGATCTGCGAGACCACGGCGGAGTGGCCGAGCGCATCGCGCAGTTCCAGCAGCGCATCGGCCGCGACATGGGTGAGGTCGAGGCTGTCGCTGACGGCGCGGCCGAGTGCGATCAGCCGAGGCCCGCTCTCGTAGCGATCCGAATCCTTCGGCTGCACGATGTAGCCCTGGGCGACCAGCGTCTGCAGGTGCCGATGGATGCGGCTCTTGGTGGTGCCGAGCGCCTGGGCCAGGGCCGTCACGCCGACCGCCCGCCGCTCCCGCGCCAGGTGCTCGATGATGCCGAGCGTCAACTGTACGGCCTGGACGCCGTCGCCGCTTTTTCCTTCGATCCTGGGCACGCGCTCTCCTCGCCGTCCGCATCCTCCACAGGCCTGCACGGCTGGGGATCGGAACACGCCACGAGCTGCCGCTCAGGCCGCCGCCAACTGCGGCAGCCAAAACTTGGCCCTTGACAGACTTCCCGCCCGAAGGTGTAGAGGTTTTATATAACGAAAAACTGTTCTGAACAGCGATACAAAGGGAGGGGCGCGATGTCAATCGCTCCAGGGCGCGGTTTCCGCTCCCGCTTCACGGCACGCGATGTCCTCGTCGGCACGTTCATCAAGACGCCGGCAACGCATCCGATCGAGATCCTGGGCTCCGCCGGCTTCGACTTCGTCGTCATCGACGAGGAGCACGCCCCGTTCGATCGCGTCGCCATCGATGCCGGCCTCCTGGCAGCGCGCGCATCCGGAACGGCCGGCATCGTGCGCGTCGCCGAGCCGACCCCGTCCAAGCTCCTCTCCGCTCTCGACGATGGCGCAGCGGGCGTCCTCGTCCCGCACGTCGCCAGCGTCGAGAAGGCCCGCGCCGTCGTGTCGGCCTGCCGCTATCGCGGCGGATCGCGCGGCTTCTCCAACTCGCCGCGCGCCGGCGACTACGGCGCTGTCGGCATGTGGCCGCATGTCGAGGCGCAGGACAAGTCTGTCACCGTCATCGCGATGATCGAAGACCCCGAAGCACTCGACACGATAGACGCCATCGTCGCGGTGGACGGCCTCGACGGCGTCTTCGTCGGGCGGGGCGATCTGTCGGTCGCCATGGGCGCGACATCACCCGCCGACCCCAAGGTTCAAGCTGCGAGCGAACGCATCGCGGCTGCCGCGATCGCCGCCGGCAAGCCGGTCTGCGTCATGGTGGGCTCGCTCGCCGAGGCGCAAGGCTTCCGCGGGATCGGCGTCTCCGCCTTCATCGTCTCGAGCGACCAGGGGCTGATGCGGCAGGCCGCAACGGCCGTCCTCAACGACTTTGCCGCGATCAGAAGCGCGGCCTGACCAGGGGCGGTGACGGGCGCTGCAGCTCTCACCCGCCTTCCTACTCAAGCTCTGGGAGACACCGATGAGCACCTCGACGATGATGGCCACACCCGCCATCGACGACGACACGCGGGACGCGGAAGTCGCCGAACTCTTGCGCGGCGCGGTGGATCTCCACTGCCACAGCGGCCCGGCCGCCATGCCTCGCATTCTCGATCATCGCGAGGCGATGCAGGATGCCGAGGAAGCCGGCTTCCGCGCCCTCCTGTTCAAGGATCACTTCTATCTCGGCACGCCGCACGCCAAGCTGCTGCAGACCCTGTTTCCAGACGAAAAGGTCCAGCTCTTCTCCGGCATCGCGCTGAACAATGCCAGCGGCGGCATCAACCCCTTTGCCGTCGACCACGCCATCAAGATCGGCGCCAAGATCGTCTGGATGCCGACCCTGTCGGCCGCCAACCACATCCGCAAGGCGGAGACGGAGGCGAAGAACTTCCCGAAGACGGCGCAGCGGATGCTGGATCCGGTCCCGCTCGGCATCTTCGACGAAAACGGCCAGATGCTCGACGCCGTGAAGCAGGTGCTCGACCTCATCGCCGAAGGCGACATCATCCTCGCCGGCGGGCATCTGAACGCGACCGATCTCTTTCCGCTGTTTGAGGAGGCCAAAAGCCGCGGCGTGAAGAAGATGCTGGTCAATCACCCGACCTATGTCGTCGGCTGCTCCGACGAGGACATCCGCGGGCTCGTGGCGATGGGCGTCTACATGGAGCACTCCATCTGCATGTTCATCGAGGGCTCAGGCAAGAACTACGACGCGGAGTTCCTGCGCCACCTGATCGACGTCGCCGGTGTCGAGAACACCTGCCTCTGCTCCGATCTCGGCCTGCGCGGGGCTCCACGCCCGGTGGACGGCTACCGCCAGATCGTGCGCATGCTGCTCGACCTGCAGTTTTCGCATGCCGATATCCGTACGCTGATCGGCGACAACTCGGCCCGCCTGCTCAACCTCGCCGCCTGACCTGTCCAGATGCGAGTCCTGATCGTCTACGCTCATCCTGAGCCTACCTCCTTCTGCGCGGCCCTGAAGGACGAGGCGGTGCGGACGATCACGGAGGCCGGGCACGGTGTCACTGTGTCCGACCTCTATGCGGACGCGTTCGATCCGGTTGCCGGCCGGCACGACTTTACGACCGTCGCCGACGCGACCCGCTTCCACTACCAGAGCGAACAGCTCCATGCGGCGGAGCGCGACACCTTTGCGCCGGACATCCGGCGCGAGCAGCAGCGCCTCGCAGAAAGCGATGCGCTCGTCTTCCTCTTCCCGCTCTGGTGGGGCGGCCCGCCCGCCATCGTGAAGGGCTGGATTGACCGGGTCCTTGCCTATGGCGTTGCCTATGTCGACGGCGCGCGCTTCGACACCGGGCTCCTGCGCGAGAAGCGCGGCCTCCTCTGCGTTACCACCGGCGGCACGCCCGCCCGGTTCTCCCAGGGCGGCGCCTATGGTGACATCGCGCAGGTCCTATGGCCGCTGCAGCGCCTGACGCTCGACTATATGGGCCTCGCCTGCGAGGAGCCGTTCATCTGCTACGGCGCGCCCCGCGTCGGGCCACAGGGCCGCGCCGGCTACCTCGATGCCTGGCGCGAGCGTCTGCGTCAGCTCCTCGCCAAGCCGACGCTGGGCGCATCCACGCGCACATCGCCCGCCCCGCGCCCCGCGGCTCTGGACGACGCCGCGCCATGGGCGCTCGACGGCTGAAACCATTCCCCAGTTCCCGAGACGGAGAACCCATGTCCGCCCGCAAAGTCATCATCACCTGCGCCGTCACCGGTTCGATCCATACGCCGTCCATGTCGCCGCATCTGCCGATCACGGCGAGCGAGATCGCCGATGCGGCGATCGGCGCCGCCGAGGCGGGCGCGGCGATCGTCCATCTCCATGCGCGCAATCCTCAGGACGGCCGCCCGGATCAGAGCCTGGAGGCCTTCGCACCCATCCTGCAGCGCATCAAGCAGGGCTCGGACTGCGTCATCAACATCACCACGGGCGGCGCGCCGACCATGAGCGTCGAGGAGCGGCTGAACCCGGTCGCAACCTTCAAGCCCGAGGTCGCCTCGCTCAACATGGGCACGATGAACTTCGGCCTCTACCCGATGCTGGAGCGCTTCAAGACCTTCCAGCACGACTGGGAGCGCCCTTATATCGAGGAATCACGCAGTCGCATCTTCAAGAACACCTTTGCCGACATCGAGACGATCCTGACGACCTGCGCCGACAACGGCACGCGGTTCGAGATCGAGTGCTACGACATCGGCCATCTCTATACGCTGTCGCACTTCGTCGGCCGCGGGCTGGTGAAGCCGCCCTTCTTCATCCAGAGCGTCTTCGGGCTCCTCGGCGGCATCGGCTCTCACCCCGAAGACGTCATGATGATGAAGCGCACTGCCGACCGGCTGTTCGGCGACGACTTCAGCTGGTCGGTACTCGGCGCCGGCCGCAACCAGATGCCGATCGCGGCCATGTCCATCGCCATGGGCGGCAATGTCCGCGTCGGGCTGGAGGATTCGCTCTGGATCGGCCCCGGCAAGCTCGCGACGAGCAATGCCGAGCAGGTCGCCAAGGCGCGTATCCTGATCGAGGAGATGGGCCTGGAGATCGCGAGCCCGGCCGAGGCGCGGCACATGCTGCAGCTGAAGGGCGGCGACCGCGTCGCCTTCTAGACGGCGTCGCCTTCTAGGCCGCCCCACCTTCTCGAAATCGTCCATAACGAGGCGGCCGCAATGTTGGCCGCCTCGTCGGCCACTTAGGCCGCTGCCAGAGCAAGCGGCCGGTCGCAGCCTCTCGTTCAGAGGCCGGGCGCGACCGTGAACGCGGCCTGCGTGTTCGCCTTGATCTCGTCCACCGTCACGCCGTCGGCGAGCTCGATCAGCACCATGCCCCCATCGCCCTTCTTGTCGATCGAGAAGACGCCGAGATCGGTGACGACGAGGTCGACGACGCCGGCGCCGGTCAGCGGCAGGTCGCAGCGCGTCAGCAGCTTGGGCGAGATCGAGCCATCCTTGCCCTTGGCGACGTGCTCCATCACCACGACCACCTTCTTGACACCGGCGACGAGGTCCATCGCCCCGCCCATCCCCTTCACCATCTTGCCGGGGATCATCCAGTTGGCGAGGTCGCCATTCTCGGCCACCTGCATGGCGCCGAGGATCGACAGGTCGATATGGCCGCCGCGGATCATCGCGAAGGAGTCTGCCGACGAGAAGTAGCTCGTCGTCGGCAGCTCGGTAATCGTCTGCTTGCCGGCGTTGATGAGGTCGGCATCCTCCTCGCCCACATAGGGGAACGGCCCCATGCCGAGCATGCCATTCTCGCTCTGCAGCTGGACGCTCATGCCCTCCGGAATGAAGTTGGCGACGAGCGTCGGGATGCCGATGCCGAGATTGACGTAGAAGCCGTCCTGCAGCTCCCGCGCGGCGCGTGCCGCCATGTCCTCACGTGTCCAGGCCATGCTCAGATCTCCTCCCCGGCGGCGGCGGCGACCTCGCTCCGGTCGCGGCGCGGCCGCACCGTGCGCTGCTCGATATGCTTGGCCGTGGCCGTCACATGCACGATGCGCTTGATGAAGATGCCGGACGTGTGGATGTGATCGGGATCGATCTCGCCAGGGCTGACGAGATGCTCGACCTCGGCCACCGTCACGCGCGCCGCCGTCGCCATCATCGGATTGAAGTTGCGCGCCGTCTTCCGGTAGACGAGGTTGCCCTCCGTATCGCCCTTCCAGGCATGGACGATGGCGAGATCGGCAAAGAGGCCGCGCTCCATCACATAGGTCTCGCCGTCGAACTCGCGCGTTTCCTTGCCCTCGGCAACCAGCGTGCCGACGCCGGTCTTGGTGAAGAAGGCCGGAATGCCCGCGCCGCCGGCCCGGATACGCTCGGCGAGCGTCCCTTGCGGGTTGAATTCGAGCTGCAGCTCGCCCGACAGATACTGCTGCGCGAAGAGCTTGTTCTCGCCGACATAGGACGAGATCATCTTGGCGATCTGGCGTGTTTCGAGCAGCCGCCCGAGGCCGATGCCGTCGACGCCGGCATTGTTGGAGATCACCGTCAGGCCTTTGACGCCGGAGATCTGGATCGCCTCGATCAGCGCCTCCGGGATGCCGCAGAGGCCGAAGCCGCCCGACATCAGCACCATGTCGTCCTTCAGCAATCCAGCCAGCGCCTCTGCCGCACTTCCGTGGACTTTGCGCATCTCACCTCCCTCACGCTGCGGTCCCTCCCGAGGACCGTCGAAGCGTCAGGCTAGGACTTGCCGCGCCGGATCAGGTAGCCGTAATTCTACGGCATGGTGACGCAACGGCCATCCGATCCCGAACAGTCCGGCGAGAGTTTGCGCTTTGCGCTGCGCGAGATCCCGAAGCCGATGGTCTTCGCGGCCCACCGCATCATCCGCGACTGCAACGAGGAATTCGCCGGCCTCTTCGGCTATCGGCGCGAGGAGATCGTCGGCACCAGCTTCTCGAAGCTCTATCCGGGGGTCGCGGACTTCGTCCGCATCGGCCATCTCTGGCGCACGCATCTGACGGGCGGCGCGACCTTTCACGACGAGCGGGTGATGGCGGGCGCCGCCGGCCGGCGCTTCTGGTGCCGCGTCACCGGCCGCTCGGCGCAGGCGAGCGACCCGTTCGCCGCCGCGCTCTACTGCTTCGAGCCGATGAGCCGGCCTGTCGGTGACGCCGCGCTGACGCCGCGCCAGCGCCAGATCCTCTCGTTGCTGGCGCAGGGGCGGACCAGCGCCGCGATCGCTGCCGAGATGAGCCTGTCAACCCGCACGGTGGAGGCCCATCGCCTACGCCTGTCCCGGCGCCTCGGGCTTGCCAACACCGCGGCCCTGGTCGCCTGGTTCTGCGAGCAGGACGCGTGAGCGCAGGACCGTCGCCGCGCCTCGGTGGCGGTCAGAACAGGAAGTAGCGCTGCGCCATCGGCAGCACGGTGGCGGGCTCGCAGGTGAGTATCTCGCCGTCGGCCCGCACTTCGTAGGTCTCCGGATCGACCTCGACATGCGGGGTTGCCGAGTTGTGGATCATCGAGGCCTTGGAGATGCCGCCGCGGGTGTTCTCGACGGCAAGGAAGGTCTTCTCGCAGCCGAGCTTCTCGCGCAGCCCCTCTGCCATCGCTGCACCCGAGACGAAGGTCACGCCCGACGCGCCGACCGCCTTGCCGAACGCGCCGAACATCGGCCGATAATGCACCGGCTGCGGCGTCGGGATAGAGGCGTTCGGATCGCCCATGGGCGCTGCGACGATCGTGCCGCCCAGCAGCACCATCATCGGCTTCACCCCGAAGAAGGCGGGATCCCACAAAACGAGGTCGGCGCGCTTGCCGATTTCGATCGAGCCGATCTCCTTCGACATGCCGTGCGCGATGGCCGGGTTGATCGTGTATTTCGCGACATAGCGGCGGGCGCGCAGATTGTCGTTGTCGCCTCGCTCATCCTTCAGCCGGCCGCGCTGGCGCTTCATCTTGTCGGCGGTCTGCCAGGTGCGGATCACCACCTCGCCGACGCGGCCCATCGCCTGGCTGTCGGAGGCGATGATGGAGAAGGCGCCGAGGTCATGCAGGATGTCCTCGGCCGCGATCGTCTCCTTGCGGATGCGGCTTTCGGCAAAGGCGATGTCCTCGGGGATCGAGGCGTCGAGATGGTGGCACACCATGAGCATGTCGAGATGCTCCTCCAGCGTGTTCACCGTGTAGGGCCGGGTCGGATTGGTCGAGGACGGCAGGACGTTCGGCAGGCCGCAGACCTTGATGATGTCCGGCGCGTGGCCGCCGCCCGCGCCCTCGGTATGGAAGGCGTGGATGGTGCGTCCCTTGAACGCGTCCACCGTGTTCTCGACGAAGCCGGATTCGTTCAGCGTGTCGGTGTGGATCATCACCTGCACGTCATAGTCGTCGGCAACCGACAGGCAGCAGTCGATCGCAGCCGGCGTCGTGCCCCAGTCCTCGTGGAGCTTCAGCGCACAGGCGCCGCCCTTCACCATTTCCTCGAGCGCTGCAGGCAGCGAGGCATTGCCCTTGCCCGACAGACCGAAATTCATCGGGAAGGCATCGAGCGCCTGGATCATCCGCGCAAGGTGCCACGGCCCCGGCGTGCAGGTCGTCGCCAGCGTGCCATGTGCCGGACCGGTGCCCCCGCCCAGCATGGTGGTGACGCCGGAGAAGAGCGCCTCCTCGATCTGCTGCGGGGCGATGAAGTGGATGTGGCTGTCGAAGCCTCCGGCCGTCAGGATCTTGCCCTCGCCGGCGATCGCCTCGGTACCTGGACCGACGATGATGGTGACGCCCGGCTGCGTATCCGGATTGCCGGCCTTGCCAATGGCGGCGATGCGCCCGCCCTTCAGCCCGACATCGGCCTTGTAGATGCCGGTATGGTCGAGGATCAGCGCATTGGTGATCACCGTGTCGACGGCGCCGCCGGCGCGCGACACCTGGCTCTGGCCCATGCCGTCGCGGATCACCTTGCCGCCGCCGAATTTCACCTCTTCGCCATAGGTGGTGAGGTCCTTCTCCACCTCGATGAAGAGCTCCGTATCAGCCAAGCGCACCTTGTCGCCCGTCGTCGGTCCGAACATGGCGGCATAGGCGGAACGGGCGATCGAAGCGGGCATGGGCGATGGCTCCGGAGCAGGATGACGACGGGCGCGGTGCTTCGTTGCAGCGCACCCGGACGGGAACCATATGGCGGTCTTGGGGGCTTGTCTTCCCCAAAGCCGTGCATCAAGCCGTTCAGTACGATCGCTGCCGCCGGCGCTCGTGTCTCGGCGCTTCGGCGAGCCACCACGGAGGTCCAGCATGCCGCGATCGATGGTCCTTTCAGCCCTTCTTGCTGCGGTGACCGCCCTGTCGGCCGCCCCGTCGCAGGCACAGCCTTTCGATCCCGGCCCGGCGGGAACGCCCGTCGGCTCCTCCATGTCAGGCGCGCGGATCGCGCCGGTGCCGCATCGCCGGACCCGCGGCATTCCGAACGCCGACGTCTTTGGAGACACGGTCGAGGAACGCACCTACGGCCGCGACTACGACAACAGCTACCTGACGCCGCGCATCCCGAATGTCGGGCGCGACAGAGACGTGCCGTCGGAGCTGCGGGCGACGGAGGGTCGGTCGGATCTCAACGCCGTCAATGCCGGCGCTTTCGCACGCGGCGGGCCGACCGCCATCGGCCGCAGTTCGGTCACCCGCGGCAGCGCCTTCGGCGGTCCGCGCGCCGTCATCGTGCCGAACAAGCGCAAGAAGTAGCCTGCACGGAGCCACGGCGTGACTCCGGGCCGATAATCGGCCGGCATTCCCCCGCAGAAGGAACGTCATCGACAGCAGGTGGTTGATAGATGGTAAGGTCGGCAGACGAGGCCTCCGCCAGCGCTGGCCGAGATCAGGAGGATGCCCAGTGACCCCACTCAAGCTCATCGGCGGCGCCGCTTCTCTGGCGCTTCTCCTTGCCACATCGGCCCTCGCTCAGACGGGCGGAGGCGTTGGCGGTGGTAGTGGCGGATCCGGCGGCGCGGCAGGCGGTGTTAGCGCCGGCAGCAGCGGCGGCGTCTCGTCGCCCTCTGTCGGAGGCGGCAGCACCGGATCGACCGGTGCCGGACAGCAGGGCGGCATGATGACACCGCGTCCGATCAGCCCGGGCGAAGGCAGTGTCTCCGGCACGGCGAGCGGCGCCTCCGGCCTCTCAGGCACGGCGTCCGGCACCGGCGTTTCCGGCAGTTCGGCCGGCTCGCAGACGAGCGGCGCCGGCATCGACAGCAACGGCACGAGCGTCAACGGCACCGCAGGTTCATCCGGCTCATCCGGAACTGGCACCAGCAGCATCGAATCGACCGACGACCAGTTGAACGCCACGCAAGGCGCGACGTCGGTGAACTCGGTCAATGCCGATGCTGTGGCCAGGACGGGCGATGTCGGTGCGGCCACGACGCTGGGGGGCACGGGAGCCGGGAGCGCAAGCGGCACCTTGAGCTCACCCGGCCAGGCGACATCGGGCGCCGGCTCGGAAGCGGAGTACCGCATCCCCGAACCCCGCATAGGCGTTGATCTCGGCTCCATCCGCAATGCGCTGGAGGCCGACCCGAGCGCGACGCCGCGGATGAACGGCGACTGACGGCTTTCGAGCACCAACTCAGCACGATCCGGCGCGGCCAAAGCGAGCCGTGCCGCTGCACCTTAGTTCTCGATGAGTCTGCTTCTGGCAGCCTGTATCAGGTGTAGGCATTCCGCTTTTGCGGAACACTGCGGGCCGGACCCGCCCGTGCCGGCAAAGCGTTCGCCCGCCTAAAGCGCGCCCATCACCTTGGCGTTGAAGCCATAGATGGTGCGCCCGCCTTGCATCGGCACCAGCCGCACCTCGCGGCGCTGTCCCGGTTCGAAGCGCACCGCCGTACCCGCGGCGATGTCGAGTCTGAGGCCCCGCGCCGCCTCACGATCGAAGGTCAGCGCCGGGTTGGTTTCGGCGAAGTGATAGTGGCTGCCGACCTGCACCGGACGGTCGCCGGTATTGGCAACCTCCAGCACGATGACCGGCTGGCCCTCGTTGAGAACGATCTCGCCAGCCGCCGTGATCACCTCGCCGGGAATCATGGTCAGCCGACCATCAGGGCGAGACCGGCAACCGCCGTGCCGGCGCCGACGAGGCGCGACGCCGCCGTGCCGGCGCTCTTGCCGAAGCCGAGACCCGAAGCGAGCGCGAGGCCAAGCCCGATGCCGGCAAGGTGCAGGAGCGTCGTCGCCGCAGCGAAGCCGGCGCCGTAGGAAGCAGCGCCTGCCAGACCCAGCTCGGTGCCGTGGGCGTGGCCATGGAACAGCGCAAAGGCGCCGACGATGGCTGAGCAGGCCGGCACGGGCAGGCGTGCCGCGGTGGCGACCAACAGGCCGAGCGCGACGACGGAGGCGAGGATCACCGGCTCCACCAAAGGCAGCGGCATGCCGACCAAGGCGGCGCCGAAGCCAACCATCATCGTCGCCACGAAGGCGCTTGGCACGATCCAGACGGCGCGACCGCCGATCATCGCCGCCCAGAGACCCACGGTCACCATGGCAAGGATATGGTCCAGGCCGAACAGCGGATGCGACAGGCCGGCCATGAACGAGCCGTGCGCGGCCGGATCGAGATGGGCGAAGGCCGGAGCCGTTGCAGCGGCAAGGGCGATGGCGGTGAGCGAAAGACGTCGGATCATCAATGTTAAGTCCCTGAAGCGGTCGACCTGAGGCGCCCCGGATTGGGTCGCGCCGATGGGTGCGCAGACGACGCCGAAGCGCCGCTAAGCCTCACGATCATGGAAGAGCGGACGCAGCCTGTCAAAGCCATCCTGCGAAAGGACCGCGCTGGTTAAGCCGCTCCTACACGCCTCATGCGCCTCTAACGCACGGGTAACGCTGGTGAAACAAAGCGGCGTCTGGAGCATTTCTGGTAAGAGGTGCCGCCTTAGGGTGGCTCCAGACGACAGGGAAAGCGTCAAACGACGCGGAAACAGGACCGTAGGGACAGAGCCGAAACGGCCGCCATGCGAATCCATCCGCGGCACCAGCAGCCATCGGACTTGAGGACAATGACCGTTTCGCACATCGCGCTCGGCACTCTCGCCTGCGCCGCCGTCATCGCCACCGCCATTCCGGCCGGCGTCGCCGCACCCAACATCGTGCGCACGGTGACGCTCGCGGGCGTCCAGAGCCCGGCCTACTACTCGATCGTCGACAAGACCTACCGCTTCATCGGCACGCCGGTGCAGAGCGCCGGCAGCGCCTCGACGTCGAACGAGCGGATCGCCGGTCTCGACATGGAGCCGCAGGACTGAACCGCCGGGATCGTACAGAGCTCATCGCCGATCGAACCAGCGTCTCATCCTGAACTGCAGGCTCTCATCACTTAAGTGATGAGAGCACCTCCGCCGGGCGACAAGACCGCCGGCAGGCGCCTACCGGATCGGCTCGTGCACCGTCACGAGCTTGGTGCCGTCAGGAAATGTCGCCTCGACCTGGACGTCGGGGATCATCTCGGCGATGCCCTCCATCACCTGATCCCGTGAGATCACATGCGCGCCGGCCTCCATCAGGTCGGCAACGCTGCGCCCATCCCGCGCGCCTTCCACCACGAAGTCGGTGATCAGCGCGATCGCCTCGGGGTGATTGAGCTTGACGCCACGGCCAAGGCGCTTGCGCGCCACCTCGGCCGCCATGGCGATCAGAAGCTTGTCCTTTTCCCGCGGCGTCAGCTGCATGTCGAAATCCTCATTCTCTCTGTCAGAGCGACCATACAAGCGGCAGCGGCTCCACCGCCAGAGCGGTGAGCGCCGGGATCAGCCGCTTGCGCAGCGAGAATCCGTCCGGCGCGACGAGCCGTGCTATCAGAAGACCGTCGACCATCGTCGCGCCGCCTCTGTTACCGACAGTCGCCCGCAGCGGGTCCAGCCGCGCCTCGGCCTCGGGCGCTTGCACCAGGATCGTTGCGAAGGCGCGGTTACCGGAAAGACTGGCGCCGTGCCCGGCGAGAGCGCTGACGGCACCCTCCAACCGCAGATCGTCCGCAAAGACGAGCCGGCCGTCGCGGCGGATGCGCCAGCGATCGCGCAAGCTGCCGGTCAGGACCGTCTCTCCCATCGCCTCCCGGCCGAGGATGACGCTTTCGACGAGAAGCAGCCGCGACGTTGTCGCGCAATCGATCTCAAGGCTTCGCTGCAGGGCTCCGCCGTCGAAGAGGATGGTCTCCTGCGGCAGCCAGGCGAAGCCGGCGCCGGGCCCGACCCTCGCCTTCGTCGCGACCTCCGCCCTTCCCGAGCTTGCGCGGTAGACGCGCTCGCAGGCCTGTGTCGTCACGGTGAGCGCTGCGCCGCTCTCCACCTGAAAACGCTGCGCCAGTCGGTCGCCGCCGGTGAGCCCGCCGGAGGTGTTGATCAGCACCGCCTCGGCACCGCCATGCGGCAGCCGGGGAAAGCGCAGCTTCAGGCAACCGGCCTGGTGCAGCCGGGCGAGCCGCGTACGGCCGCCAACCGGCCGCACCTCTGCCCTCGCCTCGCCGCGGGCGCGCTGCAGAGGCACGGCCGCATCGGCCTCACTCCACGGTTCAGCCCGGGTGCTGGAGGCTCCACTCGCGAAAGGACCGGCCGGAACGACATTCGGATGCATGGTGAGGAAATCCGCTCCGGTCAGCATGGCAGGACGAGCCGGCGCGGCACGTCTCAGACCGTCAGATGCCGCCGCACCTCGGGCCGATCGAGATCGGCGGCCACGCCCTCGAACACGACCTCGCCGCGGTCCATGATGTAGACCTTGTCGGCGAGCTCGCGGCAGAAGTCGAGATACTGTTCGACGAGGAGGATTGCGAGGCCGGACTGCTCCTTGAGAAACCGGATGGCGCGGCCGATGTCCTTGATGATCGAAGGCTGGATGCCCTCGGTCGGCTCGTCGAGGACGAGGAGCTGCGGCCGCGTCACCAGCGCTCGGCCGATGGCGAGCTGCTGCTGCTGCCCGCCGGAGAGATCGCCGCCGCGCCGGCCGAGCATGTCCTTCAGCACCGGGAAGAGCTCGAACACATGGTCGGGTATGCTGCGCTCGGAGCCCTTCAGCGGCGCAAAGCCGGTCTGCAGGTTCTCCTTCACCGTCAGGAGGGGAAAGATCTCGCGGCCCTGCGGCACGAAGCCGATGCCGCGGCGGGCACGGGCGTAAGGCGCCTCGCGACCGAGCGTTTCGCCATCGAGTGCGATTTCGCCGCGGCGGATCGGCTGGTGCCCGACGACCGCCCGCAGAAGGCTGGTCTTGCCGACGCCGTTGCGCCCGAGGACGCAGGTGATCTCGCCCTTCGCGGCGGTTAGCGAGACGCCCCGCAGCGCCTGTGCCGCACCATAATAGAGATCGACATTCGAGACGCTCAGCATTGGCCGGCTTCCCTCCTGGTGGTGCGGCAAAACGAGGTCGCGATCATCGGCCGAGATAGACCTCGATGACGCGCGGATCGGCACTGACGGCGTCGAGCGAGCCTTCGGACAGCACACTGCCCTCGTGCAGGCAGGTGACCTTGACGCCGAGCTCACGCACGAAGTGCATATCGTGTTCCACGACGACGACCGAGCGCGTCTGGGCGATCTCGCGCAGGAGCCGTGCCGTCTCGGCCGTTTCGGCGTCGGTCATGCCGGCGACCGGCTCGTCGACGAGGAGCAGCTCGGGGTCCTGCGCCAGCAGCATGCCGATCTCCAGCCACTGTTTCTGCCCGTGGCTGAGGTCGGCAGCGAGCGTGCGGCGCTTTTCCGTGAGGCGGGTTGTGGCAAGGATGCGGCCGATCGCGTCGCGCTCGCTCTCATCCTTGCGATGGAACAGGGCGGCGAAGATCGACCGGCTGCCGGCGAGCGACAGGCGCAGATTGTCCTCCACCGTCTGGCTCTCGAAGACGGTCGGCTTCTGGAACTTGCGCCCGATCCCCATCGCGGCGATCGACGCCTCGTCATGGGCGGTCAGGTCGACGTCGCCGCGGTAGTAGACCTCGCCCGTGTCCGGCCGGGTCTTGCCGGTGATGATGTCCATCATCGTGGTTTTGCCGGCGCCGTTCGGGCCGATGATCGCGCGCATCTCGCCCTTGGCGACGACCAGCGAGAGGTTGTTGATCGCCTTGAAGCCGTCGAAGCTCTTGGTGACGCCGTTGAGGTAGAGCAGCGTGTCGCGGCGCGGGCTCACCGTCGCAGCCTTGGCGGCCAGTTCGGCAGCGCGCTGCGTCGCGTAAGGGTGCGGCGAGACGACGGCGCGGGCAAGCGACACATCACTGGCAGCGGAGGCCGGCACCGGGCCGGCGATCGTCTGAGCCGATTCCATCGTCATCGCGCTCACTCCGCCGGGCTCGGCAGCGCGCCGTCCGGCATGCTCGTGCGGTCGGCGGCCGGGCTCTGCGGCGGCAGCTGCGGCGGCGCCCCGGTGCCGTCCTCGGCGCTGAGCGAGCGCCTCCGGTCACGCAGGGCGTTCCAGCCGTGGTCGATCGTCCCAACGATGCCGCGCGGCAGAAACAGCGTCACCACCACGAAGAGGCCGCCGAGCACGAACAGCCAGAACTCGGGCGCGGCGACGGTGAAGTAGCTCTTGCCCGCATTGACGAGGAGCGCCCCGAGCACCGGGCCGAGGATGGTGCCGCGCCCGCCGACCGCGGCCCAGACGACCACCTCGATGGAGTTCACCGGCGCGAACTCGCCGGGATTGATGATGCCGACCTGCGGCACGTAGAGCGCGCCGGCAATGCCCGCCATGACAGCGGAGACGGTGAAGGCGAAGAGCTTCACATGCTCGGCCCGCCAGCCGAGGAATCGCGTGCGGCTCTCCGCGTCGCGCACGGCGATCATCAGCTTGCCGAGCTTGGAGCGCGTCACGCCGCCGACGAGGAGGACGCCGAGCGCCAGCGCGATGCAGGTGGCGGCGAAGAGCCCGGCCCGCGTGCCCTGGCTGGCGATCGAAAAACCGAGCAGCTCCTTGAAGTCGGTGAGGCCGTTATTGCCGCCAAAGCCCATGTCATTGCGGAAGAAGGCCAGCAGCAGCGCGTAGGTCATCGCCTGCGTGATGATGGAGAGATAGACGCCGGTGACGCGGGATCGGAAGGCGAAGTAGCCAAAGACGAAGGCGAGCAGGCCCGGCACCAGCACCACCATCAGGGCGGCAAACCAGAACTGGTCGAAGCCGTGCCAGAACCACGGCAGCCGGTCCCAGTTGAGGAAGACCATGAAGTCCGGCAGCACCGGATTGCCGTAGACGCCGCGCGAGCCGATCTGGCGCATCAGATACATGCCCATCGCATAGCCGCCGAGCGCGAAGAAGGCGCCGTGGCCGAGCGACAGGATGCCGACGAAGCCCCAGACGAGATCGAGCGCCAGCGCCAGCAGAGCGTAGCAGAGATATTTGCCAAACAGCGGCACCATATAGCTCGGCACATGGAGCGGGCTGTCCGCCGGCAGCCACAGATTGGCCATCGGCACCAGGATGGCCGCAGCGAGCAGCGCGGCGACGAGCAGCCAGACGCGGGGCCCAAGAAGTCTGCCGAGCATCATGCTTCCACGAACCTCCCCTTTTGGGCGAACAGGCCACGGGGGCGTTTCTGGATGAACAGGATGAGCAGGACCAGCACCACGATCTTGCCGAGCACCGCACCGGCAAAGGGCTCCAGAAACTTGTTGAGGATGCCGAGGCTCATTGCGCCGACCAGCGTGCCCCATAGATTGCCGACCCCGCCGAACACCACGACCATGAAGGAATCGATGATGTAGCCCTGCCCGAGATTGGGCGAGACATTGTCGATCTGGCTGAGTGCGACGCCGGCAACGCCTGCGATACCCGAGCCGAGCGCGAAGGTCATCGCGTCGATCCACGGCGTGCGGATGCCCATGGCCGACGCCATGCGCCGGTTCTGCGTCACCGCCCGCATCTGCAGGCCGAGCGACGTGCGCCCAAGCACCAGGAGAAGCGCGGCAAAGACGATCAGCGCGAAGACGATGATCCAGAGGCGGTTCCAGGTCACCGACATCAGCCCCACCTCGAAGGCGCCAGACATCCAGTCGGGGTTGCCGACCTGCCGGTTGGTGGGGCCGAAGATGGTGCGCACGCCCTGCTGCAGGATCAGCGACACGCCGAAGGTGGCAAGCAGCGTTTCCAGCGGGCGGCCGTAGAGGAAGCGGATGATACCGCGCTCGATGACGAGCCCGACAAAGGCCGAGACAAGGAAGGCCAGCGGCAGCGCGATGGCCAGCGACCAGGCGAAGAGGCTGGGCGCCTCGGCGCGGATCGTCTCCTGCACCGCGAAGGTCGTGTAGGCGCCGAGCATCACCATCTCGCCATGCGCCATGTTGATGACGCCCATGACGCCGAAGGTGATGGCAAGGCCGATGGCGGCGAGCAGCAGCACCGAGCCGAGCGACAGGCCGTACCAGACGTTCTGCGCATAGGCCCAGAAGGCGATGGTCTCTTCGATAGCGCCGGCAGCCTTGGCGGCAGCCGCTTTCACCGCCGCCTCGGCACTGCCGGCGGAGGCGGCCGTCAGCACGACCAGCGCCTCGCGGTCGCCGCGCGACCCGAGCAGCTCGATGGCAGCAAGCTTCTCGGCTTCGGGGCGATCGGACTTCAGCACCGCCGCGGCGCGCGCCTGCTCCAGCCGGGCGCGGATGTCGGGCAGTTGCTCGCCTGCGATGGCCGCGTCGAGCGTCTCGATCTGCTCAGGCGTCGCCCCGGCGAACAAGGTATTGGCGGCGGCAAGGCGCTTGGCCGGATCGGGCGAGGCCAGCGTCAGGGAGCCCAGGGCATCGCTGACCGTGCGGCGAATGGAGTTCTTGATCTTGACCTTGGCGAGATTGCCGCTCGGCTCCTCACCCGCGGGGTCCCCGCTCAGTGGATCGAGGAGGGTCAGCGGATCGCCGCCTCCGGAGGCGATGAAGACGCGGTTGTCGGATTTGCGATAGTAGAGCTGGCCCTCGGCGAGCGCATTCAGCGCCCTCGCGACGGCCGGATCGCCGGTCGCGGCGAGCTCCTTCACCGTGGCTTCCGTCGCCTCGAAGCTCGTCTTGCCGCCGAACTTCTGGACGATCTGCGCGGGGTCGCCGGCCTGCGCGAAGGCAGCAGCGCCGCTGCCCAAACAGGCAAGGAGGGCCAGGAACGCCAGCGTCAGGAGCCGGCAGGGCAGTGTCAGCATCGATGGAGCCGCCGCATCGGTTTCGCCGGGAGGGCGGGGCGGCACCGAAGCACCGCCCCGCGGGCGCGTCTTGGGAGGACGTCGCGCCATGAAGCGTTAGTTGGAGGCGCCGGCGCCTCCGCACTTGCCGGTTTCGGTGTTGAAATTGCCGCAGGACATCGGCGCCCGCCAATCAGCGATCAGCGGCTTCGACTCCGGGAGGTAGTCCGACCACTCGTCGCCAAGAACGAGGCCGGGAGTCTCGTAAACGACCTCGAACTGGCCGTCGTCCTGGATCTCGCCGATCAGCACCGGCTTGGTGATGTGGTGGTTCGCGCCCATCGAGGAGTAGCCGCCGGTGAGGTTCGGCACGGACACGCCGACCATTGCGTCGATTACCTTGTCAGGATCGGTCGTGCCGGCCGCCTCGACCGCCTTCACCCACATGTTGAAGCCGATATAGTGGGCTTCCATCGGATCGTTGGTGACGCGCTTGTCGTTCTTGGTGAAGGCCTTCCACTTGGCGATGAACTCGGCATTGGCCGGGTTGTCGACCGACTGGAAGTAGTTCCAGGCCGCGAGGTGCCCGACCAACGGCTTGGTGTCGATGCCGGCCAGTTCCTCCTCGCCAACGGAGAAGGCGACGACCGGCGTGTCTTCGGCCGAAATGCCCTGGTTGGCGAGTTCCTTGTAGAAGGGCACATTGGCATCGCCGTTGACGGTCGAGACGACCGCGGTCTTCTTGCCGCCGGCGCCGAATTCCTTAATCGCGGAGACCTCGGTCTGCCAGTCGGAGAAGCCGAACGGCGTGTAGTTGACCTTGATGTCCTCCGCAGCGACGCCCTTGGCCTTGAGATAGGCCTCGAGGATCTTGTTGGTGGTGCGCGGGTAGACGTAGTCGGTACCCTCGAGCACCCAGCGCTCGACGCCCTCGTTCATCAGGTAGTCGACGGCCGGGATCGCCTGCTGGTTCGGCGCGGCGCCCGTGTAGAAGACGTTGCGCTCTGATTCCTCGCCCTCGTACTGCACGGGGTAGAAGAGGATCGAGTTCAGCTCCTTGAACACCGGCAGCACGGACTTGCGCGACACCGAGGTCCAGCAACCGAAGGTCGCTGCGACCTTCTGCTGGCTGATCAGCTCGCGCGCCTTCTCCGCAAAGAGCGGCCAGTCGGAAGCCGGATCGACCACGACCGGCTCGAGCTTCTTGCCGAGGAGACCGCCCTTCTTGTTCTGCTCGTCGATGAGCATGAGCATGGCGTCCTTCAGGGTCGTCTCCGAGATCGCCATCGTGCCCGACAGGGAGTGGAGGATGCCGACCTTGATCGTATCGCCCGAGGCGTCCTGCGCGAGGGCGGCGCCCCCGGTGGACAGGGCGGCAACCAGCGCCGCAGCGCTGCAGAACCCGTGGAAGCCTGACCTCATGTGCTCTCTCCAGCTGAACCTGCCCGCTTCGATGACCGGCGGGCTTCGCTGAAGGCTTCGCAAGCCTCGTGCCAGTTTGGCTCCGGCCGGCGCCAACTGCGACTGAGCTCATGAGAGGGTTGGCCGGACAGGCGCTCGGATACTGCAGGGCGACGCGGCGCTCGACTGACGCAGCAGGTGATTGAAGCGGCAGGACTGAGACTGCACAATAAATATGCAGCGCAGCTTCGGCGTGTGCTGCAATTTGCGTCTTCGCAACCGCCCCTTCAAACGTCCGACGGCGCCGAGTGGTTCGCCTTGCAGGCGTGCAGGCGTGCAGGCGTGAAGCCGAGGAGCTCAGATCGCGTCCTTGCGCTTCTCCGGCCAGTCGCAGTGCCATTCCTTGACGTGCCAGAGGGGGTGCTCGCCCGCCCAGTTCGCGACATAGGGCATGGCCAGCATCATGCATTGGTTCAGCGAGCCGCGGCTTTCGAAAGTCAGCCGCTGCTCCTTACAGGTCTCCGGCTGCGACAGCATGCAGACTGTCAGGATCAGGTCGATCATCATGGGTCCGGCATCCATCCTCGTGACGTGCAGGGCCCGATGCCGCGCACTGAACGAATTACGGCCGGAGCGGGGATTTGGATGCGCAGCCGCTAGCCGGGTGGATGTTTTTCCAGCCCGACGAGTGTCTGAAAGCGCTCCGAGGCGGAGCGAAATCCATGCTCACGCGAGCGGGACGAAGACCTCGCCCTTGCCGAGCACGGCCGTATCGCCACCGTAGCGGCGCATCGGCGCGCCGGTGATGAGCGGCATGCCGATGGCCGAACCCGAAAACGCCTTGGCCATCAGCCCGAGGATCAGAAGGTCGGCCGGACCGTTGTCGAGGAAGGTCGGCGAAAGGCCATCCGCGCCTCCCGCGAGAACCAGCGTGCCGCGCTTCATCAGCCGGCCGGCGCCAGGTCCGGCGCGACCGCCGACGACGAGCGTGCCGGCGATCATCCGGCTGCCGGCATGCTCGCCGGCATCGCCCGCGACGAGGATGGTGCCGCGCCGCAGCTTGTCGCCGGCGCGCGGACCAGCGCTGCCGAGGACGCGGATGAGCCCGCCGCTCATGCCGGCCATCTCGCCGGCAAGCGGACCCCCGAGGCGTTCCCCGGCATCGCCGGCAATGGTGATCGTCCCGCCGCTCATGCCGGAGCCCGCATGCGGGCCGGCCGAGCCTGCGATCGTCAACGTGCCGCCGGTCATGGCGCGACCGGCCCGAAAGCCGACGTCGCCTTCGACATGGACGGCGCCTGCGGAAAGCCCCTCACCCACCCGGTCGAAGCGCTCGGATCCGCCCTCGAGCCGGATCGAGGCGGTGTCACCTAGCGCGATGTCGAAGAGATCGCCGACGACGAGTAGCTCCTTCGTGGTGCCGATCGGCAGCACTGCAATGGCCATCTCCGACAGGCCGTCGAGCCGCCCCGGCACCAGGCTCGAAAGGTCGAGCCGCTGGTTTGGCTCGGCCTTCAGGGTGAAGGTCAGGCCGCTCATGGCGCGAGGTCCTTCAAGTGGAAATGATGGGGCCCGAGCTTGCCGCCATAGTTGCCGGCGGTCACCCGCAGGGCCCCTTCCTGGGGCCCGAGATCAACGACCGCCTTCAGGCCGACGCGCATGGCGTCGGCGACCGCGGCATAGGTCAGCCCATCGATGACGATCTCCAGCACCGAGCCGATATCGGGGCCAAGCGCGGAGTTGGTGACGCCCTTCAGCGTCGGGCAGAAGGCGTCGTTGGTGGAGGCCATCATACCCTTGTACTTGCCTCCGACCTTGGAGCCGGAGCGCACGACGCCGCCGGGAAAGGGCAGGATCACGTCCGGCACCTTGCGGATCGCCCGCACCGCCGCTTCCGCTGCCGCCATGGCCTGGCTGGCGCTGCCCGCCAGGAACAGGAGATTGCCGCCGCCGACCGCCTCCTTGGTGACGCCCGTGCGCGCCTCGCAGAGGAATTCGCCCTCCATCACCGGCATGCGCCAGTAGTGCTTGCCGCCGAACTTCTTGGAGATCTGCCAGCCATCGGCGAAGTAGCGGATCGCCGAACCGAGATCGATCTTCGTGTCGCTGTCGAGATCGGCGTAGCAGGCCGAGGACGGGCTGGTCAGGATGCACTGGCCGAGCCGCGTCGCGAGCTGCTTGGCGAGTCCGTCCGTGCTCATCGCGAAGATCAGGATGCGCACGCCGGGCCGGCCGTCAGGCGTCTCGTTCGGCGACAGCACCCGTGCGATGGCGGCCTCGCAGCCGCAGGCGATCACCGAGGTCGCGAACCCGGTGAAGGAGCGCGCCGCTTCCATCGCCCAGTGCTCGTTGACCGCCGTCACGACGATCGCCGTGCCACGCATTGGGAACGCTTCGGCAAACGTGTCGTCGATGACGATGCCGTTTCGGGTCAGCTCCGGCATGGCATCACCTTGAACGGATCATCACGGCCGAGCGCCCCGTCCGGCACCTCGAACCAGCGGGCGGGCAGGCCATAGCGATCGTCGAACCAGCGATCGAGGCGCCGCCCCATGGCGGGATCGGCATCGGGCTGCACCGTCAGCGCCCGGCCGTAGCGGCGCTTCACCACATGGCCGTCCTTCACCACGAGGTCCCCGTCCTTGAAGACGTAAGCGGCGCGCGCGAACATCTCGGCCTTGTCGTCATCCGGCCGGTAGACCGCGATGTCGGCAATGCCCCCGGCGCCGAGATGGCCGCGGTCGGCGGTGCCGAGCAGGCGGGCCGGCGCCGCACGCGTCATCACCGCAATCTCGTTCAGCGTATATTCGCGGTCGATCGCCTCCAGCGTCGTCATCGCCAGCGCCGCCTTCGGCAGCGTCTCGATCCAGGCCTGCCGCACGTCGCGGCTCATCAGCAGCGCGAAGATGTCGGGATAGGCGGTGAAGGGCGCGCCGTTCGGATGGTCGGTGGTGAAGAAGACCCGCGCCGGGTCCTCGATCAGGAGGAACAGCTCCAGCCCCACCGCCCATTGCAGCGCATGATAGTAGCTGGAGCGCTTGAAGTTCATCGGCACGACGCCGCCGCCATTCGCCTCGCCGTCGATGATCACCGACTTCTTCGGGCTGCCGGCCGGGCGGATGGTGAACTGGTTGAGCTCGTCGGAGGAGATCGTCACCGTCTGCCCGAACATCACCTGGCCGATATCGACGGTGACCTCCGGCGTGCGGTTGACGAGTTCGGCGAGCTGCGCCCCTTGCGAGGAGAAGGCGCGCTCCCCTTCCCGCCCGTAGCCGTAGAACTGCAGATGGGCGAGATGCAGCGGCACGCCTTCGGCAGCCTGGATCGTTGCGGTCGCCGCGTCCGCGCATTTGCCGGGCAGGCCGAGGTCGTTGCAGTGGACATGCAGGGGATGCGGCACGCCAAGCGCCGTCACCGCGCCCTGCAGCGTCTTCACGATCGCGCGCGAGGTCACACCATAGGACGGCACGACGTCGTCGAAGGAGAAGGAGCGGACATTTTCCTTGAATGCCGCCGAGCCACCGCCATTGATGCACTTGATGCCGAGCGAACGGGAGGCGCCCAGCGTCCAGGCGACATAGTCCTGGACCATCTGCGGCGACTCGCCGTCGCGGATCATCGACAGGAGGAAGTCGTCATTGCCGAGCACGACGAGCGTTGCCTTGTCGATGATCGGAATATCCGCGAGTTCTAGATGCGCATGCAGCGCCGAAGCCGGATTGGTTGCCGGCTCCACCACGGTGGTGAAGCCCATCGCCGCGTAGCGCAGGCCTGTCTCCTCCGTCGTCCAGCCGACCTGGTCGAGAGGCGTCTTCTTCGGCCGGGCCTGGAAGGCTTTGTGGAACTCAGGCAAGAGCAGGCGGGCCGTGTTCACGTTGCCGCCGGCGATGTGGGAGTGGATGTCGATCGCACCCGCCATGACGACAAGGCCTGTGCAGTCCACCGTCTCGTCCGCCGGGCGGCCGTCGGCGGGCGCCGCGACGATGACGCCGTCCTCGACAAAGACATCCTGAATCCCGTCGACGCCATTGGCGGGATCGACGACATGGCCGCCGCGCAAGACCGTCAGCATCAGGCCGCCTCCTCCGCCGCTGCGGGAGCACCGAGAGCCTCGGCGATCGCCGTCAGCACGCGCGCCGCCGAGGGCAGCTCCATGCCAGTGCGGGCGCCGGCCTCCGCAGTGAAAGGCGCAAAGCTCGCCATCCGCTCCTCAAAGAGCACGCCGTCATGATCGCGTCCGGCGGTCGCCACGGCGAAGGCGACGCGCGGTGTCGGGCTGCATGCTGACGGGTCCGGCACGAGCGCAATCACCGGCACCTCGCCCGTCCAGTCCGGTATTTCCGTCTCGAAATCGGCGAGCGCCGAGAGATAGACGACGAGATCGGTCTCGCCCGCCTGGACGAGGCGACGGGCGTCGTTGACCAGCGGATCATGCTCGGCAAAGCCCCGGCCGAAGCCGGTGCGCAGCGGCAGGCCCGTCGCGGCCGCGGCGATCTGCGCCGCGCCATAGGCCTGGCCGGGCCCCGTGCGCGACAGGCTGGTGAAGCGCGTCGTCCGGTTGAGGTCCACGACCAGCCCCGCCAGCGTCTCGACGTCGAGCGCGTCCAGCTCCTCGCAGGACCAGATGGCGCAGCCGAACTCTGCCCCGCCGAGCCACTCCGCGATCTCCCGCACCTTGGCGGTGCCGATCGCAGTCTCGCCGAAACGGCGATCGCCGAGCGCCGCACGGATGGCGGCGGCAATCGCCGGCAGCGCCTCATCCGGGCAGCGGACGGCCTCCACCGAAACCTCGTTCGGGAAGGCCGGCAGCACGTCGGGCGCGCCGAGCCAGAGAACGCGCCGCCCGGCTGCCTCGTCGCGGGCAGCGCGGCCGAGATCCGGCTGATGCGAGAACAGGAAGGACGGCAGCTCCGGCGCGCCGTCAAACGCGCCGCGGCCGATCACCAGCACCCGATCGGCACGGCGGCGCACCTCCGCTGGAGCCCCGAGGATCATCCCGTGCTCGGTCAAGGCCGACATATGCGCCTGAAGGGCCTGCGACGCGCCATGGTCGAGCACGGCCCCCGCCCCTTGCGCCAGACGGATTGCCGCCTTGATGCCGGCGACATCGCTCGCAAGGCCGGTGACGACCGGCAGACGGCTGGAACGGATGGCATCGGACGCTGCGGCGACGGCCTCCTCGAAGGAGGCGGACCTCCCCTCGATCCACGCTGTGCTCAAGAATCGCTTCTTTCTGATGCCCGGTGTCAGTCTAACCGACGCTGCGACGAGCGCAAATGCATCGTGTTACAAGGCTATGGAAGCCCTTCAGCGATCGTATTTGATGTAGGCGAAGCGGGGATCGTCCGGTGTCCCCGGCAGCGGACCGCCTTCCAGACCCGGCTGCCAGCCGACCACCTCCTCGATCTTGGCGGCAAGGGCGAAGTCGCTGTCGGTGATGCCCTTGGCCGAGTGAGTCGTCAGCCGCACTTCGACCCAGGCATAGGACGCGGTGATGTCCGGATGGTGGAAGGCGGCCTCGGCGAGGTGGCCAACCGTGTTGATCACCATCAGCGTGCCTTTCCATCCATGCGTCTTGTAGGTACGGCGGATCCAGCCGCCTTCGAAGCGCCATCGCGGCAGTTCCGCCGCCAGCCGCGCCTCGATCTCCACATCGCTATAGGTCTTCGCAGCCATCATCTTCTCCCTTGCCCGCCCCCGCCGATCCGAAATAAGAGGGTTCGGGCGCCCGACAATCAGGAAGATCGACTCTGGACGACGTCAGCGTCTCCGCGCCCGCCCGCCTTCATCTCGGTTTTCTCGATCCGGGCGGCCGCTCCGGCCGCCGTTTCGGCGGCATCGGCCTTGCGCTGGAGGCCCCGGCGACGCGGCTGGTGCTCTCGCGCGCCACCGAAGGCTCGGTCGAGGGACCCGAAAGCCCCCGCGCCCGTGCCTATCTGCAGCTGATGGAAGCGGCGCTCGACCTCGGGTCGCGGCACCGCATGGCGATCGAGGCAACCATTCCCGCCCATGCCGGTCTCGGCTCCGGCACGCAGCTGGCGCTGGCCGTGGCTACGGCGCTGCGCACCCTTCATGGCCTGCCAGCCGACCCTGATGGTGATGCAGCCCGGCTCGGCCGCGGCGCACGCTCCGGCGTCGGCTCCGGCTTCTTTTCCACCGGCGGACTCGTCGTCGACGGCGGCAAGGCCGACAGCTCGCTGGATTCGCGGGATCGCCCGCCACCGGTCGTCGCGCGTCTTGCCTTTCCGCCGGAGTGGCGCGTCATTCTCGTGCTGCACCACGGCACGGCCGGCCTGCATGGCGAGGCGGAGCTCGCCGCCTTCGCGGCGCTGCCGCCGTTTCCGCAGGAGGCGAGCGCCGAGATCTGCCGCCTCGTGCTGATGCAGGCCTTGCCGGGCATCGCCGAGCGCGATCTTGCGGCCTTCGGCGGCGCCATCACCACGATCCAGTCGATGGTGGGCGGCCATTTCGCGCCCGCACAGGGCGGCGTCTTCACCAGTCCGGCGGTCGCCCAGGCGATGCGCCACCTCGCCGAACGTGGCGCCACTGGCATCGGCCAGAGCTCGTGGGGCCCGACCGGCTTTGCCTTCGCGGAGAGCGTCGAGGCCGCCGAGGCGATGGTGGCCGGCGTCAGCGAGGCGATCGGCGACCCGGCGCTGGAGATCCGGATCGTGGCGGGACGCAACAGCGGCGCAGTGGTCGAGCGGCTGACCCGCCTCGCCGACGCTCACTGACATCAAGGCACAGGCCGGAGCGACCTGCACGGCGCTCGGCAAGGGATAACAACGGGGAAACACGATGAGCCAGAAGAACATCCTCCACATGCTGACGCCGCTGAAGCATGTCAGCCCCTTCGACGTGAACATGGGGCTCGATGCCGGCTACGACGCCGTCGTCCCCTATGAGGAGGTCGAGCTTTCCGAGGTCGGTGACCTCGTGCAGGATGCGATCTTCTCGCGGCCGCCGAAATGGGGCGTCTCGACCGGCATCTTCATCGGCGGCGACGACGCCGTGCTCGCGCTCGAGATGATCGACAAGGCCAAGGCCGCCCTCGTGCCGCCCTTCGGCGCCAACATCTTCGCCGACCCGGCCGGCTCCTTCACCACCGCCGCGGCGATGGTCGCCTGCGTGGAAAAGGTGCTGAAGGACAAGAAGGGGCGCTCGCTCGACGGCCTGCAGATCGCGGTCTTCGGCGCCACCGGCGTGGTCGGCTACTGCGCGGCGGTGATCGCGGCGCTGGAAGGCGCCAAGGTGACGATGGTCGGCTATAGCGGCCTTGCCCGTGTCGAGGAGCGCGCCCGGCAGATCAACGAGCGCTTCGGCGTCATGGTCGACATCGCCGACGGCTCGACGCGCGACAAGAACACCGCCGCCGTGCATGAGGCCGAGGTTGTCTTCGCCGCCGCCAAGGCCGGCGTTCGCGTTCTGGACGCCAGCCAGCTGGCCGAGGCGCCGAAGCTGTTGGCAGCCGCTGACGTCAATGCCGTGCCGCCCTCCGGCATCGAGGGGATCGACGTCTTCGACAATGGCAAGCTGATCGGCGCGACGCAGGCGCTCGGCGTCGGCGCGCTCGCCATCGGCAACGTCAAGTATCAGACCGAGTCAGGCCTGTTCCGCCGCATGATCGAAGCTGACAAGCCGCAGGTGCTCGACTTCCGCGACGCCTTCGAGCTGGCGCGCACGCTGGTGCCTGCCTCGTCCTGACGCCATGCCCGACATCCTGATCGCGACCTTCTCCGGCCGACCGCTCGCCGCCTCCGCACGGCGCGCCGGTTATCGCCCGTTCGTCGCCGACATCTTTGCCGACAACGACCTTCGTGATCTCGCGGCGGGCTTCCGCACGGTCGCGGGGGACTTCGTCGACGGCATCGACGGCGGCTCGCTCATGCGCGCGCTGGAGGAGCTTGCCGCGATCAGCGATCCCGTCGGGCTCGTGCTCGGGCCCGGCTTCGAGGATCGCCCCGAGCTCATCGAGGCTGTCGCAGCGCGATGGCGCCTTCTCGGCAACGATGCCGCGGCACACCGCAGCCTCAAGGATCCGGAGCGCTTCGCCGCCATTTGCGCCGCCAACGGCATCCGCCACCCGGAGATCCGACGGACGCCCCCGGTGAAGGAAAACGGTGGCGAGGAGTGGCTCAGCAAGCGCGCCGGCGCGGCCGGCGGCCTCCACATCGGCATGCCCGGCAGCCGCGATCCGGCGCCGGACCGCTACTATCAGCGCCGCATGCCGGGCGCCTCCGTGTCCGCGCTGTTCGTTGCGGCCAAGGGCGAGGCACGCCTGCTCGGCTTTTCGCGCCAATGGGCGGCGCCGACGCCGGACCAGCCCTTCCGCTTCGGCGGCGCCTGCGGACCGGTGACGCTGCCGCCGGAGACAGCCGCAGCCATGGCACGAGCTGTCGGCGTCATGGCGCGGGAGGCGGGACTTGTCGGGCTCGGCAGCGCCGACTTCCTGCTGGAGGACGGCGCCGAACCGATCCTCCTCGAGATCAATCCGCGCCCTGGCGCATCGCTCGACGTCTTCGACCACGGCGAGCCGCCGCTCTTTGCCATGCATCTCTCCGCCTGCGACGGCCTGCTGCCTTCGTCCGGCATAGGTGGGCTCGATGGGCAGGTGCGCGCCTGCGGCTATGTCTATCTCGAAGAGGACGTGGCAAGGATCGGCGCCGCCGGATGGCCGGACTGGGTGGCGGACCGGCCGGTGCCGGGTACCCTCATCCGCCTCGGCGAGCCGGTCTGCACCCTCAGTGCCACAGCAAGTTCGCCCGAGGCGGCGATGGCGCTGCTCGCGGCCCGCACAGATGAAATCCACTCTCAGATGGGGACGATCCGCGATGAGTGATCCGCAGAAACCCTCCCAGAAGCCATCGGTCAACCGCGGCGTTAAGCACCTCGTGGAGCGGCTGATCGCCTGCCAGGCCGAGCTGCGGGTCGCCTGTTCCAAAGGCGCCGCCGGCGAGACGGTGATCGATGCCGGCGCCGGCGTGCGCGGCAGCCTGGAGGCCGGCCGGCTGCTCGGGGAGATCTGCCTCGGCGGACTCGGCCGCGTCACCCTGGGCGCCTCCGAAACGCTGGCGCGCTGGCCTTGGAGCCTCACCGTCACGACCTCGCAGCCGGTGATCGCCTGCCTCGGGAGCCAGTATGCCGGCTGGCAGCTGACCAGTGGCGAGGGCAAGGGCGCCTACTTCTCGATGGGCTCCGGCCCGGCCCGCGCGCTCGCCGGCAAGGAGGAGATCTTCCGCGACATCGCCTATGCCGATGTCAGCGACGCAGCCGTCCTGGTTCTGGAGACAGGCGCCGCGCCGCCGGAAGAGCTGGTGCGCCGCATCGCCCGCGACTGTGACGTCGCGCCGGAGGCCCTCACCATCCTCTACGCGCCGACCCAGAGTCTCGCCGGCACGGTGCAGATCGTCGCCCGCATCGTCGAGGTGGCGCTGCACAAGGCGCATGCGCTGAAATTCGACATGAGCCGCATCCTGGAAGGCGCCGGCACCGCGCCCTTGCCGCCGCCGCATCCGGACTTCGTCACCGCCATGGGCCGCACCAATGATGCGGTGATCTATGGCGGGCGCGTGCAACTCCACGTCTCCGGCCCGGCCGACGACGCCCGCGAGCTCGCCCGCATGCTGCCGAGCAGCAACGCCGCCGATTTCGGCCAGCCCTTCGGCGACATCTTCCGCGCCTACAAGGGCGACTTCTACAAGATCGACCCGATGCTGTTCTCGCCGGCCGAAGTGTCGGTCGTCGCCGTCGATAGCGGCGAGACCTTCCGCGGCGGCGCGGTCGAGCCGACGCTGATCGATGCCTGCTTCGGCTGAGACTGTGGCGCTGCGCCGCGCATCTCTGCCCGCGCCGCGCATCGCCCTTGTCACCGCCGACATGGACCGCCATGCGCGGGAAATGCTGAAGGCATTCCGCGCCGCCGGCGCCGAGGTCTTTCCGGTCGAGCTGGCCGAGATCGCCTTCGATACGCAGGCGCCAAGCGGTCTGATCCTGCCGCATTTCGGCGCGACGCTGCCGGACGCAGTCTGTGTGAGGACGCTCGATGCCGGCAGCTTCGAGCAGGTGACGCGCCGCCTCGGCATCCTGCATGCGCTGCAGGCGCTCGGGATCTTCGTGTCGAACGACGCGCGGGCGATCGAGCGCTGCGTCGACAAGTCGATGACGAGCTTCCTCCTGGCCCGTGCCGGCCTGCCGAGCCCGCGCAGCTGGGCGGTGGAAACGGCGGCGGAAGCCGCGGCAATCCTCTCTGCCGAGCCGGGACCGCTCGTGTTGAAGCCGCTCTTCGGAGCGCAGGGCAAGGGGTTGAAGCTGATCCGCAGCAGCGACGAGCTGCCGGCTCCGGACGACATCGGCGGCGTCTACTATCTCCAGCGTTTTGCCGGCCGCCAAGGCGAGGACGGCCGCTGGAGCGACTATCGAATCCTCGTCTCGGAGGGGCGCGTCGCAGCGCGCATGGTCCGTCGCGCCGGCGGCTGGATCACCAACATCAAGCAGGGCGCCGAAGGCTTTGCCATGGCGCCGGATGCGACGCTGGACGAGCTCGCCATTGCCGCCGCCGCTGCGGTCGGCGCCGATTTCTGCGGCGTCGACCTCCTGCACGACGCCGAGGGACACCCGCAGGTGATCGAGGTCAACTCCATGCCGGCCTGGTCGGGGCTGAAGCGGGCAAGCGGCGTCGACGTCGCGGCGGTTCGCGCCCGCGATCTGCTCGCTCGATTGCACGAGCGGCGCCCTCCATCCGCCGCGGACAGGCTGGCGTGCGCCGGATGAGCCTGTCGCAGGTTCTGGTGGCCGAAGCCTTCGAGGCGGCCTGCCTCGCCGAACTCGAGGCGCTCAAGCCCGGCAATGTCCACCGCCACGCATCGGGCCATGGCATGGATGCGGCCCATTTCGAAGCAGCAGCAGCAGCAGCAGCCCCGTTCATCGCCGCGAAGAGCACACGCATCGGCACGCGCATTCTCGGCGCCGTGCGTGCAAGTTGGGCCGCGACCGGCCTCAACACCAATCTCGGCATCCTCCTCCTCTGCGCGCCGCTTGCCGCGGCAGCCGAGCAGGTGGCACCGTCCGGCGACCCTGGTGCAGACGCCGATGCGCTTCGCGCCGCCGTCCGTGCCGTTCTGGGCGCTCTCGGCGAGCAGGATGCCGCCGATGTGTTTGCGGCGATTGCGCTGGCCTCGCCCGGCGGGCTCGGCACCGCGCCGGAGCACGACGTGCATGCACCGCCCGCGATCGGCCTGGTCAAGGCCATGCAAGTCGCCGAATCACGCGACCTCGTCGCGCGGCAATATGCCGGTGGCTATGCGGAAATCTGGCGCGTCGGCCTGCCCTGTCTCCTGAACGAGGAGGGGCGGCCGGCGACGGACAGCTGGGCAACGATCCGCTGCTTCCTCGCCTTCGCCGGCGCCTTTCCGGACAGCCACATCGCCCGCAAGTACGGTGCTGAGGTCGCTGCGGACGTGCAGCGACGCATGCAGACTATGGGTAAACACCTGAAAGCGCATGACCATTCGCAGCACGCTCTGGCTTTGCTTGCGAGTCTGGACGCCGAGTTGAAGGCCGAGCGCCTCAATCCCGGCACCTCGGCCGATCTCACCGTCGCCACGCTCTTCATCGCGAAGCTGCTGGAGAGCCTTGCACAACCGGGGCGCTGATGGTTGACTGGCGCGCAACGGAGGGCCATCACCCTCCGCAGCTATCTGGCCAACCGATCCTCTCCAGGATGCTGCCAACAAGGATAGCCGAAAAAGCTTGGCTGCTCAGCCGGGCTGCTGGGGGACGTGTGCGCGCCTCCACAAGGAGGGGCTCGTCGCGCGACTTTCGGTATCGGACCATCTCGGACCGTCTCGGCCACCCCGGCCGGGAGGATGTCGGGGTAACGAAACGCGATTGAAGGAGGAAGGCCATATGGCGGTAATCAATAAGGTCATGGTCGGTGAATCGCTGGTTGGCGAGGGCAACGAAGTCGCCCACATCGATCTCATCATCGGACCCCGCGGCAGCGCGGTCGAAGCAGCGTTCTGCAACTCGCTGACGAACAACAAGGACGGCTTCACCACCCTTCTCGCGGTGGTCGCGCCGAACCTACCGTGCAAGCCGAACACGGTTATGTTCAACAAGGTCACCATCAAGGGCGCCAAGCAGGCCGTCCAGATGTTCGGCCCGGCCCAGACCGCCGTCGCGCGCGCCGTCGCCGACAGCGTCGAGAAGGGCATCATCCCGGCTTCGGAAGCCGACGACGTGTTCATCTGCGTCGGCGTCTTCATCCACTGGGAAGCCGCGGACGACGCCAAGATCCGCGACTACAACTATCAGGCGACGATGGAGTCGATCGAGCGCGCCGTGAAGGGCACGCCGACGGCGGCCGAGGTCGTCAGCAGGAAGGGCTCCGCAGCCCACCCGTTCGCCGGCGCCTAGACACGAAACCATCCCGGGGAAGAACAGCCGGCGATGAAAGCCGGCCTTCTCCGGCGATTGGCCGCCAAGTTCGGGTTCCAGTAGAGATGCGTCGCGAAAAGGGGCTCCGGCCCCTTTTCCATTCCGGCGGCGGGATCGCTCCCGCCGCTCACCGCATGACAGTCCGACAGCGCGGCCTGCGCCGCATGGGCCGGGAGCGTTCCGCGCATCCCGGCCGATCGGCGGCCGTCCCTGAGACGGGCCGCCGCGCGCCGGCCTCAGGCCGAGCCGACGCCCGGCTTTGCCGGCATGAATCGCTGCAGCGCCGCACCATCCAGCCGCCCGTCGTGCAGGGCCGAGGCGACCAGCACGCCGGCAATTCCGAGATCAGCCAGCGCCTTCAGGTCTTGCGGCCCACGCACGCCGCCGGCGGCATAGACACGCCGGCCGCCAGCCCGTTTTTGGATCGCCGCCAGCGTCTCCAGCTCCGGCCCGGCACCGCTGCCGACTTTAGCGAGCGTCATGACGATCACCGCCTGCGGCCACAGATCGGCATTTTCCAGAACCTCCGGTGCTCCGAGGAACGCGGCACCGCGGAAATCCAGCGACAGCACGACCCGCGGCTCACCGCGAAGGCGTTGCAGCGTATCGGCCGAGCCCAGCGTCTCACTGCCGATGACAGCGACCGTGCGCTCGAACGACAGCACGTTCAGCACGTCCGCCTCGTCGCGGAGGCCGGCATCGATCCAGAGCCGACAGCCCGGCAGGCAGGCTGCGACGGCGTCGATGGCCGCTTGATCGGGCGCGCCGCCGGCAATGGCGTCCAGATCGGCGAGATAAAAGGCGCCGAACGGAGCCAGTCGCTTGAGCCCGCGCGCGACCTCCGCCGGGGCGGCGCTTGCCGCCAGCGGCGTGACGATCGGGCGATAGTGCTCGCGGTGGCCCATCTTCCCGCGTACGACCACTCCGCCCTTGAGGTCGAGAACAGGTATGATCTCCAGCGTCGCGCCGTCGGTCGGCGCAGGGAACGCATCAACAGGATCTGACGGCATGGCGAGAACGCTTGGGTTTGATGTCGGCGGCGCGCATCTGAAGGCAGCGCTCGCGGAAGGCAAGCGCATCCTGCGGGTCTGGCAGCTCCCGACGCCGATCTGGACCGGCCTCGAGCATCTCGACAGGGCGCTCGAAACGATCCTGTCGGAGGCAACCGCTTCCGGTCCGATCGCACGTCACGCGGTGACCATGACAGGCGAACTCTCCGACATCTTCGCCGACCGCGCCGAGGGCGTCGAGCGGCTGACGGGGATCCTTGCCGGTCGCCTCGGCGAGGAGCTTGCGATCTATGCGGGACCCGACGGCTTCGTCGCGCCGGATGCCGCCACCCGGCACGTGCGCAGCATCGGTTCGGCCAACTGGCATGCGAGCGCCGCGCTTGCTGCGGCATCCCTCGACGAGGCGCTGTTCGTCGACATGGGCTCAACGACGACGGACATCATCCCGGTGAGCGGCGGCAAGGTCTGCGCCGCTGGCTATACCGACGCCGAGCGGCTGCTCACCGGCGAGCTGATCTATCAGGGCTATACGCGCACCGCTTTGATGGCCGTTGCCGCGCATGTTCCCGTCGATGGTCGGGCCACGGCGGTGATGAACGAGTATTTCGCCACGATGGCGGACGTGCAGCGCCTGACGGACACGCTGGACGAGGCCGACGACCTGCATCCGGCGGCCGATGGCAAGGCCAAGACGGTGGCGGGATCGCAGGCCCGCCTCGCCCGCATGGTCGGCCGCGATGCTGCGGAGAGCGCGGACGAGGCGTGGGAGCGGCTCGCCTGGGTATTTGCCGAAGCGCAGCTGCGCCATCTGCATGACGGCGTCCTGCAGGTGCTGTCGCGCCTCATTCTCAGCGACGAGGCGCCGGTGGTGATCGCCGGCACCGGCCGGCCGGTGCTGCGGCGGCTGGCGGCGCGGCTGAACCGCGGCGTCGTCGACTATTCCGACCTGTTCGACTGCGCGCGCGATGCCCGCGAAGCGCTGAGCCGCGCCGGTCCGGCTGCAGCAGTAGCGGTGCTTGCAACGAGCGTTGGCTGAACACGGCCTTTGCAAGTCCTGCCGCTGGCGGCATCCATCCGCCGGGCGCCGGCGTCATGCACCGTCTGCGGCATCCTCAAGGATGGCGAGGTGCTCGATCACCTTCTCGAGCAGCCAGTAGAAGGCCTGCTGCTCGTCCGGACCCGCCGTCTTGTCGACGGCGATCTTCAGATAGGCGATCTCGTCCTCGATCTTTGCCGCCGGCAGCATGTGAAGGCGGCTGACGAGGATCGCCGCCTCCAGCACCGCCGCCTTGGCGCGATTCATCCCCTGGAACGGCCGATGCTGCCCGGACGCGGCGACGCGGCAATGGAAGCGCGGCCGCGTCGTGTCCTCCTCCACGCGCACCACTGCCAGCACGTCATGGGCGAGCGCCGCCTCCAGCCGTGGCACGGCGCAGCCCTCCACCGCCACCAGCGGCCAGTCGCGCCGTCCCGTCAGGCAGCCCGCGAAGATCTTTGCCTCGTCCGTGTAGTTGGCGACGGCGACGCCGGTTTCGCGAAGGTTCTCCAGCGTCCGCGACGGGTGGAACGGCGCGATGATCCAGCCCTCGCCGTCCTCGATGATGCCGAGCGGCGCGATGTGCACAGTGCCGTCCGACCCGGCCGTCGTCAGGATGGTCTCGCGTATGAAGGGCATGGCGGCTACTCCATTTCTCCCGCGGGCTCTCCCGCCGGCTCGACGCCTGGCGCGTCATCCCCGGCATCCGGCTCCCTCAGGTCCGCGCGCGGCGCAGCCGGCTCCGCATCGGTGCCGACCGGCTTCTTTCCCGCCTTCAGCGTATGGCCGGCGGCCTCGAGGCGGGTGCGGTCCTCCTCGCGCTTGTCGAGCGCCACGCCGAAGTCGATCGGCTCGTCCTGGGCGTAGCGCTTGCCGAGGCGCCAGGCGATCTCGGCCTTCTGCAGCTCCGCACCGAGATAGAAGGCGTGGGCGGGATCACCTTCGACTCCCAGTTCGGGGAAGAACTCGAAGGCGTCCGTCTGCACCACATGGACGTCCTTGTTGTAGAGGTGGATGCCGTCCACCGCCGTCTCGATCCGGTAGTTTCGGTCCCGCACCTCGGCCGCCTGCGCGGCGAGTTCGTCCGGACTTGCGGCGAAGGGCTTGACGTCGTGGATCTGCAGCAGTCCCGCGGAATAGCCGCGCGGCAAGGCGCCATCCTCACGCGCGGCGAAGAACAGCCGCCGGGCGGCATCGTGCTCCTCGATGGTGCGGCGCGTGTGCGGGCTGACATGCACGACGAGGAGGTTGCGGATGGTGAGCTCGGAGCAGATGCCGAGCAGCATCGCCGTGATGCCGGACGTATCGGCATCGGTCAGCTCCGTCAGGTTACCGGTTCCCATCAGCATCTCGATCGAGGGATGCGCGCGGCGGACCTGATGATAGCGCATGAGGGAGTCGGCAAAGCCGAAATGGATCGGGTCGAGGATCGGATCGGCCATGAAGGCGATGCCCATCGCGCTCGCCTTTTCGATGGCGCGATCAAGCGAGGCCATGTCATGCAGGCGTGCCGGGATCAAGATCGGCACCGCGGCGCCCTCGTGCGCGATATCGAGCGTCTCCTCGGTGAGGCTGAGCAGGAAGTCGGCGCCGGCGCGCGTGGCGCGGGAGAGTTCCGACGGATTGGCGGAATCGACACTGACGGAGAGGCCAGCGTCCTTCAGCGCGGCGATCGCTTCCTCCAGATGCGGGAAGGGCGTATCGGGCAGGCAGCCCAGATCGATCACATCGGCGCCGGCGGCGGCCATCCGAAGCCCGCGGGCAAAGATCGCCTCGACATCCAGTGCCGAGGCATCGACGATTTCGGCGAAAATGCGGGTGTCGTGGCGGGACAGATCCGGCGGCGCGCCCTTGCGGCCGAGAAAGCCGGGCAGGTCCACCAATTCGTCCGGCCCGCGCGTGAACGGAACGCCAAAGCTCGCAGACAGCCGATCAAGATCGGCGCGGCAGCGACCGGGCACAATGATCCTGTCGGCGTCCACCGGCCTCGGCAGCCGGCGTTCGATGATCTCGCCGGTCGCGAGCGCCGCCACTTTCACCCCGATATCCGCGATCGACCACGAAAATGCGGTTTCGCCGAGGCTCTGCAGCACCCGTTCCAGGCGCGGCCGGGCGAGATGCCCGGTGAGAAAGAGCAGCCGCTCGCGCTCCATCAGCAGCGCCGGCTTGGCAGGCGATCCGGTGGCGGGATGGTCACGGCGTCGCCTCCGCGGAGGCCGTGCTGGTCCGGCGCGCGACGCTGCCGGGCACCATGCCTTCGGCGAGCCGCCGTCCGGCCGAGCCGAGCGCCGCCGGGCCGGCCAGGCTCAACGCCACCGTCTCGGGAAGCATCTGCACGAAGGCTTCGTCCACCATACGTGCCCGCGACAGGCTCTCGATCGTTGCATCCTTCGGCAGGTCGATCTGCTTGACCAGCAGCAGCCGCGGCGCCTTCAGCCGCCGCGCCAGCCAGGCAGCGAGGCTGTCGGATGTGACGCTCCAGTCCTGCGGCAGGTCCGGATCGTCGAAGAGCATCGCACTCGGCATCCACACCGGAATGCGGTCCGCGGCCAAGGCTTGGGCGATCGCCTCCTCCGAAGCGGCGGCAACCAGCCGCCGTCCCCGACTGACCAGCGCATAGCCGAACTGCTCCATCGCCAGGATCGCCATGCGATGCGCGGCGGCATCGTCATAGCCGATCGGCGACTGATTGTTGCGCACGGCATCCGCAAAGGGGCCGCCGCCCGGCACGATCACCAGCGGCGTCCGGCTTTCTTCCAAAGCCTGTATCCAGCGCGGCAGGTCGCCCGAACGCGCGAGGCTGCCGCCGATTTTGACTACCAGTACATCCATGTCGTGCCGTCCCGCGGCCTTTCCCTCAACGTCCCGTCGACGCACAAGACGGCAGAAGCCGCAGGCCGACGCACCCTCCCCTCGGGCCTGCGGACATTAGCGAAGCTGTCCGGTCCTGTCTTGCCCCTCGGCATGACGCTCGCGCGTGATCTCGATTCCGACGGCGCCGGGTCCCAGCTCGAGCTTTTCCACCCGCACCGTGACGCGTCGCACCCGTTGGTCCGACAGGACATCGGCCGCCAGCTTGACCGCCAACGTCTCCACGAGGTCCGTATGCGGCCGCTCGGCCAGGAGCCGGATGGCATCGATGATGAGATCGTAGGAGTAGATATCCCCCATCGACTGCGGGTCATCGCGGAGCCGGTCGATGTCGGCCTCCACCGAAAAGCGCACGTCCTGACGCCGGCCGCGCTCGTGGCCATAGGCGCCGATCTCCATCGGCAGCACAAAGTCGCGCACGAAGATCCGGTCGCCTGGGCCGCGCGGAGCCTCTCTGGGCGCGCCACCGTCACGCGGCAGCAAGGCGCGGACGCGCGCCACCGCCGCGGCATCGATGGCATCGTCGCGGCTGCCTGCCGTCAGCGCCCCTCGGAAGCCGAGATAGTCCGGCTTCAGCACCACGAGGCGGGGGATGTCCGGCTCTTCGAGGGAACCGGCAAGGCCGCTCATCAGCGACAGGTCGCGGCAGCGGTTAACGAAGCTGTGCAGGCGCGACAGGCTCAGGTGAGCGAGCAGCCGGCCGCTCTCCTTGCCCAGCGTGTCGATCATCGCACCCTGGAAGCCGGCATCGCGCAGGAGCGGCAGGAGCGAGAAATCCGGATCGCCATCGGCGAAGAACACCGCAATGAGACCCGTCTCACCGGCAAGATCCGCCAGCGCCTCGATCACGGCGCGCCGCGCCGCGCCGGGTGCCGGAAACAGGCCGATCTTGACGAAGTCGGCATCGCTGCGCTCTGCGACGGCGGCACGTACGATCGCCGGCTCCATCGGCAGATCGCCGGCAACCGCGGACACCGGGCGGCGCCCCGCCACCACGGCAATGGTTTCGGCGAGTACAGACACCGCCACGGCGCCGAGCGCGCCGCGGGCCGGATCCTTCAGGTCGATGAAGTCGGCGCCGCCCTCCAGCGCCACCAGCGCCTCAGTCGGGCCGGTGACGCTGGCCAGAAGCCGCGTCACCGCACCGCCTCGATCTGCTTCTTCAGCGTGTTGTGCCAGAGGTAATGGAGGCCGCGATTCCAGCTCTCTTCGGTGTTGGAACGGATGTCGGCACTGCCCCGAGCCAGCGCCTTGCCGCTCTTCACGTCGAAGGCATAGGCGTTGATGTTGAGGATGAGATTCGAGACCTTCTGCACCGTGCCGGTGACCGCGATGTCGGCGCCGATTTCGCGGGCCAGGGTCACAGCACAGTTGCCGCAGGACTGCAGGTTCTGCGACTGCGCCTTCGAGCGCACCGGCGCGATGTCGACGAGCGCCAGATTCGCCTCGTCCTTCATGTCCTCACCGAGCATCGGCGCCATCCGGGCGAGCCGCGCCTGCTCGCCGGGATTCTGGCCCATCATCTGCCCTTCGAGGCTGGAATCGATCAGTTCGAAATCGAAGATGGCGACCTTGCGCTCGGCTGCGCTGGCAGGCGCGGCAAGGAGCACGCCCCACAGGGCAGCAGCCAGAACGGGAAAAAGTCTCGCTTGCTTTCGCAGCACCGGATCGTACCTCATAGCCTCGATCTTAGGCGCCGGGACCGCGCCGAACAACGACCAATCCGTGTGGCTTGTGGAGGCGGGCAACGGATCGAGGAGGTGACAGATGCTTCGCAGGGCTTTCGATCGAATGCCGCGCCGCCTGGCCGCAGCGGCTCTCGTGGGCTGCATCCTCACGGCGCCCGCTGCCGCCTTCGCGCAGCAGCCGCCGGCATCGCCAGGCTCTGCCGCGCCAGCCCCTGTCCCGCCGGCCGCCGGGGCGAAGGGCGGCACGATCCAGATCGGTTACCTCCGGACCTATGAGCGCACGCTCGCCCTCTCGGCGCTGGATATTCCGCCCGAGAACATCGGCATCGCGGGCGCCGAGCTCGCGATTGCCGATAATGACACGACCGGCCGCTTCATGGGCCAGGCCTTCAAGCTGGATGCCAAGACGCTGGCGCCGGGGGAGGATGCCGTCGCGGCCGCACAGGCCCTGTTGCAGGATGGCGTCCGCTTCATCGTCACCGATCTGACGGCGGAAGACACGCTGAAAGTGGCGGACGCGGTGCGCGATCAGGGTGCCACGGTCCTGAACGCCGGGGCAACCGACGACAGCCTGCGCGAGGAGAACTGCCGCGCCAATGTCATGCACACGGCGCCGACGCGCTCGATGCTCACCGATGCGCTCGCCCAGTACCTGATCTGGAAGCAGTGGCGGAACTGGGTGCTGATTTCGGGCGAGCACCCGAACGACGTCCTCTTCGCCGAAGCGCTGAAGCGCTCCGCCACCAAATTCGGCGGCAGCATCGTCGAGGAGCGCATCTTCAAGGACACCGGCGGGGCAAGAGCCACCGATTCCGGCCAGGCGCAGGTGCAGCGGCAGATTCCCGTCTTCATGCAAGGGCTGCCCGACCACGACGTCGTGCTCGTCGCCGACGAAAGCGAGGTCTTCGGCACCTATATCCCCTGGCATACCTGGATCCCCCGGCCCGTAGCCGGCACGGCGGGCCTGCGCGCTTCCAGCTGGCACCCGGCCAGCGAGCAGTGGGGCGGCGCGCAGATGCAGAGCCGTTTCGAGAAGGCGGCGGGCCGGCGCATGGATGCCAAGGATATGCAGGCCTGGACGGCGGTGCGCACCGTCGGCGAGGCGGCGACGCGCACCAACTCGGTCGATCCGCAGAAGATCAACGATTATCTGCGCAGCCCGGAGTTCTCCATCGCCGCCTTCAAGGGGCAGAAGCTGACCTTCCGCGACTGGAACTGGCAGTTGCGCCAGCCGATCCTGCTTGGAGAGGCGCGTTCGGTGGTGAGCGACTCGCCGCAGGAAGGGTTTCTCCACCAGGTTTCGGAGCTCGATACGCTCGGCATCGACCGGCCGGAGACGAAGTGCGTCCTGGCGAAGTAGCGGCGTTTCGGCGGCGCGTTTGCATCAAGCCCGCCGGCTGCCGATAATCGCGCATCGAAAAACCGGAACCCGCGCGTGTCGATCCGCAGCCGCCTCCTCGCAGCGATCATTGTGGCTCTTGCCGCCATTGTGATGATCGGCGGCGTCCTCATCCATGGCCATATCCAGCGCAAGGTGGCGACGGAGATCGGCGCTGCACGCCATGTCGCATCCAACCGTGTGACGCAGTTGATCGGCCAGCTTCCGGCCGCGGCCGATCCGACGGCGCTGCTGACCGCCTTCGTGCAGGCGTTCAACGGCGACCGTCACATCCAGATCATGATGATCGATGCCGGCGGTGCGGTGCGGATGACCTCGCATCCCGCGAAGGCCGCTCAGGCCATGCCGGAGTGGTTCTACGCAGCCTTCGCGCCGCATGCAGGCGCGACGGTCATGCCGCTGTCGGGCAGTGCTGCGCCGATCGTCGCGGCCGTCGTCGCCGTGGATCCGCGCAATGAGCTGGCCGAGGCCTGGGACGAGATCTGGCTGCTGCTCGCGCTGCTCGGCCTCTTCGTCGCTGCCTGCTTCGTGCTGATCTATCTCGTCGTCGGTCAGGCCCTAAGGCCGCTTGGGGAGCTCTCCACCGCCTTTCAGCGGATCGGCGGCGGTGACTATGCCACCGCGCTCGCCGTCAGGGGCGCGCCGGAACTGGCGAACCTCGCGGCGAGCTGCAACGCCATGGCCGTGCGGCTGGCCGAATTCGACCGCAACAACCGCCGGCTCGCCGAGCAGCTGCTGCGGCTGCAGGACGAGGAGCGCGCCGAGCTCGCCCGCGACCTTCATGACGAGGTCGGCCCCTTCGTCTTCGCCATCGACGTCGATGCCGGCGAGATCGCGCGGCTGGCGAGATCGGCCGGCAGTTCCCCCGGCGCCGTCGAGGAGCGCGCCATTGCCATCCGGCAGGCGGCCCGCCATGTCGGCCTGCATGTGCGCCGCATCCTTGGCACACTGCGCCCGGGAACCCTGCCCGCCCTCGGTCTGAAGGCTGCCTTGGAGGGTCTTGTTGCCGAACTCGGCCTGCGCCACCGCGATGTCACCTTCCGCCTTGATGTCGCCGATGCGGACCGGGGGCCGGAAGCGGAGACCCTGCTCCATCGGGTGATCCGGGAGGCCGTCAGCAACGCGCTCCGCCATGCCCGGCCGACGCTGATCCGCATCGTCGTCAGCGACGAGGCCGACGGCTCAACGCGCTTTGCCGTCACGGACGATGGCGGCGGCTTCGGAGCGGCCACCAATCACGGTTCCGGCTATGGGCTCATCGGCATGCGCGAGCGCGTCGAAGCTGCCGGTGGAACCCTGCTTGTTCGTCCGGTCGCCCTGCCGCCCGGCGTGTCGATCGAAGGACGCCTGCCAGCACCGGCGGCAGAGCACCTCGAGCTGGCGCCGGCTCTCCAAGGGCGTGCAGCGTGAAGATCCTCATCGTCGACGATCATATGGTGGTGCGCGAAGGCGTGCGGCGCCTCGTCGCCACGGTGGCAACCGCGATCACCGAGGCGGAGACGCCGTCGGAGGCGTTGGCCGCCTTCCGGCGGCAGCGCCCGGACGTCGTCATTCTCGACATCAACCTGAAGGGCGGCAGCGGACTGGAAGTGCTGCGTCGGCTGCGCGCCGACGATCCGGACGCGCGCATCGTCGTCTTCAGCATGTATTCCGACATCGCCTATGCCGCCTCGGCGCGGCGGGAAGGTGCCCTCGGCTATGTCGCCAAGAGCGCGCCATCGGACGACCTTCTCACCGCCATCCGGAAGGCGGGACGCGGCGAGCCTTTCGTCGATGGCGAGACGGCGCTGGCGATGGAGACCCTCGGCCAGGGTGACAGCGATCCCACGGCATCGCTCTCGCCGCGCGAGGTGCAGATCCTCCACATGCTCGGCGAGGGCCACAGCCTCACGGAGATCGCGGAGGGACTTGGTGTCGCCTACAAGACGATCGCCAACACCTCCACCCGGATCAAGGAGAAGCTCGGCGTCGAGCGCACCTCCGACCTCATCCGCATCGCCATCGAGACCGGGGGCGGGCGGATGCTGCGCCGCGAGCCGCGCGAGAGCTGAGCCGGCCGCCGCGACGGACCCGCCTGACGGGAATATATCCCATTGGCGGCGACGCGAGCTGGCGTCTAGCCTCCTGTCCAGAGGGATGGGACGGGTCGCTGGCGCCGTATGTCCGGCATGGACATTGCGCGGCAGCTGCCTCTGGGATGGAGGATGTCTTGATGAGGACGATGCTTCGCGCCGCGGCCCTCGCCGCGCTGCTGATCTCCGGCACGGCCTTTGCCGCCGACGATGACGACGAGGAGATGGCCTCCGCCGAGGAGACGCAAAAGGTCGCCGCTGCCATCGCCAAGATCGGCTGCAAGTCGGAGACGGTGGAGAAGGAGAGCGCCAGCCTCTACGAGGTCGACGATGCGATCTGCGAGATCGGTCAGTACGACATCAAGCTGAACGGCGCGTTCAAGATCACCTCCATCACGCTGGACGAATGACGGGGCGGGCGGCGCTGCCAGCCGCCGATGCCATCTGGCGCGTGGCCGGGACAGCGTCGTAGGCTCGTTCTCCGGCCGGGAGACCGGCAGCCGCATCAGAGCTCTGAAGAGCCATCGGGAGGATTCATGCAGAGATTGATCGCAGCCGCGCTGCTTTCGAGCGTCGTTTTCAGTGCTCAGCCGGCTTCGGCCTACAAGCTCTTCGTCACCAACGAGAAGGGCAACGACATCACCGTCATCGATTCCGACGGCTTCCAGGTGGTCCACACCTTCCGTGCGGGCCAGCGGCCGCGCGGCATTGCCGCCAGCCCTGACGGCAAGAGCATCTATGTCTGCACCTCCGACGACGACATCATCAAGGAATTCGACACCGCGACCTACGCCTTCAAGCGGACGCTCCCGTCGGGTCCCGATCCCGAGCTCCTGGTCGTATCACCGGATGGAACCCGCCTCTATGCGGCCAACGAAGACGATAATCTCGTCACCGTCATCGATCTGAAGACCGGCGAGCGTCTCGCTGAAATCCCGGTCGGCGTCGAGCCTGAAGGCATGGGGATTTCCCCGGACGGGCAGACGATCGTCAATACGTCAGAAACGACGAACATGGCGCATTTCATCGATCGCGACAGCCAGCAGATCACCGCCAATGTCCTCGTCGATTCGCGGCCGCGTTTCGCGCAGTACAAGTCTGACGGCTCCGAGGTCTGGGTGTCGGCCGAGATCGGCGGCACCGTGTCGGTGATCGACGCGGCGACGAAGGAGATCAAGAAGAAGATCAGCTTCGAGATCGCCGGCATCCGCGCCGAGGCGATCCAGCCGGTCGGCATCAGGATCACCCCGGACGACACCAAGGCCTATATCGCGCTTGGACCTGCCAATCGCGTCGCCGTGGTCGATGCCAAGACCTTCGAAGTGACGGACTACCTCCTTGTCGGCCAGCGGGTCTGGCAGATGGCCTTCTCGCCGGATGCCAAATACCTGTTCACGACCAACGGCATCTCCAACGACATCTCGATCATCGACGTGGCCAATGACGAGGTCACGCAGTCCGTCCAGGTGGGCGAGCAGCCATGGGGCGTCGCCGTCGCCGACGTCAAATAGCCGGCCGTCGTGGCGGCGGCAGGGCCAGGATTTCTGAGGAGGAACCATGTTGAACAAAGCCGTATGGATCGCCCTGATGGCGGGGACCTTCATCCTCGCTCCGCTCGCCACCGCCTCGGCGCAGGGCACCGGGAAGACCGTGGAGATGCCTGGCAACGACCAGGACAACGACAACGATGAGGCCGCCAAGACGACCACCGGCGCTGCCGCAGGACAGCCGGGCGCTGCGGCAGCGGACGATGATGACGACGACGATGACGCCCCGGCGAGCGGCGGCGCGGCCGCGGCGGGCGACGACGATGATGACGATGACGGCGCGGCATCGATGATCCCGCCGGCGAGCGGCCTCAAGATGATGCCGAACTCGGAGCTGATGCCGGCCAGCGCGCTGAACGGCGACCAGATCGGCCTGCCGAAGGTTTCACTGTCCTCGCAGATCATCACCCCGCTGGTCATCGGCAAGGGCGGCGATCCATACGCCGTCAGCGCCAAGGACTTCGTGCTGCGCGCTGGCCAGCCTTATCGCTGGGACATCGTCTCGGAGGGCGACGTCGAATACAAATGGCATGCGCCGGACTTCTTCCGGAACGTCTGGAACAACCAGATCGTCATCGCCGACCGCGAGATCCACATGGACGGCTCGCCGGCTTGGCTGGAATACGACGCCAAGGGGCCGATCACGATCCAGTTCCAGACCATCCGCCCGGGCCGTTACGACTGGTATGTCGAAGGCCTCGATAAGGACCACGACATGAGGGGAACGATCACCGTCGTTCCGTGATCCGCTGGGTTCTTCGATCAACGGCCTGCCGCGACCGCGGCAGGCATGACTGCATTGGGTGGAACGGCGAACTGCGCTACATCAGCTCCATGAACGTTGCAGCCGGCACCAGAGAACAAGCATGCTGACAGCGGCGCCTCCGCCGGCACTCGAGATCGAGGGTGTGAGCCATTCCTATGGCTCGCGAAAGGCTCTCGACGATGTCTCCTTCGAGGTCCCGAGCGGCAGTTTCACGGCCTTGCTCGGACCAAACGGTGCCGGCAAATCGACGCTGTTCTCGCTGATCACCCGGCTCTTCGTCACCCGCCACGGCGCGATCCGCATTCTCGGCCGCGACCTTGCCGCCGAACCTGGCGAGGCGCTGCGCCGGCTCGGCGTCGTCTTCCAGGCGCGCACACTCGACCTCGATCTCTCCATTCGCCAGAACCTCGTCTACCATGCCGCGCTGCACGGCGTTCCGCGGCGGCCGGCGCTCGCCCGCATCGATGAGATCCTTGCCGGCTCCGACCTGCTCGAGCGGCTCGGCGACAAGGCCCGGCACCTGTCCGGCGGACAGCTGCGGCGTGTCGAGATCGTGCGTGCCTTCATGCATCGCCCGCAGCTCATCCTTCTGGACGAGCCGACCGTCGGCCTCGATATCCGCTCGCGCGCCGAGATCGTCGCGGAGGTGCGCCGGCTGGTGCGCGAGGAGCAGGCCAGCGTCCTCTGGGCGACGCATCTGATCGACGAGATCGACGAAAGCGACAGCGTGGTCGTGCTGGATCGCGGCCGGGTGCTGGCAAAAGGCCCTGTGTCGGAGGTCGTCGAAGACGAGCATGCCGGCTCAATCCGCGAGGCGTTCTCGCGCCTCACCGGCATGGCAGTGCCGGCCAGCGACCGGGAGGCCGCCGCATGAGCAGCGCCCATCTGCCTCTCCCCGCCGCGAGCCCAGCACGCGGCTTCTCGGCGAGCCACTATCTCGTCTGCTTCAAAGGCATCGTCTGGCGCGAGGCACTGCGCTTCCTGCACCAGCGCGAGCGTTTCATCTCGGCGCTGGTGCGCCCCCTGCTCTGGCTGTTCATCTTCGCCGCCGGCTTTCGGCAGGTGCTCGGCGTATCGATCGTCGCGCCCTACAAGACCTACATCCTCTATGAGGTCTATATCGCGCCGGGCCTTGCCGGCATGATCCTCCTGTTCAACGGCATGCAGACCTCGCTGTCGATGGTCTACGATCGCGAGACAGGCTCGATGAAGACGCTGCTGGTCAGTCCGCTTCCGCGCTGGTTCCTGCTCGTCTCCAAGCTCGTCGCGGGCGTGGCCGTTGGCGTGGTGCAGGTCTACGTGTTTTTCGCGATCGCTTGGTTCTGGGAGGTGCGGCCCGCACCGATGGGCTACATCACGGTGCTCCCGGCACTGATCCTTGCCGGGCTGATGCTCGGTGCGCTCGGTATGCTGCTCTCCTCCCTGGTCAGCCAGTTGGAGAACTTCGCCGGCGTGATGAACTTCGTGATCTTCCCGATGTATTTCGCGTCTTCGGCGCTCTACCCGCTGTGGCGGGTGCGGGAATCGAGCCCCCTCCTCTATGACATTTGCCTCGCCAACCCGTTCACCCATGCGGTGGAGCTGATCCGCTTTGCCCTTTACGGGCAGCTGGATCCAACGTCTCTCTGGGTGACGCTCGGTTGCACCGTGGTCTTTCTCGGCGGGGCCGTGATCGCCTATGATCCGGCACGCGGCGTCATCGGACGCAAGCGCGGCTGACACGGCCGGGCGCGACTGCGAGCGGCGAGCTCGCTTCGCTCCGACGGCGATGTTGCGCAGGGGCCTCGGCACGGGAGAGCCGAGGCAGAACGGAATGACGGGGAGGAACAGCCATGCCGAGACAGACCATCGCCCGCAGCGGCTTTGCCCTTCTATCACTGGTGCTTGCCAGCGCAGCTTTGGCGCAGACCGAGCCACGGCAGATTCCCGAAGGGTTCGTGCTGCCCGGCCCGGCTCCAACGGGTGGCGGGGCTGCAGCGCCCGCGTCCCCGCCTCCGGCACCTGCGGCAGGAGCGACCGCGCCGGCCGGGACGAAGGCAACGGCTGAACCGGTCGGTGTTGCCACAGCCGAGGCGAAGGCCAAGGGGCCGAGCTGGCCCTGCGTCCAGCGGCGCGTCGATGTCGTTGCGGCCGCGCAGGTTTGGCGCGGACCGGACCTGGAAAGCGCGGGAGCAACGGCACGCACGCCGGAGATGCAGCGGCTGGTCGACGAAGTCGCCGCACGGCGCCTGCCGCTGCCGGAGGCACAGAAGCGCGTCACCAACTTTGTAAAATCGCTCCCCGAAGCCGATCGGGCAGCGGCCGCGACGGCTTTGTTCGCCGATCTTCTGGTCAAGATGAATGGCGAGCGTGCCGAGATCATCGGCGGGATCGAGCGTTATGCCGAGCGCCAGAAAGCCTTGGCGACGAAACTCCGCGACGAGAACGCAGCACTCGACAAGCTTCGAGCCGACACGAAGACGACCCCGGAGGAACTCGATGCCGCCCAGCAGGAAATGCTGTGGAACGACCGCATCTTCGAGGAGCGCCGGCAGTCGCTGACCTATGTCTGCGAGGTGCCGCAGCTTATCGAGCAGCGGCTCTTCGCACTCGGTCGATCACTGGCCGACGCGCTGTAGCGCCGCTCCGGAAGACGTCGTCGAGAGGCAGAGTATTGAAATGGCGGAGGTTCCTCCGCCGCACCCCTACCCGTGATGACCCGGCGGCAGCCTACATCACCGGCCCCGCGGACGCGCCATTGTCGCGGTAAAAGGCCATGGCATAGGCAGCGGTGCGCTCATAGGGCGCGAAGATCCTGTCATTGGGATCTCGACCGAGCGTGATGTCGATCCGCATCCGCGGCTGAACGTCGTTGTCGGCCGTGCGATTGATCCGGTCTTCCTCGAACTCGCGGATGCGATGCAGAATCTCATTGACGATCTCCTCGTCATTGACCTGGAAAGAGCGCCGGAATTCCAGGCTCTGCACCGGCAGCTCGGTCAGCGGCTCGGCGATCAGATGATCGGTTCGCTCATGGGACTGCTCGAAGGTGGAGCCGGCATGGACGCCGGCATAGACCGGGATATCCGGTACGATCGTCGTGATCATCCGCGGCCGTTCGGGCTCGACATGCAGATATGGATCGATCACGCGGCCGAGCGTGCTCGCAGGACCGTTCGTGCCGGCCAGAACGCTGGCGGCCGTCGGGATTGCGATCGTGGCGGCCTCATCGACGAAGCTCGATTCGGCAGGCCCTCGGGTCTGGAACACGGGCGGAGCAGCGGCGAAGGCTGCCGCAGGCACAGCCGTGCCGTCGATTCCGTCCGGCGCGTCGTCCATCGCCGCCGTATCATGCGTCTCAAGACCCCACTGCCCCATGCCGATGGAGCCGAACGGGTCGTCCAGGGGTGAGAGCGTGTTCGGCTCACCCACCGGCTCAGCGGCCCCGAGGGTCGGCAGCTCGACATAGGTTGATGCCGCGAGCGCGGGCGCCAGCACGTTCAGCGACTGCGGAACATCGGTGATCTCTTGATCGAAAGCGCCGCCTCCGTCGAAGAAGGCCGAGTAAGGAAGCAGCACAGGCGCTGCCGCGGCTCCAGGCTCCTCGGCGCTGAGAAGGCCGCCGGCAGCGTGATCCACGCTCGGATGCCCGGCATCATGACCGTGGTCTCCGGCCTCCGCATGACGGGCGCTGCCGGCACTGAAGCTCGGCATCGTCGCGGAGCCTGACGCGGCGGATCGGGCATAGGCATGCAGGACGTCATTCGTTGAGAGCGCCGATCGGGGCGTGCGTTCCGACAGGGCGCCGAGCGAGGCCGCGACACCTGCCACAGGGGCAGCCGCCGCGCTCGGCACCGTCGGCGGCCCGAGAACCGCCGTGCCGCCGCCGGCAGCGGTACCCTTGCTGATGAGGTTCGGCGATGCGGCCCACGAACGGGCGACACCGGTTATGCCTGCAACACCGCTCATGGTGTCTCCGAGATCCAATCATTGGACGGGAGCACTGTGCCTGAGGATGCTGAGAAAGCTCTCTGCGCAATCATTCGCATTTTAGGGATAGCGTCATTTGACGCGCTGCCGGCAAGCAACGCGGCAGCGTGCTTGCCAAAACCGGAATCGTCCAGTGTCTGAAGCTAGCTGTATGCCGGCCTTATAGTTGTGCGCGGGCGCGGACTGCTGATCGTGGGCAGCACGATGCCTGCGACACCGGCTCGCAATGTCTCCGCGTCTCAGAGCACCCGGAATCCATAGCGCGCGGACATCCGCAGCACGGTGATGCGGTGATTATCAGGCCGCGGCCATGTCGATGCCCCTACTCGTCGGGGCGCGGCGCCGGTTCGCGTGGCTCCAGCGGCAGCCCGGCCTCGGCCCAGCCGTCAGTCCCGTCGGGATACCAGATGACCGAGCTGTAGCCGGCAGCAACGGCGCGCTTGGCTGCGTTCCAGCTCATCCAGCAATCGCGCTGGCAATAGAAGACGACGGGCTTGGCCGGATTGCCCATGGTCGCGGCTCGCAGCCCGTCCATGAGATAGGTCTCCATCACCGGCGCAAGGGCGCCGTAGCCGGTATCGACCAGCCAGACCGAACCGGGGATGTCGCTGCGCGGCTTCGGCCGCCAAACCGTGCCCTCCGGCAGGCCCTTCGGCTTCGGCGCCCGCGGCAGCACATCGATGAAAGGCACTTTGGCTCGCCACAGCCGCTCGGCCTCCGGCGTCGTGACGACACGAGCGCCAGCCAGCGTCGCGGGCGTTGGCGCGCGGTATTCGTCGGTGCGATAGCCGCTCGGCTCCGGCACGGGCTGAGCTGTATCGGTGCGAGCTGCGGCGCCTACAGCGGGCTCAGCGGTACCGCCAGGCGCTGCCGACTCCGCGAGGAGAGGCGGCGTGCCGGCACCAGACGGGCCCGCCCCCGGTCGAGAATCGCTCCGGCCGTCAGGTCCGCCGCGGTCCTTCTCACCGAGCTCACCGAGGCGGACCTGTGCGGACCCCGCATCCTGCCCGGACGAAACGGCCGCCACCGCGGCCACGCTGGTCCGGCCAGCGCCGTGATAGGACGCCGGCGTCGCAGCGCCCGCGACAGCACCTCCGTCAGCGGCAATGAGGCAGAGGTTAAGCAGCAACGCCCCCCGGCTTCCCAACGGCCACAGCCGCCTGTGCCGGAGGTGCAACACCGTCAGGGCGTCCCGCTGGCGGGCGCCGGACTGGCCGGCGCCTGGCTCGTCTGCGATCCGCCTTCGGCCGCCGGCACCGCTGACTTGCTCGCGATCGGGCGATCCTGCTCGTCCAGCAACGGCACGCCGAAGGACAGCAGGATGTCGTTGATCGCGTCCTGGTTCTCACGGATCACGCGGTTCAGGGTGCGCTTCCACTCCTGGTCCTGCGGCCGTACGCCCATCGTGATGCGGAAGACAGTTGCCGGCCCCTTCGGCTCATGCACCAGCGGTATGACGCGATAGGGCTTCTGCGCATGCTGCGCGTAGTAGCCGGCCATCGGCCCCCACAGGATCGCTGCATCGATCGTGCCGGCGTCGAGATCGTGGATCATCGCCGCCGCCGAATTGTCGAAGCGCGTATCGATCATCAGTTGATAGGGGCGCGCCTTGCCGATCAGTCCGGCCCTGGCGAGGTAGGTGGCAGGCGGCGTTCCCGCCACGATGCCGATCCGCTTGTCCTTCAGCTGCGGATCTTCGATACGCTCCACCCCGTCAAACGCCGCGCCTTCCGGCACAACCAGGGAATAGGCCGTGCGATAATAGGCATTGGTGTTCTGAACCTGCTCGTCACCCTGCGGATAGCTCATGATGATGTCGCAGCGATTGGATCGCAGCGTCATCCGCACGAAACCGGTTACCTGTGGGAAGTAGGTATAGGCGACGGACGAGCGGCCGAGCTTGCCGGCAAGGAAACGGGCCAGCGCCTGCTCGAATCCCTCCTCCTTGTCGTTGGAGAAGGGCATATTGTTGGGGTCGGCGCAGACCCGCAGCACGTTCGGGTCCACGAGTTCGATGGCGCCGCCGAACTCCCGATCCTGCGCGTGGCCGGCCGACACGCCGGCCAGCCACAGGACGCCCGCCAGGGCGGACAGGATCGATGATCGGCGGCTACGCATTGTCATCAGAATCCCAGGCAATCGTACTCGGCCTTCTGCCCGGCCTCGTTCTTGGGGGGCCGCTTCGGCTCGCCGCGGCCGAGAACGCCGTCGGCGCGGCCGCGCAGATAGATATAGATCGCATCGAGCGAGCACATCACGTTCGGATCCTCGCCCCAGGCCGGCATGACCGAGTTGCCGGACGGGTTCCACTTGTTCTGCTGGCCGTTGACGACGATGCCGGCGAAGGTGAAGTAGTCGATATTCTGCAGCTCTTCCGTGAGGTTCGGCGCGAAAGACGAGCCGAGGCCGTCCGGCCCGTGGCACTGCAGGCAGTTGGCGCCGTACTTCTTGAAGCCGCGCCAGGCATACCAGTCGGCTGTGCCGTCGGCGGAGAGATTGTAGACCGGATTGCCGGCGGGATCGACGAACTTGCCTTCGTCGCCTTCGGTCGCCTTGTTGCCCTCCTTCTTGGTGTCGGCAGAAGGCGAAGCGTCGATCTTGGCGCCCGGTCCCTCGGCCATGGCGACCTCGCCGGAGGCCGCGGCGTCCGCAGGCGCGGCAGCGCCGTCTACGGCCGGCGCCTCGGCGGCGACCGGAGCGCCGGCCTGACCTGCAGGGGCGGCGCTATCGGCGGCAGGTGCCGCAGTTCCGGCGGCGGGCGCAGCCGGCGCGGCGGCGCCTTGCGGCACGATGGTTGTTCCGGCAGCGGCCGGGGCATTGTCCTGCGCCACTGTCAGGCAGGTGGAGGTCAGCAGGAAGGCGCCCGCAAGGCCCAGCAGTCGAGACGTCATGTCAGCCTCTTGATTTCCGTTCGCACAGCCGGCCGCCGGAGACCGGCATGCGCATGTCACGCAAACTTGGACAGGGAAAGAAAAGGCCCGGCGTGCAGCGGACAGCCGTACGTCGGGCCTCGTGAACGGGGGATCCCGATGCGATCACCGAGATCCCATGCATGCGACGCTTACTTGCTCGCCGTCTGGTCCGGCACGGTGAAGACCGTCAGCTGACCGCCGAGCGCCGTGTACTTGGACAGGGCAGCGTAACCGCCGACCGCGCCGAGACCGGCATTTGGGTCCGTCAGGCCGGCTGCGAGACCGATGCCGGCCCAGCCGCCGACGCCCGACAGGATGCCGACATACTGCTTGCCTTCATGCTCATAGGTCATGACGTTGCCGATGATGCCGGACGGCGTCTTGAACTTGTACAGCTCGTCGCCCGTCTTGGCGTCGACTGCCTTCAGGTAGCCTTCGAGCGTACCGTAGAAGACGATGCCGCCCTTGGTGGCGAGAGCACCCGACCACACTGAGAACTGCTCGGGCAGCGACCAGACGATCTCGCCCTTGCCGGCATCCCAGGCGATGAAATTGCCCATGCCGCCATGGCTGTTCGGTGCCGGATACATGGAGAGCGTCGCGCCGACATAGGGCTGTCCGGCCGTATAGGCGACGCGGAACGGCTCATAGTCCATGCAGACGTGGTTGGTCGGCACGTAGAAGAGCTTGGTGTCCGGCGAGTAGGAAGCCGGCTGCTGGTCCTTGGTACCGAGGGCCGCAGGGCAGATGCCGGTGGAGTTGACGTCCTCGCCGTTCTGCTCGGTCGAGTACTGCGCCACCACCTGCGGACGGCCGTACTGGTCCGAGTTCTTGTCCATGACGACCTCGGTCGCCCAGTTCACGGCCGGGTCGTACTTCTTGGCGACCAGGAGTTCGCCCGTCTCGCGGTTCATCGTGTAGGCGAAGCCGTTACGATCGAAGTGCACGAGCGCCTTGGTCGGCGTGCCATTCACGTCGATGTCCGCGAGGATCATCTCGTTGACGCCGTCGAAGTCCCACTCGTCATGCGGGGTCATCTGGTAGACCCACTTGGCCACGCCCGTGTCGGCATCGCGGGCGAAGATGGTCATCGACCACTTGTTGTCGCCCGGACGCTGCGAGGGGTTCCAGGTCGAGGGGTTACCGGAGCCGTAATAGATGAGGTTCAGCTCGGGGTCATAGGAGAACCATCCCCAGGTGGTGCCGCCGCCGATCTGCCACTGATCGCCTTCCCAGGTCTTCAGCGAGGAGTCCTTGCCGACCGGCTTGCCGAGCGACATGGTCTTCTCCGGATCCATCAGCATCTCGGCATCAGGACCGGTCGAGTAGGCCCGCCAGGCCTTCTTGCCGTCGGAGAGATTGTAGGCGGTCACCGAACCGCGCACGCCGAACTCGCCGCCGGAGATGCCAACAAGGACCTTATCCTTGAAGACCATCGGAGCGTCGGTGCCGGTCTCACCCTTGGACGGGTCGCCATTCTTCACCGACCAGAGCTGCTCGCCCGTGTCGGCATTCAGCGCCACGAGCGTCGTGTCGGCCTGATGGAGGATGATCGTGCCCGGCTTGCCGTCGGCGCCGGGAGCGTAGGCGACGCCGCGGTTGACGGTGTCGCAGCACATCACCGGAATGACGCTCGGATCCTGCTTGGGCTCGTAGCGCCACTTGATGGCACCGTCCTCTTTCAGATCAAGCGCATAGACGATGTTCGGGAACGGCGTATGGACATACATCGTGTCGCCGACCACCAGCGGATTGCCTTCGTGGCCACGCAGCACGCCGGTCGAGAAGGTCCACGCCGGGACCATGCTCTTGACGTTGTCCTTGTTGATCTTGTCGAGCGTGGAGTAGCGCGTCGCAGCATAGTCGCCGGTCGGCATCACCCACTGCTTGGCGTCCTGAGCCAGCGTTCGGAGTGCGTCGTTCGCCGAGGCGGACGCGCAGAAGCCGACGATCATCGTCGCTGCGAGGGCCGCTCTGGTCATTGATTTCAGCATCGATCTTTCCCTCCCAAAGGAACAAATCTCAGAGCGCACGCATCGACGGGCACGTCGACGTAGAAACGCCTATGACTGTCATGGGGAAGGTTTCCGGCAGCGTGTCACGACCCCGACAGGGGTCTTGGTGGGCACCGTTGAAAGTCGCCCCACCGAGGCCTTCGAGATTCGCGGATGCTCCCAACATCCGCGACCTTGAAGCCGGAAACCATGGGAAAATGCTAGAACGGCAGATAATGAAGCGCAAGCTGTGAGGCGCAGAAATATTTCCCGCACCGCATCATGACTGCATGTTGCATCGCAGCAATATAAGCTGCGCGCCAATCTATACTGCGCGCCGCGGCGGTGTATTGCGGCATCGGCATCAAGCGGCTAAAATCAGTGTCGACAATCAACAGCAACGCTGAAGGCGTTTTCCGCATCGGGTGTCCGATCGAAGCGCCGAAATCATATGCAAGACTTCCCAACTGAAACCTGAAGTGGCAGATCGGACTTTCTGGAAACCCCGCGCAACTGCGGGAGCAGCCATTTGGATTGGAGAGCCAGAGGATGCCGCTGGCGCCGAACGTCGGCGGAATCCTGTCTAATTTGCGTCACGTCTCCCTCGGCTCGACGCCGCTGACGTTCGAGCGAGCGGTCTGGACGCCGCTGCCGGCTCATGCATCTGATTGGGCGGGCACTATCTTTGGTCGCAATGATCAAGCCGCAGCCGCTATGATTCGACTGCAGGCATCACGATGCGATTGAACCCTGCTTCGGAGGAATGCCCATGCAACCTCACCGTCGACAGCCGATCATGCTCCGGAATTGCCGTAGACGCTGGCTGGCCATCGCTGCCGCACTTCTCTCTGCCGCCCTTCTGCCGGCGACGGCGGACCGTTCAGCCGCAGCTTCGCCTGAGGAAGTCGCCGCTGCCGACTCGGCCTGGCCGGGTCTCGTCACCGATGTTTTCGACGGCCGGCCGATGCAGGATGGCGCCGGCATCATCACGCTCGAGGCACCCGCGCGGGCAGCCGACCCGGCGCTCGTTCCCGTGACGTTGACGCTCGACCCGGCAAAGGCGATCCGCAAGGTCACGCTGGTGATCGATGAAAACCCCTCGCCGGTCGCCGCCACCTTCACCATCGGCGAGAAGGCCGGCCTGACGCAGCTGTCCACGCGCGTTCGCGTGAACGCCTATACCGATATCCACGCGGTCGCAGAAGCAGCCGACGGCACGCTCTACATGGTCAAGCGCTTCGTGAAGGCGGCGGGCGGCTGCGCGGCACCGGCCGGCAAGGATCCCGAACTCGCGGCGCGCGAGATGGGACAGATGAAGCTGCGGCGCTTCCCACCGGATGCCGCCAATGGCGGACGCAGCGAGGCGCAGCTGATGATCCGCCACCCCAACAATTCGGGCCTGCAGAAGGATCAGGTGACGCTTCTCTATATTCCAGCGCACTTCATCACCGACCTCACCGTCTCACGGGACGGGCAGCCGGTCTTCACCATGAGCGGCGGCATCTCCATCTCTGAGGATCCGAGCTTCCGCTTCGACTACGCAGCGGACGGAGGCCCCGGCACCTTCGCCGCGATGGCGAGGGACACCGAGGGCAAGGTCTGGGAGAAGACGTTCACACAGGGTGACTCCTGACGTAGGCGCAGCGCCGCGGTGCGGGGTGTGCGCCGGAACGTCCCGAACGACCGACGGACTCGCGCATCGAGCCGATGCGAGGCTGCAGCCTGCCTGTGGCGGCGGCGCGAGGCTGCCGCCACAGGCAGGCAGCTTATCGCCGGCGCCAGCTATTCGAAGCAGCGTATCTCGGCTTCGGCCTGCGCGCGTCGGAGGTCACCGATGGCGGCCTTCGATTCCTCGGAGGTCTTGAACAGGGCGCCCTTCTCCCCGACCACCTGTCCCATCGACAGGAAGGTCGAGGCCTCCACATAGCGGTCGTACGAGATCAGCGAAGCCACGACATCGAAGGAGCAGGAACAGCGCTCCAGCGCCTGGCGCGTGTTGCCGTTGGTCTGCATGCAGCCGAACACGTAGTCGGCCGTGGCGTCGGTGGGGAAATCGTCGGCCGCCTCGGCAGGCAACGACTGTGCCAGCATGATCGCGGCCGCAGCCGCCAGTGATGATAAGGTCGTCATCTCGTTCCTCCCGCTGAGCCGCGGCGCGCTCCTCGCCTCAGCGCGCGTGCCGGATGAAGGTGCCGAAGGCGCGCGGCCCGTCTCCGACCTCGGCCTCGCCGACTTTGGTCAGGCTGTCCGTGTCGATCTTGATCAAGAGATTGTCGAACCAGCAGGCGACATAAACGAAGCGCTCGTCCGAACCAACGCCGATACCTTCCGGATATTCACCAACCTCGATCGACTTCAATATCTTGCCGCTCGCCTGGTCGAAGACGCCGACCGTGCCGGCATACTGATTGGTGACGAACACCTTGCCGGCCGCAGCGACGGTATCATACGGCCTCAGTTCAACCGGAACGGTGCTGGTCACGCTGCGCGCTGCGACATCGACCACGCTGACGCTGTTCGAGCCGACATTGGCGGCATAGACGGTGCGGTTGTCGGCCGAGAAACTGACGCCGAAGGGTCGCTCGCCCACTTTGACCGAGCCGACCACCTCCAGCGTCTTGGCATCGATGAAGGACAGCTGGTTGGAGTCGCGATCGGCAGTGACGATCAGCGCGCCGTCGCTGGAGACCGCAACGCCCGAGGGCGAGTTGCCGGTCTGGATGGTGCGCGTCACCTTGCCGGCGTCCGGATCCACGACCAGCAGCGAGTGAGAAAACCAGTCGGCGACATAGACCGGCGCGCCGGACGGATGCACCGCGACTCCGAGCGGGCCGCCGCTGAGCTTGATCTGCTTGATCACCATGTCCGCCATGGCGTCGATCACGGTCAGCATCTTGCCTTCCGGGCTCGTCACATAGACGCGGGCGCCGTTCGGCGTGATGGCGATACCCGCCGGCTTGCCGCCGATCGGCAGCGTCTTCGTCACCGTCATCGTGTCGAGATCGACGATGGAGAGATCGTCGCTCGACTGGTTGGTCACAAAGGCGGTATCGCCCGCGCGGACCGCGGGCGCTGTTGCAAACAGGGTGGCGAGCGCCAGAAGCCCGGCGCCCGCGATGGTGGGAAGGCTGCGCATAGGATCAGGAGCCGGATTCCACCGCCTGCTTCAGTCCTTCCAGCGCCGCGTGCGAAAAGGCCTGCACCGCCTTGATGGCAGCCTCTTCGTTCAGCTCCGGCGGCGGATCGTTGTTGGGGTAGCCGCGGTAGAAGGCGCTACGCCATTCCACCTGCGCGCGCTTGCCGCCCTCAAGAGGCTTCACCGTCAGATAGGACGAGTAGTTGGTGACGGGCAGCACCTTGACGTCGACCTGCGGCAGCAGCGTCGCATACATCATCTTGGCCGCGTCATACTTATAGAGCGACTCCGTCAGCGTTCCGCCACTCTTCAGCGTCGCCGTCCGTGTCTGGTCGACCTTGTTGCCGGCCTCACCTTCGGTCTTGGCGACGAGCGGATTCCAGGACAGGTCGTTGAAGTTCTCGATGCGCTTCCAGACTTCGGCCGGTGTCGCGTTGATCTCGATGGTTTCGGTGTGCTTCTGCCGTGTCGGCCCATGCGCGAGGGCAAGCCCCGGCATGATCATGAGAGCCAGAAGCGCAGCGATGATGCGTGCTGCCACGATGTCGTCCTCCTCGACTGCGGCCGTTGCGCCGAACGCACCCAGCCTGCGGAAACACTAGAGCAGTTCCCGGCCCGAGGGAAAGACGCTTTCGCCGCCCGAGCCTCTCTGGTTGCCGTCACGCACAACGGAAGGCTCCATTCGTCGGCAGGACCAGCCCGCCTCGTGAGCCACCCTGTTTGACACGGGACGACGCACTCGTAAGCTCGACCACTTTCGTGAAAGGATGCGCCGCATGAGCCGCTTCCCGAGCATCCTTCTTGCTCTCGTCATCACAGCCACCAGCCTTGCTGGCGAGCGCGCTGCATGGGCGCAACAGCGCAGCGACAGCGTCGCGCCCGAGGCGGCCAGCACCGCAGCGGCCCCTCGCGCGGCTGTTGCCGCCTCGACGCAGATGGTGGTGGCCGCAAACCCGCTGGCGGCCGAAGCCGGCCTCGCGGTGCTGCGCGACGGCGGCAATGCCATCGACGCGATGGTCACGGTGCAGCTGGTGCTCGGCCTCGTGGAGCCGCAATCCTCCGGCCTCGGCGGTGGCTCCTTCCTCGTTTACTTCGACGCGGCGGCGAACCGCCTGACCACCTTCGACGGCCGCGAGACGGCACCGCGGGCGGCGACGCCGCAGCTCTTCCTTGACGCGGGCGGCAAACCGCTGGCCTTCTTCGATGCCGTAGTCGGCGGGCGCTCCGTCGGCACGCCCGGAACGGTCAAGCTGCTCTACGAGACGCAAGCGCGCCACGGCCGCCTTGCCTGGCGTCGGCTGATCGAGCCAGCCGTGACCCTCGCCGAGGCTGGCTTCACGGTTTCGCCGCGGCTGGCCTCGCTGATCGCCGAAGAGGGCGACCGCCTGAAGACCGATCCCGATGTCAGCGCCTATTTCTTCGATGCCGCCGGCGCCCCGCTGAGGGCCGGCATGCGCCTAACCAACCCCGCTTATGCGCAGACCCTGCGAACCATCGCGGCTGAGGGTGCCGCGGGCTTCTACACCGGCCGGATCGCGGCCGACATCGTTGCCGAGGTCGCCGGCCATACCGCCAATCCCGGCAAGCTGTCACTGGAGGATCTGGCGAGCTACCGCATCGTCGAACGGGAGCCGGTCTGTGCACCCTATCGCGGCCTTGATGTCTGCGGCATGGGGCCGCCCTCCTCCGGCGCCCTGACGGTTGGCCAGATCCTTGGTCTGATCGAGCCCTATGACATCGCCGCACTCGGGCCCACGAGTGCGAAAGCCTGGCGGCTGATCGGCGATGCCTCGCGCCTCGCTTTTGCGGATCGCGGCCGCTACATGGCTGATATCGACTTCGTCCCGATGCCGCTGAAGGGCCTTCTCGACACGGCCTATCTCGCCGACCGCGCCAAGCTGTTGTCCTCCGATCGGGCACTCCCCAGCGAGACCGCAACTGCCGGCGAACCGCCCTGGGATCATGCCGAGCTGCGCGGGGACGGCGCTCCGATCGAACTGCCGTCCACGAGCCACTTCGTCATCGTCGACCGCGACCGCAACGTCGTCTCCATGACGACGACGATCGAGAACGGCTTTGGCTCGCGCCTGATGGTGGACGGCTTCCTCCTCAACAACGAGCTGACCGACTTCTCCTTCGAGACGCAGGAGGGTGGACGGCCGATCGCCAACCGGGTCGAGCCGGGCAAGCGCCCGCGCTCCTCAATGGCGCCGACGATCGTGATGAAGGACGGCAAGCCGTTCATCGCCATCGGCTCCCCGGGCGGCAGCCAGATCATCGGCTACGTCGCCCAGGCGATCATCGCCCTTGTCGATTGGAAGATGGACGTGCAGGCGGCGGTCGCGATGCCGCACCTCCTCAACCGCTTCGGGCCGTTCGAAGTCGAAAAGGGAACGTCGGCGGAGCAGCTGACGCCGCAGCTCCAGGCGCTCGGCTTCACCGTCAAGCCGGTCGATCTCAACTCCGGCCTGCATGCCGTGGTGCTGGCACCGGACGGCCTGCGGGGCGGTGCCGACCCGCGCCGCGAGGGCGTGGCTGTCGGCGACTAAGACCCGCATCCCAGAAGCGGGTCACGAAAGCCGTGCGCATCGGGCGCTGACGCGATAAGGACGGTGCCGATGCGCCATTCGTCGGCGCCGTGTGAAGGATGATGCGATGAAGGCGATCTTCGTCCAGTTCAAGTGCCGCCCGGGCCGCGCCTATGCCGTGGCCGATGCGCTGGTCAGCAGCGTCGAGGAGATCTCCGAGGTCTATTCCACCTCCGGCCAGTACGACCTCCTGGCCAAGTTCTACCTCGACGACGATCGCGATCTCGGCCACTTCGTCACCGAGCAGCTGCAGACGCTGGACGGCGTCACCGACACCTTCACCACGGTTGCCTTCAAGGCATTCGGTGGCGCCGCACGCTGAGAGTGGCCATGGCCTTGGGCTGAAACAGCGTCAGGGCCGCGGTGCTGGCCCGACCGCCAGCCAGTCGGCGTCCTGGTGCTCGCCGAGCCGCGGAGCCGGACGATCGAGCGACAGACCAGCCTCCCCGAAGGTCAACGGCGTGCGCAGACCCGGCACGCCGCCGGGCGCGATCTGCAGCCCACGATGCACGATCTGCGGGTCGGCAAAGACGTCGGCGACGGTGTTGATCGGCCCCGCTGGGACCCCGGCGGCCTCGAGTTTTCCCAGGAGATCATCGCGCCGCCAGCCGGCGATGAGGTCGGCAAGGATCGGCACCAGCCTGTCACGATGGGCAACACGCCCCTCATTGCGGGCGAAATCGGGGTCAGTGCCAAGCTCCGGCGCCCCGAGGATCGCCGCCAGCCGGCCAAACTGGCCGTCATTGCCACAGGCTATGATGAGGTGGCCGTCTGAGACGGCGAAGGTCTGATAGGGCACGATATTCGGATGGGCGTTGCCGAGACGCGTCGGCGCAACGCCGCTGGCAAAGTAGTTCAGTGCCTGGTTGGCAAGGACGCCGGCCATGCAGTCGAAAAGCGCCATGTCGATATGCTCGCCGCGCCCGGTGCGCTCCCGCCGCGCCAAAGCGGCCTCGATGGCGACGACGCCGTAAAGGCCAGTGAAGATGTCTGCGAAGGCCACTCCGATCTTCTGCGGCTCGCCGGCGGGGTCGCCGGTCAGATCCATGATGCCGCCCATGCCCTGGATCATGAAGTCGTAGCCGGCCCGCGCGGCATACGGCCCGTCCTGCCCGAAGCCGGTGACCGAGCAGGTGATCAGCCGCGGATTGTCGAGGCTGAGGCTCGCATGGTCGAGGCCGTAGCGCTTCAGACCGCCGACCTTGAAGTTCTCGATGACGACATCGGCATGCCGTGCGAGATCGCGGATGCGCGCCCGCCCCTCCGGTGTCGAAAAGTCGGCGACCACCGAGCGCTTGCCGCGATTGCAGGCGTGGAAATAGGCGGCGGAGCGGTCCGGCGCACCGCCGGCCGGGTCGAGTCGCTCGATGAAGGGCGGTCCCCATTGGCGCGTATCATCGCCGGACGGGCTCTCGACCTTGATGACGTCGGCGCCAAGATCGGCGAGAGTCTGCCCGATCCAAGGACCGGCGAGGATGCGCGCCAGCTCCAGGACGCGCAGGCCACGCAGCGGCGGCTCGCGGCCGGGGTCCGTCAGGACAGTGGCGCTGTCGTTGCCGGCGCCCGCGGTCGGCTCTCCCGCCATCAGACGCTCTGCTCGCGCGCGGGAAAGCGCGCCTCGCCGAAGATGCGGCGATAGCGGGCGATGTCCTCAGGACGGCCAATCGCCTTGGCGGGGTTGTCCGACAGCTTCACCGCCGGCCGGCCGTCCACCTCCACCACCTTGCACACAAGCGAGACCGGATCGAGCGCCGCGTCGTGCTCCGGCGACAGGCCGCGGAAATCGTTGGTAAGATTGGTGCCCCAGCCGAAGCTCATCCGCACCCGCCCGTCGAAATGCCGGTACGCCGCCTCGATCGAATCGACGTCGAGCGCATCGGAGAAGACCAGCAGCTTGTCGCGTGGATCGACGCCGTGGCGCCGCCACCAGGCGATGATCTCCTCGCCGCCTTCGATCGGCGGCGCCGAATCCGGCCGCACGCCGGTCCACTGTGCGAACCGGTCCGGCGCGCCGGCGAGGAAGCCGGTGGTGCCGAAGGTATCGGGCAGAACGACCAGGAGGTTACCGCCATAGTAGCGCTCCCATTCGTCGAGCACGCGATAGGGCGCCTCGGCCAGCGCCTCGTCGCTGGTCGCGAGCGCCGCCATCACCATCGGCAGCTCATGGGCGTTGGTGCCGATCGCCTCGAGATCGGTGTCCATCGCCAGCAGCACATTGCTGGAGCCGATGAAGGCGTCACCCAGCCCTTCCTTCAGCGCCTCCACGCACCAGCGCTGCCAGAGGAAGGAGTGCCGCCGCCGCGTGCCGAAGTCGGAGATCCTCAGGTCGGGGAGCCGACGCAGCCGCTCGACCTTCTCCCAGATCCGCGCCTTGGCTCTGGCATAGAGAACGTCGAGTTCGAAGCGTCCTGCCGATTTCAGCGCGGCCCGCGAACGCAGCTCGTTGACAATCGCAAGCGCGGGGATCTCCCACATCGTCGTATGCGTCCACGGGCCTTCGAAGCGCAGCTCGAACTGCCCGTCGACATGCGAGAGCTCGTAGTCCGGCAGCGCGAAGCCGCTCAGCCAGTCCAGGAATTCCGGCCGGAAGATACGCGCGGTGCCGTAGAAGCTGTTGCCGGCGAGCCAGATCATCTCGCGCTTGGAGAAGCGCAGCGTGCGGGCATGGTCGAGCTGGGCGCGCAGCTCGCCTTCGTCGATGGTTTCGGCGAGCCTGATCCTGGTCGTGCGGTTGATCAGCTGGAACGTCGCCGCGACCTCGGGATGGATCCCGTGGATCATCTGCAGCATCAACAGCTTGTAGAAGTCCGTGTCGAGCAGGCTGCGGATGATCGGGTCGAGCTTGAACGTGTGGTTCCAGACCCGCGTGGCGATGTCGGTGGTCACCATCCCCGTGGCTCCTCCTTCTGATCGCCCAGTCGCTCGATAGCTTGATAGTCACCGATACGGGCCGCCGGAGGCGGTGGACGCCGCGGGCGGGCAATGGGGGCGCGGTCGAAGGGCCGCACACCCCACATGGGCGGGCAGGCCGTCACGCCGCCAGTGACGAACCTGATGCTGAGGCCCTAGCTCTTATTCTCTTCCAGACGATTGACGACGCGCTTCAGGCTCATCATCGACTGCGAGACGTTCGAGCAGTCGTGCATGGCTTCATGCAGAGCCTTCTCGTCGATCGGCTTGCCGGGTTCGAGATCGTGCAGGAATTCGCAGATGTTCGTGACGCGCTCGCCGATGCTGTCGATCGCGCCGTCCAATTTTTTGGTCACGGTGAACCCCTCGTCACGACCATTGTCCCCCACCTTGAACCGCTAGCCGATTATCGCACCGCCGCAAAGCAGATTCGGCACAGCCGGTTGCGGCCGCCGTCGCATGTGCGCGTCGCGATAACAGTGGGACGAGCCGGCGCATGCTGGAACCGCGTGCGCCGTCCAAGGAGCGCTCAGGAGGAACTTCGGCCGCGCTTGCTCTCCGCGGGGCGGCAAGACGATGCGCCGCGCGCCCGATCGTTGAGGGAGCCGCAGAGCCAACGCTGACCTGCCACACGGATCGACCGGCGTCGCGATGGTGACCAAAGGACCGATTAGGGGATGGCTGGTGCTGCGAGAGAGGATTGAACTCTCGACCTCTCCCTTACCAAGGGAGTGCTCTACCACTGAGCTACCGCAGCGACGGGGGCTGTTTCCCTGATTTGCGGCGCTTCGTCAACTGGCGTCGGCGCTCTTCAGTCACCCTCGCGCCAGCTTCGGGCCCGAGAGCCGTCGTCCAGTTCAAGGTCGAAATGCCCAAACCGGTGGCAGGGAGCTGATAGATAGTGCTGTGAGAGGGTGCGACGGCCTGGACGCTCAAGGCTCCGATGGGGCGGATGACGATGCCTCCGGCCGGTCCGGCCCTGGGTCGGTCGCCCGCTCGTTGGCGGTCAGGCCGAACCAATCGCTCCACGCGCCATACAGCAGCACGATGACGACGATCGCAGCGAGGATGATGACCCATTTGACGGTGCGGTCACGGCCGTGCTGATCCATGGCAGGTTCTCCAATCCACCGAAGCTAACGGCGGATCAGGCGGATGCGTTCAGGTGCCGGCCCGCAATGCCGCGGAAAACCATGCGAGCCGGCTACCGGTCCTATTCGCACGACCACCTCCATGACTTTTTCGGCATGGGAGCGGGCGAGGTGCTGGACAGGCCGGATGGCGTTTCATATAAGGCGCCGTCCCGAGCGAGCCGGCCTTGTGCCTCAGCCCTGCTCCCGGCGCCCAGGTAGCTCAGTTGGTAGAGCATGCGACTGAAAATCGCAGTGTCGGTGGTTCGATTCCGCCCCTGGGCACCATCCCCTGTCTCAGCCGCTCATCCATCTGCTGGTCTCTGCGCTGAAGCGCTGATGGCGCGGTTCTGTTGACCGTGGAGCCTTGATCGCTCCGGCGAGGGTGTGGCGCTGGACGATCGAAACGGACGAGAAACCAGTAGCGCGAGCCTCCGCAAGACGTCCAGCCAAACTGAAGCACGACCTTCGGCTGCTAACCCTGAATGAGCAGCAGCTGTCCGCCATGCGACTATCGACAGGATGATCTTGCATAGCTACTTAGATCGGCCCAGTGAGCGGAAAGCTAATGTCGGCTTACAGAAACGCGACGAGTGAATCGAGCGTTCCGGTTTACCGGGGACCATCTGACCATCACCAGCCCTGCAACTTTGACGCGGGCGATGCTTCTTTTTACACGCTGCAAAAATCGATAAACGATGCTCTGCGATTTCTTCGCAGATCGCAGCTTGGTAGCGGCGAATTCAACACCCTCATCGCAACGAAACAGGACATGTCGGATGGCATCACCGACAGTTCGCCATTCACCACGACATTCGTTCTTTATGCTCTGCAGTATCTTCCGGATATTGAAGTCAGAGACCTAAAGGAACAGGCGCTAACGTTTCTCCGGCATGAGAAATCATTCGGCGACGTCTGGCGATATTATTCCACCAGCAACTACAAGCATGTCAGAGTTCCGCCAGATCTGGATGACACGGCATGCGCCAGCTTCGCCCTCCGGCAGGGCGGCTTCACCGTCAGCAATGAGTGGGCCTTCAGGTCTTTACGAGATGAGCAGGGACGTTTCCTGACGTGGCTTGTGCCGCAGAAGGCGTCCCGGACGGGCTGCCGCGCCGTGTTGCTCCGGAGCCTGAATGAGATACAGGCGCGGTTCTTTCGCCAACTCGCAGCCCAGCCGGCATCGGCGCCAGATTCAAGACTGCTGGTGACGGAGTATGATCCCGTCCCAGTCGATGATGTAGACCCTGCCGTGAACGCGAACGTCATCTTGTTCCTGGGAGAGTCGGACTTCACGCGGCAGGCGATCGATTATCTCATAAGCTGCATCAAAGCAGGCAGCGATACGGGCTTTAGCCTGTATTATCGAGACGACGTTACGCTGCTGTACCTCACGGCCAGAGCGCATCTTCACTCGGCGCCTTCGCTCCGCGAAGTCAAAGGCGAGATGCTGTCGCGCATAGAGGCGCACGCTCAATCGCAGACGCTGTATGGATCCGCCCGCTCCGCTGCGATGGCCGCATCGATACTCCTCACGCTCGAGTATGAGGGACCTCTTCTCGACGACTTCATAAATGCTGTGCTGGCTCTCCAGCAGGACGACGGCGCCTGGAAGGAGGACTTGTTCTACTCAGGGCCAAACGAATTCTGGGGGTCGCGCGAACTCACCACAGCCTTCTGTCTTGAGGCCCTGGCCCGTTACCTCCAGCGATCTCAAGGCCATGAGGGCGGGGAAGCGCAGGTCGGTTCGGAAGGCCTGCAGACCCTCGACAGCGTCCTGAGCGGGCCGGACGGAGTCGATGCGGATTGGTACTTGGCGCAATATCCTGACGCCGCGGGATATGCGTCAGCGGCAGCTCACTACGCTCGCTACGGTTGGCGCGAACGCAAGGATCCCAATCCGAACTTCTCCACGCAGTGGTATCTCACGGAGTATCCGGACGTAGCCGATGCCAAGATCAACCCTCTGGTTCACTATCTGAGGCACGGCCGCGCAGAAGGTCGCGCGCCGGTGGAGCCGGAGGCACGCTGGAACCCGGATGGCGTCCTCACCGGACCGGATGGGGTCGATGCAGCTTGGTATCTTAGCCGCTATCCCGACGTTGTCGGCTACGCGTCGCCGGCGGCTCACTATGCCCAGTTGGGCTGGCGTCAGGGCAAGGACCCGAATCCAAATTTCTCTACGGAATGGTACCTCACGGCCTATCCAGACATTGAGGCCGCCGGCGCCAACCCCCTCGTTCATTATCTGAGGCATGGCCGCGCAGAAGGCCGCCTTCCGGTCGAGCCGGAGGCCCGCTGGAACCCGGATGGGGTGCTTACAGGAAACGAGGGCGTCGATGCCGGATGGTACCTGGCCCGCTATCCCGAGGCATCCGGCTCGCTATCGGCAGCGGCTCATTATGCTCACTTCGGCTGGCGCGAGGGCAAGGATCCCAATCCGAACTTCTCCACCCAGTGGTACCTCAAGACCTATCCGGACATAGCCGCCGCAGGAGTCAACCCGCTCGTTCACTACCTCAGGCACGGTCGCGCAGAAGGGCGGGCCTCTCGCTCCTCCGTCAAGGACCTGGTGAGAGCTCGCGATTGGTGGCCGAGCAAGATCCAGCTTGTCATGGCAGTAGCCTTTGCGACCGCCTTGCAGGCCGGACTGCCGATTGCGTCGTCGCTCGCCGAAATTGCCATCCTCGTCGCGGCTATCGTGGTCTGCGCCATCTACGTGTCGATCATCAATGACCTGACGGATGCTGCGCAGGACAAGATCAGCGGGAAACGGAACATAACAGACAAGCTGCCCAGGTCTGCCGTGATCGCCATCATGTTCTTGTGCATCGCGGCTGGAGGCGCGCTCTGTATCTGGCTCAGTCCGAGTTCCTTGGCGACTGGCCTCTATCTAGGATCCTGGGTCGCGTTCTCCCTCTACTCGTTCCGGCCGTTCCGATTAAAGGAGCGCACCTATCTCGGCGTGCTCGCCGATGCATCAGGGGCTCACGTCTTCCCTGCCCTTCTATCCGTGGTGGCCGTCTATCAATCAGAGCAGTTGCCCGTCGATATCGGATGGGCGCTCTTTGTGCTGGTCTGGTCGCTCAGCTTCGGTTTGAGGTCGATCATCCTTCACCAGATGACGGACGAGTCGAACGACGCGCGGGCTAAGGTCAGCACCTATGTGCGCCATGTCGGGCGTGCACGAGCTCTCTTTGTCTCCGAAAGAATGTTGCTGCCGCTCGAAGTGTTGGCCTTCGCGATGATGGCCACTTACATCGGGAGCATCATCGTCGTCACGGGCGCAATCGCGTACTTCACGTTGATCATCGCGAGCGGCGGGCTCACAGTTGCACCCGGTTACGACGGATCGGTTCAGAAGATCACGCCGTATTACTCGGTGCTCTTGCCGCTGACGCTTCTGGTCGCAGCCGCCGCCCATGACAGGGTCGATCTTCTGGTACTGCTGCTGTTCTCAATCATATTCGGGACAAGCATCTTGGCGTTCGTCAGATACATCCTTGGAGTAATCAATGAGTCCTATCTTCCGGAGAGACCTGTTTTCCGGATGAACGGGGCGCTCTGACGTTGCCCACCCACCTGTCGCGATCGATGCTCGGCCGTTTGCCGGAGTCCGATCGCCTGATCCGTCAATCGGACCTGAAGGACCAACCGCCCTGTTCTGCGATCAGGGGCTATGCTGCCGGACTTGGAGAGCTGACGAAGACCGGGGCGCCAGCGGGTCTGGCGTTCTCAAGGTGTAGCCGTACGGGGCCGCTATATAGTCTGTCCCTTCCGGTTCCGGACCCCGTCCACGGACGAAGTCATGTCAACCGACGGGCCGACTGCAAGCTGACGCCCGACGCCGCGACGAGCCCCGTTTAAGCCAGCATCCTCGCGGTCACCGTCCCGACGCCGTCGATGCGCCCTTCCATCTGCTGGCCGCGCGACACCGCGCCGACCCCTTCCGGCGTGCCGGTGAAGATCAGATCGCCCGGCTCCAGCCGGACTGAGGCGGAGAGATGGGCGATCGTCTCGGCGACGCTCCAGATCATGTGGGTCAGATCGGAGGACTGGCGCATCGTGCCGTCGACGCTGAGCTCGATGGCGCCGGAGCTCGGATGGCCGATCCGGCTCGCGGGTACGAGCGTGCCGATCGGCGCGGAGTGGTCGAAGCCCTTGGACAGGTCCCACGGCCGCCGCATCTGCTTAGCGACGTCCTGCAGGTCGCGCCGGGTCATGTCGATGCCGGCGGCATAGCCCCAGACATGATCCAGGGCATTCTCGACGGCGATGCCCGCACCGCCGGCTCCGATGGCCGCGACGAGTTCCACCTCGAAGTGGAGCGATTCCGTCTGCGGCGGATACGGCAAGTCGCGCCCGCCAGTCAGAATCGCATCGGCCGGCTTGGCGAAGAAGAAGGGCGGCTCGCGATCGGGATCGGCGCCCATCTCGCGGGCATGGGCGGCATAGTTGCGCCCGACGCAGAAGATACGCCGCACGGGGAAGAGGCCGCCGCCTTCGACGGGAACAGCGGCGATCGGCGGCGGGGCAACGACATAGTCGGTCATGGGATGCTTTCGGCTGGATGGGGGCGGAAGCCATGCGCGGCTCCCGCTGCCTCGGATGACTCAAATGCCGCGGATCATGCCGCCGTCGACGCGCAACGTCGTGCCGGTGATATAGGAGGCGCGGGCGCTGGCCAAGAACGCCACCGCATCGGCGAACTCGCGGGGATCCCCGTAACGCCCCATCGGGATCGTCGCGCGCGAGGCTTCCGCGACCGCCTCCGGCGTCTTGCCGGCGCGCTGCGCCGCCGCCGCGTCGAGCTCGTCGACACGACTGGTGTGGATGCGCCCCGGCACCACGGCATTCACGGTCACGCCCTCGCCCGCCACTTCGCCGGCCAGCGTCTTCGCCCAGCCGATGATGGAGGAGCGCAGCGTGTTCGAAATGCCGAGATTGGGGATCGGCTGCTGCACCCCGGAGGAGACGATCGCGACGATCCGTCCGAAGCCGCGCTGCCGCATGCCGGGCAGAACGGCGGATGCGATGGCGAGCGGCCCGGTCACCATGGCGGCAAACTGCTTGTTCCACACGTCGGAGCCAACGCTCGCCACCGGGCCGGGAGGCGGTCCGCCGCCGTTCAGCACGAGGATGTCGATCTGCTCCTTGGAGATGCGGGCGATCAGGTCGGCGACCGAAGCCGGATCGGCGAGATCGAGCACTTCCGACCGCGCCGGTCGCGCTGTTGCGCCGAGGTCAGCGGCGGCCTTGGTCAGCTTTTCGGCGGAGCGGCCGGTGAGGATCACCTCGGCGCCTTCCGCCGCCAGCACCGTCGCCACGGCATGGCCGAGCCCTTGGCTCGATCCGAGCACCAGCGCGGTGCGGCCGTTCAGTTCAAGATCCATGCGTCCTGTCCTTCGATTCGGAATATGCCTTCGCCGCCTGCAGAAAGGCGCCGAAGACAAGCGATTGCGGTCCGCCGGGCACGCCAAGCTCGGGATGCCCCTGCAGGCCCATGAAGAAGGGGTGCTCAGGCCACTCCACCGCATCGACGATCCGGTCGCCGAAGCTGGAGGCGGAGATAACGAGGCCGCCATTCGCGAGAGCCGGCCGCAGCGTCGGTGAGACACAATAGCGATGATTGCAGCGGATCGGCAGTTCGTCGCACCCGAGCGCGGCGGCAAGCCTCGTGCCCGGAGCGATCCGGATCGGCTGCTCGCCGGTACGGTGCGCCGGCAGCGTGTCGCCGTCCGTGATGTCGGCCATCGCGACGAAGCTCTTGGTGGGCGCTTGCGGATCGGCCTCCGCCAGATTGACCGCCTCGGAGCCGAGTAGCCGTTGCGCAAACGCCGTCGTCATCGTCTGCATGCCGAGGCAGAGGCCGAGTACGGGAAGCTGCGCCTCGATCGCATGGCGCGCGGCAAGGGTCTGCCCCGGAACATTCGCCATGTCCGAACCGCCCGGCAGGAGGATGCCAGCGATCCCCGCGAAGATCGAGGCGCCGGCGGCGATCGTCGTCGGGTCGACGAAGCGGATGTCGAGCGCCATTCCGGCGGACGCGGCAGCGGCCTCCAGTGAAGCCAGTGCCGCGGGATAGACGGCGCGATGATCGCGCTCGCGTCCGATGAAGAGGATCGGGACGGGCGCATCATCCGGTGCCGATGCCAGTGCCTGACCTGAGCGAGGCACGGCCGCCTCGCTCTCGGCGTCGATGGCGACGACCTGACACTCGACACCGGCAGCGGATGCCGCATCCACTAGACCGTCGGCGCTCTGGCCGAAGCCTTCATGCACGGGAACCACGACCTCGCCATTGGCTGCAGCCCGGATGAGTTCGGCATCGCTGCTCGGCGCCGCCGGCGGCTCGCCGAGAATGGCCTCGACGAAATAGAGGCCGCTCGCGCCAAGACCGCCGTCGCGAAAGACATACTGAGCCGCATCCGCGTCGCGCGCGAGATCAAAGAGCGGCGCACCGTGCATGAAGCGCGCACCGACGCGACGCGCATGGAGAGCGGCCGCAACGCCGAAGAGGGCTGGCTGATCGGCCGGATCGACGACGAGGGTGAGGGTCATCGCGCTACTGTGCCTCGCTCATTCCTGCGACTTCAATACAACATCCGGTGCCGGAGCCGCACGGGACAGCCAGCAAGGGCCGGCACGTCGGCGATGCATAGATTGATCATATTGATCCAATCGATACAATAACGGCAGCGCAGTTCCAGAGGACTTTTCCATGACCCGCCTCGCATCCCGCATGAGCGCCGTCGGTGCATCGCCAACGGCTGAAATCTCCAACAAGGTGCGGGCGCTGAGGGCCGCCGGTCATGCCGTCACCAATCTTGGCGAGGGCGAACTGGATTTTGCAACGCCCGGCGCGATCGCCGAGGCCGGCATCGCCGCCATTCGCGCCGGCGACACGAAATACACCGCTGTCTCCGGCACGGCGCAGCTGAAGGCCGCCATCGCCACCAAGTTCCGGACCGAGAACGGCCTTGCCTACGAGCCGTCGCAGATCATCGCCGGTGCCGGGGCCAAACAGCTGATCTTCAACGCCTTCCTCGCAACGCTCGATGCCGGCGACGAGGTCATCGTGCCCGCGCCCTACTGGGTGTCCTATCCCGACATGATCCGCCTTGCCGGCGGCGTGCCGGTGATCGTTTCGACGCGGGCGGCCGATCGCTGGGTGCTGCAGCCGCAGGATCTGGCAGCCGCAATCACGCCGAAGACGCGCTGGGTGGTGCTGAATTCGCCCAACAACCCAACCGGTTCGGTCTATTCGCCCGCCGAGATGAAGGCTCTGACCGACGTCCTGGAACGCCATCCGGACATTCTGGTGATGGCGGACGACATCTACGAGCATGTCCGCTTCGCCGGCCCCTTCGCAACGCCGGCTGCGACGGCTCCGGCTCTCCTCGCGCGGACGCTGACCGTCAATGGCGTGTCGAAGGGCTACTCCATGACCGGCTGGCGGATCGGCTATGCCGGCGGTCCGGCCTGGCTCGTCAGTGCCATGGAGATCCTGCAGTCGCAGAGCACGTCGAATCCCTCGACGATCAGCCAGGCAGCGGCGATCGCAGCGCTGGAAGGCGGCACCGGATTCATGACGGTCTGGCTGGAGACGCTGCGCGAGCGCTGTGCCATCGTCATGGCGGCGATCGAGGCGACGGAGGGCCTGGAAGCCGCGCAGCCGGACGGCGCCTTCTACGTCTTTGCCGACTGTCGCGGACTGATCGGGCGCATCACGCCGGGCGGGCAGAGCCTGGCGAACGATCTGGATGTCGCGAGTTTCCTTCTCGAAGACGCCCATGTCGGCCTCGTCCACGGCTCTGCCTTCGGTATGCCCGGCTATCTGCGCATCGCCTATGCCGTGGACACTGAGATGCTGCGCGATGCCTGCCGCCGTATCAGCGCCTCCTGTGCCAAGCTGGAGCGCCGCAAGGCGGCGTAAGGGGCAGACGAAAAAGGCGGCTGTGGGCCGCCTTTTCTTTGAGGCTCATGCAGGGCGGACGGTCCGCTCTGTGTTTATGTCCGAATGCCTGCCGTCAGGCTGCGAGCTTCAGCTTCGCCTCGGGCAGCCCCGCCAACGTCTTCAGCACCGCGGCGATCTCCGCCTTGGCCTCGGCCGGGACGTCGCGCAGCGGCAGCCGCACCGAGCCGCCATCGAAGCCGCGCAGGTTCATGGCCGCCTTGGTCGTCTGCGGCTGACCATGCCGCCGGGCGAGCGCCCGGAAGTCGTACCAGAGCTTGTGCAGGTCGCGCGCCGTCGCCGCGTCGCCCCGCTCGAGCGCCCGGTAGGTGTCGAGGATCAGCTCCGGCAGGGCGCAGCTGTTGGTTGACGAAATGCCGTCGAAGCCCGCCATCATCGGTCCGAGGAAGGCGAGGTCCGAGGCGCAGAAGAGGCGCAGGCGCCCGCCGAGCCGGTTGGCGATCCGGTCGATCGCAGCGACCGACAGGTCGCCCTGCTTGATGCCGACGGCACCGGGCGTATCGGCAAGGCGCTCCAAGACATCCGGCGACAGGGTGATGCCAATGCCGGGCGCGTTGTAAACGAGGATGCCCGTCTTCGACAGCGGCGCCATGTCCTTGAAGAAGGCGACGATCTGCTCGTCGGTGATCTCCGACACGTAGGGGGCGGTCACCATCGGCAGGCCGCCGAGATCGCCGGCGAGCACGGTCAGGTCCCGCACCACGCGCGGATCGGAATCCGCCGAGCAGAGCATCACGGGCACGCGGTCGGCAACGACATCCATGACGTGCCGGAAGAGGTCGGCGCGCTCGGCCGCGTCCATCACCGGAAACTCGCCGTAGGTGCCGCCAATCAGGAGGCCGTCATAGCCAAGGCCGATGACGCGCTCGACCGAGCGGGCGATGCCCGCCTTGTCGATGGCGCCGTCCGCGGTGAAGGGCGTGACCGTGATGTTGAAGATGCCCTTCAGCCGGGCGTGCGATTCCTCGATGTCCTTCATGGGAAGGCTCCTTTTGTCATTGTCTGGATCGGTGGCTCAGCCAACCTGGATGAGGTCGCGGCCGATGGTGCCGAGCACGTCGTGACCGGTCTCGGTGACGACGATCGTTTCGCTGACGCCGACCGTGAAACGGCCATAGATGCGCAGGGCGGGCGGCAGGTGGAACGCCATGCCCGGCTGAAGCTGCGTCGTGATACCCTTGTTGAGGCCGAGAATGGCGCCCTCGCCCCAGTCCGGCGCGAAGGAGATGCCGACGCTGTAGCCGAGGCGCTTGCGGAAAGCGTCGGTATAGCCGGCCTTGTCGATCACCGCCTGCGCGGCCAGATGCGGCACTTCGCAGGTAACGCCCGGCTTGATGGTGTCGAGCGAGACGGCGAGCGCCTCCTGGCAGACCTTCATCATCTCCACGGCTTCGGTCGGCGGGGTGCCGAGCCAGGCCGAGCGCATCAGCGCGGCGTGGTAGCGGTCGTGGCACGCGGCCATCTCCAGGAAGGCCGGATCGCCGGCCTCGATGCGCCGACGCTTCCAGGTGCCATGCGGCACGCCGCAGCGGGGGCCCGAGGAGACGAGCGGCTCCATGCCCATATATTCCGAGCCGGCGCCGATGGCCGCGCCCATCATCGCCGCGACGAGATCATTTTCGGTGGCGCCGACCTTCACGGCCGCAATGCCCGCGCGCATGCCGGCATCGACATAGGCCGCGGCGATGCGCAGCTTCTCGATCTCGGCCGGCGACTTCACCGCCCTCAACCGCTCGACGATGCCGGCAGCGTCGCCAATGGCGCCAAGCGCCTCCTGCAGCGCCTCGTAGGTCGCGATCGGCAGGAACCAGCCGCGCTTGTCGATGGCGACGCGCTTGCCCACCAGCCCGCGGTCGCGGATGACCTTGGTCAGGAAGGACACCGGGTCCTCGCTGTCCTGATAGATCGCCGCGTCGGAGATGAAGGTGTTGGCGATGAAGTTGAAATATTCGAGCTGGCGGATCACGAAGATCGGATCGCCTTCCGCCGGCAGTACGAGCGCCTGGAAGGTGTAGTAGCCGGGCGTCTGCTGCCCCGTGAGGTAGAAGATGTTCTCCGGGCCGGTGACGACCATGACGTCGAGGCCGGCTGCGGCCAAGCCCTCACGCGCCTCAGCGACGCGCCGGTCGTATTCGGCCTTCGGGAAGGCCGATTCCGACCCCTGAACGACGGTTCCGATGTCCATTCTCAATTCTCCCAGATTGAGGCCGTCCGTTCAGGCCTGAAGGTGAGGCCGAGGCCGGGCGCTTGCGGCGCAGCCACCGTGCCATTGCGATAATCGAGACCCTCGGCAGGATCGTTCTCGATGCCGTCGGCGCCGTAGAGCTCGGCGAAGCGCGGCCTCAACGCCGCGCAGAGATGCAGCGCCGCGGCCGTCGCAAGACCGCCCTCGTTCATCTGCCCGATCATGAAGGGCACGCCGGCGGCCCTTAGGCTGCGGGCGGCGCGAAGGGCCGGTCCGAGGCCGCCGAGCTTGACGAGCTTCAGATGCGCCATCAGGCGGTGACCGCCATTCGCGATCGCGGCAACCTCCGCTTCGCCCGTGACGCTCTCGTCCAGCATGATCGGCACCGGGCTCGTCTCGGCGAAGCGCGCGAGATCGGCGAGCGGCGCCGGGGCGACCGGCTGCTCGACATAAGCGAGATCGAAGCTTGCGAGCCTGTCGAGATGCCCCCGCGCCGTCTCGGCGTCCCAGGCGCCGTTCGCATCCGCCGCCAGCTTGAGCGAGGCGCCAAAGCGCTCGCGCAGAAGCTTGATCCGGGTGACATCCGCCTCGAAGTCGCCGGCGCCGATGCGCACCTTCAGGTCGCGGAAGCCGCGCTCCACATAGGCGCTTGCCTGCGCCAAGAAGGTCGTGTCGTCGGTGATGAACAGCGTCTGATTGGTCGGGTGCTCGACCGGTGCCCCGGCGGCGAGCCCGAGGAACTCTGCCAGCGGCAGGCCGGCGCGCTTCGCCGCAAGGTCGTGCAGCGCCATGTCGAGGAGCATCCGGACCGGTGCGCTGGCCGTCTGGAGCAGCGCCGGCGGCTCGGCCAGAAGCGCAACCGGATCGCCGGATAGATCGAGCCGCGGCAACAGGGCGACGGCCTCCGCCAGCACCGTCTCGGCTGCAAGGCCGTTGAGATAGGCGATGTTGATGCGCACCTCGCCGACCGCCTCGACGCCGTCCCCGTCGACGAGGCGCAGATACAGCGCATCGAGCCCGGCCACCTTGCCCGACGATGCGGTGTGAAGGGTCAGCCCGCCTCCGTAGGTGAGGAGGGCCCGGTGCAGCGACAGGCGCATGGTTCAGGCCTTCATCATCGCGATGGCAGTGTCGCGATAGATGAGGCTCGATGTCACGAACTCGTCCTCGGGCACGAACTCGTCCGACTTGTGCGCGACCGACAGTGACCCCGGTCCGATGACGACGCCTTCGGCGCCGGTCGAGCGGAAATGGACGAGGTCGCAGCCGCCCTGGAAGCCGAAGGGCCCGGGCTCCGCGACACCATGCGCACGGGCCGCGGCAAGGCTCTTCTGCACGATCGGCCGATCGGCGGCCGTTTCGGTGGCGCCGCCGGTGGTCGGCTTCCAGTCGAGGATCTCGGCGCGCAGGCCGAAGCGAGCATGGGCGCGCCCGAGGAGATCGGCGATCTCCGCCTTGACGGCCTCCTCGCTCTCGCCCGGCACCATGCGGCGGTCGAGCAGCATCTCGCAGGCGCCGGGCAGCACGTTGTCGGCGTGGCCGCCATGGATGCGCGTGACGGTCAGGCTCGCCTCCCCGACCAGCGGATGGCTGCGCAAGCGCACTGACGTCTCGTGCTCCTCGGCGACCATGGCGAGGAGCTGACCGGCCCGCAGCACGGCGTTCTCGCCGAGATGCGGCGTCCCGGAATGAGCGGGCACGCCGAGAACGCGCACCAGCGGCCGCAGGCTGCCCTTATGGGCGCTGTAGATTGTGTTGGAGGTCGGCTCGCCGACGACCGCGAAGTCGATCGCCGGGCGCTTGGCGGCATAATGCTTGGCGCCTTCGCTGGCGATCTCCTCGTCGGCGACGAAGATGGCGAGCAGCGTGCCGGACCAGGCCGAACGGTCTGCGGTGAGCATGCGCACCGCTTCCAGCATGGAGGCGAGTGGACCCTTGCAGTCGCAGGCGCCGCGGCCGAACAGCTTGCCGTCCCGCGCCGTCAGCGCGAACGGATCGCTGGACCAGCCCTCGCCGGCCGGCACCGTGTCCATATGGGTATTGAAGGCAAAGACCGGCCCTGCCCCGTTCACGAGCCGCGCTTCGACATTGACGCGGCCCGGCTTGTATTCGTCGAGCGCGACCTCCAGCCCCATCTCGCGCAGCCGCGCAGCGACGTAGTGCGCCGCCTCCGTCTCGCGCCCGGGCGGATTTTCGCTGCGGATGGCGATGAGGTCGGCGAGCTCGCGCTTCATGCGCGCGGCATCAGGCATGGAGGTCATGGTCTGGCTCATCTGCGGAAGGACGGAAGATCGGCGTCGCTCAGTGGAGGATCTGGTCGAGGAAGCGCCGCGCCCGGGCATTGACCGTGCCGCCGAAGAAGTCGTCGGCCTTCGCGGTCTCGACGATCTCGCCGGACTCCATGAAGACGATCCGGTCGGCAGCGCGCCGGGCAAAACCCATCTCGTGAGTGACGACGATGCTGGTCATCCCCTCCGCCGAGAGTTCGGCCATGACGTCCAGCACCTCACGGATCATCTCGGGATCGAGCGCCGAGGTCGGCTCGTCATAGAGCATCACCGCCGGTTTCATCGCCAGCGCCCGGGCAATCGCCACGCGCTGCTGCTGGCCGCCGGAGAGTTCGTCCGGATAGGCATCCGCCTTGTCCGGGATATGCACCTTGCCGAGAAGCTCGACCGCCACGTCATGTGCATCGGCGCGCGACATGCCGAGCACCTTCATCGGCGCCAGCATGATGTTCTCGGCCGCCGTCAGGTGCTGGAACAGCTCGAAGTTCTGGAACACCATGCCGATCTCGCGGCGGATCCGCGGCGCATCCTTCATCTCGTGGGTGATGTCCTCGCCGCGAAAGAAGATGCCACCCGTATCGGCCGGCGACAGGAGGTTGATACAGCGCAGCAGCGTCGACTTGCCCGAGCCGGACGGGCCGATCAGCACCACCGTCTCCTTTGCCTGGACGGTGAGCGAGCAGTTCTTCAGGACCTGCAGCGCCCCGAACCTCTTGCTGACGTCGACAACGTTCAGGAGCGGGGCGGCGGCCGGAAACGGTTCAGCTGTCATCGGCGTCTCCGGTTGGGCGGAGTTCATGGAAAGGCTCATCGGGCGTCTGCCGCGGGCGCGAGACGTTCGAGGAGCGGACGCGCCTTGCGGGTGCGGCGGCGCTTGTGGTCGAGCGAGCGCTCGAGCCAGGCCTGCGCGCCCATGAAGATCGTCGTCAGGATGAGGTAGTAGAGGCCGGCCGCTGTCAGCGCCTCGAAGTAGCGGAAGTTGGCGCTCGCCGTCTGGTTGGCGACGAGGAGCAGCTCCTCCACCGCCACGACGGAGACGAGCGCGCTGGTCTTCAGCATGCCGATCATCTGGTTGCCGACCGGCGGCAGGATGATGCGCACCGCCTGCGGCAAGACGATGTGGCGCATGACGCCCGCGCGGGTCAGTCCGAGCGCGAGGCCAGCGGTGCGTTGCCCCGTCTTTACGGCATTGAGGCCCGAGCGCAGGATCTCGGCCATATAGGCGCCCTCGTTGAGCGAGAGGGCGATCACCGCCGACAGGAAGGCCGACAGGCGGATGCCGAAGCTCGGCAGCACGTTGTAGATGAAGATGATCTGGAAGAGGACCGGCGTGCCACGGAACAGCCAGAGATAGGCGAGCGCCACCACCCGGGCTGGCGTGAACCGCGCCTCCTGCAGCAGTGCAATGACGAGGCCGGCCAGGATGCCGAAGACCAGCGACGTCACCGTGATCAGCAGCGTCATCAGCGCGCCGTGAAAGAAGACCGGCGACAGGAGGTAGTCGAGAACGAGCTGTAGCGACATGAAGGCCTCAGCCTGGAGCGGCGGCGGGCGCCTGGATCAGCGAGGCACGGGATTTTCGCCCGCGCCTCGCCGGCTGGATCGATCATTTGAAGATCGAAACGGACTCCGGCAGGTTCCACTTCTTCAGGAGCTCGGCATAGGTGCCGTCGGCGACAACATCCTTGATGGCGGCGTTCAAGGCCTCCTGGAGCGCGGCGTCACCCTTGCGGGTGGCGATGCCGATCGAGGTGCTCGACTCGAACTCCTCGCCGACCGTCTCGAACTCATCCGGCAGCTCGTTCAGGAGCTTGGCGACACCCGGCGTTGAATCGTAGATCGCGTCGGCGCGACCCTGGCGGAGCGTCAGCGTGGAATCCTGCGCCGTCGGCAGCGTCATCACCTTGACGCCGTCCTTTCCGGCGGTCTTGCAGCGCTCGTCGTCGGCACGGGCCTGGCTTTCCTGGATGCCGCCGAGCGTCACTGCGACGGTCTTGCCGCACAGCGTGTCGTCGCGGCCGGTGATCTTCGCCGGATTGCCTTTCTGCACCACGACCCGGTTGCCGATCTTCATATACGGCACGAAATCGACCTGCTCGGCCCGCTGTGGGTTCATGTACATGGCGGAGTTGATGACATCGAGCCGGCCGCCCTGCAGCGCCGGGATCAGGCCCTTGAATTCCATGTTCATGGCCTTGGGCTCGGCATTCAGCTTCTTGGCGATGGCACCGATGAAGTCGATGTCGAAGCCGGTCAGCTGTCCGTCCTTCTGGAACTCGAAGGGCGCGAAGGTCGCGGCCACGCCGTAGGTCAGCGCGCCATCCTCGACGAGTCCGCTCTTTGGCAGCTCGGCCGCAGACGCGGTCTGAATCAGCCCCGCCAAGGCGATAGCGCAAATCGATCGTCCAAGCATGCCACTCTCCATCGGAAAATTGATCTTAACTGCTACATCAGTACAATACAGCTAAATGACTGTGTCAATAAGCGGCTAAGCGAGCATCTGCGCAAATTGCAGGCAGACGTGATGACAATCCGCGAAAACTGTGGGCATCATCATCTCTGGGGTCGGATCACGGGGGCCGGACAGCTTCGGAGACGCTGACGGCGCTCGCATTCCTGTTGTATCGGACAGAGACAAGGATACAGGGGGTTCTTGCTGCGATGATCCGAACACCGACGCAGCGCCGTTACATGCTGGCCAATCAAATACTTGATCTGGTGCGCGACGCGCGATTCGAGCCCGGCCATCACCTGCGCGAGCAGGCGCTCGGCGACTTGATGCAGGTGTCACGCACGCCGATCCGCTCCGCGCTGCAGCTGCTGGCGGAACGCGGAATCCTCGAGGGACGGCGCAACCAGGGATTCTTCCTGCGCGCCCGCCCGGAGGAGCTGCATCATATCGACGTCGAAATTCCGTCGACCTCCGATCAGGATCTCTACACCCAGATCGTCCAGGACCGGCTGGCCGGGCGCCTCCCCGCATCCTTCCTTCAGAGCGAGATCGTCCGGCGCTACGACGTCGATCGCGCCGTGCTGCAGCGGACTTTGTCGCGCCTCGTCGACGACGGCCTCCTGCAGCGCAATGCCGGCCGCGGCTTCACCTTCATGCCGACCCTCGATACCGGCATGGGACTGCGTCAAAGCTATGAATTCCGGCAGATGATCGAGCCGGCAGCCATGAAGCTGCCGACCTTCCAGATCGATCGAAGCGCGATGGAGCGGGTCCGCCTACAGCATCTCTATCTGATCTCGCATTCCGACATCGATTCAGTGGATCGCCGTCAGCTCTTCGATACCGACGCCCAGTTCCACGAGATGCTCGCCGAGTTCAGCGGCAATCCCTTCCACCTCCAGGCGGTGCAGCAGCAGAACCGTATGCGCCGGCTCCTGGAGTTCGGCGGCTATGCCAACCGGCGCCGGGTCAAGGACTGGTGCCGTGAGCATCTGGCGATCCTCGACGCCGTAACGGCGGGAGAGGTCGAAAAGGCGGCGACTCTGATGGAGGAGCACCTCGCCAACGCGCTGTCCCTCGCCCCGTCATTGCGCAACGGCAAGCCCAAGAAGGCCGCCACGAAAGCCGCCGAGCCGCCGCCTGCCGGTGGTTAGCCTCTGACCGCGCTCACACCAGCGCGATATGACGGATGATCGAGGCCTTCACGGCATCGATATGCCGGAGCATTGCCTCGGACGCCGCGTGAGGATCGCCCATCTCGAGCGCCACCACGATCTCCAGATGCTCGCGATGAACCGCATCGGCACGTTGCGGCATGCGGCCGAGATTGAAGATGCGCGTGCGCTTGCGCAGGTCGTGGATCATCTGCGCCATCAGCGGATTGCCGGCAGCATCGGCGATGGACTCGTGGACGAGCGCGTCGATCCGGAGCGAATCCTCGGACTGCCGGTCGGATGAGTCCTCATCCGTGACCGAGAGCCGGGCGGACAGCTCCTCTCGCAGCGAGCCTAGAACAGTCGCGTCGATGCGGCCGATCGCCAGCCGCGCTGCCTCCGGCTCCAGGAGGCGGCGGATGTTGAGGATCTGCATATATTCCGGGACGGTCATCTCCCGGACTTCCAGATAGCGGGGGCCGCGCCGCCGCAGCAGGCCATCGCTCTCCAGCATCAGCAGCGCATCGCGCAGCGGCGTACGGGAGACCTCCAGCACATCGGCCAGCCGCCGCTCCGTCAGCACCTCGCCGCTCTTCAGCTGGCCGGAGAAGATCATGTCCTCCAGGCGCCGGTGGACGCTGCGGGCGAGCCGCCGCGGCTCGCCATCGTCGAGGAGACTGTCAGGCTTCGTCACATGCGCTTCCGATCAAGGCATGGGCTCTTCATCATCGGCGGCGATCCGGCGAGCGACGAGTTCGGCCGCCACCAGCAGATCCTCGATGCGCATCGCTTCATCGGGATTGTGGCTGCCATTCTGGTTGCGCACGAACAGAAGTGCGGCCGGAACGCCTTGATTGGCGAAGGTCGCCGTGTCGTGGCCGGCGCCGCTCATCATCTCGATTGTCGGGATCGATGCAGCCCTGGCTGTCGCGGCAAAGCTCTGGCGCAGCACCGGCGATAGAATGGCGGGCTGGCTCTGAGTGCGGGTGCCGAGCTCGAACCGCACGCCGCGGCGCGTCTCGATCTCCGCAACGATGGCGAGGAGCGACTGGTGCAGCCTTTCGACGCAGGCGGGCGAGGAACTGCGCACGTCGAGCGAGAAAGCGACCGCGCCCGGAATGGTGCTGAAGCCGTGCAGCGTCCGATCGGTGCCGACCTCGCCGAGCGTGACCGTCGCCTCCTCGCCGCCGGCCAGCGTCTCCCCCCACAAGCGGTCGAGGGCAGTCACGAGTTCGGCGAGCGCGAAGACGGTATCGCGGCGGTGGGCGCGCGGCACCGCGCCGGAATGGCCCCAGGCGCCGAGGCAACGCGCCTGGCGATAGCGGAAGCTGCCGGCGATCGCCGTCACCAGGCCGACCGGCAGCTTCGCCGCTTCGAGCACCGGCCCCTGCTCGATATGCACCTCGACGAAGGCGTGGATGCGCGCGGGGTCGAGATGGCGTTCGCCCGCAGCGACAGCCTCGGGGCGGAACCCCTCCTCAGACATGAAATCCGCCAGTGTCTGCCCGCTGTCCGAGCGCCTCAGGTGGAGGCTCTCCGGCGGCAGTACGCCAAAGGCGGCACGGCTGCCGAGATAGGACACCGGGAACCAGTTGCTCTCCTCCGCCCGGATCGCCATCACCGTGACGGAGCGTTGCGGATGCAGCCCGGCTGAGATCAGGGCTTCGACCGCCAGGAGCCCGGCGACGACGCCGGCCGCGCCATCATAGTTGCCGCCATGCGGGACGGAATCCAGATGCGATCCGACGATCCAGCCGGGCAGCGCGGGATTGCGTCCCGGCAGCGTCAGATAGAGATTGCCGGCAGCGTCGGTCGAAGCAGCAAGGCCGAGCGCCTCGCCCTCGCGGCGGACGAGCGCATGCGCGAACCGTTCACCCTCGCCATAGGCGGCCCGCGTCACGCCAGGCGCGTCCGCCGTTCGGGCAGCAAGTTCGTCGAGAAGGCGCGTGGCCATCCCGCCGTCGATCTGGATATCGTCGCCCGCCGAAGGGGAAAGTGCCCGGCTCATCACGCGAAGCGCTCGTTGACGAGATGCAGCGGTCGCCGTCCCGCGAGAACGTCGACCACCTGATCGGCTGCCGCACAGGCCATGCGCCGCAGCGCCTCCTCCGTGGAGCCGGCGCTGTGTGGGCTGAGGACGACGTTTTTGAGCGCGGCGAGCGGGGACTGCGGCGACAAAGGTTCGCTCACGAAGACGTCGAGACCGGCCCCGGCGATCTGCCCGGCCGTCAGGGCCTCGGACAGTGCCGCCTCGTCGATGAGCCCGCCGCGTGCGGTATTGATGAGGAAGGCGGACGGCTTCATCAAGCCGAGCTCGCGGGCGCCGATCAGACCGCGTGTCTCGGGCGTCAGCGACAGGTGCAGCGAGACGAAATCGCTGGCGGCGAGAAGCGCGTCGAGGCTCGGGCTGCGCTCGACGCCGGCCGCCGCGAAGTCCTCGTCGCTGCGCCGGGCCGAAAAGCCGATCGTGCGCAGTCCAAGCGCCCGCGCCAGCGCCGCCGTGGCCCGGCCGATCCCGCCGAGACCAACGATGCCGAAGGTCTTGCCGGCAAGTTCGGTGAAATGCGCTTCGTAGCGAAAGGCATGATCGCCTCGCCGCACCGACTGGTCGCCTGCGGGCAGCGCTTTCGCCAGGGCAAAGATGAGGCCGATCGCGTGCTCGGCGACCGACTGTGTGTTGGCGCCGGGTGTGTTGACGACGGGGATGCCCCGCCCTGACGCTGCATCGATCGACACAGCGTCCGTACCGACGCCATGCACTGCGATGACGCGCAGACGCGGCGCCGCGGTGATGGCGGCCGCCGAGAGACCAGCATTGCGCGTGATGACGGCGGTGGCCTCGCCGATCTCGGACGCCACTGTCGCCATGTCGCTGGCGCTGGCCAGGATCGGCCGAATGCCGGCGCTGCGCAGGCGCTCCAGCCCGTCATCATGGATCGGCTGGACGATCAGGCAGATCGGCGCGTCTTCGTTGCTCACTACTCGGTTTATCCTGTCATCGAAGAAGAAGCGCAGCTTCCAAACTCGACATCCGGATGAGGCCAGGTGCCGAATGCGCAGATTGGTATACCAACCAAACAGCCTGTGCCAGCCGGCTCATCCCGGCCGTCATATGCCGGCCGCGCGTCAGGTCCGGGTCTGTGATACCGTGCCGAACGGGGCGACGCCGATGCCGGCATCGGCAAGGCGCTGGCGGATGGTGCGTGCCATAGCCACGGCGCCGGGCGTATCGCCATGGACGCAGATCGTGTCGATGCGAACCTTCATCCGCTGGCCATCGACGGTCTCGACCGCCTGCTCCTCCACCATGCGCAGCGTGCGCACTGCTGCTTCCTCGACATCGTGGATGACGGCGCCCGGCGCCTTGCGGGAGACGAGATTGCCGTTCGCCGCATAGGCGCGGTCGGCATAGACTTCGCGGGCGAGCGGCAGGCCGAGCGCCTCGCCGGCGCGTTCGCATTCAAGCCCCGGCATGACGATGAAGATGAGATCAGGGTCCACCGCCTTGATCGCGCGGGCGACCGCCATGGCGAGATCCGCATCCTCATTGGCGATGTTGCCGAGCGAGCCATGCGTCTTGACGTGCTGCAGCCGCATGCCTTGAGCCTGGGCGAGCGCCTGCAGCGCACCGATCTGGTAGATCATGTGCTTCTCGATATCCTCAGGCTTCTCGCCGAGGATCGGCCGGCGCCCGAACCCCCAGAGGTCGAGGAAGCTCGGATGCGCGCCGACGGCAACGCCCTTCGCCTTGGCGTCGGCCAGCGTCTTGGCCATCACCAGCGGATCGCCCGCATGGAAGCCGCAGGCGATGTTGGCGGAGGTGATGACGTCGAGCATCGCGGCATCGTCGCCGAGTTCGTAGACGCCAAAACTCTCGCCCATGTCGCAGTTGAGATCGATCGTCGTCATGCTATTGATCCTCCTCGATTTTTCAGGCGCCGGCGCAGCCGCTCAGAGATCAAAGGGCTGCGTGACGAGGTCTCCCGCCTCCGCCGCGCGGCAGAGCCGATCGTATTCGGCTTCGGCGACCGGCTCGAAGCGGATGATGTCGCCGCTGCCGAACAGGAAAGTCCGCTCCCCCCGGCCCGGATCGTAGCTGCGCACGGGCGTGCGCCCGAGCAGATGCCAGCCGCTCGGCAGTTCGAGCGGCGGCGACACGGCGGCCTGCCCACCGCCGATCGAGATGCTGCGCGGCGGCGTCTTCATCCGCGGCGTCGTGCGCCGGCTGGTATGAAGCGCTTCCGGCAGGCCGCCGAGATAGGCGAAGCCGGGCGAGAAGCCGATCATGTAAACGCGATACTGCGCGCCCGAATGAAGCCGGATGACCTCTTCCGTCGTGATCTCGTGGAGAGCGGCGACGGTCTCGAGATCCTCGCCGGCCGCGCCGCCATAGAGAACGGGCACGATCCAGCCGCGGCGTGGCAGCGCATCGGCGTCGAGACCGCGCTGGACGAGATCCGCGATGTGCTGCTTCAGCACTGACCGCCGCAGGATCAGCGGCTCGAAGATGACGAGAATCGAGCGGTAGGTCGGGATCGTCTCCCGAACGCCATCGAGGTTCGCGGCAGCGATCGCGGCATCGAGAGCCATGACATCGGCATTGATTGCGGCGTCGATGGTCGTGCCGAACTCGACGACCAGGCCACAATCGCCGGCGTCGAGGAAGCGCGGCATGTCCTCCATGATCCCTGGCGTTCTCCAGACCGTCTTACGCGTCAGCTGCTCCGGCCCGCGAAGATGGCGACGGCACGCTGCTGATGTCAGTCGATATCACGGCAGCGGAGGATGGCAATGCGCAAATTATCGGCAGGTATTGCACAAAAGTTCCTCTTGCATTTCGTTGGTGTACCAAACAACGTTAGCCATCTCTCCGCCTCGGTAGCGCCCGGGGCCATCTCCTCCGCGCGATAGGGAGTATTGCGATGAGTTCGACACCCGCAGCCGCCGGCGAAGTCCTGCTGCCCGCCGCACACGGCGTGGCCCTCGGCGTCGCGGCCGGCACACTGGTCAAGGTGACGAACCCGTACGGAACGCAGGCGATCGACTTCTGGGTCTATAATGCCGCCGATCACTCCGAATTCCTGTCGATGGACAATCTGCGCTCGGTCAACAGCGTGGTGGCCGCGAACCGCGACACCCGTCTCGTCAGCACCCGCCGCCGCACGCTTGTGACGATCGTGGAGGACACCTCCTCCGGAAATCACGACACGCTGCTGTGCCCGTGCAATGCCGCCATCTATGCCGAGCATGGTTGCGAGGGCTATCATCGCAGCTGCTCCGACAATCATCACGAGGCGCTGGGCGCGCTCGGCATCACCGTGCCGACGACTCCGGCCGCTCTCAACCTCTTCATGAGTGTGCGCGTCGAGCCGGACGGCACGATCACCCGTCTCCTGCCCTCGTCGCGCCCGGGCTCGCACATCCTGCTGCGCGCCGAGATGGACATCGTGATGGTGTTCTCCAACTGCCCGCAGGACGTCACCACGATCAACGGTCCTGACCGAACGCCGCGCGATTGCATGCTCGAAGTCATTCCGGCTTCGAAGGCCGCTGCGTGAGCGAGACAAAGCCGCTCCTGTCCATCCGCGAGTTGTCGAAGAGCTTCGGCCCTATCGAGGTACTGAAGAACATCTCGCTCGATGTGCATGCGGGCGAGGTTGTCTCGGTCATCGGGGCGAGCGGTTCCGGCAAGAGCACCTTCCTGCGCTGCATCAACGTCTTGGAGCGGCCGAATTCCGGGTTCCTCGACTTCGATCGCTTCGCCTTCGATTTCCGGCCGGGCAGCCGGGCGGCGCCCAGTGCCGACGACCTGAAGGCGCTGCGCGCGCGCATCGGCATGGTGTTCCAGAGCTACAATCTCTGGCCCCACATGACGGTGCTGGAGAATGTCATCGAGGCACCGATCCGGGTACGCGGCATGCCCCGTGCCGAAGCGGTGGACCTCGCTACCACGCTGCTCGCCCGCATCGGCCTCGCCGAGAAACGCGACAGCTATCCGAACCGCCTCTCCGGCGGGCAGCAGCAGCGCGTCGCCATCGTCCGTGCACTCGCCATGCAGCCGCAGCTCATGCTCTTCGACGAGGTGACGTCGGCGCTGGACCCGGAACTTGTCGGCGAGGTGCTCTCGCTGATGGCCGATCTTGCCGCCGAGGGCATGACGATGCTGCTCGTGACCCACGAGATCGGCTTTGCCCGCGAGGTCTCGACGCGCACTGTCTTCTTCGACCGCGGCGTCATCGGCGAGGATGGCCCGCCCAGCGAGGTCCTGCGCCACCCGAACAGCGAGCGCCTGCGGCAGTTCCTGTCCCGCATCCTGCATGAGGGACTTGCCGCATCGGCGCACGGCGCGGCGGAAGGAGCGACGCCATGACCCTTACGGAATGGTGGGAGTTCTTCCTCCCCTATATTCCCGGCTTCCTCTATGCGTCCTGGCTGGTGCTCGTTCTCACTATCCTGATCATCCTGGTCAGCTGGATCTTCGGCCTCGCCGCCGCCTTGGCCCGGGCGTCCGACATCGCGGTGCTCCGGCAGATCGCGATCTTCTACATCTGGTTCGTGCGCGGCACGCCGGCGCTGATCCAGATCTTCATCATCTATTTCGGCCTGCCGGCGCTAGGTCTGCAGCTATCGCCCTTCACGGCCGGTGTCCTGGCGCTCGGCATCAACAGCGGCGCCTATGTCGCCGAGATCATCCGCGCCGGCCTGTCGGCGATCCCCCGCGGCCAGATGGAATCTTCCATGGCGCTCGGCATGGGCCGCCGGCACATCATGGCGAGGATCATCCTGCCGCAGGTCGTGCGCATCATCCTCCCAGCGATGACGAACGAGGCGATCTCGACCCTGAAGAATACCTCTCTTCTGTCGACCATCACCGTGGTGGAGCTGACGCTCTACGCCCAGACGATCATCGCCACGACCTTCCGCCCCTTCGAATTCTACATCGCCACCGCCCTTCTCTACCTCGTCCTGACGACGCTTCTGACCCGCCTGTCCGCCTGGGCCGAGCGGCGGAACGCCCGTTACGTCTGACACGCCAAGCCTTTGGATCAGCCCATGAGCGTCCTGCCGATCGACTCCCTGGAAACGCCCCGCTTCTGCGGCATCCCGACCTTCATGCGCCTGCCGCAGGCGACCTCACTGGATGGGCTGGACGGGGCGGTGATCGGCCTCTCCTCCGATTCGGGCTCACCCTTCCGCACCGGCGCGCGGTTCGGGCCGAATGCGATGCGCGCCATGTCGATCATGCTGCGGCCGATCAACCCCTATCGCGGCGGCATCAACGTCTTCGAGCGCCTGCGGCTCGCTGATGCCGGCGATGCGGCGGTGGTGCCCGGCTATCAGGAGGAGACGCTGGCGCGGCTGGAGCAGTCCGTCTCGGCCATCGTCGATGCAGGCCTCATCCCCTTCGGCATGGGCGGCGATCACTCGGTGACGCTGGCCGAGCTCCGCGCGGTGGCCAAGCGCCACGGACCGCTCGCCCTCGTCCAGTTCGACAGCCACAGCGACACCTGGGACAAGTATTTCGCCGGAAAGCGCTACAGCGCCGGCACGCCGTTCCGCCGCGCGGTGGAGGAGGCGATCGTCTCGCCCGAACATTCCATCCAGATCGGCCTGCGCGGCTCGCTCTTCACGCCGACCGACATCAGCCAGTCGCTCGACCTCGGCTACGACGTCGTCACAACCGACGCGATGTTCGAGATGGGCATCGCGGCCCTGGCCGATCGGATCGCCGAGCGCACCGCCGGCCGGCCGACCTTCGTCACCTTCGACATGGACTTCGTCGATCCGGCCTATGCGCCAGGCGTCCAGACGCCGGAGGCCGGCGGCCCCAGCGCCCGTGAGACGCTGGCTCTGCTGCGCGCCATGAAGGGCCTCAACCTCGTCGGCTGCGACGTCGTCGAGCTGAACCCGCTCTTCGAAGGGCCCTCGCAGATCACCGCGCTGCTAGCGGCGACCGTGATGGCCGAGCTGATGGCGCTCGTCGCCGAGACGCGCAGCCGCTGACACCTGAGGAAACCGTCCGAGAAGACCGGGACAACCGGCTCATGCCTTCCGTCAACGATCGATCCAGCCAGGAGATCACCATGCGCATGCCGACCTTCGTCCTCGCCGCGGCCGCCGCTCTCGGCCTCCTCGTTCCAACCCTTGGCCTGCCGACGGCCAGCTCCGCTCAGGAGCTCGAGCTGATCCAACCGGGCAAGCTCCTCATCGCCACCGAAGGCACCTATCCGCCCTTCTCCATGCGCGCGCCGAACGGCGAGCTCGACGGGCTGGAGATCCGCGTCGGCAAGGAGATCGCCAGGCGCCTTGGCCTCGAATACTCGCCCGTCATCATCAAGTGGGAAACGCTGCTGATCGGCCTCGCCGCCGACCAGTACGACTTTGCCAGCGACGCCATGGACATCACGCCGGAGCGCCAGAAGGAGGTGACCTTCGCCGATGGCTGGCTCGAGTCCGGCGGCCGCGTCGTGACCAAGAAGGACAGCGACATCAAGAAGTCGGACGATATCAAGGGCCGCACCGTCGGCGTCATCGTCGCCTCGACCTGGGAGAAGCTCGCGCGCGAACGCGGCGCCGAGGTGAAGACCTACAAGGCCGAGTCCGACGCACTGCAGGATCTCGTCAACGGCAATATCGATGCGGTCATCACCGACTCGATCGCGGCTGCCTACGCGATCGAGACGTCCAAGCTGCCGCTGACCATGACCGAGGACTATCTCAGCCACATCCAGAAGGGCTTCCCCTTCAAGAAGGGCAAGCCGAATCTGGTAAAGGCGGTGAACAAGGCGCTCGCCGACATGATCGCCGACGGCACCTACGAGAAGCTCACCGCCGAGATCGTCGGCTACTCCCCGGCTCCCAAAGAGCCGATCCGCAGCCAGTTCTAACGGCGCTGCCGTGCCGGCTCCTCTCCTGTGCCGGCACGGCATCCTAACGGCGGTCGCAGCCTACCCCGGCTGCCGAGCCCTGACATCATGAATACTGTCGACCCACCGCTTCGCACGCTGTTCGCTTCGCCAGGCAAGAGTCTCGGACAGAAGGCCTACGACCTTCTGCTCGACCGGCTGCTGCGCCGCGACATCCCGCCGGGCGCCGTAATCCAGGAGCGCCCGCTCGCCGAGATGCTCGAGATCTCCCGCACTCCGGTGCGCGAGGCGCTGAACCGGCTGGAGAGCGAAGGCTTCATCACCCGCAAGCCCGGCCGCCTGATGGTGGTCAAGGAGTTCTCGACGCGGGAGCTGATCGAGACGCTGCATGTGCGTCAGGTGCTGGAGGTCGAATGCGTCGGCCTTGCCACCGGTCGCGTTCCGGAGGCTGAGCTGGAGAGCGTCGAGGCCGCCATCAGAGCCCTCCTCGCCGGCGACAGGCCGAGCGCCGAGGAGGACTGGAATGTCGACTGCCGCTTCCACACGATGATCGCGACGGCCGGCGGCAACGGCGTTCTGGCCGACCTCATCGCCAATCTCCGCCGCAAGACGCACATGTTCAACCTGCACCAGGTTCCCGAACGATTCGAGATCGGCCACCGCGAGCATCTGGCCATCATCGCGGCACTTCGCGATAAGGACCGCGACGCCGCGCGCGAGGGTATCCGGACGCATATTGAGAATGTCCGCCTCAGCATCATCCGCAAGCTCAGTGATATATAGGATCAGGGAGGACCACCATGGCCGAGAAGATCAGCGAGACGACGCGGGGCGTCTATGTCATCGCCCCGACGCCGTTCACCGATACGGGTGCGGTGGATATGGCGAGCATCGACAGCCTGCTCGACTTCTACGGTGAGAAGGGCGTCACCGGCATCACCATCCTCGGCATCTTGGGCGAAGCCAACAAGCTGACGCCGGACGAGAGCCGGACGATCCTGAACCATGTGATGAAGCGCGTCGGGCGCGACCTGCCGGTCGTCGTCGGCGCCAGCAATCCGGGCACCGACAATCTCGTCCGCTTCGCCAACGAGGCGATGGAGGCGGGCGCCGCCGGCCTGATGATCGCGCCGATCCCCGGTCTCAAGACCGACGATCAGGTCTATGCCTATTTCGAGACCGTGCTGTCGCGGCTCGGGCCGGACATCCCGGTCTGCTATCAGGACTATCCGCAGACGACGACGGTCACGACCTCCGTCAGCGTTCTCGAGCGCCTGATCGACGCCTTCCCCAGCCTCGTGATGCTGAAGCATGAGGAGGGCTCGGGCCTTGGCAAGATCACCAGGCTGCGCGATCGCTCCGACGCCGGCAAAGGCCGGCGGATCAGCATCCTCATCGGCAATGGCGGCCTGTACCTGCCGCAGGAGCTGCGCCGCGGTGTCGACGGCGCGATGACTGGCTTTGCCTACCCTGAGATGCTGGTCGGTTGCGTCGAGCGCTTCTTCGCCGGCGATGCCGACGGCGCAGAGGACCTGTTCGACCTGTATCTGCCGGTTCTGCGACACGAGCAGCAGCTCGGCTTCGGCCTTGCCGTGCGCAAGGAGATCCTGCGCCGCCGCGGCGCCATACGCTGCTCGGACATGCGGCACCCCGGAGCGAAGCTGACGAAGCGCGATCACGAGGAGCTGGACAGCCTCCTCGCCCGGCTGGAAGCCAGGCTGGCGGCCGCTGATTGATGCCGCTGTTTAGGCACAATGCGGCGAGGCGTCCCGCCGCCCGATGAGGATCGAATGACGCGATGAGCGAGGACGTGCTGGCTGTCGTCGAGCCGGGCCTCTCCACGAGCGTGCAGGATTTCGGTCGCCACGGCAGCCAGCGCTACGGCGTCTCGGTTGCCGGTGCGGCCGATCCGATGTCCTTCGCCATCGCCAATCACCTCGTCGGCAACCCAGCCGGCGCGGCGGCGCTGGAGCTGACCATGACCGGCGGCGTCTACGACGTCCTGGCCGACGACCTCGCGATCGCGTTGGCCGGTGCCGACATGCCGATCTCGGTCGGCGACGCGGTCCTGGCGCCCTACCAAACCCATATCCTCGGGCGCGGCGACCGGCTGCGGATCGGCGCCGCGCGCTCGGGCTTGCGCGCCTATCTCGCCATAAGCGGCGGGATCGGCGTCCCCGCTATTCTCGGCAGCCGCTCCACCCATTGGCGCACCGGCCTCGGCGGGCTTGAGGGCCGTATGCTGACGGCCGGCGATCGGCTGCCGGGTCAGCCGCAGGATCTGCCGCCGCGCCGTCGCCTGCTGAAGGACCTGAGGCCTTATTTCGGCGGCTTTATCCCGATCGTCGCAGGTCCGCAGGCCGATGCCTTCGACCCGGCCGCGATGGAGATCCTTGTCCACGGCCGCTATCGCCTGTCGGCGCGCTCCGATCGCATGGGTGCGCTCCTGGACGGTCCGCAGCTGCCATTCCATGACGGCTTCAACATCGTCTCGGACGGCATCGTCGCCGGCAGCATCCAGGTGCCCGGCCACGGCCAGCCGCTGGTGCTTCTCGCCGACCGGCAGACCACCGGTGGCTACCCGAAGATCGCGACGGTGACGACGCCCGGCCTCTGCCGGATCGCCCAGCGCCGGCCGAACGAGCGGATCCGGTTCCAGCTGATGTCGGCCGACGAGGCCGAGGAGCGCTATCGCGCCTGGCGGACCCATCTCGACCGCCTGGCGGACATGCTGATGGCAATCTGACGACGCACCGGCACAAAACGGGAAGGCCGCCGGCATGTCGCCGACGGCCCTTCAGTCTTTCAGCGAGCCGACCGCGTTGCCGCGGCGGCACCTCACATCAGCTTCAGGAGGCTCTCCAGCGACGCCTTGGCGTCACCGTAGAACATCCGCGTATTCTCCTTGAAGAACAGCGGGTTCTCGATGCCGGAATAGCCGGTGCCCTGCCCGCGCTTGGAGACGAACACCTGCTTGGCCTTCCAGACCTCGATCACCGGCATGCCGGCGATCGGGGAGTTCGGATCCTCCTGCGCCGCCGGATTGACGATGTCGTTGGAGCCGATGACGATCGCGACATCCGTCTCCGGGAAGTCCTCGTTGATCTCGTCCATCTCGAGCACGATGTCATAGGGGACCTTGGCCTCGGCCAGCAGCACGTTCATGTGCCCCGGCAGGCGGCCGGCCACCGGATGGATGGCGAAGCGCACCGTCTTGCCCTTCGCCCGCAGCTTGCGCGTGAGCTCGGACACGGCTCCTTGAGCCTGCGCGACCGCCATGCCGTAGCCGGGCACGATGATGACGCTGTCGGCTTCCTCAAGCGCCGCCGAGACACCCTCGGCATCGATGGCGATCTGTTCGCCCGTCACTTCCATTGCCGGGCCCGTCGTGCCGCCGAAGCCGCCGAGGATCACGGAGACGAAGTTGCGGTTCATCGCCCGGCACATGATGTAGGACAGGATGGCACCGGACGAGCCGACGAGTGCGCCGGTGACGATCAGGAGATCGTTCGACAGGGTAAAGCCAATCGCGGCCGCCGCCCAGCCGGAGTAGCTGTTCAGCATCGACACGACCACCGGCATGTCCGCGCCGCCGATCGCCATGATCAGGTGCCAGCCAAGCGCGCCGGCGAGGATCGCCACCACGATCAGCGCCCAGATGCCGGCGCCGTTGAAGTAGAGGATGCCCAGGATCAGCGCGAGGACGAGCCCGGCGACGTTGATCATGTGCCGGTTCGGCAGCGTCAGCGGCTTCGATGCGATGCGGCCAGCGAGCTTGCCATAGGCGACCACGGAGCCGGTGAAAGTCACCGCGCCGATGAAGACGCCGAGGAAGACCTCGACCCGCATGATCGACAGTTCGACCGGCGCCTTATGCGCCAGCGTGGCGGCAAAGCCGGTGAGGACGTCGCTCGTGCCGGCGGCCTGCGCGGCCAAAACGCGGCCGGCCTCGATGTCGGCGTTGAAGCCGATGAAGACGGCCGCCAGGCCGACGAAGCTGTGCAGCGCCGCCACCAGCTCCGGCATCTGCGTCATCTGCACCTTGCCGGCGAGATAGCCGCCGACGAGCGCGCCGATGATGATCATCGGCAGGATCAGCCAGTGGGCCGAGACGCCGGGCGCGAGGATGGTCGCGAGGACCGCCAGCGCCATGCCGACGATGCCGTACCAGACGGCCCGCTTGGCGCTTTCCTGATTGGAGAGACCCCCGAGGGAGAGGATGAAGAGAACGGCAGCCGTGATGTACGCCGCCGTGACCAGTCCGATGCTCATCGATCGATCCCCGGGACTCAGCTTTTCTGGAACATCTTCAGCATCCGGCGGGTCACCATGAAGCCGCCGAAGATGTTGATCGATGCGATGAGGATGGCGATGGCGGCGAGCGCGGCCACGACCGCGCTGGTGGAGCCGACCTGCAGGATGGCGCCGAGGATGATGATGGAGGAGACCGCGTTGGTCACCGCCATCAGCGGCGTGTGGAGAGCGTGGCTGACGTTCCAGATGACGTGATAACCGACGAAGCAGGACAGCGCGAAGACGACGAAGTGCTGCAGGAAGCTGACCGGCGCCACCGAGCCGATGAGGAGGAGCAGCACGGCGCCGAGCCCCAGCAGCGCCATCTGGCGCTGGCCGTTCTTGCGCGCAAGCGCAGCTTCACGGACCGCCTTCTGCTCGGCCGTCTCCTCGACGACCTTGCGCGGCGCCTGTTTGGCGATCGCCTGGATCTTCGGCGGCGGCGGCGGGAAGGTGACGGCGGCGTCCTTCGTCACCGTCGCGCCGCGAATGACGTCGTCTTCCATGTTGACGACCGGCATGCCGTCCTTGGCCGGCGTCAGGTCGTCCATCATGTGGCGGATATTGGTGGCGTAGAGCGTGGAGGCCTGGGTCGCCATCCGGCTGGGGAAGTCGGTATAGCCGACGATCTTCACGCCGTTCGGCGTTTCGATCGCCTGGTCCGGGACGGTGAGGTCGCAGTTGCCGCCGCGCTCGGCGGCGAGATCGACGACGACCGAGCCCGGCTTCATCGCCGCCACCATGTCGGCGAGCCAGAGCTTCGGCGCGTCGCGGCCGGGGATCAGCGCCGTGGTGATGACGATGTCGATCTCCGGCGCCAGCTCCCGGAACTTTTCCAGCTGCTTCTCGCGGAACTCAGGTGACGACGGCGCGGCATAGCCGCCGGTCGTGGCGCCGTCCTGCTGCTGTTCCTTGAAGTCGAGATAGACGAACTGGGCGCCCATCGACTCGATCTGCTCGGCAACCTCAGGGCGCACGTCGAAGGCATAGGTGATCGCGCCAAGCGAGGTCGCCGTGCCGATCGCGGCCAGGCCGGCGACGCCGGCGCCGATCACCAGCACCTTGGCCGGCGGCACCTTGCCGGCGGCGGTGATCTGGCCGGTGAAGAACCGGTCGAAATTGTTGCCGGCCTCGATCACCGCACGGTAGCCGGCGATGTTGGCCATGGAGGAGAGCGCGTCCATCTTCTGGGCACGGGAGATGCGCGGCACCATGTCCATGGCGAGCGCGGTGACGCCCTTGGCGCGCAGCTGTTCCAGTAGATCGGCGTTCTGCGCGGGGTAGAGGAAGCTGATCAGGATCTGCCCCTCGCGCGCCTGCGCCACCTCGTCCTGGCTGGGTGCCCGGACCTTGGCGACGATGTCGGCCTCTCTCCACAGATCGGCGGCCGTCGGCACGACGGTGACGCCGGCCGTGCGATAGGCCTCGTCGGAGAAGCGCGCCCGCTCGCCGGCGCCGGACTGGATCAGGCACTCATAGCCGAGCTTGATCAGCCGCGCCGCGCTGTCCGGCGTCATGGCCACCCGGTTCTCGCCCGGATATGTCTCCTGAGGAGCGCCAATCTTCATGCGCGATAGTCTCCCTGCTCATGGCAAAGCGAGCGGAGCGGCGTCGCCTCCCGTCCACTCGCGGCCGGATCATGATGAATCGCCGGCGTCTCGCCAAGGGGCGGCGAATCGCCGGTCGGTTCCTCTCCGTCAGCTCTTTTCGGGCACTGGCTGCAAAAAGGCAAAGTCGCAGCCTTCGTCGGCCTGCAGCACCGCCTCGGCATAGACCTTGTCATAGCCGCGCCGCTCGGCGACGGGCTTCACTTCGGGACGCCAGGCCTGTCGCCGGCGCTCCAGTTCCTCGTTCGAAACGAGGAGCTCGATCGTTTTTGCCTTGACGGACAGGCGGATGCGGTCGCCGTTGCGCACCAGTGCCAGCGGACCACCGACCGCCGATTCCGGCGCGATGTGGAGGACGATCGTGCCGAAGGCCGTGCCGGACATGCGCGCATCGGAGATGCGGATCATGTCCTTGACGCCCTTGGTCGACAGCTTCTTCGGGATCGGCAGGTAGCCGGCCTCCGGCATGCCGGAGTCGCTCTTCGGTCCGGCATTCTGCAAGACCAGGATGTCGTCGGCCTCGACGTCGAGGTCGGGATCGTCGATCCGCGCCGCGAGATCCGCGAGCGAGGAGAAGACCACCGCCCGTCCCTCGGTCTCGAAGAGATTCTTGTCGGCCGCGGAGCGCTTAAGGATGGCGCCGCGCGGCGCCAGGTTGCCGAACAGCGCCACCAGTCCGCCCTCCGGCTCCAGCGGCGTTCCGGCCGAGGCGATCACCGTGCGGTCTACCCAAGCGGCCTCGTCCGCCTCCAGCCGCTCGCCGAGCGTCTGGCCGGTCACCGTCATGCAGTCGAGATGGAGGAGCGGCTTCAGCTCGCGCAACACGGCACCGACGCCGCCGGCGAAGAAGAAGTCCTCCATGTAATGCGCGCCGACGGGCTTCAGGTTCACCAGGACCGGCGTCTCGTCCGACAGCCTGTTCAGTCGCTCCAGCGACAACGGCACGCCGACGCGGCCGGCAATCGCGGCAAGATGAATGACGGCGTTGGTGGAGCCGCCGAGGGCCAGAAGGATGCGCACGGCATTCTCCACGGCCTTCTCCGTGATGATCTCGCTCGGCCGGATCGGCTTGTGGATCATCGCCGCGGCGGCGAGGCCCGTCGCTTCGGCGGCACGCAGCCGATCGGCATGGACGGCCGGGATTGCCGCGGTTCCCGGCAGCGACATGCCAAGCGTCTCGGCGATGCAGGCCATGGTCGAGGCCGTGCCCATCACCGCGCAGGTGCCGGAGGTCGTGGCGAGCCGCCCCTCGATGTCTTCGATGGTTTCCCGCTGGATCTCGCCGGCGCGGTACTTGCCCCAGAAGCGCCGGCAGTCGGTGCAGGCGCCAAGCCGCTCCGTGCCGTAGCGCGAGGTCATCATCGGCCCGGCAACGATCTGGATCGCAGGGATATCGGCGGAGGCCGCGCCCATCAGCTGGGCCGGCACGGTCTTGTCGCAGCCGCCCATCAGCACCACCGCGTCCATCGGCTGGGCGCGGATCATCTCCTCCGTGTCCATCGACATGAGGTTGCGGAACTTCAGGCTGGTGGGGCTGAGGAAGACCTCGCCGAGCGAGATCGTCGGAAACTCCAACGGCAGGCCGCCGCCGAGAAGGACCCCACGCTTCACCGCCTCCACCATCTCGGGAAAATGGCGGTGGCAGTTATTGAAGCCCGAATAGGTATTGGCGATGCCGACAATCGGCTTCTTCAGGACGTCCCGGCTGTAGCCCATCGATGCCGCGAAGGAATTGCGGAGATAGATGGAGAAATCGCGATCGCCGTAGTTGGTCAGTCCCCTCGCGAGGCCGTGCGGCTCGTCGGCTGCCATGATCAGTTCACCTGCGCCTGTAGCTTCATCTTGACGTATTTGGTTTCGAGATAGTCGTCGAGGCCGACCGAGCCGCCCTCGCGACCCATGCCGCTTTCCTTGATGCCGCCGAACGGCGCTTCCGCCGTCGCCAGCAGCATCTCGTTGACGCCGACCATCCCGACTTCGAGGTCCTCGTAGGCCCGCGTCGCCAGGCTGAGATCGTTTGCAAAGATGTAGCCGGCGAGGCCAAAGGGCAGCGCGTTCGCTCGCTCCATCACCTCGTCATAGCGGCTGAAGGAGGTCAGCGGCGCGACCGGGCCGAACGGCTCCTCCACCATGATGCGGGCATCGTCCGGCACGTTGCCGAGCACGGTCGGCTCGTAGAAGAAGCCGCGATTTCTTCCCGTCGGCACGCGGCCGCCCGTCAATACGGTGGCACCGCGGCCCTTGGCGTCATCGACCAGCTCCTGGATGAATTCGAGGCCGCGCCGATTGGCCATCGGTCCCATCTGGACGCCGTCGTCTAGGCCGCGGCCGACCTTCAGCGCACGCGCAACCTCGGCGAAGCGTGTGGCGAAAGCCTGATACTTCGATTCATGCACATAGAAGCGCGTCGGCGAGATGCAGACTTGGCCGCAGTTGCGGAACTTGGCCGCCGCGCAGGCTTCCGCGACCTTTTCCGCATCGACGTCGCCGAAGACCAGCACCGGCCCATGGCCGCCGAGTTCCATCGAGACCTTCTTCACCCCGTCGGCGGCCAGATGCAGGATCTGCTTGCCCACTGGCACCGATCCGGTGACCGACACCTTGCGCACGATCGGCGAGGCGATCAGGCGCCTGGCAATGGCAGCGGAATCACCGGTGAGGTAGTTGACGACACCGCTTGGGATGCCGGCATCGTGACAAGCTTGGACCAGCGCGGCGCAGGAGCCCGGCGCCTCCCCCGCCGGCTTGATGATGATGGCGCAGCCGGCGCCGAGCGCAGCGGCGATTTTGCGCGCGGGCAGCAGCGCCGGGAAGTTCCAGGCGGAGAAGGCGGCAACGACGCCGACGGGCTGGCGGATCACCGCCATCCGGCTATCACTGGCGCGCCCCTCGATGATCTGGCCGTAGATCCGCTTGGTTTCCTCCGAATACCATTCGAACTGGTCGGCCGCGGCGAGCGTCTCCCCCCGCGCTTCGGGCAGCGGCTTGCCGGTTTCCAGCGACATGACGGTCGCGATCGTCTCGACCCGTTCGCGGATGAGGTCGGCAGCGCGGCGGATCAGCTTGGCGCGCTCCCAGGTGCCGGTGCGGCGCCAGATCTGAAATCCGCGCTCGGCCGCGCTCAAGGCGGCGTCGATATCGGCTTCCGTCGCCGCGGCGATGGTGCCGATCGCGTCTTCCGTTGCCGGGTCGAGGACCGTCCGCGTGGCCTTGTTCGCGGCAGCGCGCCAGGCGCCGTCGATGAAGAGATCGAGGTCGTGATACATCTTGGATCGCCTCAGATGCTTTGTTCGAGGTAGCGGGCCTGGACGTCGTCCACCCAGTTCCCGACGTTCCACGAGCCGTAGGCGCCCATCTCGGAGATGGTCTCTCGGCCGGAATAAACGGGGATGTGCACGAGCGAGAGGCCTTTGTAGGCATGCGCCTCGGCGAGCGCGCGTTCGAGCTCCCCGGTGCTGGTCCCGCCCCAGATCGCCTTGACCCCGGCGACCGCGCCGGCCAGCGCGACATAGTCGACGGCAACGGAATCACTGGTGGCGAATTCGACGCCGTATTGCGCGTATTGCAGCCCGGTGATCGCCGCCATGCGGCGGTTGTCGAACAGCGCGATCGTGGCGTGGACGCCATGTTCGACGGCGTCGATCAGCACCTGCGGGTTCATCATGAAGGAGCCGTCGCCGGTGAAAGCGATGGCGAAGCGCGGGCTGTCCGCCGCCGCGGCACCGACGAGGGCCGAGACGGCAAAGCCCATATAGGAGGCGCCGGTCTCGGTGATCGTCTCGCCGGGCGCCTCGTCCTCGACGAGCTGGAAGCCGTTGGCCTGGACGTCGCCGGCGTCGAAGAACTTCGTCGCACCGACGCTCTTGGCGAAAGCGGCGACCGTGTGGATGGCGGCGGGCTGCGTCAGCACCGGCCGCTTCCACACCGGGTCGTGCAGCGGCGCGGCGCCGATGCGCGACGCCTTGAATGCGGTCCACTTGGCCTTGTGCTCGGCGCAGTCGGAAAGCCAGGCTTGCCGGTCGCTGACGATATCGCCTGCCCCATTGAGCCGGCCCAGCAGCCGCTCGATCACCGCCGAAATGTCGCCCGGCAGCGCCACCGTGTTGGCGTAGTGCGCGACGTCTGCAAGATCGCCGTTGATGTTGATGACGGCCCTGGCATTCGGATAGCCGACGCCCGAGCAGTCCGCCTGGCAGACGCCGCGCGAGCCGATGAAGACGACGAGTTCGGCCTTCTCCATAGCGTGGTTGCCGCTGATCGAGCCTTTCGATCCCCCGACATGCATGTTCTGCGGATGTCGGTCGGGCAGGACGCCGGTCGAGCCGGGCGACAGGACCACGGCCGCGCCGATCATCTCGGCGAGCCGGCGCACGGCCTGCGCATGACCCCGCGTGCCGCCGCCCGCCTTGATCACGATCTTCCCGTGTTGGCGGATCAGCGCCAGCGCTTCGTCGTAGGCCGCATCCTCGGCGGGCGCCAAGCGCGGCACCGCCAATCGGCCTGGCAGCGTCGCGACGTTCACCTGGGTGACCGCCGGCTGCGTGTTGATCGGCAAGAGGATGAAGAAGGGCCCGGCCTTGTACGGGTGGTGGACGCAGGCCGTGCCGCGGCGCATGCATTCGCGCAGGGCTTCGGGTGTGTGCAGCGTATAGGATTGCCCGAGCGTTGCCGCCAGCTGCCCGTAGAGTCCCTGACCCGGCTTCGGGATCTGCTGCATGTTGTAGCCTTCGCCGCGCGTCGTCTCGTCGCCATAGATGTGATAGACGCCGACGCCGTTGGACGCGGCCGCGAGCGAGCCGGCCATCGCCTGCAGACCGCCGGGGCCGATCGAGGTCACCACCGCCGGCGTCTCGCCATAGGCCCAGGCGAAGGCGGTCGCGGCATGCGCCATCTCCACCTCGTTGCGGCAGTTCACCACCCGCACAGCACCCTCCTCGCTGTAGATGCGCAGGATGTTGCCGAGATCGGTGGAGCCGTGTCCGAAGATGGCGAAGTAGCGGGACACGCCTTGTTTCAGGAGGCCGATGACGAGCGCCTCCGAAAGCGTGACGGTGAGAACCGTCCCGTCCGCCGCCCCGGACAGCGCACGCTGCACGTCTCTGCCTGCGCCAGCCAGAAGACGGGCCCGGTCGCGGATCTCGGCATCCGGATCGCGGTGTTTGGGATTGTCGAGCATGGCTTTCTCTCGTTTCGTCAGGCCGACGGATGATGACGAGCCGGGCACAAGGCAGTCCGTGTTCCAGACAGCGCCCGCCGTTGATGGGCTGGCCGAGCCAAGTGTTCGGCGGCAGATCGCAGGCACAAGCCCGGCAGGCCAGCCGAGCATGCGGCAGGTTCAGGCCGGGCGCGCTTCCCCCGCCGATCGGCTCCGGATGGAGCCGACAACGTGGAAGGCGACAATCAACAGGGCAAAGCCGAAGAAGACCAAAGCCGTCGGCGACTGTGAGAAGATCGACAGACTGCCTTCCGACATGATCATCGCGGTGCGGAACTCACGCTCCATCGTCGGCCCCAGCACCAGTCCAAGCAGGATCGGCGTCAACGGTATCCGGCATTTCTGCAGGACGTAGCCGAAGAAGCCGATGACGATCATCGCGCCGACGTCGAAGAAGGAATTGCGGATCGAGAAGGACCCGACAACGCACATGACGCTGATGATGAGGGCAAGGATCTGGTGCGGCACGCGCAGCGCCTGCACGAAGAGTCTCACACCCAGCAACTGCAGAATGGTGACGAGGACGTAGGAGAGTGCGAACAGGAAGTAGACGGTGTAGATGACGTCCGGCCTCTCGGTGAAGAGCAGCGGGCCAGGCTGGATGCCATGGATCAGGAAGCCGCCGAGGATGATCGCGGTGGCCGGGTCACCCGGAATGCCGAGACCGAGCATCGGGATCATGGCGCCGCCGGTGACCGCGTTGTTGGCGGTCTCGGGAGCGATCACGCCGCCCATGTCGCCCTTGCCCCACGTCTCGGGGTGTTTCGCCAGGCGCTTCTCCTGCGAGTAGGCAAGGAAGGCAGCGATGGGCCCGCCGGTGCCCGGGATGGCGCCGACTATCGTTCCCAGCAGACTGGAGCGTAGGATGTTCCAGCGATAGCTGAACAGGAAGCGGAGCGTCGGCAGTTGTACCTTGATCGAGCTCGTATCGATCTTCATCTGATGCCCCGCCCGGTGACCGGCCAGCGTCTCCACGACCTGGGGGATGGCGAAGAGGCCGATCATCGCGACGAGGAGATCGATGCCCTGCAGAAGCTGCACCGAACCGAACGTCATGCGAGGTACGCCGTCGATCGGATCCTGACCGATGGTCATCGCCATAAGGCCGAGCGCGCCGCCGATCATCCCGCGGACCATGGAGCGTTCCGCAAGTCCGCAGATCGTCGACATGCCGAAGATCACAAGAGCGAAGATCTCGGCCGGTCCGAAGCTCAGGGCTACCTGGGCCAGCAAGTTCACGGCGAACAGCATGATGACGAGGCTGAACAGGCCTCCAAGCGTGGAAACGATGGTGGCCGTCGCGATCGTCAGGCTGGCTTTCCCGGCACGCGTGAGCGCATGGCCGTCGGCTACAGATGCAGCCGAGGATGGCGTCCCCGGCACTCCGATCAGAATGGCCGCGACGGTCCCGCCACTGGCGCCCCCGATATAGGTCGATAGGAGCATGGCGATCGCCGCCGTCGGCTGAAGCGCGAAGGTGATCGGCAGCACCAGGGCAAGCGCCATGGTGAAGGTCAGGCCGGGAATTGCTCCAAAGACGAGACCGAAGGCTGAGCCGAACAGCGCCGCGATCAGGACGTCGACGGACGTTCCGGCCGACAATGCGGTGAGGACTGGTTCCATTTTACACCCCCAGACCCAGCATGCCAGTCGGCAGATAGACGCCCAGAAGGTGGCCCATCAGGTACCAGACCCCAACGCCGAGCCCGAGAGCGACTGCTCCGGTCGTGACCAGAGAGCGGCTGCCGAGAACGAAGTAGTTGAAGGTGGCTACAAGCAACACCGTCGCCAGCATGAAGCCGAGTACCTGCATCGCCACGAAATAGATGATGAGGAAGCCGAAGGTCGCCGCTGCTCCCCACATCTCGTCGCGTGTCGAGACCTTTGCAGGTTCGTCGACGGCATCGCTCGGTGCCGGCGGCGGCAGCGTGTCTCGCCGGCGAAATGTGCCCGCAATCAGGACCACCGCGAGAATGGCCAGTAGGATGCCAAGCCCCGTCGGGAAGGTTCTAGGCCCGAAGGCTGACCCCGAATAGCCGCTCGGAATGACATACTCGCTGCCGATGATCCATGCGATCGCCACCAGCAGTATCACCAGGCCGGTCCACCGATCGCGAAGTGCGGGCGTAGTCATCGATCTGCCCTCATTGGTTTTTCAGACCGAGCTGATCCATGAGCGACGCGATGGTGCTGTCGTCGGACTCAATCTGCTGACCGAACTCCGATGCCGGAAGAAAGGCAGGCGTGAAACCGAGATTGTGGGCGGCTTTCTTGAACTCCTCGGAGTCCGTTGCGGCTTTTGCAGCGGCCTCGAGCTTGGCGATCACCTCCGGCGGCGTGTTGGCGGGAGCGGCAAGGCCGCGCCACATGGTTACGTCAAGCCCTTCAGCCCCGGCCTCGGCGCAGGTCGGCGTGTCGATAGGACCCGCGGTCTTCTTCGCACCCGTTTGACAGAGCACCTTCAGCGCTCCGCTCTGGACGTGCGGCACAAACTGGCTCGGCCACTGTGCGGCGACGTCGATGCGTCCGGCCAGCAACTCCGCCGGTGCACGACCCTCGCCGTAGGGGATATAGACCACCTTCATCCCGAGCTTGTCGAACAGGGCGGCCGCCGTCAGGTGGGTAAAGGAACCGAGCCCGGAGATGCCGACCTTCAGAGGCCGGCCGGTGGCCTTCACCTTTTCCACCATGTCCTGCAGCGAGTCCCACCCCGACTGCGAGCGGACCGCAACCACCGGAACTTCCATGCCGATGCGCGCGATCGGCTGGAAGGCATCGTAGCCGAAAGGCAGATTGCCCTGATAATGGACGGTGGAGATCGAATTCGAATTCCAGACGATGTTGTAGCCGTCCGGCGCCGTATCCTTGACGTAGCTGTAGCCGATCGCGCCGCCGCCGCCGGGACGGCTGACCGCTACCACCGGCGAGCCGAGCTGCTTCGACATCTGGTCGGCAAGAACCTGCCCGATCGTCTGGGCGCTGCCGCCGAACAGTACGGTCATTTCAATCGGCTTTTCCGGGAACTCGGCCCGAGCCGGCGTATGGCCGCTCACCGCGAGCGCGGAAGCAGCAAGCATGACTGTCTTGATGGAAGCGACACGCATTGTTTTCCTCCCCAATTGACGTGCGTCCACGTCGAGCTTCGTCTCGTCCTTCTCTGTCCATCAATCGACGGGCTGCGCCTCCCAACGCAGCACCGCCGACGGAGCGCTATTCGGCCGCCAGGGCCGGTTCGGCGGCGCGCTCGGCCGCTGTCTTGGCTGCGAGCGCCGCGAGAACCTTCTCGGGCGTTGCCGGCAGCGAGGTGATGCGCACGCCGACGGCGTCGTAGATCGCGTTCATGATGGCAGGCGCGGTCGGCACCAGCGCCGGCTCGCCAATACCCTTGGCGCCAAGCGGGCTGCGGGGATCGGGATCCTCGACCAGCCGCGTGTTGATCTGCGGAATGTCGAGCGCCGTCGGCAGGATGTATTTGGCAAAGCCGTGTGTGGAGGTGTGACCCTCCTTCAGCTGATAGTCTTCCATCAGCGCCTGGCCGAGGCCCTGGACGATGCCGCCCTCGATCTGGCCCTCGACGCCGCGCGGATTGATGGCGCGGCCGACGTCGTGCACGGCCCACATGCCGAGCACCTGCACCTCGCCGGTCAGAGTATCGACCTCGACCTCGGCGACCTGGCAGCCAAACACATAGGCCTGCCACGGCGCGCCCGAGCCGTCGACCGGGTCTAGGCCGGTGCCGTGGGCGGTAAAGGAGCCGGAGCCGACAGGCACGACGCCGCGCCGCTTGCAGATAGCCACGGCCTCCTCCATCGGCATGCGCTTGTTGGTGCCCTCGGCCCAGATCTCGCCGTTGAAGGCCTTGAGGCTGGACGCCTCAACACCCCAGTGGCTGGCGATCTCGCCGTCGAGCTTCACGCGGGCATCGCGGCAGGCGATCGCGACGCTATTGCCGATCATGTAGGTCTGGCGCGTCGCCCCGGCATGCGCCGCTTCGGGCGAGCGTGCCGTGTCGTTGTCGCCGATGGTGACGTCCTCAGGTCGGACGCCGAGTTCTTCGGCGGCGATCTGCGCCAGGACGGTCAGGATACCCTCGCCGATCTCGGTAACGCCGGTGACGATCTTCGCCGTGCCGCCGTCATCGAGTTCGGCCCAGGCGCCGGCCCGGTCGATCGTTGCGGTGCGGGCGATGCCGTACCAGGAAGCGGCGACGCCGCGCCCTCTTGCCAGCCGGCCCATCACGCCACCTCCTTCGACTTGTTCTCGACGATCTCGCGGAAGCGGGCGCCGAGCGTGCAGGCATCGCGCACGTCGGGTCCGCCGAGATCGTTGCGGGTCGCGCCGCGGCTGGTCGGCGCGCCGCGCTCCCAGCGCGAGAAGCTCTCGGCAACGTCGAGCACCTGCCCGATCGAGACGTTCTCGAGCCGCTGCCGGGTGTGCGTCAGCGAACCCGGCACCATCATGTTGCGCCGGCGGATCTCGAACGGGTCGAGCCCGAGCTTCTCGGCGCAGATGTCGAGATGGCTTTCAGTGGCGAACTGCGCCTGCATGCCGCCAAAGGTGCGGAAGGCGCCCGACGGCGTGTTGTTGGTGTAGACGCCGATCGTGTCGATCGTGCAGTTCTCGATGTCGTAGGGTCCAAGCGACAGGATGGCGGCCTTGCGCATCACCCCCTCCGTCGACATGCCGTAGGCGCCGCCGTCGGCGAGCATCCGGAACGTGACCGCGGTGATCCGGCCATCCTTGGTCAGGCCCATCTTGTAGGTGACGATGGAAGGATGCCGCTTGGCCGTGGTCGCGATCGACTCCTCGCGCGAATAGATCAGCCGCACCGGCCGCCCGCTCTTCATCGCAGCGAGCGCCAGCATGCCCTGGTAGATCATGTCCTCCTTGCCGCCGAAGCCGCCGCCGACGGGGCTCATGATGAAGCGCACCTTGTTGATCGGCTTGGCGATGATCTCCGCCAGCATGTGCCTGTGATGCGTGATGTTCTGGCTCGGTGAGATCACCGTCACGACCCCGTCGTGGTCGACATAGGCGAGCCCAGCTTCCGGCTCGAGATAGGCGTGCTCGACCTGCTGGGTGGTGTAGGTGTTCTCGACGATGAGGTCGGCTTCGGCAAAGCCCTTGGCGACATCGCCTTTGCGCACCGGGATGTGCTTGACGATGTTGTCCGGCGCATAGTCGTGGATTACTGGCGCGCCCGGCTCCAGCGCCTTTTCCGCATCAAACAGGCCCGGCAGCGGCTCGTAGGCGACGTCGATCAGCGACAGTGCCTGGCGGGCGATCTCCACCGTTTCGGCCGCGACGGCCGCGACGGCCTCGCCGACATAGCGCACCTTCTCGCGCGCCATCACCGGCTGGTCGTGGACGAAGACGCCGAAACCGTCGATGCCGGGCACGTCCGCGGCGGTGACGACGCAGGCGACCCCCTCCAGTGCCTCGGCTCGCGAGGTGTCGATGGACACAATGCGGGCATGCGCATGCGGGCTGCGCAGCACCTGCATGTGAACCATGTCCGGCATGATCATGTCGCCGGCATATTTGAGTTGGCCGGAGACCTTGGATGGCGCGTCGAGACGCCGGACATTGTTGCCGATGAAGCTGTTGCCGGCACTCTCGGCATCGAGCGCCGTCGCCGGGATCTGGCCGTTCAGGATATCGCGGGCAAGCTCGACCGCCTCGAAAATCTTGGTGTAGCCGGTGCAGCGGCAGATATTGCCGCCGAGCCGCTCCTTGATCTCCTCGATATCGGCGAAGGGGTTGGCGCGCAGGGCTGAGGTTGCCGCCATCACCATGCCGGGAATGCAGTAGCCGCACTGGCTCGCGCCGGTCTTGTGGAAGGCCCGCTGCAGCACGGTCAGTTCGCCGCGCGGGGCCAGCCCCTCGACAGTCTGGATCTCGGCGCCCTCCGCCTTGGCGGTCGGCATCAGGCAGGACTTCACCAGCTTGCCGTCGACGAAGACCGAGCAGGTGCCGCATTCGCCGGCACCGCAGCCTTCCTTGGCGCCGGTCAGATGCAGCTCCTCGCGCAGGAAGTCGAGGAGCCGGTAATTGCCGTCCATAGGCCGGGAAATCTTGCGGCCGTTGACGGTCATGCTGAGCTTGCGGTCAGACACGTTGTCAGACATGGGCTTCCTCCCTGTCGGCATCGGTCGGCATCGGCGCGCCGCAGGCGACGAGTGCATCCTCGATCGCCGCCGCCACGAAGCCCGAGACGACGCGCTTGCGGTATTCCACCATGGAGCGAGAGGCGACGCGGTCCGCCGGGATTGCGCCGGCCTCGGCGACGAGCCGCCGCGTGATTGGCTGCCCGTTCAGCATCGCCTCGATATCGGTGAGACGCACCGGCACCGGGCCGACGCCGCCGATCGCGAGCCGCACGTCCTCAAAGCGCGTGCCGCTCGGGTCGGTCTTCACCAGCGCCGCGGCCGACACCTTGGAGATCACCAGCGACCGGCGCTGCCCGACCTTCTGGAACGAGCCGCCATAGCCGCGCATCGATTCCACCGTCACGGCGGTGATCAGCTCGCCCGGCGCCAGGGCCGACTTGCCCGGCCCCTGGATGAAATCGTCGAGCCGCAGGCTGCGCCGTGCGACCTCCCTACCCTCCAACCGGGCCAGTTCGACCATGCCGTTCATTGCGAGCAGCGGCGGCACGCCGTCGGCGGCCGGCGAGGCATTGGCGATGTTGCCGGCAAGCGTCGCCTGCTCGCGGACCTGATCATCGGCGAACCAGATCGCGCAATGCGGCATGCAGGGAAGATGCTCGCGCAGCGTCGCATCCTCCAGGAAGTCCTGGAAGACGAGGCTGGCATTGAGCCGCACCGTGCCCGGTCCAACCTGGTGACCCTTGAACTCGGCGACCCGGCTGAGATCCACCACGACCGGAAGATGGACGTCGCCGCCCCGCCCTTCCCGCGCATAGGGCACGATGTCGGTCGCGCCGGCGAGCACGCGGCCGCCCGGCGGCAGCGTCGCCACCGCCTCGAGGGCCTCCTTGAGCGTGCCTGGCAGGAGATAGGTGCCGTAGCTCAGCATGGTGACCGCTCCGCCCTTACTCGGCGGCCAGCGCCTGCGCCTGCGCAGGCCGGTTGCGCACCACCACCTTGATGGCATCCTCGACGCGGTCGCGCGCATAGCGCAGCGCTTCGGGCAGATCCTCCATCTGGAAGGTGTGGGTGTGGATCATCGTGGCGTCGAAGCGCTTCTGGCGCATGAAGGCCTCGGCGCGGTGCGTCGCCGACTTGCCCTCGCCGCGGATGCCGTAGACATAGATGTTGTTGCGCACGAGATAGGCGACGTCGATCGGCACCTGCTCGCCCGGGAAGGCCGCAAGGCAGATGCGCCCGCCCCGGTTCAGCATCTTGGCCGCCTCGTTGACGGCGTTCGGCGCGCCGGAGCATTCGACCACGTAGTCGACGCCCTTGCCACCGGTGATCTCGCGAACGGTCTCCACCGGATCGGCGTTGCGCACGTTGATGACGTGGTCGGCACCGAGCCGCCGGCCCATCTCCAGGCGGTTGTCACGCGTACCAGTGAGGATCACCGGCTGGGCACCAAGCGCCTTGGCGACCGCGACACCGAGAAGGCCGATCGGCCCCGGGCCGCTGACGACGACGCTCTCGCCGGCAACGAGCCCGCCGAGCTCGGTGAGGCCGTACATGGCGGTACCGGCGGTCACCACCAGCGTCGCCTCCTCATCGCTCATGGAATCGGCGACATGGACCAGCGTGTTGATGTTATTGACCTGGTATTCGCAGAAGCCGCCATCGGTGGTGAAGCCGTTGGCCCGGTGGCCCTTGTCGACGTCGCCGTAGTTCTTCCCGTAGTTGTGGCAGGACGTATACATGCCCTGCCGGCAGCGCTTGCACTGGCCGCAGCCGGCGTGAATCTCGACGGTGACGCGCTCGCCGATCTTGTACTCGTCGACGCCCTGCCCGAGCGCGACGACGGTGCCCATATATTCGTGGCCCGGCGTGAAGTTCTTGTTGAACGGCAGGCCGCCATGAATCTGCGCCGGTGGGCCATGCTTGATGATCTCGAGATCCGTCGCGCAGATCGCCACGGCGTCGATGCGCACCAGCACCTCGGCCTTCTTCGGCACCGGCACCGGCTTGTCGATCAGCGTCAGCTCACCTGGATCGCCGAGCACCCAGGCCTTCATCGTGTCGGGGATCGGGTACTGCGGATCGGTCTTGACGCTTTCGGGCATGGCCATCGGATGTTTCCTCGACGTTATCGTTGTTGGCAGCGGGCGGCTCAGGAGCGGCCGACACGCAGGCGGTAGGACAGCGTTCGGGCGCAGCCGGTGACCGCACGGGCGACATGCTGCCGGTATTCGACGCTCGCCCGGCTTTTCGGCACCGAAACGCTGATCGAGGCGATCACCGCACCGGTACCGTCGCGCAGCGCCGCGCCGATGCAGATCACCTCATTCTCCAGTTCCTCCTCGTCGACGGCGTAGCCGCGGCGGCGGACGAGGCGCAGATCCTCCATGAGGCTCGACAGCGTCGTGATCGTCTTCTCGGTGAAGGCCGCCAGGCCGTTCTCCGAGACGACACGCGCCATCTCCGTTTCCGGCAGCCAGGCGAGGATCGCCTTGCCGGTTGCGGTGGCGTGGGCCGCCCGCATCTTCTTGATCTCGTCCGCCTCGACATGCGTCGGCATCAGCGAGGCGAAGCGCAGCTGCGTGATCAGCGACGATCCCCGCAGGACCGCCAGTTGCACGCTCTCGCGCAGCGAGGTGTTGAGCGCCTCGAGATCGCCGCGTACGAAGTCGACGAGATCGAAGGCGCGACCAGCGCGCTCGGCAAGCTCCCCGACCTTGCCGCTCATCATGTAGCCCCGGCGCCCGGCATGGATGACGTAGCCGCGGGCGACCAGCGTCGAGACCAGGTGGTGGCACGTCGATGTATTCAGGCCGGCCGCCGCAGCAAGTTCGTTCAGGAGAACCGGCTTGTCCCGCAAGGACAGGATCTCCAGCAGGCTGAGCGCACGGTCGACGGACTGGATCAGCCGGCTGTCGCGGCCGACGAACTCTACGGAATTCTGATCGTCTATTGTGTTTTCGCCGCGAATGACCGCGCCAGCGTCTTGCTTTTTCGACAAGTGCCGTCTCCTCCCAGAGAACATCTGAAGATTAGCGAGCGGCTTGGAATGATGTCAAACTAGAATTGATATGATCGAACGCCGTTTCACGATGTGAGAATAAAGTGTCATCAGCTGCGGAACTTGCAACCCGCTGATATCGGAGCGCCGTCGCTCGCTTCGCAAAGCCGACGCCGTGCGGCGCCTGAACTGCGCAGGGCTGAAGGCAATTCAAGGAATGCGACCATCTGCTACCGAAGGGGTGTGAAAGTCGGCGCTTGCAGTGCAGCAAGGACGGTCCATAATCCCTTGATCGGTCTTCGCCAGGGAATTTCGACCATGACGCATCCGCCCCGTCGCCTCGTTTCAGCAGCACTGCTGTCAGCCGCGCTCCTCCTTTCGGCCGGGTCCGCCGGTGCCGAGGTGGTGCTCCATCGTGGCAATGGCGGCGAACCGCAGACGCTCGACCAGGCCCATACGTCGATCGACGTCGAAGCCAATGTCCTGAAGGACCTCTATGAGGGCCTGACGATCTACGACGCCGCCGGCAAGATCATCCCGGGTGCTGCCGAAAGCTGGACCGTTTCGGACGATGGCACCGTCTACACCTTCAAGATCCGCGATGCCGCCAAGTGGTCGAACGGCGAGCCCGTCACGGCGGAGGACTTCGTCTTCTCCTTCCGGCGCGTCGAGGACCCGAAGGAGGCTGCCGGCTATGCGAACCTCCTCTACCCCCTGAAGAACGCCGAGGCGATCAACACCAAAGGCATGGCCATCGACCAGCTGGGCGCGAAGGCGGTCGACGCCAAGACGCTTGAGCTGACGCTGGAGCGCCCGACGCCGTATCTGTTGGAGCTTCTGGCGCACCAGTCCGCCTTGCCGGTCAACAAGGCGAGCGTCGAGAAGAACGGTGCAGACTTCGTCAAGCCGGGCACGATGATCTCGAACGGCGCCTTCAAGCTGACCGAGAATGTCGCCAACGACCACATCACCGCCGTCAAGAACGAGAACTACTGGGACGCCGCCAGTGTGAAGTTGGACAAGGTGATCTTCTATCCGCTGGAAGATCAGGCCGCCGCGGTGCGCCGCTTCCAGGCGGGCGAGCTCGACGTGAACTACTACTTCCCGACCGACCAGACCGACTATCTGCGCCAGCAGCTGGGCGACCAGGTGCACATGACCCCATCGCTGGCAAGCTACTACTACACCTTCGATACGCGCACCGAGCCGTTCAACGACGTGCGCGTGCGCAAGGCGCTGGCGATGGCGATCGATCGCGACTTCCTGTCCGAGGAGGTGTTCCAGGGTGGCCAGCTGCCGCTCTACAGCGCCGTGCCGCCGGGCATCGCGAGCTACGGCGAGCCGGAGAAGGTCTCCTACGCCGAGACGGACCAGCTCGACCGGGAGGACGAGGCCAAGCGTCTCCTGAAGGAGGCCGGCTATGGCGAGGGCGGCAAGCCGCTGAAGATCGACATCCGCTACAACACGAACGCCAATCACGAGAAGGTCGCCACCGCGGTCGCCGATAACTGGAAAGCGCTCGGCGCCACCGTCACCCTGACCAATCTCGACGTGAAGTCGCATTACGCCTACCTGCAGGAAGGCGGCGCTTACGGTGCCGCGCGCTGCGGCTGGACGGCCGACTACGCCGATGCGGAGAGCTTCCTCGGCCTCAACATCTCGACCAACAAGACCTTCAACTACGCGCACTGGAAGAACGAGAAGTACGACGCGCTGATGGCGCAGTCCTATGCCGAGACCGACCAGGCCAAGCGCGCGGCGCTTCTGCACGAAGCCGAGAAGATTCTGCTTGCGGAGGAGCCGGTTACCAGCCTGATGATCTATGCCTCGCCCTGGCTCGTCTCGAGCAAGGTGAAGGGCTGGCAGGACAACGCGGTCAACGACCACCTCTCGAAGTTCCTCAGCAAGGAATAGGCGGGTCGCCCCGCTCCGGCCACCTGGCCGGGGCGGCGCCGTCGAAAGGTCTGAAACCCTGCTACGCTTTGTTCTCCGCCGCCTCGCCAGCGCATTGCCGACGCTGTTCGCCGTCGTCACCATCTCCTTCTTCCTGATCCGCTTTGCGCCCGGCGGACCGTTCAGCCTCGAACGTCCGCTGCCGCCGCAGATCATGGAAAACATGATCCGTGCCTATCGGCTCGACCTGCCGCTGTGGCGCCAGTATCTCGACTATCTCTGGAACGTCGCGCACGGCGATTTCGGCCCCAGTTACATCTATCGCGACTTCTCCGTCGGCCAGCTGATGATGCAAAGCCTGCCCTATTCGCTGCAGCTCGGCACCTATGCGCTGATCCTCGCCGTTCTCGGTGGCGTCGCCGCCGGCGTCGTGGCGGCGCTCCGCCAGAACGGCATCGTCGATTATCTCGTGATGAGCGTCGCAACAGTCGGCGTCACGGTGCCGAATTTCGTCGTCGGGCCGGTGCTGTCGCTGGTCTTTGCCGTGCTCCTGTCCTGGCTGCCGGCCGGCGGCTGGGGCGACGGCTCCGCCCGTTTCCTGCTGCTACCGACCATCGCCCTGGCGCTGCCGCAGCTCGCCGTCTTTGCCCGCCTGACGCGCGGCTCGATGATCGAGGCGTTGCGGGCCGACCATATCCGCACCGCGCGGGCCTACGGCCTGTCGCGGCGAGCCGTCGTCGTCACCCACGCCATGCGCGGGGCGCTGCTGCCGATCGTTTCTTACCTCGCGCCCTGCGCCGCGGCGCTCCTCACCGGCTCGGTGGTGATCGAGGAGATCTTCGGCATCCCCGGCGTCGGACGTTACTTCGTGCAAGGGGCGCTGAACCGCGACTACACGCTGGTGATGGGCACGGTGGTGCTGATCGCCGTCTTCATCGTCGTCCTCAACCTCGTCGTCGACATCCTCTACGCCCAGCTCGATCCGAGGATCCGGCATGACTGACTTCACCTCGCCGGCGCCAGCGCCGGACCCGGGACCGCTGCCGGGTGACCTGCCCGCCCCGGCGGAGGGCGAGCGCGGCCGCAGCCTCTTCCGCCTGGCCCTGCGGCGGCTCGTCCGCAACCGTGCCGCCATGGCCGGGCTCTTCGTTCTCCTTCTGGTGACGCTCTTCTCCTTTGCCGGGCCGCATCTCGTCGGCCACCGCTACGATCAGATCTTCACCTCCTATGTCGCGGTGCCGCCGAGCCTTGAGCCGCGGCCGAGCGACGAGCACTTGCAGGACGTCATCGAGACGGCGGCCCGGCGCGGCCGCGTCACCGTCGGCGACTTCACCGTCTCCGGCGGCAGCTTCACCGCGACGCTGAATTCCGAGAAGACGATCGATCCCCGCGCGACCCGCTACATCGACCGCACCGACGAGTTCGAGGGAACGACCGTGACGGCCACGGAAGAGGACGGCCGCCGCCTGCGCATCGCCGGCACGGTGGCACGCGAGTACTTCCCCTTCGGTACCGATTCCAGCGGCCGCGACCTCCTCGTCCGCGTCATGATCGGCGGCCAGATCTCGCTCCTCGTCGGCGTGCTTGCGAGCCTCGTCAGCCTTGTCATCGGCGTTACCTACGGCGCGATCTCGGGCTATCTCGGCGGGCGGGTGGACGACGTGATGATGCGCTTCGTCGAGATCCTCTACTCCCTCCCCTTCGTCTTCATGGTGATCATGCTGGTGGTCTTCTTCGGCCGCAGCTTCGTCCTGATCTTCCTCGTCATCGGCGCGACGGAGTGGCTGGACATGGCGCGCATCGTGCGCGGCCAGACGCTGTCGCTGAAGCGGCGCGAATTCGTCGAGGCGGCCGTCGCCATGGGCCTGTCCGACTGGCAGATCATCCGCAGACACATCATCCCCAACACGATCGGCCCCGTCGTCGTCTTCGTCACCATCGTGGTGCCGAAGGTGATGCTCCTCGAAAGCTTCCTGTCCTTCCTCGGCCTCGGCGTGCAGGCGCCGCTGACGAGCTGGGGCGCACTGATCTCCGACGGCACGACGACGATGCAGGCGGCGCCCTGGATGCTGATCTTCCCGTCGCTCTTCTTCGTCGCGACCCTGTTCTCGCTGAACTTCCTCGGCGATGGTCTGCGCGACGCGCTCGATCCGAGGGACCGCTAAGATGGCCGCCGACGCCATCCTGTCGATCCGCGACCTCCGCGTCGTCTTCGATACAGAGGACGGGCCGCTGGAGGCGGTGAAGGGAATCGACCTCGACGTTGAAGCCGGCGAGACGCTGGCGCTCGTCGGCGAATCCGGCTCCGGCAAGAGCCAGACCATGATGGCCGTTATGGGCCTTCTTGCCGGCAACGGCCGCGCCAGCGGCTCGGCGCGTTATCGCGGCGAGGAGTTGCTCGGCCTCTCGCCATCGGCCCTCAACCGCTTTCGCGGCGCGAAGATCACGATGATCTTCCAGGAGCCGATGACTTCCCTCGACCCGCTCTACACGGTCGGGCGGCAGATCGCTGAGGTGGTCCGCCGCCATCGCCGCGTCAGTGGTCGGGCGGCGCATACCCGCGCGGTCGAGCTGCTGACGCTCGTCGGCATTCCGGAGCCGGAGCGCCGGGTCGACTCCTACCCGCATGAACTCTCCGGCGGGCAGCGCCAGCGCGTCATGATCGCCATGGCGCTCGCCAATGATCCCGATCTTCTGATCGCCGACGAGCCGACCACCGCCCTTGACGTCACCGTGCAGGCGCAGATCCTGGAGCTGTTGCGCGACCTGCAGCAGCGCTTGGGCATGGCGATCCTACTGATCACCCACGATCTCGGCATCGTGCGCCGCTTCGCCGGCCGGGTTGCGGTGATGCGGCGCGGCGAGATCGTCGAGACGGGGAGCGCCGAGGCCGTGTTCACCCGGCCGAGCCATGCCTATACGCGCATGCTGATCGACTCCGAGCCGCACGGCACGAAAACCCCACCCCCCTCCACGGCGCCGGCCGTGCTGGAGGCGCGGAACGTGTCTGTCGACTTCGCGCTGCGCTCTCGCGGCTTCTTTGCCCGGGGGGCCGGAACGATGCGCGCCGTCCACGGCGCCTCGCTTCGGCTGAAGGCCGGCGAAACGATCGGCATCGTCGGCGAGTCCGGCTCCGGCAAGTCGACGTTGGGCCGAGCCATCCTGCGGCTGCTGCCGAGCGAGGGCACCGTGCGTCTCGACGGCCGCGACATCTCCGCCCTCGGGCGCTCCGGCATGCGGCCGCTGCGCCGGCAGTTGCAGCTCGTCTTCCAGGACCCGTACGGCTCGCTGTCGCCGCGCCTCACTGTCAGCGCCATCGTCACCGAGGGGCTGCTGGTGCATGAGCCCGGGCTGACGTCGGCGGAGCGCCATCGCCGCGCCGGCGAGGCGCTCACGGAAGTCGGGCTCGATCCCGCTGCCCGCAACCGCTACCCCCACGAGTTCTCCGGTGGCCAGCGCCAGCGTATCGCCATTGCCCGCGCGGTCGCCATCCGGCCGAAGGTGCTCGTCCTTGACGAGCCGACCTCGGCGCTCGACCGCTCTATCCAGGTGCAGATCGTCGAGCTTCTGCGTCGCCTCCAGGCCGAGCACGGCCTCTCCTACGTCTTCATCAGCCACGACCTCGCCGTCGTGCGGGCGCTGTCGGACTATATCCTGGTGATGAAGAGCGGCAGGGTCGTCGAGGAAGGTCCCACGGCGGAGATCTTCGAGGCGCCGCGCGAGGACTATACGCGCACTCTCATCGCGGCCGCCTTCCTGACGACGCTTGGCACCGCGGCGGAGGCACGCCCGCAAGCGAGCGGCGATACGCCCGAACGGTAATGGTTGCCTCTTCAATGCCTTGTGGCAAAATGTGCGTCATCATGCGCAAAGTTGCCTCACTGGCATGACATGTCCTATGGGAACGGCGTTCCCGATTGGACGCCTTCCAAACAGCTCCGGATCACGCCATGCCAGCTTATCGCTCCCGTACGACCACCCATGGCCGCAACATGGCCGGCGCGCGCGGTCTCTGGCGCGCCACCGGCATGAAGGATTCGGACTTCGGCAAGCCGATCATCGCGGTCGTCAACTCCTTCACGCAGTTCGTGCCGGGCCACGTGCACCTGAAGGATCTTGGTCAGCTGGTGGCACGCGAGATCGAGAAGGCCGGCGGCGTCGCCAAGGAGTTCAACACGATCGCCGTCGATGACGGCATCGCGATGGGCCATGACGGCATGCTCTACTCGCTGCCCTCGCGCGAGCTGATCGCCGACAGCGTCGAATACATGGTCAATGCCCACTGCGCCGACGCCATGGTCTGCATCTCCAACTGCGACAAGATCACGCCGGGCATGCTGATGGCGTCGCTGCGCCTCAACATCCCGACCGTCTTCGTGTCCGGCGGCCCGATGGAAGCCGGCAAGGTGGTCTGGGCCGATCAGGAAAAGAAGCTGGACCTCGTCGATGCCATGGTCGCGGCCGCCGACGAGCGCGTCTCCGACGAGGAGATCGCGGTGATCGAGCGCTCGGCCTGCCCGACCTGCGGCTCATGCTCGGGCATGTTCACCGCCAATTCGATGAACTGCCTCACCGAAGCGCTCGGCCTGTCGCTGCCCGGTAACGGCTCGACGCTGGCGACTCATGCGGACCGCAAGCGCCTCTTCGTCGAGGCCGGCCATCTCGTCGTCGACCTCGCGCAGCGCTACTACGAGCAGAACGACGAGGGCGTCCTGCCGCGCAACATCGCGAGCTTCGCCGCCTTCGAGAACGCCATGACGCTCGACATCGCCATGGGTGGCTCGACCAACACCGTCCTGCATCTCCTCGCCGCCGCGCACGAGGCCGAGATCGACTTCACCATGGCCGACATCGACCGCCTGTCGCGGCGCGTGCCGGTGCTCTGCAAGGTCGCGCCGGCCATCGCCAACATCCACATGGAGGATGTTCACCGGGCCGGCGGCATCATGGGCATCCTCGGCGAGCTCGACCGCGCCGGCCTGATCGACACGTCAGTGAAGTCGGTCCACGCCGAGTCGCTCGGCGATGCGCTGGAGCGCTGGGACGTCAAGCGCACGTCCAGCCAGAGCGTCCACGACTTCTTCCGCGCCGCGCCGGGCGGCGTGCCGACGCAGGTCGCCTTCAGCCAGGAGCGGCGCTTCGACGATCTCGACGCCAACCGCGAGACCGGCGTCATCCGTGATCTCGACCATGCCTATTCCAAGGATGGTGGCCTTGCCGTGCTCTACGGCAACCTCGCCGAGGATGGCTGCATCGTGAAGACGGCGGGCGTCGACGAGTCGATCCTGACCTTCACCGGTCGAGCCAAGGTCTTCGAGAGCCAGGATGCGGCAGTGCATGGCATCCTCAACGGCGGCATCACGCCGGGCGATATCGTGCTTATCCGCTATGAGGGACCGCGCGGCGGCCCGGGCATGCAGGAGATGCTTTACCCGACGAGCTACCTGAAGTCGAAAGGGCTCGGAAAGGCCTGCGCGCTGGTCACCGACGGGCGCTTCTCCGGCGGGTCCTCCGGCCTATCGATCGGCCACGTCTCGCCGGAAGCGGCCGAAGGCGGCACGATCGGCCTCGTGCGCGACGGCGACCGGATCGACATCGATATCTCCAACCGCCGCATAGAGCTGGTGGTGGACGATGCCGAACTGGCGGCACGCCGGCAGGCGCAGGATGAGGCCGGCTGGCACCCTGTGGCGCCGCGCAAGCGCAAGGTTTCGACCGCGCTGAAAGCCTATGCGGCCATGGCGACGAGCGCCGCCAAGGGCGCCGTGCGCAAGGTCTGAGCAATCGGACCGACGCAGGATCGGAGCGGCAGCCGGTATTGACCGGCTGTTTCGCTTGACCCGTTCCTGCAACGCTCTCGCGATCACGTGATCGGTAGCCGGCGCAAGTTTCGCCGGCTACCCACTTATCCGCTGTTGCAGCTGAGCCATATCCGCTCGGACGTCTGCCGCCCGTGCAGGCCTGTCCGACCTGCGGAGCGTCATGAGTTCGAGTTCGCTGCCCCAGTGGCACCCCGTCGTCGCGGTTCCCGCGCGTGACGAAGAGAAGCGCCTGCCGATCCTGATCGAGGCGCTGGGCCGGCAGACCTGGCTCGCCGCTGGCAACGGCCCGCTTCCGCTCACGATCATCCTCAACAACTGCACGGACGCGTCGGCTGCCGTCGCACGCGCCGCGGCTCGGCGCTTTCCGGCGATCCAGCTCGACCTCGTCGAGATCGACTTCCCCGCCGAGGTCGCCCATGTCGGTTCGGCGCGCCGGCTCGCTATGGAACGCGCCCTGACCACGGTGAGCGACCGGGCTCGCGTCGTGATCCTGACCACCGATGCGGACGCCGCGCCACATCCGGACTGGATCGAGGCCAATCTCGCGGCGATTGCGCGGGGCGCCGATCTCGTGGGCGGGCATCTGTTCGGCGACCGCGCCGAGGAGGCGCAGCTTGGCCCGGCCGTGCTGCGCCGCGCTGCCATGCAGTTGCGCTACGATCGGCTCGCCGACCGCCTGGCGTCGTTGCTCGACCCGCTGCCTCACGATCCCTGGCCGCGGCACCGCGATCATACCGGCGGGAGCCTCGCCGTACGGGGCGACGTCTATTGTGCCGTCGGCGGCCTGCCAGCGGAGCCCTCTGGCGAGGATATCGCTTTCGCCTCGGTGGTACGCGGCGCCGGCTACCATCTCCGCCATGCCCCGGATGTGAAGGTCACGGTGTCCGCCCGCCTCGCCGGCCGTGCGCCCGGTGGCATGGCCGACTGCCTGAAGGAGTGGATGCGCGCCGAGGCGGATGGCCGACCGCTTCTCGTGGAGACGCCGGCTTCGCTGGAGAGGCGCTTGCGGCAGCGTCGCCTGCTGCGCCAGCTTGGGCTGGCCGGCGATCAAGCAGCCATTGCCGAGGCAGCATCCATAGTGGGACACCCGGTCGGGCTCTTCTACGCACCGGATGGAAGCCCACTCCCGGCAACGCGGCTGATCGAACAGCTGACGCCGGAGCACCCGGACGCGCCACCCTTGATGCATGCGGATGGCGCGATCGTCGATCTCGAGCTGATGATCGCCGCGCTGGAGGGCCGCTCCGTTGCGGCATGAGCGGCCCGGTCATGGCTCCGACGCCGCGCTGATCGCGCTTCTCGACGCGGAAGGAGCGGAGTGCGACCGCGACGGCGCTTTCCCGGAACGGGCTTTTGCGGCTTTGCGGTCCCGCGGCCTGCTGGCGCAGCTGCCGCTCGCGCCTGGCGAGAACCACCGGCTCCTCAGGCTTCTGGCCATGATCGGGCGCGGCGACCTCTCGACGGGACGCATCTTCGAGGGGCACGTCAACGCATGTCTCCTGATCGACAGCTACGGCAGCGCCGACCAACGGGAGACCTATCGCCGGATCGCCCGCGAGGGCGGCATTCTCGGCGTCTGGAACACCGACCTGCCCGATGATCCGTTGCGGCTGGATGACGGCCGGCTGCAGGGCCGAAAGTCCTTTGCCTCGGGCGTCGACGGGCTCAGCCATGCCCTCGTCACCGTGCCGTCGGCGGAGGGCCGCATGATGATCATCGTGCCGCTCGCCGGGCTGCCTGTCGATCGCGCCTGGTGGCAGCCGATGGGGATGCGCGCCTCCGGCAGCCATGTGGTCGACTTCAGCGGCCTCCAGATCGAGCCGGACTGGATCATCGGCAAGCCCGACGACTATATCCGCCAGCCCTGGTTCTCGGCGGGCGCCGCCCGCTTTGCGGCCGTACAGGTCGGCGGCATGCATGCGGTCCTCGACATCGCCGTCCGGCATCTCGCCGGCACCGGCCGGGCCAAGGATCCCTACCAGGCGCACCGCCTTGCGAGGATGGGGATCGCCGTCGAGACCGTTTATCTGTGGCTGGAGCGGTCGGCGCGAAGCTGGGCTGCCGCGGCTGAGGGCACAGCGCAAGGGGCCGCGGCGATCGCGACGGCCAATGCCACGCGCTGCGCCGTCGAGGCCGCGGCGCTGAGCGTGCTGGAGGAGGCCGAGCGCGGCGTCGGCGCCGCCGGGCTGATCCAGCCGCATCCGCTGGAGCGGCGCATGCGTGACCTCAGGACCTATCTGCGCCAGCCGAACCCGGACGGCGCGCTGGCCGGCCTCGGCGCGGCGATTGCTGATGGCCTCTGGGCGCCCGGCGGAGACGATGCTCGGCCCAGCGTCGCCGTCGATGACGTGCCGTCCCGATGACGGACCTGCCGATCGCAACAGGCACGGTATCCATCCAGTCGGACGAGATCCGGGCGCGGCGCATCCTCGTCGTCGCACCGCACCCGGACGACGAATCCCTCGGCTGCGGCGGCTTGATCCATGAGCTGGCACGGCGTGGCGCCCGCTTTCACATCCTGTTCGTCACCGATGGCGGTGCCTCGCACCTGAACTCGGCCAGTTGGCCGCGTCAGCGCCTCGCCGCCGCGCGCGAAAGCGAGGCGCTGGAGGCGTTGCGCCGGCTCGGCGTCGATGATCACGACGCTACCTTCCTGCACCTGCCCGACGCCGCCATGCCGCGACCGGACAGCACCGCAGGTATGGCCGCCTCCGCGGAAACGACGGCAGTGCTGGGCAGCTTCTTGCCCGACCTCGTGTTGCTGCCGTGGCGGCGCGACCCGCATTGCGACCATCGCGACAGCTGGCACCTCGTCACCAGTGCGATCGCCGCCACGGACAGGCCCGTCACCGTCTGGGAATATGCGATCTGGCTCGACGAGATCGGCGCACCGGAAGATCGTCCACGTGCCGGCGAAATGGACGCATTCGACTTCGTCCTTCCGGAAGCCGCCGTCGCCGCTAAGCGGCATGCCGTCGCGGCGCATCGCACGCAGACCGGCGAGATCATCACCGACGATCCCACCGCCTTCCGCCTGACGCCGGAAACGATCGACCGACTGTGCGGTTCTCGGGAGCGCTATTGGCGGCCAAGCGCCAACGAGGATCGGCCGGACGGCGTTCGATGAGGCGCGCCATCGACCCCTCCGGCTTCGAGGCGAAGTTCCGCGGCGACATCGATCCCTGGAACTATCGTGCTAGCCCGTTCGAGGCCTATAAACGGCGGGTGCTGCTGCGCGCCTGCGGCGACCGTCTCTACGGCCGCGGCCTTGAGCTTGCCTGCGCCATTGGCGAAACCTCGCGGTTGCTCTCGGAACGATGCCTGCGCCTTCTCGCCAATGACTCGGCGCCGACTGCCATCCGCGAGGCGAAACGTCAGCCCCTTGGCCGTCGTCCGATCGACTATGCCGTCGCTGAGCTGCCGGATGAGATGCCGCGCGGGCCTTTCGACCTCATCGTCGCCTCCGAGATTGCCTACTATCTCAAACCGCGCGACCTCGCCCGGCTGCTGCAAAGAGTGACTGCCGCGCTGGCGCCGGGCGGCCGTCTGGTCGCTCTGCATCATCTGAAGCCCTTCGACGACGCGGCGCAGCTTCCAGCTTTGGCGCAGCGGCGCATCCGGCAGGCCTGCGGCGTGCGGATGCACCTCGTCTTCCTCGAGCGTCACGCGCGTTTCGAAGCCGTGGCTTATGAGAAGCCAAGGCGCGCCTGACCGAAACCCGTGCTAAAGACCCGCCTCACCCAAGCGAGACCGGCTCGCTGCGCATGGAGATGTCGAGATGAGCCAGACGGCTGAAACGCCCCGCCTTCCCTATCGACCCTGCGTTGGCGTCATGGTGCTGAACCGGGAGGGCCTCGTCTGGGCCGGCCACCGGCTGGTTGCTCCCAAGGGCGAGTTGGACGGCGCCACCAAGCTCTGGCAGATGCCGCAGGGCGGAATCGACGAAGGCGAAGAGCCGCTGCCGGCGGCGCTGCGGGAGCTCTACGAGGAAACCGGCATGCGCTCCGTCTCGCTGCTCGCCGAGGCTCCGGACTGGATCGCCTATGATCTGCCGCCGGACCTCGTCGGCATCGCGCTGAAGGGCCGCTATCGCGGGCAGATGCAGCGGTGGTTCGCCTTCCGCTTTGAGGGCGACGAGTCCGAGATCCAGATCAACCCGCCCCCGGGTGGCCATACGGCCGAGTTTGACGAGTGGGCGTGGAAGCCGATGGAGGAGCTCGTCGATCTGATCGTGCCGTTCAAGCGGCCCGTTTACGAGAAGGTCGTCGAAGCGTTCCGGCCGCTCGTGGCCTGAGCGACTGCTTCATAGCCTCGGCCGGCGCGGGCCATTCGCCGCGCCGCGTGGGCCACTACTGCCGCTCCGGGTCGTAGGCGAGCGCCGAGATCGGCACGATCTCGATGCCGCGTCCGCGCGCCTCGTTGATCCAGGCGGCGATTGTCGCAACGGAGACGTCGAAGGCGGACGCTGTGCCGATTGCCGTGCCCCTGGCGCGCGCCACCCGCTCCAGCGTGTCGAGCTGCTGGCGGATATCGCTTTCCTCCTGGCTGCCGTCGAGGAGAATGTCGGACACTGCGATCGGAACGCCATCCAAGGTTGCACTGTCCTTGGCCAGCGAGCGCGACGAGCTTCCGTCGTCGAGGTAAAGCAGCCCGCGTCGGCCGATCTCACCGAGGAGGCCGTTCATCGCCGCGCGGTCGGCAGTGAGCTTGGCGCCCATATAGTTCATGACGCCGACATAGTTGGTCATGCGTGCCAGCGAGGCGTAGAGATCGTTGAAATGTCCCGCTGCGGCGTCTGCGGCCGTCAGCGTGTTCGGCGATGGCGAGACGTCGGGATAGCCGACCGGTTCCAGCGGCGCCTGCAGCAGCAGTTCATGCCCGCCGCGGCGGGCATCCTGCATCCAGCGTCCGAGGCTGTTGCCGGTGGGCGAGAAGGCCAGCGTCACCGCATCCGGCAGCGAGCGGATGGCGTTCTGGGTTCCGGTCTGGCTGATGCCAAGGCCGCCGACGACAATGGCGATGCGGGTGCCGAGAGCGCCCGAGGACGGCATGGAATAGACGTCGAGCGGCCGGCGGCCGTCGGCCGCGCGCACCGGCAGCGGTCCATACTGGCTGTTTTCGGTGAGATCGGGTTCTGGCAGATGCGCCACTGACGGCGATTGGCGCATCGCTGCAGGATCAGCGACGGTGTAGGAGGCGGCAAGATCGGTGCCGGACGCGACGAACGCATCCTGCGGCGCTGCGGCGAGCGGCGCGGTGGCGCGCTGCACGGTCGGCAGCGCCGGCCCCTTCTGCACGGCCAGCTGCGTCTGAGCAGGCACCGCAAGAGGTGCCTTCGCAGGCGTTTCGACGCTGGCAACGCGGAACTGCGGCTGCACCAGGGCCGTCGTCAGCGAGCCGCCGCAGATGATGGCGACGCTGGCAAGCGCCAGGGCTCGCGATCCGGTCAGAACCGGGCGCCGCGCTGGCTTGGCTATGATGTCGAGGCCGAGAGGCCGGTAGATGTCCCCCTGCATGGGATCGTCCTACACGGCGAGCCTTGCCCGGGCCTCGCGGCGCGCCGGCCCGCGCATCATGCAGGGCCGCTGAAACGAAAAGGGCCCGGCGCGAGATACGCCGGGCCCTTGGTAAAGATCGTCCGGTTGGGAGCGCAGCCTCAGTTGGCGGCGCTGTCCGACTTCGGCGGGAAGGACGCGTCGGTTTTCACGCCGCGCAGAAGGTCCAGCGCATACTGGAGCTGCAGGTCGTCCTTCTTCTCGGACGGCACGTAGTCCAGCGAGCCGGAGCCCTCCTCGGTTTCCTCGTTGCCGGTGATATGGCCACGCAGCGAGGATTCGCCCCGCACCACCTCGTCCTCGCTGTCGAGACCCATCTGCTTTTTGATCTCGTCCGGCAGCGGCTGCTGCACGACGATGTCCGGGTCGATGCCGCGACCCTGAATGGAGCGGCCGGACGGCGTGTAGTAGAGCGCCGTCGTCAGCCGCAGGGCGCCGTTGGAGCCGAGCGGGATGATGGTCTGCACCGAGCCTTTGCCGAAGGAGCGCGAGCCGACAACCGTGGCGCGGCGCTGGTCCTGCAGCGCGCCGGCAACGATCTCGGAGGCCGAGGCCGAGCCGCCATTGACGAGCACCACCAGCGGCTTGCCGTCGATGTCGTCGCCGCTGCGGGCATTGTAGCGGCGCGTTTCTTCCGGGTTGCGACCGCGGGTCGAGACGATCTCGCCATTCTGCAGGAAGGCGTCGGAGACGCTCACCGCCTCGTCGAGCAGGCCGCCCGGATTGCGCCGGAGGTCGAGCACGTAGCCCTTCAGCTTGTCCTTGCCCACAGTCTTCTCGATGTCGGCGATCGCCTCTTCCATGCCGACGGTGGTCTGCTCGTTGAACTTCAAGAGCTTGATATAGCCGACGTCGTTCTCGACCGTGTGGCGAACCGAGGGGACCTTGATCTCGTCGCGCACGATCGAAAGGCGCACCGGCTTCGTCGCGCCTTCGCGCACGATGGTGAGGCTGACGGTCGTGCCGATCTCGCCCTTCATCTTCTCCACGGCGTCGGCGAGCGTCAGGCCGCGCACCTGCTCGCCGTTGATCTCGGCGATGAGGTCGCCGGCAAGCACGCCGGCCTTGTCGGCGGGCGTGCCCTCGAAGGGCGACACCACCTTGACCAGCTCGTTCTCCATGGTGACCTCGATGCCGAGGCCGCCGAACTCACCGCGCGTTTCCGTGCGCATGTCCGCCGCTTCCTTGGCGTTCATGTAGCTGGAATGCGGGTCGAGCGAGGTCAGCATGCCGTTGATGGCGGTCTCGACCAGCTTCTGGTCGTCCGGCTTGTCCACGTACTGAGCGCGGACGCGCTCGAACACGTCGCCGAAGATCGCCAGCTGGCGGTAGGTGTCGGACCCGGCCGCGTTGGCGACACCACCGGTCTGGCCCGCCACGACGGACATCGCGGAGGCTCCCATCAGGGCGCCGGCGGCGAGTATCGAAAGCTTACGAATCATTCCTCGTCCTTCCAGATGGTGCCACCGCCCACCAGGGGGCCGGATCCACCGGTTTCCCGTCTTTTCGAAACTCGACATACAGCCTCGGCTCGGCAGCGCCGAACTCAGCTCCGCCTGCGCTGGCCAGCCTGCGCGCTCCCATCGAGGCAACCGGCTCACCGGACATCACGAACTGGCCGACTTCGACATCGGTCCGGCTCATGCCCGCCAACACGACATGATATCCGTCGCCCGCGTTCAGGATCAAGAGTTGTCCGAAGGAGCGGAACGGTCCTGCATAAAGGACGCGGCCATCGGCCGGAGCGGTGACGATGTCGCCGTCATGGGCCGCGAAGGTCGCGCCTTCGGCCACGATCCCGATATCGTCGGCCTTCCCGAAGCCGGTCCGAAGTTCGCCTGACACGGGAGGTGTCAAACGGCCCTTCAATGTCGAAAATGCGGCGGATGGCTCCAGCATCGTGGCGTCACGGCGAAGTGAATCGAGATCATACTGCGGCCGTTCCGGCTTTTCGGGCACCAACGCTGCAACCTGAACCTCGCTCTCCGGTGGCGTTGCCGCCGGCGCGATCTCGGGTGTTGGCGGCATATCATCGCCCGCTTTCGCTTCCCGCGCCGCATTCGCCTCGGCCGTGCGGCGGTTTGCCTCCGCCGCCAGTTTGTCCGCCTTGGCGCGCTCGGCTGCGGCGACTTTCGCCGCGGCATCCTCGGCCGCGCGGGCGCTGTCCATTTCGCTTTCCAGCGAAGCGATCAGTTCCTTCAGCGTGGTGGCCTTGGCAGCGAGCTCAGCGGCGCGGCGCTGCTCCGCCTCGCGCCGACCGCGGTTGTCCGCCTCCAGCTTCTCCTTCTCCGCAAAGAGGCGTGCCAGGCGCTCCTCCTCCTCGCGCTGTTCGCCAAGCTGGGCGGCGAAGCGGTCCTTCTCCGCGACGATCTCGCGCTTCACGTCGAGGAAGCGCTTCAGGTCCGCCATCAGCGTCTCGGTCTCGCGGCGGATCGACGGGACAACGGCGCCGAGCAGGATGGCGCTACGCACCGAACCCAGCGCATCCTCCGGCTTCACCAGAAGTGCCGGGGGCGGCTTGCGGCCCATGCGCTCCAGCGCACCCAGCACCTCGGCAAGCAGACCGCGACGCTCGCGCAGCGAGGCCTTGATGGTTGATTCTTCGCCGACGAGCCCGTCGATGCGCCCCTGCGTGTCCGCGATCTGCGCGCTGATGCTCTTCTGCTTCGTCGCCGCCGCGATCATCGCGCCGCGGATGCGATCACGATCGGCAGCGAGCGCGACGATCTCGGCGTCGAGCGAGCGCACTGTCTCCTCGCTCAGCGAGATGCTGGCGGCGATCGAGGCGAGGTCGTCGGCGGTCTTGCGCCGTTCGTTCTCCAGGATAGTGGAGCGAGCGACGGCGGGCGAAGCAGTTCCGGCAGGCAAACCGACAGCAGCGGACGGCGGCTCGACGGCGCCGGCTGGCAGGTCCGCAGCCAAGACAAACGCGATCAGCAGCGGCAGCCGCGACAGCGCTCGCCCTGGCATCCTCAGGCTTCGTCCTGTGGAACCCCTCAACAGCCCCTCGCGCCACGCGCCGTCTGCAGCCGCCGCGGCGGCACCCTTGTCTTCGGCAAGAATAGGATCAGCGTCTTAACAACCGATCAACCATGTGGCCGGCCGCCCCTCGCCCGACCGTCTGCACGCCCACCGTGGCGTTCTGATGACCACCACCATGTCGTCCTCAGGAGCGGTGGTAGGGATGCCCCGCCAAGATCGTCGCCGCGCGGTAGAGCTGCTCGGCGAGGAGGATCCGGGCGATCTGGTGCGGAAACGTCATGCGCCCGAGCGACAATGTCAGCGCCGCGCGTGCGCGAAAGGCCGGATCGTGACCGTCCGGCCCGCCGATCGCCAGCATCAGGTCGCGTGCACCCTCGTCGCGCTGGCGCGCCAGGAAGGTGGCGAACTCGTCCGAGGACAGCGTGCGTCCGGTCTCGTCAAGCACGATGAGGACCCCGCGCTCCGGCAGGAGCGATCCGAGCCGCGCCGCCTCGTCCGCCTTGCGCTCCGCCGCTCCCTGAGCCCGCGATTCTGGGAGTTCGCTGAGGCCGGCATAGTCGAGGCCGAGCGCAGGTCCGCTCTTGGCAAAGCGGGAGAGATACCGGTCCGCCAGTTCGCGTTCCGGGCCGGCCTTCATCTTTCCGACGGCCGCGAGCGTCAGCCGCATCGCCGCAGCTCAGCGGCGCGGGGTGCGCTGCGTACCGTCACTAGCGCACGACCATCAATGGACGGTCGTGTCGCCGCTTCCCTCGCCCACGGACCACATCTTCTCGATATTGTAGAAGCTGCGGACCTCGGGGCGGAAGATGTGGACGATGATGTCGCCCGTGTCGATCAGCACCCAGTCGCCGTTCTGCAGGCCTTCGATCTTGCAGGAGCCGTAGCCGGCATCCTTCAGGTCGCGCAGGAGATGCTCGGCGACTGCGGTGACATGGCGATGCGAGCGCCCGGAGGCGATCACCATGAAGTCGGCCAGAGCCGACTTACCGTGCATGTCGATGGAGACGATGTCCTCGCCCTTGGAGTCGTCGAGACTCGCTAGAACGAGATCGATGGCGTTCCGTCCGACCGTCTGGTCGCTGGCGGGCGCGTCGGAAGGAGCCGTCTGGAAGACCTCCTTCGCTTCAGCCGCATGTCTCAGTGTCGTTGTCCCTTTCAGGCGCTAGAGCCGGGGCACCCCGGCGGGATGCCTCCGAGACTAAAGATAGGCAGTGTTCCGTGTCTGTTTCAAGACGATGCGCCGCCGGCTCGCAATCGCGTCGACGACAGCATGGAGCGCGGGCCATGCAGGAACACCCAGGCCGGCGCCGGGCGCCGCGGCAGCGAAGCGGCGGCAGCCTCGGCCACACGGCTGCGTCCAAACGTCACTGCGGTGGGCGATGAAAGGAGCGCCAGGGTCGAGCCCGGGCGATCGACCACGGCGACCGGCATATGCTCCACGATCCAGCGCCAGTCGCGCCACCGGTGAAAGGATGCCAGGCTGTCGGCGCCCATGATCCAGACGAAGTCGACTTCGGGGCGGCGGCGTAGCACAAGCGCCAAGGTCTCGGCGGTGTAGCGGATGCGGTGCGCCGCCTCGAAGGCGGTGACATCGATGCGCCGATTGCCGACCAGCCGCCGCGAAGCCGCCAACCGCTCGCCCAGCGGCTTGAGAGCGCCATGGTCCTTCAGCGGGTTGCCGGGCGTCACCATCCACCAGAGCCGATCGAGGCGCAGCCGCCGGATCGCCGTCTCGGCGACAAGGAGATGGCCCGCATGGGGCGGGTTGAACGAGCCGCCGAAAAGGCCGACGCGCATGCCGGCTTCGGTATGCGGCAGCCGCAGCGCCGCCGGATCGACGTCAGGATCCGGCGCGGTCTCGATGCTCACGGGCGCGTCTGGCCGCTGCCGTGGACGCGGTAGTTGAAGCTAGTGAGCTGCTCGACGCCGACCGGCCCCCGCGCATGCATTTTGCCCGTGGCGATGCCGATCTCGCCGCCGAAGCCGAACTCGCCGCCATCGGCAAACTGCGTCGACGCATTATGGAGGAGGATCGCCGAATCGATCCCGCTGAGGAAGCGCCGGGCCACGGCCTCGTCCGCTGTCACCACCGCTTCGGTGTGGTGAGAGGAATAGTGCTCGATATGGGCAATGGCGCCCTCGACGCCCTCGACCACGGCAACGGAGATGATGGCGTCGAGATACTCGGTGCGCCAATCGGCTTCGCTCGCGGGCACGGCCCAGGGCGCCCGTGCCAGCACCGCTGCGTCGCCGCGGATTTCGCAGCCGCGCGCCCGCAGCGCCTCCAGGATCGGCAGCAGCAGCCGGTCCGCGCCCGACTCATCCACGAGCAGCGTTTCGGCCGAGCCGCAGATGCCGGTGCGGCGCAGCTTGGAATTGACGACGATGTCGATGGCCATGGCGAGATCGGCCGCCTTGTCCACATAGACGTGGCAGAGGCCCTCCAGATGCGCAAAGACAGGCACCCGTGCCTCGGCCTGCACCCGCTCCACCAGCGAGCGGCCGCCGCGCGGCACGATCACGTCGATGGCCCCATCGAGCCCGCCCAGCATCATGCCGACGGCGGCACGGTCGCCCGGCGGCACGATCTGGATGGCGTTGCGGTCGAGCCCCGCCTTGGCGAGCCCTGATTGGAGCGCCGCATGGATCGCCGCGGTGGAGCGCGCCGAATCCGAGCCGCCCCTGAGGATCGCGGCATTGCCAGCCTTCAGGCACAGCGCACCGGCGTCGGCGGTCACGTTCGGACGGCTCTCATAGATCACCCCGATGACGCCGAGCGGCGTACGCACCCGCTCGATACGTAGGCCGTTCGGCCGCTCCCAGGCGGCGGTCACGGCACCGACGGGATCTGCCAGCGCGGCGACCGCCCGCAGCCCCTCGGCCATGGCGCGGATGCGCCCCTCATCCAGCATCAGCCGGTCCAGAAACGCGGCGGCGACGCCGTTCGCCTGCGCGCGGGCGACGTCCTCGGCATTGGCCGCGAGGATCGCGCCGCTTTCGGCCTCGAGCGCATCGGCCATGAAGGCGAGCGCGGCGTTCTTGGCCTCGGCCGGCGTCTGCGCCAGCATCCGTGCCGCGCGCCTCGCCTGCCGCCCGATGAGGTTCATCGCCGCTTCCAGCGACTGCGTCTCGTTCACCCGGTCGAGCATCGCCTCAGTCCCTCACAGCTGGCTGGCGGCGGAGCCGCCGGCATCCTGCAGATGTCGCTCCAGCACGAGATCGTCGCGATGGATCATCGCGGCACGCGTCCCTTCGCCGAGCAGCGCCTCGATCGCATCCGAGCGCTTGCCGGCGATCAGCCTGGCCTCTGCGGCGTCATAGGCGACGAGGCCCCGCGCGACCTCCCGGCCCGAGCCGTCGAGGACGAGGATCGTGTCGCCGCGCGAGAAGTCGCCGTCCACCGTCCGCACACCCGCTGCGAGCAGGCTCTTGCCGGCGGTCAGCGCCTTGACCGCGCCGTCGTCGACGACGAGCCGTCCGACGGCGTTCAGATGCCCGGCGATCCAGCGCTTGCGAGACGTTACCGGATTGCCTGCGGCCAGGAACAGCGTCTGCCGCTCGCCGCGATCGATGGCATCGAGCGGGTTCAGGCGGTTGCCGGCGCTGATGATCATCGCGGCACCGGCCGACGTGGCGATCTTGCCGGCATCGATCTTGGTCTTCATGCCGCCGCGGGAGAGTTCGGAGGCGGCGCCGCCCGCCATCGCCTCGATCTCCGGCGTGATCCGCTCGACCAACGGCAGATGCCGGGCATCCGGAGCGCGCGCCGGCGGCGCTGTATAGAGACCGTCGATGTCGGAGAGGAGGATCAGGAGATCCGCCGTCATCATCGTCGCGACGCGCGCGGCGAGCCGGTCGTTGTCGCCGTAGCGGATTTCGCTCGTCGCCACCGTGTCGTTCTCGTTGATCACGGGAACGGCGCCAAACTGGATCAGCGTGCCGATGGTGGCGCGAGCATTGAGGTAGGGCCGGCGCTTCTCGGTATCACCGAGCGTCAGCAGGATCTGCCCGGCTTCGAGGGAGTGCCGGCCAAGCATCTCGGAATAGGCCCGCGCCAGCGCGATCTGCCCGACTGCGGCCGCCGCCTGGCTTTCCTCCAGCTTCAGCGTGCCGGCCGGCAGCTTCAGAATCTTGCGACCAAGCGCGATGGCACCGGAGGAGACGAGCAGGACCTCCCGCCCCTCTCCAGCGAGCCGTGCGACGTCGGCGCAGAGCGACGCCAGCCACTCGTGACGCAGACCCGTGTCGCGATCGACAAGAAGCGCCGAGCCGATCTTGACGACGATGCGGCCATAGCCGGCGAGCCTGCCCGTCATGCGTCCCCCTCGTCGGCCTCGGACGCCCCGCGCCGGTCATCGTCTTCGCCGTCCTGCGCCCAGCGGCCGGGATCGACGGGCTCCGGCTCCGGCATCATCCCCTCGATCTCGCGCCGCAAGTGGCGCAACGCTTCGGTCATGCCCTCGCGGCTCACCGCCGAGAGCGCCAGCGGCCGGCTGCCGGCGACCTTCTCGAGTTCGCGCAGCTTCGCATCGCGCTCCTCGGGGCTGAGCGTATCGACCTTGGACAGCGCGACGATCTCCGGCTTTTCCTCCAGCCCGCCATCATAGGCTTCGAGCTCCCGCCGCACCGTCACATAGGCGCCGGCGACATCCTCCTCCGTCGCCGAGACGAGGTGCAGGAGGACCCGCGTACGCTCGACATGGCCGAGAAAGCGGTCGCCGATGCCGACGCCTTCATGCGCACCCTCGATGAGGCCGGGAATGTCGGCAAGGACATACTCCGCTCCGTCGACCGTCGCGACACCGAGATTGGGATGCAAGGTCGTGAAGGGGTAGTCCGCAATCTTCGGCCGCGCCGCGGTGACCGAGGCAAGGAAGGTCGACTTGCCGGCATTGGGCAGACCGACGAGGCCGGCATCGGCGATCAGCTTCAGCCGCAGCCAGATCGTCATCTCCTGCCCTTCGAGGCCAGCATTGGCCCTTCGCGGCGCCTGGTTCACCGAGCTCTTGAAATAGGCATTGCCAAAGCCGCCGTTGCCGCCGGCAGCCAGGCGAAAGCGCTGACCGACCTCGGTGAGGTCGCAGATCAGCGTCTCGTTGTCCTCCTCGAAGACCTGCGTCCCCGCCGGCACCTTCAGCGTCACGTCGGCGCCCTTGGCGCCGGTGCGGTTGCGGCCCATGCCGTGCATGCCGGTCTTGGCCTTGTAATGCTGCTGGTAGCGGTAATCGATCAGCGTGTTGAGGCCGGCCACGGCCTCCACGAAGACGTCGCCACCGCGTCCGCCATCACCACCGTCCGGGCCTCCGAACTCGATGAACTTCTCGCGCCGGAACGACACCGAGCCGGCGCCGCCGTCGCCGGAGCGGATATACACCTTGGCCTGATCGAGAAACTTCATCGCTTGGGTCTTTCACTCAGCCGGTGGTGCGGCATTTTCGTCTTAATGCGCCGGCGCCCTAATGCAAACGCTGCGTCCGTCGGCAGATCAGCGTTCTTCGGGGCGCGGCAGGGCCGCAGTGCTCTTGGCGAAGATCACATCCGAACTCGCAATCGGCAGGCCGAGCTTGGAGATCGTCACGTGATTGGCGACCGTCCCGTCCGGCCGTTCGCGCATGACGTGCCGGAAGTGCAGCAGCAGCCTGTTTCCCCCGGGTGCATAGCCATCATAGTCGAGAACGGCGCCATCGGGTGTCAGCCGGCCGTCCACCGGCACAGGATCGCTCAGCGCACCGTCGTCGCCTTCGGTCTGCACCGTGCCGGCGTAGCGCGCCGGCGCGACGCGGCGCAGGTCCCAGCGCTGCAGCCGCTCGCCATCGGCGAAGCGGAAGCGCTCGTCGAGCTGCATCCGGTCACCCTCTGCAACGCCGGTGAAGCGTGCGGTGAAGGTCTCGTGCCAGAAGCCGAGCGTCGCGATGCTGCCGCTGGAGACGCTTGTCCCTGCAAAGAACCGCTCCAGCGCAAACGAGCCCTGCTGCGGCTCCGGCAGGCTGCCGCAGGCTGCGATGAGGAGCACCGCGGTGGTGGCAAAAGCAGCGCGAAAGCCTGCCCGGCCTACAGCGAGTTGCGCGATCCCGAGCCTCATTGCCCGCCCCAGGATTTCAGCGCCTGCCAGGAGCGGCGGTCGAGCTGGTAGCACTCGCAGGCGACGCCGCCTGCGGTGGCCGAGCGGAACATGCCGGTGCCGACGAAGTGGAAGCCGCATTTGCGGATGACGCGGCGCGAGGCCTCGTTGACGACGCGGCAGCGCACCGTGACGCAGTCCTGATCAAGCGTGCCGAAGGCATGGTCGATCACCGCCTGCGCCGCCTCCGTGGCATAGCCCTTGCCGCGGAACGGGGCGCCGACCCAGTAGCCGAGTTCCAGGCGTCTCGGGCCACCATCCGGCTTCAGCCCGCAAATGCCGATGAAGCGCGTGCCGCCATCGGCGACCAGCGCGAAGATGATCTCGTCGCCGTGGTCGCGGATATAGGACCGTGCATCCTCGATGCCGTAGGGGTGCGGAATGCGCGCCGTCATCTCGGCGAGTTGGCGGTCATTGGCAAGCGCGGCGAGCGCCGGCGCGTCCGCCATCACGGGTGGCCGCAGGGTCAGCCGGGCGGATGTCAGCTGCGCCTCTAAGGGCGCAGGCATCGGGTCGTCGATCACCGCATCGGTCCTTTGAATGCGAAAAGGGGAGATGGCGGCCCATCTCCCCTGTTTTCGCTTCGAAGCCGATATTCGGTTCAGATCGAAGCGCCGGGTCGATGGAACGCCGGCGCTTCGAAGCCCCGGGTCACTCTGCGGCTTCGGCTTTCGGCATAATGGAAATGTACGTGCGCCCTCGCGCCTTCTTCTGGAAGGTGACGACGCCCTCGGCGGTGGCGAACAGCGTGTGGTCGCGGCCGATGCCGACATTGACGCCGGGATGCCACTGCGTGCCGCGCTGGCGTACGATGATGTTGCCCGGGATGACGCGCTCGCCACCGAACTTCTTCACGCCGAGGCGCTTGGACTCCGAATCGCGGCCGTTACGGGACGAGCCGCCTGCTTTTTTGTGTGCCATCGTTCAGTCTCCTGAAATCGTGTGGGGCGGGCGGATCAGCCCTCGGCGCCGGTCTCGTCGGTCTTCGGCTTGCGCGCGGCGCGCGGCTTCTTCACCGGCGTGTCAGTCTCGGTCGCGGCATTGGTCTCGGCCTTCACCGTCGCGGGCTTGGCACGCGGGGCGCGCTTCGGCGCCTCGTCGGCGGCAGCGGCCGGCGCTGCGTCGGACACGCTCTCGCCCTCAGTGGCCTTGGCCGGCGCGGCGGTGCGTTCGCGCGACGGCGCCTGGCCGTCCGTCAGGATCTCGCTGATGCGGATCAGCGTCAGGTCCTGGCGATGGCCACGCGAGCGCTTGGAATTCTGGCGGCGGCGCTTCTTGAAGGAGATGACCTTCGGGCCGCGCGTCTGGCCAATGATCTCGGCCGTGACGCTGGCGCCCGATACGAGCGGGGCGCCGATCGAGGTGCCGACCATCAGCACTTCGTTGAAGGTGACGAGGTCGCCGGCCTCACCGGCCACACGCTCGATAGTGAACTGGTCGTCAGCGGCAACGCGGTACTGCTTGCCACCCGTCTTGATGACTGCGAACATCGTATCTCCGTTCGTCCGGCTCTCATGCGCGACAAGCGCCCGGGCCGTCTTCTTGTCAGTTTTTTTGCGGATCTGATCGCACCGAAAGGCAAGGCCCGATCAGACGCCGCACTTAGACGACGGAGCCCTTGACGTCAAGGCAGTCTGCGGCCTGCCGGACCTATGAACGCGCTCGCAGGCAGGCGCGGCGGGCCGCAACTGCAGCCGCCTCCCGCATTCGACGGGCCGCAGCGGGCGCCCTGCGCATCGACACGCGTTTCGTCGAGGCAAAGCCCCGCGATTTGCTCTTGTGCGCGCGCGCATCCCTTTGATATGAGAGCCGCGCGCCCAGAAGGCGCCGACCATGCCATGGCAGGATGCAGACGGCCCCGC
>NZ_PKMZ01000035.1 GCF_002893625.1 Mangrovicella endophytica | reverse complement strand
CGACAACGCTGCCGACGGTGCCGGCTGCTGCGCCGAGCGTATCACCAGCGGTGTCGATGACGCCGCCGCGACAACGCTGCCGACGGTGCCGGCTGCTGCGCCGAGCGTATCACCAGCGGTGTCGATGACGCCGCCGAGGACCGGAGCTGCCACGGAGCCAGCCATGTCGAGCGCCGAGCCAGCCGTATCAACGACGCCGCCAATAATGCTGCCCGCCGTGTCGACCACACCGCCAACAGTATCGGTGACAGCGCCAACCGCAGCCGGGACATCCGCGCCGATGCCGAGATCAATGTCGCCAACCAGGCTTTCCACCGGATCGAGCGTGACGCCCGCACCAACGCCATCCACCACCGGCAGACCGGTGTCGAGGCCGACGGTGAGGTCGGTGTCGCCCGGCACTGAGGCACCGCCGCCGAGGAGACCACCGGCCGTGTCCGTGACTCCACCGACAATGCTGCCGGTCGTGCCGGCTGCTGCGCCGAGCGTGTCACCCGCGGTCGGCGCCAACCGCAGCGGGCACGTCCGCACCGATGCCAAGGTCGATGTCGCCGACGAGGCTTTCCACCGGATCGAGCGTGACCCCCGCGCCGACGCCGCCCACCACCGGCAGGCCGGTGTCGAGGTCGAGCGTCAGGTCGGTGTCGCCCGGCACTGAGGCACCGCCGCCGAGGAGACCGCCAGCCGTGTCCGTGACCGTACCGAGCGGATCGGCGAGGGTGCTGCCGACGGTATCGATCACCGGCGTGGCAACTGTGCCAGCCGTGTCGGTAGCGCCGCCGACGAGGCCGCCGACGGTGCCGGCTGCCGCGCCAAGCGTGTCGCCAGCCGTGTCGATGACACCGCCGACCACCGGAGCTGCCACCGAGCCAGCGGTATCGACAACGCCACCGACAACGCTCAACGGTACCGGTGAAGGCGCCAACCGCGGCGGGCACGTCCGCACCGATGCCAAGGTCGATGTCGCCGACGAGGCTTTCCACTGGATCGAGCGTGACGTCCACGCCGATATTATCCACGACCGGAAGTCCGGCATGGATATCCAGCGTCAGATCAGTGTCAGGCGCGCTACCAGAGGCATCCGGCGTACCGCCGCCGCTGGTCGGATCAGAAGGCGTACCGCCGCCGCTGGTGGGATCAGTGGGCGTGCCACCGCCGCTGGTGG
>NZ_PKMZ01000034.1 GCF_002893625.1 Mangrovicella endophytica | reverse complement strand
CTTGGCGTCGGACAGACGCCCGGCCGCCGGCGAGACGATAGCCGGCTTGGCCTTGACGGTGATCGAGTAGGTCGCCGAGACGGGCTCCTTCTCGCCGTCGATGGCCGTGACCTCGAAGCTGATGCTGCCAGCCGCCGTCGGGGTGCCAGAGATGATGCCGGTGGCAAGGTCCATCGTCAGGCCCGCCGGCAGCGTTCCGATTGAGCGAAGGGTGCCGCCGGTGACGGTGATGGTCTGGCTGTAGGGTTCGCCGACCTTGGCCGTCGGCAGCTCGCCGGCGGCCGGCGAGAAGATCACCGCAGCAGGCTTGATGTAGAGCGAGTAGCTCACGACGACGGTCTGGCCGCCGGCATCCTGGATGGTGAGGTCGAAGGCCTTCATGCCACTTTGTGTCGGCGTGCCGGAGAGCGTGCCGGTGGCGAAGTCCATGGTCAGGCCGGCCGGTAGAGCGCTGGTCGAGACGATGGTGCCGTCGGCGACGCTGAAGCTCTGGCTGTAGGTTTCGCCCACCTTGGCGTCGGACAGACGCCCGGCCGCCGGCGAGACGATAGCCGGCTTGGCCTTGACGGTGATCGAGTAGGTCG
>NZ_PKMZ01000033.1 GCF_002893625.1 Mangrovicella endophytica | reverse complement strand
TCTCGGCGACCTACTCGATCACCGTCAAGGCCAAGCCGGCTATCGTCTCGCCGGCGGCCGGGCGTCTGTCCGACGCCAAGGTAGGCGAGGCCTACAGCCAGAGCTTCAGCGTCGCCGACGGCACCATCGTCTCGACCAGCACGCTGCCCGATGGCCTCGTGATGGACTTCGCCACCGGCACGCTTTCCGGCACGCCGACACAAAGTGGCATGAAGGCCTTCGACCTCACCGTCCAAGACGCCGGCGGGCAGACCGTCGTCGTGAGCTACTCGCTCTACATCAAGCCTGCTGCGGTGATCTTCTCGCCGGCCGCCGGCGAGTTGCCGACGGCGACGCTCGGCGAACCCTATAGCCAGACCATCACCGTCACCGGCGGCACCATCGTCGGCATCAGCAACCTGCCCGACGGCCTTTCCATGGATCCCGCGACCGGCATCATCTCGGGTACGCCGACGAAGGCCGGCAGCGGCAAATTCAAGGTCAGCGCCGTTGACAGTGAGAAGGAGCCCGCCTCGGCGACCTACTCGATCACCGTCAAGGCCAAGCCGGCTATCGTCTCGCCGGCGGCCGGGCGTCTGTCCGACGCCAAGGTG
>NZ_PKMZ01000032.1 GCF_002893625.1 Mangrovicella endophytica | reverse complement strand
CCGTCGACCCGCGGCATCATCGCCGCGATCTCCACCTATCTTGCGGCCAAGGGCTGCAACATCACCGACAGCGCCCAGTTCGACGATCTGGGCACCGGCCAGTTCTTCATGCGCGTGGTGTTCGCCTCCGAACAGGGCATCGGCCTTGATGAGATCGAGCGGGACTTTGCCGAGATCGCCGAGCGCTTCGCCATGCAGCGGCAGTTCCACGACATGGCGCAGCGCATGAAGGTGGTGCTGATGGTCTCGCGCTTCGGCCACTGCCTGAACGACCTGCTCTACCGCTGGCGCATCGGCGCGCTGCCGATCGACATCGTGGCGGTGATCTCCAACCATCTGGACTACCAGAAGGTGGTGGTGAACCACGACATTCCCTTCCACCACGTCCCCGTCACCGCCGCCAACAAGCCGGTTGCCGAAGCCCGCATCCTGGAGATCGTGGAAGCATCCGGCGCCGAGCTGATCGTCCTGGCGCGCTACATGCAGGTCCTGTCGGACGCCATGTGCACCCGCATGTCGGGGCGGATCATCAACATCCACCACTCGTTCCTGCCGAGCTTCAAGGGGGCCAACCCCTACAAGCAGGCCTTCGAGCGCGGCGTGAAGCTGATCGGCGCGACGGCGCACTATGTCACGGCCGATCTCGACGAGGGGCCGATCATCGAGCAGGACGTCGCCCGCGTCACCCATGCGCAGAGCGCGGCGGACTACGTCTCGATCGGCCGGGACGTCGAGGCGCAGGTGCTGGCGCGCGGCATCCA
>NZ_PKMZ01000031.1 GCF_002893625.1 Mangrovicella endophytica | reverse complement strand
GCGTACCGCCGCCGCTGGTGGGATCAGTGGGCGTGCCACCGCCGCTGGTGGGATCGGACGGATTGCCGCCGCCGCTCACCGGATCGGAGGGCGTGCCGCCGCCGCTCACCGGGTCAGAAGGTGTGCCGCCGCCGCTGGTGGGATCGGAGGGCGTACCGCCGCCGCTGGTCGGATCGGAGGGCGTGCCGCCGCCGCTGGTCGGATCAGTGGGGTTGCCGCCGCCGCTGGTTGGGTCAGAGGGCGTGCCGCCGCCGCTGGTGGGATCAGTGGGGTTGCCGCCGCCGCTCACCGGGTCAGAAGGCGTGCCGCCGCCGCTGGTCGGATCGGAAGGGGTGCCGCCGCCGCTGGTCGGATCGGAGGGCGTGCCGCCGCCGCTGGTCGGATCAGTGGGGTTGCCGCCGCCGCTGGTGGGATCAGTGGGGTTGCCGCCGCCGCTGGTGGGATCAGTGGGGTTGCCGCCACCGCTCACGGGATCGGACGGATTGCCGCCGCCGCTGGTGGGGTCAGTCGGCGTGCCGCCGCCGCTGGTGGGGTCAGTCGGCGTGCCGCCGCCGCTGGTAGGGTCAGTGGGCGTGCCGCCACCGCTCACGGGATCGGACGGATTGCCGCCGCCGCTGGTGGGATCGGTGGGGTTGCCGCCGCCGCTTGTCGGGTCGGAGGGCGTACCGCCGCCGCTGGTCGGGTCGGTGGGCGTACCGCCGCCGCTGGTCGGAGCAGTCGGCGTGCCGCCGCCGCTCGTGGGGTCAGAGGGCGTGCCGCCACCGCTGGTCGGGTCAGTCGGCGTGCCGCCACCGCT
>NZ_PKMZ01000004.1 GCF_002893625.1 Mangrovicella endophytica | reverse complement strand
GCTCGCGAAGGTCGTAGCGGGGCTACGGCCGAGACGAGCCGACAAAGTGGGCGCCCGGCGACCGCAAACCCGAAGGGCCGGGCGCATTCGGCCCGATCCCGTCGGCCCCGGTCTACGGCCGTAGCCCCGCTACGACCTTGCCCGGCGTCTTGATCTCGAACCGAATGCCCTGCGGCAGAGCGGTTCCGTGTTCGCCGGAAATGCTCTACGCCGGCCCGCAAGGCGAGGCGACCGGGAATGGCCGGTTGGCCGTGATCCGCAACGATGAAGGGCGCGAACCCCCTTGGGATTCGCGCCCTCTGGCGTTTCATCGATCAGCTGGCGGTGATCAGGCGGTCTCTTCCAGCATCACGAAGACCGAGCGCGCCTTAACGATCAGCTCCACCGTGTGGTCGACGCGGCGCGGCTCTAGGTCCGGCCAGTCGGACTGGATGTAGAGCTGATAGGCGTGGCCTTCCCGCGGCGGCGGCAGCATCACCACCGCATCCTCGTGGCTGCCATTGACGTAGATGACGGCGCGCTCGCTTTCGACATCGGGGTCGTCCTGAGCCGAATAGATCGACATGCCGAGGAAGCGGCGGCTGGGATCGTTCCAGTCGCCTTCCTCCATCTCATTGCCGTCCTCGCGCAGCCACATCACGTCCGGGATGTCCTTGCCGGGCAGCGTCTCGCCCGTCAGGAACCGGTCGGTGTTCAGCGCCGGATGCGCCTTGCGCAGGGCCGCCAGCTTGCCGGTGAACTCGATCAGTCGCTGGTCGGCATTCTCCCAGTCGAGCCAGGTGATCTCGTTGTCCTGCGCATAGCCGTTGTTGTTGCCGCCCTGCGTGCGCCCGAACTCGTCCCCGGCGACGATCATCGGGTTGCCGCGCGAGACGAGCAGCGTCGCCAGCAGCGCCCGGATGTCCTTGCCGCGGGCCTCGATGATCGCGGGATCATCGGTCATGCCCTCGACGCCGTTGTTCCAGGAGTGGTTTTCGTTATGGCCGTCGCGATTGTCTTCGCCGTTCGCCTCGTTGTGCTTCTCCACATACATGGTGAGGTCGGCGAGGGTGAAGCCGTCATGGGCGGCGATGAAGTTGACGCCTGCCGACGGCTTGCGGCCGTCGTGATTGTAGAGGTCGGCCGAGCCCGCCATGCGGGTCGCGAGCGCCCCGATCATGCCGTCCTCGCCCTTCCAGAACTTGCGCACGTCGTCGCGGAAACGGTCCTGCCACTCGAGCCACGGCGGCGGGAAGTTGCCGACCTGATAGCCGCCGGGACCGACGTCCCACGGCTCGCCGACATGGATGCGGTCCTTCAGGACGTCGTCCGCGGCCACCATCTTGAAGAAAGGCGCGTCGTGGCTGAAGCCGTCGGGCAGGCGGCCGAGCACGGTGCCGAGGTCGTAGCGGAAGCCGTCGATACCGGCGGCCTGCACCCAGGTGCGCAGGACGTCGATGAACATCCGCGCCACCGGCTCCTTGTGCGTCGCCATGGTGTTGCCGGTGCCGGTGTCGTTCAGCATGAACTCCGGCTGGCCTTCCGGATGGCGGTAGTAGAGGAGGTTGTCGAGGCCGCGATAGCAGATCGTCGGTCCGAGCTCCGAGCCTTCGCCCGAATGGTTGAACACAACGTCGAGGAGGACGCGGATGCCGCGCTCGTGCATCGCCTCAACCGTGCGGCGGATCTCGGCAAAGCCACCCGGTGCGAGGCGCGGATCGGGCGCCATATGGGTGATCGGGTTGTAGCCCCAAGCGTTGGTGAGGTTGTAGTTGAGGAGGTGGCCCTCATCGATCCAGGCCGCCAGCGGCATGAACTCGACCGTGTCGATGCCAACCTTCTGCAGATGGTCGAGGAGCTTCGGCTCGGCGAGTGCCGCGACGGTGCCGCGCAGCTCGGTGGAGATATCGGGATGGCGCTGCGTGAAGGCGCGGATCGACATCTCGTAGGTGAAGCCGGGCGCCTGGAAGGGCATCGGCTTGGCGTCACGGGCAAGATCCATCACCACGGCGCGCGGCATGAAGGCGGCGCTGTCGAGGTCGCGCTCGGGCGGCGCGGTCAGGACCGGCGTGTAGACGAAGGGCCGGTCGAGCTGAACGGCATAGGGATCGGCGAGGAGCTTGGAATAGTCGAAGCGGTAGCCCTCTTCGGGAGCCCACTTGCCGACAGCGCGCAGGCCGTAGCGGGCACCAACCTTCAGGCCCGGAACGAAGCCGTAATGCGTGCCGCCGTCGCGGCCGGTCAGCGGCAGGCGATCGGTTTCCTGCGTTCCTGCCGCGTCGTCGAAGAGGCAGAGATGAATTTCGTCGGCATTCTCGGAGTAAACGGCGAAGTGCACGCCGTCGTCATCAACAGTTGCGCCGAGCGCAGCCGGTTTGCCACGCTCGGTAGTGAGTGAGTTGCTCATTCTGGCCCGATCTCAGGTGATGACGTCAGGGCCAGAACGGCCCGTACGCTTGGTGATCTCGCCGATAACATCGGCCGTGTTGATCAGTTCCGCGAGCGCGACATCCGGCGTGACATTGTGCTTTGCCGGGTCTGGTTCGAAGCATTCGATGTAGACGCGCAGCGTGGCGCCCTGCGTTCCGGTGCCTGAGAGGCGATAGACGATTCGCGAGCCGCCGGAGAAGACGATGCGCACCCCCTGGCCGGTTGAGATCGAGCCATCGACCGGGTCCCGGTAGGAGAAGTCGTCCGCCTCGGAGACCACCAGCGTGCCGAAGCGCTGCCCCGACATGGAGGCGAGACGGTCGCGCAGCGACTCCATCAAGCCATCCGCAGCGGTCTTGTCGATCTCCTCATAGTCGTGCCGCTGGTAGTAGTTGCGGCCGAATTCGCGCCAGTGCGCCTCGACGATCTCCTTCACGCTCTGGCGGCGCTCGGCCAGGATGTTGAGCCACAGGAGCACGGCCCAGAGGCCGTCTTTCTCGCGCACATGGTCAGAGCCGGTGCCGGCGCTTTCCTCGCCGCAGATCGTCACCTTGCCCGCATCGAGGAGATTGCCGAAGAACTTCCAGCCCGTCGGCGTCTCGTAGATGCCGATCCCGCGCTTCTGCGCCACGCGGTCAGCCGCTTGGCTTGTCGGCATCGACCGGGCGATGCCGGCGATCCCCTTGGCGTAGCCCGGCGCGAGATGCGCATTGGCCGCGAGCACCGCGAGCGAGTCCGACGGCGAGACCACGATGCCGCGCCCGACGATGAGGTTGCGGTCGCCATCGCCATCGGAGGCCGCGCCGAAGTCCGGACCATTCGGCGCCATAAGGTGGTTGATCAGCGCCGCGGCATGGACTGCGTTCGGATCAGGATGGCCGCCGCCGAAATCTTCCCTGGGCTCGCCATTGACGACGGTGCCGGCGGGTGCGCCGAGGCGCTCCTCGAGGATGCGCGTCGCATAGGGCCCGGTGACAGCGTGCATGGCGTCGAAGCGGAGCGTGAAGCCGGAGGCAATCAGCGCGGCGATCTTGCCGAAATCAAACAGCTGCTCCATCAGCCGCTCGTAGTCCGCGACGGGGTCGACGACCTCCACGACCGTGTCGCCGAGCCGGCTTTCGCCGACCACCGAGATGTCGGGCGCCGCATCGCGGGCGATACGAAAGGCGGTGATCCGACGCGAGTTCTCGTAGATGGCCTCGGTGATCTTCTCCGGCGCAGGCCCGCCATTGGCGATGTTGTACTTGATGCCGAAATCGCCGTCCGGCCCGCCCGGATTGTGGCTCGCCGAGAGGATGATGCCGCCGGAGGTCTTGCGCTGGCGGATCAGATTGGAGGCTGCCGGCGTCGACAGGATGCCGTTCCGCCCGACGATTACCCGGCCGTAGCCATTCGCCGCCGCCATGCGGATGGTGGTCTGCACCACCTCGCGGTTGAAGTAGCGGCCATCGCCGCCGACCACCAGGCTGGCGCCTGGCTCTGGCTTGGCCGCGTCGAAGATCGACTGGATGAAGTTCTCGACGTAGTGCGGCTTCTGAAAATGCGGAACCTTCTTGCGAAGCCCCGAGGTTCCAGGCTTCTGGTCTTCAAAGGGCGTCGTTGCGACGGTCTCGATCATGGGTTCCGCTATTCTTTCGTCAGCTCGCGATAGAGGTCAGCATAGAGGGCGGCGCTGGCAGACCAGGACACGTCCGTGTTCATTGCGCGTGCCTGCATCTTCTGCCACGGCGCCCCTTCGTCATAGAGCCCTTTCGCGCGCTTCAGCGCTGCAATGAGGTTCTCCTCGTCCACGGGCGAGAAGATGATGCCGGTAGCAACCCCCGCCGTGGACGCCGCAAAGTTGGCGTCGATGACCGTGTCGGCAAGGCCGCCGACGCGCGAGACAATAGGAATACAGCCATAGCGCAGCCCGTAGAGCTGCGTGAGGCCGCAGGGCTCGAAGCGCGATGGTATGATCAGCGCATCCGCGCCGGCCTGCACGCGGTGGGACAGCACCTCGTCATAGCCGATCCGCACGCCGATGCGGTCGGGATGGCGGTTGTGAGCAGCGCGGAAGGCATCCTCGATCTCCGGGTCGCCAGACCCGACCACGACGAGGCGGATGCCGGATGCGACGATCTCGTCGCAGGCGGCCGCGACGAGGTCGAGGCCCTTCTGCCAGGTGAGGCGGCTCACCACGGCGAAGATCGGACCGGCCTCGCGGCGCAGCCCGAACTCGCCTTCGAGCGCGCTCTTGTCGTGCCGGCGCGGCTTCAGGTCCTGAGCCGAGTAGCGCTCCGCGATCACCGCGTCCGTTGCGGGATTCCAGACGTCGACATCGATGCCGTTGACGATGCCGTGGAGCTGGCTCGCCCGGCCGGCGAGCAAGCCCTCGAGGCCCATGCCGCCCGCCGGCGTCAGGATCTCGCGCGCATAGGTCGGGCTGACCGTGGTGATCGCGTCGGCGGCGTGGAGACCGCCCTTGAGATAGCCGACATTGCCGTAATATTCGACGCCTTCGATCGACCACGCCGTCGGCGGCAGGCCGAGCGCCGGGAAGATGGAACTGGAGAAGTTGCCCTGGAAGGCGAGGTTGTGGATGGTCACGACCGTGCGCGGCCGCGGTGCATTCGTCACGGCGAGATAGACGGGTGTCAGCGCCGCCTGCCAGTCATGCGCATGCACGATCGCCGGCCGCCAGCCGTCGAGCGCGCCCATGGCGATCTCGGCGCCGGCCCTCGACAGCGCCGCGAAGCGCGCCCAGTTGTCGGGATGATCGTAGCCGCCGGGCATCTGGTAGGGCCCGCCCGGACGGTCGAAGAGATGCGGCGCATCGAGCACGAGAAGATCGAGCCCGTTCACCTCGACGGCGAGCACATAGGCCGGGCCGCCGAAGAGATCCGGGATCCGCAGCGCCGCATGCGTCGGGTCCAGCGCCGCCAGCACAGATGGATAGCCCGGCAGCAGCGTGCGGGTGCGGATGTCCTGCGCCTTCAGCGCCAGCGGCAGCGCCCCGGCAACGTCCGCCAGCCCTCCCGTCTTGATCAGCGGGAAGGCCTCCGAGGCAACCGACAGGACATCGAGGCTCATCGGTAGCTGAGCCGGTCGATCATCGGCTTGGTGACGAGGCAGATGCCGTTGGCCGTGCGACGGAAGCGCTGCGCGTCGAGTTCGGGATCCTCGCCGATCACCAGCCCGTCCGGGATCTGCACGCCGCGGTCGATCACCGCGTTGCGGATGCGCGCGCCGCGTCCGATCTGGCACTGCGGCAGCACCACGGCATGGTCGAGATAGGAGTAGGAGCGCTGGCGCACGCCGGTGAAGAGGAGGGAGCGGCGCAGCGTGCCGCCGGAGATGATGCAGTCGCCGGACACGAGCGAGGAGATCGCGGAGCCGCGGCGGCCGTCCTCGTCATGCACGAACTTTGCCGGTGGCGTCGTCTCCGCATAGGTCCAGATCGGCCAGTCCCGATCGTAGATGTCGAGCGGCGGCACCACGTCGGTGAGATCGATATTGGCCTGCCAGTAGGCGTCGACCGTGCCGACGTCGCGCCAGTAGGCCTCGTCCTCGTTGGCCGAGCGCACCACCGAGCGGTTGAACGAATGCGCATGGGCGACGCCGTGGCGCACGATATGCGGGATGATGTCCTTGCCGAAGTCGCGGTTCGACTGCGGATCGGCCGCATCGCGCCGCAGCTGGTCCATCAGGAACGTCGTCTCGAAGACGTAGATGCCCATCGAGGCGAGGGCGGTATCCGGGCGGCCGGGGATCGACGGGGGATCGGCCGGCTTCTCGATGAAGTCGGTGATGCGGCCGTCCTCGTCGACATGCATGACGCCGAAGCCGACGGCCTCCATGCGTGGGACTTCCAGGCAGCCGACGGTCACGTCGGAGCCTTTGTCGACATGCTGCTGCAGCATGATCTCGTAGTCCATCTTGTAGATGTGGTCGCCTGCGAGGATCACGATGTAGCGGGGCGCGTAGCCCTCGATGATGTCGATGTTCTGGTACACGGCGTCGGCCGTGCCGGCGTACCATTGGTCCTCCGAGACGCGCTGGCTGGCGGGGAGGATGTCGAAGCTCTCGTTGCGCCCGGGGCGCAGGAAGTTCCAGCCGTTCTGCAGGTGGCGGATCAGGCTGTGCGCCTTGTACTGCGTTGCGACGCCGATGCGGCGAATGCCGGAATTGATCGCATTCGACAGCGCGAAGTCGATGATGCGGGTCTTGCCACCGAAGAACACGGCCGGCTTGGCGCGTCCGTCGGTCAGTTCCATGAGGCGGCTGCCGCGCCCGCCGGCCAGAACATAGGCCATGCTGTCACGCGAGATGGATGCGATGCGTTTGCGTTCGGCCATGAATGTCCTCCCACTGCCGGTCCGCCGTTGATCCGCCGGATTCCGGGCCTGATGGCAGTCGCCGGTGCCGCGTCTTACCCGGCGTCCACCCTCTCAAGGCTCAGATAGAGCCGCGGCCATAAGCTTCCATGAACGGGAAGCCGCCGGGAAGGGATTTTTCCGGCGGCTTCGACGATTGCGCGACCGAGGCGGGAGGGATGCCGATCGGGGTTGCCTCAGCGGGTCGGGCCGGCGTGCCAGATGTCGCGGGCATATTCGCGGATCGAGCGATCGGAGGAGAACCAGCCCATCCGCGCCGTGTTGCGCACGGCCTTGGTCTGCCATTCGTCCTGCTGGCGCCAGACCTTGTCGAGCCGGCGCTGCGTTGCCCAGTAAGCCTCGAAGTCGGCGGCGATCATCCACCAGTCGTTGTTGTAGAGGTTGGAGACGAGGCCGTGGTAGCGCGTCGGCTCGTCGGGCGAGAAGACGCCGGCAAGGATTGCCTCCAGCGCCTCATGCAGCAGCGGCAGCGCCTCGATGATGGAGCGGCCGCTATGCGTTTCGCGCCGGCGCTGGGCCACCTGCTCGGCGGTGAGGCCGAAGATGAAGATGTTGTCGTCGCCGACATGCTCCAGCATCTCGACATTGGCGCCATCCAGCGTGCCGATGGTGAGGGCGCCGTTCAGCGCGAACTTCATGTTGCCCGTGCCGGAGGCCTCCAGGCCGGCTGTGGAGATCTGCTCGGACAGGTCGGCCGCGGGCATGATCACCTCGGCAAGGCTGACATTGTAGTTCGGCAGGAACACCACCTTCAGGAGGTTCTGCACCGAAGGGTCGGAATTGACGACCCGCGCCACGTCGTTGGCGAGGTGGATGATCTCCTTGGCCTGCGCATAGCTCGGCGCCGCCTTGCCGGCGAAGATCTTCACCCGCGGCACCCATTCCTTTTCCGGATGCGAACGGATCTGCGTATAGAGCGCCACTGCCTCGATGATGTTGAGGAACTGGCGCTTGTACTCGTGGATGCGCTTGACCTGGATGTCGAACATCGCAGTCGGATCGACATTGATGGCGAGGCGCTCTTCGATCAGCTTAGCGAGCCGCCGCTTGTTCTGCAGCTTGACCTCGGCGAAGCGCTTGCGGAAGGCGGCATCGTCGGCGAAGCGGTCGAGGTCGATCAGCTTTTCCGTGTCGTCCAGGAAGGCCGGCCCAATCGCTTCGGTCACGAGGGACGTCAATCCCGGATTGCAGCGCATCAGCCAGCGCCGCGGCGTCACGCCGTTGGTCTTGTTCTCGATGCGGTCGGGATAAAGCTCATGCAGATTGTGGAAGACGGTCTTCTTCATCAGCTCCGTGTGGAGCGCCGAAACGCCGTTCACCGCATGTGAGCCGACAAAGGCGAGCTGGCCCATACGCACGCGCCGGCCGTTGCCCTCGTCGATGAGCGAGATCGCCGAGATCTTGCCGCCGTCGAGGCCACGCTCCTGCGCCTGTCGGATCGTCTGCGCGTTGATGGCGTAGATGATCTGCATCTGGCGCGGCAGCAACCGCTCGAAGAGGTGGATCGGCCAGTGCTCCAGCGCTTCCGGCAGGAGCGTATGGTTGGTGTAGGAGAAGGTCGCCTGCGTCGTTGCCCAGGCGGTCTCCCAGTCGAGCTCGTGCACGTCGATGAGGAGCCGCATCAGCTCCGCGACCGAGACGGCCGGATGGGTGTCGTTCAGCTGGATCGAGACCTTCTCGGCGAAGTTGGAGAGGTCGGGATACTGGCTGAGGTGACGGCGGATGATGTCCTGCAGCGAGGCCGAGGAGAAGAAGTATTCCTGGCGCAGCCGCAGCTCCTGGCCGGCCTGATGCGAGTCGGCGGGATAGAGGACGCGGGTGATCGCCTCGGCCTTGTTCGATTCCAGCAGCGCGCCGATGTGGTCGCCGGAGTTGAAGGCATCGAGCAGAATCGGATCGAGCGACTGCGCGCTCCACAGCCGCAGCGTGTTGACGTTGGCGCCGCGCCAGCCGACGATCGGCGTGTCATAGGCGACGGCGAGCACGCGTTCGGCCGCGCGCCAGATGTGGCGGACGGGCTTGCCGGCCTCTTCCACCGCCATGACCTTGCCGCCGAAGCCGATCTCGTAGGCGCTCTCGCGACGCTCGAATTCCCAGGGATTGCCATGGGCGAGCCAGGTTTCCGGCAGCTCGACCTGCGAGCCGTCGACGATTTCCTGGCGGAAGAAGCCATGGACGTAGCGGATGCCGTAGCCGACACCGGGAACGCCGGTCGAGGCCATCGATTCCATGAAGCAGGCCGCAAGGCGCCCGAGGCCGCCATTGCCGAGCGCCGCGTCCGGCTCCAGCAGCTCGATCATGTCGAGGTCGATGTTGAAACGGGCCAGCGCCGCCGAGATCGGCTCTTCCAGTCCGAGATTGCCGATCGCGTCGCGCAGCAGGCGGCCGATCAGGAATTCCATCGAGAGGTAATAAACGCGCTTGCGCTGGTTCTCGTAGATCTCGCGGGTCGAGGTGAACCAGTGGTCGATGATGCGATCGCGCACCACCAGCGTCGTCGCTTCCAGCCAGTCGTAGCGCCGGGCGGTCTGCGGGTTCTTGCCGATCGCATAGGTCAGCTTCTCGACGATCTCCTGCGCCAGCGTATCGGCGTCGACGCGCCGCGGATTGGCGTTCGGGATGGCGGTGTTCGGCGTCGCGTCTTCGGCATCGTCGATGCGAAGGTTGTCCTGGATTGCCGATGTCATCGGGACCTCATCGTGCTGATCGCGTTGACGAGACCGATGGTGGACGCGTCGCGTCCCTCCGGCGAGGTCTCGCCCTTGATGACGGGGAGAAGGGCGGTGGCGAGCTCCTTGCCGAGCTCGACGCCCCACTGGTCGAAGGCGTTGATGCCGTAGAGCTGCGCCTCCACGAAGACGCGGTGCTCGTAGAGGGCGATCAGCCGCCCGAGCGTTGCCGGATCGAGCCGATCGTAGAGGATCGTCATCGACGGCCGATCGCCGGTGAAGGTGCGATGCGGCGCAATCCGCTCGGCATCGCCCGGTGAGCGGCCCATGGCGAGGAGCTGCTGGCGCGCCTCCTCCAGCGAGCGGCCGCGCAGCAGTGCCTCGCTCTGGGCGAGGCAGTTGGCGAGGAGAAGATCGTGGTGACCTGCCGGGTCGCCCTCGGCAGCATTGGCCGCGACCAGGAACTCGACCGGGATGATGTCGGTGCCCTGGTGCAGCAGCTGGAAGAAGGCGTGCTGCCCGTTGGTGCCGGGCTCGCCCCAGACGATCGGGCCGCTGATAGCCACCGTGCGTCCGTCGATGCCCGTGCGCTTGCCGTTGGACTCCATGTCGAGCTGCTGGAGATAGGCCGGCAGGCGGGCGAGGCGCTGGTCGTAGGGAATGACCGCGCGCGTCGGATAGGCGCAGACGGCCCGATGCCACCAGCCGACGAGGCCCAGCAGGACCGGCAGGTTCCGCTCCAGCGGGGCGGAGCGGAAATGCTGGTCCATGTCACGTGCGCCGGACAGGAAGGCCCGGAAGTCCTTTGCGCCGATGGCGATCATCAGCGGCAGTCCAATCGCCGACCAGATCGAGTAGCGCCCGCCGACCCAGTCCCAGAAGCCGAAGACGCGCGAGGGGTCGATGCCGAAGGCTGCGACCTTGTCGAGCGCCGTCGAGACCGCTGCGAAATGGGCGTTCACCGCTCCATCGCCGAGCGCCTCGGCGATCCAGCGGCGCGCGGTCTCAGCGTTCGTCATCGTTTCGATGGTGGTGAAGGTCTTCGACGCCACGATGAACAGCGTCGTCGCCGGATCCAGCACCTTCAGCGTGTCGCCCAAATGGGCGCCGTCGACATTGGAAACGAAGTGGAGGCGCGGCCCGTCATGATACGGCGCCAGCGCCAGGGTCGCCATGGCCGGACCGAGGTCGGAGCCGCCGATGCCGATATTGACAACGTCGGTGAACCGGGCACCGCCGGAGCTGGCAATCGCGCCCGAGCGGATCGCCTCGGCGAAGTCCGACATGGCGAGGAGGACGTCCTCGACAAGATCGCCAACCGGCTCGCCATCGGCGGCAAAGCCGTCCTCTCGAGTGCCGCGCAGCGCGACATGCAGGACGCTGCGGTTCTCCGTCTCATTGATCCTGGCGCCGGCAAACATCGCATCGCGCTTCTGAACGAGCATGGCCGCCTCGGTGCGCTTCAGCAGGTCCGCCAGAACGGCATCGTCGAGCGCGGTCTTGGAGAGGTCGAGGATGAGGTCGTCCAGCCGGAAGGCGAAGCGCTCGAAACGGGCCGGATCCTTGTCGAACAGCGAACGGATCCCCGTCCCGGTCGTCAGCTTTCCGGCAGGGGATGATCCGGCAGATGCAGTCACGCGATACTTTCCTTCAATGCGGGGAGAGCCCCAACCGCCGAAGGCTTCGGCAGCAGGGACCAGTCGTCCTTGATTCGCCAGCGTTGTTGATCTTAACCATGCGACACGGCCTTACGAAAGCCGGGCAATAAATCGTCGGGTCGCAGCCGAACTAGCTGCGGCCCGGCGCGCTTCAAGAGCGACGCGGCGCATGGGAGCTCCGCGGAATCGTTCGTCCGCGCGAACTCACATGCTGCCGCACCGCCGACCGGGTTGTCGGCGTCGGTGGGCCTGGAGCTGCGCTTCAGCCGCGCAGGGCGGCTAAGTGCTCGATCGCCTCGTCCACCGTCTCACCGGTGGAACGGACCTCGTCGTGACCGGCGGGCTCGCCAAGCCGCTCCCGCAGCTGCGCCTTCCAGTCCCGCAGCACCTCCTCCTTCTCCGCGTCTGACAGCGCGTCGCTGTCGAGAACGGCGCGCGGATCGGAGAAGCGACCGTGCTTGGGATGGTCGAACTTGGCGTATTTCAGCGACTCGGTGTTCATGGCTGCCGGCCTCCGAGGCCGCCCACGATGTCGTTCTGTCCTGCCGCGACGTCGATCGCCGACGGTGTGCCGGTCTCGCCGGTGCTCGGGCCCGTATTGCCAAGCCGCTCATCGACACCACTGAAGAAGGAGCCGAATTCCGCATGGCGTGCGGCGGGGATACGCTCCCGCAGGTCTTCCGCCAGCTGCCGGATTTCGGCATTGCGGCCGGGTTCGCGGGACGGATCGGCCAGCATGGATTCGATGCGGGATCTCTCGCTTGCAAATTCGTCCGGAAGGCTGCCGGCCGTGCCGGACGCAGCGCCCTCGCTGATTGTGCGATCGTTCATGGCTGTTCTCCAATCTGAGAGCGGACAGCCGATCGTTCAGTTGGCTGCCGCCGCTCGATGGAGAACGGCGCGTAGGAGCGAAGGTTCAACCAGAAAAGGGATGCGGGCCGGCGTGCCGCATCGCCTGAGAGACAGCCGCTCGTGGGCGGCAGGCAGAATGGCGCAGGCCGGCGGAGCTGTGTGCGCCGCCGCTGCCCTCAGTATTCCTTCTCGTAGAACACGCCGACTTCGCCGCCGCCCGTCGCCGTCACCGCGCCGCGAGCTTTCAGGCCCTCGCCGAGGTTGAGGTCGATCGAGACGCGTCCAGTGGAATCGACGCCGAGATAGGTGTTGTCGTTGAGATATTTGCCGACGCCGACCGCGGTCTGGCCGTCGGACGTCGTCTTGATGTCGAGATCATCGACGCCGATCTGCGAGCGGAGATTGTCGAGGAGCCCCGTCGATCCGCCGACGCCCGCGAGCGTCGCGGCGGCTTCCGCGAGCTGGGCGATCTGCAGCGGCGACAGGTCCGCGGTGCCCTGGTTGAAGATCAGCCGAGCCAGCACCTCATCCTGCGGCAGCGCCGGCGTGGAGGAGAAGTTGAAGTCGGGCATGTTGGCCGGGCCGGTGACGGCGATGTTCACCGTCGCATCACCCGTGTCGGAGGTCGCCAGAAGGTCCAGAGTCGGGACGAGATCGCCGGTGAAGGACAGCCGTCCGCGCTCGAAGTCGAGCCGCTTGCCAAGGATGCGGAAGCGTCCGCGCTGCAGGTCGAAGCCGCCGACGATGCTCGGCGAACTGGCCGAGCCGGTGAGGCGGATGCTGCCGCCAAGCTCGATGTCGAGGCCGCGGCCGCGCACGAACACCCGGTTCGGCGCGTTGAAGGTGAGGTCCAGCTGAATGCCGCCGCCCGAGCGGGTGGTGCCGGCACCCTTCGGTGCGATCTCTTCCTGCTGCTTGTAGACCGCCCGCGGCGCGTTCTTGTGCTTGACGTCGATCCGCGCAAGCGAGGTCGGCAGGTTCTCCGGGACGATGATGTTGATCTCTTCGGCATTGATGGTGCCGGAGAGGACTGCGGCGCCGGTGAGCGGGCCAGTGAGGCTGAGATCGGCATTCAGCGTCGCGCCGATCAGCTCGCCGTCATTATAGCGCCCGTCCACCACCCGCACGCGGATATCCGCCGGGAAGCCGTTGTTGAGGCCGACCGATCCGGAGACGGCGATGGTGCCGCCGGAGGAGAGCGATGCGCTGAAGGACTGGATGGTCGCCGTCTGGCCGTTCAGCGCGATCTGCGTGTTGATGTTGCGGATTGCGAGGTTGAGGCCCGTATCGACGAATTGCGCGCCGCTGGTGGAGACGGTGCCGACGACATTCGGCTGGCTGGCCGGGCCGCTGACACGCGCATCGACCCGCACCGTGCCCTGCACCGAGCGACCGCCTTCCGCGAGGATGCGGTTGGCAAGCGCCAGCGGCGCCGTGCCGTTGAGTGCAAGATCGAGCTGCGGCGTGCCCGCGACGTTGACCGAGCCGCTGACGGTGAAGGCGATGGCGCTGCCCGACAGCCGCGCATCCACCGTCGCGACATTGTTGGCGAAGCGGCCGCGGGCTCCGACGCCGAGCGGACCGACGCCAGCCTCGCGCGTCTGCGCCAGCGTCAGGCCGGCAATGTCGAGATTGTAGTCGACGCTCGGATTGGAGGCCGAGCCGGTCACCCGCGCATTGCCGTTGATCGTGCCGGACGGGTCGATGCCGGAGGCCGCGGCGCTGAGCAGCGAAGCGGGGACGCGGTTGAGGTCGATCGACAGGTCCAGCGTCTGGCCGGCGGAGCCGGTGGCGACGATGCTGCCGCCGCCGACATCGACGCGCGCCGTCTCGATCGTCACGGCCGAGCGGGCGTAGCGGCCCTTGGCGACCGCGTTGACGGACGGGGCCTTGGCCGCGCGGGTCTGCGCCGTCGATATGCCGGAGGCCGAGAGATCAAAGCTCGCAGCCGGATCGGAGATAGAGCCGGTGGCCGAGGCGGTGCCGGAGATCGTGCCGGCGGCGCCGAGATTCGGCACGAAACCATTGGCGATGCCGACCGGCACGCGCGTCAGCTCCACGTCGATGTCGAGCCTCTGGCCGACTGTGCCGGTGGCCGTCAGGGAGCCGTTGCCGATAACGGCGCGTGCCGTCTTCAGCGTGGCCGTCCCGGCGGCATAGGAGCCGGTCACGTCCAGGCGCAGCGGCTCGATCTTGGAACGGGCGATCTGAGTCGCGGTGATGCTGCGCCCGGCCAGCGTGAACTCCGCCGTTGGGTCGGCGACGGGACCGCTTGCCTTGGCGCTGCCCGAGACGGTGCCGGAGGCGCCGAGCCCCGGCACGAAGCCGTTGGCGAGGCTGACGGGGACGGCGTCGAGCGTCACGTCGAGATCGAGCGTCTGGCCGACCGTGCCGCGCGCGCTCAGCGAGCCGGAGCCGACCGTGGCCCGCGCCCGCTCGATGGTCGCCGAATCACCGGCATAGGTGCCGGCAACATCGAGGCTGATCGGCGGCACCTTTCCGGCCTTGACGGTCGCCGCGGTGATGCCGGTGCCAGTCAGCGCGAAGCGCGCCTGCGGTGCGTCGATCGAGCCGGTGGCCGTGGCATCGCCCGAGATCGTGCCGGTGGCGTCGAGACCGGAAACGAAGCCATTGACCAGGCCGACCGGGATGTCGGCGAGACGCACCGAAAGGTCCAGCGTGCGGCCGACCGTGCCGCTGGCCATGAGGTTGCCGTCGCCGACGGTCGCCTTGGCGCTGGCGATCGTCGCCGTGCCGGCGGCATAGCGGCCGGAGAGGTCGAGCTCGACCGGCTTGATGCCGGACCGGGCGATCGCCTCTGTGGTGAGGCCGGTGCCGGTCAGCGCGAAATCGGCCGTCGGATCGGCGATCGAGCCGGTCGCCTTGCCGTTGCCGGAGACGGTGCCGGATGCCTTCAGGCCGGGCACGAAGCCGTTGACGAGACCGACCGGAAGGGCGTTGAGGCCGACGGTCAGGTCGAGATTGCGGCCAACCCGGCCGCTTGCGTTCAGCGAGCCCGCGCCGACATTGGCGACGGCGGTCTCGATGTCGGCGGTCTCGTCGGCATAGCGGCCGGCAAGGCGCAGATCGAGCGGCGGCACGCCGGAGGCGCGGCTTTCCGCAGCGGTGAGGCCGTTGCCGGTGATGTCGAAGACCGCGGCCGGATTGTCGATCGGTCCGCTGGCGGTCGCCGTGCCGGAAATGGTGCCGGCGGCCTTGAGGTCGGGCAGGTAGGCGTTGGCAAGCGCAGCCGGCAGGTCGCGCATGGCAAGCTTCAGATCGACGGTGCGGCCGACGGTGCCGGACGCCTCCAGCAAAGCCGCGCCCAGCGTCGCGCGCGCCGCCGTCAGCGTTGCGACCTCGTCGGCATAGCTGCCGGACAATGCCAGCTCCATCGGCGGCACGCCGGCCGCGGCGACGGCCGTCGCGGTGATGCCGGTGCCGGTCAGGTCGAAGCTGGCGTTCGGGCGCTGCAGCGTTCCTGTGGCCGTGGCCGTGCCGGAGACCGTGCCGCTTGCATCGAGCCTGTCGACGAAGCCGTTGGCGAGCGCCACCGGCACCTTGTCGGCGGCAATCCTGAGGTTCAGCTGCTCGCCGACCTGTCCGCTCGCCGACACCGCGCCTTCCCCGAGACCCACCGCCGCCTCGTGCAGGTTGAGCGTGCCCTTGGCGTAGTCGCCAGCAATGCGCGGCGTCAGCGGCGGGAGTTTGGCCGCGCGCGTCTGGCTGGTTGCGATGTCGGTGCCGGTGATGGCGAAGGTGGCGGTGGGATCGCCGGCCGGTCCCTTGGCGCTGGCTTCACCGCTCAATGTGCCGGAGGCGGCAAGGTCCGGGACGAACGGATTGGCGACGGCGGCGGGGACGGCGTTCAGCCGCGCCGTCAGGTCGAGCGTCTCTCCGGCCGTGCCGTTGAGGACAAGCGAGCCGCTGCCGACATTCAGCGTCAGCGCCTCGAAGCGTGTCCCGCCATTGACGATGGTCAGCGCGGTGGGGTTGGCGAGGGCAACGGCTGCACCCTCGATGTCGGCCGTCAGGCGGTCAGCCGAAACGATCGTGGCATCTGCATCGAAGCGCACGCTGCCGGCGACTTCCACCGGCACGCTGTTGGCCGTCGCGGTGGTGGCGAGCGTCGTCAGCTCGCCCTTTCGGTCGAGCGCGATTGAGAGATCGCGGACGGCCACACCGCCGGCGTCGATCCCCTCGGCCGTCACGCGTCCCTGCGGGAAGGGCTGGCCGAGATAGTCCTCGGCCGAAAGCTTGATGTCGGCGCCGCGCAGCGTATTGCCGCCGACCGTCAGCTGCCGGGAGACGAGGTCGAGGGTCGCCAGCGGCTGATCCTGATCGGACAGGCCGAGCTTCACCGTGCCGTTGAGGTCGCCGCCGGCCTCCTGCATCGCCAGCGCCGCGAGCGGGCCGATGTCCTCGACCGCAACGGTGAGGGTGCCGACGGGCGCTGCGCTGTCGGTGATCTGCAGCTCGCCGGTGATCGAGTTCGGTCCCTGCTTGATTGCAAGGTTGCGGATCCGCCGCTCGCCGCTCGGCAGCGTCTCGACATCGGCGGTGCCGGTGATCGGCGCGCCGTCGAGATTGCCGGCCACGCGCACCGTGCCGGACGGTGCCGTCGGGTTGAAGCTGCCGCGGGCCTCGATCTTGAGGTCGGAGAGCTTGCGGCCACCGATCGTCAGGCCATTGCTGTTCAGCGCGATGTCGACGTCCGGCTTTTCCACCGGGCCGGAGGCGGTCAGGGAGAACTGTGCCTCGCCGCCGAGCGCGGCGTTCACCGCCTCGGCCTGTGCGATGGTGCCCTTGATATCGGCGGAAACAGTGCCGGCGTCGAGGCCGGCCTGGCCGGTGATGCTGAGGCCGGTGCCCTTGACGGCAAGCTCCGCCGCCGAGAGGGCGCCCGCCGCCGTGCGCGCCACCTTGCCGGAGATCGCCAGCCGGTCGCCGGCGAGCGGGATCATCGCGGCCGATAGGGCCGAGGTGTCGAAGGCGGTCGACAGCGACAGGTCGAAGGCGGAGAAGTTCAGCGCCGCGGTGCCGGCGACACTCGCCTCGGCGACCTTCGTCGTCGCTTTGCTTTCGGTCAGCGTCAGGCCCGTGTCACCGAGCGAGCCGGCAGCCGTGATGGCAACGGGGCCTTCGAGGAAACGGTCAGCAAGGCCCTCCGGCGAGGCGACGGACTGGGCCGCGGCCTCGATGGCGAAGGGGCCGGTCAGCGCCGTCACGTTGAAGCCGTTGCCGGTCGCCGATGCGGTGACGCGCTGCGCGATGTACTGGCCAAAGCCCGCCGTCGGCAGATCGGCCTTGAGCGTGAGATCGGAGGCGGAGAGCGCGCCCTTCAGCGTGCCACTCAGCGAGGCGACTTCGAGCTTGGTCTGGTTTGGCTCGGTGCCGAAGGCGAAGGGGATCACCGCACCCTGGCGCGAGCTGACGGAGAAGCTCAGATCGTTTCCGGTGCCGGTTTGGTCCAGCGTGCCGCGCGCCGTCAGCGCCAGCGCATCGGACGCAAGGTCGGCCTGGTCGATCCCGATCAGCCCGTCGGGACGGAACAGGAGTTGCGCGTCGAGCGTGGTCGCGCCGGAGACGTAGGCGCGAACGGAGTCGGGTGCGAAGCGCTCGGCCGCGACGCTGAGCGAGGCGGAGACGCGCCGGCCTTCGGGGAGGGCGTTGACGCGCGCCGTGACGCTGGCGGCCTGCTCGCCGCCGACGGTGAGCGCGCCATTGGCCATGAAGTCGCTCAACGGGCCATTGCCCTTGACCGTCAGGTTGACCGGCGGTGCGCCCGGCAGCTGCAGCAGCCCGGCGACGAGGCCGCCCGCCGGCTCGCTCGCGGCGACGTCGATCGTCAGCCGGTCCTCGGCCGGCGCAAAGGCGATGGTGGCGGCGATCGTCCCCGGCTTGTCCAGCCGGTCGATATTGGCGCGCACGTCAAGGCGCGTCGGGTCGGCGGCAAGGCCAAGGCTCGCGGTTGCCTTCAGCCGCGCCGGCGTACCCGCCACGGCCTGCCCCAGCTCGAATTCGTTGATGGCGATGCTGCGGATATCGGCGGTGATTGAGGGCAGCGAGAAGCCGCCGCCGCTGTCGTCCGCCGCGGGCGCGGCGCTGCGCGGCAGCCGGTCGAGAACGATGCGACCGGCCGTCAGGCTCTCGATGGAGACATTCTTGCGCACCAGCGCCAGCGGCGACCAGTCCATGGCGAGGTCGCTCGCCGTGAGATAGACGCCGTCGGCGTCGGAGACGGTCAGCCGGTCGATGCGCACGGCGCCGGTGAGCGCGCCGGAGAGACCCTCGATATCGACCCGGGCCGTGTCGGAGGAGATCAGGTTCTCGATCTGGTTGGCGACGAACTCCTGCGCCTCGGCGGGGTGAGGAGCCGAGAGCAGGAGAGGCGCGAAGACGGCCAGCGCCAGCCAAGAGCGGAGGCGAGGGGCGCGGTCGAAGGGGCGTCGGAAAAGGGTCATCAGAAGGCCTGCCCGATTCCGGCATAGATCTGGAAGCTGGCGTCGCGCGGCCCCGGATCGAGCGGGATACCGACATCGACGCGGATCGGCCCGAAGCCGGTGAGGTAGCGGGCGCCGACGCCAGCACCGAGCTTGAATTCGGAGAAGTCGGGCACGAGATCGTCGCCGACGGTTCCGAAGTCGAGGAACGGCACGACCTGGATGTTCTCGGTCACGCCGATGCGCGCCTCGAGCGATCCTTCGAACAGCGACAGGCCACCCGTCGGCGTATCCGTGAAGTCCTCGTTAGTACCGGGCAGTACGACATCCGGAAAGTAGGGACCGATCGACTGGAAGGCGTAGCCGCGCACCGATCCGCCGCCGCCGGCATAGAAGCGGCGGTCGTTCGGCACGTCCTCCAGGTCGGCGCCGAAGATCGTGCCATAGGCGAGACGCCCAGCCAGGATGAAGCGGTTGCTGTCCGACAGCGACAGGTAGGTGGAGGCGTCCGCGCGCGCCTTCAGGAAGGGCGTGCCGTCCTTGAACTCGTAGGTCGGCTCGGCGAAGAGCTTGGCGTAGATGCCGGACGTCGGGTTCAGCGGCTCGTCGCGGCCGTCATAGGTGTAGGTGATCGGCACCGAGCCCAGCACGAAGCTGTCGCTGCCGAGATAGTCGGTGATCTCGTCATATTCGGCGCGAACCGCGACATTGATCGTCTGCTGCTCGTCGAGCGCGTATTCCACGCCGTTGCTGAGCGCGAAGGCGCGGCGGTCATAGGCAAGTGGATGCTCGCTCGTCACCTCGAGCGAGCCGATATAGACCGAGTCCGGCCCGAGCACGCCGGGCTTCTTGAAGACCAGCGAGGCGTCGTAGTCGAACTCGTCGGTCTCCCGGCCCGTCGTGTCGATCACCGAGGCGCCGATGCGCGACACCGAGGCGTCGAGGCGGATGCTCTCGGCGCGGCCGAAGAGATTGCGGTTGCCGATATAGCCGGAGACGCCGGCGCCGTCCGTGTTCGAGAAGGTCGCGCCGAAGCCGTAGTAGTTGAACTTGCGTTCGCCGACCTCGATCTGGACGGGGAGCGTGCCGTCCGCCGCCTGGCCTTTGGCCTCCTTGACGCTGATCGAGGAGAAGACATCGAGCTTCATCAGGCGCTTGCGGGCGCGCTCCAGCGCCTCCGGCGAGAAGGTCTCGCCCGGCTCGATGCCGGCCATGTAAGCGATGAAACCGGGGTCCACGTCCTTGGCGCCGTCAACGAAGGTCGCGCCGAACGGCACCGGCTCGCCCGGCGAGATCTGCAGCGTGTAGTCGAGCCGCCCGGTTTTGGTATCGGCAACGACGTCGCGGTCGGTGATGGCGACAAAGGGACGGCCTTCGTTGCGAAGGTCGCGCAAGAGTTTCGCCTCGGCGTCGAGGATTCGCACGGAGGCGGCCGAACTGCCCGGCGTCAGCTCGTATTTCTCGGCGTCCATCGGAACGCCATTGGCGCTGACCGAGACGGAACCGAGCTGGAACTCCTGGCCCGGATTGACGCGGATCTCGACCGGCACCGGCCGCGCGGTGAAGGTCGCGTCCGGCGCGAGGTCGGCGATGTTGCGCCCCTCGATGAAGATGTCCACGAGCCCGTCATATCGCGCGTTCTCGTAGAGCGCGGCGACGAGCCGCTTGCGATCGTTGCGAGCCTTGGAGAGGAGACCGAGCGAGCCGGAAACCGGATCGTCCTCGTCCGCTATGAGGGTCGAGGCGTCGCGCAGCTCGTCCTCCAGCCCTTCGACGGCCGGCGTGACGTTCAGCGTGACCGTATAGTTGACGGGATCGAGGACCGCATCCTCATCGGCCTCGTTCTCGCTTTCGAAGAACTTCAGTCCGAAGATCTCGAAGGCTTGCGCGGGCACGGCGCAAGCTGCGAGCAAGCCGACCGTGGCAAGGATAAGGCCGAGGTGCCGTGTTCGCCGATCGTGTCCGGATGCTCCCGTCAGGCCCAGCCGGGTCGATCGTGTCGCAAGGAGCAAGGCGTACCTCGAACATTTCGCCGCCGCGCCGCCGCGAAGGCCGGTGCAGGCTCGGACCGGCCGTCCGCGGACTGCCATTTCGGGAGAAGGCCGGCCTTGGCCGCCGCTGCGGCTTTGTCAGCCGCTGCCCACCTCCCGTCGCTGCCGTAAGCATGCCGTTAAATCGTGAAAAGACAACATCGCAAGCCGGTGATCGGCCGGCTCGACGGGCGCAGCAGGGCCGAAAGCGCAAGCCTTGTGCTATCGCCGCCACAGTCCGGGCCGGCCGCTCGCGGACGGGATGAGGCAGCGTTAAGTCATTGAAGATACACAGCCGGCTGATGATCCCGCTGGTGACCGTCCGACGGCGGCGACGTCGAAGACCCGCTGCGGCGGCAGGCATGATCCGCACGACGAAAAGGGGCGGCTGAACGCCGCCCCTTCCGCATGTCCTGCGATGAAGCCTTACGCCTTAAAGGCGGCAGGCGTGCGCACGGCCGTCATTGCCGATGAAGGTGTCGGTGCGTACGTCGTAGGTCCGGTAGCGCGCCTCGCAGCGGGCCGTGTGGCTGCTGGAGACCGGCGGGTCGATGTAGTAGCGCGGCGCCGGGCGATAGTAGACGCGGCCCTCCGGGTAGCCGTCATAGCCGTCGTAGTAGCGCGGCCCACGGTCAGCCAGTGCGCCGCCGATCAGAGCGCCGGCTGCAAGGCCGACCACACCGGCGGCAACGGCATCGCCATGGCCGTGATGGTGGCGATAGTAGCGCCGGTGACCCCAGTCACCGCGGTAGCGATGCCCGCCCCAGCCGCCGCCGTGATAGCGGTGGCCGCTGTAGTAGGGGTCAGCCGCGGCGGGAGCTACAGTGGTTCCGACCATGCCGGTGGCGAGAGCCGCAGCGGCGCAAAGACTCAAGATCGTCTTCTTCATTCTCATTACTCCTGATGGTCTGAGCGGCGCTGGCGCGCTGCCTGTAGGGCAGATGTGGGTCGGCGTCGCGCTGCTTGCAATTTGTCCCTGGGAGCTAGAACGTCGCAGTTGCCGCGGCGTTCCAGAGCGCCCGCCGGCGGCAGCGGACGGATTGCCGCGCGGCGGATGCGTCGGATGCGGACGGCGCTTCCGACGCCGTCCCGCGAACCTGTCTGCGGCCTAGAGCGTGCAGCGAATGCGGCGGCCGTTGGAGCCGAGATAGGTGTCGGTACGGGCGTCGTAGGAGCGGTACCGTGCCTCGCAGCGATCGATGTGGCGCCGATCCTCCTGAGCGCCGCCACGGCTCGCGGCCGCACCGCCGATCAGGGCCCCGGCCGCAAGGCCAAAGATCGCGGCAGCGGCGGCATCGCCACGGATGTCGCGACGATCGCGTGCGAAGCGGTCATAGCGGCGGCGGTCCCACCGGCGCGCGTCGCGGCGGAAGTCGCGGCAGTCGCTGTCGCGTGGGTTCCGGGCGCAGTAGCGCTCGACATAACGCTGACGCTCGCGCAGGCTCTGCGCTTCTGCCGGCGCGCTGAAGCTCACGATGCTGGTTCCGAGCATGGTGAGGCTCAGCGCGAGGTTGAGAAGTTTCCGCATGATTGTCTCCTGAGATGTGTCTGCACAGCCATCTGGCAGCACTGCCAGCGTAAGTGCGCCTTAGTAATGGCGCCGTCCGGCTGAACGGGAGCTGAACGCGAGCGGTTCCGCTGACAGGCTGCAACAAGAGGATGGGCAGACAAGGAGTTACGCCGGAGCGGGTCGCCCGTGCACGAGGAGTTGAACGCTCAAGCGCGATTCCACGCTTCTCCTGACTCGCCGGAACGGAACGGGAACCCTATTCTGGCCGCATGGCCAAACTGACCCTCGTCGAGAAGCTCGCGATCCTGAGTGATGCTGCCAAATACGATGCATCTTGCGCATCGAGTGGCACGTCGAAACGCGATTCATCCAAGTCGAAGGGGATCGGATCGACGGAAGGATCGGGCATCTGCCACGCCTATGCGCCGGACGGGCGATGCATCTCGCTCCTCAAGATCCTGATGACCAACTTCTGCATTTACGACTGCGTCTACTGCGTGAACCGGTCCTCCTCCAACGTGCAGCGGGCCCGCTTCACAGTAGAGGAGGTCGTGAAGCTGACGATGGAGTTCTACAAGCGTAACTACATCGAGGGCCTGTTCCTTTCCTCCGGCATCATCCGCAACTCCGATCATACGATGGAGGAAATGGTGCGGATCGCCCGGCTCCTGCGCCTGGAGCACAACTTCGCCGGCTATATCCACCTGAAGACGATCCCCGGTGCCTCGCCGCAGCTCCTGGAGGAGGCGGGGCTTTTTGCCGATCGCCTGTCGATCAACATCGAGCTGCCGACCGACATCGCGCTGGAGGATCTGGCTCCCGAGAAGAAGCCGGCCGAGATCCGCCGCTCGATGGGCCAGCTCAGGCTGAAGATCGAGGAGCACACGGCCGAGAAGAAGGAGCGTGCCAAGCCGAAGCGCTTCGCCCCGGCGGGCCAGTCGACGCAGATGATCATCGGCGCCGATGCGGCCAATGACGATGCCATTCTCGGCCGGGCGGAGAACCTCTACGGGAATTACCGTCTGCGCCGCGTCTACTACTCTGCCTTTTCGCCGATCCCGGACTCATCGAGCCGGCTGCCGCTCGCCAAGCCGCCGCTGATGCGCGAGCACCGGCTGTACCAGGCGGACTGGCTGATGCGCTTCTACGGCTTCGAGCGCGACGAGATCGTGTCCGGCGGCGAGGAGGGCATGCTTGATCTCGCCGTCGATCCGAAGCTCGCCTGGGCGCTGAAGAACCGCGAGCGCTTCCCGGTCGACGTCAACCGCGCCGACCGTGAGCTGCTGCTGCGGGTGCCGGGCTTCGGTACGCGAGCCGTCGATCGCATCATCTCGACGCGTCGCCACCGCACGCTGCGGCTCGATGACATCGCAAGGCTGTGCCAGTCGATCGACAAGGTCCGGCCGTTCATCGTGGCGCTCGACTGGTCGCCCGGCGGGCTGACGGACACGGAAGGCCTACGCGCCCGCGTCGCGCCGAAGAAGCCGGCCGAGCAGCTCAGCCTGTTCTGACCATGTTCGTCGCCAAGCTTGATCATCCCGCCGACTTCGACGGCTGGCGAGGCGCAGCGCGGGCCGCGCTGGCGCTCGGGATCGCGCCGGAGGACATGGGCTTTGCCGTGGAGGGCGAGGTGGCAGGCCTGTTCGCCGAGCCGCTGCCGCCGCTGCCCGAGGACGCTCGGCCCGCCTTCGTGCCGAAGCAGTTTCCCGATCTTGCGCGCAAACTCGTTTGCCATGCCGATGCGGACCGCTTCGTCTTCGCCTACCGCCTGCTCTGGCGGCTGCAGATCGACAAGCGCCTTCTCGAGATCGCGTCCGATACGGACGTCGTTCGCTCCATCGAGATGGAGAAGGCCGTCCGGCGCGACAGCCACAAGATGAAGGCCTTCGTGCGCTTCCGCGAGATCGAGACGGAGGAGGGGCGGCACTACATCGCCTGGTTCGAGCCCTTCCATCATGTGGTCGAGCTGACGGCGCCCTTCTTTGCCCGACGTTTCGCCGGTATGGTCTGGTCGATCCTGACGCCGCTGCGCTCCGTCCACTGGGACGGCGCCGATCTGACCTTTGCCCCTGGTGCCTCGCAGGACCAGCGGCCGAAGGACGACGACATGGAGGCGCTGTGGCTGACCTACTACGCCTCGATCTTCAATCCGGCCCGGCTGAAGGTGAAGGCGATGCAGGCCGAGATGCCGAAGAAGTACTGGCACAACCTGCCCGAAGCGCAGCTCATCCAGCCGCTGATCCGCAACGCCGAAGCCTCCGCCCAGCGGATGATCGCAACCGCACCGACGCTGCCGAGTTTGCGTCATGAACGGCAGGCGGAGCGCAACGAGATGGCGACGGCAGTCCGGGAAGGGGCATTCGGCGGCTTCAACAAGCGGCCGGACGATATCGACGAGGCGCGCGAGCAGGCCAAGCATTGCAAGGCTTGCCCGCTGTGGGAGCCGGCAACGCAGACCGTGTTCGGTCGCGGGCCGTCCGACGCGCCGGTGATCTTCGTCGGTGAGCAGCCGGGTGATCAGGAGGATCTCGCCGGCGAGCCCTTCATCGGCCCGGCCGGCAAGGTGTTCGACCAGGCGCTGACGGCGGCCGGCGTCGATCGCACCCAGGCCTATGTCACCAATGCGGTGAAGCACTTCAAGTTCGTGCCGCGCGGCAAGCGGCGCATCCACCAGAAGCCGAATATGGGCGAGATGAAGATCTGCCGCTGGTGGCTGGAACTGGAGCGCGAGCTGATCCGCCCGAAGCTCATCGTGGCGCTCGGCGCAACGGCCGCCGCCTCCGTGCTCGGCAAGGCCGTCACCATCCGCGATACACGCTCGAAGCTCATCGATCTCGACGAGGACACCAAGCTCCTCGTCACCGTCCATCCCGCCTATATCCTGCGCCTGCCTGATCGCGAGGCCCAGGCGCGCGAGCAGGCCGCCTTCAACGAGGACATGGCGCGGGTGCGTGAATATGTGCCGGAGATTGCTCTGGCTGCCTGAAGGCACGGCGGTCGTGCAAACGATACGACGCGCTGCCCGGGCGCGGATAGGCCGCGCCCGGCCTTAGCATCCCGTCGTGAAGAGGATCGCAACCTTCGCTGCGTACGCTGCGCCGATCGATCGAGGCGAACGCGGAGCCATGCATGACGAGGCGCACCGTCGATTATCTCGGCCTGCCGTTCCTGGACGGCGGGCTCGAGGCTGTGCGCACGGCTTTGCAGGAGCTCCTCGAGAGCAACGCCTATGCCTATGTCGTCACGCCGAATGTCGATCACATGGTGGCTTACCACAGCGGTGACGATTGGGCCTTCAAGGCAGTCTATGCCGATGCCGCGCTCCATATCTGCGACAGCCGCATCCTGGCGGTGCTGGCCAAGGCGTCGGGAAAGCAGCTGACGCCATGTCCGGGATCGGACCTGACGCTTGACCTGATCCGGCGTCCCCTGAAGCCCGGCATCCGGATGGCGATGGTCGGTCCGGACGAGGCTGCCGCAGCCGAGCTGCGGCGCCGCTTTCCCGAAGCCGACGTGGCACATCTCCCGTCATCCGACCGGCTCACGGTCGGGTCGGCGGACTGGCACGCGACGGTCGAGCGGGTCGCGGCTGCGGCCTGGGACCTCCTCTTCGTCTGCCTGTCCTTCCCCAAGCAGGAGTTCTTCGCGGCCGATCTGAAGCGCGTGCGGCAGTCCGGAGGCGTCGCGCTCTGCGTCGGCGCCAGCATCGACTTCCTGACCGGCAAGCAGGTGCGCGCGCCCGCCGCGATGCAGAGGCTCAAGCTCGAATGGCTGCATCGGCTCGCCGGCGACCCGAAGCGGATGTGGCGGCGCTATCTGGTGCGCGGACCAAAGATCTTCCGGCTGGCGCTGCGGGAGGCGCTCGAGACGCGTAGCCGGACCACAACCACAGCAGAAGCTGCGACCCTGTCTTCAGCACGGTCGGCCGGCAGCGCAGGGTCCGGGTGGGGCGGTGGACGCCGCGGCATCCTGTTCCTCTCCACGGTGCAGCCACTCGCACGGCGCAGCGGCGGCGAGATCTGCAGCATGAACTTCATCGAAGCGCTGAAGGCGGCCGGCGCAGATGTCGAGGTGCTCGCCTACGACCGCGCTGGTTCGAAAGAGCCACTGCCGGACGGCTTTGCCGCACCACGAACGCTGACGATCGAAAGCGCCGATTCCAAGCGGGACACGGCGATCTGGCTTGCGCGTGCCTTTGCAACCCGGCGGCCGTTCTCCGTCCAGAAATACGTCACCCCGCAGATGCGCCGCGCCGTGCGCGAGCGCTTGTCGGGCGGGCGCTACGATGCCGTCGTCTTCGACCACGCTCAGGCGACGTGGCTGCTGGGCGACATCCCACGCGAACTGCCGGTGATCTTCATCGCCCACAATGTCGAGCACGCGCTCTATGCCGGCCACGGCGAGAGCGTGGCGGAGACCGGCGGCGTCAGCGGTCTACGCCGTCTCGCCGGACGGGCGAAAGCCGGGATCTACCGCCGCGAAGGACGTCTTCTCGCCGCCGCGGAGGAGAAGGCCGCGAACCGCGCGAGCCAGATCTGGACCCTGACGGAGGAGGATCGGTTCGCCTTTGCCGCGCTCGTCCGCGATCCCGGCAAGGTCCGGCGCTTCGCCGTGCCGGGGCAGAGCTTCGGCGAAATGGCTGTTGTCACGTCAGGTGCTGATCACGCCAGTCGGCCGGACATCGGCCTTCTCGGCAATTGGACCTGGGACATCAATCGTGCCGGTCTCGACTGGTTCCTGGACGAGGTGGTGCCAAGCCTGCCGGCCTCGCTCGACATCGTCGTCGGCGGCAAGGCGCCTTATCCGGCTGGCACGCGCCGCGGTCCGGTGCGCTTCACCGGCTTCGTGCCGGATGCAGGCGCGTTCCTGCGCAACTGCCGCCTCATCGTCATCCCCAGCACGATCGGTTCGGGCATCCAGATCAAGACGATCGAGACGATCGGCCTCGGCGTCCCCGTCGTGGCGACGCCGGTTGCCCTGCGCGGCATCGACGAGCGTCCGGCCAATGTGCGGGAGGCGGGGGACGCGACGGCGATGCTGGCGGGGATCACCGGACTCCTTGCTCATCCAGCTCAAACGGACGCCTCCGGCCCCGCCTGGCTGGGCCAGCGGCGGAAGCGCTTCGAGACGGATGTCGCAGCGGCTCTGGCGGCGCTGGCCAAGGGCTGAGCCGCGGCCGTACGAACCGTCGCGCTCAGGAGCGATGCGTCACGGCATGATCATGAGCCGGATCACAAACCCCGTGGCGCCGACAACGGCAACGCCGCCGATCCACAGCGCGACGAACCATGCGAGCCGCTTCCAGAGCGGGCCTGGCGCCTCGTCCGCCTTCAATGGTGATAGCCCTCGCCCTCGACGATCTTTCCCCTGAAGACGTAGTAGGCGTAGCCGGTGTAGGCGAGGATCATCGGGATCAGCACGGAAGCGCCGACCAGCAGGAACTTCAGGCTGGAGTCCGGTGCCGCCGCATCCCAGATGGTGATGTCCGGAGGGATGATGTGGGGATAGAAGTTGATCCCCAGCCCGATGAAAGACAGCGTGAAGAGCGCCGCCGCCGACAGGAACGGCCGGTGATGCGCGCCCTTGGCGAGCGACTGGAACAAGCTGAAAGCCGCGATCGCCACGAGGACCGGGACCGGCGCGACATAGAAGATCTGCGGCATGGCGAACCAGCGCACGTAGAACTCGGGATCGAGGAACGGCATCCACAGGCTCACCGCGCCGATCAGCGCAAGGGTTCCGGCGCCGGTAATAAAGGCGTAGCGCCGCGCCACGCCCTGGATCTCGCCTTCGGTCTTCATAACCAGCCAGGTCGAGCCGAGTAGCGCGTAGCCGACGACGACCGCAACGCCGGTCAGCAGCGAGAACGGCGTCAGCCAGTCGAACCAGCCGCCGGCATAGGCTCGGCCCGAGACGTCGATGCCCTGCACCAGCGTGCCGAGCGCGATCCCCTGCGAGAGCGCCGCGACGACGGATCCGATGAAGTAGGACGCGTCCCACAGGAAGCGGCCGCGCACCGTCTTGAAGCGATATTCGAAGGCGACACCGCGGAAGATCAGCGCCAGGAGCATGGCGATGATCGGCGCGTAGATCGCCGGCATGATGATGGCATAGGCAAGCGGGAAGACGGCGAAAAGACCGCCGCCGCCCAGGATCAACCAGGTCTCATTGCCGTCCCAGATCGGCGCGACGGAGTTCATCGCCGTGTCGCGGTTCTCGTGCCGGCCGAGGAACGGGAAGAGGATGCCCGTCCCGAGATCGAACCCGTCCAGAAGGACATAGGCGAGCACGGCGAAGGCGATGATGAAGGCCCAGAGCAGCGGCAGGTCCATCCTCGTGTCTCCTATTCGCCGCGAGCCGGTTCGGGCACGTCGTCGTCGAGGGCCGGTGCCGGCGTGATGCCGGCCGAGCGGATCGGCTGGCGCGGTGGCTCTTCCTCGAATGGCGTCGGCGGCTTCGCCATCAGGCGCAGGATGTAGAAGGTGCCGGCGCCGAACAGCAGGAAGTAGACCACGATGAAGGCAAGGAGCGAGGTGCCGACTGCTTCCGCAGCGATCGGCGAAGCGCTTTCCGACGTGCGCAGCAATCCGTAGACGGTGTAGGGTTGCCGGCCCATCTCGGTGGTGATCCAGCCGCAGAGAACGGCCAGGAAGCCGCTCGGCCCCATCGCCACCATCGCCCGTTGCAGCCAGGTGGACTGGCGCAGCGAGCCGCGCCAGCGGGTCCACAGCGACCACAGCCCGAGGCCCAGCATCGCAAAGCCGATCGCGACCATGACCCGGAACGTCCAGAAGATCACCGTCGCATTCGGCCAGTCCTCGCGCGGAAAGGCGTCGAGCCCCTTGATCTCGGCGTCGAGACTATGGCCGAGGATCAGCGATCCGAGCGCCGGGACCTCCAGCGCGTAGTCCGTCCGCGCCGTTTCCATGTTCGGGATGCCGAACAGCGTCAGCGGCATGCCGCCGTCGCGGTTCGTCTCGAAATGGCCCTCCATTGCGGCGACCTTGGCCGGCTGGTGCTCCAGCGTGTTCAGCCCGTGCTGGTCGCCGGCCAGGATCTGGATAGGTGCAACGATCGTGGCCATCCAGAGCGCCATGGAGAACATCAGATGCGCCCGCCGGTTGTCCCGGTCACGCAGGAGATGCAGCGCCCCGACCGCACCCACCACGAAGGCCGTCGTGAGGTAGGCAGCCAGCACCATGTGGACGAGCCGGTAGGGGAAGGACGGGTTGAAGACGATCGCCCACCAGTCCGCCGGGATGAACTGTCCGGCCGCGTTGATCGCGTAGCCGGCGGGCGTGTGCATCCAGGAATTCACCGACAGGATCCAGAAGGCGGAGAAGAAGGTGCCGAGCGCCACCACCACCGTGGCGAAGAAATGCAGCTTGCGGCCGACCTTGTTCATGCCGAACAGCATGATGCCGAGGAAGCCCGCTTCGAGGAAGAAGGCCGACAGCACCTCGTAGGCCATCAGCGGCCCGAGCACCGGTCCTGTCTTGTCGGAGAAGACCGACCAGTTGGTGCCGAACTGATAGCTCATCGTCAGGCCTGAGACGACGCCCATGCCGAAGGTCAGCGCGAAGATCTTCACCCAGTAGCGGAAGACGTCCATGTAGACGGACTTGCCGGTGGCGAGCCACAGCCCTTCCAGGACGGCGAGATAGGAGGCAAGGCCGATCGAGAAGGCCGGAAAGATAATGTGGAAGGAGATCGTGAAGGCAAACTGGATTCGTGCCAGGACGACGGGGTCGAAGGCCTCGAACATCAACTCACCTCTGTCGCTCCGAAGGAGCGCCTCCTTGCGAACGCCCTTCACATAGTCGTTGCGGGATCGCATCTAAAGGGTATCGGCGCATCGCTCGCATGCATGGTCGGCATCTCGGGCGGCTCATTGCACGGGATCGACGCGGAGCGGCCGGCGCGATCCAGCGACCTCGTTGGTGACGTTCGCCATACGGTCGCGCAACAGAACGGTTTCCACCCTGTCGTGAAAGGCACTAGAACTGCGGCGCGAGGCGATGGGAGTTCTGCCGCGCCGGGAGGAACAGTATGGATTTCGAGGCGGCACGCCGCGACTTGACCGGCATCTTCGAAAGCGCCGTCGCGGCGGCTCATCCGGCGACCATCCTTGCCCAGCATCTGCCGGAGCCGCCGACCGGTCGCGTCATCATCCTTGCCGCCGGCAAGGCGGCGGCCAGCATGGCGGCGGTGGCCGAGCGCCACTATCGCGAACGCGGCCTGGGTGAAGAGAGGATCGACGGCATCGCCGTGACGCGCGACGGTTATGCGCTGCCGGCTGGCCACCTCGCAGTGGTTGAGGCCGGCCACCCGTTGCCGAACGCCCACGGCCTTGCCGCGACGCGTCGTGTGCTGGAACTAGCGGCCTCCGCCGGTCCGGACGATCTGGTGCTGGCGCTGATCTCCGGCGGCGGCTCGGCCAACTGGCTGCTGCCGGCGGGCGACGTCACACTGGAGGACAAGCAGGCGGTGACGAAAGCGCTGCTGCGCAGCGGCGCGGCGATCGGCGAGATCAACTGCGTGCGCAAGCACCTGTCGCAGATCAAGGGCGGCCGGCTGGCACAGGCCTGCAGCCGGTCGCATCTGGTGACGCTGGCGATCTCCGACGTGCCGGGCGACGATCCGAGCGTGATCGCCTCCGGTCCGACCGTCGCCGATCCAACCACGCTGGCGGATGCGCTGGCGGTGATCGAGACCTATGGCATCACGCTGCCGCCGGCCTGCCAGGCGGTCCTCGCTGATGCCGCCAACGAGACGCCGAAGGCGGACGATCCGGTCTTCGCGGCGAGCGACTACAGCATCATCGCGACGCCGGCTGGCGCGCTCGATGCCGCAGCGGCCGAGGCGGCAAGGCTCGGCTGGCAGCCGCTCCTTCTGGGTTCCGATCTCGAAGGCGAGGCGCGCGACGTCGCCGCCGAGCACGCGCGGCTGGCGCTGGAGGCCCGCGGCCGCGGCGAGCGTATCGCCATCCTGTCCGGCGGCGAGCTGACGGTGACGATCCGAGGGCAGGGGCAGGGTGGACCCAACCAGGAATACGCCCTCGCTTTGGCGCTCGCACTCGGCGGGGCTCGGGACATCTTCGCCCTCAGCGCCGACACGGATGGTACCGATGGCGGCGGCGGTCTTGCCACCGACCCTGCCGGTGCCTTCGTGGCGCCGGACACGCTGGACCGCGCAGAGAAGCACGGCGTCGACGCGGCAGCCGCCTTGGCGGACAACGACTCCACCGGCTTCTTCGACGCGATCGGCGACATCTTCCGGCCGGGACCGACCCACACCAACGTCAATGACTGCCGCATCATCCTCGTCGCCTGAGCCCAACGGGCTCGGGAGGGGAAAAGCGACTGCACCGATTGGGGCCGACCGACCGGCCAATGCCATCTTGGTAATAGGGGAGGACCTTTCATGAAGCGCTCGCGCGTCAACCAGATCCTGCGGGAGTCGGACGACTTCATCCGCTCCTTCGGCACCATCCTGCCGCCCTTCGCCTACTGGTCGCCAGCGGAGATGAAGGCACGTCGAAGCGAGATCGGCACCATCCTCGACCGGCGTCTCGGCTGGGACATCACCGATTACGGCCAGGGCGATTTCGACAGGCTCGGCCTCTTCCTCTTCACGGCGCGCAATGGCGACAATGCCGACCTGAAGGCCGGCCGCGGCATGCTCTATGCCGAGAAGATCATGATCTCGCGGCAAGACCAGCTGTCGCCGATGCACCGGCACGACCTGAAGGCCGAGGACATCATCAATCGCGGCGGCGCGACGCTGGCGATCGAGCTCTACACGGCAGCACCCGACGGCTCGCTCGACGAGAGCCTGCCGGTCGAGGTCGTCACGGACGGACTGACACGGCGGATGAACGGCGGCGACATCCTGCGTCTGGCGCCCGGCGAGAGCGTGACGCTGCTGCCCGGCATCCACTGGCACGCCTTCTGGGGCGAGGGCGGTGACGTCTTCGTCGGCGAGGTTTCGACCGTCAACGATGACCTCACCGACAACGTCTTTCGCGATCCGATTGGCCGCTTTGCCGCGATCGAGGAGGACGAGGCACCGCTGCACCTCCTGGTGTCGGATTACGAGAGCTGGTTGGGGGAGTAGGCGCGATGGAATACCGGTACGACTTGCTTGAGAGCTTTGTGTAGCTACATATAGATGCTGGGCATCACCTATGATCCCGCGAAGCAGGAGTGGACTCTCGTCGAACGGGGGCTCGATTTCCGCGATGCAGAACGTGTCTTTGCGGGCATCACCTTCGATCGGATCGATGATCGTAAGGATTATGGTGAGGAGCGGGTCATCACCGTCGGGACGCTTGATGGGCGAATGGTCGTGCTTGTCTGGACCCGACGTGACGGCACGCGGCACATCATTTCGATGAGGAAGGCCAATGAGCGCGAACAAGCTCGATTCAAGTTCCATCTGGACCGACCCTGACGATGCTCCGGAGCTGACTGACCAATGGTTTGAGGATGCGACGCTGCATGAAGCCGGCGTGGTCAAGCGTCTCCCAGGCCAGCGCGGACCTGGACGGAAACCACCGAAACAGGCGGTGACGCTTAGGCTGGACGCTGAGATCATCATGCACTTTCGAAAGAGTGGCGAGGGCTGGCAAACCCGCATCAACGAGACGCTGAAGGCGGCCATCGCCAAAGAATCTGCCTGATCAAAGGTGCTGAGTCGCACCGGGCCAGATGGAGGTCGATATGACGCGGCTGGAGAAGCTCGAGAACGAGGTCAAAGATCTCGATGCGAACGAACTCGCCTGATTTCGCGAGTGGTTTACCCGCTTCGATGCCGAGAAGTTCGACGAAGCCATCGAAGCGGACACCCTCTCTGGGCGGTTGGATACCTTCGCCGAAGCGGCGCTCGACGACCATCACAAGTGCCTGACGATGGTGGTCTGATAAGTCGTGGCGAACCAGGCTTTTCGTGATCCGAACCGCTGTCCCACGCACCCCGGCGAGATCCTTCGCGAGGATGTGCTGCCGAGCCTCCGCAAGTCGAAGGATGAGCTCGCGCATCTGCTGCGGATTGAGACGCCAGTATTCGCCGATGTCCTGATGGAGCGCCGGCCCATCACTCCTGAGATCGCCGCGAGGGTCGGCAAGCTCCTGGGAAACGGTCCGGGCGTGTGGCTGCGCATGCAGACGGAATATGGCACCTGGCATGCCGAGCGCGACATCGACGTCAGCGGCATCCCGACGCTGACGGCCGCCTGACCTTTTCCGATTCTGTGGACAGGCAGCCCATAGCTCCGACTCCCGGACCCGCTCCCGTGCTAGATCGAAGGCGATCCTCCGACCGCTCCAACTGAGCGGCCGGACGCTGCCGTGGCAGCCCCAGCACAGACATCCGAAGGGCATGCGATGAAGGTTGCCGTCGATCTCGGCACGACCGCCAGCGGCGAGCCGGCGGAACTCGATCTGGAAGAGCTTCTCTCGACCCGCCTGCTGGTCCAGGGCAATTCCGGATCCGGCAAGTCGCATCTCCTGCGCCGGCTTCTCGAGCGCAGCGCCGAATGGGTGCAGCAGGCGATCATCGATCCCGAGGGCGACTTCGTCGGCTTCGCAGAGCGCTACGGCCATGTCATCGTCGACGCCAACCGGACGCCGGCGGAGCTGACCCGCATCGCCATGCGCATCCGCCAGCATCGCGCCTCCGTCGTGCTCGATCTGGAAGGGCTCGACGCCGAGGTGCAGATGCACTGCTCGGCCGCCTTCCTGAACGGGCTCTTCGATGCCGATCGCAGCGCCTGGTATCCGATGCTGATCGCCGTCGACGAGGCGCATCTCTTCGCCCCGGCCATGGCGGGCGAGCATTCCGACGAGGCGCGGCGCGCCTCGCTCGGCGCCATGACAAACCTGATGTGCCGCGGCCGCAAGCGCGGGCTTGCCGGCATCATCGCGACGCAGCGGCTCGCCAAGCTCGCCAAGAACGTCGCGGCCGAAGCCTCGAACTTCCTGATGGGCCGCACCTTCCTCGATATCGACATGCAGCGCGCCGCCGACCTTCTCGGCATGGACCGACGCGCCGCCGAGCGTTTCCGCGATCTGGAGACGGGTAACTTCGTGGCGCTGGGACCGGCGCTCTACAGCCGGCCGACGCAGGTGAAGATCGGCACGGTCGAGACGGCCGGGCGCAGCGGTCGCCCTTCGCTGCTGCCGCTGCCGGAACATGGCCGCGAGGCGCTGGCCGAGCTCATCTTCACTGCCGGTGCCGACGAGCCGGCCGAGTTGCCGATGCCGGTCCGCTCCGCGCCGGTGCCGATGCGCGAGCTGATGGAGCGGGTCTCGGCCCCCGCTGCCTCCGCCGAGCCCGCCGACGACGACAGCCGTTCACCGGAAGAGCGCGCGGGCCTGATCGACGCGATCTTCGCCGAGATGCTGGAGGACCCGGAGGCCGCCTATCGTCCGGTGCCGATCCTCTACCAGGACTTCCTCACCCATTGCCGCCTGAAGCGGCTGCGCGGCGCCGACACGGACATGGCGGCCTTCCGCCGGCGCCTGTCGCTGGCGCGTGCCGGCATCTCCGCGGATGCCGAGGATGAGGAGTGGGCTGAGGTGGTGGCGCGCTCCGAAGCGCTGCCGGAGGAGATGCAGGGCGTCTATCTCATGCTGGCACGGGCGGCGCGCGACAGCGCGCCGTGCCCGCCCGACGAGGCGCTGGCGCGCGCCTATGGCAGCCACTCGCCCTCGCGCGGCCGCTTCCTCCTCTCCTTCATGACGGATCGCGGCTTCATCACCGCCGACATGGATTTCCGCGGCAACCGCGTCGTCACCATCGCCGGCACTGGTTGGCGCACGGGAGCGGTGCAACAAGCCGCGGCGGCCAAGCCGACCGCGCTCGACGAGGCGCGGGCCCGTCGCGCTGCGCGCCTTGCCGGGCTCAGCTGATTTCGGTCTCAGCGGGCGGCAGGGCGGTGCAGCTTAGATGTCGACGCCGAGCAGCCGCAGCGTTCCCACGATGAAGCCGTCGCCGACGCCGAGCGTCACCGCGGTCTCGATCGCGGCGAGGATGATGATCAGACCAGTGCGGGAAAGCCGCGGGAAGGTCGCTGCGCCGCCGAGCGCAAACAGCGTGTCGCCGAGCGAGTTGAGGAGGCTGTCGCCGGCATAGTGCTCGGCATTGGGGCTGCTGGAGAACAGCGCCACGATGGCCGGCGTGTTTTCCATCGCCTCCCAGATCGAGTGGCCGAAGATCACGCAGAGGAACATGGCGCCAAGCGACCATGCGGGTCGCATCCAGCGCACGAAGGCGGCAAGGCCGATGCCGAAGGCGATGTGCAGCAGCGAATACCAGTCGGCAAACTGCTGTGAATTCTCCGCCGGATTGGCGCCGGTCTGCCATAGGCGCACAATGCCGCAGGGGCAGGTGACTGGCCGGCCAATCGCGGCCAGCAGGGCGAGCGTCACCGCGATCATGCCGAGCCCGGCCCAGAGCCGCCCGCGCACATTCATCGGGAACGGGCTCGACCTGTCCTGCGGCTTGGGCTGGAGGATATCCGACATCGCCCACGGAACGGCGCCGCGGCCTATCGGGTTGCGCACAGCAACAGACCCGACACGGCCGCCTGCGGCTACGGAATCGATGCGGGCGCCGGTTGGCTGCGCTATTGTCACGGCACGATGGTCCATTTCGCCCTGATATGCCCTCCCTTCTTCAGCCATATCCGGGTGTTCGAGGCGCTTGCCGCCGAACTGACGGGACGGGGGCACCGCGCCACCTTCGTTCTGAATGCCGGTGCGGACTCGATGGTCGGCCCCGGTTTTCCCGCCGCCACAGTTTGGTCTGGCGGAGGCCGAGAGGCTCAAGGTGATCCGGCCCGAGCGCATCTTGATGCGGTGATCGAGCGGGCGGCGCGGCCGAACGGGCTCTTCGGCATTCTGCGCACCGTTGCCGACACGGCCGCGCTGACCGACGAGCTCTGTGACGGCGGCCCCGACGTACTGGGTGCGATCGGTGCGGAGATGATCATCGGCGACCAGATGGAGCCGGCCTCAGGTCTCCTAGCGGCGCATCTCGGCCTGCCCTTCGTCTCCATCGCGGCCGCCCTGCCAATCGATCCCGATCCGGCGATCCCGCTGCCCTTTCTGCCCTGGCCCTATGATCCCAGCGAGAAGGGGCTGAAGCGCAATCGCGGCGGTGAGCAGGTGGCGCGCCTGCTGCTGACGCGCCAGCGGCAGACTCTGCGACGCTGGTCGGAGCGTTCCGGCATCTCGCCGCGCGAGACGCTGGCGGACTGCCTGTCGCCATCTGCGACCATTGCGCAGACCGTTCCCAGCTTCGACTTTCCGCGTCCGCCGGAGCCACGCTTCCAAGCCGTCGGTCCCATACGTCTCCAGACAGAGGTTGCGACAGACCTGCCGTTTGCGCTCGATCCAGAGCGCCCGCTGGTGTTCGCCTCGCTGGGCACGCTGCAGGGGCACCGCGTCGACATCTTCCGCTCGGTTGCCAAGGCCTGCCGCGATCTCGGCGCGCAGTGCCTCGTTGCCCATTGCGGGCGCCTCGATGCGAGCGAGGCCGCGTCGATCGATGCCGACGTCGTCACCGATTTCGCGCCCCAGCAGGCCGTGCTCCGGCGCGCCGCCGTCTGCGTGACCCATGCCGGGCTGAATACGGTCATGGACTCGCTGGAGGCCGGCGTGCCGCTGCTGGCGATCCCGATCGCCTTCGATCAGCCCGGCATCGCCGCGCGGATCGTGCATCATGGCGTCGGCGAGCGGCTGTCGCGACGGTTCCTGACTGCGGCCAAGCTGCGCGCCTCCCTTGAGCGGCTGCTGGCGCGGCCTAACTACAGAAACAGGGCCCGCGCGATCGGCCTCGACATTCGGGCATCGGGCGGGGCGTCCTTGGCGGCTGACATCATCGAGAAGGCGAGCGGCGACATCGCGTCGGCGCGGCGATGACAATGCCCGATCGGGATTGCGACATCGCCCTCGTGGGCGGCGGCCTTGCCAACGGCCTCATTGCCTGGCGGCTGCGGCAGAGGCGTCCGGAGCTTTTGGTCCGCATCTTCGAGGCCGGCGCCATCGGCGGAAACCACACCTGGTCCTTCCATGCCGGCGACATCTCGGCGGAAACGGCGGCGTGGCTGGAGCCCTTTGTCTGCCATCGCTGGTCGGACTACGAGGTGCGCTTCCCCGCCCGCCGCCGCGTGATCGGCACCGGCTACCAGAGCGTCACGTCGGAGCGGTTCCGGCAGGTGCTCTCGGCGACGCTCGGCGATGCCATCGAGACGGGCTTTGCCGTAGAGCATCTGACGGCCAACACGGTGGTTCTGGCGGATGGCCGGACGATCCGGGCCGCGTGCGTCATCGATGGCCGCGGCTTTACACCGACGCCGCATCTGCAACTCGGCTTCCAAAAGTTCCTGGGGCAGGAGGCGGAACTCGCCGCACCACACAGGCTCGTCCGCCCGATCATCATGGACGCGACCGTGCCGCAGAGGGACGGTTATCGCTTCGTCTACGTGCTGCCGCTGTCGACGACCCGCCTCTTGGTCGAGGACACCTACTATGCCGACGGGCCGGACCTTGATCCGGATCGTCTCCGCACGTCGATCGACGCCTATCTTGCTTCCCACGGCTGGCAGATGAAGGCCGTCGAGCGAGAAGAGCACGGCGTCCTGCCGATCGCACTTGGCGGCGACATCCAGGCATTCTGGGAGGAGAAGCAGGGGCAGCCGTCGAGCGGGCTGGCCGCCGCACTGTTCCACCCGACCACCGGCTATTCGCTGCCCGACGCCGTGCGGCTCGCCGACTGCATTGCCGCCTTGCCCGACATCGCGTCGCCATCCGTCTTCACGACGATCCGCGACCATTCGATCGCGACCTGGAAGGAGCGTTCCTACTTCCGCATGCTGAACAAGCTTCTCTTTCTCGCCGGCGAGCCGGCCGAGCGCTACCGGATCCTCGAGCACTTCCACCGCCTGCCGGACGGCCTGATCGCCCGCTTCTATGCCGGGCGCCTGCGCCTGTCCGACAAGCTGCGCATCCTCAGCGGCAAGCCGCCGGTGCCGGTCGGCCGGGCCGTCAGGGTTCTCGCCGGCGCGGGTTTCTTCCGGAGGGCTGTCGCGTGAGCGCGGGGCGTGCCACCACGGCCGTCGTCATCGGCTCCGGCTTCGGGGGACTGGCGCTGGCGATCCGCCTGCAGGCTGCCGGCATCCAGACGACGCTGCTGGAGAAGCGCGACAAGCCCGGCGGGCGGGCTTACGTGTACGAGGACCAGGGGTTTACCTTCGATGCCGGACCGACGGTGATCACCGATCCCTCGGCGCTGGAGGAACTCTTCGCCGCCGCCGGCCGGCGCATGGCCGACTATGTCGAGCTGCTCCCGGTCTCGCCCTTCTACCGGCTGTGCTGGGAGGACGGCTACGCCTTCGACTACGGCAACAACCAGGCCGAGCTCGACCGGCAGATCGCCGCCAAGAGCCCGGCGGATGTCGACGGCTATCGCCGCTTCCTCGCCTATTCCAGGGCCGTCTTCGAGGAAGGCTACCTGAAGCTCGGCGCCGTGCCGTTCCTGAACTTCCGCGACATGATCCGCGCCGGGCCGCAACTCGCGCGCCTGCAGGCGTGGCGCAGCGTCTATTCCAAGGTGGCCCAGTTCATCGAGGATGATCAGCTGCGGCAGGCCTTCTCCTTCCATTCGCTGCTTGTGGGCGGCAATCCGTTCGCGACCTCGTCGATCTATGCGCTGATTCACGCGCTGGAGCGGCAATGGGGCGTCTGGTTCCCGCGCGGTGGCACCGGGGCTCTCGTCAGCGGCCTCGTCCGGCTCTTCACCGATCTCGGCGGCACGGTCCACCTCAACGCCGAAGTCGCCGAGATCGAGATGGCGGGCGAGCATGCGACCGCCTTCGTCACCAAAGACGGGCGGCGCTTTGCGGCCGATCGCGTCGCCTCCAATGCCGATGTCGTCCACACCTATGGCGATCTTCTCGGCGGCAGTGATCGCGGTCGGACGGAGGCGGCGCGGCTGAAGCGCCAGCGCTTCTCCATGTCGCTCTTCGTGATCTATTTCGGCCTCAGCCGGCATCATGAGCAGCTGGCCCATCACACCGTCTGCTTCGGGCCGCGCTATCGTCCGCTGATCGACGAGATTTTCCGCGGCGTCTCGCTGCCGGCGGATTTTTCGCTGTACCTCCACAGCCCCTGCGCCACCGATCCCTCGCTCGCCCCTGCGGGGGCGGGGAGCTACTATGTGCTGGCGCCGGTGCCCCATCTTGGCAATGCCGATATCGACTGGGCGGTGGAGGGGCCGCTCTACCGCGACCGCATCCTCTCCTACCTCGAAGCCCGCTACATGCCGAACCTCAAGTCCGAGCTGGTCACCAGCCGCATCTTCACCCCGGCCGATTTCAAGACCGAGCTGAATTCGCATCTGGGCTCGGCCTTCTCGCTCGACCCGGTGCTGACACAGAGCGCCTGGTTCCGGCCGCACAATCGCGACGACAGGATTGCCAATCTCTATCTCGTCGGCGCCGGCACGCATCCGGGCGCCGGCGTGCCCGGCGTCGTCGGCTCGGCCAAGGCGACGGCCGGGCTGATGATCGCCGACGCCGCCGCGTCCCCGGCTTGAGCACCTGATGGCCGACGCCGCGCCTCCGAGCCCCGCCGGCGCGAGTACGCCCGCGGCGGAGCTCGGCTCCATGGCAGCCGAGACCATTGCGGCGGGATCGAAAAGCTTTGCTGCCGCCGCGCGTCTGTTTGATCCCGCGACCCGGCGCAGCGCCATGCTGCTCTATGCCTGGTGCCGGCATTGCGACGATACCGTCGACGGGCAGGAGCTCGGCCATCGCCCCACGATCGCGGCGGCGGCCGCCAATGCCGCCTCAGCCGAAGCGCGTCTGGCCACGCTGCGCCGCGACACCGAGGCGGCGCTCGCGGGCAACCCGCCGTCGCATCCGGCCTTCCAGGCGCTGGCGGAAGTCGCCGCCCGCCATCACCTGCCGCCGGCCCTCGTGCTGTCGCACCTCGACGGCTATGCCATGGACGTCGCCGGTCGAACCTACCGCACCGAGGCCGACCTCCTCGAATATTGCTACGCCGTCGCGGGTGCCGTCGGTGTGATGATGGCGCGCGTGATGGGCGTCAGCGACGAGTCAGTGCTCGACCGAGCCTGTGACCTCGGCCTGGCCTTCCAACTCACCAACATCGCCCGCGACATCGTCGAGGATGCTGAGAATGGCCGCGTCTACCTGCCGGCGGAGTGGCTGGCCGAGGCGGGTGTGCCGGCCGATGCCGTCGCGGCGCCGGAAAACCGCGCGGCGATCGCAAGTCTGGCGCAGGGGCTGATCGTCCTCGCCGAGCCCTACTATGCCTCGGCGCTGGTCGGGCTGAAGGGGCTGCCGCTGCGCTCCGCCTGGGCGGTCGCGACCGCAAACGGCGTTTATCGCGAGATCGGCTTGCGGGTGGTGGCCAAGGGGCCGGCGGCCTGGGACGCGCGGATCTCGACCTCGAAGGCCGCCAAGCTGCGGCATGTCGCGCGCGGCTATGCCGCCGCACTCGCCTCGCGCATCGCGCCCGAGCCGCCGCGCGCGGCCAAGCTCTGGACGCGGCCGCGTTAGATTAGAGGCCGGCGGTCAGGAGCGCGGCGCTGCGGTCTCGTTGCGGCGCTCGGCCGCGACGGTGCCGGAACGCTTCAACTCCTCGCTCAGCCGGTCCACCGGCGGGGCGTAGAGGAAGCCGAAGGACACGGCGCCGTCCTTGCCCTTCACCGCATGATGGAGCCGGTGCGCCTGCACCAGGCGCTTGGCATAGCCCTTGTGCGGGATATGGCGGAACGGCCAGCGCTGATGCACCAGCCCATCATGCACGATGAAGTAGAACAGCCCATAGAGCGTGATGCCGGCGGCGATCGCAGTCACCAGCGGGTAGCCGTAACTGCCGATGAAGAAGAGCAGGATGGCGAAGAGCGCGAAGACGACGGCATAGAGGTCGTTCTTCTCGAACAGGCCCTCGTGCGGCTCGTGATGAGAGCGGTGCCAGCCCCAGCCCCAGCCATGCATGATGTATTTATGCGCGGCCCAGGCGACGCCTTCCATGGTGAGGAAGACCGCGAGCGCGACGGTGATCAGCACCGGCCAGCCGTTGACGTCCATCATCCCTGTCCTTGCTGTCGCATGAAGCCTGCAATCTAGCGGATAGAGGCAGCACGCTCCACCCGCCGGCACCGCTGATTGCGGGAGGCCGCTATGCGAGCGCAGTATCAGCTTCGGCCAACCTCTTAAGGCTTCGCGGTACTCGCGGCCGGATAGAGCGTTCCGATCAGCGGCAGATGCTCCGGCCCGTGTTGCGAGAGATAGGCGTGGAAGGCCTTCTCGGCCGGCGATTCCGCCCGGTCCTTGCGCGACACCACGAACCACTGCCGCCGCACCGGCATGTCGACGACGTCGAGGATGGCGAGCCGCCCCATCTCCACCTCGAAGCCGATCGTATGGGCGGAGATGAAGGCAATGCCGAGCCCGGCCATGACAGCCTGCTTGATCGTCTCGTTGGAGCCCATCTCGACGCTGTTTCGCTCCAGCGAGCCAGGCACGGAGGCGAAGAACAGCTCCAGCGACTTGCGGGTGCCGGAGCCCGGCTCGCGGATGATGATCGTCTCCTGCAGGAGGCGTGCCCGTGGAATCTGCCGCTCTCGCGTCAGCGGATGGTCCGGCCGCGCGATCATCACCAGCGGATGATCGCCAAAGACGGTCGACTGCGCCGGAAACTCCGTCGGCGCCTGGCCCATCAAGACGATGTCGAGCTCATAGGCGCCGAGCTTGGCGACAATGTCGGCACGGTTGCCGACCAAGAGCCGGATGTCGACATCGGGATGCTCGGCGCGAAAGCCGGCGATCAGCCGCGGCGCGAAGTACTTCGCTGTGGACACGACGCCGAGCCGGATCGAGCCGGCGCGCACGCCCTTCAAGGCGTCGAATTCGTCGTCGAGGGCACGCAGCACGGTGTCGACGGCATTCGCCGCCTTCAGCGCCGCCCGGCCCGCAGCGGTCAAGATCATGCCCTCGTTGGTGCGGTCGAACAACAGCAGCCCGCAGTCGCCCTCCAGCTGTTTTATCTGTAGGGTGACCGCCGGTGACGTCAGCCCGAGGACACGCGCCGCCGCGGCAATGGTGCCGTGCTGGTGGATGGCCTGGATCGACCGCAGCTGCCGAAGGGTCAGTGTCCTCATGACGCGCTAAGTTAGTTTTCCTTACCCTCACGGTAAAGAGAATAAATTTTACTTAACCAGCGGCCGTGTCCATCCTCATCCGTGACTTGGTGAACGGGGCCGCAGAGCTCCGACACCAAAGGGGAGGAATGACATGCCCTCGTCGCTCGACGCTTATCTCGGCTCCTATGCCGGCACGGACCCCCAGCGGGTCGCGGTGGCCGACACGCTGCGCCAGCTGGCCGGCGCGGCCGTGAAGGTCCGCAACACCATCATCCAGGGCGGCAGCGGCGAGAACCTCGGTGCCTCGCGCGAGGCGGCGAATGCCGGCGGCGACATCCAGAAGGAGCTCGACGTCGTTGCCGACCGCGTCTTCCTGGAGGCGGCCAGGGCGTCCTCCATCGCCTTCTACGGCTCCGAGGAGCAGGACGAGGCGGTCGCACTGAAGGCCGATGGGCTGCTCGCCATCGCCATCGACCCGCTCGACGGCTCGTCCAATATCGAGACCAACGTCTCGATCGGCACGATCTTCTCCATTCTGCCGGTCGATGCCGAGCATCGCAGCAATCCGGCCTCGGTCTTCCTGCAGCCGGGCTCCCGGCAGCTCGGCGCCGGCTTCTTCATCTACGGGCCGCAGCTCCTCCTGGTGATGAGCGTCGGCAACGGCACGCATGTCTTCTCCTTCTCGCCCTCCTTCGGTGGCTTCGTCGAGCTGCGCAGCTCGCTGTCGATCGCTGAAAAGGCGAGCGAGTTCGCCATCAACGCCTCGAACTACCGGCACTGGGACCCGGCGATCCGTCTCTATATCGACGACTGCCTCGCCGGGGCGGAAGGGCCGCGCGAGCGCGACTTCAACATGCGCTGGATCGCCTCGATGGTGGCTGACGCCTACCGCATCTTCGTGCGCGGCGGCATCTTCCTCTACCCGGGCGACGGGCGGAAGGGGTACGCCAAGGGCCGCCTGCGGCTCGTCTATGAGGCCAATCCGATCGCCTACTGCGTCGAGCAGGCCGGCGGCGGCGCCACGGACGGCCTGAACCGCATCCTCGACATCGTGCCGGACGGGCTGCACGCCCGCACGCCGCTGGTCTTCGGCTCCAAGCGCGAGGTCGAGCGCGTCGGCCGCTACGTCACCGATCCCGCTGCGATCGGAGAGCGCTCGCCGCTCTTCGGCAAGCGCAGCCTGTTCAGAGCCTGAGGAGAGCGACAGGCCGCCATGTCCGCCAAGCATCCCATCATCGCGATCACCGGCTCGTCCGGCGCCGGCACGACGTCCGTCAAGAAGACGTTCGAGCAGATCTTCCGGCGCGAGCAGGTGAATGCCGTCTACATCGAGGGCGATGCATTCCATCGCTACGACCGGCTGACGATGCGCGATCGCATGGCGGAGGCGGAGGCGAAAGGCGACCGGAACTTCTCCCACTTCAGCCCGGAGAACAACATCCTGGAGAAGCTGGAGGAGGTGTTCGAGGAGTATGGGCGCAAAGGGCGCGGCGAGACCCGCCACTACGTCCATGACGATGCCGAGGCGAAGATCTACGGAGCGGCGCCCGGCACCTTCAGCGACTGGTCGCCCTTCGACGCGGACTCGGACCTTCTCTTCTACGAGGGCCTGCACGGCTGCGTGCGCACCGACGGCATCGACGTCGCCCGGCATGTCGACCTGAAGATCGGCGTCGTACCGGTCATCAACCTCGAATGGATCCAGAAGATCCACCGGGACAAGGCGACGAGAGGCTATTCCACCGAAGCGGTCATGGATGTGATCCTGCGGCGGATGCCGGACTACGTGAAGTACATCTGTCCGCAGTTCACGCTGACCAACATCAACTTCCAGCGCGTGCCGATCGTCGACACGTCGAACCCCTTCATCGCGCGCTGGATCCCGACGCCCGACGAATCGATGATCGTCATCCGCTTCGCCAATCCGCGCGGCATCGACTTTCCCTACCTCCTGTCGATGATCCCCGGCAGCTTCATGTCGCGCGCCAACTCCATCGTCGCGCCGGGTGCCAAGCTCGACATCGCGATGCAGCTCATCCTGACCCCGCTGATCCTGCAGCTCATCGAGCGCAAGCGGAGGGCGTCATGACAATCAGACCCGCCGTATCGGCGGATCCTCCGGCTTAGACGCCGGAACAGAACAGTCGAAGTGCAGGGCATGACCGAACGCCGCGCGATCCGCGCCGGCGAAGGAGAGATCATGCGCTCGCCGTCCCGGATGAAGGGCGGCAGCCGGGCATCGGACGAGCAGGGAGGCTCAGACGAGAATGGCAAAGATCACGCTCAGGCAGTTGCTCGATGAGGCGGCGGAGGCCGGCTTTGGCGTTCCCGCCTTCAACATCAACAATATGGAGCAGGGGCTGGCGATCCTGGAGGCGGCCGACCGCTGCGACGCACCGGTGATCCTGCAGGCATCCCGCGGCGCCCGGACGTATGCCCGCGATATCATGCTGTCGAAGATGATGGACGCCCTGGTGGAGATGTATCCGCACATCCCCGTCTGCATTCATCAGGACCACGGCAACAACGAGGAGACTTGCCTGACGGCGATCCGCCACGGCTTCACCTCGGTGATGATGGACGGCTCGCTCGAGGCCGACATGAAGACGCCGGCCTCCTACGACTACAACGTCGTGATCACCGAACGGGTGACGCGCATGGCGCATTGGGTCGGTGCTTCCGTCGAGGGCGAGCTCGGCGTGCTCGGCTCGTTGGAAACGGGCGCCGGCGAGGCGGAGGACGGCCACGGCTTCGAGGGGCAACTGGGGCACGACCAGCTGCTGACCGATCCGGACCAGGCGGTGGACTTCGTCAGCCGCACCAGGGTCGACGCCCTGGCGATCGCCATGGGCACCTCGCACGGTGCCTACAAGTTCTCGCGCCGGCCGGACGGCGACATCCTCGCCATGAACGTCATCGAGGCGATTCACGAGAAGCTGCCCTCGACCCATCTCGTCATGCACGGCTCGTCCTCGGTGCCGCAGGAGCTGCAGGACGTCTTCAACCGCTACGGCGGCGACATGCCCCAGACCTGGGGCGTACCGGTGGAGGAGATCGAGCGCGGCATCCGTCACGGCGTGCGTAAGGTCAACATCGACACCGACTGCCGCATGGCGATGACCGGGCAGTTCCGAAGGGTCGCCATGGAGAACCCGCGCGAGTTCGATCCGCGCAAGTTCATGAAGCCGGCGATGGACGCGCTGCGCGACCTCTGCCTCGACCGCTACGAGCGCTTCGGCACCGCAGGGCGCGCCTCGCGCATCCGACCTGTGCCGCTCGACGACATGGCCGAGCGCTATCGGCGCGGGGAGCTCGACCCGCGCATCGAGATGCGGCGCGCCGCCTGAACACCTCCAACAGACACCACACCAAAGGAGACGGCCATGCAGGAGATCGCCCACACCATCAAGGGCAAGGACCGCTACCGGTCCGGCGTGATGGAATACAAGAAGATGGGCTACTGGGAGCCCGACTACGAGCCGAAGGACACCGACGTCATCGCCTGCTTCCGGATCACGCCGCAGGACGGCGTCGATCCGATCGAGGCGGCCGCGGCGGTCGCCGGCGAATCCTCAACGGCGACGTGGACCGTCGTCTGGACGGACCGGCTGACGGCGGCCGAGAAGTACCGGGCCAAGGCCTACCGTGTCGACGAGGTGCCGAACGCCGAAGGCCAGTACTTCGCCTACATCGCCTACGATCTCGACCTCTTCGAGCCCGGCTCGATCGCCAACCTGACGGCATCGATCATCGGCAACGTCTTCGGCTTCAAGCCGCTGAAGGCGCTGCGGCTGGAGGACATGCGGCTGCCGACCGCCTATGTGAAGACCTTCCAGGGGCCTGCCACCGGCATCGTCGTGGAGCGCGAGCGCCTCGACAAGTTCGGCCGGCCGCTGCTCGGCGCGACGGTGAAGCCCAAGCTTGGCCTGTCGGGGCGCAACTACGGCCGCGTCGTCTATGAGGCGCTGAAGGGCGGGCTCGACTTCACCAAGGACGACGAGAACATCAACAGCCAGCCCTTCATGGATTGGCGCGAGCGCTTCCTCTACTGCATGGAGGCGGTGAACAAGGCGCAGGCGGCCTCCGGCGAGATCAAGGGCACCTATCTCAACGTCACCGCCGCGACCATGGAGGACATGTACGAGCGCGCCGAGTTCGCCAAGCAGCTGGGCTCGACCATCGTCATGATCGATCTCGTGATCGGCTGGACGGCGATGCAGTCCATGGCCAAGTGGGCGCGCCGGAACAACATGATCCTGCATCTCCACCGCGCCGGCCACTCGACCTATACGCGGCAGAAGTCGCACGGCGTGTCCTTCCGCGTCATCGCCAAGTGGGCGCGGCTCGCCGGCGTCGACCACATCCATGCCGGCACGGTCGTCGGCAAGCTCGAAGGCGATCCGGCGACGACGCGGGGCTACTACGACGTCTGCCGCAACGAGTTCACCCGGCAGAACCTTGCCGACGGCATCTTCTTCGACCAGCCCTGGGCCTCGCTTAACAAGCTGATGCCGGTCGCCTCCGGCGGCATCCACGCTGGGCAGATGCACCAGCTGCTCGACCTTCTCGGCGAGGACGTGGTGCTGCAGTTCGGCGGCGGCACGATCGGCCACCCCATGGGCATCGCGGCCGGTGCCACCGCCAATCGCGTCGCGCTGGAATGCATGATCCTCGCCCGCAACGAGGGGCGCGACATCGTGCGCGAGGGACCGGACATCCTCGTCGAGGCGGCCAAGCACTGCACGCCGCTGCGCCAGGCGCTGGATACGTGGAAGGACGTGACCTTCAACTACGCCTCGACGGACTCGCCGGACTACCAGACGAGCGTCACCGCCGCCGCCTGACGCACTCGTCCGCGGCAGGCGCCGAGCCTGTCGCCTCCGCCTTCAACCCTTGTGGCCGGGCCGCTCCGCAGCGCCCGCCGATGGAGGATTTCATGCGCGTTACTCAAGGGACCTTCTCGTTCCTGCCCGACCTGACCGACGAGCAGATCACCGCCCAGGTGCAGTACTGCCTCGACAATGGCTGGGCGGTGAACATCGAATACACCGACGATCCCCATCCCCGGAACACGTACTGGGACATGTGGGGCCAGCCGATGTTCGACATTCCGGATGCCGCCGGCATCATGATGGAGCTCGCCGCCTGCCGGAAGGCGCACGGCCATCTCTACATCCGCCTGTCGGCCTTCGATTCCAGCCATGGCTGGGAGTCGGTGAAGCTTTCATTCCTGGTCAACCGGCCGGTCGAGGAACCGGGCTTTCGCCTCCGCCGCTCCGAAGGGGAGGGGCGCAACATCCGCTACACCACCGATCCTTATTCGACCGACCGCCCCGAAGGCTCCCGCTATCAGGGATAGTCGATCGACGGGCCGGCGCATCCTCCCAGCGTCGGCCCGACTTATTCACGAGAGGCAGGTCGCATCATGAGCGAGGCCCTGATCCGAGACACTGAGACGCCGGCAGCCGCGCCTGCCGGGACCGTCGATCTGCGCCGCGAATATGAGGAAGCCGGCGTCCGCGACGTGCTGGACGAGCTCGATCGCTCGCTGGTCGGCCTCGCGCCGGTGAAGAAGCGCATCCGGGAGACCGCTGCGCTGCTGCTCGTCGAGCGGGCCCGCCGTCGCCTTGGCCTCGCCCACGAGACGCCGACGCTGCACATGAGCTTCACCGGCAATCCCGGCACCGGCAAGACGACGGTGGCGCTCAGGATGGCCGATCTTCTCCACCGCCTCGGCTATGTCCGCAAAGGGCACCTTGTCTCGGTGACGCGCGACGATCTCGTCGGCCAGTATATCGGCCACACCGCGCCGAAGACGAAGGACATCCTGAAGAAAGCGATGGGTGGCGTCCTCTTCATCGACGAGGCCTATTATCTCTACCGCCCGGAGAACGAGCGCGACTACGGCCAGGAGGCGATCGAGATCCTCCTCCAGGTCATGGAGAACCAGCGCGACGACCTCGTCGTCATTCTCGCGGGCTATGCCGACCGGATGGACCGCTTCTTCGAGAGCAATCCCGGCTTCCGCTCACGCATCGCCCACCATATCGACTTCCCCGACTATTCCGATGCCGAGCTGCTGCAGATCTCCGTCGGCATGCTGGAGCGGCAGAACTACCACTTGAGCGCCGAGGCTGAGGCGATGCTCGCCCGCTATATCGAGCAGCGCCGCGCGCAGCCGCATTTCGCCAATGCCCGCTCCATGCGCAACGCGCTCGACCGGGCGCGGCTGCGCCAGGCGAACCGGCTCTTCGAGCGGTCGACCGGGCCGCTCGACGCCGAAACCCTGTCGCGGATCGAGGCGGAGGATATTGCGGCGAGCCGCGTCTTCGACCAGAAGCGTCCTGCCGCCGCCGAGCTGACCGAGGAGACCCGATGACCCGGCCGATCATCATTGCCCCGTCCATCCTGTCGGCGGATTTTTCCCGCCTCGGCGAGGAGGTGGCCGCCGTCGATCGCACCGGCGCCGACTGGATCCATCTCGACGTCATGGACGGCCACTTCGTGCCGAACATCACCTTCGGCCCGCCGGTGGTGAAGGCGATCCGCCCGGCCTCGACCAAGCTCTTCGACTGCCACCTGATGATCGAGCCCTGCGATCCGTTTCTGGAGGCCTTCGCCGCGGCCGGTGCCGACCTCATCACCGTGCATGCCGAGGCGACGACCCATCTCGACCGCTCGCTGCAGGCGATCCGCGCGCTCGGCAAGAAGGCGGGCGTCTCGCTGAACCCGTCGACGCCGGAAAGCGTCATCGAATATGTGCTCGACCGCCTCGACCTCGTCCTCTTGATGACGGTCAATCCGGGCTTCGGCGGCCAGGCTTTCATCCCGTCCGTCGTGGAGAAGATCCGGCGGGTGCGCGCGATGATCGGCGACCGCCCGATCGATATCGAGATCGATGGCGGCGTCACGCCGGAGACCGCGCCGCTGGTCACCGAGGCCGGCGCCAACGTCCTCGTCGCCGGCTCGGCCATCTTCAAGGGCGGCACGCCGGCCCATTACGAGGCCAATATGCGGGCCATCCGCGCAGCCGCCGAGGGGGCGTTGGCGAAGGCGGCTTGAGGTCAGAGCTTCGGCGCTTGCGCGGCATACGCCGGCGATCCATCTTCAGGGCAGGAGATCCGCTCGTGTCCGGTTCGTCATCGATGCTGCACGTCCCCTTGGACAAGGAGACCGAAGCCAAGGCAACGGCTGCACTGTCCGCCGTCGGGTTGTCGGTGCCTGAAGCCGTCCGCTTGTTCCTGCACCGGGTTGCCGCCGACCAGGGGCTTCCGCTGGAACTGAAGGTCCCAAACGCGGAAACACGCTCTGCCATGGCGGAGGCCGACACTCTCGCTCGGGAAGGCCGAGCGCGCTTTGGGGACGCAGAGACTTTGCTGACGGGCCTTGAAGAAGAGCGCCGGGGGCTGAAGGCATTAGGAGCATTAGCCGGATGAGGCACGTGCGACAAACCAACAGGAGCAGTGGTTGTGGTCCAGCCTGCATCGCGATGATCGCGAATGTAGATGAGCAAGCTGCCCAACTCGCGATGTTTCCCGATTGCAGGACAAGAAGTTTCCGGTCGCAATGGGGGGACATCAAGGCCGCCCTTGACCGCTTGTCAGCTCCGCATGAACCTCGAGCCAAACCCGCAGCAAGCTGGACGGCCATTCGCAAACTGTCGATAGTCGCCTGCGGGCTCGACAAAGACGAGAATTGGCATTGGGTCGTGTTCGATCCCGAAAAGCAGCTAGTCTATGACCCTCTCAAAGAGGAGGCAGTTGCACCTTCGAGGGTACGTCGTAAGCCTTTCTCCTATCTTGCTGTGAGCGAGATACAGTGACCGTTCTAGTTTTCTTTGCAGGCTGATAAGGTGTCGGTCTCTTTCGGCAGGTTGCATGCCGATCTCTTCGAAGAGTAGGCCGGTCCGCCAGGCTTGCTACAGCTTCACCGTCCGCAGCCGCAGCGCATTGGCGATGACCGACACGGAGGAGAGGCTCATCGCCGCCGCCGCCAGCATCGGCGACAAGAGCATGCCAAAGACGGGATAGAGCACGCCCGCCGCCACCGGCACGCCGATGACGTTGTAGGCGAAGGCGAAGAACAGGTTCTGCTTGATGTTGCGGATCGTCGCCTTGGCGAGGCGGCGCGCCCGCACGATGCCGTTGAGATCGCCCTTCACCAGCGTGATGCCGGCGCTTTCCATTGCGACGTCCGCGCCCGTGCCCATGGCGATGCCGACATCGGCGACGGCGAGCGCCGGCGCGTCGTTGACGCCGTCGCCGGCGACCGCGACCGTCGCGCCGCTCCGCCGCAGCTCCTCCACCAGCGCCTGCTTGCCCTCTGGCAGCATCGAGGCGCGAACCTCGTCGATGCCGAGCTGGCGCGCCACGACCTCGGCCGTCTTGGCCGTGTCGCCCGTCGCCATGATGACGCGGATGCCGCTGGCATGGAGGGCGCGGATCGCCTCGGCACTGGTTGCCTTGATCGGATCGGCAACGGCGACGATGCCGGCCGCCGCTCCGTCGACGCTGACGAACATCGCCGTCTTGCCCTCGGCCTGCAGGCGCTCGACCTCGCCGGCGAAGGCACCGAAATCGATGCCGTCCATCATCGCGCGGTTACCGAGCGCGACGCGCCGGCCATCCACCGTGCCGCTGACGCCCTTGCCGGTCGTCGCCTCGAAGTCCGTCGCATCCTGGAGCGTGGCGCCGCGCGCCCTGGCGCCGTCGACGATCGCTTCGGCCAGCGGGTGCTCCGAGCCGCGTTCGAGGCTCGCGGCCAGCGACAGGAGCGTGCTCTCGTCGCCGCCCGCGGCGATGACGTCGGTGAGCGTCGGGCGCCCCTCCGTCAGCGTACCAGTCTTGTCCACCACCAGCGTGTCGACGGTCGCGAAGCGCTCCAGCGCCTCGGCCTCGCGAATGAGGACGCCGGCGCCGGCGCCGCGACCGGTCGCCGTCATGATCGACATGGGGGTCGCGAGACCCAGCGCGCAGGGGCAGGCGATGATCAGCACGGAGACCGCGGCGACGATCGCATGGACCATCGAGGGCTGTGGACCGAAGATCGCCCAGACCGCAAAGGCGAGGACCGCGACGGCGACGACCGCCGGCACGAAAACGCCGGCGACCCTGTCGGCCAATCCCTGGATCGGCGCGCGCGAGCGCTGCGCCTTGCCCACCATCTCGACGATGCGCGACAGCGTCGTCTCGGCGCCGACCTTCTCGGCCCGCATCGTAAGCGAGCCGTTCCGGTTCAGCGTGCCGCCGGTGAGCGGCGCCCCTTCAGTCTTCTCCACCGGCACCGGCTCGCCGGTGATCATGCTCTCGTCGACCGCCGAGCGACCGTCGATGACAGTGCCGTCGACGGGGATGCGCTCGCCCGGCCGGATGCGCAGCCGGTCGCCGGAGACGACGTCGCCGAGCGGCACGTCGTGCTCTGTCCCGTCGGCAGCGATCCGCCGCGCCGTCGCCGGTGCGAGGTCGAGCAGGGCGCGGATCGCCGATCCCGTGCGCTCACGCGCCTTCAATTCGAGGATCTGGCCGAGGAAGATCAGCGCCACGATCACCGTTGCGGCCTCGTAGTAGACCGGCACGGTACCGATTCCGGCCTCATGGTCCATGCCGCCGGCCATTCCGGGCATCGCGTCGGCGCGGAACGAAGCCGGGAAGAGGCCGGGGAAGAAGGTAGCGACGAGGCTGTAGCCATAGGCCGCGCCGACGCCGATCGCGATCAGCGTCCACATATTGGGGCTGCGGTTGACGATCGACTGCCAGCCGCGCCGGAAGAAGGGCAGCGCCGCCCATAGCACCACGGGGGTCGCGAGGATCAGTTCGGCGAAGACGGCGGTGCGCTCGCCGAGCCAGGCCCGGAACGGCAAGCCGACCATCGGTCCCATGGTGAGGAGAAGCAGCGGCAGGGCGCAGACGAGACTCACCCAGAAGCGGCGGGTGAAATCGACGAGCTCCGGATTCGGCCCGATGCCGCCGGCGGGCACGCCCATCGGCTCCAGCGCCATGCCGCATTTCGGACAATCGCCGGGCGCGTCGCGGATGATCTCCGGATGCATCGGGCAGGTGTATTGCGTGCCCGCGGGTGCCGGCTCTGCCTTCGGACGTTCGCCGCGATAGCGCTCCGGATCGGCCTCGAACTTGGCGAGGCACCCTGCTGAGCAGAAGTAGAACTTCTCGCCGTCATGGCGCTTGAAGTGGCGGGCGCTCGCACGGTCGACGTTCATACCGCAGACCGGATCCTTGGCGGTCAGGTAGGACCCGGGATCAGCCTCGAACTTGGCGCGGCAGCCGGCGCAGCAGAAGTGGTAGTCGCGCCCCTCATAATGCGCGGTCGGCTTTCCTGCCGCTGGATCGACCGTCATCCCGCAGACGGGATCGCGCGTAACCACATCCGCAACCGGAGCGGCGCCGTGATCGTGCTGATGGTCGTGATGGTGATGGGTGCTGGATGTCATCGCTGAGCTGCCGGATCGGGATCGTCAAAGGCCGCCTGTTTAGATGGGGCTTCCTGCAACTGGAAGGTCAAGCCTGCCTGTTCGCTCTTGCAGAGCGGCGCCGTTTGCCGTGAAGTGAGGCACGGGTTTGAACTGCCTCTTCGACAGGCGCTGTGACAGGCGCCGGTTCGCCGGCAGCGGGAATGGCTGATGGCATGAACGTGGATCTCTCACTGAAGACGCTGATGGCAAAAGCGTCGCCGGCGCGTTCCGGCGATTTCCTGGCCGGCCTCGCCGCCGAAAGCCAGGAGGAGCGCGTGCGCGCCCAGCGCCGCTTGGCCGATGTGACGCTTGCCGAGATTCTGGAGGAGCCGCTGATCGCCCCGGAAGGCGACGAGGTCTCGCGACTCATCCTCGCGCAGCATGACGCGACCTCCTTTGCGTCGATCCGCAACTGGTCGGTCGGCGAGTTCCGCGACTGGCTGCTGGCCGCCGATGGCGAGGCGATTGCGGCTCTGAAATGGGCGCTGACGCCGGAGATGGTCGCCGCCGTCTCGAAGATCATGCGCAACCAGGACCTCATCGCGGTCGCGCGCAAGCGGCGCGTCGTCACCGCCTTCCGCACCACCGTCGGCCTGCCCGGGCGGCTGTCCGTTCGCATCCAGCCGAACCACCCGACGGACGATCCGAAGGGCGTCGCCGCCTCGATCCTCGATGGCCTTCAGTTCGGCTGCGGCGACGCGGTGATCGGCATCAATCCGGCGACGGACAGCCCGGCAGCGATGCGCCGCCTGCTGGAGCTGATCGAGGATCTGTGCCAGCGCCTGGAATGTCCGGTGCAGTCCTGCGTCCTTGCCCATGTCACCACCGCGCTGCAGTGCATGGAGCGGCAGGCGCCCGTCGATCTCGTCTTCCAGTCGATCGCGGGCTCTGAGAAGGCCAACGCCTCCTTCGGCATCAACCTGTCAATGCTGCGCGAGGCGCATGAAGCGGCCTTGGCGCTCGGGCGCGGCACGGTCGGATCGAACGTCATGTATTTCGAGACCGGCCAGGGGGCGGCGCTCTCGGCCGATGCCCATCACGGTGTCGACCAGCAGACGATGGAGACGCGCGCTTATGCGGTGGCGCGCGAGTTCGACCCGCTTCTCGTCAACACCGTCGTCGGCTTCATCGGGCCGGAATATCTCTATGACGGCAAGGAAATCATTCGTGCCGGTCTGGAGGATCACTTCTGCGCCAAGCTGCTCGGCGTGCCGATGGGCGTCGACGTCTGCTACACCAACCATGCCGAAGCCGACCAGAACGACATGGATACGCTGCTGACGCTGCTCGGCGTTGCCGGCTGCAACTTCATCATGGGCGTCCCGGGATCGGACGACATCATGCTGAACTACCAGTCGACCTCCTATCATGACGCTGCCTATGCCCGCGAAACGCTGGAGCTTCGCGCCGCGCCGGAGTTCGAGGCCTGGGCGCAAGGGATGGGCATCTTCGATGCGGCGGGCCGGCTGCGCGGCGCCGGCGAGGACCGCTCCGGCGAGCTGCTCGGCCGCTCGCGCCTCCTCGAGCTCGCCTGAGATGGCGGACAATCCCCTCCGCCCGCCGGTTCCTGCGCATCCGCTGCGGGCTCTGCGACGCTTCACCGACGCGCGGATCGGCCTCGGCCGCCAGGGCGCCGGCCTGCCGACCGCCGCGCATCTCGACTTCGCCGAAGCGCATGCGAGAGCCCGCGATGCCGTGCATGCGCCCTTCGATGCCGCCGGCATTGCCGAGGTGCTGCAGGCGCAGGGGATCGCCACGCTCACCGTAGACAGCGAAGCCGGCGATCGCGCCACCTATCTGAGGCGTCCCGACCTCGGCCGGCGCCTCGCCAGCGGCTCTGCCACGACGCTGCAGGCCGGGGCGTCCGGCGAGAGCTGCGATCTTGCGCTGATCATCGCCGACGGCCTCTCGGCCTATGCGGTGAACCTCTATGCCGCCGATCTTGCCGCCGCGATCCTGAGGCTGGTGCCGCAGAGCTGGCGTGTCGCGCCGGTGGTGCTGGCGAGCCATGCGCGCGTGGCCTTGTCCGATCCGGTCGGGGCAGCGCTCGGCGCGCGCATCGCCTTGATGCTGATCGGCGAGCGCCCCGGTCTTTCGGCGGCCGACAGCCTCGGTGCCTATCTCACTTTCGATCCCAAGCCCGGACGTAGCGACGCGAATCGCAACTGCGTTTCCAACATCCGAAGCGGCGGGCTGACGCCGGAGCTGGCGGCGGTGAAGATCGCCGGGCTCCTCAAGCGCTCGGCGAGCCTCGGCCTCAGCGGCACCGCCCTGAAAGACGACGAAGGGCTCATCGAAGGCGAGCCTGCGTCCAATCCGTTGCTTGGGCGGCCGCCGTCATGATGCGCATTCGCCTGTATCTTTATTGGGCATTTGCCTAATTCATCATAGTTGACGCCAGCAAAAATCCCCAATCACTATGGTCTCGGGAGGCCATAGTTCTTCGGAGACCAAGAGAATGGCGGGCGATCCAAGCATCCAGTACCGTACTGCCGAAAGCGGCTACTTCGAAAAACGCGGCCTCAGTCGCTATGCCGGTGTCTGGTCGCTATGGGCGCTCGGCGTCGGGGCGGTGATCTCCGGCCACTTCTCCGGCTGGAACTTCGGCTTCGCCACCGGCGGCTGGGGCGGCATGCTCGTCGCCGGCATGATCATCGCGGTCATGTATCTCGGCCTGACCTTCTCCATCGCCGAGATGAGCCCGGCGCTGCCGCATACGGGCGCCGCCTATTCCTTCGCCCGCACGGCGATGGGGCCGTGGGGCGGCTTCATCACGGGCCTCTGCGAGAACGTCGAATACGTCCTGACACCGGCCGTGGTGGTGACCTTCATCACCGCCTATGTGAATTCGATCCTCGGGCTGGACGCGGCCTATTCGCCCTTCATCTGGATCGTCTTCTACGCCATCTTCCTGGCGCTCAACGTCTTCGGGCTCGAGCTCTCCTTCAAGGTGACGCTGGTCGTCACGCTGATCTCGCTCGCCGTCCTCGTCTTCTTCTGGATCAGCGCCATTCCCAACATGGACTTCGGGCGGTGGGCGCTGAACATCGGCGTTGGCCCGGACGGCGCGGCGGTCGAGCTTCCCGAAGGCAACGGTCCGTGGTTCCCCTTCGGCCTCTCGGGCGTCCTCGCGACGCTGCCTTTCGCCGTCTGGCTGTTTCTCGCCATCGAGCAGCTTCCGCTCGCGGCCGAGGAGTCGGTCGATCCGAAGCGCGACATGCCGCGCGGCATCATCCTCGGCATGCTGACTTTGATGCTGTCGGCCTTCATGATCGTGCTCCTCAACCCGTCGCTGCCGGGCGTCGGCGCCTTCCACCTGGGTTCGGCGCTGGAGCCGCTGCTCGACGGCTTCAAGGCCGTATATGGCGACGGTGGCGTCGTGCTGCTCGGCATCGTCGCGCTGACCGGCCTCATCGCCAGCTTCCACACCATCCTCTATGCGCAGGGGCGGCAGGTCTATTCGCTGTCGCGGGCCGGCTACTTCCCGACCGCCCTGTCAGTGACGCACCCGACCTACAAGACGCCCTATGTCGCGATGATCGCCGGCGCCCTCGTCGGGCTCGGCGTGATGCTGGCGATCTGGTTTGCGCTCGGAGCGTCCGAAGGCGGCAGCGCCATCGGCAGCGTCCTCCTCAACATGGCGGTGTTTGGCGCGATGTTCTCCTACATCATGCAGGCCATCTCCTTCATCCTATTGCGTCGGAACATGCCGGCGATGGAGCGGCCCTTCCGCTCGCCGCTCGGCGTACCGGGCGCGGTGCTGACGATCATCATCGCCGTGGTGACGCTCGGCTATCAGGTGCAGGATCCGAACTTCTCCAAAGGCGTGCTCTGGGTCGCCGTCTGGTTTGCCGTCGCCATCGCCTATTTCGCGCTGGTCGGCCGGCACCGGCTGATCCTCTCGCCTGAGGAGGAGTTCGCCATCGAGCATGCCCGCGCCGGCACCACGCCGGCTCCGCTCAGCACCGTGGCACCGTAAGCCAGACGCGGGGCGCCGAGGCCTCGCCAGTCATCGAACAACATGGCGGCTGTCGGCTTTCCTCCGGCGGCCGCCGTTCCATCTGAGGGCGGGAACGGCGCTCCTCCCATGGATCGGCGCCGGCCGCCTGTGAGGACTGCCATGAAAACCGTAAAACTCGGCCGCACCGGCCTCGACATCTCGCCTTTGTGCCTAGGCTGCATGAGCTATGGCGTGCCGGAGCGGGGGACCCACCCCTGGTCGCTGCCGGAGGAGGAGAGCCGTCCCTTCATCCGCCGCGCGATCGAACTCGGGATCAACTTCTTCGACACGGCCAATGTCTATTCCGACGGCACCAGTGAGGAGATCGTCGGCCGGGCGCTGAAGGACTTCGGCCGCCGCGACGAGCTGGTCATCGCCACCAAGGTCAACGGCCGCATGCATGAAGGACCGAACGGGCAGGGGCTCTCGCGCAAAGCGATCTTCACCGAGATCGACAATAGCCTGCGCCGTCTCGGCACCGACTATGTCGATCTCTACCAGATCCACCGCTGGGACTATTCGGTTCCGCTCGAGGAGACGCTGGAAGCGCTGCACGACGTGGTGAAGGCCGGCAAGGCCCGCTATATCGGCGCCTCCTCCATGCATGCCTGGCAGTTCGCCAAGGCGCTGTTCCTCGCCGAGCAGCACGGCTGGACGCGCTTCGTCACCATGCAGAACCACCTCAATCTCCTCTACCGCGAGGAGGAGCGCGAGATGCTGCCGCTCTGCGCCGATCAGGGCATCGGCGTCATCCCGTGGAGCCCGCTGGCGCGGGGGCGTCTCACCCGTGACTGGGCGGCTGAAACGAAGCGATCGGATACCGATGCCTTCGGCAAGACGCTCTACCAGAAGGACGCCGATGCCGAGCGCGCGGTCATCGAGGCCGTGGCGGCGGTCGCGGCCGAGCGCGGCGTGCCGCGGGCACAGATCGCGCTCGCCTGGGTGCGTGGCAAGCCGGAAGTCAGCGCGCCAATCGTCGGCGCAACCAAGATGCAGCATCTGGAGGATGCCGTCGCCTCGCTCGCCATCGAGCTGACGCCCGAGGAGATCGCGCGGCTGGAGGCGCCGTACCGGCCGCAGGCCGTCGCCGGCTTCAGCTGAGCCTTTGCGGAAGGCGGACGCCGGCTTCAGCGGAACGGACTGAGAAGCATGCGGGAAGAGCAACTGCCCGCCTGGTCAAACGAGTGCCGGCGGCGCTGCCTTATAGCACCACGTCCGGCTCATGCCGGCCGGGCACGCCGAGGTCGAGGATGAAGGTCTTGCCGGCCTCAGGGTCGGCAGCGCGCTCGGCCTCCGACAGGCCGGACCAGGCGGAGGTCACCACTACGCGGTCGGCTTTCTGGCCGACGAAAGCTGGGCAGCTCACCTGGGCTGCCGGCATGTCGACGGTGCGCAGGAGCGTGCCGTCCGGGCGGTAGCTATAGAGCTTGCCGCTGCCCCAGCGGGCATTCCAGAGGACACCGTCGGCATCCACCACCGAGCCGTCATGGCCGCCCTTCTGTCCGTCCTTGTCGACCAGCACCTCTGGCTCGGCCGTTGGCAGACCGCTCCAGGGATCGATCGCCACCCGCATGATGCGGTTGTCCTTGGTGTCGGTGAAGTAGGCGATCGAGCCGTCCGGCGCGAAGGAGATGGAGTTCGGGATGCCGATCTCCGGATAGAGCTGCTTCACCTCGCCCCTGCGGTACCAGTAGATCGCGCCCGCTTTCGGCTCACCGCCTTTGCCCATGGTGCTGATCCAGAAGGCGCCGGAGGCATGGACGCGGCTGTCATTGGAGCGCGTGGCGGGATTGTCCGCCTCGATCGGCCGGTGCAGCGTCAGGGCGCCCGTCGCGACGTCGCGGATGTAGAGCCCGTCCTCGGCCATCACCAGCTGACGCCCTGCATCGATGCGGGCCAGCGCGCTCGCCATGAAGGGCAGTTCGTGGATTGTGGTGCGATCTGCCGTGAGCCCGCGCTCGAACAGCCGCTTGCTCTCGATGTCGAACCACCAGACCGTGTCGGTGGTCGGATCGTAGGTGACGCCTTCGCCGAGCTGAGCGGCGATGTCGCAGAAGATGCGCGGTTCCTGGCTCATCCTGCAAAGGCCTCATCATAGGCTTGAACGATCGCCCGTGCCTTGGCGCCCACCTCGGCTGCGCTGGAGCCCGGCTTGTAGAGGCTGGAGCCGATGCCGAAGGTACGCACGCCGACGGCCCTGTAGGCCGAGAAGTCGCGCTCCGACACGCCGCCCACCGCGCCGATCGGCAGCGCCGGCGGCAGCACGGCCCGGATCGCCGCGATGCCGGCGGGTCCGAGCACGCTGGCGGGGAAGAACTTCAGCGCCGTCGCGCCGGCCTTGATTGCGGTGAAGGCCTCCGTCGGCGTGAAGACGCCCGGCATTGTCACCATGGAGCGGCGCGCAGCTTCGCCGAGCACGTCGACATCGACATTCGGGCTGATGACGAGCCGACCGCCGATCCCGTCGAGGCGCACGACGTCATCGGCCGTGAGCACCGTACCGGCGCCGATCAGGCAGTCGGCCGGGGCGAGCTTCACCGCCGTCTCGATGGAGCGGAAGGGCTCCGGCGAGTTCAGCGGGATCTCGATCGCCGTAAAGCCGGCCTCGATCAGCGCGCCGACGACGCTTTGGCTCTCCTCCGGCTTCAGTCCCCGCAAGATGGCGATGAGGCCACGGGGGAGGGCGGCGACAGGATTGGTTTCGCTCATGCGCTGATTGTGTCCTTGCTCTGCGGTCCCCAGAAGCGCTGGGCTGCGGCGAAGAGGCCGGCTCTGACCGCCGCATCGGCGTCGACGATGCCGGCGGTGATGCCGCAGGCGGTTAGAGCGCTGTCATAAAGGCGCGCCATGCGGCCAGAGGCGACGAGCGTGACGGCGGTGTTTGGTCTGTCGCCCAGCGCGCCGGCGATCTCTTGGCCGATGAGAAGGCCCGACAGGGTCGCTCCGGCGTCCTTTGCGTCACTCACTCCCAGAAGCCCACCGGCGCGGATCGCAAACAGCGCGTTCAAAAGCCGCTGCGGCTCCCGGAAACCGGCGATGACAGCGTTGCGGAAGGCCTCGCCCTGCGGATCGGTGTCGGCGGCCGCGTCGATCGTATGGCTGAGGATCGAATGGCGCGAAAACAGCGCGAAGGTCTCGCCGGTCATGAAGGTCGAGAAGCCGGTGACGGTCCCATCCGCGATGCTCGCCCACTTCGAATGGGTGCCCGGCAGGCAGATCAGCCCGTCGCCGCCAGCGCCGGTCGAAAGCGCGCCGGCAAGCTGCGTTTCCTCGCCGCGCATGACGTCCGGCCGCCCCGCTTGGCGCTGCGCGATACCTGGCAGGATACGGACGGCGCGGGCCCCATCCTCGAAGGCGATGGCGGCATCGAACAGGGCGGCGAGCGGCGCCGGTGTCTCGACATAGCCGGCCTCGCGCCAGCCCTGCCGCGCGCCGGCCATGCCGCAGATCACCACCGGCAGCCTGTCCGGCGCCTCGACGGCGGCGAGGTGCTTGGCGAGCACGGCCGGGAAGCCGCTCGTCGCGGCCGAGACCGTCATCCCCTCGTCGCCGCGCGACTCCGCAAGCACCGACCCGTCAGGGCCGAGCAGCCACAGGCGGAAGCTGGAGGTGCCCCAGTCGACGGCGACGTAAGGGGCGCTCATCCCGTCACCACCACGCCGGCATCGACGACGAGCGCCTGTCCGGTCATCACGCTGGAAGCATCCGACGCCAGGAACAGCGTCGGCCCGACCATGTCCTCGGGCACGATCTCGCGCGGCAGGCACTGGCGTTCGAGATGCGCCGCGAGGCCCTCCGGCGTCACCCAGAGATCGCGCTGGCGCTCCGTGAGCACCCAGCCCGGCATCAGCGCATTGACGCGGATGCCGAAGGGACCGAGCTCGCGAGCGAGGCCGCGCGTCAGCCCGGTGATGGCGGACTTCGCCGCGACATAGGCGGGGTAGCCGGCATTGCCCATCATGTAGGAGATCGAGGAGTAGTTGATGATGGTGCCGCGGCCGGCAGCCTTCATGTCTGCGGCGGCTTCCTGCGCGGTGAAGAAGTGCGGCCGGAGGTTCACCGCCATGGAGCGGTCGTAGTCGGCGACCGAATAATCCGACAGACCATGGCGGTTGTCCGATGCGGCGTTGTTGACGAGCACCTCGATCGGCCCGTGGGCGGCCTTGGCCTCGCGCATCGCGGCGACCAATGCGTCGACATCGGTGATGTCGCAGGGGATGAACAGCGGCCGCGTTCCGTAGTCAGCTTCCAGCCGGTCGCAGAGCGCGCTGGCATCCGAGCGCTGCACGAAGGCAACGCGGCAGCCCTGTTCGAGGAAGCCTTCGGTGAGTGAAGCGCCGATCCCGGAGCCGCCGCCGGTGATGAAGACCGACCTGCCGGCGAGATCCGGAAACCGGGCCGAAACCGATGTCATGCCGTCAGCCTCTCGCTCGCCATTCCAGCGCCTTCCATAGAGCGCGAGAGCATGCCCGAACAAGCCGGCTGGTTGAGCCCGCAAGCGGCACCCGCAGCTTTTTTTGACGCCCATCTTTTTTCGCGTCTGGCGAATGAGCATCTGAGGCGGAAAGGCGGCACTCCGGCGACGGGGCCGCGACGGACCGGCGAAGCCGGCCGTTCCAACGCCGCCCGACGGGCATCGACAACACGACGGCCCTCAGGGCGACGAAAGGAACGACAGAATGCAGGTACCGGTGTGGCTCTGGGTGTCGACGGTCTTGGCCTTCGGGGCCCTGTTCGCCTTCGACTTCGTCTCGCATGTGCGCCGGCCGCATCACCCGACATTTCGTGAATCCGCGATCTGGTCGATCTTCTACATCGTCCTCTCGCTGATCTTCGGTGCGGTCATCTGGAGCGTCTGGGGCAACGAATACGGCCTCGAATACATCGCCGGCTTCATCACCGAGAAGAGCCTGTCGGTCGACAACCTCTTCGTCTTCGTCATCATCATGGCGAAGTTCCGCGTGCCGCCGGAGTTCCAGCAGAAGGCGCTGCTGATCGGCATCATCATCGCGCTCGTCATGCGCGGCGCCTTCATCGCCGTTGGTGCGGCTGCGATCGAGGAGTTCTCCTGGATCTTCTACATCTTCGGCCTCTTCCTCATCTACACCGCGATCAAGCTGGCGATGGAGAGTGTCGGCGGCCATCAGACTTCGGAAGAGTACGAGGCGAACGCGATCGTGCGCTTCGTGCAGCGCCATATCCCGTCGACGGAAAGCTTTGCGGACGGTTCGATCTTCATCCGCGAACATGGTCGTCGGCTGGCGACGCCGATGCTTGTGGTCATCGTCGCGCTCGGCATGACCGATCTTCTCTTCGCGCTGGATTCGATCCCGGCGATCTATGGCCTCACCGAGGAGCCGTACATCGTCTTCACCGCCAATGCCTTCGCGCTGCTCGGCCTCCTGCAGCTCTATTTCCTGCTCGGCGGCCTGCTCGATCGCCTGGTCTATCTTGGCATCGGCCTCTCGATCATCCTGGCCTTCATCGGCGTGAAGCTGATCTTCCACGCTATGGCGGAGAATACGCTGTCCTTCGTCAATGGCGGCCAGTCGATCGAGTGGGTGCCGCATATCACCACCTTCACCTCGCTCGGCATCATCATCGGCGTGCTCGTCGTGACGACGGTCGCGAGCCTGATCAAGAGCCGGGCCGACCTGAAGGCGGGAGCCGGGAAGCCGAACGCTCACTGACGCGGGCGCCGGACTGCTGCTCAGCGGCAGCGATGGCAGCCTGACCTATCCACGGCAATGTTTGGTCCTGACTGGGGCGGCGGACTTCGGTTCGCCGCCCCTTGTCGTATCCGGCTGTGGATAACGGGAGTTTCCTTTCCGGCGCAGCCGTCGAGGGATGGCCGCCGTATCGGCTTCAGCGTCTGGAGCCGCTGGTCAACAACTCTCTTCGCCTGAACACCTGGGGCCCGATTGCTGGACGCTGCGAAACGCGTCATCATCGTTGCGTGCCCGTCCGCTGATCATCTGCGGCGGGCATGCCGACATCCAACTGTCATCCGGCACTGCTAACCGATCGCCGCCCCGGATGGGGCGCCAACAGGCAAAGGTCCGGACATGATGTCCGCGGCCACAGCAAAGGGTTCTTCATGCGTAACCATCTGAAGCGCGCCGCCAGCGTCGCGGCCATGATGTCGATGTGGACGGGAATGGCGAGCGCGCAGTCGGCCGCGTCGATGGACGAGCTGATCGCGGCCGCGAAGAAGGAAGGCCAGCTGACGACGATCGCGCTGCCGCACGACTGGTGCGGCTACGGCGCCGTCATCGAGGGCTTCAAGGCCAAGTATGGCATCCAGGTCAACGAGCTGAACCCCGACGCCGGTTCGGGCGACGAGATCGAGGCGATCAAGGCCAACAAGGGCAACACCGGCCCGCAGGCTCCGGACGTCATCGACGTCGGCCTTTCCTTCGGCCCGAGCGCCAAGGCCGACGGCCTGCTGATGCCCTACAAGGTCTCGACCTGGGACGAGATCCCGGCCGACGCCAAGGATGCCGACGGCCACTGGTATGGTGACTACTACGGCGTTCTCGCCTTCGAGGTGAACAAGGACATCGTCGAGACCGTGCCGACCGACTGGGCCGATCTCCTGAAGTCCGACTACGCCAACTCCGTCGCGCTCGCCGGCGATCCGCGAGCCTCCGCGCAGGCGATCCAGGGCGTCTATGCGGCGGGCCTGTCGCGCGCCGGCGGTGACGCCTCCAAGGCTGCCGAGGAGGGTCTCTCCTTCTTCGCCGAGCTGAACAAGAACGGCAATTTCGTGCCGGTCATCGGCAAGTCGGCCTCGCTCGCGCAGGGCGCAACGCCTATCATCATCCGCTGGGACTACAGCGCGCTGTCGGATCGCGACACGCTCGCCGGCAACCCGAATGTTGAGGTCGTGGTGCCGAAGACCGGCGTTATCGCCGGCGTCTACGTGCAGGGCATCAGCGCCTACGCGCCGCACCCGAACGCGGCCAAGCTCTGGATGGAGTATCTCTATTCCGACGAGGGGCAGCTCGGCTGGCTGAAGGGCTATTGCCACCCGATCCGCTTCAACGCCATGTCGAAGGCCGGCAAGATCCCGGCCGACCTCCTCGCCAAGCTGCCGGAGGCCTCGGCCTACGAGAAGGCCGTCTTCCCGACGCTGGAGGAGCAGAACGCGGCCAAGGCGAAGATCACCGCCGATTGGGACAAGGTCGTCGGCGCCAACGTCCAGTAAGCGCCTTACACCATCAGGCCGGCCCGTCAGGGCCGGCCACCTCTCCCCAGTGATCAGGATTTAGAGCCGCCGTATGTCGACCGACGCGGGTCTCGTCGCATCATCTCCCGGTGTCCCCGTCGGGACGAGCACCGCTGCGCGGGCTCGTGCACCGCTCGGCGGATCGACGCTGGCAGTGCTCGGCGTCACACCCTTCTTTCTGTTTTCGCTGCTCTTCCTGATCGGGCCGACGCTCTATCTGATGCTCGGGGCCTTCCAGACGCCGGACGGCAGTCTGACCCTCGACAACATTGCCGGCCTCTTCACCCCCTCGATCCTGTCGGCCTACAAGATTTCGATCGAGGTGAGCCTTGCATCCGCGGCCCTTGGCGCGGTCTTCGGTTTCCTGATCGCCTATGCCATCGTGCAGGGCGGGCTGCCGGCCTGGATCCGGCCGACCATGACGACCTTCTCGGGCGTCGCCTCCAACTTCGCCGGCGTGCCCTTGGCCTTCGCCTTCATCGCCACCGTCGGCCGGCTCGGCCTCGTCACGGTGCTGCTGAACGAGCTCTTCGGCGTGAATATCTACCGCTACGGGTTCAACCTCCTGAGTTTTTGGGGGCTGACCATCACCTATCTCTACTTCCAGATTCCGCTGATGGTGCTGATCCTGACGCCGGCGATCGACGGCTTGAAGCGTGAATGGCGCGAGGCCGCCTCGATGCTCGGCGCGAGCCGCTGGCAGTACTGGCGGATGATCGCGCTTCCCGTGCTGGCGCCGAGCATCCTCGGCTGCTTCCTGCTTCTCTTCGCCAACGCCTTCGGTGCGATCGCAACGGCCTATGCGCTGACCGGCTCGTCGCTGAACATCGTGCCGATCCTGCTCTATGCGCAGATCCGCGGCGACGTCCTGCACAACGCCAATCTCGGCTACGCCCTGGCGCTTGGTATGATCATCATCACCGGCTGCTCGAACGCCCTCTATATCGTCTTGCGGGCGCGCAGCGAGAGGTGGCTGCGATGAACCGCTCGCGGATTGCGCCGACCGTCATCGTCACGCTCGCGGCGCTATATTTCCTCGTGCCGCTGGTCGCCACGCTCGAATTCTCCATGCGCATGGTGCGCGGGACCTACTCCTTGAAGGCCTATCAGGTCGTCTTTGCCGACCCGCGCTTCCAGGCGACCTTCTCCTTCTCGGTGATCGCGGCGCTCTGCACCATCGTCATCGGCGCGCTTCTGGTGGTGCCGACCGCCTACTGGATCCGGCTGAAGTTCCCGCGGCTGCGCGGCCTCGTCGAGTTCATCACGCTGCTGCCGCTGGTGGTGCCGCCGATCGTTCTCGTCTTCGGCTACTTGAGGATCTACAACTCGTCCTCCTGGCTTCCCTTCACGGCGACCATCGCCGGGACCAATGTGCTCCTCGTCTTCGGCTATGCCGTTCTGTCGCTCCCCTACATGTACCGGGCGGTCGACACCGGCATGGGCGCGATCGACATCCGCACGCTGACGGAGGCGGCCGAAAGCCTCGGCGCCAGCCGCCGCACCATCCTGATGCGGGTCATCCTGCCGAATGTCCGGGCGGCGATCCTGTCCGGCGCCTTCCTGACCTTCGCCATCGTCATCGGCGAGTTCGTGCTGGCGAGCCTCCTGAACCGCCCGGCCTTCGGGCCATATCTGCAGCTCGTCGGCGCCAACCGCGCCTATGAGCCGGCGGCGCTCGCCATGATCGCCTTCGCCATCACCTGGGCCTGCATGGGCTTCCTGCAGCTCTTCGGCTCGGGCGTTCCGGGCCGGCGCCTGGGCTCCACCATCCTCAGATTCGGAAAACGCGGACGATGAGCTTTCTCGAGATCTCCGGCGTTCGCAAGAGCTTCGGTCCGACCACGGTCGTCCACGATTTCGACCTGTCGGCGGAGAAGGGCGAGTTCATCTCCTTCCTCGGCCCCTCCGGCTGCGGCAAGACGACGATGCTGCGCATGATCGCGGGCTTCGAGACGCCGTCGCAGGGCACGATCCGCATCGACGGCGAGGACGTCACGCATGTCCAGCCGAATGCGCGGCGGATCGGCATGGTGTTCCAGGCCTATGCCCTGTTCCCGAACCTCACCATCGCCGACAATGTCGCCTTCGGGCTGAAGGTGGCGGGCCGCCCGAAGGCGGAGATCGCCACCCGCGTCGAGGAGATGCTGGCGCTGATCAAGCTGCCGCATCTGGCGAGCCGCTATCCCTACCAGCTGTCCGGCGGCCAGCAGCAGCGCGTCGCCCTGGCGCGGGCCATCGCGGTCAAGCCGCGCGTCCTTCTTCTCGACGAGCCGCTCTCGGCGCTGGACGCCAAGATCCGTGTCTCGCTGCGTGAAGAGATCCGCAGCCTGCAGCGCGAGCTCGGCATCACCACCATCTTCGTTACCCACGATCAGGAGGAGGCTCTCTCCATGTCCGATCGCATCGTGGTGATGAGCGAGGGGCGGATCGACCAGATCGGCAACCCCTTCGAGATCTACAACAAGCCGCGCACCCGCTTCGTCGCCGGCTTCGTCGGCACGCTCAGCGTTCTGGAGGCGGTTGCGACCGGCGGCACCGGTGTGCGCATCGGCGAGGAGGCGATCGTTCTTTCCGGGGCGCCTGCCGTTCAGCCTGGCACGTCGCTCTCGCTGGCGCTGCGGCCCGAGGCCGTCTCGCTGCATCCCTCGCCGGAGCGGATCAATCGGCTGGCCGGCCGGATCGTCGATGTCGCCTTCCTCGGCTCGGTGGTCCGCATGCGCATTGCAACGGCTGGCGGCACCGTGCTGGTCGACAGCTTCAACGACCCCGCCACCCCGCCGCCGCAGCGCGATACGGCCGTGACGCTGCACTTCACCGCAGCCGGGATCTATCCGCTCGAAGGCGCGGGCGATGCGCCGGTGGCCGCGGCCGCTGCCTGAGGCGGCGGGCCGCATGCCGCATCCCCAGCGTCGGAGGGGGGCGGGCGATGTGCCAGGCGGCGCTCACCATTCGTTAACCCTGTCCGCAGAATGATGGCGCCCACATGGCCCGATAGCTAAAATTCGCGTCCAAACAACGGCTTATTCGTCCATTCCGGGCCGGCGCCGAGGCCCGGCTCAAGCGCTCGTTAAGCGTTCCGTGCGATCGTCCGGGGACTGTTGCCAGTCTGGAACTCCGGATGACGCCCGAACGAATCTCTCGACATATGCTGAAGGCAGCATGCCTCATGCTGCTGTCGGGTCTGGCCGCCTGTGGCCACTTCCGCGGCTCGTCGACGCCCCGCATGAGCGAGCACGAATGCATGACGCGGGTCATGTACTTCGAGTCCAATCGCTCCAGCGACGATGGTATGCTGGCGGTCGGAACGGTGGTGATGAACCGCCTGAAGTCCGGCAAGTATCCGAAGACGATCTGCGGTGTCGTCGGGCAGAAGAACCAGTTCGCGCCCGGCGTGCTGACACGCAAGATGGAGGTCGGCAAGGACCGTGCCGCGCGCATGGCGAAGCAGGTGATGCGCGGCAAGCGCCATCCCAAGGTACAGAAGGCGATGTTCTTCCACACCGCCGGCATGACCTTCCCCTACACCAACATGCACTATCTCGTGGTCGCCGGCGGCAACGCCTTCTACGAGAAGCGCAAGAATGCGCGGCGCCTCAGCGATCCGCCGTTCCGCAATCCGGAGCCGGCCATCGCGTCTGGTGGCGAGACGCCGAGCTGGGCGCTGTTTGGGCGGCCTGCACCCGTCGAGCGTGAGATCGTCTACAGCGCCGCGCCGGACGCCAGGACGCTGGTGGCACCCCAGCCGGTCCGGCGTGCACGTCCCGCTCCGGTCGAAGCACCGGCGCCCCGTCTCCTGGAGACGCTCACCATCGAGGACCTGATCCGCGAGCAGGGTCTCTGATCCTTTGATCTCGGAACCCGGTCAGGTTTGCCTGGCCGGGTGTTGAGGCGCATGATCCTGTGCTCTGCCGCCGAGGTGGCAGTGCGCACCGGGAGAGACGTCGTCAGGCGGCTCCATCCGTGCGGGAACGGGAGGAAGCGCGATGTGCCGATCGATCGAGGCGCCGGAGCCGACGGGCTTGTCGTTGCGCCGGCCGCTGACGCGGCGTGGCTTTACCTGCCTCGCACTGCCCGCTCTCGCCCTACCATGGCTGCCGCGCGCGGCGATGGCCGCGCCGGTTGAGCCCGCTGCGGCCGAGCCTCTTGGAATGGAGGAGATTGCCGCCGGCGTCTTCGTACACCGCGGCGCGATCGATCTCATGCGCCCGGACAATGCGGGTGCGATCGCCAATCTTGGCTTCATCGTCGGTGAGGAAGCCGCGGCGGTGGTGGACAGCGGCGGCAGCCTCAACGAGGGGCGACGGCTGCTGGCGGCGGTGAAGGCCGCGACGGACCGGCCGGTCCGCTACGTCGTCAACACCCATATGCATCCCGACCATCTCTTCGGTAACGCCGCCTTCGCGGGGGAGGGCATTACCTTCGTCGGCCACCGCAACCTCGCGGCGGCGCTGGCGGCGCGCCGCGAGACGTATCTTGCCTCCAACCTCGAGGCGATGGGCGCGGCACTGATGGAGGGGACGGAGCTGGTGCCGCCGACGCTCGCCATCGCTGAGACGACGAAACTCGATCTCGGCGGACGGGCGATCGAGCTGCGGCCATGGCCGACGGCTCATACGAACAACGACGTGACCGTCGCCGACAGTGCGACCGGAGCGCTGTTCGCCGGCGACCTCGTCTTCCAGGAGCACTGCCCGACCCTGGACGGCAGCCTCAAGGGTTGGCTGGCGGTGCTGGATGAACTGCAGGCCCTGAAGCCGGCGACGCTCGTGCCGGGGCACGGGCCGACGCGTCTTTCGACCCCTTCCGCCTTTGCCGATACGCGACGCTATCTCGAAGTGCTGGCTCGCGACCTTCGGGCGGCGATCGCCGATGGCGTGCCGATGATGCAGGCGGCGAGCACCGCGGCGGCCTCTGAAGCGGGGCGGTGGCAGCTGTTCGAGGAGTACAATCCCCGCAACGCCACGGCCGCATTCGCCGAGCTGGAATGGGAATAGGGCGGCCGCCGGCCGCCCCAAGCTGTCCATTCCGCTCCGTGTTACGTCAATGCCTATGCCGGAGCGTTGCCGTCTCAGGCCGGTGACTTGCCGAGGCAGTCGCTGAGAGACCCTGCGAGCCTGCGCAGGAGCTCGAAGTAAAGATCGGGACCGTCGGTAAGGTCTGCGCCCAGCGGGTCGAGCACGCCGGTGCGGGCATTGGTGCCTTCCGTCACCACGCTGACGAGCTTCGGCTCGAACTGGGGTTCCGCAAAGACGCAAGCCGCGTCGAGCCCTTGGATCTTGGCCTTGATGGCCGAGACGCGCGCGGCGCCCGGAGGCGTTTCAGGGCTGACCGTGATGGAGCCTGCCGCGGGTATGTCGAAGCGCTTCTCGAAATACTGATAGGCATCGTGGAAGACGACGAAGGGCCGGTTCTTCACCGGCTGCACCGTCTTGGTGATCTCAGCCTCCAGCTGATCGAGCTGCTTGGTGACGTCGGCAGCGTTGGCCGCATAGGCCGAGGCATGCTCCGGATCGGCCTTGGCGAGGGCCGTTTCGAACGTGCGGACGAAGACCTTGGCATTCTCCGGGTCGAGCCAGAGATGCATGTCGACCGAGCCGTGCTCGTCGTGGTCATGGTCGTCATGATGGTCGCCATCGGCGTGGTGCTCGTGATCATCACCGTCGCCATCGTCATGATCGGTATGGGCCTCGCCGGCCTGGGTCTTCGCCTCGCGATCATGATCGTGGTCGGCAGCTTCGCCCGACTCGTCGTGATGATGTCCTTCGCCGCCATGGGAGTGTGCCTCGAACGGACCGCCGACGCGGAAGGGCAGGGTGGTGGCTCCGGGCACTTCGGACAAGGCGACCACCGTGGCGCCGCCGGCCAGCGTCTCCAGCGGCTTCGTCAGGAACGTTTCCATATGCGGTCCCATCCAGAAGACCAGATCGGCGCCTTCAAGGTCGGCCGCCTGCGAAGGACGCAGCGAATAGGCGTGCTCGGATCCGGCGCCCTGGACCACCAGCTTCGGCTCGCCGACGCCCTTCATCACGCCGGCGAGCAGCGAATGCAGCGGCTTCAGCGACGCCACGACATTCGGCACCTCGGCCATCGCCATGCTGGGCATTGCGCAGCTTGCCGCTGCGAGAACGAGTAGCTTCTTCAAGGACGGCATCTGATCGCTCCTGGCGCCGTTGATGATATGTTACATCATAACGTTGATGTTGCGTTACGCTATAACGTCTGCCATATCCCGGCGCAAGCCACTGCAGTCGTCGTCGGGAAAGGCAGCCATGTCAGACGCCCTCGTCACCATGACCGATGTCGGGGTCCGCAGGGGCGGGCGCTGGCTGGTACGCGGCGTCTCCCTGGAGGTGCGGCGGGGCGAGATCGTCACGCTGGTCGGGCCGAACGGTTCGGGCAAGACGACCACGGTGAAGACGGCGATCGGCATCTTGCGGCCAGACGAAGGTGAGGTCCGCCGCGCCGGTACTCTGTCGATCGGCTATGTCCCGCAGAAGATGACGATCGACTGGACGCTGCCGCTGAGCGTGCGGCGCCTGATGACGCTGACCGCACCGGCCTCGGCTCAAGCCATCGACGCCGCGCTGGACCGCGTCGGCATCGGCCATCTCGCCAAGGCCGACGTGCAGACATTGTCAGGCGGGGAGTACCAGCGCGCGCTGCTCGCCCGTGCCATGATCCGCCGGCCGGACCTGCTGGTTCTCGACGAGCCGGTGCAGGGCGTCGATTTCGCCGGGCAGCTGGCGCTCTACGATCTCGTTTCGGACATCCGCGAGCGCGACGGCTGCGCAGTGCTGCTGATCTCGCATGACCTTCACGTCGTGATGGCGAAGACCGACACCGTGCTGTGCTTCAACGGCCATGTCTGCTGCGCCGGCACGCCGCAGTCGGTTGCCGCCTCGCCCGCCTATCGCAGCCTGTTCGGACCGCGCGCGGCCGAAACCTTGGCGATCTACAGCCATCATCACGACCATACGCATCTGTCGGACGGCCGCGTGCGCCTCGCCGACGGCACGGTGGCCGACAGCTGTGCCGGTGTTCATGCCGACCGGCATCCTGAGCATCACGCCCACGATCGACGGGAGCATCATGCTCATGCTGAGTGACTTCTTCCTGCGCGCGATCCTGGCTGGCATCGGTATCGCGCTGGTCAGTGGTCCGCTCGGTTGCTTCATCGTCTGGCGCCGCATGGCCTATTTCGGCGACACGATGGCGCATTCGGCGCTTCTCGGCGTCGCGCTCGCCTTTGCCTTCGACATCGACCTGATGCTCGGCGTCTTCGCGGTGGCCGCTCTGGTCTCGGTCGCGCTGCTGCTGCTGCAGCGGCGGGCGAGCCTCTCGACGGATGCCCTGCTTGGCATCCTGTCCCACTCGACGCTGGCGGTCGGCATCGTCATGGTGGCCTTCATGACGTGGATCCGTGTCGACCTGATGGGTTTCCTCTTCGGCGACATCCTCGCCGTGTCGCGGATCGATCTCGCCTTCATCTATGGCGGCGGAGCCGTCGTACTGGCAGTGTTGGCGCTCTTGTGGCGCCCGCTGCTGGCCGCGACCGTCAGCCCGGAGGTCGCCGAGGCCGAAGGCTTGCGGCCGGAGCGCTCACGCATCGTCTTCATGCTGCTGATGGCGGCGGTGATCGCCATTGCCATGAAGATCGTCGGCATCCTGCTCATCACATCGCTGCTGATCATACCAGCGGCAACAGCGCGTCGCTTCGCCGGCACGCCGGAGACGATGGCGGTTCTGGCGTCGATCCTGGGTGCGGTTGCCGCAACGATCGGTCTGTTCGGCTCGTTGGAGTTCGATACGCCGTCCGGGCCATCCGTCGTCGTCGCGGCGCTCGGCCTCTTTCTCCTCAGTCTCCTCTCCGCCGCCCGCTCGGGTGCGGCTTCATCGGCGGAGACGCCGGGCCGAGCGGCGTCTCTCCCGGAGCCGAGCCGATGAGTGGCGCCGCCAAGCTGACGCGCAACCAGCAGCTGGTTCTCGACACTCTGTCCGGCGCCGAGGAGCCGCTGAGCGCCTACACCATCCTCGACCGCCTGCGCGACGAGGGCTTTCGGGCGCCGCTGCAGGTCTACCGGGCGCTGGACCGGCTGCTCGAGGTCGGCCTCGTCCACCGTCTCGACAGCCTCAAGGCCTTCGTGGCCTGCGCCACCCCGCATCATCACCATGAGGCGGCGACGATCGCCTTCGGCATCTGCGAGCGATGCTCCCGCGTCTGGGAGTTCTCCGATGCGGTGGTGGAGGAGCGGCTGAAGGCTTGGGCCAAGACGGAGGGCTTCATGCCGTCCCGGACCTCGGTCGAGATCAGCGGGATCTGTGCCTGCTGCGCGGCGGAAGCAGCCTGAAGCACAGCGGCGTCTTCACGGCGCCGGCGCCATCACCTATAGCGCGGCGATGAGCTGGACCGTCGCTGCCTTCTACCGCTTCGTTACCGTGAATGATCTTCCCGCATCCCAGGCGGCGGTGCGTTCCGCATGCGAGGCGGCGGGCGCCTGTGGCACGATCCTGCTCGCCGGCGAGGGAATCAACGGCACCGTGGCAGCGCCGACCGCCGCCGCCATGGACGCGCTGGTCGCAGCGCTCGACGCCATGTTCGGAATTCGTGCCGGCGAGGTGAAGTTCTCAGCCGCGACCAAGGCGCCGTTCAAGCGCCTGAAGATCCGCATCCGGCCGGAGATCATCACCATGCGGGCGCCGGAGGCCGATCCCTCGCGTCAGGTCGGCACCTATGTGGAGCCGCGCGACTGGAACGCCCTGATCAGCGATCCGGACGTGCTCCTCATCGATACCCGCAACGACTACGAGACGGCGGTCGGCACCTTCCAAGGCGCCGTCGATCCGCAGATCGCCACCTTCACGGCCTTCAAGGATTTCGTTGCGACGGAGCTCGACCCGGAGAAGCATCGCAAGGTCGCGATGTTCTGCACCGGCGGCATCCGCTGCGAGAAGGCCTCCGCCTATCTGCTCGCCCATGGCTTTCAAAGCGTCTTCCATCTGAAGGGCGGCATCCTCCAGTATCTCGAGGACGTGCCCCAGGAAGAGAGCCTCTGGGACGGTGCCTGCTACGTCTTCGACGGACGCACGGCTGTCGGGCACGCGGTTGCCGAGACCGGCTGGGACCACTGCTTCGGCTGCGGCCGCGCCGTGTCGCAAGAGGATCGGCGCCACGCCGCCTTTGAGGAGGGCGTCTCATGTCCCGCCTGCGCGCCGTCGCTGCACGAGGACCGCGCCGGGGCGCTGCGCCGACGCCATGCCGCAATGACGCGTCAGGGGAGCCGCTGAGGCGGCCGGCGCCATCCAGCGATTCCATCTGCGGCATATCCGCTGACCGGCTGGCCCGCTAACCGCCCCCTGAGAGCTGCCGCATCAGACGGGCAGGGGCGAACGCGATGCCCTGCGCGCTGCAACGCGCCCGTTGCGGGAAGCGATGGAGTGCCCCGTCCTCTTGCTGATAGGCGATCGTAAGCATCGCGTATTACTTCAACAGTCCTGAAGCCGCCAAGTAGAACGGCCCCATGCCTTCGAAACGCCGCGATGCGAGAGGACGCCGGCCCTCGGGGACTCTGCCGATCTGTGTTCACCTTCAATGGATTGGCGCATCGTTAACGATCAATCCCCGAAATCCGGACGATCTTCGCAATCGACCCTTGAAGTAACAGGCGCTTAGGGCTCGGCCGCTAGGCTGATGGTTGATCGCGGTCCGTCGCTGCCGTTTGGAGCAGCCTGCAGGGCTGCTTCACAGCGACGGCTTGCGATCATCACAGTCCTGTCATCCGGCGAAGACTCTCGAAATATCATGATCCCGCCACTGGTCTTCGCCGCCTCTACGTAACCGATGCTTAGGAAGCAGAGGCTACAGTAAAGCCGTCAGTGGGAAACCGTTCGCGTGAGTGGCGGTCTCCGATCATCCCTCCATCCACCGACCATCTGAGGCACAGCAGATGCACCCGCGCGACCTGAAAATCTCAAGGAAGATCGCTGCAGCATTCGCGATCGTTCTGATGACGGCTGCGGCGATGGGCGGGCTGATCTACACGCAGCTCGAGACGGTCAGGCAGTCGGGTGAGCGCTCCAATTACTATGGTTCGCTTGTCTCCAATGCGATCCAGGCTCGCTTCGCCTTGGCCCGGCAGGAGAACTCGCTGCGCGGCTTCATGCTGACGCGCGACGAAAGCTATGTCGGCAAGGTCCAGAAGCATTACGACTCGATGCTGGCCGCGGTGGGCGCCATCGAAGCGGCCTCGCAGGAGCCGGCGCTCAACCAGCAGATGGAGGTGCTGAAGACCGCCGTCGCCGCCTGGCACGAGAAGGTCGTCAAGCCGACCGTCGATTTCGCCCGCAATCCGGACACCGCCGCGCAGGCGATCGACCTCATGAACTCCGGCGTCGCGGATCAGTACATCACCCCGGCCGAGGACATCCTCGATACGCTGCGCGACGAGCGCAAAGAGTCCGGCGCAAAGATGGTGGTTATGGAGGCCGAGGCCAATGCGAAGGCGAAGCTCGTCTTCTTCATCGGCATGGCGCTGCTGCTCGTCGCCTCCGCTGCGCTCGGCTGGATCCTGTCGCGCGCCATTGCCAAGCCGATCGTCGCCCTGTCCTCCGCGATGCGCCGCCTGGCGGACGGTGATTTCACCGTCGACGTGCCGGCGGGCGGGCGTCGGGACGAGATCGGCCAGATGGCTGCGACCGTCGTCACCTTCCGTCAGGCCGGCATCGAGAAAGAGCGCCTCCAGAGCGATGCCGAGACGGCGCGTGGCCGCGAGGATGCCGAGCGCTCCCGCAAGGCGGCTGCCGAGCATGCCGACCATGAGGAGCTCTCTGCCTTCATCTCCGACATTGAGAGCGGCTTCGCGCGGCTCTCGGCCGGTGATCTGACGGTGCGTCTCGACCGCCCGGTGGCGGCTCAGTATGAGCCGGTGCGCGGTCAGTTCAACGCCTCCGTTGCTTCGCTGGAAGAAGCGATCGGCTCGGTGGTGACCTCGATCGGCGCCATTCGGACCGGTCTGACGGAGATCACTGTCGCCTCGAACGATCTCGCTCAGCGCACCGAGCAGCAGGCCGCGAGCCTGGAGCAAACGGTGGCGGCCCTCTCGGAGGTGACCAGCGCGGTGAACGAGACGGCGCAGGGCGCCGGCCAGGCTCAGCTGGCGGCGACCACCGCACAGAAGAACGCCGAAAAGGGCGGCGAGATCGTCGGCCGCGCCGTCGATGCCATGGATCGGATCGAGAAGAGCTCCGATCAGATCGGCAAGATCATCGGCGTGATCGACGAGATCGCCTTCCAGACCAACCTCCTCGCCCTGAACGCCGGCGTCGAGGCGGCCCGGGCAGGCGAGGCGGGACGCGGTTTCGCCGTCGTCGCCCAGGAGGTGCGCAACCTCGCCCAGCGCTCGGCCGAAGCCGCCAAGGAGATCAAGGACCTCATCTCGACCTCGCGCGAGCAGGTCAGCGAGGGCGTCGACCTCGTCACTGCGTCGGGGCGCTCTCTCGATGAGATCGTCAGCCAGGTCGGTGAGATGAGCCGCGTCGTGGCCGAGATCGCCCGCAGCGCCAAGGAGCAGGCCGTCAGCCTGAAGGAAGTCTCCACGGCGGCCGACCAGATGGACAAGGTCACCCAGCAGAACGCCGCCATGGTCGAGGAAGCCACCGCGGCCAGCCAGACCCTGTCGAGCGAGACCGAAGAGCTGGCCGGCCTCGTCATGAAGTTCCGCACCTCGGCATCCAAGGGGATGCCGGTCAACCAGGGCAGCCGGGCGGCGCCAGCGCGTCGCAGCGCCCCGCAGCGGACTGTCACCCAGATGCGCACCACCGGCACCGGCGGCGCAGCCCCCAAGATCAGCGAAGACGGATGGGAAGAATTCTGATGGCGAGGAAGAAGACAGCTGCGGCGAGCGCCGCCAGCCTGGAACTACCGGCCGTGCTCGACCTCAAGGCGGCAGCGCCCCTGGCCGAGCAGCTCCTCGCGATGCGGGGCAGCCCGATCACGGTCAGCGCCGCGCAGGTGGAACGGATCGGGGCCCAGTGCGCCCAGGTCCTTCTCTCGGCGGCGGCGACCTGGAAGAGCGACAAGGCGTCCTTTGCCATCACCGGCGCATCGGATGGATTTGAGAGCGGGCTGAGGCTGATGGGCCTCTCGACCGAGCGACTGATGGAACAGGAGATTGCACAGTGAAGACCATTCTGACAGTCGACGACTCCCGCACCATGCGCGAGATGCTGCGCCGGGCGCTGCAGGACTCGGGCTTCAACGTCGTGCAGGCCGAGGACGGCGTCCACGGCATCGAGGTTCTGCAGGGCATCGATCCCGACGTCATCATCACCGACGTCAACATGCCCCGTATGGATGGCCTGCAGTTCATCGAGGAGGTCCGCGCCGATCGTGAGCGCCGCGCCATCCCGATCCTGGTGCTGACGACCGAGAGTGACGCCGAGAAGAAGGCGCGTGCGCGCGCTGCCGGCGCCACCGGCTGGATCGTCAAGCCGTTCGATCCGGTGAAGCTCATCGACGCCATCAACCGCGTGGCCGCCTGAGCGGCCACGACTGCAACCAACAACAACCGACGACCGCCCGTGGGCGGCATCGAGGGGTAAGGACGTCACATGGACGCGATGGCGGAGATCCGCGCAACCTTCTTCGAGGAGTGTGCCGAGCAGCTTGCGGAGCTGGAAGCGGGGCTTCTGGCCATCGAGAGCGGCGAGGCCGATGCCGATACCGTGAATGCCGTGTTCCGCGCGGTGCATTCGATCAAGGGCGGCGCGGGCGCCTTCAATCTCGACGACCTGGTCCACTTCGCCCACGTCTTCGAGACCACGCTGGACGAGCTGCGCTCCAACCGCCTCGAGGCGACGCTCGACGTTGTCCGCGTCATGCTGCGGGCTGCTGACGTCCTCGCCGACCTCGTCACCGTCGCTCGCGACGGCGGATCGGTCGATGCGGTGCGCACACGCGGACTGGTCGAGGAGCTGAAGGCGCTGGTCGGCGGCAAGAAGGATGCGCCGGCGGCCGCCCCCGCCGCGAGTGATGACGGCCCGATCTTCGCGCCGATGGTCGGCGACGGCATGGATGGGCTCGACTTCGTGCCCGTCTCGGTCGACCTCTCCGACATGATGGACGGCGGCGAGAGCCGCTACCGCATCCAGTTCCGGCCGCGCGCCGAGCTCTATGCCAAGGCCAATGAGAGCGCCCGCCTGATCCGCGAGTGCCTGGCGCTCGGCAGCGGCGAGGTGACCTGCGACACCAGCGCGATCCCGCTTCTCACCGACCTCGATCCGGAAGGCGCCTACCTCGCCTGGACCATCGAACTCGCCAGCGAAGCCGGCGAGCCTGCTGTCCGCGAGATCTTCGAGTTCGTCGAGTGGGACTGCGACCTTTCCATCGATCGCATCCTTGATGCCTCGGCCATGGCGGCCGATGATGGCGTCGACCCGGAGATCGCGGCGCTGCTCGCCCGGCTCGCCGGCGGAGCCGACGCTGCGGCCGACGAGCCGGCTGCCGACGCCCCCATGGCTGAAGTGGTCGAGCTGAAGCCCGCGGCAGCGGCGGCGGCGCCGAAGCCGGCACCGGCTGCCGAGGCCCCGGCGCCCCGCAAGGCCGAGCGTGCAGCAGCCGCGGCTGAAAGCGGCGACGCCAAGGCTGCCGCCGCAGGCAGCGCGCCGGCCGCGACCATCCGCGTCGACCTCGAACGCGTCGACCGGCTGATCGACCTCGTCGGCGAGCTGGTGATCCACCAGGTCATGCTGTCGCAGCGCGTCATGCAGGCCGGGCTCGCCCGCGCCTCGGATGTTGCCGTCGGCCTCGATGAGCTGGAGCAGCTGACGCGCGAGATTCAGGACAGCGTCATGGCCATCCGCGCGCAGCCGGTGAAGTCGGTTTTTCAGAAACTGCCGCGCCTCGTTCGCGAGGTCGCCGACATCACCGGCAAGCAAGTGCGGCTGATCACCGAGGGTGAGTGGACCGAGGTCGACAAGACCGTCATCGAGCGCCTCTCCGACCCGCTGACGCACATGATCCGCAACGCCATCGACCACGGCGTCGAGCGTCCGGAAAAGCGCGTCGCCGCCGGCAAGGGCGAGGAGGGCACCGTCCGCGTCGCGGCGATGCACCGCTCGGGCCGCATCGTCATCGAGATCTCCGACGACGGCGCCGGCATCAACCGGCAGGTCGTGCGCAAGATCGCGGTCGACAAGGGCCTCATCCCCGCCGACGCGAGCCTCAGCGACGAGGAAACTGACAATCTGATCTTCCTGCCGGGCTTCTCCACCAAGGAGGAGGTCTCCGAGCTCTCCGGCCGCGGCGTCGGCATGGACGTGGTGAAGCGCTCGATCCAGGCGCTCGGCGGCCGTGTCTCCATCGCCTCCAAGCCGGGCGAAGGCTCCATGTTCACCATGAGCCTGCCGCTGACGCTCGCCGTCCTCGACGGGATGATCGTCTCGGCCGGCGACCACACGCTGGTGGTGCCGCTGACGGCCATCATCGAGACGCTGAAGCCGAAGCCCGCGGAAGTGCGCGGCTTCGGCAACGACCAGCGCCTGATCGAGGTGCGCGGCAACTTCATGCCGCTCGTCGATGTGGCTCGCCAGCTCGGCTACCGTGAGGAACCGACCGATGCCCTGTCCGGCGTTGCGATCCTGGTCGAGGCCGAGAACGGTGCCCGCTCGGCACTGCTCGTCGACGGCATCCAGGGCCAGCGGCAGGTCGTGATCAAGAGCCTCGAGGCCAACTACGGCCGCGTGCCCGGCGTCGCCGCGGCGACGATCCTCGGCGATGGCCGTGTCGCGCTGATCATCGATGTCGACGTGGTCGCCGCGACCTCACGTTTCGAACAGAACTACTTCAGCAGCGGCCTTCAGGCGGCGGAGTGAAAGGTGACACAGATGAACGACAATGAGAGCGCCGGCGCACGTGAGCTCATCGCCTTCCGCATCGGCGAGCAGGAGTTCTGCGTAGACATCATCTCGGTGCGGGAGATCCGCGGCTTTGCGGCCGCCACCCCGCTGCCGCACTCGCCGGACTATGTCCGCGGCGTGATCAACCTGCGCGGCACGGTGCTGCCGATCGTTGACCTCGCGGCCCGTCTCGGTTTCGGCGCGACGATCCCGACAGCGCGCTCGGTGATCATCGTTGTGCGGGTCAACCAGCAGCTGGTCGGCCTCCTGGTCGATGCGGTCTCCGACATCCTGACGGTGACCGACGACCTGCTGCAGCCGACGCCGGAGCTTGCCTCCGAGCTCGCCCGTGCCTTCGTCCGCGGCGTCATGGCCGTCGAGGGCCGGATGATCTCGCTGATCGCGGTCGACAACGTGCTGCCGCAGATGGAGCTTGCGGCCTGATTAGGCCGCGAGTTCTAGGACGAGCCTGTCCTTAGCCATGCCCGACCGTCGCCTCACCAGGCGACGGCACCCCGGGGCGCGGCTGCAATCCTTGCGAACGAGCCCATATCGGGCCGGGATGTGCCATGTCTAACCTGAAGCTTGAGTCCGCGGAGCGGGCATCGTCGGGCGAGTTCCCGATGACCGATGCGGACTTCACGACCATCGCCAAGATCCTCTACGAGGACTCCGGGATTCTGCTGTCGTCGTCCAAGACGACCCTGGTCTATTCGCGTCTGGCCAAGCGCCTTCGGGCACTTGGGATGGAGAGCTTCAAGGATTACTGCGCCTATATCGCCGGTGCCTCCGGGGCTGGGGAGCGCATGACGATGCTGGCCGCTCTGACGACCAACGTCACGCACTTCTTCCGCGAGCCGCACCACTTCGAGCATCTCAAGAACCACCTGCTGCCGCCGCTCCTCGCCAAGGCCAAGCAGGGCGGCAAGGTGCGCATCTGGTCGGCCGGCTGCTCCAACGGCCACGAGCCCTATTCGATCGCGATGACGCTCCTGTCGCTGATGCCCGATGCGGCGGATTACGACATCAAGATTCTCGCCTCCGACATCGACCCGAACGTCGTCGCCTTCGGCCGCCGCGGCGTCTATGACGAGCAGACGCTGGAAGCCGTTTCGAAGGACCTGCGCCGGCGTTGGTTCCAGCCCTCGGGCAACGGCTTCGAGGTGGTCGATGCGATGCGCGACCTCGTCTCCTTCCGCGAGCTGAACCTCATCGGCGACTGGCCGATGAAGGGCACCTTCCAGGCGCTGTTCTGCCGCAACGTGACGATCTACTTCGATCAGCCGACGCGCGAGAAGATCTGGTATCGCTTCTGCCGTTACCTGCAGCCCGATGGTTGGCTCTATATCGGCCATTCCGAGCGCATGTCCGGGCCTGCCTCCGAGTTCCTCTCCTATGAGGGCACCACGGCGTATCGCCGCCTAGCGGGGACGGTCCGATGACGCCGGTCAGAGTTCTCGTGGTGGACGATTCCGCCACCATGCGCGCGCTCCTGAAGCACTCCCTGGCGGCCGATCCCGAGATCGCCGTGGTCGGCGAGGCGGCCAATCCGCTCGACGCGCGCGAGAAGATCAAACAACTCGATCCCGACGTCGTCACGCTCGACGTCGAGATGCCGAACATGAACGGCCTGGAATTCCTCGACAAGATCATGCGCCTGCGTCCGACGCCGGTGATCATGGTCTCGAACCTGACCGCACCGGGTGCGACCGCGACGCTGGAAGCGCTGGAGATCGGCGCCTTCGACTGCATCGCCAAGCCGAATTCGGCACAGGGCGACACGTTCGGCCACCTGCCGGCGCTGATCAAGGAGGCCGCCAAGGCCAAGGGCCAGATCGGCGGCCAGCGGATGACGCGGCCGTCGACTGGGACCGACCCTGTGGCTCCCGCGGCGCGCCATGCCGGTTGGCCGGATCTGATCGGCATCGGCTCGTCCACCGGTGGCGTCGAGGCGCTGATGAAGCTCCTCGCCGACTTCCCGGAGGATTGCCCGCCGACGATGATCGTGCAGCATCTGCCGGCGGCATTCTCGGAGTCCTTCTCCGCCCGGCTCGACCGGATCTGCCGCGCCAAGGTCACCATGGCACGCGCCGGCGAATCCGTGTTGCCCGGCCACATCTATGTCGCCCCCGGCGGCAAGCACATGACGCTGAAGACGACGGGCGGCCTTCGCTGTTCCCTGAACGACGAGGACACCGTGCAGGGTCACCGCCCGTCGGTCGACGTCCTGTTCCGCTCCATCGCACGCAACTTCAACGGCTCGACAACGGCGATCATCCTGACCGGCATGGGCCGCGACGGCGCCGACGGCATGCTGGAGATGCGCGAGCGCGGCGCCCGAACGATCGCTCAGGACGAAGCGACCTCGCTCGTCTACGGCATGCCGCGGGTCGCCTACGAAATCGGCGCCGCCCAGAAACGGGTGCCGCTCGGCCGGATCGCTCGCGAGACGTTCGGCTGAGGCGAAGCGCCACGCCCGCCGTTAAGAAATCCGGCAGGCGACAATGCGATGATCGACGGCCTCTTCGGAGGTCCCGAGCAGTGGCCGGCCAAAGCCAAAAACGCTTGGTCGCCAGTGGAAAGTACGCCTTAGCAAGTGCTGACATCAAGTCCGTGCGAGGGCCGAATGAAATGCCGCAGACTGCGGAAAATGCAGATCAATAGCCGCTCTTATTTAACCTTTCTGGCGGCAAATAGAGGCAGGAACTTAGGCGCTCGATGCACCTGGATGATCGTCGGAATGCCGGTGCCGCCGCTGAGGCGGGCATCGGGCGAGGCGGACAGCGGTGCAGGGCGCAGAACGGGGTGATGCCGCTTCGACTACGGTCGTAGCGCAGCCGCCGGCAACGACGGTGATTGTGGAAGGAACCAGCGAATGTCGTCTTTCAAGCAGCATCTGAAGGTTATGATCGTCGACGATCAGCGGACCAGCCGCATGCTGATCCGCGACGCGCTCGAGCAGATCGGCATCACCCAGGTGATCTTTGCCGTCGACGGCGAGGAGGCGCTGAAGGCGATGATGACGTCGCCGTGCCACATCATCATCTCCGACTTCAACATGCCGAAGCTCGACGGCATCCAGCTTCTGAAGGCGGTGCGCTCCTACGCGCCGATCAAGAAGACGCCCTTCATCATCCTGACCGGCCGCGGCGACCGCGAGCTGGTGCAGAAGGCGGCGCAATTCGGCGTCAACAACTTCCTCGTCAAGCCGATCACCGTCCCGGTGCTGCAGAAGACGATCGAGGCCGTGGTCGGCAGGCTGCAGTAATGGCGTATCCGGCAGGCACGAGACGCGTCAATCTGATCCAGGGCGAGTACAAGGTCGAGAGCGGCGAGAACGTCGTCATCACGACCCTGCTCGGCTCCTGCGTCGCCGCCTGCATGCGCGATCCCGGGGCAGGCGTCGGCGGCATGAATCACTTCTTGCTGCCGGGCTTTGACGACAGCCAGGGCAGGGCGGAGAGCTTCGGCCTCTACCTCATGGAAATGCTGATCAACGGCCTCCTGAAGAAGGGTGCGCGGCGGCATTGCCTGGAGGCCAAGCTCTTCGGCGGCGCCTCGACCATGGAAGGTCTGCGGGACATCGGGTCGCAGAACATCGCCTTCGCCAAGCGCTTCCTGGAGATGGAAGGCATCGCTCACGTCGGCGGCAGCCTTGGCGGCGATCGCGGCCGGCGCATTGAGTTCTGGCCACATTCCGGACGCGCCCGGCAGATCCTGATGGATCGCGCCGAGACGCCGAAGATCGTGCCGGTGGCACCGCCAGCGCGCCAGTCCGTCGGCGATCTCGAACTCTTCTGATCCGGTATGCCGGCGGTTCAGCCGGCGTTCCACGTCATGCCGATCCAAGGATGATCCGGCCGCGGCCGGTCGTCACATGCCGCATCCCGTGAGGCCTCGTCCATGAGCCACCATCCGCTGTCGGGCCTGATGAGCCGAGTGTCGAGCGAGCTCGACGAGCTGTCGCGCAGCACCGAGGAGCTGCACGACCTGACGATCGACATCGAATGGCCGGAGACGGCGATCGATGCTGGCTTCGTTCGCGCCGCGCAGAAGATCGACTTCCTCTGCCAGGCGCTGTCGAATCTTGCAGGCTATCTCGACGCCCTGTCGGTGGAAGTGCCGGCCGACTGCCGCATCGACGCCACCGCCGCCCTGTCGGCGCTCAAGCTGTCCGAACTGAAGAACCGCCTTTCCACCGAGGAGACCGCCGTGCGCGGCCCTGAGTCGGATGGCGAGCTGGAACTGTTCGGCTGATCAATCTGGAGCGCCTTGAAGCGCTCTCATGAAACGTGCATCGACGCCGCGGCATTCCGGAAGGAGGCCGCGGCGTTGCCGTTTGCAGCGGAGCATCGTGTCCGTCAACGCCGCCGCCATGTCGTTTCTGGAATTCCTTCAAGCTGCGGGCAGTGCTCTAGTCGCAATGCTTGAGGTGCCGCGGCGTCCCTGGATGTCGCGGAGAATTGGGAAGCCGGTGTGAACCCGGCGCTGCCCCCGCAACGGTGAAGGAAGGTGAGACGCGGCTCTACGCCATTGGACGGACCCGTCCGAGAAGGCGCCGCGTCTGCTGAGGAGCAACTTCCGAGCCCGGAAACCAGCCTCCGGCAACTCTGGGCGATCGCGGTGGGCGATCGGTCCGATCGCGTGGCGCATGCGGCGACGAGCCGCCGCCGCGGGCCGGATACGTGCCTCACCGTCGACGCTCCTGGCGACTGCCCATAGGATGAGGCACGGCATGGACGTACGTGGTGAAATGCTCCGCAAGCTGCTGCTGCGCAGGCGCGGCTACAGCCTGGACCGCAGCTTCTATGTGGATCCCGACTTCTACAGGGTCGATCTCGAGCTGATCTACTACCGCGAATGGCTGTTCGCCGGCCATGACTGCGAGCTGAAGAAGACCGGCAGCTACATCACCCTGCAGGTCGGCGACTACCCCGTGATCATCGTGCGCGACGCCAAGGGCGAGATCCGCGCCTTCCACAATTCCTGCCGCCATCGCGGCTCGCGCCTCTGCTCGGCCGAACGCGGCACGACCGCAAAGCTCGTCTGCCCCTATCACCAGTGGACCTACGAGCTGGATGGCCGGCTGCTCTATGCCCGCGACATGGGGCCGAGCTTCGATCCCGCACGCTTCGGCCTGAAGCCGGTGCATTGCGAAAGCATCGGCGGCTTCGTCTTCATCTGCGTCGCCGACGAGGCGCCGGACCTTGCTCCGTTGCGGGCGATGGTCGCCCCCTACCTGCTGCCGCACCGGCTGCAGGACGCCAAAATCGCCCACGAGACGACCATCATCGAGAAGGGCAACTGGAAGCTCGTCTGGGAGAACAACCGGGAGTGCTACCACTGCGCCGGCAGCCATCCGGAGCTCTGCCGCACCTTCCCGGAAAAGCCGACGGTGACCGGGATCGACGCGGCCGAGAAGGATCCGGAGATCGCCGGCCACTGGAACCGCTGCGAAGCCGCCGGCCTGCCGAGCCGCTTCCGCATCTCCGACGATGGCCAGTACCGCGCCGCCCGCATGCCGCTGCTGCGCGATGCCGTGAGCTACACACTGAGCGGCAGGAGCGCGGTGAGCCGGCCGCTGTCGGACGACGTCACCACGCCCCAGATCGGCTCGATGATGCTGTTCCACTATCCCTCGACCTGGAACCACGTGCTCGGCGACCACGCGGTCTCGTTCCGGGTGATGCCGATCAGCGCCACAGAGACCGCGGTGACCACCAAATGGCTGGTCAACAAGGATGCCGTCGAGGGCGTCGACTACGATCTGGACGAGCTGACGCGGGTCTGGATCGCCACCAACGACCAGGACCGGCAGATCGTCGAGGAGAACCAGCGCGGCATCCTCTCGCCGGCCTACGAGCCCGGACCCTATTCGGAACTGCACGAGGGCGGCGTCATCCAGTTCGTCGACTGGTATTGCAGCTTCATGCAGCCGCGCGTCGCCACGTCAGGCGTGCCGCTCGTACGCGTCGCCTGACCGGGCGGATGACGGCCATGACGATGATGCCGAGCTACAAGCATCTCGACCAGATGCTGCCCTGGAACGACAAGGTGCAGGTGCTGGAATGCGTCGCGGTCCTTCCGGAGACGCAGGACTGCAAGACCTTCTCCTTCCAGTCGACCGAACCGAGCTGGTTCCGCTACACGCCGGGCCAGTTCGTCACGCTGGAGCTGCCGGTCGGGCCGGTGCCGGCGCTGCGGACCTACACGCTGTCCTCCAGCCCGTCGCGACCTTTGTCGATCGCGGTGACGGTGAAGGCGCAGCGCGACAGCGTCGCCACCCGCTGGATGCTGGACAATCTGAAGGTCGGCGACCGGCTGAAGGCCTTTGGCCCGTCCGGCACCTTCTCATTCCACAATCATCCCGCCGAGAAATACCTGTTCATCTCGGCCGGGTCGGGCATCACCCCGATGATGTCGATGACGCGCTGGCTCTACGACTATGCTCGCCACACCGACATCAGCTTCATCAACTGCGCGCGCCGGCCGTCCGAGATCATCTTTCGCGCCGAGCTGGAGCGGATGGCGACGCGCGATCCCAACATCAAGCTCGCCTGGATCGTGGAGGAATCGGACCCGTACGAGGTCTGGCCGGGCTTCCGCGGACGCATCAATGCGCTGATGCTGGAGCTGGCGGTGCCGGATTACCGAAGCCGCGAGATCTTCTGCTGCGGCCCCGAGCCATTCATGCGCAACGTGCGCGAGATGCTGGCGGCCGCCGGCTGCGACATGGCCCGCTACCACGAGGAGAGCTTCCACCCCTCGACGGAGGCGGAAGCGGCACCGATCATCGTAGACGGCTTCGGTGCGGATGCCGCCGAAACCGCAGCGGAGATCGTCTTCACCCGGTCCGGCATCACGGCCGAGTGCACCTCCGCCGATACGGTGCTGCAGATCGCCCGTACCGCCGGCCTCAACATTCCGAGCGGCTGTCAGTTCGGCGTTTGCGGTACCTGCAAGACCCGCAAACTCTCCGGCGAGGTCCAGATGAGCCACAATGGCGGCATCCTCGACGAGGAGGTCGAGGAGGGCTTTATCCTCGCCTGCTGCTCGCGCCCGGTCGGGCGGATCGAGGTGGAAATCTGAAAGCCGCTCGACGAACGACTTATCGGGCGGGTGATCGGGAGCCTGGGCGGCAGGGCATCGCCCGCCGTCCGGCAGCGCGATTGCTGGCCGGACATCGGTTCAACGGGCTGCTCCGTGCGTTTCAGGCGCGGCCGACGATGTTGTCGTTCATCGCCACTTCGTAGCGGGCTCGCAGACCTTCGAGACCCTCGACGGCGAGGCGGAGATCGGCGGCGATCAGGTCGAAACCACCGCGCCCGCCGACCGAGCGCACGCCGGCATCGACGATCCTGGTGGCATAGTCGCGAGCCGCTTCGTCGGCATGGCCGAGCTGGCCTGCCGCCCACAGGCCGACGACCCAGTCGGCATGGGCGCGGCTGTAGAAGGAACGCTCCTCCATCCGCAGGTAGCTCTTGATGGAGAGTTCGGTGTGTTCTTCGATCGTGTGCATCACGTTTCCCCTCATTTTCCCTGAGCCAGGAGAAGATGCCACAAGCGCTTGAAGATACGGTGCTTTCAGCTGCTGCAATTTACGGAAGGTCATCCACTCGCGGGTAAGTCCTACATGCCTTGGAGGAGCGATCCTCCGGGCTGAATGACGCCCATTCCTCCATCACTCCTCGGACTGGTTCTGGCGGCTATGATGATATAAGGATGTCTTTATGTCATGCCGGCGCGACGGCGTGAGCAAGAGGCATGCATCCATGACGTCACAAACCGACGCGCTCTTCGGAGCCGATCTCACCCCCTCCCGCCAAGCGACGGCGGCAGCCGATCTTGCCGCAGCGGCACGTGAGCGCATCCTGATCCTCGACGGTGCGATGGGCACGGAGATCCAGGGGTTGGGCTTCGTCGAGGAGCATTTCCGGGGCGAGCGCTTCGCCGGCTGCGCCTGCCATCTCCAGGGCAACAACGACCTCCTGACGCTGACTCAGCCGCAGGCCATAGAAGACATCCACTTCGCCTATGCCATGGCCGGCGCCGACATCCTGGAGACCAACACCTTCTCCTCCACCTCCATCGCCCAGGCCGATTACGGCATGGAGGAGGAGGTCTATGCGCTGAACCGGGACGGCGCGCGGCTCGCCCGCCGCGCCGCCATCCGGGCCGAGCAGGCCGATGGGCGCCGCCGCTTCGTTGCCGGCGCGCTCGGACCCACCAACCGGACCGCCTCGATCTCGCCGGACGTCAACAATCCCGGCTACCGCGCCGTGAGTTTCGACGATCTGCGGCTCGCCTATGGCGAGCAGCTGCGTGGGCTGATCGATGGCGGCGCCGACATCATCCTGATCGAGACGATCTTCGACACGCTGAACGCCAAGGCGGCGATCTTCGCGACGCGCGAGATCTTCGACGAGAAGGGCGTCGAGCTGCCCGTGATGATCTCCGGCACGATCACCGATCTCTCCGGCCGCACCCTGTCCGGCCAGACGCCGACGGCCTTCTGGCACTCCGTGCGTCACGCCGCCCCGTTCACCATCGGCCTCAACTGCGCCCTCGGGGCGGCCGCCATGCGCGACCACCTGGCGGAAATCGCCGGTGTCGCCGACACCTTCGTCTGTGCCTATCCCAATGCCGGCCTGCCGAACGAGTTCGGCCAGTATGACGAGAGCCCCGAGGCGATGGCCGCCCAGCTGGAAGGCTTTGCGCGGGACGGCCTTCTCAATGTCGTCGGCGGCTGCTGCGGGTCGACGCCGGCGCATATCAGGGCGATTGCGCAGGCGATGGCGCGCCACCGCCCACGCACCGTCCCGGCGATCGCCCCGCAGATGCGCCTCTCCGGCCTCGAGCCCTTCACGCTCACCGCCGAGATCCCCTTCGTCAATGTCGGCGAGCGCACCAATGTCATGGGCTCGGCGAAGTTCAGGAAGCTGATCACCGCCGGCGACTACGCGGCTGCGCTCGACGTGGCGCGCGACCAGGTCGCGAACGGCGCCCAGGTCATCGACGTCAACATGGACGAGGGCCTGATCGATTCCGGCAAGGCGATGGTCGAGTATCTCAACCTCATCGCCGCCGAGCCGGACATCGCCAAGGTGCCGATCATGATCGACAGCTCCAAGTGGGAGGTGATCGAGGCCGGGCTGAAATGCGTCCAGGGCAAGCCGCTGGTGAACTCCATCTCGATGAAGGAGGGCGAGGAGGCCTTCCTGCGCCAGGCGCGGCTGGTGCGCGCCTATGGCGCCGCGGTCGTCGTCATGGCCTTCGACGAGACGGGGCAGGCGGATACGCAGGCGCGCAAGGTCGAGATCTGCACGCGGGCCTACAAGCTCCTGACGGAGAAGGCGGGCTTCCCGCCGGAGGACATCGTCTTCGATCCCAACATCTTCGCGGTGGCGACCGGCATCGAGGAGCACGACAATTACGGCGTCGACTTCATCGAGGCGACGCGCGAGATCGTCCGCACGCTCCCGCACGTCCATGTCTCCGGCGGCGTCTCCAACCTCTCCTTCTCCTTCCGCGGCAACGAGCCTGTCCGCGAGGCGATGCATGCCGTCTTCCTCTACCACGCCATTGCGGCTGGCATGGACATGGGCATCGTCAATGCCGGCCAGCTGGCCGTCTACGACACGATCGAGCCGGCACTGCGCGAGGCCTGCGAGGATGTGGTGCTCAACCGCCAGCCGAAGGGCGGTGGCACGGCCACGGAGCGGCTGCTGGAGATCGCCGAGCGCTTCAGGGGCACCGGCGGACGCGAGGCGAAGGCCAAGGACCTCGCCTGGCGCGAATGGCCGGTCGAGAAGCGGCTGTCCCATGCGCTCGTCAACGGCATCACCGAGTTCATCGACGCCGACACCGAGGAGGCACGGCTTGCCGCCGAGCGCCCGCTGCACGTGATCGAAGGCCCGCTGATGGACGGCATGAACGTCGTCGGCGACCTGTTCGGCGCCGGCAAGATGTTCCTGCCGCAGGTGGTGAAGTCGGCCCGCGTGATGAAGCAGGCGGTGGCCCATCTCCTGCCCTTCATGGAGGCGGAGAAGGCGGCGAGCGGCGCAAGCGGGCGGCAGTCGGCCGGCAAGATCCTGATGGCGACGGTGAAGGGCGATGTCCACGACATCGGCAAGAACATCGTCGGCGTCGTGCTGGCCTGCAACAATTATGAGGTGATCGACCTCGGCGTCATGGTGCCGGCCGCAAAGATCCTCGAGACGGCGCGGGCGGAGAATGTCGACATCATCGGCCTCTCCGGTCTCATCACGCCGTCACTGGACGAGATGGTGCATGTGGCGTCCGAGATGGAGCGGACCGGCTTTACCGTGCCGCTTCTGATCGGCGGCGCCACCACCAGCCGCGTCCACACGGCGGTGAAGATCGCGCCACGCTACGAGGCGGGGCAGGCGGTCTATGTCACCGATGCGAGCCGCGCCGTCGGCGTCGTCTCCAACCTGCTGTCGCCGGAGCAGCGCGAGGGCTATGCCGCCTCGATCCGCGCCGAATATGCCAAAGTCGCAGATGCGCATGCGCGCAGCGAGCGCGACAAGCAGCGCCTGCCGCTGGCCAAGGCGCGGGAGAACCGCCACCGCATCGACTGGGCGGCCTACCAGCCGCCGCGGCCGAGCTTCCTCGGCACCCGGACATTTGATGACTGGAACCTCGCCGAACTCGCCCGCTACATCGACTGGACGCCCTTCTTCCAGACCTGGGAGCTGAAGGGCCGCTATCCCGCGATCCTGGAGGACGAGGCACAGGGAGAGGCGGCGCGTTCGTTGTTTGCCGATGCGCAGGCGATGCTGGCGCAGATCGTGGAAGAGAAGTGGTTCAGGCCGAAGGCGGTGATCGGCTTCTGGCCGGCCAATGCCGTTGAGGACGACGTCCGCCTCTTTGCCGACGACGGCCGGCAGGCCGAGCTCGCCACCTTCTTCACGCTGCGCCAGCAGCTGTCGAAGCGGGGCGACCGCGCCAATGTGGCGCTTGCCGACTTCGTGGCGCCGCAGACGAGCGGCAAGCCGGACTATCTCGGCGGCTTCGTCGTCACCGCCGGGATCGAGGAGGAGGCGATCGCTGAGCGCTTCGCCCGGGCCAATGACGACTACGCTTCGATCATGGTGAAGGCGCTGGCCGACCGGTTCGCCGAGGCCTTCGCCGAGCGCATGCACGAGCGCGTCCGCCGCGAGTTCTGGGGCTATGCGGCGGACGAGGCCTTCGCGCCGGAGGAGCTGATCGGCGAGCCCTACAAGGGCATCCGCCCGGCGCCCGGCTATCCCGCCCAGCCGGACCACACGGAAAAGGCGACGCTCTTCCGCCTGCTCGACGCGGAGGCTGAGACGGGCGTGAAGCTGACGGAGAGCTATGCCATGTGGCCGGGCTCGTCGGTCTCCGGCCTCTACTTCTCGCACCCGGAGTCCTACTACTTCGGCGTCGCGAAGGTGGAGGAGGACCAGGTCCGCGACTATGCCCGCCGCAAGGGCATGGAGGTTGCGGAGGTCGAGCGCTGGCTCGGACCGATCCTCAACTACGTGCCCGCGAAGCCGTCGGCCGCATCAGCCGACATGCCGGCTGAGGCAGCCGAGTAGCTCTTGAGCCGGAGGTTCGCCGCGGCGCCCCTCGTGCGGGAGCCGCGTCAGGCTTCCGGCGTCAGGCCGGCCGGCGCGCGGCGCCCCGGTTGAGCAGCCAGACGAGATAGGGACCGCCCACCAGCGAGGCGAAGAGGCCGAGCGGCAGCTGGTAGGGGAAGGTCAGGCCACGCGCCATCCAGTCGGCGAAGATCATCAGCGCCATGCCGATGAGCACGGTGGCGAGCAGCTGCGGGGCCGGGCGGGCGATGCCGGTGAGGCGTGCGGCATGCGGCGCCATCAGCCCGACAAAGGAGAGCGGCCCGACAGTCAGCGTCGCCACCGCCGTCAGGATCGCGGCGAGGAGCACGAGCACTCCATTCGCAAGGCTTGGCGACAGACCGACGCCGCGAGAAACACCAGGGCCGAGCGGCAGCACCGCGAACCAGCGCGAAAACAGCGGCAGCGGCGCGATCAGGGCGACCGCCAGCGCGGTGGAGAGAAGCGCTGTCTCAGGCCCGACCAGTTGCGTCGAGCCGCTCAGCCAGTTGAGGAGCTGCGTGCCCTCGGCGCCGCCGCGCGCGATCACCGTCGTCACCAGCGCGCCGCTGAGCGAGCCGACCGCGATGCCGCCGAGCAGCAGCCGCTCCGGCCCGAAATGGCCGCTGGCGGCAAGGCCGAGCACGACGAGGAGGGCGAGCAGCGCGCCGCTCACGGCCGATCCGGTCTGGACCGCCAGCGAGGCCTCCGGCACGAACAGGAGGACGGCGGCCAGACCGACGCCGGAGCCGGCGCTGATGCCGAGGACTTCCGGGCTCGCCAACGGGTTGCCGCTGACGCGCTGCATGATGAAGCCGGCGGCCGCCAGCATGCCGCCGCAGGCGGCCGCCGAAAGGATGCGCGGCCAGCGCCAGGGCGCCACGGCTTCCAGCACCGGGCCGGTCGCGATCGTCCAGCCGCCCTCACCGGGCCCGACGAAGAGCGCGGCGATGCCGAGGAGGACGGCGGCTGCGGCGACCAGCGCCAACATCGCCCCCGGCTTGGAAAGCCGCCGCGGCGATGCCTCGGCCGCAGTTGTGCGCGGCGTCGATGGGCGCAGGCGCGGCAGCAGCCAGAGCAGCAGCGGTCCGCCGAAAAGGGCGGTCGCCGCACCCGTCGGCACGATCTCGGTCTCGTCGATCGCGGCGAGCTGGACGAGGCCGTCGGTGAGCAGCAGCAGGATCGCTCCGATCAGCGGCGACAGCAGCAACACCGCTGCGAAACGCCGCGCACCGGCGATGCGGGCGAGATTGGGGGCGGCAAGCCCGATGAAGCCGATGACGCCGACATAGGCCGCGGTGCTGGTCGCGAGGAATACAGCGAGGCCGAGGGCGAGGAGGCGCGTTCCGGTGACGCCGAGGCCGAGCGCTCGTGCGGAGGAATCGTCGAAGCCGAGCAGCACCAGCGGGCGATAGACGATCGCCACGGCAACCGTGGCGAGGCCAGCGCGCAGCGCCAGCGCCACCGTCGGCTGCCAGCCGCCCTGTTCCAGCGAGCCGCCGCCCCAGATGAACAGCGACATCATGTATTCGCCGTTGGCGAGGATGATCGTGGCGCTGAGCGAGGCGGCCACCAGCGAGATCAGCATGCCGCAGAGCACCACCGTCACCGGTTCCAGCCCGCGCCGCCACGATAGACCCAGGATCAGCGCCAGCGATGCCAGCCCGCCGGCAAACGCGATCGGCTCGCGCGCCGAGGCCATCAGGGCCGGGGCGTAAATGGTCGCTGCCGTCATGGCGAGCTGCGCGCCCGCGGCGACGCCGAGCGTCGAGGGATCGGCGATCGGGTTGCGCAGCACCCGCTGCAGCAGCGCGCCGGCAAGGCCCAGCGATGCGCCGGTGACGAGCGCCACCGCACCGCGCGGCAGGATGCTGTCAATGAGGACGATGCGGCCGAGCTCGTCGCCGCTTGCCGGCCAGGATGACCAGACGCCGTAGCCGAAGAGGGCGAGCGCGACGGCCGCAAAGGCGGCGAGCGTGACGGCCGCCCGCCGAACCGATGTGGCAGGTTCGCTCATGCCGCCGCTTCGATCGCGCCGGCGAACAGCCGCGCAAAGCGGCGCGCCGCCGGCAGGCCGCCAAAGGGGTTCACGGGCTCGATCATGTGCACGCGTCCCTCGCGCACCGGCGGCATCGCGTTCCAGAGCGCGCTTTGCGGCAGCGCCGCTGCGGCGTCAGGCGGGATCGGCGCGATGACGAGGACGATCGCCTCCGGCACCTTGGCGAGCGCCTCCAGGCCAACCGGTGCGGTGGCACTGTAGCTTGTCCGCGCTCCCCAGGCGTTGCGGAAGCCGAGCCGGGCGGCGACTTCGCCGAACATGGAGTCCTCGCCAAAGACGCGGAAGTGCCGGGGATCGCCGATATTGATGATCAGGACGGGGCGGTCGGTCCGCGCGGCGAGCTGTGCCTTCGTCGCGGCAAGCTCGGAGTCGAGGGCCGCGATATAGGCGTCGGCACGGTCAGGCACGCCGAGTTCGGCCGCCATGGTGCGCATGGCGCTCTCGGCCTTGCGGTAGGGGCGCACGCCGCGCTCGAAGACGCTGAGCATGCGCACGGGCGCGATGCGCGACAGGAGGTCGTTTGCCCAGAGATTGAAGGACGAGCCGTAGATCACATCCGGCCGCAAGCCGCTGAGCAGCTCGAGATTGATCGAGCCGCGCAGGCCGAGATCCACGACGCTGTCCGGTACGGCAGGCTCCACGGCGATCCTGCGGAAAAGCACCAGCTCGACGGCCGCCAGCGGCGTGACTTCGAGGGCAAGGCAGGTTTCCAGAAGCGCCCAGTCGACAATGGCAACGCGCTGGGATGCGGCCGCGGCCGGCACAGTGCAAGCCGGCGAGAGGGCGAGCCCCGCGCCGGCGGCGATGAAGGCGCGCCGGGTTAGGCCCGATGCGCTGCTGGTGATCACGCTTGCCTCCTGCCGGGCTCAGTCCGCCGGACGACGGACTGGCTGGCCGGGATGGAGCGCTGCTTTCGCCCTACCACTTGTAGGTCAGGCTGCCGATGACCTGCCGGCCTTCGCCGTAGAAGCAGCCGAAGTTGCAGCTGGCGAAGTATTCCTTGTCGGCGATGTTGTTGACGTTCAGCTTCGCCTCGAAGCTGTCACGCTCGTAGCGGATCGCCGCATCGAACACCGTCGCCGAGGAGAGGTCGATCGTGTTGGCGTTGTTGCCGTAGCGCTCGCCGATATAGCGCATGCCGCCACCGAAGGAGAGGCCCTTCAGCATCTCGGACTGCAGCTCGTAGTTCAGCCAGAGCGACGCGGCATGCTCAGGGATGTTGGCGGGCCGATTGCCGGTGGTGGTCGCCGTCACGAGGCCCGTCGTGGCATCGATCGTGTCGTCGCCTTCCGTGATCTCGGCGTCCGTATAGGTATAGGCGGCGATCAGGCTGAGGCCCTGCGACAGGTTCGCCGTCGCCTCGAACTCGAAGCCGCGCGAGCGGATTTCGCCGGTCTGCGACGTCTCGGACTCGAGGCCGCCGGCGCCGTCCGGCACGGCCTGGGTGCTGACGACGTTGGTCTTGGTCAGGTCGTAGACGCTGGCGGTGATGAAGCTGTTCCAGCCGAGCGGCTGGTACTTGAAGCCGCCTTCGATCTGCTCGCCCTCGGTCGGATCAAAGAGCTCGCCGGTGACATCGCTGACGCCGGCGGTCGGGCTGAAGGAGGTGGAGTAGCCGACGAAGGGCGCGAAGCCATTGTCGAAGAGGTAGAGCGCGCCGGCACGGCCGGTGAGCTTGTCGTAGTTCGCCTCGTCGCCGCTCTCATTGTCATCGAGGCCGGCCCAGTCCTGCCTGAGGCCGAGCGAGACGTTCAGGCGATCGAACTTGATCTGGTCCTGCAGGTAGAGGCCGACCTGATCCTGCGTGACGTCGGTGATGTTGGCGCCGTCCGGATTGACCGTGACCGGCTGGCCGTAGACCGGATCGAACACGTCGATCGGCCCGACCGAGCCGGAGAAGTTCGACGAGCGCCACTGGTTGTTGAGTTTGTAGTCGAGGCCCACCAGCGTCGTGTGCTGCATGGCGCCGGTGTCGAACTTGGCTTCGAGCTGATTGTCGATGCCGAGGCTGTCGATGGTCTCGGACTGGACGTTCACGCCGCGGTAGCCGGTGCGAAGGTCGACCGGATCGAGAAACGAGAAGTACAGGTTGTTGGAGTCGGCGTCGAACTTCAGATACTGGACGTTCTGACGGACCTCGAAGGTCTCGTTGAAGCGATGGCGGAACTCGTAGCCGATCGTGCCGATCCAGCTCTCATTGTCGTTGAAGTCGGGCTCGCCAAGATAACGGCTCGGCGGCAGCGAGCCGTTCGGGTTGTCATTGATCGTGCCCTGGAGCGGCAGGCCGATCTGCGAGGTGCCGGTGTCGTACTGGAGGCTCGACAGAAGCGTGAAGGACGTGTCCGCATCGGGCTCGATCGTCACGGTCGGTGCGATGTAGAAGCGGTTGTCCTCGATGAAGTCCTGCTCGCCGTCGGCAAGGCGACCAAGCCCGGTGAGGCGATAGGAGACGACGTCGTTGGCAACGCCCGCATAGTCGAACTTGGCGACATAGCGGTTGTCGCTGCCGACTTCGATGCCGGCCTCGCCGAAGGTCTCGCCCGTCGGGCGCTTCTGGATGAGGTTGATGAGGCCGCCGGGCTCCCCCTGACCGTAGAGCACCGAGGCAGGACCCTTGATCACTTCGATGCGCTCTTGGCCGAAAGGCTCGAAAGCGAGCGCGCCGAAGTCGCGGATGAAGCGGAAGTTGTTGAGGTAGACGCTGTTCGTGGCGTCGAAGCCGCGGATGATCGGCGCGAAGTAGCGAACGTCGTTGCCGAAGGGCTGGCTGATGACGCCAGCCGTATAGTTCAGCGCCTCGCCGAGGTTCTGGACGCCGCGGTCCTCTAACTGATCCGTCGTAACGACGGAGATCGACTGCGGGATCTCGATCAGCGGGGTCGCGGTCTTGGAGCCGGTTGTCGTGGTCTCTGCCGTATAGCCTTCAACGGGTCCGGTTGCGCTGTTGCCCGTGCCGCTCGTGGCGTCGCCGCTTCCATTGCCTTCGACCACGACGGTGTCGAGCACGATGTCCTGCGCATAGGCCTGTGCCGGCAAGAGCAGCGAGCACGACAGCAGCAGATGACGCGTGCGGCGGGAAAGGCGGGAGGACATTGCGGACTCCATCACGAACACGTCAGTCGCAATATCCGACAGAAGTGGAGTGTGGGAGTCAGATTTTGACGGCCAGGCTGTTTGCCGGGCCCTGTCGCAGGGCTGCAACAGTTGCCGCACAGAGGCAACGAGGTCTGCAAAGTGGCTAGGCCGAACGGTGGATCGCCAAGCTCGCTTTGCCGCAAGGCTGAACCGTGCCCGTTCCTGTCAGGACGGGCACGACGCGATCTCGCCTCAGCTTTTCCCCGAGCCAGGCTCCGACATCTTGCGGTGCTGCTCGGCCAGGATCTCCGACGGCGTGACGTTGGCGACGGCCGTTATGATCTTGTTCTTCACGCCGCTGACGACCTCGGCCTCGCCGGACATCATCGCCTTAAAGCCGTCCTTGGCAACACCCGCCGGATCGTCCTTCTTGGCCGTGCCGACGCTGGTATCCTCCATGTCGGCGCGCTCGAAGAAGGGGGTGTCAGTCGCGCCCGGCATCAGGATGGAGACCGTCACCTCCGTGTCCTTCAGCTCGTTGCGCAGCGCATAGCCGAAGCTGTTGATGAAGGCTTTCGAACCGTTATAGACGGCCTGAAACGCGCCGGGAATGAAGCCCGCGATCGACCCCGTGAAGAGGATGCGGCCCTTGTTGCGGGCACGCATGTCGCGGCCGATCTTCTGGACGAGGTAGATCGTGCCGGTGATGTTGGTGTCGACGATCTTGTGGACCTCGGTGAAGTCCTGATCGAGGAAGCCATGGCCGAGGCCGCGTCCAGCATTGGCGAGCAGCGCCTCGACCGGGCGGCCGAGGCTCTTCACGCTCTCGTAGAGGGCGTCGACACCGGCGGTGGTCGAAAGGTCGGCCTGAACGGCGACGACGTCGGCGCCGGTCGCCTTCAGGCTTGTCGCCGCGGCCTCGATCTCCGGCTCGTCGGCGGCAATCACGAGGTCGAAGCCGTTCTCGCCGCATTCGCGGGCGAGTTCGTAGCCGATACCGGTCGATGCGCCGGTGACGACGGCGAGCGGACGCGTGGTGGAGGACATGTCGATCTCCTGTGCTGTCGGGCTGCGAAAGTAGGCCGCGCCTTACGGGCGCAGCACCACCTTGATGCAGCCGTCCTTCTTGTCGCGGAACGTCTTGTAGAGGTCCGGGCCCTCTTCCAGCGTCGCGCGGTGGGTGATGACGAAGGAGGGGTCGATCTCTCCCTTCTGGACGCGATCCAGGAGAAGCGGCAGGTAACGCTGCACCGGCGTCTGGGCCATCTTAAAGGTGAGGCCGCGGTTGATCGCCGATCCGAACGGGATCTTGTCGAGGAAGCCGCCATAGACGCCGATCACCGACACGATGCCGAAGTTGCGCGTGCAGTGGATCGCCTGGCGCAGCACGTGTGGACGGTCGGTGCCCATGAAGGTCGCCATCTTCACGCGGTCGATGACGGAATCGAAGCTCGCCGTGCCGTCCGCTTCGGTGCCGACGGCGTCGATCGTGGCATCAGCGCCCCGCCCGTTCGTCAGCTCCATGATGCGGTCGTAGACATCCTCTTCGTGGAAATCGACGGTGATCGCACCGGCATCGCGCGCCATGGCGAGACGCTCCGGCACAGTGTCGATCGCGATCACGCGCTCGGCCCCGAGAAGGAAGGCGGAGCGGATCGACATCTGGCCCACGGGCCCGCAGCCCCAGATGGCGATCGTCTCGCCGCCTTTGATCTCGCAGAAATCGGCGCCCATGTAGCCGGTAGGGAAAATATCGGAGAGGAACAGGACCTGCTCGTCCGTCAGGCCGTCCGGCACCTTGATCGGCCCGACATCGGCGTAAGGCACCCGCAGATATTCCGCCTGGCCGCCGGCATAGCCGCCGAGCATGTGCGAGTAGCCGAACAGGCCGGCCGGCGAATTGCCCCAGGCCTTGGCGGCGATCTCGCGGTTCGGATTGGAACGCTCGCAGCCGGAGAAATAGCCGCGCTTGCAGAAGAAGCACTCGCCGCATGAGATGGTGAAGGGCACCACCACCCGGTCGCCGACCTTCAGCTTGCCCTTGGCGCCGGAACCGACCTCGACCACCTCGCCCATGGCCTCGTGGCCGATGACGTCGCCGCTCTCCATGGTGGGAATGACGCCGTCATAGATATGCAGGTCGGAGCCGCAGATCGCGCAGGCCGTGACCTTGATGATGGCGTCACGCTCATGCTCGATCTTCGGGTCGTCCACGCTTTCGCAGCGCATGTCGCCTTTGCCGTGCCAGGTCAGTGCTTTCATGGAGGGCTCCCTGAAGAGGCACGTCGGCGCGTGCCATGCGTCAATGATGTCGCGGAAGGACGACAGTCGTGGTTGGCAAACGGGGCGTTTGCCGCGGGCGTTCCTCTAGAGGAGAGCGGAAACCGTTAGCTGCCTGCGCATCGAAACGGATGGACGGCGTGCGTCCGTTTCGATGCGCAGGCGAGGGGCGTCAAGGCTGGGAGAGAGGGACGTGCCGTCCCTTCAGCCCAGATCGCAATAGGCGCTGCCGTCCTCCGCACGTGCTGGTTCGGCCAGATAGCGGCCGGTTGCCGGGACGGCGATCGTGTCGAAATCGGCAGCGAGTCGGGTCAGCGCCCGCCGCATCTCCGGTCCCTTCATCGCCTGGCCGTGGCCGGTGATGACGACGGATGGTTCCAGCGCCGCGAGCTTTGCCACCGATGCCCGCGCCTTGTCCCACTCGATCGTGTAGTAGGCCGGCGGCCCGTGCATCTCCGCCTTCTGCACGGCGACGGCATAGGCCGATTCCTGCTCGGTGGTGATGAAGGCATCGCCGGCGATCAGCGCCCGGTCGCTGTCGCGAAAGAAGGACACGTGCCCGACGCTGTGGCCCGGCGTATGGATCCAGCGCCAGCCGGGCATGCAAGGGATGCTGCCGTCATCGGGCAGGTCACGCAGCCGGGTTCCGACATCGACCGGTCCACGGGGATAGAAGCGCGCGACCGCAGCCATCAGCCCGCCACCGACGCTCGGATCGCCCGGCGGATAGGAGGCGCTGCCGTCGAGATAAGGGCGCTCCAGCCGGTGGGCATAGACAGGGACGTCCCATTCCTCCGCCAGATCCTCGAGCGCACCGACATGGTCGAAGTGACCATGCGTCATCACGATCGCGGCCGGCCGTGCGCCGCCGTCGAAGCGCTGCGCCGCCGCGCTCGTGATGAAGGTCCTTGTGCCGGGGAGGCCGGCGTCGATCAGCACCCATTCGCGGTCACGTGCCCCGGGGACACCGACGAAGACGACATTTACGATGCCGAGGCGGCGGTAGGCGAGGTTCGGCGCGATCTCGTGCGTATGGTCGTCGCGTGCCGCATCGAGCGCCGGATCAAGGGCGCTCGCGTCGTCTGATAGCGGTATCTGCTCGGCCATGCCGGCCTCCATCTGACCTAAAGGAGCTTGTCGAGCGTGATCGGCAGGTGCCGCACCCGCCGCCCCGTCGCGTGATGGATGGCATTGGCGATCGCCGCCGCCGTCCCCACGATGCCGATCTCGCCAAGCCCCTTGATGCCGAGCGGGTTCAGCATGTCGTCCTCTTCCTCGACAAAGATAACGTCGATGTCCTCGACGTCAGCATGGGCGGGGACGTGATATTCGGCAAAGTTGTGGTTCATGAAGCGACCGAGGTTCTTGTCGGGGATCGACTCCTCGTGCAGCGCCATGCCGATGCCCATCACGACACCGCCCAGAATCTGGCTCCGGGCTGTCTTCGGGTTGAGGATCTTGCCTGCAGCGACCGCGTTGACGATGCGCGTCACCCGGACGATGCCGAGCTCCTCGTCGACGCGCACCTCGGCGAAGATCGCCGAATGCGTGTAGGAGGAATAGGTCGCCATCGCCTTCATGTCGGGGCTGGCGGTTTCCTCTGCTTCGATGCGCTCCTTGCCGGTCGCCTGCATGGCCTCGCCGATGGACACGCTCATCACGGGATCGGCGATGAAGGCGATGCGGCCGTTCTGAAACGTCACCTGGTCGAGGGTGGCGCCGGCAAGCGGCGATCCGTCGATGCCGGCGGCAGCGTCGAGCAGCGTCTGGCGGAGCGCGTGGCAGGCGGCACGCACCGCCGTTCCCGTCGAGGCGGCAGCCCAGGAGCCGCCCTCGACCGGCGCCGTCGGAAGCGAGGAGTCGCCGATGACGGCGGTGACGCTCTCCAACGGCAGGCCGAGCGCGTCGGCGGCGATCTGCGTCATGATCGTATAGGTGCCGGTGCCGATGTCAGCCGTCGCGCTGGAGACTTCCAGATGGCCATTGGCGGTAAGCACGGCACGCGCGCTGGTCTTCTGCATCTGCGCTTCCCAGCAGCCGGTCGCCATGCCGAGGCCAACCAGCTCGCGGCCCTCGTGCATGGAGCGCGGCACCGGATTGCGGCGGCTCCAGCCGATGCGATCGGCACCCTGGGCGTAGCAGGCACGCAGCTCCTTGGAGGAGAAGGGCTTGTTCTCGTTCTCGTCCTTGTCGGCGAAGTTGATCAGCCTGAGTTCGATCGGGTCGATGCCGGCGGCATAAGCGAGCTCGTCCATCGCCGATTCCAGCGCATAGACGCCGAGCGTCGCACCCGGCGCCCGCATGTCGGCGGGCGTATGGGTATCGATCTGCGCCAGCTTGTAGTCGAGACGGACATTGTCGCAGCTGTAGAGCAGGCCCGACCAGTTGACGACGACCTCCTGGTAGTCTTCGTGCCGCGATGTCCCCATCACCGCCTCGTGCCGCACCGCCTGCAGGCGGCCGGTTTTGTCGGCGGCAAGCGCGACGCGCTGGATGGCGTCCGGCCGATAGGAGAAGGTGAACATCTGGTCGCGGGTGAGCACCAGCTTCACCGAGCGCTCCAGCTGCAGGCTCGCCATGACCGCGAGGAAGAGCTGGTACTGCGGCCTGAGGCCCGAACCAAAGGCGCCGCCGATATAGGGGCTGTGGACCCGCACGTCGTCGGCAGAAAGGCCGAAGACGCTGGTGATGTAGCCGTGGCTGTTCTGCGCACCCTGGATCTTGTCGTGGACGGTGAGCTTGCCGTCGCCTTCCCAGACGACCGTGGTGGCGTGCATCTCCATCGGATTGTGGTGCTCGACGGCGACACGGTACTCGTGCTCCAGCCGGATCGGCGCCGCGAGGAAGGCGCCATCGGCGTCGCCGCGAGGCTTCGGCGGAGGCGAGATGCCGCTGCGCTTCTGCTTCGGCACGTAGGCTTCGCCGAGCACCTCCGCGACATCGACGACGGCCGGCTCGGCCTCGTAGCTGACCTCCACCAGCGACGCGGCGTACTGCGCCACCTGCAGCGTCTCGGCGACAACGAGCGCGACCGGCTGGCCGCTATAGCTGATCGACGCGTCGTAGAGTGGTCGCAGCGGGCTGCCCGGAGGCGCGACCTCGTCGCGGTACTTGTAGTCGAACCAGGCGGTGCGCGGCCGGTTCTCATGGGTGAAGATCTCGATGACGCCGGGCACCTTGAGGGCTGCGGCAGTATCGATCGAGGTGATGCGGCCCTTGGCGATGGCACCGGACACGACGACCGCATGAAGAAGATCCTCGGCGCCGAATTCGGCGACGTAGGTCGCGGTGCCGCTGACCTTCAGCGGGCCGTCGACGCGGCTCTGCGGGCGGCCGACAAAAGCTTCGGTATTGGACATAGGGTCAGCCTTCCCGTCAGTTCACGCGCTTCTCAGCCTGCACCTGCGGCGTTCCCGCGGCAGCCTGCTCGAGGGCGCGCTGGATCGCGCGGCGGGCGAGATCGATCTTGAAGTTGTTGTCCCCCTGGCCCTTGGCGTCGCGCAGGATGTGATCGGCCGCGGCGGCAAAGATGGCCGGTGAGGGAGCCTGGCCCTTCAACAGGGCTTCGGCCGCCTCGTCGCGCCAGGGTTTGTGGGCAACGCCGCCCAGCGCGATCCGGGCATCCGTGATGCGCCCGTCCGCCATGTCGAGGCCGGCGGCGACCGAGACGAGCGCAAAGGCATAGGACAGGCGGTCGCGCAGTTTCAGATAGGTGTGGTGCGCGCCGAAGCGCGGCGCCGGCAGCGCGACCGCCGTGACCATCTCCCCATGCTTCAGCGTGTTGTCGTCCTGCGGCCGGTCGCCGGGCAGCCGGTGGAACTCCGCAAACGGAATGCGGCGTTCGCCCTCCGGTCCGGTGACATGGACCACGGCTTCCAGGGCCGCCAGCGCCACGCACATGTCGGACGGGTGCGTCGCGATGCAGTGCTCGCTCGCGCCGAGGATGGCATGGATGCGGTTGACGCCGCCGATCGCCGGGCAGCCGCTGCCGGGCTCGCGCTTATTGCAGGGCGTGGCTACATCGTAGAAGTAGTAGCAGCGTGTCCGCTGCAGGAGGTTGCCGCCGGTGGACGCGGCGTTGCGCAGCTGTCCCGAGGCGCCCGCGAGGATCGCGCTCGAAAGCAGCGGATAATCCCGCTGGATGCGCTCGTCATAGGCAAGGTCCGCGTTGGAGACGAGCGCGCCGATCACGACGCCGCCGTTTTCGGCATCCTCGATCGTCTTCAGCGGAAGCCGGGTGATGTCGACCAGCGTCTGCGGCGTCTCGACGTCGTAGCGCATCAGGTCGACGAGATTGGTGCCGCCGGCGATGAAGCGGGCGGTGCCGCTGCTGCCGACCGCAGCAACGGCCTCCGCAACGCTGGTCGGGCGGACATAGGCGAAGGGCGTCATTCCGCGGCCTCCCGGACCGCCGGGCGGCCATCCTGCATGACGTCCTCGATGGCGTCGACGATATTGGTGTACGCCCCGCAGCGGCACAGATTGCCGCTCATCAGCTCGCGGATCTCGGCGCGGGTCGAGGCGTGTCCCTCGCTCATCATGCCAACCGCCGAGCAGATCTGGCCGGGCGTGCAGTAGCCGCATTGGAACGCGTCGTGCTCGACGAAGGCGGCCTGCAGCGGGTGGAGATTGTCCGGCGTGCCGAGGCCTTCGATCGTGGTGATTTCGGCCCCGTCCTTCATCACGGCAAGCGCAAGGCAGGAATTGATGCGCGTGCCGTCGACGAGCACGGTGCAGGCGCCGCACTGGCCGTGGTCGCAGCCCTTCTTGGTGCCGGTGAGATGCAGCGTCTCGCGCAGAAGGTCGAGCAGCGACGTCCAGGGCGTGACATCCAGCCTGTGGAGCTGGCCGTTGATGGTAAGGCTGATCGGGATCTCGTCCGGCGCAGCGCTGGCAAAAGTCATCTCGGGCATCGAACCTCTCGGATGCGATCGAAGCAGCGGCCCTCAGGCCTTCAGCTTGTAACCGTTCCAAAGTCCGGAGCGTTCCGAGGCCGGCGGTACAATACGTCCGCCGCCCGCATCAAAAGGGATTTACCCTGCCGCCGGCCAGTCGTCGGCAGCCAGCCGTTCGCCGAAGCGGCCGATGGCCGCTACATCCACATTGGCAAAGGCAATGCGAAGGTGCTGTTCTTGCCCTTCGCCGAAGAAGCTGCCGGGCAGGGTGATGATCCCGAGATCCCGGGCGAGGTGCTCGGCGACCGAGCGGGCGTCGCGACCTTCGTAGGGATGGCGGATGAAGGCGAAATAGGCGCCGATCTGCTCCAGACGCCAGTCGGGCAGGGTAGCCATCACCTCCCGGAAGACCTCCGCGCGCTCCGCAATTTCGCCGGCCATGCCCGCGCGCCACTCGGCGAGGCTCTCGATCGCCGGCGCGATCGTCGCCTGAGCGGGCCGCGGCGCGCAGATCTGCATGCTGTCGACGACCTTCTCGATCTGCGGCAGCATCGACGGTCCCGCCAGCATGGCGCCGAGCCGATGCCCGGGAATCGCATAGGACTTGGAGAAGCTGTAGAGGCTGACGACATTCTCGCCCCACCCGCCATCGGCAAACAGCGCGTGCGGCCGCGGATTGCCCGCCGGCAGGAAGTCGCGATACGTCTCGTCGAGGATCAGCCAGAGGTCGCGGCGGCGACAGAGCGCATGGATCGCCGCGATGGTCTCGGGTGGGTAGATGGCGCCGGTCGGATTGTTCGGCGTGACGAGGACCACCGCTTTGACGCGATCGTCCAGTACCTGCTCCAGCGCATCCGCGCTCGGGATGAAGCCGGTCTCAGCCGAGAGGGGCAGCGGCCGCGCCTCGATGCCGAGCATGTCCAGCGTCATCTTGTGATTGAAGTACCAAGGTGTCGGCAGCACGACGGCGTCGCCGGCACGCGCCACCGCGATGATGGCGGCAAAGAAGGCCTGGTTGCAGCCGGCGGTGATGGCGACGTTTGCGGCGGTGATGCCTGCGCCGTAGAGGCGGGCAACCTCAGCTCCATAGGCGTCCCGCAGGGCAGGATCGCCAAGGATGAGCCCGTAGCGGGCCGCCGCCGCGGTCGCGCCCTCCGCCGCAAAGCGCGCCAGCAATTCAGGGGCCGGCGCATGGCCGGGCACCGCCTGGCTGAGGTCAACCAAGGGCCCGTTGCGCCCGTCGTAAGCGGCCCGCCAGCGGGCGGCCAGTGCGACGGGCGGCGCCGCCATTGCGGTCAGAAGCGGATTGGCGCTCGGCATCGGCAAGGTCTCTGAGGCAGGGCCGGACGGATCAGCCGACGGGGAGGGCGGATTCCGGCTCGGCCGCCGCAACGGTCCGGCGCGGCGCGTAGCGCTCGATCATCGAGGCGCAGAAGTCGGCATATTCCTCCTTCACCTGTGGCGGACTGCTGTGATGCGGCGCGAGGCCGCGATGCTCCGGCGTGAAGCAGAAGGTGACGGTGACGTCGAAGTCCTGGAGCGCCTCCATCTGGCGGTCGAACCAGCCGATCGCATCCTCCCGGAAGCTGTCGGCCCAGGAGAGGCCGGTGCGCACATGCTTGACGCCGAGCCGCTTCAGCCAGGCAACGCCCTCGTCGAGGCGCGGGTCCCGGTAGTGGAACCACTGGCAGATGCCGAGATCAGGCGTATGGCGACCGAAGGCTTCGAGCGAGGGCTTCGGCGTGCCATCCTCGCGGATGAGGCCCATATAGAAGTGACGGTAGTAGGACGAGCCCTCCGCCTCGCGGTGGCGGGTGGTGGCTCCCCAGCTCTGCGGCAGGTCGTAGAGGCTGTACCAGTGGATGCGCGGCGCGCGGCCGACGAGGAGCTCCGCCGTCTTGTCGAGGCCCCAGACCTGCACCTCCTCGGCGCCGAAGGTGGAGATGCCGACCTCGCTGACCCAGATGGGCAGATGGGTGACGGCACGGATCTCCTCCAGCTTCTGGGGCCATTCATGAATGGACCAGAGATTCCAGTCGAGCGGAAAGCCATGCACCGCGATCGCATCGACATGGGCGAGCACGTCCTGCTCCTGCAGCCGCCGCACGAAGGCGGGATCGATCGGCGACATGCCGCCGAGCACCCGGACGATGTCCGGGTTGACGGCGTGAATGGCCGCGCCTGCAGCCTTGGCCATGTCGGCGAACAGCGTCCAATCCGGATCGATCTCCAGGTCCCAATGGGACTTGTTGTTCGGCTCGTTCCAGATCATCGCGGCTTCGATCATGCCATGTCTCCGTCGTCTCCCATGCGGGGATGTTCGTGGTCCTGCGCTTCGCTCACCTCGTTCAGCGCGAGGAGCTTGGCTCCCCAATCGCCGACGACGAGCGTTGTCACCGATGCGGGCGCAATATCGAACCGGTGCAGCTGTGAGAAGGGCAGACCCAGCGTCCGGCAGACAACCGCCTTGATCGTATCGCAATGCGACACCAGCGCCACTTGCCGTTCCCTGCCGTCGCGCAGCCGCGCGATGGCGCCCTGCATCCGCGCAGCGACGCCGCTCATCGTCTCGCCAGCCGGCGTCGAGGCTTCCCCCCGGGCCTCGTTCCAGTGGCGCCAGGCCGGGTCATCCTCGAGCTCGGCAAAACTCTGACCCGACCAGGCGCCGAAGTCGATCTCGGCGAGATCGCTATCCTCGGCGAGCCGGTCCGCCAGCTGCGGAAAGGCGATCGCCGCGGTCTCGCGGGTGCGCTGCTGCGGGCTCACCCGCACCGCCGTGATCGGCAGCCGAGCCATCCGTCGACCTAGCGCGCGCGCTTGTGCTTCACCCTCTTTCGAAAGGCCGATGCCCGGCATGCGACCCGTCAGGATGTGGCCAAGCTGCCCGTGAGCCGCGTGCCGGATCAGCCGGACGATCGTGTCGCTCAAAGCGCCGCGCCGTCCTCGTCTTCCCCTGCCATGAAGCGCAGCGTGCGCTCGCGCGCCTCCGTGTCGTCGAATTGCTCGGGCGGCGACTTCATGAAGTAGCTGGACGGTCCGATCAGCGCGCCGGCGATGCCGCGGTCGAGCGCGAGCTTGGCGCAACGCACGGCATCGATGACGACGCCGGCCGAATTCGGCGAGTCCCAGACTTCGAGCTTCAGCTCGGCGTTCAGGGGCAGTCCGCCGAAAGTAGTGCCTTCGAGCCGGATATAGGCCCACTTGCGGTCGGTCAGCCACGGAATGTGGTCGCTCGGGCCGACATGGATGTTGCCCGGCTCCAGCGGCACGCCGACCTGGCTCGTCACCGCCTGCGTCTTGGAGATCTTCTTCGATTCCAGCCGCTCGCGCTCCAGCATGTTCTGGAAGTCGGTATTGCCGCCGAAATTGAGCTGATAGGTGCGGTCGAGCCGCACGCCGCGTTCCTTGAAGAGGTTGGCGAGGACGCGGTGGACGATGGTCGCGCCGACCTGGCTCTTGATGTCGTCGCCGATGATCGGCAGGCCGCGTTCCTCGAACCGCTTGCGCCATTCCGGCTTCGACGCGATGAACACGGGCATGCAGTTGACGAAAGCGCAGCCGGCTTCGAGCGCGCGCTCGGCATACCATTCCGCCGCCTGCTGCGAGCCGACCGGAAGGTAGGAAACGAGGACGTCGGTACGGCTGTCGGAGAGGATTTTGGCGACGTCCGCGACCGGCGCGTCGGACTCCTCGATCTCGTCGCGCACATATTTGCCGAGGCCGTCGAGCGTCGGTCCCCGCTCGACCTTGACGCCGGTCGGCGCCACGGTCGCGAAGTTCACCGTATTGTTAGGGGATGCCACGATCGCCTCGCCGACATCGCGTCCGACCTTGGCCGCATTGATGTCGAAGGCCGATGAAATCACGATGTCGCCGATCCCGTAGCCGCCGACATCGACGTTCATCAGGCCGGGGACGGGTTCGTTGGAGCGCGTATCTCCGTAGTAGCTCAGCCCCTGGACAAAGGACGATGCGCAGTTTCCGACGCCAATGATTCCAACACGCAAACTCTTGGCGCCCAACGCACTTCCTCTCTACTGCTCCTGCCGGCCGGCAGCCGTGACGACAGGATGGCAGTCCATGCCGTCCCGACAAAGCACCCGCTTTTTTGCCGGCGAACGATCCGCGTCTCCGATTCGGATCCAGCCCTGCCATATGGACAAAACGCGGCATTCGGCAATTGTCTAGAGAACACCGGATATCCGCCTGCGCCAAGGGCGGACCGATGCGGATGCGAGTATCTTGCCAAGAACCGCGCCTGCGACCAGAACACCGGCGCATCGGCGCTGCCGCCGACGGAGGACTTGAAAGACGTGACCGTTCATCTCTCGGCCGAAACTCTCTCCACTCTCCCCGACACCATCGAGCGCCCGCGTTACGCCGCCAGCAGCCTCACCGGCGGCATTGTCCATTTCGGCGTCGGCAATTTCCATCGCGCCCATCAGGCTGTTTATCTGGACGATCTCTTCAACACCGGCAGCGACCATGACTGGGCGCTTGTGGGCGCCGGCGTACGCCCCTCCGACGAAGCGATGCGGCAGACGCTGGAGAAGCAGGACTGGCTGACCACGGTCGTCGAGCAGGAGGCGGACAAGACGGGCGCGCGAGTCACCGCCGCGATGATCGACTACCTTTCGCCGAACGATCCGGACGCGATCCTCGCGCGCCTCAGCGATCCCGCTATCCGCATCGTCTCGCTGACCATCACCGAGGGCGGCTACTACATCGATCCGGCGACGCAGCGCTTCGCACCGGATCATCCCGACATCGTCCGCGATGCCGGCGCGATCGACACGCCGCGCACCGTCTTCGGCTACATCGTTGCGGGTCTGCGCCGCCGCCGCGCGGACGGAACGCCGCCCTTCACCGTGATGTCCTGCGACAACATCCCGGGCAACGGCCACGTGACCGAGAACGCCGTGCGAGGCCTCGCCGCGCTGGTCGATCCCGAGCTCGCCGAGTGGATCGCCGCCAACGTCGCCTTCCCGAACTCGATGGTCGACCGCATCACGCCGGCGACCTCCGATCGCGAGCGCGCCTTGCTGGAGCAGAACTTCGGCGTCTCCGACGGATGGCCGGTCTTCTGCGAGGAGTTCCGGCAGTGGGTGATGGAGGATCGCTTCTCCTCCGGCCGACCGGCGCTGGAGAAGGTCGGCGTGACCTTCGTGGAGGATGTCGCGCCCTATGAGCTGATGAAGATCCGCATCCTCAACGGCGGCCATGCGACGATCGCCTATCCGGCGGCGCTGATGGACATCCACTTCGTCCATGAGGCGATGGAGAACGAACTGGTGCGCGCCTTCCTCGCCAAGGTGGAGAAGGAGGAGATCATCCCCGTGGTGCCGCCGGTGCCGGACACGGATCTCGCCAGCTACTTCGCGCTGATCGAGCGGCGCTTCTCCAACCCGAAGATCGGCGACACGGTCTCGCGGCTCTGCCTCGACGGCTCCAACCGCCAGCCGAAGTTCATCCTGCCGTCGGCGGCGGACCGGCTGGCGGCGGGGCAGTCCGTCACCGGCCTGGCGCTCGTCTCGGCGCTCTGGTGCCGCTACTGCTACGGTAAGAGCGACAGCGGCCGGCCCATCGCGCCGAACGACGACAACTGGGACCGGCTGCAGGCGGCCGCCCGGGCGGCCAAGGACGATCCGAAGGCGTTTCTCGCCATGGACGACATCTTCGGCCTCGTGGCCGAGAATCCGGCCTATGTCGCCGCATTCACGCATGCGCTCGAAACGCTGTGGAGCGTCGGCTGCCGCGAGACGCTGACCCGCTACCTCGACGGCCGCCTCTAGAGCGCCATGACCTCCAGCGATCCGGGCGGTGCGAACGCCGCCCGGATCGCTCGTCTCAGACCCGTGCGGCGAAGATGTCCTTCTTCACGATCGCATGGCAGCCCCAGTTGCCGTCGACCACCTGCGTGACGCCGAAGTCGACGCCGATCGACATCAGCGAGATCGCCTCGTCCTCGGTCAGCCCCTTGGTCGTCATCAGGAAGTGGCGCATCTTGCGGAAGGCGTCGCGCAGCGCCGAATCCACCGACGACTTCTTGTAGATCTCCGACTGTGCGTCGGCGCCGAGCTCGGCAAGGTAGTTCGACACGGAGAAGCCGTGGACGAGCCATTCGTCCTTGGTTTCCAGCATCGGATAGTTGAGTTCTTCCAGCGGCGTGCCGGCCAGATCGGCCTTCTTGTGCAGAACCAGCTGGAATGTGCCGGTCAGCGAGCACTCGATCGCCGTGCCGCAGAGCTCGCTGTCACCCTGCGAAGCATGCGGATCGCCGACGGAGAGAAGCGCGCCTTCCACCGAAACGGGGTAGTACATCACCGCGCCCTTGCCGATACGCCAGTTGTCTATGTTGCCGCCCGTGTAGCTCGGCGGGACCGTGTCGACATAGTCCGCCTCTGCCGGCGCAAGACCGAGCGTGCCGAAATGCGGGCGGATCGGCAGCCTTACGCCCTTCAGCGCATCGTAGTTGCGCTGCGTCTTGGAGTGATCGACGGGAACACCGGGATAGTCGATCGTCTCGTGCATGACGCCGAACGGATCGACCTGCGGCACCCATTTGAAATTATAGACGGCCTGCGCCCAGCTGCGCCCGCCGGTTGCGTCGACCTCGTAGATGGTGACGACCTCGCGCTTCGCGCCGTCCAGCATGTCGTTGTAGTGGAAGCCCCAGTTCGCCGCGGCGTTGGAGCCGAAAGACTTGCCCTTGAACTCGGGATTGGCGCTCGGCCGGGGTGCGCAGTCGAGGATGCGCACCTCCAGAATGTCGCCGGGTTCGGCGCCGCGCACGTAGACAGGGCCCGTCATGATGTGCACGCCCATGCCTTCGCCCGAGCCCTTCTTGTAGACCTTCGGATCGGTCGGGCCGGCGCCGCGCCTGTCGACGCCCTTCTTGTCCTTGGTCCACAGGAAGACGCTCTCGGCGCCCTCATCGCCCGTCACCATGCGCTCGAGGTCGTCGCCGGCATGATGGGTCAGCGTCTCGATGGTGACGATGTCGCCGGGATCGATCTCCACCTGCGGCTTCAGCTTCTTTGAGAAATAGCCCCAATGCACCGTGTCGGCATTGGCCGGCAGGTAGTGATAGGCCGGCGCGCCGGGCCGCTTGGCGGCAGAGGCCTGTGCCAGCGCGGGCGTGACCAGCGACAGGCCGCCGGCTGCCAATGCGGCGGCACCGCCGCCGGCGGCGAAGCTCGACTTCAGGAAGCTGCGCCGCTCGACGTTCAGTTCTTCCTTGAACATGCGGTAGTGGAGGCGGAATTCGGGACAGTTGACGTCGTTGCCCTGGCACATGCGGCGGCTCCTTGCTGGCATATCGCCGCAAGAGGCTACGGACGGGATGGTGGACCAGCAACAGGGTGTCTGCTCAATCGATGAGCAATGACAGACCGTGCAAAAGACGTTGGCAACGCCATGACATACGTTAAGGTCGGCACGGCAACGGCTGCAGCCGGAGAGATCGCCGCGGCGCCGAAACGGCTGACACGGCCAGGCAAAATTTTGGCCGTCTGGAAGCAAGTCACTGCGGTGCGGGTCGGTACGGTCGGCGGTGATGAGGTGGGGACAAAGCGCAGTGAAGCAGGGGGCGGCACGCACACTTCTGGACGCCTTCCCAGCGGCGTCGCGCGCTGCCGTCTGGAACGACGCGCTGGCGGGTGCGCTGCTGACTGCACGGGCGGTCGGAGCCTCCCTCGGCTCAGCCGAAGTCGCGGTCCGCCGCTCCGGATCGGGAGCGCGGCTGGCGCGCATCCGCGCTGGCGCCCAGACGCTGGCGCCGCTTGCGGGCCGCACCGTGCCGACGCTCGCCCTGGTCCTCGTACTCTCCGGCCGCGGCCGCATCGAGACCGGCGATCGCGGTACCGAGATCGTCGACAGCGATCTTGTAGTGCTCGACCTGACCGAAGACTGGACGATCGGCTGGCGAGCCGACTTCGATATCCTGCTGCTGCTGTTTCCCGGCCAGCGCCTGTTATCGCGTCTCGGCCGCGCGCCGGTGGCGTTGCCGACCGTGCTCGGCTCCAGCCGCGCCGCGGCGGCCGCGCGGCCGGTGATGCGCATGCTCGGCCCCGATATCGAGGCCGTGGACGATGCCGATCTTGCCAGCATGGAGAATGCACTGGTGGAACTGGTCGTCAGCGCACTGCTGGCGGAGGGACGCCGCGGCGAGGCGCCGGCGAGCAGCGTGCGCACCGCGCATATGCGCCGCGTCACCGCCGCTATCGGCGCAAGGCTCGGCGACGCCGACCTGTCCCTTGCCGACATCGCGCGCCAGGAGAGGCTCTCGGTCCGCTATCTTCAGCGGCTCTTCGAGGAAGCCGGCGAAGCCTTTTCCGACCATCTGCGGCGGCGGCGACTCGAGCGCTGTTGGACCGATCTCTGCGATCCGCGGCATGCGGCCGACGCCATCGCCGAGATCGCCTGGCGCTGGGGCTTTCGCGACCAGGCGCATTTCTCGCGCGCTTTCAGCGCCCAGTACGGTGTGTCGCCCCGCGAGGCGCGCCGGCAGGAGCGGGCGCAGGACGCGGTGCGCCTGAATCGCGGACGGCCGGCACGCACGCCCGCCGGATCGGTCGCGCGGCAGGCTGGGTTGCCCGCCGGTGCCCTATCCCTGCCGCACCCGCCGTCGCCGCTGCGCACTGCCGCGATCCCGCCGCGCGCCAGCGAACCGCCACAGGCTATGCATCATCTGCCCATTTCGCCATCCAGCGTGCATTGGGGATTTCTCAGCCGCAGCCTGCCGCCGGTGCTGCGCATCGGGCCCGGCGAAGCCGTTCGCGTGGAAACGCTGACGCAGCACGGCTGCGACGACTGGGAGCGGCTGATCAGGGGCGATCCTGCCGCGGAGGCCGTGTTCGCCTGGAGCAAGGACGGCAAGCGGATCGAGCGGCGCGGCGCCGGCCCGATGAACGCCTCGATCTTCGGGCGCGGTGCCGGCGAGGGGTTCGGGGTTCACATCCTCACCGGGCCGATCCATGTGGAGGGCGCCGAGCCCGGCGACGTGCTCGAGGTGGAGTTTCTCGATATCGCGCCGCGCCCGTGCGGCAATCCCGCATTTGCCGGCAAGGCCTTTGCCAGCAACGTCTCGGCCTGGTGGGGCTATCAGTATCACGACCCGCTGGAGAGCGGGCGGCGGCGCGAGGTGGTCACCCTCTACGAGATCGACCTCGGCGACCCGCGCGAGGCAAGGCCTCTCTACTCCTATGTCTGGACCCCGCAGACCGACCCCTTCGGCGTCCGGCACGAGACGATCGACTATCCCGGCATTCCCGTCGATCCCGCAACGGTCCAGCCAGTCGATGGCATCCTGAAGGGCGTCTCGGTCCCGGCACGGCCGCATTTCGGCTTCGTCGCCGTCGCACCGCGCGAATCCGAGCTCGTCGACACCATCCCGCCCGGCTACTTCGGCGGCAACATCGACAACTGGCGGGCCAGCGAGGGCTCGCGCCTGTTTCTGCCCGTAGCGGTTCCCGGCGCGCTTCTGTCGCTCGGCGACGGGCATTTCTCGCAAGGCGACGGCGAGATCAACGGGACCGGGCTCGAATGCTCGCTGACGGGGACGATCCGCGTGCGTCTGCACAAACGGAGCGAGGCCGGCAGCGGTGCGCTTGCCGGACTGACGGCGCCGCTGATCGAAACACACGACGCTTTCGTCGTGCAAGGCTTCAGCTACACCAACTATCTGAAGGAGCTCGGCCGCGCTGCGCAGTCGGAGGTCTATAGCCGCTCGACGCTCGATCTCGCCATGCGCAGCGCCTTCCGGCAGGCGCGCCGCTTCCTGATGGACGCCTACGGCCTCGCCGAGGACGAGGCGCTGAGCCTTATGTCCGTGGCTGTGGATTTCGCGGTGACGCAAGTCGCGGACGGCAATTTCGGTGTCCATGCGGTGATCCGCAAGGCGCTGTTCGCGCCTGCACACGGTACCGGGCTGCAAGGCTGAAGTCACCGGCGGCGCAGAAGCCCCGACGTGTCATGTCGAAGCGCTGACGCGCGCCGGCAACGGCGCCGCATCGTGCCGGCCTCCTGCTAGGCGGGGCGGCCGCGCCGCCCGGCAGAGCCGTCCTTCGCTCGTCCTCAGTACGCCGCGGTGAAGCGGGCGCGGCTGTGGCGGCGCTGCTCTAACTCATCGACCATAGCGATGGCGTAGTCGGCGAAGCTGATGCGGCTTTCGCCCTTCTCGTCGGTGACGAGCTGGTCGCCCCCGAGGCGGAACGCGCCGAGCCGCGGGCCCTCGAAGATGAAGGCGGCCGGCGAGAAGAAGGTCCAGTCGATCGCCTCTTCCTTCCGCAGGGCTTCCAGGAAGGTGATGCCGGCGCCGGCGATCTCCTTCCACTCCGCCGGAAACTCCGGCGTGTCGTAGAGGCGCTTGCCCGGCGCGACCTCGAGGCTGGCCGCACCGCCGGTGACGAGCAGGCGGCTGACACCGGCCTGCCGAAGCGCCACGAGCAGCGTCTCGGCCGGGATGTCGAAGTGGAGGGCGCTGATGACAGCGGGGACGCCGCGGATCAGCTCGGCGAGCGCTGCCGGGTCGGAGGCATCGCCCGCGACCTTCGTGACATGGGGCGCGTCCGGGATCGCGTCGGGCTTGCGCGCGATGGCGATGACCTCATGTCCGCGAGACGACAGCTCCTTGACGATTTCCGATCCGGCGCGACCGCTTGCGCCGAGAACCGCGACCTTCATGTGCATTCTCCTTCGGTTTCCGTTAGTGATCAAGTCTATTAAAGGAACTGGGAATGCAAGACGGCACCTTCACCTCACCTCGTCACCTCTGCGAAACTGCCTCGCAGCGCGGTAACGCCTTCTCGGCTGATTGCCCGACGCGGCAGATCCTCGATCGCATCGCCGACAAATGGAGCGTGCTCATCCTCATGATCCTCGGCGATGGCGCTATGCGCTTCAGCGGCCTAAAGCGTCGGATCGACGGCGTATCGCAGAAGATGCTGAGCCAGACCCTGCGCTCCCTGGAGCGCGACGGTCTCGTCTTGCGGCATGTGGAGCCGAGTGTTCCTGTCAGCGTCACCTATTCCATCACGCCGTTGGGGCAGGAGCTCGTCGCTTCGCTGCGGTCGATGATCGACTGGGCCGAGACCAGGATGAGCGACGTCCTCTCGGCACAGCGTGCCTATGACGGGCGCGACGGCGCATCGGAGGGCGGGATGGCGCTTCAGCGGTCTGCTGTCAGCGCCTGAGGAGCGCCGCATGGCAAGCTCCGTCGCCGCGTGAACAGCAGGCGCATCAGCCTAGTCGCAGATCGAGCAACCAGGTCTGGCCCACCAGATCCTTGCCGAAGGAGTGATGCGGCTCTTCTCGCGTCAGCCTGAAGCCGGCCCGTTCGTAGATCCGTCTCGCCGCGGTCAGGTTGCTGTTCGTCCAAAGCTCCAGTGCCTCGTAGCCGATGGCGCGTGCACGCTCTATGCAGGCCGACACAAGCGCCGAGCCGACGCCTTTGCCGCGGGTGTCCGGCTCGACATAAAGCAGCCGAAGCTTGCCGACTGCCGGTCTGTCGCTGCGCACGAGAAAGACCGAGCCGACGACACGCCCGTCGATCTCGGCGATCCATATGGCTTCGCAGGATGGATCGAAGCTCCGGGTGACGTCGGCCAGGATCCGTATAACCAGCACTTCGTAGTCGGCGTTCCAGCCGTGCTCCTCCGCGTACAGGACGGCTTGGCGATGCGTGATCCAGCCGAGATCGCCCGGCTTCGGCTCACGCAGAAGCAGTCCCGCCGTCCCTCCCTCGTCGAAGATCTGCGTGATCGATCTTGCCGCGGCGACGAGGCTCCTCCGCTTGTCCGGCGGCAGTGCCGTCAGCAGGTCGCCCACGGCGTTGTTCGTCTTCCCGACGAGGGCCGCGAAAGCCTGTCGGCCTGCTTCGGTCAGCCCGATGGACCGACGGCGGCCGCCGCCCGGATGCTCCGCCGTCTCGATCAAGTGCCGAGCGGCGAACCGCTTGAGGGTGCGACTGAGCTGCGCCCGGTCGAGATCGAGCGCCCGCATGACGTCCGCCGCCGTCGGCGCGTCGCGATGGGCGAGTTCGTAGAGGATGCGGGCTTCGCTCAGCGTGAACGGGCTGCCATCGAGATGGGCGTTCAAGAGGCCGAGCCGCTGCGTGTAGAGGCGGTTGAAGGCGCGCACGGCGTCGACGTCCGAAGTGGCGGCGTGCGGCATGGCGATCTCGCGGCCGGTTCTGTTGACTGAATCAACATCCTCCCAGGTGTTGTCTGAGTCAACATTATGGTGGCGTGCGGCGTGGATGGATGCCACGGCTGTACGGACTCGGCGGGTCAGGCCACAGGGCCGGGCACGAAATCCCGACGATGTCCCGGCATGCTCTCACCGCTTGACCCTCTTTGCCCCGCCGTGGCACTCGCGGGAGCAACGGGCGGCCGGCATGACGGCGGCCCACGGCCACACGAGACGCCCATGTCCGACATCGCCCCCCACATGGATCCCCGCCGTTCCTTCCAGGCGCTGATCCTGACGCTGCATCGCTACTGGGCCGACTACGGCTGCGTTGTGCTGCAGCCCTACGACATGGAGGTCGGCGCGGGCACCTTCCATCCCGCGACGACGCTGCGGGCGCTCGGTCCGAAGGGCTGGAACGCCGCCTATGTGCAGCCCTCGCGCCGCCCGAAGGACGGGCGCTACGGCGAGAACCCCAACCGCTTGCAGCACTACTATCAGTACCAGGTGATCCTGAAGCCGAACCCGTCGAACCTGCAGGAGCTCTATCTCGGCTCGCTGAAGGCGATCGGCGTCGATCCGCTGCTGCACGACATCCGCTTTGTCGAGGACGACTGGGAAAGCCCGACTCTCGGCGCCTGGGGGCTGGGCTGGGAATGCTGGTGCGACGGCATGGAAGTGTCGCAGTTCACCTACTTCCAGCAGGTCTGCGGCATCGAATGCGCGCCCGTCGCCGGCGAACTGACCTACGGGTTGGAGCGTCTGGCGATGTATGTCCAGAATGTCGACAACGTCTACGACCTCAACTTCAACGGTCGCGAAGGCGCGGAGAAGGTGACCTATGGCGACGTCTTCCTGCAGGCCGAGCAGGAATATTCCCGCCACAACTTCGAATTCGCCAACACCGCCATGCTGCTGAAGCATTTCGAGGACGCCGAGGCCGAGTGCCGGGCGCTGCTGGATGCCGGGGCACCCGGCGACAGAACCTCTCTCCACCGCTGCGTCTTCCCGGCCTATGACCAGACGATCAAGGCGAGCCACGTCTTCAACCTGCTGGATGCCCGCGGCGTCATCTCGGTCACCGAGCGCCAGAGCTACATCCTGCGCGTGCGAACGCTCGCCAAGGCATGCGGCGAGGCGTTCCTGCTGACGGAGGCGGGCGGGGCGGGTCTGTCCAAAGCCGCGTGAGGCGACATAGGCTTAGCGGCGTTATCTGATCTCGATCACCGCCTCGTTGGCTTCGATCGCTGCGGTTAACTCCTCAAGCGCGCAGGAGAAGGCGCGGCGGAGGACGGCGTTCGTAGCATTGCCGATCCGGACCCAGACGATCGGCGTCGGATGCGGGTCGGCTGCCGCGAGCGACAGGAAATCGGCATCCTTGGTGACGATGACCGCACGCACCGACCTGGCGTAAGCGTAAATTTCCGCGTCTGGCGCCTCACCGCGTCCGATGCGCGCCACATGCTCCGCACGGTGGCCTTGCTCTTCCAGGAAGGTCGCGAGTCCCGGTGGCAACTGGGCGTCCACCAGGAAGCGCATGTCAGGCCGCTCTGATCACGCGGTGGCCGACTTCCTTCGCCGCATAAGCCAGCGCGGCGCGGATGTCCGCCTGTGTGAGGTAGTCAAAATCGCCGAGGATGTCCTCCTGTGTGGCGCCATCGGCCAGCATATCGAGGATATCGGCAACCCGCATGCGCGTGCCGCGGATGACAGGACGGCCGCCGCAGACGGCCGGGTCGGAGATGATCCGGTCCGATGTTCCTTGAGGATTTGCGCTGTCGGCCATCATGGCTCCATTCACCAGACGATCATCGTGCGATCGATTGTAGCATAGTGCATAGGCAGACCAACCGAGCCCGCATCTTGCTGCGGCACCAAACGCCTTCGTCTGCGTTAGGCATCCACCAAATCCGGAGGGATGTAAGAATGCAGTGGCGCGGCCGCAGGGAAAGCAGCAACATCGAGGATCAGCGGGGCGGCGGCTTCGGCGGCGGCATGGGCGGCGGCGGCCTGCGCATCCCTGTGCGCGCCGGCGGTGGCGGCGGCATCGGCCTCATCATCCTGGCGCTGGTGCTCTGGCTCGGCTTCGGCATCAACCCGCTGCAGCTGCTCGGCATGGCCGATGGCGGCAGCGGCAGCTATCAGACCGCGCAGCGGCAGGGTCCGGGCGTCGGCCAGACCGCCGACGAGACCGACAACTTCGTCGCCACCGTCCTGGCGGACACCGAGGACGTCTGGACCAAGCGCTTTTCCGATGCCGGCGAAACATACACGGCGCCGCGCCTCGTCCTCTTCAGTGACCGCGTTGGCTCGGCCTGCGGCACGGCGAGCTCGGCCAGCGGCCCGTTCTACTGCCCGAATGACCAGAAGGTGTATCTCGATGTCGCCTTCTTCCGTCAGCTCCGCGATCAGCTGAACTCGCCGGGCGACTTCGCGCAGGCCTATGTGATCGCCCACGAGGTCGGCCACCACGTGCAGAACCTCACCGGCGTGCTGCCGCGCTTCAACGAGGCGCGCGCCTCGGCCAGCGAGAGCGAAGCAAATGCCATGTCGGTGCGCGTCGAGCTGCAGGCGGACTGCTATGCGGGCATCTGGGCGCATGACACGCAGACCGCCGGCTATATCGAGGCCGGCGACATCGACGAGGCGCTGAACGCGGCCGAGCAGATCGGCGACGACCGGCTGCAGGAGCGCTCGCAGGGGCAGGTGGTGCCGGACAGCTTCACCCACGGCTCCTCCGCCGAGCGTCAGCGCTGGTTCCGCCAGGGCTTCGAGAGCGGCGACATGGCCGCCTGCGACACCTCGCGCGGTTGAGTGCGGCAAGCGGCGGCTTGCCGGCCGCCGCTTGCATTCGCCAAGACGGCATGGTGCAAGGCGGCGACCCGACGACAAGCCCCGTGTGACCGCCGCCCATGCCCGACCTCCTTCTCGAACTCCGTTCCGAGGAAATTCCCGCCCGCATGCAGCGCAAGGCGGCGGGCGACCTCAAGAAGCTCGTCACCGACGGCCTCGTCGCCGCGGGCCTCACCTATGAAGGCGCGCGCGAATACTGGACGCCGCGCCGGCTGACGCTCGATATCCGCGGCCTGGAGGCGCGTTCGCGCGACGTGCATGAGGAGCGCAAGGGCCCGCGCACCGATGCGCCGGAAAAGGCCATCGAGGGATTTCTGAAAGGCGCAGGCCTTGCCTCGATAGCCGAGGCGCATGTCCATAGCGACCCGAAGAAGGGCGACTTCTACGTCGCGCATCTGACCAAGCCCGGGCGGCCGACCGAGGCGATCCTCGCCGAGATGATGCCGCAGATCATCCGCGACTTCCCCTGGCCGAAATCGATGCGCTGGGGCGCTGCCTCCAGTGCGCCGGGCAGCTTGCGCTGGGTGCGCCCACTGCAGTCGATCCTCTGCACCTTCGGACCGGAGACCGAGGAGCCGGTGGTCGTCGACTTCGAGGCGGGCGGCATCCGCTCCGGCAACCTCACCTATGGCCACCGCTTCCATGCGCCGGAGGCGATCCGCGTCCGCCGCTTCGACGATTATGTCGAGAAGCTGGAAAAGGCCTTCGTGGTGCTCGATGCCGAGCGGCGCAAGGAGATGATCCGGCACGATGCCGAGAACCTCGCCTTCGCCAAAGGGCTGGAGGTAGTGCCGGACGAGGCGCTGCTGGAGGAGGTGAGCGGCCTCGTGGAGTGGCCCGTCGTCCTGATGGGCGCCTTCGAGGAGGCGTTCCTGGCAATCCCGCCCGAGGTGGTGCAGCTCACCATCCGTGCCAACCAGAAGTGCTTCGTCACCCGCCGCCAGGGCGGGGAGGGCGGGCTGTCCAACAGCTTCATCCTCGTCTCCAACATCGAGGCCAGCGACGGCGGCGCCGAGATCGCGCGCGGCAACGGCAAGGTGGTGCGCGCCCGCCTCTCCGACGCGCTCTATTTTTGGCAGACCGACCAGGGCGACCTGCCGGACCTCGCCGGGCTGAAAGGCTCGGCCGAGTCGCTCGGCCTCGATCTGGCGAGGCCGCTCGACCAGCGCATGGCCAAGCTCGACGCCCTCGGCGTCACCTTCCATGCCAAGCTCGGCACGCAAGGCGAGCGCGTCCGGCGCATAGCCAAGCTCGCGGCCGAGATCGCTCCACGGGTCGGCGCCGATCCGGCGCTCGCGACACGCGCCGCGCTGCTCGCCAAGGCGGACCTCACCACCGAGGCGGTCGGCGAGTTCCCGGAGCTGCAGGGCCTGATGGGCCGCTATTATGCGGCGCTGCAGGGCGAGGATGCCGCGGTCCAGACGGCCATCGAGGAGCATTACAAGCCGCTTGGACCGTCCGACCGCGTGCCCTCCGATCCGGTGGCGATTGCGGTGGCACTCGCCGACAAGCTCGATACGCTGGTCGGCTTCTGGGCGATCGACGAGAAGCCGACGGGGTCGAAGGACCCCTACGCGCTCCGCCGCGCCGCGCTCGGCGTGATCCGGCTGGTGCTGGAGAACAGGCTGCGGCTGAGGCTCGGCCTGATGATGCCGGCGGGTGATCTCCTCGCCTTCTTCCACGATCGCCTGAAGGTGCAGCTGCGCGACTCGGGCGCCCGGCACGACCTCGTCGATGCCGTGCTGACGCCGGAGAGCGACGATCTTCTCGACGTCACCCGCCGTGTCGAGGCGCTGGCCGCGTTCCTCGCCACCGAGGACGGCCAGAACCTTCTCGCCGGTACGCGCCGGGCCGCCAACATCCTGGCCGCGGAGGAGAAGAAGGGCACGCATGTGGCCGTTGCCGTCGATCCCACGCTCCTGACCGAGCCGGAGGAGATCGCGCTAGCCGTGGCCATCGATCAGGCGGAGAGCGAGCTTGCGACGGCACTCGCCTCCGAGTCCTACGCAGCGGCGATGGCGGCGCTGGCGAAGCTGCGCGGCCCCGTCGACGCCTTCTTCGACAAGGTGCTGGTGAATGCCGAAGACGCCGCCGTACGTGCAAACCGTCTGGCGCTTCTGACGCGCATCCGCACTGCCACGGCAAAGGTCGCGGACTTTGCGCGCATAGCCGGCTGACGACTACGGCTGCCTACGGGTTACGGGAGCAAAGACCCTGCACGGCAGACACTGAAGCGAGGCCGTAAGCCCTTAAGGAAGCTTGCCTGAAGCTGCCTGATCACGTTTTTGTGATCGCTGTGCCTGGAACCTGCCCGATTGTGTGTGGATAACCGCCGCCAGCCGAGCGGACAGGGACGGGACCCTCCGCCCGGCGGCTGCTCCACAGCAATTCGAGGGGACACCAGCGAATGACGAAGATGAGCGCCGCGATTGCGGCTGCCCTACGCCTCGCCTGCGCCATTGCGACCGGAGCGGTCGCGCTGACAGCCACGACCGCGTCCGCGGACTGGAAGTCGCCCTGGAAGACCGAGGACAAGGCTCTCGTCGTCGACGCCTACGAGTTCAACCCGATCGACTGGAAGGAGCTGACCTCCGACAAGCGGATCGCCGGCTTCATCAACAAGGCCTCCGATGGCCTTGCGCCGGACTGGAATTGCGCCGGCAAGTCCGGCGACGACGAGAAGCTCTGCAAGAACCGGTGGTGGAAGTATTCCGTCACCAAAGAGCTCTACATGACCCGCCGCGAGATGGCGAAGACGCTCGGCCTCAAGTGGGGCGCCTATCACCTTGGCCGCCCTGGCAATCCGCGCGAACAGGCCGATCATTTCGTCGACTTCGCCGAGCCCGGCCCGGACGATCTGATCGCCCTCGACATCGAGGACAACACCTCCGAGTGGATGTCGCTCGCCGACGCCGAGATCTTTGCCAACCAGATCTTCATCCGCCTCGGCCGCTATCCCGTCCTCTACACCAACGGCTCCACCGCCAAGTGGGTGTCGGACTACAAGGACAAGTACCCGCTGCTCGCCCGCCTGCCGCTCTGGTATGCCCGCTACCGCGACGACATCACCGGCATGTTCCCGGAAGAGACCTGGCCCACCTACGCTCTGTGGCAGTTCTCCTCCATGCATAATTGCGGCGACACGGCCTGCCCGTACCGCGTGAAGGGCGCCCGCAGCGACATCGACGTCAACGTCTCGCCCCTCGGCGTCGCAGAGCTGCAGAAGGCCTGGCCATTCGACAACATGCTGCAGCCGGAGAAGCCGGCGGCAACGACGCTGATCGCCAAGGTCAGTGATACGGCAAAGGCCGAAGTTGCCAAGGTCGTCGCCTCGATCGCCGGCAAGCGCGAGGATGGCGGGAACGCTACCAAGGTGGCCGAAGTCGGCGGCAGCGCCATCGCATCGTCCATGGTCGCCGCCTATGGGCCGTCCGGCCGTCCGAAGATCGACCCGCTGAAGCTTCTGACGCAGGCCGCCTATGAGGAGCGTCATCCAGGTGAGCGTGAGGCCGTTGCCCGCCCGGTTGACGACAACGCGCCGACCCCGCTGGCCGCTGCTGCCGCATCGGCTGTCGCGCAGGTCCCGGCCAAGGATCCGATCGCTGCCGTGCAGGCGATCGTCGAGACCAAGGCTGCGAAGGGCGCCAAGGAGCTGGCGGCTCTGGCCCTCAGCCTTCCGGCTCCCGATGCTGCGGTGAAGGCGCGCCGCGCGGCGGAGATGACCGGCGAGCAGAAGTCGCGCTTCGCATCGATGATGAAGGCCGCCGAGATCCAGAAGGCGGCGGGAACGCTCGGTATGCCCGCCTATGTCCTGTCGCAGGCGCCGGTTGGCTCGTCGAGCCGCGGCCCGCGCCTCAGCACGGCCGCCAAGAAGGAGCCGACGCATCTCGCCGGCCTGACCGTTCTCGATCAGCGCATCGCCGGCGCCTTCGCTGCGACCCGTTGATCGAAACCGTTTCATTTAGAAACTTCTTAAGGCCCGGCAGTAGCTTGCCGGGCCTTTTTGCGTTTTGACGCCGAATTTTTTCGGAGAAGCTCGGAACCTTTCTTTGCGCTGCGGCTTATTGCTTCCGAATGCTGCGATGAACGACCCCCACAGTCGCCAGTTCAGGCCGCTCTCGAGCGTTGAGCCTGACTGACCGACACAGAGGTTCCGGTTTCCCCCTCTCCGGTCCCTCCCGTCCGCGGCTTCAGCATGACCCCCGCTCGGATCCCCTCCCGGGCGAATTAAAGGGCAGCGGTCACCCCCTCGGACCGCTGCCCTTTTTATTTTCGCTCCACGGTTCTAATCGTCGGCGCATGCAAACGAGGCTCATCCACGCCACTGCGCCAGGTGCGATCGACGAGGCCAGCGACTGCCTGGGGAATGGCGGGCTCGTCGGCCTGCCGACGGAGACGGTCTATGGCCTTGGTGCCGACGCGACCAATGGCACGGCCGTCGCCCGCATCTTCGAGGCCAAGGGCCGGCCACGCTTCAACCCGCTGATCTGCCATGTCGCCGATCTCACCATGGCACGCCAGCTCATCTCCTTGAGCCCCGTGGCGAGGAGGCTGGTGGACCGCTTCTGGCCGGGACCGCTGACCATCGTTGCGCCTATTGCCGAGGGCTGTCCGGTGCACCCGCTTAGCTGTGCCGGTCTGCCGACCCTGGCTGTGCGCATGCCGCACGGCGTTGCCAGGGAGGTTATCGCCCGGCTTGGCCGACCGGTGGCCGCGCCGAGCGCCAACCCGTCGGGCCGCGTCAGCCCGACGACCGCCGCAGCCGTCCTCGCCGGTCTGTCGGGTCGGATCGATCTGGTGCTCGATGGCGGGGACTGTGCCGTCGGGCTGGAATCCACCATCGTCCGGCCCCTGGAGGACCGCATCGTTCTGCTCCGTCCGGGCGGCGTTGGTCGCGACGCGCTGGCGGATGCCGCGGGATTGCCGGTCGTTGACCATGATGGCGCCGAGGGTATCGTCGCGCCGGGACAGCTGCGCTCGCACTATGCGCCCGCGGGCGCCGTACGCCTGAACGCCACTTCCGTCGAGCCGGGCGAACATCTCATCAAACTCGGCCCGGCCGAGGTGCCGGGGGAGGCGAGGGCGGTTCAGGTCATCAATCTCAGCCCGTCGGGAAGCCTTGTCGAAGCGGCTGCCAACCTCTTCGCGGCGTTGTCGGCCTTCGACGATCCAGCGATCGCGCGCATCGCAGTCACTGCGGTCCCGAAGACGGGCATCGGCGAGGCGATCAACGATCGTCTGATGCGCGCCGCCGCGCCGCGGGATTGAACGAGCCTCAGGCGGACAGACAGAAGTGACGATCCGGAGATTTGCATGAACGACGTGCCGCCGCTTCCGGATAGCCTCATCGAGCGTTTCGCCGCCATTGTCGGCCCAGCCAATGCCCTCAGCGATCCCGATCTGATCGCGCCCTATCTGACCGAGCCACGCGATCTCTTTGCCGGGCGCTCGCGGCTGGTGCTGCGGCCGGGATCTGTGGACGAGGTCGCCGCCATCCTGCGGCTCGCCAACGAGACGCGGACGCCGATCGTGCCGCAAGGCGGCAATACCGGTCTCGTCGGCGGACAGTCGCCCCGCTCCGATGCCGAGGTGGTACTGGCCCTCGGGAGGCTGAACCGCATCCGCAATGTCGACACCGCCGGCCGGACGCTGACGGCTGAGGCCGGTGTGGTGCTCTCGACCATTCAGGCCGCCGCCGACGACGCCGGCCTGCTCTTCCCGCTTTCGCTGGGGTCGCAAGGCTCCTGTCAGATCGGCGGCAATCTCGCCTCCAATGCCGGCGGCACCGGGGTGCTTGCCTACGGCAATGCGCGCGACCTCTGTCTCGGGCTCGAGGCGGTGCTGCCGTCGGGCGAGATCATCCACGGGCTTCGCCGCCTGAAGAAGGACAACCGCGGCTACGACCTCAAGAACCTGCTGATCGGATCGGAGGGTACGCTCGCCGTCATCACCGCCGCGGTGCTGAAGCTCTTCCCCAAGCCGGCAGGCCGGGAGGTTGCCTATGTCGGCCTGTCGTCGCCGGACGACGCGCTGCGGCTCCTGGCGCTGGCGCAGGACGCCGCCGGACCGCAGCTGACGGCCTTCGAGCTGATGGCGCGGATGGGCATGGAGTTCACCATCCGCCACACGCAGGGCGCCCGCGAGCCGCTGGGCAGCCGTCACCCCTGGTACGTCCTGATGGAGATCGTGTCCGGCCGCTCGGCGGAGGATGCGCGCCAAACGATGGAGAGCGTGCTGGAGGCCGGGCTGTCCGCCGGCATCCTCGACGATGCGACCATTGCCGGATCGCTGGCGGATGCCGCGCGTTTCTGGACGATGCGCGAGGAGATGAGCTGGGCGCAGAAGCCGGAAGGCGGCTCGATCAAGCACGACGTCAGCGTGCCGGTCGCTTCCGTGCCCGCCTTTCTGGCCGCGGCGGATGCCGCCGTCCTGGCGGCGGTGCCGGGCGCGCGCGTCGTTGCCTTTGGCCATCTCGGCGATGGCAATATTCACTACAACATCTCGCAGCCCGTCGGTGCCGATACTGGGACGTTCCTGGCGCGGTGGCGCGAGATCAACGCGATCGTCCATGCAGTCGTGGCAGCGATGGATGGCAGCTTCTCCGCCGAGCATGGCATCGGTCAGCTGAAGCGGGATGAGCTGGCCCAAACCAAGCCCGCAGCCGAGATGGCGCTGCTGTTAGGGATCAAGCAACTCTTCGACCCAAACGGAATCTTAAACCCCGGCAAGCTCGTTCAGAATTGATTCAAATTACCGGTCTACTTACCTTGACTTCAGTGACGTTCACTTAACTGCCTTTCTTAGCCCGACTGCAAGACGCCGGGCTTAGCCTCCAATCATCAAAGGCCGGGATCACATCGGCCACGTTGAGACCGGGCATCCGGCTCTCAGGAGAGGCAAGAGGCGTCACGATCATGAGCACTGCTCACAACCCCGTCCAGATGAAGCCCGAATGGGCCGGTGCTCCCGTCCGGCTCGATCCGCGTCAGTCCGACCGTAAGCAGACTATCGAGATGATGGAGGCCGGCGAGCTGGTGTCCTACCGGGTCGACAGCCGCGGCGCCGTCGTCCGCCGCAAGCTGGAGAAGTCCGGCATGCCGGTGTCGATCGCCCTGCCGGCGCGCGCCTTCAAGGGCGTTGCGGCCCGCGCGATGGAAGATGCCGACGGCGAGGTCACGGTGACCCTGGAACTGCACCACCAGGATCCGCGCCTGACGGTGCCGCTGCTGGTCGCGACCGACCTCTTCGACGTCGCCGCCGACTGGCGCAACTGGTCGGAGCTCTTCGGTCTGCCGATGCTGATGGTGGAATCGGATGGCGCCGTGCGCCCGCTCGAGGACACGCTCGGCCGCGTCCGCTCCGGTGACCCGGCCCCGCGGCGTCGCTCCGCGGCCCGCGGCCGCCGTCCGCGCTTCCTCGCCCGCCGCAAGCCGGGTGGTCTCGGCATGCGCATGGTCATCGCCGGCGACGAGATCATCGCCCGCAACTGATCTGGCTGCGACCCTGCGGGTCAGCCCTGCAGCGGGAAGGACAGCGCCCAGAGCGCCGAGAAGATCAGCCCGAAGAAGATCGTCCAGCCGAACAGGCTGTTCGACTTGAACAGCATCAGGCACTGGTCGGGATCGTCGATATCGAGGGTCCTGATCTGCCAGAGCATCTGCGCCGCGCCGAGCCCAAGGCCGGCATAGGCCGGCCAGAAGGGGCCGCCGCCGGGTGCGTCCGCCGTCGTGGCGAAAGCGAGGGCGAAGAAGACGAGCGCCCCGCCATAGAGGATGGCGAGAGCCGATTTCGTCCGCGTACCGAACAGACGCGCCGTCGAGCGCACGCCCACGAGGACGTCGTCCTCCTTGTCCTGATGGGCGTAGATCGTGTCATAGCCGATCGTCCAGAGGATCGCGCCGACATAAAGAAGCAGCGCCGCGGGCGCCAGCGATCCCCAGTAGCAGGCCCATCCCATCAGCGCGCCCCATGAGAAGGCGAAGCCGAGGCCGAGCTGCGGCCAGTCCGTGACCCGCTTCAGGAACGGGTAGATCGCTACAACAGCGAGCGACGCCACGCCGAGGATGATGGCGAAGAGGTTGAACTGGATCAGCACCAGGAGGCCGACGAGCGCCTGAACGATCAGGAAGAGCTTGGCCTGCCGACGTGTCACCCGGCCCGACGGCAGCGGGCGGGAGCGCGTGCGCGCCACCCGCGCATCGATCCGCTCGTCCACGAGATCATTGTAGGTGCAGCCCGCGCCGCGCATGGCGATCGCGCCGATCAGGAAGAGGATGAGATGGGCGAGGCTCGGCAGGCCGGTGTGAATGGCGGATGGCGGCAGCATCTGCGGCGCCAGCGCCGCAGACCACCAGCAGGGCCAGAGCAGGAGCTGCCAGCCAATCGGCCGGTCCCAGCGCGCGAGCTGCGCGTAGGGCCACACGCCGCGCGGTAGCAGACGGTAGACCCAGCTGTTCGATGGTGCGTCGGCAACGTGGTCGCCTGCGACCGCGATCCCGTGCTTCAGATTCGCCATGGCCGGAGAGTGCGCCGAACGCGCCTCTCGTCAAGAGCTTTCACGTGTGGCCCCGACGCGGCTTGACCCGCCTCCCGTCGCCCCGCTAAGCGCGGGGACGGCGCCGGTCTGGCGTGCTGCCGGACCGGACGAGGCTTTTCGCAGATGACCATCAACATCCTTCTGATCGGCTCCGGCGGCCGCGAGCACGCTCTCGCTTGGAAGCTGGCGCAGTCGCCCGAACTCGGAACGCTGCATGCGGCGCCCGGCAATCCCGGCATCTTCGAGCATGCTCAAGACGCCGGCCTGAACCCCGCCGACAAGCCTTCGGTCGTCGCCTATTGCCGCGAACATGACATCGGCCTCGTCGTGGTCGGGCCCGAGGTGCCGCTCGTCGACGGACTCGCTGATGCGCTGGAAGCCGCTGACATTCTCGTTTTCGGCCCGTCCGCTGCGGCGGCACAGCTGGAGGGCTCCAAGGGCTTCACCAAGGATCTCTGCACCCGCAAGCGGATCCCGACGGCGCGCTATGGCCGCTTCACCGACGCGACCGCGGCCAGGGACTACGTCCAGCGCCACGGGGCACCGATCGTCGTCAAGGCCGATGGCCTCGCCGCCGGCAAGGGCGTCACTGTCGCGATGACGCGTGACGAGGCGCTCGCCGCGATCGATGCCTGCTTCAGCGGCGGTGATGGCGACGAGGTGGTGGTCGAGGAGTTCCTCGAAGGCGAGGAGGCGAGCCTCTTCTGCCTGTGCGACGGCAACCAGGCGCTCGCCTTCGGCACGGCGCAGGATCACAAGCGCGCCTTCGACCGCGACCGTGGGCCAAATACCGGCGGCATGGGCGCCTATTCGCCCGCCCTGCCGATGACGCCCGAGCTGACTCGCCGCGCTATGGCCGAGATCGTCGAGCCGACGCTCGCCGGCATGCGCGAGGTCGGCACGCCATTCAAGGGCGTTCTCTATGCCGGCCTGATGCTGACGGAGAGCGGGCCGAAGCTGATCGAATACAATGTCCGCTTCGGTGATCCGGAAGCCCAAGTTTTGATGCTGCGGCTGGAGAGCGACCTCCTGCCGATCCTCCTGGCCTGTGCGAAGGGGGACCTCTCCGGGGTCGCGCCCCACTGGCGGGACGAGGTGGCGCTGACCGTCGTGCTGGCGGCGAACGGCTATCCCGGCACCTACGCCAAGGGCTCCGAGATCCGCAACCTGCCGCCGGAGCGGCTTGGTATGAAGGTCTTCCAGGCCGGCACGCGCCGCGACGGCGAGCGGCTACTGGCGGATGGTGGCCGCGTCCTCAACGTCTCCGCCACTGGTGCGACTGTCAGGCAGGCGGCGCGCGCCGCCTATGAGGCCGTTGCCGTCATCGACTGGCCGGACGGCTTCTGCCGCTCCGACATCGGGCACCGCGCCATCATGGCCGAGCCTGAGTAGGCGGCGTTTCCTTTTACGTTTACGTCAAGGGTAGGAATTTCGCTGCGATAGGTTACATTGGCTGGCGAGAAGATCGGCAGCCGGAGAAAAGCCATGTCGTTCCGCAGGGAGAGATTGACCCGCCCGATCTTTCGCTGGGCCAAGGGCGTCATGCCGCCGATCTCGCCGACCGAGCAGGAGGCGATCGGCGCCGGCACCGTCTGGTGGGATGGTGAGCTGTTCTCCGGCAATCCTGACTGGAACAAGCTCGTCGCCATGCCGCCGGCGACGCTGACGGCGGAGGAGCAGGCCTTCATCGACGGTCCAGTCTCCGAACTCTGCGCGATGATCGACGACTGGAAGATCGTCTGGGAAGACCGCGATCTGCCGCCGGAGGTCTGGGACTTTCTGAAGCGCAACCGCTTCTTCGGCATGGTCATCCCGAAGCAGTATGGCGGTCTCGGCTTCTCCAACACCGCGCATTCGGAAGTCGTCCGCAAGGTGTCGTCCGCCAGCGTCGTCGCCGGCGTGACGGTGATGGTGCCGAACTCGCTCGGACCCGGCGAGCTGATGCTGCATTTCGGCACGGAAGCCCAGCGTACTTACTGGCTGCCGCGTCTGGCCGATGGGCGGGAGATCCCGTGTTTCGGCCTGACCTCGGTGGAAGCCGGTTCGGACGCCGCGGCGATGACCGACACCGGCGTCGTCGAATACGGCGAGCACGAGGGCCAGCGGGTGCTCGGCATCCGCCTCAACTTCGCCAAGCGCTACATCACGCTAGGCCCCGTCGCCACGGTGATGGGCCTTGCGTTCAAGCTGCTCGATCCCGAGAACCACCTCGGCAAGGGCACCTCGCCGGGTATCACTGTGGCGCTGCTCCCGACGGCGACGCCCGGCGTCACGCATGGCGACCGCCACATCCCGCAATTCACCTTCTTCCAGAACGGCCCGCTCGAAGGACGCGACGTCTTCGTGCCCGTCGACTGGATCCTCGGCGGCGCAGACCAGGTCGGGCAGGGCTGGCGGATGCTGATGACGGCGCTTGCCGCCGGACGCGGCATCTCGCTGCCCTCCCAGTCCGCGGCCTCGGCGGCGGCCTGCGCCCGGACCGCCGGCGCCTATGCCCGCATCCGCACCCAGTTCAACGTGCCGCTCGGCCTCTTCGAGGGCATCCAGCAGCCGCTCGCCGAGATCGCCGCCAATGCCTACGCGATCGATGCGGCGCGCCGGCTGACGGTCGCCGCGCTCGATGAGGGGCATCGTCCCTCCGTCGTCTCGGCCATCATGAAGGCGACCGCGACGCAGCGCATGCGCGAATCCGTCGAGAAGACGATGGATATCCATGGCGGCAAGGGCATCATCGACGGGCCGCGCAACTATATGGGCCTGCAGCACCGCTCCGTGCCGATCGGCATCACCGTCGAAGGCGCCAACATCCTGACGCGCAGCCTGATGATCTTCGGGCAGGGCGCCATCCGCGCCCATCCTTATATGCTGAAGGAGCTGCTCGCTCTCTCCGACAAGGATGAGGAAGCCGGGCTCGACGCCTTTGATCGCCACTTCTGGGGCCATGTGGGCTTCTCCGCGCTGAATGCGCTGCGGGCCTTCGTGCATGGCTGGACCGGCGGCCTCGCCGCGCATGCGCCGGACGGCGCAGCCATGACCAGCCACTGGCGGCAGCTGTCACGCTATTCGTCGGCCTTTGCGCTCCTGGCCGATCTGTCGCTGCTGACACTCGGCGGCACGCTGAAGCGTCGCGAGATGCTGTCGGGGCGCCTGGCGGACATTCTCGCCGAGCTCTACTTCCTGGGCGCGACGCTGAAGCGCTTCGAGAGCGAGGGACGACCCGAAGCCGACCGCCCGCTCGTCGATTACGTGTTCCAGAAGGGCTACGGCCGGCTCGGCGCTGCCTTCCGCGGTGTCCTCCTCAACCTGCCGGCCCGCTGGGCGGCGACGCTGGCGCAGCTGATCGCCTTCCCGCTCGGCGTACCGCAGCCGGAGCCGTCCGACGAGCTGACGAGCGAGGTGGCCGAAATCCTGCTGCGACCGTCCTCGCAGCGCGATCGACTGACGCCGGGGCTTTATCTCGGCGAGGGCCGGCTGGACCACCCGGTCGCCGCCCTCGAACGCGCCTTCTCGATGATCGTCGAGGTGGCGTCGGTGGAGAAGGCGATGCGTGAAGCGCGCATCGCCGATCCCGAAAAGGCGCGCGATGCTGCGATCATCTCGGCCGAGGATTGCGCGCGGCTCCAGGCGGCGCGTGCCGCGGTGACCGAGGTGCTCGTGGTCGACGCCTTTCCAATGGAGGCGGTGTCGCCGCTGGCGGCGCAGCATCGCCCAGCGAACGAAGGTCAGGAACGTCAGGAGGCGGCGGAGTAATGGCGCGGGCAGTCTATCTTGTCGACGGGGCGCGCACGCCCTTCCTGAAGGCGCGTGGCAAGCCGGGGCCGTTCACGCCGGTCGATCTCGCCGTGCAGTGCGGTCGACCGCTCCTCATGCGCCAGAGCTTCGACAAGGACGCGATCGATCTGGTCATCCTCGGCTGCGTCAACGTCATCGCCGACGAGATGAACCCAGCGCGCGTCGCGCTGCTGCGGCTCGGCATTCCCGAGCGCATTCCGGCCTTCACGGTGCAGATCAATTGCGGCTCCGGCATGCAGTCGATCGACACCGCCTTCCGCACGATCGAAGGCGGCCATGCCGACATCGTCCTGGCCGGCGGCACGGACGCGCTCAGCCATTCGCCGCTGGTACTGCGGCGCGGCGCGGTCGACTGGTTCGCCCGCCTCAACGGAGCGCGATCGACGGCCGACAGGCTGAAGGCGCTGACCGGCCTGAGGCCTGACTTCCTCAAGCCCATGCTCGGCCTGGAGCGCGGCCTCACCGATCCGATCACCGAACTCAACATGGGGCAGACGGCGGAGATCCTCGCCCATCTCTTCGACATCAGCCGCGAGGCCGCCGATGCCTACGCCGCGGCGAGCCACGACCGCCTCGACCGTGCAACGAAGGAGGGTTGGCTGAAGGACGAGATGCTGCCGGCCTTCTCGCGCGACGGCGAGGTGTTCGAGCGCGACGATGGCGTCCGGCCCGGCTCCAGCGTCGAATCGCTCGGCAAGCTGAAACCGGTCTTCGAGAAGCCCTATGGCAAGGTCACGGCCGGTAACGCCTCGCAGATCACCGACGGCGCCAGCTGGGTGATCCTGGCCTCCGAGGAGGCTGTCGAGCGGCATGGCATGACGCCGCTCGCCCGCATCGTCGATTCGCATTGGGGCGCGCTCGATCCCTCGATCATGGGCCTTGGCCCTGTCCTGGCCAGTGCGCCCATCCTGAAGCGTCAGGCGATGAGCGTTGCCGATGTCGGCCTGTGGGAGTTGAACGAGGCCTTCGCCGCGCAGGTTCTCGCCTGCCTCGCCGCGCTCGCCGACGAAACGATCTGCCGCGACGTCCTCGATCTCGAGGGTTTGGGAGGCGTCATCCGGCACGAGGACCTCAACGTCGATGGCGGCGCCATCTCGCTGGGTCACCCCGTCGGCACCAGCGGCAACCGCATCACGCTCCATCTCGCCAATGCCATGCGGCGGCTCGGCCGCAAGCGTGGCATCGCGACCGAATGCATCGGCGGCGGCCAGGGCGGCGCCATGTTGCTCGAAGCCGCTTGATCCGGAGAGACGCGCCATGAAGACGATGCTGAACGCGCTGAAGGATCGCCGGCTCGAGCTTGGAGCCGCGGCCGATGCCGCCCCGCAGGGCAACTGGCGGTCGGCGAGGGACGCCGACGGCGTGGTGTGGCTGGTGCTCGACCGGCCCGACAAGTCGGTGAATGTGATCGACCGCGCCGTGCTGGAGGAGCTGAACGCGCATCTGGAGCGCCTTGAAGCCGAGCGTCCGCGCGCGGTGGTGATCCGCTCCGGCAAGTCCGCCGGCTTTGCCGCCGGTGCCGACATCCGCCAGTTCACCGGCGCCTCGATCGAGGACATGCAAAGGCTGCTGACCGAGGGCCATGCCGTCTTCGACCGGCTGGAGAGGCTGTCGTCTCTGACGATCGCGGTGATCCACGGCCACTGTCTCGGCGGCGGTCTGGAACTCGCGCTCGCCTGCAAGCGCCGCATCGCGACCGCCGATGCGACGCTCGGCTTTCCCGAGGTGATGCTGGGGCTGCATCCGGGTCTCGGCGGCACCTTCCGCTCGATCGCGGTAGCCGATCCGGTCGAGGCGATGACCATGATGCTGACCGGCCGATCGCTCCCGGCGCGCAAGGCCAAGTCGATCGGCCTCGTCGATGCGGTGGTGGAGGAGCGCCATGTCGCCGCCGCGGTCCGGGCCGCAGCCGCGGGGCAGCTCGCGGGTGCCAAGGCCGATCTCAAGGACCGGGCGCTATCGCTACGCCCCGCGCGCAGCTTCGCCGCATCGCGGATGAGGAAGACCGCGGCCGAGAAGGCGCCGAAGGAGCATTACCCGGCGCCCTATGCCCTGATCGATCTTTGGGAGGCGCATGGGGGCGACCGCAAGGCGATGCAGGCCGCCGAGATCGACAGCTTTGCCAGACTGATCACCTCGGACACCGCGCAAAGCCTTATCCGTGTCTTCTTCCTGCGCGAGGCGATGAAGGGGCAGAAGCAGGGCAAGTCGGCGATCCGCCATGTCCATGTGGTCGGTGCCGGCGCCATGGGGGGCGACATCGCGGCCTGGGCTGCCAAGGAAGGCTTCGACGTCACGCTGGCGGATGTGGCCAACGCATCCATCGGCAAGGCGGTCAAGGCGGCGACGAAGATGCTGCAGGCGACGCTGAAGGATCCGGTCAAGGTCCGCGATGCGCTCGACCGCCTGGTGCCTGATCCGCAGGGCCATGGCGTGCGCCACGCCGACATCGTCATCGAGGCGGTCCCGGAGAAGCTGGAGCTGAAGCGCTCGATCTACGCGGCCATCGAGCCGCGGCTGAAGGAGGGCGCGCTGCTGGCCACCAACACCTCGGCGATCCCGCTGGACGAGCTGGTCGCTGGCCTCCGCGATCCATCGCGCTTCGTCGGCCTGCACTTCTTCAACCCGGTGTCGCGGATGCAGCTGGTCGAGATCGTCTCGCACGCCGCCATCCATGCCGAGACGCGCCGCCGCGCCATCGCCTTTGCCACCGAGCTGTCACGGCTGCCCGCAGCCGTCGCTTCGGCGCCCGGCTTCCTCGTGAATCGTTCGCTGACGCCTTACATCGCCGAGGCTCTGATCCTCGCCGACGAAGGCATTCCGAAGGAGCGGATCGACCATGCCGCCGAAGCCTTCGGCATGCCGATGGGGCCGATCGAGCTCATCGACCAGGTCGGCATCGACGTCGCCCTCGACGTCGTCGACGGGCTGCGTCCGGTGATGCACGGCTTCCCGCAAGCGCCCGAATGGCTGCGGCAGAAGCGGGCGGACGGCAAACTCGGCCGCAAGAGCGGCGAGGGGCTCTACCGATACGATAGCGAGGGCAAGCCGGCGAAGCAGAGTCTGGATGCGCTGCCGGACAGTGCGCCGAACGATCCCGACATCGCCGATCGGCTGATCCTGCCGATGCTGAACGCGGTTGTCGCATGCCTGCGCGAAGGCGTGGTGGAAGAGGAGGACATCGCTGATGGCGCGATGATCTTCGGCACCGGCTTCGCGCCGTTCCGCGGCGGCCCCATCCACTACGCCCGCCGGCGTGGCATCGCCGAGATCGTCGCGCGGATGGAGGCGCTCGCCGAGCGCCATGGCGAGCGCTTCAAGCCGGATGCCGGCTGGAGCGATCTGGAGGCGCGCTGAGCGCCTCCATGAGCTTCACGCTTGCGAGGGCCGAACGATCGGAAAGCGGACCGGCGATCGGCCGGCCCCTTTCACGAGCTGATGCAGACATAGTCCTGCTGGCCGAGGCCGTCGGCGCCGAGCGTCACGCGGTCGCCGACAGAGAGGAAGCGCGGCGGGTCATAGGAGAGGCCGACGCCGCCCGGCGATCCCGTCAGGATCACGTCGCCCGGCTCGAGACGCGTGAAGCGCGAGATGTAGGAGACGAGATACGGCACCTTGAAGATCATGCCGCTGGTGCTCGCGGACTGCTGGCGCTGGCCGTTGACGTCGAGCCACAGGGTAATGTCGTCGAAGTTGCGCAGCTCGTCCGGCGTGACGAGATAGGGGCCGATCGGCGCGAATGTGTCGTGCGACTTGCCCTTGAACCACTGGCCGCCGCGCTGAAGCTGGAAGTTGCGCTCGGTCAGGTCGTTGGCGAGGGTGAAGCCGGCGACATAGTCCATCGCCTGCTCGACATTGACGTATTTGGCCACGCGCCCGATCACCACGGCGAGCTCGACCCCCCAGTCCACGCGCGTCGCCATGCGCGGAATCTCGATCGGGTCGTTCGGGCCGCTCACGGCGGAAGGCGATTTCATGAAGAGGGTCGGTTCGGGATTGACCTTGAAACCGGCCAGGAGAGCGGCGTCGCGATAGTTCGGCCCGACGCCGATGATCTTGCCGATCCGCTCGACAGGCTTGCACAATCGCGCACCCTCGGGTGCGAGCGGCAGAGTCTCGGGATCGATAGTGCCAAGCTTACGCAATTCGGCCGGGTCTAGAGCTGCCCCGGATAGAGAAGATAAATGGGACGAGAGATCCCGTATCCTGCCCTGCTGATCGAGAATGCCTGGCTTTTCGGAACCTCGATTTCCGAAACGCACAAACCGCATCTACATCCTCCTCTCACTCATCGCTGGAATGGTTGAAACCGCGACGAGTTCCGGACGACCTTTGGCCGATTCCTTAGCCATTGGACAGGCGAATTTATCGATAGGCGGCTATCGGCCGCGGACAGCATCTCGTGAGATAAGGTCTTCCTATGGCTACTCCGCACGACATCGCTTTCACGCTGCTCGAGGTGGCCGGCCTGAGGTCGGACGTCGAAGCCGGACGCTACGGGGACCTCTCCGCCGATCTCGTCGAAGCGGTTCTGTCTGCGGCCGCCGAATTCGCCACCGGCGAGATTGAGCCTCTCGCAGCCAGCGGCGATCGCCAGGGCGCGCGGCTGGAGGATGGCGAAGTGCGGACGCCTGACGGGTGGCCGGAGCTTTACGCCCGCTGGCGCGACGCCGGCTGGAACGGCCTCGCCGCGCCCGCCGAACATGGCGGCCAGGGCCTTCCGGTGGCGCTCTCCGCCGCTGTCTTCGAGATCTGGAACTCCGCGTCCATGGCGTTTGCCATCGGCCCGACGCTGACGGTCGGCGCGATCGAGGCTCTGCTCGCTCATGGCAGCCCGATGCTCAAGGTGCGCTATCTCGAAAAGCTCGTCTCCGGTGCGTGGATGGGAACGATGAATCTGACCGAGCCGCAGTCGGGCTCGGATCTGTCTGGTCTCAGAACACGCGCCGAGCGGCAGGCGGACGGCAGCTACCGTATCTTTGGCCACAAGATCTTCATCACCTATGGCGAGCACGACTGGACGGACAATATCGTCCACCTCGTGCTGGCGCGCCTGCCGGATGCTCCGCCGGGCGTGAAGGGCATCTCGCTCTTCCTCGTGCCGAAGCATCTCATTGAGGAAGACGGCTCGCTCGGCCGGCGCAACGACGTCGTCTGCGCCTCGATCGAGCACAAGCTCGGCATCCACGGCTCGCCGACCTGCACGATGATCTATGGCGAGGGCAGCGCTCCCGGCGAGGCGCCGGGCGCCGTCGGCTGGCTGATCGGCGAGGAAAATCGCGGCCTCGCCTGCATGTTCACGATGATGAACAACGCGCGCCTGCTCGTCGGCGTGCAGGGTCTGGGTGTCGCGGAGGCGGCCTGCCGCAAGGCCGAAGCCTATGCGTCCGAGCGCAGGCAGGGCCGCGCCACCCGTCTCGTTGGCGGCGGAGCGGGAACGGACGAAAGCCCGATTGCCCAGCACCCCGATGTTGCGGCGATGCTGACGACGATGAAGGCTCTCACCGGCGCAGCGCGCGCCATCGTCTATGCCTGCGGCCTTGCCGCCGACCGGGCGCGTGCTGCGCAGCATCCGGCCGAGCAACGGCGCTGGAAGGCGCGCGCTGATCTTCTCACGCCCGTCGCCAAGGCGTTTGCCACCGATGTCGGCGTCGAGGTCGCTTCGCTGGGACTGCAGGTGCATGGCGGCACCGGCTATATCGAGGAGACCGGTGCCGCGCGGCTCCTTCGCGATGCGCGCATCGCGCCGATCTACGAGGGCACCAACGGCATTCAGGCCATCGACCTCGTGACCCGAAAACTCGGCCTCTTCGACGGGGCAGTCTTCGACGACTACCACGAGGAGATGGCGGCGATTGTCGATGCACTCCGCGCCAGCGCAGACGGCGGGTTCGATGAAATGGCAGAACCCCTGACAGGGGCGCTCGATGACTGGAGGCAAGCGACGCGATTCCTGCAGACATGCCTCGCGGGTGGCGAGACCGATACCGCCCTGGCTGGTGCGACTGCCTATCTGCGGCTCTTCGGCCTGACGGCCGGCACGGCCTATCTCGCCAAAGGCGCGCTGGTCGACGCGCCCGGGCGCGGGCATCGTCAGGCGCTGGCCCGCTTCGCGGCGGTGACGCTGCTCGCCGAGGCATCCGGCCTGAAGCGGCGCATCCTGCAGGGGGCGGCGGTGTTGCAGGCGGCGCGATTGGCCGTCGAGGAGGCGCGGCCATGAGCGCGCATATCGAGGTGACCTCCGCCGACGGCGTCGTCACGATCCGGATGAACCGGCCGGACAAAAAGAACGCCATCGATCGCGCCATGTACGGCGCAATGGCGGCCGCGATCGCCGATGCCGGCGAGCATGACGAGGTTGCGGCCATCCTGCTGTGCGGCTTGCCGGGCGTCTTCACCGCCGGCAACGATATCCGCGACTTCCTGGATGCAGTCGCCGAGGACGCCCGGCTCGGTCACGAGGTCGAGGCTTTTCTCCAGGCGCTCGCGACAGCCGAGAAGCCGCTCGTTGCCGCCGTCGATGGCATCGCGATCGGCATCGGCACGACCATGCTGATGCATTGCGACCTCGTCTACGCCTCGCCGCGTGCGTCCTTCCGCACGCCCTTTCTCGATCTCGGCGTGACGCCGGAAGCCGGCTCCAGCCTGCTGGCGCCGCGGCTGATGGGATACCAGCAGGCTTTTGCGCTGCTCGTTCTCGGCGAAACCTTCGATGCCGACGCGGCCAAGGCGGCTGGTCTCGTGACGACGGTGGTTGACGCCGACACGGTGGAGGCCGTGGCGCGGGATACCGCGCTCCGCCTTGCCGGCAAGCCGCGCGAGGCCCTCCAACTCTCCCGCCGCCTCATGCGCGGCGAGCGCAGCGAGGTGCTTCGCCGCATCGCCGAGGAGAACGCCATCTTCGCCGAACGGCTGCGATCCCGCGAGGCCCGCGCCGCCTTCCGCGCCTTCCTGGATCGCTGATCGCCGGCCGGAGCGGCCGAGCGCCAGCGGCCCGCAAGCGTCAGGGGCGGGTGATCTCTTCCACCGGCGGTGGCGGAAGGCTGGGGTCCTCCGCTTCGCCGCCGCGCGCCTCGCGTATGAAACCCCAGATCGTCGTCGCGCTGGCGATCACGAAGATCACCGCGACGCCGGCGAAGACCCAGCGGCCGGCCGAGAGGTAGTGCTCCACCGCCGCACCGAGGAGATAGGCGCCGCCGGCATAGGCGCCGGACCACAGCGCCGCGCCGAGGGCGTTGTAGAACGAGAACCGCCACCACGGCATATGCGCGGTGCCCGCGATGAAGCCGCAGAGCTGGCGCAGGATCAGGATGAAGCGGGCGATCAGGACGATCGGCGGTCCGCGCTTCAGGAAGCGCTGCTCGATCAGGGCAATGCGCGAGCGGGAGAGCCCGATCTTGCCGCCGTAGCGATACACGAACGGGCGGCCGAACTTGTAGCCGAGGAGATAGCCGACATTGTCGCCCAGCGTGCCGCCGATCCACGCCGCGAGAAACACCTCGACAATGCCGATGCGGCCCTGGCTGGCGAGCACGCCGGCGGCGACCAGCATGCTCTCGCCCGGGACGGGCAGGCCCGAGGATTCCACGAAGATCGAGGCGAAGACGACGAGGACGCCGTAGTGCGCGATGAAATCCATGATCCCGTCGAGCATCAGGCCACCCGTCCGCGTCGGTCGGCCGCGCTTTGCCCGGCAGGCACGGTCGAGCTAACGGTCATCGCGACAGCAGTGCCACGGCTTCGACGTGATGCGACCAGAGGAACTGGTCGATCGGCGTGACGCGGTCGAGCCTGTAGCCGCCGGCAACGAGGATCGCGACGTCACGCGCGAGCGTCGTCGGATTGCAGGAGATCGCGGCGACACGCGCGACGCTTGATCCGGCGACCTCCCGCGATTGCGCTTCCGCCCCGGCTCGCGGCGGATCGAAGACGAGGCCGTCGAAGCGCTTCAGCTCGCGGGCGTTGAGCGGCCGGCGGAAAAGGTCGCGCCGTTCTGATGTCAGCGGCTTCAGGCCGCGCGTGTGTCGTTGCGCTGCATCGAGCGCGGCCAGCGCCGGCGCGTCACTTTCGACCGCATGGACGGCGGACTGCCTCGCGAGCCTGAGCGAGAACGTGCCGACGCCGGCAAAGAGGTCCGCCACCTGCCTGGCACCCTTGAGGTGGCCGAGCGCGCGTGTGGCCATCTGCGCCTCGGCGCTGGCGACGGCCTGCAGGAAACCGCCTGGCGGCGGTGAAACGGCGATGCCATCGATGTCGATCACCGGCGGTCGTGATTCCAGCAGCACCTCGCCACCCGACGAGAGCCGCGCCAGCCCGGCCTCGACGGCAAAGCGGACGAGGTTTTGGCGCAGCCGCTCGTTGAGCGGGGCGGCGTCGGCCAGCGCGACATCGAGACCCGAGGCCGTGACGGTGACCGTCAGGCGCAGCGGCCGGCGCCGGTCGACCGCCAGACCTGCGAGCTGCCTCAGGCCCGGCAGCGCCCGCTCGATCTCCGGCAGTGCGATCGGGCAGACCTTGATATCGACGATGCGGTGGCTGAGCGCCTCGTTGTAGCCGAGGAGGACGCCGTTGCCGGCGCGCACGGCGGAGAGCGTGACGCGCCGCCGCGAATGCGGCGGGCAGGGCACGAGATCGTCGACCGGCGCGTCGATCCCGACGCGACGAAACGCTTCCACCACGAGATCGCGCTTGAAGGCATGGTAGACCGCATCCGAGGCATGCTGCAGGTCGCAGCCGCCGCAGATGCCAAAATGCGGGCAGGGCGGCTCCACACGCTCCGGCGAGGGCGTCTCCACCCGTTCGAGCTCGAAGCGCGGACCGCGCCCTGAGGCGAGAACACGCTCGCCCGGCAGCGTGAACGGCACGAAGGCCTGACCGCCATCCGGCAGGCTGCCGATCCCATCGGCCTTTGCGCCGAGTCGGTCGATCGTCAGGGCTTGGGTCATGGGGGACGTCGGGGCGCTCACCGGTTCTTCCGCCCGCCGAGCACGAACTCGGCATTGCCGTCACCACCGAGGATCGGAGAAGGGATCAGTCCTATCGAACGCCAGCCGGGCTGGCTGTCCAGCCACTGCCTACGCTCGGCGGCGATGACGGCCGCGGCGTCCGCTCCGCCGCGCAGAAGGCCGCCGCGCCCGATCGCCTCCCGGCCCGCCTCGAACTGCGGCTTGACCAGAAGCACCGCCTCGGCGCCCGCCGCCGCGAAGGAGAGGGCCGGCGGCAGGGCGAGGGTGAGGGAGATGAAGGATATGTCGGCGACGACGAGGAGCGGCGCTTCACCGCCGATATCGGCGAGCGTCATGTCGCGGGCGTTGAGGCCGTCGACGGCGTGGACGCGCGGGTCGTCCCGCACGGCCGTGTGCATCTGATCGTGGCCGACATCGATGGCGACGACGCGGGCGGCGCCGCGTTCGAGCAGAACCTGCGTGAAGCCGCCGGTGGAGGCTCCGACATCGAGGCAGAGCTTGCCGCTGACATCGAAGCCGAAGGCATCGAGGCCCGCGATGAGCTTCAGCGCCGCGCGTGAGACATAGCCGCCGGCAGGGTCATCGATCGTGATCTCCGCATCGAGCGGGACCGTCAGCGAGGGCCTCGAGACCACCGCGCCGTCGACGCTGACATGCCCGCGCAGGATCGCGTCGCGCGCCCGCGAACGGCTGTCGGCAAGTCCGCGCTCGGCGATCAGCGCGTCGAGGCGCAGGCGCTGCGCGCCGTGATGTCGATCGTTGAGGCTCATGGCGCCGTTCTGCGCGAGCCGGAGAGCGCTGGCAAGCGCGGCGGCAGGACGCGGTTCCTTGTGGTCGCCGGTCCTATGCCTGCATGACCCGCCGGGCGCTGGTGCCGAGTGCCTTGAACACGGCGTCGACGATGCCCGCGCGATCGAGGCCGGACTGGCGGATCATCGCCTCAGGCGCTGCGTGCTCCACGAAGCTGTCCGGCATGGTCAGCGGGCGCACTTTCAGGCCGTGGTCGAGCAGGCCACGGCGGGCGAGCTGCTCCAGCACCTGCGCGGCGAAGCCGCCGGCTGCGCCCTCTTCGAGGAGGATCAGCACCTCGTGCTCTCGGGCGATCCGCGTCACGAGATCGATGTCCAGCGGCTTGGCGAAGCGGGCGTCGGCCACCGTCGTCGACAGGCCGAAGGTTTCCAGCTCCTCGGCGGCACCGAGCGCGTCGGCCAGCCGCGTGCCGAAGGACAGGATCGCGACCTTCGAGCCCTCCTTGACGATGCGGCCCTTGCCGATCGCCAGGATCTCGCCGCGCTCCGGCATGTCGACGCCGACGCCGTTGCCGCGGGGGTAGCGGAACGAGATCGGCCCCTCGTCATAGGCGGCGGCGGTGCGCACCATGTGGCAGAGCTCCGCCTCGTCGGCGGCCGCCATCACCACCATCCCCGGCAGCGGCGCGAGGAAGCCGGTGTCGAAGGAACCGGCATGCGTCGGACCGTCGGCACCGACGAAGCCGGCGCGGTCGATGGCAAAGCGCACCGGCAGCTTCTGGATCGCCACGTCGTGGACGATCTGGTCGTAGGCACGCTGCAGGAAGGTCGAATAGATCGCGCAGAACGGCTTGTAGCCCTCGGCGGCGAGGCCGGCGCTGAAGGTGACGGCATGCTGCTCGGCAATGCCGACATCGAAGGACCGCGCCGGAAAGATCGCTTCGAACTTGTCGAGGCCGGTGCCGCTCGGCATCGCGGCGTTCACCGCGACGATCTTCTCGTCCTCGCGCGCCTCGCGGATCAGCGCGTCGGCGAAGACGGCGGTGTAGCTCGGGGCGTTCGCCTTGGCCTTGGCCTGCGCCCCGGTGATGACGTCGAACTTCGAGACGCCATGATACTTGTCGGCCGAGTTCTCGGCCGGGCCGTAGCCCTTGCCCTTCTTGGTCACGACATGGACGAGGATCGGCCCGCTGCGGCTGTCGCGGACGTTCTTCAGAACGGGAAGGAGATGGTCGAGATCGTGTCCGTCGATGGGCCCGACATAGTAGAAGCCGAGTTCCTCGAAGAGCGTGCCGCCGGTCAGCAGCCCGCGGGTGAACTCCTCGGTGCGGCGCGCGCCCTCGCGCATAAAGTCCGGCAGTCGCCGGGCAAAGCTCTTGGCGCGGTCGCGCAGCGTCCGGTACGCCTTGCCGGAAACGAGCCGCGCCAGATAGGCGCTCATCGCCCCCGTCGGCGGCGCGATCGACATGTCGTTGTCGTTGAGGATGACGATCAGCCGGGCGTCGAGCGCTCCGGCATTGTTCATCGCCTCATAGGCCATGCCGGCGGACATGGCGCCGTCGCCTATCACCGCAATGACGTTGTTTTTACCGCCGGCGAGATCACGCGCCACGGCCATGCCGAGCCCGGCCGAGATCGAGGTGGAGGAGTGGCCGGCGCCGAACGGGTCGTATTCGCTCTCGGCGCGCTTGGCGAAGCCGGAAAGTCCGTTCTCCTGCCGCACCGTGCGCATGCGCTCGCGCCGGCCGGTGAGGATCTTGTGCGGATAGGCCTGGTGCCCGACGTCCCAGATCAGGCGGTCGTTCGGCGTGTCGAAGACATAGTGGAGCGCGACCGTCAGCTCGACGACGCCAAGGCCGGCGCCGAGATGCCCGCCCGTCTTGGAGACGGCCTCGACAAGGTCGGTCCGCAGCTCGTCGGCGAGCTGCTTCAGGTCGCTCTCACGCAGCCGGCGGAGGTCAGCAGGCGAGGAGACCTGATCGAGCAGCGGCGTCGTCGACTGTTCTGACACGGAGGAAGGGCCTTTCGAAACGGGGCTGGGCCGAGGAGATGCGGGGCCAGGCCTGCCTTTACGGCATTCGGTCTAAGATCGGTCTGCCGCCACGACGATCAAGGGGCAGGGCCGGGCGCTGCGCGCCGCCGGCCGCGGCAAATGGCTGCGTCAGGCGGGATCGAGAGGCTCGACGCCGGTCGGCTTGCCGGCGCGCGACAGCTTGATCTTCTCGACGCGGTCCTCCGCTGCCGAGAGCAGCCGCTCGCAATGGTTCTTCAGCTTCTCGCCGCGCTCGTAGATGCGGATCGAGCGGTCGAGCGGCACGTCGCCGCGTTCGAGATCGGCGACGATCCGTTCCAGTGCGCCGAGAGCCTCCTCGAAGCTCATCCGCTTGATGTCGGCGTCGTCGGCCGGAATCTGCGCGTCCGTCATGTCTGACATACTGTTTCTTCCGTTGCGAAGCCGGAGCGGTGGCGGCTCAACCGGTCATCAGGCGCTTGACATGCGCTGCGGACGAAGTCGCCAGAGCCGTCAGGTCATAGCCCCCCTCAAGCACGCTGACCAGTCGCCCGCCCGAATGGCGGTCCGCAACCGCCATCAGCTGTCCGGTCGCCCAGTCGAAATCGCCTTCCGTCAGCCGCAGGCCACCGAGCGGGTCGCGGTGATGAGCGTCGAAGCCGGCGGAGATGATGATCAGCTCCGGCTGGAAACGATCGAGCGCGGGCAGGATGCGGCTCGTGAAGGCTTCGCGGAAATGCTCGCTGCCGTCGCCGGCATGGAGCGGGACATTCAGGATGTTGCCGGCGCCCGTTTCCTGGGCTGCGCCGGTGCCGGGGTAAAGCGGCATCTGGTGCGTCGAGGCGTAGAAGACGGACGGATCGGACCAGAAGATCTCCTGCGTGCCGTTGCCGTGATGGACGTCCCAGTCGACGATGGCGATGCGTCCCAAGCCGTGCTCGGCCTGTGCATGCCTGGCAGCAATGGCCGCCGTGTTGAACAGGCAGAAGCCCATGGCCGTCACCCGCTCGGCATGGTGACCGGGTGGGCGGGCTGCGAGGAAGGCGTTGTCCGCGGTGCCGCTCGCGACGGCGTCGACGGCAGCGCAGGCGCCGCCGACGGCATGAAGTGCGGCGCCGAAGCTCTTCGGGCTCAGCACCGTATCGCCGTCGATGCGCTGCAGCCCTTCGGTCGGGATGGCCATGGCGAGCCGGCGCACATGCGCCTCCGGATGGCAGCGATAGATCGCCTCCAGCGCGCCTTCGCCGGCCTCCTCCCGCTCCAGATGCTGGAATGCCTCGTCCTCCAGAGCGGCGGCCACCGCCTGCATGCGCTCCGGTCGTTCGGGATGACCGGGTCCGGTCAGATGTTCGGCAAAGATTGGATGCTGATAAAGGCGCGTGCGCATGCGGATGAGGTAGGCGGCTCCACGGCAGAGGCAATCCGAGCGGCCTCGAACCGGCTGCTGCCTGCCGCTATGCGGATAGCGGCCGCTCGCCGCGACAGCGACAGAAGGCGCGGTTAGCGATCCTCCAGCACACGCATTGTGTCCACGAAGGCTTGAAAGGCGGCGCTCGGCTGACGCCGGTTCGGATAGTAAAGATGGTTCGGCGGCAGCTGCGGAGCCCAGCCCTTCAGGACCTCAGTCAGGGCGCCCGATGCCACGTGTTCCTCGATGTTGGGGCCGAGGAGGCAGGCGATCCCAAGCCCTTGCAGGGCGGCATCGCGCATGACGTCCACATCGTTGGTCACGAACGAGCCGGGGACCGAACGCTCAACGATCCGGCCGTTCGCTTGAAACTCCCAGGCATGGATCGTTCCGGACGAGGTGTAGCGGTAGCAGAGGCAGCGGTGCCGGCTGAGGTCGTCCGGCGTTTGCGGCACGCCGTGCGACGCGAGGTAGGACGGGGCGGCGACGAAAACGAGAGGAACCGGCCCGCTGATACGCACGGAGATCATGTCGCGCTGAAGTTCGCCCTCATGCCGCACGCCGCAGTCGAACCGTTCCTGAACGATGTCGACGAGGCCGTCGTTGACCACCAGCTCGACCGCGATGTCGGGATAACGTTTCGCGAAGACGCTGAGTCGCGGCAGCACGACATGGACCGCTGCAGGACGATGCGCGTTGATCCGCACGCGTCCCGCGGGCTGCACGCGCTGTGCGTCGAGCCGCGTGAGCGCGGCCTCCACTGACGTTATCGCCGGGCGAAGATGTTCGAGCAGCTCTTCGCCGGCGGCCGTCGCCGCAAGCGAGCGCGTGGTGCGATCGAGCAGCCGGACGCCCAGCCCGGCTTCGAGCGAGCGCATCGTGTGGCTGAGGGCCGAGGCCGACAGGCCAAGCCGGGAAGCGGCCTTGGCGAAGCTGCCGGCCTCGACGATCTCGGCAAAGACGCTCAAGCCCGACCAGAGATCGCGATCCATTCCTGAATTTTCCTCAGCAACCCATGCGTTGCCCGCGGTCTAATCGGGCGTCGCTCAAAGGTCCATCTTCGCCGGATCGATCAGTCAGGAAGATGCCGCTCATGAACCTCCAGACCCTCCGCCCGCTCGGCAGCTCGGGCCTTCTCGTCAGTCCGCTTGCCCTCGGCACCATGACGTTCGGGACGGCGCGCTGGGGCCTGAACGAAGCTGGAAGCCGAGCGATCTTCGATTGCTACGTCGATCTCGGCGGCAACTTCATCGACACGGCCGACGTCTATTCCGGCGGGCGGTCGGAAGAGATGGTTGGGACCTTCGTCGCCGAACGTACGCTGCGCCACCAGGTGATCATCGCCACGAAGTCAGGCTTCGCCACAGGGCGCGGCTCTCACGAAGGCGGCAACAATTCCAGGCACATCCATGCCTCGGTGGAGGCATCGTTGCGGCGGCTTCGGACCGACTTCATCGACCTCTACTGGATCCATATTTGGGATGGGATCACGCCGGCCGAGGAATTGCTGCAAACCATGAGTGTCCTCGTGCGGGCCGGCAAGATCCGCTACTGGGGCGTCTCCAACATGCCAGCCTGGTACACCGCGCAGATCGCGACATTGGCGCGCCAGCACGGTTTGCCGGCCCCAATCGGGCTCCAGTTCTTCTACTCACTCGTCGAACGGGGCGTCGAGGCCGAGCATGTGCCGTTCGCCAAGGCCTTCGGCTTGGGCCTCGTCCCCTGGAGCCCGCTCGCGTACGGTCTTCTCACCGGCAAATACGACAGGGCTGCGGTGGAGGCTGCGGCGCCGCGCAAGGGCGGCGTTCCCAATGAGAGCCGTTCAGCCGATGAAGCACGTCCGGAAGGCGACAAGAGGCTGGACGGCGACAATCCCTTCGGGGATTCGCTCTTCACCGAGCGCAACTGGCGGATCGTCGAAGCAGTCAAGCGTGTCGCCGCTGAGGCCGGACAGACGCCGGCGCAAATCGCTCTCGCCTGGGTGGTGGGGCGGCCGGGTGTCGCGTCGACGCTGATGGGCGTCGGCCGTGCGGAGCAGATGATCAGCAATGTCGATGCCCTGTCGCTGACGATCGCTCCGGAGCATCTGGCGGTGCTGGACGAGGTGAGCGGCGGCGCCAGCCCGTTCCTCTACGGCCTGTTCGCGCCGCCGGTCCGCAACCACATCGTCTTCGGCGGCGCCGACGTTCGCGGCTGAATGAACGGCTCCGGCGAGCGCCCGGGGGGCAGGAGGGCACCGAGCGCCGCAGCCTGCGGCCTCGATGTCCTCACGCGAACCGCTTGGCACCGGCGACGCAGAGCACGACAAGGCCGGTGACCGCTATCATCGTCCACGCTACGGGCTCGCCGAGCAGCAAACCTGCGAGCCCCAGCCCGAAGAAGGGCTGCAGCAGCTGCAGCTGACCGACGCCGGCGATGCCGCCGAGCGCCAGGCCGCGATACCAGAAGACGAAGCCGACCAGCATGCTGAACACCGAGACATAGGCGAGGCCCAGCCAGGCGGGCGCGCCGATGCCGTCCAAGGTGCCCGGCACTGTCGCCACCGCAACGGCTGCCATGACTGGGAAGGCGACGATCAGCGCCCAGGAAATCACCTGCCAGCCGCCGAGGCGGCGGGACAAGGTGGCGCCTTCGGCATAGCCAAGGCCGCAGAGGACGATCGCGGCGATCATCAGGAGATCGCCCGCCAGCGATGCCGGCCCGCTCTGCGTCAGCGCGAAGCCGGCGACGGTGACCGCCCCGAGGACGGAGAAGAGCCAGAAGGCCGGCTTCGGCCGCTCGCCGCCGCGCAGCACACCGAAGATCGCGGTCGACAGCGGCAGAAGCCCGATGAAGACGATCGAGTGCGCCGAGGTGATATGCTGGAGCGCCAGTGCGGTCAGCAGCGGGAAGCCGAGAACGACGCCGACCGCGACGACGGCGAGGGGGAGGAGGTCGCTCGTCGCCGGCCGTCTTTGCCGCAGCGCGAGGAGGAGGCCGCCCGCGAGCAGTGCGGCGATCACCGCGCGCGCCGAGGTCAGGAACAGAGGGGTGAAGCCCGCGACGGCGATGCGCGTCGCCGGCAGCGAGCCGCTGAAGATGAGGACGCCGAGAAAGCCGCTGCCCCATCCGGCCGTTGACCGCTGCATGATGATCTCCGTTACGCCTCAGCCGGGTAGCGCAGGTGCTCTGGTCATCACAGGGGCGGTTCAGTACGGTTTCGTCGAACTGTACCGGAGCGGGAACCGATACGCATGGCATCGGTGGTGGAGAACGAGCGGCGGGGGACGCGGACCTCGGCCGTCATGGATGAGATCCGGCGCCGGATCGCGGACCGCGCTCTCACGAGCGGCGAGAAGCTCCCGTCCATCCGGCGCTTCGCCGCGGCGATGAAGGTCTCTCCGTCGACGGTGGTCGAGGCCTATGACCGGTTGGCCGCGGAGGGGCTGATCCGCGCCCGGCCGGGCTCCGGCTTCTATGTCGCCGGCGCGCAGCCACCACTGGCCTTGGCCGAGCTGCAGCCGCGCCTTGATCGCGCCATCGACCCCTTCTGGGTCTCGCGGCAGTCGCTTGACGCCGGCCCGCAGATGCTGCGGCCGGGATGCGGGTGGCTGCCGCCGGACTGGCTGCCGACGGCTGCGCTCCGCCGCGCCGTACGCGCCCTCGCCAAGGCCGACGATGCCGTGCTGACGGACTATGGATCGACGCGCGGGCAGGGCGGGTTGCGCGCTCTGCTGGCGCGTCAGTTCGCGTCTGAAGGCATCGTGGCCGGGCCCGACCAGATCCTGTTGACGGGCTCGGGGACGCAGGCGATCGATCTCGTCTGCCGCTTCCTCCTGCAGCCCGGCGACACCGTCCTTCTCGACGATCCCTGCTACTTCAACTTCCAGGCACTTCTGCGTGCGCACCGGGCCACGATCGTGAGCGTGCCCTACACCGCGAGCGGGTCGGACGTTGCGCGCTTTGCCGAGGCCGTCGAAACGCACCGCCCGCGCCTCTACGTCACCAACTCGGCCATCCACAACCCGACCGGCGCGTCGCTGTCGCCGCAGACGGCGCACAGGATCCTCACCCTTGCCGCGGCGCATGATCTGATCATCGTCGAGGATGATATCTTCGCCGACTTCGAGCCCGAGCCCTCGCCGCGGCTGGCGGCGCTCGACGGCCTGGCGCGCGTCGTGCGGATCGGCAGCTTTTCCAAGACGCTCTCGGCTTCGGTGCGCTGTGGCTACATCGCCGCGCGGCCTGACTGGATCGAAGGTCTGGTCGATCTGCAGGTGGCGACGAGCTTCGGCGGCCCGAGTCCCGTCGCGGCCGAACTCGTCGCCGGGACGCTTCATGACGGCAGCTACCGCAAGCACCTGGCCGCGCTCCACCTCAAGCTGGCGAAGCGGCGGCGCGACATGACGGCGATGCTGGAGCCGCTCGGCATCCGACCCTTCGTGCAGCCGCGCGGCGGCTACTATCTCTGGTGCAGCCTGCCGGCCGGCCAGGACGCGTCGGTGCTCGCCAAGGCTGCCATGGCGGAGGGTGTGGTGCTGGCGCCCGGCAACGTCTTCAGCGTCGCGGGCACGGCGATGGGGATGATGCGCTTCAACGTCGCCCAGATGGATAGCGACGTTATGGACATTCTCCGCCGCCTGCTCTGAGGCAGCGGGCCGGCCGCCGCGCCTTACGCAGAGGTGTCAGGGCGCGAGGTGGCTGAGGGCGCGCCGGCTACACGCGGCCGGTCTGCCCACGGTGCCGGAGATAGTGGTCGGCGATCGCGCAGGCGACCATCGCCTCGCCGATCGGCACCGCCCGGATGCCGACGCAGGGGTCGTGCCGCCCCTTGGTTATGACGTCTACCTCGTTGCCGTCGGCATCGATCGAGCGCCGGGTGGTCAGGATGGACGAGGTCGGCTTGACGGCGAAGCGGGCGACGATCGGCTGGCCGGTGGAGATGCCGCCGAGGATGCCGCCCGCATGGTTCGACAGGAACACCGGCTGGCCGTCGTTGCCGGCGCGGATCTCGTCGGCATTCTCCTCGCCGGTCAGCGTCGCGGAGGCAAAGCCGTCGCCGATCTCGACGCCCTTCACGGCGTTGATCGACATGAGGTGACTGGCGATATCAGCGTCGAGCTTGCCGTAGATCGGTGCCCCGAGGCCGCCTGGAACACCTTCGGCGACGATCTCGACCACGGCGCCGATCGACGAGCCACGCTTGCGGATCTCGCCGAGATACTCGGCCCAGCGCTCGGCGGTCACGGGATCGGGGCAGAAGAAGTCGTTGCGATCGACCTCGTCCCAGTCCCAGCGCGAACGGTCGATCGCGATATCGCCGATCTGGACGAGCGCGCCGCGGATGGTCACGCCGGGCACGACGAGGCGTGCGATGGCGCCGGCGGCAACGCGCGCCGCGGTCTCGCGGGCCGAGGAGCGTCCGCCGCCGCGATAGTCACGGATGCCGTACTTCATGTCGTAGGTGATGTCGGCATGGCCCGGCCGGTAGCGCTTGGCGATGTCGGAATAGTCCTTCGAGCGCTGGTCGACATTCTCGATCATCATCGAGATCGGCGTGCCCGTGGAGATGTAAGAGCCCTCGCTCTCACCTGGCATCACACCGGAGAGGATCTTCACCGCGTCCGGCTCCTGGCGCTGCGTCGTGAAGCGCGACTGGCCCGGCCGGCGCTTGTCGAGGAAGCCCTGCACGAAGTCGCGGGTGAAGCTGAGGCCCGGCGGCGTTCCGTCGACCACGCAGCCGAGCGCGATCCCGTGGCTCTCGCCCCACGTGGTGACGCGGAAGAGATGGCCGAAGCTGTTGTGCGACATGGGGATAACTCAGGTGGGAGCAGGCTGTGCGGGACGCTCGGACAGGCGTCGTTTACGGCAGCTTAAGCGTAATGGTCAAATGCTACAGACAAGCGCGAAAAGCGCGAAATTCCGGCCGAGAAAAGACACATTCAGGACCGAGTTTCAGGTGCAACGGAGGCCGCGCTTCGCGACCTTTTCAGATGACGACTCGCCGGACGAGAGGGGCTCGGCCGGCGTATCGTTCCGAGAGTATCGGAGGGACTAACCATGCCCAAGAAGATCCTGGCGTTCTTCGCCTGCTCCTTCCTGTCCGTGTCCGTCACCATCCCCGCAAAGGCCGAGGAGTCGGCGGGTACGATCGAGGCCATCGATAAGGATCGCGCCCTGATCACGCTCGATGACGGCAATGTCTACGAGCTCCCCGGCGAGTTCGACTATGCCGCCGTCGAGCCGGGCATGCAGGTCGTCGTGATCTATGACGAAGTCGCCGCCGAGCGCGTCCAACCGACGATGCGCCTCGTCGGCTGATCCCGACGGGCCGATCCGGCCCGCCATCTGCCAATGCACCGCTGCCGGCGCGTCAGACCCAGGCGGCGCGCCCTTCATCGAGCGTCAGGATACGGTCCTGCTCGATTCCGGCCTGCGCGGCATCCGCCGGGCTGACGCCGCAGTAGAGGCGCAGGAAAGCGCGGGAAACGCCGCCATGCGCCACCATGATCGTCGGTCCGTCGAGGCTCTCGAAGACCGGCCGCACGCGGGTCGCGAGCCGCTCGTAACTCTCGGCACCATCGCCAGGCGGCAGGAAGTTCCACTTGTCGCGCCGGCGTGCGGCAATGCCGGCTGAGTCGCGCTCCTTCAGCTCACGCAGCGTCCAGCCCTGCCAGTCGCCGAAATGCAGCTCGACCAGCCGCGGGTCGAGTTCGAAATCAGCGGGATCGAGGCCGATCTCGCGCCGCAGGATCCGCATGGTCTCCTGGGTGCGGCCGAGCGGGCTTGCCACATAGCGAAAGCTTGCGGCAGCGTCGCCGAGCGTTTCCTTGAGATAGCGGCCGTTGCGCGCGGCCTGCGTGCGGCCGAGATCGTTCAGCGGAATGTCCCGCTGGCCCTGGATGCGACCTTCGGCGTTCCAGTCGGTCTGGCCATGACGGCACAGATACAGCGTCGGCAAGCTCATCTGCGACGCGGGATCAGTCCTTCACCACGGAAATATCCGGCGCGTCCACGGCCTTCATGCCGACCACGTGGTAACCGGAATCGACGTGATGCACCTCGCCGGTGACCGAGCGCGACAGGTCGGAGAGGAGATAGAGGCCGGCATCGCCCACCTCGTCGATCGTCACCGTCCGGCGCAGCGGCGCATTGTACTCGTTCCACTTCAGGATGTAGCGGAAATCGCCGATGCCAGATGCCGCCAGCGTCTTGATCGGGCCGGCCGAGATCGCGTTGACCCGGATGGCCTTTGGGCCGAGATCGACGGCGAGATACTTCACGCTCGCCTCGAGCGCGGCCTTGGCGACGCCCATGACGTTATAGTTCGGCATCACCTTCTCGGCGCCGTAATAGGTGAGCGTCAGCATCGAGCCGCCTTCGGTCATCAGCTTCTCGGCGCGCTGGGCGACAGCCGTGAAGGAGTAGACCGAGATCAGCATGGTCTTGGTGAAGTTGCCCTCGGTCGTGTCGACGTAGCGTCCGGTCAGCTCGTCCTTGTCGGAGAAGCCGATGGCGTGGACGAGAAAGTCGATCTTGCCCCACTTGGCCTCGACCGCGGCAAAGCACGCGTCGATCGAGGCGGCGTCCGCAACATCGCAATGGCCGCAGACGAAGGCGCCGAGCTCCTCGGCCAGCGGCTCGACCCGCTTCTTCAGCGCGTCGCCCTGATAGGTGAGGGCGATCTCGGCACCCTGTTCGGACAGCGCCTTGGCAATGCCCCAGGCAATCGAGCGGTTGTTCGCGACACCCATGATGATGCCGCGCTTGCCGTTCATCAGACCGATGGCTGGGGTCATGGATCCGTCTCCGCGCATGCCGACATGTCAAAAAGGTGCGCGGGCGGTATGGCATAGGCCCTTCGCCCCTTCAAGCGCAGGGCCGGAGTGACCGTACCGGTTGCGTCAGGCTGCCGGCTGCGGCTCGGCTTTGGCGCGGAAGAAGGCTTCGAGCTCCGGATCGCGCTCGGCCGGCAGCGTCAGACGGACCGTTGCGAGGATGTCGCCGCGCCCGCCGCCCTTCTTCGGTAGCCCCTTGCCCTTCAAGCGCAGTGTCCGGCCGGCATTGGTCCAGGGCGCCAGCGTCAGCGCTACGCGACCGTCCAGCGTCTCCACCTGCACCTTGGCGCCGAGCACGGCGTCGCGCACCGACACCGGCAGGTCGAGCAAAAGGTCGCCGCCTTCTGCCCGGAAGCGCGGATGCTCGACGATCTCGATCGTCACCAGCGCGTCGCCCGCCGTTCCCCCGGCGAAGGGAGCCGGTTGCCCCTGGCCCTTGAGGCGGATCGTCTGGCCGTTCTCAACGCCGTCGGGCAGGCGGATGGCGAGTCGCTTGCCGGATGGGAAGATCGCCTCGACCTTTTCCTCCGAGACGAGATCCTCCAGCCGGACCTTCAGCGTCGCGCGGATGTCCTCGCCCTTGGCCGATGCGTTGCGCGCTGCCGTGAAGCCGGAGGCGCCGCCGCGGCGACCAGCCCCGCCGCCGCCAAAAGCCTGCTCGAAGAAGTCCGAGAACATGCTCTCGCCGCCGCCGAGATCGTCGCGGCCGCCGGAGCGGAATTCGAAGCCGCCGGTGCCGCGCCGCGCGCCGGCGAAGGGATCGCCGCCGCCGCCGAAGCCCGAGAAGCCCTGGAACTTCGGCTTGCCCTCGCCATCGATCTCGCCGCGGTCGAACTGGGCGCGCTTGTCCTTGTCGCCGAGGATCTCGTAGGCCTGATTGATCTCGTTGAAGCGCGCGCTTGCCTTCGGATCGTTGCCGTTGGCATCGGGGTGATAGGTCTTGGCGAGCTTGCGGAAGGCGGACTTGATGTCCTTCTCGCTCGCGGTTTTTGCGACGCCGAGAGCGGCGTAGGGATCGCGCATGTCGGGATCGGTCCTGATACGGTTTAGGATGGGCAGCCGAACTGGCCGCACTTACCCTCTATATGGCTGATCCCGGTGCCGAATTTAAGGTCTGCGTCCAGACTTCCTAAGGCTTGATTGTGCCGGACGCCGCTCAGCCCTCTTCGTTGAAGCGCGTCAGCGTCCACTGGCCTTCACCCTTGGTGCAGGCTTCGCCGTTGTAGAGCGCGATGCCGTCGAAGCGCTGGCGCGAGGTCTTGAAGGAGCGGCAGATGTTGTTGCCGTCACGCACTTCGCGGATGGCGGTGATGACGCCGCTCGCGCCGGTGTCTGCATTGGCCCAGGCGAGCGAGCCGACATCCGCAAGTGCTGCGGCCGAGACGGCGTTGCGCACGGTCCGCTGGTCCGACAGCTGGTCGGGCGGTGTCTGGTCGGCGGGTGCGCTGATCGACCCGGTCTGGATGCTGTGGTCGACGAGGTCGTCCACGCCTCCTCCCGAGACCATGCAGCCACCAAGGCACGAAAGCAGCATGAAGAGGGGAAGGCTTTGGACGGGGCGCATCGCACTCTTATGTTTCCGCCGGCACCGCCGATTCGCTCGGCGCGGCAGCTTCTGATCGGAGTCGACGGGCAGTATGACCAACGAGAGCTTAACCCTTGGTGAAACGCAGGCCGGCGACGATCCGTTTGCCCTGTTCGGCCGCTGGATGGCGGACGCTACCGCGAGCGAGTTGAACGACCCCAATGCCATGGCTCTGGCGACGGTCGATCCGGATGGGCTGCCCAACGTCCGCATGGTGCTCTTGAAGGACGTCGATTCGAGCGGCTTCGTCTTCTACACCAATTTCGAGAGCGCTAAAGGCCGCGAGCTCCTCGCCTCCCGCAGGGCCGCCCTCTGCCTGCATTGGAAGTCGTTGCGCCGCCAGGTGCGCGTGCGTGGCCCGATCGTTGAGGTGAGCGAGGCGGAGGCGGATCGCTACTACGCCTCGCGGCCCCTCGGCAGCCGGATCGGCGCATGGGCCTCGCAGCAGTCACGGCCGCTCGCATCGCGCGCCGAACTGGAGACGCGCATCGCCGATGTCGAGGCGCGCTTCGGCGGTGAGGACATTCCGCGGCCGCCGCATTGGTCGGGCTTCCGCGTCGCCCCGTCGGAGATCGAGTTCTGGGCGGATGGCGCCTTCCGCCTGCATGATCGTATCGTCTTCCGCCGCAGCGGTCCGGACGAGGCCTGGCGGCGCGAGCGGCTTTATCCTTGAAGGGGCAGGGCGAAAGACCTTGAGCGACGGCCATTGTTCGGCCGTCGCAGTTCTCAGCGCGATGCCGACCCGATGCCGCCGGCCGACATCGTCGGCAGGCGGTAGGATGGCGCTCTCCGGTCACGCTGGAGCGTTGCCGGCGGTTGCGCTGCTTTGGCCAGAACAGCATCGACGCGCTCCAGCAGGCGCGCCACGTCGCGACGCTTGCTGCGGCGGTTGAGCCAGCCGAGCCAGCTCTTCATCGGAATTGCGCCGGTTTCGCCATAGCCGTCGATCATCACGAAGCGTCCGCCGCCGGAAGGATCGTCGACATAGACGAGGTTGCGGGCACGGAGATCATTCAGAACGATGGGGCTCTCGACCACCCAGGCGCAGAAGCGATCGAGTTCCTCGCGCATCGCCGCGTCGAAAGTGCTTGACTTCAGAAGACCGTCGAGGGTTGGCGCCAGCCGGCCATCACGCGTCTCGGCCTTGACGATGAGGCCGATACCGAGGTCGGTCTCCGTCAGCCCGATCAGCGTCTCGAGATGGGCTGAACCGCAGCCGGTCGCGGCTCGCAACGCCACCTGCTCGCGCAACGGGCGAAGGAAGTTCTTCAGGTGGCGATAGCGGCGTTCCGGGCCATAAAAGAAGGCGGACTTTTTGGCGGCACGGGCGACGGCGTGATCGCGCGTCACCTTGATCAGAAGGCTGTCGTCGTTCGGATGCAGGTAGACGTCGTTGATACCGCCCGAAGCCGCCGGCTGCCGTCCTTTCAATATGATCATCTGCGGCGCCCATCCGGGATTGTGAAGAAAGTATGACGGTCATACGTCCTCACGTTCGAAATGGCCAAGCACTAACTGTTACAACGCAAAATGCGCCGGAATACCGTTGCACAACCGCCGCTAACGTTTGTCACGTTTTCGTCATGCCGGCTTGGAGAGCGCTGCTCTTGCGCCGGTGGCTGTTCACCGCAGGCGGTCGAACGGCTTTCGCTCAGGCTTCCGTTCCGCCGACCGTCACCTGATCCATCCTGAGATGCGGTTGGCCGACGCCAACCGGCACGCCCTGGCCGGCCTTGCCGCACATGCCGATGCCGGTATCAAGCGCCATGTCGTTGCCAACCATCGAGACCCGGTGCATCGCCTCCGGACCGTTGCCGATCAGCATGGCGCCCTTCACAGGCTCGGCCACCTTGCCGCCGCGGATCCGATACGCCTCGGTGCAGGCGAAGACGAACTTGCCGGAGGTGATGTCCACCTGGCCGCCGCCGAAGGATACGGCATAGATCCCGTCACCGACGGAGGCGATGATCTCCTCCGGGGTCCGGTCGCCCCCGAGCATGAAGGTATTGGTCATCCGCGGCATCGGCGCATAGGCATAGGACTGGCGGCGCCCGTTGCCGGTGGCGCTCATACCCATCAGCCGGGCGTTCTGCCGGTCCTGCATGTAGCCGACGAGCTTGCCATCCTCGATCAGCACGGTGCGGTTGGTCGGCGTGCCCTCGTCGTCGATCGTCAGCGAGCCGCGCCGCTCCGCGATTGTCCCGTCATCGACCACGGTGACGCCCTTGGCCGCCACCTGCTGCCCGAGGAGGTCCGAGAAGGCCGATGTCTTCTTGCGGTTGAAATCGCCCTCGAGGCCATGACCGACGGCCTCGTGCAGCATGACGCCGGGCCATCCCGCGCCGAGCACGATGTCGAAGACGCCTGCCGGTGCCGGCACGGCTTCGAGGTTGACGCGGGCCTGCCGCAGCGCCTCGTCGGCGATGCGCTGCCAGTTCTCCGTTATCATGAACTCGCCGAATCCGGTGCGGCCGCCGGCGCCGTGGGAGCCGCTCTCCTGCCGGTCGCCGCGGCCTGCTACGACCGAGACGTTGATGCGCACCAGCGGCCGTACGTCCTTCACCAGCTCGCCATCGGCCCGCAGGATCTCGACATTCTGCCACTGCGAGCCGAGCGTCACCGACACCTGCCGAACGTCATCGCCCTTGGCGCGGAGATAGGCGTCGATGTCCTGCAGCAGCTTGACCTTGGCCTCGAAGCTCGGCGCCGGGATCGGGTTCTCCTCGCCATAGAGCTTTTGATTGGTGCGCCGCGGTGCATCGGCATAGCTGCCGCTGCGGCCGCTCTTCACCGCCATGACCGCATCGGATGCGCGCCGCAGCGCCGCCTCCGAAAGGTCGCCGGAATGGGCGAAGCCGATCGCTTCGCCGCTGACGGCGCGCAGGCCAAAGCCCTGGTCGGTGCTGAAATTGCCGGCCTTCAGTCGGCCGTTGTCGAAGACGAGCGACTCCGATTCGCGATATTCGAGAAACAGCTCGCCATCGTCGGCTCCCGTCAGCGCCTCGCCGAGGATCTGGTCGATCGCAGACTTGGAGACATCGAAACGTTCGATCAGCGAAGCGGCCATGGGAGGGTCCGGAAATCTGCGGCGGGGAGCGGAATATGTGCCCGCCGCAGATAGGCGCTCGGCGCTCGCCTGCCAACCGCCGCGGCATCGAACCACGGCTGCCAGATCGCGTTGACCGGTTCGGCCTACTTTAGTGCGGCAAAGCCCTCGCCGAACCCATTGAGGTCGACGGGAATGCCGATGCCCTGTTCGGGCGTCTGGAAGACGATGAAGGTCGCCATCTTGCCGCTGGTCAGGGTGTCGAGAAGCTTCTGCTCGAGGATGACCTCGGCATAGCAGCCGTCCTGGAAGCAGCGCACGAACTGCGCCCGGCCGATGTCCTTGCCGTCGACATAGAGGCCGAGGCCGTTCGGCAGGAGGATGCCGAGCGGCGCGAGGATGCGCAGGATGCGGGCCTTCTGGTCGGCCGTCTTCAGCGCGACCACTGACAGGCCGATTTCCGGCCGATCTTCGGCGACGACGTTCTGGAGGAGGGCGCACTGCTCCGTCGCGGCGCCGGCGGGCTGGTCGCAGACCACCGCCCAGGCGCCATGCTGCGATTTCACGCTGCCGGTCGCGCCGGCTGTCCCGGTCTGCGCCTGGAGTTGCGCAGGTGCGAGGCAGAGGCCGGCCAGGATCAGGGCTGCCGCCAATGCGGTCTGGAGAACGGTTCGCATGGTTCCTTCCGAATCAACGCCTGACCATCTTGCCGAGAACATGGCAAACAAATGGTTAGCGCGCCCGATCCGGAAAGCCGTCCTCGCCGAGGGGGAATGGCCGCACCGGACCGCACCGTCGCTTTTGTTAGAAAGCTTCTGAATTATTGTCGCAGGACTACCCCTCTGAAATCAAAGGGATTATGTTGCCTGCATGGTGCGGCGGCGACAATGATTGCCGTGCGCCGAAATATTGCGGAGCGTCGGGTTTCGTGGTTTGAAGCGCCGGGCCCCCGACAGAACGATCGCCGGACGCATGCCATATCGGCCGCCGGCGTTCGCGCGGCGCGGCGGCAGAGATTGAGCTGACGCGACGGCGACAGGAGAGCGTTTGTGAGAAGATCGACCATTGCCGCCACGGCGCTGCTGGCGCTGACCGCCGGGGCCGCCGCGCAGGAGTCGGTTGCCCATCCTGGTCAGCCGCATAATTGGCAGATCAACCTGCAGGAAGCGCTCTCTCCGATCGAAGAGCAGATCCATTGGTTCAGCAACTACACGCTGGCCTTCATCATCCCGATCACCATCCTCGTCGCGGCTCTGCTGGCATGGTGCATCTACCGCTTTCGTGAGAGCCGGAACCCGGTTCCGTCCCGGACCAGCCACAACACGCTGATCGAAGTGATCTGGACCGTCGCGCCGGTTCTGGTCCTACTCTTTCTCGCCATCCCGTCCTTCCAGCTCCTGACGGCGCAGTACAATCCGCCGCGCGAGCCGGAGCTGACGGTCAAGGCGACCGGCTACCAGTGGTACTGGGGCTATGAATACCAGCCGGCGCAGACGGACGCGGCCAACGCCGCCGAAGCCGTTTCGTTCGAGTCCTATCCGTTGAGTGAAGAGGATCGTCCGGGGTCCGGCAAGGAGGACAAGGCCCTCTATCCGCGTCTCCTGGCTGTCGACAACGAGATGGTGGTGCCGGTGGGCACCGTGATCCGCCTGATCTCCACCTCCGCCGACGTCATCCACTCCTTCGCTCTGCCCTCCATGGGCGTGAAGGTCGACGCCGTGCCGGGGCGCATCAACGAATACTGGTTCGAGCCGCTGAAGGAGGGCATTTTCTACGGTCAGTGCTCCGAGCTCTGCGGCCAGTCACACTACAACATGCCCATCGGCCTGCGCGTCGTCTCCAAGGAGCAGTTCAGCCGCTGGCTTGCTGCGGCCGGCAGCGACCTCGAAGGCGCCAATGCGCAGCTCACCGCCGAGATCAAGGCGTCGGGCAGCGTCGCGGTCGCAGGCAACTAGGCCAGAAGGTTCAAGGGGAAGATCGACATGGCTTATGATGCCGCTCACGTCGCCCATGACGACCACAAGCCGTCCGGCTGGACGCGCTGGGTCTATTCAACCAATCACAAGGACATCGGGACCCTCTACCTGATCTTCGCAGTGTGCGCCGGACTGATCGGCGGTGCGCTCTCCGTCGCCATGCGCATGGAGCTGCAGGAGCCGGGGATGCAGATCTTCGGCGACCCGGCCGTCTATAACGTCTTCACCACCGGCCACGGCCTGATCATGATCTTCTTCATGGTGATGCCGGCGCTGATCGGCGGCTTTGCCAACTGGATGGTGCCGATCATGATCGGCGCGCCGGACATGGCCTTCCCCCGGCTGAACAACATCTCCTTCTGGCTGATCGTCCCGGCGTTCCTGCTCCTCGTCCTTTCCATGTTCGTCGAGGGTGCCGCAGGCTCCAACGGCGCCGGCACCGGCTGGACGATGTATCCGCCGCTGTCGACCGTGGGGCACCCCGGTCCGGCTGTCGACCTTGCGATCTTCGCGCTTCACATTGCGGGTGCTTCGTCGATCCTCGGCGCGATCAACTTCATCACCACCATCCTCAACATGCGCGCGCCGGGCATGACGCTGCACAAGATGCCGCTCTTCGCTTGGTCGGTGCTGGTGACGGCGTTCCTGCTGCTGCTGTCGCTGCCGGTTCTGGCTGGCGCCATCACCATGATGCTGACCGACCGCAACTTCGGCACGACCTTCTTTACGGCGTCGGGCGGCGGTGACCCGATCCTCTACCAGCACCTGTTCTGGTTCTTCGGCCATCCCGAGGTGTACATCCTGATCCTGCCGGCCTTCGGCATCATCAGCCACATCGTCTCGACCTTTTCCCGGAAGCCCGTCTTCGGCTATCTCGGCATGGCCTACGCCATGGTGGCGATCGGCGTCGTCGGCTTCGTGGTGTGGGCCCACCACATGTACACGACCGGCATCTCGCTGAACGCGCAGCGTTACTTCGTCTTCGCGACCATGGTGATCGCGGTGCCGACGGGCATCAAGATCTTCTCCTGGATCGCGACGATGTGGGGCGGCTCGATCTCGTTCCGCACGCCGATGCTTTGGGCGATCGGCTTCATCTTCCTCTTCACGGTCGGCGGCGTTACCGGCGTGAAGCTCGCCAATGCCGGCATGGACCGCGTGCTGCACGACACCTACTATGTCGTCGCTCACTTCCACTACGTGCTGTCGCTGGGCGCCGTCTTCGCGATCTTCGCGGGCTGGTACTACTGGTTCCCGAAGATGAGCGGCTACATGTACAACGAGACCATCGCCAACACGCACTTCTGGCTGATGTTCGTGGGCGTGAACCTCGTCTTCTTCCCGCAGCACTTCCTGGGTGCCGCCGGCATGCCGCGCCGCTATGTCGACTATCCGGACGCCTTCGCCGGCTGGAACTTCGTCTCGTCGATCGGCTCCTACATCTCGGCGGTCGCGGTCTTCGTCTTCCTCTATGGCGTCTATGACGCCTTCGCGAAGAAGCGCCTCGCTGGACCGAACCCCTGGGGTGTCGGCGCGACGACCCTGGAGTGGCAGCTGCCTTCGCCGCCGCCGTTCCACCAGTGGGAGGAGCTGCCGCGCGTCAAGTAAGCGCCGGCCGCACTGAAAGCACAGCCTTACGCGACCCCGCCGAACCTTGGTTGGGGTCGCGTTCTCAACCGGTAAAGGCGCCAGGCGCCGCAGCCGGATTCGTAGTCGAAACTCGAGGTCGACCGTGAGCCTGATCGCCGCAGAAACAGCCGTCCAAGCTCGCCCGGGGATCAGCCTGGCCGAGCCGGGCGACTACCTGCAGCTCCTGAAGCCACGCGTGATGTCGCTGGTCGTCCTGACCGCCGTCACCGGATTCATGCTGGCGCCCGGCTCGATTCATCCGACGCTGGCCGTGATCGCGATCCTGTCGATCGCGATCGGTGCCGGCGCTTCGGGCGCGCTCAACATGTGGTACGACGCCGACATCGATCGGCTGATGGCCCGCACGGCCAAGCGCCCTGTGCCGACCGGCCGCATCGCGCCGGAAAATGCGCTCGCCTTCGGCCTGTCGCTCTCCGTCTTCTCCGTGCTTCTCCTCGGTCTCGCCGTGAACTGGGCGGCCGCCGCGCTGCTCGCCTTCACCATCTTCTTCTATGCCGTGATCTACACGATGGGGCTGAAGCGCTCGACGCCGCAGAACATCGTCATCGGCGGCGCCGCCGGCGCCTTTCCTCCGATGGTCGGCTGGGTCAGCGTCACCGGCAGCATCTCGCTCGAGAGCGTCGTTCTTTTCCTCATCATCTTCCTCTGGACGCCGCCGCACTTCTGGGCGCTGTCCCTGTTCAAGCTCGAGGACTACGCCAAGGCCGGCATTCCGATGCTGCCGAACGTCAAGGGCAAGCCGGCAACCCGCTTTCAGATTCTGGCCTATTCCCTGGTGCTCGTGCCGGTCGGGGTTCTTCCCTACGCCATGGGCTTTGCCGGGCCGGTCTATGGCGTCGCCTCGGCGCTGCTCGGCGCGAACTTCATCCGCCGCGCCTGGGGCGTCTATCGGATGTCGGACGAGGACAGCAGCATGGCTCCGGCGCGCAAGCTGTTCGCCTTCTCGATTCTCTATCTCTTCTCGCTTTTCGCCCTGCTTCTGACCGAAGCGGTGGTGGAAAAGGCGTTCGGCCTGGCGGGGTTCTGAGATGGAGCTGGAGCGCGTCAAGCTGACGGAGGCCGAGGCGCGGGCGCGTCGGCGCCGCTCCGTCGCCATCGGCCTGTTCCTGGTCGGCCTCGTCATCCTGTTCTACGTCGTCACGATCGCCAAGATGGGGGTCTGAGTTGGCCGACGGCACGAACATCGGACATCGGCAGGCGACAGCGCGGCGCCGCGGGATCGCGATCGCCATCGCCTGCGCAGCCTTTGCGCTCGGCATGGTGGGCGCTGCCTATGCGTCCGTTCCGCTTTACCGCCTGTTCTGCCAGGTCACCGGCTACGGTGGCACGACGCAGCGCGCGGAGGGCGCCTTCGGCACCGTTGTCGATCGCGAGGTGACCGTCCGCTTCGATTCGAATGCCGTGCCCGACGTGCCCTGGCAGTTCGCGCCGGAAGAGCGGGACGTCCGGGTCAAGCTCGGTGAGACGCGACAGACCGCCTACCGGGTCCGCAACCTGTCCAATCAACGGGTGACGGCTCAGGCGACCTTCAACGTGACGCCCGATGCGGCCGGCTCCTACTTCAACAAGATCGCTTGCTTCTGCTTCACCGAGCAGACGCTGGAGCCGGGCGAAGAGCGGGAGATGCCGATCGTCTTCTTCGTCGATCCCGCGATTGCCGATCAGGAGGAGCTGAAGGACTTGCCGACCATCACGCTCTCCTACACCTTCTTCCCCGTGAAGTCGGAGCCGGCTTCCGTCGCAGAGAGTGGAAATCGCAACCTTGGTACAGGGCGCCTGTGACGGCTGCCGACCGAGCTTGCACTGTGATGACGTCGGCGGGCAGGGAACGGCGCATCGCCAGATAGAACTCGGCTTCGAATCTCTCTAAGGAGAATCGGGCTGGAACAGGAAGACCAGGAACGGACCATGGCCGAAACCCACGTGAAGCATCACGACTACCACATCATCGATCCGAGCCCGTGGCCGTTCCTCGCCTCCATCGGCGCCTTCATCATGGCGATCGGCGCGGTCGCATGGATGCGCTACATCCAGGGCGGGCAGTTCATCCTGCTCGGCGTCAACCTGGTGACGCCGTGGGTCTTCTTCGCCGGTCTCGCCCTCGTCCTCTATGTGATGTTCGGCTGGTGGTCGGACACCATCAAGGAAGGCCGGGCGGGTGCGCATACGCGCGTCGTCTCGCTGCACCTTCGCTATGGCATGATCATGTTCATCGCCTCGGAGGTGATGTTCTTCGTCGCCTGGTTCTGGGCCTTCTTCGATGCGAGCCTGTTCCCGAACGAGGCGGTACAGGCTGCCCGTGCCACCGTCACGGGCGGTCAGTGGCCGCCGGTCGGCATCGAGGTGCTGGACCCGCTGCATCTGCCGCTCTTCAACACGATCACGCTGCTTCTCTCGGGCACGACGGTCACCTGGGCGCATCACGCGCTGCTGCACAACGACCGCCGCGGCCTGATCACGGGTCTCGTCCTGACGGTGATCCTCGGCGCGATCTTCTCCTATGTGCAGTTCTACGAATATGCGCATGCGCCGTTCGCCTTCTCCGGCTCGATCTACGGCTCGACCTTCTACATGGCCACGGGCTTCCACGGCTTCCACGTCTTCGTCGGCACCATCTTCCTGCTCATCTGCCTGATCCGGGCGGTGCGCGGCGGCTTCACGGCGCAGAAGCATTTCGGCTTCGAGGCGGCGGCCTGGTACTGGCACTTCGTCGACGTGGTCTGGCTCTTCCTCTTCTTCTGCATCTACATCTGGGGCAGCTGGGGGGCGACGTTCCACGGCGAGTGATCGCGGGACCGCCATTCGGGCACTATCTGGGAACAGGAAGGAGGCGGCTTCTCGAAGGCCGCCTTTTTCGCTTGAAGGGAGAATGCGATGAGCGATGCCGAGCGCCCAACGCCATCCGTCGACCCGATCAAGGCGGGCGTCCTCGGTCGCTGCCCACGCTGCGGCAAGGGGCGCCTTTATACGGGCTTCCTCAGCACCGCGCCGCGCTGCAGCAGCTGCGGGCTCGACTACACCTTCATCGACAGCGGTGATGGTCCGGCGGTCTTCGTGATCCTGATCATCGGCTTCATCGTCTGCGGACTGGCGCTCTGGACCGAGGTATCTTTCAACCCGCCGCTCTGGCTCCACCTCGTTCTCTGGGTGCCGCTTACCTTCATCCTGTGCCTGCCGCTGCTGCGGGCGCTGAAAGGGGTGATGATCGCCCTGCAGTTTCGCAACCGCGCGGCGGAAGGCCGGCTGGACGGCGATGGCTCGGTCTGATCCCACCAGCGCCGGCGGGACCCGCCCGGCGGATCCGGGCTCGCGGCCGTTATCGCGACGCGCCCGATGGGTCGCCGTGATCGGCACGCTCGTCGGGATCGCGATCCTCTGCGCCCTCGGAACCTGGCAGGTTGAGCGTCTTACCTGGAAGAACGGGTTGATCGCCGCCATCGGCGAGCGCATCCACGCGGCCCCGCAGAGCCTCGACGCGATCGAACGCCGCTTTGCCGAGACCGGCGACGTCGACTACTGGCCTGTCGAGCTGCGCGGCCGCTTTCTGCATGAGGGCGAGCGGTACTTCCTCTCGACCTTCGACGGTGCGGCCGGCTGGAACGTCTACACGCCGCTGCTGACGACGGATGGGCGCCTCGTCTTCGTCAATCGCGGCTTCGTGCCCTACGAGATGCGCGATCCTGCCCGGCGCCAAGACGGTCAGATCGAGGGCGAGGTGACCATCACCGGCCTTGCCCGCACCGCGCCGACGGAGAAGCCCGGCATGTTCGTGCCGGACAACGAGCCGGCGCAGCGGACCTTCTTCTGGCGCGACGTCGACGCCATGGCCGAGGGGCTCGATCGCCCCGCCGGCGTGCGGCTGGTGCCGTTCCTCGTCGACCAGGCGAAAACGGACGTGCCCGGCGGCTATCCCGTCGGCGGCACCACCGTGATCGACCTGCCCAACGATCACCTGCAATATGCCGTCACCTGGTATGGCTTGGCCGCTGGCCTTGCCGCCGTGACCGCGGCGCTGCTGCTGAAGGACCGGCGCTCGCGGCCTTGACAGGGGCGGGTCCGATGCCTTCATTCGCCGCGAATGACCCGGAGAGCCATTTGTACGCCGCGACCGACAAGCCGCCGCTGACCATCCGCATGTGCGAGCCGCGCGGCTTCTGCGCCGGCGTCGACCGTGCGATCCAGATCGTCGTGCTGGCGCTGAAAAAATATGGAGCGCCGGTCTATGTGCGCCACGAGATCGTCCACAACCGCTATGTCGTGGAAGGCCTGCGCACCATGGGCGCGGTCTTCGTGGAAGAGCTCGATGCCGTGCCGGATGATGGGCAGCCGGTGGTGTTCTCGGCCCATGGCGTGCCGAAGTCCGTCCCCGCGGCGGCCGAGGCGCGCGAGCTTCTGTATCTCGACGCCACCTGTCCGCTGGTGTCCAAGGTCCACAAGCAGGCGATGCGGCACACGCGGCTCGGCCGCCACGTCCTCCTGATCGGTCACAAGGGGCATCCCGAAGTGATCGGCACGATGGGACAGCTGCCCGAGGGCACCGTGACGCTGATCGAAACAGAGGACGATGTCGCAGCCTTCACGCCGGCGGATCCGTCCGCGCTCGGCTTTGTCACGCAGACGACACTCTCCGTGGACGATACCGCCGGGATTATCGCCGCTATAGGTGCGAAGTTTCCTGAGGTGACGCCGCCGTCATCCGAGTCGATCTGCTATGCCACGACGAACCGGCAGGAGGCGGTGCGGGCCGCTGCGCCCGGGGCCGACCTGTTCCTGATCGTCGGTGCGCCGAACTCGTCCAATTCCAAGCGCCTCGTCGAGGTGGCGGAGCGCGCTGGCGCAATGACCGGCGTCCTGGTCCAGCGTGCGAGCGACATCCCGTGGGCCATCGTCGGGGAAGGCGCGACCATCGCCCTGTCCGCCGGTGCGTCGGCTCCGGAACTCCTCGTCGACGAGATCGTCGATGCCTTCCGGCAGCGCTATGACGTGCGCATCGAGCTCGTCCGCACGGCGGAGGAGAACGAGAACTTCCCGGTCATGCGCAGCCTGCGCGACATGCCTCTCACCGAGGCCGACATGGCCTTCGTCAACGGACGGAACTGACGCTTGGCCGTTTACACTGATGTCGCGGAGCCGCAGCTGGCGGAGTTCCTGTCCGCTTACGATCTCGGCCGGCTGCTGAGCTACAAGGGCATCGCCGAGGGGGTGGAGAATTCCAACTTCCTGCTGCGGGCGGAAGGCGGCACCTTCATCCTGACGCTCTACGAGAAGCGGGTGAACCGCTCCGACCTGCCCTTCTTCATCGGGCTGATGGAGCATCTCGCCGGCCGTGGGCTGTCCTGCCCGCTCCCCGTCCGCACGAAAGCCGGCGAGGCGCTCGGCGAACTCGCCGGCCGTCCGGCGGCGCTCTTCACCTTCCTGGAAGGCATGTGGACGCGCCGCCCGGGCGCGGAGCACTGCCGGCAGGTCGGCACCGCGCTGGCGCATCTCCATGCGGCCGCTGCCGACTTCCCGCTGACCCGCCGTAACGGCCTGTCGCTGCCGGACTGGCGGCCTCTCTTCGACCTCTGTCGAGCGAGGGCCGACGAAGTCGAAGCGGGACTGGCTGCCGAGATCAATGCCGAGTTGGGCTTTCTTGAAGCGAACTGGCCGGCCAGCCTGCCGACCGGCGTTATCCACGCCGACCTTTTCCCGGACAACGTCTTCTTCCTCGGCGGCGAGCTGTCGGGGCTGATCGACTTCTATTTCGCCTGCAACGACATCCTTGCCTACGACCTCGTCATCGGTCTGACAGCCTGGTGCTTCGAGCCGGACGGCTCCTACAACGTCACCAAGGGGCGCGGCATGATCGAGGCTTACCGGGCCGTGCGGCCGCTGATGGAGGCCGAGGTCGCGGCGCTGCCGATCCTGGCCCGCGGCGCCTCGATCCGCTTCCTGCTGACGCGCCTCTATGACTGGCTGACCGTGCCGGACGACTCCTTCGTCACCAAGAAGGATCCACGGGAATACCTGCGCAAGCTGCGCTTCCATCGGCACGCAAAGAGCGCCGCCGATTACGGCCTCGACCTGGAGGCGGCATGAGCGAGGCGGCCGAGAAGAAGCGCGTCGAGATCTATACGGACGGCGCTTGTTCGGGGAACCCGGGTCCGGGCGGCTGGGGCGCGATCCTGCGCTTCGACGGCAAGGAGATGGAGCTCTCCGGCGGCGAGCCTCTGACCACCAACAACCGCATGGAGCTTCTGGCGGCGATCGAGGCGCTGGCCGCGCTGAAGCGCGGCTGCGCCGTCGACCTGCACACCGACTCGCAATACCTGCGCGACGGCATCACCAAGTGGATCCACGGCTGGAAGAAGAACGGCTGGCGCACGGCGGCGAAGGCGCCGGTGAAGAATGCCGAGCTGTGGCAGCGCCTGGAGGAGCAGAAGGCGCGCCACGACATCGTCTTCCACTGGGTGCGCGGCCATGCCGGCCACGACATGAACGAGCGCGCCGACGAACTCGCCCGCGCCGGTATGGCGCCCTTCAAGACGAAGGCCGCCCGCTGAAGCGGACGGCCGTCCTGTCCGGGAACCGATGCGATTTCCGTCTGGACGCTGCTTGTCCGGCGCGGCTCAGAGCTGCGCCAGCAGCTTCTCGGCGCTCGACGTGTCGGCCTGACCCGGCGTCTCCTCGATGTTGAGCGTCTTCACCACGCCATCCTCGACCAGCATCGAATAGCGCCTGGAGCGCAGGCCGAGGCCTGCCACCGACAGGTCCTGATCAAGGCCGGCGGCCTTGGTGAACTCGCCATTGCCATCGGCGAGGAACAGGATCTTGCCCTCCGCGCCGGTCGACTGGCACCAGGCGTTCATCACATGCACGTCGTTGACCGCAACGACCGCGATCGTATCGACGCCCTTGGCGCGGATCGCATCGTTATGATCGAGGAAGCCGGGCAGGTGATTCATGCTGCAGGTCGGCGTAAAGGCGCCGGGGACGCCGAACAGGACGACCTTCTTGCCCGCGAAGATCGCGTCGGTCGAGATGTCGGTCACGCCGTCCTGCGTACGCGTCTTGAAGCTCGCGTTGGGGATCGTATCGCCTGCCTTGATCGTCATGCTTATTCGTCTCCGCTGCCCTTCAGGGCCTGTGATGCCCCGCGCGACATAGGACGGTACCGGACCGTGTCGAGGATCACGTCCGGTTGACGGTCAGTCCCCGACGCCGCCGACCCGGAGGTTCCGCGTCTCGATCGCGCCGGCCTCTGTTGTCAGCACGGCGCGAACTGCCAGCCGCTCGGCGGCCGGATGGCGCGGCCGGCTGTTGACGGGAACGGTGAAAGTGACGGCGGGGCCGTCGCGCCTGGCTGTCGCGATGCCGAAGTACCAGCCCTTCGGTCCAGTAAGAAAGAGATCCGCCGCGCTGTTCTCGGCACGTGCGCCAAGGGCGACGGCGACGGTGACGCTGCCGCGGTCCGGCGCGAGCTCAGCCGAGACGATGCGGCCGATGGCGGGATCAAAGCCGGGCAGGGTGGCGAAGGCCGCTTCGATCTCCTCTGCGTCGTCTGCACTGACGGGTGCGCTTGATGTCGTGAGACTGGCCGTCACCGGAATGCAGATGTCGCGGCAGACGCCGAGCATGATCAAGGCCGTCAGCGTTTCTGTGTCGCCAGGTGAGAGGCCCTTCATCGTGAAGGCGAAGGCGGTGTCACCTTCATAGCCGTTGGAGCGGCCGGAGGCATCGTCGCCGAACCGGTGCGGAGCAGGGAAGTCGATCTCTGCCGCTTCGCCCCCGGGAGCGCCCGTCGCTCTGATCTCGACGGACGGTGGAATTCCGGCGTCACCGGGATCGATCCAGTAAGTTTTCCAGCCGGGTGCGAGCTCGACGAGAAGCGCGCCGCGCATGACGCCGTCCGCGCCCACGATACCCCTGACGAGCCGCAGCGTCACTTCGTCGCTGCGGTAGACCGAAGGATCTGCATCAGCCGGCTGAGGACGCGCCGGCGAGGCTGTAGCCACCGTCAGAGCGAGGAGCAGTGGAAGAATGCATAGACGCAACGACATCGATCAAGATCGCTCCTTCTGCCGGGAACTTCGTACCGGCAAGACCCTTCTGCAGGACGGTCGCGACCAGATCGTGACCCGCCCGCGCGCAAGCGCGAGCCGTCCCGCTCGACGCCGCATTGCAACAAAGATGTTTCCTTTTGTGCAGGAACGATGTCTGATGAAATCCGGCGACACCAGGATTATCTCTAGGTCATGACCCGAGACGACCATTCTGCCGACCGTAACGCCCCCTCGCTGGAAGGGCATTTCCTCATCGCCATGCCGGGCATGCAGGACGAACGCTTCGCACGCAGCGTCGTCTATATCTGCGCGCACTCTCCGAACGGGGCGATGGGCTTCATCATCAACAAGGCGCAGCCGGTCTCCTTCGGCGCGCTGCTGACCCAGCTGGACATCGTCCAGGACGAGAACGACATCCGCCTGCCGGAGAAGGGGCGCGAGGTCTCTGTCTGCATGGGTGGGCCCGTGGAGCGCGGCCGCGGCTTCGTGCTGCATTCGAGCGACTACGATTCCGAGTCCACCGTGCCCGTTGCCGAGCACATCTCGCTGACGCCGACACTCGACATCCTCAAGGCCATCTCGGAAGGGATCGGCCCGCGCACCGCCATCATGGCGCTCGGCTATGCCGGCTGGGGTGCCGGGCAGCTCGAGGAGGAGATCGCCGCCAATGGCTGGCTGACCTGCGAAGCCGAGGACTCGCTCATCTTCGACACCGAGCTGGACAACAAATACAATCGGGCGCTCGGCCTTCTCGGCGTCGACCCGACCTTCCTGGCCAGTGAAGCCGGCCACGCCTGAGCGTCCGCCGTCGGCGGGCGCATTGTGGTATCTCGCCGATTGACGGCAGCGACGTCAGCGATCGCCGCTCGAACTCTTTCCGAGACAGTATGGCTGGCGGCAGCGGCCGGCCGCCGTCGGCTCAGCCGGCGCGCTTCAGCCCAATCGAGCGCTCCTGCAGGCGCTTACGCGCCTGCTCCACCGTCAGCGGCGGCGCATAGAGGTAGCTCTGCGCATATTCGCAGTTGAGCTGGCGCAGCTGCACGGCATCCGCCTCGCTCTCCACCCCTTCCGCCACCACCGCCAGACCCAGCTCGTGCGCCATGGTGACGATGGAATGGAGGATGATCGGCCGCTGCGGACGGTTGTCGTTGCGCAGAAACGACTGGTCGATCTTCAGCGTGTCGAACGGGAAGCGCAGGAGGTAGGACAGTGACGAGTAACCGGTGCCGAAATCGTCGAGCGACAGGCTGACACCCATCTCCCGCAGCCGCGCCAGCAGCTGCGCCGAGCGCTCCGGATTGTCCATGACGATGGACTCCGTCAGCTCCAGCTTCAGCGTCTGCGGCGGCAGCTCGTAGCGCTTCATCACCGTCTTCACATCGCTGACGAGGTCCTGGCGGATGAGCTGGCGGCTGGAAATGTTCACCGCCATGGTCAGCGTGTCGTCGCCGGTGAGCTTCTGCCAATCGGACAGGCGCTTCGACGCCTCCTCCAGGGCGAACTGGCCGAGCTGCACGATGAGGCCGGTGCTTTCGGCGATCGGGATGAACTCGGACGGGGAGATCGCCCCGCGCTTGGGATGCTCCCATCGGAGCAGCGCCTCGAAGCCCGCCGTCTCGCCGTCGCTGAGGCGGATAATCGGCTGGAAGGCCAGCGAAAGCTCGTCGCGGCTGAAGGCGCGGCGCAGATCGGACTCCAGCTGCAGCCGGCCTGAGCCCGACTCGCGAAACGCCGGTCGGAATGGCTCGATGCGGTCGCCACCGAAACGCTTGGCTTGGTACATCGCCAGTTCGGCTTCCTTCAGCACCTCTTCGCAGCGTGCGCCGTCGCTCCAGCCGGTGAGGCCGATGGCGCCGGTCAGGATGATCTCGCGATTGGCAAAGGCGATCGGCGCCTTGATCGTCTCGCGCAGCGTCTCGGCAAAGGCGGCGATCGCGCCAACCTCGCTCGTCGACATCAGGATAAGGCCGAACTCGTCTCCAGAGAGCCGCGCCAGCGAGTCCTGGGGCTTCAGCAGTCGCTTCAGCCGGCGACCGACGGTGAGCAGGATCGTGTCCCCGGTTGCCATGCCGAAGTCGTCATTGACCTGCTTGAAGCGGTCGATATCGACGACGAAGATGCTGGGCCTGAGGTCCGGGCGTGTCGCCGCCAGCGCGCCGATGGAGTCCAGCCTGTCGAGGAAAAGCTCGCGGTTCGGCAGCCCGGTCAGCTGGTCGTGCAGCGCGTCGTGCAGAAGCCGTTCCTCGGCCTTCTTGGCGTCGGTGACATCCTTCATCGTGCCGACGCAGCGCACCACCTCGCCGTCGCTGCCGAGCACGGGGCGGGCCCTCAGTGCCATCCAATGATAGTGACCGTCCTCGCCGCGCACTCGGAAGTCCTGCACGATACGGCCGCGGCGATGCTCGACGATGGTGTCCAGCGTCAGCTTGAAGCGGTCGCGATCTTCGGGATGCAGGATCGGCAGCCAGTCGCGCGCCGGCCCGTTCATCGAGGCGACCGGCATGCCGCTCAGCGTGTCGCCGTCGCTGCCGGCAAAAATCCGGTCGCGCGTGACGTCCCAGTCCCAGATCGCGTCGCCCGTGCCGGCGAGTGCGAGCGAGCGCCGCTCCATGTCGGACAGGATCCCTTGCGCAAAGGTGCCGCCGGCAAAGGCGTGCTGCATCACCGTAAAGCCGATCAGGAGCACGATCAGCACGAGGCCGCCGCCGAGCGCCGGCTGGATCACGTCGTTGGAGAGGCGGCCGGTGACGGTCAGCCAGCCACCGAACAGCCAGACGATGATCAGGCACCAGGTGGGGATCAGCATGATCGCGCGGTCGTAGCGCAGCCAGGTGAGGTAGAGAATGAGGATGAGACCCACCGCAGCCGTTGCTGCCATTGAGATGCGGGCAATGCCTGCGGCGATCTCCGGATTGACGGCGGTGACGACGCCAAGGCCGATCAGTCCGACGAGCCAGAGAGCCGTGAAGGCCGACAGCAGCCGGTGCCATCGGTTGAGGTTCAGATAGGCGTAAAGGAAGACGATCAGCGTGAAGGCGAAGGCGACTTCGGTGCCGGCCCGCCATATGCGCTCCTGGCCCGGCATGATCGGCACCAGCTTCTGCCAGAAGTCGAAGTCGATGCAGATATAGGCGAGCACCGACCAGGCGAGTGCAGCCGTCGCGGGGAACATCGCCGAACCCTTCACGACGAAGAGGATGGTGAGAAACACCGCCAGAAGGCCCGCAATGCCGAGGACGATGCCGCGGTAGAGCGTATAGGCGTTGATCCAGTCCTTGTAGGCGTTGGGCTCCCAAAGCCGGATCTCCGGCAGGTCATGCGAGGAGAGCTCCGCCACGAAGGTAACCACCGAGCCCGGATTGAGCGTGACGAGGAAGACATCCGCCTCCGAACTCGGCTGGCGTTCCAGCGCAAACCCTTCCGACGGCGTGATCGAGGCAATGCGCTGCGAGCCGAGATCCGGCCAGATCACGCCCGAGCCTGCCAGCTTGAAGTTCGGCGCGACGATCAGGCGGTCGAGCTGCTCGTCCGTATTGTTGGCGAAGGCGAAAACCGCCCAGTCGCCGGAGGAGTCGGGCGACTGCGCCTCCACCTCGATGCGGCGCACGATCCCGTCCGATCCGGGGACCGTGTCGACCTGAAAACTGCGGCCGCGCGCCTGATGGATGTCGACCGCGGTCTTCAGGTCGATGGCGACGTCCTCGCGCGAAACGTCGACGGGCTCCAGCGCTGCTGCCGGCAGAATCGCGGCGACCACCAGCAGCCACGCCAAAGCGATAGAAGCGGCAAACGCACGAAGGCGAAGGATGAAGGGCATTTAGACTGTCGAGATCCTTAGGCCGCAGGGGATGCGGCAGAACCGGTCACTCCGCCGCTGCGGAGTGCAGGCGCGACCCGTTATCCGACCGAATCCAGTCGTCGACGAGCAGCGAGTACAGATAGTGATCCTCCCAGGAACCGGCGATTTTGAGGTACTTTCGCAGATACCCCTCACGCCGGAAACCGGATTTTTCGAGAAGCCCGATGGAGCGGGCGTTCGACGGCAGGCACGCGGCCTCCATGCGGTGCAGCCCCTCCGTCTCGAAGACGAAGCGCTTCAGTGCCTCCACGCCCCGATGCATGAAGCCGCTGCCGGCATAGTGGACACCCATCCAGTAGCCCAGCATGCAGGATTGCGAGACGCCGCGACGGATCTGTCCGACCGTAGCGCCGCCGAGAATGTGCTCCCCAGAGGCGTCGAACAGGAAGAAGGTGTAGCTGGAGCGCTCGCGGGCATCGTCGCGGTAGCGCTGCAGGCGCAGGCGATAGGATTCACGGGACAGTTCATCCGCAGTCCAGGAGGGCTCCCAGGGCGTCAGAAAGGCGCGGCTGGCGCTGCGAAGATCACGCCAGGCCACGTAGTCACCCGGCTGCGGCATCCGCAACAGGACGCCGTCCCCGCCGACAACCGGGAAGGAGGCGCCGAAGAGGGTGTCGATGAAGCCCATTCCCCGCGCCGTTCAGTGACGGGCCGCCGTCCTCGTCGCGGCCGGGGCGGTGCCGCCGAGCCGCAGCTCCAGCTCGCCGAGGCTGGGAAGGGCGGCGACGGGGCCGATGGCGGCAAGCGTCGGCATCTTGCCGGCAAAGGTCGCGCCGGCGAGCTCGGCGAGGCGCTGCGGCGTGATCGCCGAGAGGCGATCCATCAGCTCCTCGTTGGTGATGATGCGGCCCGCGAACAGCAGCTGCCGCGCGATCTGGCCGGCGCGCGAGGCGGGGCTCTCCTGCGACATCAGGAGGCTGGCCCGCATCTGCGCCCGCGCCCGCGTGACCTCTTCGAGCGTGATGCCTTCGCTTGCCTTCATCAGCTCGTCGGCAATGACCGGTGCCAGCTCGGCGAGCTCGTTCTCGCCGGTTGCCGCATGGACGCCGAAGAGGCCGGAGTCCGAGTAGCTCCAGTGGAAGGCATAGATGGCGTAGCAGAGGCCGCGCTTTTCGCGGACCTCCTGGAAGAGGCGCGAGGACATGCCGCCGCCGAGGATCAGCGACAGCACCTGCGAGGCATAGAAGTCGCGGGCATAGTAGGGCCGGCCCTCGAAGCCGAGAACCATCTGCGCGTCCATCAGGTCGCGCGTCTGCCGGAATTCGCCGCCGGTATAGGATGCGGGCGCTCGGGCTGGCGTCACCGCAGGAATGTTGGGCTTCGGCGTGCTGACGCCCGCGAAGGCCTCCTCGACGCGCCGCACGATCTCCTCGTGCGAAACCGCGCCGGCGGCCGAGACGATCATCTTGTCGGGGGAGTAGTGCCGCGAGAGGTAGGAGCGCAGCTGCTCCGGCGAGAAGGACTTGACCGTCTGCCGCGTGCCCAGGATCGGGCGACCGATGATCTGGTCGCGGAAGGCGGCGGCCTGGAAATGATCGAAGACGATGTCGTCCGGCGTGTCTTCGGCCGCGCCGATCTCCTGCAGGATGACATGCTGCTCGCGCTCCAGCTCCTCTTCGTCGAAGAGGGAGTCAGTCAGGATGTCGGACAGAATGTCGAGTGCCAGCGGCACGTCGTCCTGCATCACGCGGGCATAGTAGGCGGTGGACTCGACGCTCGTCGCCGCGTTCAACTCGCCACCGACATCCTCGATCTCCTCGGCTATCTGCCGTGCGGTGCGCCGGCTCGTTCCCTTGAAGGCCATGTGTTCGAGAAGGTGGGCGATGCCGTGCTCGCCCTGCGTCTCGTCGCGCGCGCCGGTCTTGACCCAGATGCCGAGCGCGGCGCTTTCCAGATGCGGCATCTGCTCGGTGGCGACCGTCATGCCGTTCGGCAGCGTGCTGATCTTGACGTTCATGCGGCAGCTCCCCCCGCAGCCTCTTGCCGCAGGGCGCGCGAGCGCTCCCGCACGAAGCGCTCCACCGCTTCGAGATCGTTCGGCAGGCGCTCGAACACCTCTCGCTTCTGCATCAGATCGTGATGGCTCGGCGGCAGGCTCGGCTCGATGCCGCAGGCGGCCTTGACGGCTGCCGGGAACTTCGCGGGATGGGCAGTGCCGAGCGACACCATCATCTCGTCCCTGAGATGCTCCTCGGCGACCTTCACCGCGACCGCCGTATGCGGGTCGAGGAGATAGGCCGTGGTGTCCAAGACGCCAGCGATCGTGCGCGCCGTGTCGTCTTCGCTGGTGCGGCCGGCGCCGAACGCGGCGCGGATCGTTTCCAGCGTCTCGGCCGGCAGATCGAAGGCGCCGGATTGCGTCAGCTGCTGCATCATCCGGCGGATCGCCGCGCCGTCGCGTCCGCCCGCCTCGAACAGCAGGCGCTCGAAGTTGGACGAGATCTGGATATCCATGGAGGGAGACGTCGTGGCGCGAACGCCCGCCGTCTCATAGCGTCCGGTTGCAAGTGTGCGCTCCAGGATGTCGTTCTCGTTGGTCGCGATGACCAGCTGATCGATCGGCAGCCCCATCCGCTTGGCGGCGTAACCAGCGAAGATGTCGCCGAAATTGCCGGTCGGCACGGTGAAGGAGAGCGGGCGATCCGGGGCGCCAAGGCTTGCCGCCGCCGTGAAGAAGTAGACGATCTGGGCCATGATGCGGCCCCAGTTGATCGAATTGACGCCCGACAACGCCGTTTCCTCGCGAAAACGCCGGTCATTGAACATCGCTTTGACAAGCGCCTGGCAGTCGTCGAACGTGCCATCGACGGCAACGGCGTGGATGTTGGCGCCGCCGGAGGTGGTCATCTGGCGCTGCTGCACCGGCGACACGCGCCCATGCGGGAAGAGGATGAAGAGGTCGGTCCGTTCGCTGCCCGCGAAAGCGGCGATGGCGGCGCCGCCGGTGTCGCCCGAGGTGGCGCCGACGATCGTGGCTCTGCGGCCGCGCTCCTTCAGCACATGGTCCATCAGGCGCGCGATCAACTGCATCGCGACGTCCTTGAAGGCCAGCGTCGGGCCGTGGAACAGCTCCAGCACGAAGTGCTTCGGCCCGATCTGGACCAGCGGGGCCACGGCCGGATGCGGGAAGGTCGCGTAGGCCTCCTCGACCATGCGCTCGAGATCCGGCGCCGGGATCTCACCGCCGACGAACGGCGTCAGAATGCGTAGCGCCACATCCTTGTAGGGCATGCCGCGGAAGGCGCGGATCTCCTCCGCGGTGACGGTCGGCCAATCCTGGGGAACGTAGAGACCGCCGTCGCTGGCAAGACCTGCCAGCAGCACGTCCGCAAATCCCAGCACCGGCGCTTCACCGCGCGAACTCACATATTTCACGTCGTTTCCACTCCGCGTTCCCGACATTCGGCGGGACTGGCTATTCGCTGTGAAGAGCGGCGGCGCTGCCGTCGCCTAGCGGCCAAGGGCCTGATATAGAACGCCAGGGTACGATAAGGGAAGAACCGAAGCATGCATATGGTCACACCCTCCCGTCTGGCTGCTCTCGCATCTGCCGCCTTTATCCTGTCGGCCTGCAATTCGACGGGAACGACCGGTCCGGCTGCCGCCGTCGAGGAGGCCAAGGGGCCTCCGGCCTCCGCCTTCACCGAAGGTGTCGAGCCGCGCTACTGCCCGAAGATCGTGCTCAGGGAAGGCACGGCGATCCTGAAGCGCCAGAAGGGCGACGCGCTGGATTTCGTCGCCTCGGTCACCGGGACGTCCCGCGATTGCCGCATCATCGACGGCCAGCTTCACATGAAGGTCGGCGTCGCTGGCCGCGTCGTGCCGGGATCCGCCACCAAGGCCGCCAAGGTCAACCTGCCCATCCGCATCGCCGTCGTCCGGGGCAACGAGGTGCAGTATTCCCAGATGGGACGCCAGTCGGTGACGCTCGAAGGCGGCGCGACGCAGTTCGTCTATGTCGACGAGGCGGTTGTCGTTCCGCAGCCGACGGCGCAGGACCTGCAGGTCTTTGCCGGGTTCGACGAGGGGCCGCAGTCCTGACGCCCGGCTCGTACGGAGCCCGTTCTACTTAGCCGGAATGCCCGCTAGCGCAGCGGCGGGCCTCAGGCCCGCTCCCATTCGGCAAAGGCCTCGATCACGGCGGGGAAGTCGGCAAGCCGGCTGATCACCGTCTCGGCGCCGGCGTCTGTCAGCGCCTCGGCATGGCCGGCATAGGTGTGGCTGGCGCCGGTGAAGCCTACGACGCGGCAGCCGGCGGCTGCCGCCGCGGTCACGCCGTGCACAGAATCCTCGATGACGATCGCCTCGCGCGGCGCAACGCCGAATTCCTTGCAGGCATAGAGATAGACGTCCGGCGCCGGCTTGCCCTTTCTCGTTCCGACTTCGAGGGCGGAGAAGACGTATGGGCGGAAGCGATCCCACAGCTCGACGCGCTGCAACTCCATTTTCAGCCGCTCGGTCGTCGAGTTCGAGCAGATGCAGCGCGGCTGGTCGAAGCGCTCCAGGATGTCGGCGGCGGATGCGATCATCTCGACGCTGGACGCCAGCGCCTCGTCGATCGCCTTGTCGGTATCCTTCGCGAAGCCTTCGCGGAAGCGCACGCCCGTCTCTTCGGTGAGCAGCTCCATGATGCGCGGCCAGGTGAGGCCGGCGAAGCGCGTCGAGAACTCGTGCGCCTCGAATTCGATGCCGACCTCCTTGAGCATCTCCACCTCGACGCGGGCGGCAACGATCTCGCTATCCACGAGCACGCCGTCGCAGTCGAAGATGACGAGGGACAGGGCTGGCATGGCGGTTCCTTGCAGGGCTGGGAAGTTTTGGCCTCGCGCGAAGCCGGTCGCGCATCGGGATGAGGCTTGCGGTCAGGCGAGGTGCGAGCCGTTAGCACGCCAGGCCGGGCCCGGACAAATCGCATTTCATCGATTGTTTACGCCATTCGGTAACCATGAGGGTCGGTTTGTTGTTCTGAGTACCGGTGATCAAAATGGCGAAAGCGCAGGTGGCGGCTCATGCCGTCGCGGACGATGTCTCCTTTCTCGACACGATCATCAGGGGCGACTGCATCGCCCGCATGGAAGCCCTGCCGGAGAAATCCGTCGACGCGATCTTCGCCGACCCGCCCTACAACCTGCAGCTCGGCGGCGACCTGCATCGGCCCGACCAGTCGAAGGTCGATGCCGTCGACGATGCCTGGGACCAGTTCGAGAGCTTCCAGGCCTATGATGCGTTCACACGCGCCTGGCTGTTGGCGGCGCGGCGCGTCCTGAAGCCAAACGGCACCATCTGGGTCATCGGCTCCTACCACAACATCTTCCGCGTCGGCGCGACGATGCAGGACCTCGGCTTCTGGATCCTGAACGACGTCGTCTGGCGCAAGACCAATCCGATGCCGAACTTCCGCGGCCGCCGGTTCCAGAATGCCCATGAGACGATGATCTGGGCCTCCCGCGACCAGTCGGCGAAGGGCTACACCTTCAACTACGATGCCATGAAGGCGGCCAACGACGACACGCAGATGCGCTCCGACTGGCTGTTCCCGATCTGCTCGGGCTCCGAACGGCTGAAGGACGAGGAGGGACGTAAGGCGCACCCGACGCAGAAGCCGGAGGCTCTGCTCGCCCGCGTGATCCTGTCCTCGACCAAGCCCGGCGACGTGGTGCTGGATCCCTTTTTCGGCACGGGCACGACCGGCGCGGTCGCCAAGCGCCTCGGCCGCCACTTCGTCGGCATCGAGCGCGAGGAGAGCTACATCGAGGTCGCGACGCAGCGAATCGCCGACATCGTACCGCTCGACCAGGCAACGCTCCGCCTCGTGGCCGGCAAGCGCGCGGAGCCGCGGGTTTCCTTCGCCAGCCTCGTCGAGGCCGGGCTCGTTGCGCCGGGCGCCGAGTTGACCGATGCCAAGGGGCGCTGGACGGCGCATGTGCGCGCCGACGGCACCATCGCCATCGGCGACCACGCTGCCTCCATCCATCGCCTCGGCGCCAAGGTGCAGGGGCTCGACGCCTGCAATGGCTGGACCTTCTGGCACGTGCGGGCAGGGGGCACGTTGCAGTCGATCGACGAGCTGCGCCAGACGGTGCGCGAGCAGATGGGCGCCATCAGCGCCTGACCCGTCAGCGGAGCGCTTGCCAATGGCGAGAAGCGCTTCGCAGCTCCCGGATCAACCGGAGGCGCCGACCGGCAGATCGAGGTCCCTGAGGGCCCTGCCGAGCTGGTCGGCATTTTCGTGGCGGATGGCGCGCCATCCCGCGGCAATGGCGCCGGCGACGTTGTGCGCGTTGTCGTCGATGAACACGGTGCAGGCCGGATCGAGGTCGAAATCCTCGGCATGGCGATGGAAGATCTCGGCATCCGGCTTGATCATGCCGATGCGGCCGGACACGGTGACGCCGCGCGGCTCGGCGAGGAAATCGAAGATCATCTCCGCTTCGGCGAAGGTCTCGTCGTTCCAGTTGGTCAGCATCGTGACGTCGATGCCCTTGGCGATAAGGTCGCGCATGATGGCGACCGTGTCTTCAAAGGCGTAGGGCACCATCTCCCGCCAGTGGCGGCGGTAGGAGCGGATCAGGTCTTCCTTGTCCGGGTGGAGGGCGATCAGCTCGGCCTCGGCGTCGCTCCAGGAGCGGCCGCGGTCCTGTTCGAGGTTCCAGGCCGGTGAGCAGACCTCCGCCAGGAAGCGCGCGCGCTCGGCATCGTCGAGGATCAGGCGCCTGAAGGGAATTTCCGGATCCCAGTGGATCAGGACGCCGCCAATGTCGAAAACGACATGCTCGATGGTCATGGACGCGCTCGCCTTGCTGCCTCGATCAATCAGCGGATGCCGCCGCACCTGCCACCTCGACGACCTTTCGCATCAGGGTCGGCAGGTCTCGCGAGGATAGAGCGCCAGGGGCGGACCACCAACCCTCGCCGGGCGGATCGGCGAGAACAGCCGCTCGCCAGACCTCGAGCGTCAGGTCGAAATGGGTGAAACCGTGCTCGACACTGCCGGCGCGCACCCACACGGCGGGAAAGGGTGCGGCCTGTGCACCTGTGTCGCCGTCGCGCCGGGAGCTCCAGCCGGTGGTCGGCGGAGCGGCGGTGCCGCCGAGGAGACCGGCCGGCGGCCGGCGGATCAGCCAGACCGCGCCGTCCGGTCGACAGGCGACGAAGGCGGCGCCGACCCGCTGCGGCCGCGCGCGCTTCGGCGCCTTCACGGGGTAGCGCTCCATGGTTCCGGCCCGGCGCGCCTCGCAACCGTCGGCGATCGGGCAGAGGATGCAGGCCGGGCGCTTCGGCACGCAGATCGTGGCGCCGAGATCCATCATCGCCTGAGCGAAGTCGCCCGGCCTGTCCTGGGGCGTCATTGCGGCCACGGCTGCGCGCACAATCGGCTTGGCTGCAGGCAGCGGCGTCTCGATGGCGCCGAGGCGCGTGACGACGCGCTCGATATTGCCGTCGACCACGGGCGCGGCCTCGCCGAAGGCGATCGAGGCGATCGCCGCCGCCGTATAGTCGCCGATGCCGGGCAGGCCTTTCAGCGCCGCCGCCGTGGACGGGAATCGACCACCGTGCTCGGCGGCAACGACCTTGGCGCAGGCATGCAGGTTGCGCGCCCGGGCGTAGTAGCCAAGCCCCGCCCAGGCCGCCATCACCTCCGCCGTCTCCGCTTGCGCGAGATCCTCCACGCGGGGCCAGCGATTGACGAAGGCGACGAAGTAGGGCTTCACAGCGGCGACGGTGGTCTGCTGCAGCATGATCTCCGACAGCCAGACGCGGTACGGATCTGGCCGGACGCCGGACGCCAGCGCCTGCGGCGAAACGCGCCAAGGCAGGACGCGGGCCGAACGATCATACCAGTCGAGCAGGGACCTGGTGAGCGGAAGAACAGTCATGTGGCGGAGCGGCAGCGCTCGTTCGGCAGGAGAGGTGCAGCGACCGGACGGCCGAAGCAGGCTTGGCGCGATGCTCTATCCTCCCGTCGCCGACTTGGGGAGGCGCAATCGCGTCGCATTCGTCCTCACCTTCGCGGCAATCGCCACCATCGGGTCGGGAGGGACGGTTCTGATCGCCCTGTTCGGCGCCTGGGCGCTGATCTCAATCGTCGTCGGCCGGCTGCCGTTCCGCCTGTCGCGATCGGACTGGCCGGTCGCACTCTCCTGTCTCGTCTTCCCGCTCGTGCTCGTCGCCACCAATCTCCTGCAGACGCCGCCGCTAGACGTGGCGGCAAAGAGCCTGCCGCTGCTGACCTTTCTGATTCCGGTTTTCCTGATTGCGCGGATGCGCATGACAGAGCCCGCCGAGGTCCTGCCGGCCGCTTTCCTGGGCGCGGCCATCGGCGGTCTCGTTCTGCTGCCGCTGGTGATCGGCGAGGCGGTGATCTGGGGCGACAGGGTCGCGGTCTTTGCCGGCAATCCCGGTCCCTTCTCCGTCACCAGCCTCTTCATCGCCGGGCTTGCCGCGCTGCATCTGTCGAAGGACCGCGCCCTGTCCGGCAACCTGCTGGCGCTTGCCGGCTGCTTCGGCGCGAGCCTTGCTGTGGTGCTGTCCGGCATGCGGGGCAGCTGGGTCGCCCTTCCGATCGTCTTGGCGGTTGCCGCGGTGGCACGACGCGCCGTCATCATCGATCTCTGGCGCGCGGTCGACTCCCGGCGAAGACTGGCTGTGGTCGCCGCCGCCGCCGGATGCCTGATCCTCGCCGGCGCCCTGGCCGTGCCGGCCATCACAGCGCGGATCGCGATCCTGGAAAGCGACCTGTCGCTGCTGGAAACGGACGTCACCGCGCCGACCTCGCTCAACCTGCGCCGCAACATCTACTGGGGCAGCATCAAGGCTTTCGCCGAACGGCCGCTGACCGGCTACGGCATGAGCCACGAATGGGCGGCGATCACCCCCTATTTCGAGGAGCCATCCTTCAAGGCTTTCGAGTTCAGCCACCTCCACAACGTCTTCCTCACCGTCGCCATCGATGCCGGTATCTTCGGCATCGCGGCGCTCATCTTCGTCATAGGGGCGCCGCTCTGGATCGCCTGGCACACCCGAGATAGGATCGGCGGAGGAGATCGTGCCGCCTATGCTCTGATCCTCGTTGCCGCCTTTCTCATCCCCGGCATGACGAACCTGATGTTCTTCCACGACATCCTCGATGCCGTCTGGGTCTTTGCGGCTGCAACGCTATGCGCCAGCGTTCCGGTGCCGCGGCTGCAGGCATCGGAAGGCGCAACGCCATGAAGCCGGCGCGACGCCGCGGCGCCCAGCCCGTCAGCGATCTGATGGCAGCGCTGATGGACCCGATTCTGGCGCGTCGGTCCGGCATGACCAGCGGCCTCGTTACCGCCTGGCCCGAGATCGTCGGTCCACGTCTGCAGGACGTCACGCGGCCGGAGAAGATCGCCTGGCCGCCGCGCCGCGACATCGATGATCCGCACGAGCCGGCAACCCTGGTGGTGGCCTGCGAAGGCGCCGCGGTGCTGCGCCTTCAGCACCAGTCTGGCGAGATCATCGCGCGCGTGAACGCCTTCTTCGGCTACGGCGCCGTCGATCGCATGCGCATCGTTCAGAAGCCGGTGCATGTGCAGCGTGTCAGCCGCAAGCCGAAGACCCGTCCGCTCGCCGCCGCTGAAGAAGCCCGGATCGACGCGATGGTCGCGCGGATCGAGGATCCCGCTCTGAAGCGGGCGCTGGAAGCCTACGGCCGCAGCGTCTTTGCGCGGCTGCCGCCGCGACAAGGCTAGCGACGGCACGCAGTGTACGGTCGGCCATTGGAAAAGCCATATTGTCCCCGTACACAAGACGGAGCGGCGCCAGGCGCGCCGGACAGCAGCAGAAAGGCTCGTCATCGATGATCAACAGCGGTTTGGAACGCGGGACCCTTCGTCGATCCCCGGGCGTGCGGATGCTGTCCGTGCTGGCGGCCGGGACCGCTCTCCTTCTGACGGCGGCGCCGCTCGCCGGCAGTGCGACCGCTGCCGACCGCTCGATCCTCCTGGCCCAGGCGACCACGACCGAAGCACCGGCCGCCGATGCCGCGGCGCCCGCCAAGCCGGCCGTTGCCGCACCGGAAGCGGCCGGATCCGTTGATGTTGCCAAGCTGATGGCCGAAGGGCCGCTGAAGGACATCGTCATCGGCGACCCGAAGGCACCCGTCACGATCGTCGAATATGCGTCCACCACCTGCAGCCATTGCCGCGACTTCCATGAGGAGACGCTGCCGACGCTGAAGAAGGACTATATCGACACCGGCAAGGCCAAGCTGATCCTGCGCGAATTCCCCTTCGATCCGCGCGCGCTCGCCGCCTTCATGCTGGCGCGCTGCACCAATGACGATGCCAAGCGTACCGCAATGGTCGACATCCTGTTCCAGCAGCAGGATCAGTGGGCCCGCGCCGAGAACGCCTCGGTGGCGCTTCTCGGCATCGCCAAGCTCGCCGGCTTCACGCAGGACAGCTTCACGGCTTGCCTAAGCGACAAGGCACTGCAGCAGAAGGTGGTCGAAACGCAGCAGCGCGGCGAAACCGAGTTCGGGGTCAACGCCACGCCGACCTTCTTCATCAATGGCGACAAGTATGCCGGGGCGCTGTCGCCCGAGCAGATGGCGGCCGTGATCGACAAGCACCTGTGATCGAGAGGCGCTTCGGCGGCCTCGCTGCCGGAGCGCCGCACTCGGAGCGGTCGACGTGAAGGTGGCGAAAGCGGTGCATCCATCGCCTGATGCAGGTCGGCGTTTGCCGCAACGCAGCAACTAGACTCCTGCGGCAATTCACCTAAACGTGGACTGACAGCGGGCACGATCGGCGGGAGACGGCGGCAGCCTCCGAAATGGCCAGGAAGATTTTCACGTTCATGCGCGGCGCGTCGGACCGGACCGCCGATGCAACCGAGGCGCTCGGCTTCAAGGGCGCCAATCTGGCTCTCCTGGCATCGCTCGACATGCCGGTACCGCCCGGGTTCACCGTGTCCACAGCCGCATGGCGCGAGGCGGCGAACCTGCGCGGCGGCCTGCCGCAGCCCCTGCGTTCGGAGATCAATGCTGCTGTCGAATGGCTGGAAACCGTCACCGGCCGCAAGTTCGGCGGCAACGAGAAGCCACTTCTCCTTGCCGTGCGCACCAGCGCCCGCACGCAGATGCCGGGCCTGGCCGAAACCGTCCTCGACGTCGGTCTGAATGACGCGACGGTGGAAACCGTCGCGATCGAACTGGACGACCTGTCCTTCGCCTATCGCAGCTACCGCCGCTTTATCGAGAGCTTCGCCGCCCTCGTCTACGACGCCGATCCGGGCGCCTTCGAGGAGATCGCCGACGAGGAAGCCGAAGCATCCGGCCGCAGCGGCGATCCGCAGACGCGTGAGGAGTGGCGGCGCCTGATCGCGCGCTATCACGCTTTCATCGAGGCCGAATACGACGCCGTGCTGCCGCAGACCCCCCTGGAGCAGCTCTCCATGGTGATCGAGGCGAGTTTTGCCAGCTGGCGCAATCCAGTGGCCCGCTCGCACCGCGTGTTGCATGGCATTCCGGAAAATGCGGGTCTTGCCGTCACCGCCCACGCGATGATCTTCAATGAGCGCGACCGCAATTCCGGCACCGGCCGCGCGGTCTCGCGAGACCTGCGCAGCGGCGAGCCGCGGCTCACGGGCGAATTCTGGCTCGGCGGACGCGAACGGGCCGAGATCGGCGATCCCGTCGGCAGCTGGCCGCTCTCCGATCTCATCGCCGATGGCGGCCGGCCCGCCGGCGACTGGTTTCCGGCCGATGCGGCGGCGCTAGCCGCACATGTGCGGCGGCTCGAAAGCCATGTCGGCGACGCGGTCGAAGTCGACTTCATGGTCGGCGACGGCGAGCTTTTCTTTCTGCAGTCGCGGACGGCCCGACGCGGCGCGGGCGAGGCGATCCGCGTTGCGGTGGAACTCGTCAAGGAAGGGCTGATCGAGGAGGAGGAGGCGCTTCTGCGGATCGATCCAGCCTCGCTGGATCAGCTCCTGCATCCGACCATCGAGCGCACCACCGACCTGCCGATCATCGGGCGCGGCATGCCAGCCTCGCCGGGCGCGGCGACCGGCGAGATCGCCTTCACGTCGGAGCGCGCCGAGGCGCTGGCAGCGGAGGGGCGGCCGGTCATCCTGGTGCGCAACGAGACGTTTCCCGAAGACATCCACGGCATGCATGTCGCCAATGGCGTACTTGCCATCCGTGGCGGCACCACCAGCCACGCCGCCGTCGTCGCGCGCGGCATCGGCAAGCCCTGCGTCACCGGCGTCGGTGCCCTGCGGATCAATCTCGAGGACGAGACGCTGCAGGCGCCGGGCGTCATCTTGCGCGCCGGCGACATGATCACCATCGACGGTTCCTCCGGCGAGGTGATCGAGGGGCGAGTCGAGCTGAAGCGCCCCTCGCTGATCGGCGACTTCGCGACCCTGATGGACTATGCCGACCGGGCCCGCCGGATGCGCGTGCGCACCAATGCCGAAACACCGGTCGAGGCGCGCGCCGCCCGCGCCTTCGGCGCCGAGGGTATCGGCCTCTGCCGCACGGAGCACATGTTCTTCGAAGGCGACCGCATTCGCGCCATGCGCGAGATGATCCTGGCGCCGGATGGCGACGGTCGCCGGCTGGCGCTGGAGAAGCTCTTACCCTTCCAGCGCTCCGATTTCATCGAGCTGTTCGAGATCATGGCCGGGCTGCCGGTGACGATCCGCCTGCTCGACCCGCCCCTGCATGAATTCCTGCCGAAGGGCGACGCCGAGATCGCCGAGACCGCCGCGATGCTCGGCATCGAGGAGGGGGTGCTGCGCCAGCGCATCGCCAAGCTCGAGGAGTTCAACCCCATGCTCGGCCACCGCGGCTGCCGTCTGGCGATCTCCTATCCGGAAATCGCAGAGGCGCAGGCGCGCGCGATCTTCGAGGCCGCCGTCGAGGCCGGCGAGCGCGCCGGCGAGGCGGTGGTGCCGGAAATCATGGTGCCGCTGGTCGGGATGCGTAAGGAGCTCGCCTTCGTGAAGGAGCGCATCGACCGGGTCGCGCAGCTCGTCGCGGCCGAGCGCGGGCGCAGCGTCCATTATCAGGTCGGATCGATGATCGAGCTGCCGCGCGCCGTGGTGCGGGCGGACACGATCGCCGAGATCGCCGACTTCTTCTCCTTCGGCACCAACGACCTGACGCAGACCGTTTTCGGCATCTCGCGCGACGACGCCGGCAACTTCCTGTCGACCTACTATCGCCAGGGCATCATCGAGCGCGATCCGTTCCAGACGGTGGATGCCGACGGTGTCGGCGAGTTGATCGCGCTGGCGGTGGAGAAGGCGCGGCGCACGAGGCCGGACATCCAGCTGGGCGTCTGCGGTGAGCAGGGCGGCGACCCCGCCTCCATTGCTTTCTTCGAGCAGACGGGCCTCGACTACGTCTCCTGCTCGCCTTTCCGCGTACCGATCGCCCGCGTCGCGGCGGCGCAGTCGGCGATCCTGGAGCGCCGCGCCACCCGCGGCGGCACCGGCGTCAAAGGCCGCAGCCGGGCCTGAGCGTGTGCCGCAGAGGCGGCGCCCTCAGGCGCGGCCTTCCTCGGCGGAAAAGGGAAGGTCGTCGCGAATGCGCGTGAGCACGCCGACGAAGGCACGCGCAAAGCCGTAGAAGCGGTCGCCGATCTCCTCGCGGTCGGGAACGCGGACCTGTTCGCCCGCCTCGTCCAGCACGGCGAAGAGGATGCGGTCGCGCTCCTGCGACGGCAGGCGCACCGCTGCGATCCGTGAGGCGTCCTCGATCGTCCCATCCGACGGCATCTCGAACAGAAGCTCGCCGCCGATCACGGCAGCGGCGCTGCGCACGCTCGTCTCGAACGTTTCGGCCGTCGCACCCTGCAGGTCGAGGGCCAGCTCGAACTCGACCGACTCGAAGACGTCGGTCCCGACCTCGCCGGCAGCCGCCGCTGATTTCTCCATCATCATACGCAGAACCTCTCTCGCGGCCTCGTGACCTGCCGCAACGCAAACTGTCCGCCTGAAACGGCCGAACTGTGGCGACTTGGCAGACATGACAGAGCTTCCGGGCCGTGCATCGATCGGTTATGAACGGGCATGAGCGTCGCACTCGGCCGCATCCGCCCCACGGGCCATTACTTGAGGAAGCGCCTGCGGCTTGCGGGACTTGCCAGGCGCCTTGCCGCCTTCAGCCTCGTCCTCCTCCTCGTCGCGCTCGGCTTCTTCCGGCTCGGGAGCATCGGTCTGCCGGCGCTGCAGGGCTCGCTCGCGCTGGCTTTGGCACTCGCCGTCGTCGCAGCCTTGATCGGGCTGGGTGGCCTCTTCAAGGTCTGGCGCACCGGTGCCGAGGGTGGCGGCCGGGCTGTTGGCGCCTTTGCTCTGGCGCTGGTCGTGCTGGCGCCTTTCAGTCTCGCCGGCGTCCTCGCCTATGACAATCCCGCCACCAACGTGGCGGCAACGGACGGCATGGCCGACGCGGCGCCGGATCCGGTGGCCGCCGTCATCGCGCGGGCCGGAGCCGATACGCCTGCACAGCCGCTGACGGGCCGCCGCTTCGATGCGGCCGCGCCGACCGTCTATGGCGCCGCACGCCTGGTGCTCGCCGACGAGGGGTGGACGATCGGCACCGTCACCGCCGGTGACCCGCTCGCGCAGCCTGAGGAGGATGTTCCCTCGGCCGATCTCGGCCGCAGCGGTACCGGTCTCATCCCGGTGCCGACGCCGCGCACCAGCATCGATCGTGACGCCGAGGAGGATCCGCTGGACCAGCCTGACGCCGACCAGTACGCGATCACGGCCGTTGCGCATGATGTCGTCTTCGGCCTGCCGAGCGACATCGAGATCCGCATCATGCAGGACGATGCCGTGACCTTCGTCGACATCCGCTCGACCTCGCGTTCCACCAAGATCGATCTCGGCCAGAACCGGCGCTTCATCGAGGACTTCCTCACGCGCTTGGACGAGGCGATGGCGACCACCGGCACCCTCGCCGACGACGACGCCGACTGAGTTCTGCGGAACCTCAGGCCGGCCGGAAGGCGCTGCCGATCAGCGGGGGGCCTTCGCTGACGACGAGCCCGCGGGCGACGAGATCCTCCAGATGCGCCAGGACCGAGAGCCCCGCCGCGCCGAGGAGACGCGGGTCGGTGTTGCGGTAGATCGCAGCCACGATCGCCGGGATCTGCCGATCGCCCACGCGCAGTCGCTCGAGAATGGCGCTTTCCCGCATGCGGCGATGCGCCCGCAGAGCGCGCAGGAACGGCCGCGGCCGCGCCACAGGACCTCCGTGGCCGGGCAGGTGGAGAGTGTCGTCCCGCTCCAGCAGGCGGTCGAGCGAGGCCATGAAGTCGCCCATTGAGCCGTCCGGCGGCGCCACCACCGTCGTCGACCACGCCATCACGTGGTCGCCGGAAAGGAGCGTGCCGGTACCGCCGATCTCAAGGGCGAGGTGGTTGGCCGTATGGCCGGGGGTTGCCACTGCGGTGATGTCGAGCCCGGGCAACGCGAAGCGCTCGCCATCGGCGATCAGCCGGTCGAGCGTCAGGCCGGTGTCGCCGGCGGCATCCATCAGATTGGTCTCCCCGGCATGCAGCGAACGGGCGGCGCGATGCGGACCTTCCGCGATCACCGGGGCGCCGGTGGCGGCCTTCAGCTGCGGCACCAGGGCCGTATGGTCGCGATGGGTGTGGGTCAGAAGGATGGCGGCCACCGGCCGGCAGGCGATGGCGCTCAGAAGCGCCGCGAGATGGCGTGTGTCGTCCGGACCGGGGTCGACCACAACGACGGCATCGGGGCCGCCGACGACATAGCTGTTGGTGCCGCGGAAGGTGAAGGGACCACCATTATCGGCGGTGACACGGGTGACGAAGGGCGCGACCGGCACGGCGACGCCATGGGCAGGATCGAAGTGCGTGTCGAACTCCAGCGTCTCGGAACTCATGCCAGGCGGTGCTTTCGAAGATCGGCCGATCAGCGAGCGGCAGGTGCCGGCCGTCGGCGCCCTCCAAAGGCTCCAGATCGCCGGCTTCTCCGCCTCACATAGAAGGCGTTGGCCGCCTGTTCCAGCGGGCGGTAAGCGTTTGCCATGGGAGAGGGGAGCGGTTATAGCTCCGCCGCTTCCGCGATGCGGGCAATGGGGCGTCGCCAAGTGGTAAGGCAGCGGTTTTTGGTACCGCCATTCGCAGGTTCGAATCCTGCCGCCCCAGCCAGACCGGCGGCACGAAAGGTGCCGCAGGTCAGCCGGCTTCCTAAACGAGCGACCTTACCCCGCCGCCAGCACCGCTGCCGTGTCCTCCAGCGCAAGGCCGAAGCGCTTCACCATCTCGACGACTTCGTCTTCGGTGATGATCATCGGCGGGCAGAAGGCGATCTGATCGCCGATCGCGCGGACGATGACGCCGCGCTCGTGCCCCTTGCCGAAGAGGATGCCGCCCGCCTTGCCGACGGGGTCGAAGCGCGCCTTGGTCGCCTTGTCCGCCACCAGCTCGACGGCTGCGATCAGGCCGGCGCCGCGCACCTCGCCGACCAGCGGATGATCGCGGAAGCGGGCGAGTTCACGATGCAGCACCTCGCCCATGGCCTTGGCGTTGGCGACGAGGTTCTTCTCCTCGATGATGTCGAGATTCTCGTTGGCGACGGCACAGGCGACCGGATGGCCGGAGGTCGTGAAGCCGTGGCCGAAGGTGCCGATCTTCGCCGTGTTGTCGGCGACCGTCTGGTAGATCTCGTCGGTCATCAGGACGGCGGCGAGCGGGATGTATGACGAGGTCAACTGTTTTGAGATGACGAGCACGTCCGGATCGATGCCGTAATACTCGCAGGCGAAGGTCGTGCCGAGGCGGCCGAAGCCGTTGATCACCTCGTCGGCGACGATGAGGATGTCATGACGTCGACAGACCTCCTGCACCTTCTGCCAGTAGGTGGCGGGCGGCGGCATCACGCCGCCGGCGCCCATCAGCGGCTCGCCGATGAGGGCTGCGATCGTGTCCGCACCGGCTTCGAGGATCGTGTCCTCCAGCTCCTTGGCCAGACGCGTGGCGAACTCCTCCTCGCTCTCGCCCGGCAGGGCGTTGCGCCAGTAATGCGGGCAGGTGAGCTGGCGCACAGGGATCGCCGGCAGGTCGAAGTCGCGGTGGTTGGCGGCGAGCGTCGTCAGCGATCCAGAGGCGATGGTGATGCCGTGATAGGCGCCCTGGCGCGTCAGGAAGGTCTTTTTCTGCGGGCGGCCGCGGGCATTGTTGTAGTACCAGAGGAGCTTGACGACGGTGTCGTTGGCTTCCGAGCCGGAATTGGTGAAAAAGACGCGGCTCAGCCGCTCGGGGCTCATCGCCACCAGCCGCTCGGCGAGATTGATCATCGGCTCGTTCGATTTGTGGCTGAACGAGTGGTAGTAGGGCAGCTTCTGCATCTGCCGGAAGGCTGCGTCCGCGAGGCGCTTCTCGCCGAAGCCGACACCGACGCTCCAGAGCCCGGCCATCCCCTCGATATAGCGGTTGCCCTCGTCGTCGATGACATAAATGCCTTCGCCGCGGTCGATGACGATCGGCCCCATCTCCTCGTGCCGGCGCGCATTGGTGACGGGGTGGAGCACGTACTCCACGTCGCGGGCATGCGAGGAGTTGGGCAGCTTTGACATCGATCGATCCTCTTGCATCGCGCCGGTCTTAGACCGGCGCGCTCATGGCATCGCCAGTGGTCTCGCATTTTGCAGCCGCCGTCCAATCCGAAATGGAGATTTCGAAGATCGATCGCGGCTGACGCTGCTCAGGTGGCAGCGAGGAGAGCCTCCACCTCCGCGCGGCGCGGCATGGAGGGCGCGGCTCCGGCGCGGGTGACGGACAGGCCGGCGACGGCCGAGCCGAAACGCGCGGCCTCCGCCGGGTCTGCCCCGCCGGCCAGCGCCGCCGCGAAGCCGCCGACGAAGGCGTCGCCAGCGCCCGTCGTTTCCACCACCGGCCCGGCCTTGAAGGCAGGGATCAGCACCGAGCGGTCGGCGGAATGGAGAAGCGCACCGCGCTCGCCGAGCGTGATCAGCGCCGCGCCGGCGCCGCGGGCGAGCAGCACGTCGCCGGCTTCGCGGGCACCGTCCTCCGTTTCGAGCGAGACGCCCGTCAGCGCCGCCGCCTCGGTTTCGTTCGGCACGATATAGTCGCAGAGCGCGTAAAGCTCATCGTCGAAGGGCAGGGCGGGCGCCGGATTGAAGATGGTGGTGACGCCGGCTGCGCGCGCGATCTGGAGGCCGCGTATGGCTGCATCCAGAGGCTGCTCCAGCTGGGTGACGAAGACCCGTGCCGCCTCGATCGCCGGTGCCGCAGCATCCACATCGGCGGCCGACAGACGTGCCGCCGCACCGGAAAAGACGATGATGGCGTTGTCGCCGGTCGTCTCGCTGACGAAGATGAAGGCGGCGCCCGTCGGATCGTCGGGCGAGCGGATGACCCGCGGCACGATGCCCTCCGCCTCCCATGTCGCCATGGCGGTATCGCCGAAGGCGTCGGTGCCGATCCGCGAGATGAAGGTGACGGCCGCGCCGGCCCGTGCCGCGGCGACCGCCTGGTTCGAGCCCTTGCCGCCGGAATTCACCGCAAAGCCGGAGCCGGCGATGGTCTCGCCGACGACGGGCAGGCGTGCGGCGCGAAAGGCGAGGTCGGCATTGTAGATGCCGAGGATGGCGACGCCGCCCTTATCCGCCATGCTCACAGCGCCTCCGGCGGGATGACGCCCTTGGTCAGGATGAAGCAGCCATAGAAGCGGCGCTCGCCGGTCTGCACCACGCAATAGGCCTGTGAGGCCTCCTCATAGAAGTCGAAGCGCTCGACACCGACCAGCGGCCAGGAACGCCCCTCGGCACGGTCGATCTCGGCCTGCATCTCCACCTGCACCTCCGGCCACTCGTCCGGCGCGCCGACCACCTCCATGCGCATGGCGGCATCATCGATGAAGCTGTCGAGCGGCATCAGCGAGAGGATGGCGCGCGCTGCCCGCGGCGCCGACACGCCGTCGATGCGCAAGAGCTTGCCGAGCGCGGTCTGCCGCGCCAGCGAATCGGCGGGAAAGTTGCTGTCGGCGATCACCAGGCGGTCGCCATGCCCCATGGCCGCAAGCGCATGGAGAAGGTCCGCATTTAACAGCGGGTCGATGGTCTTCAGCACGGTCGTGTCCTCCCGGCGGCTATTGTCTCGCCGCCTGTTCCCTTATTCCCCGTAGGGTATCCAGATGCTCTTCACCTGCACGGCATGGCGCAGCAGCACCGCGCCTTCCGCCGCTGCCGGATCCTGCCAGTCGGTGGCAAGGCCGTCGTCGGTCAGCACACGCTTCAGATTGCCGGCCGACAGCCGTTCCGCGTCCGCGGCAAGCGCCGGGTCGCCGAAGACCCAGAGCGCGTCGACATCGTCGTGTTCGGCGAGCGTGCGGGCGAGGGGGCGCTGCGGCCCGGTGACGATGTTGATGACGCCCGCCGGCACATCTGACGTCTCGATAACCTGGTAGAGGTCGGTGGCGCTCAAGGGGTGCCGCTCCGACGGCAGGACGACGACGCGATTGCCCATTGCAACGAGCGGCGCGACGAGGCTGACCAGCGCCAGCAGCGGCGCTTCCGGCGGACAGACGACGCCGACCACGCCGATCGGCTCGTTCACCGCCAGCGCGACGCCTCGGATCGGCGGGTTGCGGACTGCGCCGTCGAACTTGTCCGCCCAGGCGCCATAGGCAAAGAGCCGGCGGATCGAGGCCTCGACTTCCGTCTCGGCATCATCGACGGAGGCGCCGGTCATCGCCGCGATGCGCGCCGAGAACTCCGCGGCGCGGGCGGAGAGGTTCTCGGCGAGATAATAGAGGATCTGCGCGCGGCCGTGTGCCGTGGCGCGCGACCACCCTTCGGCCCCGCGCGCGGCGGCGACGGCGTTGCGGATATCCTTGCGGCTGCCCTCACCGACTTCGCCGAGGCGGACGCCTTGAGGCGACAGCACGGGCAGCGAGCCGTTGCCGTCGGGCCGGACTTGGCGGCCGCCGACGAAGAGTTTGGCCGTGCGGTCGATCGGCGGGATGGTGAAGCTGCCGCTCGAGGCGGCCTGGATCGCCGTCTCCGGCAGCGGTGGCGGCGCGGCCAGCGGCCGGCGCTCCGCCCAGGCGCGGGGTTTCAGATAGTCGAGTGCGCCCTCGCGCCCGCCCTCACGGCCGAAGCCGGATTCGCGCGTGCCGCCGAAGCCAACCGCGGCGTCGAAAAGGTTGGTGGCGTTGATCCAGACGACGCCGGCTTTGAGCTTTGGCGCGATGTCGAGAGCAAGACCGATCGTCTCGCTCCAGATGCTGGCGGCAAGACCGTAGCGGGTGTTGTTGGCGAGCTGCACCGCTTCTTCGGGCGTGCGGAAGGTCATCGCCACCATCACCGGCCCGAAGATCTCCTCCTGCGCCACCGTCGCGGCCGGGTGGACGCCGGTCAAAAGCGTCGGCGGGAAGAACGAGCCGCCCTGCGGCAAGGCCGTCTGCGGTTGCACCAGCGTGGCACCCTCGGCAACGCCGGTCTCGACCAGCTCGCGGATGCGGTGGAGCTGGATGGGATCGACGATGGCGCCCATGTCGATCGTCTTGTCGAGCGGCGAGCCGATGCGCAGCGTCTCCATCCGCCGCTTCAGCCGGGCGATGAAGGGCTCGGCGATGCTCTCCTGGACGAGGAGCCGCGATCCCGCGCAGCAGACCTGACCCTGGTTGAACCAGATCGAGTCGACGACGCCCTCCACCGCGCCATCGAGATCGGCATCGTCGAAGACGATGAAAGGCGACTTGCCGCCGAGCTCCAGCGTCAGTGATTTGCCCGAACCGGCCGTCGCCTGGCGGATCTGCCGCCCGACCTCCGTCGAACCGGTGAAGGCGATCTTGTCGATATCTGGATGGCGCACCAGCGCCGCGCCGGTTTCGCCGCCGCCGGTGACGATGTTGAGGACGCCGTCAGGCAGGCCGGCATCGCGGGCGATCTCGGCAAAGAGCAGGGCCGTCAGGGGCGTGTATTCCGCCGGCTTCAGCACCACCGTGTTGCCGAGGGCTAGCGCCGGCGCAACCTTCCAGGCCAGCATCAGCAGCGGGAAATTCCACGGGATGATCTGCCCGACGACGCCGAGCGGCACGTGATCGGGGAAGCTCGTCTCCTGCAGCTGTGCCCATCCGGCGTGGTGATAGAAGTGGCGGGCGGCGAGCGGCACGTCGAGATCGCGCGACTCGCGGATCGGCTTGCCGTTGTCGAGCGACTCCAAGACCGCGAGGATGCGGCCGTGCCGCTGCACGGCGCGCGCCAGCGCATAAAGATGGCGGGCGCGGCCATGGCCGCCGAGCCAGCTCCACGGTTCCTGCGCCGCGCGGGCCGCGGCGACGGTGGCGTCGATGTCGGCCGTGTCGCCCTCGGCGACGGACGCGAGCATCCGACCGGTCGCAGGCTCCAGCGTATCGAAGCGGCGCCCGCCCGCCGGCTCCACGAAGCGTCCACCGATGAAGTGGCCGAAGCGGGATCCGTGTCGCTGCAGCCAGGCGCGCACGGCGTCGTCCGCTTCCGGCGCGCTGCCATAGTCCATGCTGTCGAAGAACTCTGCGACGCTCATCGCGATCCTCTCAGCCGACAGGGTGGCGGTTGAAGGCCGAATAGCGGCCGGTGACGTGATGCTCCAGCTGCCGCTCGATGTCGGCCAGCAGGCTCGAGGCGCCGATGCGGAAGAGCTCCGGCTCCAGCCAGGGTCGGCCGAGCTCCTCCTTCATCAGGAACTGGTAGGCGAGAACGTCCTTGGCCGCCGAGATGCCGCCGGCCGGCTTGTAGCCGACTCTGATGCCCGTCAGCTCTTCATAGGCGCGGATGGTGCGGATCATCGCCAGCGTCACGGCGAGGGTTGCGTTGACGCCCTCCTTGCCGGTCGAGGTCTTGATGAAGTCGGCGCCCGCCATCATGCAGACCAGCGACGCCCGCGCGACATTGCGCAGCGTCTTCAGATCGCCCGTGGCGAGGATCGCCTTCACATGCGCATCCCCGCAGGCAGCGCGGAAGTCGCGCATCTCGTCATAGAGCGCCTGCCAGTTGCCGGTAAGGACGTGCTCGCGGGTGATGACGATGTCGATTTCGGCAGCCCCGTCAGCGACCGACGCCTCGATCTCCCGAAGCTTCACGTCGTGTGGGACAAGACCGGCGGGAAAACCGGTCGAGACCGCCGCGACCGGTATGCCGCTGCCGGCGAGAGCCTCGACGGCGGTCGCGACATAGCGATGGTAGACGCAGATCGCGCCGGTGGTGATGCGCGTCGCGCTCATGCCGAGAGCATCGAGGATGTCGGCCCGCACAGGCGCCTTGGCTTTGGCGCAGAGGCGCTTGACCCGCTCCGGCGTATCGTCGCCGTTCAGCGTGGTGAGATCGATGCAGGTGACGGCCTTCAAGAGCCAGGCGGCCTGCGCGTCCTTCTTGACCGCGCGGCGGCCGGTGATCGAGGCGACGCGCCTTTCGGTCGCGGAGAGGTTGACCCTCACATCGGCGAGGAGGCCGAGATCCAGCGCCAGGCCTTCGTTGCGCGGCACGGTGTTCCGGCCGTGCGCGGCGCCGGCCGGCAAAGCTCCGGAGGCCGGCAGAGCCTTGAGGTTCGTCCCCGCCTCCATCCGCCTCGTCTCCACCCATCGTCTTCGACTTCGTGGCCGTTATGCTCCCGGCCTTCGGAGCCCGTCAATGTGGACAGAATGCTGCAGCGGTCCGACGGGATGCGGGCGTCAGGCCCGGCGCACCTCGGGCTGCGGCTGCGGTAGGGTCAGGCCGCCGCAGCTGGCCCAGGACCGCCGTCGAGCACCTTGCCGACACGCCGGGTCAGCTCATCCAGCGGGAACGGCTTCGTCAGCAGCTCCACCGGTCCGCCGGAGGCATCCGGCATCAGCGTCGCCTGCTCGGCATAACCGGTCATGAAGATGACCTTCAGGCCGGGACGCTCGATCCGTATCGTGTCGACGAGCTGTCGCCCGTTGAGGCCGGGCATGCCGATGTCGGTGATCAGCAGATCGACGCTCGGCGTCCGCCGCAGAAGAGCGAGCGCCGCCGTACCGTCGGCCGCTTCGAGCGTCCGGTGGCCGAGATCGCCGAGGATCTGCACCACCTGGTCGCGTACGGCCGACTCGTCATCGACGACGGCGATGAGGCGGCTCTCCGCGCGTCCGCCCCAGGCCGGATGGTCCTGCGCCACCACCGATGATGCCACCGCTGTTCGGCGCGGCAGGTAGAGGTGAAGGGTCGTGCCGACACCTTGCTTCGAGGCGATATCGACGAAGCCATCGGATTGCCTGACGAAACCATAGACCATCGAGAGCCCGAGGCCGGTTCCCTTGCCGAGTTCCTTGGTGGTGAAGAAGGGCTCGAAGGCCCGTGCGATCACCTCGGGGGGCATGCCGCTGCCGGTGTCGGCGACGGAGATCTGCACATAGTCGCCGGGCGGCAGGCCGGCGGGCATGCCCGCTGCGCCCGGCGCCAGCACGACGTTGGCGGTGCTGATCGTCAGCGACCCGCCCTCCGGCATGGCGTCCCTGGCGTTCACCGCGAGATTGAGTATGGCGTTTTCCAGCTGGTTGGCATCGCAGACCGTTCCCCAGAGATCCGCGGCCGGTGCCAGGCGGATGCTGATGGACGGTCCGAGCGTGCCCCGCAGGAGGTCCTGCATCGAGCCGAGGAGATCGTTGACCGCCACGGGTCGCGGGCTGAGCGGCTGCCGCCGGGAAAACGCCAGCAACCGGTGCGTCAGCGCCGCCGCGCGGTCGGCGGAGCGCAGCGCGCCATCGATGAAGCGGTCGAGATTGTCGGTCCGGCCTTCGGTGAGTCGACGCTTCAGGATGCTGAGGGCGCCGGTGATACCCTGCAGCAGGTTGTTGAAGTCGTGCGCGATGCCGCCGGTGAGCTGCCCCACCGCCTCCATCTTCTGCGCCTGGCGGAGGGCCTCTTCGGCGGCTTCGCGCGCCTGCACGGCCTGCTCGCGCTCCAGCGAAGCGGACTTCATCGCCTCATAGGCATGGAACTGGCGCACCAGTGCGACGATCAGGAGAAGGACGCAGAGAATGGCAAAGGCGATCGCGCCGCCGACATAGATGACCTCGCGGCGCCAGCCGGCGAGGATCAGCTCCTTGCTGCGTGCGACATTGACGAAGACCGGAAACCCGGCGACAGCATGGGAGGAGATCAGGCGCCTCGTCGTGATGCCGGCGACGGAGAAGTCGCTTTCGAACACGCCGTTGAGATCGTGCAATCCGGCTGAGTCCTGCGGCGGCAGGACCTGGCTGATCTGCACCCGCTGACCGACGAAGGCTTCCGGGTGGCGGGCCAGCAGCGTGCCGTCATCGCGCCAGAGGGAGATGACATTGCCCGGCTGGAGCTCGAGCGAGGCATAGAAGCTCTGATAATGCTCGAGCGCGATGGCGCCGAGAACGAGGCCGACGAACCTCCCGTCGGGAGCGCTGACGCGGCGCACGAGGTAGATGGTCCAGGTGCCCGAGCCGCGATTGACGACAGGTTCGCTGAGGAACGGCTTGTCCGTCGCGTGGTCGCGTAGATAGCGATAGTAGTCGCGGTCGGTCAGATCGACGTCGGGCACCGGCCAGGATCGGGAGAAGTTGATCAGCTTGCCGCTGGCGCTGATCATGGTGATGGCGTCAAGCTGCGGCACGCCAGCGAGGCGCGAGCGCAGAAACGTGTTCATCGCCAGCGTGCCCTGACGCTCGACAAAGGCCTCCGGCGTGCTGATGCCGTCGTTCTTGATCTGGTCGACCACATTGTCGAGGACAAGTTCAACGCTCTGAAGCGAGCGCGCCGTCTCCTGCGCGAGCAAGAGGTCGAGCGTGCGGATCTCGCGAGCCGCGTTAGCGAGTTCGATCGTGTAGCGATTGACGGCGACCGCGATGGCGGCCGCAACGATGGCAACGACAACGAAGGCCCCGATGCTCACGACGACAGCAATTGGATTGGCGAGCCGCGGAGCGATCCTGCCGATCAAGCCGCCTCGTCTCCGATCCTGCGCCGCATCAAGCGCCAATCTGGGTTCCTCTGGCTGCTTTCACCCGGCGCATTCGCAGCCGAGGCCTGCTTCGTTGAGCGATAGATACCAGCCAAGGTGTCGCGAGCAACGAAAAAAATGGGCAGCTGGGCCATAGTCCGCATGGACTGCCGCGCGATCAGCGGATTTCGCCTCGCCTGGGATGCGCATGGCGAGGAACGGCCAGTCGACCGCAGAGCAACTGCGGAGCCGCCCGTCTCATGATCCGCTATACGCCGCGTCGCCGGTGGAGGATGCAGGCGCTAGTCCTTCAGCGGATCATGCCCCCAGTTCATCAGCGAGTAGCGCCAGCGCGTTTCCTTTACGTCACCATTGGGACGCTGGGCCAGATGGCGGTGCACATAGCCGACCACCTTGCGCATGTGGGCATAATCATCGTTCGTGAGGTCTGCCTTGGCTTTGCGCTTGATCTCGACGATCCGCCGGCCTGAGTGGTGCCCCACCGACTCGGACGAGCCGTGGTCCGGCGGCCAGCCGACCGCGCGGCTGTCATCGCTCTCCAGCCAATGCTCCAGCTCAGCCGGCGCCATGTTGACAGCGTCCCGGAAAGCGGTGGCCGTCTCGTCATGATCCGCCTTCGCCGCGCTCACGATGCACGCTCCAGCGCCCGTTCCAGCTCGGCCTTCGACATCTTGGAGCGGCCCTCGATGTTGCGCTTCTTGGCTTCGGCATAGAGGTCGGATTTCGTCGGCTCGCCTTTGCCGTCATGGCGATAGGCGGCTGTCTTTTTGGCAACGTCCTTGGGCTGGTCGGAAAACTGCTTCCCCTTTGCCGAGTCCCGCCGTTTCTTGGCGGTGGTGCGGTCGTATTCCTCCTTTGTGAGGTGCTCGCGCGCTTCCTTGGGCAGATAGCGCTCGCCGGTCTCCCCGCTCTTCTCGCCGGACTTTGTACCCCAATCCTCCTCCGTCCATTGATGAAGGTGATTGTCCTCGCTCTTGGCGCCGACATAGCCGCCGCCTTCGCGCTTGTATTCCTGGACGGCGAGCTGCGCCTTGCGAGCGGACCACTCGCCGGCATCACCGCCCTTGCTGCCTTTGGTGACCTTCGTCTTCACCTTGTCCCAGAGCTTGGGATCGCTCTTCTTGGCCGTGCCCGCCATCGTTCATGTGTCCCTGTTGAAGGACATCAAACGCGGTTTGACGGCGAACGCTGCGGGTGCAGCCATCCGTAGCCGTCACTTCATCGTCATCACCCTGCCGGTTCGGACGGGCGGCGGCTTTGGGGGCGCCGCTATCGCCGGCGTCCCCAAGCTGCGCGTGATCAATGATTGGCGTGCGCGCCGTCGGCCGGTGCAGCCGTGGCATTGGGAGCAAGGACGGGGAGGGTGGTGGAGAGGCTGCCGGCCTTCTCGAAGGTCAGCGTCACCGGGACGCTATCACCGACCCTGAAGGGCTGCTTGACCGCCATGAACATCAGGTGCTTGCCGCCAGGCGACAAGGCGAGTGAGCCGCCGGCGGGAATGGCAACGGCCTCGTCGATCCGCCGCATCGTCATCACGCCGTTGTCCATCGCCATATCGTGCAGTTCCACCTGCCCGGCAGACGGCGATGCGATCGTCAGCAGCCGGTCATCTGCCGTGCCGCCGTTGATCACGGTGAGGTAGCCGCCGCCGACGGGTGCACCGGGCAGCATCGCACGCACGAAGCCGCCCTCGATCCGGATCGCATCGGCGGATTGCCCAGCGGCTGCTCCGGCCGCGACCTGCTCCGGCTGGTGGCTGGCACCGGCAGCGGCGCCATGAGCATGTCCGGCGGCAGCCTTGTCCTCTGCGGCGCTCATCCGCAGCAGCGGCGCCGAATGTTCCAGCCCTTGCGGATCGCCCGCCTGTGCCGGCGACGGTCCGATAAGGGCGGCGGTTGGCAGTGCGACACCGAGCGATAGCGCGCCCAATGCGATAAGGAACGTGGTCTTCATGGGAGTTGGTCTCGTCTGAACCGGTCAATCGATGTCCCCGATCCCGATGATCGAGGATGCTGGCATGGGGTCAGGCGAGGCGTGGTGGACTTCGGCCGGCGCGGGCGAAAAGCGCGAGCGGACGGCGATCCGATGGATCGACTCGTGCGGCGAAACAAGGCGGAGTCGCGCTGCCGGACCTATGGCCAGGCTTCGCGTCGGCGGCGGGCGCCGCGGCGAGGGCGGCAGAGCAGCAGGCGGAGCCTGAAAGGCAGGGGCAGTCCTTCAGCCCCAGTCTTTTCGCCGGGACTTGTTGCGGACCGAACTCGTGGCAGATCGCGCTGCCTTGCCCCAGCATCTCGGCAGCAAGGGCGCCCTGCGTCAGCCCGCCGAGGGCCATCTGGAACAGCAGCAGAAAGGCCGCCACGAGAGCGAACAGGCGGCCGTCGCGTCGCAGCGCGTCCATTGCCTCGTGTTCATGCCGTTGTTTCATGAGGGCGCTGTAGCATGGCGGGCGGCCGGTGCCGAGGGGACGCTGCAGTCAGCGCCGGCAAACATCACGGGGCAGATCGTGCGAGCACAAGCGTCCCCGCAGGCAGAGAAAATGGCAGCGTGCAATCGACCCGATTTGCCGCTTGCGACGGGCAGGACTCCCGGTTATACACCGCGCCGCAGGTCACGGAGTGTAGCGCAGTCTGGTAGCGCACCTCGTTCGGGACGAGGGGGTCGCAGGTTCAAATCCTGCCACTCCGACCAGCATTTTCCCGATTTTTTCAGACATATCGACGCAGAGCGGCCGGCCCGACGATGATGGCTGATGCTTCTGTTGCTGGAACACGCCGTGCGTATCCTTGCAGGGCATCTTCCGGCGTCCGCGCCGGCGTCCGGCTCGAGACGAAGCCGGATCGGCCAGCGATGCTGACAGGCGGCTGCTGCCGTTCAGCCCGGAAGCGGATGCCGCCAGGTGCAGCACGCCTGCGCCGCTCCACGAAAAAGGTGGCGTCGGAGCGTCATCAGAGCCGAAGCTTTACTAAGCCTTAGGGATAATTGCCTCATTTCATGAGGGAGGGCCGGCATTGCGCCTGGGTCCGCCTCGTGCTGCTGCAGGTTGGTCATGATCCCGGATTTCATCGGCGTTCGGTTCGGTGCTCTGCGGAAGCTGCTGGCGCCCACAGCGCCCGCCATGCCGGGTGTGGCTGCGCGCCAGAAGCGCTCCCGGGCAGCGAAGTCGCGCGTCATCATCGCCACCGGCCTGTTCTGCGCCGTTTACGGCGTCATCGGCGGCAAGCTGGTCTGGATGGGCGCCTTCTCGCCCACTGGCGGGTCCTACTTTGCGCCGCTCGCGGAAGCCGTCAGCCGTCCGGACATCATCGATCGCAACGGCAGCATCATGGCCATCGATGTCAAGACCGCCTCGCTCTACGCCGAGCCGAAGCGCATGGTCGACATCGACGAAGCGATCGAGCGGCTGCAGACGGTTCTGCCGGACCTCGACACCAAGTCGCTGTACAACAAGCTGTCGTCCCGCGCCGGCTTTGCCTGGCTGGAGCGCAAGCTGACGCCGGCGCAGCAGCAGCAGGTTCTGGAACTGGGCATCCCCGGCCTCGGCTTCCGCACGGAGAAACGCCGCTTCTATCCCGGCGGCTCGACGGCCGCCCACATCTTGGGCGCCACCAACGTCGACAATCACGGCATCTCCGGCATGGAGAAGTACATCGACGACAGCGGTTTCAGCGCGCTGCAGATGAACGGGCTTGCATCCGGTGAGCATCTGGAGCCGGTGCGGCTGTCGATCGACAATCGTGTCCAGCACGTCCTGAACGACGTCATCACCGATGCACTGCAGCGCTATCGCGCCGTTGCGGCCGGCGGCCTCGTTCTCGATGTGGAGACCGGCGAGATCATCGCGATGGCCTCGGCGCCGACCTATGACTCGAACCAGCCGGCCGATGCGCTGAAGAAGGAGAACCTGAACCGCATTTCCGCCGGTACCTTCGAGATGGGCTCGACCTTCAAGATCTTCACCACCGGCATGGCGCTCGACTTCGGCAAGGTCAACATGAACAGCCGCGTCGACACGACGCCGTTCCGCGTGGCCGGCCACACGATCAAGGAGTTCCACAACAAGGGGTCCTCCCTGACGGTCCCCGAGATCTTCAAATATTCGTCCAACGTCGGCTCGGCCCGCGAAGCCGACATGGTGGGCGTCGAGGGGCACCAGGAGTTCCTGACCCGTCTCGGTCTCTTGTCGCGCGTTCCCACGGAGCTGCCCGAGGTCGCGATGCCGACCCAGCCGAAGGTCTGGAAGAAAATCAACTCCATGACCATCGCCTTCGGCCATGGCGTCTCGACCACGCCGCTGAACACGGCCGTCGCCGCCGCGGCGCTGATCAATGGCGGCTACTACATCCCGCCGACTTTCCTGCCGCGCACCAAGGAGGAAGCGGACGCGATCAAGACGCGTGTGGTGAAGGAGCAGACCTCGCTCGACATGCGCGAGATCTTCCGCATCAACGGCATCGAAGGATCTGGCCGCCAAGCCGACGTCCCGGGCTACCACGTCGGCGGCAAGACCGGCACGGCAGAGAAGGTCGAGCACGGCCGCTATAACCACGACAAGCGCTTCAACGCCTTTGTCGGTGCCTTCCCGATCGAGAAGCCGCGTTATGTGGTCCTCTCCATCGTCGACGAGCCGAAGGTCGAGCCGGGCAAGCCGAACGCGCAGGCCGGCTGGAACGCCGCACCGATGGTCGGTGCCATCATCCGGCGCTCCGCGTCCTTCCTCGGCGTCAAGCCAGACTTCGGCCCGACCGGCAAGGCGCTGATGGTCTCCTACTAAGCCTCTCTGAGAGGTGCATGGCCACTAAAGTCAGGCGCGTCTGCATCGCTACTGAATCGGCGGCGGCGGGATCATCGGTCCCGCCGCCGTTCTGCTTCTGAGGGCCAAAGCTGGAACCTTCGCTCCGCCCTCGCCTGAAGCGAGCTGCGCGACGGGACAGCGCCGTCTCGGCCGCTGCCGTGAAGCCATCGGGCCCGGCCCATGCCTGCGACCCCCAACGAGAGCCCGCTCTGCCGCAACGGCATGGCGGCAAGAGCGCGTCCCGCAGGCGGGGCCGGCATCTGCCTCGAGTCTTGCCGCTCGACGTTCGGGAGAAACGCTGGACCTTCGGAGGTGGCTTGCCAGCATCAGAGGGCGGGGGATGCTTCGCCGACACGACAAGCACTTGCTCCACGCCCTGAATGCGCCCGGCCGACGTCGTGCGTGCCAGCGCCAAGCATTCGGCCGTGACGTCGCGGGATGGCTTGGATCGATCGGGGAACAGCAGGGATCACGCGCAGGGCGCTGCGGGGGCAGTCGCTGATAGCGCTGAGCCTGCCTTAGTTGGCGGGCATCGACCGGCGACCTCTCACCCGTTCCGTCAGGCCGCGGCGAGTGCCGAACCGGCCCGTCTCACCACCTGCTCGCCCAGCATCACGCGGTTCCGGCCGGCAGCTTTGGCGGCGTAGAGGCTGGTATCGGCGCGGGCGATCGCATCATGGAGTGAGTGATCGCCCGGCTGCGGTGAGGCGATGCCGAAGCTCGCCGTGATCGAGCGCTGAATGCCGCAGTCGCTCCAGTCGCGCGCGTTGAAGGCGCGTCGGAGGCCCTCGGCGACCAGCGAAGCGGTGTGCGCGCTGTGGCCCGGCAGATAGGCGACGAACTCCTCACCGCCGAACCGCGCCGCCAATGCGTGCTGCGGCAGGTGGCTGCGGAGCATCTGCGCAAAGGCGACGATGACATTGTCGCCGGCGCCATGGCCGTAGCCGTCGTTGATCGATTTGAAGTGGTCGATGTCGCAGGAAATCACCGCTCCGGAGCTTGGGCGTCCGCGCGCAGCATCCGGCGACGCGCGTTCGAAGCCGCGGCGGTTGAGAAGGCCGGTCATCGGATCGTGCTCGGCGGCGTCGCGGTAGGTGGCGACGACGTCGAGCGTCACCGCCGCCAGCGCGACGAGCGCCAGGACGAGGCCGAGCACGCTGGCCGTCGCCTGCATGTAGAAGGCGTAGGGCGAGCCGATGAAGCCCGCCGTGTCGGCCGACGGAGCCATAACGGCGGCGGTTATGGCTGTTCGGATCATCGTGTCGAGCACGACGAGCGAGACGATCACGAAGAGAGCCTTGTGGATCGGCTGCTGCAACCGGCGCCGGATCGCCACCAGCGGCACGGCAAGCATCAGCGACGAGGTGAGGTCGTGCAGGATGAGCTCCGCGGGCAGGCTTTGCCGTCCCAGCACGGCGAAGGTCACGAGCATTCCTCCGACCAGGCAGATCGACATCCGCAAGGCTGCGTAGGATGGCATCCCGAACTGGATCAGCAATGCCTGCCCGAACAGGTACATTGCGCCAAGCAGCAGCGTGTCGGCCGTCAGCGCCATGACAACGGTGGGGAAGGCCGACATCACCATCGGCGCGGCGAAGCCGCAGCCCGCGCAAAGATAGCCCATACCCCAGGCAAGTGCCGGCCGTGATCCCCAGCGTGCGACCACCAGAAAGGCGCACGCGAAGGTCAGCATCATCACCGGAAGCATGTAGGCGAAGTTGTCGCCAGCGTCCATCCAACCCTCGCGTGACGGCAGCACGCCGCCCAAGGCTCATTATCCCGAGCGACCCCCGTCCCTCGGCTCATGAGCATCTGCTTGGATAAGAGGTGCGGCCCCACCCGCTGAGCGCCCCCGCACTCTGCCTCTCATCATCTAAGCTCTAGATCACTGCGTCTTAAGAAACTCCTCCGGGTCCGGGCCGACATTTGATCCGCATTTCGTCAACCGGCCTTCCTGAGCGGCTCGTCTACCGAGACGGGTGGATCGAGCAACAGCCGCCGGATCGCATCCCTGGTCAAAGCGAAGATCCGGTCCAGATGGCCGGAGAGCGCGTTCAACTCGGCCATCTGCGGCTGTCCCGCGGCACGTGCACGCTTCTCCAGATCTTCCGCCAGAGCGGCCATGCCGGAGGCGCCAAGGATGCGGCTGGAGCTCTTGATGGTATGGGCGGGCATGACCGCGTCCTCCACCTGGCCCATGGCGAGCGCCCGCTTGATCTGCTGCAGGTAGTCCACCGTGTCGGTCAGATAGTACGACGCAAGGACGTCGAACTTCTTCATTCCCGCGCGGGTGCGGTTGAAGCTGTCGAGGTCGATCAGCGGGATTTTCGCACGGGGTTCCACGGGCTTTGCCAGCGCTTGCGCCGCCGCCGGTGCCGCGCTCTCGGGGGAAGCCGGGGAAGCCGCGGAGGGGGCGCTGGCCGGCGCAGGCGCAGCTTGCAAGGACGCCGAGGATGTTGCGCTTTCCGGCTGCCCTTCTCCCGCCGCTGCCTCGTTGGAGGCGCCGAGCGTGTTCTCGAGCACGAGTTCCAGATCGGTCATCCGCAGCGGCTTGGTGAGGAAGGAGTCCATGCCCGCCGCCAGGCACTTCTCGCGGTCGCCGCGGAGCGCATTTGCGGTCAGCGCGATGATCGGGACGCGCCGCACGGATCCTTCTGCCATGAGTTTGCGGATGATGCTGGTCGCCTGATAGCCGTCCATCACCGGCATCTGGCAGTCCATCAGTATGACGTCGAAGTCGCCGGACCGGCTGGCTTCCACGGCCTTCTTGCCATCGGTCGCCGTGGAGACGACGAAGCCGAAGCCGTGCAGGATTTCCTCGCCGAACATGATGTTGACGTTGTTGTCGTCGACCAGCAGCGCCTTCCGCCCGTCAAAACGCAACGGCTTGCGCGCCGGGACGCCGATCTCCCCGCGAACCTGCTCCGGCTCGGCCATGCCGGAGCCGGCCGTCAGCCGGCAAACCGCCTCGGCGACGAAGGCTGCCTCGAACGGCTTCACGACGACGGCATTGAACAGCGGGTAGAAGCTATGCGTCGGTTGGCGTCCGACGATGATGCAGGGAAGCGCTGCGATGCTCGGCTCGCTGTGAAGCAGCTTGCGGCCGGCCGCGGCGGCGTCCATGTCGCGCCCGCCGTCGAAGATGACGGCATCGAAGGCGCCATAGAGATCGGCGGCACTGGCGATCCGGGTCGCCAGGTCGGGCGTATTCTGGAAGCAGATGCAGGCGATGCCGCGGGCCGCCAGTCCGCGAACGATGATGCGGCAGAGGCGGTCGCAGCCGGAGACGAGCGCCACGCGGCGACTGATCTCGGTCTGCGGCAGCGCTTTCTCCAGCACCGGCAGCGCGAGGGTGAAGGAGAAGGTGGATCCTTTACCTTCCTCGCTGACGACGCCGATCGAGCCGCCCATCAGCTCACAGACTTCCTTGCAGATGGAGAGGCCGAGTCCGGTACCGCCGAACAGCCGGGTCGTGCTGGATTCAGCCTGTGTGAAGCGCGAGAACAGCCTGGCGATGTTCTGGTCGGAGATGCCGATGCCGGTATCGTTGCACGAGAACTCGATGATGCAGCGGCCGTCGCGGTCGCTGAACTTCTGGACGTTCGCCGCGACCGTCACCTCGCCGACCTTGGTAAATTTCAACGCATTGCTGATGAGGTTGCTGAGCACCTGCCGCAGCCGGGTCGGATCGACCTCGACATATTCCGGCAGGCCCGGATCGAGGTCGAGAAGCAAAGCCAGGCCCTTCTCATGAGCCGTCGCGGCATAGAAGGTGACGATCTCGCTGATCAGCGCCGGGAGCCGGGTGCGAACCGGATCGATCGCCAGCTGGCCGCTCTCGATCTTCGAGAGGTCGAGAATATCGTTGAGGATCGCCAGAAGGACGCTGCCGGAGGATTTGATCTGCTCGACATAGCGGCGCTGGGCTTCCGACAGGGTGGTCCTCGACATCAGCTCGGCCATGCCGAGGACGCCATTGAGGGGCGTGCGGACCTCATGGCTCATATTGGCCAGGAAGTTGCTCTTGGCCTTTGTCGCCGCTTCGGCCCGCTCCTTGGCCTCCGCCAGCTCCTGAGTCCGCTTCATGACGCGTTCCTCGAGACTGGCATTGGCGCTGTGCAGGTCCTCCTGGCTGGCGCGCATGTCAGTCACGGCCGTCGCGACCGCAGAGGCGAGGATCTTGAGCTCGCGATAGCCGCTGCTGTGCGGGAGAATGTCGACGGAAGCACCAGCCTGGATCGCCTCGGTCTTGGCGGCGAGATCCTTCAGTGGGCGGACCAGTATGGTGGCGAGCAGCCAGCCGATCAGGCCGGCGATACCGGCGAAGGCGAGGGTGGAGAAGGTGACCAGACGGTCGATGGCGTGGAGCGACGCGAAGGCCTCATCGCTTCTCTGCCGGGCGACGACGGACCAGCCCAAGCCATGGAATTGCCCGACCCGGCGCGTGCGCGTCTTCTCGGCGAGATACATCTCGTCCGGCTGATAGGTGGTGCCAACCAACTCGGATGGGCCGAGGATCACCTGGCCGACGCGAGAAAGTATCAGGAGTTCCGTGCCCCTCATCCCGGCGCTCACCGGCTTGATGCTGGTCATCAGCCGTTCTGCCCAGGTCCAGTTCAGATGGGCTGCCAGAACGCCGATGATCCGACCGGACGTGTCGTGGACGGGTGCGGCGACGTCGACGAAGCGAAGCGTCTCGCCGTGCGGTGACAGATAGCTCTGCAGCAGCTTGGCTTCGTGTACGTCCAGCGCGACAGGACCCTGCCGACCGGCGGAGAACCAGGGCCGTTCCGAGACGTCGACGCCGACGAGAAGATCTCCCGTAGCGCTGACGACGCGACCGGTGAGATCGGCAAAGCCGATCCAAGCGTAGTATGGGTCGGCCCTCTGCAACTGTCCAAGATACCGACGCAGATCGGTCCGGTCAGAGCTCATGAACAGTTCGGGCGCTGCGGTCGCCGTAACGATGTCGCTCATACGCTCTGACATCTGGAGCGAGAGACGCTCGCTCATCTCGCTGGAGAGCTGAGCGAGTTGCAGGTCGGCATTGGAACCAAAGACCGTCACGACCGCATGCCGGGAAATCCCAAGCGGAACCAGCACGGCAAAAATCGCGAACCCGGCAAAGATGAGCGACAGGCGGAAATGTAGAGGCATGAGACGGCTCCGAGGAGCCACAGAGTCTCATCGAAGACTTAAAAGAATGAGACTTACCTGCTCGACGGCTACTGATTTCATCAACGATAAAGTATACACATCGCGAAATATTATATCCTATAGATGATATCGGACACCCGTATCGAGAGTGGCAGGATCGGTCATGCGCCGCCTGGCACGGCTTCTTCCTCGAGCACCGCATCTTCCTCGGCTTCCAGATCGACCGCGTCCGTCGCGTCCAGGCCGAAGCGGGCCGCTACGTCAGGCGCATAGCGCAAGAGGTCCGGCCGCAGCCGCAGCAGGGCGAGGTCCTTCGCCTTGGCTTCCAGCATCACGTCGAAATCGAGCCCGTCCACCTCGCGCATGAAGGTCGCGAATTCGAAGGGGTTGCAGAAGTCGGCATGACCGGTGAACACCGGCGCGACGTGGCGGATTGTCTTCTTCCGCGTCTTCTTGTCGACGCGGACCTGCTCGCGCAACTCGGTGCGCGGCGAAGAGAAATGGATCTTCGGCTGCTGCCCGTCCGGCCATGTGGCAAGCACGGCTGCCAGCGTGTCGCGCAATCCTGCCCGTTCCGGATTGAGGCACCAGAAATGCTGATAGTCGAAGATCAGCCGCACGCCCGTATGTTCGTGGATCCACAGGACGTCGGCGGCCGAGAAGCGCAGATCGTCATGCTCCAGCACCAGCCGGCGCCGGACCGGTTCGGGCAGGATCTTCCACGTCTCGGCCCAGCGCGCGCGGCTGGCCGGGATGTCGCCATAGGTGCCGCCGACATGGATCACCAGAACAGCCTCGGGCCCGAGCTCCATCAGGTCGAGCATCTCGGCCTGGGAGGTGAGGTCCCAGACGCTTTTGCGCACCAGCTCCGGATCCGGGCTGTTCAGCACCACGAACTGCGAGGGATGGAAGGAGAGGCGGATGTCGAGCTGCCTCGACTTGGCGCCGAGCGCCGCGAGCTCAGCCTTGCTCTCCTGCACCATGCCATGGAACTGCGGCATGTCGGGATGCGTGGCGTAAGGCGCTATGTCGGACGACATGCGATACATGCGGATGTCGTGCCGATCGAGATGATCGAGGATCTGATCGATATAGCCGAGCGAGACCTTCAGATGCGGGTCGCTGGCGGCGCGGCGGGCATCGTTGCTCTTCAGGTCGTCCCGCGCCATCACTTTGACCGGGAAGCCCAGCCTCGAAATCCGTCTGGTCATGCGGCATCCGTCTCGTTGTGAATCAACATCGCTGCGTCGAAGCCGAGGCTCGCAACGAAGGCGTTCCAGTCGTCCGACCTCAGGGCTCCGCCGGAGGCGGCACGGTGGCCGTTGCCATATTGCTCGTCGGCCCCCGGTGGCCGGTGCTCGGCGAGGAAGGCGAGAATGTCGAGATCGAGGGCGGTGCGGACGGCGAAGTGCACCCAGCCGGGCCGGTAGCCGGTGTTGGCGGCAATCACGATTCGATCCTTGAGCCGGCCGCGCCAGGCCTGCGCCACCAGCGGATGGATCTGGCAGGGCGAGTGGAAGCGGATGATGGCGACGCGGCCCGCAATTTTCGGCGCGACCTTGCGCGCTTCATCCAGCGCACGGCTCACCTCGTCTCTGGCGGCCAGCAAGGCTGCCGTCTCGGGATAAAGGCCGGAGAGCACGTCCTTCGGCCGGTCGGCCTTCTGGAGGAGTGCGAAGGCGGCCGAGGCATCGCCGCTCGCCGAGCGTCGCGGCGCGTTGACGAGTGCCGTTGCCTTGCGAAGCGCGGTGATGCCGTAGCGCTCGCGCGCCTCGTCCATCTCCGGAAAGCCCGCGGTCTCGGCCATGTCGCCGATGATGCCGATCGCGGCGAGCCACAGCAGGTCGTCGGCATAGCCGAGCGCTCTCGCGCAGCGGTAGGCGAGCAGGCTGGACGTCGGAACGGGATCGTCGTCGATGCCGGAGATGACGCAGGCGTCCTCCGGCACGCCGGTCGGAACGTGATGGTCGATGAGGACCGTGGGTGTGCCGGGCTTCAGCGGCGTGGTGGAGACGCCGAGGTCGGTCACGATGACGCCGCCCATCGTCTGCTTGCCCAGCTCGGTCTGGAACGCCGGCGAATAGGCGTTCTCGCCCTTGCCGATGATCCGATGGCGGGGGTGATGCCCGCTCCGGTCGAGGGCGATCTCGAGGATGACCCCTGCCGACAGCCCGTCGGCATCATTATGGCAGACGATCAGCGGGTCTGGACCAAAGGCGGCCAGGGCAGCGGGGCATTCAGAGGGGGATGCAAAGCGGGTACGGACGGTCATGCGGCTCCGATCGTTGGTCCGGACCCGAACGTGCGTTCGCTGCATCCGATCCGCCGCCGTCGATCACGGTGAGGAGAGATCAGCCTCGTCCATGGTGCGACGGATCGAACACCGGCCGGAACGAACCCGGCTTGCGGCGCTTTCTCGTCCGCCACCAGCAATGACGGAGTTTCAGGGTGACAGTCGACGATCGGCACGAGCGCAAGCGGGTTGGTCCCGAGGATGAGGAGCGTGAGGACCTCAAGGGCGACCGCAGCGCCGCCCAGAAGGTGAAGGACGCCTTCGCCGCCGAGAACAATCAGCCGATGTCGGACACGGAGCCAGCGCAGGAGCCGAACCGCTAGCTCCTCGACAGCGGCTGCATATCCGTCAGTCTTTACCGGGCTAGAACGCGCGTCCCCTTAGGCACTCTCGCTGCGTCCCTAAGCGCTTCGGCGAGGCTCGACTGCCGCTGCGGCCTCTCCGACAGATCGAGCTGCCCGAGCAGCGCGGCGATGTGCTGGCGCATCAGCGTCGCCGCGCGATCCTGATCGCCGGCGGCCAGGCTGTCGACGATGGCGTGATGCGCCTCGTTCTCGCAGAGCGCCTGCGGCATGCGCCAGTAGAGCGCGATCACCAGCGACGAGCGCGACAGGAGATCGCCGAGGATGCCCGAGAGGAGCTGGTGCCCGGCGATGCCGGCGACCAGCCGGTGGAAGTTGGCGGAATGGTAGACGGCTTCGCGCGGCTCGTCCGACGCCATCGCCTGATGCTCGGCGTGGAGGCAGGCGTGCAGGCGTTCTGCATCGCCGGTGTTCATCCGGCCCGCCGCCAGCGCCGCGATCCGCGGCTCGATCAGCTCCCGCGCCTCGAAGATCTCCCGCGCCTCGTCCGGCGTCGGATGGGCGATGCGGGCGCCCTTGTTGCGCTGGAGGATGACGACGCCATCGCGCGCGAGCGCCTGCAGCGCGGCACGCACGATCGTGCGGCTGACGCCGAAGACCTCGGCGATCTCTTCCTCGACGAGCTTCGCACCGGGGTCGAGCCGGTGTCGGATGATGGCATCGTGCAGCCCGTCATAGACGGCGTGCCAGGAGGCCGTATCGCTGCTCGTCCGCACCAGTCCGGACGGCGGAACGGCCGCGCGTTCGGTCATGTCGGACTGCACCATCATCAACTCCCCTTCTGCCTCCAGAATGGCAGATCGTGCCCTTCGCGGCAAAGACCAGATCGAACACAGCGATTGTATACATTTTACGCAAGCTGAGTTCGGCCTGCCTCATACCTGCGCAACTCTGCCCGCTCAAACGCGCCCGGTGCTCGATCGCCGCCTCTAGCGAACGGGGGTTCCACCCACGCTCGTGAGATTGGCACGGGGCCTGCTTTGTCTTCTGCGAGCGATCAGCGGGGCAGGGCATGGCCAACGGCAATCTGGAACTCATCCAGCTGACCAAGCGCTACGGTGAGACCGTCGCGGTCGACGCCATCGACCTGAAGGTCCCGGCCGGGACCTATTGCTGCTTTCTCGGCCCGTCGGGCTGCGGCAAGTCGTCGACGATGCGCATGATCGCGGGCCACGAGGTCGTCTCGTCCGGCGACATCGTTTTGGGCGCCCAGAACGTCACCGACCTTCCGCCGGCCAAGCGCGGCACGGCGATGATGTTCCAGAGCTACGCGCTGTTCCCGCACCTGTCGGTCCTCGACAATGTTGCCTTCTCCTTGAAGATGAAGGGGGTCGAGAAGACCGAGCGCTACCGGAAGGCCGGCGCGGTGATGGAGCTTGTCGACCTCACCAAATATGCGAGCCGCATGCCGGCGCAGCTCTCCGGGGGCCAGCAGCAGCGCGTCGCGCTGGCCCGGGCGCTTGTCACCGATCCCGGCATCCTCCTGCTCGACGAGCCGCTTTCGGCGCTCGACCCGTTCCTGCGCCTGCGCGTGCGCACCGAGCTCAAACGCCTGCAGCGCGAGCTCGGCATCTCCTTCCTCCATGTCACGCACGGGCAGGACGAGGCGATGGCGCTCGCCGATCTCGTCGTCATCATGAAGGACGGCCGGATCGAGCAGGCAGGCACGCCGCAGGAGGTCTTCCACCGCCCGCGTACCGAATTCGTCGCCCGCTTCATGGGCGGCCACAACGTTGTCACCCTCGATGGCCGGCCGCTGACGATCCGGGCCGATCGCGTCCGCCTCGGCGGCGGCGAGGCGGGCGCCGACCGCAGCCTCTCCGGCGAGATCCGCGGCGTCGAATACCAGGGCGCCACCGTCACCGTCGTCCTCGCGGTGCCCGACGCCGGCGAGATCACCGCCGTCATTCCCGAGGAGCGGTTCGTGGCGAGCCCTGCCGCGCTCGGCGAAACCCGCGCGATCCACTGGTCGCGTGCCGACGAATACGCCTTCGCCTGAAGCCTTCCACCCCAACAAGACGGGAGACTGAGACATGACGACTAGTCTGAAGAGCGGCATCAGCCGCCGCACCTTCCTGAAGACGAGTGCTGCCGCCGGCGCTGCGGCGGTCGGCTCCGGCGCGGTCACCGGCTTTCCCTATGTGATGGCGCAGGAGCCGGTGACGCTGCGCTATCTCGGCACCGCCGTGAACCAGTCCAAGGAGATCGCCGAGAAGGTGAAGGCCGATCTCGGCATCACTATCGAATATGTGCCGGTCACCACCGACGAGGTGACGAAGCGCATCATCACCCAGCCGAACACCTTCGACATCGTCGATACCGAGTACTTCTCGCTGAAGAAGCTTGTGCCCTCGGGCAACCTGATGGGCATGGATGCCAAGCGCATCAAGGAATTCGACAACATCACGAGCGTCTTCACCAAGGGTGAGCTCGACGGCAAGAAGATCGGCGACCAGGGCACCGCGCCGTGGAAGGTCTTCTACCTCGCCGGCAACAAGTCGAAGGAGTTCTCCCCGACGCCGACCGAGTGGATCTCGCTGATCCCGACCACCTATAATGCCGACACGCTCGGTATCCGGCCCGACCTCATCAAGCGGCCCATCGAGAGCTGGGCCGAGCTCCTGAACCCGGAGTTCAAGGGCAAGGCCTCCATCCTCAACATCCCCTCGATCGGCATCATGGATGCCGCGATGGCGGTCGAGGCGAGCGGCGCCTACAAGTATCCCGACAAGGGCAACATGACCCGCGACGAGATCGACATGACGATTGACAAGCTGATCGAGGCCAAGCAGGCCGGTCAGTTCCGCGCCCTGTGGTCGGATTTCAACGAGAGCGTCAACCTGATGGCCTCGGGCGAGACGGTGATCCAGTCCATGTGGTCGCCGGCGGTCACGGCGGTGCGTGCCAAGGGCATCGACTGCGTCTTCCAGCCGCTGAAGGAAGGCTACCGCGCCTGGGCGTCAGGCTTCGCGCTGCCCGCGACGCTGGAAGGCCGCAAGCTCGACGCGGCCTATGAGTTCGTCAACTGGTTCCTGTCCGGCTGGGCCGGCGCCTTCCTCAACCGCCAGGGCTATTACGCCGCCGTCCTCCCGACCGCGCAGAAGGAGATGGCTACCTACGAGTGGGCCTACTGGATGGAGGGCAAGCCCGCCGAGCAGGAGATCAAATCCCCGATGGGCGACATCATCGCACCTAAGGGCGCGGTGCGCGACGGCGGCTCCTTCGCCCAGCGCATGGGCTCCGTCGCCTGCTGGAACGCGGTGATGGACGAGGACGCCTACATGGTGCGCAAGTGGAACGAGTTCGTCGCGGCCTGACCGGCTGAAGCCGAGAGTATCACCCCTCTGCCGCAGGGCGGAGGGGGCGATCGCCTCAAGGCTGCCCGGGACTGTCCGGGCCATAGAAGCTGTGGGCGAGGGGGCATGGCCGCCTCGCCCCGCCGCGCCGCAGCGCCGCCCGAGCGGGCGTCGCCGTCCGATCCGCAGCCTCTCCCCGTCAGGAGCCCTTCATGTCCCAGCGCGGCGGCATCGCGCCCTATCTGCAGGCAGCCCCGCTGGCGCTCGTCTTCCTCCTGTTCCTGGTGATCCCGCTCGCCATCATCGTGATGGTGAGCTTCTGGACCTACACGGACTATTCGATCCAGCCGGCCTTCGAGGTGCAGAACTATCTCGACGTCTTCGACCGCTGCATCGTGCGCCTGCCGACGCTCTGCACGACCTTCAGGACCTATCTCTCGACGCTGACCTTCTGCGCCATTGTCTGGGCGCTGACGCTCGTGATCGGCTTCACGGTCGCCTATTTCCTCGCCTTCGAGGTGCGCAGTCCCACGGTGCAGTCGCTGCTGTTCCTGGTCTGCACCATCCCGTTCTGGACGTCGAACGTCATCCGGATGATCTCCTGGATCCCGCTGCTCGGGCGGTCGGGCCTCGTCAACCAGGCGCTCATCGGCCTCGGGCTCATCGATCAGCCGATCGAGTGGCTGCTTTATTCCAGCTTTTCGGTGACGATCACCTTCGTCCACCTGTTCACCTTCTTCATGGTGGTGCCGATCTACAATTCGATGCTGCGGATCGACCGCTCGCTGATCGAGGCGGCGCGGGACGCCGGCGCCTCCGGCTGGCAGATCCTCTGGAACGTCATCGTTCCCCTGTCGAAGACCGGCATCGCCATCGGCTCGATCTTCGTCATCACCATCGTGATGGGGGACTTCATCACCATCGGCCTGATGGGCGGCCAGCAGATCGCTTCCGTCGGCAAGACGATCCAGACCGAGATCAGCTATCTCCAGTTCCCCGTCGCCGCCGCCAACGCGGTGGTGCTGCTCGGAACCGTCCTCCTCATCATCGTCGGCCTGACCCGCGTCGTCGACATCCGCAGGGAGCTTTGACGATGAGCGAGACGCGTGGTGCGGCCTTCTATCTTCTCGCGGCGTTCTTCGCCCTGTTCGTGCTGTTCCTCTACGGCCCGACGCTGACCGTCCTGATCCTGTCGTTCCAGGGGCCAGGCGGCGGGCTGACCTTCCCGATGAACGGCGTCTCCACGCACTGGTTCGGCGTCCTCTGGCAGGGTCTCGGCGTCGTCGACGTCTGGGCGGCCTTCGGCCGCTCGTTCCGGCTCGGCCTGATCGTGACGGTGCTGACCGTCGTCATCTCGGTTCTGGCCGGGCTCGCCTTCCGCCGCCGCTTCGTCGGCTCGACTCTCCTGTTCTATACGGCGATCGCGAGCCTGATCCTGCCGTCGATCGTCGTCTCCCTCGGGATCGCCTTGGAATTCCGCATCTTCGACGACTTCGTGAAGGCGCATGGCCTTCTCGGCGACGGCTTCCACTCCGCCATGGGCCTCTTCACCTCGGCCCTTGGCGCGCATCTCACCTGGACGCTGCCCTTCGGCCTTCTCGTGATGTTCGTCGTCTTCAACCGCTTCAATCCGGCCTATGAGGAGGCGGCGCGCGACCTCGGCGCGACGCCCTGGCAGACCTTCCGCCATGTCGTGCTGCCGATCATCGCGCCCTATCTGATCGGCGTCGCGCTGTTCGGCTTCACCCTGTCCTGGGACGAGATCGCCCGCACCAGCCAGACGGTCGGCGGGCCGAACACGCTGCCGCTCGAACTGCAGGGCCTGACGACCACCGTCACCAACCCGGCGATCTATGCGCTGGGCACCCTGACGACCGCGGTCTCCTTTCTGGTCATCGCCCTGACGCTCGGCACCGGCCTCTATCTGCGCCGCCGGCGCCTGCGCGGCGCCTCCGATGCCGGCAAGGGCACGCTCTGAGAAGGCCCGCCGGATCCGTCATGCGCATCTGCTTCATCAACCCGAATTCCACGGCCTCGATGACCAGGAAGATCGCCGCAGCGGCGCGCTCGGCGGCCGCACCCGGCACCGAGATCCTCGCGCTGACCTCGCCGAGCGGTCCGCCGGCGATCCAGGGCGAGGCGGACGGGCGCGCCGCGCTGCCGGGGCTCCTGCGCCTGATCGAGGGAAACGTCGATGAAGCGGATGCCTTCGTGATCGCCTGCTTCGACGATACGGGTCTGGCGGAGGCACGCGGACTGACGGCAAAGCCAGTGACGGGGATCGGCGAGGCGGCATTCCGGACCGCCAGCGAGGGCGGCCGGCGCTTCTCGGTGGTCACCACGCTCTCGGTCTCAGTGCCGGTCATCACCGCGAATGTGCGGGCCGGCGGCTTTGCCGGGACGTGCCTGCGGGTGCGCGCGTCGGAGGTGCCGGTTCTGGAGCTGGAACGCGAGGGCAGCGCGGCGCGCGAGACGGTGGCCGCCGAGATCGGCCGCGCCATTGCCGAAGACCGGCCGGAGGCGATCGTCCTCGGCTGCGCCGGCATGGCCGATCTCGCCGAGAGTTACACCGCCCGCTTCGGACTGCCGGTGATCGACGGCGTCGTCGCGGCCGTCAGGCTGCTGCAGACGCGCTAGACCTCGGCATCTGCGGTTTTGGCGCTGAGGTCGAACCGACGCGGCCGTTGCCGGTCGGCGGGGCAAGCCGGGAGGCGCTGCCGCCGCGCAACCGGGGTCGTCACTCTTCGACGAGGATGGTTCCCGCAACCTCGATGCCGAAGCCGGTGAGGCCGACATAGGCGCGCTCATGCGTCGCCAGCACCGAGATCGAGCGAACGCCGAGATCGCGCAGGATCTGCGCGCCGATACCGACATCGCGCCAGCGCTGCATGCGGGCGCGGGCGCTGCCGTGCTTCTCGCCGTCCTCCAGCGCTGCGGCGGCATCGAGCGGCTCGCCGGCATCCTCGAAGCGGTCGACCTCGGGCGTGCGCAGCAGCATCAGGATGCCGAGACCGTTCGGGCGCAGCTTGTCGACGGCGACATCCACCCAGCTCGCCGAGCCGCGGCTGCGCGCGAAGAGATCGTTCACCGGCTGCTCGCGATGGATGCGGGTCGGCACCTTCTCGGCGTAATTGACGTCCCCGAACACGGCCACGACGTGCTGCATCGTATCGAACGGCGTCTCATAGACGCGGATGCGGCCCTTCATGCCGCCGATCGTCATCTCCTCCTCGCGCACGCAGGTCACGAAGCTTTCGCGGCGGATGCGGTAGGAGATCAGGTCCTCGATCGAGATGATCTTCAGCCCGTGTTCGCGGGCGAACGGGATCAGCTCCGGGAGCCGCTTCACCGTGCCATCGTCATTGACGATCTCGGCGAGGACGCCGACCGGCTCGAGGCCGGCAAGATGGGCAAGATCGGTGCCGGCCTCGGTATGGCCGGAGCGGGTGAGCACGCCGCCCTCACGGGCGATCAACGGGAACATATGGCCCGGACGCAGGAAGTCGCTGCCGGGCACGTTGTCGTTGGTGAGCGCCCGCGCCGTATTGGCGCGCTCCTCGGCCGCGATGCCGGTCGTCATGCCGACCTTGTAGTCGACGGATACTGTGAATGCGGTGCGCAGGGGATCGAGATTGTTCGCCACCATCGGCGGCAGGTTCAGGCGCTGGGCGCGGTCGCCCGTCATCGGAACGCAGAGAATGCCGCTCGTATGGCGGATCATGAAGGCCATCTTCTCCGGCGTCGCCTTGGCGGCCGCCATGATCAGGTCACCCTCGTTCTCGCGGTCTGTGTCGTCGACCACCACCACCAGCTCACCGGCGGCGATCGCCGCGACTGCGTCCTCGATCCGGTCGAGCTCCATGCCATCCTCGATTCGTCTGCAAGCGTTATGCGGGCCTCGAAGCCGAAGGCTCTAGACAATCGCCGAACCCGGTTCAATCGCCAGGCGTCAAACGCTGCGTCAGCCAATCGTCCTTGTGATTGAAATCCGCACAGCCGCCCTATAAACCGCTTTCACCAGGCCGGGCCCCTCTGGCAGCTCTTGCTGCGATGTCGGACTGGGAAGAGCGCGTCTGCGTCAGCTTCGCATCGGCCCGGATCGTGGACGTGCGGACAGGCCAGCGTTCCAAGACCCATCCCGAACGCAAGAGCTCCCATGTTCGAACTTCTCAGCATCGAAGGATGGCTGGCCCTCGGCCAGATCATCATGATCGACATCGTCCTGGCCGGCGACAATGCGATCGTCATCGGCCTTGCGGTCGCGGGCCTGCCGAAAGAGCAGCGCACCAAGGCGATCTTCTGGGGCATTGCGGCGGCAACGGTGCTGCGCATCCTCTTCACCGTGGTCGCGACGCAGCTCCTCGGCATTTTCGGTCTGCTGCTCGCCGGCGGCATCCTGCTCCTCTGGGTCTGCTGGAAGATGTGGCGCGAGCTGCGCGAGGGCGGGCATGACGACGATGAGGCCGAAGCGGCCGCCGCAAATGCCGCAAAGGGTCCGCGCAAGACCTTCCGGCAGGCCGCGACGCAGATCATCATCGCCGATGTCTCCATGTCGCTCGACAACGTGCTGGCAGTCGCCGGCGCCGCGGAGGGGCATCACTGGACGCTGCTCGCCTTCGGTCTGCTGCTGTCGATCGCGCTGATGGCATTCGCCGCGAGCCTCATCGCCCGCCTGCTGAACCGCTTCCGCTGGATCGCCTATATCGGTCTGGCCATCATCCTCTTCGTGGCGCTGGAGATGGTGGCCAAGGGTGCCGTCGAGGTCTATCCGCCGCTCGGCGCCTATCTGCCGGTCGAGGTCCACACCGTGTCTGAGCCGCACGAGCCGGTCAGCGGGACCACGACGCCGCCGCTCGAGCAGGTGCCGGCGACGCCTTCGACGAACCCCTGAAGTCGCAGCGGCGCGTTCGAGCGGGGCGGCACAGCTCCGCTCGATCTTGCCGACATCAGGCAAGCCTCGTGCGCGACCTTATGCGCTGGCGCTTCCACAAGGCCGCCCGGGCCTGCTCTACTACCGTGGAGGATGCCGGGAGGCGGCCATGATCGACAAGCTCGACTACTTCATCGCGCTGGCGGCCGAGCGCCATTTCGGGCGGGCCGCCGAGCGGCTCGGCATCACCCAGCCGACCTTGTCGGCCGGGCTGCGCCAGCTGGAGGCGCAGCTCGGCGTCACCCTCGTTAATCGCGGCTCCCGCTTCCAGGGGATCACTGCCGAGGGTGAGCGGGTGCTCGTCTGGGCGCGCCGCATCAGCGGCGACGTGCGCGCCATGCGCGACGATATCAGCGGCCTCGACGGCCTGCGCGGCCATCTCACCATCGCCGTCATCCCGACCGCGCTGGCGATCGTCGCCAAGCTGACGACGCCCTTCCTCGACCGCCACCCCGACGTGACGTTCGAGATCCTGTCGAGGACCTCGGCCGAGATCGTCGCCGGCCTCGAAGACTTCGAATTCGACCTCGGCATCACCTATCTCGACGAGCGGCTGCAGCGCGCCGAAGGGCGCCTCCTCTACTCGGAGCGCTATTGCCTCGTCACGGCGAACACGGCTGATGGCGAAGGACGGGAGCGCATCAGCTGGGCCGAGGCCGCGAAGCTGCGGCTATGCCTGCTGACAGGCGCCATGCAGAACCGGCGCATCCTCGACCGCCACTTGCGCGAAGCCGGCGGGCCGTTCCGCACGGCGATGGAATCAAACTCGATGATTGCGCTGATGGCCCATGTGCGCACAGGGCGCTTCGCCACCATCATGCCGCTGCGCTCGGCGGAGATCCTCGGCCTTGGCGACAGCGTCCGCACGGTGCCGATCGTCGATCCCGACGTCAGCTACGATGTCGCACTCGCACGCAGCCAACGATCGCCGCACATACCGTTGGTTGAACGTTTCTGGGCCGAGTCTGCCGAGGTGGCATTCGACTGACCACCGATTGATAGATCGCCTCTATTGAAGCATGGCCTGTTGCCCATTGATTTCTGAACGAAAACGGCGCCAGACTTTCTGGAAGCATTCCAAATGCGTCTGGGGAGGCAGCATCTTTGAGCTACAGAGCGGCGTTCGACGCCGAAGAAGCGGCCGAGATCATCAGCGAGCTGAAGCATCTCGAAGGTCCGCTGCTGCCGATCTTGAATGAATTCCAGACCCGCTTCGGCTTTGTCGGCGAAGAAGCCGTGCGTCTGGTCTCGGCGGCGCTCAACCTGTCGCGCGCGGAAGTCTACGGCGTCGTTTCCTTCTACCATGACTACCATAAGGAGCCGCGCGGCCGGCATGTGTTGAAGGTCTGCCGTGCCGAGGCCTGCCAGTCCCGTGGCGGCGACGCGGTGGCCGATGCCGCCGAGCGGGCGCTCGGCATCCGCTTCGGCGAGACGACCCCTGACGGACAGGTGACGCTGGAGGCGGTCTACTGCCTTGGCCTCTGCGCCGTCGGCCCGAATGCCATGGTGGATCACCAGCGTGTCGTTGCGCGGCTGACGCCGGAGAAGGTCGACGCGCTGGCGACGGAGGTGCGGCTGTGACGCGCGTCTTCGTGCCGCTCGATTCCTTTGCCGTTGCCTGCGGCGCCGACGAGATCGCCGAGACGATCGCCCAGTACGCGTCGCATGGCGGGCTCGACGTTACGATCGTGCGCAACGGCTCGCGTGGAATGGCCTGGCTGGAGCCGATGCTCGAGGTCGAGACGGCAGAGGGTCGCATCGCCTATGGGCCCATCGATCCGGACGAGGTGGACGGGCTGCTTGCGGCCGGGTTCCTCGACGGCGCCCACCATGCAAAGCGCCTCGGCCGACCCGAGGAGATCCCCTTCCTCGCCAATCAGACGCGCCTGACCTTCAAGCGCTGCGGCATCGTCGATCCCCTGTCGCTTGAGGACTACGAAGCCGAGGGCGGCCTTGTCGGCCTGCGCCGGGCGATCGCCGTCGGCGCTGCGGCGACGGTGACGGAGGTCATCGAGTCCGGCCTGCGCGGCCGCGGCGGGGCGGGCTTTCCGACAGGTCTGAAGTGGAAGACCGTTGCCGACACGCCGGGAGCGCAGAAATACATCGTCTGCAATGCCGACGAGGGCGACAGCGGCACCTTCGCCGACCGCATGATCATGGAGGGCGATCCCTTCTGCGTCATCGAGGGCATGGCCATCGCCGGCCTCGCGACCGGTGCCACCAAGGGCTACATCTACACGCGCTCCGAATATCCGGCCGCAATCCGCATCACGCAGGCTGCGATTGAGATCGCCCGCAAGGCCGGTGTGCTTGGACCTGACGTGCTCGCTTCGGGGCGCGCCTTCGAGCTGGAACTGCGCGTCGGCGCCGGCGCCTATGTCTGCGGCGAGGAGACGGCGCTGCTCGACAGCCTGGAAGGCAAGCGCGGCCAGGTGCGCGCCAAGCCGCCGTTGCCGGCGCACAAAGGCCTGTTCGGGAGGCCGACCGTCATCAACAACGTCATCTCCATCGCCTCGGTGCCGGAGATCATCGCCCGGGGCGCGGCCTTCTACCGCGACTTCGGCATGGGCCGCTCGCGCGGTACGATCCCGATCCAGATCGCCGGCAATGTCCGCTTCGGCGGCCTCTACGAGACGGCCTTCGGCCTGACGCTCGGCGAGATCGTCGAGACGATCGGCGGCGGCACGGAAAGCGGCCGGCCCGTCAAAGCGGTGCAGGTGGGCGGACCACTCGGGGCCTACTTCCCGCGCTCGCTCTTCGACACACCCTTCGACTACGAAGCCTTCGCAGCGCGCGACGGCCTCATCGGCCATGCCGGCCTCGTCGTCTTCGACGACACGGTCGACATGCTGAAGCAGGCGAACTTCGCCTTCGAGTTCTGCGCCATCGAATCCTGTGGCAAGTGCACGCCCTGCCGCATTGGCGCGGTGCGCGGCCTGGAGACGACGCAGAAGATCATCCGAGGCGAGAGCCCCGCCGAGAACCTCGCCCTCGTCGAGGACCTCTGCAACACGATGAAGTTCGGCTCGCTCTGCGCGCTCGGCGGCTTCACGCCCTATCCCGTGATGAGCGCGATTACGCATTTCCCCGAGGACTTCCACGGGGAGCCGCTGCGCGAGGCGGCGGAATAAACAGCAGGCATCCGACATCCGGCTCCTGGCCGGACGCTCGACAACAAGGCCGAACGGCCATGGCAGGCGGACGCGCCAGCCACACGTGAGGAGGACGACGATGTCTCTCATCCATGAAACCGACTATGGCACGCCCCGCTCGAAGTCCGAGAAGGAGGTGACGCTCACCATCGACGGCTTCGAGGTGAGCGTGCCCGAAGGCACCTCGATCATGCGGGCGGCGATGGATGCTGGCATCCAGGTGCCGAAGCTCTGTGCCACCGACATGCTGGATAGTTTCGGCTCCTGCCGCGTCTGCGTCGTCGAGATCGAGGGCCGCAACGGCACGCCAGCCTCCTGCACGACGCCCGTCGCCGCGGGCATGAAGGTCTCGACGCAGACCGAGCGGCTGAAGAAGATCCGCAAAGGCGTGATGGAGCTCTACATCTCCGATCACCCGCTGGACTGCCTGACCTGTGCGGCCAATGGCGACTGCGAGCTGCAGGACGTCGCCGGCGCGGTCGGCCTGCGCGAGGTGCGTTACGGCTATGAGGGCCGCAACCATCTCGGCAAGCCGAAGGACCAGTCGAACCCTTACTTCCAGTTCGATCCCTCGAAGTGCATCGTCTGCTCGCGCTGCGTGCGCGCCTGCAACGAGGTGCAGGGCACCTTCGCGCTGACGATCGCCGGCCGCGGCTTCGATGCCATCGTGTCGGCTGGCCTGGAGACGGACAACTTCCTGTCCTCTGAATGCGTGTCCTGCGGCGCCTGCGTACAGGCCTGCCCGACGGCGACGCTGGAGGAGAAGTCGGTCATCGCGATCGGCACGCCGGAGCATTCCGTCGTCACCACCTGCGCCTATTGCGGCGTCGGCTGCTCCTTCAAGGCCGAGATGCGCGGCGAGGAGCTGGTGCGCATGGTGCCCTACAAGGACGGCAAGGCGAACCGCGGCCATTCCTGCGTCAAGGGCCGCTTCGCGCTGGGCTACGCCACGCACAAGGACCGCATCCTCAAGCCGATGATCCGCGAGACCTACAAGGATCCCTGGCAGGAGGTCTCCTGGGAGGACGCGCTCGCCTTCTCCGCGGCGAAGATCAAGTCGATCCAGGAGCGCTACGGCCGCGAGGCGATGGGCGCGATCTCGTCTTCCCGCTGCACCAACGAAGAGGTTTATCTCGTCCAGAAGCTGGTGCGCGCCGGTTTCGGCAACAACAACATCGACACCTGCGCCCGCGTCTGCCACTCGCCGACGGGCTACGGGCTGAAGACCACCTTCGGCACCTCCGCGGGCACGCAGGACTTCGACTCGGTCGAGGATTCCGACGTCATCCTCGTCATCGGCGCCAACCCGACCGATGGCCACCCGGTGTTCGGCTCGCGCATGAAGAAGCGCCTGCGCGAGGGCGCCAAGCTCATCGTCATCGATCCGCGCCGCATCGATCTCGTGCGCACGCCGCACGTCGAGGCCGAGTACCACCTGCCGCTGAAGCCGGGCACCAACGTCGCGATGCTGACGGCGCTCGCCCATGTCATCGTCACCGAAGGCCTGATGAACGAGACCTTCATCCGCGAGCGCTGCGACTGGGACGAGTTCCAGGACTGGGCGGCCTTCGTCGCGCAGGAGGAGCGCTCCCCCGAGGCCGTGGCCGAGATCACCGGTGTGCCCGCCGAGCTGGTCCGCAAGGCGGCGCGGCTCTACGCCACCGGCGGCAATGCGGCAATCTACTACGGTCTCGGCGTCACCGAGCACAGCCAGGGCTCGACCTCGGTCATCGCCATCGCCAACCTCGCTATGGTCACCGGCAATATCGGCCGGCGCGGCGTCGGCGTGAACCCGCTGCGCGGCCAGAACAACGTGCAGGGCTCCTGCGACATGGGCTCGTTCCCGCACGAGCTGCCGGGCTACCGCCACATCTCCGACGACGCGACGCGATCGATCTACGAGGATCTCTGGGGCGTCACCATCAGCTCCGAGCCCGGCCTGCGCATCCCCAACATGTTCGACGCGGCGATGGAGGGCACCTTCAAGGGCCTCTACTGCCAGGGCGAGGACATCCTGCAGTCCGATCCGGACACCAAGCATGTCTCGGCGGGCCTGGCATCTCTGGAGCTCCTGATCGTCCACGATCTCTTCCTCAACGAGACCGCCAACTACGCCAACGTCTTCCTGCCGGGCTCGACCTTCCTGGAGAAGAACGGCACCTTCACCAATGCCGAGCGGCGCATCAACCGCGTGCGCAAGGTGATGAGCCCGCGCAACGGCTACGAGGACTGGCAGGTCACGCAGATGCTGGCCCAGGCGATCGGTCTGGACATGAACTACAGCGGCCCATCCGCCATCATGGACGAGATCGCCGCGACGACGCCGTCCTTCGCCGGCGTCAACTACGCCATGCTGGACGAGAAGGGCTCGGTGCAGTGGCCCTGCAACGAGGCGCATCCGGACGGCTCGCCGATCATGCACACGGCAGGCTTCGTGCGCGGCAAGGGCAAGTTCGTCGTCACCGAATACGTCGCCACCGACGAACGCACAGGACCGCGCTTCCCGCTGCTTCTCACCACCGGCCGCATCCTCAGCCAGTACAATGTCGGCGCGCAGACGCGGCGCACCGACAATGTCGTCTGGCACGCCGAGGACGTCCTGGAGATCCACCCGCACGACGCCGAGCAGCGCGGCATCCGGCCGGGCGACTGGGTGCGGCTCGACAGCCGCTCCGGCTCGACATCGCTGAAGGCCAAGGTGACCGATCGCGTCGCGCCGGGCGTCGTCTATACGACCTTCCACCACCCGACGACGCAGGCCAACGTCATCACCACCGACTATTCCGACTGGGCCACCAACTGCCCGGAATACAAGGTGACGGCGGTGCAGATCTCGCCCTCCAACGGTCCGACCGACTGGCAGGAAGGCTATCGCGAGCTGTCGAACGAGAGCCGCCGCATCATGCCCGCGGAAGCCGCGGAGTAGGCGCGAGGTGGCCGGGGCGCCGGACGACACGGCCGGGCGCGTTTCCCGCATCGCCTTCGCCGGCGGCGCCTTTGCCGCCGGCTGGCGCCATGTGCCGGAAGAAACAGCCGTCGCCATCTCGGTCAACGGCTCGTCGCACGCGGTGATGATGGCAACGCCCGCCGATCTCGCCGATCTGGCGCTGGGCCTTGCCCTCAACGAGGGGATCGTCGCGCGGCCGGAGGAGATCGAGCGGCTGGAGATCGCCACGAGCGAGGCCGGCGTCGACTGCCGGCTGTGGCTGAATGCCGAGCGCTCCGGCCAGTATGTGGCCCGTCGCCGGCAGATGACCGGGCCGGTCGGTTGCGGTCTGTGCGGTGTCGAATCGCTGGAGCTCGCCAAGCGCGCGCTGCCACGCGTCGGGGCCCCGCTGCGAATCGCACCGCAGGACATCGTCGAGGCCATGGAGGCGATGGGCCGCGAGCAGGCGCTCAGCCATCTGACGCGCGCGGTTCATGCCGCCGCCTTTCACGCGCCGGGGCAGGGGCTCGCCGTAGCGCGCGAGGATGTCGGCCGTCACAATGCGCTGGACAAGGTCACGGGCTTCCTCGCGAGCAACGCGATCGATCCGGCGGGCGGCTTCCTCACGATCACGAGCCGCGTTTCGGTGGAGCTGATCCAGAAGGCCGCAATGATGGGCTGCAGCCTGATCGCCGCGGTCTCGGTGCCGACGGCACTGGCGATCCGCGAAGCGGACACGGCCGGCATCACCCTCGTCGCCGTGGTGCGCGGCGCCGAATTCGAGATCTTCACCCATCCCCAGCGGATCGAAGGCGCAGCGGACGCTGCCGCCGCTATCGATGCCGCCGCCGAACCGAGCGCCGTGGAGGGCGCATCGCATGCAGCGTGACAAGCTGATCTACATGGCGAACCAGATCGCCACCTTCTTCCAGTCCGCGCCCCAGGCCGGCCGCGCCGCCGGTGTCGCCGACCACATCAACAGCTTCTGGGAGCCGCGCATGCGCTCGCAGCTCTTCGAGCGCATCGACTCAGGCAACACGGACGGCATCCACAAGCTCGTCCTCGAAGCCGCGCCGAGCATTCGCCGCCCGGCCTGAGCGCTTCTTGCAGCCATCGGCAAAGACGGCGGTCTCTGGTCAAGGTTGTAGAAGGCTGACATAGTTCGTGCGGATGCGGCCCCGGACGGCCCGCGGAGCTGCCGCGGGTGGAGCTTCGTCATGCGCGCTGCCGCCGCCTTTCGTCTTCGCACCCTTCTTGCCGCCGCCGCGATCTTCGCCAGCCTGAGCGGATGCAACACGGCCGGGCACTCGTCTGCCGACATGGCGGGAATGGAGAGGAGCGGAGAAGGAGGTGTGCCGCCGGAACGAGGCGCGCCGGCATCGACCGCTGCCCCCGCCTACCAGCCGCCGGCTGCCTCGCGAACCGCGCTGGCCGGCATACGTTTCGAGGCGGCCACGCCCGTCGACCCGGACTATGAGCGGCAGTTCACGCTCTACGATACGCAGGACATATTCCGTGGCGAGACGATGACCGGCTATCGGCGCTGCAGCAACGATCCCAACCGGCTGGAGTCGCTGCTGCGCCTGCCCTCCGGCGCCATCCTGTTCGAGAGCAAGATGGCACTCGACGTCGACGGGGGGTACCGCCCCTGCGCCGGGAGCGGCGGCGCGACCAATCTCTGTCCCACGACCTTCGTCTACCCCGCAGCGAAAGCGTGGAGCGAAGCAAAGCGGAAAAGCCGCTGGCCGGAGGCCTATGTGACCTCCGACCTGGTGCCCTATGTCGTCCTTCCCATTGCCGCGGGGAGCTATGCCGCCGAGGGGCGCGAGTTCACCCGTCGCACCGGCGTCAGGATCGGTGACGTTGGCGTCATCGTCTACAAGGACAAGGTGGTGCCCGTGCTCGTCGCCGATGGCGGCCCGCACAACAAAATCGGCGAAGGCTCCCTCGCCGCCTTCGATGGCATCGGCGTCAGCCGCTGCGCCAGGCGTCTCGCCTCCGACCCCCGCTTCTGCGAGCGCGAGAAGAACTACAGCCTCGAAGGCGCCGTCGTGACGGTGCTGTTCCCGGGCTCTGCCATCGACGGATTGACGCCGGACACGGTGAATGCCGCCGTCCGGGCAAAGGCACTGGCGCTGTTCGCAGCCGCCAAGCGCAGCTGAGCATTACCCTGACATCGTTTTGCTTCCGCGACCCCGCGGCCTATAGAGCAGCTCCAGCCGGCCGCTGCGCCGGCCCGCCTGAGCTGCCGGAGCCATTTCATGACGACCGAGGAAGATGCGATCCGCCAGAAGCTGATCCCGATCGAGGATTACCGCGCGCATCTGAACGCCGACGAGCTCGTCTCCGGCTGGCTCCTCGTCGATCAGCGGATGATCGACACCTTTGCCGATGCCACGCACGACCACCAGTTCATCCATGTCGATCCCGAGCGCGCGAAAGCCGAGACGCCCTTCGGCGGCACCATCGCGCACGGCTTCCTGACGCTGTCGCTTCTCTCCGCGCTGGCCTTCGATGCGCTGCCGGGCGTTGCGGGAACGCGGATGGGCATCAACTACGGCTTCGACAAGGTTCGCTTCCTCGCGCCGGTGAAGTCCGGCGCCCGCGTGCGCGGCCGCTTCAAGCTGGTCGGGCTGACCGAGCGCGCCGTGTCGGTTCAGTCGGCCTGGGAAGCCACGATCGAGATCGAGAACGCCGCCAAGCCGGCGCTGGTCGCCGAGTGGACGACGCTCGCCGTCATCGACCCGCCGGAGTGATGTCGCGCCTTTTCCCAAGAGGGCGGCAGCCGAGACGACGCGTGCCCTGTCGACGGCGCGCCGCCTGCCCTGTAGTCTCCACCCGTCGGCGAGGGCACCGCCGGCTAAAGCTTTGGCGGAGCCGCCCGACCCCATGTCCTCTGCACTTCGGCCTCAGGCCGTTCTCTTCGACCTCGACGGCACGCTGATCGATTCCGCGCCCGACATCCACGAATCGCTCAACGAGACCTTGGCGAGCTACGGCGAGCCACCCTTCTCGCTGGATGAGGTGATCGGGATGATCGGCCGTGGCGTGCCGGTGCTCATCGAGCGAGCCTATGCAGCCCTCGACAAGCCGCTAGATCCCGCGACACGCGACAAGATCGTCGAGCGCTTCCTCAAGATCTACAATCCGCGCGCGGCGAAGCTCACGACGCTGAACGCCGGCGTCAGCGATGCGACGCGCCTGCTCTGCGAGGCCGGCATCCGGATCGGCGTCGTCACCAACAAGCCGGGCGCTGAGACAGCGGAGATCCTCACCCACTTTGGCCTGGCCGATCTGATGGCCATCGTGGTCGGCGGCGATGCCGGACCGCCGAAGAAGCCGGAGCCGGGGCTGCTGCTGCTCGCCTGCGAGAGGCTTGGCCTGTCGCCGGCGGATGTGCTCTTCGTCGGTGACAGCGAGAACGACGTGCTGGCGGCCCGTGCGGCTGGCATCACCAGCGTCGTCGTGCGCGGCGGGTATACATCGATCGCCGCCGAGGACCTCGGCGCGACCCATGTCATCGACCGGCTCGACCACCTTCTGACGCTGATCGGCGCTGCGGACGACGAGCGAGCGGCCGAGTAGTGCCAGGGATGAACGCCTTCATCTTCGACGTCGACGGGACGCTGGCGGAGACGGAGGAGCTGCACCGCACCGCCTTCAACCAGGCCTTCGCCGAGGCTGGCCTCGGCTGGAACTGGGACGAGGCGCTCTATGGCGAGCTCCTGAAGGTCTCCGGCGGCAAGGAGCGTCTCCACCGCTACATCGAGACGCTCGGGCCCGACGCGCCCGAGCTGCCGCTGCCGGCCGCCGAACTGGTGCCGAAGCTGCATGCCCGCAAGACCGTGTTCTATGGCGAGGGCGTCACCGGCGGCGCCCTGAAGCTGCGGCCGGGCATCGCCAATCTCGTCGCCGAGGCGAAGCGCCGCGGTGTCCGCCTGGCCATCGCCACGACGACGACGCGCGAAAATGTCGATGCGCTGCTCACGGCGACGCTTGGCACCATCGCCGACTTCGAGGTCTTCGCCTGCGGCGACATGGCGAAGGCGAAGAAGCCCGCGCCGGACATCTACCATCTGGCGCTTCGGGAACTGGACCTGCCAGCGGCAGCGTGCCTGGCCTTCGAGGATTCCGAGAACGGCCTGCGCGCCGCAAAGGCCGCCGGGTTGCGCTGCGTCGTCACACCAGCGCTCTACACGCGGGGCGAGGATTTCTCCGCCGCAGACCTCGTGGCCGATGATTTGACCTCGTTCGAGCCGATCTTCGCACTTCTGGGCGAGCGCCGCTCGGCCTGACGCGCCAGTGGTATGCTGATTATCTCAGCCGGGCGAGCCGAGGTTCGCCGTCCTTGCGGCGGCGGCCGCCGGGCTGGACGGCGTCTGCGCAGCCAGGCGGAAGATCGGCGTCTCGCCGACGCGGCCGCGCACCGCAATGCGGTCGAGCTCGACGACGGGCACGGTGCCCGCCACCCGCCGTGCGGTCTCCTCGCCGAGTACGATCGACACGCCATAGGTCTTCGACAGGCCTTCGAGGCGTGAGGCGAGGTTCACCGCGTCGCCGATCGCCGTGTAGTCGAAGCGGAAATCGGACCCCATGTTGCCGACGGCGCATTCGCCCGTATTGATGCCGACGCCGACGGCGAGCTTCGGCATGTCCGGCCCATTCTCGGCCTGGAGCTCGGCATTCAGCGTCTCGATCGCTTTCAGCATTTCGATCCCGGCGCTCAGCGCATGCGGTGCATGGTCGGGATCATCCAGCGGCGCGTTCCAGAAGGCCATGACGCAGTCGCCCATATATTTGTCGATGGTGCCGCCATGGGCGAGGATGATCGCCGACATCGGGTTGAGAAGGCGGTTGATCAGGGCCGTCAGCTTCTGCGGATCGTCCTTCATCGTCTCGGCGATGGTGGTGAAGCCGCGCACATCCGAAAAGAGGATCGTGAGCTCGCGCCGTTCGCCGCCGAGCTTCAGCGCCCCGGCATCGGCGACCAGCCGCTCGACCATGGCGGGCGCGAGATATTGCGAGAAGGCGCGCGTGACGGTGCGCCGCATCCGCCGCTCCTGACGGAAATCGAAGGCCGCGACCGGCAGCGTGATCCCGGCGATCGCGAGTGCCGGCGCCGTCGGCGGCAGCCACAGATTGCCCTCGTAGAGGAGCAGGATGGCCGCAGCGGCGAGGAGGACGAGGAGCAGCGCCGCGCCGGCACCCGTATAGAGATCGGAGGGTCGCAGCGCGGCGAGCGCGGCGAGCAGGCCGGTGACGAACAGAATGCCGAGCGCTGGCATCTTGCCGAGTGTGCGGACGGTGAGGCCTCGCGCCAGATTGTCGGCAATGGTGGCGTGGATCTCCGCGCCCGGCAGCAGCTGCTTGCTGCGCACCGTGAAGGGCGTCGCGAAGATGTCCTGCCCGCCGGCGGATGCCATGGCCGTCTGCACGCTGAGGCCGACGATGATGATCTTGCCGCGGAAGGTCTGCGGCGGCAGGAAGCGGTCCGGTTCGAGCGCCTGATAGTAGGAGACCGTCGGAAAGCTGCGGGCGGGTCCGTAGGCGCGCAGCATCGCGCCCTCGGCAGGGGGCGAGGCCGCAATGCCGGCGACCGCCAGCGCCTGCCGCGCGAATCCGTCGGGGTAGAGCGGCAGGTGGCGCACGACGCCATCGGGATCGAGCGCCACCGAGGCGACGCCGCTCTGCCCGCCGCCGGCGAGCAGGAAGGCCGCCGGCTCAGTGCGCACCAGCTGGCGCATCTGCGGCGTTTCAATCAGGCTCTCGTCGGCCGCCAGCACGGTGTCGGGGCCGACGGCCGCGGCGAGCGCGGCGTCCGCCTTGAAGTTCGCGGACGGCTCGGCAAAGACGATGTCGAGCGCGATCGCCTTCGCTCCGGCCGCCCGCAGCGACTGGATCAGCCTGGCATGCAGGTCCCGCGGCCAAGGCCACTGCGCACCGATTTCGGAAAAGGACGGCTCGTCGATCGCCACGATGACGATGTCCGACGGCCGCTCCGGCGTGGCGACGGCCGGTGGCGCGGCCGTGGAGATGAGATCGTAGAGCCGCGCGTCCACCAGTGCAAAGGCGCCGAGCCTGCTCATCATGAGAAGGCCGGCAATGACGCAGACGGCGAGCAGCGTCACGGACGCGAGACGCTTCAGCGGCCGCGGTGAGGGCTCCTGCCTCATGCGCGCCTGACCGTCAGCCGCGCCGATGGCATGGCGCTCCTGCTGCCCGGTCTCCCGCGCCGCTCAGAACCGCACCGCCAGCCGGGCGACGGCCGTTCGCCCGTTGCCTTCATTCCCCTCCGACAGCTCCGATTCCGCGTCGAAGATGTTGTAGACGGCAAGGTCGGTCTTCAGCCGGCGGTTCATGCTCTCCCAGGACAGGGTCGCCGATGTCGTCCAGAAGTCGTCGAGCAGCGAGAAGGGCTCCGATCCCGGACGCGAGCCGACATAATCCTCAGCGACAGTCAGCTGGACGCGGGACGGGTGCGTATAGGTGAAGCCGAAGCGCCCGATCGTATCCGGCACGAATGGGAGATCGTCGCCTTCCCGGGCGCCGCTGTCGACACTGGTTTCGGTGAGGGCAAGCGTCCCGAACAGCGCAACGCCATGGCCGAGCCACGCATTTGCCGTGAGCGTCAGCCGGTCGATCGTCGCGTCCTCCGCCTCGAAGGCCTGCAGCGTCGTCGGGATGGTGACGGAGAAGTTATTGACCGCCTGATGCTGGTATTCGACCGAGGTGAAGAAGGCCCGCGACCATTCCGCATCCCAGCGGGCGATCAGCGAGTCGGTGTAGCCGTCGTCGCCCAGTGGCACGAGGTTGGAGTTCAGCCTGAGGACGCCGATCGGCGCGAGGCTCTGCTCGCCGGCGAAGCTGGACTCACGGATGAACCCGGCCCGCAGCCACTGGCCCTCCAGCGGCTGCCAGCCGATGGCGGCGCGCGGCTCCAGTCGGCTCTCCGCATCACCGGCAAGGCCAGCAGCGAAGAGGCCGACTTCCGCCTGGATGTCCGGCGTGATCTCCGCAAGCGCATCGACATAGAGGCGGCCGAAGGCGCCCTCGTCATCTGCCTCCAGAACGTCCTCGACGGGGGGCGCGCCGGGGATGGTCAGCCGGTCCGTGATCTCTGCGTCGGTGGTTGAGTAGCCGAACTCGCTGCCATAGCGCAGCACCAGCGACTCGATGCCGATCGAACCTGTATCGACGCCGAGCGTCTGCGACAGCCCGCCCGTCACTGTCTCCTGATACTGCTCGATGTCGCGTTCGAGCAGAAAGGCAGGAATGTCGAGGACATCGAATGCATCCGTCTGCTCGCGCCGCGTGGCGAAGACGGCGGCGTTGAGGACGTTCTGGTAGCCAAAGCTGTGGCTCCAGCCGAGGCCGGCGCTGTAGGCCTCGATGTCGCGCGTGTCGCCGGCGCGCTCCTCGACCTCGCGCACGCCGAGCCCGCCTGCCGAGGTGGCGAAGGCACCGAAGCCGACGATCCGGTCATAGGGCGTCGGATGGAAGCCGAGGAAGGCCGTACCGGATGTCGCCTCCCGGTCCTGGTCGGAGAAGGACGGCGAGGCGTGATCGTAGGTGATGTTGGCGTAGAGCGCCGTCGGCAGACCGTCCAGCTTGAGGAACTGGTACTCGCCGCCGCCGGAGAAACCGGTGTCGCCGTCCGCCGAGACGACGCCGCCGCTGACTTCGGCTTCGCTCAGCGGCGCACGGATCAGGTTCGGGCGCTGCTTGGAGGCGGGGATGGCGAGCGGGTCCAGCAGCAGGCCCTGGAACAGCGCCGAGAAGGACGACGGGTTCGCCACCGTGTCGATCCCTTCATTGGTGTAGTCGGTGTCGATGCTGAGGATGTTGCTGCCACCGGACAGCGACTGGTCGATGTAGCTGCCCGCCAAGAACGGGTCGTAGACGATGTCGCCATAGTAGCGCGCCCAGCTTGGCAGGCCGGCGAAGCGGAAGGCGTCGCCGACCGTCGAGCCGCTTTCACGCGTGGCATTGACCGAAGCGTAGTCGCCGCCGCGCGCTTGCGTCCGCTCGACGGAATCAAGCGCGTAGCGGATGGCGTCGTCGGCCCGATATTCGTCGATAGCGATGAGGGCGCGGTACTGCGCGACGGCGGGGTCGTTGCGGTCGAGACGGTCGGCATTGTCGATCGCCTGGGCCGAGAGCTCCCGTTCTCCCTGCGTCGCGTACACGCTGGAAAGCAGAAGCAGACCCTGCGACACGGTCGGGTCGGCTGTTGTCGCGCGCAGCAACCCGTCTGCCGCGGCGTCCAGCTCTCCGGACTGGAAGCGCAGACGCCCGATGATAAGCTGCGTCATGTAGAAGGACGGATCGAGCGCCACCGCCTTGTCGACCTGCGCCTTAGCGGCATCGACCTGATCCTGATCGAGCAGGAAGATCGCATAGTTGACGTAGCCGATCGGGTCTTTCGGCGCGAGTTCGATGGACCGCAGGAAGGCCTGCTCGGCCTCGCGGTTCGCGCCGCGTTCCGACTGCAGCAGGCCGAGATCGTTCCAGTAGGATGATGTGCCGGGCGAAGCGGCGATGGCCCGGTTGAGGTCGGCGAGCGCGCCGTCGAGATCGCTGCTCACGCGGGCGCGGTAATCGGCCCGCACCGCAAACAATGACTCCTCCTCGGGATCGAGGGCAAAGCCGCGGTCGATGGCCGCCTTGGCCTCGTCGAAGCGGCCGAGCAGCATCGCCGCCTCGGCGATCGTCGCCTGGAACTCCGGGTCGTCCTGATGCCGCGGCGCCTCGGCCTGGATAAGGGCGTAAGCCTTCTGCGGTCCTTCCAGCAGCGCGGCGACGATGACTCTGCCAATCAGGCCGGCTTCGCCGCCAACCACCGGCGGCGATTCTGAGCGCGAAGGATCGGCGAGGGCCCGGCTGAAATAGGCTTGGTAAAGCGCCAGGCCGCGGCGCTCGCCGCTGAGGTGCGGCAGCGCCCTGGCGTAGAGGCGCGAGGCCTCGTCGTAGCGCTGGTCGGCCGCTGCGATCGACGCCTCGATCGCGACGAGCCGCGCCTCCTGCGCCGCCGTCAACCGAAGCGCACGCGCCTCCGCGATGGCGGCCTCTGCGGCGGCCAAACCCTGTGTGCTGAACACGATTTCCGCCGCCGTTACCCGGTCCTCGGCAGAGCGCCGTTCCAGCGGCGTGCGGGCCAGCCGCGCCTCTTCGGCGCGCAGCTCGCGGCCGCTGAGGGGCGAGGCCGGCAGATTTCCAAAGGCGTTGCGCAGCGAGATGTTGATCAGCATCTGCTCGCGCGTGTCGCTGTTGACGACGATCACCTTGCTCGGCGCCTGGCCGAGCGTTGCCGTCGCCGCCTCGCCCTCGCGAACGGTGACGGAGCCCTGCGGATTGAAGAACTCGACCGTGCCTTCGAGCACGGACAGCGATGTCGTGTCGCCGTTGACGGTCAGCGCCCAGTCCGTGCCGCGGATCGCAGCCGTCGCCGCCGGTGTCGCCACGCTGACGCCGGTGCCGCCGCGCGCAGCTCTGGCGAACAGGCTGCCGGCCTTCAGCTCCAGCTCGGTATCGCCGCCACCGCCGGTTTTCTTCACGACCAGTGTCGAATTGCGGGCGATGCGCACCTGCGTCCGGTCGGAGAAGAGGATGGCGAGCGCACCGGTTGCATTGGTGCGCAAGACGTCCCCGGAGACGACATCCTGCAGCACCTGGACGTTCTGCCAGATCGGGTTCTCGATGAACTCGATCTCTTCCCCAAAGAGGGTCGAGACCACCGACCCCTCGGCCGGCGTCGAGCGCGAGACCGGCTGCGCCTCCGCCAATCCACAGATGAACAAGCTCGTGCAGAAGACAGCCGAGATCAGGCTGCGGCTCGGCTTGAGCGGCATGATGATGGTCGACATCGACGAAAGGTTCCCCAACCCCGTTCCTTGCGTGTCGGGTATTGATCCGTCTGTCAACAGTCTGTCATGAGGCTGCGCTGCGCATCCTGAAAGTGTTGCCTGGCCGCAATCCTTGCGCCAAAGATCGCAGCTGCAGAGCTTCCGCGTAACGGCGAGCCGATTCGAAGCTTAAGAGATTGAAAGAACAGGATCGATGGACGATCGCTACCTGCAATACCTCGAAGCGGCCAACCGCACGTTCGTCGATCAGATCAAGTCCGCCGACCAGAAGGCCGCTTACGTGCTGACGGTCGTCCTGGCACTGCTCGTCTCATCCGCCGATGCGCGCGATGCCTTCCGCTGGACGGCCTATTCCGAGCGTCCGCTGCATCTGGCGCTGATCGGAGCGGCCCTGTCGGCGTCCGTGATGGTCGCCTTCATTGCGGCCTTGTCGGTGACGTTGCCGCGTATCCGGCCGGGTCGCAGCGTCCTCTATTGGGGCGCATGGCCGGCCGCGGGCGACCGTCTTATCGAGGCAAGGGACGGCGATCGCACCGACTTCATCTTCGACGAATATTACCAGAGCACCCGCGTTCTCGCCGGCATCTGCCTGTCGAAGTTCCGGACGCTGCGGCTTGCCTTCCTCAGCCTTCTGGCAGCCGCGGCCTCCTACGGTCTGCTCCTCGTCTTCGCCTGACAATAGCCGGAAGGCCGGGATGTGAGATCGATCCGTTAGGCGGCGGAACAGCTTGCGCCGAAGGTCGTTTTCCGGTCGCAAACGGAGGTGACGACATTGAAGATTCATTACGAGGTGGTCGAGCACGACGGTGGATGGGCCTACAAGGTCGGCGACGTCTTTTCCGAGACCTTCCCGACCCATGATGCGGCGCATGCCGCGGCCAAGGACGCCTCGATGCGGCAGAACCTCGAAGGCGATACCGAGGGGATTCTCTATCAGGACGCCGACGGCAAATGGCACGGTGAAGTCGCCTCCGGGCGCGACCGGCCGGAGACCGACGTCGTCGACGAGGACGAGGGCGTCGCGGAGACGAAGCTGCCGTGAGATGAGGCGAGGGCGTTCCGCCGGGCGTCGCGACGCCGGCCGAGGTCGCAATGCCGTGCCTGCGGGTCATCGGCCCTAATCGAGGCTGATCCAGGCCGGTGCGTGGTCGCTGGCGCCTTCGCGCCCGCGCACGTCCCGGTCGACTCCGCCACCAGTCAGACGATCGGCGGTGCTGCGGCTCAGCAGCAGATGGTCGAGCCTGAGTCCGGCATTGCGGCCCCAGCGCCCGCGCTTGTAGTCCCAGAACGTATAGAGATCGTCGGTCTCCGGGTGGAGCCTGCGCAGCGCGTCCGTCCAGCCCTGGCTCAGAAGCCTTGCAAAGGCGGCGCGGCTCTCCGGCTGCAGCAGCGCATCATCGTCCCAGCTTTTCGTCGGGTAGATGTCGCGCTCCGTCGGCACGACATTGTAGTCGCCGGCGAGCACCACCGGCAGGTCGGCGGCGAAGAGCTCGCCCGCATGGGCGATCAGGCGCTCGAACCAGGCGAGCTTGTAATCGAACTTGGGTCCGGGCTGTGGATTGCCGTTCGGCAGGTAGATCGAAGCGATCAAAACGCCGTTCACCGCCGCCTCGATGTAGCGGCTTTGCCCGTCGTCGGGATCGCCTGGCAGCTCGTCGCGCGTCAGCACCGGCTCCGCGCCCCGAGCGAGGATCGCAACGCCGTTCCAGGTCTTCTGCCCGCGCCACACGGCGCCGTATCCGGCTGCCTCGATCGCCGCGCGCGGAAAGCGCGACTGTTCGGCCTTCAGCTCCTGCAGGCACACTGCATCGGGCTTGGCCTCTTCCAGCCACTCAAGGAGGTTCGGCAGCCGGCGGTTGACATTGTTGATGTTGAAGGTCGCGATCTTCATGGGCGCTCCGGATACTCAAGGAGGGCTGCGGCGTCGCGCGTGGCGGCCGTTCGAAGACGGGAGTCGATGAGGAAAGGTTCCGGCTAGGCCTGCCGAAGGTCATGCAGCTTGGATGTCAGCAGGCGGTGGCGCCGCGTTTGACAAGCCGACCCGGCGGGTGTCTTGCCGGTGCGGCTGGTCAGCGGCACAGGTGAATCGGGGCATGCGAGCAATGGCGGAGGCAGCGGCGTCCCGGTCGGACACGATGACGGGGATCGGCCTCAGCGCCGCCGGCTATGCGCTCTTCGCGCTGCAGGACGTCATCATAAAGCTGCTCGTCGTCGACTATGCCGTCGCCGAAATCCTGTTTGCCCGCAGCATCGTCGTCGTGCTCCTGGCCCTGGCCTTTGCCCGCGGCAAAGGTGCGCGACAACTCGTGGAGAGCCGCAACAAGCGGGCATTGCTGGTCCGCGCCGTGTTGATCCTGCTGGCGTGGCTCTCCTTCTACTCCGCGGCGCGCGAGATGGAGCTTGGGCAGCTGACGACGCTCTATTTCGCGGCGCCGGTGATCGTGGTCGTCATGGCCGCCATGGTGTTGAAGGAAACGGTTGGACCGCTGCGCTGGGCGGTCGTGCTCGCGGGCTTCATCGGCGTTCTCATTGCGGTCGATCCGTCTGGCGCCATGAAGCTCGTCCCGACGATCTCCGCGCTCTTCGCCGCCTGCTGCTGGGCGCTCAGCGTTATCCTGGTGCGGCTGATCAGCCGGACGGAGACGACAACCAACCAAATGATCGTCTCCAACGGCTTCTTTGCGCTCGCCTGCGGCCTGATGCTGCCCTTCCTCTGGCGGACACCGGACGGGGTTGGTTTGGCGCTGATGCTCGTCCTCGGCGTCATCGGCGGCGTCGGTCAGCTTCTCTTGTACGAAGGGTTTCGCTTCGCGCCCGCGTCCGTTGTCGCGCCTGTGGAATATACCGGCCTTGTCTGGGCCTTTTCCTACGGCTACCTCATCTGGTCGGAGGTGCCGGCGACGCATGTGGTGCTTGGTGCCGCGATCATCGTCATCAGCAGCCTCTGCCTGATCTGGCACGAGCGACGTGCGGCCCCGCCGCGGGCTGTTGAGGATGCGAGGTCGGACTGACCTCGACAGGCGTTGAGCTTCGAAGCGCGTACGGGTTGACGCGTCGGCCGCGCGCACGATGTGAGTGCGCCGGCCGCTCCGGAGACGACATGCCACTGACTTCGACAGGCACCATGCCGCCGCGCGATCCGCGGCGCATCCTTCTGGCCGCGACCATGCGCAACGAAGGACCCTTCATCCTCGAATGGGTCGCCTATCACCGCTCGATCGGCTTCACCGACATCGTCATCAGCAGCAATGACTGCATCGACGCCTCGCCGGCTCTGCTCGACAGGCTGCAGGCGCTCGGCCTCGTTACCCACCTCTCCAGCAGTTTCGCACCGGGCGAGAAGCCGCAGCTAGCGGCCTACGCACGGCTCGAGCAGCTGCCGGTCGTCGCAGCAAGCGACTGGGCGATGGTGCTCGACGCCGACGAGTTCCTGAATATCCACGTTGGCTCTGGCCGTGTCACCGACCTCATCGACGCGGTGCCGGAGGCGACGGGCATTCTCGTCAACTGGCGCATCTTCGGCGCCTCCGGTCATGAGACCTTCGAGCCGGGGCTGGTGACGGAACGCTTTACCCGTGCCGCACCGCAGGGCCATGGCGTCAACCTGTCGTTCAAGACGCTGTTCCGCAACATCGACGCTTATGCCTGCAAGCTGATGCCGCACCAGCCGCGCTATCCGGCCGCGGAGCGTCTCGGCGCCATGCACTATGTCGATGGCGCGGGCCGGACCTTGCCCGCTTACTTCTTCGACGAATCGCGCGACAGCTTCCTCCAGTCGGAGCCCGGTGCGGTGTCCTTCGCGCTGGCGCAGGTGAACCACTACAACACCCGGTCGGCAGAGGATTACCGCGTCAAGCATCATCGCGGCGGCGGCCTCAACATCGATTGGGTGCGGGAGGACAGCTGGGCGGTCTTCAACCGCAACGAGGAAGAGGATCGCAGCATCGCTGGGAAGCTTCCGGGCATGAAGGCGATCCTTGAGGAACTTTTCGCCGACGACGAACTGCGCTCGCTTCATGAGGTTTGCTGCCGCCGCTACCGCGAACATATTGCAGTGCTGGTGCAGGACGGAGCCGCGTCGGCGGCAGCCGAGCGGCAGCCGGCATGACCCAGGACCGCACGCCCTTCACCTTCGGCATCCCGCTCATCGCGCGGGAGGCGACGCGAAACTGGCCGCTGGTGGAGGCGCTGCTTGGCCTCACGCTCCGCTCCGTCGCGGCGCAGACCGACGCCGACTATCGCGTCGTCATCGCCGGGCACGATGCGCCGTCCTGTGTCGATGACGACCCGCGGATCACCTTCCTGCCCGCCGACTGGAAGGCCGAGCCGGTACGCGCCGACAATCTCGACGCCGGTCGCAAGAAGCACGCGATCAACGCGCATGTGGCCGCTGAAGGCGGCGGCTTCCTGATGTTCCTCGATGCCGACGACTGGATCGACACGCGCCTCGTTGCCACCTGCCGCGCGGGGATCACGGCAGAGCATGTCGGCGGGATCGTCACCACCGGCTTTGCGGTCGATGCGCAGGGCCTGAAGGCTGCGCCCATCCCGCACCCCGCCATCTTCGATCAGGATTTCCACCGCATCTGCGGTTCGACCACGATCGCCCGCATCGAGCCGGGATCGGACGACCCGCTGCGCCGCGATCCGCACGCCATCCTGCACGAGCACTATCGCTGGATCGAGGTCGCTGCCGAGCATGGCGGGCAGGTGGCGCGGCTGGATCTGTTGGGCGCCTATTTAGTCAACACATCGCAGAATCACTCCGAGACACATGGCCCCTTCGCCGACTGGCGCCGCAGCTTCACCGCCGCCGTCAGCCATGAGGGCGAGCCTGTCGACGATGCGTTTGCGGCTCGGTTCGGCCTGACGCGCGACGCCATCGCCGCCGTTGTGGAGACGGTCGGTCGGGGCTGAGCCATCGCGGCGGCGCCTGAACTGTCATAGCCGCGTCGCGTTGACGCCGCCGGGTGGTGACGGGAAGATGCGTGCGCCGCATCACGTGCCTGCCGGATGCCGGAGCAAAGAACGGGAGGGGAGAGGGGATGACGATCTACCAGCTGAACGGCATCGCGCCGACGCTTGCGGATGATTCGTGCTGGATCGCGCCGAGCGCCGCCGTCATCGGTCAGGTCACGCTGGGGGCGGAGGTCGGCATATGGTTCGGGGCGGTGCTGCGCGGTGACAACGAGCCGATCACCATCGGTGCGCGGACCAATGTCCAGGAGCTCGTGATGATCCACACCGATCCGGGCCTTCCGGCAACGATCGGAGAGGGCTGCACGATCGGGCACAGCGCGATCATCCACGGCTGCACGATCGGCGACAACACGCTGATCGGCATGGGCGCGACGATCCTCAACGGGGCTCGCATCGGGCGCAACTGCCTGATCGGCGCCGGTGCGCTGGTCACCGAGGGCAAGGAGATCCCGGACAACAGCCTCGTCATTGGCGCGCCGGGCAAGGTGGCGCGCGAGCTGGACGAGGCGGCGATCGAGAAGCTGCGGCAGTCGGCGGCGAACTATGTCGCCAATGCCCGCCGGTTTGCCGCGGGGTTGCAGCCGGTCGCCGGCTGAGCCTGCGGGCACATACGGCTGAACCGCCACCCGCATCATGCGCGATGGTTTGCGTCGAAAACGCCACCGACGTGCGTCTCTCGCCAGTCGGCCTCACCAGCGGATTGATGGATCGAGCTGCGTTCGGACGCGCTCTAGTCCCGCTCCCAGGGCGGGATGAAGCGGCGATCCTGGTAGTCGTCGATCGGGCCGGCGTGAATGGGATCGAGCCAGTTTTCCGCCTTCATGAACCCGACGGCTTCGACGCGCCCCAGATCGCCCTCGACGAGGAGCGTGGAGCGGAAGCTGCCCGGTGAGCCGACTCCCTCCAAGGCGTCGAGCGTCGGCATGTCGGCCTCGTCGACATCATAGAGTTCGCCGTGCACGCGCAGGCCTTCGCCCGGCCGGTCGAGCATGACCGGCCCGTAGATGTCGCCGGCGATCAGCATCGGATAGGGCTCGACGGTCTGCGCGGTTCCGAGGAACCGGGCACCGGCTAGGCCTTGTTCATAGAAGGGAAATCCACGCTTCAGCGTGCCGTAGACGAAGACGTTTAGCATGGAGCCGTAAGGCCGTTGAACGCAAGGCCGTTCCACCGCTGACGGGAAGGTGAGGGAAGCCGTCGCGGCCCGGCTGCGATCATGCGCAGTTCAACCGGTCGATGATCATCAGGCGATGGGGAAGTGGTGCCGCTTGCGTGACTCGAACACGCGACCCCATCATTACGAATTTAACGACAACCGTCATTTCACAATGACTTAGCCGCTGGTCGCGTTCGTTGTCGCACGGCTCACCGCCCTCTGCGACGGATCATGACAGGCTACCGGCTGCGGCTCAAGCGCTCGCTCATATCGGCCCGCTGATCGCGCGGCAGCATCTCTAGCCGCTGCGTTAGGACCGCGACCCGGGTGTCGAGAGCGCCGACTGATGCCGAGATCTCCGAAAGCCCCTTGGACGTGCTCTCAGCGCTCCTGTCGAGCCGTTCGCTGATGGCGCGGAAGGAGGTATCGAGACGATCGTTGATCGCCTTCAGCGCCATTTCCGCGGCCGTGACGCGATAGGACAGCTGCGGCAGCTCCGCGATCTTGTTGCCAAGATCGGTGAACTTCGCATCGGTCTGCTGCGTCCGCGTCTTGCGGAACTCCTCCATCATATTGAGCCGCCCGTTCATTGACGTCCAGGACGCGGCGAGGCCAACGATCATCGTGCCGATCGACAGGAGGTTGCCGACGCTCAACTGTGTCTGGAACCAGCTCGGCCTGTTCATCGGATCGTCCGCCATGGAGGGTGCCTACTTCAACTGTCGAGGACTCACGGCGTTCCCGCCGCTCAAGCTTTCGGACCGACCACGCCCTTGACGGTGTGGCCGCCCATGTAGAGGGCGAGGTAGAGGCCGGTGATGGTGGACAGCATGCCGAGATCCGGCATGGCGATCGCGCCGCCGGTGGCTGCGTTGACGATCGGCCCCAGCACCAGCGCCCAGGTCCACAGGAAGCCGAGGAGGTACATCCAGCCTGGCCGCCAGGCGTAACCGAACGTGGTCTCCTGCTGGTCGAGCTCTGCCATGCGCAGGCGTGCGGCCGTCTCCGTCTCTTCGAGCTTGGCGAGGGCGATCGTCACGGCCGGGTCGGCCTCTAGGCGGACGGCTTCCGTGCCACCCGCCGGGTTTCGATGACGGCACCAATCGCTTCCGGCGTCGCCGGCACGTCGAGGACGTCGGCGAGGATGCCGCCGACGGCTTCGCCGATCTTCTCGCCGGCAGGTCCGGCAACCATGCGGCCGATCGACGGGGCGCCGACGCGCGTCAGGGCGCCGGCGAGGTCTGTCCAGTTCATGGCACGGTCTCCGCCGCTATCGCTGCATAGGCCGTCGCCCGGCTGCGGTTCACGCGGGCGCGCCAGATGAGGAAGACGGCGAGCGCGATTGCTGCCAGGAGGAAGCCGCCGGCGATCCAAGCGGCGATCTGGTCGGCAGAGGCGGGGTCGAGTTGCGAGCCGCCGGCAGCCGCGCCGCCCGAACCGGTGACGGCTGCTCCGCCAGTCTGCTTCTTGGCGGTAGCGGAAGCCTTCGTCCTCTCCCCGTCGAGCTGCTGCGCCACCACAAGCCTGTCATGGGTGGCTGCCAGCGCCATGGCGACGCCGCGCGCCTCGATGTCGGCGATGTGGTTCGACCAACCCTCGCCAAAGACCTTCCACGTCGTCAGGCCTTCGACGAAGCCGGGACGCTTGGCGCAGATGTGCTTGACGGTCTCGGCCGCGGTGCCGCCGATCAAAGCCATGAGCCACTTGCGCGCGCGAAACGCCGCTGTTGCGCCGTTACGGGTCGCGAGGTCGACGCCGGCGGCTAGGGTCACGCACCGGGCTCGCACCCAGTACTCTGTGAGATAGATCGCCACGGCCTCAGCACGCGAGATCGTGCTGACTGGCGCGAGAGTGCGCCCTTCGCTGCAAGCCAGGCATCGAAGGCGGCCTCGGTGATGCCGTACGTCGTCTTGCCGCCGGGATCCGCCGGGTGGTCTGCCCAGCAGCCTCCCACTTGGCGGTGATGGCATGACAGGGGCGAAAATTGCCTGGAGCCATGTGGCAGTCCCTCGCGAGGTTTCGCGGGAGACTAAGACCGGCTTGACGGCGTCATGTTTCATGAAGTGCGGAGCTGCTTAGCGGCTTGCCAAAAACACCCGTCCTCAGGGAAGTAAGAACGCCTCGTCGAAACCATACCTGTAGAAGGGTCGATACAAGTCGGCATGTTGAGCGAAGATTCCTCGGTAGTTCCGGCGCTCATCATCCGAAGCCAGATTTCCATGCTCAAAGAGATCAGGGCGTTTTCGGCTCAAATCTAGGAAGCCTTTCATCAGCGCGTCCCGCAGCTCGCCCTTTATGCCGACCATGTTCGCGACTCTTACGGCCTCGATCAGCGGCGCTGGCAAGCTTCGGTTTGCATCCTCCTGCCTGCCTTCGGTATCCATCCCATCAGCGGAGACTCCCAACATAGACAGGAGATCGAGAAAGATATTCTGGCCTGGCCACTGCTTCGGGTCATAAGGCGCAAGGGTTAGCTTCCACTGATCGCTTATCCATTGAGTGAGGGACGCGCGATAGGTGGGATCGTAAGGGCGCTTGTCCTGCAACGGCTCAAGACGCGTACCTGCTCGGACAACCTGGTTGTAGGCAGAGACGAGAAGATCGTCCGACGCGCAGAGATAGGCGATGACTTCCGTCTTGAAGCCCCGGATGCTTCGCGCGAAAGCCTCCATGTCAAACGGGGCCTCCACGAACATCTCGGAGCTCATGAGATAGAGAGGGCATCCTTGGTCCGAGATCGCCTTAAGACGATCTCGGAATATCTCAGGAGAATAGGTTTCCCCTGGACGGAAATGGAACACGCGGGACGAGTGGTTCTTCTCGCCTTCCGGCGGATCATACCAAACGCCTTGGCTCCGAAGGCGCTCGCGGTTGGTATGAAGGAGGCCTTGAAGGGCCGAAGTGCCGGTCTTGTGGACGCCAATGTGAATGACAAGTTTCATGCCCATCTTGCTATGAGCGAGAATATATATTGAGAAGCTGCCGAAATGTCGCAGCAATCCTTACTGAGGGCCCAATTCATCGTCTTCGATGAGGCGACCCTGTTCCGAACAGATAGATAACCCTGATCAGGGAGCTCCGACCGGCACATCCATCTTTAGATCCCCGGCGAGGCTGCGCGGTCTGCTCCAAAGTCCAAGTAGCCAAAGCCGTGCAGGTTTCTCGACGCCCTTCCAGAGTGCCCAAGAGGCGGCATAAGTGATTACAAAGATGGCGATGACAGTTGGCGTGGTGCCTATTGCAGCTACCCAGCCGTGACGGGCTGCGAAGAGGATCACCACCTTGTGCAGCATATAGGTGGCGAAACTGATCTCACCGAGGATGACCAGCGGATGCCACGAGAGGAGGCGGCTGATCGCGCCCCGCTGGTGCGCGAAGATGAAGACGATGACGGCGAACAGCAGCATCTTGCTCGAATGCTCCATCCACACGCCGACGTTCTTCAAGCCGAGGTCAACGACGACATACCACTCTGGTTTGGCAGCGATATAGGCGGCGAGTGCGAGAAGCGATGCCGCTTCAAGCAAAGTTGCATGTCCTACGGTCCACGCGCGCGGGCGTTCGATGAATAAACGGCCTGCCCACGTGCCGACCCCGAACTCCAGCATATGCATCAACGGGTGGTTGAGTAGCAGCGAGATGCGGGAGAACTGCCACATCTCGCCATGCGTCATCGGTTGCCCGTCGATCTCCAGCACCAGCAGAGCCCAGGCTGTGATCACTGCCATTGCGATCAGGCAGACCCGCCAGTGCCGACTGAGCAGGATGGGAAACAGCAGGTAGAAGAACGCCTCCGCGGATATGCTCCACGACGGCGAGTTGAAGGAAGACGGGAAGCCGAGCAGCGGAAACCAGCTATGCACCATCAGGACGTTGGCGATCAGCGGTCCGATGAAGTCCAGGCGCCAACCTGCCCCGGTCGGGATCAACGCAAGCATTAAGCACAGCGTCACAATATGCACCGGCCAGAGACGAGCGAACCTCGCGAAATAGAACCGTTTCGGTTCAACGCCGTCCCGGTAGACGTGCATGAGAATGAACCCGGAGAGCACGAAGAAGAAGCTCACACCGAGGAAGAGGGGCTGCTGCATCGGTCCAGGCAAGATCGGACCATAGATGTGCAGGATGACGATTGGCAGGGCGGCGAAGAACCGAAGCGACGTCAGCGGCAGTAGGTGATCGGACTTCATTACCCTGCCCTAGCGCAAGTTGTTCGTCGTCTATCTACGTTCGGTCCTGTCCGCAACTGCTCGAACGCCTAAATCACTTTGCCCTGTAGCGGAAGCGATAGACGGAGCCGTATGTCGTCGCGCCCGCAGCGGTGAAGTTGACGAGTGCAGTATTGTTTTCGATGTCAGCCACAATCTGCGCAGACGCGCTCGCGACGTTCGCCATCGCGCTGCCGCTTAGGTCGCTCAGATCGGTGAGATCGGAGGGGACTGGCAACGAGATGCTGAATGACGATGGCCCAGCAGCGATAGTCGTGACGCTCACGCGTCCCGTGACCTCTACCTCATCGCTGTTCAGCTTGTAGGTCGCGCCAGAACCGATACCCGCAGGCGGTGCCGATATGTTGGTCCCGGCGGAGAAGGGAGGCGTGTAGAGGGCGGCGTGGCAGGGCGTATCGGCGTAGTAGTCAGAGCCTTGTTGGTTGACGATTAGGCCGCCGCTAGGGCCGATGAAGCGGGTGCCTCCCTTTACACCTGTCACTTTGACCAAATTGGCGCTCGTATTTACAACCTCGAAACGCTTGTATCGTGTTAGGCCGATGCTGAAGCTGATCGAAGTTACGGCGGCGCCAAGGCGTATCACATCAGCCGCAGGGATGACGACGCCGTTGTTGCCTACTGCCTGAAGGATTTGCTTGTAGTAGCTTTCACCATTAGCTCCTGATGTATGAATAAGCACACTAATGCTATCGCCGACAAGTACTTGATTGAACGGAGTCTGCGTATATACTTCCCCATTCATCTGCACGCGCGTCAGATCAAGGAACCCGCTGGGAACTTTCCCCGTACCGACTCGACCAGAAACGCGCGTGTTGCTGCTATTGAAGCGGCTGTCGAACAGCTTCGCGACGGTCCCCGCCGGGTATTGGCCGCGGCTTGCAGCAACGTCGACTGTCAGATTGGGCATCTCCAGTATGTTCGTGCTGTCGCCGCGCCCAAGGACGGCCACTTCGGCATCGTTGAGATGAATGTTGATGTGCCAGTCCGGCGGGATTGTGATTGGCTGATTGTCTTGAAGATTGATGAAGACTTGATGGGACAATTGGATGGTACTGTTGGTCTGCGGAAGCCCCGACTGACCGTCGAAGTGCAGGCTCTTGACGCGGCCCCGAACGTAGATGCCGGGGTGCTGCTCGACCGTATCCGTGCCAGTGTTCGTCAGGTAAGTATTGAAGAGACGAACCTTCGAAACTTCGGACCCAACATGGTTTGCATCGGACGCCCCGCGATCACTCTCGATGCGCAGCGCGCCGAAAGGACTGGTCTGGATCGACCGCATCGTGCCACCGATAAAGGTATGCTGAATGCACGAGAGCGACTGCCCAGCCGAGTACCCTTGCGCCATGTGAGTGTACTGACCGATGTCGTAGGTATCCCGGAATCGAGCGTATAGGCTGGTGCAGGGCGGTAGTTGTCGATCTTCCACGCGCCGGTCCATAGTCCAAGTTCGCTGTTACAGTTCAACACGGCAGACTTTGAGAACCATCCGTTGGCGATTACGCCATCGAAAAGCATGCTCTCCCAAGTCTCACCCACGCGACCGCGACCATACGCGATGGCGAAATTAGGTTGCTGATAAAAGTCCGACCAGACGCGGAAATCGCGGAGGCGCCAGCCAGCGCAGCCCATCAGATCGAGCACTGGCGCGCCGCCGGTGTACCGCCCGAACAGATCCGCTCCGTTCCCGTTGAACACGAGGCCGCGGGTCTGAAACCCGGTGAAGTTGATACCGCGGCTGAGAACGTAGCAAAGACCTGGCTGGAGTGCGATGCCGAAGCACTGGCGCTGGTGACCGAGCTGAGTGGTCGTGGCATCGGCCTTGCCTTCGGCACGCAGATCGCCGCCATGCTGGTCCTCGTTAGGCGCAACATCGGCCCGAGCGGCTACGCCGGTCTCTACCAAGGGATTGAGAACGCGCTCTTCGACGCCGGCGAAGCCGATCCCAACGTCTTCCAAGCGACCTCGTCGGTCCACGGCACGGTGGGAGGCTCGCATGACGCTCACCGACGCCACGGCCGAAGTCGCCGGCGCCCTCGGCCTGCAGGTGCACCAGCTCAAGCGGCGCTGGCGCAAGCTGCATCTCGACGACGGCTTGCCGCCGCCACTGCCTGGCGGTGCCTGGCTCAAGGTCTCGGGCCGCGTCGTCGACGCCGGCGCGAACGACAACCGCACCGGTCGCGTCAATCGCGCGGCCGTCCTCATCGCGGCACAGCAGGCTTCGCTGTCCGAACGCTACGGAGGCCGGGCATGACGAAGCGGCCCTTTCAGCAGAAGGTCGCTCATTAGCTGGTCGAGTGCTTCGGCATCGACATCGCCATAAACGGCACCAAGCGCAACCATCGTTTCCTGGAGGAGGCGCTAGAGCTTGTGCAGGCATGCGGCTGCACCAGGAGCGAGGCACACCAGCTCGTCGACTACGTGTTCGATCGTCCGACTGGCGAGCGCGGCCAGGAGGTCGGCGGCACCAAAGTGACGCTGGCCGCCCTTTGCCATGCCTTCCAGATCGACATGGAGAAAGAGGCGAAGAAGGAGCTGGCCCGGATCATGCAGCCGGACGTCATGCTGAGGATTTGTGCCAAGCAGGCGGGGAAGCCGAAGCATTCGCCGCTACGGCAGGAGCCGAGCTCGTAACCCCGGCCTTCGCAGCTTCCATCATGCGCGCCCATGCCGAGCGTTTCGAGGCGATGATCGCCGCGGCGCTGGCGGACCTGGCAGACGCGCGCAAAAGCGCCGCCGAGCTCGACGGGCTCGGCGGCGCCTTGCCGTCGCAATCCACGCGCGGCTAGCATTGGAGGGTGAGTGGTTCCGTCTCGGCGAGCCGCTCGTGCGGCACACATTGCCGAGATGATCGAAGCCTGCAGCGCTCGCCTGAAACAGACAGCGAACTCGGTCGCGTGAGACTTGGATGGTCCGCCGCAAATTTGCGACGGCGTTCCGCGAATGTTCCAGGCCCGATTTCGCGAATGCTTATTTACAGGGCTGGGAAGTGGTGCCGCTTGCGTGACTCGAACACGCGACCCCATCATTACGAATGATGTGCTCTACCAACTGAGCTAAAGCGGCCTGATCCGTTCGGATGTCTGGCACCCGCGGACGGCGCTCTGATACTGGTAAACGTGTTTCGGTTCAAGCGGCAATCGTGGTTGGCGGCAGCGTTCATCCTGCTTCGCGCAAGGCTGGGGCCGATGCGAGGACCCGACGGTGGTGATCCGGTGCAGGCAAGCGCGACGCCGATGCTGGCCCTTGCCTGCACCCCTGGCTTCAGCCGCAAAGACGCTGCCGCGCTGCCTCGTACTCGGCTGCGAGGCGATCGATCAGCGCAGCCGCCGGGCCAACCTCGCTGACCGCGCCGATCCCCTGACCGGCGCCCCAGATGTCCTTCCACGCCTTGGCGGCGTCCGCCCCGCCCGCGCCGAAGTCCATCGGCTTGGCGTCGACGGCGGCAAGATGGTCGGGGTCGAGCCCTGCCGCGCGGACCGATCCCGCGAGGTAATTACCGGGAATGCCGGTGAACCGGTTGGTATAAACGATGTCGGCGGCGCTCCCAGACACGATCGCCTCCTTGTAAGCAGGCGCCGCCCGCGCTTCCTCGGTGGCGATGAAGGGCGAGCCGACATAGGCGCCGTCGGCGCCCATCGCCTCGGCCGCCAGGATGGCGCCTCCCGTCGCGATCGCGCCCGACAGGAACAGCGGTCCGCCGAACCAGGCGCGGATCTCCCCAACCAGCGCAAAGGGTGACCATGTGCCGGCATGGCCGCCGGCGCCCGCCGCCACCGCGATCAGACCGTCGGCACCCTTCTCCACCGCCTTGCGCGCGAAGCGGTCGTTGATGACGTCATGGAGAACGATGCCGCCATAGGCGTGCACCGCGTCGTTGACCTCCGGCACCGCGCCGAGCGAGGTGATGACGATTGGCACCTCATACTTCACGCAGACCGCCAGATCGGCGTCGAGCCGGCTGTTGGAGCGGTGGACGATCTGGTTCACCGCAAACGGCGCTGCCGGACGCTGCGGCTGCGCCGCATCATGCGCCGCCAGGCTTTCGGTGATTTCCGCAAGCCAATCGTCCAACTGCTCGGCCGGGCGCGCATTCAGCGCCGGAAAGGCGCCGACGACGCCGGCCTTGCACTGGGCGAGGACGAGCGGCGGATGCGAGATGATGAAGAGCGGCGCGGCGATCATCGGCAGCCGGAGCCGGTCTTTCAGGAGAGGCGGCAAGGCCATGCTTCGGCATCCCTGTGATCGACGACGACGGGCGACGGTCAAAGGCCTAGCTACGGGATCTCCCGCGCTCAAGCCTTTACTTTGCCGGGTTCGGACGCAAACCCTGCCGGGATGATTCGACATCTCCTTTCTCTCGCAGCCGCGTCGTCGGTTCTCGCAACTCTCGTCCTGTCGGTCCCGGCGCACGCAGCAAGCGACGAAGCCTGGGTGGAATTCCGGACGGCCGTGGATGCGGCCTGCACCAAGGCGACGGTCGGCCTCCTCGACGATGCCGCCGCGACCGTTGATCCCTTCGGGTCCGAGAGCTATGGCCTGGCGCTCGTCACCGGGGCGGCGAAGGGCAGCTCCCGCCGTGCCTCGGTGATCTGCGTCTACGACAAGAAAACGAAAGAAGCCGAGGTCGGCGGCATTCTCGACCTGCCATCGCCAGATGCCGCGACGGCCGCGGCGCCCGCACCCTCGGCAAGGCCGCTGCCCTCCGCCGCCGTCGAGGCGCCCTCTGCACGCCCGCTGCCGGCTGCCGCGGACGCGCCGGCGGACTATCCCTTCAAGGGCGATTGCGACGACGCCTGCCGCACCAACCTTGCCGTCCTCGTCGATGCCGACCGCCGGCAGATCGCGGCCTTGCCCGACCAGGTCCTGCAGACGCTGGCGGAAACCCGCGGCGGCGACGAGACGAGCGGCATCGCCTTCGCTCGCATGGCCGCGGAACGGCTCGCTCGCGCCACGGCCGGCGAGACAGGCGGCGAGGGAGCGCTGAAGCCGGCCGGAGCCGTCGCCGCTGGCACGCGCGCCTGCACGGTCTACTGGTTCGGCTTCCTCGACAAGCCATCCCAGAAGGTCGGCTCGCACCGCTGCAAGATCGACAAGGACGAAACCGAAGTTCGAGTCACCAAGCTGACAGGCGATGGCCTGACGGCTCAGTTTCTGCCGCTGGCCGGCGACCTCTCCGCTTACGCCGGCCGCTCCTACCTCGCCGAGCAGACCGAGCGCGACTATGACGGCAAGCATCCCGACAACGAGGAGAATGCCAATTTCGGCAACAAGGTGGGCCTTGCCGGGCTGGTCGACGACCAGCTGGCGCTCGTCTCGATCGACGAGCGGGGCATGTCGCCGCAGGACCCGACCTTCTTCGAGGTGATCGTCGTCGATCGCTGACGCCACTGCTTGCGGCGAGAGCCGGTAAGGCCGATCTTCTGGCGATGTCCGACCACTTCCCCGCCAGACCGGCGACGCTCTCGCTCTTTGCCGAGGCGCCGCCGACCGTTATCCGGCTGATCGATACGGAAACGGCCGGCCAGCGGCTTGAGGAGGATGCCGTGATCGAGATCGGCTCAGTCGATCTCGACCTCGTCTCCGGGCAGATCGGCAATCCGATGCAGACGCTCTGCGATCCGGCGGGCGTGCCGATCAATCCGCATGCGCGCCGCGTCCATCACATCAGCGACGAGATGCTGGCGGGCGCACCGCCGTTCCGCGAGGCTGTCACGCGCTTTGCGGGCGCTCCGCTCTACGGTGCCCAGCGCGCCGCCTTCGACCGGCCGCGGCTGCGCCTGACCGGGCGCTGGTTCTGCACCCACAAGCTGGCGCTGCGCGCGTTTCCGGCGGTGCAGGCGCACGGGCTGCAGTCGCTGGTGAAATATGTGCCGCTCGATCTCACCGACGTCAGGCCGATGATGGCCGACCTTCATTCCCACCGCGCGCTCTATGACGCGCTCTGCACCGCGGTGCTGATGCGCGCCATCGCGGCCGTGCTGATGCCGCGCTGCGTCGATCTCGACGATTTCCTCCAGCGCGCCGAGCGCGTGTCGAACGAGCCGGCGCTGCTCGCCCGCTTCCGCTTCGGCCGGCACAAGGGCGTGCCGCTGGCGCAGGTGCCGAACGACTATCTGGAATGGCTGCTGCGGGAGCCCGGCATGGACGCCGACGCGTTCTTCACGGCAAAGCATCATCTGAGGCTGAGGGAGATCAGAGGTGCACGGGCGATGCTGGCACAGGCTTGACCGCGGTGGTGACCGCACGAGTGTGACAGAATATCCGCCACAGCTTCATCCTGTGACCACGATTGATGTCTTTCTGTCGGCCATGACCCATCGCGTTTCGACGACCGCCGCCCTGCTTTTCCTCCTCGCCGGAACGGCGGGTGGGGTCCATGCCGCCTCGCCGATCACCGGAACCTGGGCGAGCGAGGACGGCACAAAGATGGCCGTCGCCAGCTGCGACGCCGGCCTTTGCGCCACCATCGCCAGCGGCCGCTACAAGGGGCAGTGGGTCGCCCGGGTCGGGGGATCGCCGCCAGAATACAAGGGCCGGGTGCGCGATCCGCGGAGCGGCGGGACCTATGACGGCGGCCTGCGTTTGAACCGGGGGCAGGTGGAACTGCGCGGCTGTCTTGCCAAGGTGTTCTGCCGCACGGTGCAGAGCTGGCGGCGCCCATGAACGATGCAGCGGGAGACCGCTGCAGTCGCTTCGGCGCACATCCAGTTCGAGCTGCCGATCGAAGCGTGGGGCCGCGCGCCGCAACGGCTTGTCCGCGTCGTCCGCCGCAGCATGTTGCGACAGGATGAAGCGCTTCGCCGAACTTCTCGACCGCCTCGTTCTCACGCCGTCGCGCAACGGCAAGCTGAAGCTGATGAGCGACTTCTTCGGCGCCGTGCCCGACCCCGAACGGGGTTACGCGCTGGCGGCGATCACCGGCGGCCTTGACGTGCGCAGCGTCAAGCCAGCCATGCTCCGCGCGCTGATGGCCGAGCGCATGGACGAGGTGCTGTTCGGTTATTCCTACGACTATGTCGGCGATCTCGCCGAGACGATCGCGCTGGTCTGGCCGTCGCCGCATGACGGCCTGCGCGCGGATGACGACGGCAGCGTTCCAGACGCCCATCTGCGCCGCAATGACGATCCGACCCTCACCGAGATCGTCGAGACGCTGGATCGTGCAACCCGCCAGGAGGGGCCGCGGCTGATCGAGGCCTGGCTCGACCGGCTGGATTCCTCCGGCCGCTATGCGCTCCTGAAGCTTGTCACCGGCGCCATGCGGATCGGCGTCTCGGCACGCCTCGCCAAGCAGGCCTTGGCCGATTTCGGGGAGAAGGACATCACCGAGATCGAGGAGCTCTGGCACGGCCTGAGGCCGCCCTACACCGAGCTGTTCGCCTGGCTCGAAGGGTTCGGCGAGAAGCCGGTCTCCGCTGCAGCCTCGCCCTTCCGGCCGGTGATGCTGTCGCAGCCGCTGGAGGAGCCGGATTACGGCCGCATCACGCCGGAGGACTATGCGGCGGAGTGGAAGTGGGATGGCATCCGCGTGCAGGCGACGCGCGAGCGCGGCGTCTGCCGGCTCTATTCGCGCACCGGCGACGACATCTCCGGCGCCTTTCCCGATCTTCTCGATTACATGACCTTCGAAGGCTCGCTCGACGGCGAGCTCCTGGTCGCGCGTCCGGCCTCGGTGAAATCCGGCGAGCCGGAAGTCCACCCGCACGGCGGCCCGGTGCGTGACGACATCGTCGTCGGCACCTTTTCGGACCTGCAGCAGCGGCTGAACCGCAAGAGCGTCTCGGCGGCCGTCCTCAAGAAGTATCCCGTCTTCCTGCGCACTTACGACCTCCTGCAGGACGGGGTGGAGGACCTGCGGTCGCTGACATTCCGCGAACGGCGCGAGCGTCTCGACCGCTTCGTCGCGCATCTGGAGCCGACCCGCTTCGACATCTCCCCCTTCGTGCCCTTCGAGAGCTTCGAGGCGCTGGCGGCGCATCGTCGCGCGCCGCCGCATCCGGTGATCGAAGGGCTGATGCTGAAGCGCTGGGACTCGGCCTATGTGCCGGGGCGGCCGAAGGGGCCGTGGTTCAAGTGGAAGCAGGACCCGCACACGATCGATGCGGTGCTGATGTACGCCCAGCGCGGCCACGGCAAGCGGTCGAGCTTCTATTCCGACTATACGTTCGGCGTCTGGACGGGCGAGGAGGAGCAGCCGGAGCTGGTGCCGGTCGGCAAGGCCTATTTCGGCTTCACCGACGAGGAGCTGAAGCAGCTCGACAAATACATCCGGGACAACACGATCGAGCGCTTCGGCCCAGTCCGCTCGGTACGCGCCGAGCCCGACCATGGGCTGGTGCTGGAAGTCTCCTTCGAGGGGCTGGCGCGCTCGACGCGCCACAAGTCGGGCGTTGCCATGCGCTTTCCGCGCATCTCGCGGCTGCGCTGGGACAAGCCGGCCTTCGAGGCTGACCGGCTGGAAACGCTTCAGGCAATGCTGGACTGAGGCGCGGTCCGGCGGCCGACGGTGTGCCCCTTGCCGGAGTGCCGTCGTCGGTCGGTCGCCTTCCTCAGTCGGGCGGACCCCGGCTCTCCAAGTGCGGTAGGACCGGAATCGCGGCGAGGGTCTCAGTGCTTGCGAGCCGCCGCCTCGGGGTCGAAGCCGAGCCCGTCGCCAACGGCCTCGATCGTCGGCGCCGGACCGCGCAGGCGTTTGCGTATCGTCGCCGTCCTTTCGCTGTCGTTCGACCCGGTGACCACGCGAAGCGTGCCGGCGCGATAGTCCGCCGTGACCGTCTGGGTTTTGCCGGTGTTGCGCACGAGGCTTTCACGCCGGAAGCGATCCAGCACGAATTTTCCGCGGCGGTAGCGGAAGCTCAGCTCGTTCCGGTAGGTGGTCCAGCTGCCGATAGTGGCGAAGAACTCGAGCGGCACGGTGAAGCTGCGGTTCGCCACCGTCAACTCGCCGCCTTCGGCAAAGGGGTCGAACACTGACGCGGATTCCTGCCGCCGGATCAGCGTATGGTTGGCGAGCGCCAGCCTGAACGTCTTGCCGCGAGCCAGCGCCACGGCGAGGATGCGCGGGTTGGTGTCGAGGGGCTCGACCGCAAATTCCCGCGGCAGGATCTTGGCGGGATCAGTGTCGCGCAGGATGAAGACGAGGTCGGGACCTGCTCGGCCGTCGAGGTCGCCGGTCGCCGAATGCTCGACGATCCAGCCCTTCGGTGCGAAGCCTTGGGCAGACTGTGCCTCGCGGGGCAGCGCCGGATAATGGGCAGGCGGCACGTCCTCGGCGCCTGCCGCAGAGGCACGCGCTACGAGACCGAGGCAAAGAGTCATTTGCCGGATCAGGCCGTGCCGGAGCATCGGACACTCCCTCGACGGGATCGCCGGAGCGTCCCGGCACGCCGTCTTGGCAGGAATCCTGATGCGGGTCGAGCAGCGCGGCCTCCGTTGGGGAGAGCGGTGTCGCGCCAGGCACGGCAAACCTGCGCTGATCGTCCCGGTCGCGGGCGCTGGAGCACCTGCAGCGTCCATCATCGCGCTCGTGGCCGCTTGCGTCTGCCGATCGTCCCGCCTACCTCCTGAACCGGCTGCAACGGAGCGCTTGAGAAAACCATGTCGGGACGTCTGGATCGCTTCCTCGGCGGATCGCCGCTCTCCGTGCTCGTCCGGCTGGTGCTCATCTCGATCGTCGTCGGCGTTGTCCTGAGCTGGCTGTCCTGGAGCCCGGCCGACGTCATCGATTGGGTCGTCGACTTCTTCGATTGGCTGTGGACCTCGGTCTTCGGCTCGCTCGACCGGGCGCTCGATTACTTCATCCTCGGTGCCGCGATCGTCATCCCGATCTTCCTGATCTCGCGGCTGCTCAAGCTCGGCCGCAGCTGAGACGCCGCAGTCTCACGGCTTGACCTGGGGAGCGGTAACGACCGCTCCGGTGGTGCCCGTCACCGGTTCCGTCCGTGTGGCGGTCGTCCCGTCGCTGCCCTTCACATTGTCACGCCCGGCGCTGAACGTATCGGTGATCAGCTCCATGATCTGATGGATCGGCTCGGCGCCACCGGACAGGAGCCCGCCGACGATGACGATGTCGAGGATGCGCATGGCGATCGGCATCGTCGCTGGCGACAGCATCGCCGCAGCCGGTGCGGCGGTGCCGGCAGGCGCACTTGCCGGCGGCACGACGCCGATCACGGCACTGAGGATGCTGACGCCGCAAAGGCCCAGCAGCAGGCCGAAGCCCAGATGGATCAGCGTCGCCTGCGTCTTCGTCTCGCTGCGATAGGCAATGAGCGTCTGATTGAGCGCTTCGACCTCGGTGCTGCGGCCGGATGCGCTGGCATTGGCGATGCGCTGGTCGATCTCGGCGCGAACCGGATCCCGGCTAGCGGCCACATAGACGTTGACCGTGCGCTCCACGAAGATGGCGATGATCCCCAGCGTGCCGAGCCGCTGCAGCACATCTGCGGCGCTGCCGTTCAGGATCACGGCGCCGTAGGGGTAAGCCTGCCACAAGACGAACAGAACCAGCGCCACAAAGGCGAAGGTGAAGAAGAGCGACAATCGCTTCTGCGACATGGCAGGACCCTAACCGCAACAGGACGTGCCGAATGCTGCGCCGTCTGCGGGAGTTACTTCGTGAGTTCAATACATCCACGCATCCGCTCCGCATCAACAAGTGTTCACAAGCGCTGGTGGTTGTAAAGGGGCTGGGCTACGCAGAGTTGCCGGCTTTGCCGGCATGGTTGCCGCGCGCGATCCCCCGCCTTAAGCTGGATCGTCGTCCCACCGAGCCGCCTTCCCATGTCATCCACCGTCTTCGCCGCGGTCATTCTCGCCGCGCTCCTCCACGCCGCCTGGAATGCACTTCTGAAGAGCGAGACCGACAAGCTGGCCGGCGGCGTCGGCGTCTCGATCGGCGGCGTGCCGCTCGCTCTGGCCGGTATCGCCGTGGCAGGCTTTCCGCCGCTGGCGGCATGGCCCTATGTCCTGGCGTCCGCGGTCATCCACACCTTCTACTATCTCTGCCTGCTCAACGCCTATCGGGCCGCGGATTTCACGCAGGTCTACCCCGTGGCGCGCGGCATCGCTCCGGTGCTCACGGCCTGCTTCGGCGTCATCATGCTCGGCGAAGTGCTGACGCCGCTGCAGACAGCGGCGGTGGTGATCATCGGCAGCGGCGTCACCAGCCTGGTCTTCGCCGGCCGCAGTGACCGCAACCTGACCGGCGCCGGCCTCGCCTATGCATTGGCGACCGGCGTGCTGATCGCGACCTACTCGCTGAACGATGGCGCCGGCGCGCGCGAGGCGGGCAGCAGCCTCTCCTTCTACGGCACGTCGTCGATCCTCAATTGTGCGCTGCTCTGTCTCTATGTCCGCATCGCCCGTCCCGGGACGCTTTGCGCCTGCTTCACCCGGGCGAGAAGCTCGACGCTGGTCGGCGGGCCGGTCTCGTTCGTGGCCTATGCCATCGTGACCTGGGCGTTCTCGCAGGCGCCGATCGCCACCGTCTCGGCGCTGCGCGAAGTCAGCGTCGCCTTTGCCATCTTGATCGGCACCTTCGTCCTCAAGGAGCGGATGAACTGGCGCAAGATCGCCTCCACCTTTGTTACGCTGACCGGCGCGATCCTGCTGCGGGCCGCCCGCTGAACGAGGTGGCCGCTCAGACGAACTCCGACGCCACGCGGTGGATGATGCTGTGCCGGCGCGCCAACGCCTCGATGTCGCGCGAATAACCGCCGCCGATCACGCAGGCGACCGGAATGCCGGCGTCGCGGAAGTGGCCGAGGACACGACGGTCGCGCTCGGCCAGACCGGCATCCGTCAGCGCCAGCCGCCCCAGCCGGTCGTCGCGATGCGGATCGACGCCGGCATTGTAGAAGACGATGTCCGGACAGAGCCGCCGCGTCGCGGCCGACAGCGCCGCCTCAAGAGCCTCGAGATAGGCGGCGTCCTCGGTGCCGTCCGGCAGCGGCACGTCGAGGTCGGACACCGCCTTGTCATCCGGATAGTTCCGCTCGGCGTGGATGGAGAGGGTGAAGACGCGGGGTTCATTGGCAAAGATACGCGCGGTTCCGTCGCCCTGATGCACGTCGCAGTCGACGACGAGTATGCGCGCGACATCACCATCGGCCAGGAGCAGCGCCGCCGCGACCGCGACGTCGTTGAAGACGGAGAAGCCGGCGCCGGTCTCGGCGCGCGCATGATGGCTTCCTCCAGCCGTGTTGCAGGCAAGCCCTTCCGCGAGCGCCAGCCGTGCTGTCATGACGGTGCCGCTCGTGGCACAGCGCGAGCGCATCGCCACCCGTTCGTCGACGGGAAAGCCGATGCGCTTCTCCACCTCGGCCGGTACCGCTGACGCCAACACCTGGTCGACGTAGAGCGGGTGGTGAGCGAGGCAGAGCCAGCTGCGCGGGGCCGGAGCCGGAATGTGGAAGCCGGCCGGACTGACGATGCCGTCCTCGACCAGGATGTCGGCGAGCCGGCTGAACTTCGACATCGGGAAGCGGTGGGCGGTGTCGAACTGGGCATCGAAGGCGGGATGATGGACGATCGGGAGGCGCATCGCAGTCTGAGATAGGCAGCGACGAACGCTTGTCAGGACGCGCGACGTTTTGCTTGCAACGGGCGGCGGCGGATGCAACCCAAGGGGAGGATTCCGATGCGGCAGCGATGGTGGCGGCGATGAGCGGGGCGGCGCTGACATGCGAGGAGGAACGGCAGGTTCGGCCCTTCGAGGTGACCAACCGCGAAGTGCTGCGCATCGCCATTCCGATGACGCTCGCTTTCCTGACGCAGCCGCTGCTCGGCATCACCGATACGGCGGTGATGGGCCGTGTCGGTGATGCCGTCGCGCTGGGTGGGCTCGTCGTCGGCGCGCTGATCTTCGACTTCGCCTTCCAGACCTTCAACTTCGTGCGGGCGGGGACGACGGGGCTGACCGCCCAGGCCTTCGGCGCGGGCGACGAGCGGGAGATGCAGGCCGTGTTCTGGCGCGCCGCGATCCTCGCCGTCCTGATCGGCTGTGCGCTTATCGTTTTGGAACCGCTGATCGTCGGGCTGGGCCTGATCGCGGTCGCTCCCGACGAGGGGGTTGCCGAGGCGATGCGGACCTACGTTTTCTGGCGGATGCTGGCCGCCCCGTTCTCGCTGATGAACTTCGCGGTGCTCGGCTATGTGCTCGGCCGCGGCCGCGGCACGCTCGGCCTGCTGCTGCAGGGCCTGATCAACGCCGCCAACATGGCGCTCACCATCCTCTTCGGCTTCGTCCTGGAGGGCGGCATCACCGGCGTCGCACTCGGCACCGCGACGGGCGAGGCGATCGGGGCCGTCGTCGGCTTCGCCGTGGTGCTGCGGAGCTTCGATCGAAGGCAACGGCCGAGCCGAGCGCAGATTCTCGACCGCCGGGCCTACGGCGCGATGATGGCCGTCAACCGCGATATCATGATCCGCTCCTTCTGCCTGCTCGGGGCTTACGTCCTCTTCACCCGCCTTGGTTCGGGCCTCGGTCCGAGCACGCTGGCGGCGAACGGCGTGCTTCTCACTATCTTCATGGTTGGCGGCTATTTCCTCGACGGGCTCGCCAATGCTTCGGAGCAGCTGGTTGGCCGGGCCGTCGGCGCCGCATGGCGCCCGGCCTTCGACCGCGCCATGCTGCTCAGCATCCGGTGGGGTCTGTTCCTGAGCGCCGGGCTGACGCTGTTGTGCCTCGTCTTCGGCGGAACCATCGTTGATTTCCTGACGAGGAACGAGGCGGTGCGTGCGGCCGCCTATCCCTATATTGCCTGGGCGTCGGTGGCCTGCCTTGCCGGGGCCCTGGCCTTCCTGATGGACGGCGTCTTCATCGGCGCGACCTGGTCCGCCACCATGCGCAACATGATGCTCCTGTCGGTCGCCGTCTTTGCGGGGCTCGCCTATGCGCTCATGCCGTTCCTCGGCAATCATGGCCTGTGGCTGGCCTTCGAGGTGTTCCTGTCGATGCGCGGCTTTACGCTGCTTGCTGCGACGCCGAAGCTGAGACGTCGCACCTTCGGCTGAAGGTGAGGGCGAAGCCGCCGGCTCCGATCAGGCCGGCGGCGGACCCTTGGCCAGCACCGCTTCGACCCCGCTGTCACGGATCTCGCGGAAGCTCCTGAAATGCTGCTCGTCGAGATGGCGCAGCATGCCGGCAAGGATGCGCGCCGGCAGGTCCGGCCCGCCATAGACGAGGCCGGTATAGAGCTGCACCAGATCGGCGCCCGCCTCGATCTTGGCGATGGCCGTCTCGGCGCTGTCGACGCCGCCGACGCCGATCAGCGGCATGGCCGGTCCCAGCGCGCGGCGGAAGGCGGCGAGAACATAGGTCGAGCGCTCCATCAGCGGGCGTCCCGACAGGCCTCCCGCTTCGGCAGCGTTCGGATGCTTCTCGACGCCGCGTCGCGACAGGGTGGTGTTGGAGACGATCAGCCCGTCGAGCCCGTGCTTCGTCGCAGCATCCGCGATCGTCTCGATCTCGTTCTGGTCGAGATCGGGTGCGACCTTCAGGAACAGAGGCTTCTTCGGCATCGCCGAGATGGCGGCAAAGCCGTTTCGCGCGGCGACCACAGACTTCAGCAGCCGGTCCAGCTCGGACCCTTTCTGCAGGGCGCGCAGGCCCGGCGTATTGGGCGAGGAGATGTTGACCGTCAGATAGCCCGCCACCGGCTCGAAGAGGCTGATCCCCTCGACGTAATCGTGGATGCGGTCCGCCGAATCCTTGTTGGCGCCGACATTGACGCCGACGATGCCGGGCTTGCGCATGCGCGCCTGCAGACGCTCGAAGGCATCGGCATGGCCTTCATTGTTGAAGCCCAGGCGGTTGATGATGGCGCCATCTTCCACCAGCCGGAAGATGCGCGGCTTGTCGTTGCCGGGCTGCGGCTGCGGCGTGATGGTGCCGACCTCGACGAAGCCGAAGCCGAGCCGGAGCGCTGCATCCGGCACCTCGGCATTCTTGTCATAGCCGGCGGCCAGACCGAGGGGATTGGGAAAGGAGAGGCCGGCGACCGTGGTGCGCAGCCGGGCATCCACGGGAATATCGAGACGGGGCACGAGGCCGCGCCGCAGCGCCTCGATCGACAGCGTGTGCGCGCGCTCCGGATCGAGCCGGAACAGCATCGGCTTGGCCAGCCCGTAGAGACCCTTCATCGCACGCTGGCCGGAAACTGGTGATGGCCGTCGCCGCCGAGCGGCAGATCCTCGACCCAGCGCACGGCATCGAGCCGGAGCGGACCATAGAGATGCGGGAACAATGCGCCGCCGCGCGAGGGCTCCCATTTGAGCTCCGACCCGAGCGCCGCCGTGCCGACCGCCACGAGCAGGAGGTCGTCGGCGCCGCGGAAATGGCGCTCCGCCGTCTCGCGCACCTGCGCGCCGGTCGAGAAGTGGATGTAGCCGTCGGCGAGGTCGACGGGCGCGCCGGTGAAGACGCCGGCGGCTTCGGCATCGCGCCAGGCCGCCTTCGAGACTATCTTGTAGATCGGATCGTCCATGCGTTCCGGTTGCCAGAGGTGCAGTTGAAAAGCAACGGAGCCTGAGCGCAAGCGTTCCGCCATCGAGGCGGATCGGCAGAGGCCCGCCGACCCGCAGGACATGAGGAGGCAATGTCATGAAGCGATGGTCTGCAGCGACGGTGCTGACAGCAGCCGTCTTGACGGCGCAGCCGCTCGCGGCACAGGAATCGGCCGGCGCCGCGCCGTCCGCTCCGGTAAATGGCAGCAGCGAGCGCTATCAGGTGGCGCCCACCGATGGCGGCGGCATTGCGCGCGTGGACAAGCAGACCGGCACGGTCAGCATCTGTGCGGTCAGCGGTACGGGCATGTCGTGCCAGCCGAGCCGCGACGAGGCCGCGGCCCTGCGAGCGGAGATCGAGAAGCTGCAGGCGCGCGTCGACAAGCTCGAAGCCCGCGCCAGGGAGCGCGAGACGGCGGAGCAGGCGGAGGCGCCCAAGACGCTCGACCAGACGATCGATGAGATGAAGCGCGTCTTTCGCGCCTTCGGCGATGCGGCACGCGAGTTCCGTCGCGATCTGGCCGAGCCGGACGAAGGCCCGATGCCGGACCGGACGTAAGCCGTGCCGGATCGTCCCTATCTCACGACCTTTCGGGTGCGGACACCCGGCCGTGCCATGCTGGAGATTACCGACGAAGTCGCGCACCGCCTTGCTGAAGCCGAGGCGCAGGATGGTCTGCTGACGCTCTTCATCCGCCACACCTCGGCATCGCTCACGATCATGGAAAACGCCTCGCCCGACGTGCGGCGCGACCTCGTCGACGCGCTGGATCGTCTGGCGCCGGAGGATGCACCATACCGGCACGACGAGGAGGGGCCGGACGACATGCCGGCGCATGTGAAGACCGCGCTCACGGGCACTAGCCTTGTGGTCCCCGTGATGAACGGGCGGCTGATGCTGGGCACCTGGCAGGGTATCTATGTGATGGAGCACCGCGCTCGGCCGCATGAGCGGGAGATCGTGCTGCATTACGCCGGCCGCTGATCACCGGCCTTCGGCCGAGCCCTATTCGATCTCGACCTCGCAGCGTCTGGGATCTCGCATATCGGCTTGTCCACGAGTGCCGCGACAGGGCATGAATAGAATGAGCGTCGATCGTTGGGAGGCGGGCGATGCGTTGATCGCGTAAGGACGGCGGGGAGGAGATCATGCCGGATCGTGCCAAGAAGCCGGCGCCATGAGCCGGACCTTCATCGTCGCCGATGACCATCCGCTGTTTCGCGGAGCGCTGAAGGAGATCCTCGCCTCGCTTGCCGATTCCGTGACCGTCGAAGCGTCCGACTTCGACGATGCGGCGGCCGCACTGACTGCCCATCCCGATGCCGACCTCATGCTGCTCGACCTTGCCATGCCGGGCAATGGCGGCCTTTCCGGGCTCGCCGTCCTGCGGGCCGAACATCCGGGCGTGCCGATCGCCATCGTATCCGGCAGCGACGATGCGGTGGTGATCGCCCGGGCGCTGGAACTCGGCGCCTCCGGCTTCATCCCGAAGTCGGCGAGCCTCGACGTCATCCGGGACGGTATTGGCCGGCTGCTGGCCGGCGACGTCTTCCTGCCGGAGGGCTTTACACCGCCAAGCGAGCCGGATCCGGAACTCAGCAGCATCGCCGATCGCCTGCGCCGGCTGACCCCGCAGCAGACCCGGGTTCTTGCCATGCTGGCGCGCGGCCTCCTCAACAAGCAGATCGCCTATGAGCTCGACGTCTCCGAGGCGACGGTGAAGGCGCATGTCTCGGCGATTCTGCAGAAGCTCGGCGTCGACAGCCGCACCCAGGCGGTGATCCTCCTCGGCAAGCTCGGCTGGAGCCAGTAGGGAGCCAGTAGGGGAGATACTCTACTCGGCGGCGTCGCGGCTGATCCGCCGCCGTGCCATGGAGGCGCGCAGCGAGGCCGGCTTCAACGGTTTCGTCAGCACGTCGACGCCGAGCGCGGCAGCTTCGGCCGCAACGGCGGGCGAGCGATCCGCCGTGATCAGGATCGCCGGCAGCTCAGGTCCCAATGCGGCGCGCAGACGGCGGATGGCATCGAGCCCGGTTTCGCCGTCGAGATGATAGTCGGCCAGCACGATGTCGGGTGTCCCGCCGGCATCGCGGCAAGCCTCCAGTGCCGCCTCCGTTCCGCCGCTCACAGTGACGCTGCAGCCCCAGCCGCCGAGAAGCGTCGCCATGCCCGCGCGGATGGCGGCCTCGTTGTCGATGCAGAGGACGCGCGTTCCCCTCAAGGCATCGGCGCCATGCGGCGTGAAGCTTGCCGGCGCGCTCGCCGGCTCGGCCGGACGGCGTTTGACCTGCGGTATCGTCAGCCGGAAGGAGGTGCCCCGCCCGTGGACGGACTGCACCGAGACCGGATGCGACAGGACACGGGCGATGCGCTCCACGATCGACAGGCCGAGCCCGAGACCCGGCGCCGTCCGGCTGCCCTCGTCGAGGCGCAGGAACTCCTGGAAGATCGTGTCGAGCTTGTCGGCCGGGATGCCGATGCCGCTGTCGAGAACCTGCAGCTCGATCTGTCCGCCGCGGCGGTACCGGACACCGACCACCACCTTGCCGCCCGGCGTGTATTTCACAGCATTTGAAACGAGGTTCTGGACCAGGCGCCGCAGGAGGTTGCGGTCGGTGCGCACGGCCGCCTGCGTTGGCACCAGTCGAAGCGAGACGCCCTTGGCGGTAGCCAGCGGCCGCAGCTCGGCCACCACCTGACGCAGCAACGGCTGCAAGGGCACGTCGTCGAGTTGCGGTTCCATCGCGCCCGTGTCGAGGCGAGAGATGTCGAGCACCGCGCCGAGGATCGCCTCCACCGCTTCGAGCGAGGCGCCGATATGGCCGGCGAGTTCGCCGCCGTCGCCGCCTGGCCGGCGCTCCTGCAGAGCCGCGGCATAGAGCTTGGCGGCATTCAGCGGCTGCAGGATGTCGTGCCCCGCGGCGGCGAGGAAGCGCGTCTTGCCGAGATTGGCATCGTCGGCGGCCTGCCGCGCCTCCGCGAGGTCGGCATTGACCCGGGTGAGCTCGGCGGTGCGCAGACGCACGCGCTCCTCCAGCGTCTCGTTGAGGCCGCGCAGTGCCGCGGCGCGCCGGACCCGCTCGGTCATGTCGGAGACCGCCGCGACGAAGCCGCCGCCCGGCATCCTGTTGCCGCGGATTTCGATGATCCGCTCCGACTGTTCCAGCGTGATCTGATGTTGCGACGGCATGCGGCTGAGGCTGTCGAGGCTGCGGGCGGCATCGTCCCGGCTGATCTCGCCGGCAGCCACCAGTTCATCGAGGATCGATGTCAGCGACGTTCCGATTTGCGCGCCGTGTGGCGGCAGCAGGAGGAGATCGCGGAACTGCCGGTTCCAGAAGGTCAGGCGGAAGTCGGCGTCGAAGACGGCAAGGCCCTGCTCGACCTGGTCCAGCGCGACATGCAGGAGGTCGCGGTTGTAGCGCACCGCTTCCGAGGCATCGTCGAGAAGCCGCAGGGCCGATCGGCTGGCGTCGGCATGGCGCTGGAAGAGCAGCGACAGGACGAGGCGGGAGGAGGCCGAGCCGATGGCCGAGCCAAGCAGTTGCTCGCAGAAGCGCACCGTCGCGCCGTCGGCCGCCGATCGGTCGTCGAGGCGCCGGCCTTCGCTCTCCTCGAAATTGGCGAAGGCGCGCTCGGTACGCTCGGCGCCGAGATAGGGCGCGATGGCCGCCTTCAGCGCGCCGATGCTGACGCCCGTCCGCGGCGGCTTGATGCCCGGCCTTCGCGTCGGACGACGCTGCACGAAGAGGGCTGCCTGGATACGCTCGATGGGCGTTGCCGCGCGGCTGAGCGAGCCGGCGACGAGGCAGAGTGCATTGATGCCGAGGCTGGCGACGACGCCGTGCAGCAGCGGTTCGGCAGACAGGCCGAAGAGTGCCTGAGGCCGCAGTGCTGCAAGGCCGAACAACCCCTCGCGGATGATGGCCGACTCCGGCAGGAGCGCCGGCAGGAGCAGCGTATATCCCCAGAGACCGATGCCGGAGAGGAGACCGATCCGCGCCCCGCGCGCATTGGCGCGCCGCCAGAACAGGCCGGCAAGCACCGCCGGCACGAATTGCGCGATGGCGGCGAAGGACAGAAGGCCGATCGAGGCGAGCCCGGCACCCGTGCCGGTGGCTCGGTAATAGGCATAGCCGAGCAGCACGATCGCCATGATCGCGGTGCGCCGGATGTTGAGGATCAGCCGGGAGCGGTCGCCGGTGACCGTGCGCTGCGGCCCCATCCGCTTCAAGAGGAAGGGCAGCACCAGATCGTTGGAGATCATGATCGAGAGGGCGACGCTCTCGACGATGACCATCGCGGTTGCCGCTGACAGCCCGCCGATGAAGGCAAGCAGCGACAGGAGGTCGGCGCCTTCGGCCAGCGGCAGGGCCAGAACATAGAGGTCGGCGTCGGCGCTGCCGCCGAGGCGCAGCGATCCCGCAGCGGCGATCGGGATGACGAAGACGTTGATGGCGACGAGGTAAAGCGGGAACAGCCAGCGGGCGCGCCTGAGCTCGCCCATCGTGCGGTTCTCCACCACCGTCATGTGGAACTGGCGCGGCAGCAGGAGGATGGCACAGCCGCTGAGAAGCGTCGCGGCGAGGAAATTCCCGCTGACGCCGGTCGAGAAGGCGCTCGCAATGCGCGCATCGGCCACCGCGGCGCGCCAGAGTTCGCCCGGCGAGAACAGGATGAGGCTCGCCCAGATGCCGACGGCCAGGAACGCGCCCAGCTTGACCAGCGATTCCATCGCGATCGCGAGCACCAGCCCGTCCTGGTGCTCCGTCGCGTCGGCATGGCGGGTGCCGAACAGGATGGCAAAGATGCCGAGCGTCAGCGCCACAGGCAGGGCCAGATCGCCGAAGAGCGGCGGCAGCGGCAGCGGGATCGGACCGACCTGATAATGCACGACCAAGGCCGACACGCTGGTGGAAATCCCCTTCAGCTGCAGCGAGATGTACGGCACGGTGCCGACGAGGGCGATCAGCGTCGCGATCGAGGCGATCGAGGGGCTCTTGCCATATCGCGCCGCGATGAAGTCGGCGATCGTCGTGATCTTTTCGGTCTTGGCCAGTCGGATGATCCGACCGATCAGCTGCGGCGCCAGCAGGAAGACTGCGATCGGACCGATATAGATGGCAAGGAACGAGAAGCCGTCGCGGGCGGCACCGCCGACCGAGCCGAGGAAGGTCCACGAGGTGCAGTAGACGGCAAGGCTGAGCGAGTAGACGCCGGGGCGGCTGGCGGCCCGCCGCTTTGCCGGTCGTCGGTCGCCGAAGTGGGCGACCGCGAAGAGCAGCAGGAGATAGGCGATCGCGGCGAGGGCGATCTGACCGCTAAGCACGGGCGCTGCTCCATCCCATGCTGGGGCGGCTGTCGCGCGTAGCGCATGCAAGCGACTGCTTGCGCCGTGGCTGGAGCCGGCGCGGCCACGTCCCTATAGTCGATGCCGCACCAAGGCGACCGTGCGCGGCTTTGCGCGCGCGGCAGTGCCAGGCTGTCATCCGCAGGGACGTAAGGATCGCCATGCTGAAAGAGTTCAAGGAATTCGCCCTCAAAGGCAACATGATCGATCTGGCCGTCGGCATCATCATCGGTGCGGCCTTTTCCGGCCTCGTCAACTCGATGGTCACCGACCTCGTCATGCCGGTGATCGGCCTCATCACCGGCGGTGTCGATTTTTCCAACAAGTTCGTGCCGCTGGCCTCCGGCGTAACGGCGACATCACTCGAGGCGGCGCGTGAGCAGGGCGCCGTCCTCGCCTATGGCAAGTTCCTGACCCTCGCCATCAACTTCCTGATCGTCGCCTTCGTGCTCTTCGTCGTGGTGAAGGGCATGAACACGCTGAAGCGAAGGGAGGAGGCCAAGCCCGTTGCCGCCGAGGATCTGCCGCGCGAGGAGAAGCTCCTGGAGGAGATCCGCGACATCCTGGCCGGGCGTGCGGCAGCCGTTGGCCCTGCGAGGGCCGCCGATCCCGTCGCGCCGGTGATGCCGACGCGTCCGTAGCCTCTCGTGGGGTTCTCCGCCGACGCTCGTCCGAGGGCTTGACGGCGACTGCGGAAAGGCAGATTCGACGAATCTCCCGTCTCAGGACCACTCCCCCGAAGGCCTTCAGATGAGCCATCTTCGTCGCCTGCGCCCAGAGGCGCTGGCAGCGCCCGAAAGCGGCATCGTCGCCGTGATGAACTATGCCCGCGGCCGTCCCGGCCTCATCCCGCTCTGGGCGGGCGAGGGCGACCTGCCGACGCCGGCCTTCATCGCCGACGCAGCGGCGGCGAGCCTGAAGGCCGGCGAGACCTTCTACACCTGGCAACGCGGCATCCCCGAACTGCGGCAGGCGCTCGCCACCTATGCCAGCACGCTCTACGGCAAGCCACTCGATGCCGATCGCTTCTTTGTCGTCGGATCCGGCATGCAGGCGATCCAGATCGTAATCGACGCGCTGGCCGGGGCCGGCGACGAGGTCGTCTATATCGGACCGGCCTGGCCGAACATCTCGGCTGCCGTGGGCGTGGCTGGTGCAACGCCCGTGGAGGTCGCGCTCGACTGGACCGAGACCGGCTGGCAGCTCGACCTCGGCCGCCTGCGCGCCGCGATCGGCCCGAAGACCAAGGCGCTCTTCGTCAACACGCCGTCCAACCCGACGGGGTGGACGGCCGACGAGTCGACGCTGGCCGCGATCCTCGGCATCGCCCGCGAAACCGGCACCTTCATCATCGCCGACGAGATCTATTCGCGCTTCTACTATGCCGGCGAGCGTGCGCCGTCCTTCCACGATGTGATGGAGGCTGACGAGCCGATCTTCTTCGTCAACTCCTTCTCCAAGAACTGGGCAATGACCGGCTGGCGCGTCGGCTGGATCGAGGCACCGGCCGCCTTCGGCGACGTGATCGAGAACCTCGTGCAGTACTCGACCTCCGGCGTTGCGGCCTTCATGCAGCGCGGCGCCATCGCGGCCCTCGAGCATGGCGAAAGCTTCATCGCCGAGCAGGTGGAGCGGGCGCACCGCGCGCGCGACATCTTCACCGCGGCGCTGCTCGGCACCAACCGGGTCTCGATGGTGCCGCCGGCCGGCGCCTTCTACGCCTTCTTTGCGATCGACGGCATCGACGACACCAGGGCCGCCGCCTTCCGCATCGCCGACGAGGCGAATGTCGGTCTGGCTCCGGGCACCGCTTTCGGCCCGTCCGGCGGCCGCTTCATGCGCGCCTGCTTCCATCGCCGGCTTGACGAGGTGGAAGCCTCAGCGAACCGGCTCGCCGAGTGGATCGGGCGTTCGGTTTGAACTCGCAGACGCGTCGGGCAGTCCAGGCAGGCATCACACTCCTTATCGCAGCGGCGGGCGGCGGCATCGCGGCGCTCCTGTCGCTGCCGATCCCCTGGCTGCTCGGGCCCACTATCGCAGTGTCGCTCGCCAGCATCGCGGGCGTGCATGCGCTGGTGCCGGAGCGGCTGCGCGAGATCGTGTTCTTCGTCCTGGGCATCCAGTCGGGATCGGCCGTCTCGCCGGAGGTGCTGGGTCAGCTTGCGATCTGGCCATTCTCCTTTGCCATGCAGATGGCGGGGGTTCTGGCTGTGGTGGTGCTCACCTTCGCTTTCCTGCGCCGCGTGTATGGCTGGGATCGGCAGACCGCGCTCTTTGCGTCCCTTCCGGGTGCCTTGTCCTTCGTGCTGGCGGCGGCAACGGAGACCCGTTCGGACATCACCCGCGTCACGGTCGTCCAGAGCGTCCGGCTGCTGTTCCTGATCGGTGTGCTGACGCCGGTCCTCTCGACCCTCGAAGCGCGCGATGACGCCGTTCCGGTCGCGAGGGGAACCGCCATCAGCCTCTATGACGGCAGCCTGCTCTTTGCCGTCTGCCTCGTCCTGGCGATCCTCGGCCGCTGGTCGCGCGTGCCGGGCGGGCTGATGCTGGGGGCACTGATGGGCAGCGCGGTGCTGCACGGCTCCGGCATCACGACGGTCGCTCTGCCGATCGCCATCACCATCCCGGGCCTCGTCGTCCTCGGCGCCCTGATCGGCTCGCGCCTGCGCGGTATCCACCGCGGCGATCTCCTGCGGCTGCTGCCGGCCTCCGTCGCCGCCTTCGTGATCGGCGTCGTCGCCTCGGGCGCGGCGGTGCTGGGCGCCGTCGGTCTGCTCGGGATCGAGCCGGGCAAGGTGGTGCTCGCTTATGCGCCCGGCGCGCTGGAGGCGCTGACGGTGCTCGCCTACCAGTTTGATCTCGACCCTACCTATGTCGCGGCCCACCATGTGTTCCGCTTCATCTGCATCGCGATGATCGTGCCCTTGCTGGCGCGGCGCTTCCCGAAGGTCGAGCCGCCGCTGCCGGCCGAAGTCGCCGAACGCCAGGCGCTGCCCTCAGGCGTCGATCGCGGCGAAGACTGAGTGCGACGGGGCCTCGGCCTCGCCGCCGGCAGGGCCATAGGACACGATCCACGCCTTGAAGTCGCTGGACAGCTCTTGGAAACGCGGCTCGGCGCTTGCGGCCACGAACACTGCTTCGCCCGGCTGAAGGTCGAAGCGCTCGTTCCCGAGGGTCAATGCAGCCGTACCGGCAGTCACGATGAACAGCCTGTCCTGACTGGAGGTTGCGGCAGCACCGGAGTTGTCAGAGGACAGCGCCGAGAGTGTCATCGTGCCATGCGACAGCGCAGAACCTCCGGAGGCTCCTTGCGAGCCGCCGGTTGCCAACAGATCCTGCAGCGAGCATTTCATGACGATCGTCCCATCCTGCCGTCCTGCAGATTGCAAGGCGGCGGGAACGGTCAGCCGCCGGCTTGCGACACCACGAGAGGGGTGATGGCGGCGGAACGCTCGACCTGGGCCGGCCGTTCCGAAGCGAAGGCGATGCCGAGCGTCGTCCAGGTCTCGATCAGCGCGTCTTTCAACGTGTCGATCAGCGCGTCGCTGTGGAACGGCGTCGGCGTGATGCGCAGCCGCTCGGTGCCGCGCGGCACGGTCGGGTAGTTGATCGGCTGGATGTAGATGCCGTGCACCTGCAGGAGCCGGTCGCTCGCCTTCTTGCAGAGATCGGCGTCGCCGACGAGAACGGGCACGATGTGCGTGTCCGACGGCATCACCGGCAGGTTGACCGCCGCAAAGACGCTCTTGGTGCGGGCGGCCTGGCGCTGCTGGGCGTCGCGCTCGCTCTGAGAGCGCTTGAGGTGCCGGATCGAGGCCGTCGCCGCGGCGGCAAGCGCTGGCGGCAGCGCCGTGGTGAAGATGAAGCCCGGCGCATAGGAGCGCACCGCATCGATCAGCGCCTTCGAGCCGGCAATATAGCCGCCGAGTACGCCAAAGGCCTTGGCGAGCGTCCCCTCGATGACGTCGATGCGGTTCGCAACGCCGTCGCGCTCGGTGATGCCGCCGCCACGCGCGCCATACATGCCGACGGCATGGACCTCGTCGATATAGGTCATGGCGTTGTAGCGCTCTGCGAGATCTGCGATCGCCTCGATCGGCGCGATGTCGCCATCCATCGAATAGACGCTCTCGAAGACGATCAGCTTGGGGCGGTTCGGCTCGGCCGCCGCCAGCAGCTCTTCGAGATGGGCAAGGTCGTTGTGCCGGAAGATCTGCTTCTTGGAGCCCGACTTGCGCACGCCCTCGATCATCGAGGCGTGGTTCAGCTCGTCCGACAGGATGAGGCAGTCCGGCAGCAGCTTGGCAATGGTCGAGATCGCCGCCTCGTTGGACACGAAGCCGGAGGTGAAGACGAGCGCCGCTTCCTTGCCATGCAGGTCGGCGAGCTCACGCTCCAGCTCGACCAGCGGATGGTTGGTTCCGGAGATGTTGCGCGTGCCGCCGGCGCCCGAGCCCATGGCCGAGGCGGTTTCGCACATCGCACTGATCACATCGGCATGCTGGCCCATGCCGAGATAGTCGTTGGAGCACCAGACGGTGATCTCGCGGGTCGCCTCGCCATCGCGCCACAAGGCGACGGGGAACCGGCCGACGATGCGCTCGAGATTGGCAAAGACGCGGTAGCGCTTCTCGACGTGAAGAGCATCGATCGCCGACTGGAAGTGCCGTTGATAATCGATCATTCCGGGAACTCCTTCAGAAGCGTTCTAAAATGCCGCTCCCGTGAAGTCCATGTTTTTGCCGTGCCATTTCGAACCGGCCGCCGTGCGGTGAGCGCATGGGCAGCGGAACGCCGTCAGTCTCTGCCCCCGCTTCCATCTCCGCCCTCCGACGAAGCGTCGCCCGCACCGCCGCTATCAACCCGCGAAGCCTCGGTAGCATCGTCCGTCTCCGGGGGATCACCGGCGTCATCGGCCATCATGGCGCCAGACCGCCGCGCGCGCGCCTGCTCCTTGCGGCGCTTGAGGTTCTCGCGCAGCTGATCCTCGAGCCGCTGGCGGCGGTTCGGCTTGGCGGGCTTGCCGGGAGCGTCGGTCACGCCATCAGTCTCCGGATGTTCGGGCTGCATTCGATGGCACCGTCGGAGCTCGGAAGGCAAGTCCGGTTCAGCCGCAGCGCTCAGCGCACGTCGCCGCTCTCCACCATCAGCCGGATCGACTCCAGCGGCGGCCGCAGCGGCTGCCACCTCAGTGCGGCGCGCGCCGCAGAGGCATCCACCACGAACGGCTCGAGGACGCGGCGCAGCGCGGCGCCGCGTCCGAAGGCGCCGGCCAGCGATCGGGCCATGCCGAACGGGCCGGGGAAGACATGGGCCTTGCGCCCGAGCGTTGCGCGAACGACGGCAACGATCTCCGGTAAAGCTACGGCCGGCTCATCGGCCAGAAGCAGGACACGATCGGCAGCCTCTGGCGCGTCGACGGCAAGCCGGATCGCCTCGACGCAGCCTTCCACCGACAGGAGGCTGCGTCGCGCATGGAGATTGGCGATCGGCAGCGGCGCCGGCGATGCGGCGAGCCGGATGAGCGCGGCTATACTGCCGCGGCCGCCCCGCCCGAAGACCGGCACCGGGCGCAGGATCACCGCCTCCGTGCCGCTGCCGGCGAGCGCATCGCGGACGGCAGCTTCGGCGGCCAGCTTGGAGGAGGCGTAGAGATCCTGCGGCGCCGGCTCGTCGGCTTCGCTGATCGCACCTGTGCGTTTGGGCGCATGCACATTGGCGCTCGACAGGAAGATGAAGCGGCGCACGCCCTCGCTTGCGGCACGCCGCGCCAAGGCATGCGTCGCCTCGACATTGGCCTGCATCAGGCGGGCTTCGTCCTGGCTGTCGCTATCGCCGCGCACCGGATTGAGGGCGGCGAGATGGATCAGCGCATCCACCCTGTCAGGCCATTCCCGCCAGCCGTCGATCCGGGCGAGGTCCGAGGGGCCGACCGCGACCTGAGTACCGGCCATAGAGGGAGAGGATTGAGCAGAGCGGCCACTGCGGGCCAGGCGAACGACCGGCCGACCACCCTTCACGAGCTGCGGCAAGAGATGCGAGCCGATGAAGCCGCTGGCTCCCGTCACCATGATCGTCACGCAGTCTGCCTTTCCGCTACCCGCTGCTCTGCCGTCGTGGCGGAGTAAGCGCTTGATCGCCGCCAGCCGGCGAGACAAGGTCGCGCGCCGTCGATGCCGCAGATTGAGCCGCCATGAAACGTCTTTTCGATGTCACGTTCAGCCTGCTGGGCCTCGTCGGTGCGGGATGGCTGATCGTCGTCCTCGCATGGCGGATCAGCCGTGACGGGGAGGGCCCCGGCCTCTTTGCGCAGACGCGGGTCGGCCGGCATGGGCGGACCTTCACCTGCTACAAGCTGCGCACGATGCATGCGGCAACCGTCAACGCCGCCTCGCACGATACGCCGGCCTCCGCCGTCACCGAGTTCGGCCGCTTCCTTCGCCGTACCAAGCTGGACGAGCTGCCGCAGCTCTGGAACGTGCTGAAGGGTGACATGAGCTTCGTCGGGCCACGCCCCTGCCTGCCGCTGCAGCACCAGCTGATCGAGGAGCGGCGGCGGCGGTGCGTCTATTCTGCCCGCCCCGGCATCACAGGGCTCGCGCAGGTGCAGGGCGTCGACATGTCGGAGCCGGAGCGCCTGGCGGTGATCGATGCCGAATACGTTGCTACCCGGAGCTTCTTGGGCGATCTGGCGCTGATCCTGCGCACCGTCGCCGGTGGCGGCCAGGGCGACCGGGTAGCCCGATGAGCGGGCGCCCGGTGATGAGCGTCGCTGCGACGGTGCCGGTTGATCGATGCGGCAGCTGACAGTTGCCAGCTGGAACATCCATGGCGGCATCGGCACCGACCGGCGCTGCGACCTCGGCCGCGTCCTCGACGTCATCACCACCTTCGACGCCGACATACTGGCACTCCAGGAGGTGGATGGGCGCAGCCAGTTCGGTCGCCAGAAGAACGCCTTCGAACGGCTCACGGCAGCGCTCGGCGGCCACATCGTCGAGGCGCGTACCATCCGCCGGCAGGACCGCGACTACGGGCATCTCCTCTGGAGTCGCTGGCCGCTCGAAGAGACGAGCGTGCACACTCTGCCGGGGGGAGGACTGGAGATGCGGGCGACGATCGAGGCGAGAGTGATGACGCCGGGCGCGCCGCTTCGGGTGTTCGCGACTCATTTCGGATTAATGGCAGGTGCGCGCCGGCGTCAGGCGGCCTTCCTCGCCGCGCTTGCGCGGACGAGCCGGGAGCCGGTGCTCATCCTTGGCGACTTTAACGAGTGGCGCCGGCGAGGGCCTGTGCATGCCGCCTTATCGGCGGTCCTGCCGGAATGCGCTGCACCGCTGACCTGGCCGGCTCGCCGGCCGCGGGTGCCGCTCGACCGCCTCTACGGTTCCACCGGGCTCGACCTGGAGATCGTAGCGGACGACGGCCGCATGTCTGCAGCCGCGATGGCCTCCGATCATCGGCCGGTCCTGGCACATTTGCGGGTCGGTTGATCCGCCGCACGGCCATCAAGCAGCGACGGCTTCTGTGCCTCACTTCAGGGCCACGAGGTCGGCTTGGATCCGACCCCGCAACGCGGCACCGGCTTCAGGCGGATGGCGTCTCGGTGTCGCTCGGCATTGTCGCGCGAATCGCGATCTCCAGCCCCTTGGCGAAGACCTCGCGCTCGTGGCTGTCCATGGCATCGAGCGCCACCGTGATCCCCTTCAGAGGGTCATCGCCGAGCAGCGCCAGCCCGGCGGGAGTGAGGTCCAACTGCTCGGCACGGCCGCGTCCCATGGTTCCGACTTTTACGAGCAAACCCTTGCTGACCAGCGTTCGCACGGTACGTGCGACCGCACCGGAGGCCAGGCCCTGAAAGCGTGCGAGGTCGATGGCCGTGCGAAGCTGCGTCGGCGCAGAGTGCACGTAGCGCAGCGCCGCCCACTGGGCCGGAAAGAGGTCAGCCGCATAGCCCTGCGAATGGATTCGGCGGGCGACTTGCTCCAGAAGGCTCGTCAGTGCGGCTGTCGAATTGAGATTCTGTGTCAAGATGAGGTTCTATCGTTCGCTTCGCTGACGGTTGTGGGGGAAACCTTCACTCGGCGTTTCTGCAACATTCACGCCGCCCGCTCCACCGATTTTCTGCAGTGCACAATGAGCAATTAGTGCCACAAAAAGGGCGATCTTGAGGAAAACATTTTCAGGATCAACGGATTGCCGCGGCACGTTGACGCGCCTTGCCTAAGAGCATTGTTTCATTCTCTCCACGACTTTCAGCGTGGATAATGAATTTTTTCTTTCAGCTGGTCTGTTGAAGCCAGCGATACGGCATCCTGTTCGAGCAACGCGGCCGTCACTGCGGACTGGGGGCGGGCGAACACCTCGCCCGTTCGTCCCGTTTCCACGATGCGCCCGCGATGCAGGATGCTGACCGTATCAGCAAGTGCAGCCACCACCGCGAGGTCGTGACTGATGAAGAGAATGGCCAGACCACGGGTCTCCTGCAGGTCCATCAGAAGGTTCAGGACCTGCGCCTGAACGATCAAGTCGAGCGCGGAGGTCGGCTCGTCCGCGATGATCAGCGAGGCGTTCGTCGAGAGTGCGCGTGCGATGGCGATGCGCTGCCGCTGGCCGCCGGAGAACTCGTGCGGAAAACGGTCGCCGTCGGCTGGCTGCAGGCCGACGCTGGCCAGCAACGCATCGACTTTTTCACGGCGCTGCAGGCGTGCGAGACGTGGCTCCAGCAGCCCCATCGGCTCGGCAACGGTCTTCCAGATCCGTTGCCGCGGATCGAGTGACCCGCCGGGGTCCTGAAACACCATCTGCATCTGACGCCGGACCTTCGTCAGCGCCTCGCCGGACGCGCTCTGAACGTCGACGCCGCCGAGGAGCACCGTTCCGGAATCGGGTCGATCGAAGCCCATGACGATGCGCGCCAGAGTGGACTTGCCCGAGCCGCTCTCTCCCACGAGCCCGTGAATGGAGCCGGCTTCGACGGTCAGCGAGATGTCGTCGAGCGCGAGCACGCCGGCGCCGCGGCCAAAGCCGCGCGGAGGGTGGCGCTTGCTGAGGCCGCGAATGTCCAGAAGTGGGCTCATGGCGCTGCGGCCACCTCTTCGGCCCGTATGCAGCGAACGCGGCGATCTCCGTTGCCGAAGTGGCGGAGCGCCGGCTCGGCGGCTTCGCAGGCATCGATGCGGTAAGCGCAGCGATCGGCGAAGCGGCAACCCGGCATGCCTCTGACGGCACTCGCCGCACGCCCCGGGATTGCCGGCAGGCGCGGCCGGCGGCCGCCGACAGCGGGCGAGATCCATGGCCGCGGCGCCGCCGCAAGCAGCGCCTGTGTGTATGGATTGGCAGGAAGGCCGATCACCTCTGCCGTTTCGCCACTCTCGAAGACGGTGCCGCCATAGAGAACGAGCAGCCGTCGCGTCGCCCGTGCGATCATTCCGAGATCATGGCTGACGAGAAGGAGCGCCATCGAGCGCTCGGCCACCAGTTCGGCCAGGGTGTCGAGAATGGTGCGGCGAACCGCGGCGTCGAGCGCCGTGGTCGGCTCGTCGGCGATCAGCAGCTTCGGCGAACGGGCCAGCGCGATGGCGATCATCACACGCTGGCGCTGTCCGCCGGAAAGCTGGTGCGGGTAGTCGTCGATCCGCGTGCCGGCGTCGGCTATCCGCACGCGGTCGAGGAGATGCAGGGCCTGGCGGCGGGCATCAGTCGCCGAGACCCCGTCGAGGAGCACCAGCCCCTCGGCGATCTGGTCGCCGATGCGCATCGCGGGATTGAGCGCCGTGCCGGGCTCCTGGAACACCATGGCGATCTCGCGGCCGCGCAGCTTCAAGCGCTCCGGCTCGCTGAGCTGGGTGATGTCGCGGCCGTCGAACAGGATCGTGCCGGAGACGGCGGCGTTCGACGGCAGGAGGCCGATCAGCGTCAGGGCCAGCAGCGACTTGCCGGAGCCGGATTCCCCAACGAGGCCGAGCGTCTCGCCGGCCGCAAGATCGAAGTCGATATCCGACAGGATCGGCCGCATCGCGCCGTCCGGGCGAGACAGCGCCACGGCAAGCGAGCGGACCGACAGGAGCGGACTCACGCCGACACGTCCCGGCGGACGTCCAGTCGGTCCCGCAGCCCGTCGCCGAGGAGATTGAAGCCCGCAACGATGAGCGCGATCGTGATCCCCGGCGCCAGCGCCATCCAGGGCGCCAGCGTCAGATAGGTCTGGGCATCGGCCAGCATTCGGCCAAGGCTCGGCGCCGGTGGCGAGATGCTGAGTCCGAGGAAGCCGAGGCCTGATTCCGTCAGGATCGCAAGGCCGAGCTGGATGGTCACCTGCACGAGGATGGCGCCGGCGATATTCGGCAGCACGTGGTCGACGGCGATCCTTGCGGCATTCTTCCCAGCGCCGCGAGCGGCGAGGATGTAGTCGCGCCGCAGGATGCGCTTGGTGTCGGCGCGGGCAAGGCGAGCGAAGACCGGCACGGTGAAGAGGCCGATCGCGACGGTGGCATTGAGGCGACCGCTGCCCAGCAGCGCGCTCAGCATCATTGCGGAGAGGATCGGCGGGAAGGCGAAGACGGCATCCATCATGCGCATCAGCAGCGCATCCAGGGCACCGCGGCGCATTGCGGCGACAATGCCGATCAGGGTTCCCGTCGCCGCGCCGAGGACGACGGCGGCAACCGCGATCGACAGCGAATTGGCCGTTCCGACCATCAGCAGCGAAAGAATATCGCGCCCGAGCTGGTCGGTCCCGAGCAGCCCCTCGCTCAGCGGCGGCTTCAGTTTGGCGAGGATGCGCAGCCGCGTCGGCACCTCCGGCGTCCAGAGCAGGGAGAGGAGGGCGACCGCCACCAGTGCGCCGGTGAGGATCGCTCCCGTCAGGAGCCGTCCGTGCCTGAGCAGGGCGAACCGCCGCGTGCCCGGCATCGATGGGACCGCCGCACTCATGCCGCGTTCCGGAGCCGCGGATCGAGGGCAAGATAGGCGAGATCGACGAGGACATTCACCACGATCGCGAGGGTGGCGAAGAGAAGCACGACGACCTGCATCACGGTGACGTCGCGCTGGGCGAGGGCCTGCATCGCGAGGCGTCCAAGCCCTGGCAGGCCGAAGACGTTCTCAACGAGGACCGCGCCGGCGACGAGGAACGTGAACTGCAGCCCGATGATGGTGATCACCGGCAGAAGCGCGTTCGGCACGGCGTGGCGCCACAGCGCCTGGCGGCGGCTCAGTCCCTTGGCGCGGGCGGTGCGGACGAAATCCTCGCCGAGCACCTCCAGCGTGGCTGTCCGCGTGACGCGGGCCAGCACCGCGGCCTGTGGCAGCGCCAGCGCGATGCTCGGCATCAGGAGGGCCGTGAGGGCCGGTGCGGCGCCTGCCTGCCAGCCGGGAAAACCGCCGGAGGGCATCCAGCCGAGCGTTGCGGCGAAGACGAGGATGAGCAGGAGACCGATCCAGAAATTCGGCGTGGCGATGCCGAGCTGAGCAAATAGCGACACGCCGGCATCGACCGCGCTGCCGCGACGAGCCGCGGCGGCCACCCCGAGCGGCAGGCCGAGGAGAAGCGAGATCAGGATGGCCATGGCGGCCAGCGGCAGCGTCACCGCGGCGCCGGCGAGCACCAGCTTTGCCACCGGCACGCCATAGGTGACGGATCGGCCGAGATCACCGGTGAGGAGGCCGGTCAGCCAGGCCGCATAGCGGAGCGGCAGCGGCCGATCGAGCCCGAGCTCGCTGCGCAGCGCCGCCAGCGTGTCCGGCCGCGCCGAGGTTCCGAGCATGATCGCGGCGGGGTCGCCCGGCAGGACGCTCATCACCAGGAAGACGGCGGCCGAGATTGCCAGCAGCGTCAGGACGAGGCCGAGGAGGCGGGTCAGCACCGGCCTCAGCACGGCATCAGGCTCCGGCCAGTCGCCCTATTCGTCCCAGGTGACGTCGGACAGGTCATTGGATGGGATCGGCTCGTTCACCCAAAGCCCCTTCAGCTTGGCGTCCCAGACGCCGAGCTTGGGCATGACGAAGAGGTAGAGAGCCGGAACGTCCGCGGCGAGCATGCGCTGCGCCTCGCCGTAAAGGGCAAGGCGAGCGGCCGTGTCGGTCGTGCGTTCGGCCTCGGCCACGGCCTTGCTGAAGGCCGGATTGTCGTAGCCGAAGTAATAGTCGTCGCGCGCATAGATGCCGATGTCGAGCGGCTCGGCATGGGCGACGATCGTCATGTCGAAGTCATGCCCCTTGAAGACCTCCGAGATCCACTTGCCCGGAAACTCCGTCGGGACGATCTGGAGCTGCACGCCGATCTCGGCCAGCATCGCCTGCAGCACCTCGGAGGTGCGCGTCGCGTAGGACATCTGCGGCGTCTTGATCGTCAGCGACAGGCCGTCGGGGTAGCCGGCTTCGGCCAGCAGCGCCTTCGCCTTTTCCGGATCATAGGGATAGACGCCGGTCGTATCGACATAGCCCGGATCGTTCGGCGTGTAGTGGCTGCCGATCGGGGTGCCGTAGCCGGACCAGGCGCCCTCGATCACCGTCTGCCGGTCGATCGCCATCATCAGCGCCTGACGAACCTTGGGATTGTCGAACGGCGCCTTGCGCCCATTGAGGCCCGCGACGACCTTCAGCTCGGTGTCACCGACGCTCGTTGTGAGACGCGGGTCGCCCTTGAAGGATGCGAAGAGCTCCGGGGCGCCAAACTCCGGGAAGGCATCGACGTCGCCGCTCTTGACCGCGGCGGCCTGCGCCTGCGCATCGCTGATGAAGCGGAAGGTCGCGGTGCGCAGCGCCGGCCGGTTCTCGGCATCCCAGTAATCTTCGTTGCGCACCAGCTCCAGCCGGTCGCCCTGCCGCCAGCTCGCCAGTTTGAACGGCCCGGTGCCAACCGGCTGGCTCTTGTTGGCGTCGGCGGAGCTCGGCTCGACCATTACCGAGGAGGGCCAGCCGAGCCAGTAGAGCAGGTTGCCGGCAGGGCTCGACAGGTGGAGGACGAGCGTACGCGGATCGCGCACCTCGATGTCGGAGATGACCGAGAAGAACTGCTTCTGCGGGTTCGTGGAATCGTCGCCCCGCGCCCGGTCGAGAGCGAATTTCGCGACCGTCGCATCGAACGGAACGCCATTCGAGAAGCGCACGCCCTCGCGCAGCTTGAAGAGGTAGGTGCGGCCCTCGTCGGCGATCGTCCAGCCAGCGGCGAGTTGCGGCTGCACCTTGCCATCCTGGTCGATCCGCGTCAGCCCCTGGAAGACGTTCTGCCAGGTGACCTGGCCGATCGCGGCCGGTGCGGCAACCGTCGGATCGAGGCCGGTCGGCTCGATGCCCATGCCGATCACCACCGTGTCCTTGGGGGCAGCGATCGCCGGCAGAGCTGCAGCGAAGTGGCCGGCCAGGGCGAGTGACAGAGCAGCCAATCCGAAGCGCAGGCTGTGGCGAGCGGTCGTCAACATCAGGATGGTCATGGCGTCTCCCGGCGCGAACATGATCAGGCTGTGCCGCGCGAAGGCGGCGTCGGCTGCGCGGCCACACATGGCATTCCTTGATCGAAGATGAAAGCAAGGCCGGCATCTAATCTGCCCTGCGGCAGATGCATCGGTGCCGATACGGCATCACCGCTCGCAGCATCCGCGGCGAGGTCGCGTGTGGTGCGCATACTCGGCCGGTCCCGCAGGGCTTGTTGTTGTGCTGGGCAGGAGCCTCAGGGGCGAATGAGAAAGGCCCGCCGGGATGCCGGCGGGCCTTGTCTTGGACGCAAAGGAGAAGAGCCTTCGGCTCAGAACTCCTCCCAGCCCTCTTCGGCCGGCTTGCGGGCCGCGTTGCCGCCACCAAAGGCGGTCGTGCGCATCTGCACCACTGCTCCGTTGCCGCGGGCCGGTGCCGGCCGTGCGGAGGCCTTGCGGGCCTGGGCGGCGTGGCCGGCGGCCGAGGCGGTGCGGAACTGGGCGATGAGGTCGGCCAGCTGGTCGGTCTCGGCGGCGAGCGTCTGCGCGGCGGCGGTGGCTTCCTCCA
>NZ_PKMZ01000030.1 GCF_002893625.1 Mangrovicella endophytica | reverse complement strand
GGCCATCGGAAAAAACACCGCAGCCAAGCGGCGAGGGCAAAGCCGAGGCGCGGCAGCCCCCGCAGCCAGCCGGCTCATCGAGCCCATGACTCAAGCCCCCCTCGGAACCCCCCAGCGGGGCTTTGTCGTACGACATCCCGACATCGCGACATCCCGACATCCCGACATCCCGCCAGCGCACCAGCCCGCCGGCCCGCCGGCCGATACGCCGGCAGGCTGCCTCGTGTCCGGATCCGAGGAAATACCGCAGCCGGTGCCGAGGGTGACCGCGGTGCGGCGCCCGGAGGCACCGACAGCTTCGCCCGCAGGTCCTTCGGACACGTCCGCCAGACAGAAGTAGGCCTGGTCTCCCTTCGTCACCGTCCAGCCCGTTACGCCCGCCCGGTTCTGCGTCGGGCGACTGGTCTTAAAACCCTTTTTCACCAGCTCGCCATAGCTGGCGGCGCTGCCCGGGGCGGGCGCGACAAGACGCTCCCGCAGGCCGTGGCGCTGCGGAGTGGCGTGATGAGCGGCGAAGCGCCGGAGGCAAACCCTCCGAGTTATGGATATGTCGGCTCGCCTCCGGCGCTCCGCACGGGATTTGGCACCCGTCTTCACCCTGATCCCGCCCTTAAGCGCCTCGCCTTTCGGCTCGTTGCTGGCGGGGACGGGGTCTCTGCCCCGCCTTTAACCTTCGCAGCTCACGCTGCTCGCTGGCGGGGACGGAGCTTTGGCCCCGCCCTTAAGCTTCGCAGCTTGCGCTGCTCGCTGGCGGAGACCCCTTGGGCGGCTGCCGGCGCTTCCCGAGTTGCCCCGGTTAAACGGACCGATCCGTAGTCCCCTCGTAGTGGGGGACGGGCCGACGGAGCCTAACGGGCGTCCGGGCCGGAACCCCTCCGGAAGGGGCTCTGGCGCAGACACCGCCCGCCAGCCCTTCGAGTGATCCCGGTGATCATTCGCGCCCATCCGAA
>NZ_PKMZ01000029.1 GCF_002893625.1 Mangrovicella endophytica | reverse complement strand
CGGTGATCGATACCGTCGGCGGTACTCTTGCCGATCCGCTCGGCACGGTCACGGACACGGCTGGCGGCCTTCTCGGCGGCGGCGCTTCGGCGCCCGGCGATAGCGACCTGACGCTCGACCTCAACACCGGCCTGCCGGTGGTGGGCGGCGTCGGTGCCGGCGTGAGCCTCGATCCTGTGGAAAGCCTCGTTGGCGACATCGACCTCGGCGTCGGCGCGGATGTCCCGGCTGCGGTCGGCGCTGTCACCGACACCGTCGGAGGTGCGATCGACACGACCGGCAGCGTTGTCGGCGGCGTGGTTGATACGGCTGGCTCGGTGGCAGCTCCGGTGGTCGGCGGTGTCATCGACACGGCTGGCGACACGCTTGGCGCGGCAGCCGGCACCGCCGGCGGCATCATCGGCGGCGCTACGGATACGGCCGGCACGATTGCCACGCCGGTGATCGATACCGTCGGCAGCACCCTCGCCGATCCGCTCGGCACGGTCACGGACACGGCTGGCGGCCTTCTCGGCGGCGGTGCCTCAGTGCCGGGCGACACTGACCTGACGCTCGACCTCGACACCGGCCTGCCGGTGGTGGGCGGCGTCGGTGCCGGCGTGAGCCTCGATCCTGTGGAAAGCCTCGTCGGCGATATCGACCTCGGCATCGGCGCGGATGTCCCGGCTGCGGTCGGCGCTGGCACCGACACCGTTGGCGGCGTGATCGACACGACCGGCAGCGTTGTTGGTGGCGTCGTTGATACGGCTGGCTCGGCGCTCGACACGGCTGGCTCGGTGGCAGCTCCGGTGTTCGGCGGCGTCATCGACACCGCTGGTGATACGCTCGGCGCAGCAGCCGGCAGCGCGGTGATCGATACCGTCGGCGGTACTCTTGCCGATCCGCTCGGCACGGTCACGGACACGGCTGGCGGCCTTCTCGGCGGCGGTGCTTCGGCGCCTGGCGACACCGATCTAACGCTCGACCTCCACACCGGCCTGCCGGTGCTGGACGGCGTCGGCGCGGGCGTCAGCCTCGATCCGGTGGAAAGCCTCGTCGGGGACATCGACCTCGGCATCGGTGCGGACGTGCCCGCTGCGGTTGGCGCTGTCACCGACATCGTTGGCGGCGTCATCGACACGACCGGAAGCGTTGTTGGTGGCGTCGTTGATACGGCTGGCTCGGCGCTCGACACGGCTGGCTCGGTCGCAGCTCCGGTGGTCGGTAGGGTCATCGATGCGGCGGGTGATACGCTCGGCGCAGCAGCCGACACGACCGGCAGCATTGTCGGTGGTGTCACGGACACGGCCGGTGGTCTCCTCGGCGGCGGTGCTTCGGCACCAGGCGACACCGACCTCACCGTCGGCCTCAACACCGGCCTGCCGGTGGTGGACAGCGTCG
>NZ_PKMZ01000028.1 GCF_002893625.1 Mangrovicella endophytica | reverse complement strand
CTCGGTCGCAGCTCCGGTCCTCGGCGGCGTCATCGACACCGCTGGTGATACGCTCGGCGCAGCAGCCGGCACCGTCGGCAGCATTGTCGGCGGCGCCACCGATACGGCTGGCGGCCTTCTCGGCGGCGGCGCTTCGGCGCCCGGCGATACCGACCTCACCGTCGGCCTCGACACCGGTCTGCCGGTGGTGGACGGCGTCGGTGCGGGCGTCAGCCTCGATCCCGTTGAAAGCCTCGTCGGCGACATCGATCTCGGCATCGGCGCGGACGTGCCCGCCGCGGTTGGTGCTGGCACCGACACCGTCGGCGGCGCGATCGACACGACCGGAAGCGTTATCGATACCGCTGGCTCGGTGCTCGACACTGCTGGCTCGGTCGCAGCTCCGGTCCTCGGCGGCGTCATCGACACCGCTGGCGACACGCTCGGCGCAGCAGCCGGCACCGTCGGCAGCGTTGTCGGCGGGGTCACGGACACGGCCAGCACGGTCGCCACACCGGTGATTGATACCGTCGGCGGTACTCTTGCCGATCCGCTCGGCACGGTCACCGATACGGCCGGCGGCCTTCTCGGCGGCGCTCCGGCGCCTGGCGACACCGACCTCACCGTCGGCCTCGACACCGGCCTGCCGGTGGTGGATGGCGTCAATGCCGGCGTCAGCCTCGATCCGGTGGAAAGCCTGGTTGGCGATATCGACCTCGGCATCGGCGCGGACGTGCCCGCCGCGGTTGGCGCTGGCACCGACACCGTCGGCGGCGTCATCGACACCGCTGGCGCAGTAGTCGCTCCAGTGGTCGGCGCCGCAACAGACACCGTCGGCAGCGTCGCCGCGCCGGTGATCGAAACGGTCGGCGGCACCCTCGCCGATCCGCTTGGCACGGTCACCGATACGGCTGGCGGCCTTCTCGGCGGCGGTGCTTCGGCACCAGGCGACACCGACCTCACCGTCGGCCTCAACACCGGCCTGCCGGTGGTGGACAGCGTCG
>NZ_PKMZ01000027.1 GCF_002893625.1 Mangrovicella endophytica | reverse complement strand
ATGGCCAAGGGTAAATTCGAGCGGACGAAGCCGCACGTCAACATTGGAACGATTGGTCACGTTGACCATGGGAAGACGTCGCTGACGGCGGCGATCACGAAGTACTTTGGCGAGTACAAGGCGTATGACCAGATCGACGCTGCGCCGGAGGAGAAGGCGCGCGGCATCACGATCTCGACGGCGCATGTGGAGTACGAGACGGAAGCGCGTCACTACGCGCACGTCGACTGCCCGGGCCATGCCGACTATGTGAAGAACATGATCACGGGCGCGGCGCAGATGGACGGCGCGATCCTGGTGTGCTCGGCGGCCGACGGCCCGATGCCGCAGACGCGCGAGCACATCCTCTTGGCCCGCCAGGTCGGCGTTCCGGCGCTGGTGGTGTTCCTGAACAAGGTCGACCAGGTGGACGACGCCGAGCTCCTGGAGCTGGTCGAGCTTGAGGTGCGCGAGCTTCTGTCCAGCTACGAGTTCCCGGGCGACGACATCCCGATCGTGAAGGGTTCGGCCCTGGCGGCACTCGAGGACTCCAACAAGGAGATCGGCGAGAACGCGGTGCGCGAGCTGATGGCGCAGGTCGACGCCTATATCCCGACGCCTGAGCGTCCGATCAACCTGCCGTTCCTGATGCCGATCGAGGACGTGTTCTCGATCTCGGGCCGCGGCACTGTGGTGACGGGCCGTGTCGAGCGCGGCATCGTGAAGGTTGGCGAGGAAGTCGAGATCGTCGGCATCCGCGACAACAAGAAGACGACGGTGACGGGCGTCGAGATGTTCCGCAAGCTGCTCGATCAGGGCCAGGCCGGCGACAACATCGGCGCGCTGATCCGCGGCGTCGACCGCGAGGGCGTGGAGCGTGGCCAGGTGCTGTGCAAGCCGGGTTCGGTGAAGCCGCACACCAAGTTCAAGGCCGAGGCCTACATCCTGACGAAGGAAGAGGGCGGCCGTCATACGCCGTTCTTCACCAACTACCGTCCGCAGTTCTACTTCCGCACGACGGACGTGACGGGTGTTGTGACGCTGCCTGAGGGCACCGAGATGGTGATGCCGGGCGACAACGTGACGATGGACGTGACGCTGATCGTGCCGATCGCGATGGAAGAGAAGCTGCGCTTCGCGATCCGCGAAGGCGGCCGTACCGTCGGCGCCGGCATCGTGTCGTCGATCGTCGAGTAAG
>NZ_PKMZ01000026.1 GCF_002893625.1 Mangrovicella endophytica | reverse complement strand
ATCGAGGCGGTCCGGCAAGTGACCGATCGTGGGTTCAAGGTGGCAGAGGTCGCCGAGCGACTGGGTGTCACCACGCACAGCCTGTACGCTTGGCTGCGCAAGTTCGGCAAGCCCGGCGTAGTACAGCGCGCTGAGGCGGACCAGAGCGCCGAAGTCCGGCGGCTGAAGATCGAGTTGCGCCGGGTGACGGAGGAGCGCGACATCCTAAAAAAGGCCGCCGCGTACTTTGCCAAGGGGTAAAGGCAAAGTACCTCTTCATGCAAGTCCACCGCGAAGAATTCAGGGTGTGCGCGATGTGCCGGGTTTTGCGGGTGAACCGGGCTGGATACTACGCGTGGCTAAAGTCGCCCGACAGTGAACGCGCCAAGGAAGACGAACGCCTGCTGGGGCTGATCAAGCACCACTGGTTGGCCAGCGGCAGTGTCTATGGGCATCGCAAGATTGCCAAGGATCTACGCGATCTGGGTGAGCGTTGCAGTCGCCATCGGGTGCATCGATTGATGCGCACCGAGGGACTGCGTGCCCAGGTGGGCTATGGCCGCAAGCCGCGCTTCCATGGCGGAACGCCGTGCAAGGCGGCAGCCAACCTGCTGGATCGACAGTTCGACGTGACCGAGCCGGACACGGCCTGGGCGAGCGACTTCACCTTCATCCGTACGCATGAAGGCTGGATGTACCTGGCTGTGGTGATCGATCTGTTTTCCAGGCAGGTCGTCGGCTGGGCGATGCGCGATCGAGCCGATACCGAGTTGGTCGTGCAGGCCTTGCTGTCGGCGGTGTGGCGGCGCAAACCCAGCGCTGGTTGCCTGGTTCATTCGGACCAGGGGTCTGTCTACACCAGCGATGACTGGCGCAGTTTCCTGGCGTCCCATGGCTTGGTGTGCAGCATGAGTCGGCGTGGCAACTGCCATGACAACGCACCGGTGGAGAGCTTCTTTGGTCTGCTCAAACGCGAGCGGATCAGGCGGCGGATCTACCCCACCAAGGACGCCGCACGCGCCGAGGTGTTCGACTACATCGAGATGTTCTACAACCCACAACGCCGTCATGGTTCAACTGGCGACCTGTCCCCTGTAGAGTTTGAACGGCGCTACGCGCAACGAGGGTCTTGAGTGTCTACGGAACCCTGGGCGTATCAGTTGTCATTTTTGGGGATCTCCTGCACTGGTGGATTGCAGAGCTGCATA
>NZ_PKMZ01000025.1 GCF_002893625.1 Mangrovicella endophytica | reverse complement strand
CAGCCGGTGCCGAGGGTGACCGCGGTGCGGCGCGCCCGAAGGCACCGACAGCGTCGCCCGCCGGACAGTCGGACACGTCCGCCAGACAGGTGACGGGGCATATCAGCGCGGCGGGCTGTCGCGTAGCAGCGCCCTCGGACAGGCCTAGCCTCGGATCGTTGCGGCGACCGGCCAGCGCAGTGCCTCCGGCTGTCATCGGCTTGTGCCGGTCGACCGCTCCGGCGGAACGACACCCCCAGCATGGATTCCCGCGCTGGCGTGGCACGATCGGGAAGCGGACCGGGCAGTCGCTGCCCGTCACCCTCAGCCTGAGCGTCCCGAGCCCGTCGAGAGGCGAAGGAGCACGGTGACGCCAGGCGTTGCACCGCCGCGGCCCCTGACCGTCCGCCCCCGTCCTCGACACGCTCAGGAGGAGGGGTGAGGGACGAGCCAGCCAGCACCGACCGCCGCTGGCCAGCCGGGATCCTCCGGCCGATCCGTGTCCCCCGCGCCAGCCCGCAGGAACAACAAAGCCGAACCGTCAGCCAAGACGCTGCCGAAACGCTGTGCGGAGGGTTGCGCATCCGCCATCACCTGCGGTGCGGGGCAGCCTGACTACAGGGCCTCGTCGGGCTCTGGCTGCCGTCAGCGGGCGGCTACGCGCCGCCGTTGAAAGGATAGACGTGGATCACGCGATCATGACGCCCCGCCGGAGCCGTTTATGCGAGGCGCGTGGCACGAGGCTTGCGTCTGTTCCGGCAGCCAACGCCATGAGGTTGGCGGAAAGGACAATCATGAAGCGCATACTCGCCACCACCTTTGCCCTGTTGACCCTGACAAGCCTGTGCCGAGCGGAGGACGGGTTCGAGCGCAAGACCGTCGACTACGGCAACTGGAACAGCGGCTTCTTTGCGGACGCGACGACGGTTCGGACTCCGGCCCGCTTTATCTATCTCTCCGGCCAAGGGTCGGAGGACGAGAAGACGGGAGAGATCCGCTACCCCGGCGATATTGCGGCGCAGTGCAAATACGCGTGGGAGAAGATCGAGAAATCGCTAAAGGCGCAGGGAGCGGCGGTGACGGACATCGTCAAGGCGACGACCTACGTCACCCAGCCCGGAATGGCGAAGGTGATCGGCAAGTGCCGCGCCGAGGCCATGAAGGGTGCGCCTGCGACGCCGCATACCTTCCTCGTGGTGCAGGGCTTGGCCTGGCCGGGCATGGTGATGGAGGTCGATGTCGTGGCAGCGGTTGCTCCGTAGGCGATTATATCGCGGCTGCGGGGCAGTCGAGCCCCGGCAATGGCGACGCCACTGAGGTGGCGGAGAGTGCGCGGCCGAAAACCTTATCCCCGCCCTTGTCGCCTGCCCCTATCCTCCGTGTCACCGCCGGCCCATTCGGATGGGCGCGAATGATCACCGGGATCACTCGAAGGGCTGGCGGGCGGTGT
>NZ_PKMZ01000024.1 GCF_002893625.1 Mangrovicella endophytica | reverse complement strand
CTTGGCGTCGGACAGACGCCCGGCCGCCGGCGAGACGATAGCCGGCTTGGCCTTGACGGTGATCGAGTAGGTCGCCGAGACGACCTCATTATTATTGTCCTGGACCTGCAGGTCGAAACTGGTGGTTCCGATCACCATCGGTGTGCCCGAGAGGATGCCGGTGGTGGTGTCCATCGACAGGCCGGCAGGCAGGTTGGTGTAACCGAGCACGATGCCACCGGTGACGGTGATGGTCTGGCTGTAGGGTTGACCCAGCGTGGCGTCGGGCAGAGCACCCGCGGCCGGTGTGAAGATCGCCGGCGGTGCCACGTACTTGTAGGCGTCGTAAATGACCGGGTTGTTATAGGGGCTGATGAGCTGAACCCAGGCGCTCTGGCCCTGGCTGGACGGCGGGACCTTGACGGTGATCGCCGTGTCGGTGCGTTGCAAGATCTCGGCAGGATAGCCGACGAAGCTCACCTCGATCACCGAGCTCAAATTGGCGCCGTTGATGACGACCAGATTGCCGCCTGCCACGGGGCCCGAGGAGGGCGTGACGTTCGTAAAGACGGGCAGCGCCGCTTCGACTGTCAGCGAATATTGGGCCGAAACGATCTGGCCGCCGCCGTCCTGAACGTTGACGTTGAAGCTGCGGCTTTCGACGGATGTCGGCGTACCGGAGATGGTGCCGGTCGAGAAGTCCATGGTCAGGCCGGCGGGCAATGCGCCGGTTGAGACGATGGTGCCGCCGGTGACCGTAATGGTCTGGCTATAGGCTGAACCGACGGTCGCGTTCGGCAGAGAGCCGGCGACCGGCGAGAAGGTGACGGGCTGCGCATCGACGGCAATACTGTACTGAGCCGAGACGATGTGGCTGGCGCCGTCCATCACGTTGACGTTGAAGCTGCGGCTCTCGACGGTGGTCGGCGTGCCGGAGATGGTGCCGGTGGAGAAGTCCATCGTGAGGCCGTCGGGAAGAAGGCCGGTTGAGACGATGGTGCCACCGGTGACGGTGATCGTCTGGCTATAGGCTGAACCGACGGTGGCATTAGCCAGAGCGCCCGCGGCCGGCGAGAAGACGACAGGCTGAGCGGCGTCGATGGTGATCGAATACTGAACGGTCGTCTCGACGTTGTTGCCGTCCTTCACTTTGAAAGCGAGCGGGTAGGGAAAGGGCCCTTTTTGCAGCGGCGTCCCATGAACCCGGACGACATTGGCGCTCAGTTCGGCAGTTAGCCCCCAGTAAGGTGGGTTTCCGTATGAGGTGAGTTGGGTGGCGGTGCCGTTGGTGATGGTGATGCTCTGGTCGTAGGCGACGCCCACGGCGGCATTCGGCAGGGCGCCCGGTGTCGGCGAAAGCACGACCGGCGCGGCGTTGACGGTGAGCGTGTAGTTCACCGTAGCGGGGGCGTTCCCCGCATCAGTCGCGGTGATGGTGATGTTGGCGCTACCGGCAGAGATGGGCGTGCCGGAGATGAGGCCGGTCGACGGGTCGAAGCTGAGGCCGCTCGGCAGGCCGGTCGCGCTCGTCAACGTGCCATTGGCGGCAGTGACGGTCTGGCTGTACGCCGTGCCGACAATCGCACTCGGCAAGGCACCCGACGCTGGCGAGAAGGTGACGGGTTTCGGATCGACCTGCAGGCTGTAGGCCTGAGCTCCGGTGAAGCTGTTGGCGTCGGTCGCCGTGACGGTGAAGTTGAAGGTGCCGACAGCGGTCGGCGTGCCGGAGAGGGTGCC
>NZ_PKMZ01000023.1 GCF_002893625.1 Mangrovicella endophytica | reverse complement strand
TCGACGCCAACTTCAAGACCGTCAACGACATCCTGGCCAAGTACCGGAACGCCGACGGCAGCTTCCAGACCTATGACAAGCTGACCCAGGAGGACCGCGTGGCGCTCCAGGGTCCCATCACCACCCTTGCCGAAGACCTCGCCAATCTCACCGGAGCCCTTGGGGTGAGCTGAGAAGAACCACCATGACCCGACCCGCGAAGCCTCTCGATCCGAACGCCCCCGCCTCACCCTCGCGCCGCCGTCTCCTCGGCGGCATCGGCCTCATGGGCGGCGCCGCAGCGGCCTCGATGGCCGGCGCCCTGTCCGCCCGCGCGGACGCCGACCGTGCCGAGCCGCCGCTGCCCGATACGACCGACAGTCGGCTCGGCGCCTATCCCTTTCATGGCGAGCACCAGGCTGGCGTCACGACGCGCCGGCACGCATCGCTGCTGCTCGTCGCCTTCAATATCCTGGCCACCAACCCGGCAGACCTGCAGCGCCTGTTCGAGACGCTGACGGAGCGGATCGCCTTCCTGACCGCCGGTGGGCCGATCCCCGCGCGGGACGCCGGCTTCCCGCCAGAGGATTCCGGCATCCTCGGGCCGGTGGTCACGCCCGACAATCTCACCGTGACGGTTGCGCTCGGCTCATCGGTCTTTGCCGAGAACCGCTACGGGCTGGAGAGGCTGAAGCCGCGCCAGCTCCGGCCGATGGATCGATTCCCGAACGACGCCATCGACGCTAAGATCAGCCATGGCGACCTGCTTCTGCAGTTTTGCGCCAACACCGCCGAGACCAACATCCACGCGCTGCGCGATATCGTGCGCAAGCTGCCGGGCCTCCTGATGGTGCGCTGGCAGCAGAACGGCTTCGTCATCCCGGATGCCCCGACCGACGGCCATCAGCGCACCGAACGCAACCTCTTCGGCTTCAAGGACGGCACGGCCAATCCGAACTCTTCGGACGCGGCGGCGATGAACCGCATTGTCTGGGTGCAGCCGAATTCAGGCGAGCCGGATTGGGCAGCTGGCGGCAGCTACCAGGTGGTGCGCGTCATCCGCCATTTCGTGGAGCGCTGGGACCGCACCTCGCTGCGCGAGCAGGAGCGCGTCTTCGGCCGCGACAAGGAAAAGGGGGCGCCGCTCGGCCAGAAGAACGAGTTCGACCTGCCGGACTATGCGGCGGATCCGGATGGCAAGGTGATCCCGCACGAATCGCACATGCGGCTCGCCAATCCGCGCCGCCCCGAGACCGAGAAGAACCTGATCCTGCGCCGGCCCTACAATTACTCGCGCGGTATCACCGAGTCCGGGCAGATGGACATGGGGCTCCTGTTCATCGCCTTCCAAGCGAGCCTCGACGACGGCTTCGTCGCCGTCCAGAACCGCCTGAACGGCGAGCCGCTGGAGGAGTACATCAAGCCCATCGGCGGCGGGTACTACTTTGTCCTGCCGGGCTCGCGCGGCCCACACGAGCCCCTCGGCGCCGGCCTCTTCCGCGGCGCCTGATCGTCATGCAGCCCCGACATCAACCCAGCACTTAAGAGGGAAACGTCCATGATCCTCCGCCGCCTTCTCCTTGCCGGCACGTTCCTGCTGCCGGCCACAGCGCTTCAGGCTGCGCCCGAGCCGGTGTCGCCGATGGAACTCGTCGAGCCGCTGACGAACTACAAGATGTACATCCTGGAGGAGACCCAGAAGCTGGTGAAGGACGCCGCCGCCTTTGCGGACGCGGCCAAGGCCGGCGATCTGGACAAGGCGAAGTCGCTCTATGCGCCGAGCCGCGTCTCCTATGAACGGATCGAGCCTGTCGCCGAGCTCTTCAGCGATCTCGACGCCTCCATCGACTCACGCGCCGACGACCACGAGAAGGCCGAGGAGAGCGAGGACTTCACCGGCTTCCATCGCCTCGAATACCTGCTCTTCGCCAAGAACACGACCGAAGGCGCCGCACCCTTCGCCGACAAGCTCAAGGCCGATACCGTCGACCTCGAGGCGCGCATCAAGGGTCTCACCATTCCGCCGAAGGCGATGATCGGCGGCGCCGCCGTTCTCATCGAGGAGGTCGCGGCCAGCAAGATCAGCGGCGAGGAAGACCGCTACAGCCATACCGACCTCTGGGACTTCCAGGCCAATATCGAAGGGGCCCAGAAGATCGTCGAGCTGCTGCGTCCGCTCACCGAGCGCTCCGACAAAACCCTGTCAGAAAAGATCGACGCCAACTTCAAGACCGTCAACGACATCCTGGCCAAGTACCGGAACGCCGACGGCAGCTTCCAGACCTATG
>NZ_PKMZ01000022.1:0-2500 GCF_002893625.1 Mangrovicella endophytica | reverse complement strand
TGGCTAAGTGGGAAAGGATGTGAGGATCCCAAAACAACCAGGATGTTGGCTTAGAAGCAGCCATCATTTAAAGAAAGCGTAACAGCTCACTGGTCTAAATAAGGGTCTTTGCGCCGAAAATGTACCGGGGCTCAAGCCATACACCGAAGCTGTGGGTTCTGATGAACTTCGGTTCACAGAGCGGTAGCGGAGCGTTCCCTAGGCCGTTGAAGCCGTACTCGTGAGAGGCGGTGGAGGTATGGGAAGTGCGAATGCTGACATGAGTAACGATAAAGGGTGTGAGAGACACCCTCGCCGAAAGTCCAAGGGTTCCTGCTTAAAGTTAATCTGAGCAGGGTTAGCCGGCCCCTAAGGCGAGGCCGAAAGGCGTAGTCGATGGGAACCACGTTAATAATCGTGGGCCTGGTGGTGAGTGACGGATCCTGTGTGTTGTCAAACCTTATCGGATTGGTTTGGCGGCGAAGGGGTCCCAGGAAATAGCCCCACCGTATAGACCGTACCCGAAACCGACACAGGTGGACTGGTAGAGAATACCAAGGCGCTTGAGAGAACTCTGCTGAAGGAACTCGGCAAATTGCACGCGTAACTTCGGAAGAAGCGTGACCCTTTTTGGCGCAAGCCAGATGGGGTGGCACAGACCAGGGGGTAGCGACTGTTTACCAAAAACACAGGGCTCTGCGAAGTCGCAAGACGACGTATAGGGTCTGACGCCTGCCCGGTGCTGGAAGGTTAAGAGGAGGGGTGCAAGCTCTGAATCGAAGCCCCAGTAAACGGCGGCCGTAACTATAACGGTCCTAAGGTAGCGAAATTCCTTGTCGGGTAAGTTCCGACCTGCACGAATGGCGTAACGACTTCCCCGCTGTCTCCAGCAGAGACTCAGTGAAATTGAATTCCCCGTGAAGATGCGGGGTTCCTGCGGTCAGACGGAAAGACCCCGTGCACCTTTACTATAGCTTTACACTGGCATTCGTGTCGGCATGTGTAGGATAGGTGGTAGGCTTTGAAGCGTGGGCGCCAGCTCGCGTGGAGCCATCCTTGAAATACCACCCTTATCGTCATGGATGTCTAACCGCGGTCCGTCATCCGGATCCGGGACAGTGTATGGTGGGTAGTTTGACTGGGGCGGTCGCCTCCCAAAGAGTAACGGAGGCGCGCGATGGTGGGCTCAGACCGGTCGGAAATCGGTCGTCGAGTGCAATGGCATAAGCCCGCCTGACTGCGAGACAGACAAGTCGAGCAGAGACGAAAGTCGGTCATAGTGATCCGGTGGTCCCGCGTGGAAGGGCCATCGCTCAACGGATAAAAGGTACGCCGGGGATAACAGGCTGATGACCCCCAAGAGTCCATATCGACGGGGTTGTTTGGCACCTCGATGTCGACTCATCGCATCCTGGGGCTGGAGCAGGTCCCAAGGGTATGGCTGTTCGCCATTTAAAGCGGTACGTGAGTTGGGTTCAGAACGTCGTGAGACAGTTCGGTCCCTATCTGCCGTGGGTGTAGGAGTATTGAGAGGATCTGTCCCTAGTACGAGAGGACCGGGATGGACGTACCTCTGGTGGACCTGTTGTGGCGCCAGCCGCAGTGCAGGGTAGCTATGTACGGACTAGATAACCGCTGAAGGCATCTAAGCGGGAAACTAACCTCAAAACGAGTGCTCCCTATCAGAGCCGTGGTAGACGACCACGTTGATAGGCCGGGTGTGGACGAGCAGTAATGCTTGAAGCTTACCGGTACTAATCGCTCGATTGGCTTGATCGTTCTCATTCGCCAATGTTCATCGCCTGCCGACGACGGCTTCGCCGTCGCTGCGGGATGAACATTGAGCTTTGATCGCTCCTCGCGCCGATCCGTCACGAACGGATCGTCTGCGGAGGGCCGCGCCATACGGCGCGACGCGCTAGCGCGCTACGGGGCGCCTTTCTCTGAAAGGCAGCTCGCCAGGCGCTGGCAGACAAAGCCCAAAGACGCTCAGCTCTTCATAGGCGACGGCTGCTGTACAGTCGCGCCGGCTACGATCGCTTTGCGATCGCGCTGAAATCCAGCTTCTCATCTTGGAATTGGCCGACCTGGTGGTTTTAGCGGGGCGGCCGCACCCGATCCCATTCCGAACTCGGCCGTGAAACGCCCCAGCGCCCATGATACTTCGTCTCAAGACGCGGGAAAGTCGGTCGCTGCCAGGTCTGCCAATTCCAAGCCCAATCTTCTCCACACCAACGACACGACAAAGCCCCGCTCGGCTCCCCGCCAGCGGGGCTTTGTCGTATCCGGACACAAGCCAGGACCCGGCGCGACCCCGCGCGAACACACCGCGGCGCTCTGTCGCCCGTGCGATCCTGCCACGATCACCACGGCTCCCCCTTTGGCTTCGGGCGACCCGGCCTGTGCGCAAGCACGCCGGAAAAGACACGATCGTATCGAGGCCATCGGAAAAAACACCGCAGCCAAGCGGCGAGGGCAAAGCCGAGGCGCGGCAGCCCCCGCAGCCAGCCGGCTCATCGAG
>NZ_PKMZ01000021.1 GCF_002893625.1 Mangrovicella endophytica | reverse complement strand
GCGGGGCCGTCTGCATCCTGCCATGGCATGGTCGGCGCCTTCTGGGCGCGCGGCTCTCATATCAAAGGGATGCGCGCGCGCAGAAATAAGCACCGGCTAAGCGCGCCGCTCACGTGCCGCATGATTTCGCCGCTGAAGGACCATTTGTCTCCATAGCTACTGAGGTTCTGATACGCCGAGCGCCTTCGCCACCCCGCGAAACTTCTCCAGCGCTCGTTCAAGGCTGTCGACGACCTCGGCCGCCACTTCGTCCGGCGGCGGCAGGAGAGCGGGATCTTCGAGAGAGTCGTCCTTGAGCCAGAACAGGTCAAGATTGACCTTATCGCGCGCGAGAAGGGTCTCAACCGGATAAGCTTTGAGGCGTTCACTCTCGTGACGATTATGCCGATTCTCGGACTGGTATCTTGTGACGAAGTCGTCGAGGTCGACGCGGGTAAGCGGACGCTCTTTCAGTGTAAAGCGCTTGTTGGTGCGCAGGTCGTAGACCCAGAGCACCTCCGTTGCGGCGGCGTCCGATGGAGGCTTCTTGTCGAAGAACAGGACGTTCGCCTTCACGCCCTGCTTATAGAAGATGCCGGTCGGCAGGCGCAGAAGCGTGTGAAAGTCGAAGCTCTTCGGGAGCCTGTGCCGAACGGTCTCGCCGGCACCGCCTTCGAACAGCACGTTGTCCGGCAAAACCACCGCGGCTCTCCCGTCTGGCGCGAGCACGGACATGATGTGCTGGAGGAAGTTGAGCTGCTTGTTAGACGTCGTGACGAAGAAGTCCGGCCGATCATAATCCTCGCGCTCGGTGTCGATCTCGCCATCCGCACCGATAATCCGAAAGCTTTGCTTCTTGCCAAAGGGCGGATTGGCGAGAACGATGTCGTAAGTTTTGACGCCTGCTCCGAGCAGCGCGTCCTTCTGCTCGACAATCGAGTCGACGCCGGTGATGCCATGAAGATAGAGGTTCATCGCTGCCAGGCGCACGACCTCCGGCACGATGTCGATACCCGAGAACTTGTCCTTTAGCTTAGAATAAACCGCCTTGTTTCGCGCCTCAGGGCGCCGTTTCATGTGCTCCCAGGCAGCGAGGAGGAAGCCACCCGTCCCGCAGGCAGGATCATGAATCGTCTTAGTAGGCGCCGGATCGACGACCTCAACCATGGCGTCGATTACCGCTCGCGGTGTAAAGTATTGGCCAGCGCCAGATTTCACGTCCTCGGCGTTGCGAGCAAGGAGGCCTTCATAGATGTCGCCTTTGACATCGACTGAGAGGCCGAGCCACGTCTCGCCATCAATCAGGCCGACAAGACGCTTTAGCTTGGCCGGGTCCTGGATCTCGTTCTGCGCTTTGAGAAAGATCGTGCCAATAATGCCGCTCTGCTTGGAAAGCTTCTCCAGCAGCTTTGTATAGGCGATGCCAAGCTGCTCGCCCGACAGATCTCTGATGTCCAACCATCGATAGCCGTCAGGAAGCATCGAGGCCTCGCCGATCAGGCTCACCCGCTCGTCATCCATCTTGAGGAAGAGCAGATAGGAGATTTGGCTGATATAGGCTTGGTATGAAATGCCTTGATCGCGCAGCACATGCGCAAAGCCCCAGACCTTGGCAACGATCGATTGAGATTTCATTTTCGAGACTTATTTCAAGCGCCAAAGTGTTTCAATCGCATCGGTTAGATCGGTCTGACGCTTCTGAAGTGTGCCTTTTGTCCAAGCGCTCTCGGAGAGCACAGTGCTGGTCAATGCAAAATTAGCAATACCTGATTTTGTTGAAAAATATTTCTGCTTCTTTTCAGCGAAATCATAGTTGCTTGCCTGCGAGTTCTTACGATGGGTCAATAGCACTAGGTTCGCAAGCTTATGGACCCATCTCGCCCGTTCGTCTTCGTCCGGAAAGTCTTGAAGCCATTGACTCCCTGTCCGCGGGTTCTGCGGCAGGACGTGCTCGACGCTGATAATGGGCGTGTCGTAGACGGCGCTGCCGCCGGACAGTAGTTCGTCCAGGCGCAAAAGTAGCGGGAGCCTGATCCGCGTCACCGTATAGATGTCGCCAGAAAGCGCTGCGCGAACAGCGCGCTTATCGTCGTTCGTCAATTGTAGCGGCGAAGCATCGGCGAAGACATCTTCGCCGGCCTGGATCGCGGTGAGCAGTCGGCCATAGCGGCGAATGCGCTCAGAGGCGTCGCTGCGCATGAGGAACATGCCATAGGCGAGACGTTCGAGATCGCAGAGGAAACGCAGGATGAAGTCGGGATCACTGCGCTGGCGGGCGACGACCTCAATCGCTGCAGGCTGCCAATCGAAGTTGTCGAGCCTGGAGAGGTGGGTGAGCTGGCGATTGATTGCATCGGCATTCTTGTAGCTTTGAAATGCCCGGTCGGTAATCTCTTCGTAGGCGTCGGCATAGGGGGTGAGTTCATCGTCGATGAAGTTTGCCGGCTGCAGACGGGTATGCACGTGTTCGTGGAACTCGGCGATAAGGGTCCCCTGCATCTTCTGTTTGCGATGAATCGTTCGGATGTGACCGAAGAGCTCGGCGAAGCGCAGGCGCCCTAGCGCATCCTCCAGATCCTCCCACTTCTGCGTATAGGCATCCTGCAGGTGGGGCGACAGCGCGCCGATAATTTCTGCCTTGAAGATGTCGGACGGGGATAGATCGAGGCCGCGGGAATTCATGACGGAAAATACTCGGAAGGCCGATTCCGGGTCCGAGGCTGAGACGACGACCAGATAGCATCGCTGCGCGAGATACATAGTCAGCCGACGCCGCTCATCCTCCGACAGGGCCTGCAGCTTCTCCCGCAAGAACGCGGCGTTCTCGACCATCCGGGCCGGGGCATCCTTGAATTGCCGCCAGTCTGGCAAGCCGTTCGTGGCGCCGATCGTCTGGATCGATTTCCGAAAGAAGTCTACGTGACGCTTGCCCGTCGTAAGTCGGAAGACGTCCGCCGTATCTTTGATCGGGTCGCCGGCCTGGCAGACATAGCCGTGTATGGCCGCCCCGATCTTCGAGTCGGAAAGATCGCGCAGCACGGCGAGCAGGATTGTCAGCGTCGTTAGCCGCTGCTGCCCGTCGACAACATCCGCTTCCGGGTCCTGCGGATCCTTTATCAAGACGATGCTGCCGAGAAAATAGGGGCTGGCGTCGGCGACGGCGCCGCTATGGCCGCAGGCGGTGCGGATGTCATCCAAGAGCTCGCTCGCCTGCTCGGTCGTCCAGGCATAAGGACGCTGGTAGGAGGGGATGCGAAAAAGATACTTGTCGCAGAAGATGTCGAGGATCGGCTTCTCGGAAGCCTCGATGGTGTGGCGCGTCATGCTTTTCGCTTGGCTCCGGTCTTGGATTTGCGTCCGCGCCGCCATGTGGAGGGTTTTGGGTGATCGCGCGTGATGCGGTCGAGAAGCGTGGAAGCCGGCTCGTCGTTAGGGTTTTGGGGCAAGAGCTTGCCTTCGAAGGCAAACTTCAAGACGGCCTGACGAAGGCGTGCAGCGTTCGTCTCCTCTGATCCAATTGATTCTAGCGTTTCGTCTATGACATCGAGTGAATCCTTGATCACACGCAGGATTAGAGCGATTTCTGAAAGTGGTCCGACAGGGACGGGCAACGCCTCGATCTTGCTGATGCTCAGCGTATGAAGTCCTGACGTTGATGCGGCAACTGCTTGAATTGCCTGGCGTCCATGTGGAGCCAGAAGCCAGTTGAGAGACCACTCGGATAGCGGTTGCCGAACAAAACGGGCCTTGATGATGTGGTTCTGGTGCACGCAACCCTGGATCTCCTCGCGCCAAAGCGCGCATCGGCCGATTTGATCAATACTGCCATTTCCCTCAACAATCAGAAGGTCATCGCGCCGTAGAGAGGCTCGCTTTCGATCATCAGAGGTGACGCCGATCTTTTTCATTTCTGAAAGATCGAGGCTGCCTGCCTGAACGTTTGCAACTCTCAAGTAGGGAGCTCGATCCGACATCTTCTCGCGGGCAGGGTTCTTCGTAAGTCCGCCTATGACATCTGCGATGTCTCGGATAGTGCTCCATGCCCAATTACTAGGTAATTCTGGCAGATCCAGCACTTCGAGCGGCCGAGCATTCATCGCGCGCTTGCGTCGCGCGCTCTTCAATTTTCCGGCAGACCGTTCCGCCCTGATCTGCTTAAGGAGATCGCGACCCGTTTCAGCTGGCATGTTCGTTTCGCGCCATTCGCGAGTCAGCTCTCCTGTCACGGCGGCCTTCAGCAGCGAACGCCGCAAGACCTCCAGCCCGATTTTGGCTTCGTGCAGGCTCGCTTCCCCTTCTGCGATCTCGGCAAACAAGGCATCGATCCGCTCGGCTATCCGGCGCTGTTCGGCGAGAGGAGGAACGGGAATTTTCTGCACATCGTATATGTCTCGACTTAGACTTGGGATCGCTGTCGATTGATCTAGTTGTTCAAGTTTTCTATACGTAAGATACCAATATCCATAGCGTAAATGAACTGCGGGTGTTCCGGCTGTGTAGTATGCTGTGTCGATGGGCCATGATGGCCTTTCGGAGATAAAAACGGACCCTGCCGAACCCTTTCTTCCCACAATGATACAACGCGCGGGGGCAAGGGCTTCCTCATGCGACCCCACGACCCCGCTAGAGCCTATTACCGGAAAGCTTCCGCACGAACTGCGCGATCGTTCAGGGAGTGCTTTTCCGTAGTTCAACGGCAGGACCGTTCGGAGATCTGTCCAGCACCAACCGGTGGGCAGGCCCGACGCCCCATCCGCCGCGAGGTGGGGATGCGCCTCGACTTCCATTGGGTCCATTACGCGACCAGCACTTCCGTCAGTTCATAGAGCAGGCTAGGCAACCCCGCGCCGAACAGCGCGCGCGCGCGGATGAGCCCCCCGCGAGCGGCAAATTCCGGCGCCTCCATCACATCCTCCGGCCGGATCTCGATGTTGACCGCCAGATGGTCGCGAATTGCGGAAAGCCAGGCCCGCTGCTCCTCACTATAGCTGCGTCCTGCCTTCGCTTCGCGGCCAAGCCAGAGATTGAAGCGGCCGGCGACGAGAGACGAGAGCGGTTCGAGCGATTGCGTTTCGCCGAGGGCATAACGCACGAGCATAACGATGTCTGCCAGCGTTCCCGCCGCATTGCCCCGAACGGCGTCTGCGTCAAGGCGCTTGTAGGCCCGCCAGATGTCGACCGGTTCCAGCAGCCAAGGCGGACGCCTCAGTGCATCGCGCAGTTCGTTCACCGCCTCATAGCTCAGGCGCTTCTGGGCGTATGGGCGATGGTAGAGGATCTTAAGCGCGATCAGCGCGTCGCTCTTCTCCTCCAGGAATTGCCGAAAGCGAGCGACCGCGTCGCTGGCCCGCTGCTCGTCCCAGCCGGAGGAAACGATGGAATCCACCGAAACTGTGTCGATGCGGATATCGGCGGCAGCCTTCGCTTCCTTCAGGAGATTGCGCAACTTCGGATCGTCAAACAGCATGGCCGCGCGATCGTTAGCCACGTAGCGAAGATCCTGCCGCTCCTGATCCGTGGCTTCCTTGGTGAGATGAGCCAGCGTGTCCGGATCGATCGCGTCAAGCATGCGACCGGCGAGATCCGTCAGACTCAGGCCGCCTGTCGCCGCAACGATTGCGGCGTGGTCTCTCTCGCTGACACGCCGATTCAGCGAGGACAAGCGGGCGGCTAAGGTTGCGAAGGAATCGTCGTCGCGCCGGCCGGCCGCGATCTCGTCGATCAGCTTGTCGAAGGAGACCGAGCGCCTGCGTTCGAGCGGCTCCGCAATGGTCTTAAGGCTCTCGGAGACACCAACCGCGTCGATCAGCACGAAGCGGGTCTTCGCTCTCGCATCGGGTGTGACCTGGCGCAGCTTTTCTGGGTTGATCGTTCGCGCTCCGCGGCCCTTCATCTGCTCGAAATAGAGCTCGGATCGGACATCGCGCAGGAAGATCAGCACCTCGATCGGCTTCACGTCGGTGCCGGTCGCGATCATGTCGACCGTCACTGCTATACGCGGGTTGTAGTCGTTGCGAAACGCTCGGATCAGCTGCTCGGGATCAGCTCTGTCGATCTTGTAAGTGATCTTCTTGGCAAAATCGTCGCCCTTGCTGAAGACCTCACGAACGAGTGCGACGATTTCCTCGGCGTGGTGATCATCCTTGGCGAAGATCAGGGTTTTCGGCACGTCCTTTCGATCGGGGAATAGTTCGCTGAACAAGGAATCCCGAAACGTTTCCAGCACGGTGCGGATCTGGTTCGGCACGACGACCGTGCGATCGAGCTGGCGCGCCGTATAGGCGAAATCCTCCGTCAGCGTCTCGTAGCGCTCGGCCCGCGTGCGCTTATCGCGCACGGGGAGATCATATCCGGCTTCGACGACAGATCCCCGCTCGCCGATCTCCGTTCGAATGCGGAAGATTTCGAAGTCGACGTTGACGCCGTCGGCGACCGAGCGCTCATAAGGATATTGCGCCACCAGATTTCGGCCGAAGAAGCCGAGCGTATGAAGCGAAGGCGTGGCCGTCAGCCCAACGACGAAGCCGTCGAAATATTCGAGCACCTGCCGCCAGGTGCCGTAGATCGAGCGATGGCATTCGTCGGTGATGACGAGGTCGAAACTCTCGATCGGCATCGCAGGATTGTAGGAGACGAGGCGCTCCTGTTCTCTTCCCACAGCTTCGAAGGCGGATGCTTCTTCGTCCTCTTCGGCGAGTTCGCTTCCGGTCAGCGCCGCATAGACCCGCTGGATGGTGGAGACGACCACCTGCGCATTGTTGTCGAGGCCGGCCGAGCCCAGCTTCTGGACATTGTAGATTTCGGAGAAGGAGCGCCCGGTGCCGGGGGGCCTATAGGCGAGATACTCGTCCCGCGCCTGACGGACGAGATTAGCTCGGTCGGCCAGGAAGAGAATGCGCTTGAAGCCTGCATGTGCAAGCAAGCGATAGCTCAATGTCGCAGCCGCAAAGGTCTTGCCCGCGCCTGTCGCCATCTGAACCAGGGCGCGGGGCTGGTTCGTCGCAAGGGAGTCCTCAAGGCTGGTCACCGCGTCGATCTGACAGTCGCGCAGGCCATCTTTGACCAACTCCGGCATGTGCTGGAGGCGCGCGCGGATGGTCTTCGCTTCGCGTAACCAGAGCCCGAGCGTCTCAGGCCTGTGAAAGGCGAAGACGCGGCGCGATGAAGCGTCAGGGTCGGCGTGATCCCGAAACAGGATCTCGGTCCCGGAGGCGACGTATTCGAAACGGACTTGGCTTTCCTCGCGGATGAGATGCCCCGGCATGTCGTGGATGTAGCGGGCAGCTTGATCCGAGAACCCGGACAGCGTCGCCCCCTCGGCCTTGGCTTCGACAACGCCGCAAAGCCGCCGGCCAACAAACAGGGCATAGTCAACGGGGCCGGAAGCCGTCTGGAACTCGCGGACGGCGACGCCCTGACCTGCACCGAGGTTCATCTCCGATCGCGATTGCACAAGCCACCCGCTCGCTATCAACTGCCGATCGATCTTCGACCGTGCTTGATCCTCTGGATGGAAGGGGTTGTGGTTCATCCGCGAACATTACCCAGGGCTGTTTGGCTTGGGAAGCGATCAAGCTGCCCTTACGAGCTGTAACTGACTACCGATAGCGCGAATGACCCTGTGATTCCGAGCGTGAGCATGGCACGCTCGGAGCTACATCCAAACGACGAGACCTACGACTAGCTAATATGTCTGGCCCCACTCTTCAGCTCACCAAAACAGTTCCGGAAATACTTAAAGAGTTCCCTGATCGGCGTCTGAAGGCGCGCGAGCTGGCTGAATTAATTTTCGAGCGATTTCCTGATGTGTGCGAAGCCAAGAAGGCGAAGAGTGCCGCCTTGCATTCGGATGCGGATCTGATCCAGCAGATCGTTGCAGAGATCAGTGCCCTTCGTCCAGCTATTCAGAGGAAGTATCCGCAGGTTCGTGTTACGGAGGGGCGTCCCCGCGATTTCTATTGGTCAGATAAGAGCCCTGAGACGGAAGTCGCCGAGGCTAACGCGGCGTCATTGGACGCAATATTGCCGCTTGCAAACTTAGAATCGCTTAAATCGGATGGCGAAATAGTTTCGGAGCACAGTCTCTACCCGCTATTGGGTGATTATCTTGCAACAGAATTCTCCGTAGATCTTATGCGAATCGATGAGCATCGGTCCTCCAATAAGCGCGGGCCGAATGGCAACAGATGGCTTTATCCCGACGTGGTCGGAATTGAAGATCTCACACGAGGTTGGGACAGAGAGCTCAAGGAGTGCATTAGTCAGACTGGAGACCCGCGGGCTCGGCTCTGGTCAGCCGAGGTTAAGCGCCTTATAAATAGATCAAATGTCCGAGAGGCATATTTCCAAGCTGTCTCGAACTCAACGTGGTCGAACTACGCATATCTTGTCGCGTCTAGTATCGAGGGGGTGGATACAATGCAAGAGCTTCGGATGTTATATGCTCTTCATGGCGTTGGCCTTATCCAGCTCAATGAGAGAAATCCATCGGAAAGCCAGGTGCTCATACCGGCGCGCGAGAGGCTAATTATCGACTGGACTACCTGCGACCGGCTCGTCAAAGAAAACGCAGATTTTAAAGAGTTCATTAAGAGGGTGCGTCACTTCTATCAGACGGGGGATCGTCAGTCTGGTTGGGCGCTTCGCAGCAACTAAGGGGAGCTGACCGGCCGTCTGTAAGTCAGTTATCGAAGCTGCTTGCACAACACTGTCGACTACAACGGGTTTAGCTGCTGTCGCGCAGCAAGCTGCAGCTCTCGGGCGATGGCCTCCAGCAGCGCCGTGTCGTCGCCGGCCATGCCGTCCATCACTGCCATGCGGGCGATGACGATGCCGGCGATCGTTTCCTCGATCGTGCCCTCGGCATAGGTGTAGTAGATCACCGCGCGCTGACCGTCGCGATGACAGCGTCCTTCGATCTGCTGCAGCTGGATCGCGCTGTGACGCATGTCGTGGACGACGAGCGAGCGCTCCCGATCCCCGCCGGCCATCTCGCCCTGGTGCAGCGAGATCGATTCCGTGACGGTGAAGATCACCACGTCCAGCTGCGCGGTCTGGAAGGCGATCCGGGTCGTCTCGTTGGCGTCACCCGCCTGCTCGCCATTGATCTCGCCGACGCGCCAGCCGTGGCCGCGCAGCGCTTCGGCAAGCATCGCGCTCGTCTCCAGAAAGGCGACCGAGATCGCCACCTGCTGACCATTGTCGAGGAGATCGTCGGCGAAGTCCGTCGTGCCCTTCACGCGGATGAGGCTGGCCTTCTGGCGAAAGCGCAGGTCCGCGGCCCAGCCGGTCGGGCGCCGCGTCGATCCGCCGGCAAGGCCGAGCTCACGGCGGAACTCGCGCCACGTTGCGTCGTAAAGGCGTTGCGCCGGGAGATCGAGCGCTGTGGGCGCGAGCTCCCGCTGCACTTCCGGCCAGCCGGCGATCTCTTCGGGCCGACGCCGCAGGCCGATGGCGTTCTCGCCCTTGTAGAGCAGCGCCGCCATGACCTGCTGGTCCCCCTCGTTCGGCTCCCAGCTCCAGTTCTTCCAGCGGCCCTTCGGCCGGCCGATCTTCAGCCTCTTCATCAGCGCCCGGAACTCGTCCATGTTGCCGGTCGAACCGCTCGAGGCGAGGGCGAGGAGCTTGCCGAGATAGGACAGTTCGTGCGGCGATTGCCCGGCCGTGGCGCTCATGTAGATCGTGAACGCGGCGGCCGCCGCGAGATGACGGCAGACCTGGCCCTGCTGCGAGGCGGGATTGCGGATGCGGTGGCTCTCGTCGATCACCACCAGCGGCCAGTGCCGCTTGAGGGTGCCGAGTTTGGCAAGCTCGTTGTTCTTGGCGCGCGTCGAACGCTTGTTGCTGACGGCTGGCGCCGCCATCAGCGACTTCGTGCGCTCGAAGTTGATGATCGTGATGGCCTTGCCGGTCGCCGGAGAGCCGGCGATCGTGCGTCGCCACTGCGGGATCGCACCCTTCGGGCAGACGATCAGCACCTCAGGGTCCGGCATGGCCGCGATGGCGGACCACGCCGACAGCGTCTTGCCGAGCCCGGTGAGATCGCCGAGCAGAAAACCGGGCCGCCCACGCTGCCGTGCCGCAAGGATGGCGTCGCGGGCTTGAAGCTGGTGAGGGCGTGGGACGAACACGGGTTCTGAGGTTAGGGTCACTTCCGTGCTCGGCATGGGGTCACAAGCGTTCCGGCCGAGATCAAGCGCAGCATATGCTCTGGTTGACTCAAGGATGCTCGCTGGCGCGCTTCATCAGGCAATTCGCTAACAACCTACCTCAATCCTCAGATGCGCGGTGGTGAGTCTCTATAATGGCGAGGGCGTGTTGGCCTGAAGATGCCGCCAGCTTGGCGTGCTGCCAATGGCATTCGGCAGCCGCTGATCACGGGCGTGGCGTTGTCGCTGATAGAGGGAAGGTCATCACCCCTGCTTCACCCGAACGCGCAGATGACGTCCGTCCGATCCATCGAGCTCGAGTGTCTTGATCTTGCGGACGAGGTCGCTCAGTTTCTTGAAGCCGTATGTGCGCGGGTCGAAGTCGGGAGCGATGTTCGAAAGCTGGCTCCCGAGATGGCCGAGGGTGATCCATCCATCCTCGCTCTCGATGTCGGCGATGATGCGATTGAGGATGCGGCTCGCATGAGCCAGCGAGGCGAGGGGCTTCCCCTGTCCCTCGTTTGTTGCCGGAGCCTCCGGCAGAAGGTTCTCAGTGTAGATGAAACGGCGGCAGGCTTGCCGGAAGCTCTCGGGCGTCTTCTGCTCGCCGAAGCCGTAAACGTCTATACCCTGCTCGCGGATACGTGCGGCCAGTCGCGTGAAGTCGCTGTCTGACGAGACAAGGCAGAAGCCATCAAAGCGGCCACTGTGCATGAGGTCCATCGCATCGATCACCAGCGTGATGTCGGATGCGTTCTTCCCCGTGGTGTAGGCGAACTGCTGCTGCGGAATGATGGCGTAGCGCGACAGCACGTCCGCCCAGGCCTTCGACCGAGAGCTGGAGAAGTCCCCATAGATCCGGCGGACGCTGGCTTCTCCGATCTTGGCGATTTCCTCGAAGAGGCCATCCGCGATCTTTGCAGAGGCGTTGTCGGCATCGATCAGCACCGCGAGGCGTGGCGAGCGCTTCTCGATATCCAAGGCTCTCTCCTCGTAAGGCGGCTGTGTTGATCCCATGCTGCTGTATCTGATGTATCCTTGGCTGACGAGGCTTGGGTCCGCCGGCCGCCCTTCACCGTGGAAGACCGGATCGGGAATGCCGCAACGACGCGAGCACAGCGCCGGGCCATGTGTCTGGAACTATTTCGATGCTTGGAGGCCCAGAATACCTACACCTCCGACTTAATGGCTGGAGCAAAATCGCCGCCGAAAAGGCTAATCGTTAAGTTTCGTTAAGTCAGAAATAACGAAAAGCGGCTCAAAAGGGCTATTTCTGACGTGCGGTGACTTAACGGCGTTAAGTCGGAGGACCGGTTCCGTTAAGCCGAAGCAGGCAGACACCCGGAGCAGGGCTCACCTCTATAAGGCGTCAATCTAGGACTTCGCTTCAGAGGGCTGGCAGAGAGTGATACCTTTCCTCGGAGCGATCGGCCTCTGTGATCTTGCAGCAGGCAGTTCGTCTTCTACTGGCTACTTCGCATAAGCAAGCGGTAAGGGCCTAAACACCCTCGGCTTCGCCTCGGGGAAACCTCGCTTCGCTCGGTTTCTCGATCTGATTGCTTGCTTAGTAGTTCAAGCCTTGCATCATCTGCAGGCATAAGGAGTTTGATGTCCCTGCGGAGGTCTGGGACTTTCCCCCTGTAGAACAACAGAGGCGACAGGCCTGCCGTGTCCTACAAGGGGCTTCGTCCTGCGTTTGGCAGGGGTATGGAAGAGGCTAGGCTAGTCAAGCCGGCGCGGTGGAGATCATTCCCGCCCCGTAACCTCCGAAACCCGATCTTTCGATCATCTCGGTCGCTACCGCCGAAGCGGTAGTTCTTCACACGCGGCTCTCATCACTCGACCGACGTGTGTTCAGCGATGTGGTTGCCGGCCTTCCGGCTTTTCACAGAGCGCTGTCTTTTGGCTGTATTTCTAGGGCTGACACCCTACGGCACACACTGCAAGCGGGCGTCCGATGTTCTCCATCGGGGAGCGAGCGCTGCAATTCTCCGGTCGGCTTTAGCTGGCCTGATGGGGACGGTCATGTTCCCGTCCACCCTTCTCACGATGCTAATATGGTTCGGCAGGGGCTGACAAAGCCCCTGCCGCATGACCCATCTGTGTGCCTGCGTAGTATAGCGCACGAGAGCCAACGTTGCTCCAAAAACTTTTCCGCCACTGCAGATCGACCTGCGGTCGAGGTTGCTGGTGCAAGGCGGAATACCGCCGTCGATCAGCCGACTCGACTGACGAGATCCTCGGCATCGAGATGAGCATACCGCTTCAACATCCGCAGCTCCTTGTGGCCGCTGATCGTAGATACCTCTACGACGTTGAGGCCACGCTCAAAGAGGCGGCTGACGGCCTCGTGACGTAGATCGTGGAGGCGCAGGCCCTCGACGCCTGCCCGTGCGCACAAACGCCGCCAAGCCTGCTCCAGCGCGCCGGGAGAGATCGGGAAGACCTTCGCCTCGGACCTAGATGTATCGACATCTATTGGTGCATCTACCAAGAGTGAGCGCAGCGCCTCGACGGCTCGTGTCGTCAGCGGCACCTGCCTAGCGGTGCCGTTCTTTGTAAGGCCCAAGGACGCGATCCGGCGGTCCAGGGCTACGTCCCTCCATCGAAGCCCCAAAAGCTCGCCACGGCGCATTCCTGACTCGCTGGCGACCACTATGAGCGAATGGAGGCACGGTGTGCGTCCAGTCTCGCAGGCGGCGAGCAGGCGCTGCTCCTCGTCACCGTGCAGGCGGCGCTCTCGGGCATTGTTGACCTGCGGACGGCGGATGACTTTGGCGTGGTTGCGTGCGAGCGGGTAGCTCCAGTCCCGGATCGCCACCTCAAGGACGTGGCTCAGGATCGCGATCTCGCGGAGCACGGTCGCGGGACTGACGGTCAACAGACGCTCGTCGCGATATGAGCTGAAGTCCGAAGCGGCGAGGCCGATCAGCGTCCGGTGTGCAATGTCGTGCCGGAGGAGCACGTCGATGCGCTGGCTCTCCTGCACGCAGCCACGCTTCTTCGGCGTGACTTCCGCCTGATAGCGCAGGAGGAGATCGTGCAGCGTCGTCGTCTCGAGGATCTTCGTATCTGGCGCAGAACCAAATCGGTCGACCTGGGCCTCCAGCTCTCGCGCCCAGCGCTCGGCCTCGGACTTGCTGTCAAAGGACTTCGCCCGCGGCTTCATCCCCCGACGACGGACCTGTGCCTGCCAGCGGCCCCTCAGCTTACGAACCGTCGCCATTGCAATCTCCGGTGGTTGCCATTGAGATTGCGTAGGAGGCCGGCACAGCGGTGCCAAGGATAATCCCGGCTACTGACAGAGGGAGTCGGCGAGAAGCTCCCCAACGGGCATGTAGAAACCTCCAATCACACCGGCGATCAGCTTGCCGTCCTGAAGCTGCAGAGTGCTCCAGTAGCTCTGCTTTCCGTCGTTGATGCGAGGCGACCCGATTGGCAGAATGGGGCCACAGGCCACGCCCATCTCGCCCTCATGGCGTGGCAAGCGAAGCCGCTCCACTGTCAGATGATGGTTGTCCGCGTCCAAGAGCCAGCGCGGTGCCGCCTGGTTGATGACGAACTCGGCTTCGGCCCGCGTGAATAGGTCAGCGTGGGCGCCAGGCATCGTTGAGGCGAGGGCGATCGCTGCAGTGAGGAGGGGCTTTGTGAAGGCGCGAAGAGAGAAGGGCACCTCGGGCTCCAGAAAGAGAATACAACCGCAGCGCGATGCTTCTGCCTAGGATGCCGGCTGATCGATGCCAAGGATGCTTTCCCCTCGACCAAGAAGAGTCATCTCCCTGCATTTGAACGGATGAAATTCGGCGGGCGCCAGTCGGACACGTGGGACAAGCTCGGATGATCCTAATAGCCGAGCGTCCTTGTGCTTGTGCTACAGGCGGGGGCACGGCAGCTTTCCGTGAGCAGGACCGGGTAGTGCGGCCCAAGAATGGTGCGCAGCGAGGACGTTTGTTAAGCCGTAATGCGGGTAGCAAGTAGCGGCTTCGAGGTGCACGGATGGCTCAAGGTATCCTCTACATGGTCGATCAGGCCGGAGGGTTGCGTAGAATGAAGCCCTCGGCGCCCGAAAACGAGGACCGGATGCAGATGCTCGTCGCGCGGTATCCGGAACTTATCACTGACGGCGACGGGGACCTTCTGCTCATCAAACGTGAGCAGGCGATCTCGGATGCCGAAGGCGGCTACGGTCGGTGGTCACTCGACCACCTCTTAGTTACGCGCGACGCTATTCCGGTGCTGGTTGAGTTGAAGCGCGCGGTCGACACGCGACTAAGACGCGAGGTCGTCGGCCAGATGCTCGACTATGCCGCGAACGCGACAGCTTACTGGCAAGCTGGTCGTGTTGCAGAGAGCTTCGAACAGACGGCGCGGCTTGAAGGGAACAATGCTGAGCAACTGCTCTCAGAATTCATTGGCGAGCGCGACGCTGCCGAGTTCTGGGATCAGGTGGACGCGAACTTTACGGCCGGACGGATCAAGCTCGTGTTTGTAGCAGATGAGATTCCGCGCGAATTGGCACGCGTAGTCGAATTTCTGAACGAGCAGATGCGAGCCGACGTCCGAGCGGTGGAGCTGCGATGGTTCGCTGATGACAGCGGTGTGGAGACACTTAGCCCCCGTATCATAGGGGAGACGGAACGCGCCGCAGCAACCAAGCGCCAGTCTCGAACCCTCGAGCCGCTGACCGTCGACGGTTGGATTAAGCAGCACATTGCACCTATGGGAGAGATTGCGGCGGCAGGCGCACAGGGGTTCACTCGGTGCGTAGAGGAGGTTGGTGGCGAGGTGCTGGTCGCGAGACAGCAAGGATCCGTCATCGCAAGCACGCGGAGCGACGACGGCAGGCCGATCTATCTCATGCACCTTTGGCCGAGCAGAAGCGGAATCTCCTTCTCTCTGCGTTGGCTATACAAACGTCCGTCGCTCGCGGACGAAGGTGTTCGTCAGGGCTTACTCGACGCATTGAAGGACGTGGTAGGGACGCTGACGACGGAGAACCTTAGGGGCTTCCCGTCCTTCCAACCCGGCGTTCTCGCTGACCAAACTGTCCAGAGGAAGTTTGTAGTTTGGCTCCGGGACGCCTTTGAGATTGCCCGGCGCGCCGTCTGAGCAGAACGCGCAAAATCCTCATCGTGCCGCGGTCGTGGCTCATTGCGCGCCGGCACGCTCGGAGCGATGCAGCCTAGCTGGCGTTCAGCGGCTTCCGGCAGGTTAAATCTCTGATCGGAATCATGATCTTGGCGGAGAGGGGGGGATTCGAACCCCCGATACGGTTGCCCGTATGCCGCATTTCGAGTGCGGTGCATTCAACCACTCTGCCACCTCTCCGG
>NZ_PKMZ01000003.1 GCF_002893625.1 Mangrovicella endophytica | reverse complement strand
TCCACCCCGATGGAGAGAACCAGCTTCATCATGTGATCCACACTGACAAAGGGAACAATGTTCAGGCGCTCGGTCATGGGTCAGAAGCTCCGGGTCGGACGATCGAGGACGCTGCGGCCCATCAGGCTCGCGGCGAGGTCGACCATGAGAAGAGCGGTGCGCCCTCGCTCGTCGAGGAACGGGTTGAGCTCGACAAGGTCGAGCGAGCGCACGAGCCCGCTGTCGTGCAGCATCTCCATGGCGAGATGCGCCTCGCGGAAGGTCGCCCCGCCCGGCACGGTGGTGCCGACGCCAGGCGCGATACCGGGATCGAGGAAGTCGACATCGAGGCTGACATGCAGGATGCCGTTCGCGGCCTGCACCTGGCTGAGGAAGGCCCGCAGCAACGGCGCGATCCCCTCCTCGTCCACCATGCGCATATCGTGAACACGCACGCCGGCGTCCTTCAACGCCGCCCGTTCCGCCGGATCGACGCTGCGCAGGCCGATCATGCAGACATGCTCGGGCCGCACCGGGGCGGCAACGGCCGGCATGAAGCTGCCGAAGCCCGTGCGGCCGGTGACATAGGCCATCGGCGTGCCGTGCAGGTTGCCGCTGGTCGTCGTTTCCAGCGTGTGGAAATCCGGGTGGGCGTCGAGCCAGAGCACGAAGAAGGGACGATCCTCCTCGGCGGCGCGGCGTGCGACACCTGAGATCGTCCCGGCCGAGAGGCTGTGATCACCACCGAGGAAGATCGGCATCCCGTCGCCGCTGGCCGCATAGGCCGCATCCGCTAGCGCCCGAGTCCAGGCGTCAAACTCCGGCAGATGGTGGACGGCTGCGTTGGGGTGGACGAGGTCGCGATGCGGGGCCGGCGCGACGTTGCCCCGGTCTTCGACAGGAAAGCCGAGCTCCGTCAGCGCCTCTCGCAAGCCCGCCGTCCGATAGGCACTCGGGCCCATGTCACAGCCAAGCCGCCCAGTCCCTTCCTGGACGGGAGCTCCGATCAAGATGCATCGATGGTTCATAGGGATCCGCCGCTTTCCATTGCGCGGCGATGATACGCATCGTGCGTGGCGGATCGAACGGAGCAGATTGGCAGATCGCGCTATGTTGCTTATCAAACTGCTTTGTTGATGCCTCCACTATGGTGATGATGGATGGATGATCTCGATCAGCGCCTGGTGACGATCCTGCGCCACGATGCCCGCCGCAGCATTTCCGACGTCGCCGCGGAGCTCGGCGTTTCGCGCGCCACGGTGCGCAGCCGGATCGAAAGGCTGGAGCAGCGCGGCGACATCGTCGGCTATACGGTGATCCTGCGGGCCGACACGGTGGCGATGCCGGTGCGGGGCGTCACGCTGATTGAGGTCGAGGGGAAGATGGCAGACCGGGTCGTGGACGGTCTTGCCGGCTTTCCGGAGATCAGCGCCGTGCATACGACCAATGGGCGCTGGGATCTCGTCGTCGAGATCTCCGCCCAGAGCCTCACCGATTTGGACGCGGTGCTGCGGCGGCTGCGGCTCGTGCCGGGTATAACGGGGTCGGAGACCAACCTTTTGCTGGCGACGCCGCGCAGCACCAAGGCGCGGCTCTAGAGCCTTTCAAGCTCCGGCTGACTGGGCAGGGTCGGCACAATCTTGCTGCCCGGCGTCAGGCTGCGAGGGGCGCCGGGTGCTGTGCTCTCAGCGCCGCCATCAGATGGCGCCAGCGGGCCACCATCAGGCCCGCGACAGTGATGAGGCCGATAGCAAGGCCTGCCCAGATGCCGCGGCCCTCCATGCCGAATCGAAGGGCGAGAGCCAGGCCGATCGGCAGGCCGAACACCCAGTAGCCCAGCGCCGCGAAGGCCATGGGCACCTTGGCATCGCGATAGCCGCGCAGAACGCCCGCCATGGCGCCCTGCAGGGCATCGGCGATATGGAAGATGCCGGCAAAGAACAGGAAGCCGCGGGCATTGGCGATGATCGCAGCAGAAGCCTGATCCTTGCTGTCGACGAAGAAGCCGATCAACCAGACCGGAGCGAACAGCATCAGGCCGGCCACGAAGGCGGAGAAGCCGAGGGTGAGAATGAAGGTCGTGCGCCCCGCGCGCTCCGCAGCCGGGTAGTCGCCGGCGCCGCGTGCATGGGCGACGCGGATGGAGGCGGCCTGTCCCATGCCGACCGGAACCTTGAAGGCAAGCGAGACCAACTGCATCGTGATGGAATGGGCCGCCAGCTGCGCCTCGCCGAACAGGCCCGCGGTGATCATGGCGGCATAGAACACCGCGTTCTCCAGGAGCAGCGTCACCGAGATCGGGACGCTGAGGCCGAGCAGGTCCTTGATCCGCACCCCATCCCGGCGAGCCCTGCCGCGGCGGCTGAACACGGCATAGCGGCGCAGACGCGGATCGAAGATCAGCACCAGAGCCAGCGCAGCTGCCATGGCGGTGGAGGCGACGAGGGTCGCCAGACCCGCTCCGGGCCCGCCCATCGCTAACGGTCCGGCGATCAGGAGGTAGCCAAGGCAGGCATTCAGCCCGACACCGCCGAGTACGACGGCCAGCGACCAGCCCTGGCGGCCATGGGCGCCCAGGAATGCCCGGATGATCTTGAACACCGTATAGGGCAGGAGCGCCCACATCAGCCAGCGCCCGGTCTCGCCGGCACCGGCCGCCAGATGCGGCTCCTGGCCGAGGATGAGCAGGATCGGCTCGCACCACCAGAAGACGATCCAGATCAACGCGCAGAAGACGACGCTGCAGGCAAAGGCCTGATGCATGGTGCCGCGCACGGCGCTGATCGTCCTGAAGCGGCGGCCGCGGGCATTGGCGATCAGCGTCATTGCGGCCGCGTCCAGCCCGGTCAGCAGGCTGATGCACAGCATGAACAGCCCGTAGGCCAATGCGCCCGAGGCGAGCGCAGCCGGACTTTGACGGCCGAGAAACCCGAGATTGACGACGAGGAAGCCGAAGGGCGCGACATTGCTGAGCGTCAGCGGCAGGGCCAGCGCTAGCGTCTCGCGGGCTTCAACGGCAAAGCCGCCAACCCTTCCGGAGCCTTTCACGGCTCTACTCTCGATCGCTGCCACGTGGCCTTCCGCATGTCGCAAGGGGCAGCCGTCGATCGTCCCGCCGCGCCGTCCCCTCCTCCGGCGCCGCGATCTGCCTGCCCAACACGGCGGTGAACCCGCCCGCGGCAACATGGCCGCCGCGCCCCGGTCTCACCCTTCGCGGTCCGCGCCGCGTCCAACGGCGCAGAGCGGATCGTGATTCGCAACCTCCTCGCGAACCACGGCTCCGTAGCCCGATATCAGCGCGGCGTCAGGTCGAAACCGAACCACTTCTCTGACAGACGCTTGATCGTGCCGTCGGCCTTGGCCGCCTCGATCGCCGTGTCGAACTTCTCGCGCAGCGCCGTCTCATCCTTGCGCAGTCCCACCGACGTGCCCGCACCCAGGAAGCCGCCGAGGAAGCGGGGACCGACGATCTCCATCTCCTCGTTGCCCGGCTGCTTCACCGCCGTGATCATGTAGCCGAGCGAGGCGATCACCGCATCGACCCGGCCCGAGGTGAGGTCGAGATCGTGCTGCTCGGTGGTCTTGTACTCGCGGATGGTCGCGACGTCCTTCATGTACTCGTCGAGAAAGCGCGAGCCGATGGACGACGTCTGCACACCGATGGTCTTGCCCTCGAGGATCGGGCGGATCGCCTCGACCGCCTTCTTGGTGCCGTCGGGATTGTTGGCCAGGTTGAAGACCTCGCCCTTCAGCGGCATCTTCGTGATGTCACTGCCCTTCAGGGTTACGAAGGTCTGGCCGGTGCCGCCGTAGGGGATCGAGAAATCGATGATCTCCTTGCGCTTCGCGGTGGCCGACATGCCGCTCATGATCACGTCGAACTTGCCGGCCTGCAGCGCCGGGATGATGCCCTCGAAGCTCTGCGCCACGAAGGTGCACTCGATCTTCATCTGAGCGCAGAGGTGATTGCCGAGCTCGATCTCGTAACCGTCGAGCGTGCCGTCGGGGCGCGTCAGGTTGTAGGGAGGAAAGGCGCCCTCGGTGGCGATGGTGATCTTGGTCTTGTCCTGCGCGGTCGCGGCCGGAGCGACAAAGGTCGCGACGGCGAAGAAGGCGAGTGCCGCTTTCGCTTTCAAGGTCATGGCATGTCGATCCTTGTATGAGGCTTCTCTCAAGCCTTGCTGATGAACTGTCTGAAGCGCTCGGACGCCGCGTTGGTGAAGAGGTCGTGCGGGGTGCCCTCGGCCTCGATGGCCCCCTTGTGCAGGAAGATCACGCGCGAGGAGACGTCGCGCGCAAAGCCCATTTCATGGGTGACGACGAGCATGGTGCGGCCTTCTTCGGCGAGGCCGCGCATGACGCGCAGCACCTCGCCGACGAGTTCCGGATCGAGCGCGGAGGTCGGCTCGTCGAACAGCATCACCTTCGGCCGCATGGCGAGCGCTCGGGCGATCGCCGCACGCTGCTGCTGGCCGCCGGAGAGCTGCGAGGGGTAGTGGTTGCGCTTGTCGGCGATCCCGACCTTGGCAAGCAGCGCCTCGGCTTCGTCCATGCATTCGGCGCGTGCGCGCTTCTGCACATGGATCGGCGCTTCGACCACATTCTCGATGACGGTCTTGTGGGACCACAGGTTGAAGCTCTGGAACACCATGCCGAGCTGGCTGCGGATGCGCTCGACCTGGGCGATGTCGGCCGGGCGCGTCGAGCCGGCCTTCGTCTTGACGAGACCGATGGTCTCGCCAGACACGGTGATCACGCCCTCGTCCGGCTGCTCCAGAAGATTGATGCAGCGAAGCATGGTGGACTTGCCGGAGCCGGACGAGCCGAGGATGGAGATCACCTCGCCTTCCTTGGCTTCCAGCGAGATGCCCTTCAGCACCTCCACCGGCCCGAACCTCTTGTGCAGGTTCCTGACGCTGAGCGCGGGAACGGACGCGGCGGAGGCCGGGGCGTCGGCAGTGGCGATGGCGGCATTGCTCATGCGGTGACCTCCTCGGCGGCAGCGATGGGGTGCTGTGCCCGGCGTCTGGCATCCGGGTTCAGCCAGCGCTCGACCAGCGCCAGCAGGCGCGTCAGGACGAAGTTGATGGCGAGGTAGAGAGCGCCGGCGACGATGAAGACCTCCATCACCCGGTAGGTCTCCGAGATCAGCTTGGCCGCGACGCCGGTGATCTCCATCAGCGTGATGATGGAGGCGAGCGACGTCGCCTTCACCATGGTGATCATCTCGTTGCCGTAGCCTGGCAGCGCCTGGCGGATGGCCAGCGGCAGGACGATGCGCCGCGCCATCAGGAGACGCGACATGCCGCAGGCCTTGGCGGCCTCGATCTGGCCGTGCGGGACAGACAAGAGGCCGCCGCGGATGATCTCCGAGGCATAGGCGGCCGTGTTCAGCGTCAGGGCGATCACCGCGCACCAATAGGGCTCACGCAGGATCGGCCAGAGGATGCTGTGGCGCACGGCCGGAAACTGGCCGAGGCCGTAATAGATCAGGAACAGCTGCACCAGGAGCGGCGTGCCGCGGAAGGCAAAGATATAGGCCCGCGCCGGCCAGTCGAGGATGGCAAGGCCCGAGATGCGGCACAGCGCCAGCCCAAGCGCCAGGACCGCGCCGAAGAGGATGGCGTTGAAGGCAAGCAGCAGCGTCAGCGGGACAGCCGGCAGCAAGGTCAGCAGGGTGTCGTAGGCGAAGGCGAAATCCATCAGCCGCGCCTCACGCCACGGGAGAGACGAGCCTCGGAGCGACCGAACAGGAAGCCGGAGATCGAGGAGATCAAGAGGAAGATGCAGGCGGCGATGAGGTAGAAGTCGAAGGGCAGGCGCGTCGAGCCGGCGCCGATCTGTGCCTGCCGCATCAGTTCCACGACGCCGGTGACGGACACGAGTGCGGACTCCTTCAGCACCACCTGCCAGACATTGCCGAGGCCCGGCAGCGCATGGCGCAGCGTCAGCGGCGCGACGATGCGCCGGGCCATCAGGCTGCGGCTCATGCCGCAGGCCTTGGCCGCCTCGAGCTCGCCTTTGGCGACGGCGTGGAAGCCGCCGCGCAGCACCTCGGTCTGCTGAGCGCCGGAGGTGATGCCGATGGCGAGCGCACCGGCGAGGAAGCCGGGAAAGCCGACGAAGCCCTCGGCGCCCATCAGCCGGCCGACCCATGTGACGACGGCGCTGCCGCCGAAATAGAAGAGGTAGATGACGAGGAGGTCGGGGATGCCGCGCAGGACAGTCGTGTAGGCGTCGGCAAGGCTGCGCGCGATGCGGCCGCCGGACACCTTGGCATAGGCACCGACGACGCCGATCACCGCGCCGATGGCATAGCCCGAGAGCGCGATCAGCACCGTCGTCAGAGTGGCCCAGGCCAGGACGGTGCCCCAGCCATCAGGGCCGAAGCTCAGGAGATCGAGAAGGCTCTGTCGCGTCATGGATAGATGGTCGATCGTCCGAAAAGAGGAGGCCCGGAGAGGCGGATATCAGGCGGCGGCGCGATCGGGCAGCGGCGGCTCGACGTCGTCAGGGATCGGATTGACGAAGGGCGTTCCCTCGAGCCGGGCGCGATGATCGGCCTTTGCCGCCTCGATCAGGGACGGGTCGCGAAAGAGCTCGGCGCCTGTCGCCGCCATGACCTTGGCGGCATGTTCCATGCCCTTATGCGCCGCCGGCAGCTTGCCCTGCGCCACCAGCTGCCAGGAATGACCCGGGGTGCCGATGGCATAGGTCGCGCCGCGCATCTGCACGGTGGGCACCACCCAGCTCACCGTGCCAACGTCGGTGGAGCCGACAAAGGTGCCGTCGCCGCTCTCCGGCGGGAAGATGATGTCGCAGAGCGGCGAGTCGCCCTTCGGCGTGACGCCGAAGCGGGCGTAGGAGGAGCGGATATCCTCGCGCGACAAGGTCGCCTGGAACTTCGCCGCGATTTCGCGGTCGGCATCGTCGAATTGCGGCGGGCCCAGCTGCTCCAGCTGGCGGTGCATCAGCGCCTCCAGCGGGGCGTTGCCGACGAGGTTGGCATCGCCGCTGATGATCTGGGCGCGCACCGTCGTCTCGGTCATCAGAGCGGCGCCCTCGGCGATCTTCTTCACCCGCGCCACGAGTTCCAAGAGCTCCGGCAGCGTTCGGGCGCGCACCAGATGACGGACGGTCGCCCGCGCCTGCACCACGTTGGGCGCGATGCCGCCGCCGTCGATGATGGCATAGTGGACGCGCGCCGAGGAGGGCATGTGCTCGCGCATGTAGTTGACGCCGATATTCATCAGCTCGACGGCGTCGAGGGCGCTGCGGCCGAGATGGGGCGTCGCGGCCGCGTGCGAGGCGCGGCCGTGGAAGGTGAAATCGATCTCGTTGCAGGCGAGCGAGATCGGATTGTTGACGCCGGCGAACGGCGCCGGATGCCATGAGATCGCGATGTCGACATCGTCGAAGACGCCAGAGCGGACCATGAAGCCTTTGGAGGAACCGCCTTCCTCCGCCGGGCAGCCATAGTAGCGAACGCGGCCCGGCAGGCCGCTTTCGGCCAAGAAGTCCTTCAGCGCCGCGGCGGCCAGCATCGAGCCGGCGCCGAGCAGATTGTGGCCGCAGCCATGGCCGTTGCCGCCATCCACAACCGGCCGCTCCTCGGCCACGCCAGCCTCTTGGCTGAGACCCGGCAGCGCATCGTACTCGCCAAGGATCGCGATGACCGGACCGCCCTCGCCCGCCTCACCCATGACGGCGGTCGGAAGGCCGGCGATGCCGCGCTGGACGCGGAAACCTTCCTCCCGCAGCAGCCGCTCGTGCTCCGCCGCCGAACGCTCCTCACGATAGTTCAGCTCCGGCGTCTCCCAGACGCGGTCGCTGAGCTCGACAAAGGCCTCGCGCTTGGAATCGATGATCGGCCAGACGGAATGCGTGTTCTGCATCATGCATGTCCATGATATGCACCAGGATTGGCGCCAATCCTATGGAAAGGCGATCCATTGCGCAATCGGCTTCGTTGATCAAGAAGTGTGCAACGCAATATGAGAGTAAACGCACTGCCATTGGCGATGACGGGACGCATCTCAGGCATGGACGCCATGGACCGCCCGAGCGACAGGCCTGAGCCCGGTCGCGTGGCTGCTTCGCAGGTGATGGAGCGGCTTCTCACCGACATCCGCTCCGGCGCGCTCTCGCCTGGAACCTGGCTGAAGCAGATCGACCTCGAGGAGCGCTACGGCGCCGGTCGACCGGCGATCCGCCAGGCACTGGAGCGGCTGGCGGAAAAGCGGCTCATCGGTCATGTCCGCAATCGTGGCTACCACGTCCATCGGCCGGATGGGCAGCAGACGAGCGACCTCCTGGCCATTCGCCTGTATCTGGAGGTCGGGGCCGCCGACCGGATCGTCGAACAGGCGACGCCGGAGGCGGCCGCGGAGCTGGAGCGACTTGCCGTGGGCTTCGACGCTTTGATCGAGGATGGGCCGATGGTGGCGCTCTACGAGGCCAATCTCAGCTTCCATCGCTTCCTCCTCTCCATCGCCGGCAATGACGAGTTGGTCCAGCTGGTGGACGAGTTGCGCCAGCGCATGTCCTCCGCCCCCGTATCGCAGTGGATCAGTCCCGGGCGCATCCGGCGCTCGGCCGCCGAGCACCATCAGATGGTCGCGGCGATCAAGGCGGGGGCGTCGGAGGATCTGAAGGCGGCGATCCGGCGTCACATCCTGCAGCCGGATGGCTGACCGAGTTCAGGTGTGCGCGACAAGGGTGATCTCGACGAGCGTGTCGCCGCCGAGATCGGCGACGCCGACCGTGGCACGCGCCGGAAGGTCTTCCGGTCCGACCCAGGCCTTCCAGGCGGCGTCGAGCTCCGGCTTCAGCGACAGGTCGGTGACGAAGATCGTGGCGGAGAGGAGCTTGGTCTTGTCGCTGCCGGCTTCCGCGAGATAGGCGTCGAACTTCTTCAGGATCTGTTCGGTCTGTCCGCCCATGCCGAGGCTCTCGTCGTCCGCGACGGTCCCGCCGACGAAGACGAGGCCGTTGCGCTCGACGACGCGGTGCATGATCGGCGTGCGGATATGGCGATTGGTCATTGCATGTCTCCTGTCGAGAGCGGTTCGATCCGGTCGGTCGAATGGCTGCCGGTGACGGCGAGTACCGCCTCCGGCGTTTCGGGGAAGCTGGCAAGTTCGGACAGGCGCACGGGCTTGACCGGCGCCCGCAGGCGGTAGGTGCCGACGGCCGCAGGGCTCTCGCCACGCCCGGCCGCGATCATCTCGGTGACGGTGCCGGCACAAAAGCGACCCTGACACGGGCCCATGCCGCAGCGCAGGAAGGTCTTCAGCTGGTTCGGACCGGCGACGCCGAGGCCGATCGCCTCACGCACGGCGCCCGCGCGCACCTCCTCGCAGCGGCAGACGATCGTGTCGTCATCCGGCGGCGCAAGGAAAGCAGGCGAAGGCGCATAGAGGCGGTCGAGGAAGGCCCGGCCACGCTGCAAGCTCTTCCACCGGCGGCGGAGCGGGAGCGCCGCCTCCATGGCCGGCGCCTCGCCGAGACGGCCGAGCCGCCGGAGGGCGCCGAGCGCGGCGATCTCGCCCGACACTTCGGCGGCCGCAGCCCCGGCGATGCCGCCGCCGTCACCGGGGATCGACACGCCGTCGAGGGAACTGGCGAACCAGTCGTCGAGGTCCGGCACGAAGGCGCGCTGTGCCTCGTCAAAGTGATGGGCGCAGCCGATCGCATTGGAGAAGTTGGCGTTTGGCACGACGCCTTGATGGACAAGCAGGAGGTCGGCCTCGAGTGCACCCTTGCCTGAGCCCGTCCCGTAGCGGACCGCGCGCAGCGCGCCGGTGCCCTCGGTGGCCAGCGCCGTGACCCCGCCGATCACCCGTGTGCGCGTGCGCACCGTCCGCAGCAGTTTCAAGCCCTTGCCCATATAGGCGGAGGCGAGGAAGCCTGGCGCATGCGGCGCGGCGCGCAGCCAGTTGCCGCGGGGCGTCGTATCGAGAACCGCGGCGATCTCGGCGCCGGCGTCCAGAAGCTGCGACGTCAGGAGGTAGAGCAGCGGTCCGCAACCTGCGACGATGACCCGCCCCGTCGGGACGAGACCGGCCGTCTTCAGCGCGATCTGCGCCGCGCCGGCGGTCATGACGCCCGGCAGCGTCCAACCCGGAAAGGGCATCGGCCGCTCGATGGCGCCGGTGGCGAGGATCACATGGCCAGCCTCGATCGCGCGCCCGGCGCCACCGAGCGTCAGGCTGACGAGGCGGTTCGAGGTCGAGGCCCGGTCTGCTGCGCCGCCGGCGACGGGCCCGGTCGCCGGGCCGACGTCCCACACGGTGGCACGCGGCGCATAGGCCGCACCGGAGGCGCGGAAGCGCTCGGCAACCGCGCGGCCGTGGGCGTAATCCGGGCCGAGCCGCCGGAGGTCGCCGGCTCCGGCCGCCTCGATGCTGCGGTAGATCTGCCCACCGGGCGCCGGGTTCTCGTCGAGAAGCAGCGTCGACGCGCCGCCTTCCGCGAGGCGCGCGGCCGCAGTGAGGCCGGCAGGCCCGGCGCCGATCACGACAGCCTCGTAGCGGCTCGCCAGGGCACTGGCGGTCTCAAGCGACGGTCCGCTCATGGTTCCTGCCCTGCGGCCGGGCGAATGGTCCTTGCGCCGCTCTGCGAGCGCACCTCCATGCCGTCGGTGAGCGGCGTCAGGCAGGCCTGGCGATTGGCGACGCCATCGACCTCGACGAGGCACTCGAAGCAGACGCCCATCATGCAGTATGGCGCACGCGGCTCGCCGCCGACGACGCTCTTGCGCAAGGCCAGCCGGCCCGAGGCGAGCAGCGCCGCCGCGATCGTGTCGCCTGGGACGCCTGTCAGCGGCTCGCCGTCAAAGCGAAACCGCAGCGCCGGCGCCGCCTCACGCAGCCGCCTGAACATGGAACCTCGCGGTGCTGAATGGGGACAGTTCGCGTGAGAGCGGGCCCGCGGCAATCTGCGGCGCCAGCGCCAGCGCATGCGCGGCGGCAAGCGTCACACCGGAATGGGCGACGGCGACGAAGGCGCCGGGACAGGCGGCGGACTGCTCGTAGACCGGCAGCCCGTCGCGGCTCTTGACCCGGAAGCCGGCCCAGCTACGGACCATGTTGACGTCGGCGAGCCCCGGAAACATCTGGATCGCCCGCCGCACCATCACGGCGTTGATGGCAGGGTCGGCGCGTGGCGAGGTGTCGACCGTGTCCTCGCTGTCGCCGATCATCACGCCACCCTCATCGGTCTGGCGGAGCGTTCCCAAGGGATAGGCGAGGAACGGCGCTAGCTTCTCCGTTACCACGATCTGTCCCTTGCTGTGCTGGAGCGGCACATTGAGGCCCACCATCGATGCGAGGCGGCCATTGTCGATGCCGCCTGCCAGGATCAGCTTCTGCGCCTCGACAGTGCCCCACGGACCTTCGAGTCGGAACAGGCCGCCGGAATAGTGAATGGTCTCGACGCGGCTATGCGCGCGGTAGCTGACGCCGCTGCGGGCCATCGCGACATGCAGCGCGCGGAAGAGACGGAGCGAGTTCACGTCGCCATCCTCGGACGAGTAGGTCGAGCCGACGACGGCGCGTCCAAGACCCGGCAGCAGCTCGGCCGTGCGGCGATGGTCCAGGATCTCGAAGCTGGCACCCTCGCCGCCCGTGTCGCGCCGAATGCCGGCGAGCGTCGCCGCATTGTCCTCCAGTTCGGCATCGGACAGGCACAGGGTGAAGCCGCCGGGCTGGCGCAGCTTGATGTCGATGCCGCTGAGCTGCGTCAGCTCCTCCGCAAAGCCCGGCCAGCTCCGCGCGGAGCCGAGCGTCCAGCGGGCATAGTGCGGCGCGCGGGCACCCTTCCCCTGCACCCAGATCAGCGCGAAGTTCGCCCGGCTGGCACGCCGCGCCAGATCGTCTTCGTCGAGCACGAGCGGCTTCAGGCCCTGCCGCGCAAGCCCCCAGGCGATCGCCGCACCGACGAGGCCACCGCCGATGACCACGGCGTCGCGCATGCTTGTCTCTGCCGTCATGCTCATCCGGGTGCGATGCCGCGTGGAATAGCGGGCGGCACGTGCCGCCCGCCCATGCCCTCAGTTCTTCGGGGTAACGTCGATCTTGAACCACTTCTCGGCGAGCTTCTTCACCGTGCCGTCGGCGCTCGCCGCCTGAATGGCCTTGTCGAACTTGGCCTTCAGCGCCGTGTCATCCTTGCGCATGCCGACAGCGATGCCCGGACCGAAGGGGCCGCCGGAGAAGATCGGACCGGCGAGCTTGGCGTCCTCCATGCCGGGCTTCTCGATCGCCGCCATCAGCACGGTAGCGTTGCCGAGCACGGCGTCGATGCGGCCGCTGACGAGATCGAGATTGTGCTCGTCGGTTGTCTTGTACTCGCGAATGTCGGCGAGGCCCTTGAGGTAGTCGTCGGCGAAGGAGGATGCGGTGGTGGAGCCCTGGACGCCGATGCTCTTGCCGGACAGGAGGTCCTTCATCGCGCTGGCGCTGGCCCGCCCGGCGGCTTCGTCCCTGGTGAGGTCGATCGTCTCACCGGTGCCCGGCAGCTCGGCGAGCGGACCGCTCTTCAGGACCGCGAAGGTGTTGTAGGGCGCCGCATAGGGAACCGAGAAGCCGATCACCTCCTGACGCTTGGGCGTGATGCTCATGCCCGCCATGATGGCGTCGAACTTGCCCGCGTTCAGCGAGGGGATGAGACCGTCCCAGTTCTGCGCGGTGATCTCGCAGGTGACCTCCATGCGCTTGCAGAGGTCATTGGCGAGGTCGATCTCGAAGCCGTCGAGCTTGCCGCCGGGGCCGGAGAAGTTCCACGGCGCATAGGCACCTTCCGTCGCGATGCGGACGGTGTCCTGGGCAAGGGCTGCCGACGGGGAACCCAGGCCCGCCAGGACGAGAGTGGCGGAGAGCAATGCCGTCTTCATGATGGGGACCTCTGGTCTTCAGTTGGAGGAACATGCGCCTGAAGCCTGCTGCCCATCATTGCGGCAAAGCTGATCGAACCCGGCTTCTGCCAAAATTTGTTGCATCGGCATCTTCATGCCGTCAAATAGCTTATCCGACCGTCAGCATCAGAGAATGTTATGCGAGGCAAGCTGAACCTGCGGCAGATCGAGGCGTTTCGCGCGGTCATGCTGACCGGCGGCATGACGGCCGCAGGCACGTTCCTGTCGATCACGCAGCCCGCGGTCTCCCGCCTGATCCGCGACTTCGAGGACGCAACCGGCCTCTCCTTGTTCGACCGGCGCGGCAACCAGCTCGTGCCGCGGCCAGCGGCGGTGGCACTGATGGCGGAGGTGGAGCGCTCCTTCGTCGGCATCGGCCAGATCGCCGCCATGGCCGAGGGCATTGCCCGGCACTCCGCCGGGTCGCTGCGCATCGCTGCGATGCCGGCCTTGGCGAGCGGCGTATTGGCAAGGTTTGCCGCCGTCTTCCAGCTGGAGCGGCCGGGGCTGCATATCGTGCTGCGCGGCCTGCCGTCCCACCTCGTTATCGAGGCCGTCGCCTCCGGCCAGGCGGATCTCGGCTTTGCCGAAGGCCCGTGGGAGCGATCCGGCTTTACCATCACTGCGCTGGAGTCTGCGGCCGTGGTGGTCATGCCGGAAAGCCACCGGCTTGCGGACCAGGCGGTTGTTCAGCCGGCGGACCTCGCGCAGGAGCGCTTCGTGAGCCTCGGACGGGGTACGGTCTTCGCCGCGCGCATCGAAGCCGTGCTCGGATCGGTGTCGCCAGTGGTCGTCGCCGAGACCTCGCTGTCGCACACGGCCTGCGCCATGGTCGCCGCCGGCGCCGGCCTTTCGATCATCGATGCCGCCACCGCCGCCGATTATATCGGCCGCGGCCTCGTCGCCCGGCCGCTCGGCGCCTTGATCGATGCCGGCTGCGTCTCGATCCGCCTCGCCTCCCGCCCGCGCTCCGAACTGGAGGAACGGTTCGAAAGCGGCTTCCGCGACGTCTACCGCGAAGCGGGTCTAGCAGCTACGGCGGGCGGGACTTCCGTCGCCGTCACGCCCTGAGGCGGACGACGCACCCCTGGCCGGGCGGCTCAGGCCGGCAGCGGACCGCCACGGTCGCGGACCATACCCTGCAGCCGCGTGAAGACGGCGGGCGAGGCGCGCACCCCGTCATGCTCGTATTCGTTGGTGACCCAGGCTTGCGCGTTGCCGAGCTGGGCCGCTGTTTCCAGCGATAGGCCGGCATCGACATAGAGATCGTCGAAATAGACGGCTGCCGCGAGCGGCACCTCATTCGCCGCCAGCCTGGCATGATCGACGAGCGGCGTGTGGAAGGGACGCGCCGCCAGTGCCTCCGCCGCCCGCTGGAAGGGCCTCAGCGAGCGGATTTCGCTGAACATCCAGGGATAGATCATCTCCCCGTGGAACAGCAGCGGTCGCTCTTCCGGGCCGAACTCCGGATGCTCGTTTGCAATGCGCTGCGCCGCCCAGGCCGTCGCGCCCTCGCCGTGGCCGTAGATGCATTCCTGCAGAACGGCATAGAGCGGATTGCCGTCATAGGAGGTTAGCCCGGTCAGCTGCCAGAGGAACTGCTCCGACAGCCGATCTTCGTGCGTGTTCGCAAAGGCCTCGTCGAACAGCCAGTGGACGTTCTCGAAGCCGGGCCCCACGCCGAAGTCAATGCCGACGATCTGAAGACGCTTCACCGTCAGCCGGTCGCCGTCCGGCAGCCGGATATCGCTGCCCTCGATCAGGTCGGCGACGCGGGTGATGCGGGTGCGATCGTCCGGGTAACGCTCGTAGAATCGCTTCGTCTTGGCGGCGGCGCGCGGAAAGGTGCGGCGATAGACCTCCTCGGCGCTGGCGCGAAGGCCCGGCAGACCGCCGGTGACGTAGCAGGCGGACAGCCCTTCCGGCGCGAGCGACAGGTAGGTCATGGTGATGAAGCCGCCATAGCTCTGACCAAGCGTCTCCCAGCGGGTGCCGCCGAAAACCGTCGTCCGCAGATGTTCGGCGTCGCGCACGATGCTGTCGGCGCGAAACAGCGAGAGGTAGTCCGCCGCAGCCTCCCCCGTCCCGAAGCCGGAGATGCGATGGGCGTCGATGCGGCTGGAGCGGCCGGTACCACGCTGGTCGAGCAGGATGACGCGGTAGGACTTCAACGCCTCCTTCAGCCAGGGCGGTCCATCGACCGGCCGCGGCCCCTTGCCGCCGGGGCCGCCCTGCAGGAAGAGCAGCTTCGGCAATGCCTCGCCGTCGCGGACGGGATCGACGACCTCGCGCGCGAAGATCTCGATGCTACGTCCATCGTCCGGCCGGTTCCAATCGAGCGGCACGGTGATCTGATGGTCGCGGATGCGCATACCGGGGATGACGTATTCGGACAGGATCACGGGTCTTGCTCCATCATGACGGCTTAACGGCTTATCCCGCCCGGCACGGCTCATCGTCCAGCCGCCGACGGCGTCAGATCACCTGAAAACCGTGCGCGAACGGGTCGCGGTCGTCGATGAAGATGGTGTTGAAGCCGGTCTGCCGCGCCCAGCCGGCGATCGACGGGATGACGCCCAGCTTGTTGCCGACATGGACCTCACGCTCCACCCGGCCCTTGAACAGCGAGCCGATGATGCTCTCGTGGATGAAGTCGTCGCCCGGCTTCAGCTTCCCCTTGGCGGCCCATTGCGCGATCCGCGCCGAGGTGCCGGTGCCGCAGGGCGAGCGGTCGATTGCCTTGTCGCCATAGAAGACGGCGTTGCGCGCGGTGGCGCCTTCGACGGTCGGCGCGCCGGTCCACAGGATATGGCTCAGCCCCTTGATCTCCGGCATCTCGGGATGGACGAACTCGTAGCGCTGGTTCAGCGCCGTGCGGAGTTGGCCGGACATCGAGACGAGCTGCGAGGCCGTGAAATCCGCCATATCGCGGAAGTTCTCCTGCGCATCGACGATGGCGTAGAAATTGCCGCCATAGGCGACGTCGACATGCAGCGTGCCGAGGGCCGGCGATTCCACCTCCAGCCCTTCGGAATGGAGGAAGGCGGGGACGTTGGTCAGCCGCACCTCCTCCACGTATGGGCCCTCCTGCCGGTAGGTCGCGGTGACAAGGCCGGCCGGCGTATCGAGCCTCAGAACTCCTGGCTCGCGCGGCGTGACCAAGCCGTTTTCCAGCGCCATGGTGACGGTGCCGATGGTGCCATGGCCGCACATCGGCAGGCAGCCCGAGGTCTCGATGAAGAGGATGGCGACGTCGCAATCCTCCCGAGTCGGCGGATAGAGGATTGAGCCGGACATCATGTCGTGGCCGCGCGGCTCGAACATCAGGCCGGTGCGGATCCAGTCGAAATCGCGCAGGAAGTGGGCGCGCTTCTCGATCATCGTGGCGCCCTCGAGGCGCGGGCCGCCGCCGGAGACGAGGCGCACCGGATTGCCGCAGGTGTGGCCGTCGATGCAGGAGAAGGTGTGGCGGGCCATGGGCTATCCTTTCAAAAGCGCGTCGGACTAAAGGCGCCAAGATCGATCGCGGGCGGCCGGCCGGCAAGCAGGTCGGCGACGAGACGCCCGGTGGCCGCGGATTGCGTCAGGCCGAGATGGCCGTGGCCGAAGGCATAGACAACATCGCGCGTGGCGCTGGCCGGCCCGATGACGGGCAGCGAATCCGGCATGGACGGGCGGAATCCCATCCACTGCCGGCCGCCTTCGGTCTTGAGGTCCGGCAGGAAGGCTTTGGCCTTGGCGAGCATCGCCTCTGAGCGCCTGAAGTTCGGCTTCAGCTTCAGACCGCCGAGTTCGACGGCGCCGCCGACGCGAATGCCGGACGACAGGCGCGTCACCACGAAGCCGTGGCCGCCGAAGGTGAGCTGGCGCTTCAGGTCGAAGCTGCCGGGCGGCAGGGTGGTGTTGTAGCCGCGCTCGGTATCGAGCGGGACGGGGTCGCCGAGCTGTGCTGCCAGCGCCTTCGACCAGGCGCCGCAGGCAACCACCGCCTGCCGGGCTCTCACCGTGGAGCCGCTGGCGAGGCGCAGGCTGACCCCACCTTCGATGGGCTCGATCGCCGCCACCTCGCCCTGGCTGACCTCGGCGCCGCGCTGGCGCGCCTTGTCCGCCAGCGCGCAGGCGTACTCATAGGGGTCGCTCACCGACTGCCAGCCTGGCACGAAGGTCGCATGGGTGAAGCGCGGTGACAGGCCGGGCTGCAGCGCCGCGATCTCTTCGCCGGCCACGTGCCGGAACTCGATCCCCTCTTTCGCTCGCGCGTCCCAGTTCGGCAGCGACGCCTCGAGCTCGGCGGCGGATTCGTAGAGCTCCAGCTCGCCATCGGAGAGCAGCATGTGCTGCAGGCCGGTGGCGGCGATCAGCCGGTGGGTCTCCGAGCGCGCCAGCCGCATCAGCGCAACCTGCGCCGCCATGGAATGCTGCGCCGCCACGGCCGAGCTCGCGCGCCAGAAACGATAGAGCCAGGGCGCGATGCCGAGCGCATAGGCCGGCGGCACGCTCAAAGGTCCGAGCGGATCAAGCAGCCAACGCGGCGCCTTGCGCATGATGCCGGGTGAGGCGAGCGGCAGCACGTCGGAAAAGGCGAGCGCACCGGCATTGCCGAAGCTGGCGCCGCGGGCGATCTCGCCCCGCTCGATCAGGACGACTCGGCGCCCATCATCGAGAAGCGCATGGGCGGTGGCGATGCCGACAATGCCAGCGCCGATGATCGCGACGTCAGCCACCATACGGATGCTCCTGGCCGAGATGCTGAGGATGGAACTGGAACGTCATGGCAGCTCGATCGGATCAGCGAGGTCGCGGGCGAGAAACTCCTGGATCTGCCGCACGATTTGCGCGGCATGGGCGGCGGCGAGCCGGTCCGCTGCTGCAGCTTCGCCTGCTTCGATGGCCGCCATCATCGCCTCATGCTCCTCCACATACTGGCGCGGCAGGCGGTCGTCGAAGGAGGAGTAGTAGAGGCGCAGGATCCGCCGGCCCTGATCGAGGAGGCGTGCGAACAAAGCGATGAAGTGCGGATTGCCGTGGATCTCGGCGATGGCGACGTGGAATTCCCGGTTGGCCTCGATCATCGCCAGCGCATCCTGCGCGCCCACCGCGGCGGCGAACTCCGCCTGGCGGGCTCGAACCGCGGCGAGATCGCGCCGGTCGCGCAGGGCCGCGCCCCGGGTCGTGACGCGGTACATCAGCGACAAGGCTTCAAAATAAGCCGGCAAACCGGCGAAGTCGATCGGCGTCACCACGGTATTTCGGTTGGGCAGGGTCGTTGCGAGATCGTCCGCGACGAGGCGCTGCAGCCCCTCCCGGACCGGAGTGCGCGACATGCCGAAGCGCTCCGACAGCGCCGTCTCGTCGAGTGGGCTCCCCGGCTGCAGGGTCAGCGACAGGATCTCCTGGCGCAGAGTGTCATAGACGACGCGCGAGCCGGAGCCGCGGACCCGCAGTGCCTCGCCCGTTCTTCCGGGTTCCGCCGGCGATGCAGCCTGCCCGCTTTGCAGCATACGGTCGTCCCGATGGTGGCTCTGTGAGGGAGCCGGTAATCTTGGTTTAGCTGCAAACTTGCTGTCTGTCGACAGTCTGTATATTGTCATTGATAACGAGAGAAGGACAACTGTCATGACCACCGGATGGCGGGGCGTCTTCCCTGCAGTGACCACCCAGTTCAAACCCGACCTGTCGGTGGATCTCGACGCGACCCAGGGCGTGCAGGACGCGCTGGTCAATGACGGCGTCCACGGCCTCATCGTCATGGGCACCTGCGGGGAGAACAACTCGCTCGACCCGGACGAGAAGCGTACCATTCTGAAGGCCGCCGTCGAAGTGGTGAACGGCCGCGTGCCGGTCGTCACGGGCGTCTCGGAGTTCGATACGCGACGCGCCATTGCCTATGCGCGCGATGCCGAGCGCCTCGGCGCCGACGGGTTGATGGTGCTGCCGGCGATGGTCTATGTGCCCAAGCCCGAGGAGCTTGCCGCCCATTTCCGCGCCGTGGCGGAAGCGACGTCGCTGCCGATCATGCTCTACAACAATCCTCCGGCCTATCGCGTGAACATCGGCACGGACGTGCTGCGCGCGCTGGAGGACGTCGCCAACATCAAGGCGGTGAAGGAAAGCGCACCGGATCCGCGGCGCTTCACCGACCTCCTCAATGCCTTCGGCGAGCGCTTCGACCTTTTTGCCGGCCTCGACGACATCGCCCTGGAAGGTCTGATGCTCGGTGCCAAAGGCTGGGTCTCCGGCCTCACCAGCGCCTTCCCGCAGGAATCGGTCGCACTTGTCGCCGCAGCCGAGCGCGGCGACTGGGAAGAGGCACGGCGCATCTATCGCTGGTTCATGCCGCTTCTGCATCTCGACGCCGAGCACGACCTCGTGCAGTCGATCAAGCTCGCCGAACAGATCATGGGCCGCGGCTCGGAGCGGGTACGCATGCCGCGCCTGCCGCTCTCTGGCGCCCGCCGTGCCGAGGTCACCGCTATGGTCGAGACAGCTGCGGCAACGCGGCCGTCCCTCCCGGTCAAGGCGGCCGCCTGAGCCCTTTCGCCGGGGGTCGGCCGGCCACACCCAGACCTTGCCCGCAAGCTGCGCTGCGGCAGTGCAGTTGAAGGTCGGCCGCCGTCAGCGCTCATGAGGACGGCGGCAACCCGTCCGGCCTGCGTCGAAGCACGTGCCGGCGGATCAGCGGCGCAACGATGACATTGGTGAAGATCGAGCGCGTCAGCTGAAATCCCGCCACTGCGGCGGCCGCGACGCCCAGCGCATTGGCGGTGGCGATCATCTCGCCGAGCCCGCCCGGCGCCGCGGCCAGAAGGCTCGACAGATGATCGAGATCGGTCAGCCGCTCGATGATCGTGCCGAGCCCGAAGATCGACAGGCTGACGAGGATCAGCCCCGAGATCAGCCCGCCGGCGACCGTTCGCGGCAGCCGGCGCATGCGATCGAAGCGGAAGCGTAAGCCCAGCGATGTGCCGATACCGATCTGCGCGGCGATCAGCAGTGGTTGCGGCACGGCCGGGACCTCGAAGCCGAGGGCGACGAAGAGCACCGCGACCAGCGTCGGCGTGACGATAAAGGCGTTGATGACGCGCAGCCGCGTCGCGATGACGGCCAGGAGCAGCGAGGCGACGATCAGCGCGCCGAGAGTGATCAGCCTCACCGCGTCGGCTTCGAGCAACATGCGCACCGGCGTGACGGGATGGCCCGTCACCACAAGCCAGAGCGGCACGAGTGTCAGCACGACGATCACCCGCAGCGTGTGGATGATCGCAACACTCTGCTCGTCGGCATTCACCTCATGGGCGAGCGTCGCCATCTCGGCCATACCCGCCGGCAGGCAGGAGAGCAGGCCGGACAGCCGATCGATGCCGCTGAGCCAGGCGATCGGGACCGCCAGAACAAGCCCCAGGAGGCTGCCGGCAACCGCAATGACGAGCATCAGCGGGAACAGGCGGACCAGCGCCTCGATGACACCGCCATCGAGCAGCACCCCGACGGAGGCGCCGACGAAGAGCTGGCTGACGCGGCGCAGATGTCGCCCACCTCGCATCGGTCCGATCAGGTTGGCCACCAGCGTCGCGCCGACCAGGGATCCCAGAATATAGGCGAGCGGCAGATGCAGGAGGCGGAACAGAAAGGCTCCGGCCGCCGCTGCGGCGAGGGTGGTCAGCATCAGACCGGAGCGTTGTGCGAACCAGGCGTGTGACACGGCCGCGTCAGCCCGCAAAACACAAGTCAGGGGCGCGACACTGCCGAAACGCCACGGCCGGACGACCGGTCTCGACACCGGGCACCGCAGCCTCCGCCGGCGGGCCTCCGCATTGCCACGGCCTCATCACGCTCCCCCTCCCGAACCTTGGCTGTCCCGTCAAGGTTGCGGCCACCGGCTTTGCATAGCCGGCGCTCGTTCGTCCGCCTTACCATCGCTTGCCCTGGAGGTGAACGCGAGGTTTCCGGAACGGGCGAATAATGTCGGGAGGACGCGGCGCAATAGCCGAAGAGCCGGCAAGGCGGGGCACCTCCCGGAGAGATGCCCCGCCTTGCGCTGCCGATCCAGTTGCAGAGGTCAGAGCCTGCCCTCGCCCACCAGTTCGCGGGTGCGCTTCAGCGTGGACAAGAGCGCCGCCTTATAGCCCTTGTCGCTGTCGAACTGCGCCTGCTCCGCCTGCTCTTCGGGGCCGTTCGGCTCTTTGCCGCGAAGTCCCAGGTAACAGTAGAAGCGGAGCTGCAGCGCGCCCGTTTCGTCCTCGAAGAGCTCGTTGATGATCGCGCCTTCCCTCGGGCCGGTCGCCTGGAAGAAGGTGACCTTGCTCCCGGGTTCGAAGGTGATGATCTCGCGGAGATCAGCACCGGCGATGGTTGCTTCACGCACGATATGGGAGGCGCTTTCCTCCACGACCTCGCAGCGGGTGCAGAGGTTCGGCGGCAGGAATTCACGGGCATCTCGGGCTTTGAGCTCGAGGCCCGCCCAGGCCTCAGCCCGGGTCAGTCTGGTTTCGCCAGCCGGATTCACCGGCACGGTCGCGGTCGAATAGATCATGGGTGATGTTCCTTGTTGTCGCGAGCGGCTATCGGCCCCGCCCTCAGGCTGCGGCCACGATGGCTGCCGCGAAATCGCGATAGCTGTGCAGCGGGCGACCGAGGATCGTGGTCAGCCGCTCAACATCGCCGGCGTCGGGGATCATGCCGTCGCTGACATAGCGCTCCGCCATCAGGCGCATCTCATAGGCTGTCCATTTCGGCATGAAGCTCGCCATGGTCTGCTCGAAGCCGCTCGGATCATCGCCGCCATAGACGACCGGCCGTCCGAGGATGTCGGACCAGATCGCGGCCAGTTCCGTGCCGGTCAGCGTCTCGGGGCCAACGACATTGATCGTCTCGATCGGCAGCTTGCCCGGCGCTTGGTCGCGGCGGATCAGCTCGATCGCCGCCACTTCGGCGATGTCGCGCGCGTCAACCATGGCGACGCCTTTGCCGCCGATCGGCATCGGATACACACCGTGGTTGAGGATGACGTCCTTGATCATCAGCTCGTTATCAATGAAGTAGGTCGGGCGCAGGATGGTGGCGCTGAAGCCCATCTCATGCAGCATGCGCTCGGCGCCGTATTTCACCGCGAAGTGCGGCACGTTGACCGCACGATCGGCCTCGAACACCGAGAGATAGACGACGCGCTCGACGCCGGCCTCGCGGGCGAGGTTCAGGGTGATGATGGCTTGCGTGAATTCGTCGCCGGTTACTGCATTGAGGAGAAAGAGCGTGCGCACGCCGGCAAGAGCGCGGCGCGACGCGTCGATGTCGAGCAGTTCGCCCTGAGCGACGTCGACGCCGGCGGGGAAGTTCGCCTTGGCGGGATCGCGGGTCAGCACGCGCACAGCGGCGCCGCGCTGGACCAGCTGATCGACGAGGTGGCGGCCGATGCGCCCGGTGGCGCCGATAACGAGGATGGTCATGGGGATCCACTCCTTGGTTGAGCCGTTTGGCTGTCCCGAAGATGAGTGATCCACGGCCGCCCTAATAGCCGCTATATCTGGACTGCCCGTCTCACTGGTGGAACGACATGGATCTCCTTGCCCTCGCCGATTTCAACCTCGTCGCCCGGCATGGCGGCTTCGGCAAAGCCGCTCGCGAAGCTGGGCGACCCAAGGCGACCCTGTCGCGCCGGGTCACCGAACTCGAAGCCGCTCTCAACCTGCGCCTGTTCGAGCGCGGCGCTCGCGCCCTGAAGCTCACCGAGGAGGGCCGCGCTTTGTTCGAGCGGACAGGCGCCCTCTTGACCGAATTGGATGAGACGGCGGCGGCCATCGCATCTGGCGGCGAGACGCCGCGCGGCCGGCTGCGCATCAGCGCGCCGCTGCTCTTCTCGCAGACGGCCATGGGCAAGCTCGCCGCTGCCTTCGCGCTGGACTATCCCGAGGTGCGGCTGGAGATCACCACCGAAGACCGGGCGGTCGACATGATCGAGGAAGGCTACGACCTAGTGATCCGGGTCAATCCGGATCCGGACGAGCGCCTCGTCGGGCGGATCTTCCTGCGGGACCGCCTCGTCGTGGTCGCCAGTCCCGCCTTGGCGCGGCCTGACGGCGACCGCCCCGTTCCCGCGGTCGTAAGAGGAGCGGCCGACCGCATCGCGCACTGGACCGTCATATCGCCCGGCGGACAGACCCGCATCGCGGCCGAACCCGTCCTGTCGCTGTCGTCGCTGCTGATGGTGCGCGATGCCGTTCGCGCGGGCGTCGGCGCGGCACGGCTGCCGATTTCACTCGTCAGCCACGACCTGACGGCCGGAACGTTGGTGCATTGGGGCGACGTCGACGGCCCGGAGATCGCGCTCTGGACGCTCTACCCGTCGCGACGGCTGCTGAGCGCCCGCGTCTCGGCCTTCCTCGATCATCTGAGAAAGGCCTTCCCTCAGGGAACACCCGACGAACTCGCCGCCTATATCGATGGGTGACGACGGCCCATTAGGCGGGCGTCGCTGTGTGCGTCGAGAAGCATCGGATACACGGCGCGGGTATCACATCGTGGCCGGTTGCGTCAGCGGGCCCGCTTCAGCGCATCAAGCTCCTGCGGCTATCGACAGCCTCATTCCCACTCGATTGTTCAAAGGCATCCTAAACACGTGATAATGTTCGATTTTTTATCGTCGAGAGCATCGAAAGCCGACGCTCGGGCCGTCAAAAACCTACGGTGTTGATTTTAAAGGGAAAACTTCCCGAAATATTTTTGCGTAGTGTCGGCATCTATCGAGATCGATCGGGCAAAAAAAACCTTCTGCACTCGAAATGCATGCCGCTGATTCATCTTCAGCAAAGTACCGTCAGGCACCTGTAGCATGCGCTGCTGTCGCGGGCTATTGCCACCGACGTTCGAGAGATTAGCTGCCGCGCAGATTGAGATCACGGACGGCGATGAATGCGCGATTAGTCTCCGCGGCACGACGGGCCTTCTCCTCCAGCACATCGATCAGCGACACCTTGCGCGAGAGCACCTCGTATAGATCGAGTCCGTCAGCGCAAATCAGATTAGTTTGCCGTCCGCGCGAAAACGCTTCCAAGCCGTCTACGGTGAATCCGGAATTGCTGACGAACAAGCCACGCGACCACGAGGCCTTGCCCGCGACCTTCCCAGAGAACGTCATCAGATCCGCGAACCCAATCTGTGGCCCGTGCCACTTAGCCTCGACCAGATAAGTCTGACCCCCAAGCCTGAAGCTGCCGTCGATCTGCTCGCCCACAAGCCGAAACGCGCCGCGCGGCGCCAGGCCGAATCCGGCAAACAGTTCATTCAGGAATCCCTCGAAGCGGAGGCCCCGCGTCTGTGGGTCCAGCTTCGTAATTTCAATGAGGAGCGTCGCAAGCTCCTGCGCTTTGGAAGCACTCAAAGTGGCGGACGCCTGCGGTGCCGCCGCCTCCTCGGCCCTCGGCTGGCCAAAGCTATTGAGGAAACCCGGATCAAGCAGCTCCGGTATCTTGAACTCCACGCCGGGAAGGAGGCTGTTCAGGCGATCGATTTCGGCGCGGGTCAGTGGATTTCCTTTGCCGCGCCGATAGGTCATCGCCTGTCGGACGATCGCCATGATCAGCTTCGTGAAATACGAGCGCCGATGTTCAAGCGTCGATGTGAGAAGCTGAACAATCGCCGGCCTCTTGCTACCCGGCACCCACAGCTCGCCAACGCCAGCCTGTGCCGCCGCCAGCGGAAAGGCGGTCCTGTTGTTTCCACTCCCCGGCAGGAAATCATAAAAGAGGTCGGCCAGGTCTTCGACGGTCTGCGCTTCGCGGAATGACAGCATTGTTAGTCGCCCTCAGCCTCCTGCATCCGCGCTTCAAGCTCGTTCAGGAACGGGGAGCGCCCCCAATGCATCCTCCCGCTGCGCGTATCGACATATCCGGAATACAGCATGTGGATTTCATCCCGGGCCCGCGTCAGACCCACATAGAACAGGCGCCGGCTTTCGCGCCGAGCCGCTGGTAGTTCGTTGCGCCACGGCAAGCTGCCCAGATCGAGGCCTACCATGATCACCACGTCGTATTCGCAGCCCTTGGCGGAGTGCAGCGTCAGAAGATTCAGATGGAGCGGGGAGCCGTCACGACCGCCAAGGCTCGCGAGATCGAGATCCGCCAGCGGCCCACCAAGAGCAAGCGCGGCCGACATGCGGTCGACCTGTTCGCGCTGATCCGCCACGCTCGGCTCGGCCGCCATCAATGCGTCGAGCATTCCCGCTCGCAGCGCGGCTAAGAAGTCTCGGGCGAGCCCTTCTTCAACCCGGAGCGACCAAAGAAGCCGAGTGAGGCTTTGCAACTCTGCGCGGGCCTCCGCATCCGAAATCCGAGCGCGATGGAAACCGATCCACCGATCCAAAAGGCCACGCAACTGCGGCCGCGCCTCGCGCCAGCCACCCGCGCACCAAGCGGCGCAGTCTTCAATCCAGCTCGTGAGTGCGACCTTTCGATAAGGCGCCGCCGTGTCGACGCGCACAAAGTCAAGGCCCGCGGCCGCGACAGCTTCCGCCACCACGTCGCCGGCTCGATAGTCCCGGTAGAGGATGGCGATGTCGCCGAGCGCACGTCCCGGTTTGGCGGCAAGCGCCGCCGGAATGATCTCGGCAACCGCATGCGCGGCCTGACCTTCCAAGCCATCATTGCATTCAACGAAGGCGATCACCGCCTGGCGATCCGGGTCGTTCGATTGGTAGCCCCGAACCTCGCCGAGCGCCATTTCCGAGGCGCTGACGATCCGCGAGGCTGAGCGATAGTTAAGCTGAAGCTGAACGCGCTCGACATCGTCGCGCTCGGCCAGTTCCTGCAGCAAGGCTCCGTCCGCGCCGGTGAAGCCGTAGATCGATTGGTCCGGGTCTCCGACCGCAAAGAGGCGGACACCTCCGTCAAAGGCCACGCGCTTGACGATGCGATGCAACGCCACGCCGAGATCCTGATACTCATCGACCGCCAGGACAGGGAATTTCGCCTGAAGCAGCGGGAGCACCCAATCGTGCTCCGAGACCAGCCGTTGGCCAAAAATCACAAGGTCATCGAAATCGACGAGACCTGTTCGCCGCAGCTCGGCTTCATAGCCCTCGGCCCAGGCAGCAAGCTCCTCCTCATCTGTCCAGGCTTCCGACGCCCTATCCAAAATCGATCGCCGATGACGCCCCAGGTCCATCGGCTTGTTCGGATGACCTACGCCGAAGAGCCTGTCTCCGATCCGTTTCATAGCCTGGTCACTCTGCCGTTGCGTGGCGACCGCAAGCGGAAATGGAACCGGCAGATCGGCAAGACGGCCATAGGGCATCAACAGATGCCTCAGACAAAAACCATGGACGGTGCCGATGAAAAGGTTCGGCGCCTCTCGCAGGCCCAGCCGTTCGAGCCGACGCGTCAACTCGCGGGCGCACTCCTGGCTATAGGTGATGCATGCCGCACCGCGCGGCGCGTGCACATCTTCAGCCATGATCCGGGCGAGCTTGAGAACCAGCGTTTTGGTTTTGCCGCTGCCGGGGCCAGCAAGCACAACGCAATGTCCCGTCGAGTCATATGCCGCCTGTTGGCCCGGATTGCTGGCCAGGTCAGCCGCTTGGGCGAGATATGCAGCGCTGACACTACGCAATGGCATCGCGGATGTGCTCCAGCGCCTGCCGAATGTAATCCGGGCACGTATCTTCATCGACGTGAGGCGCAAGCGCCTGGGCGAAGCGCCCCTTGCCGATCCGTTCGATGAGCTTGATCAAGCGCTCCTCATCGAGCGTATCGGTGTCGTCGACCCAGCCCTGAATCAGGTCGCGGGTGGCCTGATTGATCGACAACTCCTCCTCGATCACTCCCTGCATCGCTTCCGCTAGCCCGCCACAGAACAGCTCCGGCTCAAGCGTGTTGCTGTTGACGAAATAGCCGAACGGCTCGGCGCGGGCGATCACAGCATCCGCGTCTAGCGGCGTGTAGTTCACGCCGTTCTCGACCAAGCGCAGCACATTAATCAGACGGCGCCGCACCAACGGTGGGTTCGCTCCGTTCGGATCACGATCAGTCAGGATGACGTGCGGAATATTCAGGCCTTGCGGACCGAGCAACTTCACGTATGGCGTGAAGTTAGTGCCGCTTACCGAGCAGACCGTAATGCCCAGCATGTCGAGCGGAATGCCCAGCGCCTCAGCGAATGCCGGGATGAGAAACCGCTCAGCATCGCCTTCGACCAGGATGACGCCGCGCGCGAAGAAGATCTCGCCGCGGCTGACATCGATGTAACGCTGGAGGTCGGCCTCATCGCGTTCGGTCAGCGGAGCCGTCGCCGTCGAGACGGCGGTCGTGGCATCCTCGGCGGCGTCGTGACGGAGCAGGACGATCGATCGGATCGGTGTGACGCTGGCGATATGCGGCGAGTGTGTAGTGAGGATGGTCGTGAGAGGCGGCGTGTCTTCTTGGTCATTTGCAGTACCGCCGAGGAAGTAGCGATAAACAAGCCGCTGCACATGCGGGTGAAGATGCGCCTCGGGCTCTTCGACCACGAAGAAGGTGTGGTCGCGCTCGCCATCAGTCACCAAACGATCGAGCTCGAGGCTCTTCAACGCCAGGAAGATCAGGTTGGCGGTTCCGAGGCTGGCGTCGCCAACGCCGCGCGCTCCATTGTCGATCAGCAGACGCAGGCTGCGCAGCAGCGCATCGACTCGCGTCGGAGCCAGGCCGAGCGTGAGCGGGACGGCGTGCTGCTCGCCCGCAATTGCGATCAGCCGGTCGCTGATGCGTTGTGCCGTGGTAACCACCTCGGCATGGCCGGCAAGTTCGGCTTGAGCCTCGTTGACCTGTTGCTGAATTTCCTCGCGAGCATCTTCGTCGAGAGAAGTCGCCAACTGCTCGATCAACGGTCTCAGTGGCGAGTTGCGCCAACTCGACAAGTCCTTCTCGGCATCGCGCAGCGCAACTTGCACGTCGAGCGGCAACATCCGGCGCAAGGACGACCCGATCGCCATGTCGGGATCGTCGCCGCCGAAAATGACGTACTCGTAGTCGGCCAGGCTTTCCGGATCGCGACCGAGATTTGCCTTGGGCTGGAATCGGTATGTGAGGCGCGCGACCATGGGCGGACCCGGGTCCACCACGCAGTCGTTGAGATGCGCCATCAAGCGCGGGTCGCCGGTGAAATCCGTCAGATCGACAGAGATTTCGATCGTCTGACCGAGCTTGTCCTCACCCAGGCCATCCCAGAAATGTTCGAGCCCAAGCTGGCGGTCGCGTTCCGATAACCCGGGATCGAGGATCAGTTGGAGGGCGCGAATGAAGTTACTCTTGCCGACCTTGTTCTCACCGACGATGACGATGCTGTCGCCCGTTTCGACATCGATCTCCGAGAAGTTTGCGAAGTTGCTTATTTTTATGCGTGAGATGCGCACACTTCTCTCCCCCCATTTTTTTATGATTGGTCGCGCCGGTTGACCCGGTCAGCGATCTCCGCGCATCGCGCCATGAGCGCATCGAAAGATTCCGCGTCATCGAGAAGCAGACCATCATCGACCATGCGGGCATAGTCGTCGCTGAGGGTCTTCAGCGCCTCGCCAGCCGGTACGAGGCAGAGGCCTCCATTGACTGCTGCCGCATAATCGATCGGTTCGCGGTCGACCGCCTTCTCGGCGAAGAACATTGCCTTGTGACGCGCGACGGCGTTCGCCAGCTCGCGGTCGTCGAACGCAGCTTGCGCAAGACCTGCATCGTCCAATCGCACGACGTCATGCCAATGACGGGCAAAGCGCTCGCCACGAAGGCGCTGTTGCAGGCAGAAGACGTGGATCGCGGTCGCCTTTTCCCAGAACGTCCGCTCGGCGTGCATCACGCGTGGCCGAGCGGTCGGAAAGACCACGCCGTCCACCATCCCGGCGGCGTCGCAGGTGACATCGCGCAGGCTCGCCGGCTCGCCGGTAGAACGCGCGCCGAATTCGAGCATGACGCTCGGCGCCACATACCCCGAGCCCGTCGTCATCGCCTCATAGTCGATGAAGAGCTTGTCAACGTCGATCCGGATCGACGCCGCCAGCGGTCCGGCCGCCAGGGCTTCAGCGATCACCGGCTGAACGGCCTCCGCTATCCATTCCGGCAGGCGCTTGCGCACCTCGCTCGTCCAGCGCTTCTCTTCGCTTCGCGACGTCGGCAGCGCTTCGCCATTGTCACCGACGAGATCAGGCGCCAGCACGCGGATGTCGTAGGTCAGATCGACGTCCTCGGAAAACCGCCGGATCACGCCGTAAGCCTTCGAGAGCGACGTGCCGCCCTTGAACACCAGATGCTCGCCGAGAGACGAGCCGTAGAGCGTCGCCAGCGCCCAAACCACCCACGCATCCTTCTCCAGAAGATGCGCAGGCCGCCCCGAGCGGTCGGCAGCGACGCTCAATGCTTCCCGACGATCAGCGGCCGGAAGGAGGAGGAAGGCGTCAGCCATGCGCGACCTTCCCCACGCTGCGCGCGAGCCAGGTCGGAAGCTGCGGGGCGGCTGCGACCAGCTCGCTGAACGCAGCGGCCGGAAGCTTCCGCTTCAGGGTGTGAAGAGCGGCCTCGGCCTTCTCCGGTCCGAGCCAGGCCAGCGCCCGCACCGCCTGGCCTGCAGGCCGGTGCGGCATGGCGAGTTGCCAGCGCGGGGCATGGCGAAGTTCGACGATCTGCTTGCCAAGGCTCATCTTCCGGCTGCGGCCGGATGTTAGATAAACCGACCGGACCGGCACTTGCGTGGTGAGGCCAAGGCTATTGGCGGCGGTGGCGCCGCTAGAGACGATAACCTCGCCGCGCTGCGCGGCTAGCGCCTCGACCGCCTGATCCACAGACGGCGCCCTTGTGCCGAACCGGCTCGTGATCGGGCGCAGATAGACGCCGCGACCCGCCCGGATCAGTTGGCCCCGCTCGGTCAGGCGCGACAAGGCCTGATCCACCGCGGCACGATTGCCGAGATGAAGCAAGCTCTTAGCGGCGACGGGCGCGCCCTCCGGCAGCCCCTCCGCATGCTCAAGAATCTGTTCGCTCAAGCGCTGCATGGCCATGTCTCCTGTCAGAAATATACGCGGTTTTCTGACAGTTTTCAAGCGGGAGGCTGGCCTCGACCACTAGCCGTGGGGCAGCTTCCTCGGCGCTACTCGCCTATTTTCAAGGTCGGGATGAAGCCGCCGACAGAACGGTTCTGGTCATAAATATGAAGCGGCAAATCCGCCTTTGGCATCAGCACCCGTCCAACCTCGACCGCCGCCGATGTCGGGAGCGCCGGGAAAACGTTGATGGTGGCCTGTTCGCCGTGCACGGCCTTGATCCGATCGAACAGACGCCGAAGATGACGCTTGAACTCCACCAGATCCTCAGGCCGCCGCATAATGTCGTTATGCGGGTTCTCCGCCGTCAAAGACCAGATGGCGACATCATCGCCGAGCACGGCGCGGATACGATCATCCGTCACTGTCGCGCTTAGCGCCAGCTTCAACGCAACGCTGGAGGCTGCTGGTCCGGCATGTTCCCCAACGCGGAAGTTTATCGCAGGTTGGTTGGGCTGCCAGCGCCAGGTCGCAGGCTCGCGATGTCGCTGGTGAACCATGACCGGAACGATGTCACCCAGGAGATGCCCTAGCTGGATGAGCAGCGGCTGCGGCGCCAAGGCGAAGACACTGAGCTGCTTGATCTCTTTCTGCTCAATGCGCTCCTTCACCTTGCGACCGAAAACGCGGCGGAGATTATCCTGCTGAACACTCCAGTAGCTCTCTTCGTGATCAGCGTAGTCACTTCCGACCAGTTCGATATCGATCGTTCGCCCTTCAGCGGGGTGCCTGTCGGGCGGCATGGCCATGAAGATCGAACGGGTCGAAACCAGTGCGTCCCGCTGGCCAATATCGGCCGCAAAGCGGAGCACGTGCGCGGCACGCTCCTGCGCCATGCCGGTGACGATCGCAATTCGATCCTCATGCTCCGCCTTCATTTCGAGGAGGACATCTTCCGGATGATCCGCGAGATAATCGACGTCCACGCCCTTATGATGCTTGGCGCAAAGCAGCATCAGATTGTTCAGATCTTTTGCGAGCGCGGGTGAGCGAACCGGGTCCCCGCGGGGCCCATCGGCGCTGTCGGCAACGATGTGGGCTATGAAACCGAACTTCCCGTCCTCGCGACCGGCCATCAGGTCGCCGATCAGTTCCTCATTGCATGCCCGGTATTCGCACCGACCCCCGGCCTTGGCCCAGAGAGCGGTCTGAATTTTGTGGGGGATTTGCGTTTTTGCCATAGTGAAGTTCCGATCCGACTCTGTATAGTGTTCACGTTTTATCCTCAAAGCTCAACCGCGCAGTTCGACAATCCACACGCGGCTCCTGGGCAAACTTGGAGACCGCCTGTGGACCAGCAGACGCTCACTCGCGAGAGCGAGGAATTCCTGGAAGACCTCGCCGAAGAGCTGAGCGTGCCGCCCAGCCGCTACGAGCAGGCAGAGCGCAGCTATAAGTCGCTTGGGGATTGGCTCCATCGCGACGCATCGAGCGTCCGGCAATACGGCCCCAAGGTATACGTTCAGGGCTCGTTTCGGCTCGGCATAACTATCCGTCCTGCCAACGAGGCCGAGGAATACGACATCGACTCGGTCTGTGAGTTTCAAAAGCTGTCCAAGGCATCCCTCAGCCAGCAGCAGTTGAAGATCCTGCTCGGCGCAGAGATCGAGGCCTATCGCAAAGCGCAGAGCATGAACAAGCCGCTGCGCGAGGGTCGTCGGTGCTGGGTTCTGGATTATGCCGACGGCGCTCAGTTCCACATGGACGTGGTGCCGTCAGTCCCCAATGCGCAAAGCGCCCGCATCCTCCTGGAAACCCGGGGTCTCGATGCGCGGTGGACCGCGACGGCGATTGCCATCACCGATAATGAATGCCCGACCTACACTGTCGTCACCGACGATTGGCCGCGGTCGAACCCCAAAGGCTACAGCGAGTGGTTCAAAAGCCGGATGGCCGCCGCTCTCGAACGGCGCAAACGCATGTTGGCGGAGAGCACACGGGCCAGCGTCGAGCAGATCCCGGACTACAAGGTGCGCACGCCCTTGCAGGCCGCCATCATGATCCTGAAACGCCACCGTGATCATAGCTTCGAGCACCGCAAGGAGGAACGGCCGATATCGGTGATTATCACCACGCTTGCGGCACATTCCTACAATGGCGAGGAAACGATCGGTCAGGCCTTGGTCGCGATCCTGACCGGCATGGATAAGCATATCCTCTGGCATAATAACCAGTATTGGATTCCGAACCCGACCGACCCCTTGGAAAATTTTGCCGACAAATGGGCGGAGCATCCGGAGCGGGCCAAGGCGTTTTACGAGTGGTTGCAGAAGGCCAGGACGGAATTTGCTCAAGCCGCGCGTTCGAACGACAGGACACTCATCACTGAAACGGTGGGCCGGGGCGTCGGAGGCTCCTTGGCCGACCGCGCAGCGCGCCGCCGTCAGCCGCCGGCACGCCCTGCGCTACTGAAAACCGCATCGGTGGCGCCGGCCAGTGCAGGTCTGTCCTTTCCCGACAAGAGCCGCGTTCCAACGAAGCCGCAGGGGTTCGGCAGCGCGGAATGATTTGGTGGCTCGAAAACCCGGCACGGGCCCGATCCGAACGTCAGGGCGTCGCCGAGCTCGCCGAACGCGTGAGCTGGCTCAGAAACGTTCGCTGGTATCTGTCGAATAGCGCCGCGCTGGCCGTCGACTTCGAGATCGACCATGACGGCCAGAGCGTTCCGCTCACGATGTCCTATGCCGAATTTCATCCCAACGCCCCGCCGATCGTGGTCCCTCGCGATGGCAGTCGGCTGTCGAGTCATCAGTACGGCGCCGGGGGAAATCTCTGCCTGGAACATCGCGCGGACAACTGGCAGACCACGATCACCGGCGCCATGATGATCGAAAGCGCTCATCGGCTGATCGTCGGTGAACGCGATGTCGATGGCCCCGAATTGCCCTCGGCCCATTCCGTTTCGCTTGGTCAAAGCGTTCGTGGCTCGTACTTCCGGTTCCTGCTCACGTCGCCACTCGCAGAGCGGCTGAACGCGATTGAGCCTGGCCAATCCGTAGAAATCGGCATTGCGGAAAAGTACCATGCTGAAACGTTCACCGTCATGATCGCCGAGATCGATGGTGCCACGGACGTCCGAGCTTGGCCGCCAGGGATTCGTGAGACGACCAAGCGAGGCCACGCCATTCGGCTCCCGGCTGGGTCAGCCATGCCGGCGGCGACACAAGACAGCATCGCGAACCTGCTCGGCGACCTCGGGTTCGCAGCGCTCCGCGAGCAGGTCTTGGCCGCAAGCGGCGAGATGGACCTGGTGCTGGTATCCGGAACCGATGTCGGCCACTTCTATGCCTATGACGGCAGTCAGAAGCGCTATTTCGGGCGCTCGCGGATCCTGAACGTCGGCGCCGGCACCCGGCTCCCCGAGAGCTATGCTGTTCTCGCGGGCAAAAGTGTCGCCATCGTCGGATGCGGCTCCCTCGGATCCAAGGTCGCCGCGATGCTGGTGCGCGCGGGGGTCAGCCAATTCACGCTCGTCGACGACGACATCCTATTCGCGGCCAACATCGTCCGAAACGAGCTTGGTGCTGCCGCAGTCGGTGCCCACAAGGTCGATGCGCTCAAGGCCCGCCTCACGGATATTGCAGGAACGGTCGACATCATAGGGCGGCGCGTCGCGTTGGGTGGACAGGAAAGCGCAGATTCCACCGACTCCGTTATGTCGGCCTTGCGTGCCTGCGACCTGATTATCGACGCAACGGCCGACGCGCATTGCTTCAACTTTTGCGCCGCGGTCGCCAGGGAGAGTCTGAAACCATTCATATGGGGAGAAGTGTTTGCTGGCGGGATCGGCGGCCTCGTTGCACGCGTTCGATCGGGTCACGAACCTGAGCCCCAGACAGCTCGTAACCAGATCAACGGGTGGTGCGAAGCCCATGGCATACCTGCTCCACTCGCAGGCCTTGCTGCGCCATATGCGGCGGCGGCGGGAGATGGCATGCCGCTCGTAGCGGACGATGCCGAAGTTGCTATTATCGCGGGGCATCTGACGCGTTTCGCAACGGACGTCCTTGTCTGCCCTGACGAAAGCGCTTTTCCCGTTCCGGCCTACGCAATCGGCCTCCGTCGGGCTTGGATTTTCTCCGATCCATTCGAGACGTGGCCCATCAGGCTCGTGGGATCTGAACCTTGGAAAGTCAAGCAAGACTCCGCGTCCGCAGCGGAGAGCCTGGAATTGCTTCGTGAACTCTTACCTTCGGCGTTCAATGGTCACGATCAGCCTTCCAAGTGACCAACGGGCCCGCTTTCGCAAATGTCTGAGGCGTGCCGGAAGGCGCGAGATCGGCGGCATCCTGATGGGCGAGCAAGTCGCACCCGACCATTTCCGTATCGTGGATTTCTCAGTTGACGCCACGACCGGAACGGCTGCTCACTTCGTTCGCAGCCCTCACCATCATACCGAAGCTCTCGAGGCCTTCTTTCAAAAGACCGGATCTGATTTCAGCCGCTTCAACTATCTCGGCGAATGGCATTCTCATCCTAGCTTCCCCGTGAGACCAAGCCGGGAGGACATGACGTCAATGCAAAGTCTGGTGGACGGCGAGCGGGACATAGACTTTTCCGCTTTGATGATCGTCAGACTGCGATGCCTCCTCCTCCTGGAAGCCTCTGCTTACATGTTCATCCGACATAGGGTGCCTGGGCACGTCGCACTCACCACCTGATGACGGCTCCTAGCTCTTCAGCTTGTACTTCCTGTGAAAGGAAGCCCGCCAGTGGCCGCAACGCACGCCGCGCACGCGTCGCTCGCCCTGCTCACCTAGTCATCGGCGCCTGCGTCCGGCTCCGCGATCAACTCCTCCGCCAGTTCCGAAAGCCACGGCGAGACATCCTCAATCTCCACTGCGCCGGCGCGGACCGCGTAATAGTCGCCGACCGTTCGGAACACCTCGCCAAAGCGATCCGCGAACATCTTCTGCAGCTTGTCGTTCCGGCTTAGCACACTCGACAGGGCGCGGCCGCCCCGCAGGAACTTGAGCGCATGTTCGGTGCCGAGCAGATAGAGGTATTTTCGCTTCGCTGTCGGATGCTCGGCGAGCAGCAGATAATCCTTGAACACGGAATTCTGGCGGATCGACTCCGCGCCGCCCCGCCATCGTATGAATTTGAACTCGGCGACCCGAAGGTTGGTCTCCAAATCGAAATCGCGCCCGGTATTTCCGGCGCCGAGCGACACGTATTCGACCCGCTCGTCCGGCTCGAGGATGTGCGGAAGGCAGAGCAGGATCCCGAGCGCATGGATGGTGACATTGATCTGGCCAGCCAGGCGCTTCATCTCGGCGGCCGCAGCCAGCGCCTCACGACCCACCCCAGCGCCCTCAAGAAAGCTTGCGCAATCCTCCGCCGCAACGCCGCGTACCGCGCTCTCAATCCGCGCAAGAGTCTGCGTCAGATCGGGGCCTGTGAACCGTATGAGCAGGTCGCGAATATCCGCAGGGTTCATCATGAGGCCGCCTGGCCGGCGAAGCGAAGCCGATCGATCTGATTGTAGTTGATCACCGCGGGGTTGGCGCCGATCACCGGAAATCGGCTGACCACGTAATGCACGACCTTGTCCATTCCTAGTGCCTGTTTCAGGAGATGCTCGCGGCCGCGCTCCTTCTTCAGGGCGCGCTCATAATAATTCGTCAGGGATTGGTTATATCGGACGAACAGCGCGCGCTCCGCCTCAATCTTCGACAGATCAACCCAGTTATTCTTGCACTGGATGTTGAAGATGACGCCGCCGCGCGTGGCGACGACATCGAATTCCTTCCGATTGATCCGCTTGATGTCCGTCACGGCGAAGCCCAAGCCGTCGAGGTCGCGCTTCACCATGTCCTCGAAAATGAAGCCGGCATGGATCTGGAAGCGCCGGCGGCTGCCGAGGTGGACATTCTTGAACGCGTAGAGGAAGCGCGACAGAAGATTGACGTTCGACACGACCCTGTCCCCAAGGTCCAGGAACGGCTGATAGGCATTGGTGTTCGTCGCATAGTCCGAGGGCTTGTTGACGAGGAGCGTCTCAAGCTCCGCGGGATCGAGCGCGGATTGCGCGCGAAGCATCGAGCGGAACTTCTCCTTTCCGATCTCGACGTAATAGTCGTCGCGGCAATGGCGTGCGAAGGCGACCACCAGCAGGCCCATGGCGGAAAAATCAGAGTCCTTCAGGCCGAAGGTCTCGTAGGTCGCCCCGATCAGCTTCACGCCATTGCGCAGTTCGGCGGCCGAAAAGATCTTCGTTCGATCCAGCGGCTCCATGGCGGGCATCATGAACTGGTCGCCGCGCAGCTCCGCCATCACATGGATCGATGCGCGCTCCGGTTCGAGGAAATAGTCGTCCAAGGTCTCGAAGCCGTGGCTCGCCATAGCGCCGATGTGGTCGACCTCCAGACTGAAATCCGGCAGGGCCTCAAGCAGCGCAAGCTTCTGATGGAAGCCGGTGATGGCGATGCAGCTATGCTCGACCTGCGGCATGAGAACGGTCAGGGCATCGTAGGGCTGGAGAACAAGCGAACCGGAACAGGCGTAGGGCATGGTGTAGAGCAGCGAGACAAAGTGCCTTCGCCGCGACTGAAAATAGTCGACGGCGCTGCCGATCGTGTCGAGCGTGATACTTGCGCTGCGAGCGTCGAGGCCGTGCTGGGCAAAGGCCGCCCCCATGGCGCCGGCGTAGAGCATGACCCGTGTGAAGCGAGAGACGACGGACAGCTCGAGATAGGGTGCGAGCGCCTGGCGCACCGCCAACCATGTCGGCCCCGGGTTTGAAACAAACGCATCGTCCAGCCGGATCGCGCACAACCAAGCCCGGAGCCCATCGTCGGCGATCCCGAATTTCGGGAGATTGATGAATTCTTCCACGGCTCGGATCGTCTCGTGCCAAGCGGCTATCGCATCATCGCGCCGATATTGGGCAAGAACCGAAAGCACGCCGTTGCCGTGTGCGGCCAACTGGCTTTCGACCAGCGCCCTCGCTTCAGGTCCCGATATCGTCCGCATGGCACCACCAACCTCAAGCATGGCCGCGCCTTCCTCCTCACTTGGTCGCGGATTATCCGCAACAGCCATTGACAGGCACTTATAACCGGGCAAATATGCCCGGTGAAGGAGGCCCCGTTATGTTTGCCTATAGCCCCGAGAAATTTGCGTCGCTCTATGCGTCCGAGCTTGGTCAGCGCATCTGGGCCTTCGTCACCCTGCCTGAAAACGTCGCTCGGCTGGAGACGGCGTCCCAACTCAGCAAGCCCGCGGTCGAAGGCATCGAAGAACAGCTCCTCGCCGAATTCCGCGAGGACATCCTGGCCGATCGCGTCAAGCAGATGGTCGGCCATATGGTTCGCCAGATTCTGGAGCAGCAGGGTTGGGTCCTCGACCAGGCCGACGTGAAGGTTCAGTCCGTGCCGTTCAGCAAGGCGGCGCGCTATCGGCGGCCGGATTGGGTCACGTTCCACGCTTTTCGCAGCACCAGCGACCCGCGCGACGTCGCCATCACCGACCGACGGCAGAATGCGCCGCTGCCTACCGACACCCGCTGGACCTACTACGCGACATTCGCCAGCCCACTCAAAGCGGCCGTGGCCTTCAACATCCGCGACATCCGGCAGCTGCGCCAGCAGGTCCATTCTCACGGCTATCAGCGCGTGCGGATCGAACGCATGCTCCGCCGCGCCTGAGCGGCGAAGCATCATAGGGGAAGGACATATGGCGATCACGGCCAAGGACGTCGAAGAACTGCACACCTACGCCAATGGCGTGATGGGGCGTGCCGATCATCATGCCGGCAAGGTGAAGGGTATCGCCTTGGCGCTGCTCGGCGGAATCATCTGGCGCGGCGAGCCCGATTCCATCCGGATTCGCCGCTTCGCCGGCAGCCCGGCCAACATGCTATGGGTGAACATCGCGGGTAAGACCTACGTCTTCGCCTACAACCATGAGACCGAGAAGATCGAAATCCGCGACCGCACCCAGACCGGCGCGGTGCTGCACGCGTTCGACGACAGCAACACGGCCGCCGATATCGAAGCGGCCTTTCGGGCGCTTTGAACGATGCTCGTCGCGCGCGCCCAGCTCAACTTCATCCGCGACCTCGTCGCGCGCTTCGAGCGCGACGACAACATGATGCGACCGGTCGCCGACTACCAATCCCAATATGTGGCGATCATCGCCCTCCTCCGCTCCGTCGGTCATGTGTTCGAGAAAGTGGACTGCGGCGACGCCGGCCGGCGCGCCTGGAGCAAGGCGCAGTGGTCGACCTGGAAGCAGGAGCCGATCTTCGGCGACTTCATCGAACCGACGCGCAACGCTCTTCTGAAAGAGTTCCAAGGCGGGCTGCAACTGCGCAGCGAGGCGTTCGGTCCGATTGCGGTGGTCGCCGATCCGGCAGTGCCAGGTGGCGTGTCCCACGTCGCTGGATTCGATGCCCGTGAGGTTCGCGACATCATGGGCAGACCTGTCCTGCCAAAGCTTCATGCCGCGATAGCCTTTTGGGATCGCTGCCTGAAGGAGGCCGAGGCCGCCTTTGGTGAAACCTCTGCACCCCCGCACTAGACGGCGCTGAACCATCAAAAACGCAGGTGCCTCGCACGCCGGAGCGATCGAATGACCTCATCACCGCCGCTTTGGCAAGCTCACGCCGCGGCCGCCTACGACTCCACGATGACGACCCGATGCGCGGCGCTATTGGCGGAAATTGTCGCCGACCCCAATCGCCGACAGGCGATCTTTTCAGATCCGCGCGATCTTCATCGTGAGCTGTTCGCGTCTTTCGCGCCGCCGGACCACGGCGAATATGCCGGCGCCTATCGCGGCACCGCTGGAACTGCGCTGTCCAATCGGAGAATTTCCGCCTACAGCCAGATGGAGCCCGGAAAACAGTATGAATTCTGCCTGCCGGGCGAGGTGCCCGCCCGCATGGATCAGCTTCTGCAGCAAACCCGTGAACTGATTGGCGATGAGAGCACTGACGACTTCGGCAAGCTGATAGCGTTGACCTACACATTCTGCTGGTTCGGGAAGATCCACCCGTTCCTTGATGGCAATGGGCATGTGCAGCGCGCCATCTTCGCGGCGATGGCAACCGAACTCGGCTACCCGCTCTCTGCACGCTTCGCCATTCATCCGCGGCCCTATGACCGGTTGCTGGCGACCGCCCTGGAGATTTTCACGAGAGCGCCCGTTGGCGAGGAGAATGGCGAACTCGGGTTGGTGGCCGAATATCTCGCCTTTTTTCTTGACGGTCCGTTCAACGCACCGCGCAAGCATGTCGGGACGGTGTCGCCTTACGCATAGACGAAGCCTCCGGACTGGTCGTTGAGGGGAAAGCCTTCCCCTGCGGCCGAGCCATGCGTCTCGTCCGACCCCTTCTGCGGGGAGACCCCGCAACGCCCCCGAGAGTGAGAGTGCGGACGCGTTTTCCGTGACGGGTTGAGGGTTGGAGGAGAGGCCTCCGGCGCCCGTCGTGGAGACTAGCCATGACGCATGTGGAGATTCTGGACGCCGCTGGCGACCGCGCTGGCGGCTACAAGGTGGATGTGAGCCGCGGCGAGCGGATCGGCCGTGTATCGTCGGAATGGTTCTCGCGGCCGGCCGACGAGCGTTATCTGTCCCTGTCGGACCTCTATGCCGCCGTGCATGGACGGACCGAACGCAGCCGCACTCGAACCGTCGAGAGCGCGGCGATCCGGGTCGAGGCGAGCCGCGACGATGCCGAGCGCCTGGCGCTCATGCTGCCCGGGTCCGACGCGCCGGTCACTCCGACGCATTGGAGCTTCGGCCAGCTCGCCGGTTTGGTCGGCGCGCCCGCGGCTTATCTGCGCCAGCTTCCCGCACCACTCGCCGGGATCAATCTGCAGTACGGGCTGACCTCCCATCGCGCCGAGCAGGTGAAGACGCTCGAGATCGAAGATGGCCGCGTCGAGCTGCGCGCCGTCACCGGGCCCGACTATGGCCGCATCTTCGACCATGAGTTGGTCGCAGCCGTGCAGCGCATTGCGGGCAATGGCACGGGCGACACCCGCTGGAAGGTGCCGGGCGTCCTCGACTGGTCGACAGGCATCTACAATCCGCGCGTCGACATCACCCAGGGCACCACGACACTCTACGCCTCTGATCGCGACGTTTTCCTCTTCCTGGTCGACGATCTGAATCCCATCGAGGCCGGCAGGCTGCCCGACGGTTCGCCCGACCTCTACTTCCGCGGCTTCTACTGCTGGAATTCCGAGGTCGGCGCCAAGACGCTCGGCATGGCGAGCTTCTATCTCCGCGCCGTCTGCCAGAATCGCAATCTGTGGGGCGTCGAGGATTTCGAGGAGATCACCATCCGCCACTCGAAATACGCCGCTTCCCGCTTCGCGCATGAGGCGGCGCCGGCGCTGACCCGCTTCGCCAATTCCTCGCCGCTCCCCTTCGTCAACGGCATCAGAGCGGCGCGGGAGAAGATCGTCGCCCGCTCCGACGAGGACCGCAGCGACTTCCTGCGCAAGCGCGGCTTCTCCAAGGCCGAGACGGCGAAGATCATCGAGACCGTCTTGGCCGAGGAAGGCCGCAAGCCCGAGAGCGTATTCGACTTCGTGCAGGGCATCACCGCGATCGCGCGGGATAAGACTCAGCAGGACGCGCGGCTCGACTTGGAGGCGCGGGCCAAGAAGCTGCTCGACCGGGCGGCCTGAGTCCCGGAAAGCCGGAGATGCGGAAAGGCGTGTTTCCGGCTTTCAGCCGATGCCGGCTAATTGGGAGTCGAAGGTGCGCTAATTGGAAGTCATCGGTTCTGCGGCGCTGCCCTCTAGAGTGAGAGGGCGGTGCTGCGCTTCGTGACGAGTTGATGCCGAGAGAGAGGCTTTCGGCGCTCGTCGCGGAGTACATCCCGATGGCTACCCCTGTTCAGAAGATCACCCTCTCGCCCTCGCGCGACATCCCCTTCAACAAGCTCTTGCTCTCCCAGTCGAACGTCCGGCGCGTGAAGGCCGGCGTCTCGGTCGAGGAGCTGGCCGACGATATCGCCCGCCGCGGCCTCTTGCAGGGCCTGAGCGTGCGCGCTGTCGTCGACCAAGCCGGCGTCGAGACCGGCATGTTCGAAATCCCGGCCGGTGGCCGGCGTTACCGGGCGCTGGAACTGCTTGTGAAGCAGAAGCGCCTCGCCAAGACTGCGCCGGTCCCGTGCATCGTCCGCGACGGCGGCATCGCGGAGGAGGACTCGCTCGCCGAGAACGTCCAGCGCGCGCCGTTGCACCCGCTCGACCAGTTCCGGGCGTTCTTGGCGCTGCGCGAGAAAGGCCAGTCCGAGGAGGAGATCGCCGCCGCCTTCTTCGTCTCGGTCAACGTGGTGAAGCAGCGGCTGAAGCTCGCCTCGGTCTCGCCGGCGCTGCTCGACGTCTATGCCGAGGACGGCATGACGCTCGACCAGCTGATGGCCTTCACCGTCTCCGGCGACCAGGAACGCCAGGAACAGGTCTTCGAGCGCCTGAAGGTCTCCTACGACAAGCAGCCCTACGTCATCCGCCGCATGCTGACTGAAGGCGCGGTCCGCGCCTCCGACAAGCGGGCGCTGTTCATCGGCCTCGACGCCTATGTGGCGGCGGGCGGCACCGTGCTGCGCGACCTGTTCCAGGGCGATGATGGCGGCTGGCTGCAGGATGTGCCGCTCGTCGACCAGATGGTGGCCGACAAGCTGAAGGCGGACGCCGAGGCGATCGCCGCCGAAGGCTGGAAGTGGATCGAGGTCGCGCCGGACTTCGCCTACGGCCAAGCCTTCGGTCTGCGCCAGCTTCGCGGCGAGGCCATGCCGCTGACCGCCGAAGAAGAAGCGAGCCGCGACGCGCTCCAGGCCGAGTTCGACCGGCTTTCCGAGGAATACCTGGACCCCGACGAGCTTCCGGATGAAGCGGATGAGCGCCTGTCGGAGCTGGAGACGCTGATCGAGGGTTTCGACAACCGTCCCGTGCTGTTCGACGTGGCCGAGATCGCTCGCGCCGGCGCTTTCGTTAGCATCGGTGCCGACGGCCAGCTTCGTGTCGAACGGGGCTATGTCCGGCCGGAAGACGAATTGGCGGCCGAACCCGCGTCCGAGTCGGACGAGGACGGCGACGATGAACGCGCTGTCGCCGCAAGCTACGAGGGCGACGAGGCCGTCGTGACGGCGGAGCCCGACGCCGAACTGGAGGAGCACGAGGGTCTCTCGCCCATCTCCGACCGCCTGATGACCGAGCTGACCTCGCATCGGACGCTTGGCCTGCGCAACGCGCTCGGCGAGCGACCGGACGTCGCCTTCATCGCGGCGCTGCACGTCCTGACGCTGAAGACCTTCTACCACTACGGCTCGGATAGCTGCCTCGAACTCGATCTGAAGAGCGTCAGCTTCGGGGCGCAGGCGCCGGGGCTCAACGACAGCGCATCGGCCGAGGCGATCCGCGTGCGTCACGAGAGCTGGTCGAAGGCACTTCCCAAGGAATCGGCCGAACTCTGGGACACCCTGCAGGAGTGGGACCGCGACAGCCAGGCGGCCCTGTTCGCCCACATCGTCAGCCTCTCGGTCAACGCGGTGTACGAGCCCTGGAACCGGCGGCCCCGTGCGGCCGCCCATGCCGACCGGCTGGCGCAGGCGGTCGACCTCGACATGGTCGCCGCGGGCTGGAAGCCCACCGTGGACAACTTCCTCGGCCGGGTGACGAAGGCTCGCATCCTTCAGGCGGTTTCCCAGGCGAAGGGGCAGCGCGCCGCCGATCGGATCGAGCATCTGAAGAAGGGCGACATGGCGGCGGAGGCGGAGACGCTGCTCAGCGATAGCGGCTGGTTGCCTGAGCCGCTTCGCACCGCCGAGCGAAGCGCGTCGAATGTCGAACCCGCCGCGATCGGCGAAACCATTGAGGCGTTCGCACAATCGACGGCAATCGAGGGCGAAACGGCCATAGCCGAGGACGAGCCCTTCGCGGAGGATGAGATAGCCGACGACATCCCCCACGCGGTCGCGGCAGAATAAACCGTCAACGACTTGCGAGACTGGCCCGCCGGAGACGGCGGGCCTTTTCGCATGGGATACGACCATGAACCAAAATCCGCATGATCTTGCACGTCGCCTCGCCGATCGTGCCGAGACGGTGTGCCGGCACTACCTTTCCAGCGGACGCCGCGAGGGCGGCTATTGGCTGGTTGGCGATGTGCGCAACACGCCCGGCCGCTCGATGTACGTCCGGCTCAAGGACACGCCCAAAGGCCCAGCCGGCAAATGGACCGACGCAGCGACCGGCGAGCATGGCGATCTCCTCGACGTCATCCGCGAAAGCTGCGGCCTGCTCGATTTCAAGGACGTCACGGACGAGGCGCGGACCTTCCTCAGCATGCCACCGCCGGAGCCGGAATCTCGCCAGCAACCGCGGCAAAGCCCGGGGCCGCATGGGTCGCCCGAGGCCTCCCTTCGGCTGGTCCGCATGTCGCAGCCGATCTACGGCACGCTCGTACAGGCGTATTTACGCGAACGCGGCATTACGGATTTACGCGGAACCGGAAGCCTGCATTTCCACCCGCGCTGCTACTATCGGCCCGACGAGCATTCGCCGACCGAGACCTGGCCGGCGATGATCGCGGCCGTCACGGACCTCGACGGCAAGATCACCGGGGCGCATCGCACTTGGCTCGATCCCCGCCGACGCGACAAGGCGCCGATCGACACGCCGAGGCGGGCCATGGGTGATCTTCTTGGTAACGCGGTCCGCTTCGGCATCGGTGGCGAGGTGATGGCGGCCGGCGAAGGCATCGAGACCGTCCTGTCGCTCCGGCAGGCTGTTCCCTCCATGCCGATGCTGGCGGCGCTCTCAGCCGCTCATCTCGCCGCCATCCTGTTCCCCGACACGCTACGGCGGCTCTACATCGTCCGCGACAACGATCCGGCCGGTGACGGCGCGCGCGATACCCTGATCGAACGAGCGAACGCGACCGGGATCGAAGCGATCGTCATCTCGCCCGAGTTGGACGACTTCAACGAGGACCTGCGCACCCTCGGCCTGGATGCCCTGCGCATGGAAGCCCGGTTGCAGATCGCACCGCAGGACGTCGCCCGCTTCATGGCGTTAGCGGCATAGCCCGGCAGGAGAACGGGCCTGCGGTTCGCCGCCGTGCCCGGAGGATGCGTCAATCCGTCGGAGGGGGACCGCGCCTCGGCCTTCGAGAGGGCGATCGGCCCACGAGCCGGCCAGCCGGGCAATGGCGGCGGCCGACTATTTTCCGGCGCGGCCTGACGGCCGCTTTCCATCGCGAGGCAAAATAGCCGGCCTTAGCCATCGAGCCCTGCGCTTGCGCTCCGGGTGCCCGGCCGTCCGGCCCGTGGGCTTCGTCGCCATGAAGGCCGCGACGGTCGCGGTCCCACCGACGGAGCATCCCATGCGCGATCACGACGACTTCGAACCGCACCACGAATCCTCACCCACCGACCATGCCCTCAACGAACTCCAGCTCCACGGCTACCGACCCTTCACCGACGAGCCCGACCAGCGGCTACTGCCTGACGGCAACCAGGTCGCAGGCGCTGTCGCCGACATCTTCGACGCCCTGATCGGCACCCTGGAGGACACACGCCTCGAACCCGACCTCGACGATCTCCTCTGGTCGACCGTCAACGTCTTCCACCGCGCCACCGACCGGATCGGCCGGGAACTGGACGACAACGAGCAGGCCCAGAAGCGGGCGCAGCGCGAACAGGACGGCAGCGAGGTGAAATCCGTCGAACTGGAGCGCTTGATCGCCGAGGGCATGACGCTGATCGAGCGCCAGAACGCCTTCGAGCTAATGCGCGACCAAGCCGCGGAACACTATGAGCGCCACGTCGGCAAGACTTGGCTTCCGCGCAGCGGATCGAAGGTCAACCATCGCAATCTCACCTCGGCGATGATCGACAGCCGCGACTTCCTGATGGCGAAGAAGCGCGCAGACCAGGAGGTACTCCTGCCGCCGGGCCCGAAGATCGTCGTCACCGGCGGGCTCGACTTCGATGACCACCGGCTGATCTGGGCCAAGCTCGATCAGGTCCACGAGAAGCATCCCGACATGGTGCTGATCCACGGCAAATCGCCGAAGGGCGCCGAGAAGATCGCCTCGCTCTGGGCAAAGAATCGAAACGTCCCGCAGATCGGCTTCGCGCCCGACTGGACGAAGCACGGCCGGGCAGCACCCTTCAAGCGCAACGACGAGATCCTGGAGATCGTGCCCAAGGGCGTGATGCACTTCCCGGGCACCGGCATCCACGACAACCTCGCCGATAAGGCCAAGAAGCTCGGCATCCCTGTCTGGAAGTTCGGCGGCGCGTAAGCGCCGCCCTACCTTGAAGCACTGGTGACCTTTCCGTCGAAGCTCTCGAATGTAAAAGGGGTCAGTTCTGTCGTAATATCGCGGCTTTAGCACCTATCGGAGCAGCCCTTATATCATGACACTCGTAAGCGTTCGGCTAGACAGCAGCTTTGGAATTCATCGCATCACCGCCTTGGCAGATAGCCGAGCCTCGATTGGACGCGAAGACGGCACTTTCAAAACGGTCAATGACACGACAACCAAGCTGTTTGCCCTCCCTATCCGCTGTTTCCGACTGGACGGTCTGACGCCCGGCATCGGCTCCTGGGATGATCCCTATTACGAAACTCAAGTCGGGCTCGGTTTCTCAGGGTCATGTTTTGAGTGCCTCTCGCTCGTTGCGCACATCTCCCGAGCGTTCGGCGCGCTGATCGCGCCGCAAGGCGACGAACCTAGACCGGAAGCCGGAGGCCTGATGAACTTGGCAGGAACACTCATCACCGATTACTTCGACAAGCATAGTGGGGATGGAAAGCCGGTGGCGCTCTTCCTGCTCTTCGGCTTTGACGACGGAAGGCCGTGGGTCGCGAAGCTGACGTGGCGCGCCGCTACGGGCCTCCGTCAAGAATTGATTTGGGCCGACGAAAATACCCTCATGACAATCGGCCGAGACACGTTGTTCGAGCAATATGCAAGTAAACTCAGAAGCAAAGTGAATAAGCACAGAGATGACGTCCGAGCCAAATCCGCCAATGCGCAGGACCGCGACATTCACGAACTACGCGTAGCTCAGCACGATGTGGCCGACAAGAAGCTCGTGGAAGAAGGAATGCTGCGGGACATCGAAAATGAGTATTTCGGCTCGATTGGCGGCGTCCTGCAGCGTCTCGAACTGAGTTGTCAGGACGGCAACGTGTCCGCCGGCTACACGCGAGACGACCAACCCTATATCGACGGTTCGCAATGGTCTGTCACGACACGAGGAGCCCTCGCTCCTATTCCGATCGTCGAGAAGATGGGACGACAGATCAGGCCATGGCCCGCGAAGGATGAGGACGACAAAATGCCGGGTGCTGGGATATCGGCTCCATGACGCTCGTTCCGATCGATAGTCGTCCCGACACCAATCGTGGGGCAGCACCAACCCCGCTTTTCTGCGCTGATCCTTGGTCAGACTGATCGCTTGACGCCATCAACCCGTGAAGGGTCGGCTATGCCAGCATGCCGCCGCTGCGGCTTCGCCTGCGCGGTGATTGCAGCGCTCAGCCCGACACATCGGGCGCCTGTTAGCGGGGGATGGCCCTCCGCTCGAACAGGAGCCGGATCGATGTCCCTCAACGACGCTCACGCTTTCGCCTTCAGCCTCGCCACCACGCTGATGGCCGCCATCATCATCTTCCAGGCTGGCGACGGCACGCTGTCGGTCACCCCCGCCAGCGAATATGACGGCGACATCGCCGCCATCGTCCATGAGATCGACCCCTTCGCCCCTTGACCGGGGCGATCGGGTCGCAGGAGCGGAAATCGCCGCTGATTTCCGCTCCCGGCACGGGCGCTCTTGCGCTATACTTCAGCCGCGCCGTGGTGGTGGTGGAGGCGCGGCCGTCAGACCTTGTCCATACGGAGACCACCGCCATGATCATCCTAGCAATAGTTGCATCCGTCGCAGCGATAGGCCTGCTTTGCTGGCTGCTGTTCACGCTGGCCGTCTTCGCGCTGCCGGCGTTCGTCGGCGTGACCGCAGGCGCTTGGGCGCACGGTACGGGGGCCGGCATCCCGGGCGCCATTGTGGTCGGCGCCGTCGCGGCGGCGATCACGCTCGCCGCCGGCCATCTGCTCATCACCTTCGTCCGGCCTATGTGGTTGAAGCTGATCGTGGCCGCAGCCTTCGTGGCGCCTGCGGCGATCGCCGGCTTCCATGCCACCCATGGCATCGTGCAGCACCTTATGCCGTCCAACGCGTGGCAGATCACCTTCTCCGTCATCGGCGCGGTCGCGGTGGGCATCACCGCCTTCGTGCGGGTCGCTGGAATGGCGACGGCTCCGGCCCCGTCCGGCCGGGACCTTGCACGGGCCTGATCTTCGTCATCGCCGTCAGCAGGATCAGGGCAGCCGTGGCCGTGGTCGCTCCCGTCGTCTGATGCCGGAACGATGGGCGTGTCCGACGCGGATCGACGCTGGTCCGGAAAGGCGGTACTCGTTGGAGCGCTGCGGGAGCAGAGCCGTGTCTTGGCTGGCACGGGACATCGGCACGGCGATCTCGGTGGCGGCGGTGGAAAGCCGGGATGCAGCAGCGTCGGCCTGGCGGGAGGAGACGAAGTCGGTGAGCATGCCGTGGCGCCGGTTGCCGTTGCGGGACGGCCGCCATCTTCTCCGTTATCTGACCTTGCCTCGACCGCTCCAAACGGCCTCTTCAATGGCCTGATCTGGCCGAAGGCCGGCTGCGCCTCGATCGCCTATGACGCAACAGCCGCGTCGAACTTTCTTCCCCTACCGGCTGCGCCGCTATTCCTCGCGAGACAAGAAAGCCCTCCTTAGCTGTCAGGCCCCTCCGGGGTGCGCCGTCGATCGCCTCCGGCCTGCCGATCGCCATGGAGGCCGCAATGGTGCGGGCTCGGGAACGGAAAACGGAGACCTACAATGGCGACCATCGGCACCTTCAAGAAGACCGGCTCGAACGAGTTCACCGGCGAAATCGTCACCCTCAGCGTCCAGGCCAAGAACGTGCGCATCGTCCCCGACCAGCGCGCCACCGGCGAGAACGCCCCCAGCCACCGGGTCCTGGTCGGCCGTGCCGAGATCGGCGCGGCCTGGTCCAAGCGCTCCAACGAGGGCCGCGACTATCTGGGCCTCAAGCTCGACGATCCGAGCTTCAACGCCCCGATCTACGCCAACCTCTTCGACGACGAGGAAGGCGACACGTTCTCGCTGATTTGGTCCCGGCCCAACGGGCGGCGGGGCGACTGAGTCCCCGCGCAAGGCCCCGGTCGGGAGGCCGGGGTCTTCGACGTCTAGGGCGACCGAATCAGTTCGAGCCGCATGGATGCAAGCAAAGACCGCCAGAGGGCCTTAAAGCTGGCCTTGGCGCCTTGGAGCGACTATTATAGTCGTAGTTCTGGCGTGGGCGTAGGTCCGAATGGGAGGTGATCATGCATGATCACCGCCCGACAATCTCGGGCCGCACGCGCGTTGCTGGGTTGGACACAGGAGACGCTCGCTGACCGGGCCCGGGTATCTTTGACCGCGCTGAAGCGCCTCGAGTCCGAAAGCGGCCTCGAGGTCTATGAGAGCACGCGCGATGAAGTCCGGCGCGCGTTCGAGGGCGGCGGGATCGTCTTCCTGAACTCCGACCAGGGTGTGGGAGTGATGCTTGTCAACAGGAAGAGAGACGATTGACGCGTCGGCGGGCAATCGCCCCGCTCCGCCGCCGTGTACACGGTCTGGCAATGGCCTCTGCTCTCAAAACAGCGTTAACAATCCCCTTCAAAATGGATACATCTATGAACGGGGGATACCGTGACCAAAGAAGACTTTCTGGATCAGCCGCCTGATGGCGCAGCTCTCACCGCCTATGACCAGGCGCATCTGAAGCTTTACCTGCGCCTTCTCGATGCTGACGCTGACGGTGCGGACTGGAAAGAAGTCGTCGAAGCGCTCTTCGGAATCTGTGCCAAAACCGATCCAGAACGCGCCGCCCGCGTCCACACCGCTCATCTCTCCCGCGCCAAATGGATGACCCAAAGCGGTTACGGCGAACTCCTGGGGCCCCGCCTCCACTGAGGCGATGCAGGATTTGCATCACGTTGATCCGACTTCGTTCTTCCCAGCAATCACTCAACTTGGAATCGTCATCGCTTCACAACTCGCGTTGCGTAACATTTGCGCGGAGGCGGCGGAGGATGTCCGAGGAAGAAAATTGGCGGTCTGAGGCCGCCTATGACTATATCGATCAGCTTACGACAAGCGAACTTGCCTGGGAATTCCTACGGCGAAACCCGGATTACAGGAGGTCCTTTCAGGAATTGTTGTCCTCCAGGCGATTGAGCGACGAAACAGCGACGGCGTTTGCTCAGCAATGGGGGTTATGTTTTCGCAGCAGACCCACGCATCACGGGCCTCGCGCAGCCGATCTTCTGGACCCCGCAAACCGATCCGGCGGCAATCATCCTCCAAAGCGGGCCCGCCCCTTCCGTAGGTTCTCATCTCACCGTTGACGATCTTCGGGCTCACGCTGTCCGAGAGCGCGAAGCAGCGCTTCTGCGGTTGAACCTCCACGGCAAGCGATTCGATGTCAGCCTTTCAGGTTCGAAAGAAGGCGACGCGCTCGCCGCGGTGATCCCGCTCGACGAGATGACCCCGGACCGCCTGACGGCATTGGGCCGGTTCTGGTCGGCCGCGACAGGCCGTGCGGTGCCGGCGGACCTGCGCATCACGCCCCAGCGGCTTCAACGGGCGCGACAGATGCTACGCGCCGTCGATGCCCGCGAAACGGGCGCCACCTACCGGGCCATCGCCCACTTTCTTTTCCCCCAACATGAGAACGACGCGTCGTCGTGGGTTGGCAGCGCCATCCGCGAAACGACCATTCGTCTTGCCCGCGACGGCATGAAGCTCGTTCGCGGCGGATACCGGGCGCTGCTGCGCCGTCCCCGACGCGAGCGCTGACACCCATCGGGTGTCGAATTTAAGCTTCTTACTTCGACATCGTTCAAGGCGCCGTCTTCGCGCCACCGTGCTCGCAACCCGCCGCTCATCCGAAGCGGCCTCCCGCGAGACCACGGAGGTTCGATCATGGCCGAAAAAGCCGCCAATCTACCGCCACGATACCTGAGAACGCAGGAGGCTGCCCGCTTCCTTGGCCTCTCTGAGCGCACCCTCGAAAAGCATCGTACCTACGGCACCGGCCCGACCTACCGGAAGCTCGGCGGCCGCGTCGTCTACTCCGTCGACGACCTCCAAGCCTGGGCGGATCGCGGCCTCGTCACCTCAACGTCCGACCCGCGCGGCGGCACCGTTCTTCCAGCCAAGCGCCAGGCGGTTTCGCCTGCTGTCGCCGGCCGCCTCCCGCGCTGAGTCCCGGCATGTCGGCGCGCCTTCACAGCAGCGAACGCGAGCAGCTCGATCTCTTCCGGGCGCTGCCTGGTGATCTCGCGCCCCGCGACGCGCAGGACTTGATGGCGTACCCGTTCTTCGCCCTTGGCAAGTCGAAGCGGATCGCACCGATCGACTTCAAGGCGGGCTCGATCATGATCCGCGTAGAAGCCGTCCCCGAACACGGGATGGCCACCATCTGGGACGCCGACGTGCTGATCTGGGCCGCGTCCCAGATCGTCGAGGCGCGTGATCACGGCCTGCGCCCGTCGCGCCTGATGGCGGCCACGCCTTACGAAATTCTGCAGTTCATCGGCCGCGGCGTCGGCCTGCGGGACTACGACCGATTGAAGGCCGCGCTCGACCGTCTCCAGTCGACGACGGTGGCGACATCCATTCGCCAGCCGACCGAGCGGCGGCTGCACCGCTTCTCCTGGATCAACGAGTGGAAGGAGCGCGCCGACGGCAGAGGCCGGCCGCTCGGCCTCGAGCTGATCGTGCCGGACTGGTTCTACGCCGCCGTTCTCGATGACGCGCTCGTGCTGACCATCGACCGCGACTATTTCGGCCTGACGGGCGGCCTGGAGCGCTGGCTCTATCGCCTCGTGCGCAAGCACGGCGGCAAGCAGGAGTTCGGCTGGAGCTTCGATTTCCCGCATCTCCACGCCAAGTCCGGCTCGCTCTCGCCGCTCAAGCACTTCGCCTACGACCTGCGCGACATCGTCCGCCGCCAGCCGCTGCCGGGCTATCGCCTGACCATCGAGCAGTGCCTCGGCGGGCCCGAAATCCTCTCCTTCAAACCCATCGATCCGAACGCGCTCGGCATCCCTCGCCAGCGCCGCCGCTGGACCAAGCGCCCTGGGGATAAGCTGTGAATCGTCTCGTGCTATCAGGGACCGGACCCATCGTGCCATCGAGGACCCGATCCTCGTGCTATCGGGGACCGGAATCGCCGAATCCGCTCGCTGAATCAGCAACTTGCGAGCCCCGTAACTTCTCTAACCTAGATTCCTTCGGAATCTTTCTAACGCGAACCGCATTTTCGCGGCGTGTGGACGAGTCCCCGATCGCCGGGAGACCGTCATGATCGTCGCGTTGCTCAACCAGAAGGGCGGCGTCGGCAAGACGACGATTGCGCTCCACCTTGCCGGCGAATGGGCAAAGCGCGGCCAACGCGTGACCCTCATCGATGCGGACCCGCAGGGCTCGGCGCTCGACTGGTCGCAGCAGCGGGCGCGTGAAAGCCTGCCTCGGCTTTTCGGGGTGGTCGGCCTGGCGCGCGACACGCTGCATCGCGAGGCGCCCGAGATCGCCCGCGACGTCGATCACGTTATCATCGACGGGCCACCACGCGTCGCCGGGCTGATGCGCTCGGCGTTGCTCGCCGCCGATCTGGTATTGATCCCTGTGCAGCCGTCGCCCTTCGACGGCTGGGCCTCGGCCGAGATGCTGTCGCTGCTCGGCGAAGCACGGATCTACCGGCAGCAGCTCGTCGCGCGCTTCGTTCTCAATCGCTGCGCCGCGCGCACCGTCATCGCCCGCGAGACCGCCGAGACGCTCGCCGACCATGACCCACCGCTGCTTGCCGCCACGATCGGCCAGCGCGTCGCCTTCGCCGATACCGCGCAGACCGGCCGCCTTGTCGGCGAGCTAGACAGCGACAGCGCCGCCGCCCGCGAGATCGCCGCGCTGGTCACCGAAATCGGGAGGATCGCGCCATGACCGCGACGCCTCCGAAGCGCGGCTTCGCCACCCGACCGGGCGACGCGGAGACCTGGATCAGGGCGGCTGACGCGCCTGCGCCGCGCCCGCCCGACGCGGCCATCTACACCGCGCGGCTGACCATCGACGTCACGCCTGACCAGCGCGCCCGGATCAAGATCGCCGCCTTCCAGCGCGGCGTCACCGTGGCCGACATGCTGCGCGAGCTGCTCGCGCGCGAATTCCCCGACAGCACTGGAGACGCGACATGACCGGCGCCGCCGCCATCCGTGCGCGCGGCGAGCCGAGACCGGCCTCGCCGCCGCCCCACGACCTGACCGAAGTCGAACTCACCTGGATCGAGAAGCGCGTCGAGAACTGGATCAGGTTCGGCCGCGAGGTCGGCGAACAGATCCTCGACCGCCGTCGGCGCGTGCTGCGCTTTGCGCCGGATAGCGTCTTCGCCTTCGTGCGCTGGGCCGCCAACGACTACGGCACCATCACCTCACATCTCGACGTGCTGCGCACCGTCTGCGCCGGCGAGCCGCAGCAGACCGTGCCCTTCGTGCGCCCCGGCGGTGACGCCCTGCTCAAGGTTGAAGGATGGCCCAAGGTCGAGCGCGTGCTGCAGATGATCGATGCGATCGAGGCGATCGGCATCGATCCGAGCGACGTGTCGCCCGATCATTGGCGGCACATCCACAACAGGATGAGCGCCGGCGAACAGCCGCGATCCTACACGGCCGAGCACCACAAGGCCTTCCTGCTGCGTCGGAGGGCCGGATCATGAGCCGCTTCGGCTACGTCATGGTCACCTATGTCCTGACCATGGGCATGGCGATCGCCGCCTTCGTCGATTTCCCGACAAAGCTGATCTGGAACGCCTCGGCGAGTACGCCGATCGGGCTCTACAGCATCGCGCCAGCCGACCGCTTCGAGGTCACCGATCTAGTGGCCGTGCGCGCGCCCGAACCGCTCGCCGCCTTCATGGTCGAACGCGGCTATATCGGCAGTGGGGTGCCCTTGATGAAGCGGGTCGCGGGCGTTCCAGGTCAACAGGTCTGCCGCCGCGATCACGCCATCACTGTCGATGGCGTGCCGATGGGCGATGCGCTCGATCGCGACCATCTCGGCCGCTCGCTGCCGGTCTGGCACGGCTGCCGACGCATCGCCGAGGGCGAGCTTTTCCTGATGAACTGGTCGGTCCGCGACAGCCTCGACGGCCGCTATTTCGGACCGTTGCCGACCAGCGATGTGATCGGCCGGGCGACGCCGCTCTGGACCGATGAGCACGGCAACGGCGGCTACGTCTGGCGCGCGCCGACCCGCTGAACTGCCGCTTCCACCCCCAACCCAAGGAGACGAACATGACCCAGATCGGCCAACTCACCCGCACCAAGTCCGGCTATTCCGGGCGGCTCACCGCGCTCGGCATCGACGCCGAACTCGCCTTCGTTCCGGCCGAGGCGTCGGAGGCCGAGAACGCGCCGGACTACCGTGTCCTGCTCGGCGGGGACGACGGCATCGAGATCGGCGCCGGCTGGAAGCATGTCGGCGAACGTGCCGGCGACTACGTCTCCGTGCAGCTCGACAGCCCGCTGTTCCCGCGTCCGCTGCGCGCCAACCTCTTCCGCTCCGGCGACGACAACGGCACCTGGGGTCTGCACTGGTCGCGGCCAGCCAAGCCGCGCCCCAACACGCGCGACAGCGAGGACTGAGCGGTGCGCGGCCCGCATCGATCGCAGCATCATCGGAGCGGCACGGACAAGTCCCGTGCCGCCTCCCGGCTGCTCCTACTTCTCCTTTCCGGCCTACCGATCGCCGCTTCGCCAATGTCGCCGGCGCAGGCTCAGGCCGTGCCGCCGGTTCCGGCCGAGGCGAGCACCCAGCTCGCCGGCTTCGTGAGCGAGGCCTCGCAGCGGTTCGGCGTTCCGGTCGCCTGGATCCGCGCGCTCATGCGTGTTGAAAGCGCCAACGACGCGCGCGCCGTCTCGCCCAAGGGTGCGATGGGCCTGATGCAGATCATGCCCGAAACCTGGGCCTATCTGCGCGCCCGCTATCGCCTTGGCAGCGATCCGTTCGATCCCCGCGACAACATCATCGGGGGCACGGCCTATATGCGCGAACTCTACGATCGCTACGGCGCACCGGGCTTTCTCGCGGCCTACAATGCGGGACCCGGACGGTACGACGACCACCTCGCGAATGGCCGCCCGTTGCCGGCCGAGACGCGCGCCTATGTCGCCCAGCTCGCGCCCCTTGTCGGCGGCGAAGCGTTTCCGGCCATCGTTACCGTTGCCGCCGCCGACCCGCTGGCCTGGACGCGCGCGCCGCTCTTCATCGGCGCATCGGATCGCGGGCCGGGCGCAGCTCCGGTGCAGGCGGACGCACAGGCGCGTGACGGCAATACAGCCGCTCCACCGCGTGATGTCGCGGCCGATGCGAGCCCGACCGGCGGCCTGTTCGTCTCCCGACGGGAGCCTGCAGGCCCGCGATGACCGCCTTTCCCGTCCATCGCAGCATGGCGAACCCCAGCGCAGTTTGGAGGGCGTTGGGAGGGAGGACCGCAAACACAACCGCACGATGGCAGGATAAAGGGGCGCGATGTGCGCTTCGGTCCGGTTGTGTTTTTTCAAGGGGTTATGCCGCGATTTCGCGAGGTGCGCCTGATCGGCGCAGCCTGCGCATCGGCCCATTCCCAAGCAAAATCATCGCGTTGGCGCGATGTGTGGAGCGCCGGGCATGACCGACGACCACGACTTCCGCATCCGGCCAGGCCGCATCCGCTCGACCAGCGCGCAGCGGGCGCGGCCCTTCATCGCCCAGGCGCTGGCGGCCGCCCAGCGCGCCGGCGGCAGCGTCTCCCGGCAAGGGAAAATCGGGTCGGGCGCGCGGTCCCGGTTCGGGCGCGGCCAGCGCGCCTCCATCCAGGCGAACCGCCTCATCACCGCCCGCTCGCGCGGTGCGGTCATCAAGGCGCGGGTCGTCCGTCACGGGGGGCGGTCCGCGCCGCTCTCGACCCATCTCGACTATCTCCGCCGCGACGGCGTCACCCGCGACGGGGAGAAGGCCCGGTTGTTCGGTCCGGGCGGCGATGACGTCGACGCCAAGGACCTCGCGGAGCGGTCCGAGGACGACCGCCACCACTTCCGGTTCATCGTCTCGCCGGACGACGCGCTGGAGATGTCCGACCTCAAGGGCTTCACCCGCGAGCTGGTCGGCCAGATGGAGAAGGATCTCGGCACGCGGCTCGAATGGGTCGCGGTCGATCACTGGAACACCGAGCATCCGCATGTCCATCTGATCGTGCGCGGCGTGCGAGATGACGGCGAGAACCTGGTCATCTCGCGCGACTACATAAAGGAGGGCATGCGCGATCGGGCGCGCGACCTGATCACCCAGGAGCTGGGGCCGCGCACCGATCAGGAGATCCGGCGGACGCTGGAGCGCCAGATCGACGCCGACCGCTGGACCAACCTCGATCGCCAGCTCGCCCGCGACGCCTATCGGACCGGCGTCATCGATCTCGCACCGCATCCCGATCGGCAGCCCGACGAATTCCATGCCCTCAAGATCGGGCGGCTGCGCAAGCTCGAAGGCCTCGGCCTCGCCGACGAGATCGGCCCGGGACAATGGACGATCTCGGACAAGGCCGAGGCGACGCTCCGCGAACTCGGCGAACGCGGCGACATCATCAAGCGCATCCATCACGGCCTGACCGAGCGCGGCATCGAGCGCGGCGCGGCGGGCTATGTGCTGGCGTCAGAAAGCCTCAACGCTCCGGTCATCGGCCGCCTGGTCGCCCGCGGCCTCGACGACGAGCTGAAGGGCACCGCCTTCGCCGTGGTCGACGGCGTCGACGGCCGAACCCACCACATCAAGCTCCCTGACCTCGACGCGGCCGGCGACAGCGCGCCGGGCTCGATCGTCGAGCTTCGGAAATTCGACGACGCGCGCGGCCAGCGCCGCGTGGCGATCGCGGTGCGGTCCGATCTCGACATCGAGCGGCAGGTCACCGCGACCGGCGCCACCTGGCTCGACCGGCAGAATATCGCCCGCGAGCCGGCAGCGCTCGGCGGCGGCTTCGGCGCCGAGGTGCGCGACGCCATGGATCGGCGGGCCGAGCATCTTGTCGGCCACGGCCTTGCCGAGCGCCAGAAGCGCGGCGTCAGCTTCCAGCCCGGCCTGGTCGACACGCTGCGGCGTCGCGAGATGGAGGCGGTCGCCGAACGCATCGCCGCCGACATCGGCCGGCCGCAGGTCAAACCGGAACCCGACGAATATGTCACCGGCATCTATCAGCGGCGGCTGAACCTCGCGAGCGGCCGCTTCGCCATGATCGACGACGGGCTCGGCTTCAGCCTCGTGCCCTGGACGCCATCACTCGAAAAACAGCTCGGCCGTCACGTCTCTGGCGTCGCCCGCAGCGACGGCGGCGTCGACTGGAGCTTCGGCCGCCAGCGGGGGCTCGGCCTGTGACCACCATCCCAAGCGAAAGGACCCCGTCGTGTCCGCCACAAAGATCCTCTGGGGCCAGATCCTCACGGTCTTCGCCATCGTCCTGTTGACCACCTGGGCCGCCACGCAATGGACGGCTTACCGGCTCGGCTTCCAGCCTCAGCTCGGAGCGCCATGGTTCATGCTCGGCGACTGGCCGATCTACTACCCATGGTCCTTCTTTCCCTGGTGGTATTTCTACGACGCCTATGCGCCGCCGATTTTCGTCGAGGGCGCCTATATCGCCGCGTCAGGCGGTTTCATCTCAATCGCCGTCGCCATCGGCATGTCGGTCTGGCGGGCCCGCGAGGCGAAGAACGCCGAGACCTTCGGCTCGGCGCGTTGGGCGCATGATGACGAAGTGCGCGGCGCCGGCTTGCTCGGCGAGGACGGCGTGGTGCTCGGCAAATATGACCGCGCCTACCTCCGGCACGACGGGCCCGAGCATGTGCTCTGCTTCGCGCCGACCCGCTCCGGCAAGGGCGTCGGCCTGGTCGTGCCGTCGCTGCTGACCTGGCCGGGCTCGGCGATCGTCCACGACATCAAGGGCGAGAACTGGACGCTGACCGCCGGTTTCCGCGCTCGGCATGGCCGGGTGCTGCTGTTCGACCCGACCAACGCGAAGTCGGCCGCCTACAATCCATTGCTCGAGGTGCGCCGCGGTGAATGGGAGGTCCGCGACGTGCAGAACATCGCCGACATCCTGGTCGATCCGGAGGGCAGCCTCGAAAAGCGGAACCACTGGGAGAAGACCAGCCACGCGCTGCTCGTCGGCGCGATCCTGCATGTCCTCTACGCCGAGGAGGACAAGACGCTCGCCGGCGTCGCCGCCTTCCTCTCCGATCCGAAGCGGCCGATCGAATCCACCTTGGCGGCGATGATGAAGACCGCCCATCTCGGCGAAAGCGGCCCGCACCCGGTGATCGCGTCGGCCGCCCGCGAGCTGCTGAACAAGTCCGACAACGAGCGCTCCGGCGTGCTCTCAACCGCAATGTCTTTCCTGGGCCTCTATCGCGATCCCGTCGTCGCCGAGGTGACGCGCCGTTGCGACTGGCGCATCGCGGACATTGTCGGCGCCCGCCAGCCGACCAGCCTCTACCTGGTCGTGCCGCCATCCGACATCGCCCGCACCAAGCCGCTCATCCGGCTCATCCTCAACCAGATCGGTCGGCGCCTGACGGAGGACCTCAAGGCCAAAGGCAACCGGCACAGGCTGCTCCTCATGCTCGACGAGTTCCCCGCGCTCGGTCGGCTCGACTTCTTCGAATCCGCGCTCGCCTTCATGGCGGGCTACGGGTTGAAGGCGTTCTTGATCGCGCAGTCGCTGAACCAGATCGAGAAGGCCTACGGACCCAACAACTCGATCCTCGACAACTGCCACGTCCGCGTCAGCTTCGCGACCAACGACGAGCGAACCGCCAAGCGCGTCTCCGACGCGCTTGGCACCGCGACCGAGATGCGCGCCATGCGCAACTACGCCGGCCATCGTCTCTCGCCCTGGCTCGGCCACCTGATGGTGTCCCGCTCGGAGACCGCCAGACCGCTGCTTACCCCCGGCGAGATCATGCAGCTCCCGCCCGCCGACGAAATCGTTATGGTCGCGGGCACGCCGCCGATCCGCGCGAAGAAGGCGCGCTATTACCAGGATCGCCGCTTCAAGGATCGGATCATGGCGCCGCCAGCGCTCGCCAGACCGACGCAGCCTGGCGCGGACGACTGGAGCCGGCTGCCGCTTCCGGCACGGCCGGCGAGCGTGGTGTCGGTCGGTGCGGTGATCGTTGATGATGGTGGTGACGAAGATCCGACCGGATCGGAACGGCGTCACCAGCCGGAACTCGAACGCGCCGCGCCGGTCGAGAAGAAGGCGCCGATCGAGAATGAATTCGACGGCGGCTTCGACGACGAGGCCGACGACGACACGGCGCGGATCAGCCGCGCCAACCAGATCATGCAGGGCGTGGCGCGTCAAGTCTCGCTCGACCCGAACGACGGCACGGAGCTGTGAGGCGCCCATGCCCAATCCATCGAAGAAGCAGCGCCTGTCGGTCTATCTCGAACCCGAGGTGATGAAGGCCCTCGCGGCCCATGCGGCCCGGCGCGATCAGTCGCGCTCGCTCATCGCCGAGGCGGCGATCGCGTCCTTCCTGTCACCGGACGCCGCCGAGCGCCAGGAGGCGGCCACGACCAAGCGCCTCGATCAGCTCGATCGTCGCATGACCCGCATGGAGCGCGACGTCGGCATCTCGATCGAGATGCTCGCCGTCTTCGTGCGGTTCTGGCTGACCACCAACCCGCCACTGCCCGAGCCCGCGCAGGCCGCCGCCCGAGCGCAGGCGGGTGAGCGTTACGACGCCTTCGTCGCAGCGCTCGGCCGCAGACTCGCCAAGGGTCCCAAGCTCCGGCAGGAGATTTCCGAGGACATAGATCCCGCGCGCGACGCGCAATAAGCAGCGATTGCGGCAACTCAAGTATTCGGCGATTCCGCCAAACGCCTGTCTTTGTACGCCACGGTACGACGAGCAAAACAACCTGTTGCCGCCGGCCGATTTCCGGTTCTCTTAATCATCCCCGATCCAGGGACGGCCTGACGCGGTCCCGCAAAGAACGGGGACAACGTGGCCGGTTCTTCCGAGAAATCTGAGGCGATACTTCGCGGGGCCCGCATGCTGCGGACCGCACTCGGTCCCGCCATTGCCGGATTCCTCGGGGACGTCAGCGTAGTCGAGGTGATGCTCAACCCCGACGGCCGTCTCTGGGTCGACCGGCTCTCGGAAGGTTTGTCGGACACGGGCGAGCGGCTCTCCGCGGCCGATGGCGAGCGCATCGTGCGCCTGGTCGCCCACCATGTCGGCGCCGAGGTCCATGCCGGCAATCCCCGGGTTTCGGCCGAGCTGCCGGAAACGGGGGAGCGGTTCGAGGGGCTTCTGCCGCCCGTGGTGACGGCGCCGGCCTTTGCCATCCGCAAGCCCGCCGTCGCCGTCTTCACGCTGCAGGACTATGTCACCGCCGGCACAATGACCGCCGAGCAGGCCGAAATTCTGCGCCAGGCCGTCGCCGATCGCCGCAACATCCTCGTGGCCGGCGGCACCTCGACCGGCAAGACGACTCTCACCAACGCGCTGCTCGCCGAGGTGTCGAAGACCTCCGACCGCGTGGTGCTGATCGAGGATACCCGCGAGCTGCAATGTTCCGCGCCGAACCTCGTCGCCATGCGCACGAAGGACGGCGTCGCCACGCTCTCCGATCTCGTCCGCTCTTCGCTGCGCCTTCGTCCCGACCGCATCCCGATCGGTGAGGTACGCGGCGCCGAGGCGCTCGACCTGCTCAAAGCCTGGGGCACCGGCCACCCCGGCGGGATCGGCACGATCCATGCCGGCACCGCGCTCGGTGCGCTCCGCCGCCTCGAGCAGCTCATCCAGGAAGCCGTCATCACCGTCCCGCGCGCGCTGATCGCCGAGACGATCGATCTCGTCGCCGTCCTCTCGGGGCGGGGCTCCACCCGCCGCTTGGCCGAGCTCGGCCGCGTCGAGGGCCTCAGCGCCGACGGCGACTACCGCGTCCGCCCCGCAACCCAGTCCCCCGAAGGAGAACCCGCATGATCCGCCGTGCCCTGCATTTTCGTCGCCATGTCGCGACAACCGCATCCGTCCTCCTGGCCAGTGTCCTGCTCGCCCCGGCCGCCCACGCCTCCGGCTCCTCGATGCCGTGGGAAGCGCCGCTGCAATCGATCCTCGAATCCATCGAGGGGCCGGTCGCCAAGATCATCGCGGTGATCATCATCATCGTCACCGGCCTGACGCTCGCGTTCGGCGACACCTCGGGCGGCTTCCGCCGCCTGATCCAGATCGTCTTCGGCCTGTCGATCGCCTTCGCCGCGTCGAGCTTCTTCCTGTCGTTCTTCTCGTTCGGCGGCGGAGCGCTCGTCTAATGGCGGGCCTGATCGAGAGCGGCGGCGACGTGCCGGGCTACACCGTCCCGGTCCATCGGGCCTTGACCGAGCACATCTTGCTCGGCGGCGCACCTCGCGCCGTCGCCATCCTCAACGGCACGCTCGCCGCCGCTCTCGGTCTCGGTCTTCGCCTCTGGCTGGTCGGCCTCGGTCTCTGGGCCATCGGCCATTTCGCCGCCGTCTGGGCGGCCAAGCGCGACCCGCAATTTGTCGACGTCGGCCGCCGGCACCTCCGCATCCCCGGCCACCTGAACGTCTGAGGCGCGCCATGATGAACCTCGCCGAATATCGCCGCACCTCGACTCGGCTCGCCGATTTCCTGCCCTGGGCGGCGCTGGTCGCGCCCGGCGTCGTCCTCAACAAGGACGGCTCGTTTCAGCGCAGCGCGCGCTTCCGCGGACCCGATCTCGATTCCGCCGTACAGGCCGAGCTCGTCGCGGTCGCGGGCCGCCTCAACAGCGCCTTCCGCCGTCTCGGCAGCGGCTGGGCGATCTTCGTCGAGGCGCAGCGCCATGGCGTCGGCGGCTATCCGGCGAGCCGTTTTCCCGACGCCGCCTCGGCCATGGTCGATGCCGAGCGCAAGGCCGACTTCGAAGAGGACGCCATCCATTACGAGACGAGCTATTTCCTGACCTTCACCTTCCTGCCGCCGGCCGAGGATGCCGCGCGCGCAGAGAGCTGGCTTTACGAAGGCAAGGCCGAGCGCGGTGTCGACGCTTGGGAGGCGCTTCGCGGCTTCGTCGACCGCACCGATCGCATCCTGCAGCTCGTCGAAGCCTTCATGCCGGAATGCGCGTGGCTCGATGATGTCGAGACCCTGACCTATCTGCACTCGACCGTCTCGACGAAGCGCTATCGTGTCCGCGTCCCCGAGACGCCGATGTATCTCGACGCGCTGCTCGCCGATCAGCCGCTGACTGGTGGCCTGGAGCCGCGCCTTGCCGATGCGCATCTGCGCATCCTGACGATCGTCGGATTTCCGACCGCAACGACGCCCGGCATCCTCGACGATCTCAACCGGCTCGCCTTTCCCTATCGCTGGTCGACCCGAGCGATCCTGCTCGACAAGACCGACGCGACGAAGCTGCTGACCAAGATCAGGCGGCAGTGGTTCTCCAAGCGCAAGTCGATCGCCGCGATCCTCAAGGAGGTGATGACCAACGAGGCGAGCGCCCTGGTCGATACGGACGCCGCCAACAAGGCCGCCGATGCCGATCTGGCCCTGCAGGAACTCGGCGCAGACTATGCCGGCCAGGCCTATGTCACAGCGACGATCGCCGTCTGGGACAACGATCCGCGTGTCGCGTCGGAGAAGCTCCGTCTCGTCGAGAAGGTGATTCAGGGCCGCGACTTCACCGCGATGCCCGAGACGATCAACGCGGCCGACGCCTGGCTCGGCTCGCTGCCGGGCCACGTCTACGCCAATGTCCGTCAGCCGCCGATCTCGACGCTCAATCTCGCCCACATGATCCCCCTGAGTGCCGTGTGGGCGGGGCCGGAACGGGATGAGCACTTTGGTGCGCCCCCCTTGCTATACGGCAAGACCGAAGGGTCCACCCCGTTCCGGTTCTCCATTCACGTCGGCGACGTCGGCCACACGCTGGTGGTCGGCCCGACCGGCGCGGGCAAGTCCGTGCTGCTGGCGCTGATGGCGCTGCAGTTCCGCCGTTACGCAGGCGCGCAGGTCTTCGCCTTCGACTTCGGCGGCTCGATCCGCGCCGCCGCCATCGCCATGGGCGGCGACTGGCACGATCTCGGCGGCGGGTTGACCGAGGGCTCGGCCGACAGTGTCGCGCTGCAGCCGCTCTCCCGGATCGACGAGGCAGCCGAACGCGCCTGGGCCGCCGACTGGATCGTCGCCAGCCTGATGCGCGAGAGCATCCAGGTCACGCCCGAGGTCAAGGAGCTGATCTGGACGGCGCTGTCGTCGCTGGCCAGCGCGCCCACGGCCGAGCGCACCATGACCGGCCTGTCGGTGCTGCTGCAGTCCAATGACCTCAAGCAGGCGCTACGGCCATATTGCGTCGGCGGCCCTTACGGCCGGCTGCTCGACGCCGAGAGCGAGCACCTCGGCATCGCCACCGTCCAGGCCTTCGAAACGGAAGGCTTGATCGGGACGGCCGCGGCCCCGGCGGTACTCTCCTATCTCTTCCATCGCATCGAGGACCGGCTGAACGGCGAGCCGACGCTGATCATCGTCGACGAAGGCTGGCTCGCCCTCGACGACGAGGGTTTCGCCGGCCAGCTTCGGGAGTGGCTGAAGACTCTGCGCAAGAAGAACGCCAGCGTCGTCTTCGCCACCCAGTCGCTCTCCGACATCGACGGCTCCGCGATCGCGCCGGCCATAATCGAGAGCTGCCAGACCCGGCTCCTGCTGCCGAACGAACGTGCGATCGAGCCGCAGATCACCGCCATCTACCGGCGCTTCGGCCTCAACGACCGGCAGATCGAGATCCTCGCAAGGGCGATGCCCAAGCGGGACTATTACTGCCAGAGCCGCCGCGGCAACCGGCTGTTCGAGCTCGGCCTCGCCGACGTCGCGCTCGCGCTCTGTGCGGCGTCCTCCAAGACCGACCAGGCCGCCATCGACCGTCTCGTCACCGAGCACGGCCGCGAGGGCTTCCTCGCGGCGTGGCTGCGCCATCGCGGCGTCGACTGGGCGGCGGACCTCATTCCCAACCTCACCAACCTGGAGAGCCAGCCATGAAACTGCGTGTCCCCCGCGCGGCGCTCGCCGCCGCCATTCTCGCCGCGCCGCTGTCGGTGTCGCCGGTGCTGGTCGCGCCGGCCTCGGCGCAGTGGATCGTCTACGATCCCACCAACTACGCCCAAAACCTGCTGTCGGCGACCCGCGCGCTGCAGCAGATCAACAACCAGATCACATCACTTCAGAATGAAGCGACGATGCTGATCAACCAAGCGCGCAACCTCACGAGCCTGCCGTTCTCCTCGCTCCAGCAGCTTCAGCAGTCGGTTCAGCGCACCCAGCAGCTCCTCGGCGAGGCCCAGCGCATCGCCTACAACGTCCAGAACATCGACCAGGCCTTCCGAACGAACTACGGGGCCGGCAGCGCCTCGATGAGCGCGTCCGACCAGCAGCTCGTCGCCCAGGCGAAGGAACGCTGGAACAATACGGTCTCAGGACTCCAAGACGCAATGCGCGTCCAGGCCGGCGTCGTCGGCAACATCGACACCAACCGCACGCAGATGTCGGCGCTGGTCGGCCAGAGCCAAGGCGCGACCGGCGCCTTGCAGGCGACACAGGCCGGCAACCAGCTCCTCGCGCTGCAGGCCCAGCAGCTCGCCGATCTCACCGCCGTCGTCTCCGCCAACGGCCGCGCCCAAGCGCTCGCCGAGGCCGAGCGGTCGGCCGCAGCCGAACAGGGCCGCGAACAACGCCGCCGCTTCCTAACGCCGGGCACCGGATACCAGCCCGGCAACGCGCAGATGTTCCCAGGCAGCAACTGAGGGCGCGGCGATGGACGGAAAGATTCTCGCGCGTGTCGGCGCCATTGGCTTCGTGACCTTCGCGATCACGGCGACGGCCATCGAACTCTCCCGCAAGGACGAACCGCCGCTCTATCGCAGCGTCGCCGCGAGGACCGAAACGGGCATCGACCCGCTGAAGACCGAGCTGCGGCGCTGCCAGCAGCTTGGGGAAGCCGGTACGCGTGATCCCGCCTGCCTTCAGGCTTGGGCGGACAACCGCGACCGTTTCCTGAAGCCGTCGCAGACCCTGCAGCCGCAGCCGGCTCCGCAGGGGCCGGGCCCGCAGGGTCAGCCGCAGAATCCTCCGGCCGCCCGCGACCCCGCCGTCAATGAGACTGCGCCGGCAGTTGACTCCCACACGAACGCGGCGCGTTGAGATCATGGGCGGCACCGGCGTCATCGACCATTTTCTGGAGGTCTTCACCCGCTACATCGATAGCGGCTTCGGCCTCCTCAGCGGCGAAGTGGCCTTCATCGCCACCACGCTGATCGTGATCGACGTGACGCTTGCCGCGCTGTTCTGGAGCTGGGGCGCCTACGACGACATCGTGGCGCGCCTGGTCAAGAAGACCCTCTTCGTCGGCGTGTTCGCGTACCTGATCGGCAACTGGAACAACCTGGCGCGGATCATCTTCGAGAGCTTCGCCGGGCTCGGTCTGAAAGCGTCCGGCACCGGCTTCACCGTCGCCGACATGATGAGGCCCGGAAAGGTCGCCCAAACCGGGCTCGACGCCGGCAGGCCGCTGCTCGATTCCATCTCCGACCTGATGGGTTACTGGAGCTTCTTCGAGAACTTCATCCAGATCGCGGTGATGCTGCTCGCCTGGGCGCTGGTGCTGCTCGCCTTCTTCATCCTCGCCATCCAGCTCTTCGTCACCCTGATCGAATTCAAGCTGACGACGCTCGCCGGCTTCGTGCTCATTCCCTTCGGTCTCTTCGGCAAGAGCGCTTTCATGGCCGAACGCGTGCTCGGCAACGTCATCTCCTCCGGCATCAAGGTGCTGGTCCTCGGAGTCATCATCGGCATCGGATCGAGCCTCTTCTCCGAGTTCACCGCCGGCTTCGGCGGCCGCACACCGACGATCGACGAGGCGATGGCGATCGTGCTCGCGGCACTGACCTTGCTCGGCCTCGGTATCTTCGGCCCCGGCATCGCCAACGGCCTCGTGTCCGGAGGCCCGCAGCTGGGCGCCGGCGCTGCGGTCGGAACCGGGCTTGCCGCAGGTGGCATGGTCGCGGCCGGAGCTGCCACAGTCGGCGCCGTCGCTTCCGGCGGTGCGGCGCTCGCAGGAGGCGCCGCGGCCGCTGCCCGCGGAGGCGCCGCCCTCGCGGGCGGAGCTTCCACCGCATACAGCCTGGGCGCCGCAGGGCAGACGGGTGCCTCGGGCGTGGCGAGCGGCCTGGGCGGGATCGCCCGGGCCGCTGGATCCGCCGCGACATCGCCGCTCCGACGCGCCGCCGAGCGCGCGTTGTCGAACATGCGCTCCAGCTTCGCTGACGGAGCTCGATCCGCCTTCGAGGCCACCGGCGGCTCCTCGACCATGGGCACCGTCGGTGAAGCTTCCAACGACGCCACTCCAAGCCCTGCCGGTGGCGGCGATCAACCGCCCGCCTGGGCCCGCCGCATGAAGCGCTCGCAGCAGATGAGCCACGCCGTCTCGACGACCGTCCACGCGGTGCGCAGCGGCGACAGCCACGGCGGCGGCTCCTCCATCAATCTCTCCGAAGGTGACCGCTGATGTTTCGACGACCCTCGACGCACTATGGAAAAGCTCCCGAACCCGAAACACCGTACCAGCGCGCCGCTCAGGTTTGGGACGACCGTATCGGCTCGGCGCGCGTCCAGGCACGCAACTGGCGCTACATGGCGTTCGGCTCGCTCTTCCTGTCGGCGGGGTTCGCGGCGGCGCTGGTCTGGCAATCGGCGCGCGGCACCGTCGTTCCGTGGGTCGTTCAGACGGACCGGCTCGGTCAGGCGCAGGCGATCGCCCCGGCGACGCCCGACTATCAGCCGACCGACCCGCAGATCGCATTCCACCTCGCACGCTTCATCGAGCAGGTCCGCTCGATCCCGGCGGACGCGATCATCGTCCGGCAGAACTGGCTGCGCGCCTATGACTTCACGACGGACCGCGGAGCCGCCGCGCTCAACGACTACGCGCGCTCGAACGACCCCTTCACCAAGGTCGGCCGCCAGCAGATTGCGGTCGACGTCTCGAGCGTGATCCGCGCGTCTCCCGACAGTTTCCGGGTCGCATGGATCGAGCGCCGCTACGAGAACGGCCAGCTCGCCGACACGACCCGATGGACGGCGATCCTCACAATCGTCGTCCAACTTCCGCGCAACGCCGACCGGCTGCGCGCCAATCCGCTGGGGATCTACGTCAACGCAATTTCATGGTCGCGGGAGCTGGGGCAATGACGATGCCGATTTTCCGTAAAGCCGGAGAACCGGCTTTCCGTTCTTACACATTGGCGGCTTTGCTGCTCGCCGGCACGGCGCTTGCCGGGTGCGCAACGACGCAGAAGCCGCCGGAGATCAGCTACGACGACGCACCGGCCGCCGTGCAGACCGTCGATCCTCCGGCGCCGGTGCAGGTGGTCGAACTGCCGCGACCGCTTCCGCTGCCCGGACAATTGCAGCGCGTGGAGCCTTCGCGCTCGACGCCAGAGCCCGCCGATCCGACCGCGCGCGTGAACCAAGCGAACGCGGCGGCGCGCATGCAACCGGTCCGCAACGGCTTCATCAATTCGATGCAGGTCTACCCCTTCACGCAGGGCGCGCTCTATCAGGTTTACACCGCCGTCGGGCAGATCACGGATATCGCGCTCCAGCCCGGCGAGCAGCTCGTCGGCTCCGGGCCGGTCGCGGCCGGCGACACGGTGCGCTGGATCATCGGCGATACTCAGAGTGGCTCGGGCGCGACGTTACAGGTGCACATCCTGGTGAAGCCGGCCCGCGCCGAGCTGATGACGAATCTCGTCATCAACACCAATCTGCGCACCTACCACATGGAGCTGCGCTCGACCGAGCGCACCTATATGGCCTCGGTCTCCTGGCAATATCCGCAGGACCAGCTCATCGCACTACGCCGTCAGAACGCCGAGGCGCAGGCGACCCAGCCGGTGGCTACGGGCGTCGACCTCGCGCGCATCAACTTCCGCTACGAGGTGACCGGGGACCGCGCCGCGTGGCGGCCGCTACGCGCCTATGACGACGGCCGGCAGGTCTTCATCGAATTCCCCCGGGGCATCGGTCAGGGCGAAATGCCGCCGCTCTTCGTCGTCGGCGCCGAGGGCACCACCTCGGAACTCGTCAATTACCGGGTCCGGAACAACTACATGATCGTCGACCGCTTGTTCGCAGCCGCCGAACTGCGCTTCGGCTCCGGCCACACGCAAAAGCGCGTCCGGATCACCCGCACCGACGGGAGGCCCGCATCGTGAGCGACGACCGGAACGAGGAAGAGGAAGCCGCCGCGCCGCTGACAGGATCGGCGCCCGAGGCGGCCGCACCGATGCGGCTGCGCGCCGAGGCCCCGCGCGTCACGCGGCTGTCACGTAAGGTGCTTGCCGGGCTCGGCCTGATAGCGAGCCTCGGCCTCGGCGGCGCGCTGATCTTTGCGCTCCAGACCCGCAACGGTGGGCGGCCGCCCGAGGAACTCTATTCGACCGACAACCGCTCGACGGCGGACGGCCTCCAAGGCCTGCCACGCGACTATACCGGCGTGCCGCAGCTAGGGCCGCCATTGCCCGGCGATCTCGGCCGGCCGATCGTTAGCGCTCAGAACCGCGGCCAGCCCGTGCCGACGCCCGGCGTCGCGCTTGTGCAGCCCGGCATCAGCCCGGAAGAGCAGCGCCGCCTACAGGAGATCGAGACGGCGCGGACTAGCCGGCTGTTTGCGGCCTCGGAAGCGCGCACCACGACGTCGGCGACGACGAGCACGCAGACGCTGGCACAGCCCGATCTAACGAGCCTTGGCCTCGCGCCGCCGGCGGCGACACCAACGCCTCAGGAGCGGCAGCAGGCGTTCCTCGACGCTCCGGTCGACCGGCGCACTGTCGCGGCCGATCGCGTCGCCGCGCCGGCGTCGCCGAACATCCTGCAGGCAGGCGCGGTCATCTCGGCGGCGCTGATCACCGGTATCCGTTCGGACCTCCCGGGTCAGATCACCGCCCAGGTCACCGAGAACATCTACGACAGCCCGACCGGCCGCATCCTTCTCGTCCCGCAGGGCACGCGAGTCATCGGCCAGTACGACAACAACGTACAGTTTGGACAAAGCCGCGTCCTCCTGGTGTGGAACCGCCTCATCTTCCCGAATGGCCGGAGCATCGTGCTCGAGCGGCAACCTGGCGCGGACGCGGAGGGCTATGCCGGCCTCCAGGACGGTGTCGACTACCATTGGTGGGATCTCGCCAAGGCGGCCGGCCTGTCGACGCTGCTGAGCGTCGGCGCCGAGCTGGCAACCAGCGACGACGACAGGCTGATCCAGGCGATCCGCAATGGCGGCCAGGACACGATCAACGATGCGGGCCAACAGATCATTCGCCGCCAGCTCAACATTGCCCCGACGCTGACGATCCGCCCCGGCTTCCCCGTGCGTGTGATAGTCACCCGCGACCTGTTACTCGAACCCTATGGAGGTTGAGATGACCAAGCTCAAGCTCGGCACATTTACTGACCACAAGCCCATCAAGGTGATGGTAGAGCTGCCGGCGCCGCTGCACCGGGATCTCGTCGCCTATGCGGAGGTTCTTGCCCGCGAAACTGGACAGCCGGTGACCGAGCCGGCGAAGCTGATCGCTCCGATGGTCCAGCGTTTCATCGCGACCGACCGCGCTTTTGCTAAAGCGCGACGCGCTATTCGTTAATTATCATTAACTATATTTTCCGCCCCAGTTGGATGCACTCAAGATGAGCAATCCTGTTACTGCCGATAAGCTCGGCGCTTTGCATACCTTCTTGCAGACTGGGATTAAAGGGTTCGCGCCTGACGTGAGTGCTCCAGACCGAGTTGGACCAGAAGCTTAAGAGCAGGGTTGGTATTCGATAAAGACCAGATCATGCTGGATGCGACCGTGTCTTCACAGCTGATCACGGGGAGGAACCGGACACCGGCATAGGCCGCCCCTAGAGTGGAAGATGTCGTTAGCGTGATTCCGAAACCCCGGCCTACCATATTGATTAGATTCTCGCGCCCAACGTGCTGAATGGAAATCCGAGGATGAAAGCCAGAGCTAGATAGGATCCTCACAAGATAGTCTTGTATCTCCGGCCCTGCACAGTCTGCGGAGGTAAGAAATACTTCATCTTTTATCTCGGTCCAGGCCATCGATCTTTTGGAGGCGATTTCGGGTGCATCACGAAGCACAACATAGATCCTCTCCTCCCATAGCCTTTCTGCACGGCACCCCGGCAATCTTGGTTCGCCCGGGAGGAACGCTGCATCAAGCCGGCCATTGAGGACGCTGCCGGCATTGGCTTGGGACGTTGCTTCTTCGAACTTAATGTCGATCGCGGGAAACTGACGGTGGAAGCTCGCGAATAACTCCGCAAGGAAGCCACTCGCCAACGATGACATAATGCCGATGCAGAGCTGACCAGAATGGCCACGCTTGATAAGCGCTAAATCCTTTACGGCTTGCTGAAGATGCTCTGCGCCTATGGCGGCTTCTTTAAGGAATCGATTGCCGGCCGCCGTAACACGTGCGCCGGACCGGCTCCGCTCAAAAAGCGAGATACCAATACGACGCTCCAGCAATTGGATGCGCCTGGTGACTGTAGATTGGGGGACGTTCAGCAGTTCGGCAGTCCGCCGGAAGCTCCCGTGCTGTGCGGCGAGCATAGCGTATTTAAGATATCGCAGATCAAGCGCGAGATCTGGCACGATCACCACTTTCGCGGCAGACGGCTGTCTTCGCCCATCCGCTCGGCTGGCCCGCGACGCGACAACGTGTGGTGCCCGGTCCAGTCGGTGGAAACATTGAATCTGATTTGGGCTGCGTCGCCGGACGACCGGAAGGCGCTTCCGCAACCAACTGCATGCCAAGACGAAGCGCGAGTATAGACCGCTGCGCCGTAGTGCCGACGCCGTCCATTACGCCGTCTTTCCTAGGCTTTTATATGCCGGGGACTGAAATCGTAGGCTGAACACGAGAGGTACCGCGACCGCATTGACGACAACGGCCGAAAGCCAGATCGCTCCCGGCCACTGGCTGCGGACAACGAAATAGAAGCTCGAGAAGACGAGCGGTCCTACGATCGATGCAAGGCTCATAGCGGACGCCAAGACCCCTTGGAACTGGCCTTGTCGGCTCTCGTCAACGAGGCGGGTTGCGAGCGATTGCAGAGCCGGAGTACCAATGCCTGCTAGCGCGACCACAGGCATGATCGCAAAAACGATCCATCCCTCGTCGGCAAACGACATCACCATCAAGGCGGCACACGCCCCTACGATGCCGGTCAAAACCGCACCCCGCTCTCCTAGGAGTTTGACGGCCGGCCCTGGCAGAAATGCTTGGGAGAGTGTCTGGCACACGCCGAATGCGCCAAGCGACAGCCCGATCCATAGGCCATTCCATCCGAAGACGTCGCGTCCCCAAAGGGCCCAACACGTCCCGTACACCTCTCCGGTGGCGCTCAGGACAAAAAACAATCCGACTACCGGCATCAGTGCCTTCATCGAGAAGGCCCAACGCAGCGGCCGAAGTGGGTTGAGTGATACGAAATCGATCTTCTCGCCGCTTGGTACGCGCGACTCCGGGAGCACGAAAAAAGCGAGGAGCAGATTGCCCGCGTTCAGCAGAGCCGCAATAATGAACGGCAGCCTCAGCCAATAGTCGCCGAGGACGCCGCCAAGGACCGGACCAAGTATAAAGCCTATGCCAAACATGGCGTTGAACACGCCGAAGCGCTTAGCCCGCATTTCCTCAGGGGAGATGTCGGTAAGGTAGGCCGTCGCGACGGATATATTCGCGCTGGTCAATCCAGCGATGGCACGACCTATGACCAACAGCCATAGCGACGGCGCGAACGCCATCAATACGTAGTTGATGGCCGCTCCGGCCAGTGAGGTCAGCAGTACCGGCCGCCGGCCCACGCGATCGCTCAAAGCGCCAAGAACCGGCGCAAAGATGAACTGCATCGCTGCGTAGAGGGCGGAGAGGATTCCGATATAGGCCGCTACGTTGGAAGCGTGCGTCACCTCCTCAATGAGACGGGGCAGGATCGGGAATATCAGGCCGATCCCGATCGCATCGAGGCAGATGGCGACGAAAATAACGATAAGAGGCCTGTTCACAACGGATTCACGCTCACGGGCTTTCTGTCAGAGAAGGCGCAGCCGCTGGCGCCATTCGCATCGAGCGTTGCAGCCCAGACGATGTCTTTAGCGGCCTCGGCCGGAGGGCGATCATTCTCGTCGTCGCCCCGTTCGGGATGGCTGGCGACCGATCCGGGATCAACGGCGTTGATCAGGATAGGCGTGTCGACAAGCGAATTGGCGAGCGTGGCCGTCAACGCGTTGAGGGTGTATTTGGCGAGCGAATAGGCCGGTGCGAACAATGGACCTGGAGCATGTTTTCCGATTTGCTGTGCGGCCGCACTCGTGACGTTGACAATGCGAGCAGCGGGCGCTCGCTGGAGCAGCGGCAGCAGGGCCTGGATGAGCCCCCAACAGCCAATCACATTGACCGCGAACAACGTCTGAAGGGCTTCGAGATCAACCTCGAACGCCGATCGCGTTTGAAAGTCCGGCATGGCACTGGCGTTGTTCACCAGCACGTCGAGACAGGCGACTGTTTTGGTCAGACGAGCAGAAAGTTCCTCGATGCTGGCGCGGTCAGCGAGATCTAGACGTAGGGCGCTGGCGCTAAAGCCCGCATGGCGCAACTCCGCAGCGAGAAGCTCCGCCTGGCCGATGTCTCTGGCAGTCAGAATCACATGATATCCCAACTCAGCGAGTTGGCGACCGACGGCAAACCCGAGCCCGAGTGGGCGACTGACGCCGGTGATCAAAGCAGTTTTCATATCCATGACACTTCCACGCGCATCAGATAACCAACTTCGTGGTACAATTTTGTACCGAGTATATATTTCTCTACACGCAGCACGCTACCGCGTCAATAAATTATGTACTCGGTATACGATCTGAGGTACGGATAGCGGTATGCCAGAGTCATCCGATATCCGATCTCGAAAGCGCCGCGCGATGCGGCGAGCGATCTCGCAAGTTGCCGATCGCCTGTTTCTGGAGCGGGGCTTCGACAATGTGACGGTGGACGAAATTGCCGCCGCGGCGGATGTCGGGCGGATGACGGTCTTCAATTACTTTCCCCGAAAGGAAGATATGTTCTTTGATCGCGACGAAGAGGGTCGCGAAGCGGTGCGGGAAGCCATACGCCAGCGCGATTTGAGCGTATCTCCAATTGAGACGCTACGCCTGCTCCTCCACCGGCTGATTGCGGAACAGGCGCCTTACCTCGAATTCTCAGGACGCAGCCAAGACTTCGTCAAAACGGTAGAGCGCAGCGAAACCCTGAAAGCTAGAGCGAGGGCGATACGTGACGAACTCACGCAGGCGGTGGCTGAGTCTCTCGCCGAATGCCTTGGAAATGACCCTGCAGACTCTGACGCGCGCTTGGCTGCCGCCATGCTGATAGCGACGTGGTCCACGGCGTTCCTCGAGGCGCATCGGGTCTTCCAGCAACGGCAAGATTGCGAGGCAGCAAAAGCCGTCTTTCTTGCAATCGCCGACAAGGGGGCGCTTGGCGTTCAAGCGGCAATGGTCGATACGCCCTACACGAAACCATAGGCCGTCCCGCCTCTGAAGCCACGTAGAATGTGTGTTTTCCCGCCTCTAGCACTCTCACGCACTACGCCAAAAAGGCGTCGCGCGAGCCGGCGACGATGTCGCGGGCTGTGCCCTGGGACGGTCGCTTAAATGGCTACCAAGTTCACGCATAATCTGAGAGGTGGAAATCCTTCCGCCTCCGCTTGGCCCGCGTGGCGTCGCTCGGCTTGAGCATCTTCTGAACGCTGCTGTTCGCGAAAAAGCGCTGGATCAAGCGGGTGACGGCCACGCCAAAGCCGCTCTTGACGTGCATCAGGCGAATGAGTGTCGGATTCATCTTACGCTGCGACGCCTCGGCATAGGGTCGCACAAGCGATTCATACGCCTCGAACGCGGCGCGGTGATCGGCGCGGCCTTTGATTTCGCCGGCGAGCACATAGGCGCCGACCAGCGCCAGCGCCGTACCCTCGCCGGTGAACGGCGTCGGGCTGTGCGCCGCATCGCCGATCATCACGAAGCGACCCTTCGACCAAGTCGACGCGTGAACCTGGCTCATCGGGCCGAAGTAAAAGTCGTCGACGGAGCCGAGCGCTGCGCTGATGCGGTCGGCGATCGTGCCGCGCCCCTCCAAGGCCCGCAGCAGCACTGTCTTGCGCGCCGCATTGTCGTCGGCCGCGATGTCGGGCTTCTCGCGAAGGAAGGTCATGAGCACGGTCGTGTGGCTCTCGGTGCCCGGCCGCAGCGTGATGAACGTTCCGCCGATGCCGTTGACTGTCCATGCCCAATTGTCGTCCTCGGGACAACGTGGGATGTTGAAGAACGCCATATAGGCGCCGAAGTAGCGAAGCTCCGTCTTGTCCCCCAGGATCATCGCGCGCGTCACGGAATTAAGCCCCTCGGCGCAAATCACCAGTTCGAAGTCTTCTGCCGTGCCGTCGTTGAACGTGACCGAGACACCATCGGCCGTCTCGGTGAGGCCGGTGACGAAGGTGCTGAAGCGATAGTCGCAGATATCTCGCGTGGCCTCATAAAGAATCTGCGCGAAGTCGCCGCGCAGGATCTCGAAGTCGGCAGTGAGGCCGCCGAAAGCGCCCTTGGGGAAGGTCGCGACGAGCTCGCCGGCTGCATCGAAATATTTTTGCCCTTGCTCCTGCGTGTTGCGCGCCTCGATTTTCTCGGCGAGCCCCATCTTCCTGATGACCTCCTGGCCAGCACCTTTGATGTCGACATTCTGCCCGCCGTCACGCAGGGTCTTGGCGCGCTCGGCGATCACGACCGAGTAGCCGTAGCGGTGAAGCCAATAGGCGCAGGTTGGGCCAGCGATGCCAGCCCCGCAGATCAGGATCTTCTTCGCGATTTCCATAACGCATCTCTCGTTGATCGACCGCGACGCGGCATATCTCAGTCCAGTCCGGTCTTGCCGGGCGCCCAATAGGCCTTGGCGGCAATGCGGTTTGCCGCAACCTGATGGCGCTTGAGCGCTTGTCGCAGCCGCTGGACCGTTCCGGCCTTTCCGGTTAGCACGAAGGATGCGCCGGCCTCGGCGAGGCCGGGCAGCTCGGCTTCCATCCGCGCGATCTGGGTTTCGTCACTGCGCCGGGCAAAGAGCCGGACCCTTCCGATGCCGAGCGCTGTGACCGCCTGCCCGGTGCTCACCTCGTCACTGACCTCGAAGTAGCACGCAACCGATCGCGTCTGGTCCGCCTGCGCCAGCGCGTAACCCAGCCCGATCGAGGTTTCGTCGCCGAAGACGGCGAGCGGGCCGCGGAGGCCCGCGACGTCGAGCGACCGGCGCGGCCCGAACAGGTTGCAGCCATCGCCGACCCGCAAGCCGAGCAGCCACGCGCTGCCGGGCCCGTCGCCATGCGCATAGCCAAGTATCCGGCCGCGTCCGCGCTGAGCGTCCCAGTCGATCGGCGTGTAGCTCCGCGCGACGAACGCAGAGCCCATCGTGATCTGGACCTTCTGACCCGGCGTCCACGCGACGCGGGCCAGGCTGTCGTCTTGAAGCGTCACCAGACGGAAACGATCCGCGACATCGTTAATCGCTGCGACCGTGGCGGCCCGCATGAAAAGGCGGGTGATCGCCTGGCTGAGACGGCCGGGTGCCTTGGCGAGCGCGCCGCCCATGTCCGGGCTGGTCATCAGCCGACCCGCACGGCGAATTCGTTGCCGCGCCCCTCGTCGATCGGCAGCGTGTGCGCCACATAGCCGTTGGAGGGATCGCGGACATAGTCGCGATAGTCCGCCGCGAAACCATTCTCGCCGAGCACCACCGCGCCGGGGCGCAAGCGCGGCTCGATCAGCTTGAGCACGGGGAGATAGAGCGACCATGCGCCATCGATGAGAGCCAGATCGACCGTCCCGCCGACATCCTGCAAGGTCTCCAGTGCCTCGCCTTCGCGGATTTCGACCAAGTCCGACAGACCTGCGGCTTGGATGTGTCCCCGCGCCCGCGCCACCTTGGCCGGTTCCAATTCGGAGCCGATCAACTGGCCGCCACCATTGTCGCGCAGCGCGGCGGCGAGATAGATGGTGGAGATGCCCATCGAGGTGCCGAATTCGACAATGCGCGCAGCCCGACAAGCTCGCGCGATCGCGTAGAGGAACCGGCCATATTGCGGCGTGATCGACAGGAAGTGGTCGGCATGCTCGCGATAGGCGTGCCGGTAATCGTCGCGCTCCTGTGCCACCAACTCGGCCGCTGCATGTTCGAGCGTATCGCCGGACGCCTGCAGGCGAGTCATCATTTCTTCGATGAAGGGCGCGTCGGTGACTTCGGCCTCCTGGTGAAGCTTAGCGAGGAGGTCGGCGACTGGCTGGATGTTCAGAGTATTCACGACTGTCCTTTCCGCGGCCGCTGGCGATCACTTGACAGGCCGCTTTTCGAAAATACAGGCTGGAGCCTCTGGCGTCATTCCGAAGGACTGATAATTTGTTACTCAAATCCGCCAAACCGCTTGAGGCGCCATGCCGCTGCTGACGGACTTGTCCGCCGAAGACGACTGGATCGAGCCCGATGACGTGCCGCGCCCGCTCGTCACCTATGGCTTCGCGTCGGAGACATTCGGGGACTTCGAACTGGAAATGCACCATCATGCCAAAAGCCAGTTGCTGCTGGTTCAGCGTGGCGCTCTCAGCTGCGAGGTCGAGAGCGGGCTCTGGATCGTGCCGCCGCGCAGTGCGATCTGGATTCCAGGCGGGTCGGTCCACGCCATCAAAGTGACCGGCGCGGTCGAGGGCTACGGCGCCTTCTTCGCCGGCGGCCTCGACGTTGGTCTGCCGACAAGCTGCTGCGCCGTCGCGGTCACACCGTTGCTGCGCGAGTTGCTGATTCGCGCCGCCAATTTTCCGCTGCTCTATGAGGAAGCGGGCGCCAATTCGCGCCTCGTCTCGGTACTGTTCGACGAGCTGGCCTCAGCGCGGGTCGAAGACCTCCACTTGCCGGTGCCGGCGGACCCGCGCCTGCGTCAGATTCTCGATGCGATGTTAGAGGCGCCCTCCAACCGGGATACGGTGGAGAGCTGGGCGAGCCGCGCAGGCCTCAGCGAGCGCACGCTACTGCGCCTCATTCGCCGCGAGACCGGCATGAGCTTCGGCCGCTGGCGCCAGCAGATGGGGATTGTGCTGGCGGTGAAATGGATGGCGGGCGGCATGACGATCCAGCAGGTCGCCGCTGGCCTCGGCTATGAGAGCGTGCCAAGCTTCGTCACCATGTTCAGGAAAGCGTTGGGCGCGTCGCCAGGTCGTTACATGGCCGAGAGGTACGTTGCTAAAGATGCAGCCACAAGCGCGAGATAACTGTCGTTGCGATGGCGTAGTCCCCGCGGCCTTGATCGAATTGCGAATGGCCCGATTATAGCCGGTGGCGCACCTCCGGAAGGACGTGCAACCGAACCGATCTGTCCGGCCAAGGAGGTGCATCGTCAGCAGGCGGGTAGCACCATCGAATGGCCCCGCCGGAGCATAGTCGATGAAGCCCTCCTGCAAAGTGATACGGGTAACGAGCGGCCCAGCACGTCTCGCGCCAGCTCAAGCATATGCGCCGATGGATCAAGGCCGGTGAGGCTCCAACCCCGTTGCGCTTCGGCGAACGCTTTCAGGTCCAGCTCGCCGCACGCGCCAAATATATTGCCGCCCAGTAACGGAGGTCGCCACGCTCACGCAGGCGCACCTTGAAGTGAGGCGCGTTATGCGACCTAGCGGTCTGCCGTAGGAGGCGTGTAGCCCGCGCCGGCCAACGTCATGCCGACGATCTGCTCGAGCTTGTAGTCCGGAAGCATGGCATCCCGAAAGTAAAGTTGATACTGTGCGCTGCCGAGAACCACATCGCGCACGAGTCCGATATCCGTGCTGGGCGGCAGCTCCCCGCGCGCCAGCGCACGCTTGAACATGATCAACGTGTCGCAGTCACCGCATTCGATGCGCGCCCTGACCATCGCACCAAGCTCTCCGGTAAACTCGCCGGTAAGTTGCATGCGCGCCAACGAGAGCATGGCCGGTGTCTTGCAGACTTCACGCATCAGCTTCAGGCTTTCAATGACATCGGTTCTCAAGGATCCCGTGTTCGGCATCGGCGCGGTCGTCGAGCCGTGTTCGAAGGCCGCGAACACGAGCGCCTCGGGGCTAGGCCATCGGCGATAGATGGTTGTTTTGTTGACGTTAGCGCGCTTGGCGACCTCGTCGATAGACAGGTCATTAGGCCCGACGCGCGCAATTTCCGCGAGCGCCGCGTCCAGGATCTGCGCGATCAACGGCGCGCCGCGCTTCCGTTTCGTCAACGGTTTCGTTGTCATCGGGGCACTCTTATCCCGAAGACCTGCCAGAATAAAGTCAATTAAAGCAACAAACACGTTGCAATAATGTTGTGAGCGCGCTAGCACCCGCTGCAAGCCGCTCGATCACCATGTCGTTCCAGGGGCTCGTTGGTAGGGGAGATAGCATGACAGCTCTCAAGGAACTCGGTCCGATCCTGGTGACAGGAGCGACGGGAAAGCAGGGCGGCGCGACCGCCCGCGCGCTTCTCGCCGAGGGGGCGCTGGTTCATGCGCTGGTTCGCAACCCAAAGGCCGAGGCGGCAGGCGCGCTGGAAGCCCTAGGGGCCACGTTGGTCGTTGGCGATCTCGATGATCGCGGGACGCTGATTTCGGCTTGTTCCGGCGCCTATGGCGTATTCTCGGTCCAAAACCCGGATTTCGACAATTTGGAAGCCGACACGGAAGGCGTGAGGGGCCGCAACCTGGTCGATGCGTCCAAAATCGCAGGGGTGACGCATTTCATCCAGACGACGGCGACGGGGGTCGGAGACTATTATCGTCAATCGGGCTGGGCCGAGAGGCGGACTGATAACAACAGCGTCGTTATAAAGGGGCAACTTGAGGATTGCGTTCGCGCGGCAGGCTTTCCCTTCTGGACTATCCTGCGCCCGGCCTTCTTCATGGAGAACATACCTTATATTCTGCGAGGCGACCGTTTGGTGACAGCTTATGATCCCTGCGCTCCTGTTCCGCTGATCGCAGTGGACGATATCGGTGGTGCCGCTGCGACTGCCTTCCGTGAGCGCGACCGGTTTAACCGTGCTACCGTCGAGCTGGCGGGCGATTTCCTGACGATGCCCGAAGTCGCCACGATCCTTTCATCAGCGTGGGGGCGGACGATCGAGGCACCAGCCATGAGCCCTGAGCAAGTCATCGCGGTGGGATTCATGGTGCCGATGGTGGAAGCGCAGGAGTGGCATAATGAGGTTGGACTGCCCGCGCGCCCCGAAGTCGCGCATTCCTTTGGCTTGAAGACCATGACGCTCCGGCAGTGGGCAGAGAAGCATGGGTGTTAGGCGTCATGCTGGGTGGCTACCAGGTCAACTGTGACGTTTTCGGAGATTGCCAATGCGGATCGAATTGCGCCGGCCCTGACCGGCATGGCGCCCAACGAAAAAGCAAACACTCCACTCAGAGCGCGTGATGCGCGATCAACAGCCTTCGGCTCTCGGCCGCCGCAAGTTCATCGGCGCGATCGGCGATCGAGCCGCAGCGCTCACCAACTGGGACAAGTCCCTAAGGTTGATATTGAATGATGGTGCGGGCCGTCGGAATCGAATCGACACTCCTTTCGGAACCAGATTTTGAATCCGGCGCGTCTACCAATTCCACCACGCCCGCGCAGGGCGGCATACGAACGAAGCGTGGGTCTGTTTGCACCTCGCTGCTCCTATGCAGCACCTAGGAGTCGCGATGCCACGACACGCGATTTTCGTCTAGAGGCTTGTAGCCGACTGCGTTTGCGATGCTCCGCGCGGCCCTCCTCTCCAACTGACGGTTTCATCTCGCTGCACCTATGCCGCACCTTAGAGTCCTGCCTACTCGCTGAGACGTCTATCGCAGCTCCTCAATCTCCGGTCCGCTCCTCTTCGTCGGGCTCCTCGCCAGGTTGGTAGCGGGGGCTGGGCTGCGGCAGTATCCAGTAGGCCGTGGCGGCAAAGCTAAGGGCAAGGCCGAGCCGAGGAGCGACCAGCGCGATCAGCACCGCAAGCGCCAGAACCGTTGTTCCCACCACATAGCGCCGCGTCATCTGGCTGACGTAATCGGGCGCGAGGCGACGATCGATCAGCCGCCGGTGCCAACTCGCGTAGAACCACTTCATCAGCCAAAACAGCGATGGAAGCAGTAGCGCGGCCGCGAGGATCGCAGTCGCCTCAGCCTCACCTGGTCCGCCCAGGTGAAAAGCCCAAAGCCGCGCCGGGTATGGCAAAGCCATGATGCCGAACAGGAAGCCGAGGTTGAACAAACTGAAGACATGGTCGCTCTTGGCGTAGAGACGGTCGCTGTAATAATGTTGAAGCCAGTAGATGCCGATGCCGAGGAAGCTTACGATCAGCGCCAGATGATCCCGCCACTGTTCGGCGACCGCCCGCGCCGCGTCCGCAGCGGCGGGCGGCCCATCCGGGCTGCCGGGCGGCTGGATCTCGACGAACAGCAACGTCAGCGCGATCGCGAAGACCGCGTCAGTGAACCCTACGAAGCGCTTCAAGCCTTGCTCAGCACCGTGCGTGAAAGCCATCAGCCTGTCCCTGCCAAACTCCTAGCTCGCGGATACGAGCGTCCGCTGCAGCTGCTCGGTAGCAGGCGAGGTCCGGCCGGTGACGCGGGATGCCTGCGGCCGCGACTTCATGTCCCATCTCTCGCTCAGATAGAGTCGTACCTTGACGCTGACTCGTCCCAAAGAGGCCCTCAGATCGGCCTAACCATCATGCTCCGGCATCGGAGATGTGGGTTCCATCGACGAGGTCGATCCAGATCGCATTGAGCTTGCTGCGTCTCCGGGCCGCAGCACGACCTTGATTACGCCGTTCTTCTTGTCGCGGAACTGCTTGTACATGTCCGGGGCGTCTTCGAGGCTGGCCGGGTGGGTGACGACGAAGCTCGGATCGATCTCGCCGGCGACGATCTTGTCGAGCAGCGGTTTGGTGTAGGCCTGGACGTGGGTCTGCCCCATCTTGAGAGTCAGGCCTTTGTTCATCGCGGCCCCAATCGGGATCTTGTCGCCCATGCCGACATAGACGCCAGGGATAGAGATCGTCCCCGCCTTGCGCACGCTCATGATCGCTTCGCGCAGAACATGCACGCGGTCGGTGGCGAGGAAGACGGTCGCCTTGGCTTTGTCGAGCACGGCGTCGGCCGACCCGTGCGCGGAGGCTTCGCAGCCCACGCAGTCGATCGCGCTATCGGGCCCGCGATTGTCGGTGCGCGCCATCAGCTCGTCATAGACATCGACGTCGGCGAAGTTGATCGTCTCGGCTCCGCCGGCCTCGGCCATCGCCAGCCGCTCCGGGACTTCGTCTATCGCGATGACGCGGCCGGCGCCCATCATCAGGGCCGAACGGATTGCGAATTGGCCGACCGGGCCACAGCCCCAGATCGCCACGGTGTCGCCCGGCTTTATCTGGGCGTTCTCGGCGGCCATGTAGCCGGTCGGGAAGATGTCCGACAGGAACAAGGCCTGTTCGTCCGTGATGTTGTCCGGAATCTTGATCGGGCCCACATCGGCCATCGGCACCCGCAGATATTCGGCCTGACCGCCGCAATAGCCGCCCATCATGTGGCTGAAGCCGAAGAGGCCGGCGGGCGAATGGCCCATCGCCTTGATCGCCATCGCGGCATTGGGATTGGTGGTGTCGCAGCAAGAAAACAAACCCTGCTTGCAGAACCAGCACGAGCCACAGCTGATCGTGAACGGAACGACGACCCGGTCGCCCTTCTGCAGGGTGGTGATTTCGGAGCCGACCTCGACCACCTCGCCCATATTCTCGTGGCCCATGATGTCGCCGCTCTCCATGGTCGGCTGGTAGCCGTCGAGGAGATGCAGATCGGAGCCGCAGATCGCGCAGGCGGTGATCTTGATGATGACGTCGCGCGGATGCTTGATTTCGGGGTCGGGGACAGTGTCCACCCGAACGTCGCCTTTTCCGTGCCAGCAGAGCGCGCGCATGTTGGGTCTCCCTTTTTTCGTTGATGGCAGGTGAACCAGCCGTCTGACGGAACGTTCCGTCGTTATGACGCTATGCAAGCTATTTTATGAGGAATGTTCAGGAACCCGGCTGCTCACCGGCTTGTTGACGCTATCGATCACGCCTCCAAATGACCTGAAGGCACAGCTGATGGACACGAAGCAGAAGGCGCTTGCGAGCAAGCCAAGGAGAGTCTCATGACCATTAAGCAAGAGTCCGTGTCGCTCGAAGACGCTCAACGCGTGATCGCCGCCGGTCAGGCCAAGGCGGCCGAGATCGGGTCGCCGAGCAACGTGGCCGTGGTCGACGCGGGCGGCAACCTCGTCTCCCACATCCGCATGGACAACGCGTGGGTGGGCAGCGTCGACATCTCGATCAACAAGGCCTTCACGGCGCGCGCGTTCGACATCGCGACCAAGGACCTGGCCGAGAACGCTCAGCCCGGCGCGCCGTTCTACGGCATCCAGAACTCCAACCACGGCCGGGTGATGATTTTCGCCGGCGGCATCCCGCTCCGCCAGGACGGCCAGGTCGTCGGGGCGGTGGGAGTGAGCGGGGGCACAGGCGAGCAGGATCAGACGGTCGCCGAGGCGGCCGCAGCCGCGTTCTGATCATCGCGACAACGGGAACGAGCAGAGGAGAGACCCGAGATGGCGACACAGGTCAGCAAGGCGCTTCTGGTGCGCCTGGAAGCACTGCCCGGCAGGGAGGACGACGTCCGCGGCTTCTTGAACCAGGGGCTGTCGATCGTCGAAGGCGAGCCCAAAACCGTCAGGTGGTTCGGAATCCAGTTCGGACCCTCGTCGTTCGGGATCTTCGACGCCTTTCCCGACGAAGACGGGCGCCAGGCGCACCTGTCGGGCGAGGTCGCGAAAGCGCTCGGTGAGAATACGGGTGTGCTCTTCGAAGAGCCCACGATTGAGCAGCTCGACGTCGTCGCGGAGAAGCAGCCCGCGTAGACCATTCGTCATTGGAGATGGGAAGATGGCGAGTGAGACTCTGAATGTCCTGACCGTCGTGATCTGGGTGACGGACGGCTTCGAGCAGGTCGACATGACCGAGCCGCGCAAGGCGCTCGACGAGGCGACAGCCGCGTGACGCCTGCTCCTGCGACCGGCACCGCGCAGCACGCGCCATCTTCGCCGGGGCCGGAGGGCATGGAGCGGCGCCCGTTCGGCGTCGTCCCGCACTACGTCCCAGTGATCGGCCAGGGGACCTGGTACATCGACGACGCGCACGGTCCCACGGCGATCGCCGCCCTGCGCCGGGGCCTCGACCTCGGCATGACCCACATCGACACCGCCGAGATGTATGGCGACGCCGAGGATGTGGTCGGCGAGGCGGTCGCCGGCCGGCGCGACGAGGTTTTCCTCGTTTCCAAGGTGCTCCCCAGCAACGCCTCCCGCGACGGGACGGTGGCTGCCTGCGAGCGGTCGCTCGCGCGGCTGCGCACCGACCGGCTGGACTGCTACCTCCTGCACTGGCCGGGTTCACACCCGCTCGAGGAAACTTTCGCCGCTTTCGAGCAGCTCCGCGAGCAGGGCAAGATCCTGTCGTGGGGGGTGAGCAACTTCGACGTGCCCGACCTGGAGGCCGCGTGGAAAGCGGGGGGCGAAGGCCGCATCGCCTGCAACCAAGTGCTCTACAACGTAGGTGAGCGCGCGATCGAGCACGCCGTGGTCCCCTGGTGCGAGGAGCACGGAGTCGCGGTAACCGCCTACAGCCCGTTCGGCCATGGCAATTTCCCTGGCCCGGACACGCCGGGCGGCCGCGTGCTGGAGGAGATTGCAGCGAGCCATGGCGCGACAGCACGCCAGGTGGCGCTGCGCTTCCTTGTGCGTCGGCCATCGCTGTTCGCTATCCCCAAGGCGTCCAGCGCGGAGCACGCTGCCGACAATGCGGGCGCCGGCGCGCTGCGGCTGACGGACGCCGAACTCGCCATGATCGACGCGGCGTTCCCGCTTGGCGACCGGCCGCGCGAACTTCCCATGATTTAGGCCCAGGACGCCTTCCCCAGAGCTCGAGGCGCTACCATCGGAACAAGGAGAGAAAAGATGCACAAGGCACTGTTCGTAGGCATTGAAGCCGGGCCGACCCACCAGGAAGATGCCGCTGAATTCCTCCGGGGTGCGCTGGAGCCGGTCGAGCATGAGCAGGACACGCGGCACTGGTACGCGCTGCGCTTTGGCCCCGCCGACTTCGCCATCTTCGATACCTTCCCCGGCAATGCCGGCCGGCTGAAGCATCTGTTCGGCACGGTCGGCCGGGCGCTGGTGGTGAAGACCTTCACCATCCTCAACGGATTGCCGGAGATCGAGCCGGCCGACATCCTCGCCCTCAAGGTGCCGGCGGCGGACGCCCTGCCGCGCTTGGCCCTGCACGTTCCGCTTGAAGCACGGGATGGTGCGGAGGAAGAGGTTGCCCGCTTCCTGCAAGGAGCCCGATCGGCCGTGGAGCGGGAGCCGGGCACCCTGTCGTGGTACGCTCTGCGTCTCGGAAAGACTCGGTTCGCCATCGTCGATACCTTCGCCGACGAGGCAGGGCGCGAGGCGCATCTGTCGGGCGAAATCGGCACGGCGCTATCCGGAAGCGCTGCTTCGCTGTTCGCCGAGCCTCCCCAGATCCACCGCGCACAAATCTTGGCGTTCAAGATTGCATCCGCTGGTGATGAGGAGAGGACGAGCAGGAACACGTCGGTCGCGCGGCCGCTTGAGGGAGGGACAGTCTGATGGACACGAAGCAGAAGGCGCTCGTCGGAGCCGCCGTTGCCGGCACCGCAGCAGCCGGAGCCGCGTTCGCGTTCAAGTTCGCGGGCACGGATTCGAAACTCACCAAGGTCGCGGATTTCGACCATCAGGTGACCGGCGTAAGCGTCACCGAGGACGGGCGGATCTTCGTCTGTTTCCCGCGCTGGACCGACGACGCCCCGATCTCAGTCGCCGAGTTGCTGCCGAGCGGAAAGCTCAAGGCCTATCCGGACGAGAGATGGAATTCCTGGCGCAACGCGAAGGCGAGCGAAATGCCGGTCGGCGAGTATTTCGTCTGCGTGCAATCGATCGTGGCGGATGGTCGGGGCGCCTTGTGGGTGCTCGATCCCGCCGCGCCCGGCAACGAAAAGATCCTGCCCGGCGGCCCCAAGCTGGTCCGTGTCGACCTCGCGACCGACCAAGTCACCAAGACGATCCTGTTCGACGAGACGGTGGCGCTTCAGGGCACCTATCTCAATGACATCCGCTTCAGCGCTGACGGCAAGACCGGTTACATTACTGATTCGGGCACACGCGGCGCGATCATAGTCGTCAACCTTGACACCGGTGACGCCTTCCGCGCGCTCGACGGCCATAAGTCCACGCAGGTCGAGAAGGACGTGATCGTCGAAATCGATGGCAAGCCGCTTCGTCGGCCCGATGGTCGCCAGCCCAGCTTCTCGTCCGACGGCCTTGCGATCTCCAACGACAGAGAGACGCTTTACTGGCAGGCGCTGACCGGCCGAACGCTCTATTCGATCGATACATCGAAACTCAGCAAGGGCACTTCTGCCTCGGACGTTGAAGCGGCGGTGAAGACCGTCGGCACGACCAATGTTGCGGACGGCCTCTGGATGGGCAGCGACGACACGCTCTATGTCACCTCACCAACCGACAATTCCGTGAAGTATTGGACGGGCGATGCGCTGGAGCCGGTGGTAACCGACAAGAGATTGCGCTGGCCCGATACGCTGTCGGAAGGGCCGGACGGGACGATCTACGTCACTGCCTCGCATATCCAGGATACGAACTGGTATAAGCCGGGCGCCCCCGCTTCGCTGCCAACCGCGCTTTTTTCCTTTCAGCGGTGACGCGACGCGGTCGGTTTTAACGACCAGTGTCTTGATGTAGTTAGTCAAGCCGAAGCACGACCGAAAAGCTAACCTAGGTCATCTGTTGCGTGATTGACGCCCGCCGTGTGGGTTCGTCGCTGAACGTGCCGGACGCGGCATCATGGAGTCCCGCCCGCTAGCGACTGCATCTCCCAGGCGAAGACCTCGCGTTCGTCGTGGAAGCCGACAATACCGAGCTGAAAAATATTGATGACCTGCGCGTACGCCGCCTTGACGATGATCACGACGAAGCTGGGTGCGGCACCGTCAATGACTGGCGCGATCACCGCAGCTGGCTGTCCTTGCTGCCCCGCCGGTTGAACGCTGAGGTCAGCGGCCGGTCACGCCCGCTCTGGCACGTCACACAGGTGCGTACGCCAGGAATGGCCCGGCGGCGACCCTCAGGGATGTCGTCCCCGCAGATCGCGCAGAAGGGCTCGCTCTCACAGCTAGGCATGCTGGCCCGAGCGGCGAGAACCGCGTCCACTACCGTATCCTCAATCTGATCCTGCACTGCGCCGTCGCGCGTCCAACCGCCAGCCATCCGCCTCTCCTCGTCGCGAACGATATGGGAAGTGGCACGCGTCAACGCCATCGTGAACGCATCGATGGCACCATTGCCGAGGCGCGCTGGAATACTCGGCACGGCGTTACAGGCCCTGGAAGCCACAAACCTGCACTGACAAAGGTGAACGAGTGGCGGTTCCAGGGTGCGGATTAGAGCCGGCGAGTGACCGAGAATGGGTCCTTTGCCGCTGCGGGCGTTAGCTGAACGAAGAATTGATCACCCGCAAGCTGCCACTCGGCGTCCGGCCAACCGTTGCTGCATCCTAGGTTCGACTGACGGTGAGGCGCACGCCGATGGGGTCGCGCCGCGAACTGGAAGGCCTGCTGCTTATCGACAGGGCGGGATGGTGCCTGCGCGCCGACGACGGCGGCCACTGGCGTCTCGACTTGCTTCGGCCACCGCGACGTCTCCTGGGTCGCCGCGTCCGGGTTCGTGGTATCCGCTCGGGCTTCGACCTTCTCGACGTGACCGCGGTGGTCACAGCGGGGCAGGACTTTTCGGAACCTTGGTGGGCGCGGCTCGTGACGGCCGTTCAGCGGCGCACACGTTATGGCTCAGCTCGTGTGGGCGTAGCTCAGGCTCGGTCGCCGACGTGGGCTAATTGGAACCGACCACGTTCCGTCTCCTCTAACAGAACGCGTCGACCACGCGAACGCGCACTTCAATAACTCGAGTAGTCATGGCTGAGACGCGATGGTCAGCTCGGCTGACGGACGTGAAGGTAAAGCTGCCGAACGCTCGCCGCTGTGGCCGATTGCACTCGCTGTCTCTGCACCTATTCGGCACCTAGCAAGTTTTCTCGCGCAACTTCGCCTGAAATCCCACTAATGCAAGTCTTTGTTTTCAGGCCGGTTTTAGCTCGTCGCGGCAATCTGTCGCATGGTAGACAAACCGCTTTTTTGAAGGGAGTCGAGTCTACCGAATGCCTCCTTCGTGGGGCGAGCTTATCCCTATTCGAGTTCGTTCAGCAGCATCTGTTCGCTCCTATGCCGCACCTACAGATCAGAGCGAACCCGCCGATGTGTACGCCATGGCCCGAAAATGCCGCACGGCAGTTTGAGGGGACTTCCAGTACCGATACCTATCGGTCTCAATCGCCTCAGCAATGAAGGAGATTGAGAATGCCAAAGCCCGAAGCTAACCAAATCAGGCGGACAATCCGGCGCCACCAATTGCGCGAGATGGTGCCAATGGCTGACAGCACGATTTACGAAATGGAACAACGCGGCGATTTTCCCCGCCGATTTGCGCTATCGCCGCGTTGTATTGTTTGGGACTTGGAAGAAGTCGAAGCTTGGTTGATGGCGCGGCGGGCTTCTCCGGTCCGCCGCGCACAACATCCAGACGTATCCAAGCGAAAATCGCGTTCGGTTAAAAGGCGGGGTCAAGCTCGATCAGAGGCATAGCCGGTGGCAGCAAAGTCGGGACATGCTTCCGACCATCTACCCAGGCGTCCACGATGTCGGCCCACTCCTGCATCATATGGCGGCGCTGCACCTCATATTCCGCCTTGTTGTAAACGCCGCGCGACGAGCGCCCATCCTCGTGCGCGAGGCACTTTTCGATCCAATCCCGATTGAAACCAAGTTCGTTCAACAGGGTTGACCCTGTCCGCCGCAGGTCGTGGACTGTGAACGGCTCGAGCGGCAGATCATCTTGTTTGGCCTGCTCAACGACCGAATAGGTGACCCGGTTGAACGTCGCTCGAGACATTGGGGCATCGGCGTCATAGCGTGAGGGCAGCAGATAGCGGGAGTTGCCTGCGCAGGTCTTGAGCGCGATCATAATGTCGAGGGTCTGGCGGCACAGATAGACGTTGTGCGCTTTGGAGCGCTTCATTCGCTCCTTGGGAATCGTCCAAACGGCGTTCTCGAAGTCGACCTCATCCCATACCGCGTCCTGCAATTCGCTCTTACGCACCATCGTAAGTAAGAAGAGCCGCATCCCCAAGCGGATCGTCGGCAGCGTCGCGACCTTCTCCAACTCTTTCAGCATCACGCGAATTTCCGCTGGCGAAAGAGCCCGATCTTTTGGCGTGAACGTCGCGATCGATGCTGGTCCGACATCATCGGCCGGATTAGCAACCTTCTCGCCGTGCAAGATCGCGAAGCCGTAGATCTGCTTCAGGATATCCCGGACGTGGATCGCCGTCGCTGGCGCGCCGCGATCGACAATTTTGCCGCATTGGGCACGAAGATCGTCCGGGGTGATCTCGGTGAGCAAGCGATTGCGCCACACCGGCAGTAGCTCTCGTTCAAAGATGGAACGACGCATCGCTCGGGTGCTATCGGCCATTGGCGCGTTCACCAGCCATTTTTCGCCGAACTCACCGAAGCTCTTCGCTTCCTTGATACGGCGCTTCTCGCGCTGCTTCTCAATGGCCGGCGACCGGCCCTCGCTGATCGCTCGCCTCGCGTCCAGGCACAGCTCCCGGGCTCGCGCCAACGAGATTCCATCTCGCCCGTATTTGCCGAGGTAAACCGTCTCGCGTCGTCCACTGAGCCGATAGTCCAGCCTGAACGAGAGAGCGCCCGACGGCGCGACGCGCACATACATGCCGTCGCGGTCCGTCACCTTGTACATTTTCTCTTTGGGTTTCAGCGCCTTGATCGCTGCGTCCGTCAACATGGTAGGCCACCTCCAAAAAAGTACCGTCACGCGGTTTCGGGGGGCTCTTGTCGGAAAAGTCTGCGTATTGTCAGCAGCTTAGGGTTAAAAAAGTACCGTCAGGAGCCTCATCTGCCCTGACGGTACTTTCAAATTTCGCCGCGATCAATATGGGCGAGGACCGTCAACAGGGCCGACAGCCCCGATCTCTGCCCACCGATAGGTATCGACAGATATCGAAGGGAATATTTATTTTTATCAGTGGGTTAGATCGCGCCGTAGCGTAGTTTTGGATACGCCCGAACAGGCCAAAATCATTCCCACTCGATCGTGCCGGGCGGCTTCGAGGTCACGTCGTAGACGACGCGGTTGATGCCGCGCACCTCGTTGATGATGCGGGTCGCGGCTCTACCGAGGAACTCCATGTCGAAGGGATAGAAGTCGGCCGTCATGCCGTCGACGGAGGTCACAGCCCTGAGCGCACAGACGAACTCGTAGGTGCGTCCGTCGCCCATGACGCCGACGGTCTGAACGGGCAGGAGCACCGCGAAGGCCTGCCAGATGGCGTCGTAGAGACCGGCCTTGCGGATCTCGTCGAGATAGATCGCGTCGGCCTGGCGCAGGATGTCGAGCTTCTCGCGCGTCACGCCGCCGGGGCAGCGGATGGCGAGGCCCGGACCCGGAAACGGCTGGCGGCCGACGAAATGCTCGGGGAGGCCGAGCTCGCGGCCAAGCGCCCTCACCTCGTCCTTGAAGAGCTCGCGTAAGGGTTCCACGAGCTTCATGTTCATGCGCTCGGGCAGGCCGCCGACATTGTGGTGCGACTTGATCGTCACCGACGGGCCGCCGGTGAAGGAGACGCTCTCGATGACGTCGGGATAGAGCGTGCCCTGCGCCAGGAAGTCGGCGCCGCCGAGCTTCTTCGCCTCGGCCTCGAAGGTCTCGATGAACAGGCGGCCGATCGTCTTGCGCTTGACCTCGGGATCCATCTCGCCGGTCAAGGCGTCGATGAAGAGGTCCTGCGCCTCAACATGCACGAGCGGGATGTTGTAGTGGTCGCGGAACATGGCGACCACCTCCTCCGCCTCGTTCATCCGCATCAGGCCGTGATCGACGAAGATGCAGGTCAGCTGCTCACCGATCGCCTCATGGATCAGCACGGCTGCGACAGAGGAATCGACGCCACCGGAGAGGCCACAGATCACCCGGCCGGAGCCGACCTTGGCGCGGATCTCCTCGATCGCCTGATCCTTGAAGGCGGCCATAGTCCAGTCGCCGCGCAGGCCAGCGATGCGATGGACGAAATTGGACAGGAGTTTCGCCCCGTCCGGCGTGTGGATCACTTCGGGGTGGAACTGAACGCCGTAAAAGCGCCGGACCTCATCGGCGATTGCCGCGAAGGGCGCGCCGGGCGAGGTGCCGATCACCTCAAAGCCTTCAGGCAGGGCGGTGACGCGGTCGCCATGGCTCATCCAGACCTGGTGACGCGTTCCCTCCGCCCAGATCCCATCGAACAGCGGCGAGGGCTGGCGGACCTCCATGAAGGCGCGGCCGAACTCGCGGTGCAGGCCGCCCTCGATGCGCCCGCCAAGCTGCGCGCACATGGTCTGCTGGCCGTAACAGATGCCGAGCACGGGAACGTTGGCGTCGAAGATCGCATCCGGCGCCCGGGGCGCATCGGCTTCCGTGGTGGAGGCTGGTGAGCCCGACAGGATCACGGCTCTCGGCCTGAGGCGCTGAAAGCCCTCGGCGGCGGACTGGAAAGGCACGATCTCGGAATAGACGCCGGCCTCGCGCACGCGGCGGGCGATGAGCTGCGTGACCTGGCTGCCGAAGTCGACGATGAGGACGGTGTCTGGATGCGCTGTCATGGCGAGGCTTTAGAGCCTTTCAACCCGATTGGGAAGGGATCGCGCGCGTCAGCATACAGCCCGTTTCATGCGTGTGAACGCCCGAAGGATCGGGTCCGTCATCCGGTTGTGTCGGCTCCGCCGGCGAGCGCTGGATGAGTGGCAGGCGAATGCGGTCAGCGGGCGAGAAGGCCTGCTTCGATCGCCACTTCCAGCCGGTCGACGGCATCTGCGAGCCGCTCGTCGATGACGTGGAGGAGCGTCGTCCAGTCGTCGTAGTGGTGAAGCTCGGCAGCGCCATCGGAGATACCGCGCAGGCCAACCATCGGGATGCCGAAGCGTTGGCAGGCCCGGAGCACCGCAAAGGTCTCCATATCCACCATGTCGGCGTCGATCGCGTGGTACTTCAGACCCGAAACGATGTCGGAGCCGGTCGACAGGCGTACCGCGTCGATGCTCGGGATCGGCGTCTGCAGCGGCGTGTCGACGGGATGGTCGAGGAAGGGCGTGACGCCCTTGGTGAAGCCGAGCGGCGAGGCGTCGATGTCCCGCCATGACACGGAGGCGACCTGGTAGACCGCCCCCTGCTCCAGCGTCCGCGATCCGGCCGAACCGAGCGACACGACGAGGTCGGGCGCATAGCCGGCGGAGGCGAGCGCGTTCAGCGCGATGCCGGTGCCGAGCGCCGCCTCGATCGGCCCGACGCCGGTCAGAAGCGGCCGGATGCGCTTTTGCAGTGCCGGGCCGTATTCCGGCACCGCGGCCATGACGAACAGCACCTTCAGTCCGGCGACCTCGTCGGTGACGAGATCGCTCTTACCGGGATCGAAGTCGCTCAAGGCCGCTCCGCTGGCTGGAGTGCGTAATGTGGGCCGGCCGCTCCGGCCGTTCCGAGCACCATCAATGGCACGAGGGTCACTTCCGCTCCAAGCTCGCGAAAAAGAAGCCGTCGGTGCCGGAGGTGCGCGGCGTCAGCGTCAGTACGGCGCCACCCTCAAGGGCGCTCGCCCGGTAGGCCGTCGGACGATCCGGCAGCGCCTCCCGCCAGAGGGCTTCGGCATCGAGGACCTGGAACTCCGGGTGGCGGTGGGTGAAGGCTTTGACGCGGTCGGCGTTCTCCGCCGCGAGCACCGAGCAGGTGATATAGACGAGCCGTCCGCCCGGCTTGACGAAGGGCGCGGCACGATCCAGCACTGCGTCCTGCTCAATGATGCGCTTGGCGAGTGCGGTCTCGGACAAGCGCCATTTGGCATCGGGGCGTCGGCGCCAGGTGCCGCTACCGGTGCAGGGCGCATCCACCAGGACGAGATCCATCGCCCCGTCCAGCGCAGAAAGATCATCGCGGGGCGCATGGACCTGCACGTTGCGCGCCTCGGCGCGCTGCAGGCGATCGTAGATGGGCGCGAGCCGCTGGCGGTCGGCATCATAGGCATGCACCTGGCCGCGACCTTCCATGGCGGCGGCGAGCGCCAGCGTCTTGCCGCCGGCCCCGGCGCAGAGATCGAGGATCTGGGCGCCCGGAGTCGCACCGGCGAGGCGGGCGGCGAGCTGCGAGCCCTCGTCCTGGATTTCGAACCAGCCCTTCTGGAAGGCCGCTTCCACCTGGACGTTGGGGTGGCGCCCGTCACCAGCGATCGGCGGGACGCGCAGGCCCTCGGGGGCGAGCGGCGTCGGCTCCGGCGCAAACGGCTCCAGCGCCTTCAGCACCTTGGCGCGGTCGGCCTTCAGCGTGTTGGCGCGCATGTCGAGCGGCGGGCGCCGGCTCAGCGCCGCGGCCTCTTCGACCCAGTCGTGTCCGAGGCTTTCGCGCAGCGGCCCTGCCAGCCAGTCCGGCACGTCGGCCCGCACGGGGTCGGGCGCCAACGCGAGATCACGGTCGGCGAAGGCTTGCAGCTGTGCCTCTTCCGGAAGTTCCGGAGCAAAGCGATCGCCGGCGAGTTGCGCGCTGAGCGCTTCGGCCGAGCCGGCATCCAGAAGCGCCGCAACGACGAGCGCGCGCGGCGAGGCGTCATCCATGCGCCAGCCGAGCGAGCGCCTGCGCCTAAGCACGTCGTAGACGAGGTTGCCGATGGCGGCACGATCGCCCGAGCCGGCAAAGCGATGCGACAGGCCCCAGTCCTTCAGCGCGTCGGCAACGGGCCGGCGGCGCGACTCCATGTCCGCCAGCACCTCGATGGCGGCCCCCATCCGTCCGCCTAGACGCATGACGAAGCGCCTCCGGCGCGGATCTCGGACGGCGTGGCAATCAGCAAGTGAGACAATCGATCAGACTTCGTAGGGGTTAAGGCTCTTGGCGCCGGTCGACGCCTTAGAAGCCGGTGGCTCAGCAAAGAGCAATGTCGCGGATTTCGATCACCATCGGCTCGCGCTTGTCGAACAGATCATGGAACGCGTCCGGGAATACCGGCGCGTCCATGAGATGCTGAACCAGGGTTTTCGGCCGCTTGGCCAGCGGCTCGTAATCCTCGGCGGACAGGACGATCACCGCCTCGGCACCTTCGGTCGCGACGCGCTGCGGCTCGCCGGCCGGCGCGGCGTCGGCGATCCCAGCGAACTGCGTCTCGGCCTCCTGCAGCGTCCAGATCCTGTCCATCGCCAGCTCCATGGTTGCCGGAGAGTAGGCTGCAGGCCGAGCGACAACAAGGCTCAAGCTTGGGAGGCCTCAAAGAAGGTCACCATCGCTTTGAATGCAAAAGGCCGGGATCGCTCCCGGCCTTCCAGTTCGTCGAAAAGGAAACGCTTTACTCCGCCGCCTCGTTCGGCAGCGGCGCGGCGTCGGTCTGGTCCATTGCCATCTGGTCCATCTTCTTCTCGGTGATCTGCGTGGCATCGTCGCCGCCGCGTGCCGCGACGCCTGCAAGCGCCTTGCGCACGCCCGCACCGTAGTCGGCATGGACCTTATCGAAGTGGCCGAGCTGACGGTCGATGATGAACTGCGGAATGCCGTACATGGCCTCCGCGATGTTCAGGAACAGCCGCTCCTTCTCGCCCTCGTCGAAGAGTTCGAAGAGCGCGCGGGCCTGCATGTAGTCGTCATTGCCCTCGCGGTGGTCCCAACGCTTCGCCTCGCCCGAGACCTTCAGCGGCGGCTCGAGGTAGCGCGGGTCCTGCGTCGGGCCGTTGAAGGAGTTCGGCTCGTAATAGGCGTCCTTCGGGTTGTTGTCCGCAAAGAAGCGCAGCAATCCGTCCTTGTGGTAGTGATTCACCGGCGAATGCGGGCGGTTCACCGGCAGTGCCTCGTAGTGGGCGCCAAGACGGTGACGATGCGCGTCCGCATAGGAGAAGATGCGCGCCTGCAGCATCTTGTCCGGCGAGAAGGAGATGCCGCGCACGATGTTGGACGGCGAGAAGGCCGCCTGCTCGACCTCGGCGAAGTAGTTCTCCGGATTTCGGTTCAGCTCAACCGTGCCGACGTCGATCAGCGGGAACTCGGCATGCGGCCAGACCTTTGTCAGGTCGAACGGATTGAACTTGTCGTAGGCCTCGGCCTGCGCCTCCGTCATGATCTGGACCTTGAAGTCCCACTTGGGGAACTCGCCGCGGTCGATCGTGCCGTAGAGCTCCTCCTGGTAGCTTTCGCGGGAGCGGCCGACGACGTTCTGCGCTTCCTCGTTGGTGTAGTGCTTGTGACCCTGGCGGGTCTTGAAGTGGAACTTGACGTAGTAGCGCTCGCCCGCGTCGTTCCAGAACGAGAAGGTGTGCGAGCCGTAGCCGTTCATGTACTGGGGACCGATCGGCAGGCCGCGATCGGACATCAGGATGGTGATCTGATGGATCGACTCCGGCGAGAGCGACCAGAAGTCCCACATCGCCGTCGGCGAGCGCAGATTGGTCTTCGGATGGCGCTTCTGGGTCCGGATGAAGTCGGGGAACTTGTAGGGATCGCGGACGAAGAACACCGGCGTGTTGTTGCCGACGATGTCCCAGTTGCCTTCCTCGGTGTAGAACTTAATCGAGAAGCCGCGCACGTCGCGCTCGGCGTCGGCCGCACCCTGCTCGCCGGCAACGGTCGAGAAGCGGATCAGGAGCGGCGTCTTCTTGCCGACTTCCGAGAACAGCTTGGCGTTGGTGTATTTCGTGATGTCGTTGGTGACGGTCAGCTCACCGAAGGCGCCCCAGCCCTTGGCATGGACGACGCGTTCCGGGATGCGCTCGCGATTCTGGTGCGCCAGCTTCTCGAACAGCTGATAGTCCTGCACCAGCAGCGGCCCGCGCGGCCCAACCGTCATGGCGTTCTGGTTGTCACCGATCGGCGCGCCCGCCGAAGTGGTGAGGAGTGTGCGTTCGTCGGCCATGGTCCGCTCCTGTGCTGAGGGAATTTGGAACGGTTCCACCATAGCCGGCCGATCAATTCAAATCGGAATTGCAGACATCGCCGATCAGTTTATCCTATGGGCATGCTGACCCTTCGCCAAATGCGCTACTTCGATGCCTTGTCCGAGACGCTGCATTTCGGCCGCGCCGCCAAGCGGCTGAATATCAGCCAGCCCGCCCTTTCGGCGCAGATTGCAGCCATGGAAGTTCATTTCGGCGGCGCCTTGTTCCAGCGTCGCGCGAGCGGCGTGTCGCTGACGAGCGACGGGCTCCTGGTGCGCGAACGGATACGTCGCATCCTCAACGAGGTGGCCGAGCTCGAAAGCCTGACGGCGGCCGGCACCGGCATCCTGAGCGGCCGGCTGCGGCTCGGCCTCATCGCCTCGGTCGCACCCTATCTCCTGCCGCAGCTTCTCGCCCGGCTCGCCGCCGAGCACCCGTCGCTGGACTGCGAGATCCGCGAAAGCGTGACGCGAACGCTGATCGACGACCTTCTCGGCGGCGAGCTCGACTGCGCCATCGTGGCGCTGCCGGTGGAGGAACCGGGCCTCGAAACGATTACCCTCTTCGACGACCCGTTCTTCTTCGCCGTGCCGGATGCCGAGGCATCGCGTTTTGCCGCGAGCGTGCCGCTCGATGCGTTGAAGGGCGAGCGGCTGATCCTCCTGGAGGAGGGTCATTGCCTGAGGGATCAGGCCTTGCAGGTCTGCCAGATCGCCGGCGCCGGACAGATGTCCTCGCTTGGCGCGACGAGCCTGACGACGATCCTGCGCATGGTGGCAGGCGGCCTCGGCGCAACGCTGATCCCGCAGATGGCGATTGCGGACGAGGCACGCGGCAGCGGCATCCGCGTGCTGCCCTTCGAGGCGCCTGCGCCGATGCGCACGCTTGCCCTCGCCTTCCGGCCCTCGACGGCGCGGCGCCGCGATTTTGAAGCGCTGGCGGCGATCGCCTGCGCGCCGGCAGCGCTCCATGCCGCGACGTCCGAGCCGGACCAAACCGCGCTGGCGTGAAGCGGCCGGACGCCGCGCCCAGCAGTTGAGGCGCAGCGTCCCTTCAGCCTTTGCGAGGAGTTTTCTTCGATAGTCGGGCTCAACGGTGGAACGACACGGAGGCCGCGATGATACGCTGGGCGATCCTGGGAGCGGGCGCGATCGCGGCGCGCTTTGCCGCGGACATGCGCCATTCGAGGACCGGTCGGATCACCGCCATCGGCTCGCGCTCGACGGACAAGGCCCGGCGCTTCGCCGCCGCCATCCATACCGAAATCCCCGGCGGTACGATCGATGCGGTGCTGCACCGGCCCGATGTCGACGCCGTCTATGTCGCGACGCCGAATGCGCTCCACCGGGAGCACGCGCTGGCCGCTCTTGCAGCAGGCAAGCCGGTGCTGGTGGAGAAGCCGCTGGCGTCCAGCGCGAGCGATGCGCGCGACATTGCGCAGGCCGCCGCGGCAGCCGGGCTCCTCGCCATGGAAGCCATGTGGATGCGCTTCACGCCCGGCATCGTCCGGCTGGTGGAGATCGTGCGCTCCGGTGCCATTGGCGATATCCGCCGCATCGAAGCGTCGCTGTCCTTCGATCATTCGTTCGACCCCGGCAGCGCCCTCTACGCGCCGGAGGGCGGTGGCGCACTCACCGACCTTGGCGTTTATCCCGTGTCGCTGGCGCTGCAGCTGGCGGGACGGCCGACGGACATACGCGCCCTCGCCGTGCAATCGCCGAGCGGGGCGCCCGCCGCGGCGAGCCTCGTGCTTTCATACCGAAATGCGCTCGCCACCCTCTCCTGCGGCTTCGACGCGGAAGGCCTCAACCAGGCGGTGATTACCGGCACGAGAGGGATCGTCACGGCGCATCGCCCGGTGCTGTGCCCGCCGATGCTGTCGCTGCGCCGGACGGGATCGGCCGGAACGGTGGTCTCGGAAGTGGCGGACGCCCTGCCGCCGAAGCCGGAGCGGTTCGCCGCCCTGCCGGCGCTGAAGACGCTCGCCCGCGCGGCAAAGGTACGGCGCATCCCGACCGTCTATGTCGGCAGCGGGCTGCACTACCAGGCCGACCACTTTGCCCACTGCCTGGCGAAGGGGCTCGCCGACAGCCCCGTGATGCCGCTGGCCGAATCGATCGCGGTGCTGGAGATGATCGAGAGGGCGCTGGCTCAGACCGCGGCCTGAGCCTTCGGCGCCTTGCCATCATGGGCGAAGGTGGAGCGCGGCCGATAGGGCATCGGGTAGCGCTCGGCATGCTGGGCAACCAGCGCAAGCTCGGTGATGTGAAGGGCGAAGTCGCCGCCGAAATCGTGTGCCCGCTTGGCTTTAATCGACGCGGCCAGCGCCGCCGGGCCGCGCGCGAAATCCATGCGTGACGAGGTGCCCGGCACCTTGGCAGTGCTCGGCTTCACAGGGAGCCGCCGGCCGAACCACTGCCGAAACGGCCGGCCGCGCTCCAGCCGGCGCAGCACCTTGCCGAGGATCGCGGGGCTTGAGCCCCAGGCGCCGTCCGGCTCGCGGAGGTAAACGGGCGACTGGTAGTCCCAGCCATCCGTCAGCGACAGGACCCCGTCCGTGCCGATCACATGCAGCGAGCGGTCGCGCGGCGCCGCCAGGCCGCAGGTGAGGCGCGCAACGATGCCGGAGCGGAAACGCAGGCACGAGACCGAGAAGTCGTTGGCAAGCGCCTGTGGCGGCTGCTTCGTGCCCTTGTCGTCGAAGCATCGGGCCGCAAAGGCGGTGACCTCCTCCACCGGACCGAAGAAGGCGCAGAGCCAGGTGAGGAAGTAGCCGGCATGCTCCAGCGTCGCACCGACGGCGAACTCGTCCTCCGCCGGCCAGGGCGCACCGGACGGGCTGGTCCAGGAGCGGTAGTTCTCGTGGAAAACCATCGAGTCCTCCATCTCGGCATAGACGAGCTTCACCGCCCCGACGTCGGACCGCTCGATCGCGCCGCGCACCGTCTCGGCCGCTTCGCCGAGATAGGAACAGGGCGCGGCGGCGATCTCCAGCCCCTTGTCGGCCGCAAGGCGCACCAGCGTCTCGGCGTCCTCGACGCTCATCGCCAAGGGTTTTTCGGAATAGACATGCCGGCCGGCGTCGAGCGCGGCCTTCGACACTGCGAAGTGGCTGCCGGGATTGGTGAGGTTCAGGACGAGTTCGAAACCCGGCAGGGCGAGCAGCGCGTCGAGGCTGTCGGCCATGGCGACGCCGAAATGGCGGCCGAAGCGCGCGGCAGCAACCGGATCGCGGTCATAGGCGCCGACCAGCTCGAGCTCCGGATGGTTTGCAAGCGTCAGCATGTAGTAGTCGGCGACGAAGCCGCATCCGACGATGGCGATCTTCATGACGGTCTCCGCGAGATGCTAAGGCATCAGGCGCATGGAGGCGCCAAGATTCCGTAAAGCAGCCAGCCGCCGCCTCAGGCGAGCGGTGCGCCGACAACCGCGCCGACGTTCAGGACGTGCAGCGCCAGCATGATCCAAAGCACGGCGACGACGATGAAGCCGATGATGAAGGCAAGGCCGCGATGGATGACGACATTCGGCCCGAGATGGATGACTGCGTGGACGATGCGCGAGAGCGCAAAGATCCAGGCCAGCACCACGGCAAGCCAGGACGCGCCATTGGTGACATAGAGCGACAGACAGACGACGAAGAAGAGAACCGGCAGCTCGTACTGATTGGCGATGTTGCGGCTGACGACCCGGCTCTCCTCCGGCTCAGGGTGACCGTTGGCGATGTCCTCGAACCGCGCCTCGCCGCGCGCGGCGACCCGCCGGCGGCGGATCGTCAGGAGCGGGTAGACGCAGAGCGTCAGGGCCGCCTGGACGATCATCGGCCAGAAGATCGCGATATTGCCCTGCATGGGTTCCCTCCTCCCGTCCTGTGCCCGCCGGACCGGAGGCTCCGGCGGGATGCTGCCTCAGACGCCGGCGCCGGGATAGTTGGGGCTCTCGCGCGTAATCGTCACGTCATGGGCATGGCTTTCGCGCAGGCCCGCATTGGTGATGCGCACAAAGGTCGCCCGCTCGCGGAAGTCCTGCAAGGTGGCGGCGCCCGTATAGCCCATGGCCGCGCGCAGGCCGCCGGTCAACTGGTGGATCACGGCCCCGACCGGACCCTTGTAGGCGACCTGCCCCTCGATGCCCTCCGGCACCAGCTTCAGCGTGTCGCGCACCTCGGCCTGGAAATAGCGGTCGGCCGAGCCACGCGCCATCGCGCCGACCGAGCCCATGCCGCGATAGGCTTTATAGGAGCGGCCCTGATGCAGGTAGACCTCGCCGGGGCTCTCCTCCGTGCCGGCCAGCAGCGAGCCGACCATCGCGGCGGACGCGCCGGCCGCGAGCGCCTTGGCAAGGTCGCCGGAGAACTTGATGCCGCCATCGGCGATCACCGGTACGTCGGCATCCGCGGCGGCCTCGACGGCGCCCATGATGGCGGAGAGCTGCGGCACGCCGACGCCGGCGACGATACGGGTGGTGCAGATCGAGCCGGGGCCGATGCCGACCTTGATGCCGTCGGCGCCGGCATCGATCAGTGCCCTCGTCCCCTCCGGCGTCGCGACGTTGCCGGCGATCACCTGCACCTCGTTCGACATGCGCTTGACGCGGGTAACCGCCTCCAGCACGCGCTGCGAGTGGCCGTGGGCGGTATCGACGACGATGAGGTCGATGCCGGCATCGATGAGGCGCTCGGCCCGCTCGAAGCCGTCATCGCCAACGCTGGTCGCCGCGGCCGCCAGCAGCCGCCCCTGTGCGTCCTTGGCGGCGTTCGGGTTGAGCTGCGACTTCTCGATGTCCTTGACGGTGATGAGGCCGATGCATTGGCCTTCATCGTCGACGACGAGGAGCTTCTCGATGCGGTGCTGGTGGAGCAGGCGCTTGGCCTCGCTTTGGTCCACCGTCTCGCGCACCGTGACGAGATTGTCCCTCGTCATCAGCTCGTGGATCGTCTGGCGCTCGTCCGAGGCAAAGCGCACGTCGCGATTGGTGAGGATTCCGACAAGCCGGCCCTTGGTCTGGCCGCCGGTGCCGCCGTTCTCGACGACCGGGATGCCGGAGATGCGATGCTGCACCATCAGCTTCAGGGCGTCGCCAAGAGTTGCATCCGGTCCGATGGTGACGGGATTGACGACCATGCCGCTCTCGAACTTCTTCACCTGCCGCACCTCCTCGGCCTGCTCGGCGGGCGAAAGGTTGCGATGGATGACGCCGATGCCGCCGGCCTGCGCCATGGCGATGGCGAGCCGCGACTCCGTCACCGTATCCATGGCGGCGGAAAGGATCGGGATGTTCAGGCGGAGCTGACGGGTGATGCGGGTGCGCACGTCAACCTGCCCGGGCATGACTTCGGAATGGCCGGGCTGGAGCAGCACGTCGTCGAAGGTCAGCGCCATGGCGCCGGTAGCGGTCTCGATGATGCGGGCCATGGCCAGTCCTTGCGCTTTTGAGACGCCCGGCGCGGTGGAGGAGCGGCGCGCGGGGCGGAAAAAGGAATGGCAAGGGCTGCTAGCACGGGGGCCGTGCCATGGGAAGGGCGATGCGGGAAACGGTCTCGTCACCCATCCCGCAATGCACATGCGACGCGGTTCGGCGGCAGATCGCGGGCTGCCAAGGTCCTCGATCGCGTTCGAGGTCTCCCTCGACGAGCACTTCAGGCATGACGACCGGGTCTCATCATCCAACGGAACCCGCCATGTCGAAACGCGCCCTGCTGTTCATCCTCTTCGCCGTCTTGCACCCGTCACCTGCGCCTGCGCTGGCCGAGCCTCGCATCGGCTTCAAGGAGACAACGCTGACAGATCGCGCCGGTGAGCGCCCGATGCATGTCAGCCTGTTCTATTCGGCTGAAGAAGGCGCCGGCACGTCGACGCTCGTCGCCGGCAACCCTGCCTTCGAAGGCATCGGGGTCAGGGTCGGCGCCAAGCCAGCCGATGGCGTCCACCCTCTGGTCGTCCTGTCGCACGGGCTCGGTGGCACCTGGCGCAATCTATCCTGGCTGGCCGCCGAATTGGTGCACGCCGGATATGTCGTGGCCGCCCCCGATCATCCCGGCACGACGAGGGCCGACCGCGACCCTGCCAAGGCACGGCGGCTCTGGGAGCGGCCGAAGGATGTGAGCCGCGTCATCGATGCGGTTTCTGCCGACGCGTCGCTTCTCGGCGATATCGATCCGAAGCGCATCGCCGTGGTTGGCCATTCGCTTGGCGGCTGGACCGCGCTCGAACTTGCCGGCGCTCGCTTTGATCCCCGCGTCTATGCTTCCGACTGCCCAGCATCGGCGATGGCGACGCCGCTCTGCGCGGCCCTGCAAGAGCTCGGCCTCCTGGCGAGCGACCAGCCGTCGGAGCAACTCGGCGACGATCTGCGCGACCGGCGGATCGGCGCGGTTGTCGGGCTCGATCCGGGTCCGGCGCGTGGCCTGACGCCGGAGAGTCTCGCCGCTCTGAAAGTTCCGGCCCTCGTCATGACGGCCGGGCATGAGACGGCCATGATCGCCGCCAGCCACGACGACGCCCGGCATCTCGCCGCGAATATGACGGCGCCCGCGTCGCATGTCGCCGAGATCGGCGACACCAGCCATTTCAGCTTCGTGCAGCTCTGCAGGCCTGGGGCGGCCGCGCTGATCGAGGCGGAGAATCCCGGCGAAAGCTATGTCTGCGCCGATGGCGGCGGCCGGTCCCGCCCCGCAATTCATCATGCGGTCGCGGCCGAGATCCTCAGCTTCCTGGCAAAGGCGCTGCCGTCTCGCTAGCGTCCGCCGCAAGTCGGCCGCTCATCCGCCGCCACGCGCTCGGGCTCATGCCGGCGACGCGCAGGAACTCGCGATTGAAGTTCGACTTCGTCCCGAAGCCGGACTCCAGCATAACGGCCGTCACCGGCTCGTCCGTCGCCGCGAGCCGGCGCTTGGCCTCTTCGACACGATATTCGTTGACGAGTTGCGAGACGTTGCGGCCGAGGCTGCGGTTGACCGCACCGGAGATCTGCCGCGCCGGGATACCGGCACGGCGCGCCAGGCGATCGAGTGTCAGATCCGGATCGCGGTAGAGCCTGCGCTCGCGCATCAGCGTGTCGATCGCCTGCAGCACAGCAGCATCGTCCGCGGCCAACAAGGCGGGCTCCGGGCGGACTGGCGAAGGGGGAGGCTGCTCGATCGCCGCGGCCGCAGTGGGCGGGTGGCTGCGTCCGCCGACAGCCGCCGCCCCGGCCGCGGCCAGCAGCGCCAGGAGATCGGCGATGGCGACGATCGAAGCCGCCCGGCCGGACTGCCCACCCGCCAGCGCCGCGGCTACCGCGAGATCCACCGCGCCCGACAGGATCAGCATCAGCGCTGTCGCAACGAGCGCCCGATGGGCCGTCGTCTCGTCGCCGAGGCGCGTGGCCGCCAGCATATCCGGTCCGCGCCAGGCGAGGCGCAGCAGCGCTGCGCCGTAACCGCCGAAGATGAGAAACAATACGGGATCGATGAGCGGGCGCCACCCCATCACGAGCAGGGCAATCACGACGGGCGCCAGGCCATGCAGCCAGGGCCGCGCGGTGGCAGCGCCGGCGCGTTCGCTCCTCAGGCCCGCAAAGGAGAGCCAGGCCAGCACGGGAATGAGCGAGGCGATCACCGGCTGCAGGAGGCCCGCGGGTGCAAAGGCGAGACTCCAGCGCAAGCCGACGATCGCGGACTGGATGGCGCAGAGGCCGACCAGCGCCACAAACAGGAGGCCGACGCGGCTTCGGTCCCCCCCGCTGCGCCAGCCGGGCGAGCAGGATGGAGAGGAGGAGGGAGACCACGAAGGGCAGCGGAACGGACGGCATCGCAGTGAGGTGTTCTAATCGACCGCCATAGGCTTACCAAGGATCGCGAGCCCGGCCGCCCCACCTGGCCAGAGATGGACAGCCAGCTGTGCAGCCAATTCGCCGGCGTCCTCCCGTCAACCGTAAATTGTCAGACAGGACGCCAGGCCCGCCTCGCAGAGACGCAGACCCGGCTGACGCTCAAAGACCGAACGTGATGTGGCCGTGTTCGTCCATGGCGAAGGACGGATTCCAGGCGATCTCCCAGGCATGGCCGTCGGGATCGGCGACGTAGCCGCGGAAGCCACCATGCACCGGGGCATCGCCAGGGCGAAGGACGTCGCCGCCGGCCGCTGCCAGGCGGTCGATCAACGGCTGGACCTCCTTCTTCGTCCCGACATTGTGGGCCAGCGCGAAGGCGCCTGGCCGCACGAGACCGGATCGCTGCATGTCGCCTTCCAGTGCGTGCTGCAGCCAAGTGCCCAGGATGAAGCCGTTCATTTGGTAGAAGACGATTTCGTCATTGTCGAAGACCGGCGTCCAGCCGAAACCCTCGGCATAGAAGCGTCGGGATCGCGGCAGATCGTCGATGCCGAGGGTGATGACGGAGACGTGCTGTTGCATGGCTCAGGACCTTTCGCTCGCCCGCACGGGAGTGCGCGGGCGTTGAAGGTCTTGGGACGCGTCGCACCAGCGAGGCGAAAGGACCGCTTCAGCGGGGCCGGGCCAACCGCACCGACCTAACCTGTTTCAGACGGTGCGATCATCACCCCGCTGACCTGGAATGGCAAGCGACATCGCCGCACCGGGCAGGTTCGGCGAGGGCCGATTGGATCACGCCTTGACGTCGAACTGATAGGTCAGCGGAATGAAGCGGTAGCCCTCGCCTTGCCTGGCGGCAAAGCCGATCGAGGGGAACGGCATGTGGTAGCCGATGAAGGGGATGCGCTCTTCGGCTACTCTGTCGAACACCTTGTGGCGCGTTTCGGCCGCCATCGCCTTGTCCATGTCGAAGGCGACCTCCCAGTCCGGTCGCTGCAGTGAGGCGACGAAGTGGTTCGCCGTATCCGCCGTCAGCCACAGACGCTTGTCCCCGGTCTTCAGTTCGAAGATCATGTGTCCCGGCGTGTGGCCGAAGGCCTCCATGGCGGTCAGCCCCGGCACGACCTCGTCGCCCTCGGCGATGAAGGTGATCTTGTCCTTCAGCGGCACAACGTTCTTGGTCACCAGCTCGGCATTGCCGGCCGACTTGCCGCTCCTGGCCGCATCTGACGTCCAGAAGTCGTATTCCGCCTTGCCGACGACGTAGCGGGCATTGGGAAAGGCCGGTTGGCCATCCTCCATCAGCCCGCCGATATGATCGCCGTGGAGATGCGTCAGCACCACGACATCCACATCTTCCGGCTTGTGGCCCGCGCGCTGCATACGCCTGGTGAGCCGGCCCATGCCGTTCTCGCGCCCCATCGCACCCATTCCGGTGTCGATCAGGATCAGCTGATCCCCGAGCTCGATCAGGACAGGGTTGAAGCCGTTGGAGAAGCGCGTCTCCGGCAGATAGTTCTCGCGCATCAACGCCGCGACGGCCTCGGCAGGCTGGTTGGCGCCGAAGGTCGGATGAGGCCCCTCGCCCTCGCGGATGCCGTCCGAAATCACCGTCAGACGCGCGTCGCCGAACGGGATCTTCTGAAAATTGGGCGAGCGGCCCTTGTTCGGGCTCTCGTCTTCGTCCGGCGCTGCAGTCTTCTGCGCCTGCGCGCCCGCGCGTGACGTCGACACGGCGCCCGCGGCCAGCGCCGCCGCCGCGGCCGCTAGCTTGAGAGCGGACCGGCGGTCCGTGGCTGGCTTCTTGATCATGGCTTTTCTCCGGCAGTTCGGATTGCGGATCGGCTGCGCCCCGAAATGGGAGCGACGCCGCCCCGAACAAGAGCGGCACCGCTTGGCCAGTCGATCTGCGTCACCCTGCGGCTTGCCAAAGCGCACGGATGCTGTTTTGAGGGGACCTAAGCTCCCCTTAGCATGGTTGTCTCCGGCGCCCCCGAGGTCCTGCCTGTGAACCGCATCGTTCCCGTCGTCCTTGCCGTCGCCCTGTTCATGGAAAACATGGACTCGACGGTGATCGCGACCTCGCTGCCGACGATCGCCGCCGATATCGGCACCAGCCCCATCGCCCTGAAGCTGGCGCTGACCAGCTATTATGTGGCGCTGGCCATCTTCATCCCGATTTCCGGACGGCTTGCCGATCGCTACGGCCCGAAGATGGTGTTCCGGCTGGCGATCGCGACCTTCGTGGCGGGGTCTCTCGCCTGCGGCGCCGCCAGCTCGCTGGAAGGTTTCGTTGCAGCGCGCTTCCTCCAAGGCATGGGCGGCGCGATGATGACGCCGGTCGGGCGCCTTCTCCTGGTGCGCGCGGTGCCGAAGTCCGATCTTGTCTCGGCCATGGCGTGGTTCTCGATCCCGGCCATGATCGGCCCCCTCGTCGGCCCGCCGGTCGGCGGCGCCATCACCACCTTCTGGCACTGGCGCTACATTTTCTTGATCAACCTGCCGATCGGCATCATCGGCATCGCGCTCGCCACGAAGTACCTGCCGCATGTCGATGGCGTGCCGGACGTCCATTTCGACTGGAAGGGCTTCGTCCTGTCAGGCCTTGCCTGCGCCGGCATCGTGTTCGGCCTGTCCGTCGTCTCGCTTCCGGCACTGCCGCCGATCCTCGGCCTGTTCCTCGCCGGCGCCGGCGCGCTCGCGGCGCTCGTCTACATCCGGCATGCGCGGCGGACGGAGCGGCCCGTCCTCGATCTCTCGCTGTTGAAGGTCCGCACCTTCCGGGCGGCCTTGTCAGGCGGCATCCTCTTCCGGATCGGCACCGGCGCCCTGCCGTTCCTGCTGCCGCTGATGCTGCAGCTCGGCTTCGGCTACTCGCCGTTCCAGTCCGGCATGATCACGATCGCATCCATCGGCGGCGCCATGGTCATGAAGTTCCTGGTGCGGCCGGCGCTAAGGCGCTTCGGCTTCAAGGGGACGCTGATCGGCACATCGCTGGTCGGCGGCCTCTTGACCGCCTGCGTCGGCCTGTTCACGCAGGACATGCCGCTGGCCGTCCTGATCGTGCTTCTGCTCTCCGGCGGCTTCTTCCGCTCGCTGTTCTTCACCGGCATCAACACGCTCGGTTTCGCCGACATTCCGCACACGCGCGCCGGTGACGGCACGGCGATGCTGGCGGCGGTGCAGCAGGTCTCGATCGCCACGGGCGTGGCGGTGGCCGGCGGCATACTGGAGCTGTTTCTCGTCACCACCGGACGCACAAGCCCGATGCCGGGCGACTTCACCGTCGCCTTCGCCATTGTCGGCCTGATCAGCGCGGCAGCGGCCATCCCGTTCCTGCGACTGCCGTCTGAGGCCGGCGCCGAGATCTCCGGTCGGCGGGCGCAGCCGGCGGAGTGATCGCGAACCGCCCGCGAGTGCCGCTGAGGATCAGAGCGTCTCCGGCGCCTCGTCCTCGGCACCGAGTTCCTCCCGCCGGCCCTTGAAGCCCTTGGCAAGGAGATAGAGCTCGACCGAATCCTCGCGCGAGGCCGGCGGCTTGACGTGGTGGACGGCCGCAAAATTGCGCTTCAGCATGGCAAGGAGGTCGCCTTCGGTGCCGCCTTGGAAGGTCTTGGTCAGGAAGTGACCGCCGGGTTTCAGCGTGCGGACGGCGAAATCGGCCGCCACCTCGCAGAGATGCATCGTCCGCAGATGATCGGTACGGCGATGGCCGGTCGTCGGCGCGGCCATGTCGGAGAGGACGATGTCAGGCGCCGCGCCGCCGAGCACCTCCAGGAGCCGGGCCGGAGCTGCATCGTCGAGAAAATCCATCTCTAAGATGGTCGCGCCCGGCATCGGATCGACGGGCAGGTAGTCGATGCCGACGACGCGCAGATCCGCCTCCGTCGAGCCGGTCCGCTCCACCGCCACCTGGCACCAGCCGCCGGGCGCCGCGCCGAGGTCGACGATCCGCATGCCCTTCTTCAGAAGCTTGTAGCGCTCGTCGATCTCGATCAGCTTGTAGGCCGCGCGCGACCGGAAGCCGTCCGCCTTGGCGCGGCGCACATAGGGGTCGTTCAGCTGCCGCTCCAGCCAGCGGCGGGACGAGGCCTTGAGCCCCCGGTTCTTCTTGACGCGCACCGTCAGGCCGCGATCATCGCCACGTCCGCCGCCGCTCATGCGCTGTTCCTTGCCTGCGAGCCGCTGCGCCAGACGCCGTCGGCCACCATCATTTCCGTCAACAGGCCTTCCCTCAGGCCACGGTCGGCAACGCGCAATGAGCGCGCCGGCCAGGCGATGCGGATTGCCTCGAGGATGGCGCAGCCGGCCAGCACCAGGTCCGCCCGGTCGCTGCCGATGCAGGGATTGGCAACGCGCTCCTCGAAGCTCCAGCCGGCAATCCGCCCGACCAGTTCGTCGACCTCGGCCGAGGTGAGCCAGAGCCCATCCACCTGCCTGCGATCGTAGCGCTCCAGACCGAGATGCACGCCGGCCAGCGTGGTGACCGTGCCGGACGTCCCCAGAAGGTGGAAGCGCTCACCGCCGACGACTTCGTCCAGCCGGCCGCGGCCGGCAAATCCCGCGATCAGTCCGCTCACCTCGTCGATCATGTCGCGGAACACCGCCGGCGTGACGTTGCGGCCGCCATAGCGCTCCGCCAGCGTCACGACGCCGACGGGAAGCGAGGTCCAGCCGACAATCGCGTTGGACAGGCGGCGGGAATAGCCGGAGCGCAGATCGAGGAGGGCGATCTCCGACGAGCCGCCGCCGATGTCGAAGAGAACCGCACCGTCGGCCGAGCGATCGACGAGCGAGCCACAGCCGGACACGGCAAGGCGCGCTTCGGTCTCGCGGCTGACGATCTCGAGCTTCAGGCCGGTTTCCGCCCGGACGCGCTCGATGAACTCGTAGCCGTTGTCAGCCGCCCGGCACGCTTCCGTCGCAATCAGCCGGGCCCCGGCGACTTGCCGGGCCGCGAGCTTCTGGCTGCAGATGGCGAGCGCCGCAACGGCGCGGTCCATCGCGGGCGCAGCAAGCCGGCCGGTGCGGCTCAGACCCTCGCCGAGCCGGACGATGCGCGAGAAAGCGTCGATGACGCGGAACTGGCCAGGACGGGTTGGCACGGCGACGAGCAGCCGGCAGTTGTTGGTGCCGAGATCGAGCGCGGCATACACCGGCGGGCGCACGCGTTCGCCATCCGCCGGTGGGCTCGGTGCGGCGAGAATGGGCGGGACTGGCGACGCCGCGACACGTGACCCAAGACGCTCGGCCATGCGCCGCTCGGCTTCGGCCGCAAGGCGCGCGACCTCGTCGGCCGGCTGAACCAGCGGCGGCGGGCCGATCTCTGCACTCGCCGGTGGAGTGGATGGCGCGGCCGTCTTCGGTCCACGCCTGCGCCGGCGGCCGCCACGGCGGCTGCGCCGATCCGGCTGCCCGCTCGCCTGCACAGCCGCCTTCCCAGCCGCTTCTCCGGCAGCGTCCTTGGCCTTCGCCGCAGTGTCGGCGGACGGCTGTGGCGATGATGTTGCGTCTGCGGACAGCGCGGCATGACCGCCCTCGCCGGGCAGCGGCGCCCTGCGTCGGCGCCGCTTCTGGCGCTTGGTCAGCCGTCCGCCATCCTGCCCATCGCGGCCCTCGGCGGCGTCACCCGCTGTCGTCTCGCTCGCGGCCGAAGCATCACGACGGCGCGCGCGATCCTGTTCGAATGGCTTCGACGCTCCGGCTGGCCCACCCGCCGCATCGGCGCTGCGGCGGTGCCCGAAGGTGCGCTCGTCTGGGCTTAAGGTCGCGGAGCTATGCTGCTGTCCCTTGCCGTCATGGATGTTCACACTGTCTCTCCGGCGCGGAGCGGCCGCTGAGGCCGTATGCCGAGCCTTGCTGTCCTGAAGTTGCGGCAAGTGTAGTCAACGAGCGCGTCAGCACAAGAGCGCGGCTGCAGCGAGGGCTGATCGAGGCGCGGCTTCGGAGCTGCGCGGACGGGACCAGTCAGACGCCTGCCGAACGGGAGACCCGGCGCCGAGGAGGTAGATTCAGATGCTGCCGGGCCTGCTGGCAGGGAGATCCGCACGGGCTTGTGCGAAGGCCATCGCGCGCAATGTGATTTCGGGGCTTCCCATCGGCGGCCGACGACGATATATAGCCCGCCGAGCCGATGCCATGGCGCATCGCTCTTCCCTGCTGGGGGATAGTTTAAGGGTAGAACAGCGGACTCTGACTCCGTTAGTCTTGGTTCGAATCCAGGTCCCCCAGCCACTCTCAAGCCTGAATTTACAGGCTTTCCCCATCCGAGATCGGACGATACGGAACGAGCGCCGCATTGGCGCCGTAAGAACCTGCACACCATTCCATATCCAGACGCAAGCGCACAGAACCTCGTCCGAACGGCGGGATTGCTGCGCCGCGGACTTGGGCCGGCCTCCGGCCGCTCCGCGCCTGCCGCAGGCCGTCTCGACCGGCTGAAGCAGGCGTCAGTCGTTCAGGCCGGGACGGATCTTCTTCAAGACGGCTTGCGTGCGCGTGTTCACGCCGAGTTTGGAGAAGATGTTGCGGATATGCGATTTCACTGTGTTGATGTTGACGTCCAGCCGCGCGGCGATGTCCTTGTTCGACAGGCCACGCTGCATCAAGGCGAGAACCTCGTCCTCCCTGGCCGTCAGCCCCTCCGGCGACACGGCGACCGGATCAGGCAGCCGACGAGCGGCTGTCGCGGCCGTGGCGCTCGGGGGCTGCGGCGGCAGATAGACATCGAGGAGACAGCCGAGTTCCGCATGAGGCGCAGGGCTCGTGCCCTCCAGCGCATGCAGCAGACGTTCGACCTGGAGCGCGCTGAGGAGGCGCCCGCTGTCGTGGGCAGCGCGTGCGATCCCGCCCAAGGTCGCAAGAGCCGCCGGACGATTCCCGGCCTCGATCAGCATGCGCGCTTCAACGACCTGAAACGCATCCCAGATCTGCCAGGCGGAGGCAGGAAAGCGGCGCCGCGCTTCCGGGAGATGCAGGCACAGCCGTTCCCATTCCCGCATGCCCTCAGCGGGATTTGCAAGCCGGAAGGCGCGGTCGGCGCGCTCGATGGCGAGCTGGAACTCGAGTCGGAAATCCTCCGCCTCATAGGCTCGACGGCTGGCTCGCACCAGCACGTTGGTTCCCTTGTCCGAACAGCCGGTCACATCATGGAGGCGGACGAGGCCGATCGTGGCGAAGAGGATGCGCTCGCAGAGGCCCGAAACATCGGTTGCATGTTCGGGCGGGATCGCGCGCTCCCAGAGCCGTTCGGCCTCCAGGAACTCGCCGCGGTCGAATGCGACGATCCCCAGCAGCACGGATGGCAGGGCGACCATGTAGGAATGTTCGGCGAAGTTGGTGCGTGCGATCCGCAGCGCATCGGCCGCCACGTGCTCGGCTTCGTGCAACAATCCCCGCGCGATATAGCACATGGCCGCGATGGAGCGGGAATGGAGACCGCCCCAATGCACGGCGATCTCATGATAAACGCCCTTCGCCCGCCAGGTCAGCTTTTCAGCCAGAGCGAGATCGCCGACTTGCAGGGCAAGGTAGCTGTGGATGGAGTCGAGGTCGACCTGACCGAAGGCCAGGCGATCGAGTTCGCGGCCCTCGAGCGCCTCGATATGACCGAGGGCGCCTGCCAGATCGCCACCATAGGCGCCGATCAGCGCCCGCATCAGATGCAGACGCCCTTCGATGTCCAGCCCGGTTTCACGCGAGATGACCGACATGCGGCTCGTCGGGTCGCTCGCCGCCTGCTCGATCGTGCGCAAGGTCTGCTCGGCCTTGAGGAAGCGCCGCAGGTTGATCGATCGCCACACCTGCAGGAACAAGAGCAGCGGCCGCTCCTCCCGGGCGCCGCGTGGCAGCTGCTGCATCCAGCGTGAGAAGACCTCGAAGCGGCCGTGGCTGAGATAATCGTAGAGGCAGTAGTCTTCGATCAGCTCCGCGGCCCAGGCCGGCTTGCGTGCCAGGAAGGCGTGTCGCACCGCATCCATCGGCGAGGTGTTGGCGATGAACCATTGCGCCGCGCGGGAATGAAGCTCGGCAATCTCGTCCCTCCCGTCGCTGTAGAGGCGCGCCTGCAGGAACTCCTGGAACAGGTGATGGTACTTGTACCAGCGCTGCGACCCAGGCAGCGCGCTGAGGAACAGCTGCGCCTCCTCCAGGAACGACAGCATCTCGCCGCCATCGCTCCGGCCCGTCACGGCATTGCAGAGGCCGGCACTGAGCGTGTCGAGGATCGAAGTCATGGTGAGGAAGCGGTAGACCTCCTCGGGAAGACCGAGGATCACCTCCTCCAGGAAGTACTCGGCGACCGCCCGGTGGCTTCCCACCGTCGGCGAGGCGCTGAGCGCGCCCGGCATCCGTCCCGCTACCAATGCGGCAAGCCGGAGCCCGGCGGCCCAGCCCTCGGTGTAGCGATGCATCTGCCGCGATTCCTGCGCGCTGAGGGCGGTGGCGGTGGCGGCGCGGAAGAAGTCCTCGGTTTCGGCCTCGCTGAAGAAGAGCTCCTCGACCGGCACTTCCAGCAGTTCGCCGCTGACACGCAGGCGGCTGACCGGCATGGCCGGGCGGTTGCGGCTGGCCAGTACGATGGTCAGTTGGGGTATGCGCGCCGCCAGCAGGCGGTTCAGCGTATCGGCGCCATTGCCTGCCTCGGCCAGATGGTAGTCGTCGATGAAGAGGGTGATCGGCTCGCGTGCCGCCCGAGCCGAGAGGAGCGGGATCAGTTGCGAGAGCGCGTCCCGACCGTCGAGTGAGAGAACCGGATCGCCGTCGCGGCTGAGGCCCGCATCAATGGCGCGGATCAGGCCATCCCCGAAGCCGAGAAGCTCCCCATCGGCATCGTTCGTGGAATACCACACCGTCAGGACGCCGGTGCCGGCCAGCATCTCGTGCCATTGCGAGAGCAGCGTCGTCTTGCCCGATCCGGCCGGGGCATGCACGAGAACCAGCCGATATTGCAGCAGGACCGCAGCCAAGGTCGTGAGCCGCGGGCGGTCGATGACGCCCTGCGGCGGCCTCGGCGGTAGAATATGACGGTTGCTGAAGCTGGTCCGATCCGACAAGGAGATAACCGCAGCTGCTGAAGTCGCCACAGGCATATCACCCTTTCAGGTGAGATGAAGAAGTTTCGTCCGCGTCACCCCTCCGGATCATGCTGCCATTCTGGACCTGCCGTAGATTTGGGCAGTCCATAGGCAAGGATGATGAACTTGCAGTTGAGCGAATACCGGAACTACGACGCCACGGGCCTGGCACAGCTCATCGCAACGGGCGAAGTCACGGCCGACGAGTTGCTCGACACCGCCCTCGCCGCGACGGCGGCGGTCAACGGGGAACTCAACGCTGTCGTCGCGACCTTCGAGGACGAGGCGCGGCGCTTCATCAAGCAGGATCTTGGCGATGGCCCGTTCCGCGGCGTTCCGTTTCTCCTGAAGGATCTGACGGCGCATTACGGCGGGCAGCCGACGGGTGCCGGATGGCCGCCGCGCGCCTCGGTGAAGCCGGACAGCGACGCCGAGCTCGTGCGCCGGTTCAAGCAGTCCGGCGCGGTGATCTTCGGCAAGACCGCCGTTCCTGAGCTCGCGATGGACTGGACCACGCGCTCACGGGCCCACGGCGTGACCAACAATCCCTGGGATACGAGCCGGACCGCCGGAACTTCCAGCGGCGGCACGGCGGCGGCCGTCGCCGCCGGTATCGTTCCGATGGCACATGGCAACGATGGCGGCGGATCAATCCGCGTTCCCTCTTCCGTCTGCGGCTGCTTCGGCCTCAAGCCGACGCGCGGCCGCAATCCGGTCGCCCCGTCCGGCAGCACGTGGCAGGGCATGCTGGTGGAGCATGTGCTGTCGCGCTCCGTCCGCGACAGCGCCGCCATGTTGGACGCCACCGCCGGCAGCGTCGCCGGCCAGTTCTTCAACAGCCCCGCCGGCGGCGACTTCGCCGCCGAGATTGGCCGCGATCCCGGCAAGCTGCGCATCGCCGTGTCGACCAGGGCCCCCTATGGCGCACCGACGCATCCCGACTGCATCGCCGCCGTCGACCAGACGGTGAAGCTGCTGGAGGATCTCGGACACATCTGCGAGCCCTACGACATCGAGCTGCCGCAGGACGGCTGGAGCGCCTTCGAGACGTTCATCCTGGCGGAATACGCCACGGACATGCGGCTCGAGGAGGGCGTCCTCGGTCGCAAGCTGTCGGCCGACGACTTCCCGCCCATGCTCTGGGAGATGATCGAAGCCGGCAATCGCATCTCGGCCGTGGAGGTCAATGTCGCGACGACCCGCCTGCATGCCGTCGCCGCTGCCGTGACCTCGACCTTCAACCGCTACGATGCGTTTCTGTCGCCGACGCTGGCGCAGCCGCCGCTGCCGCACGGTGCCTTCCCGCAATCGACGAGCATGCGCGGGCACTACGAATTCTACCTGTCGTGGATGCCCTTTACCCACATCTTCAACGTCAACGGCTCGCCGGCCATGTCGGTGCCGCTCGTCTGGAATGCCGACGGTCTGCCGATCGGCGTCCAGTTTGCCGCAGCGCCCGCGGCGGAAGGGCTGCTCTTCAGACTGGCATCGCAGCTCGAAGCCGTCCGGCCCTGGAGCCAGAAGCGGCCGCCCGTATCCATCGCCTGATACCGCATGCAGTCCAATCACAGAGTAGAGGGGAATACAGCATGAGTCAGAATCATCGCCGCCGGCATACCCAGAGGCTGTTGGCCGCAGTCGCATTTACCACCGGCCTCGGCCTCTCCATCGCCGCAGCTGCGGACCTCACCGTCGCCCGCGCCGTCGATGCCGACAGCCTCGACCCCGACAAGACCAGCACCACGCAGTCGCTGCAGATGACCAATCTGATCTTCGACACCCTGCTGACCATGAGCAAGGACGGCTCGCTGCATCCGGGCCTTGCAAGCGAATGGTCCGTCTCCGACGACGGCAAGGCCTACTCCTTCACCATCCGCGACGGCGTGAAGTGCCATGACGGCAGCACCTTCGACGCGGCCGCCGCCAAGGCACGCGTGGATCGCGCCATCGATCCGGCCACGGTCAATCCGGACCGCTCGCTTTGGGGGCCGATCACCGGGACCAGCGTCGACGGCAAGGTGCTGACGGTGTCGATGTCGGAACCCTACAGCCCGTTTCCCTCATTCCTGACCGGCATCCAGGCGGGCTTCGTCTGCCCGTCCTCGTTCGCCACGGCTGACTTCAAGCCGATCGGGACCGGCCCCTTCAAGTTCGTCAGCTGGACACGCAACGACAGCCTGCAGCTTGAGGCGAATGCCGACTACAAGAACTTCAATCCGCTGATCGAAAATCCGGGCAAGCCGCATGTCGATACGCTGACGTTCAAGGTAATCCCGGAAGCGGTCGCGCGCATGGCGGCCCTGCGCTCGGGCGAGGCCGATCTCGTCGAGCCGTCGCTGGAGGAAACGGCCGACCTGAAGAGCAACAGCGACTTCAAGGTCTATGCCGCCGAGCTTTCGGGCCAGCAGGTGCTGGCGGCCTTCTCCTGGAAGATCAAGCCGCTCGACAATCCCGAGATCCGCAAGGCGATCGGCATGGCGATGAACCGCGATGCCTATGCCTCGATCGCCTTCGAGGGTCTCGTCAACACCGCCAACTGCCCGGTTGCGCCGAACCTCTTCGCGACGGACCAGGAGCTCTGCGCCGGCTGGGGCGTGAAATACGATCCCGATGGCGCCAAGGCGATCATGGAAGCGGCCGGCTACACCGCCGACAAGCCGCTGAAGATCAAGCTGCTGGCTCACAAGCTGGCCGGCTGGGATCAGATGCATCAGATCATGCAGCAGGACCTCGCCGCCATCAACGTCCAGACGGAGATCGAGACCCGCGAGGTCGCGGCCCATTTCGATCACATGTCGGGCGAGAACGGCCGCACGGACGGAGAGCCGTTCGTCTGGACGATGGGCATGTCGGGCGTCGATCCGGACTACCTCAACTTCCTGTGGAAGCGGCCCGGTTTCGTCAATATGGGCCTGAACGAGCAGGTCGACGCCATGGTCGACGAGCAGCGCCGGCTGTCCGGCGAGGCCCGTGCCGCCAAGATCCACGAGATCGAGAAGTATCTCCTGGAGAACGCCTACACCGTCCCGCTCGTCTCGCCCGGCTGGGGATGGCTGATGGCCTCGACCGCCAAGGTCGACGGCTTCAAGCTGGGCTTCATGGTGTCGCTGCTCTTCAACGACGTCACCGTCGCAGAATGACGATCGTCCCGCTCCGCCTCCGGGCGGAGCGGCCCGTCGTCCACGAACCCGGCTTGCGATGCTGTTCCTGATCTCCAAACGTGTGCTCGCCGCCTTCGCGACCGTGATCGCGGTGATCATCTTGTCGGGCATCCTCATCCATGTGGTGCCCGGCGATCCCGTCACCGCCATGATGGCGCAGTCGGTCAGCGCGACGCCGGAGGCGATGGCGGACATGCGTGCCCGCCTCGGCCTCGACCTGCCGGTCTGGCAGCAGGTCGGCCTCTATGCCTGGCACGTCCTGCAGGGTGATTTCGGGCGGAGCATCCGCGGGAACGAATCGGTCGCCTGGCTGCTCCTCCAGCGCCTGCCGAACACGTTCTCGCTGGCGGTCTGCGGCCTCACCGTCGCACTGGCGATCGGCATACCGCTCGGCTTCCTCGCCGCCATCAAGCGCGGCCGGCTCGCCGATACGGCCGTGATGGTGATCGCCGTTCTCGGCGTCTCGATCCCGGCCTTCTGGCTCGGCCTCATCATGATCCAGGTGTTCTCGCTCAAGCTCGGCTGGCTTCCGGTCGCCGGATCGAGCTGGCGCAACATCATCCTTCCGGCGCTGACGCTCGGCCTCACCTATTGCGCGCTGGTCGCGCGCATGACGCGCTCGGCGCTCATCGAGGTGCTGGCGGAGGACTACATCCGCACGGCCCGGGCGCGCGGCCTGCGCGAGCGCCAGGTGCTGCTCGTCCATGCCCTGCGCCCGGCCTTGATCAGCATCGTCACGGTGGTGGGGCTCGTCTTCGCCTATCTGCTCGGCGGTCAGGTCATCATCGAGAACGTCTTCTCCTGGAACGGCATCGGCCGCCTTGCCGTGCAGGCGATGCTGGAGCGCGACTATCCGATGATCCAGGGCTTCATTGTCGTCTTCGCCACATCGGTCGTCATCGTCTCGATGCTGATCGACATCCTCTACGGCTTCCTCGATCCGCGCATGAGGCAGAGATGACCGTCGCGACTGCCACGATCAAGCCGCGCCGGCGGCGCATGCCCGTCACCGTCATTCTGGGACTTGGGCTGGCGGTCGTGATCGCCGCCGCCTCGCTGCTGGCGCCGTATCTGACGCCGTTCGATCCCATGCGCATGGCTGCGGGCCCAAGGCTCGCCGCGCCCTCGATCGCGCACCCGTTCGGGACCGACGAGTTCGGCCGCGATCTCCTCAGCCGCGTCCTGACCGGCGGGCGCCTGTCGCTCGGCATCGGCATCGCGGCGGTGGTCAGCGGGCTCGTGGTCGGTGGCCTGCTCGGGCTCCTCGCCGCCTTTGCCGGCCGCGCCGTCGAGGCGGTGCTGCTGCGTGTGGTCGACGTCCTCTACTCGTTTCCGGATACGCTGATCGCCCTGGCGCTGGTGGCTTTTCTGGGACCTGGCATCGAGAACGCCACGCTGGCGATCGCCATCAGCCTGGTGCCGTTCTACGCCCGCGTCACCTATGGCCTTGCCGCCGCCGAACGGGCCAAGCCCTATATCGAGGCCGCTCGGCTTGCCGGCATCAACTCGGGGCGCCTGGTGCGCGTCCACGTCATGCCGAATATCGGACAGAGCCTCATCGTCATGGGCACGCTCGGTTTCTCCTCGGCCATCCTGTCGGCCGCCGGGCTTTCGTTTCTCGGGCTCGGCGTCCAGCCGCCCTCGCCGGAATGGGGCGCCATACTCGCATCGGGACGCAACTACATCACCAAGGCACCGTGGATCCTGATCTTTCCAGGGCTCGCCATCTGCCTGACGGTGCTGTCCTTCAATCTCATCGGCGACAGCCTGCGCGACCTTGTCGACCCCCGCAGAAAGGGCCGGCCATGAGTGCTCCCTTCCTCAGCGTGCGCGACCTCACCGTCGCCTTCCACGGCCGGCAGGGCGATGTCGAGGCGGTGCGCAACGTCAGCCTGGACCTCGCCCGCGGCGAGATCCTCGCGCTCGTCGGGGAATCCGGCAGCGGCAAGAGCCTGACGTCGCTTTCCATCCTGCGGCTGCTGCCGGAAGCAGCGCGCATGACCGGCCGGGTCGAGATCGACGGCCAGGACATTGCTTCGCTGTCGCGCCGCCAGATGGAGGATGTCCGCGGCGCCAAGATCGGCATGATCTTCCAGGAGCCGATGACGTCTCTGAATCCGGTGCTGACGATTGAGCGGCAGATGACCGAGGGGCTGATCCGGCATAAGGGTGCCTCTCGCCGGGAGGCGCTGGAGATGGCTCGGATCAGCCTCGACGACGTCGGCTTTGCCGAACCGGAGCGGGTGCTGCGCCAATATCCGCACCAGCTGTCGGGCGGCATGCGGCAGCGGGTGATGATTGCGGCCGCGCTGGCGCTGCAGCCGGGCATCCTGATCGCGGACGAGCCGACGACCGCACTCGACGTCACGGTGCAGGCGCAGGTCCTCGATCTCCTGGTCGACCTGAAGTCGCGCTATGATTCCGGTATCCTGCTCATCACCCACGATATCGGCGTCGTCGCGGAGACGGCCGACCGTGTCGCGGTGATGCGCGGCGGCGAGATCGTGGAAACCGGCAGCGTGGACGCGGTGCTCGGCGCACCCAGCCACGATTACACCCGGGCGCTGCTCGCCTCCCATCTCACTGTCGAGAAGGCGATGCACCAGCGGGACGCGGACGCAAGACGGATGGCTCCATGACGCCCATTCTCGCGATCGAAGATCTCCGCAAGGTCTTCATCACGCGCAGTCGAACGGTCCACGCGCTGAGCGGTGTCTCCATCAGCCTCGATCCCGGTGAGACCCTCGGGATCATCGGCGAGAGCGGTTCAGGAAAATCGACGCTCGGCCGCATCGCCGTCGGGCTCGACGAGCCGACGAGCGGGCAGCTCTCGGTGGGCGGCGAGCGCATTGACGGCCTGTCGCCGCAGCTTCGCAGGCAGAAGCTGCGGCGCTGCCAGATGATCTTCCAGGATCCCTATTCCTCGCTGAACCCGCGCCTGACCGTCGGCCGCCAGATCGGCGAGGGCCTTTATGCGTCGGGCCAGTCGGACTGGCGCGAGATCAGGACGACCGTCGCCGATCTCCTGGAGCGTGTCGGCTTGAAGCGGGACTTCGCAGAACGCTACCCGCATGAATTCTCCGGCGGGCAGCGGCAACGCATCGCCATCGCCAGAGCTGTTGCGCCAGACCCGCAGATCGTGGTCGCGGACGAGCCGGTTTCCGCGCTCGACGTCAGCATCCAGGCGCAGATCCTCGACCTCATGGCCGAGATCCGGCGAGAGCGGCGCCTGTCCTATCTCTTCATCTCGCATGACATGGCGGTGGTGGCCAGGCTCTGCGATCGCATCGCCGTGATGCATCGAGGCCGCATCGTCGAGAGCGGCCCGGTACGCAGCATCATCGACACGCCGCAGCATCCCTATACGCGCAATCTTCTGGACGCGGTTCCGCGCTTCGGCCGCCGCCGGACGGGCGGGAAACCCGCCCCGGTCAGACTGCCGGAGCATCGTGACGACGACGTCTATGTGACCGTCGGCGACGGGCACATAGTTCTGGAACCCGGCAGTGCCGCCATGCTCGATCTTCCGGTCGGCAACCTGCCCTGATGGACATCGAGCGCGTCGCCGGCCCGACGCCGGAGACAGGCCCTCGCGCCGTCAGGACGCTGTGTAGGTCACCGTGACGCCGCGCTGGCGGAAATAAGCCTGCATCAGCTTGCGGCCCTGCCGGTTGTTCTGCGCCAGCCTGGCGGGATCGAACACGGCCTCCTTCAGGCCTTCGCGCTTCAGGGCGGCCTTGAGGGTCGCGATATGCTCGTCGAGATCGGCGTTGTCCGCCTTCAGCGATTCATAGATGCTGTTCGTGGCCTCGGCCACGGTCGGCTCGCTCATGGCGGCACTCCTTGAGGTGATCGACCGGCGATAAACGCAGTCCTCGAGCGCGACCGATACTCGATGATCGTGGATCGCGCATCAGCGAAGGCATGAAATGGCATCGGCGCTTGAGATGCCGCGATCAGCGGTAGCGCCGGCCGTCAGGCCGGTCCGCCCGGCTCCCGCAGCAGGGTCGCTGCGGCCTGCGCGATCCGGCTAACGTCAGCTCTTCGCGCAATCGAGGCGCCCGGCCCGGCGGCATGATCGAGCACCAGCAGCCCGGCCGGCTCGATCGTTCCAGCCAAGTTCATCCTTGCCGCGTCGCTCTCCGGCAGGTCGGCCAGAGCCTCTTCCAGCGCGACCGCCTCGATCCGTTCGGCCCGCAGCTCCAGAGCCTTGACCGCTTCCCGGAAGGGCGGCGCGTCGGGCCTGGCCATCCAGGGATGGGCCTTCATCCGCGAGCGCACCAGACGCAGCGGTCGCACCACCTCGTCGCGCCACTGCACAGCACCGGCCTCCAGCGCCGCGATCGCTTCCGCATCGACGTGGCGGCCTCGGCCAGCGGCATAGAGCACGGCCAGAAACAGCACCACGTCGAGCTGGAACGCCTCCTGCAGCCGCAGGCAGGCGGGCGCGACCTCCGGCAGCTTGTAGACCTCGACCAGGAAGGTCCAGAGGTCTAACGGCTGCCGGGTCGCAGTTGCCCCATGCTCAGGAGCGGCAGCCATCAGCGGGGCGCTCCACCGCGAAAGCGGTCTGGCGACAGGCCGGTGAGGTCGACCCCGGCGTCCCGCCCGGCCGCAAGGTTGGCGAGGACGCAGCCGGCCATCGGGCCAGGGCCGAAGCCGTGACCGCTGAAGCCGGTCGCAACCAGCAGCCCCTCGACGCCCGAAACGGGGCCGATGGCGGGAACGACATCCGGAAGCGTGTCGATCTCGCCGGCCCAGATCGTCTGGAGCGGCACCTCCGCAAAGGCGGGGAACAGCCGGCCGAACTCCTGGCGGGCCTGTTCGGCGCGTTGCGATTCCGGCCGCAGCCGGTCGCGGCTCGGCGGAATGTCGGCAAGCGGCGCCTGTCCGCGATGCGGCCACAGGCGCTGGAGGGGCGCGAGATAGTTGATCTTCGCCGCCTCCGGGTTTTCACGGCGCGTGGCGGCGTACCAGCGCATGTGCCGCCAGGAGTCGGGACGCACGTCGTATTCACCGCCCGCGACCGAAATCACAAAGGCGCCATCGGCATCCTGGCGGATGCCGGTCGTCGGTCCCGAGACGCATTGCGGCATCCGCTCGGGCCGCCGGGCGGTTCGCGCGACGGTGGCACGAATGCGCTCCTGCGGTAGATCGAGGCCGACCCGGCGCAGCAGTGCAGCGCTGCCCGCCCCTGCCGCGACGGCAACGGTCCGCGCGCGGTGGAGCGTACCGCCGATCCAGACGCCGGTGACCTGCCCGGCACTCACGTCGATGCGCGAGACGCCTGTGCCAAGACTGACCGAGGCGCCAAGCTGCAGCGCCGCCTCGAAGATGGCGCGGGTGGCGCGTGCCGGCTCTGCGCGCCCGTCCGACGGCGTATACATGGCGCCGACGATGCCGCTGTCGGGCGTGAGGTGAGGCAGGAGATTATAGGTTTCCACGGCCGACAGCATCCGCGTGTCGAGGCCGAATTCCCCGCTGCCGCGATACTGCCACTCACGCCGCGAGGCTAGTTCCACCTCGCTCATCGCGAGCGAGACGTTGCCGCCCTGGTGCCAGCCGATGGAACGGCCGAGTTCGGCCTCGAGCCCTTCCCACAGCCGCGTGGCCGCGATCATCAGTGGCAGTTCGCGGAAGTCTCGAGCCTGCTGGCGCACGAAGCCGAGGTTGCGGCCGGATTGCGCCGAACCGATCATGTCGCGCTCGACGATGAGGCAGGCCATGCCCATGCGGGCGGCATAGAGCGCCGCCGCGCAGCCTACGATGCCGCCGCCGACGACGATCAGGTCCCAGTCGTGTTTGGACGTCACGCCTGTGCGCGTCATTGCACGCGAGACAGGAACGCCCGGGTTCGCTCGAACGCCGGATTGTCGAGAACCTCGGCGGGCTTGCCACATTCGACGATCCGGCCGCCCTCCATGAAGGCGATGCGGTGGCACACCTCGCGCGCAAACGACATCTCGTGCGTCACCACCATCATCGTCATTCCGTCGGATGCCAGAGCGCGCATCACGTCCAGCACCTCTCCGACCAGTTCGGGATCAAGGGCGCTGGTCGGCTCATCGAACAGGATGACCTTCGGCTGCATCGCCAGCGCGCGAGCGATGGCGACACGTTGCTGCTGTCCACCGGAAAGCATGCGAGGATAGCTATGCATCTTGTCTGCCAGGCCCACCCTGGCGAGCAACTGGCTCGCCCGCTCCTCGGCTTCGCGGCGTGACACGCCCAGAACGTGGATCGGCGCCTCCACGACGTTTTCGAGTGCCGTCTTGTGGCCGAACAGATTGAAGTTCTGGAAGACCATGCCGATACGGGCACGCTGCCTTGCGATCAGCTTCTCCGGCAGCTCGTAAGCGTGATTGCCGACGCGCCTGTAGCCGATCAGCTCGCCATCCACGGCGATGCTACCGCTCTCGATCCGTTCAAGATGATTGACGCAGCGCAGCAGCGTCGACTTGCCGGAGCCCGACGGGCCGATCAGGCTGATGACCTCCCCCGGCGACACCGCGAGGCTGACATCTCGGAGAACGGGGAGTTTTCCGAAACTCTTCGAGACGCGATCGACCACGATCATGGGAGAGTCCATGGCTTGCCTGCCCCTAAGGGACGTCGGTTACTTGGATGCGTTTCGCGAGCGGGCAAAATGCCGTTCGATCCTGCTTTGAATCCAGCTGAGGACCGTTGTCGCCACGAGATACCAGAGGCAGGCGACGATCAGCAGCGGAATGGTCTGGAAGTTGCGGGAGTAAATCGTCTGGACCGAGTAAAGCAGGTCGGAAAGCGCGATGACGCTGACCAGGGATGAGGTCTTCAGCATGCCGATCGTCTGGTTGCCGGTCGGCGGAATGATGATCGGCATCGCCTGTGGCAGAACGATTCGCCAAAGCGCCTTGCGTCCGGTCATGCCCAGCGAGATCGCAGCCTGCCGCTGTCCAGGTTCGACCGCCAGAAGCCCGCTCCTGATGATCTCGGACATATAGGCGCCCTCGTTCAGGCCAAGGCCCAGAACCGCGGCCGTGATCGGCGAGATCAGGTCGTTGGTGGGGAGCGACACACCCCATGCGGTCAGAGGGATACCGACGAAGATCTCTGGAAACAGCGCCCCCAGATTGTACCAGAAGATCAGCTGGACGAGGACCGGCGTGCCGCGGAAGAACCAGATATAGGCCTTGGCGACCGTCGATATCACGACGTTTCGGGACATCGCCATGATCGCGAAGATCGTCCCCAGCACCACCCCGATGACCATGGTGACGGCGGTGAGCCAGACGGTGAGGCTGAGACCCGATAGGACCCGGGCGTCGAACAGATACTGCCAGACGACCGCCCAGCCGAAGTTCGCATTGCCGGCAATGGAATAGCCGAAATAGGCGACCACCAGCAGCAGTGCCGCTGCTGCCGCTCGGGTTCCCCAGGTCCGGGCTGGAACATAGACCAGCATGGGCTCCTGCGACGAGCGATCGCTGGACGGATCTCGGGTGCTTTGCGTTACTGCCGACATGACGCTCGATCTACTCTGCGGAGACCCAGGGGCGGGCAGGCTTGGCCGCCCGCCCCTGGCCGTTTACTTGGTTGGCACAGTCTCGAGGTTGATGCCCGGTTCGTGGTCCATCTTCATGGCATCGATGTTCCACTTGGAATAGATCTTGTCGTAGGTGCCGTCAGCGCGAACGTCCTTGAGTGCGGCGAGAAGCGCCTTGCCCAGGTCTTCCTCGGATTTGCGGAAGGCGATTCCGCTCGGCATACGGGCCAGGATCGGCATGGCCACGACCTTGACCGGCTTGGGCGCGGCCTTCTGGATTTCCTGGGCGGAGGCTGCGGATGTCAGCACGAAATCCGTGCGTCCGGAGTACACCGAGAGAAGCGTCGCGTCCGAGGTTCCGAACTCAGCGACCGTCGGCGCGGGCTTTCCCGCTTCCTTGCAGGCCGCCGCCATTTCGCCCGTGATCATCCCGACCCATTCGGTGCCGCTCTGCGCCGCGCCCTTCAGGCCGCACAGCGACAGATGATCGCTGATGTCGGCGCCCTTGGATTCGAGCACATAGGCCGAGGAGGTCGTGTAGCCGTAGTCGACGAAGCTGACGACCGCCTGACGCTCGGCATTGTCGGTGATGCCTTCCATCGCGACGTCCCAGCGACCGGACTGCACACCGGGGATCATCGAGTCGAAGGCGACCGAGGTCACGTTGATCTTGACCTTCAATCGCTCGGCGAGCGCATCCCACAGATCGACCTCGAAGCCGACCATCTTTCCGGAGTCGTCCATATACTGGAACGGCGGATATTTGGCGTCCGTCACCAGGTTGATGACGCCGGCACTCTTGTACTTCTCGGGCAGCAGATCGGCCGCGGACTGCGCATAGACAGCGGTGGAGGTCAACAGCATTCCCAGAATGGCCAGGCCGAACGGCGCAGTGCCGACGCTGCGCCGCTTTTCACCAGTCTTCTTCATGACGACTTCTCCATTGTTGATACAGTTCGCCTGTTACGCTTGCAGTGAGCGTTTCGAATGCGCTGCGCTATGATCGCCGTTGGCGGCGTTGGTATCGCTGAGGCTGCGGGCTCACCCGATGACGAACGGGTTCGGGATTTCGTCGGCTGTAGACAGCCAGACAGCCTTGGTCTGGAGGTATTCGTAGATGCCCGCGACGCCGTTCTCGCGGCCGATGCCGCTCTTCTTGTAGCCGCCGAAAGGCGTCGTATAGGAGATGTCGCGGTAGGTGTTGACCCAGATGCTGCCGGCTTCGAGGCGCTCAGACATCTTCAGGGCCAGCCGCATGTCGGCCGTCCAGACGCCGGCCGCGAGGCCGAACTCGCTGTCGTTGGCAATCGCGATCGCCTCCTCGGGCTCGTCGAAGGGAATGGCCGAGAGCACCGGGCCGAACACCTCCTCGCGGGCGATGCGCATGTCGTTGTTGACGCCGGCGAAGATGGTCGGCTCGATGAAGAAGCCGGCGCTGCACTCCTCGATGTCCGGGCGCTTGCCACCGAGGATCAGCTCGGCACCCTCCTGACGGGCGATGTCGATATACCCGAGCACACGCTCGTACTGCATCTTGTTGGCGATCGGACCGATCTGCGTCTCCACCTTGCGCGGATCGCCGATCCGGGCGGTCTTGGTGAAGGCCGAGAGCTTCTCCAGGAATTCGTCGTGGATGGAGCGGTGCAGCAGCAGGCGCGAGCCGGCGATGCAGGTCTGGCCGACCGCACCGAAGATGCCGCCGACGGCGCCGCGCACGGCGTTGTCGAGATTGGCGTCGCCGAAGACGATGTTGGGCGACTTGCCGCCGAGCTCCAGGCTCGCCCGCTTCACGTCCTTGGCCGCCAGGGAATAGAGATAGGCGCCGGTCTTGGTGGAGCCGGTGAATCCGAGATGGCGGGTCAGCGGATGGGTGACCAGCGGCTCGCCGACCTCGGGGCCGTAGCCGGTGACGACGTTGATGACGCCGGTCGGGAAGCCCGCCTCTTCGACGAGCTCCATCAGCTTCAGGGCGGTCGCCGACGTGTGCTCGGCCGGCTTCATCACCAGCGTGTTGCCGGCGGCCAGCGCCGGCGCGGCCTTCAGCGAGAACAGAAGCAGCGGGGCGTTCCAGGGCACGATGCCGACACAGACGCCGAGCGGCTCGTGCCGCGAGAAGCTCAAGGCCGGCTTATCGCAGGGATGAACGGAGCCTTCGATCTTGTCGGCATAGCCGGCATAGTAATGATACCAGTGCGGCACGTAGCGGATCTGGTGGCGCATCTCCTCCAGGAGCCGGCCATTGTCGCGCACCTCGACCTCGGCGAGTTCGTCAGCATGCGCCTCGATGAGGGTGGCGAAGCGCTGGATGATGCGGCCGCGCTGGGTGGGGTGCATGCGCCCCCAGGGACCCTCGACGAACGCCTTGTGGGCGGCACGCACGGCGCGGTCGGCGTCTTCCGCATTGCCGCGCGGCACCAGCGCCCAGGGTTCCGCGGTGAAGGGATTGACCGTCTCGATGTACTCCCCGGAGGCGGGGGCGACCCACTGGCCGTCGATATACATGGACAGTTTTGGCAGGCTCTCGGCTGGCATGTCGTCTCCCATAGGACCGCACCTCGTATGCCCCGGCTTGCTCCGGCGCTGCGGACCGAGCCTGACGCTTCGGCCCTCGTGCGGCTGTTGAGAGGATGAAAGTGATATTCCTATTTGTTGTCAATGATAGAAATATCGGACTCGCAGCTGAATCTGCTGCTTGATCGGAAATAGAGCTATTTGCCTGATTTAAGCGCATATAACGCGCAAATCGGCGCCATGCCTCGGGGCAAGATAAAAGTACCCCTTGATTCCCGCGGCCAGATAAGGCGAATGTCGCCTCGATTATGATATCATTAGGAGTATGCGGTGCGGCCGGAGCTACCTCTCTACGAGCAGATCAAAAGCTCCATCGACCGGCGAATCGAAACCGAGGAGTGGCCTGCCAACTTCCAGGTCCCGTCCGAGGAGGCACTCGCCGACGAGTTCGGCGCCTCGCCGCTGACTGTGCGGCGCGCCCTGCGCGAGCTCCAGGCCGACGGCGTGCTCCTGCGGGTGCAAGGCCGCGGCACCTTCGTGATCGGCCCACGCATGCAGTGTGCGGTGTTCAGCCTTCCCGACATCTCCGAGGAGATCGCCCTGTCCGGCGGCGCCCATAGCTGCCGGGTGCTGCAGCACGCGATCCTCGGTAAGGACAGCCCCGGCCGGAACATGCTGCAGCTGCCGCCGGAGGAGACCGTCTTCCATTCGCGGCTGCTGCATCTGGAGGACGGCACGCCGATCCAGCTGGAGGACCGCTACATCAACGCCGCCGAGGCGCCCGGCTGGATCGAGCAGGACTTCTCCAAGACCGCGCCGCACAGCTGGCTCCTGCGCGAGACCACGGTGACGACCGTCGACAACACGATCCGGGCGATCCGGGCCGACGAGGAAACGCGCCAGCACCTGCAGATTGACGGCAACCAGCCCTGCCTCCTGCTCGATCGCTCGACTTGGCGCGACGGCGTGCCCGTCACCCGCAGCCGCTTCATCTATCCCGGCGACCGCTACAGGCTGCGTTCCAGCCATGAAGCCCGCACCAACCGCGTCGTCACCATGACGACCGGCAAGAGCCGCTGAGCCCGGCAGGAAAGACGCCCATGAGAGACTTCGTCCGCACGCTCAAGGAGCGCGGTGACCTTCTGGTGGTGGATCGCGAGATCGACCCCGCCCACGAGCTCGCCGCCGTCACCCACCTTGCCCAGAAGCAGTGGGCCAAGCCGGTGATGTTCACCAACGTCAAGGGCACGCGGTTTCCCGTCGTCACCAATGTCTACAGCACGCGCGAGCGGCTCGCGGAGGTGATCGGCATCGACGCCGGCGACTTCTGCCGGCAGTGGAGCAAGCTGTCCTCGCTCGGCGCCTCCGAGATGAAGACGCCGCTGGTGCCGGCGGAGGAGACGCCGGAGTACGAGGAGGTCAAGCTTTCCGACCTGCCGCTGATCACCTACTCCGACCGCGACGGGGCGCCCTACTTCACCTCGGCGATGTTCATCGCCAAGGATCCCGAGACCGGCGTCGGCAATCTCTCCTACCACCGCTCGATGTTCATCAGCGACAACGAGCTCCGCTGCCGCCTGGCACCGCGCCACCACCTGACGATCTACCACGAGAAGGCCGAGAAGATGGGCCAGCCGCTGGAAGCGGCCATGCTGATCGGCCCGCCGGCGCATGCCTTCCTCACCGCCGCGGCGCCGCTGCCTTACGATGTCGACGAGCTGGAGGTCGCCGCCCGGCTGCGCGGTCGGCCGATTCCGATGCGCCGCTGCAACCATATCGACCTCGAAGTGCCCGCCGAGACGGAAGTGGTGATCGAGGGCCGATTCCTGCCGAACGAGCGTCGCCCCGAGGGACCATTCGGCGAGTTCATGGGCTACTATGTGCCGGTCGGGCCGAACGCAGTCTTCGAGGTGCTCGGTGTTACCGTGCGCAAGGACGCGATGTTCCACTCCATCCTCTGCGGCTCGCCGGAAGAGGTGCTGACGCTGGAGCTCTCGGTCTCGGCCAATATCTACCAGCGCCTCAGCGCGGCGCTGCCCGGCATCCGCAACGTCACCTGCCAGCCCTTCGTCAACCACGCCATCGTGCAGATCGAGCCACAGTTCGAGGGCCACGCGCGCCAGGTGATGCTTGCCACCATCGGGGCCGAGCCGATCTGGGCCAAGCAGATCACCGTGGTCGACACCGATGTCGACATCTACGACATGGACGACGTGCAGTGGGCGATCCTGACGCGCTGCCGGCCCGACAAGGACATGATGATCATACCGGAGACGCCGTCCTTCTACCGCGACGAGGCCAAGGACCACTGGGGACGCCTCCTTGTCGACGCGACCAAGCCCTGGGGGCGCGAGCCGGAATTCGAGCGCAAGCGTCTGCGCATGGTGAACGAGGTCAAGCTCGCCGACTGGTTCCCCGGCGCATGACCCAGCCGCGGCGCCTCGTCATCGGCATTACCGGCGCGTCCGGGGCCGCCTATGGCCTCACCGCCCTCGACATGGCGCGTAAAGCAGGCTGCGAGACCCATCTGGTGGTCTCGCGCTCGGCGCTGCTGACGCTCGCCCAGGAGGTCGGCCTGCAGAAGGGCGACCTCGAAGGCCGCGCCGACCACATTCATCCGGCCGCGGATATCGGCGCCACCATCGCCAGCGGCTCGTTCCAGACGATGGGGATGCTGATCGCACCCTGCTCGATCCGCACCATGTCGGAGATCGCCACGGGCGTCACCTCGTCGCTGATGAGCCGTGCCGCCGACGTCGTCCTGAAGGAGCGCCGACGCCTCGTCCTGATGGTGCGCGAGACGCCGCTGCATTTCGGCCATCTCCAGACCATGACCTTGCTGACGCAGATGGGTGCGATCATCATGCCGCCGGTGCCGGCCTTCTACGCCAAGCCGCAGACGCTGGAAGACGTGGTCGCGCACAGCGTCGCCCGGGCGCTGGACCTGTTCGGCATCGAGACCGGCTCCGTCCGCCGCTGGGGCGGCCTGAAGGACAGTCTCAGCGAGTAGCGCCGTCGCCGACAGCAGCCCCTCAGCAGCGGCACCCTCCGGAGCCCACCTCGGCGCCGGCAGATACGGGCGCGCCGCGGTGAGGCGAGGCTTGGCGGTGTGATTGACATCGGCGGCAAACACGCCCACAGCTTCAAGCCATTCCGAGGGGCGCACGTTTCCGTGCTGAGATGGCGTCGAGCCAGCACCCTTGAACCTGATCCGGGTCATGCCGGCGTAGGAACGGAACTGGGCTGAACCGCCCGACCTCTCTCCTGTGCAGCTGTCATCTCCGGATCGTCTTCGTGGCGGCGGGTGATGGCGTTGACGGACGTGCAGGCAGGCAGGAGACAGGCAGGCGCCACGCTGCGCCCGCGCCTCGCCGGCTCGCTGCGGCTCCTCGGCGGCACCGGCACCGCCTTCCTCGTCGTGATCGCGGCCTGGCAGGCCGCCGTCCTCATTCTCCGGCCACCCCCTTTCATGCTGCCGAGCCCGCTGCGGGTCGCGGAGACGCTTGTGGCGCGGTGGCCGATGTTCCTCAGCGAGAGTGCCGTCACCGGGATCGAGGTCCTCGCCGGTCTCGTCTTCGGCATTGCCGCCGGCATCCTCTCCGGTCTCCTCGTCGTGGCGCTGCCGCGCCTCGGGCGCCTCGTCTGGCCGCTGCTGCTGGTGCTGCAGGCAATGCCCGTCTTCGCGCTGGCGCCGCTCCTGGTGCTCTGGTTCGGCTTCGGCCTCACCTCCAAGGTGGCGATGGCAGGGCTGATCATCTTCTTTCCCGTCGCCTCGGCGTTCGCCGATGGCCTGCGCCGCATCGATCCCGATCTTATCGACGCGACCGCGATGACCGAGGCCTCGCATTGGCAGGCGCTCCGGCATGTGCGCGTGCCGCTCGCCCTCCCCTCGCTCGGCACCGGCATCCGCGTCGCCGCACCCTTCGCGCCGCTTGGCGCGGTGATCGGCGAATGGGTCGGCGCCTCCGGCGGGCTCGGCTTCGTCATGCTGCAGGCGAATGCCCGCATGCAGACCGACACGGTCTTCGCCGCGATCGCCATCCTCGCCGCAGCCACCCTCTTTCTGCGCTTCCTCGCCGATGCGCTGTGCCGCCGCCTAGCGCCCTGGGCGCCCGAAACCGCCTGATCCCCTCATCGACTAAAGGCTCGTCCGTGCTTCGATCCCTCCTCCTCGCCGCCGCCCTCGTCCTGTCAGGTCTGGCCCCCGCCGTCGCAGCCGACCGGCTGACCGTCATGCTCGAATGGTTCGTGAACCCGGATCATGCCCCGCTGGTCATAGCGAAGGAAAAGGGCCTCTTCGCCGCGCATGGCCTCGACGTCGAGCTGATCCCGCCCTCCGACCCATCCGCGGCGCCGCGCCTCGTCGCCGCGGGGCAGGCGGATATCGGGCTGCACTACCAGCCGAGCCTTTATCTCGACCATGCGGGCGGGCTGCCGCTGATGCGCTTCGGCACGCTGGTCGAGACGCCGCTGAACACGCTGACCGTCCTGAAGGACGGACCGATCAAGACGCTGGCCGACCTTAAAGGCAAGCGCATCGGCTTTTCGGTTTCCGGCTTCGAGGACGCCCTGCTCTCGCGTTTCCTGAAGAGCGCCGGGCTGACGCTCTCCGACGTGACGCTCGTCAACGTCAACTTCTCGCTCTCACCCTCGCTGATCGCCGGCAGCGTCGATGCGACGATCGGCGGCTACCGCAACTTCGAGCTGACGCAGATGCGTCTGGAAGGGCACGAAGGCCGCGCCTTCTTTCCCGAGGAGAACGGCGTGCCGCCCTATGACGAGTTGATCTTCGTCACCCGCGGCGCGCTGAAGGACGATCCGCGCCTGCCGCGCTTCCTCGCCGCGGTGGAGGAAGCCGCGCTCTTCATCACCAATCATCCGGACGAGGGCTGGGCGCTGTTCAAAAAGGCCTATCCCGATCTAGACGACGCGCTGAACCGGCAGGCCTTCACCGACACGCTGCCGCGTTTCGCCAAGCGCCCCGCGGCGCTGGACGCTGGCCGCTATCAGCGCTTTGCCGCCTTCATGCAGGAGGCCGGCCTGATCAAGGATGTGCCGGATCTCGCCGACATCGCGGTGGAGCTGAAGCCGTGAGCCTCGACATCGACCGCATCGCCTCGCTGCCGCAGCGCCTGCGCAACCGCGCACCGCGCGTCCACTGCCTCCTCAACACGGTGGCGCAGAAGCTGGTCGCGGATGGGCTGTCGGCCCTTGGTATCATCCCCTCCATGACGTCGAGTGCCGATGAGGTGGCGCATTTTGCCCGCCGCGCCGACGCACTGCTCGTCAATCTCGGCACGTCGACGCCGGAGATGCGCCGCGCGATCGACATTGCCGTCGAAGCCGGGACGCAGGCCGGCCGGCCCTTCGTGCTCGATCCGGTGAAGAGCTACGCCTCGCCGATCCGGCACGACTTTGCTCTCAGCCTCATCGCAAACCGGCCCTTCGCGGTGAAGGCGAATGCCGCCGAGATGGCCGATCTCCAGCCGGCGGCTTCGAAGGCAACTGCCGTTGTCGAGACCGGCGAGACCGACCGCATCACGGACGGCGAACGGACGGCGCTCATCCGGAACGGCCACCCGTGGCTCGCCGCAGTGACGGCGACGGGCTGCCTTGCCGGCGCGCTGATCGCAGCCGCGGCCACGGTCGAGGACGACCCGCTCCTTGCCGGTGCCGGCGCGATGGCGCTCATCGGTGTCGCTGCCGAGATGGCGGCCGAGCGCAGTCGCGGTCCCGGCTCTTTCGCCATGGAGCTGCTCGACGCCCTTGCGGCGATCGACGCTTCCGACATCCACCAGCGCCTGAAGCTGACCCATGGTTGATATCCGCCTCTATGCCCTTGTCGATGCGGCGCTCGGCCGCGAGCGACTGCCTGCCCTCGCCCGCGCGGCGGCGCAAGGCGGCGCGACGCTGATCCAGTATCGCGACAAGACCGGCTCGACCCGCGCCATGATCGACTGTGCGACGGCCATCCGCGTGGGGCTGGAAGGGACCGGCGTGCCGCTCCTCATCAACGACCGGCTAGACGTTGCACTCGCCAGCAGCGCAGCCGGCGTTCATCTCGGGCGAGAGGACATGGAGGCGGGACTGGCCCGCGCCATCCTGGGGCCCGACGCGATCATCGGCCTCACCGTGAAGAACGAGGCGGATGCCGCTGTCGCGGGAACGGCGCCGGTCGACTATGCCTGTATCGGCGGCGTCTTCGAGACGCTGTCGAAGCACAATCCGGACGCGCCCGTCGGCCTCGACGGCCTGAGGTCCTTGCGCCAGCTCATGCGCAGCCGGGCCCCGGCGCTGCCGGTCGGCGCCATCGCCGGCATCGATCTGACCCGCACGCCGGCCGCGATCGCCGCCGGGGCGGACGGAATCGCGGTGATCTCTGCGATCTTCGGCTCTCCCGATCCTCAGGCCGCGGCCTTCAGCTTGCGCGCAGCGGTTGATGCCGCCCTCGCGGAGCGCCGGCCATGACGCCGATCGCGTTGACCATCGCGGGCTCGGACAGCGGCGGCGGCGCCGGCATCCAGGCCGACCTGAAGACCTTCTCGGCCCTCGGTGTCTACGGCGCCAGCGCCCTGACGGCGGTCACCGCGCAGAACACGCACGGTGTCACGATGGTGGAGGACCTGTCGCCTGCAATGGTGACGGCGCAGATCGATGCGGTCCTTTCCGATCTTGCCGTCGGCGCGATCAAGATCGGCATGGTGTCGCGCGCCGAGACCGCCCTCGCCATCGCCGCGGCACTCGCGCGGCATGGCCGGCGCGCCGTGCTCGACCCGGTGATGGTGGCGACGTCCGGCGACCGGCTGCTGCGGCCGGAGGCAGTGGACGCGTTACGCAGCGAATTGCTGCCGCTCGCCGACCTCGTCACGCCTAACCTGCCGGAGGCCGCGATCCTGGCCGACGACGCGATCGCGGCGGACGAAACAGCGATGGCGCGGCAGGCCGAGCGCATCCTCGCGCTCGGCGCCAAGGCCGTGCTGATGAAGGGCGGCCATGGCTCGGGCGAGACCAGCACCGACCTCCTCTTCGATGGCCGAGGCGTCCATCGTTTCGAGGCGCCGCGCCTCGCAACAACGCATGACCACGGCACCGGCTGCACGCTCTCGGCCGCGATCGCCGCCGGCCTTGCCAAGGGTCTCGCGCTTGAAGACGCCGTCGGGGCGGCGAAGCGCTACCTCCATGCCGCGCTCGCGGCGGCGGATGCGCTGCAGGTCGGCTCGGGCCGCGGTCCCGTTCACCACTTCTACCCGTGGTGGGAGGCTGATCGATGAGCGGGCTCTTCGAGCATCTGAAAGCCACCGCCCTGCCCAGCTGGGAGGCCTATGTCGATCACGACTATGTCCGCCGTCTTGCCGCGGGCGAGCTGCCGGCGGCGGCCTTCCGCTTCTATCTCGTGCAGGACTACCTCTTCCTGATCCAGTTCGCGCGGGCGCAGGCGCTTGCCGTCTACAAGAGCCGGAGCCTGGCCGAGATGCGCGCCTCCAAGGTCGCGATGTCGGCGATCCTGGACGAGACGGACCTGCATGTGCGGATTTGCGCCGGCTGGGGCATCTCGCCCGAAGATCTGGAACGCGCGCCTGAACACACGGCGACGGTCGCCTATACGCGCTTCGTCCTCGACTGCGGCATGGCCGGCGACCTCCTCGACCTGCGCACGGCGCTCGCCCCTTGCGTCATCGGCTATGCCGAGATCGGGGTTCGGATTGCGACGAAGGTGCGGAGCCGGCCCGGCCACGCGCAGAGCGTCTGGGTCGAGGAATATGCAGGCGAGGCCTACCAACACGTGGCCGCCGAGGCTCGTGCCGATCTCGATCGTCTCGCCGACGGGCCGCTGCTGCCCGCGCGCCTCCGCCAGCTCGAACGGATCTTCGCACAGGCCTGCGACCTCGAAGCCGCCTTCTGGCAGATGGCTTTGGATGCCGCGGACGAGGACATGGGACGGGAGCCCCGATGATGACGATCACCCGCCGCACCCTCCTGAGCGGCACCGCCGCCCTTCTTGCTGCGCCCGCCATCCTGCGCCCGGCGCGGGCGGCGACCCGCATCACCGTCGCCTCGCTGCTCGGCCGCGACAAGCCGGAGACGCTGGTCTGGACCCGCATTGCCGAACTTGTCGAAGCGGAGCTACCGGGCGCCTTCTCCTTCAACGTCGTGCCGAATGCCGCGCTCGGCGCCGAGCGGGAGGTGGCGGAGGGGCTTCGGCTCGGCTCAATCCAGGCAAGCCTCCTGACCCTGTCGGCGCTCTCGGCCTGGGCGCCGGGCACACAGCTCCTCGACCTGCCCTTCCTGTTCCGCGACCGCGCGCATTTCGCCCGCACCGTCAATGGCGAGACGGGCCGGATGCTGACTGAGGAGCTGACGGTGCAGGGCTTCCGCACGCCGGCCTTCGTCAACTACGGCGCCCGCAATCTCCTCGCCAAGGAGGCTCTAGTGACGCCGGAGACGGTGAAAGGCCGACGTATCCGTGTCATCCAGAGCCCGCTGCACGGCGCGCTGTGGCAGGCCTTCGGCGCCTATCCGACGGCGATCCCGATCCCGGAGACCTACAACGCACTGCAGAACGGCGTTGTCGACATGATGGACCTGACGATCTCGGCCTCGGCCGGGTTCCGCCTCTACGAGGTGGTGCCGGTGACCACGAGGACACGCCACATCTGGGCCGGCGGCGTCGTCGCCTTTTCCGCCAGCTTCTGGGACGGCCTCGACGCGGAGCAGCGCGACGTCTTCGAACGCGCGGCCGTGACGGGTGCCCGGCATTTCGACGAGCTGGTTATGAAAGACGAGGTCGCGGCGACGCAGCTCGTTGAGGACAACGGCGGCAGCTTCATCGAGCCGGACGACCGCGCCGCATGGGAGCGGATCGGCCGCAGCGTGTGGCCGGCCTTCGCCGAGACCGTCGGCGGCATGGCGCGGATCGAAGCCGCCGCGGCGGCCTGATCAGCGCGCCCGCAGCAGCGCACCGATGCAGAGGAGAAGGAGCGCGCCGAGCAGCGCTCCGAGATACGGAAGTACGGCGCGGAACAGCGCGCTGGGCCGGACCTTCGTCGCCGCCGACACGACATAGACGAGAATCCCGACCGGCGGTGTCAGGCCATGGATCATCAGGTTGACCACGAGGATGACGCCGAAGTCGATCGGATCGACGCCATGTGCGGCCACGATGGGGACGAGGATCGGCCCGAGCAGCAGGATCGCGACGCCGATATCGAGGAACAGGCCGGCGACGAGCAGAATGAGGTTGGCCGCCAGCAGCACCTGCCAGGCCCCGGTGCCGCCCCCCTCCACCAGCGCGCCGAGCGCGCCGGCCGCATCGTCCACTGCGAGCAGAAAGGCGAGCGGTGTCGAGGCGCCGATCAGGAAGCCGATCGCCGCGGATTCGGCGGCCGCATCCATGAACGCGCCGGCCAGCGAGCGGCCGTCGATGCGCGTCCAGAGCGCCAGCAGCACCGTATAGGCAGCGGCGAGAGCCGCGGCCTCCGTCGTCGTCACGAGGCCGATCCGGATGCCGGCCACCACGACGACACCGAGCCCAAAGGCCGGCAGCGCCCCAAGCAGTGCGGCGCGGCGCTCGGCAGCGTCCGCCCTTGGCTGACGGTCGCTCGCCCGGGCGCGCCAGCGGATCGCGAAGGCCAGCGCGATCGCCATCACCGCCCCGGCGACGAAGCCGCCGGTCAGCAGGCGGCCGACGGAGAGATTGGCGGCGCCGGCCAGCAGCAGGAAGGCGATCGATGGCGGGATGACGTTGTCGAGGGTCGAGGTGGCGGCGATGATCGCGCCAGCCTCCGCCGGTGTGTAGCCGCGCGCGACGAGCTGCGGTGCGAAGGTGCGCGCCCCGAAGGCGGCGTTGGCGATGGAGGAGCCGGAGGCGCCGGAGAACAGCGTGCCGGTCAGCAGCGTCGTCTGGGCGATGCCGCCGCGAACGTGGCCGACGAGGGAGGCCGCGCAGCGCACCAGTGCCGCCGCCGCGCCCGAGGTCGCCAGCAGCCCACCGGCAAGGAGGAAGAAGGGCACCGCGAGGAGCAGGAATTTCGACATGCCAGCGATAGCGGACGCGACCAGCGCCGGTGGCGGCAATGTGCCGCCGGAGAGATCGGCGATACCGGCGCCGGCCAGCAGCGCATGCGGCAGCGGCGCGCCGACGAACAGGCCCGCCAATGCGACCAGTGCGGCAAGAAGGCTGGGCGAGAGTTCTGCGGGGCCGACGAGGTTCATCGCCAAGACGGTGCCGCCCGCCAGTGCCGCGGAGCCGAGAACCGCCGGAAACCGCCCCTCCGCTTTACGCGCGAGGCCAAGAACCAGGACGGCAAGCGCGCCGCTCACCGCAAACAGCGCCGGCCGCAGCCATTCGGGCAGGCCGAGCGCGGGCGAGATGCCGCCGATCGCGCCTGTCGCCTGCGCACCGCCGAGGATCAGCACGAGGGCCGAGCCGAGGATGAAGGCATCCGCCACGACGCCCGCCATGACCTGCCCGCGGCGCGGCAACATGGAAACGCCGAGATCGAAGCGCAGCGCCAGGGCGCCTTCGCTTGCCAGCGGCGCGCCGAGCGCGATCAGGAGCAGGAACAGCCACAGCGCCGCCTCGTCCGAGCCGAACAAGGCGGCGCCGAAGAGGTAGCGCATCGCCACGGCGAGGAGCACGCAGGCGAGCAAGAGCAGCAGCACGGCGCCGCAGGCCACGCGAAGAGCCCTGCGCAGTTGCCGGGCGGTATGAGAGCTGGTGAGATGCGGCATTCGGGACGGATTGGAGCCTCGGACGAGCCGCGGCGCAGGCCTGCGGCTTTGCGAGGGGTATAGCCGTTCCGGCCGGGATCGACAGCCGCGGCATCGCTTTGCGTCGCGTGTCGGGCGTGTCCGTCCGCCAGCTTAGCGCCGCCCGTCCTCAGCAGGGGACGGCGGCGCGTTGCCGCGCCGCCCTGCTTGGAAGCGCTTATGCCGGCTGCAGCCGGCCGGCCCGGGTGCGAGCGCGGGCGTCGGCGGCAATCGCCCGCGGCGTCAACGCCACGGAGATCAGCGTCACGAAGCTGTAGGTTGCCGTGATCAGTGCCACCGGCCAGGCCGAGCCACCGGTCCAGCCGACGAGAGCCGTCGCCACGAGCGGCAGCGGCCCGACGAGGAGCGCGCCCGTCACCTCGCGGGCGAAGGCGATGGCGCTGTAACGCACCCGTGCCGGGAAGATGTCGCAGTAGAAGGCCGGCTGCACGCCGAAGGACGACCGCGCGCCAATAGCGTGGCCGACGACGATCAGGAGCACCGCGAGCCAGGGCGTTCCGGCGCCGAGAAGCTGAAAGTAGACTAGGCTGTAGAGCGTCGAGAAGCCGGCACCGATGATCATCACCGGGCCGCGTCCATAACGGTCCGACAGGGCGCCGAACATCACGCAGGTCAGCGCGCCGACGACGCTCGACATGATGACGCCGATCAGGACGATTTCGCGCGGGAAGCCCAGCTGCGAGGTCGCATAGGCCAGCGTGAAGGTCTGGAAAACGTAGGAGAGGTTCGGCGCCAGATTGGCGCCCATGGCCGCGAGGACGGTGCGCGGATGATCGCGCAGGAGCTCGACCACCGGCAGGCGCGACTCGCGGCTTTCCTCCTTCAGTGCGACGAATTCCGGCGATTCCGGCACGCGGCGGCGGATGTAGACGCCTAGGGCAAGGATCACCACGCTCAGCAGGAAGGGCACGCGCCAGCCCCAGGACATGAAGGGCTCCTCGGGCATCAGCGCAAAGAGCGCGAACATGCCGGAGGAGAGCACCGTCGCGACGTCAACGGCAGCGGCGGGCATGGCGGCGAAGAAGCCGCGACGCCGCGGCGCGGCCTCGGCGGCCATGACCACGGCACCGGCATATTCGGCGCCGGCGCCGAGCCCTTGCGCGATGCGCAAGGCGATCAGCATCGCAGGCGCCCAGAGGCCGACCTGATCATAGGTCGGCAGCAGGCCGATGAGGAGCGTGCTGATGCCCATGATCAGGATCGTAATGAGAAGCACCGGCTTGCGGCCGACCTTGTCGCCCATCCAGCCGAAGAGGATGCCGCCGAGCGGGCGCACTAGGAAGCCGACGGAGTAGGTGGCGAAGGCCGCGATCGTGCCCGCGACGGGATCGAACTGCGGAAAGAAGATCTTGTTGAAGACCAGCGCCGCCGCGGTCGCATAGAGGATGAAGTCATACCACTCCACCACCGTGCCGAGCGTGCTGGCGAGAATGGTGCTCTTCAGTCCGCGCTCGTCGACTGTCCGCGTCGTCGTCATGGCGCCCTCCCTCTTGATTTTACACTTGATGCCGCCGGATCGGCCGCAGGCATCAGCGGGGCGCGGCGACACGCACGGTCCCCGTAGCGACAACCACCTCCGGCCTGCAGCCCGTCCCTCCCGGTGCGCGGCGCACCATGACCAGCGCGCAGGGCAATGTCTACAAAAATGTGAGCGCTAACATTGCACCGCGCTGGTTGTCTGATCCGCCGCATAGCCGGCCGGCCGCAGTCACGAGGGACAGTTCGTATGCTCCCGGCCCGAAAATCCGGAGCCGGTGCTGGCGCGAGCCATTGCGGCTGCGGAGGCATGGTCTCGGACGAGGAGGCTGCCTCGGTTCAGAAGGCAGCCGCGACGCCGGGCCGTTTGCCGCCTTCAGCGCCGCCGGAACTTCGGCGCGCGCTTCTCCTTGAAGGCCGCCCGGCCCTCGGCCGCATCCGCAGTGGCAAAGCAGATCGTCTGGAGGTCGCGCTCATATTCGATCGCCTGCTCCTTGGACATCGCATAGGCTGCCTTGAGATTGACTTTGGCGGTCTCCGCCGCGATCGGCGCGCGCGCCGCGATCGTTTTGGCCAGGGCTTTTGCGCGCGGCAGAAGCTCTTCCAGCGGAACCACCTCGCTGACGAGGCTCCACCGCTCCGCCTTGGCGGCGTCGATCGGATCACCTGTCATCAGCATCAAGGCGGCATTGGACGCGCCGATCGAATGGGCAAGGCTCGTTGCCATGCCGCCGCCGCCGATCCAGCCGAGCTTGATTTCCGGCGCGGCGAACTGGGCGTTGGCCGAGGCAATGCGGATGTCGCAGCTCATCGCCGTTTCGAGACCGCCGCCAAAGGCATAGCCGTTCACCGCCGCGATGGAGGGCTTCAGCAGCCGGCGGATGGCGTCGCAGTAGTCAGGCCGGTTGCGGAACTCCCACGGCGTCTCATAGGTGTCGAGCTCGGCGATGTCGGACCCGGCGCAGAAGGCGCGCTCGCCGGCCCCGGTGACGATGACGCAGCGGATCGTGTCGGAGGCGTTGCATTCCTCCACCGCGGCGACAATCGCATCCGCCATGGCCGGCGTTACGGCATTCAGCTTGCGCGGCCGGTTCAGCGTGATGGTCGCGACCGCGCCGTCGACTTCGAAGATGACGTCGGAGGACTCGCTCATCGAGCCGCCTCCTTCCCCGCCGGAGCGACATCGGCCCCGCCGGAGAAGCCGGCCGCATCGCCCTCGCCCTGCAGCGAGCCGACGGCGCCGGAGGAGAGAAGGCTGTCGATCCGCGCGGCATCATAGCCGGCCTCGGCGAGGATCTGCCGCGTGTGCTCGCCGACCTGCGGGGCGCCGCGCTCGACGGTGGACGGCGTCTTGGAGAACTTGATCGGGAAGCCCGGCGTCTTCACGCGGCCCTCGGTCGGATGGTCGTATTCGACGAAGGTGCCGTTGTGACGGATCTGCTCGTCCGCGACGAGGTCGGCATAGCCATAGACCGGACCACACCAGATGTCGGCAGCCCGCAGCCGCTCCAGCCATTCGGCGGAGGTCTTGGTGACCAGCTTCTCGCGCGTCTTGGCGAAGATCTCGTCGCGGCGCGTCCAGGTGTCGACGTCGTCCGCCATGGACAGGAAGCTCTCCTCGCCGATCACCTCGCCCAGCGTCTTCAGCTTGGGGAAGGCGACGATGATGAAACCGTCGCTGGTGGCGAAGGCGCCATAGGGAGAGCGGATATAGACATGCGCATGCGGCTCGGCCGAGCGCTGCTGCGGCTTGCCGCCGACGGTGAAGACCGACAGCTCCTGCATCTGGAGCGTCGTGATGGCATCGAGCATGTTGACCTGGACGAGCTGGCCCTCGCCGGTGCGCTCACGGTGGAGCAGCGCGGCCAGTGCGCCCTCGAAGGCGGTGTAGGCGGTCACGGCATCGACGAGATACTGGCCGGCGGCCGTCGGCGGTTCGCCCTCGCGCCCTGCTGAGAGCATTGCCCCCGACATGCCCTGGAGCACCAGATCCTGGCCCGGCCGGTTCACATAGGGACCATCCTCGCCATAGCCGGACATCGAGACATAGACGAGGCGCGGGTTGATCGCCGACAGGGTCTCGTAGTCGACGCCGAGACGCTTGGCGACGCCGGGCCGGTAATTCTGCAGGAAGACGTCGGCCGTGCGTACCAGTTCCAGCAGCACCGCCTTGCCATCCGGGTTCTTCAGGTCGACGGCGAGCGAGCGCTTGTTGCGGTTGAGCGAGAGGAAGGAGACGTTGACCTTGTTGCCCTCCGCACCGCCCGCGGCGACGTGGCGCTGCCACTCGCCGGTGACCGGCTCGACCTTGACGACGTCGGCGCCGAGATCGCCCAGGCGCTGCGCCGCGAAAGGCCCGGCCATGGCGATGGAGCAATCCAGAACCCGAAATCCCGACAATATGCCCATAACGCTGCTTGCTTCCCGATGATTCCCGCGATTGCGCCAAGGGTACTCTAGCCAGCCGCCTTGTCTAGTGTTAGCGCTAACATCTCAGGTGGAGAGAGCTTGCGTCGTGGATGAGGACGCTCAACTCCGTCGATTGACGTCCTATGCAGAAATGAATACGAATTTCATCAATGAAGGACGACGGGAGGTCGTCCAGTGGGAGGACTGACCATGCTGATGCGCCGCATGCACCTGGGCCTGATGGCCTCTACCCTCGTCATGCTCGCAGGGCCGGCCGCAGCGCAGGACGCCAAGAGCGCCCTGCCGGCTGACCTCCAGGCGCTCTACACCGATGCCGTTGAAGTCCAGCCGGCGCAGCTTGGCGACTTCAAGGCGCCCGCCAAGCCGTGGCGCTGGTGCCATTCAGAATCCTACATGGGCAATCCCTGGCGCGTGACCTTCAACGCCGAACTGGCGCGCCTCGTCGATGCCGCCAAGGCGGCGGGCGACGTGTCCGAGTTCGTCGTGTCCGACTCCAATGGCGACGCCACCCAGCAGATCTCGCAGATCCGCGCCTTCATCGAGCAGGGCTGCTCGGTGATCACCACCATTGCCGGCTCGCCGACCGCGCTGAACGCCGTGATCGAGGACGCCGCCAAGGCCGGCATTCCCGTCATCACCAGCGCCGGCGCCGTGACGACGCCGGCCGCCATCAACGTCATGCACAACCAGAACCTCTGGGGCTACCAGATGGGCAAGGGCATCGCCGCAGCGCTGCCGAATGGTGGTGCAATCCTCCAGGTCGAGGGTATCTCAGGCCATCCGCTGGTGCAGCAGGAGAATGCCGGCCTCGACAAGGCCGTCAGCGAATCCGGCAATCTGACCATCGCCCGCAAGGTGAGCGGCGAATGGACCGGCTCGACAACCAAATCGGCGGTGCTGCAGGCGCTCGCGACCACGCCGCAGCCGATCGATGCCGTCTGGTCCACCGGCAGCGAGGCCCGCTTCATCGCCGAGGCCTTCCAGCAGGCCGGTCGGCCGTTGCCGCTGATCACCGCCTCGATCTCGGGCGACGCGCTCGGCTTCTGGAATGAGAACAAGGACGCCTTCAAGTTCTATGGCGGCGAGGTCTCGCCCCATGTCGCCGCCCAGAACGCCTTCCGCGTCGCGCTGCGCATCCTCGACGGTCAGAAGCCGCTGGTGAACACGCTGATCGCGCCGATGCCGACGGTCACCGCAGCCGACCTGCCGACCTGGTACAAGGACTGCATGAAGCCGGACTCGGCTTCGATCTTCCCGATCCCGCCGGCCGATCCGTTTCCGGAGGAGCTGATGAACGGCTACTTCGAGAACGGCAAGGCAACGCCGGCCTACGACTTCTCCAAGGTCCCGGCCTCCTGCCCGCAATAAGGTCCCTCGGACCGGCGGCGTCACGCGCGTGACGCAGCCGGTCCGACGCTCTGGAAGACGCCGATGCCGGATCCAACGGACAAGCAGCGGAAGCGATCACGTGTCCATCAGCTGATGGAGGCGGCGTGCGGCAATGCCGTTCGTCCTGGCCCGGCCGTGTCGGAGCTGGTGCTCGACGGGATCGGCAAGCGCTACGGCGAGACCGTCGCGCTGCGTGCCGCGTCCCTGTCCTTCACGCCGGGCATCCACACGATCCTCGGCGAGAACGGCTCCGGCAAGAGCACCATGCTGAAGATCCTGTCGGGCGTGGTTTCCCCCAGCGAGGGGCGCCTTCTCCTCGACGGGCGGGAGATCACCGCGGGCTCGCCGCGCCAGATGCAGGATCGCGGCTTGTCCACCGTGTTCCAGGAGGTGTTCATCGCGCCGCACCGCACGGTCGCCGACAACATCTTCCTCGGCACCAACGGGTTCGTCCGGCGCGTCTTGAGCAAGACGCAGACGAGGGCGGCGGCGGAGCGGCTGCTGGGGCTCCTCGCCCGCTTCCCGATCGATCCGGGTGCGCCCGCCGGATCGCTGCCGCTCGCCGCGCAGCAGATTGTGGTGATCGCGCGGGCCTTTGCTCGCCTGCCCTCGATCCTCCTCCTCGACGAGGCGACGGCGGCGCTCGACTACGCCGATCGCGACCGCGTTTTCGAGACGGTCGAGGATTATGCCCGCGCCGGCGCGGTCGTGATCTTCATCTCGCACCGGCTGGAGGAGGTGAAGCGCCTGTCCGACCGGGTGACCGTGCTGCGCAACGGCCACCTCGTCGAGACACTCCGGCGCGAAGCAGTCTCGAGCCAGCGCCTCCTCGACCTCATGGCACCGGAGGCGCATCTTCATGCCGACTGACGTCCCGGGCCCCAACGTCCTGGCCCCTGAAGTCCTGACCTATGACGGCATCGTTCTGGCGCCGGGCCGCGCGCCGATCTCCGGGGTCCTGCGCGCCGGCGAGATCGCCGGCCTCGCCGGGTTGGAGGGCCATGGCCAGGAGCAGTTCCTGCTCACCCTTGCCGGATTGAAGCGCGGCGGCGAGACGGTGTCGGTCATGACCGGCAGCGGCCCTGCCGTCTATCGTGATCACCACGCGGCGGCCCGCCACGGCGTCGTCTACCTGCCGCGCGACCGCCGCACGACCGGCATCTTCCCGGCCCTGTCGGTGCTGGATAATTTCGGCCTGCCGTCGATGCGGCGCTTCTCGCTCGCCGGCATCCTGAACCGCCGCAAGCAGCGGCGGGCGCTCGCCGGCTACACCGATTTCCTGTCGATCCGCTATCCCGCTATGGACGCGCCGATCACCGCGCTCAGCGGCGGCAATCAGCAGAAGGTGCTGCTCGCCCGCCTCCTGGCGCTGGAGCCGCGGGTGATGCTGCTGAACGATCCGACCCGCGGCGTCGATCTCAACACGCGGCTGAAGTTCTATGCCGCCTTCCGGGAGCTCGCCCGCGACAAGGGCATCGCGCTGGTGATCCTGTCGAGCGAGATCGAGGAGATCCTGCAGGTCTGCGATCGCGTCCAGATCTTCCACGACTTCGAGCGCACGGCCATCATCGAGAAGGCCGAGATGACGATGAGCGGCGTCATGGCCGCGATGTTCGGTCAGCGGGAGGACGCGCATTGAACGCCGCATCGAGCCGACCCGGCATGCTGGCCCGCCTGTTCGCGGGACGCGAGGACACGCGGCTTGCCGCCCTCCTCTTCGTCGTCCTCCTCGTCCTCAACATCGCGCTCAACCCGGCGCGCTTTGCCCCGCACAACTGGGGCTCGGTCCTTGGCCTTGCCGCGCCGCTCCTCCTCGCCGCGCTCGCCGTCACCGTCCCGTTCCTCGCCGGCCGCGGCTCGATCGACGTCTCGGTCGGGCCGCTGATCGGCCTCGTCAACGTCCTGATCGTCAAAGGTCTGATCCTTGGCGCCGGTATCCAGTCGCCGCTCCTCATCGTGCCGGCGGCGCTCATCCTCGGTCTTGCCTCCGGCGCCCTCAACGGGTTCCTGACCTCCGTGCTGCGCATTCAGCCGATCGTCGCGACGCTCGGCACCTATCTTATCTATTCCGGCCTGGCGCTGACCATCCTGCCCTCGCCCGCCGGCAGCGTGCCGGACTGGCTGCGGGCGCTGGCCGGCCCCTGGTCGGTGCTGCCGGTCGGTGCCGCCGTCCTCCTCTGGCTCGCAGTGCGGCGGCTGCCCTATTACGATCTTCTGATGGCGACCGGCAGCGACGACCGCGCCGCCTATACGGCCGGGGTCGGCGTGCCGCGCGTCCGCTTCACGGCCTATCTGCTGGCGGGCCTTTTTGCCGGCCTCGCCGCCCTCTCCCTGACGGCGCTGATCGGCTCCGGCGACCCGAATATCGGCCCAGGCTACACGCTGATCGCCATCGCAGCGGTCGCGCTCGGCGGCGTCAGCCTTGCCGGCGGGATCGGCGGACTGACGGCCGCCTTCCTCGGCGCGGCGGACATCTTCCTGCTTCAGAGCGTGCTCACCGCCTTCAACGTCTCGACCTTCGTGCTGCAGATGACCTACGGCATCGTGCTCGTCCTCGCGGTCTGCCTGAACTCGGAGAAGCTCAAGGCCCTCATTGGCCGGCGAAGGATCGCGGCATGAGCCGGGCGCTCTCCTCCGTCTTCAGCAATCGCGCGCTGATCGCGGTCCTTGGCGCGGTGGTGATCTTCGCTGCCGGCGCCGTGCTGATCCCGGGCTTTGCCAGTCTCTTCTCCGTGCGCGCCATGCTGATCCTCGGCTCGCTGCTGGCCATTGCGGCGCTCGGCCAGACGCTGGTGATGATCCTCGGCGGGATCGACCTTTCGATCCCCTTTGTGATCGGCTTTGCCAACGTCGTCTTCGCCAGCCTCTATGGCGACGGCCTGCCGGCGCCTGCCACCTTCGCCATCGTTCTCGGCTGCGCCGCCCTGATCGGCGCGGCGTCGGGCGCCCTGTCGGCCGCGCTCGCCATCCATCCGCTGATCGTGACGCTCGGCATCGGCACCGCCGTCCAGGCCGGCGTGCAGATCTGGACACGCGGCCTCCCGATGGGCTCGGCGCCGCAGGCGATCAACGACTTCGTTTCGCTCGGCGGCTCCACTGGGCCGCTGCCCTTCCCGCCGCTCGTGCCCTTCACGCTGCTGCTCGCCCTCGCCATTCTCTTCGTGCTGCGGCGGACGATCTACGGCCGCAAGCTCTATGCCCTCGGCGCCAGCCCGAAGGCCGCCGAGCTTGCGCTGGTGCGCCCCGTTGCGCTCTGGGCGACCACATTTGCGCTCAGCGCCGTCTTCGCGGCGCTCGCCGGCATCCTGCTCCTCGGTTTTACCGGTTCGTCCAGTGCCGGGGTCGGGACGCCCTACCTCTTCCAGACCGTCTCGGCCGTGGTGATCGGCGGCACCGCCCTTATCGGGGGGCGCGGCGGCTATATCGGCACGGTCGCCGGCGCCATGGTGCTGGTCGAGCTGCGCACGGTCCTCATCGGCCTCGGCCTGCCGGAGGCGAGCGTACAGGCCGCGCTCGGCGTCCTCATCCTCGCGCTCGTCGCCGCCTATGGCCGCGATCAGCACATCCGCAACCTGATCTGAGGGCACGGCGATGGACGAGCGTCTCCAGAAGACTGCCGCAGCCGTCCGGGAGAGCGGTGCGGACTGGGCCTTGCTGACGAGCCCGGAGGCAGTGGCCTATGCCACCGGCCACGTCGTCGCCATCGAGGCCGGGCCGTCGCCCTTTGCCGGCGGACCTGCCGTCACCATGATCGGGGCGGACGGCGCTTGCGGCCTCGTCGTCACCAATCTGGAAGCCGGCACAGCGAGCTGGGCGGCGCCCATCGCGACCTATGTCGGCTTCTCGCACGAGACGCCGGCCGACATCCCCGCCAACTATCGCGACGCTGTCGCTTCGCTGGCAAAGGAGCTCGGCGTCTCCGGCACGATCGCAGTGGAGGACGGCTTTCCCTTCGCGCTGCGCGATCTCCTCGGCGGCCTCCGCATCGTGCCGATCGAGCCGGCCCTGCGGCGCGCCAAGTCGGTGAAAACGGGGGCCGAGATCGCGCTTCTCACCGAAGCCGCCCGCATCGCCTCGGCCGGGCAGCGCGCCTTCCTGCAGGCTGCGCAGGCTGGGCGCAGCGAACTCGAGATATTCGCCGAGATCCGCCTCGCGATGGAAACAAGCGCGGGCGGGCGTCTGCCCGTCACCGGCGACCTGATCTCCGGCCGCGAGGCGACCTCCGCCTTCATGGGCTGGCCCGGCAACCGGCGCCTCCAAGCCGGTGACCCGGTGATCTGCGACCTTGCTCCGCGCGTTGCCGGCTACTGGGGCGACAGCTGCGCTTCGGTGATGCTCGGCCATGCCACGCCCGGCTTTGCCAAGCTCTTCGGCGCCGCGCACTCGGCTCTGGCGCTGGCGATCGAATCCATCCGCCCCGGCCTCGTCATCGGCGATCTCGACCGGATGCTGCAGGCGCATGTGGCGCGGCACGGCTATGCCTATGCCCACCATTCCGGCCACTCGATCGGCACCGGCGTGCATGAATGGCCGCGCATCGTCTCCTATGAAGACGCCACGCTGCAGCCGGACATGGTGGTGATGGTGGAGCCGCAGGCCTTCGACCCGGAGGTCGGCGGCGTCAGGCTGGAGCACATGCTGCGCGTGACGGAGACGGGCTGCGAGCTCCTGACCGACTTCCCGCACCAGCCCGAGGTCTGAGCTTCGGCTCGCTCAGCCGCTTTGGCGGATCATCAGCCGGAACCCGACATCGATCCGCTTTTGCTGCGGCTTGCGGCCGCTCATGCTTTCCAGAAGCAGACGTCCCGCCTCCTGTCCGATCAAAGCCGCCGGGATGGCGACTGTCGTCAGCGCCGGATTGAGGTGACGCGCCAGCTCGAAGTCGCCGAAACCGGTGATCGCAATGTCCTCCGGCACGGCGATGCCTTGCCGGCTCGCCGCGAGGATCGCTCCCGAGGCGATGATGTCGCTGGAGAACATGATGGCGTCTGCGTCCGGGTCCTGCCGGCGGACGCGCTCCAGCAGCGTTACGCCTGATTCCATCTCCAACGGTAGGTCGCCGGCGATGCAGAGCCGTGGCGCCTCGTGCGGGAACAGCTCCGCCATCGCCGCCACGAAGCCGTCCCGCCGCTCTGCCGCGCGGCTGTCGCCATGGCGCAGGACGCCGGCAAAGACGATGCGCCTTCGGCCGGTGCCGGCAAGACGGCGCGCCAGTTCGGTGATCGCCGCGGCGCTGGAGAAGCCGACCATGCCGTCGATCGGCCGTGCCGTCAGGTCCCAGCCCTCCACCACCGGGATTCCAGCGCGTCGCATCAGCGCGATGCAGCTGCGCGTATGATGGGCCCCGATGACAAAGAGCCCGTCCGGCCGGCGCCCCAGCAGGCTGCGGATCACCGCCTCCTCGCGTTCCGAGCCGTAATCCGTATTGCCGAGGAAGATCTGGTAGTTGGCCGCGTTGAGGACGTCGGAGAAGTGCTGGATCGTTTCGGCGAAGATCGAGGCCGAGATCGTCGGGATGACGGCCGCGACCGTATTGCTCTTCGATGAGGCCAGGTGGCTGGCCGCGAGATTGTGAACGTAGTGAGTCTTCTCGATCGCGGCCTCGATGGCCTTGCGCGTCTCCGCCGTCACGGTCTGCGGCGAGCGCAGCGCACGCGAGACCGTCTGCATCGAGACCCCCGCGGCAGCCGCCACCTCGGCCATCGTCACGCCCGAACCCTTTCGGCGCGCCTTGCGGGAGGGAGCCGGTGCCCCTGTCATGGCTGGCCGATCCGTATGGAGCCTACCAGCGGGCAGCCCCGGCGACCCGGCTTCGCGCCGCACGCACGCGTGTTCCGGCACCAGGATGCCGGTCGTTTACGCTGCCCCTGCGACAGACCTGCGCGCAAAGCGATTCTCCTGTTCGACGACCGCAGCCACCCTTGCATCGCCCAGTTGCTCGGGACATTCAACGCTGGTTCGGGTGGCTGGCGCAGATGCCGCGAGGCAGGTCGTGCTGGCGGATCGCTTGACGGCTGCGCCACAAGGGCAGAACTCCCGCGCCAGCTTCCAAAGGTCGGCAGCCGAGTCGCACCGCAGTTCCCGGTGACGCGAGGCAACCATCCGGCCTGATCGATGAAGGACATGACCGTGATAGCATCCATAGCCGACATACCGGTCTTCGACGGCCACAACGATACGCTGCTCCGGCTGATGGACGATCCGACGGGCGACGCCATCGAGCGCTTCTTCGACGGCGGGGCGACCGGCCATATCGACAGCGCCCTGGCGCGCCAGGGGAACCTTGCCGGCGGGTTGTTCGCCATGTTCCCGCCCTCGCACGACTCGGTATCGCTGTCGGCCTCCATGCCGGAGCCGCCTTATCAGCTGCCGCTTCCAACGCCACTCGATCGGCACGAGGCGATGGATGCGATGATACGCATGAGCGCCATCCTCTTCCGCCTGGAGGCCCGATCGGGCGGTCGCCTGCGCGTCTGCCGCTCGGTCGCGGACATCGAGGCGGCAACCGCCGCCGGGGCGCTGGCCGCCGTCCTGCATATCGAGGGCGCCGAGGCCATCGATGCCGACCTGGAAGCGCTCGATCTGCTGCACGCCGCGGGCCTGCGCTCGCTCGGGCCGGTGTGGAGCCGTCCCAACATCTTCGGCCATGGCGTACCGATGGCATTTCCCACCTCGCCCGATATCGGGCCGGGCCTGACCGAAGCCGGCAAGCGGCTGGTGAAACGCTGCGACGAGCTGCGCATCATTGTCGACCTGTCGCATCTCAACGAGAAAGGGTTCGACGACGTCGCCGCCCTCTCCGGCGCGCCGCTCGTCGCCACCCACTGCAACGCTCATGCGGTGACGCCGCACAGCCGCAACCTCACCGACCGGCAGCTCCAAGTGATCCGCGAGAGCGGCGGGATCGTCGGGCTGAACTTCGCCACCGCCTTCCTGCGGCCGGACGGGCGCATGGATGCCGATACCGGCCTAGACGTGATGATCCGCCATCTCGATCATCTGCTGGCTGAGCTCGGCGAGGACGGCGTCGGACTGGGGTCGGACTTCGACGGCGCGACGATTCCCGCTGCCATCGGGTCGGCCGCCGGACTGCCGAAATTGCTCCAGGCGATGGCGGAGGCGGGCTACGGCCGTGACCTCATCGAGAAGATCGCCTGGCGCAACTGGCACGCCCTGCTGCGGCGCAGCTGGGAGCGCTAGAACCGGACAAAGGCGCTGAATGACTCCAAGGCGGCGCCGAAATCCGGCGCCGCCCCGGGGCGCGGAGAGGTGACCGTCAGCGCCAGCCGAGGGCCGGCGCGACATGCGTCAGGATCGACTCGATCGTGTGGGCGCAATAATCGACGCCGAGCTGGTTCGGCACCGTCAGGAGCAGCGTGTCGGCCTCCGCGATCGCCTCGTCGGCACGCAGCTGCTCGATCAGCCTGTCCGGCTCGGCCGCGTAGGAACGGCCGAAGATCGCTCGCATGTTGTCGATGATGCCGATGTGGTCGCTATCCTGGCCACGCCCGAAATAAGCCCGGTCGCGATCATCGACGAGCGCGAAGATCGAGCGGCTGACCGAAACGCGCGGCTCGCGCGCATGGCCCGCCGCAGCGAAGGCCTCGCGGTAGGCGCGGATCTGCTTGGCCTGCTGGACGTGGAACGGCTCGCCCGTTTCATCCTCCTTCAGGGTCGAGCTCTGCAGGTTCATGCCGAGCTTGGCCGCCCAGAGCGCGGTGGCGTTGGAGGCCGAGCCCCACCAGATGCGCTCGCGCAGGCCCTCCGAATAGGGCTCCAGCCTGAGGAGGCCCGGCGGGTTCGGGAACATCGGGCGCGGATTAGGCTCCGCAAAACCTTCGCCCTTGAGGACCTGGAGCAGCACTTCGGTATGACGCCGACCCATATCGGCGTCGCTCTGGCCCTCCTGCGGCGCGTAGCCGAAATAGCGCCAGCCCTCGATCACCTGCTCCGGCGAGCCGCGGCTGATGCCGAGCTGCAGGCGGCCGCCCGAGATCAGGTCCGCCGCGCCGGCGTCCTCCGCCATGTAGAGCGGGTTCTCGTAGCGCATGTCGATAACGCCCGTGCCGATCTCGATGCGGCTCGTCCTGGCGCCGACCGCGGCGAGCAGCGGAAAGGGCGAGGCGAGCTGCCGGGCGAAGTGGTGGACGCGGAAATAGGCGCCGTCCGCCCCGAGCTCCTCGGCCGCGACAGCGAGGTCGATCGACTGCAGCAGCGTGTCGGCGGCCGAGCGCGTCTGCGACTGCGGGGACGGAGTCCAATGACCGAAGGAGAGGAAGCCGATCTTTTTCATGGGCGTGACCGTGACACGGAGGACGGGAGAAGCGGCTGCAGGGTGATGTGCAGCGGCATGGCCTAAGGTTTAAGCGTTGCCGCCTGAGGTTCTAAGATGGACCGAGCTTGAAGGATTGTTCACTTGATGCGGGCCAGACATCATTTTCGTTCATAAATCGGACAGGCCTCACTTACTCCGGCTGCAGGCGCCGCTTCGCCGGACGCGTCATTGCGAGGACGCTGACGATCACGAAGGCAAGGCCCATCCAGGCCGTCGGCTGCGGCGCCTCGCCCAGAAAGACCATGCCAATGCCGACGCCGATCGGCACGCGCAGATAGGCCTGCGCCGTCGTGCCGACCGGGCCAAGGCGCTGCAGCAGGTTGAAATAGAGCACGAAGGCGAGCGCCGTCGAAAACAGCGCCAGCGCCAGCAGCGCGAGCAGCGAGGCGTTGGACGGCGCCAGCGTCCACGGCCGATCGACGAGAAGGCTGATGGGCAGGAGGATGACGGCGCCCCAGATCAGTGAGCCGGCCGCAGGCATCATAGGATCGAGATCGCTGAAGGTCCGGCCGAAGTTCACCGCAGCGCCGTAGGCGATCGCCGCCGTCACGACGGCGAGCTGCGCTGCCAGTTGCTCTCCGACGCCAGCGAGTGCCGCCGGACCGACGACGAAGCAGATGCCGACGAGGCCGGCGACGACGCCAATGGACTTCGCTCCGGTGACCTTCTCGTGGCGCACGACCAGCGCGTTTATCAAAAAGGCAAAGACCGGCGTCAGCGCGTTCAGGATCGTCGCGAGCCCCGCATCGACATACTGCTCGCCCCAGGCGATCAGCGTGAAAGGCAGGACCGTGTTGAGGCAGGCCTGGATTAGAAAGCGTTTAGTGTTGCGGCGATCCGTCGGCAGGCGCAGGCCCCGCAGGCGCAGGGCAAGGATGAGGACGCTGCCGGCAATCAGCGTGCGCGCCGCGATCAGCGTTACCGGCGGAATGGTGGAAACGCCGATCTTGATGAAGGTGTAGGAGGCGCCCCAGAGCGTGGCGAGGCCGAGCAGCATCAGCAGACTGACGAGAAGGCGCGGCTGTTTGTCCGCCATGATGAGGCTTTCCGAGAGACGACGTCGCGCGGACGCTTAACCGATTCTCGCGGGCGATGCTGCGCTCTTCACCATGGGAAAAAGAAGGAGGAGCCGGCGAACCAGCTCCTTCCCAGCATTGCATGGCCGCCGCTGCGGCCGCTTATCGGCTCAGTTGGAGACGAGCCAGCCGGTCTTCTCGAAGAGCTCGCGGGCGCTGGCCTGCTCCTTGGACACCATGTCGGTGAACTCGGAACCGGTGAGGAAGCGGTCGGTCTGCGACGTGCGCTCCAGCCACTCCTTCCACTCCGGCGTCTCGCGCACCTTCGCGAAGACGTCGGCATAATAAGCAGCCGCCTCGTCATCGACCTCGGCGTTCAGCCAGATGGTACGCGGCATCTGGTACTGGTCGACGGCGATGCCGGCTTCCTTGCAGGTCGGGATGTCGGCCCAGGACATCGTATCCGTCACCTTCGCGGTGTAGCTGATGCGCTGGGGCGAGAAGACGCAGAGCGGACGCACCATGCCGCCGCGCCACTGTGCGACGTTCTCCTGCGGATTGTTGAAGTTCGCCTCGATATGGCCGCCGGCAAGCTGCGTCGCCGCCTCGCCGCCCGACTTGAAGGGCACGTAGGTGAACTTCGCCCCGGTCGCGAACTCGATCCGCTTGGAGAGGATCTGGTCGGTGTCCTTGGACTGGCTGCCGCCGACCTTCATCGGCTTCTCCTTGGCCGAAGCGATGAACTCGGCCGCGTCCTTGTAGGGCGCATCCTTGTGCGTCCAGAGCAGGAACTCGTCCACCGCCATGGCGGCGACCGGACGCAGGTCCTCCGGCTTGTAGCCGGCCTTGATCACCAGCGGCAGCAGCCACTCGTTGTTGGTGCCGAAGACGAGCTTGTGCGGGTCGTTACCGGCGAGCTTGCCCGCCACGAAGGCCTCCGTGCCGGCGCCGCCGCCCTTGTTGGTGACAACGACCGAGGCCGGCATCAGCTCGTGCTTGACGATGATCGACTGGATGAGGCGCGCGAACTGGTCGGTGCCACCGCCGGCACCGGACGCCACGACGAATTCGACCGACTTCGACGGTGCCCATTCGGCCGCAGCCGGTGCAGCGGCAAAGGCGATGGCGCAGATGGCGACGCCAGTCTTCAGAAACATGCTGGTCATGGAACGTTCCTCCCTGTTGGTAATCGGATGTCCTGTGTGCCGGGAACGGCCCCGGCGGCCGACGCGGCAGCGCCGCGCATTCACGAGCCAGATCCTCCCGCTGCCTCGGCAAAGAAGCGGGCATCCTGGCGACGACGCAGCGCGACCATCGGCGCGTCCTCGTCGATATCGACGTCGCCGAGCGTCACGGACACACCGGCGTCGAGGTCGCGCAGAAGGGTGCGACCGGCGATGAGGTAATAGGGGGCGGGCCGATCGGTCCCGAGGGGCGCTGCATCGATCAGCGCCGGCGCCAGGCCGTCGATCGTGTGGTGGTGTCCGACCGCGTCGAGGCGCGTGCCCTTGGCGAGCGGGCGTGTCGTGCGGCCGATGAGATCGACGACCGGCTTCGGCGCTCCCGCGACCGAGACGCCATTCACCACGGCATCAAGGATGCTGATCGGCGCCTCGAGACCGAGGAGGTGGCGCGGCAGCCAGAGCATCGCGGCCTTGCCGTCGCGGCTCATCGTATGGCCCTTGCCGGCCAGCACCTTCCAGGTTTCCTCGTCCTCGCAGGCGACGACGATGAAGACACCGCCGGCAAAGGACAGACCACCCGGCTCGCGCAAGCCGTTGAAGACGTCGAGGCGGCGGCGGCCGGACAGGAGTCCGCCCTGCCCGCGCTCGACGAAGAGGCTCGCCACCTCTTCGATATGGGCGATCGGCGCATGGAAGGAGGCGACATCGGGCTTGAGGCCGGTGGCGTTGGCGACGACAGCCATCTCGCAGAGATCCGGCACGGCGAGCTGCGGCAGGGCCGCCGCCAGCCTGGCGCGCTCGGCGATAAGGGCCACAGTCTCGCGATCGCCGAGCGACCAGACTGCGTCGAAGCCGGGCGCCGGCGTCGCCTTGGCCTCGCTGGTCAGCCGCGCCTCGGCACGATCATAGACGAAGTCGTACTCGCTGGACTTGCCCGCGGCGATGATCGGCAGGCCGAGCGTTTCGGCCCAGGTGACGAGGCCGATGAGGAGCGCCGGCTGGTCGCCGTCGACCGGCGTCACGACGAGGCCGCGCTCGGCCGCGAGTGCCGCGAGATACGGACCGACGACGCTGTCGGTTTCCTTTGTCACGAGCGCGACGTGCTTGCCGGCCTCGATGGCGGCATGGGTATGGATCGCGCCGGCTTCCGGATGCCCGCTCGCTTCGACCACGATGTCGACCGGCAGGCCGAGCACGACGGTGAGGTCGCCGGCGGCAACGGCCTCGCCGCGCTGCCAGGCGGCGTCCGCCTCGGCGGCGGTGCGGCAGGTGGCGATCTCCGCCTGCGGCCAGCCCACTGCGCGGAACGCTTCGGCGGCGCGCTCGGCGGTGACGTCGATGGCGACCCGTACGTTCAACAGGTCCATGCGGCGGCCCTGACCGAGCAGCGATCGGCCGAAGGCACCTGCTCCCACGAGCGCAGCCTCGACGGGACGCTCGGCCCGCCGGAAACGAAGATGGCTGTTCATCGGGACTGGTCCGCCGAGGTCCCGCCAATGCGGGTCTGGACGCCGCCGTCCTGCCGGGCCGCAGGCAAAGCCTCTCCGTGCGCGGCGGCGAAGGCCGCCCGCTCGATCATTAGTATCATCATGGTCCTCCCGGCCTGCCGCCTCCTGCGACAGGCGTCTGTCAGTTCACGGTGCTCAGACGTATTCCTCGACACGCGTCCAGGCGTTGGCGAGATGCAGGCCGAGGATGGCCGACAACCGCGGGCTGTCCCGCGCTTCCAGCGCTGCCATCATCTCCTCGTGCTCGGCGACGGCCGCAGCCCACCGCTCCGGCCCTTCGTGGCCGATGAAGCGGATGCGCTTCAGCCGCATCTGCAGCCGGCCGTGCATCGCTCGCAGCGTCTCGTTGTCGGCAAGCTCCATCATGGCGCTGTGGATCGCCTGATTCAGCTTGTAATATTCGAGCCGGTTCTTGCTGCGGTAACAGCTCAGCATCTCGTCATGCATCACCCGCACACGGGCGATGCCCTCGTCGCTGGCGTTGACGCAGGCGAGTTCGCCGCCGAGTTCCTCCAGCCGCTGAATCACCGCCAGCATATCGCGAACGTCCTTGCGGCTCAGGCGCTTCACGCTGGCGCCGCGCCCGGGAACGAGGTCCACCAGCCCGTCGCTCGCCAGATATTTGATCGCTTCGCGCAGCGGCGTGCGCGAGATGCCGAGCCGTTCGCCAAGCTGCACCTCGTGCAGCCGGGTGCCGGGCGCCAGTTCGCCTTCGATGATCATGTCACGCAGGCGATCGACGATGAGGTCATGGAGCGAGGGACGCGCAATGCGGTCCGCTCCGCCATTCGGCGACAATACGGGCGTCATTCCGTCCATATGCGCTTCTCCGCCTCCTCGCCCAGGCAGCTTCATTGCGCGGCAAGCTATGGCAACAGACGCAACTTGCCAATACAGAATTTTGTATACAGAAGACAGAATGCTTGATGCAGGTACGGATTGGCGTTATCCGTCTGCATCATCGATCTCGCAGGGAGGCCCGATCATGACCACCACGACGTCCCAGAACGACCGTCCCGTGATTGCGCTGGCCATGGGCGACCCTGCCGGCATCAGCCCCGAGCTCACGGCCAAGCTTCTCGATCTGCCCGAGGCGAAGGACGAAGCCCGGATCATCATCTTCGGTGATGCGCGCATCCTCGACGAGGGTGCCGAAATTGCCGGCATCACGCTCGACATCGATCGCGTCGACACGGCCGAGGCCGCGCTCGCTTCGGATCGCAATGTTCTCGTCGACCTGCGCAACCTTGCGCCGTCGGAGGTGACGCGCGGCGAGGCAACGGTTGCCGGCGGCACGTTCGCCACGCGCAACTTCCGCGAGGCGCTGCTGATGGCGAACCGCGGCGAGGCCGATGCGGTGTTCTTCACGCCCTTCAACAAGAAGGCGATGCGCTACGCCTATGAGGGCTATGACGACGAGATCCGCTTCGTTGCCGACGTCACCGGCTTCCGCGGCAAGGTGCGCGAGTTCAACGTCCTGCCCAATGTCTGGAACGCCCGCGTCACCTCGCATGTCCCGCTGAAGGACGTCTCCTCGCATCTGTCGAAGGATGCGATCCTCGCCGAGGTCGAGCTGACGATGCGCTGCCTGGCACAGGCGGGCATCGAGAAGCCGCGCATCCTCGTCGCCGGCCTCAACCCGCATGCGGGCGACGGCGGCTCCTTCGGCATGGAGGAGATCGACATCATCGAGCCGGCGGTCGCCGAGGCGAAGGCCCGCGGCCACGTGATCGAGGGCCCCTTCCCGTCCGACACCGTGTTCCTGCGCGCCGTCAAGGAAGGCTGGAACGCGGTCCTGACCATGTATCATGACCAGGGCCAGATCGCGATGAAGATGATGGGCTTCGACAAGGGCATCACCATGATGGGTGGCCTGCCCTTCCCGCTCTGCACACCGGCGCATGGCACGGCCTACGACATCGCCGGCAGGGGCATCGCCGATGTCGGCGCGACCCGCGAGGCGCTGCGTCTCGCCATCCGCATGGCGCGCCGGCAAGGGCGCTTCGCGGCCGCCGCCGAGTAAGGCGGCCGCCATGCGAGCTTCTTCCGACGCACGACCCGACGCGGAGACCTGGATCATCGCGTCGGCGATGATCCACCGCCAGAACGCCCTGCCGGACGGGCGCACCGTCCAGGAACAGAGCGCCGCCGAATGGCGCGAGGCGCTGGCGGAGGTTTTCGAGGCCGGCTTCACCGACGTCGATCCGACCGATTCCTGGATCCGCCTCGCCGATCTCGAGCCGGCGCGCCTCGACGAGTTCATGGCGGTCGCGCGTGATGTCGGCCTGTCGGTACCGGCGATCTCGACGGCACGGCGCAGCGTCATCGATCCCGAGCGCGGTGAGGAATACCTCGCCTATGGCCACCGCGTCATCGACACGGCCGCGAAGATCGGCGCAGGCGCAGTGTCCTTCGGCCTGTTCGGCCCGCTGACAGAGGCGCAGAAACGCGCCCTTTGGTTCTGGACCATGCCCGGTGTCGTCAATCCCGACGACCCGGCTATCTGGCGCAAAGCGGTGGAACGGATCCGTGACCTCGGACGCCATGCCGGCGAGCTCGGGATCGAGCTGGCCCTCGAAATGTACGAGGACACCTATCTCGGTACCGCCGATTCATCGGTCCGCTTTGCGACCGACGTCGACCTGCCGAACGTGAAGATCAATTGCGACCTCGGCAATCTGATCCGCCTGCACCGGCCGGTCGAGCACTGGCAGTCGATGATGGAAAAGCTCGCGCCCTTCGCCGGGTACTGGCATGCCAAGAACTACTTCCGCATGGAAGACGAGGCGACCGGCGCGGTGATGACGACGCCGGCGCCGCTGGAGCTCGGGATCATCAACTACCGCGCGGCGGTCCGCATGGCGCTGGCACACGGCTTCCGCAGCGCCTTCCTGCTCGAGCATTATGGCGGCGACGGCCTCAGCGTCTGCGGACAGAACCGCACCTATCTGCGCCACATCCTCAAGGCCGTGACGGTCTCGGCATGACGCAGATCCTGGACGACCCCGAAACTTTCGCCGCTACAGCGCTCGACGGCTTCTGCCGCCTCTATCCCCGCTATGTGCAGCGCGTCGCCGGTGGTGCGGTGCGTGCCGCGGAGACACGGGCCTCGAAGGTTGCGCTCGTCATCGGCGGCGGCTCCGGCCATTATCCGGCCTTCCTCGGTTATGTCGGGCCTGGCCTTGCGGATGCGGCGGTCGCCGGCGACGTCTTCGCCTCGCCCTCGACGCAGGCAGTCGCCCGCATCTCGCGCCTCGCCGATCGCGGCATGGGCGTCATTCTCGGCTTCGGCAATTATGCCGGCGACGTCCTCAATTTCGGCGCCGCCGCCGAGCGGCTGCGCGCCGAGGGCATTGACGCGCGCGTCCTCGCCGTCACCGACGACGTGGCGAGCGCATCGGCCCACGAGCAGGCCAAGCGCCGCGGCGTTGCCGGCGACGTCGCCGTGTTCAAGATCGCGGGTGCTGCCGCGGAGACCGGCGCCGGCATCGACGACGTGCAGCGCGTCGCCGAGCTTGCCAACCGCCGTACGGTGTCGATCGGCGTCGCCTTCAACGGCTGCACGCTGCCCGGCGCCAAAGAGCCTCTCTTTACGGTGCCGAAGGGCCAGATCGGCATCGGCCTCGGCATCCATGGCGAGCCCGGCATCAACGAAGAGCGGACGATGCCGGCAAAGGCGCTCGCCACGCTTCTCGTCGACACGCTCCTGACTGAACGCCCCGACGGCTGGAATAACCGCGCCGCCGTGATCCTCAACGGCCTCGGCAGTACCAAATACGAAGAGCTCTTCGTGCTCTGGACGCATGTTGCCGACCGGCTGGAGATGGCCGGTGTCACGATCGTCGCGCCGGAAGCCGGCGAGCTCGTGACCTCGCTCGACATGGCCGGCTGCTCGCTGACTCTGACTTTCCTCGACGCGGAGCTGGAGCCGCTGTGGCTGGCGCCGGCAGACTGCGCCGCCCTGCGGCGTGGCACCGTGCCGGACACCCGTCCGGCGCCTGTCGTTTCGGATGCTCCCGATGCCGCCCGCGCCTTCGCACCGGCGTCGGAGGCGTCAAGGGCGAGTGCGGCGGAGGTGCTTGCCATCCTCCGTACAATGGCAGGCGCCCTGCGCGAGGCCGAGGACGAACTCGGCCGCATCGATGCGGTGGCCGGCGACGGCGATCACGGCCAAGGCATGCGGCGCGGCTCGGCCGCCGCCGTGGAGGCTGCCGAAGCGGCGGCTTCGGCCGGCGCGGGCGCTGCCAGCCTGCTGGGTGCAGCGGGTGATGCATGGGCGGACCGGGCTGGCGGCACATCCGGCGCGATCTGGGGCCTGCTCCTGCGCGGCTGGGCAAGCGCCTTCTCCGACAGCGAGACTGTCACGGCGACCGACGTGGCCACCGGTGCCCGTGCGGCGCTGGAGCGGGTGATGCGGCTCGGCCGTGCCCGCCCCGGCGACAAGACGCTGGTCGACGCGCTGGTGCCCTTCGTCGAAACGCTGGCCGGCCGGATCGAGGCCGACGGCGCTGCATCATCCGCCTGGGCCGCAGCTGCAAAGGCTGCGACCGAGGCCGCCGACGCTACGGCACCGATGACGCCGCGGCTCGGGCGGGCGCGGCCGCTTGCGGCCCGCAGCGTGGGCCATCCAGATGCCGGCGCGATCTCGCTCGCCCTCTGCGCGCGCGTCGTCGCCGAACGGCTGGCGACGCACTCGAGGGACGGCGCGCCGAGCGTGGCCTGATCCACAGTTCGCCGGTCGGGCGGGAGGACGCAGCGGCCGGCGATGAAGACATACAGAGGCTTCGGGGCTTGCCCCGCACCATCATGCGTCCGGCACTGGCCGGACGGCATCTAAGGGAGGACCATCATGAGAGTATGCCCAGCAGCCTCACGTGACGCTGGTGCCGGAGCGGCAGCGCGGACGTCCTGCCGCATTATCGCGGTTCGCCGCGCCTAGCGCACCCTCCTGCCCTCATGACGGCGTCTCACCAGCGGCGCCTCACCACCATCTCAACACATCCAACAACGGAGGCGCGCATGCTTACACGCCGCCATATGGAGGTCGGTACCGGCCTCGCTCTCGCCCTCCTCGGGGCTGTCGTCCTCTATGGCTCGACCGAGAACGGCATCGGCTGGACCGATGTCGGGCCAGCGGCGGGCTACTTCCCGTTTCGCATCGGCTTGCTGATCGTGGTGCTGGGTGTCGCCATCGCGATCCGCTATGCCCTCGCCGGCCGCATGCGGCGCCCGGCTGATGTCGCCGCCGCCGATCCGTCCCATCCGACGGAGGGCTTTGCCGCTTTCGACAGTCGCTTCCTGGAAGACGGCGCTCTCGGCCGCATCGCCTCGGTGTTCCTGCCGACGGCCGTCGCCGCTGCCCTGATCCCCTGGCTCGGGCTTTACCTCGCCTCGGTGCTCTTCCTCATATTTTCGATGATGACCCTCGGCAAGCTGCCGCTTTGGAAGGCTGGCCTCATCTCGGTCGGCACGATGGTCGCCTTCTACGCGATCTTCGAGATCTGGTTCCAAGTCCCGCTGGAGAAGGGCGTCGTCCTGCCCCTTCTCGGCATCAACTGAGGAGACTGCCGCCATGGCCGACTTCGGCATGCTCTTCCACGGATTCACCGTCGCCTTCTCCTTCTACCACGTCGCCATCATCGTCCTCGGCGTGCTGCTCGGCATCCTGGTCGGCGTGCTGCCCGGCCTCGGCGCGCCCAACGGCGTGACGCTGCTCTTGCCGCTGACCTTCACCATGGATCCGGTCTCGGCGATCATCCTCCTGTCGTCGATGTACTGGGGCGCGCTGTTCGGTGGGTCGACGACGTCGATCCTCTTCAACATTCCGGGCGAGCCGTCCTCCGTTGCCACCACCTTCGATGGCTATCCCATGGCCAAGCAGGGCCGGGCGACGGAAGCGCTGGCGACGGCATTCTTCTCGGCCGGTCTCGGCGCGCTGGTCGGCGTCATCGTCATCACGCTTCTCGCCGGCTGGATCGCGGCCTTCGCGCTGCGCTTCTCCTCCCCGGAGTTCTTCGCGATCTATCTGCTCGCCTTCTGCTCCTTCATCGGTCTCGGCGGTGCCGACCCGATGAAGACGGCGATCTCGCTCCTCACCGGCCTCGCCTTCGCGACCGTCGGCATGGACACGGTGTCGGGCGACCTGCGGCTGACCTTCGGCTATGCCGATCTTCTGCGTGGCGTGTCCTTCCTCGTCGCCGTAATCGGCCTCTTCGGCATCGGCGAACTGCTGCTGACCGTGCAGGAGGAGCTGAAGTTCCGCGGCGTTTCCTCGCGGATCGAGGTGCGTGAGATCTTCACGGCGCTGGCCCGCCTGCCGCGCTACTGGGCGACCTTCATCCGCTCGGCGATCATCGGCGTCTGGATGGGTATCACGCCGGGCGGCCCCACCGCGGCCTCCTTCATGAGCTACGGCATCGGCCGGCGCTTCGGCCGCAACCGCGCCAATTTCGGGCGCGGCGAGCCGGAGGGCGTCGTGGCACCGGAGACCGCCGACCATTCGGCCGGCACCTCGGCGCTCCTGCCGATGCTGGCGCTCGGCGTGCCGGGATCGGCAACCTCCGCCGTGATGATGGGCGGCCTGATGATCTGGGGCCTACAGCCCGGGCCGCTGCTCTTCACCGAGCAGCCGGACTTCGTCTGGGGCCTGATCGCCTCCATGTACATGTCGAACATCATCGCCGTGATCCTGGTGCTGGCGACGGTGCCGCTCTTCGCCTCGATCCTGCGCATCCCGTTTGCGATCATCGGCCCGATCATCATCGTGGTCTGCCTGATCGGCGCCTATACCGTGGCGAACGCGACCTTCGACGTCTGGCTCGCGGTCGCCTTCGGCATCGTCGGCTACGTGTTCAAGCGGCTCGACTATCCGATCGCGCCCTTCGTGCTCGCCATGGTGCTCGGCGACAAGGCCGAGGATGCCTTCCGCCAGTCGATGATCCTGTCGGACGGGTCGCTGTCGATCTTCTGGTCGAACAATCTCGTGGCGACGCTGATGGGGCTCGCCATCCTGCTCCTGCTGTGGCCGCTGATCTCGCGGGTGTTCAGCGTCTGGCAGCCGAAGGAACCGGACAGCGCGGCCGGCTGAACCGCCGATGAAGGACGCTCCGGCGAAGTCCGCCGGGGCTGCACCGATCGAACAGGCAAGCGCTGCCGGGCACCGTCCGGCGGCGTTTCGTCGTTCCAGGGACGTCGGACGGCGTCAGGCTCCACAACCAGCCGGCGCCACAAAGCGCGCCAGGACGCGCCCGCACGCCTCGACATCAAGTCCCGCCCCGCGCCAGGCGATGGTGCCGTCGGGACGCACGAGAATGATCGCCTGCGCGCCTTCGTCGGGAAGACCGTAGCGATCGAAGACGTCCGGACGTTCCACAGGCTCGACGCCCGGCTGATGCCGGCCGGCCACTCGGGCGACCAGGTGGGTCTCGACCCCTGGACCAGACAGGGACGAGAGAGCCGCCAGCAGCGGCCTGACCTCCGCCTGCTCCAACGCCCGGCGCGACAGCGCCAGCACATGAAATCGGTAGCCGCTGATGAGATCGAAGAGGTCGCGGTGGCGGGAGAGCTGCGCGTTCGGCGCCCGCATTCCAGCAGCCGGTTGATCGCTTCCGCCTGAGGCGACGGCGGCGCTCTCCTCATAGTGGATATCGATCTGCGCAAAGCGGCGGAAGGCGGCGGTCTGCACCGCGTCCATCTCCGAGGCCGGCCCGACGATCGCGGGCGCCAGCAGGTCGCGCGCTCGCGCACGCCAGCCGCTCTGCCCGGCGGCAAAGCCGAAGATGCGGTCGGTGAAGCGCAGCACCTCGCGCGCCACCGGCAGACGCTCGCTCTCATAGGTGTCGAGCAGCGCATCATCAGTGCCCTTGTTCAGCACCGCCGCCAGCTTCCAGGCGAGATTGGCGGCGTCCTGCAGGCCGGTGTTCATCCCCTGCCCGCCGGCCGGCGAGTGGATATGGCCGGCATCACCCGCCACGAAGAGGCGGCCCGAGCGGTAGCGATCCACCACCCGGTGATGGGTGCGGAAGCGGGTGAGCCAGGCGGGATCGCGCAAAGTCACAGGCTGGCAGCTCGCCTGCGCGAAAGCCTGCTGCAGCACGTCAAGCTCCAGGGGCTCCGGCCCGATCGTTTCATTGCCGGCAGAGCCGCCGAGATCCGTCGTCATCACACGGGAGAGCGTCGAGCCCTGCAGCGGAAAGAAGAGGCCGATGCGCTCCCCATGCATGAAGACGCGAAAGCGGGCATGATCGAGCGGCCAGTCCACGGCCACATCCCCGAGGAGAAAGCTCTGCGGATACTTGGCGCCCTCGAAGCTGAGTCCGGCTGCCTTGCGTACGATGCTATGGGCGCCGTCGGCGCCAATGGCATAGCGCGCTGTGATCTCGATCGCGCGGCCATCCGCGTGTGTCGCTGCGGCTCTGACGCAGCCCTCGTCCTGCGTCAGAGCCGTCACTTCGACACCGCGCTCGACGGTGACGCCTGCCTCCTGCAAAGCCTCGCCCAGCAGAGCTTCCGTCTTGGATTGCGGGTTCATCAGGATGAAGTGATAGGGCGTGTCCGGCGCCTCGACGCGGTCGAAGTCGAAGCCGCCGGCGCGCTTGCCGGAAATGAAAAAGTCGATGCGCTCGTTGATGGTACCCTGGCTCAGCACCCTGTCGACGAGACCGAGATTGGCGAAGAGCTCCAGCGACCGCGCCGAGACGGCGAAGGCCCGCGACTCCTGCGCTGGGGCGGCATTCCTGTCGACGATGCGGAGGCTGACGCCGCAGCGGGCGAGAAGATAGGCGGCCATCAGGCCGGTAGGTCCGGCGCCGACCACCAGCACGTCGCAATCAGTTCCAGCCATGATCGAGTCTCCCGGCGTTGGCGGTGACGTCCGGCACCAGCTCCGGTTCATGCCGCACCATCAATATTGACCCTCCGGTCATTTCTTTCAATACAAAGATGACCGCTTGGTCATTTTCTTGTATGCCGGATTCATGGCCTTCGAAGACGACGACGCCCCACCCCGCCGCCGCAGGGGACCGAGCCCCGCCAAGACCGCTGCCACGCGCCAAGCCCTGGTGACGGCCGCCCTTGCGACCTTCTTCGAGAAGGGCTTCGCCGACACGCGGATGAGCGATGTCGCGGCGCGCGCCGGTACGGCCAAGGGAACGATCTATCTCTACTTCACGGACAAGGCGGCGCTGTTTGGCGCGGTCGTCGTCGAGGTGCTGCGTGACGCGCGCGCCGGCCGCTCGGTGCCGCGACCCCGTCCTGACGAGCCGACGGGCGCGTTCCTGCGCCGGATCGTGCCGCCGCTCCTAAGCGAATTGCAAAGGAGCGGGCGCTCGCAGGTGCTGCGCCTCGTCGCCAGCGAGGGCACGCGCTTTCCCGAACTGACGCGCGTCTACCGTCAAGTCGCGATCGAACCGGTGCTGAGGATGATCCGGATCTATGCCCGACGCGCCGAGCGGCGCGGCGAACTGCGCCCGCATGCCTTGTCGGACCAGCCGATCCTGATGGCCGCTCCGGCCGTCATCGCGATGTTGTGGAACGGCCTTTTCGCTGGCGACGAGCCGCTGGACGTCGCGGCAATGTTCGAAGCCTGGCTCGATCTCGTCTTCGGGCCGGTGCCGGAACGCTGAGGGTCGCATCTGCCATGACGCAGGACGGAGGGGTCAGGGCGCAGCTGCACTCACCACGCGCCGTCCTACTGAAGTCGACAGAAGCGGTACGCCGGCCATTCGACCGGGGATCAGCAGCCGGCTTCCAGCTGGCGCAGGGCCGCACCGGAGCCGGTCAGCTTCAGCGTCCAGCGCCCGCCGGGGCCTGAGATCACCAGCCGCCGCCCTGCCTTCAACGCCGCAATCAGCGGCGCATAGTCGGCAGGCGCAGCATCCCGGGCGATCACCGCCACACCGGTCTGCGGGTCCTGCCGCGCTTTCGCCGGCAGCATGAAGGCGGTGCCGTCGATATCTGCGACGACCGTGTAGGCTTCACCGTCCGCAAAGCGCCAGCCGGGGGCCGACAGCGTCATCCGCAGCGCGCCGGCCGCGCAGGCGAAGCGGAGGCGCCCACCGCCCTCCACGCTTGCACTCGCCTCACCGGTCTTGCCCGTCCACGCAGCCGCGGCCGGCGCCGCGAGCAGTGTCGCCAGAAGCGCGGCAATGCCGGGCGATACACGTGTTCCAAATCGCTCGCTCATGCCCTGCTCCATCCGAATCTTCATGCGGCTGACGGCTCACAGCCGATCGGCATCCTTGCCGACGCAATGCACCGCCACCATGTCCGCCGCAACAAAGCGCCATGGCGCGACGGCCGGCCGGCAGCAAGGCAGCACGCGCTCGCTGCGTTTGTCACTCGGCGGCGGCAATGCTAAGGGCGGGCCCGCGGGATCGCCAATGGCGACACGTATGGGCGGAACGGACGGACTATGGCGGACAGCAAGACCTCATTCGACTACGAAGACCTGATCGCCTGCGGCCACGGCCAGTTGTTTGGCGCCGGCAATGCCCAGCTGCCGCTGCCGCCGATGTTGATGTTCGACCGCATCACGCAAGTGTCACAAGAGGGCGGCGAATTCGGCAAGGGCATCATCACGGCCGAGTTCGACATCCGTCCCGACCTCTGGTTCTTCGGCTGCCATTTCGAAGGTGATCCGGTGATGCCGGGCTGCCTGGGCCTGGATGCGCTCTGGCAGCTCACCGGCTTCTATCTCGGCTGGCTGGGCGAACCTGGCCGCGGGCGGGCGCTCGGCGTCGGCGAGGTGAAGTTCACCGGCCAGGTCACGCCGAAGGTGAAGCTCGTGGAATACGGCGTCGAGTTCAAGCGGGTGATGCGCTCGCGCCTGAAGCTCGGCATCGCGCAAGGGTGGATGAAGGCGGATGGCGAGGTCATCTACCGCGCCAGCGACCTGCGCGTCGGCCTGTTCACCGACGAGCCCGGCGCCGAAAGCGGCGTCGCCGGCGGCTGAACGCAAGAATTGCGGCAACGGGAGAGAACGCGATGAAGCGCGTCGTCGTGACCGGCATGGGGATCGTCTCGTCCATCGGCAACGATGTGGACGAGGTGACACAATCGCTGCGGGACGCCCGCTCCGGCATCGTCTTTGCACCCGAATATGCCGAGATGGGCTTCCGCTGCCATGTCCATGGCAAGCCGACACTGGATCCGACGACGATCCTCGACCGTCGCGCCTTGCGTTTCCACGGCGGCGGCACGGCGTGGAACCACGTCGCCATGGACCAGGCGATTGCCGACGCGCAGCTGACGCCGGAGCTCGTCTCCAACATCCGCACCGGCATCATCATGGGGTCGGGCGGCTCATCGACGCAGTCGATCGTCGCCGCCGCGGATACGGCGCGCGAAAAGGGACCAAAACGGGTCGGCCCGACCGTCGTGCCGAAGGCGATGGCCTCGACCGCCTCCGCCACGCTCGCCACCTGGTTCAAGATCAAGGGCGTGAACTATTCGATCTCGTCGGCCTGCTCGACCTCGAGCCACTGCATCGGCAATGCCTATGAGATCATCCAGATGGGCAAGCAGGACATCATCTTCGCCGGCGGCTGCGAGGACCTGCACTGGACTCTCTCCGTCCTCTTCGACGCCATGGGCGCCCTGTCCTCCAACTACAACGACACGCCGGCGGTCGCCTCCAGAGCCTATGACAAGGCGCGCGACGGCTTCGTGATCGCCGGCGGGGCCGGTGTGCTGGTGCTGGAAGAATACGAGCATGCGCGGGCGCGCGGCGCGAACATCGTTGCCGAGATTGTCGGCTATGGCGCAACCTCGGACGGCGCCGACATGGTCGCACCCTCCGGCGAGGGCGCGGTGCGTTGCATGCAGATGGCGCTGGCCGGCCTGGACGGGCCGATCGACTACATCAACCCGCATGCGACCTCGACTCCGGTCGGCGACCGCATGGAAATCCAGGCGATCCGGGAAGTCTTCGGCGCCGATATTCCGCCGATCTCCGGAACGAAGTCGCTGACTGGCCATAGCCAGGGCGCGACCGGCGTTCAGGAGGCGATCTACTCGATCCTGATGATGAAGAACAACTTCATCGCCAAGAGCGCCCATATCGACGAGCTCGACCCTGAGTTCTCAGACATACCAATCGTGCGCGAGCGGATCGACGACGTCAGGCTCGACCGGGTTCTGTCGAACTCCTTCGGCTTCGGCGGCACCAACGCATCGCTGGTGTTCCAGCGCGTGACGGACTGAGAGAGCCGGGGGCACCATGGGCGATCTGATGAAGGGCAAGCGCGGCCTCGTGATGGGTGTCGCGAACCACAATTCCATTGCGTGGGGCGCCGCCAAGGCGCTGGCGAACCAGGGCGCCCAGGTGGCGCTGACCTACCAGGGCGAGGCCTTCGGGCGCCGCGTGCGTCCGCTTGCCGCCGAGCTCGGCTCCGACCTCATCATCCCCTGCGACGTCGAGGACATCGAAAGCGTGGATGGCGTGTTCAAGACGCTGAAGGAGCGCTGGGGCACGATCGACTTCCTCGTCCACGCCATCGCTTTCTCCGACAAGAGCGAGCTGAAGGGCCTCTACGCCGACACCACCCGGGCGAACTTCACCCGCACCATGCTGATCTCCTGCTTCTCCTTTACGGAGATCGCGCGCCGGGCCGTCGACATCATGGACAATGGCGGGTCGCTGGTGACGCTGACCTTCGACGGCTCGATGCGCGTCATGCCGAACTACAACGTCATGGGCGTTGCCAAGGCTGCGCTGGAGGCGTCCGTTCGCTATCTCGCCGCCGACTTCGGGCCGCGCAACATCCGCGTCAACGCGGTCTCGGCCGGACCGGTGCGCACGCTCGCCGGCGCCGGCGTCTCCGACGCCCGGCTGATGTTCAACTATCAGCGCCGCAATGCACCGATGCGCCGCAACGTCACCATCCAGGAGGTCGGCAACTCGACGCTCTACCTCCTGTCGGAGCTCGCCAACGGCGTCACCGGCGAAATCCACTATGTCGACAGCGGCTACAACATCATGTCGATGCCGGCCCTCGACGAGCTGAAGGCGCAGGAACGCCGCGCCGAGATCGCCGGTGAAGGATCGGCCGACAGCGACGACGCGGCATCCGATACCAAATAAGCGAGCAGCCATAGCAGGCCGCTGCGCGACGGCCGGTGCGCCGGCTGACGCGTTCGGCCGCCCGTTCTGCTTGCCTCAGTTCGGCGTCGACGTGCCCTCGGCAGCCGCCTTCCGCCGCAGGCGGCGGCGGCGCAGCATGTGCCGGGTCCCGGCGGCGCCGGCGCCCGCCGCCCAGCCGAGCGCAAAGCCGGCAAGTGTCAGCACCACGCCTTCCATCGTCACCGGCAGTGCCGGGCGGTAATCCTCGCCGGTGCGGCTGAGCATATCCCAATCAGGATCGGACAGGGCCAGGAACGGACGCTGCAGCGGCGCGGCCTCGCGCAAGGTCCGATAACGTCGCTCGACATCGGCATAGCGCCCGGCGGTCAGCACAGCCTCCTCGCCTTGGCGCACCGCGATCGCATCCGGATTGGCGACCAGCCGGCCCACCGCCTGCTGACGCGACAGACCAAGGCTGGCCGCGCCTTCGTCGAAGCGCTGGACGATCCGCCTGAGCTCGTCCGCGGCGCCGCCGAGCCGCTGCAGATACTGCTGGGTGAATTCGGCCGACTGGCTGGCGACGAAGCCGAAGAGAAGGGCAGCCAGGAGGCGCAGGACGTAGCTCATCGCCGCCGGCCTGCCGCCGTCGGCACAGCGGAGCCAATCGCTGCCGACCTTGTGAGAGCTGCACGGGCTCTCATCGCTTAGGCGAGCGTGCCGCCGCGTCCGCTGGGGACGAAGACGCGGCGGATCTCGGCGGCGACGCGCATCGGCGCTTCCAGGCTCGGCAGGTGGCCGCAATCGGTCAAGGTCACATACTCGGCCTGCACCATCCGCGCGGCCATGTCGGCGCCGTCGGCGGGCGGTGAGAAGCGGTCTTCTTCGCCCCAGATCAGCAGCGTGCGGCAGGCAAGGCGCGCGACATCGTCCCGGCGGTCCGGACGGCGGGCCAGCGCGGCATTCTGCGCCAGGAGCACCGCGGGGTCGGCTGCCGCCGCCATGGCCCGGAACATGTCAGCCGCGGCCTCGCCGCGCCCCTCCTCCTCGAACACGATGGCGCGAGCCATCGTCTCCAGCATCTCGCCGGCCCGGCCATTCTCGATCGCCGCGTGGCGTTCGTCATAGACGGCCTGCGATGCTGGTGCGCCGGCGCCGGCGCCCATCACGATCAGCCCGGCAATCCTGTCCGGCGCGGCGAAGGCCATCTCACGCGCCACATGGCCGCCGAAGGAGGTGCCGCAGACAATGAACGGCCCCTCACCCGCTTCGGCCAGGGCCGCGGCGGCACAAGCCTCCATCGTGGGCTCGGCGGGGATCACGACGGCACAGTCATAGTCGCCGCGCAGCAACTCGATCAGGCTGCCATACAGGCGCGCGTCGCAGGCGAAGGCGGGGATCAGGATGAGGCGCATGCGACAGTTACCCCATAGCCAGTCGGCGCATGCAAGAGGCGCATCGGGTCAGGCGACGTCAATGGCTGAAGCATCGCGCCAGAGGTTGGGGGCTGGTCGCGCGACGCGATGCGCTCCAGCGGCGCTGCCGACTTTGCCCAGGACTAAACGAAAAGGGCCGGAGCGTTGCCGCCCCGGCCCTTCCTGAAGACTGCGGTGGCGATGCCGCTCAGGCGGCGTCGTCCTCGGCGCCCTTCTTGATCTCCTCGCCGGTCGCCTGATCGACGACCTTCATGGAGAGGCGCACCTTGCCGCGCTCGTCGAAGCCCATCAGCTTGACCCAGACCTTCTGGCCTTCCTTGACGACGTCGGTCGTCTTGGCGACGCGGCCGGAACCCAGCTGCGAGATGTGTACGAGGCCGTCACGCGAGCCGAAGAAGTTGACGAAGGCGCCGAACTCGACGGTCTTCACCACCGTGCCCTCGTAGATCTCGCCAATCTCCGGCTCGGCCACGATGGAGTGGATCCACTTCTTGGCCGCCTCGATCTCCTTGCCGGACGACGAGGCGATCTTGATCGTGCCATCGTCCTCGATGTTGATCTTGGCGCCGGTCTTCTCGACGATCTCGCGGATCACCTTGCCGCCGGAGCCGATCACGTCGCGGATCTTGTCGGTCGGGATCTGCATGACCTCGATGCGCGGGGCGAACTCGCCGAGCTCGGCACGGGCCGAACCCAGCGCCTTGTTCATCTCGCCGAGGATGTGGATACGTCCGTCCTTGGCCTGCCCGAGGGCGATCTTCATGATCTCCTCGGTGATGCCCTGGATCTTGATGTCCATCTGGAGCGAGGTGATGCCCTGCTCCGTGCCAGCCACCTTGAAGTCCATGTCGCCGAGATGGTCCTCGTCGCCGAGGATGTCGGAGAGAACCGCGAAGCGCTCCTCTTCCTTGATCAGGCCCATGGCGATGCCGGCCACCGGACGCGTCAGCGGAACGCCCGCATCCATCAGCGCCAGCGAGGTGCCGCAGACGGTCGCCATGGAGGACGAGCCGTTCGACTCGGTAATCTCGGAGACGGCGCGCAGCGTGTAGGGGAACTGCTCCTTGGCCGGCAGCATCGGGCGGATCGCGCGCCAGGCAAGCTTGCCATGGCCGATCTCGCGGCGGCCGGGCGAACCCATGCGGCCGGTCTCACCGACCGAGTAGGGCGGGAAGTTGTAGTGGAGGAGGAAGGTCTCCTTGTAGGTGCCGGTCAGGCTATCGACATACTGCTCGTCCTCGCCAGTGCCGAGCGTCGCGACGACCAGCGCCTGCGTCTCGCCGCGGGTGAACAGCGCCGAACCGTGGGTGCGCGGCAGGACGCCGGCCTCGGCGACGATCTTGCGGACCGTCTTGAGGTCGCGGCCGTCGATGCGGCTGCCGGTGTCGAGGATGTTCCAGCGGACGATCTTCGCCTGCAGCTCCTTGAAGACCGCGCCGACCTGCTCCTTGGTCCAGCGCAGATCCGTGGCGCCCTCGGGCAGGAAATGCTGCGTGACCTTGGCCTTGGCGGCGTCGACCGCCTTGTAGCGGGCCTGCTTGTCGGTGATCTTGTAGGCGTCGCGCAGGTCGGCCTCGGCAACGCCGAGGATTTCCTTCTCGAGCTCGGCATAGTCCGGCGTCACGTGCTCGCGCGGCTCCTTGGCCGCATGCTCGGCGAGCTTGATGATCGCGTCGATCACCGGCTGGAAGCCGCGGTGGCCGAACATCACGGCACCGAGCATCGTCTCTTCGTCGAGCTCCTTGGCCTCGGACTCGACCATCAGCACGGCGTCCTGCGTACCGGCGACGACGAGGTCGAGCTTGGACTCGGCCATTTCGTCGACATGCGGGTTCAGCTTGTACTCGCCGTTGATGAAGCCGACCCGGGCGCCGCCGATCGGGCCCATAAAGGGAACGCCGGAGAGCGTCAGGGCCGCGGAAGCGGCGACCATGGCGAGAACGTCCGGGTTGTTCTCGAGGTCATGCTGCAGGACGGTGACGACGACCTGCGTGTCGTTCTTGTAGCCTTCGGCAAAGAGCGGACGGATCGGACGGTCGATCAGGCGCGAGACCAGCGTCTCGTTCTCGCTCGGGCGTCCCTCGCGCTTGAAGTAGCCGCCGGGGATCTTGCCAGCCGCGAAGGCCTTTTCCTGGTAGTTGACGGTCAGGGGGAAGAAGTCGAAGCCGGGCTTGGGCTGCTTCTCGGAAACGACGGTGGCGAGAACCGTGGTCTCGCCATAGGTGGCGAGGACGGCGCCGTCGGCCTGGCGGGCGATCTTGCCGGTTTCGAGCGTCAGCGGCCGTCCGGCCCACTCGATCTCGACCTTGTGCGTGTTGAACATGTGCGTACCTTTGCTGCGCGGCTCCGCGGCCGTTCGGCTCATGCGGAGCGCAGTCTTCGATGGAACGCGTCATGGGCAAGACGGCGGGGGGCTTCGCATCGATCTCGGCGGCGGCGCGGCGTCGACGACGCACGGCCAGCACCCGGAAGCCTCCGGCAATCCTGCCCCATGACCGTTCGGTTCAAGATCCTGCAAAAGGCAGGACCGGGGCAGTGGCGGCCGCCGCTCATTCGGCGGAGGCCTGAAAAATGGCGCCGGCGGACGTTGAGCGTCCGCCGGCTGCCGTGATCGTTCCTTAGCGGCGCAGTCCGAGGCGCTCGATCAGGGTCTGGTAGCGCGCCTCTTCCTTGTCCTTGAGATAGTCGAGGAGACGGCGGCGCTGGGATACCATCTTCAGAAGGCCACGACGGGAGTGGTTGTCCTTCTTGTGGCCCTTGAAATGCTCGGTCAGATTCGAAATGCGCTCGGAGAGAAGCGCGACCTGCACCTCGGGGGAGCCGGTATCGCCTTCCTTGGTAGCGTATTCCTTCAGAAGCGCAGCCTTGCGCTCGGCAGTGATCGACATCGGAGAGCCCTTTCATGATGTCTGAGGGTCGGGTCGCCCGAGCCGGGATGTCGTCCAGCAGGGGCCATGTAGGCGCAGGGGCGGTCGATGCCGCCCGGCGCTGGCGCGGATATAGTCGAGATCGCCGGGAATTACCAGCCGAGCGAGCCCAACCATTCCGTAGGGCTAACGACCGGGCAATGACGACGCCTCACCCCCTGCCGCCGAAGACCCGCTTAGGGTGGAAGGAGCCCTGGTCGATCGAGCCGAGCGCAACGAGGCGACCCTTGCCCGTGGCATAGGCTTCGTCGCAGAAGGCCGGCGCATCGCGCCCGCGCAGCAGCACGGGATTGCCGGAGAGCACCCGGCGCTCCTGCTCGTCCGAGAGCGGCACCTCATAAAGGTCCGAGAGCGCCAGGGCCGGATCGAGGATGTATTCGTCGAGGGCGCCGAAATCGACGACGCGCGCCCGCGCCCCCGACTCGACCGCCTCGGCATCCAGCTCTTCGCGGCCTTCGTCGGCGGCGGACTCCAGATCCTCCAGCGACACGAGGTCGTCCTCGTCGAAGGCGCCGACGGCAAGACGGCGCAGATCGACGACATGGCCGAAGCAGCCGAGGTCGCGCCCGAGGTCGCGGGCAATGGCACGCACATAGGTGCCCTTGCCGCATTCCGCTTCGAAGACCGCCGTGTCGGCGTCGGGAATGTCGACGAGGTCGAGGCGATGGACGGTGACGCCACGCGCCGCGATCTCGACCACCTCACCCTCGCGGGCAAGATCATAGGCGCGCGCGCCATCGATCTTGATGGCGGAGAAGCGCGGCGGCACCTGGGTGATCTCGCCATGGTAGTCCGGCAGGAGCGCCCGGATCTCGGCCTCGCTCGGACGCTCCGGCGAGCTTTCAGTCACCGGTCCCTCGGTGTCGTCGGTGGTCGTCTCGGCACCCCAGCGCACGGTGAAGCGGTAGATCTTGCGCCCGTCCATGACGAAGGGCACCGTCTTCGTCGCATCGCCGAAGGCGATCGGCAGCATGCCCGAGGCCAGCGGATCGAGCGTGCCGGCGTGTCCCGCCTTCTGGGCGAAGAACAGCCATTTCAGCTTGGCGACGGCGTCGGTCGAGCCCATGCCCTTCGGCTTGTCGAGGACGATCCAGCCGGAGATCGGCCGGCCCTTCGGCTTGCGTCCCTGCCGCGCCATCAGCGTTCGTCCCCGTCGTCGTCCTCATGGTCGAGGTCGCGCTGGACCTCGGGCGAACGCAGCAGCTGATCGATCTTGGCGAAGTTGTCGAAGGAGGTGTCGGTTCTGAAACGAATGTCGGGCATGTACTTCATCTGGCGGAGGGCCGGCGTCAGCCGGCCGCGGAGATAGCGGGCATTGCGGTTCAACGCCTCGATGAACGGCTCGACATCGGTCTGGCCGAGCACGGTGACATAGGCGGTACCGAGCTTCAGGTCGGGCGACATCCGCACTTCGGAGACCGAGATCACCGCATTTTCGAGCAGCGGATCGCGGAGTTCACCGCGCTGCAGGACCGCCGTCAGCGCGTGACGGACGGTCTCGCCGACGGAGAGCTGGCGTTGGGAGGGGCCTTTGGTCGTCCCACGATGTTTGGCCATGGTCGCCTTTCCTTGCGAAGCGCCCGCAAGGACGAAGCCCGGCGTCGCCGCCGGGCTTCCAAGTCCTGTCTTAGGCTTTTGCGGCGTCGATCAGAGCGTGCGCGCGACGTGCTCGACGCGGAAGCACTCGATGACGTCGCCTTCGCGGATGTCCTCGTAGTTCTGGAAGGCCATACCGCATTCCTGACCGCCGACGACCTCCGACACTTCGTCCTTGAAGCGCTTGAGCGTCTTGAGCGTGCCCTCGTGAATGACGACGTTGTCGCGGATGAGGCGGACGCCCGCCCCGCGCTCGACGCGCCCTTCCGTGACACGGCAGCCCGCGACCTTGCCGACCTTGGTGATGTGGAAGACCTCGAGGATCTCCGCATTGCCGAGGAAGGTCTCGCGACGCTCCGGCGACAGCAGACCCGACATCGCCTGCTTCACGTCATCCACGAGGTCGTAGATGATGTTGTAGTAGCGGATCTCGATGCCGTCGCGCTCGGCGGCCTGTCGCGCCTGGGTGTTCGCCCGGACGTTGAAGCCGATGATCGCGGCATTCGAGGCCGCCGCCAGCGCGATGTCCGATTCAGTGATGGCGCCGGCGCCCGAATGAACGATGCGCGCCCGCACCTCGTCCGTCCCAAGCTTGTCGAGCGCACCCTGGATCGCCTCGATCGAGCCCTGCACGTCGCCCTTGATGACGAGCGGGAACTCCTTGAGGCCGGTGTCCTGCAGCTGCGACATCATCTGCTCGAGCGAGCCGCGCTGGCCGGCATTCTTGGCCACCTGCTTCTCGCGGGTCAGACGCTGACGGTAGTCCGCGATCTCGCGGGCCTGCGCCTCGCTGGTCACCACGGCAAAGCGGTCGCCCGCCTGCGGGGTGCCCGACAGGCCGAGAACCTCGACCGGCATGGACGGGCCGGCCTGCTTCAGCTGCTTGCCCTGGTCGTCGACCAGTGCGCGCACCTTGCCCCAGACGTCGCCGGCGACGATGATATCGCCCTGCTTCAGCGTGCCGGACTGAACGAGCACGGTCGCCACCGGACCGCGGCCGCGGTCAAGCTGCGCCTCGATGACGGCGCCCTCGGCAGTGCGGTCGGGATCGGCCTTCAGCTCCAGCACCTCGGCCTGCAGCAGGATCGTCTCCAGCAGCTTGTCGAGGTTGGTGCCCTTCAGCGCGGAGACCTCGACGTCGAGGACGTCGCCGCCCATCGATTCCACGAAGACCTCGTGCTGCAGCAGCTGCGTGCGGACCTTGGTCGCATCGGCCGACGGCTTGTCGATCTTGTTGATGGCAACAATGATCGGAACGCCCGCCGCCTTGGCGTGGCTGATCGACTCGATCGTCTGCGGCATGACGCTGTCATCCGCAGCCACCACCAGCACCGCGATATCCGTCACCTGGGCGCCGCGGGCACGCATCGCCGTGAAGGCGGCGTGGCCCGGAGTGTCGATGAAGGAGATCTTGCTGCCGTCGTGCTCGACCTGATAGGCGCCGATGTGCTGCGTGATGCCGCCGGCCTCCCCGGACACGACGTTGGTCTTGCGGATGGCGTCGAGAAGCGACGTCTTTCCGTGGTCGACGTGACCCATGATGGTGACCACCGGCGGCCGCGAGACCAGCTTTTCCGGATCGTCGGCGACGTTGAAGATGCCTTCCTCGACGTCCGAGGCCGCGACACGCTTCACCGTATGGCCGAATTCGCTGGCGATCAGCTCGGCGAGATCGGTGTCGATGATGTCGCCCGGCTTCATCATCTGGCCCTGGCTCATCAGGAACTTGATGACGTCGACGGCTCGCTCCGACATGCGGTTGGCGAGTTCCTGGATGCTGATGGTTTCTGGAATGATCACTTCGCGGGCAATCTTCTCGCGTTGCTGGTTCTGCTGCGAGCGCTTGAACTTCTCCTGACGCCGACGGATCGACGACAGCGAGCGTCCACGAGCGCCCTCTTCCGAGGTCAGCGCGCGGTCGAGCGTCAGCTTGCCGCGGCGGCGTTCATCGGCGCCCTTGTCGGGGCGGGCGGGCTTGGGCGCTTCCACCTTGGCCGCACCAGGACGGCGCGACAGGGCGCCGAGCGGGCCGCGGCGCGCGCCCTCTTCCTCATCGGCACCCGGACGGCGGCGCACTTCGGCACCACGGGCGGCACGGGCAGGATCGCTCTCGGCTTCGGCGGCCGCCGTCTGCTGACGGCGCTCAGCCTCCGCCTCGGCCTTGCGGCGCGCGGCGGTTTCAGCCTCGAGGCGGGCGTTCTCCTCGGCCTGACGGCGCTCGCTTTCCTCGCGCTCGCGGCGGCGACGCTCGTCCTCGGCGGTCCGACGGGCTTCGGCCTCCAGGAACAGACGACGATCCTCGACCTCGCGCTGGCGGGCGAGCTCAAGAGCACGGCGGCGGGCATCCATCTCGCGCGACGACAGGTCGCTGAGGACGGCGCCACGCGGCTGGCGGGCGCCCGGCTGTGCCGGACGACGATCGTCACGCCCGCCCGGGCGACCCTGGCCGCCACTCGGGGCCTGGCCGGGACGGCCGCCCTGCGGCGCGCCGCGACCCTGGACCGGCGGCTGACCGGGACGCGGTGCGCCCGGACGCTGCGGCTGACCTGCGCCAGCGGACGGACGCGGACCATCGACGCGGCTCGGCTGGCCGGAGGAGGCACCGGCTGCCGGGGCAGCCGGGCGGACGCCGGCTGATGCCGCCGGTGTGGCGCGCTGCGCCGGCACTGCCGGGGCGGCGGCCGGGGCCGACGGCGTCTCGACCGGACGGGAAGCCTCGACCGGTGCAGCGGCCTGCGGTGCGGCGGCCTGAGGTGCCGGCGCCGGTGCCGGGACCGGCGCTGCCGAAGCAGGCGTTGCCGGAGCCGGCGTCGGCGCAGCGGCGGACGGTGCCGACGGGGCCGGTGCGGCCGGCGGCGTCACGCTTGGAGCGGCTGGCGCGGGGGCAGACGGTGCGGCGGCCACGGGAGCCGGCTGCGGCGCGGCCGGGGCAGCAGGGGCAGGAGCCGGCTGCGGCGCAGGAGCGGCGGCGCGCGGAGCAGGCTCTGGTGCCACGGCCGCGGGAGCGGCGGGCGCTGAAGCGGCCGGTGCCGGCTGCGGCGCAGCCGGACGCGGTGCAGGCGCTGCAGGCGCAGGCGTCTGCGGACGCAGACCCGCAGCCACCGAGGGGCTTGCGACCTCCTTGGCGTCCTCGGGCTTTGCGATGCGGCGCTTCTTGGTCTCCACGACGACGTTCTTCGTGCGCCCATGCGAGAAGTTCTGCCGAACCGTCGACTGCTCGATGCCGCCACGCTTCAGGGTCAGGGTCTTCTTCGTATTGACGCTCAACGTCTTGTCGTCGCCGGACTTCGTATCGCTCATTTACGCTTCCGCTTCCTGTGCGGGGTCGATCCCGCACCTTTCATCCGTGCCAGGAGCCTCATGCGAGGTCGGCTCCGCCATCATGTCTGATGCGACGTGATTACGGTCGGCGTCGCCGGCGCCGCCGTCCAATGTCGTCGCGTCGGAGCTTTCGCCCCGGTAACTCTCCAGCGCCTCAAGGCGCTTCAGGCAGGCCGAACCCGCGTCACCGGCAAGGACGGCTGCATGTATCACATTCTCGCCGCCCAATGCCAAACCCATTTCGGCAGCGGTAAACGACCGGTAGGCGGGTGTGGCTCCGGCTCCCGAAGCCACGGCGGCCCGCCTCGCCGCGTCCATCTTGCGCACCCCGTCAGCGGCTCCGTCCACCGCATGGAGGACGGCGATCGCCTTGCCGGAGCGGATCGCCGCATCCACCTTCGAGGCGCCGGTCACGAGCTGCCGCGCCTTGCGGGCAAGGCCGAGCGCGCCAAGCGCCGACCGGGCCAGCAGAGCATCGAGATCGGCTCCCAGCGTCTCGGCCGCCGTCACCTCGCGCTTCAGCGCCCGGCCGAACAGCCGACGCTTCACCGCCAGATCGACCGCGTCCCGCTTCAGCTCCACATGGGCACCTCGCCCCGGCAGACGCCGCTTCAGGTCCGGTACCACCGCACCGTCAGGCGCGGCAACGAAGCGGATCAGCGCTTCGGCGGGCAGGCTGCGGCGCGACACGATACACATACGCCCGTTCACGCCGTCCTCCCCGTCCGTCTCGTGCTCCGCCTCCGCCATATCCTCTATGCTCCGGTCAGGCCGCCTCGCCGGCGCCCTCGCCATCCTCGTCACCCTCGGCCTGATTGGCCAAATCCTCTTGCGTGATCCAGCCGGCCTTCAGGCGGGCCTGGATGATCATCGCCTCGGCATCGGCGCGCGACACCTCGAACTCCGACAGCGAGCCCGGATAGCGCTTGGTCTCGCCGTCCTTGCGTTCGCTCCAGCCGATGAGGTCATCGGCCGCGCAGCCGGCGAAATCCTCGACATTCTTCACGCCGTCCTTGCCGAGGGCGACCAGCATCGCGGTGGTCAGCCCGTCGATCTCGCGCAGGTCGTCCTCGACGCCAAGCTCCTTGCGCTGCGCATCGAGCTCCGCTTCGCGGCGATCCAGGAACTCCTTGGCGCGGGACTGGATCTCGACAGCCGTATCCTCGTCGAAGCCCTCGATGGCGGCGACCTCGTCGGCTTCGACGTAGGCCACTTCCTCGACGCTGGTGAAGCCCTCGGAGGCGAGCAGCTGGCCCACCATCTCGTCGACGTTCAGCGCTTCCATGAAGAGCTCGGAGCGCTCCTGGAACTCCTTCTGGCGGCGCTCGGATTCCTCCTGCTCCGTCAGGATGTCGATATCCCAGCCGGTCAGCTGCGAGGCGAGGCGCACGTTCTGGCCGCGGCGTCCGATCGCAAGAGATAGCTGGTCATCGGGAACCACGACTTCAATGCGCTCGGCATCTTCATCGAGCACAACCTTGGCGACTTCCGCCGGCTGAAGAGCGTTGACTAGGAAGCTAGCCGCATCGGGCGACCAGGGGATGATGTCGATCTTCTCGCCCTGCAGCTCGCCGACGACCGCCTGGACGCGCGAGCCGCGCATACCGACGCAGGCGCCGACGGGATCGACCGAGGAGTCGCGCGAGACGACGGCGATCTTGGCTCTGGAGCCGGGATCGCGGGCGACCGACTTGATCTCGATGATGCCGTCGTAGATCTCCGGCACTTCCATGGTGAAGAGCTTGGCCATGAACTGCGGATGGGTGCGCGACAGGAAGATCTGCGGCCCCCGCTGCTCACGGCGCACGTCGTAGACATAGGCGCGCACGCGGTCACCATAGCGGAACAGTTCGCGCGGGATCTGCTCGTCGCGCCGGATGATGCCCTCGCCGCGGCCGAGATCGACGATCACATTGCCGTATTCGACGCGCTTGACCGTACCGTTCACGATCTCGCCGACGCGGTCGTGAAACTCCTCGTACTGCCGGTCGCGCTCGGCCTCGCGCACCTTCTGCACGATGACCTGCTTGGCCGACTGCGCGGCGATGCGACCGAAGTCCATCGGCGGCAGCTGCTCGGCGATGAAGTCACCCGGCTCGGCATCGGGGTTCTTGTCCCGGGCGAGATCGAGGTAGATCTGCGTCGCGGGATCCTCGACGTCCTCGACCACTTCGAGGAGCCGCTGCAGCTTCATCTCGCCGGTCTTGGTGTTGATGTCGACGCGGATGTTGGTTTCCTGGCCGTAGCGCGAGCGAGCCGCCTTCTGGATGGCGTCGGCCATGGCTTCGATGACGATCTCGCGGTCGATCGACTTCTCCCGCGCGACGGCATCCGCGATCTGCAGAAGCTCGAGCCGGTTCGCACTGACTGCCATCTGTTTCTCTCCTGATGCGGGCCGGCGCCGCCCTCGTTGCGGCTTGTCGGCTCCTGCCGCCACCGGCGGCTCCACATGTCTTTCGCGTCCGCTCGAGCGGACCCGTTACGTCGATGCGTCCTGCTCGGGCGCCTCATCGGGATCGACGGTCTCGCCGCCATCAGCCGCAGCCCTGGCGCGGCGCGCCGCCTTGTCGGCCTTCAGCGCCGCATCGATGAGATCGTCGGTGAGGATCAGCCGCGCCTCGCCGATCGCCTCGAACGGGATATCGACGCTCGCCGCTTCGCCATAGCCGGGCTGATCACGGTCGATGCGAATACCGTCATCCGAGACGCCGACGACCTTGCCGCGATAGCGCTTGCGGCCCTCCACCAGACGGTTCGTCTCGAGCTTCATGAGATGGCCGGTCCAGGCCTCGAAATCGCCACGCCGCACCAGCGGCCGGTCGATCCCGGGCGAGGACACTTCCAGATGATACGCCTTGTCGATCGGGTCGTCGACATCGAGCACCGGCGAAATGCCACGCGAGACAGCCTCGCAGTCCTCGACTGTCATCGTGCCGTCCGGCCGCTCGGCCATGATCTGCAGCGTCATGCCGTTCAGCCCCGAGACGCGCACACGCACCAGCCGGTAGCCGAGCTGCTCGATCACCGGCTCGATGATGGCGGCAACGCGGGCTTCAAGCCCTTCCTCGGTCACGATACGCTTGTCGGCGGCAGTCACGATGGCTCAGCTCTCCACGTCCGGACGTAGCCGGTTCAGCGAATGATTCTGCCGATGCCGCTGCCATGGAAGGGGCAGCTCGTGGGAGGGGCGCGGTCGACACCCTACCCCTGTTAACAAAAAAGAGCGGGACCGGCAGGACCCACTCTCACGATCGCATCGCAGAGAATTTCATCCGCATATACGCCGGAACGGGGCAGCTTTCAACCCGCCGGAGTATGCGACGGTCGTCACAGCAACGCCGCTGCCGGAATGCTTCAGCTGCGCCTGAAGGTCAGATAGGCCGGGCGGCGACCTTCGCGAATCGCCTTGGCTTCGTAGCGTGTGCCCGGCCATGCCTCATAGGGTGTGTGCCAGTCCGCCGCCGCGCCTGCGATCCAGGTAAACGCCTCATGGTCGCGGCAGTGCAGCAGCGTCCAGTTCACATAGGTGTCGATGTCGGAGGCGAAGCGGAATCGGCCGCCCGGCTTCAGCACGCGGGCGAAGCGATCGAGATTGGTCGGATTGACGAAGCGGCGCTTCCAGTGGCGGCGCTTCGGCCAGGGATCGGGATAGAAGAGGTCGATCGCGGCGATGCTCGCCTGCGGCAGCCAGTCCAGCAGCATGGTGGCGTCGTCGGGGAACAGGCGCAGGTTCGGACGCGGCGTCTCCTCCAATGCCACCAGCATCTTGGCCATGCCGTTGACGAAAGGCTCGACGCCGATGAAGCCGATATCGGGAAAGCGGCCGGCCTCGCGGTGAAGATGCTCGCCGCCGCCAAAGCCGATCTCAAGCCGGACTTCCCTGACCGGAACGGGAAACCATGCGGCGAGATCGCCCGCCGGCTGCGACAGGTCGACCGCGAGTTGCGGCAGGTGCGTTTCGAACAGCGCTGCCTGCCGCGGCCTGAGAGCGGGTCCCTTGACCCGCCCGAAAAAGGCCTCGCGCGAGCGGGTGGGATGCACAGCCGCCGCCGTCATCGATCGACTCCGCATCCGGGCGGTCTCGCGTGCTTGAAGCAGCTCAGGCGGCGACGGCCGCCTTCAGCTTGGCGACGAGATCGGTCTTCTCCCAGGAGAAGGAGCCGTCGCGGCCGGCCTTGCGGCCAAAATGGCCATAGGCGGAGGTGCGGGCGTAGATCGGGCGGTTGAGCTGCAGATGCTCGCGGATGCCGCGCGGCGTCAGATCCATGATCCCGCGCAGAGCCTCCTCGAGCTTGGCCTCCTCGACCTTGCCGGTGCCGTGGAAGTCGACATAGATCGACAGCGGCTCGGCAACGCCGATGGCATAGGCGAGCTGAATGGTGCAGCGGTCGGCGAGCTTGGCCGCAACGACGTTCTTGGCGAGGTAGCGCGCGGCATAGGCGGCCGAACGGTCGACCTTGGTCGGATCCTTGCCGGAAAAGGCACCGCCGCCATGGGCAGCCGCGCCGCCATAGGTGTCGACGATGATCTTGCGGCCGGTCAGGCCGGTGTCGCCGTCAGGCCCGCCGATCAGGAACTTGCCGGTCGGGTTGATGTGCCACTGGCAGTCCTCGTCGACGGACAGATCGCCCAGCGCCTCGCGGATGATCGGCTCGACGATCTTGCGCACGTCGTCCGAGGTCATGGACTCGTCGAGATGCTGCGTCGACAGGACGATCTGGGTGACGCCGGCCGGCTTGCCGTCCTCGTAGCGGACGGTGACCTGGCTCTTGGCATCGGGACCGAGCTTCTCGCAGCCGCGCTCGCCGGACTTGCGGTACTTCGTCAGGAGCTCGAGGATCTTGTGCGCGTAGTAAATCGGCGCCGGCATCAGCTCCGGCGTCTCACGGCAGGCATAGCCGAACATGATGCCCTGATCGCCCGCACCGACATCCTTGTTGCCGGCCTCGTCGACGCCCTGCGCGATGTCGACCGACTGCGCATGCAGACGCACGTCGATCTTGGCGGTCTTCCAGTGGAAGCCGTCCTGCTCATAGCCGATGTCGCGGATCGCGCGGCGCGCGATCGACTTGACCTTCGACTTCATCTTCTTCTCGTCGAGCGGCCCGCGGACCTCACCGGCGATGCAGACATAGTTGGTCGTCGCCAGCGTCTCGCAACCGAGACGGACCTGGGAAGCGTCCATGCCGGCCTTCTTGGCCTCTTTGTAGAAGAGGTCGAGGATCTCGTCCGAGATCCGGTCGCAGACCTTATCCGGATGACCTTCGGAAACGCTCTCGCTGGTAAAGAGGTAATTGCTGCGCGCCATGGGTGCTCTCTTGTTTCACGCCGCTCCATCGGCGGAGCGGCACGACCATACCGTTGCATCACCGCGACGGTGCCGCGGCCTACTGCCGAAGACGAAGATCCGGGACAGTCCCTCTACCGGCGCCCCCGCGCCAGAAAGTCCGTTTGAAGTCCGCGCGCGGGTCCGTCAAGCAAAAATTTGCGACTCATGGCGGCCATATAGCCCTCGAAATGGCTTAAATCCCGCACCTCTACCGCGTCGGCGGCTCCGGATCGTCGCGGTCGCCGAGCGCTCGGACCAGCTCGATCAGCCGCCGCCTCACGCGCGGGTCAGCGATGCGCGCGAAGGCCCGGCTGAGTTGCAGCCCTTCGTTGGAAGACATGAAGTCCGCGACATATTCACCGCCTCCGGCTTCGCTGAGGCCGGACTGCGCCTCGCCCGTGCCCGACAGACCATCGAAGAAATAGGCGACGGGCACGCTCAGCACTTCGGCAATCCGCTGCAGCCGACTGGCGCCGACCCGGTTGGCGCCCTTCTCATATTTCTGGATCTGCTGGAAGGTGATGCCGAGGCTTTCGCCCAGCTTCTCCTGGCTCATGCCAAGCATGGTGCGGCGAAGCCGGACCCGAGAGCCGACATGCATATCAACCGGATTGGGCTTCTTCTTGTTCTCAGGCACAGCGCGTCCCCAAACGGCTCATTCAGGGTCACGAGAGGCGGGGCAGCCGACCCTTGGCTGACGAACGAACGCGGCCTCCATCGACGGAACACCCCAGGCCGCTCCAGGCCGCCGCTTTCGCCAGACTCTGCGTACCTGCTTCATCGCAGGAGTCAATCGCGCCGGTGCCGCCACCGCAACAAAGACGCCGCGGCGAGCACGGCTGCAACGGCCTCGGCCACCCAGAAGATTCGATCGCCGAAATGGGCATAGAAGGTTGCCGGAAGCGCGTGCGGCAGAGCCGTCTCGAAGGCACCGCCGGAGCCGAGCGCCATCCCGTCCATCACGCGACCATATCCGTCCGTAACCACTGAAATACCAGTGTTGGCGCTACGCACCAGCGGCAGGCCAAAGGCGGCGGCGGTGAGCTCCGCCTGCCGCAAATGCTGGTAAGGGCCTGGCGTGCGTCCATACCAGGCGTCGTTGGTGACGTTGACGATGAAGCCGGGGCGTTCCCCCGCGGCCGGAAGCGCCATCTCGCCGGGGAAGATGATCTCGTAGCAGATCAACGGCAGAAAGGACGGAGCATCATCGAGCGGCACCGGCGAACGGACGGCGCCAGGCGAAAAGCCGCCCGGCATCTTGACGATCTGACTGATTCCGAAGCGCTGAAGGATGGCTTGTAGCGGCAGATACTCGCCAAAGGGAACGAGATGGGTCTTGTCCCGCGCGTCAATGATCTCCCCGCGCTCGTCGATGACATAGACGGCGTTGTAGGCCAGCGGCCGCGCGCCGTCGTCGCGGGCCTCAAGCCGCACGCCGCCGGCGATCAGCGTCTCGCCCGGCTGCAGCATGTCGGCGATGCGCGTGATGGCGTCGGGGCGCTGGGTGAGGAGGAAGGGGAAGGCGGTCTCCGGCCAGATGATCAGCCGGCGCGCCGCGGCCGCGCCTTCAGCTTCAGTGGTGTCGGCCATTGCATCATCATCATCGCCGGGCGCCACCGCCGCAGCCTCATTGCCCGTTCTTGCCGCTGGCGGGGAGCCATCTGCGGCATCCGCAGCCGCCGGCCTGGCGCTCAGCGATAGAAGGCGCGCGAAGATGCGCTCCTCCTCGGCCTCGTCCCACTTCAGCGTCTGCTCGATGTTGGGCTGAACGATGCGCAGGGTCACGCCATCGACGCTGCCCGTCTCCGCGGTCGATAGACGGATGACACCATAGCCGACGTGAGCGACGACGAGCGCCATCGCCAGCAGCAGCGCCGGTGCGCGGCCCTGCCGGCCGATGATCACGGCCGGGCTGGCATAGACATAGATCGCGGCAAGGGTGAGCCCGTGCAGCCCGATCACCGAGACCGACTGCATCAGAAGCGGCACTGGTGCCGCCATCATGCCGATCTCGTTCCAAGGAAAGCCCGTGAAGAGCACCCCGCGCGCCCATTCGAAGAAGGCAAAGGCCGCAGCCAGCGAGAACAGCCGCCCGGCATTCTCGCTCCACACCGACCGTGCCAGTGCGGCGGCCAGGCCATAATAGATGGCGAGGATCGCCGGCAGGATCAGGACGGCGAAGGGGATCGCCCAGAGAAAGTCAGCGGCGTCGACCAGCATGGCCGCGCCGAGCCACCACAAGCCCGCGATGAAATAGCCGAAGCCGAACATCCAGCCGATGCGGAAGGCCGGCATCAGCCGGCGCAGCGGGCCGGCCCCCGGGCGCCCGGCCGCGCCGTCCAGGAGCCAAACGAGGATCGGGAAGCTGACGAAGCCCGCCGCCGGAAAGTTCACCGGCGGCAGCGCCAAGGTCGCTACAGCACCCGCCAGAAACGCCAGCGCCGCGCGGCGCCAGCCTTCGAGCAGCAAGATGCGTGCAGCGATACGATCCATCGAAATCCCCTCTGGCGAGACGATGCGCCTCATCACCCGCGACCGTGCCTGCGCGTCCCCTTCGCGCAGATCATCGTCGCTGCTTGAGCAATCAGGCTTTCGCGAGGCTGCCCGGCATCATGGCGTGCCGGCAAGCCCTCCGGCAAGCCGCTGCCGCGTCTCGCCCGGTCGCACGCGGCTGATCTTCACGCGCCGCACGCGTCGGGGGCTTGCATCGAGCACCTTGAAGGCAAAGCCCGGCACGACCTCGATCACCTCGCCGCGTGCCGGCACGCGTCCGAGCTCGGAGAAGAGCAGGCCGCCGACCGTGTCGGACTCCTCCAGGTAGTCCGCGATGTCGAAATCGTCGCCGATGGCGGCGCGCAGGTCGTCAAGTTCGGCGCGCGCGTCGGCAAAGAAGATGCCCTCGCCGCGCTGTACGATCATCGCTTCCTCGTCGTCGTGCTCGTCCTCAATGTCGCCGACGACCATTTCGATGATGTCTTCCAGCGAGACGAGCCCATCGGTGCCGCCATACTCGTCGACGACCAGGGCCATCTGGGTGCGCGTCGCCTGCATGCGCGCCATCAGTTCGGTGGCCGGCATTGACGGCGGCACGAAGAGCACCGGGCGGACCAGTCCGGCTGCTTCGATGGTGGCTGTCAGGTCGATGCGGTGAAGATCGAGCGTGACGTCGCCGATCTCGTCGGTGGAACCGCCGCCGCCATCGGTGCGGGCCGTGCGGGTCAGATGGGCCAGCACGTCCCGGATGTGAACCATGCCGCGCGCGTCGTCGAGCGTGTCGCCATACACCGGCATGCGCGAATGACCGTAAAACTCGAACTGCACCATCAGTTCGCCGAGCGTGGTGCCGAGGTCGAGCGCATGGACGTCGGCGCGCGGCACCATCACGTCCTCCACCCTGATCTCGCGCAGGCGCAGGATATTGTTCAGCATGGAGCGTTCTTCGGTGGAGAACGCGTCTTCGCCGACGCCCGGCTGCAGCAGTGCGTCGGCAAGCTCCTCACGCACGGCCCGAGGCACGCGCGGCCGCAGCCGCTGGAAGAGCTGCCCGAGGAAGCCGCGCTCGGCGCGCGCTTCCCCGGTCGATCGACTTCGGTCCTCGACGGACGGCGGCTCGTCGCCGCCGGCGGCCTCCGGCCGGCTCAGCGCAGCCGTGTCCGCGCTGGATCGGCCGGGATTGGAAAGGTCGGTCATCGTCTCGTTCACCGTTGATGGTTCGTTCAAGAGCTTAAAGGTGTTCCGGCGCGTCGGCGTAAGGATCGGCGATGCCGAGATCGGCAAGAGCTTCGATCTCCAACGCTTCCATCGCATCGGCCGTTTCGTCATCGATATGGTCGTGGCCCAGAAGATGCAGCATGCCGTGCACAAGAAGATGACCGGCATGGTCGGCAAAGCGCTTGTCTTCCGCCGCAGCCTCGCGCTCCACCGTCTCGCGGGCGAGCACGAGATCGCCGAGCAGAGGGCCGGGGCGCTCGCCCGGCTGCAGCTGGCGGATCGGAAAGGACAGGACGTTGGTCGGCCGGTCCTTGTTGCGCCATTCGGCATTCAGAGCCTGCACGGCCGCATCGCCCGTCAGCGTGACGGAGAGCTCCGTCTCGACGTCGTCCGGCACGCCGGCACGGCGGGCCGCGGCCTCGACAAAGCGGCGCGCAAAGGCTTCAAGGTCGCCCAGACCTGCGTCGTGCCAGCCCTCGTCCTCGACAGCAAGCTCGATCGCAAGGCCTTCATAGGCGGGACTTCGCGCCGCCAGATCCATCAGAGCTGCGGTGGGATGGCGGCCGTGCGCTGACGCGTCGCATCCTCCTCATAAGCCTCGACGATCGCCTGGACGAGCGGATGGCGCACGACGTCCTTGGCCTCGAAGCGGACGGTGACGACGTTAGAGACGCCGTCCAGAACGCGCAGCGCCTCGACGAGACCCGACTTCTGGCCCGGCGGCAGATCAACCTGCGAAGGATCGCCCGTTACCACCATCCGGGCATTCTCGCCGAGACGGGTCAGGAACATCTTCATCTGCATGGTCGTGGTGTTCTGCGCCTCGTCGAGGATCACGGCAGCATTGGCCAGCGTGCGTCCGCGCATGAAGGCGAGCGGCGCGACCTCGATCGCCCCGGCAGCCAGGTTGCGCTCCACCTTCTCGGCCGGGATCATGTCGTAGAGCGCGTCGTAGAGCGGGCGCAGATAGGGATCGACCTTTTCCTTCATGTCGCCCGGCAGGAAGCCGAGGCGCTCGCCGGCCTCCACGGCCGGACGCGACAGGATGATGCGGTCGACCTGCCCGCGCTCCAGCAGCTGCGCGGCATGGGCGACGGCGAGATAGGTCTTGCCGGTGCCGGCCGGGCCGACGCCGAAGACGAGCTCGGAGCGCTCCATCGCCCGCATATAGGCGTCCTGAGTCGGCGTGCGCGCATGAATGGTGCGCCGCCGGGTGGAGATCTGTGCCAGCGACATGCGGCCCTTCTTTTCCAGCGTCGGCAGCATCAGCTGGTCGCCCTCGGCGATCGCCATGCGGATGGCGCCCTCAACATCGGACGGCTGGATCTCGTTGCCGGCCTGGAGACGGCCGTAGAGGTAATCAAGCGTGCGGCGCGCCTGCTCGCAGGCGATCTGGTCGCCGCGGATCTCCACCTTGTTGCCGCGTGCCCGCGCGTCGATGCTCAGGCGCTGCTCGATCAGCGCCAGGTTCTCGTCGAACTGGCCGAACAGCCGGCTCGCGAGGCGGTTGTCCTCGAAGGCGAGGACCACATGCGCCATGTCCGAGGCGCCGGAAGCGGGGATCGGCCCGCGCACAGCCTTCATGCGATCGCCCTCAGCGGCATCGCCTCGGCCAGAGCGGGCGGCGCGCCTTCGGCCATCAGCGAGTTCGGATTGGCGGACGCGATGCGCGCTTCCACGATGTCGCCGACGGCACCGGCGGAGGCCGGCAGCACCACCGGCTGCAGGAAGGGCGAGCGGCCGACGATCTGGCCGGGGTGACGCCCAGGCTTCTCGACCAGAACCTCGATGCTGCGACCGACGAGACTGTCGGCAAAGGCGCCCTGCTGGTGGCGCAGCAGCCCCTGCAGGCGCTCCAGTCGCTCCGTCTTCACCGCCTCGTCCACATGGCCGTCCATCTCGGCGCCGGGCGTGCCCGGCCGCGGCGAGTATTTGAACGAATAGGCCGAGGCGTAGGAGACCGCCTCGATCAGCCGCATCGTATCCATGAAGTCGGCCTCGGTCTCGCCGGGGAAGCCGACGATGAAGTCGCCGGAGAGCGCGATGTCGGGGCGTGCGTGCCGGATGCGGTCGAGCAGGCGCAGATAGTCCGCCGCCTTATGGCGCCGGTTCATCGCCTTGAGGATGCGGTCGGAGCCGGACTGAACCGGCAGATGCAGATAGGGCATCAGCGCCCGCAACTCGGCATGTGCGGCGATCAGGTCGTCGTCCATGTCGCGCGGGTGCGAGGTCGTATAGCGCAGCCGGGCGATGCCCTCGATCCCGGCGAGGGTGCGCAGGAGACCGCCAAGCCCGACCGTCACGCCGCCCGGCGTCTCGCCGCTCCAGGCATTGACGTTCTGGCCGAGCAGCGTGATCTCTCGCACACCGGCCGCCGCCAGCTGGCGCGCCTCGGCGACAATCTGCGCCATCGGACGCGAGACCTCCGAGCCGCGCGTATAGGGCACGACGCAGAAGGTGCAGAACTTGTCGCAGCCTTCCTGGACCGTGAGGAAGGCGGTGACGCCGCGGGCCCGGATCTGGCGCGCTTCCGTTTCCGGCAGATGCTCGAATTTGTCCTCGACGGCGTAGTCGGTATCGACGACGCGCTCGCCACGGGCGACGCGTGCCAGCGCATCCGGAAGACGATGATAGGTTTGCGGACCGATGACGAGGTCCACCACCGGCGCGCGCTCGATAATCTCGGCGCCTTCGGCCTGGGCGACGCAGCCGGCGATACCGACGCGCAGATCCTTGCCGCGCTGCGCCCGCTCCGCCTTCAGGAGGCGGATACGGCCCAGCTCGGAATAGATCTTCTCCGCCGCCTTTTCGCGGATATGGCAGGTGTTGAGGAGAACCAGATCGGCGTCTTCCATGGACGCCGTCGGCTCATAGCCGTCCTTCGACAGCGCATCGCCCATGCGTTGCGAGTCGTAGACGTTCATCTGGCAGCCATAGGTCTTGATGAAGACCTTGCGGGTGTTGGAGCCGCTCCCCTGAAGGTCGCGTTCGTCGCGTGGTTCGGTCATGCGCCCTTCTGAAGAGACCGGCGATCCTCATGGCGCACCTGCCTCGGCCGCAGGCTCTGGCGCGTCATTGCCGTCGGTCCTGTATATCATCTTCGACGGTACGTCGCGCAAGCGTCTCTTGCCGAGCCGGTTCACCACCTGTGCCTGCGGCCCAGGGACGACCGGCCAGCGCCTCGGCCAGCATACGGCCCACCCGCTCCTCGGACAGGCGCGCCACCGCCTTGCGATCGCTGCTGGGTGTGAACTCGATCGGATCGCCGAAGCACACCTCGACGTCGACCGCGCCCTCGCGCAGCACACCGACGAGGTGCGGCAGCAGTTCCACGTCGCCCGGCCAGGCGACCAGCGGCCGGCCAAAGCGACCGAGCGGCAGGCCGTTGGCCCTGAGATAGGCGAGCGCCACCGGCTGCACCGCAACGGAGGCCGTGCCGGCGTTGCGCAAAGCTGATTGCGCGGCGCCGAACAGCGCCGTCTTGAAGGGCAGCACGCTGTTGCCATCCGACGTCGTCCCTTCGGCAAAGAGAACCATGACGTCGCCGGCCGCCAAACGCTCGGCGATGGCGTCCGCCTGGCGGCCAGTGGCCCTGCGGTCGGACCGTTCAACGAAGACGGTACGCTGCAGACGCGCCAGAAGCCCGAAGACCGGCCAGCCCCGCACCTCCGCCTTGGCGATGAAGGAGAGCTCCATCACGCTGCCAAGCACCAGGATATCGGACCACGAGAGGTGATTGGACACCATGAGCAGCGGGTGCCGGCGCGACGGCTCGCCCGTCACGATGACGCGGATGCCGACGATACGGCAGGCGACACGATGCCAGATGAGCGGCAGGCGGCGGGCGAGAGGCCAGCCAGAGCGGATCGCCAAGGCCTGCAGCGGCAGGACAAGCAGCGTCATTGTCACCAGCACCGCCGCGGTGACGGCGATGCGCATCCAGGCAATCATCGGAAAAGGCCTGCGGAAGCGTTCAGCGCAGGACCCGCTTCAGGATCAGGGCGCTCGTCCTGCGGCCATTAGGATGGCTGTAATAGGCCGGCCGCCGGCCGACCTCCTCGAAACGCAGGCGCTGATACAGGCGCAGCGCCGCGGCGTTCTCCTCGTCCACCTCGAGGAACAGCGACTCGGCGCGGTCGGCGTGCAGGCGCTGCAGCACCTGGTCCATCAGGAGCCGGCCGATGCCCTGCCCGCGCGCCCGCTTGTCGACGGCAATCGTCAGGATCTCGCCTTCTCCCGCAGTCACGCGTGCGAGCACGAAGCCGAGCGGCGGGAGCAAAGGCTGCCCAACCCGCCGCGCCACGAAGCCGAAGCAGCCCTCCTGCGACAGGAGCGAGGCAAATTCGTCGCCGGACCAGGGCCGCGCGAAAGCGTCGCTGTGGAGCGCGGCCGCGGCATCGAGATCCTCCATCTCGAGATCGGCCGTGACGATGCTCGTTTCACTGTTCAGCAGACCGTCCCAGAAGGACAAGGTCCAGACCCAGGGCAGATACCAGTACATTGTCGCCCTCCACTCCTCCCGGCGTATGCGTGCCAGCATGCGACCGCAGGCTTGCCCGACCCTCGCATCCTAACCATAGCCCAGGGTCGTCTGGCGAGGGTTACGCGCTTTCCGGAAAGCTCCTGGGAGCGAGCAGGCCGGATGGCGCCTGCGGCTTGGCATCGGCACCGCGCAGATAGAGTGGGCTCGCCGGAGCCTCAGCCGGGTCGCGTGAAGCCGCCAGCCGGGCGACGGCCGCGATGTCGTGCGAATTCGTGTCGGCGACCTGGACGCAAAAGGCGCCGAGCGCATCCTCAGCGATCACCGCGCCGCTCCCGACGATCCGGAGCGGCTCGTCTGTCGCCTTGGCGCCGCCTGTCTGGAGGAAGGCGCCAAGCGACTGCGGCTCGAGTGCCGTCGGGCCGGCCATGAGAGCGCCGTCCGGCGCATAGAGGGCGGCATAGAGCTCGCCCCGCTTGGCATCGATCGCCGCAAGCACCCTGCCGCTTTTCCGATGCGGCTCGGCCAGCGCTTCCAGGGTCGATATGCCGACCGCCGGAATGGCGAGCGCCAGCGCCAGACCGCGCACCGCGGCAACGCCGACCCTGACGCCGGTAAAGGAGCCGGGCCCGACGGTAACGGCAAGCTTTGCGAGATCGGCATAGGCCGCGCCGGCTTGCCCCAGCACCGTATCGATGACGCCCATCAGCTGCTCGGCATGGCCGCGGCCGATCGCCGGATCGGCACGCGCGAGGATGCGTCCTATCTCACGATCGAGGAGGCACGCGGCACAGCGCTCAGCCGCCGTGTCGACGGCCAGAAGAAGAGACGGCACGGTTCGAAAGCGCGTGGCGCCGCTCAGGCGGCAACCGATTCGACCGCCTCCACCTCCGGCACGAAATGGCGCAGGAGGTTCTGGATGCCGTGCTTCAGCGTCGCCGTCGAGGACGGGCAGCCGGCACAGGAGCCGCGCATGTTGAGATAGACGACGCCATCGCGGAAGCCGCGGAAGGTGATGTCGCCGCCATCCTGGGCCACGGCCGGACGCACGCGCGTCTCAAGCAATTCCTTGATGGTGTCGACGAGCTCGGCATCGCCGGCATCGAAGAACTCCTCGCCGCTCTCGGCAACAGCCGGACCGGCCGCCGGCGCCATGACCGGCTTGCCAGCCATGAAATGCTCCATGATCCCGGCGAGGATCGCGGGCTTCAGGTGCTGCCAGTCGGGGCCGCTCTTGGAAACGGTGACGAAGTCGTAGCCGAAGAAGACGCCGGTGACGCCGTCGATACCCATCAGCCGGGCGGCCAAAGGCGAGCGGACAGCGGCGTCCTCCTCGCTGAGGAATTCGGCGGTGCCGGATTCCAGAACAACGCGGCCGGGCAGAAACTTCAGGGTCGCGGGATTGGGTGTGACTTCGGTCTGGATGAACATGGGAGCCGCCTTCCGGACGCGGATGGGGCAGTCAGGCGCCCCGAAAACCATTGCCGCAGAGGTAGTCCCTGGCGCCGCCGGGTGCAAGCCGCAGCGGTCAAACGGTCTGTCGGTTGCAGCTGAGGCCGTGCCTCAGACGAGGCTCTGGATCTCCTCGTCCGTCAGCGTCGCCGGCACGATGGTGACGGGAATCGGGAAGGCCGCACCCTTGCCGGCGACGGAGGAGACCAGAGGTCCCGGGCCTTCGGTGGATTCACCGGCCGCCAGCACGAGGATGGCGATCTCGCGGTCGGCCTCGATGACGGCATGGATCTCTTCGGCCGTGACGCCCTCGCGCACCACCACCTCGGGTTCGATGCCGATGGCCTCGCGCAGCTCGTCGGCGACCTTGGCCAGCCGGCTTTCAGCCTCCTCGGCGGCCTCGGCGCGCATGATCTTCTCGACACCAAGCCAGTGCTGGAAATCGCCCGGCTGGATCACATAGAGGAGCACGACCCCGCCGCCGCTCGCCTTGGCTCGGCGTGCGGCGTAGGAGGCCGCGCGCCCGCATTCCGGCGTCTCGTCAATGATGGCAAGGAACTTGCGCTTGCCGCCGGCGTCCCGGCCGATGCGTCGTGAAACCATGGCGGAGTCATGGCAGGTCGCAAACTCGGCGGCAAGCTGCCGCCGCGGAAGCGCAGGCAAGGCACTTCAGGCAGCGGCAACGCCCAGCCTGTCGCCCTGTTGTGCTTAGCGGTCAGAGCAGTCCGACGATCGCCTTGACGTCCTTCATGGTGGCAAGAGCGATCTCGCGCGCCCGCTCGCCGCCCTTCGCCAGAACACGGTCGATTTCGGCCGGATCGCTCTCGATGCGCCGCATCTCGGTCGAGACCGGCGCCAGCGCCGACACGGCGAGGTCGGCCAGCGCCGGCTTGAACTCCGAGAAGGGCTTGCCGCCATACTCGGCGATGACATCGGCGCGTGGTCGATCCGCCAGCGCGGCAAAGATGCCGACGAGGTTCTCCGCCTCCGGACGGCCTTTCAGGCCCTCGACGGTTTCGGGGAGCGGGTTCGGGTCCGTCTTGGCCTTGCGGATCTTGCGCGCGATCTGGTCGGCGTCGTCGGTGAGGTTGATGCGCGAGAGATCGGACGGGTCCGACTTCGACATCTTCTTGGTGCCGTCCTTCAGGCTCATCACTCGCGTCGCCGGCCCTTCGATCAGCGGCTCGGTGAGCGGGAAGAAGCCGTCGACCCGCTCCTCACCGACCTGCATGGGAACGCCGAGGCCGAGTGCTGCGATCTTGGCCGAGAAGTCGTTGTTGAACTTCTGCGCGATGTCGCGCGTCAGCTCCAGATGCTGCTTCTGGTCGTCGCCGACCGGCACGTGGGTGGCGCGGTAGAGCAGGATGTCGGCGGCCATCAGGCTCGGATAGGCGAGGAGGCCGAGGGAAGCGTTCTCGCGGTCCTTGCCGGCCTTGTCCTTGAACTGCGTCATGCGGTTCATCCAGCCGATGCGCGCGACGCAGTTGAAGATCCAGGCGAGCTCGGCGTGCTCGGGCACGCGGCTCTGGTTGAAGACGATGTGCTTGTCGGCGTCGATGCCGGCGGCCAGGAAGGCTGCTGTGATCGAGCGCGTCTGCCCCGCCAGATCCTCGTGGACGAGCTGCGCCGTGATCGAGTGGAGATCGACCACGCAATAGAGGCAGTCGTGGCTCTCCTGCAGGGCCACGAACTTGCGGATCGCCCCGAGATAGTTGCCGAGATGAAGGTTTCCGGTTGGCTGCACGCCGGAAAAGACGCGGGGGGCGAATTCGCTCATGAAGACGGCTCCGTGGCGCCGGTTGGAAGGGCGCGGGCAAAAAGTCGGCGGGTTATGACGGAGCGGCGGTTCACGATCAAGCGGCCGCAGACGCGATCGACAATCGGCCCGCGAGACAGGCGATAAGAGGCGGCACGTCTTGCACGGACCCCCGGCTCCCATAGCTCTCGACAGCATGAGCGGAGCGATGGAAGCCATGGCAGCACCAGCCGAAGATATTAGTCTTGCGATGCACTCCGAGCGGGATGGCCGCGGCGAGCCGGTGATCCTGCTGCCGGCGCTATCGACCATCTCCACCCGCGGTGAGATGCGCCCGCTGATGCGCCGGCTCGCGCAGCGCTTCGAGGCGATCGCCCTGGACTGGCCCGCCTTCGGCACGGCGGCCAAGACGCGGCACGCCTGGACACCGGACGATCTGTCCGCAGCGCTTGCCACGACACTCGCCGCCCTGCCCGAGCCGCCTGCCGCCATCGTCGCGGCCGGCCACGCTTGCGCCTATGCCCTAAGGCACTGCGCCGCGCATTCCGGCGCTGCCCGCCGGCTCGTCCTCATCGCACCGACCTGGCGCGGACCCTTCCCAACCATGCTCAAGGGCCGCCGGCCGCCCTGGCTGGAGCGGGTGCGACGCGCGGTCGACCTGCCGGTTCTCGGCTCCCTCCTCTACCGCCTGAATGTCAGCCGGCCCGTCGTTGCGCGGATGACGCGCGCACATGTCTACGAGGATTCCGCGTTTCTGAACGACGAGGCGCTGGCAGAGAAGGCCGCGGTGATGCGAGCGAAAGGGGCGCGGCATGCCTCCGTGCGCTTCGTCACGGGTGGGCTCGATCCCGTGGAAAGCCGCGAGGCTTTCCTTGCGCTGGCCGAGCGGGCCGACATTCCGATCCTCGTCGTCATCGGCGCTGCCACGCCGCCGAAGTCCCGCGCGGAGATGGAGGCGCTGGCGGCGCTGCCGGGCGTCGAAACGGTCCGCCTGCCGCACGGCCGCCTGTCGGTGCACGAGGAGTTCCCCGATGCCGTCGCGTCCGCCGTTCTGGCCTTCCTGGCGCGCTGAGACATGACGCCCGCCGGTTGCGGCCCGGACGCTTCGTTCGGCTCAGCAAAGCTGGCTTACGCCGCGGGCCGCTTGCGCCGCCGCCGCACCAGCGTCGCGATCATGCTCCGGTCCACCGCGCCGGTCAGTAGCACGAGGCCGAAATAGGCAACCATCGCCGCGGCGACGAGCACACCAAGCCCCGCGATCTGGTAGTGGACGGAGGCGCCGCTGCCGAGCCAGGCGGCGAATCTGTCCTGCAGGAACAGGAGCAGGGCTCCCATCAGCACCGATGACAGCAGCACCAGCACGGCGCGCTTCATCAGCCGTCCGTCGACCTCCCACAGGCCCTTCCGCCACAGGCCGAGGAAAAGCAGCATAGCGTTGAGCCAGCCGGCAAGCGTCGTCGCGATCGCGATGCCGCGCTCGGCAAGGACAAAGAACAGCGCCACCGAGAGGACGATGTTGGCGCCGGCCGAGATCAGCGTGACGATCATTGGGGTGCGCGTATCCTCCCGGGCGAAGTAGCCGGGCGAGAACACCTTGATCAGCACGAAGGCCGGCAGGCCGAGCGCGTAGTAGCCGAGAACGTCGGCGACCGCATAGGTGGTCGAGGCCTCGAAGGCACCGCGCTCGTAGATCAGCCGGATGATCGGCTCGGGGATCAGATAGAGCGCGACCGCGGCCGGAACGGTGAGGAAGAGCGCGAATTCCAGGCTGCGGTTCTGGGTGTGCTGCGCCTCTTCCATGCGGCCCGCCTTTAGCGCCCGCGCCAGCTCCGGCAGGAGCACGACGCCGATGGCAACGCCCACCATGCCGAGCGGCAGCTGATAGGGCCGGTCGGCATATTGCAGGATCGAGACGGCGCCCGGCTTGTAGGAGGCGATCGCCTGGCCGACGAAGAGGTTGATCTGGGTGATGCCGCCGATGAGGGCCGCGGGCGCGGCGAGGATCAGGAGGCGCTTCAGCCCGGCCGTCCAGCGCGGACGCTGCAGGGCGATGCCGAAGCCGGCCCAGCGCATGGCAAATGTGACCACGGCCAGCTGCGAAACGCCGGCAAAGAGGACGCCCCAGCTCATGTAGAAGCCGATCGTCGCCTTGTCGGCACCGGTCCACCAGCACCAGGCGAGCGCGCCAATCAACGCAAAATTGAGGATCGTCGGCGCCACCGCCGCGGCGAAGAAGCGGCGGAAGGCGTTGAGAATGCCCGACACCATCGCCATCAGCGACATGCAGGCCAGATAGGGGAACATGATCCTGGAGAAGGCGACGGTTATGTCGAACCGCTCCTCGCAGGAGATCGCATGCGTCGCGGAGACCGGCTGATCGATGCAGGCCGACAGGCCCGGCGCGATGATCGTGCTCACCAGAAACGGCATGAAGACGAGCGCAACCACCGTCAGCGACGTCAGGACGATGAAGAGGGTCGAGAAAACTTCGGTCGCGAAGCGCCGCGCGCCGTCCTCGCCCTCTTCCTCCAGGGATCTCGCAAAGAGCGGGATGAAGGCGGCGTTGAAGGCGCCCTCGGCGAACAGGCGGCGGAACAGGTTCGGGAAGCGGAAGGCAAGGTTGAAGGCGTCCGCCACTGGCCCGATGCCGAGCGCGGACGCCATCATCATCTCGCGCGCGAAGCCGAAGATGCGCGACACCAGCGTCGCACTGCCGACGGTCGCAAACTTGGTGAGGAGGCTCATGATGCCGTGATGCCGAAGGCCTTGGTCGAGGGCATGACGCTCGGCGAGGAAATCTCTCCCTCCGGCTCCTCGAAGACGGAGGTGAGACGCCGGACGATCCGGTCGGTGCGGGTGTCGCTGACGACCTTCATGCCGGTCAGATCGGTGACGTAGAAGACGTCGACGACCTTCTCGCCATAGGTGGAGATGTGCGCCGAGCGAATGTCGAGATTGAGGTCCGACAGCGCGCCGGTGAGATCGGACAGGAGCCCGGCACGATCGAGGCCTTCCACCTCGACGACGGTGAACTGGTTGGATAACTCGTTGTCGACGGTGATCCGCGGCTTGACGTTGAAGAGGTGCGTCGAGCGGGCCGGCCGTCGCCGTGCCAGGAGGTTCGGCATCGCCTCGCGCCCATGCAGGAGGCTGACGATGTGGCGGCGGATGTTCTCGGCGCGCCTGAGCTCATCCTCGTCGTTATCGAAGGCGCGGTTGATGGTGATGACGTCGAGGGCCCGGCCGTCGTTCATGGTGAAGATCTGAGCGTCCGCGATGTTCGCGCCGGCCGCGGCACAGCCGCCGGCCAGGATCGACAGGAGCCGCGGATGGTCGGTGGCCAGGACCGTCAGCTCCGTCACCGCGCGGAACCGGTCGGTGGTCGCCGTCGTCGCCAGCGGATCGTCGGATTGCGAGGCGGCGCGCACGAAGTCGGCGTGGCGGCGCTGCTCGTCGATCGGCACGGTGAGGAAGTAGTTCTGGTAGTGCAGGTCGATATAGGCCTCACGCTCGGCTTCCGGCCAATCCGCCAGCCGAGCGGCAAGGCGCCCCTTCGCCCGGTCGAGACGCGCCTGGCGCGGCACATGCGAGAAGCCGCCGGTCAGTACCGGCTCGGTCTCCATGTAGAGCGTGCGGATGAGCTGGCCCTTCCAGCCGTTCCAGACGCCGGGTCCGACGGCGCGGATGTCGCAGACGGTGAGGACGGTCAGGAGCTTCAGCCGTTCCAGCGTCCGGACCCGCTCGGCGAAGTCGAGGATGGTCTTGCGGTCGTTGAGGTCGCGCTGCTGCGCCGTCATCGACATCACCAGATGGTCCTCGACCAGCCAAGCGACGAGATCGGTCTCGCGTTCGTCGAGGCCGAGCCGCGGGCAGACCTCGCGGGCAATCCGCGCGCCGGCAATCGAATGGTCGACCGGGCGGCCCTTGGCGATGTCATGCAGGAGCAGCGCCACATAGAGCGGCACCCGGTCCTTCAGCGTCGGCATCAGCTCGACGCAGAGCGGATGCTCTTCGGCCAGTTCGCCTCGCTCGATCTGCGACAGGATAGCGATCGAACGGATCAGATGCTCGTCCACCGTGTAGTGGTGGTACATGTTGAACTGCATCATCGCGACGATACGACCGAAGTCCGGGATGAAGCGCCCGAGCACGCCCGCCTCGTTCATCCGCCGCAGATGCAGCGCCGGGTCGTTGCGGTCGGTCAGGACGTCGAGGAAGAGGCTGTTGGCCTCGGCATTGTCCCTGAGATCGGCATTCACCAGCCGCAGCGAGCGGCGGATCAGCTTCAGCGCATCTGGGTGGTATTCCAGCTGCAGCGCGGCAGCGAGCTTGAAGATGCGGATGAGGTTGACCGGATCCTTTGTGAAGACGTCGCGCTCGGCGACGGTGATCCGGTTGTTGTCGATATGGAAGTCGAGCGTGCCCGGTATCTTGCGGGTGCGGCGCGTGAGGCTACGGACGAAACCCTTCAAGCCCGGGGCCTCCTTGGCATGCTCTTCCTCCAGGGCGGCGCAGAAGATGCGGGTCAGGTCGCCGACGTCCTTGGCGATCAGGAAGTAGTGCTTCATGAAACGCTCGACGTCCTGCAGGCCCGGATGGGCGTTGTAGCCGAGGCGCCGCGCGATCTCGGGCTGCAGGTCGAAGATCAGGCGCTCTTCGGCCTTGCCGGTCGAGAAGTGCATGTGGCAGCGCACCGCCCAGAGGAAGTCTTCCGCCTTGCGGAAGAGCCGGGCCTCGCGACGGGAGAACACGCCGGCATCGACGAGCTCCGCCGTGGTGTCGACGCGGTAATGATATTTGGCGATCCAGAACAGCGTGTGGAGATCGCGCAGCCCGCCCTTGCCTTCCTTGACGTTCGGCTCGACGAGGTAGCGCGTATCGCCCGACTTCGCGTGCCGGGCATCACGTTCGGCGAGCTTGGCGGCGATGAACTCACGGCTGGTTCCTTCCACCACTTCGGCGTCGAAGCGGCGGCCGAGCTCGTCGAACAGCACGACATCGCCGGCCAGGAGCCACCGCTCGAGGATGGCGGTGCGGATTGTGACGTCGCTGCGCGACAGGCGGATGCACTCCTCCACCGTCCGCGTCGCGTGGCCGACTTTGAAGCCGAGATCCCAGAGGAGGTAGAGGAGGTATTCGGCGACCTGCTCGCCGAGCGCCGTCTGCTTGTAGGGCAGAAGGAACAGGAGATCGATGTCGGAGCCCGGGGCCAGTGTGCCGCGCCCGTAGCCGCCGACGGCCACCACCGCCATGCGCTCGCCGGCCGACAGGTTGGCGGCCTCGAAGACGCGCTCATGCGCGAAGTCGTGGATCGCGGCGATGACGGCATCCTGCAGAGCTGCCAGCCGGCGGGCGCACAGAAGACCGCCGCCATCGTCGAACAGCATCTGCTCGACCGCCTTGCGCGCCGTGTCGATCCGCTCCTTCAGGAGCTTGAGGATGGCGTTGCGCACCTCCGCAGACGCCCCGCCGCCGCGCAAGGTCGAGGCGATCACGTCCATGTCGCGGCGCAGGGCCGCGACGTCGAGGATACCGGACAGATCCGTCATGCCGGGAGGTAGGTCCGCGCCATGCGATGCGATGCCGTGTGCGGCGGCCCTGTCGTCGGGCATGATCTTTTTCGCGTCCTTGCGGGTGCCTCAAGCCGGCGCTGCATGGCGCCGGTTCGCCGCCGTATAGAGTATTTGCGTTAAAGTAAGAACCATTTGCCGAGCTTGTGCGGCGCCGTGTCATCGCCGGCAGCGCGTCGCCCGCCGCCCGTGGCGGCTCGCGCCATCGCCGTCTCAGCCGGCGCTGCCGAGCCCCTTCAGTCGATAAAGCGCGTCCAGCGCCTCGCGAGGGGTCAGCGCGTCCGGATCGATCGCAGCGAGCGCCGTTTCGAGGGGAGAGATCTGCGGCTTCGGCGCGGCGGCTTCGCGCCGGTCGGCGGCCGAGAAGAGCGGCAGGTCGTCAATGAAGGCAGTGCGCTTTTCGCCCTGCTCGCCGCGCTCCAGCTCGGCGAGGACATGGCGCGCCCGCTCGATGACGCTGATCGGCAGGCCGGCGAGCCGCGCCACCTGGATGCCGTAGGAGCGGTCGGCGACGCCGGGCTTCACCTCGTGCAGGAAGACGACCTCGCCTTCCCATTCCTTCACCCGCATCGTGGCATTGCGCATCCGCTTCAGTCGCGCGGCGAGCGCCGTCATCTCATGGAAATGGGTGGCAAAGAGCGCCCGGCAGCGATTCTCCTCGTGCAGGTGCTCGACCGCCGCGAAGGCGATGGACAGACCGTCATAGGTCGCCGTGCCGCGGCCGATCTCGTCGAGGATCACCAGGGCGCGCCGGCCAGCCTGATTGAGGATCGCGGACGTCTCGACCATCTCGACCATGAAGGTGGAGCGGCCTTCGGCGAGGTCGTCGGAGGCACCAACCCGCGAAAACAGCCGGTCGACGACGCCGATATGGGCCGATGTCGCCGGCACGAAGGCGCCGATCTGGGCGAGCACGGCGATCAGCGCGTTCTGGCGTAGGAAGGTGGACTTGCCGCCCATGTTCGGACCGGTCAGCAGCCAGATCGCCCCCGCCTGTCCGGACTTCGGCGGCGACAGATCGCAATCATTGGCGACGAACGGATCGCCGCCCGCCGCCTTCAGGGCCGCCTCCACCACGGGATGACGGCCGCACTCGATGGCGAAGGCGAGGCTGTCGTCGACCTCTGGCCGCACCCAGTCGCCATCCAGCGCCAGTTCGGCAAGAGCGGCCGATACGTCCAGCAGCGCCAGCGCGCCGGCACCATCCTGGAGGCGGTCCGACGCCGCAACCACGGCGGCCGCCATGGCCTCGAAGGCTTCGAGTTCGAGGCGCAGCGCCTCGGCGGCGGCATTGTTGATGCGTCCTTCCAGCTCCGAAAGCTCGGTGGTGGTGAAGCGCATGGCGGAGGCCATGGTCTGGCGGTGGATGAAGCGTTGCGCCGAGTCCCCGCCCGTCAACGCGCCGGCCTGCGTCTCCCCCACCTCGACGAAATAACCCAGCACGTTGTTGTGCTTGATCTTCAGGGAGCGCACGCCGGTGTCCTCGGCGTAGCGGCCCTGCAGCTCGGCGATGACGCGGCGGGCGTCCTCCTTGAGGAGCCGGGCCTCGTCCAGCGCCGCGATGGCGCCGGCCCGCACAAAGCCGCCGTCGCGCCTGAGAAGCGGTAACTCGTCGGCGAGCGTGTCCGTCAGGCGCGCGCCAAGATCGGCAGGCAAGGCACGCAAGGCGGCCAACGCACCGGCAAGCTCATCGGGCAGCTCCGCCGCCGCCAGCATCCGCGCAACGGCATCCGCGCGTTCGAGCCCGGCTGCGATCGCGCCGAGATCACGAGGGCCCCCACGGCCGAGCGAGAGGCGCGACAGAGCCCGCTCCGTATCGGGGAAGCCCTTCAGCGCCTGACGCAGGCGCCGCCGCAACTCGCCATCCCCGCAGAACAGCGCCACCGAGGCCTGCCGGCGGCGAATGGCGGCGGGATCAGTCAGCGGCGCCGACAGCCGGGCCGCGAGAAGGCGCGCACCGGCGCCGGTCAGCGTCCGGTCGATCGTCGCAAGCAGGCTGCCGGCGCGGCGGCCCGCCGTCGTACGGGTCAGTTCCAGGGAAGCACGCGTCGCCGGATCGATCAGCATGACGGCGCCGGCATCGAGCCGTTCAGGCCGGCGCAGCGCCGGGCGGGCGGCGAGCTGCGTCTTGCCGAGATAGGCCGTCAGTGCCGCAGCCGCGGAGAGTTCGGCGCGGGTGAAGGCGCCAAAGCCCGCCAGCGTCGCGACGCCGAAGAAACGGCAGAGCCGTTCCTCGGCGGTCGCCCCGTCGAACAGCACCGCCGGCTCCGGCCGCACCGCGCGGCCAAGACGGGCGAAGATCGGCCGCAGCGCCTCATCGTGGAAGAGGGTATCGGCTACGACGACTTCGCTCGGCTCGATTGCCGCGAGATCGGCGGCAAGGCGCTCAGCCGTGCTGGGGAGGATCTTGAACTCGCCGGTGGAGAGATCCGTCCAGGCGAGTGCGAAGGCGGCGGCCGAGCCCGCTCCGCCGGTGCGGGCCAGCGTCATCAGATAGTTCGGGCGCCCGGGCTCGAGCAGCGCCTCCTCGGTGATCGTTCCGGGCGTGACGAGACGCACGACGTCGCGCCGCACCACCGATTTGCCGCCGCGCTTCTTTGCCTCGGCCGGGTCCTCCGTCTGCTCACAGACCGCGACGCGGTGGCCAAGTGCGATCAGCTTCTGCAGATAGTCGTCGGCGGAGACGACGGGCACCCCCGCCATCGGGATGTCTTCGCCCAGATGCTTGCCTCGCTTCGTCAGCGTGATGCCGAGTGCGCGCGAGGCTTCGGCCGCATCGTCGAAGAACAGCTCGTAGAAGTCGCCCATGCGGTAGAAGAGCAGGCAGTCGGGATTGGCCGCCTTGATCTCGATATACTGCGCCATCATCGGCGTCGGCTGGGCGTCGGCAGCTCCCGTCATTGCAGCGATCGACGCGTCCTTCAGCATATGGAGCCGATACTCGGCCGGGCAGCGGCGGCCGTCGAGGCGACGGCTCGTCGAGGGGCACCTGGCCCTGAAAGGCTCTAGCGGCCCAGCCGCCGCTGTTAAAGAGCTGTTGCGGATAATCCACGGTCACGCGATGCTCGCAGCGAGGGACGACATCCCTACGGAACCGCGTTTGGGCGGGGCGGATTAGATGAGCATGCGGCAACGATCAGGGCTGCAGCTCTCCCGCTGTTGCGTTCACGCAATTGCGAACCCATCTCAGATTGGGCACAATGCAGCTCTGGATGCATTGTCGCGACTATTCGATGGATTGGTTTAGGGCCAACTCCTAAGAGGACCTCATGAGTAACCGCAGATCGACATCGTCGTGGATCGCATCGCTCCTGATCGTCGCAGGCTCGGCACTCGCCGTGCCGGTGCAGGCCAAGTCCGGCGAAACCGTCAACGCCTATCAGTATGCAATCGACCATCCGGTCGAGGACTCGCACCTGAACTATCCGCCAGCGCTCGGCGAGTCGGTGCCGAAGACGATTTCCCTGAACTCGGTCACCGAGGACGGTAGCTTCGCCTACTTCTACTATGCAGGCCGTCCCGTGATCGTCGACCGGACGACGCGCAGCGTCGTGAAGATCGGCAAGTAACAGGCCGGATCGGCGCCGACGGACGTCCGTGCGCCGCGGCGAGGATCACCGCCCTGCAGAGTGCCTCATAGCCAGCGAAGCTTTGCCGGCATAACAGCGGCGCGAAGGCAGCCGACCGATCTCCGGGGTGCCCGTTGCCGGCACCCTGTTTGAGCGAGCCTTGCCCTCAAAGCGGGCTGCTTCAGGCTGCAAACCGACCCGCGTCTGCGCCGTAATGGCCGATATAGCGCGGGCTGATGCGCGAACGCGGCAGCACAACCAGCACATCCGTCGTGCCGAACTGGCGGTCGATCACGGCATCGCTGCCGATATAGCCTCCGAGCCGCAGATAGCCCTTGATCAGCGGCGGCAGACTGGCCAGCGCACGCTTCTGGTCAGCACAGGCCGGCTGCTCGGCGAGGCTGACGCCACGTCCCGGCTGCGCCGTCACCGCCCATTCCGCCGGCGCTTCCGCGTGGGTGCCGAGGAAGGAGAGCGGCAATGCGAGCTCCTTCAGATCGGTACCGGCGAGCGATGCGCAGCCGAAGAGGACGTCGATGCGGTGAGCTAGAACGTAGGACCAGATGCCCTGCCACAGCAGCTCGACGGTTCGCTTGCCGCGATAATCCTTCAGGACGCAGGAGCGTCCCAGCTCCAGGAAGCGCTGACCGGGATGGCGGGCCAGCATCGGCGCGATGTCGAATTCGCCGGCGGTATAGAAGCCGCCTGCCCGCGCGGCCTCCGTGTCGCGGAGCAGGCGATAAGTGCCGACAATATCGTCTCCGAAGCGACCGGCACGATCGGTGTCGATGACGAGCAGATGATCGCAGAAGCGATCAAACACGTCCTTGTCGCGACGCGTCATGCGCTGGAGCTGCGAGGGCTGGGCGTTCATCTCCTCGTAGAAGACGTGGTAGCGCAGCTGCTGGGCGGCCTTCACCTCGGCGGGGGAGCGCGCCAGCCGCACTTCCAGCGAACCGATGCGGCCGAGCACGGGCGCCTGGCGATCCAGGCGGAGCCCGCCGCGGCGCATGCGGGCCGGCACGAACTGCTCGACGACGCCACCGAACGAACGGCGGGTCAGGCCACGCGCCTCACCGGAAAGGACGTTCAGGCTCATGCGGTCTCCTCCGTCGGACCCTGCTCGAAGCCGGATATCAGCCGATGGCGACGGCACGATGACGCGTCCGACGAGCATCCAACGCGTGCATCATAGCTCAATTTGTGACAATGCGACATTCCACGTCGCTGATCGCGATCATATTGATCGGCCAGCACTTTTGCGGAAGTGCTCTAGGAAGACCCGGCCGCCGCTCTTCCGTCCCGGCGAGCCAGAATGAACTCGTCAAGAAGGATCAGCGCGGCGCCGACGGTGATGAAGGCGTCGGCGAGATTGACGACGGCGAAGGACCAGACCGGCGTGTGGAAATACACGTAGTCGACGACGTAGCCGAGGCGCGTGCGATCGATGAGATTGCCGATAGCGCCGCCGACGATCACCGCAAAGCCGATATGGGTCAGCGTCCGCTCGCGCGGTGTCTTCCACCACAGCCAGCCGACCAGCGCGAGCACCACCAGAGCGACAAGCGACAAGCCGACATCGCCGAGTCCCGCGAACATGGAGAAGGCAATGCCCTCGTTGCGGGCATGGTAGAGCGCCAGGAAAGGCAGGAGCTCGATCGCCTCGCCGAGCGCCATGGTGCGCACCACGATGGCCTTGATCAGCTGGTCGGACGCGACGGCGAGCGCCACGATCGACGCGTCGCGCAGGAGGGTGAGCCGGTTCACAGCTTCAACGCCTTGCGCCGCGCCTCGAACAGCATCACGCCGGTGGCGATGGCGAGGTTGAGGCTGTCGGCGCGCCCAGCCTGCGGGATGCGCACCAAGACGTCGCAGGTCCCGGCCAGCGCGTCGCCAAGCCCGGCCTGCTCGTTGCCCATCAAAAGCATCGTCGGTTTGTCGCCATAGGCTGGCTCGCGGTAATCCACGGCGCCGCTCATATGGGTGCCGGCGAGAAGGCCGCGGAAGCCTTTCCGCCAGGCAAGGAAGTCCGCTTCCGAGATCCGCGCGAGCGGCATCGAAAAGACCGATCCCATCGTCGCCCGCACAGCCTCCAGCGAGAACGGGTCGACCGTATCGCCGATCAGCACCACACCCTTGGCGCCTGCGGCATCCGCCGTGCGCAGGATGGTGCCGAGATTGCCGGGGTCGCGAACGCGGTCGAGCGCCACGACGACGTCGCCGGAGCCGAAGGCGATGCGCTCGATCGGCACCGTCTTCTGGCGGAAGATGCCGACGGCGTTCTGCGGGTTGTCCTTGCGGGTGATCGCCTGGAGCACCTTGTTGTTGCCCTCCAAGACGTCGGCGCCGAGCGCCACGGTGCGCGCCGCCACCTTGCCGAGAAGCTCCCCGCCGGCTTCGGCTTTGGAAATCACCAGCGTCTCGATCTCCCAGCCGGCGTCGAGCGCGTCGATGACGAGCTTCAGCCCTTCGGCGAGAAATAGGCCGGTCTCCTCGCGATGCCGCTTCTGGGCCAGCGCCCGGATGTCCTTGACGATCGGATTGGCTGGGCTCGTGACAGCCTTGACCCGGCCCGGCGCCCGCGTCTCCGGCTTCTTCGGCGCGGATTTGGAGTGATTGTCAGGCATCGGGCGCGATCCAGCGGGAGAAGAGTGAGGTCGAGAGCAGCCGCGGCTCCTCCCCGGCTTCGCGCAGCACCAGTTCGCCCGATTCCGTCGTGCCGCCGAGGCCCCGCATCGCTTCGCCCATCACGGCCGAGAGCGAGTAGAAGGAGGCGCGGATCGAATAGGCGGTGAGAATGACGAAGAGCGGCCGGTCCGACAGGAGTTCGCGCGTCAGGGCGAGGAGGTAGGGCAGGTCCTCGAAGATCTGCCAGACCTCGCCCTTCGGTCCGCGCCCGAAACGCGGCGGATCGAGCACGATCGCCTCGTAGCGGCTGCCGCGCTTGACCTCGCGCTCGACATAGCGGACGGCGTCCTCGCAGATCCAGCGGATCGGGCGGCCACCGAGGCCGGCCAGTTCGCCGTTCTCGCGGGCCCAGCCGATCGCCTTCTTGGAGGCATCGACATGGGTCACCTCGGCGCCGGCGCGCGCGGCGAGCAGCGAGGCGAGACCGGTATAGCCGAAGAGGTTGAGGAGGCGGACCGGCCGCTTGCCGGCATGCCGGGCGATGATGCCTTCGGCAAAAGACCAGTGCGCCGCCTGCTCGGGGAAGACGCCGACATGGCGATAGGAGGTGAAGCGGCCGAGATAGGACAGGCCGTCATGGACGAGCGGCCAGGTCTCGCCGAGCGGCTGGCGCGGAAAACGCCAGCGCCCGACACCCTCCTCGTCGAGATCGCCGGTGAAGACCGCATCGGCGGCATCCCAGTCGACCGGCGCCAGCCGACGCGTCCAGATGGCCTGGTTCTCGGGGCGGCGGACGAGAAGCGGCCCGTAGCGCTCCAGCTTCTCGCCGTCGCCAGAGTCGATCAGCGCATAGTCCTCACCCGCCTCGCCGACGAGGATCACCGGCAGGCGCTCGTCGGGACGCGGTCCGGTGCGGTGCGGCAGATCCAGATGGTTCGCGCGCGGCTGGATTCCGGCAGCGCCGGCTGCCGGCCGCTCCTCGCGGCGGTCGCGGTCCCGCGTCGCGGGCTGTGAAGGCCGCGGGTCCGGCCGGTGCGGTCGAGCCACCGCTGTCTCCGTCGCTGCTGAGAGATGTTCGGCCGGCTCTTAGAGTGTTTCCGGCCGATGCGAAACCCTTCGCCCGTTGCGGCCAGCTGGCACGGCTCGCTCCGCCCCATCGCAGGCATGGGCATGATGCAAAGAGGCGATGCGACGGGAACGGTGACCTGTCGTTGCCGGGCAGAGAAGCGCAAACCTGGCGGCGACCGGCCGCGGCCCTCCCTTGCGCGCCAATATCGGCCGCGGACTGATCCTCAGTGCGCCGACGTCAGAGCCGTCGACGGAGCAGGCAATGCCGTTGCCGCGGAGAGGGCCGCATGTTCGCGCTCCTCATGCATGCGGCGCAGCCGTTCGCGGCTTTCCTCCGCCTCGCGCTTCAGGCGCTCGACCTCGTATTTGCGCTGCCAGGACTTGCGGCGATAGTGCGACTGGGTCAGCCAGGTGCCGAGGCCGCCGAGGACGAGTCCGACGATGACGGCGCCCATCAAGAGGATGAACAGCGGCGCCGCGAAGGAGAATTGCGGCATCGTGCCGATCGGATCGAATGACACGCTCACCATCTCGCGGTTGGCGACGCAGAACACCACCATGATGATGGCGAGCGGCACCAGGATCACGAAGGTGATGAACTTGGAGATCATGCGCGGTCATCCTGCGGCAGCGATGCAGGGCACCCTTCGCCCCGCTCCGAGCCTCTACTATGGAGCCGCCGCGCCCGTCGTCAATTGTGCCGGATCACGGGATCGCGCCGGCGCCCTGGCAGACCGTCAGCCGTCGCTGTTCAACCGCTCGCGCAGTTCCTTGCCCGCCTTGAAGAAGGGCACCCACTTCTCATCCACATCGACGGCGTCGCCGGTGCGCGGGTTGCGGCCGGCGCGTGGCGGCCGGTTCTTGACGGAGAAGGCGCCAAAACCGCGCAGCTCGACCCGGTTGCCGTCGGATAACGCTTCGGTGATCTCGTCGAAGATCGCGTTGACGATCGTTTCCACGTCGCGCTGATAGAGATGCGGATTTCGGCTGGCGATTGCCTGCACGAGTTCTGATTTGATCAACGCGGGTGCTCCTTCGGCCGGACTGCGAGTTTAACGGCACCTATCGGCAGCGCCTGTCCCGCCCATGTGCCGGAACGCCTCGCCACTCCTTGCCTCATCGTAAGCTTGTCTAGCTTATTTCAGCGATTTCCGCAGCTTCGCCGCGATGCTTAATTGGCCGCAGGCTGCCAGAGAGAGACGAGACCGTCAAGGTTGCCCGCCTCTCTTCTCAGCGCGTCGGGCAAGGATTTCGCTTCCGGATCGAGGCCGAAAAGACCGAAAAGGGCTGCGCGGCTGCCGGCGAAGAGCGAGAATTCATCCTCGTCCTCGGGCTCACGATCGACGATCTCAAGACCCTTGGGCACGTTGCGGCTTCCCTCCAGCCAGGCCCGGACCTCGTCTTCGCCGCCGAGGCGGTCGACGAGCTTGTTCGCCAGTCCCTGCTCGCCGCTGAAGACCGAACCGTCGGCGAGGGTGCGGACCTCCTCCGGCTTCAGCGGCCGCCGCTCCGAGACGAGACGGACGAACCACTCGTAGGTGTTCATCACCACCCGTAAAACCATGGCCTTGGCCTCTTCCGGCGCCGGAGCGAAGGGCGAGGGCTCCGCCTTCAGCGGCGACGACTTGATGGACTTGACGTCGACGCCGACGGTGCCGAGCAGCTTGGAGGCATCGACATACTGGAAGATGACGCCGATGGAGCCGACGATCGACGTATGCTTGGCGACGATCTGGTCGGTGGCGACGGCGACGAGATAGGCGGCAGAGGCGGCGAGCGTCCCGACCTCCGCGGCGACCGGCTTGGCCGCAGCCAGCTTGCGCACCGCGTGGTACAGCGTCTCGCCGCCGACCGTCGTGCCGCCGGGCGAGTCGATCTTCAGGATGACGCCGCGCACCGCGGGATCCTCGCGCAGGTCGTCCAGAAGCTCGACCAACTTCTCGTCCTCGAGGATCATCCCCTCGATAGCCACACGGGCGATCTGGTCGGTCCCCAGGCGCCCGCCGCCGGCGCGAAACGGCATCAGCGCGGCGACCAAGGCAAGTGCGAGCGCCAGCACGGCCGCGATACGCCAGAAGCCAAGCTTGCGGCGTAGGCGGCGGCGGTCGATCATGTCTGCAGCCGTCGGGACCATGGCAGCGCCTCCAACGCGTCTATCGGATGGACGCTGCGATAGCGGCAGCCTGACGATGCGGCAAGACTTACGAAGAATTCACCAAAGCCGGCTATGCACCGGATTGACTGTAGGCTTGGGCGCGGACGCAAAATTCCCATATTGGCCGCACAGCTTGTGCGCCGCCGGTCGCGATGCGATCCTTGTGCGGCAAGGCAGGCATGCGGCATCACCACCGGGTGGGCCGGAGGAAGCTGCGGTTCGAACCGGATCGAAACACGAGATGGGCTCGCCTTGACGGATGTGACGCCGATACAGACGCATGCGGGCATCAGGACCGCGACCGCCGCCGACGCGCCTTTCGTCCATCAGCGGACGGCGCGGGAATTCGCGCGGGCACGCCGGCATTCGCGTTTCGTTTCCTTCCTGAAGATCGGCCTGCCGCTGGTCGCGGTGGCCATCGTCGCCGGAGGCATCGCCGTGACCTGGCTGGCTCGCAGCCTGCCCGAGAATGTGTCAGTCGCCTCGACCTTCGTCGAAAATGGCCGCATGGTCATGGAAGACCCCAACATGTCGGGCTACGACAAGCAGGGCCGCCCCTACTCCATGGTCGCACGCCGGGCCTTCCCGTCGCTCAACGGCGCCGGCGTCGTTGATCTGGAAGGGATCCGGGCCAATCTCACGGTGGCCGACGACACCACGGCTGATATCGAGGCGGCCAAGGGCACCTATGATCAGAAGGCCGAGACGCTGCGGCTGTTCGGTAACATCAGCGTCAAGACCTCCAGCGGCATGACGATGAAGCTCTCGGAGGCCGACATCGACATGAAGACCGGCACCATGACAGGCGTCGGTCCGGTCGCCATCGATACGCAGACGCAGACCATCCGCTCCGGCTCCATGCAGGTGGCCGACAGCGGCAAGACGATTTCCTTCGGCGACCGTGTCAAGATGACGCTGATGCCGAACGGCGCCGACACCGTGGCACAAACTCTTCCGAAGGCCGACGACCTATGACGCTTCAGCTCCGCCTCCGCACCTGCGGTCTCGCCATCCTCGCCGCCGGCACCCTCGCCGCTGCCGCGCCCGCCATGGCGCAGGGCTTCGGCAAGTCGTTCAGCGGCCTGCAGGTCTCCGGCGACCAGCCGATCTCGATCGAGTCGAACAAGCTCGACGTCGACGACAACAATGCGGTCGCGACCTTCCAGGGCAATGTCTCGGTGTCGCAGGGCCAGACGATGCTGAAGACCGGCAAGCTGCTCGTCTACTACGTCAAGACGGCACCCAAGGAGGGCGAGAAGCGCACCGCCAGCGCGATGCCGGGCGGCTCGGACCAGATCGAGCGCCTGGAGGCGAGCGACAAGGTCTACATCAAGTCGCAGGATCAGGTCGCGACCGCCGACAAGGCGAATTTCGACATGAAGACCCAGATCGTGGTGATGACCGGCGATGTCGTCCTGTCGCAGGGCAAGAACGTCGCCAGCGGCTGCAAGCTGACCATCCACATGGATACCGGTCTTGCCCAGCTCAACAGCGACTCCTGCGGCGGCGCCAGCCGCTCCAGCGGCCGCGTGAAGATGATGCTGACGCCGCAGGACCAGCCACAGACCAACTGACCCGTCTGCCGGCGCATTCAGACATCAGCGACAAGGAATCATGCATGGCCTTCACCGCCGCTCCGCTCCTGCGTGACGCCGAGACGGGCGCAACCGCGGCTCCGGCCGCGATGGGGCTCGACGCCAGCGCGGATGCGGCGGGCACGCTGATGGCGACCGGCCTCACCAAGACCTACCGCGGCCGTCGCGTCGTCGCCGATGTCGGCCTGTCGCTGCGCCGCGGCGAGGCCGTCGGCCTGCTGGGGCCGAACGGCGCCGGCAAGACCACCTGCTTCTACATGATCACCGGCCTCGTGCCGGTCGACAGCGGGCGGATCATGCTCGATGGGCACGACATCACCGGCGTGCCGATGTATCGCCGCGCCCGGCTCGGCATTGGCTATCTGCCGCAGGAGGCTTCGATCTTCCGTGGCCTGTCCGTGGAGGACAACATACGAGCCGTGCTCGAGGTGGTGGAGCCGAACCGGGGCGAGCGGGAGCGGCAGCTGACGGCGCTGCTCGAGGAGTTCCACATCGACCATCTGCGCAAGCAGCCGTCGACCTCCCTGTCCGGCGGCGAACGGCGGCGCTGCGAGATTGCCCGCGCGCTCGCCTCGCGGCCGACCTTCATGCTGCTCGACGAGCCCTTCGCCGGTGTCGACCCGATCGCTGTCGCCGACATCCAGGGCCTAGTGCGACATCTCACCAAGCGCGGCATCGGCGTCCTCATCACCGATCACAATGTCCGTGAAACGCTGGGGCTGATCGACCGCGCCTATATCATGCATGCGGGCGCCGTGCTGACGCATGGAACGCCGCAGGAGATCGTCGACAATGTCGACGTCCGGCGCTTCTATCTCGGGGACCAGTTCACCTTCTGAACCGTCATCCACCGGAACACACAGGCGCATTAGCGACGGCGGAGCCAAAGCTTGCGCGGCGATTGACAAGCAAGTTCCGGACCAGCTTTGATGAAGGCGGCTCCGACGGGTGTCTCCGGCGGGCCGCCAGGCTCTGCACCCTTGCGGATCGGAGCCTCAGCGGCCGCGGCGAGATCAGCCGGACCCCTATCGGTAACCGCGTCCGGGGGCGTCTTCATGCTGGCTGCCAAACTGCAGATGCGTCAGACGCAGTCGCTGGTGATGACACCGCAGCTGCTGCAGTCGATCCGCCTCCTGCAGTACAGCCAGGTCGAACTGCAGAGCTTCATCGACGCGGAGATCGAGCGCAATCCGCTGCTGGAGCGCCCCGAAGGACTGGGCGGCGACGGCGCAGCGCCGGCAGGGAACGGCTACGACGGTCCGGACAGCGTGCAGCCGGGCGAAGCGATCGAAGCGCCATCGAGCGATCTGCGGGCGGCGACCGGCGAGCGCGCACCGGAGCTGCCATCGGCCTCGCTCCGCGAGCGCCCACCACAGGGCCTGACGGTTCAGGGCGGTACGGCCGGCGACAACTTCATCGACGATCTTCGCGAGGGCAAGCCGTCGCTGGCGCTGCATGCGGCGCGCGAGATCGCCGACGCATTGCCTGATCCGGTGGAGCGGCGGCTTGCCGAAGCCCTCGCCGAGCATCTCGATGAGGCCGGCTATGTCCGGCTCGATCTGACTGAGACGGCGGCTGTTCTTGGTGTTCCGACGCCTCGTCTCGAAACGGTGCTCGCCAAGCTGCAGGCGGAAGCCGAGCCCGCCGGCCTGTTTGCCCGCGATCTTGCCGAGTGCCTCGCCATTCAGTTGCGCCGCCGCGGCCGCTTCGATCCGGTGATGGCGACCGTCCTCGCCAATCTCGATCTCCTCGCACGGCGGGATTTCGCCACGCTCCGCCGCCTCACCGGCGAGGACGAGGCCGGGCTCCTGGACATCCTGTCCGAGATCCGCCTTCTCGACCCGAAACCCGGCCATGCCTTCGAGGATGGGCCGGCCGAGATGGCGGCCCCGGACGTCATCGTTACGGAGGCGCCGGACGGCAGCTGGCAAGTCGAGCTCAATCCCGAGGCTTTGCCGCGGGTTCTCCTGTGCAACGACTATGTCGCCATGGTCGCGGCACAGCCGATGCCGGCCGAGGAGCGCAGCTATCTCGCCGAATGCCAGCAGTCGGCGGGCTGGCTGATGCGCTCGCTCGACCAGCGGGCCAAGACGATCCTGAAAGTCGCCTCCGAGATCGTCCGGCGGCAGGATGCCTTTCTGGCCAGCGGCATCGCCGGCCTGAAACCGCTGACCCTGATGACGATTGCCGACGCCATCGGCATGCACGAATCGACGATCAGCCGCGTCACGGCCAACAAGACCATCGCGACGCCGCGCGGCCTCTATGAGATGAAGTTCTTCTTCAGCGTCGCCATCGCGTCCACGGCCGGCGGCGATCCGCATTCCGCCGAGAGCGTGAAGCATCGCATCCGCGTCCTGATCGACACGGAAACGGTCGGAGCTGTCCTCTCCGACGACGACATCGCGGCCCGCCTGCGCCGTGAGGGGATCGATCTCGCCCGTCGTACGGTGGCGAAGTATCGCGAAGCCCTCGGCATCGCCTCCTCTATTCAGCGGCGCCGTGAGATGAACGCCCGACGCCTCGCCTCCTGATCCTGGACCGGCAAGAAACAGCCATTGGGCCTGCCGACGAACCGGATTAATCGCCGATGAGAGGGACCCAGGTCGGGTCCGTCGCGTTGACAGGTGGCATGTTCGTTTTTAGAAGGCGCCACCCGAAAGCGGCAGGATGCAGCTCAGCGACGAGGGGCATCACGGCGCGCCGGGCGGCGGAACGAACGGCTTTCCAAGGCAGGTCACGCCGACCTGTAGCCGCTTGCAGGCCGGGCACGGCGCGACGAAATCTCCGAAGGAGCTTCTGATGAATCTGCGTGTTTCCGGCAAGCATATGGATGTGGGCGACGCGTTCCGCTCGCGGATCGAGGACCGCGTGACCGAGTCGGTCGGGAAGTATTTCGACGGCAACTATTCCGGCACCGTCGTCGTGTCCCGCGAAGGCAACCGCTACTCGTCGGACTGCACGCTGCATCTCGACAGCGGCGTCATCTTCCAGGCTGCCGGCGAAGCGCATGATCCGGAACTCTCCTTTGCCGATGCCGCTGAGCGCATCGAGAAGCGCTTGCGGCGCTACAAGCGTCGCCTCAAGGACCATCACGCGGGCGCCAACAGCCAACGCGAAGTGGCCTACACGGTCATGGCCGCGATCCCGGACGAGGACGAGGACGTTCCCGAGAACTTCGCGCCCGCCATCATCGCGGAGACCTCGCTGCGGATCGGCACCATGACCGTCGCTGGCGCAGTGATGGAACTCGACCGGCGCGACAGCCCGGTGGTGGTGTTCCGCAACGCCGGCAGTGGCGAGGTGAACATCGTCTACCGCCGTCCCGACGGCAATTTTGGCTGGGTTGACCCCGCCACCTACAAAGGCGCCTGAACCACAGGTAGTATCGGGTTCTCCATCCCGTTATCCGGGCGGCTTTCCGTCGCCCGGGTAACGCAGCCAGGATGGCAGCCAAACGCGGCAATGGCGTTGGAAGGCGAAAGCAGCATGACGGTGGAGCTCGACGCACTGATCGGCGGGGATGCGATCATCCCCTCGCTGCGGGCCAATTCAAAGAAGCAGGTGCTACAGGAACTGTCCGAGGCAGCGGCGACTCTGACCGGGATCGGCGAGCGCCAGATCTTCGAGACGGTGGCGCAGCGCGAGCGCCTCGGGTCGACGGGCGTCGGCAACGGTATCGCCATTCCGCATGGCAAGCTCGCCGGGCTGGACCGGATGACCGGGGTTTTTGCCAAGCTGGCAAAGCCGGTTGACTTCGATGCGCTGGACGATCAGCCGGTCGATCTCGTCTTCCTGCTGCTCGCGCCGGAGGGCGCGGGCGCCGATCACCTGAAGGCGCTGTCGAAGGTGGCCCGCTTCCTGCGCAATGCCGACGTCGTGGCGAAGCTGCGCAGCTCCCACGACGTCGATACGATCCACGAGCTGATCCGCGCGGCGCCGCCGCACGCAGCCTGATCGTTCCAGGCAGGTCCGCCCCTTCAGGAGACGGACCGACACCTTACTATTGCGTCTTAGTGGATGCTTACCGTCAGAAGCTCGTTCTCCGACGCGCTGGCAAGAATGCTGCCGCGATCGTCTGAGACGGCCAATGGCGTTCCGTCGGCGCCGAACAGCGCCCACAGGTTCAGCCCCGGCTTGATCGACTGAGCCGACGGGAAGCGGGCGCGGATATCGTCCGACGACATGCGCCTGAGATAGGCCAGATGGCCTTCGCCGAGAGAAGCGAGGTCGCTGGTGCTGATGGGGGACTCGACACTCATTTTCCGTCTCCTTTGAGAGGCAAACGCGGATCACTCGTCAATCGACGACGGCGATCTCGATTTTTCGAACCACGCGTTCCGGTTCCGGCTTGGCGAGGTCAATGAACAGGAGGCCGTTCTTGAGCTGGGCTCCGTCGATCCGCATACCGTCGGCGAGGAGGAAGCACTTCTGGAACTGCCGGGCCGCGATGCCGCGATACAGGAACTCGCGCTCCGTATCGTCGCTCTGGCGGCCTCGGATGATCAGTTGGCTTTCCTCCGTCACAACCTCGAGGTCTTCCGGCCGGAAGCCGGCAACAGCGAGCGTGATACGGATCAGGTCCGGCCCCTGACCCGAGCGCCTGATGCGCTCGATGTTGTAGGGCGGATAACCGTCTCCCGCCTTGCCGATCCGCTCCAGCGTCTTTTCGACGCTGTCGAAGCCGAGAAGCAACGGACTGGAAAACGGAGTCATGCGGCTCATGTCGGGCAAGTCCTTGTAGCAAGCGACTTTTTCACGAAGATCCGGTTCGGCACCTTCGTCATCGTCCAGACCCCATATGGCGTCTGGCGGAAGCCGATTCAATGTGCCGTCGGACCCGCGTGGAGCATGGGAATACGGATCGTGATTCCCATGCTGTGCCGCAAAAGCTTACAAAGGATTTCCGAGGCGGCGCGGGCGGTCAGGCACCGTCCGCGCGGCGGAACACGAGGGCGACGCCGTTGATGCAGTGGCGCTTGCCGGTCGGCTCCGGACCGTCGTCGAAGACATGCCCCAGGTGGCCACCGCAGTCGGCGCAGTGCACCTCGGTCCGTGGATAGATCAGCTTGTAATCCGTGCGGCTGCCGACGGCTTCGCTGTTGACCGGCTGCCAGAAGCTCGGCCAGCCGGTGCCGGAATCGAACTTGGCGTCGGAGGAGTAGACGGCATTGTCGCAGCCGGCACAGTGATAGACGCCGGCCTTCTTGTTCGAATTCAGAGCGCTGGAGAACGGCCGCTCCGTCGCTTCCTGGCGTAGGACGGCGAACTGCTCGGCGTTCAGCTTGCGGCGCCACTCGTCCGGCGTCATCGAGATCGGATAATCGTCCTCGGCGCTGGCGGCGCGCCGCGGCCCGAAGAAGTTGGTGCCGACAGCTGCAGCCAGGAGAGCTGCTCCGGACATCAGGACGTTGCGACGCTGCATGACGATCTCCCTCATGACTTCACAGCTCGGGGTGGAATACTCCAGATAGTATGCAGCACATGCTGCCGCATCCTCGCCGGCCGCCGCCAGGCCCCTCTCGCTGGAATGTGATAGCAGATCCGGGCGGCGTTTCGGAGATACGGCGCCGGCGTCGCCGCGGATGCAGGGATCAAGCGAGATGTCCTGGGGCCGCAGCCGAACCGCATCTCTCCGGCCGGCCATCGCTCGCACCGGCACCGCGACCACCGGCAGCAAGCGATCACATCGAAGCGGCCCAGGCCGCCACGATATCGAGATCTCGCCCTCTCCGCCGAGCGCCGCTCAGTCGCCGATGCGCCCGCGCATCTTCTTGACGTCGGCACGGCCCTTCTTCTCTTTCAGCCGGCGCTCCACCGCGCCGCGGCTCGGGCGCGTCTTCTTGCGTGGGGGCGGCGGCGGGATCAGCGCTTCGCGGATCAGATCGACGAGGCGCTGGCGGGCATCCTCCCGGTTGCGCTCCTGCGTGCGATAGCGCGAGGCCTCGATGAGAATATCGCCGTCCTTGGTGGCGCGACTGCCGGCGAGGCGCAGCAGCCGCTCCTTGACCGGGTCCGTCAGCACGCTCGATGCAGCCGCCCGGAAGCGGAGTTGCACCGCCGTCGCGACCTTGTTGACGTTCTGGCCGCCCGGACCGCTGGCGCGGATGAAGTTCTCCTCCAGCTCCGTGTCGGGCACGCTGACGCGGCTGGTGACCAGGAGCGCGTCCCGTTCCGCCATCCGTCATTCCTCCCCCTCGCCCGCTCGCTGCTTGACATATCGTAGCATCAGCAGGCCCGCCAAAGGAAAAGGGCCCGCGCCGCGTGGCACAGGCCCTTCATCTTCGCTACCGGCATGACCCCGATGGGTCGCCTCGGCAGCTCCTATTCGGCGGCGATCGCGAAGGTCGGCAGGGCCGCGCGTACGTCCTCGTCGACATGGGCCTCGAACTTCTCGAAGTTGCGGCGGAACATGCCGACCAGCTTCTCGGCCTGCGCGTCATAGGCGGCCGGATCGGCCCAGGTGGAGCGCGGGTCGAGGATCGCGGCGTCAATGCCCTCGACCGCCACCGGCACCTCGAAGCCGAAATTGCGGTCGGTGCGGAACTCGGCGTCCTTCAGCGAACCATCGAGTGCGGCGGCGAGGAGCGCGCGCGTCACCTTGATCGGCATACGCCGGCCCGTGCCGTAGGCGCCGCCCGTCCAGCCGGTATTGACCAGCCAGCAGTCGACGCCGTGCGCGGCGATGAGATCCCGCAGGAGGTTGCCGTATTCGCTCGGATGGCGCGGCATGAATGGCGCTCCGAAGCAGGTCGAAAAGGTCGCCTCGGGCTCTGTGACGCCCTTTTCCGTCCCCGCCACCTTGGCGGTGTAGCCGGAGAGGAAGTGGTACATCGCCTCGGCCGGCGTCAGCCTGGCGATCGGCGGCAGCACGCCGAAAGCATCGGCTGTCAGCATGATGATGTTCTTGGGGTGGCCAGCACGGCCCGTCTTGCTGGCATTCGAGATAACGGTCAGCGGATAGGCGGCACGGGTGTTCTCGGTCAGCGAATCGTCGTCGAACAACGGCGCCTGGGAAGCGTCGAGCACGACGTTCTCGAGGACGGTGCCGAAATGCTGTGCCGCGGCGTAGATCTGCGGCTCGGCCTCGGCCGAGAGGCGGATCGTCTTGGCGTAGCAGCCGCCCTCGAAGTTGAAGATGCCGTCCGGGCCCCAGCCATGCTCGTCATCGCCGATCAGCAAGCGCGACGGCTCGGCCGAAAGCGTGGTCTTGCCCGTGCCGGACAGTCCGAAGAACACGGCGGAGTCGCCGCCCTCGCCGACATTGGCCGAACAGTGCATCGGCATGACGCCGCGGGCGGGCAGGATGTAGTTCAGCGCGGTGAAGACGGACTTCTTCATCTCGCCGCCATAGGAGGTGCCGCCGATCAGCACGATCCGGCGGGCCAGGTCGCAACCGATCACCGTCTCGGTACGGCAGCCGTGGCGCTCGGGATCGGCCTTGAAGGAGGCCAGATCGATGATCGTCATGTCCGGCTCGAAGCTTTCCAGCTCCTCGCGGCTCGGACGGATCAGCAGGTTGCGGATGAATAGGGCATGCCAGGCGAATTCCGTGACGACGCGCACGCGGATGGCATTGCCCGCGTCCGCCCCGCCGATGAGGTCCTGCACGAACAGGTCGCGGCCGACGGCGGCGTCCTGGATATCGGCATAGAGGCGCTCGAAATGCTCCGGCGACATCGGGCGGTTGTTGTCCCACCACACCACCGGATCGGTTTCGGCGTCGCGGACGACGAACTTGTCACGGGCCGAGCGGCCGGTGTGCTGGCCGGTCGTGACGGCGAGCGCCCCGGCAGCGGTCAGTCGGCCTTCGCCGCGCCGGATGGCGGTTTCCACGAGTTCGGCCTCGCCGAGGTTCCAGCGCAGCGATGACAGGTCCCGCAGGCCCGTCGTCTCGATGCCCCGGTTCGGATTCCTGATGCCGATCTCGTTCATCGATCCGCCTCCTCAGTGTCGTCAGGTATTACGTGGTGCAAGGTTGAGGTCACCAGATACTGCGAATGCCGCGCCGCAGCAAGTAGTGTTTAGAAAATTCTCTATATAGATCATGCATTTAATCGATTTGGAAAGATGATCTCACGATTCAATCGGTTCATTCTCGCAATCATGGCGCGTTGCTTTGTGACGATCCTGCGCCGGCCAGGAGGCGATACGTCAGCTCTGGCATCTCGTCCGGCGGGCACTTTTCGGCCGCTGCTGCATTTCGCCTTTCATACGGCGATCCGAACGCCACGACATCGATGCGAAAGGACAGGTTCATGGCAGACAGCGCGACGGAAACATTCTGGACGATGGTGAAGGACTTCGAGACCTGCATGGTCGTAACCCGCGACGGCGGCAAGCTGCGCGCGCGGCCGATGGCACCCCGGGTGCTCGATGATCGCAGCGAGCTCCTGTTCCTGACCGAGCGCTCGTCCCACAAGGTCGACGAGATCGAAAGCGATCCGCAGGTCGCCTGCACCTTCTCCAAGCATGGAGAATATGTCTCGGTTTCCGGCCGGGCCCGCATCTCGTCCGACCGCCAGCTCGTGTCGCGGATCTGGGACAGCGAGGCCGAGGCTTGGCTGCCGGAAGGCAAGGACGATCCGAACGTCGTGGTGCTGGTGGTCGATCCCGATCAGGCGGAGATCTGGGACGTCACCACGAACAAGGTGAAGCAGGCTTGGGAATTCGCCAAAGCCTATGTCGGCGACAAGGACCGCCCGGACTCAACCGAGCACAAGAAGGTCAGCCTCTAGCCCCGTTCTGCGGCCGCGCGAGCCGCCGTTCCTCCATCAATCTTGACCTCTGACGCCTCCGTGGACCCGCCGCGGGGGCGTCGAGGCTTTTCCTTTGCCAGTTTTGCCACATTTAACGCAGAGTGATGCCAGCGGGTCCGTCGAGTCGATCGCGGAAGGGGCCCTTACAGCATGCATGCGATCCGCCGAACCAGGTTCGGGTGCTGCCGCCCTTGGCCGGTGCACGACCGCGGAGCACGGCGTGATCGTGGAACACTGGAGACGACTTCATGCCCACCATTGCTCTCGTCGACGACGACAGGAACATCCTGACGTCGGTGTCGATCGCGCTTGAGAACGAGGGCTACCGGGTCGAGACCTATACGGACGGCGCCTCGGCGCTGGAGGGCCTGTCGGCCCGGCCACCGCATCTCGCCATCTTCGATATCAAGATGCCCCGTATGGACGGCATGGAGCTGTTGCGCCGGCTCCGCCAGAAATCCGATCTGCCGGTGATCTTCCTGACCTCCAAGGACGAGGAGATCGACGAGCTGTTCGGCCTCAAGATGGGCGCCGATGACTATATCCGGAAGCCGTTCTCCCAACGACTTCTGGTCGAGCGGGTGCGTGCGATCCTGCGGCGCGGCGCGGCGCGCGAGGCCGGCGTCACCGGCAAGCCGGGCGCGCCGATGCCGGAGACGTCGCTGGAGCGCGGCCAGCTGGTGATGGACCAGGAGCGCCACACCTGCACCTGGAAGGGCCAGCCGGTCACCCTCACCGTCACGGAGTTCCTGATCCTGCATGCGCTGGCGCAGCGGCCGGGCGTGGTGAAGAGCCGCGACGCGCTGATGGACGCGGCCTATGACGAGCAGGTCTATGTCGACGACCGCACGATCGACAGCCACATCAAGCGGCTGCGCAAGAAGTTCAAGGCGATCGACGACGACTTCGACATGATCGAGACGCTGTATGGCGTCGGCTACCGCTTCCGCGAGATGTGAGCCGGACGGTCGCGATGACGTGCACCCCGGTCCGACACGATCCCCGCGGTCAGCACCAAGGCTGAACCATGGTGGCCCAGACGGACAGCGAGGCAGAGACCGGGCGGCGGCCCGCCCGCCCGCGCAGACGCGACCTGTTGATGCGAGGGCGGCTGCGCCGCTTGCCGCTGATCCGCCGCCTGCTGATCCGTGGCCGCTGGCTGCTCGGCCATTCGATCTTCTCGTCGCTGACGCGGCGCATCGTCTTCCTCAACCTGGTCGCGCTGATCGTCCAGGTCTCCGGCATCCTTTATCTCAACCAGTTCCGCGCCGGGCTGATCGACGCCCGCGTCGAAAGCCTGCTGACGCAGGGCGAGATCATCGCGAGTGCCATCGCCTCCTCGGCGACGGTCGAGACCAACTCCATCACGCTCGATCCGGAGAAGCTCCTGGAGCTGCAGGCGGGCGACACGCTGCAGCCGGACGCCGAGGCCTCTGACAGCCTCGACTTCCCGATCAATCCGGAGCGCGTCGCCCCGCTGCTGCGCCGGCTGATCTCGCCGACCCGGACCCGAGCGCGCCTCTACGACCGTGACGCCAACCTGATCCTCGATTCCCGGCATCTTTATTCGCGCGGGCAGATCCTGCGCTACGACCTGCCGCCGATCGCCGAGGACGAGGAGCCGGCGATCCTGGACAGCGTCGGCAACTGGTTCCGCCACCTGTTCCAGAGGAGCGACCTGCCGCTTTACAAGGAAACGCCCGGCGGCTCCGGCACCACTTATCCGGAAGTGATGAACGCCCTCACCGGGGGCCCGGCGACGGTGGTGCGGGTGACGGAAAAAGGCGAGTTGATCGTCTCCGTCGCCGTGCCGATCCAGCGCTTCCGCGCCGTGCTCGGCGTCCTCCTCCTGTCGACTCAAGGGGGCGATATCGACAAGATCGTGCAGGCCGAGCGCATGGCGATCATGCGCGTCTTTGCGGTCGCCTCGCTCGTCACCATCGTCCTGTCGATCCTCCTTGCCTCCACCATTGCCACACCGCTCCGCCGCCTCTCGGCCGCAGCGATCCGCGTGCGGCGGGGCGTCAAGGAGCGCGAGGAGATCCCCGACTTCGGCGACCGCGCGGACGAGGTCGGCAATCTCGGCACGGCGCTGAAGGACATGACGAACGCGCTTTATGCCCGCATGGACGCGATCGAGAGCTTTGCCGCCGACGTCAGCCACGAATTGAAGAACCCGCTGACCTCGCTGCGAAGCGCCGTCGAGACGCTGCCGCTGGCGCGCAGCGAGACCTCCAAGGCCCGGCTCCTGGAGATCATCGAGCATGACGTGCGCCGCCTCGACCGGCTGATCACCGATATTGCCGACGCCTCGCGCCTCGACGCCGAACTGGCGCGGGAGGTGGCACAGACCGTCGAGCTATCCGGCCTCCTCGGCTCGGTTGTGGACGCGGCGCGTAGCCACACCAAGGCGGGGCGCGACACCGCCGTCCTCCTTACCGTCGCGCCGCCCGGACCGAACCAGAAGGGTTATCCGGTCTCCGGCCACGACCTGCGGCTCAGCCAGGTCTTCACCAACCTCATCGACAATGCGCGCTCCTTCGTGCCGGAGACGGGCGGACGCATCACCGTGTCGCTGCGCCGCCGCAATCAGCGGGCGATCATCACCGTCGAGGACAACGGGCCGGGCATCCAGGCGGAGAAGATCGAGCGCATCTTCGAGCGCTTCTATACGGATCGACCGGGTGCCGAAGCCTTCGGCCAGAACTCCGGCCTCGGCCTGTCGATCAGCCGGCAGATCGTCGAGGCCCATGGCGGCACGCTCGACGCCGAGAACATTCTCGACCCGAAGGCGCCGAACGGCATCGCCGGTGCGCGCTTCACCGTCACGCTGCCGCTCGGATGACGCCGAACAGCGTCAATCTCCACGCCAGCGCCATCGCCATTGCCGGACTCGGCATCCTCATCCGCGGCGCCGCGCGTGCCGGGAAGTCGGCGCTGACCCTTTCCGCGCTGCGGCGGGCGGAGGCTGCCGGCTTGCACGCCGGGCTTGTGGCGGACGACCGGGTCATCGCAGCGCTTGACGATGGCGCAGTCCGGCTTTCGGCACCGCCGAGCATCGCCGGGCTGATCGAGATCTCCGGCGCCGGGATCTGGCGCGAGCCGGCCACGATCGAGACGGCGGAACTCCGCCTGATCGTCGATCTCTCGCCACCGGACGCTGTCGAGCGGCTGCCCGAGAAGTCCTCAGAAACACTCCTGGGCGTGTCCATCCGACGCATCGCACTACCCCAACGCGAAGCTGCGTTCGGGGCCGACGTGCTGGTGAGCCTGTGCCGCAACGGTCGCCAGCAACTTGATCGAGGTTGGTCCGAGGGGGCTTGCGCAATGCAGCAAGAATGACAAGATTGAGGGGCGGTCAACGTCAGGTCCGGCAACCTGAGGCCGCCATGCTCCGGCGCGTGTAGCAGCGCCAACCTTCGATGCTTCGTCCGCAAAGGACGTCCGATGGCGCAGGGGCGGGAGACCAGAAGGCGTCGCCAGGAACATTGAACGCATGATCGGACTGGTGCTCGTCACCCATGGGCAGCTCGCAACCGAATTTCGCCACGCCGTCGAGCACGTGGTCGGTCCCCAAAGTGCTTTCGAGACGATCTCCATCGGCCCCGAGGACGACGTGGAGCGGCGGCGCGCCGACATCGTCGAAGCCGTGGCGCGCGCCGAGCAGGGTGATGGCGTCATCATCCTCACCGACATGTTCGGCGGCACGCCGTCCAACCTCGCCATCTCTGTAATGGACGGAAGCCGCGTCGACGTCCTGGCCGGTGTCAACCTTCCCATGCTGATCAAACTGGCTAAGATCCGCGCCGACCTGCCGATCGCGGAGGCGCTGGTCATCGCGCAGGAAGCGGGACGCAAATACATCGCTGTCGCCAGCCGTATTCTCGCCGGGAAATAACGCTCGATTGTCAGGGCAATGGAACGACGGGGAACGATGCCTTCCGACATGCCGATGCTGCGGCGCAGCCTGACGATCGTCAACAAGAAGGGCCTGCACGCCCGCGCTTCCGCCAAGTTCGTCCAGGTGGCGGAACGGTTCGATGCCGAACTGACGATCACCCGTGACGGCGTCACCGTCGGTGGCCAGTCCATCATGGGCCTTATGATGCTGGCTGCGAGCCAGGGCACTGACATCGAGATCGTCGCCACCGGCCGAGAGGCCGAGGCCGCGCTCGGTGCCATCACAGCGCTGATCGCCGACCGCTTCGGCGAGGAGTGCTGAGGTAGCAGCAGCCCTCATCGCTGGCGTCAGGCTCCTCATATAAAGAGATGTTTATATCCGCTTGTGTCGGCCGCGGCGACCTGTTAGAGGTCTGTCCCATACCGACAGGCTCGGCATTTCCCTTTTCATCCCGCACATCATGGACGGATCAGCAATGGCCGCATCTCAGGATCATGTCGTCAAGGATCTCGGTCTCGCCGACTGGGGCCGCAAGGAAATCGTCATCGCCGAGACGGAGATGCCCGGCCTGATGGCCTGCCGCGAGGAGTTCGGCGCCGAGCAGCCGCTGAAGGGCGCCCGCATCACCGGCTCCCTCCACATGACCATCCAGACGGCGGTGCTGATCGAGACGCTGCAGGCGCTCGGCGCCGAGGTGCGCTGGGCCTCCTGCAACATCTTCTCCACGCAGGATCACGCGGCTGCCGCGATCGCGGCGACCGGCACGCCGGTCTTCGCCATCAAGGGCGAGAGCCTGGAGGACTACTGGACCTATACGGACCGCATCTTCCAGTGGCCGGACGGGCAGCCGTCCAACATGATCCTGGACGATGGCGGCGACGCCACGATGTACATCCTGCTCGGTGCGCGCGCCGAGGCCGGCGAGGACGTCCTGTCCAACCCGGGCAGCGAGGAGGAGGAGATCCTCTTCGCCCAGATCAAGACGCGCATGGCGCTGACCCCCGGCTTCTTTGCCAAGCAGCGCGACGCCATCAAGGGCGTCACCGAGGAGACGACGACCGGCGTCAACCGTCTCTACCAGCTGCAGAAGAAGGGCCTGCTGCCCTTCCCCGCGATCAACGTCAATGACAGCGTCACCAAGTCGAAGTTCGACAACAAGTACGGCTGCAAGGAGTCGCTGGTCGACGGCATCCGCCGCGGCACCGACGTGATGATGGCCGGCAAGGTCGCGGTCGTCTGCGGCTATGGCGACGTCGGCAAGGGTTCGGCGGCGTCGCTCGCCGGCGCCGGCGCCCGCGTGAAGGTCACCGAGGTCGACCCGATCTGCGCGCTGCAGGCGGCGATGGACGGCTATGAGGTCGTCACGCTCGAGGACGCGGCTCCGACGGCCGACATCGTCATCACCACGACGGGCAACAAGGACGTCGTCACCCTCGACCACATGCGCCTGCTCAAGGACATGTGCATCGTCGGCAATATCGGCCATTTCGACAACGAGATTCAGGTGGCGTCGCTGCGCAACCTGAAGTGGACGAACGTCAAGCCGCAGGTCGATCTCGTCGAGTTCGCCGACGGCAAGCGCATTCTGCTCCTCTCCGAGGGCCGGCTTTTGAACCTCGGCAACGCCACCGGCCATCCGAGCTTCGTGATGTCGGCCTCCTTCACCAACCAGACGCTGGCGCAGATCGAGCTCTTCACCAAGAGCGAGAAGTACCAGAACGAGGTCTATGTGCTGCCCAAGCACCTCGACGAGAAGGTGGCCCGCCTGCATCTCGGCAAGCTCGGCGCGAAGCTGACCGAACTGTCGGACGAACAGGCTGCCTATATCGGCGTCACGCCGCAGGGTCCCTACAAGGCCGAGCACTACCGCTACTGACGGGCGTCGCGGCAAGCGGCGGCATTCGAGCCGCGCTATCGTCCGGCGCGGGCCATTCAGGCTCCTTTTGATGATTGGGAAAGCCGCGGATTGCAGATCCGCGGCTTTCTTTTTGTCATGGCGTGGCCGATCGGCGCTTTTCGCTGATTCCCCCAGGGACTAGATTGGCCGAATCATGGCGGCGACGGGGATGCGGCCATGATTGTGTATTGCGTCCACACTTTGCTGCGGCGGCAATTACGGGGGCAAGAATGGACTGGATGAGCGGAGTCGGGCGCCGCGGCGGCGACCGGCCGCGGCCGGATTCCGGCTGCAGAAGCAGCAGAAAGCTGCGATCGAACGTCGTTCCGCGTTGGCGTGCGGCCCGGCTGTCCATCTGTTTCGCGCCGGCCGTGCTGGCCGCACTGCCCTCCTCCCCGGCCTCGGCGCAGGCGATGCCCGATGCCATGGGCGTCAGCGTCACGCCGGTGGAGACGCTGTTTCTCGCTCTCATCGCCCTCTCCATCGGGACGGCGATGCTCACGGCCTTCTGGCTCATCCGCCAGCGCGCCGCGATCGTCCAGGAGAACGAGGCACTACGCAGCGAGCTCTCCGAAAGCCGCAGCGAAGTCGAGCTGCGTGCCTCGCTGCTCGCGGGCGACGATCAGCGGCTGCTGCTTTATCGCGGCGGCCGCGAGCCCGAGGTGATCGGCAGCCTGCCGGGTGCGTCCGGCGCGCCGGTGGAGCCGCGGCGCTTTCTCGCCTTCTCGGAGTGGCTGGAGCCGGCGGCCGCGCTGCGCCTTCAGGGCGCCATCGAGCGCCTGACGGCAAGCGGCGAACACTTCCGCATCGAACTCGACCTGCCGAAGGGGCGCTTGCTGGAAGCCTGCGGCTCGACGGTCGGCGCGGCGGCGCTGGTCCGCTTCACCACTATGGCCGGCATGCGGGAGGCCTTCACCGACCTTCGCTTCGAGCATGATCGGGCGATCGCCACCATCGAGACGATGCAGGCGCTGTTCGACGCCGCGCCGATGCCGCTCTGGCTGCGCGATGCCGACGGGCAGCTCCTTTGGGTCAACCAGGCCTATGCCGCTGCCGTCGACAAGCGATCGGTGGCGGATGTGCTGTCGCAGCAGACCGAGTTCTTCAATGGCGCCGATCGCGAGCTGATCGCCGCACGCGTCAAGGCGAGCGGCCGCTTCGACGACAGGCTCTCCACCGTCGTTGCCGCCGACCGGCGCAATTTTGGGGTCATCGAGACGGCCGGGCCGATCGGCTCGGCGGGCCTCGCGACGGACGTGTCCGAAGCGGAAACGGTGCGCATGGAGCTGCGCCAGACGATTGCCAGTCATGCTGAGACGCTGGACCAGCTCACCACAGCGGTCGCGCGCTTCGACGAGCGCACCCACCTCATCTACCACAATGCCGCGTTCCAGAAGCTGTTCGACCTATCGGCAGCCTATCTCGACACGGCGCCCGACCAGATGTCGATGCTGGACCTTCTGCGCTCGCGCGGGACGCTACCGGAAGACCGGCCGCTGCGCGAGCTGAAGAACGAGATCCTGGCCGCCTATCGCTCGACCGAGCCGACCGATACGGTCTGGCACCTGGCAGACCGGCGGACCTTGCGCGTCTTCGCCAGCCCGCAGCCGCAGGGCGGGGCCACCTGGGTGTTCGAGGACCTGACCGAGAAGCTGGAGCTCGAAAGCCGGCTGCGCTCGCTGGTGCGCCTGCAGGGCGAGACGCTGGACTATCTGAAGGAAGCGGTCGCGGTGTTCGGCCCGGATGGCCGGCTGCGCCTGTCCAACCCCGCCTTCGGCGAAATGTGGGGCCTGACCACCGACTTTCTTGCCGCCAAGCCGCGCATGCCGGCGATCGGCCAGACGACGACGGTCGCGTTTCGACCGGCGTCGGCGGGCGCTGCTCCGGCCGTGGACTGGTCGCACTTCACCCACGCCATCACCGCCTTCGACGAGGGCCCGCGCGACACCGAGGCGGGCGAAGTCGAACTCGCCGACGGCCGCATTCTCGCCTATGGCATCGTCCCGCTGCCGGGCGGCCAGACCATGCTGACCTTCAGCGACATCTCCGATGCGCGCGAGGCCGAGCGCATGCTGCGCGAGCGCAACGAGGCGCTGGAGCAGGCCAACAGCATCAAGACCGATTTCGTCCAGCACGTGAACTACGAGCTGCGCTCACCGCTTACCAACATCATCGGCTTCTCCGCGCTGCTGCGCTCGCATGAGACAGGACCGCTGAACGAGCGGCAGAGCGAGTATCTCGACTATATCTCGACCTCGACCTCGGCGCTGCTGACCATCGTCAACGACATTCTGGATCTCGCCACCATCGATGCGGGAATCATGGAGCTGGAGCTGAGCGACGTCGACATCGCGGGAACCGCCCAGCACGCCGCTGAGGCGATCCGCGACCGCCTGCGCGAGAACGACATCGCCATTGCCATCGACGTCGCGGCGGCCGGGCCGAGCTTCAGGGCGGACGCCCACCGCGTCACCCAGATCCTCTTCAACCTCCTGTCCAATGCGGCGAACTTCGCCCCGTCCGGCTCGACCGTCGAGCTGACGGCGCGGCGCGACGCCGAAGCTGTGTCCTTCGCCGTCACCGACCATGGTCCCGGCATTGCGCCGGATCAGGTGGCGCGCATCTTCGAGCGCTTCGAATCCGATCCGGTCGGCGGCCGCCAGTCCGGCGCCGGGCTCGGCCTGTCGATCGTCAAAAGCTTTGTCGAACTGCATGGCGGCACCGTTGCGGTGCAGTCCGGCCCCGAAACTGGCACGACGGTGATCTGCCGCTTCCCGCTGCAGCCGGATGCGCCCGGTGGCGGCGAGACGAGCGCCACCGACAAGGACCGCTACGACAATGCCGCCGAGTGATCCCGCCATCTCCGCCGATATCGACACACGTAGCGCGCCGCAGATTCGCCTGACGCTTCGCGATGAAGCCGCGACGCTGCGGTTGGGTGAGGATCTCGCCTTCGCGCTGAAGCCGGGCATGCTCGTCGCGCTCTCCGGCGATCTCGGCGCCGGCAAGTCAACCCTGGCGCGCGCGCTGATCCGCACGCTCGCTGGCGATCCGGCACTGGAGGTGCCCTCGCCCACCTACACGCTGGTGCAGCCCTACGAGACGCGCCTGCCGGTTACCCATGCCGACCTCTACCGCATCGGAGCGCCCGACGAGATCGACGAACTCGGCCTCGACGAGGCGCTGGAGGCCGGCGTCGTCCTGGCAGAATGGCCGGAGCGCGCGCCGGATCTCCTGACGCGTGCGGACCTGTCGATCCGTCTCGAGCCGCAGGCCGCCGGCGGGCGTATCGCCGTCTTCGGCGGCAGCGAGGCGGCGGTCGTCGCCGTCAACCGGACGCTGGCGATCCGCGATTTCCTGGCGGCCGCCCGACGCGGCCACGGCACGCGCCGTGCCTTCACGGGCGACGCCTCGTCGCGCCGCTATGAGACGGTGACGACGGGCACCGAGACGGTTGTCCTCATGGACTCCCCGCGCCGGCCGGACGGGCCACCGATCCGGGACGGCCTGCCCTACAGCCGCATCGCCCATCTCGCCGAGGACGTGGTGCCGTTCGTCGCCATTGCGTCGGCACTGACGGAGCAAGGCTTTGCGGCGCCCGAGGTCCTTTCCGCCGACCTCGACGCCGGCCTCCTGCTGATCGAGCATCTCGGCGGCGAAACCTTGCTCGACGCCGAGGGACGGCCGGTGCCGGACCGCTACGAGGCGGCGGCGCTCTGCCTCGCCGCTTTCAACCAGGTGGCCTGGCCGCATACCATTCCGGTTGCACCGGACGTCACCTACGAGGTCCCCGCCTATGACAGGCGCGCGCTCCACATCGAGACGGAGCTCCTGACCGACTGGTACGTGCCACGGATGCGCGGCGCGCCGCTCTCCGACGATGATCGCGCCCGCTACCACGGCGTCTGGAACCGGCTATTCGACCAGCTGGATGCGGCCGAGACGAGCATCGTCCTGCGCGACTTTCACTCGCCCAACGTCATTTGGCGGGACGAGGCGGAGGGGCACCGGCGGATCGGCATCATCGACTTCCAGGACGCGCTGATCGGTCCGTCCGCCTATGACCTGGCATCGCTGGCGCAGGATGCCCGCGTCGACGTCTCGGCTGAGCTGGAGGCACGGCTCGTTTCCGCCTATCTGGCGGCGCGGCGAAAGGCTTCGCCAGACTTTGATGAGACCGGATTCCGGCGCGCCTATGCGATCATGGCGGCGCAGCGCAACTCCAAGATTCTCGGCATCTTCGTCCGTCTTCTCGAGCGCGACGGCAAACCGCAATACCTGCGTCACATTCCGAGGATCAAAGGCTATCTGAAGCGTACGCTGACCCATCCAGACCTCGGGGAGCTGGCCGCGCTCTACGATCAATTCGGCGTCTTTGACGAGGACGCCGCCTCGTTGGAAGTCCAGCCATGACAGAGAACCGCAGCGGCGCGCCGCGCCCGACCACAGCGATGGTGCTCGCCGCAGGCCTCGGAAAGCGCATGCGCCCGATCACCTCGACCATTCCGAAGCCGCTGGTGGAAATTCGCGGCAAGGCGCTGATCGACTATGGGATCGAGGCGCTGGCGCGCAACGGCGTGACGCGTGTCGTCGTCAACGTCCACTACCTTGCCGACCTGCTGCAGGCGCATCTGCGCCGTATCAAGGGTGTCGAGATCGTCATTTCGGACGAGCGCGAGGCGCTGCTGGAATCGGGCGGCGGCATCGTCAAGGCGCTGCCCCAGCTGGGCTCCGAGCCCTTCTTCGTCATCAATGCCGACACCTTCTGGATCGATGGCTACCGCGACAATCTCGATCTCCTCGCCGAGCTTTGGGACCCGGCGCGTATGGATGTGTGTCTGCTGATCGCCGACATGGCGCAGGCGACCGGCTATGACGGCAACGGCGACTTCGTGATGGATCCGGAGGGGCGGCTGCGGCGGGTCGCCGAGCGCGACATGTCGCCCTTCATCTATGCCGGAGCCGCCATCATCAAGCCGGAGGTCTTTGCCGGCATGGTTGCCGAGAAGTTCTCGCTGAACCGCATCTTCGATCAAGCCATCGAGGCCGACCGGCTCTTCGGCGTCAGGCTCGACGGGCTGTGGCTGACCGTCGGCACGCCGCAGTCGATCCCGGCTGCCGAGGCCGCTTTCGTCGCGAGCGCCGCCAGCGCGGCCTGAGCCGCCCTTGGTGCCGCGTTAGGGGTTTGGAGAAGGCTGACCTTGCACAGCCCGACCCTCTCGCATGCGCTGCGGGGATGCGAATCGCGGCCTTGATGCTTAGCTTGGCGGCATGCGCGCCAATGTCCTGTCGATCCCGCCCGGCCAGCCTTTCCTGCCGACGCTCGCCGCCGGCCTGATCGACGGCCGGGTCGTGCCAGGCTTCACCGCCACGGGCGATCCGCTGGCCCTTGCCGGCGCCACGATCTACGTGCCGACACGGCGTGCCGCACGCGAGCTCGGCGCCGCCTTCACGGCGCTCCTCGGCGGCAAGGCCGCCATTCTGCCGCGCATCCTGCCGCTCGGCGAGAACGACGAGGTGGGCCTCTTTGCCGCGGCTGGCGCCGGCGCCGCGCTTCTGCCTGTCATGGACGATCTGGAGCGGCGCCTGTCGCTGGCGCGGCTGGTGCGGGAATGGCGCTCGCGCACCAGGGAGGCCGAGATTGCCGCACTCGTCGGCGGCGAGATCGTGCTGCCCGCCTCGTCCGCCGATGCGCTGTGGCTCGCCCGCGACCTCGCCGTGCTGCTCGACGAGGCGGAGACAGAAGGCACCGACTTCCGCGCCCTGGCGCAGCTCGCACCCGAGCGGCTCGCCAGCTGGTGGCAGCTGACGCTGACCTTCCTGTCCATCGTGACCGAACACTGGCCGCAGGCACTCGCCGCACGTGGTCTTGCCAGCGAAGTCGGCGCGCGGAACGCCTGGCTGGTCGCGGAAGCGGAGCGTTACCGCCAGATCGGCAGCACTGGCCCGGTAGTGATTGCCGGCTCAACAGCGACGGCGCCCGCGACGCTCACGCTGATGCGGGCCGTGGCCAATCTGCCGCTCGGCGCCGTGGTGATGCCGGGGCTTGATCGCGATCTGTCGGAGCCCGACTTCGGAGCGGTCGATGCGGCGCGCTCGCTTGCCTCCGCCGGTCATTCGCAATTCGGCCTGAAACGTATCCTGGCCGGCCTGCTCTTGCCGCGCGAAGCCGTGACGCCGCTCGTTGCCGACACGGGGGAGAACGGCGCACTCCGGGCACGCGAAGCGCTTGTCTCCGATGCGCTGCGGCCGGCCGAGACATCCGATGCCTGGGCCGCCGTCCGGCGGCACGGTTCCGAGGCGACCACCGGCCTAGCGCTGATCGAGGCGGCCGACGAGGCAGCGGAGGCGCTGGCTGTTGCCTGCGCGATGCGCGACGCCCTGACCGATCCGAGTGCCACCGTGGCGCTGACGACGCCCGACCGCAACCTTGCCCGCCGCGTCGTGGTGGAGCTAAAGCGCTTCGGCATCGAGGCCAATGATTCCGCCGGCCGGCCGCTCTCCGCCACCGCACCCGGCGCGCTCCTGGCGCTTTGCATCGACGTGGCGCTGTCGCCCGGCGATCCCGTGGCGCTGATCTCGCTCCTGAAGCACCCGCTGACCCGGCTTGGCCTCACGGCGGCGGATGCACGCCGCGCCGCGCGCACGCTGGAGATGATCGCGCTGCGCGGCCAGGTCGGCATCGCCGACGCTGCCAGCCTTTCGCAGCTCTACGCCACGGCGCGAGCCGCCTCCGAGGCGGAGGGCGCCCGGCTGGCGCGCCCGGTGACGCTGATCTTACCCGAGGAGCGCGATCTGGCTGCGACAATGGCGGAGCGCCTGGAGACGGCGCTGTCGCCGCTCACCCGCCTGCGTGACGGCGCGCCGGCGGAGATTGCAGCTTTCGCCCAGGCTGTAACGCAGAGCCTCGAAGCCCTTGCCGCCGATCCGGATGGGGATGCCGCGCACCTCTATGCGACCGAGACTGGCGCGGCGCTCGCCGCCTTCCTGTCTGAACTGGTGCAGGCACCGGCCTGCGGCTTTGCCTTCGAGCCGGCCGAGCTTGGCGATGTCTGCGCCGCGCTGATGGCGGACCAGACGGTGCGCCCGCGCGGCGGCCTATCCGCCCGGGCCTTCGTCTGGGGCGCGCTGGAGGCGCGGCTGCAGAGCGTCGACACGATGATCCTCGGCGGCCTCAACGAGGGGACCTGGCCAGCGGGTGCCCGCAGCGACGCCTTCCTGTCGCGGCTGATGCGTGCCGAACTGGCCCTCGATCCGCCGGAGCGGCGCATCGGCCTTGCCGCCCACGACATCTGGATGGCGCTCGGCACAAAACGCGTGGTGCTCGCGCGAGCCGCACGGACGGGCGGCGCGCCCGCGGTTCCCTCGCGCTGGCTGCAGCGGCTGCTCGCGGTCGCCGGACCAGAGGCGGCCGAGCGGATGCGCCGGGAGGGGACCGTGTACCTCGACGCCGCACGCGGGCTCGACACGGCCGAGGACGCGCCGCGGATCGGCCGTCCCGAGCCGCGCCCGCCGCTGGCAGCGCGACCGCGCAATTACTCAATCACCGAGGTGGAGACGCTGATCCGCGATCCCTATGCGGTGCACGCCAGGCGCATCCTGAAGCTCGATCCACTCCCGGAGCTGATCCGCGCGCCGCATGCCGCCGAGCGCGGCACGCTCTTTCACGACATCCTTGCCGACTTCGTCATGGAGGGGATCGATCCGACAGCTTCCGATGCGGAGGAACGGCTGCTCGCGATCGCAGCCAGGCGCTTCGCCGAAGCCGCCTTGCCCGCCGACGTCGCCGCCATCTGGTGGCCGCGCATGCAGACGCTCGCCACCAACGTCGTTGCCTGGGAGCGCGGACGGGCCGGGGCGGTCGCCCGGCGCGACGCGGAGCTCTCCGGCCGCGCCGTCTTCGACGACATCGAGACGGTTCTCGCCGGGCGCGCCGACCGCATCGACCTGATGGCGGATGGTTCGGTGGAGATCATCGACTTCAAGACGGGCACCTCACCATCCCTCTCGCAGGCGCGCACGCTGCTGGCGCCGCAGCTGCCGCTGGAAGGAGCAATGACGCGGCTCGGCGCCTTCCCGGGCTTTGCCGAGGGTACCAGGGTCGCCGACCTCCTCTATGTCCGCCTGCGCGAACGCGAGTTCTACGACGAGCGGCTATCCCATATCGACAAGGCGACGGGCGAGCCGGTCACGGCCGAGGACCTGTCGGACAGCGCGCTGGAGCGGTTCCGTACGCTTGCGGCCGCTTTCCGCAATCCGGCGCATCCCTTCACGTCCCGCACCCGGCCGTTCCTCGCCGGCGACTTCTCCGGCCCCTACGACCACCTCGCACGAGCACGGGAGTGGTCGATCGGCGCCGATGGCGACACGGCGCTGGCGGAGGGCGAGGCATGACCGGCTTTGTCGTCAGCGAAGCGACACGCGCCGCGCAGGCGACCGCCTCCGATCCCGCCCTCTCCGTTTTCGTTTCGGCCAATGCCGGCTCTGGCAAGACGCATGTGCTGACCGAGCGGGTGGTGCGACTGTTGCTGGCCGGCGCCGAGCCCTCCAAGGTGCTGTGCCTGACCTATACCAAGGCCGCCGCCGCCGAGATGTCGAACCGGGTCTTCGCCCGTCTCGCCGCCTGGGCGACGGCCGATGAAGCAGCGCTGAAGTCTGAACTTAGCCGGCTCACGAGTACCGCACCATCGCGCGAAGCGCTGGCCGATGCCCGTCGCCTTTTCGCCAAGGCGCTGGACACGCCCGGCGGGCTGAAGATTCAGACCATCCATGCCTTCTGCGAGGCGATCCTCCACCAGTTTCCGCTCGAAGCCAACGTGCCGGGTTATTTCGAGGTGCTGGACGATGCCGAGAGCGCCCTCCTTTTGGCCGAAGCGCGGCGCCTCTTGATCACCCGCGCCAGTGACGCCTCGGCGCTTGGGCCCGACGCGGCGCTTCTTGCCGACAGCTTTGCCGAGGCCTTGTCGCTCGGCGGCGAGTTCGGTCTTGATGGACTGATCAGCGAGATCGTGCGCAAGCGCGACGCCATCCGCCGGCATGTCGAGGAGGCCGGCGGGCTGGACGAAGCGATCGCGCTCATGCGAACCGCGCTCGACGTCGGCGAGGACGAGGACGAGGCGGCGCTGCTGTCAACCGTCTGGCCGTGCCCACATCTTGATCCCGAAAGCTGCCGGGCGCTTGCGACTTCAGCTGCGGCGAGTTCCTCGGCCAGCGACGGCAAGCTCGCCACACGCCTTGCTTCCTTCGCCGAAGGTGGCACGGGCGGCTCACGGTTTGAGGCCTATGTCGCGCTGGTGCTGGACTCCAAGGGCTTGGTCCGAGCCTCGATCCGCGGCTTTGCCACCAAGGCTGTGGCGGCGGCCGTGCCCGATATCGAGGAGCGGCTCGCCCGCGCCGGCGAACGTTGCCTTGAGCTGCAGGAGCGGCTTGCTTCACTCCGCCTGTTCCGGGCGAGCCGCGCCGCTCTCGTCATCGCCGATCGGCTGGAGACGGATTATGCGGCTCTGAAGCGGCGCCGCGGCCGGCTCGACTTTGAGGACCTGATCGTGCGCACCGCCGACCTCCTGTCGCGCTCGGAAGCCTCGTCATGGGTGCACTACAAGCTCGACCAGGGCATCGACCACGTGCTGATCGATGAGGCGCAGGATACCAGCCCACGACAGTGGCAGGTGATGCGCCAGCTGGTGGAGGAGTTCTTCGCCGGCGCCTCGGCCCGCCCGGGCGTGCGGACCGTCTTTGCCGTCGGCGACGAGAAGCAGTCGATCTACTCCTTTCAGGGCGCTTCGCCAGCCATGTTCGCCGGCGAGCGGCGCGACCTCGAACGGCGCGCGGCCGAGGCCGCACTGACGTTCCGCCAAGTGGCGCTGCATCAGTCCTTCCGCTCTGCCGCGGACGTGCTGCAGGCGGTCGACGCCGTCTTCGCCGATCCGTCGAACCGCCGCGGCCTGTCATCGGACGGTGAAGCGCCGGTGCATGAGAGTGCCCGCGGCGCCGAGCCCGGCCTCGTCGAGATCTGGCCGGTGGTCCAGGCGGAAAGCGTGGCCGAGCCGCGGGACTGGCTGACGCCGCTGGACGTCCAGCCGGAGAACGCGCCGGCCAATCGCCTCGCCCAGCGCATTGCCGCGACGATCCGCGACTGGATCGGCCAGCCCGTCCGCCACAAGGGCGTGGTGCGCGCGATCACACCCGGCGACGTGCTGATCCTCGTGCGCAAGCGCAGCGGCTTCGTCGAGGCGATGAACCGGGCGCTGCGCGACGTCCGCATCGCTGTTGCCGGTGCCGATCGGCTGGTGATCACCGACCACATCGCGGTGCAGGACCTGATCGCGCTCGGGCGCACGGTCGCCAATGCCGAGGACGATCTTTCGCTCGCGGCGGTGCTGAAAAGTCCGCTCTTCGGCTTCAGCGACGACGAGCTGATGGCGCTGGCGCTCTCCCGCCACCGCGACGAAGGGCTTTATCTTGGGCTCCGCCGGCTGGCCGGCGCAGAAGGGCCTGCGCGCATCCAGTCGGCGGCCGTGGCGACGACGGCGGAGGCGGCGCTGCTCGCCAAGGCCGCGAACGCCTTCACTCGCCTGGAGAGCTTACGCGACCGCGCCGGTTTCGAGCCGGTTTTCGACTTCTACGCCCGTGTACTCGGGCCGGACGGGGGCCGCCGCAAGCTGATCGAGCGGCTCGGCCATGACGCCGGCGAGGTACTGGACGCCTTTCTCGATCTGGCGCTCGCGGAGGAGCGCGCCGGACGCACCGGGCTCGACGCGTTCCTCGAAACGCTCGCAGCCTCGCCGCCCGAGATCAAGCGCGAGATGGAGCACGGCAAGGACGAGGTGCGGATCATGACCATACACGCCTCCAAGGGACTGGAGGCACCGGTGGTCTTCCTGGTCGATCCCGGCTCGGCCCCCTCTTCGCACACCCATGGTGCGCGGCTGATGGAGTGGGAGGACATGCCCGGCCTCTATCCCGGGCAGCAGCCGGGCTTCCTCTGGCGGGCGGCCAAGCCGCTGGAGAACGGGGCGGTGGCTGCGCTGCGCGAGCGGGAGAAGAACCGCGCCGAGGACGAATACCGGCGGCTTCTCTATGTCGGCATGACGCGCGCGGCTGACCGGCTCGTCGTCTGCGGCACGGCCGGCGTCAGGGGGCCGCATGCCGACAGCTGGCTGCAGCGCGTCGAGGCGGCCGTCGGCGGCACCTGCCGCGAAATCCTTGATCCCGAGGGAAAGCGGGTCGCCTGGCGGTTCGGCTCGGCCGAGCCGGATTCAGCAGCCGCAATCGATGGCGCGGCGAACACTGGTGGCAGTGGCGCCAGGACGGCTGTCGATGGCCGCGAGGACGCGACGTACCGCGGCGGGCGCCGGATCGAACTCGCCCCGCTGCCGCCCGAAGTGCTGCCGCCGCGGCCGCTGACGCCGTCCTCGGCCGGCGGCGCGGCGCTGCTGGACAGGGAAGAGGACGTGCTTGCCGCAGCCGCTGCCGGCTATGTCTCGCCCGTGCTCGGCGATCCCGCCGCGATGGAGCCGTCTCAGGCCATTCAGCGCGGCCGGCTCGTCCACCGCCTGCTGCAGGTTTTGCCGGAGCTTACGCCGCAGGAGCGTCGAACGGCCGGCGAACATTACCTTGCAGCGTCCGCCGGCGGGTTTGCGGCGGAGGCGCGGGAGGCGATGCTGGACCAGGTCCTGGCGGTCCTCGACGCTCCGCATTTCGCGGCTCTCTTTGCGCCGGGCAGCCGCGCCGAGGTCTCCGTTGCAGGCCAAGTCGTTCTCGGCGAGCGGTTCTATCCGGTTTCCGGCACAGTCGACCGGATGGCGGTCACCGAGGAGGTCGTGACGATCGTCGACTACAAGACCAATCGCCCGGCGCCAACGACGCTCGAAACAGTGCCGCAGCCTCACATCCTGCAGCTCGCCCTCTACCGGGCGCTCCTGCAGCCGCTCTATCCCGGCCGTACGATCGAGGCGCTGCTGCTCTTCACCGAAGGGCCGACGCCCATCCCGGTGCCGGGAGAAGTGATGGAAGCGGCCCTGGCGGCGCGGGCGCGGAAGCTCGAGAAGGCGGCCTGATCCAGCCTCGGCAGGACAGCCCTCGCGGTTGCCCCGAAGCAGGGGTCTTAGCGACCGATCAGAAGGTCTCGCTCGGTGGCGAATACCCTTGCGCAGATATCGCCGAAGGACCGGTCGGCCACCATAGAGGTGAGAGGCTGCGTCAGCAGCTTCTCGTCGGTGTAGATGCGCATGCACTCGCCTCGCCAGTAGGCGTAGCGCTCCGGCTTGGCCCGTCGTCCCGCGGCGTCGAAATAGGACGCGAAGAGGGCGAGCGAAAATACCGCGGCGCAGATCGAGACGATGCTGCCCTTGGAACGGTCACTGGCGAAGAGATAGGCCGCTAGACCACCCATCAGCCCCAGCGTGGCGGAGATGATGTTGCCGACGACGCCGACGCGGCTCAGGCCTCCGGTCATACCTGCCGTCGTGGCGAGCGCCGCAAGACCGACGAAGACGAGCAAGGCCGGCCATCGCTGCTCCGCCGGTGTGAGGAAGGTGAGCGGCAGCCAGAAGACCAGCGCCGAGGCGGCAACGATCAGGAGCCAGTCCATCAGGAGCGGCATCGCGCTATCCCGGAGGGTTCGACGAAGCGAGTTTGCACAGGCTCACACCGGCGGAGCGAGGACGAGGTCGCCACGTTCGAGCAGCGGATCGGTGGATGCCGTCGGGTTCCCGGGGTCAAGGACCTTCTCTTGGCCACAGTAGGCTCGGATGAAGCGTTCCATCGCTGCGGCGTCCGGTCTGAGTTCCCACTGCCTAAGGCAGTCGTCGACGGCCTTCTTTTCTGCACTGGCGGCATCGCCCGGCGGTGGTGACGACGACGCTTCGCCCCCTCCCGGATTGACGGGCCGCTCATAGCCAGCCTGCGCGAACGCCGCCGAAGAGAGAAAGCCAAGGCTCAGAAGCGCGGCGAGCCAGAGGACTGCAGCCACAAAGACCCGCAAGCGCCGCTGAGGCGGCATCGCACGAAAGAAGCGACCATCCCGAAGCATGACAGCACCCGAGCTCGGCAACAACCAGCAGCTGCATCACCTACAGGATCACTGAGCATGGTGCGTGTCAAGGAAGCCGATCCGCCGACCGCTGCGTTCACGCCCCTCAGCTTGATTTGGCTCAGTTGGCCTTCTACCTAAGAACCTGAACGCCTCCCAAGGAGCCTCCCATGGCCACGAAGAAGATCGACAGCAACAGTTTCAAGTCGGACGTCCTCGACAACGCCAAGCCGGTCGTCGTCGACTTCTGGGCCGAGTGGTGCGGTCCGTGCAAGATGATCGCACCCAGCCTGGAGGAGATCTCCAACGAGATGAGCGCGGTCGAGATCGTCAAGCTCAACATCGACGAGAACCCGGACATCGCCGCGCAGTTCGGCGTCCGCTCGATCCCCACGCTGATGTTGTTCAAGAATGGCGAGCCGGCTGCCGTGCAGGTGGGTGCCGCGCCGAAGTCGAAGCTTGTCGACTGGATCAAGGGCGCTGCCGCCTGAGCGTGCTCTGTCGTTTCACGTGAATCGCAAAGCCCGGCTCTCATGCCGGGCTTTTTCGTATCGGGATTACCCGTTCGGGTCGGTCGCACCCTCAGCGAGGCGCAAGGCCGCTGAGAGCAAGGACGTCGCCGACGAGGTAGAGCGACCCGCAGATCAGGATGCGCGGCGCCGGATCGCCATCGCCCATCGATGCGATCGCTCTCACCGCAGCCTCGACGCTGTCGCAGGCATCGGCGTCGAGCCCGGCTTCGGCAGCGGCCTCGACGAGCCCCTCCGGATGAAGGCCGGCCTCCGACGAGCGGATCGGCACCGTGAACACGTGCCGGGCCATCCCGGCAAAGGCCTTGAAGAAGCCGACGGGATCCTTGGTGTTGATCATCCCGACGACGAGATAGAGGGGCCGCTGGACCTTGTCCTCCATATCCGCGATCGTTTCCGCGATCACCGCGGCGGCGCCTGGATTGTGGCCGCCATCGAGCCAGATCTCCGTGCCGGGCGGCGCCATCTCGACCAATGGACCGACGGTGATGCGCTGCAGCCGCCCCGGCCACTCCGCCTGCAGGATCCCCGCTTCGATCGCCGCGTCAGTCGGGCCGAAGCCGGCGTGGCGCAGCGTCGCGATAGCGGTGGCGGCATTGACGAGCTGGTGGCGCCCCGGCAGGCGCGGCAGCGGCAGATCGAGCAGGCCCTGATCGTCCTGATAGACCAGCCGCCGGTGCTCCTCGAAGGCGAAGAAGTCCTCGCCGTAGACGGTGAGCGGCGCACCGATGCGATCGGCGGTCGACTTCAGGACGTCCATCGCCGCCGCTTCCCCCTGCTGGCCGATGATGGCGGGAACGCCGCGCTTCAGGATGCCGGCCTTTTCCGCCGCGATCAGCTCGACGCGGTCGCCGAGATAGGACTGATGGTCGAGCGACACGGAGGTCACGACGCTCGCGGCGGGTCGCTCCATCACATTGGTCGCATCGAACCGCCCGCCAAGCCCCACCTCGACCAGCGCCGCATCGGCAGGATGCTCGCTGAACAGAAGGAAGGTGACGGCGGTGAGAATCTCGAAGACGGTGATCGGACGGTCGCCATTGGCCTTTGCCGCGCGCGCGACCGCATCCGCCAGCACCGCGTCCTCGACGAGCGAGCCACGGCCGTTCAAGCGGCCGAGGCGGTAGCGCTCGTGCCAGTGGACGAGATGCGGCGAGGTGTGGACGTGGACGGACCGCCCGTCCGCCTCCAGGATGGCACGGCAGAAGGCGACCACCGAGCCTTTGCCATTGGTGCCGGCGACATGGATCGCCGGCGGCAGCCGCGTCTGTGGCTCGCCCAGGGCGGCCAGGAGGGCGCGGATGCGGCCGAGCTCCAGATCGAAGCCCTTCGGGTGGCGCAGCATCAGGCTTTCGATCTCGGCCGTGGCGAGCTCTGTCATCGTGGATCGCGCTGCCCGAGTGAAGGTCGGCGGCTCAGGCCGCCTCGCCCGTAGTGACCGGCGTAACCACCTCGCCAACCGGCGGCTCGCCGAGCGGAAGCACGGCCGCGCCGACGTCCGAGCGGGTGAGAATCTTCAGAAGCGTCGCGATCTTCTTCTTCAACTCGTGCCGGTGGACGACCATGTCCACCATGCCGTGCTCCATCAGGTACTCGGAACGCTGAAAGCCCTCGGGAAGCTTCTCGCGGATCGTCTGCTCGATGACGCGCGGGCCGGCAAAGCCGATCAGCGCGCCCGGCTCGGCGATATGCACGTCGCCCAGCATGGCGTAGGACGCCGTGACACCGCCGGTGGTCGGGTTGGTGAGGACGACGATGTAGGGAAGCCCCGCCTCCTTCACCATCTGCACGGCGATGGTGGTGCGCGGCATCTGCATCAGCGACAGGATGCCCTCCTGCATGCGCGCGCCCCCGGAGCCGGCGAACAGCACAAGCGGGCGATGGCGCGCGACCGCCGTCTCGGCCGCCGTCACGATCGCCTCGCCGGCCGCCATGCCGAGCGAACCGCCCATGAAGGAGAAGTCCTGCACCGCCGCGACGATCGGCAGCGACTCGATCGACCCGGTGCCGACGAGCACGGCGTCCTCGAGGTTGGTCTTGCTGCGCGAATCCTTCAGGCGATCGACGTAGCGCCGCTCGTCGCGGAACTTCAGCGGATCCACCGGCACCTTCGGCAGCTCGATCGTCTCGTACTCGCCACCATCGAAGAAGGAGGCCAGCCGGTCCTTCGCGCCGATGCGCATGTGGAAGCCGGACGCCGGGATGACCCACTGATTGGCCTCGAGGTCCTTGTGGAAGACCATCTCGCCGGTTTCAGGGCACTTGATCCAGAGGTTCTCGGGAACCTCGCGCGGCGCCAGAAGGCTCGATAGCTTCGGGCGGACGTAGTTGGTGATCCAGTTCACGACGGTCTTCCCGTTGCGTTGATCGGGCCGCGGCAGGATTAAGCGCCACGGCATCATGCCGGGCCGGAGTGCCGGCGGCTGATGCCGCCCCTCCGGCCGTTCGGCTTCACATGGCCTTTCCGTCAGGCCGTGGCAAGGCGGGCGGCTCTCACGCCGGCGGCAAGATCGCGCACGATGGAGAGCACCGCTTCGGCCGAGCCGGTACCTGCCGCGCCCTTCGCATCGAGGGATGCCTCCAGGGCCGAGACGAGCGCCGAGCCGACGACGACACCGTCGGCAACGGCCGCGATGGCGCGAGCCTGCTCGCCGGTGCGCACGCCGAAGCCGACGCAGACCGGCAGATCCGTCTGCGCCTTGATGCGCTGGACGGCGCCGCCGACCTTGCCCGCGTCCGGTGCGGCTGAGCCGGTTATGCCGGTGATCGAGACATAGTAGACGAAGCCCGAAGTGTTCTGCAGCACCGCCGGCAGGCGCTTCTCGTCGGTCGTCGGCGTCGCCAGGCGGATGAAGCTCAGCCCCGCGTCGAGCGCCGGCTTGCAGAGTTCGGAGTCCATCTCCGGCGGCAGGTCGACGACGATCAGCCCATCGACGCCCGCAGCCAGCGCATCGTCAAGGAAGGCGTCGACGCCGTAGACATAGATCGGGTTGAAGTAGCCCATCAGGATGACTGGCGTGTCAGTGTCGCTCTCGCGGAAGCGGGCGACGGTCGCAAGCGTCTTCTTCAGCGTCTCGCCGCCGGCAAGCGCCCGCAGGCCCGCCTTCTGGATCGCCGGGCCGTCGGCCATCGGATCGGAGAAGGGCATGCCGAGCTCGATCAGATCGGCGCCGGCGCCCGGCAGCGCGCGCATGATCTCGAACGCCGTCTCGCCGTCCGGGTCGCCCGCCATCAAAAACGTCACCAGCGCTGGCCGCCCTTCACCCTTCAGCGCGCTGAAACGGTTCTCGATGCGTTTGGTCATGAGGGCGCTTTCGAAAGGTCGGCGGTCAGCGGGGCGGAACTGTCAGTCGAGGCGATACAGGCCTCTTCGATCCAGCTCAAGGTCGGGGCGTCCGCCACGGCTGGATGTCCGGTGATCGCCGGCGTCTCGTAGGGGTGCAGCTCCCGGATTGCCGCAGCCACGTGGTCGAAGAGAGCCTCGCGCGTCTTGATCGTCAGCGGCACCTCGCGGGCTTCCTCGACCGTGCCCTGCCAGCGAAAGACGCTGTCCACCGGCGCTCCGATCTGGCAGCAGGCGGCAAGGCGCCGCTCGATCAGGGCTCGCGCAATGAGACGAGCGCTCGCGGCATCCGGACAGGTGACCGTGATGTCGAGGGCCGCCATTCAGTATAGGCCGTCAAGCAGCGTGCTCAGAGCTCCAGCCCCATTGACGCGGCCACGGTGTGGACGTCCTTGTCGCCGCGGCCGGACAGGCAGAGCACGATCGACTGGTCGGGCCGCATCGTCGGCGCGAGCTTGGCGACATGGGCGAGGCCATGTGCCGATTCCAGCGCCGGGATGATGCCCTCGAAGCGCGTGCAGAGATGGAAGGCTTCCATCGCCTCGGCGTCTGTTACCGGCACGTAGTTCACCCGGCCCGAATCCTTCAGCCAGGAATGCTCCGGCCCGACGCCGGGATAGTCGAGGCCGGCGGAGATCGAATGGCCTTCCAGGATCTGACCGTTCTCGTCCTGCAGGAGATAGGTGCGGTTGCCATGGAGAACGCCGGGGCGCCCGCCGCTCATCGAGGCGGCGTGGCCGTTCGGCACATCGAGCCCGTGGCCAGCCGCCTCGGCGCCATAGATCGCCACATCCGGATCGTCGAGGAAGGCGTGGAACATGCCGATGGCATTGGAGCCGCCGCCAACGCAGGCGACCACCGCATCCGGTAGCTTGCCGGTATCCTCCAGCATCTGCTGGCGCGTCTCGGTGCCGATCACCGACTGCAGCTCGCGGACCATTTCCGGATAGGGATGCGGGCCGGCGGCCGTGCCGATGAGATAGTAGGTGTCCGCGACATTGGTCACCCAGTCGCGCAGCGCCTCGTTCATGGCGTCCTTCAGCGTGCCCGCGCCGGCCGTGACGGCGCGCACCTCGGCACCGAGCAGCTTCATGCGGAAGACGTTGGGCTTCTGGCGCTCGACGTCGGTCGCGCCCATGAAGATGACGCAGGGCAGGCCGAATCGTGCGCAGACCGTCGCCGTCGCGACCCCGTGCTGGCCGGCACCGGTCTCGGCGATGATCCGCGTTTTGCCCATCTTCTTGGCGAGCAGGATCTGGCCGATGCAGTTGTTGATCTTATGGGAGCCGGTGTGGTTCAGCTCCTCGCGCTTGAAGTAGACTTGAGCGCCGCCGAAATGCTGGCTGAGCCGCTCGGCGTGGTAGAGCGCCGACGGACGGCCGACATAATGCGTCGCAAGACTGGTGAGTTCGCCCTTGTAGTCGGGGTCGACCCGCGCCTCTTTCCAGGCGCGCTCGAGGTCGAGGATCAGCGGCATCAGCGTCTCGGCGACGAAGCGGCCGCCATAAAGGCCGAAGCGGCCTTCCTCATCCGGTCCGGTGCGGAAGGAATTCGGGGTCAGAGGCTGGTTCATGGCTGCACTCCTGCCGCGGGGCTCTGCGCCACGCCGGCTTGGGCCGGTCCGAGGCTGCGCGCCGCGTCGATGACGTCGAAGAAGCGGTGGATGAGGTCGACGGACTTGACGCCGGGCGCGCTTTCCACGCCCGACGACACGTCGATCCCGAAGGGGCGGATGCGGGACAGCGCAACGCCGACATTGGCAGCGTCCAGCCCGCCGGAAAGAACATAGGCGAGACTGGGATCCAGTCCACCGAGCAGGCTCCAGTCGAAGGCGACCCCGTTGCCGCCGGGCAGGACAGCGCCCTTTGGCCGCTTGGCATCGAGGAGCACGCGGTCGGCGACGGCGGCATAGTCCGGCACGCGTGAGAGATCGGCCGCGACCGCGACTGGCAGCGCCTTCATGATCTTGAGCCCCGAGCGACGCGCCACCTCGGCCACGCGCTCAGGCGTCTCGCTGCCATGCAGCTGCAGCCAATCCGGCTGCACGGTGGTGGCGATGGCATCGACGAGCGCATCGTCGGGGTCGACGGTGACGACCACCGTCTCGGCGCGTGCACCGACCGCCTGGCGCAGCGCTGCCATTGCTTCCAGCGAGAGGTGACGCGGGCTCGCCGGAAAATGCACGAAGCCGATCTGCGTCGCGCCACGCGCCAGCGCCGCCTCGATCGCATCGAGACCGCTCAGGCCGCAGATCTTCACGTCAACAGGTTCCATCAGCCGTTCTTCACCGTCAGCGATCCGGTCTCGACCCGGTCCGCAAAGCCCGAAATGTCCAGGATGCCGTCGAAGCGATCGAAGCGGCGCCGCCAGTCCGCGTGGCGGGCGGGATCGATGCGGTCGCAGAGCGACGGCGCACGGGTGATGTAGCGCACCGCGAGGTCGCGCGTCACCTCCCTATCATAGCGGAAGATCGCATCGTAAATGCCGAGATAGATCTTCACGAGCTCCACATTCTGGCTGCCGATCGTGACGGCCGCCTCGGCGATGGCCTCCTCGGACGGCGCCTTCTTGAACCGTGCAATGAAGGCGTCGGCCACCATGTTCCAGCCGATATAGACCAGCGCGCGCGGATCGACCTCACCCTGCTCGATCGCCGGATGCTGCGCGATGGCCTGCATGCGGTCGGCATTGAGGACGACGGTGACGGCGTTGAACATCTGCACCTTCGTCAGACGATCGAATTGCGCGACGTCGAATTCGGCGAAAGGCGTCTTCACCTTCTCCAGCCGCAGCGAGCCGCCCGACCGATGATACCAGCCGGCAGTCAGCAGTGCGGCATAAAGCCCGAGTACGAAGGTGACGAAGCCCAGCATCGCGCCGCCCGGTCGGTCGAGCCGTCATTATGCGCCTCACGGCTTCTCAGTCAAAAGCGACTGCATGCAGCGAGGCTCCATGGGTCTTCAGCCAGGCGCGGCCCTCGTCCATGGCAGGGCACAGCGTCCGGCACAGCGCCCAGAAGCCGGCGCCGTGATCCATGTGGCGGAAGTGGGCCACCTCGTGCGCGGCGAGATAGTCGAGAACCTCCGGCGGCGCCATGATGATGCGCCAGGAGAAGGCGAGCCGCCGGTCGTGGGTGCAGGAGCCCCAGCGGCTGCGTGTATCCTTCAGCGTCATTGCCGCCGGCTTGAGGCCGACAGCCTCGGCGTGACGATCCACCGCGGCCTGGAGGTCGCGCCGCGCCTCCCGCTTCAGAACGTCGGCAACGCGGCGCTTCAGATGCGCAGCCTCGCCGCCGACCACAAGACGCAGGGTCTCGCCGGCCTCCTCGAACCGGGCCGCGCGCTGCCCGGGCTCATGCAGGATGAGGAGCGACCGGCCTCGAAACGGGATGGTCGCGCCGGGCTCCACGACCGTGCGGCTGCCGATGCGACCAAGGCGCTCGGCGGCCCAGTCCTGATGGCGTTCGAGGAAGGCGAGGATCGTCGCCGTGGTGGTGCGCGGCGGGGCGGTGACGACGAGGCGATCGCCGCCGGGCGCGATCCGCAGCACCAGCCTTCGGGCCCGCGGATTGTGCCGAACGCTGAGCGGCACCAGCGCCGCACCAACCGGCACGCTGTCCGGCAACGGCACAGCGGGGCGCGAGGGACGCAGGAGCTTCGGCAGGAGCCTTTTCATGCACGCTCGGACAAGAGATCAGGCGAATCGCCACTGGTGCAACCGCTTCACTTGATAGCAGACGCGAAGAAGGCGGCGAGCCCTTCCGAGCCGCCGCCCTCAACTAGATCTCCGGTCAGGCGAAGCCTCAGCCGTCGATCACCTCGGAGCCCATGTCCGGCGTGCGCCGGTTGCGCTCGCGCATGAAGCGATCGAACTCCTCCTGGTCCTTGGCCCGACGCAGTTCGCGCGCATAGGCCTCGAACTCGGCGGAGGCCTCGTTCAGCTTGCGGCGCTCCTCGTCGAGGCGCTTCAGCTCGGCATCGCGCCAGTCGTCGAAGGCGACGTTGCCGGTGCGCGCCTGGGCGAAAGGCGCACCGCTGCGGGCGCGCCGGACGCCGCACATGAACCGGTCGGTGGAGCGGTTGACGTCGTGGCGGAACGCCTCGAGCCGCTCACCCCACAGGATGTAGGCGAGGACCGCGAAACCAAGCGGCCAATAGATCATGAAGCCGCCCACCATCAGGGCGATCGTCGCGGGGGTCCAGGCCGGACGGATGAGTGCATGCGAAGTCATCGAGCGTATCCCTTTCCATCGTCTCGGCGCTGCGGCTGCAGCGCGTGGCGGCGTGGATGAACCGCGACGAATCGCAGATGGGATCGCCGAAATTTGCGTTCAACGATGCGGCGAGGATTTTTTGAACGAGCGGGTTCGGCTTAGCCGCGCCGGCCACGCGGCCGCTTCGGCAAGGGCGGAGCGGCCGGTTCGCTACCCGGCGCCGTCGCCAGAGCTTCGAGTGCTGCGGCGAGCCCCTGCGGCGCGCCGCCCGCCATAGGGCCGGGGACTGCGTCCTCGGACTTAGCCGCGGACCTGACGCGCTTCGGCTTGACCGCGGCCGACGGCAGAACCGGCGGCACCGTCGCCGTGCTGCTCAGCAGGGTTTCTGCGGTCGTCTGACCGGCCGCAGCCTCGCTCTCGAAGGCGTGCGCGGACGGCGATGCAGCGGCGCTGCCGATTGCGGGCTGCGGCGGCGATCCGGTCTGGGGCACCGAAGCACCGCCCGGTTGCGGCTCCGCGGGCGCGGCAGCCGTCATGGTCTCGAACGCCTCGGCGGCAGCGTTGGGCGCTGCGGACGCCGCTTCGTCGGCCGCTGCCGGACCGGCAGCCACCACGCCGAGGCCCGTCTCCCCCGCCGCAGCGGTACCGCCCTTCAGCGCATCGGCCTTCGCTTCGCGCTCCTCCACCGCGCCCTGACGAACCGGTCCCTCCGCCAGCTTCGGGCTCTTGCGCGGCAACGCCGCCGCGGCGTGCGTGGTGCCGTGCGTCAGCGCGAAGTCGACGATGCGCGGCGCGATCTCAGCGCGGAAACGCGAGCCGTTGAAGACGCCGTAATGGCCGACTTTCGGCTGCACGTAGTGGACACGCCGGTCGTCCGGGATCGACGTGCAGAGATGCTGCGCAGCTTCCGTCTGGCCGACGCCGGAGATGTCGTCGTTCTCGCCCTCGACGGTCAACAGCGCCGCCTTGCGGATCTTCGTCAGGTCCACCGGGGCGCCGCGATGGGTCATCTCGCCCTTCGGCAGGCGGTGGTGGATGAAGACGCTGTCGACGGTCTGGAGATAGAACTCCGCCGTCATGTCCATGACGGCCAGATATTCGTCGTAGAATTCCCGGTGCTTGTCGGCGCTGTCGCCGTCGTCGCGCACCAGATGGAAGAAGAAGTCCTTATGCGCGATGACGTGGCGGTCGAGATTCATCGACATGAAGCCGGAGAGCTGCAGGAAGCCTGGATAAACGTCGCGCATGAAGCCCGGCTGCGGAAACGGCACCTTCATCACGACATTGTCGCGAAACCAGTCGAGCCCCTTCTCCATGGCGAGGCGATTGACCGCGGTCGGATTGACGCGCGTATCGATCGGACCACCCATCAGCGTCATGGTGGAGGGCGAACAGGGATTCTCCTCCGCCTCCATGCGGGCGACCGCCATGATCACCGGCACGGCCGGCTGGCAGACCGCGATCACATGCGTGTCGGGACCAATGAACTCCAGCATCTCCATGACGTAGTCGACATAGTCGTCGAGATCGAAGCGGCCCGCCGCCAGCGGCACCTTGCGGGCATCCTCCCAGTCGGTGATGTGGACGTCCCCGTAGGGCAGCAGCGCCTCGACGGTGCCGCGCAACAAGGTCGCGTAGTGCCCCGACATCGGCGCGACGATGAGGAAGCGCGGATCCGCCCCGCGCCCCTTCGGCAGCTCGCGCTGGAAATGGAGGAGCCGTCCGAATGGCTTCTCCCAGACCACATGGTCCTGCACCGGCACGCGCAGACCCCCGACCACCGTCTCGTAGATGCCAAATTCGGGCTTGCCGTAGACGCGCGTCGTTCGCTCGAACAGCTCGGCCATCGCTGCGATGGTGCGCCCCGCCTCGGTGCTGGAGAACGGATTCAAGGGGTTCTGGTAGAACAGGCGCGTCGCATCCGCCGCCGCCCGCAGCGGTGCCAGAAGAGCGTGATTCCACTCGTAGAGTTCGTACAACATCGAGGCGGCGCCCTAGGAGGAGAGGGTGGGATGCACGACTTGCTGCACTGCAAAATAGATCGTCCCGGCCGCCGGGGCAAATGCGCGCGGCGACAGGCCCGTCCGGATCACGGAGCGCCGTGAGCCGAGGCTAGCAGGACGGCCTTACCTGAACATCACTCCGGTCCCCGGCGCGACGCCTCCTCAGGCGAGCGCTGCCTGCATCTCCGCGACGATCGCCTGCGCTGCCGCCTTGCGATCTGGCGCCGCAATGATCGGGCGGGCCACGACAAGATGGGAGGCACCGTCCCGCAGCGCATCGGCCGGCGTTGCGACGCGCTTCTGGTCGCCGGCGGCCGCGCCTGCCGGGCGGATGCCGGGCGTCACCACGGCAAGATCAGGACCGACGAGGCGACGGATCGCGGACGCCTCCGCCGCGGAGGCGACAAGCCCGCCCATGCCGCAGTCGACCGCCTGCCGGGCGCGTAGCGCCACGAGGTCGGCCAAGCCGAGCTTGAAGCCGGATTCAGCCAGATCCGCATCGTCGAGCGAGGTGAGGACGGTGACGCCGAGCACGGTCAGATCGGTGCCTGCTGCCGCGCGCATGGCCGCGCGCATCACATGCGGATAGGCATGGATTGTCGTCATTGAGGCACCGAGCGACAGGATGCTCTCGATCCCCTTCTCCACCGTATTGCCGATGTCGTGGAGCTTCAGGTCGAGGAAAACCTGCTTGCCGGCGTCGCTGAGACGACGCACCAGCGGCAGGCCGCCGGCATAAGCGAGCTGGTAGCCGATCTTGTAGAAGCGAACGGTGTCGCCGAGCTCCTCGACCACCGTCTCCGCCGCGGCGACGCTCTCGACGTCGAGCCCGACGATCAGGCGGCTTGCGGCATCTGTGGTCGGCATCGGCCGCGTCGCTGCATCTGACATCGCAAGCCCTTCGCGCTTGGGAGGGCTCTCGGATCAACCCTCGGGAGGAATCTCGACGATGACCGTCGTCCCACCTGTTTGGGAACTGATGTCGAGCTTGGCGTCAAGGGCACGGATCAGCGAAACGACGATGCGGCCGCCGAGCCCGCCCTTGCCGCCGGATGAGGTCATCGAGGTGCTCTGCGCCTCGCCCTCGCTGACGACGGACGCTTGAGGCGCCTTCTGCCCATTTGCATGCGGCCAGCGGCTTCCCTCCGGCAGGCCGATCCCGTCATCGGTCACGATGAGGCGCATCGCCCCGGAGGGGCGCGCAACCAGCCGCACGCGAACCAGACCCTCCTCGCGGCCGCAGAAGGCGTGCTTGAGAGCGTTCGTCAGCAGTTCCGAGAAGAGCAGGCCGATTCGCGCGGCCCGGTCGATGCCGACCTCGATGGGATCGCACTCGACATCGACACGGATAGAGCCGCGGCCGTCGAGATGACTGACCGTCGATGCGATGCGATCGATATAGGCGCAGACCGGCATGCGTTCCGATCGCCGCCCGCTGCTCTGCCGGTCGGTCATCTCCTGATACAAGAGCTGCAGGCTCTCGATACGACGTGCCAGCGCGTCGAAGGCAGCGGCGCCGGTCGAAGAGCGCGCCTGCATGCGGATCATCCCGACGATCATGGCGAGATGGTTCTTCACCCGGTGCTGCATCTCGCCGATGGCCGTTTCGGCCGCCGGCGGTGATACGGCGTTCTGGCCTTGGGATAGAAGTTCGCCGCTGACGTCGCGCTGAACGGCAAGAAAGCACTGGAGCCGGGTGCTGCTGTCGCGGATCGGCGTGACCGCCAGCCGGTTGAGGAACGGCGTGCCGTTGGCGCGGTAGTTCAGGATGTCGACGGTCACGTCGCATTCGTCCGCGATGGCTGCGCGGATCTCGGCCGCAGAAGCCGGATCGGTCTCCGGACCCTGCAGAAAGCGGCAGTTGCGCCCTAGAGCGTCCGCCGCGGAATAACCGGTCATCCGTTCGAAGGCCGGATTGACGTAGATGATTGGATTGTCGGGCAGATGCGGGTTCGTCAGGACGATCGAAATCGGCAGCTTCGCCAACGCGGAGGTGGCCAGCTCGTCCGAAATCGCGGTAACGGCTCGATTGCCGCCGATCCCCTCGCTCATCGATCCCCCGATTCGGAGCGCTACTCCTCATGCTTAACCGCAGACGAGGCGCAAGGGACCAGCAAAAATTAGCCGGTGCAGCCCGATAATGGCTGCTCGACTACGGTCTTTTGTCGCAGGGGAAGCTTCAGTTTGAATTTCTGAGGATCAGTGCGCCTCGTCCCAATTGGCGGCCGCGCGGGCATCGACATCCAAGGGAACCGACAAATGTGTTGCCGGTACGGCGGCGCTCTCCATCACGGCCTTGATCACCGGGATCGTTGCTTCGATCTCGGCCTCGTCCACCTCGAAGACAAGCTCGTCATGGACCTGGAGCAGCATGCGGGCCGACAGTCCGGCAGCGGCCAGTGCCGGCTCCATCCGGATCATCGCCCTGCGGATGATGTCGGCCGCTGTCCCCTGTATGGGGGCGTTGATCGCAGCACGCTCCACGGCGGCTCGCACCGACGGATTGGAATGCCGGATGTCGGGGTAGTGCGCCCGCCGGCCGAACAGCGTCTCGACATAGCCGTGCTCGCGGCAGAAGGCCTTGGTCGCGTCCATGTAGTCGCGGATGCCGGGGAAGCGCTCGAAATAGCGCTTGATGTACTGTCCCGCCTCCTCGCGCGGAATGGAGAGCTGGTTCGACAGGCCGAAGGCCGAGATTCCGTAGACGATGCCGAAGTTGATCGCCTTGGCACGGCGCCGGACCTCAGCCGGCATACCCTCGACCGGCACGCCGAACATCTCCGACGCCGTGGTGGCGTGAATGTCGACGCCATCGGCGAATGCCTTCTTCAGTTGCGGAATATCCGCGACATGCGCGAGGATCCGCAGCTCGATCTGGCTGTAATCGGCTGAGACGAGCTTCTTGCCCTCCGGTGCCACGAAGGCGGTGCGGATCCAGCGCCCCTCTTCCGTGCGCACCGGGATGTTCTGCAGGTTCGGCTCGGAGGAGGACAGGCGGCCGGTGGTCGTGGACGCCATGGAGTAGGACGTGTGGATGCGGCTGTCACCGTCCATGTAAGCCGGCAAAGCATCTGTGTAGGTGCCCTTGAGCTTGGTGAGCTGGCGCCAATCGACGATGCGTCGCGGTAGCGGATGCCCTTCGGCCGCAAGCTCCTCCAGCACCTTGACGTCGGTCGACCACTGGCCGGTCTTCGTCTTCTTACCGCCGGGCAGGCCCAGCTTGCCGAACAGGATGTCGCCGAGCTGCTTGGGCGATCCCGGATTGAAAGCCTCGCCGGCCATCTCGGTGATCTCGGACTCGAGACCAGCAATACGCTGGGAGAAGCGGGCTGAGAGGCCGGACAGGATATCCCGGTCGGCGCGGATGCCGCGCTCTTCCATGCGGGCCAGCACCGGCATCAGCGGCCGCTCCAGCCGCTCATAGACGCCGGCAAGCCCCTCGGCGGCAAGCCGCGGCTTCAGGACGCGCCAAAGCCGCAAGGTGACGTCCGCATCCTCGGCGGCGTATTCCGTCACCTTGTCGATCGGGCAGAGTGCCAGGGCCTTGGCCGCCTTGCCCGAGCCGCAGAGCGCCTTGTAGGTCACCGGCTTGTGGCCAAGGAAGCGCTCCGACAGCTCGTCCATGCCGTGGCCTTCCAGCGAGGAGGACGCGTCGAGGGCGTAGGAGATCAGCATCGTGTCGTCGAAGGGCTCGACGGTAACGCCGTGGCGCAGCATCAGGAGATAGTCGAACTTGAAGTTCTGGCCGATCTTGAGGACGGCGGCATCCTCAAGCACCGGCTTCATGATCCGGATGACGTCTTCCAGCGGGATCTGCGGGCCGATGCCGGTATCGACCACCTTCTCAGACCAGAGATCCTCCTGCGCCGCCTCGGATCGATGGGCGATCGGCACATAGGCCGCGCGGCCGGGCTTTGTCGCGAAGGACACGCCGACGAGGCCGGCAGACATGGCAAGGAGCGAGTCGGTTTCGGTGTCGAAGGCGAGGAGGCCGGTGTCGCGGGCCTCGTCCATCCAGGCCTGGAGCGTCTCGGCATCGCGGATGGTGACATAGGCGGCGTGATCGAAGGCCTCCGCCGAGGCTGCGGCCCGGCGCTCGCCGGCGAGATCGGCCGGTGCATGCGGCAGCCGCCGCCCTTCTACGGGAACAGGTGTCGAGGCGGCCCTGCCGACACCGTTTGCGGCCGGATCGAGATCGGGGCCACGCGCCGGCCCCTCCGTGGTGATCGCCGCCGCCTCGACGCCAGAGGCTTCGGTGCCGAGCTTGGCCGCCACGCGCCGCGTCAGCGTGGTGAACTCCATCGCCTTCAAGAAGGCGATCAGCTTCTCGCCGTCCGGCTCATGGACGAAGAGGTCGTCGAGCGGAACGTCGAGCGGCATGTCGCAGTCGAGCGTCACCAGCCGCTTCGACAGGCGCGCCTGGTCGGCAAAGGCGATGAGGTTTTCGCGGCGCTTGGCCTGCTTGATCTCGCCGGCCCGAGCCAGCAGCGTTTCGAGATCGCCATATTCGTCGAGGAGCTGCGCGGCGGTCTTGGCGCCGATGCCGGGAACGCCCGGGACGTTGTCGGACGTATCGCCGCAGAGCGCCTGCAAGTCGATCATCTTCTCGGGATAGACGCCGAACTTCTCGCGCACGTCCTCAGGACCGAGACGCTTGTCCTTCATCTGGTCGTAGAGGGTCACACAGGGACCGACGAGCTGCATCAGGTCCTTGTCGGAGGAGACGATGGTGACGTCGCCGCCGGCTTTGAGCGCATGCGCCGTATAGGTCGCAATGAGGTCGTCGGCCTCGTAGCCCTGCTTTTCGACGCAGGGCAGGTCGAAGGCGCGTACCGCCTCGCGGATCAATGCGAATTGCGGCACCAGATCCTCTGGCGGGGCCGTGCGGTTGGCCTTGTAGTTGGCATAGAGTTCGTTGCGGAAGGTCGTCGAGGAATGGTCGAAGATCACCGCAAAATGCGTCGGGGCGACGCCGACGGAGGTCTCCCGCGCCTCCTCGACCAGCTTCCACAGCATGTTGCAGAAACCCGAGACGGCGCCGACCGGCAACCCATCCGACTTGCGGGTGAGCGGCGGCAGCGCATGGTAGGCGCGGAAGATGTAGGCCGAGCCGTCGACGAGGAAGAGGTGATCGCCCTTTTGCATGCTATTGCTCGTATCGCGTCGAGCCGGGAGGTGTCCATTGCGCTGTCGAACGGCACCCATCGGCAAATTGGCAACAGCTGACCGAAAAAAGCTCGCAGCGACGCTTGCCAGGTGCAAAAAGTTCTGACTAAATTACAAAATGTTAACAGTGCGTCTCACGGATATGTGACGCGCGCGCGGGCGTGTTCTCTTGATTTCGTGGGATGGTGAGCGCACATTGGCCTCAACGATGCTGCATGGCATCGTCGTCGGCCAGACAGCACGTCCCCCGCTCTTTGTGCCGATGAACAGGCGGCCCGTCCCCTTCCCCCTCTCCGGGATGGCCGCTTCTGCAGAAAGAAGAGCCGTCGCGGCGTATCCCCCTCCAGGCCGTGGCGGCTCTCTTTTTATGGGCTCGACCGTTTCCGATCATCGTGACTTGAGCGGCTGAAGCGGTGATGACGCCGGCTGCAGGCCTCGTGGCTTGCGGTGGACAGGCCTTCGTCATCAGCGTGATCGTGCCGTTCGACAGGCCGGTTCGCTCTTGCCAGCTGTTTCGGCCTCTGGGGCGACCCTGCTCTTTTCCCGACTCTTTCGCATTGAACCCAACGCGGCCATCGCCTGGCTGAGCAGTCGGGCTGAGCCCGCGCGAACCGGCGAAGTCTCACGCGGACACTCACTGAGCATTGACGCCGCGCCGATCCTGTCTGCACCATCGCCCCGCGGATTGACGCCGATGTCCGGCTGCCGCGCGGGGGAACGACGCCATGCACGCTTTGATAGCCGTCATCACCACAGCTGCCGCCTTGCTGGCGCTTGCGCCGAGCGCAGCCCGGGCTCAATCGGTCGGCGGCACCTACGAGGTTCGCGGGACCAATCTCGACGGCAGCGCCTACAAGGGTACTGCCACGATCGAGGTCACGAGTAAGACGACGTGCCGTATCCGCTGGGAAACGGGCAGCACGTCGAACGGCATCTGCATGCGCAACGACAATGCCTTCTCCGCCGCCTATGTGTTCGGCTCCGGAGCCGCCGGTCTCGTCGTCTACGAGATGAAGCCGGACGGAACGCTCGACGGGCTGTGGACCATTGCGGACACCGACGGCGTCGGCACGGAGACGCTGACGCCGATCCGCTGAAGCACCGGCGCTTGCCGGTTGCTCGGCAACCGCTGGCAGTAGCGACGGCAGGCGGCCGTTCGGGCGGACTTCGGCGGAGCGACCGCCTCTGCGGGAACATGGCGATTGGCCGTTTTGCGCATGCCGCATCGCGGCTTGATCGGGGAGAGCACCCGTGGTCGGTATAGGCACCTCGCCGCAACGCGGCCGATTCCCTTGAAAGTACCCCAGCCATGGCCTCGCTCGACAGCGTCCTCGCCTGCCTCGATCTCAATCTCGACCGGTCCGTCGATCGGCTGAAGGATCTCCTGCGCATCCCCTCCATCTCCACCGATCCGGCCTATGCCGCGGACTGCCGGCGCGCGGCCGAGTGGCTGGCGGGCGATCTCTCGGCAATCGGCTTTGCGGCCGAAGTCCGCGACACGGCCGGGCGGCCGATGGTCGTTGCGCATCACGACGGGCCGGAGGGCGCGCCGCATGTCCTCTTCTACGGCCATTACGACGTGCAGCCGGTGGACCCGCTGGAGCTCTGGGAGGCCGATCCCTTCGCGCCCGAGCTGAAGACCATGCCGGACGGCTCGCAGCGCATCACCGGCCGAGGGTCAGCGGACGACAAGGGCCAGCTGATGACCTTCGTGGAGGCCTGCCGCGCCTTCATCGCCGAGACCGGCAGCCTGCCCTGCCGCGTGACGATCTTCCTGGAAGGCGAGGAGGAATCCGGCTCGCCCTCGCTCCTGCCCTTCCTCGACGCCAACCGCGAGGAGCTGACGGCGGACGTCGCGCTGATCTGCGACACCAACATGTGGGACAAGGACACACCGGCCATCTCGACGGGCCTGCGGGGCCTCGTCGGCGAGGAGGTGGTGATCCACGCCGCCAACCAGGATCTCCACTCCGGCTATTTCGGCGGCGCGGCGGCCAATCCGATCCGCGTGCTTTCGAAGGTCCTCGCCGATCTCCACGACGAGACCGGCCGCGTCACGCTGCCGGGCTTCTACGACGGCGTCGACGAGTTGCCGGACGAGGTGAAGACGATCTGGAACAATCTCGGTTTCGACGCCGCCGCGTTCCTCGGCTCGGTCGGCCTCTCCGTGCCGGCCGGCGAACAGGGTCGCTCGGTGCTGGAGCAGGTCTGGGCCCGGCCGACGGCCGAGATCAACGGCATCGAGGGCGGCTATACCGGCAAGGGCTTCAAGACGGTCATCGCGTCCGAGGCGAAGGCGAAGGTGTCCTTCCGCCTCGTTTTCCGCCAGGATCCCGCCAAGATCCGCGAGGCCTTCCGCCAGTTCGTGCGTGAGCGCCTGCCGGCGGACTGCACCGCCGAGTTCCACGAGCATGGCGGCTCGCCCGCGATCCAGCTCCCCTTCGATTCGCCGCTGCTCGACACGGCGCGACAGGCGCTGTCGGACGAGTGGCCGAAGCCAGCCGTGATGATCGGAATGGGCGGCTCGATCCCCGTGGTCGGCGAGTTCAAGCGCCGGCTCGGCATGGATTCGCTCCTGATCGGCTTTGGCCTCGGCGATGACCGCATCCATTCACCCAACGAGAAATACGAGCTGAGCTCGTTCCGCTACGGCCAGCGCTCCTGGGCGCGCATCCTGCACGCACTGGGCACGCGCAACGCCCGCTGACGCACGGCTGGCCGGGCCGTCGGGGCCGGCCAGCTTCGGGCAAGCCGCCCGCGGCATTGTTGCGGCCGAGGGGAAGTCGGGGGACTTCTTCAGGTGCGGAGCTTGGCTCCTGCACCACTGTCGATGGGGCGCGTCCGCGGGGATTCGGAGGCGCCCCTTCGCCATCCCGACATCCGCGCTGGGACCACTCGATCGTGCCTCACCCGCCACAACTCTCGTTGCTCAACTGCAACGCCGCGCTGAGAAGACGTGCCGCGGCGGCACCTTGTGGCCGCCTCAGGTCGCTTTGTTATTGAAGCGTGAACCTTTCGCGGCAAAAAGCAGGCATTCAAATGCCGCGATAAGGACCGCCGCCGTGATCATCAGTCTGCACCGTCTGGCCGCATCGGTCCTCCTCCTCGCATCTCTCGGTCTCGGCTCGGCGCAGGCGGCAGACGTCGTCGACGAGGCTCCGGCGATGACGCCGGACGAGCGCATCGACCTCGTCTTCGAGATCGGCGCCGGCGCGGAGGTCGCGCCTGCCTACGAGGGCTCGGACGAGTACATCGTTTCGCCCTTCCCGATCATCAGCGTCGACTATCTGAACATTCCCGGCCTCTTCTCCTTCGGCGGCGGGCCGCGCGGGGGCTTCTCGATCGGACCGTCCTTCCGCTTCATCGACGAGCGCAACGAGGACGAATATGACGAGCTGGAAGGCCTCGACTCGATCGACGCGACCTATGAAGTCGGCCTGAAGGCGTCCTATGAGTGGGACTATGCCGAGGTCTATGGCGAGGCCCGCTATGCCTTCGGCGGTGCGGATGGCTTTGTCGGCGGCCTCGGCGCCAACATTATCGCCCGTCCAACCGAAGCGCTCGAGCTGAAGGCCGGCCCGCGCGCCACCTTCGCCTCCAGCGACTACATGGACACCTATTTCAGCGTCAGCGCAGCGGAAGCGGCGGTGTCGAACTTCGACGAGTACGAGGCTGAAGGGGGCTTCAAGACCGTCGGCGTTGCCGCCTCGGCCCGCTACGAGGTCTATACGGACTGGTTCGTCAACGCCAACGCCGCCTATGAGCGGCTGATCGGCGATGCCGCCGATTCCCCGATCGTTGAAGTCGGCAGCAAGGACCAGTTCTTCGTCGGCCTCGGCCTGTCGCGCCGCTTCTCCGTCGACCTGTTCTGATCAGGCCCAGCAGGCGTCGCTGCCAGCACGGCGCCTGCCGCAGGCATCACGTCGGCGCGATGCGGGGCAACAACGCCTCGGCCCGGGCATTTCCCTGTCTCACATCCATTCGATGGAGACGGGCATGCCCTTCATCACGACTCGCGACGGAACCGAGATCTTCTACAAGGACTGGGGCAGCGGCCCGCCGATCGTCCTGATCCACGGCTGGCCGGTCAATGCCGACATGTGGGAGTATCAGGCGGTGCCGCTGGCCGAGCGCGGCTTCCGCGTCATCGCCTATGATCGACGCGGCTTCGGCCGCTCCTCCCAGCCTTTCTCCGGCTATGACTACGATACGCTGACCGATGATCTCGCAACGGTGCTCGAGACGCTCGACCTCGAGGCGGCGACGCTGGTCGGCTTCTCCATGGGCGGCGGCGAGGTCGCCCGCTACATGTCGCGCTATGGCAGCGGCCGGGTGAAGAAGGCGGTGCTGGTCGCCGCCGTGACGCCCTACCTCGTGAAGGCCGATGATAATCCGGAAGGCGTCGACTGGTCGGTCTTCCAAGAGATGCTGGACGGGCTGACGAGCGACCGGCCGAACTTCCTTGCCACCTTCGGCAAGCAGTTCTATGGCGCCGGTCTCCTCAACTTCCAGATCTCCAATGAACTCCTGGAATGGTCCGGCGATCTCGCTCTGCAGGCCTCGCCGAAGGCGACGCTCGACTGCGTGCATGCTTTTGCCCGCACGGACTTCCGGGCCGACATGAAGGCGTTCGACGTGCCGACGCTGGTGATCCACGGCACTTCGGATGCAACCGTGCCGTTCGAGTCCGCCGGTCAGCGTGCGGCGGCGATGATCCCGAATGCGACGCTGAAGGTCTATGAAGGCGCGCCGCATGGCCTGTTCTTCACCGAGAAGGCACGGCTGACCGACGACATCGCGGCCTTCGCCGGCTGACGGACCGGTTCGCCGGGCCTGCTGCACAGGCAGGTCCGGCCACCGCCATGCCCCCCCCCCGGCAGCAGCATCGGTGTGACCATTCTGCGTCATCTGCACGACGCCCTTCAGAGAGACAGCCCTCGCTTCCTTAACGACCCGTCAATTCGCCGCATTTACCCTGCACCGCACCGTCGACAAGCGGCTTCTTGCTGGCGGCCGATGCCGCCTTCGCCGAATGGGCGATCTTGGCGACCATGGCAGCGGGAAACGCCGTGCCATCCCGGGCGTGACGGCCGACAACAGCGTGTGGATGCGGAGCGAAGGGCGGCATGGCGGCGAGGCGCAGGCAGGAACGCATCGAACCGACGTTCAACGTGCCCGGCGGCAATGCCGAGGACGAGTTCCGCGTGTCTGCCGACGATCGCGCTGTCTCAGGCGGTTCAGCCGCCAAGCCCCGGCGCCGTAAGGACAACGTCAAGGAGACGGCGGCACCGGCAGCATCGGGCTGGTTTTCAGGCGAAGCGCCACGGCGCTCCCGCGGCGGCAAAGGCGGTGGCGGCGACGACGGACGCGGCGCACGCCCTCGGCGGCGGCGCAGCCTCCTCGGCCACATCATCCGCCTGTTCCTGCTGATCGGCTTCTGGGGCGGCGTCGCGGTTGCAGCGGGTACGGCCTATGTCGCGGTGAAGCTGCCGCAGGAGGCCTGGGCCGTTCCGGACCGTCCGCCCAACGTCAAGATCGTGTCGGTCACGGGCGAGCTTCTGGCCAATCGCGGCCTGACCGGCGGCAAGGCGGTCTCGCTGGACGAGATGAGCCCCTACATCCCGCAGGCTGTGATCGCCATCGAGGACCGGCGCTTCTATGCCCATTACGGCGTCGACCCGATCGGCATCATCCGAGCGCTCGCCGAGAACCTCGCGGCCGGACAGACGGTGCAGGGCGGGTCCACGCTGACCCAGCAGCTCGCCAAGAACATCTTCCTGAACCCGGAGCAGACCCTCCAGCGCAAGGCGCAGGAGGCGATCCTGTCGCTGTGGCTGGAGCACAAGTTCACCAAGGACCAGATCCTGGAGATGTATCTCAACCGCGTCTATTTCGGCTCCGGCGCGACCGGGGTCGAGGCGGCGGCGCGGCGCTACTTCAACAAGTCGGCGAGCGAGGTGGATCTCAGCGAGGCGGCGCTGCTCGCAGGGCTTCTGAAGGCGCCCTCGCGCCTGTCCCCGGCGCGCGATCCGCAGGCTGCCAAGGCGCGTGCCGAGGTGGTGCTCGCCGCCATGCGCGACGAGGGCTTCATCAACCAGAGCGAATACGAGGACGCTAAGGCGCAGAAGCCGACGCGGGCCAAGAGCTACTGGAACGGCGCCGAGCACTATGCCGCCGATCTCGTGATGAAGGACATCAAGAGCCTCGTCGGCGAAGTGAAGCAGGACGTCGTCGTCGAGACCACGATCGATCTCGGCCTGGAGCGGGATGCCGAGAAGGCGATCCGCCATACGATCGACGGCGCCAAGCAGAACGTCACGCAGGGCGCGCTGGTCGCGATCGACGGCACTGGCGCCATCCGCGCCATGGTCGGCGGGCGCGATTATGGCGAGAGCCAGTTCAACCGCGCCGTCGACGCCAAGCGCCAGCCCGGCTCGACCTTCAAGCCCTTTGTCTACGAGACGGCACTGGAGTTCGGCTGGCGGCCGGAGAGTGCCGTAGTCGATGGTCCCGTGAAAATCGGTAACTGGACCCCCTCCAACTATGATCAGCGCTATCGCGGCGAGGTGACCCTCGCTTATGCCGTCGCGCATTCGCTCAACACGGTGGCGGCGAAGCTCGCCAGCGACATCGGACCGGCCGCGGTGATCCAGACGGCTCAGCGCATGGGCATCAAGTCGCCGATGGTCGACAACGCCTCGATTGCGCTTGGCACGTCGGAAGTATCGCTGATGGAGCTGACCAGCGCCTTCGCGCCCTTCGCCAATGGCGGCTATCTCGCGACGCCGCACCTCGTGAACCGCGTCACCACCGAGGCCGGCAAGGTGCTCTACGAGCGCGGCGCCGAGGTGCCGCCGGTGATCGTCACCGAGGACATCGTGGGGATGATGAACGCCATGCTGAGCGGTGTCGTCACCTCCGGCACCGGGCGCAAGGCGGCGATCAAGGGCTGGCAGGTGGCCGGCAAGACCGGCACCACGCAGGACTTCAAGGACGCCTGGTTCGTCGGCTACACCGCCAACCTGACCACCGGCGTCTGGCTCGGCAATGACAGCGGCAAGCCGATGAAGAAGGTCACCGGCGGCACACTGCCGGCCGAGGCCTGGGCCGAGTTCATGAATGCGGCGCATCAGGGCCTGCCGGCCATGCCGCTGCCGGGTCATTACCAGATCGGCGCGCCGCAGGAGCCGCTCACCGCCGAGGGTGGTGCTGTCGATCCCTATGGGGCCGGCGACTACGCCTCAGAGGAGCTGCCACCTGAACCCGGCTCCGACGGCGACTCTTATTCCATGCCAACGGCACAGGCGCTGCCGCGCCGCGCCATCGAGGAAGCCCCTGTCGTGCGGCGCGAACAGCTTCCGCCTGATGCGGTTCTGGAGGGTCCCGTGGGCGGACGCGATGGCGACCGCTCGCTCTTCCGTCGCCTATTCGGGCAGTAGAGCCGCACGTGCGGCGGACGGGTCTCGTCCGACCCTATCTGTGATATGATGAAAGCCCGGATGCTCGCGCGTCCGGGCTTTTCATGAGAGGCTTTGGATACGCTGCCAGGCGGGCGAGCAGGAGGCCCGCCTTGAGCCCATCGGTCGTCTCAGCGCCCGTTCACGACTGGCGCCGGCCTGATGATCTCAGCGCAGACCGAAGAAGGAGAGAATGGCGAGAATGACGACGATCAGGCCGATCAGGTAGATAATTCCGTTCATGTCCGTCTCCTTGGCCGGTCTCGCGGCTCATCGTGGATTTTACCAACGGTTCCTGGGTGCAACCGTGTTGTTGTAGGGATAAGCCGTGAAGAGGGGGCGAAGTTCCCCGAGCCTTCCGGAATCTCGCTCCCTCCATCTGCATAGGCATCAGCTTGGAGGAAAGCGCCCGCGAAGCTGGTTTCCGCGGACGCCGCCGTCGAGGTTCGGCGTCAGGCGTTAGATGCCGCCGCCCGTCTTGTTGCCATCGGAGGAGGAAGAACCGGACGTCGCGGAACCCGACGGGGACGTCGTGCCGCTTGTGGACGACGAGCCGGCTGCCGATGCTCCGCTCGTGCTGGCACTCGAGCTTCCATCCTTCTTGTTATCGCCCTCTCCCGCGTCGCCGGCCTTGTCGAGGGCGCTCTTGGCCTCCGACTTCGCCGTGTCGATCGCCGTCTGAGCTACGGCAGAGACCTTTTCAGCGACGGTTTCGCCGTTCTCCGAAACGAGCCCACGGCTCTTTGCCTCCGACTTGGCCGTGTCGAGCGCAGCCTGGGCCACGGCCGAGACCTTCTCTGCGATGGTTTCGCCGCGCTCGGGAACGAGACCCTTGTTGCTAGCCTCCTCGGAGGCCGCTTCATAGGTCTTCTTCGCGACGTCCTGCGCCGTGTCGACGGCCTCGCGGCCGTAGTCATAGGCCTGGTCGCGCAGCCGGTCGCGCGTCTCGCCCATCCACTCGTCCTCGCGGCGCGTGGAGGGGAGAGCGGCACCGATGGCAGCACCGATCGCAACGGCGATGGCACCGATCACCAGCGGCTCCTCGGTAAAGGTGTCGAGGACGCTCCTGCGGATCTGGCGGCCGCCGCGATAGGCCTGGTTGCCGACATAACGGGCGCCCTGCATCGCAGCATCGCGAGCATCGTGCCCATAGCGCGATGCGGTATCGCGGAGGTTGCCGGCTGCATCCATCGTCGCCTGGCTGGCCCGGTTCATCGCATCGGAGGCGCTGCCGGCCGCGTGGCCGAGCGCCGATCCTGCGGACGAGGCCGCGCTGGAGACGGCATCGGAAGCCGAGCCATAGGCGCCCGATACGGCCGAGCCTGCCGAGGAGGCCGCGCCGGACAGGCGGCTACCTGCCGAACCCGCAGCATCCCTGACACCGGCCGCGGCGTCACGCGCCCGGTCCGCCGCGCTGCTGAAGGCCGAGGACGCCGAGCCGCCAAGGTTGCTGCCCTGACCACCGGACGAGCCGCTCGACGGGCCGACATAGCCGACACTGCCAGCCTCGCCGGCCGAGCTGCCGGGCGTGACGTAACGGGAGGCGTCGCGACGCTGGCGCACGTCATGCGCCATGTCCTCCCCGTAGTCGGAGCGACCCGAGCCATAGGCAGAGCCATAGCCACGCGCCTCGCGCTCGTTGAGGGTGCCGTCGCCAGGATAGCCTTGACCGCGCCCGCCCTCGTAGCGGCCGGCCGGGAAGGCCCGTTCGAAATCCGTGTCATCCTCGCCGCGCCACTCGTCGTAGCGGTCGCGCAGACGCCGGCTCTCGTTGCGAACGCCGTCACCCAGCATCAGCCAGGCGATACCTGCTCCGACAAGGCCCAGCGCCAGGGGATTGTCGCGCGCCTGCCGGCCGATATTCTTGACGAGATCGGCGCCCTGCCCTTCACGGACATAGCCGGAGAGCTCATCGACGATCTGGCCGACGGAGAAACGCTGCTTCAGCTCATCAATCGTCGCGTCCACGCTGGAGCGATGCTGTTCGGCCTCGCGGGCGAGGCGGTCCGTATCGTTGCTCATCGGGTCTGCTCCTTCACGAGCTGGCCGTCCTTGCGCAGCTGCTGCGCAGTACGCTCCGGCGTAAGATTGGAGGGTTCGAGGTCGCGCTTGCCCTTCATCAGGAGGAGGACGCCAACGACAGCGATCGCGACGCCGACGATGAGGGCTGCCCAGCCGCCACCCATGTCACCGATCTTGGAGACGGCAACGACGAGCGCGCCGGCAAGGACGATCAGGGACACCAGCAGGCAGATGGCACCGGCCGCAATGGAACCGCCGCCAACCTCGATCTGGCGGATCTTGTCGCCGATTTCGGAGCGGATGAGCTGGCCTTCGGTGCGGAACAGCTCACCGGTCTCGCGGAAGAGGTCGGCGATCAGCTCGGGGACGCTACGGACCTCGCGGGAGTCGCGCGGATCAACGCTCATTGCCGGTGCCTCCCGTGCTGGAGGAGTAGGTGGTCGACGTGCGCGGCGTGCCGGTCGATGACGTTGACGACGCCGAACTGGAGCCTGCCGAAGAGCCGCCGCCGGAGCTGGAGCTTGCCGGAGAGCCGCCGCCGGAGGTCGCGCCGGTCTTCAGCGGCGCGGAGGATCCGGTGGAGCCGCCATAGGTGGGTGCGGAGGACGACGTGCTGCCCGGGCGGTAGGGCTGCGGCCGCTCGGAGCGAAGCGGCTCGTCATGGTCCTCACGACCGCGATAGCCGTAGGATTCGCCGGTTCGGCCGGCCTGACCGCCATAGCGGCTGCCCTGCGGCTCGTCCGAATAGCCATGCTCGCTGGACGAGCGGGCGAAGCGGCCGAGAGCAACGCCCGCCAGCGCCGCTCCGATCAGGAAGGCACCCGGCTGACGCCGCGCGAAATTGGCGACGGAGTGAGTGATATCCTGGATGCTCTTGCCCTTCAGCGAACGGGAGGCCTGCTCCAGGCCGCTCGCCGCCTCGCGTACGAGGCTGGAAGCCATCGACTGGTCGCGCTGGCCGAGCTCTTCGGAGGCCTTGCGGATAGCGGCTGCGAAGTCCTCGATGCTGCTGGCCGCGACATCCTTGCCGCTCTCGACGGTGGCTGCCGCGCGGTTCTTCGCCTCGCTGACGAGATTGACGGCTTCCTCACGGACGGTACCCGCAACGGATTGCGCCTCGGCCTTAGCCGATTCGGCTTGCCTGGCAGCCGTGTTACGGATCTCAGACAAATTCTCTTTCGCGGTGTCCAGCACCGGCTTGGCGGCAGCGGATGCGGAACCGCTCGTGCTGCCGCCGGGGCTGCCGCCCTGGCCGCTGGCTGGTCCGTTGGTGTCGGGGGTCATCGGCGTCTCCCTTGATCATCGCAGCCGTTCGAACCGGCGTGACGTGCGTATCGCTTGAACTTCGGCATGCATCCGCCGTCGCTGCGGCAGCGTGCTGCAACGTCGGTCCGGCATCACGTGCCCGTGTGTCTGATAAGCGCCGGAGCGAGCGAACGGTTCCCCGGCTTCGGCGATCGTTCGCGGTAAGGACCGGATCGCCGTCCAGGCAGTGTCGAAGGTGGCGAGAGAAAGCGCGGGTGACCGACTTGCGCGGCTAAAAACCCCTTCATATATACGCGCCAGCCCCGGCGCCGCGGGCCCCACGAAGCTCCTCCAGCGCCGGTCCTTTTCCAAGATTTCAGGGGCCGCTCGCCGGAACGCCTCACCGAGGGTCCAGGGCGGTTCGCTCAGCAAGGAGAGACGCTTATGGCTAAGGTTATCGGGATCGACCTCGGCACCACCAATTCCTGCGTCGCCGTCATGGACGGCAAGACCGCCAAGGTTATCGAGAATGCCGAAGGCGCGCGTACGACCCCCTCGATGGTCGCCTTCACCGAAGATGGCGAGCGCCTCGTCGGCCAGCCGGCCAAGCGCCAGGCGGTCACCAATCCCGAGAACACCCTCTTTGCGGTGAAGCGCCTGATCGGCCGTCGCTACGACGACCCGACGGTTGCCAAGGACAAGGGCCTCGTGCCCTATAAGATCGTCAACGCCCCCAATGGCGATGCCTGGGTCGAGGCGCATGGCGACAAGTACTCGCCGTCGCAGATCTCGGCGATGATCCTGCAGAAGATGAAGGAAACGGCGGAAGCCTATCTCGGCGAGAAGGTCGAGAAGGCCGTCATCACCGTTCCCGCCTACTTCAACGACGCCCAGCGCCAGGCGACCAAGGATGCCGGCAAGATCGCCGGCCTCGACGTGCTGCGCATCATCAACGAGCCGACGGCCGCCGCCCTCGCCTATGGTCTCGAGAAGAACGACGGCAAGACGATTGCTGTCTACGATCTCGGCGGCGGCACCTTCGACGTCTCGGTACTCGAGATCGGCGACGGCGTCTTCGAGGTGAAGTCGACCAATGGCGACACGTTCCTCGGCGGCGAGGACTTTGATATGCGCCTCGTCGACTACCTGGCTTCCGAGTTCAAGAAGGACCAGGGCATCGACCTGAAGAACGACAAGCTCGCCCTTCAGCGCCTGAAGGAAGCGGCCGAGAAGGCCAAGATCGAGCTGTCCTCCGCCTCGCAGACCGAGATCAACCTGCCCTTCATCACGGCGGACCAGTCCGGCCCGAAGCACCTGACGATGAAGCTGACGCGCTCCAAGTTCGAGGCGCTCGTCGACGATCTCGTGCAGCGCACGGTTGGTCCGATGAAGGCTGCGCTGAAGGATGCTGCGCTGTCGGCAAACGACATCGACGAGGTGGTTCTGGTCGGCGGCATGACCCGCATGCCGAAGGTCCAGGAGGTCGTGAAGGCCTTCTTCGGCAAGGAGCCGCACAAGGGCGTCAACCCGGACGAGGTCGTCGCCATGGGCGCCGCGATCCAGGCCGGCGTGCTGCAGGGTGACGTCAAGGACGTCCTCCTTCTCGACGTGACCCCGCTGTCGCTCGGCATCGAGACGCTCGGCGGCGTGTTCACCCGCCTGATCGACCGCAACACGACGATCCCGACCAAGAAGAGCCAGGTCTTCTCCACCGCCGAGGACAACCAGAACGCGGTGACGATCCAGGTCTTCCAGGGCGAGCGCGAGATGGCCGCCGACAACAAGATGCTCGGTCGCTTCAACCTCGAAGGCCTGCCGCCGGCACCGCGCGGCGTGCCGCAGATCGAAGTGACCTTCGACATCGACGCCAACGGCATCGTCAACGTCTCGGCCAAGGACAAGGGCACCAACAAGGAGCAGCGGATCACCATCCAGGCCTCCGGTGGCCTGTCGGATGCCGACATCGAGAAGATGGTCCGCGAGGCCGAGCAGAATGCCGAGTCCGACAAGGCGCGCCGCGCCGGCGTCGAGGCCAAGAACCAGGCAGAGAGCCTCGTTCATTCGGCCGAGAAGTCGCTGAAGGACTATGGCGAGAAGGTTTCCGAGAGCGACCGCAAGGCGATCGAGGATGCCATTGCCGATCTGCGCGCGGAGCTCGACAAGCCGGAAGCCGACGCCGAAACGATCAAGGCCAAGAGCGAGACGCTCGCGACCGTGTCGATGAAGCTTGGCCAGGCCATGTACGAGGCCGCCCAGGCCGAGAGCGCCGAGGGCGAGACCGGCGGTACGCAGGCCTCCCGCGACGACGATGTGGTCGACGCCGATTTCGAGGAAGTCGACGAGGACCAGCGCAAGAAGTCGGCCTGATCGGCCGACTGCGCCTGAGTGACACGGCCCGGCGGGCGACCGCCGGGTCTTTTGCTGCCACCCTGCGCGTGGCGGCAGCCGCCTGACCCGGCGTTCCGAGGCATCCGGCGTAGCGCCGAGCGACCCTGGATCGACGGTACGCGGCCGGCGCTTTGCCACCCCCTTCCCGCTATGGTAACGGCGTTGAGCCCTTCTTACATCCGGTGGGACGGCGGTCACGGGCGCAGCCTCTGCGCTTCTTGAGATCGACCCGCCGGCACGCCGGACGGCGCAAATGAAAATCCCGAACGAACGGTGATCCTGTGTCCGTGAAGGTCGACTATTACGAACTCCTCGGTGTCTCCAAGACCTGCGACGAGAAGACCCTGAAGAGCGCTTTCCGCAAGCTGGCGATGCAGTACCACCCGGACAAGAATCCCGGGAATGCCGAGGCCGAGGTCAAGTTCAAGGAACTTGGCGAAGCCTATGAGGTGCTGAAGGACCCGCAGAAGCGGGCCGCCTACGACCGCTTCGGCCATGCCGCCTTCCAGAATGGCGGTGCCGGCGGAGCCGGCTTCCGCGGCGACTTCGCCTCCTCCATGGCGGACATCTTCGACGACATCTTCGGCGAGATGATGGGCCAGCGTCGGGCCGGTCGCCAGGCCGGCGGCTCGTCGGGGCGCGAGCGTGGCTCCGACCTGCGCTACAACATGGAGATCACGCTGGAGGAAGCCTTCACCGGCAAGACCGCGGAGATCGGCGTACCCACCACGATCCAATGCGAGGAATGCAACGGCACCGGCGCCAAGGCCGGCTCCGCGCCGAAAGCGTGCCCCACCTGCGGCGGCATCGGCCGCATCCGCGCCGCGCAGGGCTTCTTCTCCATCGAGCGGACCTGCCCCACCTGTGCCGGCCGCGGCGAGATCATCTCGAACCCCTGTGAGCACTGCCATGGCGAGGGTCGGCTGCCGGAAGAGCGCAATCTCTCCGTCAACATCCCTGCCGGCATCGAGGACGGCACCCGCATCCGTCTCGCCGGCGAGGGCGAGGCAGGTCTGCGCGGCGGGCCGGCAGGCGATCTCTACATCTTCCTCTCGGTGAAGCCGCACGAGTTTTTCCAGCGCGACGGTGCCGACCTCTTCTGCAAGGTCCCGCTGTCGATGACGACGGCGGCACTCGGTGGGGCCTTCGAAGTGACGACCCTCGACGGCAACGCCACGCGTGTGAAGGTGCCGGAGGGCACCCAGACCGGCAAGCAGTTCCGGGTCCGCAGCAAGGGCATGCCTGTGCTGCGCTCACAGCAGACGGGCGACCTCTTCATCCAGGTCACGGTGGAAACGCCTCAGAACCTGTCGCGGCGCCAGCGCGAGCTCCTGGAGGAGTTCGAGCAGATATCGTCATCCGACAATTCTCCGCAGTCCACCGGCTTCTTCGATCGCATGAAGGAATTTTTCGGGGGACTTGGCGAGGGCTGAAGCGCCTGCCTGCAACCGCCTGCAGCTGTCCGTGTTGATGAAGAGCACGCAGGGCGGACGGCACGGATGCTTGCAGAGTGCAACCGACCGTCACATATCTGCCGCTACGGCGTCTAGGCTCGGCTCCCACCAAGGGGTCGCGGCTGCGGCGTCAGACAGCTGTCACGTCCGTCGGTCATGACAGCAGGGCAACGGTGAAGGGACGGATGCGGATGAGGCACGACGGCAATCTCAAAGCGGCTGACAAGCCGAGCAACGACTGGGCCCGGTTTCTCGCCACCTGGGTTCGTCATCCCTTGAAGCTCGGCGCTGTTGCCCCGTCCAGCCGCAGCTATTGCGCGACGATGGTCTCGGCTGCCACGACCGAGCTAGACGGTCCGATCCTGGAGCTCGGACCCGGTCTTGGCGTCGTCACCCGCGCGCTTCTCGAAGCCGGCGTCGCGCCGGAGCGCATCACCTCGATCGAATACGACAAGAATTTCGCGCGCACGCTGAAGAACCGCTACCCGCGCGTGAACGTCATCCAGGGTGACGGCTTCGACCTCGACACGACGCTGGGCGATCAGCGCGACACGCGCTTCGCTGCCATTCTACTCGCCATCCCGACCTTGAGCTTCCCGCAGGAGAAGCGGCAGTCGATCATGGCCGACTACATCAGCCGGCTGCTGCCGGGTGGCAACCTTACCCAGCTCTCCTACAGCCCGACGCCGCCGATCAAGCCGGTTCCCGGTGCCTTCGGCGTGACCTCCTCGCGCATCGTCTGGGACAATATCCCGCCGGCGCGGGTGTGGATCTATTCCGCTGACACGGCCAGGACGGCAACGCGACGCGCTGCGTGACGCCGCGCATCCTCATCCTGCCAGGCTCGAACCGGCTCGCGTCGTATAACCGCCGCCTCGCCGCCGAGGCGGCGCGGCTCGTCGCCGCGACCGATGCCGTGGCGACGCACTTAAGCCTCACCGACTATCCGCTGCCGCTCTATGACGCCGACTTCGAGGACGAACACGGCGTGCCGGAGAACGCGACGCTTCTGGCACAGCATCTGACGGCGCAGGACGGGCTGATCCTGGTCAGTCCGGAATACAACACCTCCATCCCGCCCTTGGTGAAGAACACGATCGACTGGATCAGCCGGGTGCGGAAGGTGCAGGGGCGTCCGGTGCAGCCGTTTCGCGGCCTGGTCGTCGCGCTAGCCTCCGCCTCGCCGGGCCGTCTCGGCGGCATGCGGGCGCTGGCGGCGCTGCGGCCGGTGCTGATGTCCCTCGGCGCCGAAGTGATCACGCCGCAATGCTCGCTCGCCGATGCCGCACACGGTTTCGACGAGGCCGGGCACCTTACGGACGATCATGCGCGTGCGGCGCTGGAGCAGATGGTGGAGCGCCTGATCGACCACTGCCGCGTGCTCGGCCGGCACGAGTGATGTTGCGGCACCATCGTTGCCTTGGCGTTGATCCTGCCTCATGCTGGTAGTTCACCCGGAGAAATACAGATGAAGCGTCAGGATACGTCGGGCAAAGGTATGGTGACGACCATTCATCGGGATACCAGAAGCGGTCGCTTGGCAGAGACCGTCAGCATCCCGGGAACTGGACCGGTGCGGCTTGTCAGCGACGAGGCATTCTCATCCGCTAAGCGGGCTGCGTCGAGCCGCCTCAAGACGGCCATTCACAACGTTAGCCGCAACAAGCAGGACTGATGGGGAACGCGGGCGAACCTCGCTATAATCCGCTGTTCGGCCAGTTCGTTGGCGAAGGACAGGCTGACGAACGTACGCTTTCAGGCATGGTCGCCTACTGCCTCTACAAGATCGCCAAGCGAGAATGGGCGGTCGAGTTCTTCCAGCGCAACGGCCGCAGACCGACGGAGGTTGAACTCGACGAGTATACGCGGACGTGGACCGCCACACGTATTTCCGGCACGCAGAAGGAGGCGGATGCGGTGCTCCTCGCCTTTGCAGCCTCCGTAATCGATGAGAACACACCCAGCATCCGAGAGGACGCCCTCCGGGGAACGTTCCTCACGTCTGTCATCAACTCCATCCTCGCGGCGTTCCTCTACACCCTGATCCTGATCGGGATTGTCATCCTTCTGCGCTTCTCCGGCGTCGACCTCCTGTCGGTTTATCAGGCGATCGAACCGCACTGAGACGAGCGGAACGTTTGCGCTCCGCAGCGGTTGTCTTTGCAACCATTGGAGGCTTCCATGATCCTGCCGACGACACCGAGAACCGCTGCGCTGAAGGATGCCGAGCGCCGCGCCCGCGCCGAGCTCCACGACCACTGGAAAGCCTATACGTTCCAGGGTGTGTTGATGATCGTGATGGGCATCCTCGCCATCCTGGTTCCCTTTGCCGCCACGTTGGCCTCGACCCTGTTCTTCGGCTGGCTGCTTCTGATCGGCGGCGTCCTCGGCACGATCGGTGCCATCCGGGCACGCGGCCGGCAGGGTTTCTGGAGCAACCTTCTTCTTGCCGTGCTCGTGGCGGTCCTCGGCCTCGTCATCATCGTCGATCCGCTGGCGGGCTCGGTGACGCTGACATGGATGCTCGCCCTCTACTTTCTCTTGTCCGGCCTCATCAACATCACGGCCGCGCAGGCACTGCGGACCTCGACCCGCCGTTTCTGGCTGCTGGTCCTCTCAGGGGTCCTCGACCTCGTTCTGGCAGGTATCCTGATCCTCGGCCTGCCGGGAACGGCGATCTGGGCCGTTGGCCTCTTCATCGGCATTTCGCTGCTCAGCTCCGGTATCGCGCTCCTGATGGCGGCACTCGACGCGCGCAAGGGCCCGCCCAACCTGCGAGGCTGATGCGGCACGGCAGCCCGCTTCACCGAAGGACGGCCGTCATCTTGCCGGAAGCGCCACGGCGATCCTGGCTCTTGCCAAGCTCGCAGAGAAACTGCCCGCCCAACGGCCTGGCGTCAGACGTGCTGGCCGCCGTTGATGTGAAGCTCGGAGCCGGTGACGTAGGAGGCCTGCTGGGAGCAGAGGAAGAAGATCACATCCGCGACCTCAGCCGTCTTGCCGAGGCGGCGTAGCGGAATGTCGTCGATCATCTTCTCCGTGCCCGGCGACAGGATCGCCGTGTCGATCTCACCCGGCGCGATGGCGTTGACGCGGATGCCTGACGGGCCAAAATCCGCTGCCATCTCGCGGGTCAACGAGTTCAAGGCCGCCTTCGACGTTGCATAGGCCGTGCCGGCGAAGGGATGCACGCGGCTGCCCGCAATCGAGGTGACGTTGACGATCGAGCCTTGCGCGTTGGTCAGTTCCTTGAAGAGGCCCCGGGCCAGCATGATCGGCGCGAAGAAATTCACCTGGAAGACGTCGCGCCACGTATGCATGGGCGTGCGGATCGAATCGAGGCGCGATCCACCCTCGGCCTTCGGCGAGATCGCGGCATTGTTGACGAGGGCGTGCAGGCACGAGCCGTTCGCCTCCAGCCGGCGCCGGATCTCTGAAATGGCAAAGCCGACATCCTCGGGATCGGAGAGGTCGACGCGGATGTGATCCTCGGGGCCTGCCGGCCATGGGCAGTTTTCGGCAAAATCCTGGCGCGAGCAGGTGATGACCCGCCAGCCCTCACGCGAGAAGCGCTTCACGGTTGCATGGCCGATGCCTCTCGAAGCCCCTGTGAGAACGAGGGTCTTGCGGGTATCCTGTGCCTCGGTCGGCATGTCGTCGTCTTTCTCTGGAAGCGACGGCGCGCAAGCGGTTCTCCCCTCCCGCTCTCAGCCGTCCTCACGATGTCGTCAGCCGTCCTGCGGCCCCCGCGATTGCCTTAGCACACGGTTCGGCTCATCTAACTCCCACATTTGCAGGGCCGCGTCGACGCACCGTTTCGACAGGACGGCCACGCCAGCGACGGACAAGCCGATGCGCATCTTTCTTGCCCCTCTTGCCGCGGCCGCTCTCCTGTTTGGCTGTGCGGCCATCGCAGCGCCGGCCGCCAGCGCCGCGGCGCCCGATGTGCAGTGGACAAAGACGCTGACGGAGGCGCGCGGCCAGAGCGTCTACTTCAACGCCTGGGGCGGCTCGCCGGCGATCAACGCCTATCTCGGCTGGGTCGCGGCCACGGTGAAGGAGCGGTTCGGCATTACCCTCACCCACGTCAAGCTCGATGACACCGCGACAGCCGTTGCCCGGGTTCTGGCGGAGAAGACGGCGGGCAAGACAGGTGGTGGCTCGGTCGATCTCGTCTGGATCAATGGCGAGAATTTTGCCGCCATGAAGACGCAAGGTCTGCTGTCGCAAGGCTTTGCCACCAGTCTGCCGAATTGGCGCTATGTCGACACAGCCAATCCCAGCGTCAGCACCGACTTCACTGTCGCGACCGACGGGCAGGAATCGCCTTGGGGCGACGCCAAGCTCGTCTTCTTCAGCGATACGGCGCGCACCGGCGCCTTGGCGTCAATGCCGAAATCGGCGGCCGAGCTTCTTGCCTATGCCAAGGCGCATCCTGGGCGCATTACCTATCCCGCGCCGCCGGATTTCACCGGCACCAGCTTCCTGAAGCAGGTGCTGAGCGAGCTCGCGAGCGACCGGGCCGTGCTGCAGCAGCCGGCGGTGGAGGCGGACTTCGCTGCGGTGACGGCGCCGCTCTGGGCCTATCTCGATGCGTTGCGGCCGGTCTCCTGGCGCGAGGGCCGTGCTTATCCCCAGAACTACCCGGCAATGAAGCAGCTTCTCGCCGACGGCGAGCTCGACGTCATCTTCGCCTTCAATCCGGCCGAGGCCTCCTCGGCGATCGCCACGGGCGAGCTGCCGGATACGGTGCGCTCCTTCACCTTTCCGGCCGGCACGCTCGGCAATACCCATTTCGTCGCCATCCCCTTCAACTCAGACGCCAAGGCGGCCGCGCAGGTCGTCGCAAACTTCCTCCTTTCGCCGGAGGCGCAGTTGCGCAAGGAGGATCCCCGCTATTGGGGCGATCCGACCGTGCTCGCGATGGAGAAGCTCTCGCCTGAGGAGCGGCAGGCCTTCGCCGCGATCGACCGCGGCGTCGCGACGCTCGCCCCCGACGCGCTCGGCCCGGTGCTGCCCGAGCCGCATCCGTCATGGATGGAGCGGATCGAGCAGGAATGGCTGGAGCGCTACGGTCATTGAGCCAGCGGCCGTTGAGCAAGGCTGCACAGCCGGCCCAGCTGCGGACGACGGCACCATGGCTCCCCGGACGGTTGCTGCAGAGCGTGCCGCCGTTGGTGGCGCTGCTCCTCGCCGGGCCGGTGCTGGCGGGGCTCGCCGGCGTTGTTCTTCCGGCCTTCGGCTACCTGCCGGATCTCGGCGGCACCGGCCTCTCCCTGCAGCCGCTGCGGGTTCTTCTGGATCAGCCAGGGCTTGCCACCTCGGCTGCACTCAGCCTCGCGGGCGGCCTCGTCACCGCAGCGGTTGCCCTTCTCGGCGTGCTCGGGCTGCTGGCCGCCACGGCCGGCACGCGGAAACTCGCGCTCCTGCAGCAAGGGCTGGCGCCGCTGCTCGCCGTGCCGCATGCGGCTGCCGCCGTCGGTCTGGCTGTCCTGCTCGCGCCGTCCGGCATGCTGATGCGGCTCGCCGCCCTGCCGCTCGGGTTCGACCGCCCGCCGGACTACCTGTTTCCGCACGATCCGTTCGGGCTGGCGCTGATGGCCGGGCTGATCGCCAAGGAGATGCCGTTCCTTCTCCTCGTCGCGATTGCCGCTTTGCCGCAGGCAGAGCCGGAGCGGCGGCTGCGGCTCGCCCGATCGCTCGGCTATGGCCGCATCGCCGGTTTCACCCTCGCCGTCTGGCCCTCGGTCTACCGCCAGATCCGCCTGCCGGTCTTCGCCGTCATCGCCTATGGCACGGCGGTGGTCGACGTTGCCGCGATCCTCGGCCCGAGCGCGCCCGCAACGCTGGCGGTGCGGATCACCGGCTGGATGAACGATCCGGACCTGTCGCGCCGCTTCATTGCAGCCGCCGGTGCGCTCCTCCAGCTCGGCGTCACGGCCGTTGCCCTCATCGTCTGGCGTGGCATCGAAGTGCTCGCCGGCGGGCTCAGCCTGCACCTCGCGGCAGCCGGCACGCGCCTGCCGCACGACCGCTCGCTGCGGCGGCTTGTCATCCTGCCGGCGCTCATCGCCGCCGCCGCGCTGATCGCCGGACTGTTTGCCGTCATGCTCTGGTCATTTGCCGCTGTCTGGCGTTTTCCCGACCTTCTGCCAGACCGGCTGACGCTCGCCACCTGGACACGGACCCTGCCGGCGGCGCTGCGGCCCCTCGGCACCAGCCTCGCCGTCGGCGCAGCATCGTCGACCGTTGCGCTCGTCTTGGTGATCGCAAACCTTGAGGCGCTGCGGCGGCGCCACCTGGCCAGCTTGGAAGGCAGCGACGTCCCCGCCTATCTCACCGTCGCGCTGGCCCTGCCACTGATCGTGCCGCAGATCGCCTTCCTGTTCGGCCTCGAGACCGGGTTTCTGGCGCTCGGACTTTCCCCCTCTCTGCCGCTCCTGATCAGCGTCCACCTCGTCTTCGTCATCCCCTATGTCGCTCTGGCGCTTGCCGATCCGTGGTTCGCGCTTGATCCGCGCTACGAACAGATCGCCGCCAGCCTGGGGCGCCGTCCGCTGGCCGTGCTCCTGCGCCTGCGCCTGCCGATGCTGCTCGGCCCGCTTGCAACGGCGCTCGCCGTCGGCTTCGCCGTATCGGTTGGTCAGTATCTGCCGAGCCTCATCGTCGGGGCCGGCCGGCTGCCGACGATCACGACGGAAGCGGTGGCGCTCGCCTCCGGCGGCGACCGGCGCATCATCGGCGTTTATGCGGTGCTGCAGGCGGCCCTGCCGCTTCTGGCCTTTGCGCTTGCCGCTTCTCTCCCCGCCTTGCGCCATGCCGGGCGGCGCGGCATGAGAGCCTGATGATCAAAGGGCTGGCGCTCGAACAGGTGCGGATCGGGCTGGGTGGCCGGGCGCTGGTCGCGATCGACCGCGTGGTGGCGCCGGGCGACGTGCTGACGGTGATGGGCCCGTCCGGCTCCGGCAAATCGAGCCTCCTCGCTTTCGTCGGCGGCTTTCTCGATCCGTCCTTTGCGGTGGAGGGCCGGGTGTGCCTCGACGGCACCGACGTCACCGCGCTGGCGCCGGAGATGCGGCGGATCGGGCTGCTTTTTCAGGACGCGCTGCTGTTTCCGCATCTCTCCGTCGGCGGCAATCTCGCCTTCGGCCTTGCGCCCTCCATCCGCGGTCGCGCGGCTCGGGCCGCCGCCGTCACCGCCATGCTGGAGGAAATCGACCTGACCGGTTTCGAGGCACGCGATCCCGCAACGCTCTCCGGCGGTCAGCAGGCACGGGTGGCGCTTGGACGTACGCTCCTGTCGGCGCCGCGCGCACTGCTGCTCGACGAACCCTTTTCGCGCTTCGACATGTCGCTGAAGGAGACGATGCGCCGCTTCGTCTTCGGCCTGATCCAAAGCCGTGCCATTCCAACGCTGCTCGTCACGCACGATCCCGCCGATGCGCAAGCCGCCGGCGGAGACGTCGTCAGCCTTGGAGACGCGGCATGAGCCGGGCCACCCCTCCCGATTTCGGCTTGCCCGTCGCGGATGTCCTCCCGGAGCTGACGGCGGCGCTTGGCACCGGCCGCAGCGCCGTGCTCGTCGCGCCGCCCGGCGCCGGCAAGACGACACTGGTGCCGCTGCGGCTCGTCGAGCAGCCCTTTGCGGATGGAAGGCGCATCATCCTTGTCGAGCCGCGGCGCCTCGCCGCCCGCGCAGCCGCCCGGCGCATGGCGGCGATGCTGGGCGAAGATGTCGGCGACACGGTGGGCTGGCGGATGCGGCTCGACACGCGCATTTCGGCCCGCACCCGGATCGAGATCGTCACCGAGGGCGTCTTCACCCGGATGATCCTCGGCGATCCGGAGCTGACCGGCATTGCGGCAGTCCTGTTCGACGAGTTCCACGAGCGTTCGCTGGATGCCGATCTCGGTCTCGCGCTCGCGTTCGACGTGCAGTCGGCGTTGCGCGAGGACCTGCGCCTCCTGGTGATGTCCGCGACGCTCGACGGCGCCCGCGTTGCCGCGCTTCTCGGCAACGCCCCTGTGATCGAAAGCCGCGGCCGAGCCTTTCCGGTCGCCATCCGCTACCGCGAGCGGCCGGGAACACAGACGGTGGAGGACGCCGTCGCGGAGGCCGTGCGCGCCGCAGTGGCGGACGAGAGCGGCAGCATTCTCGTCTTCCTGCCGGGGCAGCGCGAGATCGAGCGCGTCGCGGAGCGGCTGCAGCCGCTCGCCGGCGAACGCATCACGATTGCGCCGCTCTATGGCGCCATGGAGGGCGCGGCCCAGGACCTTGCCGTCAGGCCGGCGCCCGCCGGCAGCCGCAAGGTGGTGCTGGCGACCTCGATCGCCGAAACGTCGCTGACCATTGATGGCGTCTCGGTGGTGATCGACGCCGGTCTGCGGCGTGCGCCTGTCTTCGAACCGGCCAGCGGCCTCTCGCGGCTGGAAACGGTGCGGGTCTCGCGCGCCGCGGCCGACCAGCGCGCCGGCCGTGCAGGTCGTACCGCGCCCGGTATGGCGATCCGCCTGTGGCGGGCGGAGCAGACGGCGGCGCTGGAGCCCTTCGATCCGCCGGAGATTCTGTCCACCGACCTCTCCGGCCTCGTGCTCGACTGTGCCGCCTGGGGCGTCGCAAACCCCGGCGATCTCGCCTTCCTCGACCCTCCGCCCGTGGCGGCATTGGCGGAAGCGCGGGCGCTGCTCGCCGACCTCGGTGCGCTCGATGCCGATGGGCGCCTGACGGAGGCCGGCTCTGCCATGCGCGAGCTACCGCTGCCGCCACGTCTCGCCCGCATGGTCGTCGGCACGACCGAGGAAGCCGATCGGCGCATGGCGGCGGAGCTCGCCGTGCTCCTCACCGAACGGGGCCTCGGGGGCACCGACGTCGATCTGGCGGAGCGGCTGCGGCGCCTGCGAACGGATCGATCGCCACGGGCCAAGGCAGCGGCCCAGCTGGTCCAGCGGATCGCGCGGCAGGCGCAGGGCAGTAGCGCGGCGCCTCACCAGAGTTCGCCGTCCTCGGATCTGCCCGCAGGCGATCCGGGACTGCTATTGGCCAAGGCCTATCCGGATCGGGTGGCGATCGCCCGCGGTGCACGCGGCCACTTTCTCCTGTCCAATGGCCGCGGTGCCGTCCTTGATGAAACGTCCGCGCTCGCGCGCGAGCCGGCACTGGTGGTAGCCGAGCTCACCGGGCAGGCGCGCGCCGGCCGCATTCTTTCGGCCGCTGCCGTTTCACGTGAATCGCTGGAAGCGCTTCTCGCCGAGCGTGTCCGCACCGAAGAGGTGATCGCCTTCGATCCCGGAAGCCAGCAAGTGCGGGCACGGCGCATCAAGCGGCTTGGTCGCGCGATCCTTGAGGAAACGCCGCTGCCGGTGCCGAAGGGAGAGCGCACGGCCGCAGCTCTTGCCGATGGCATCAGGCAGATCGGCATCGGCGCGCTGCCCTTCGGACCGGAGGGTGAGCGGCTGCTGCAGCGGCTGCGCTTCCTCAGCTCCGGCGATCGGAGCCACGATTGGCCGGATCTCTCCGACGCCGCGCTGACGGCCACGGTGGAGGACTGGCTGATGCCCTACCTGCCGGGCGTCACGGCCATTGGGGCGATCCCGCCGGGCACGCTCGCGACGGCGCTGCGGGCGCTCGTCCCGGCCGATATCAGCGGCCGGCTCGACGAGCTCGCGCCGACGCATTTCGATGCGCCCTCCGGCTCGCATGTGCCGATCCGCTACGAAGCGGAGCAGGCGGTGCTCGCCATCCGGGTGCAGGAGCTGTTCGGGCTGACACGCCATCCGGCCATTGCCGGAGGCGCTATTGCACTGACGCTGGAGCTCTTGTCGCCCGCGCATCGGCCGATCCAGATCACCCGCGATCTTCCCGGCTTCTGGGCCGGTTCCTGGCGCGACGTGCGGGCGGATTTGCGCGGCCGCTATCCCAAGCATGTCTGGCCGGAGGATCCTGCCGCGGCCGCGGCGACGGCGCGCGCAAAGCCGCGCGGCCGATAGGGCTCGTCGGCCCGTTCGTTCGCAAGTCGGCTAAGCATTGACGCGGCTGCGTGCGAAGACACGTCACGGCCTCCACTACCGCCTTACGTCGCGTGCAATAGATTGATGGCATGCCCACCACGCTGCTGCCGACACGCTTCCGATTGAGCCTGCCCGCCTTCGCGACGACGATGCGCGACAGCCAGCGGCTGCGTCTTGCGACGCTGACGCGCCTCAGATGGCTATCCGTCGCCGGCCAGGTCGCCGCCTGTGTCTTCGTGGCCTGGGGCCTCTGGTACCCCTTCCCCGTAGTGCTGTGCCTGCTGCTGATCGCCGTGTCGATTGCGGTCAACGTCTTCCTGACGCTGACCTACCCGGCCAGCCGTCGTCTGTCCTCCGGCGCCGCCGCCCTGGTGCTGGCCTTCGACATCCTGCAACCCTCCGGCCTCCTGTTCCTCACCGGCGGGATCGAGAACCCCTTTGCGATCTTCCTGGTCCTGCCGGTCGTCGTCGCATCCGCGACGCAGCCGCCGCTGACGACGGCCTGCCTCGGCATCCTCTCGGTGATCGCCGCGACGCTTCTCCTGTTCTTCCACCTGCCGGTGCCCTGGCCGGCGGACAGGACGCTGATCCTGCCGCGCTCCTATGTCGGCGGCCTGTGGTTCGCCATCGTCGCGACGCTGGTCTTAGCGGCCATCTATATCTACCGCGTAGCCGCCGAATCGCGCACGCTGGCGGACGCCCTCAACGCGACGGAAATGGTGCTGCAGCGCGAGCAGCATCTCTCCGCTCTCGACGGCCTTGCCGCGGCGGCGGCTCATGAGCTCGGCACGCCGCTATCCACCATCGCCTTGGTGGCACGCGAGATGGGCCGCGTCACCGAGGCGGACAGCCCCTACTACGAGGACGTGCAACTGCTGATCAGCCAGACGGAGCGCTGCCGGGAAATCCTGCGCCGACTCACCTCGCTGTCGGCCGATGGCGAGGAGCATCTGGCGCGGCTGCCGGTAACCTCGCTGGTGGAGGAGACGGCGGAGCCGCACCGCCATCTTGGCGTGCGAATCCGGACGGAGATCTGCCGGCTCGGCGGCAAGGAGCCGGTGATGCGCCGATCGCCGGGCGTCGCCTATGGCCTCGGCGCCATTGTGGAGAATGCCGCCGACTTCGCGAAAGATCAGGTGGTGATCCAGACCAGCTGGACGGACCGCTTCGTCACCATCTCCGTCAGCGACGATGGACCCGGCTTTTCCGCCGACGCGCTGGCGCGGATCGGCGATCCTTATCTTGCCTATCGCGAGCGCGGCGAGCGGCGCGGCGGCGGCGGGCTGGGGCTCGGCCTGTTCATCGCCAAGACGCTGCTCGAGCGCTCGGGCGCGCAGATCAGCTTCGGCAACCGCCCGTCCCGCGAAGGCAGTGGAGCCCGCGTCGAGTTGCGCTGGCCCCGAGACGGCTTCGACACCGAACGAACTGCCGTTCACAATTGACGTTACCACGCGGTCAACGCGTTGAATCGACGCACTTTCCGGGCCACTTTGGGGTCAGGCAATCCGTTGCGCCACAGCCCCCGGAAGGCAGCTTGAGCCTGTGCGTTTTCAGCCAGGCCGCCGCTCTTCGTCAGCCGGAAAATAAGGCGCCGCGTGCCGCTTCTGCGGCATCCTGGAGAAACGCCATGCTCATCGATCATACCCGCGACGCGCCCGTACAGTATCGCGCCACGGGGACACAGGACCGTACCCTGCTGCTCGTCGACGACGACCAGCCCTTCCTGACCCGTCTGGCACGCGCAATGGAACAGCGCGGCTTTGCCGTGCGCACCGCCGGCAGCGTCAGCGAAGGTCTGGCGCTGATGCGTACCAGTGCGCCGGCCTTTGCCGTCGTCGACATGCGCCTGCGTGACGGCAACGGTCTCGACATCGTCGAAGCGCTGCAGCGCAGCCGCTCGGATGCCCGCGCGGTGATCCTGACCGGCTACGGCAACATCGCGACGGCGGTCACGGCTGTGAAGCTCGGCGCCATCGACTATCTCGCCAAGCCGGCCGATGCCGACGAGATCATCGGCGCGCTGCAAAGCGAAGGCGGCGACAAGCCGCAGCCACCGGACAATCCGATGTCGGCAGACCGCGTGCGCTGGGAGCATATCCAGCGCATCTACGAGTTGTGCGACCGCAATGTCTCGGAAACGGCGCGCCGCCTCACCATGCACCGGCGCACGCTGCAGCGTATCCTCGCCAAGCGCGCGCCCCGCTGATGTGAAGTAATGCGACAGGCCTGCGCTCGTCCGCCGGCCCGTCGCACCTGCTCATGTGCTACTTCGCGAGAACGTAGGTGAACATGGCGCAGCTGTCGGCGTCGCTCGTCGGCAGCTTGCCCGCGTCGAAGAGTTCCAGCGTCCGGCCCGTCTTGGACGTCGGATCGCTGTAGTCGCCGAAGATCGCCACGAACTTGATGGGATCGTCACCGCACAGCGTGTTGCCGCTTTCGAGCTTCGGGTTCATCGGCGGCTCGACGGGGTAGACCGTCGCCTGACGCGGCTTGCCGTCGACGGCGAACTTGCTCGTCTTGGTGCCCTTGCCGAGCTTCATCCGCGTCTTCTCGTCGAAGATCAGGCTCTTGCCGTCGAAGCCGACATCGCCGGTGATGCCCATAGCGGTCGTGCTGAGGGCACTCCATTGCTCCGCCGCCGCCGCACCACCCGCGGCACTGAAGCCGACGGCGCTCGCCAGCACCGCCGCCACGGACCAATGTACCTGCCTCGTCATGCCATCCCCCCTGATGATCGCACCGTTTCGATCACCAGAGGATGCGCAGAGATATCACTATCCGCAAGTGCGTTCAGAGCTCTTCAGGCATTCCCGTCATGAAAGGGTTAGCGGCCCATTCGGCCTGCAGCAGACGATCCGCCGACAGCCGCGCGAAGCGCAGCATGAGGGCTTTGCGGGTTGCCGCGGCCAAACGATGTTCCGGCGCTTCACGAAGCACCTCGGCGCCGTAGCCGTCCGACAGGATGAGCCCACACTCCTCCGGGAAGATCGACTGCGGGACGCCTGGATGGGTGGCGAAGTAGAGCCTGTCGCAGAACAGGCGGTATTCCGGCCATTTGCGGTCGACACGGAAATCCTCGATCGAGGTTTTGATCTCGATGATGGAGAACTCGCCCTTTTCCGACAGGCAGACGAGATCGGCTCTACGGCCGGAGGCGAGCGGCAGCTCAGGCAGCAGCGACACACGTCGCTCGATCATGAGCCTCTGTACGCCGCGGCGTACCAGCATGGCGCGTTCGGACTGGCGGCCGTCGATCAGCGGATCGGAGCGGAAGGGCGAGACGAGCGGCATGCCCCATGAGATAGCCAGCCGGCGAATCCGAGGCAAGCGAAAACTGGAACAAAGAATGAACTCGCATCCACCGGTGCGGCCGTCAGGCCGGCAGCTTCTCGCCGGCGATCTCCTCCAGAATCGGGCAATCCGGGCTCGCGCCGCCGGGACACTGGTCGGTGAGTTCCCCGAGTGCGCGCTTCAGCGTGCGCAGTTCCTCGATCTTGCGGTCGATCTCGGCGATTCGCCGCCTCACCATGGCGCGCACGTCTTCGCTGTGCCGGTTGTCGTCCTCGTAGAGGGCGATCAGCTTGCGCGCCTCGTCGATGGAAAAGCCGAGCGAGCGGGAGCGCTGCAGGAAGCGCAGGATATGGACGTCGCGGTCCCGATAGGCGCGATAGCCGTTCTCGGCCCGAGCCGGCCTCACGAGGCCGATCTCCTCGTAATATCTGATCGTCTTCGGCGGCAATCCGGACCGCCTCGACGCTTCCCCGATGTTCATGGAGGATCCTGTCGCCACATCGATCATCCCGTCACCCCCGGAGATGTGGCCGGCCGCCGCGGCGTCAACTGTGACCATGCGGCAACAAGAGTTCGTTAACCATGTTGAGCTTAACTCTGCATCGTTGTCAGGCTGTAGGGCAGAGAATATCGAGGAGAACGCAATTGGCGGCGTTCTTCCATCTATGCGCTTGAGACAGCCCGCGATATCGAACTCGTCGCATTCCGAACGTTTGGCGCAGACCATGATGAAAACGAAATTCCTCCTGACCAGCGCCGCCCTGATTGGTGTTGCTCTCGTGTCCGGCTGCGCTTCCAGCAAGGTGGCGAGTGACGCCTCCGCTGCGATGGCGCGCGTCTCGGCCTTCGCCTCGCCGCAGCCGATCATCGAGGACCGCACCTTCGGCGTCGCTCCGGCGACGGCCTACGCGGCCATGGAGGATGACGGCTTCATGCTTCCCGCCATCCCTGTCGAGAAGATCGATCCGCAGTTCCTGCGCCAGCGCGTCGTTTATGACGCTGGCCGCGACTACGAGCCGGGAACGGTCGTCGTCGATACGCCGCACCGCTTCGTTTACGTCGTCGAGACCGGCGGCACCGCGATGCGCTACGGCATCGGCGTCGGCAAGAGCGGCTTCTCCTGGGCCGGTAATGCCGAGATCAAGGACAAGCAGCACTGGCCGCGCTGGTTTCCGCCGGTCGAGATGATCGATCGCCGCGCCGATCTCGAGAAGTTCCGCGACGGCAAGGGGATGGATCCCGGCCTGCAGAACCCGCTCGGCTCGCGTGCGCTCTACCTCTACCAGAACGGCCGCGACACGCTGTACCGCCTGCACGGCACGCCGGAATGGTGGTCGATCGGCAAGGCCGTGTCGTCCGGTTGCATCCGCTTCATGAACCAGGACATCATCGACCTCTACGAGCGCGTGCCGCTGAACGCCAAGGTCGTGGTGCTGCAGGGTAAGGAGCAGATGGTCTCGCAGACCGCGCCAAAGCCGCAGAAGGCGGCCGCAGCGACCGGCAAGCGCAACGTCAAGAAGCGCTCCAGCTGACGATTTCGCCGGTTCTGTCCGGCGACATGCAGATAAGGCGGGGGACCGCCATGGGCCGGGTGCTTCGGGGGAAGCGCCCGGCCTTTCTGTTTTGACGCTCAGACCGCCACGGGGCGGGCGGCCTTGTCCGCACGATCGGCAGCGTTGCGGATTGCGGCGATCAGAAGCAGGCCGAGCGTCACGGCATTGAAGATGTGCCACAGGAAATGGGTGCCCGCCGGCCACTCCTCGCAGAGCGGCATGTCGACAATGCGCCAGCCGAGCGACGCCGCGAAAATGATGCCGGCAGCGACCAGCTTGATCCCCTGCCGGCGCCTGTGCGCCACCAGCCACAGGCCGATGCCAAGCAGCGCCAGCAGCGCCGGCACATAGCCCGAGGACGAGCCGACCAGAGGCTCGAGGAAGGGTGCGAGCGCAAAGGAGGCGATCAGGAAGGCGCCCGTGGCAAAGGCGGTCGTCAGCGGTGAAAGCCCGACGAAACGCCGCAACGCCAGGGCGAAGTAGCCATAGATGAAGACGGCAATCGGGATGACGTCCGCCAGGCTCGACCAGCGGTTGGCGAAGGTATGGAACAGGAAGGAGCCGACGCCGACGACGAAGACCACGGCCACCATGGCGCCGCTCCAACGGTCGCCGCGGCCGGAGCGCAGCCATATGACAAGCCCGACAAGGGCTGCAATGATGAAGGCGGCGTTCGAGACGGCATTGAGCGGCTCGGCCCAGAATGCGGTGCCGACACGCTCGCAATAATTGTCGATGGAGGCCGTCCAGTTCATGGGATCGCTCGCATTGCTCCGGCTGAATTGACCACGCGATAAGCTTTTTCAGCGATGATCGGCGATCCCGTCAGCCTCAGGACCGCCCGACTATGACGATCTTCGACCGCTTCCGGCACGACGCCAAGGGCAACTTCGCCGTCATCACGGCGCTGCTCGCCGTGCCGCTGGTCTTCGGAATGGGCGCGGCGATCGACCTTGCCCGTTCACAGAATGCGCAGACCCGGCTTCAGGATGCGATCGATTCCGCAGCTCTTGCGGTGGTGAAGGATTCCGGCTTCGACCAGACCAAGGCGAACGATATCGCCGCCAAGATGGTGAAGGCCAATTACGGCACGTCCTATTCGGACCTGACGGTTCAGCTGACCTCCTGGGGCGCCGTAGTCACCGCGAAGACGGTGGTGCCGAACACTTTGAGCGGCATCTTCGATTTCGTGTCCCTGAACGCCACGGTCAGCGGCACCGTGCAGTATCCGCCGACCAAATACGAGATCGTGCTGGTGCTCGACACCACCGGCTCGATGGAAGGCACCAAGATCAAGAACATGCGCGACGCCGCATCCAAGATGGTGGACGCGCTGACGGATACGGAGATCATGCGCCGGCGCGTCTCCTTTGCGCTGGTGCCCTTTGCCAACTACGTCAATGTCGGCAAGGACAAGGCGACGGCGTCCTGGATCGACAAGGACGGCCTGCTGCAGGAGCCGGGCTCGATCATCCCCGTCGGCGTCAGCCGCATCAAGATGTTCAAGGACAGCTTTGGGATCGATTGGCCGGGTTGCGTCCAGACCCGTCTGGAAAGCGGCAGCGAGACCTATTCGGTCGACGATACCACGCCATCGACGACGACGCCGCGGACGTTGTTCCTACCCGTTTTCACGCCGGACGAGCCGTCGACTACGAGCTGGGGATCCAAGATCTATCCTAACGACTACATGGCCGACTCCAGCCTAAAAGGCCTCGGCGTCGTCAAGAAGAACGGGGTCTGGACCTACAGCCGGGTGTCCAAGAACTACTCCTACCGCTTCTACTCCAACGTCTCGACGCCACAGGGCCCAGACTGGGACTGCGACATCCAGCCGATCACCGCGCTCACCAACGACTATGCCAAGGTGAAGTCGCAGATCGCCAAGCTGGAAGCGTCCGGCTCGACCAACATCACCGAGGGCGTCTCCTGGGGCATGCGGGTGTTGTCGCCGGGCGAGCCGTTCACGGAAGGGCTGGCCACGACCGCGGACGTGCAGAAGATCATGGTGCTGCTGACGGACGGCGACAACTCGATCACCCGCCTGAGCAACACCAACAAATCCGCCTACTCGTCGATGGGTTACATCAAGGATGGTCGCTACGACGGCTCGTACAAGTCGGATTCAGGTGCCTATACCGTCTGTCGCAACAACACGCTGACGAGCGACGGCAACTGCACGATCACGACGGCGGGCACCGCGACGCCCCCGTCCGAATCGACCGTGCTGACGGCGATGAACAAGATGACCAGCGCCGCCTGCGAATACGCCAAGAAGTCCGCCAAGATGGAGGTCTATACGATCCGCCTCGAGGTCGACAGTTCGGAGAGCTCGACCCTCCTCAGCAACTGCGCCACCGACGCGTCGCACTATTACGACGCGCCGGATTCCTCCAAGCTGCAGGAAATCTTCGACGACATCGCCAGCCGGATCCGCAAGCTGCAGATCACCTCGTAAGGACCAGAGGAACACGCATCAAGCCAGGTCTCCTCGCCGGATCGTTGAGACACAAAGCCGGCCGGTTCCTAGTGGAGCCGGCCGGCTTTGCTTTGGACGTATGTCAGGCGGCGGCGCCTGCCGCCTTCTTCTCCAGCCGGCGGCGATGCAGGACCGGCTCCGTATAGCCGGACGGCTGCACGCGGCCCTCGAAGACGAGCTCGCAGGCTGCCTGGAAGGCGATCGAGCCGTCGAAGTCCGGCGCCATCGGCCGATACAGAGGATCGCCGGCATTCTGGGCATCCACCTTGGCCGCCATGCGGCGCATCGCGTCCATCACCTCGTCATGGCTGACGACACCATGATGCAGCCAGTTGGCAAGATGCTGGGACGAGATGCGGCAGGTGGCGCGGTCCTCCATGAGGCCGACATCGTTGATGTCGGGCACGGTGGAGCAGCCGACGCCCTGGTCGATCCAGCGCACGACGTAGCCCAGGATGCCTTGCGCGTTGTTCTCCACCTCGGCGCGGATCTCCGCCTCCGACCAGTTCGCGCCATCGGCGAGCGGGATCGTCAGGATGTCGGCAAGCCCCGCGCGGCGTCCGCCACGCGCGAGCTCATCCTGCCGCGCCAGCACGTCGACGCGGTGATAGTGGGTGGCGTGCAGCGTCGCCGCGGTCGGGCTCGGCACCCAGGCGCAGTTGGCGCCGGCCTTCGGATGAGCGAGCTTCTGCTCCAGCATGTCGTGCATGCGGGCCGGCATCGCCCACATGCCCTTGCCGATCTGGGCGTGGCCGCGCAGACCGCAGGCCAGGCCCACATCGACGTTCCAGTCTTCATAGGCGGCGATCCAGGGCCGGCCCTTCATCAGCGACTTGCGCTCCATGGGGCCAGCCTCCATCGAGGTGTGGATCTCGTCGCCGGTGCGGTCGAGGAAGCCGGTATTGATGAAGAAGACGCGCGAGCGCGCCGCCCGGATGCACTCCTTGAGGTTGACGGTGGTGCGCCGCTCCTCGTCCATGATGCCGACCTTCAGCGTGAAGCGGGGCAAGCCGAGCGCATCCTCGACCCGCGCGAAGATGTCGTTCGTGAAGGCGACCTCCTCCGGCCCATGCATCTTGGGCTTGACGATGTAGATCGAGCCGCAGCGCGAGTTGCGTATCCCGTCCATCTTCTTCAGGTCGTGGATCGCGATCGCCGAGGTCACCATGGCGTCGAGAAGCCCCTCCGGCGCCTCCGATCCATCGGCCAGCAGCACCGCCGGGTTGGTCATGAGGTGGCCGACATTGCGCACCAGCAGCAGCGAGCGGCCCGGCAGCACCAGCGCCGAGCCGTCCGGGGCCACATAGCGGCGGTCGGCCTCCAGCCGGCGCGTCATCGGCTGGCCGTTCTTCTTGAACGTTTCCGTCAGGTCGCCCTTCATCAGGCCGAGCCAGTTGCGGTAGACCGCCGTCTTGTCGTCGGCATCCACCGCGGCGATCGAATCTTCGCAGTCGCAGATCGCCGTCACCGCCGCTTCCACAACGACGTCCGCGACATGGGCAGGATCGGTGGCACCGATGGGATGGGCGGCGTCGATCCGCACCTCGACATGCAGGGCATTGTGCCGGAAGAGGACCGAGGTCGGGGCCGCGGCGGAGCCGGTATGGCCGGCGAAGACGGCAAGGTCGGCAAGCCCGATCTCGCCGCCCGAAGCGAGGCGCGCGCGCAGGACGCCGTTCTCGACGGCATAGGCGACGACGTCCGCATGGGAGGCGTCGTCGAGCGGAGCCACCTCATCAAGGAAGCTCTTGGCCCAGGCGACGACGCGGGCGCCCCGCGCGGCATCGAAGCCGCCGCCCTGCGGCAGGTCGCCGAGCGCGTCGGTGCCGTAGAGGGCGTCGTAGAGCGAGCCCCAGCGGGCGTTCGCGGCGTTCAGCGTGTAGCGCGCGTTCATCAGCGGCACGACCAGCTGCGGACCGGGGATCAGCGCGATCTCGGGATCGACATTGGCGGTGTCGACGGCAAAGTCGGCGCCTTCCGGAACGAGGTAGCCGATCTCCCGGAGGAAGCTGCGATAGGCCTCCGCATCGACGGCCTGACCGCGGCGCTGACGATGCCAATCGTCGATCTCGGCCTGCAGCGTCTCGCGCTTGTCGAGCAGCTGCCGGTTGCGCGGCGCCAGATCCGCCAGGATCGCAGCGAGGCCGGACCAGAAGCGCTCGGGCTCGATGCCGGTGCCCGGCAGCGCCTCCTCGTCGATGAAGCGCTTCAGAACGGCGGCGACCTTCAGGCCATGGACATCGATGCGATCGGACATGTCGGCTCTCCTGCGGAATGAGAGCGAAATCGACAATCGGCGCGGTGAAGTCAATCGCCTGACGGCTCGCCCCACACTGGTCGGTGCTGCCGATCGGGCGACGAGGTCAGGCGAGGGGCGCGACGGCCATCGTGCTGGCGCACCAGACGGCGGCGAAATGGATGCAGCCGGCAACAAGCACGAAGCCATGCCAGATGGCGTTCTGAAAGCGCAGACGTTCGGCCAGATGGAAGATGACGCCGAGCGAATAGACCACGCCGCCGGCGACGATCAGCCAGAGCACCGTGCCGGACAGCGACAGCCAGATGGTACGGCCGACCACCACGCCGCTCCAGCCGAGCGCGAGATAAAGGAGGATCGACAGCCGGTCGAACTCGCCCGGCCGCAGGAGTTTCAGCGCGACGCCCGCGATCGCCACCGACCAGACGCCGGCGAGCAGCCACCAGATGCCGGTCTTCACCAGGAAGGGTGTGTAGGTGCCGGCGATCAGAAGGTAGATCGCCGCATGGTCGAGGCGCCGCAGCAGCCATTTCAACGTCGAGACGGGCCACATGTTGTAGGCGGCCGAGGCGCTCGTGGAGAGGAGCAGCGCGGCCAGATAGATCGACACGGCCGCGATCTCCGAGGCCGTTCCGTTGCCCGCCAGGCGCCAGGCAAAGGCGATTGCACCGGCCACCACCAGCAGCAGGCCGAGGACATGGACGACACCATCGGCCCACAGCTCGGCGAGCGTATAGTTCCAGGCGACGGTTCCTCGGCTTAGGTCGGTCAAGCGGGCTTTCCGTAGTGATCAACGAACAGGTCGGAAGCTACGGCAGTCCGAGAGCCTACGACAGGTCCTCCAGCCCTTGAGGCACGCAATTTCAAGTTATGCGCCGGTCGATGGCCGATCGTTAGCCGGGAGCGGTGGCAGCGCGTCGTAAGGTCGAGACAGGCAACGCCGAGGGGTCGGAAGTCTCTGATATTGCGGGTCAGAACAGTGAAGCCGTGCAACTCAGCCGTCGCTGCAATGGCGATATCTGGAAAACCGGGCTCGGCGCCGATAAATCGGGCACGGTCCGACAAGGCTCCTGCGATGCGAGCAGCAGCGATGCCGAAGGGCAAGATTCGATCGCCATAGAGATGCTCGACCGTTTCCCACCACCCGCGCAGTGTCTCGGCCTTGCGAGTCGCGCCTTCCCGCTGCGCCTTCTCGATCCCGTCATGAACTTCGGCCACGGTAACCGCCGACAAGTACAGACTGGCCGATGCCCGATCCATCCACGCGACGAGTTCGCCGAAAGGCATCCTGACGGTCGGTGACCCTGCGGACAGGATGTTCGTGTCGACCAGATACACGTCAGAAGCCGGCAGTGCGAAGACCTTTTCGGTTGCGCTCGGGCAAGTCACCCTCCTCCAGACCAGACGCCATCAGGAGACGTCCGAAAGACGGAACGGTGGAGAGACGCTCCCATTCGGCGAAGCTGACTACGACGACCTCCGGTTCGCCACCGCGCGCGATGATCGAAGGCATGCCGTTGGCGGCATCATCCACGACCGTCGAAGGAATAGCGTCGGCATCGCCAAGCCGGATCGTGCGCATCACACCCCACCCGTCACAGTTGTCGTATCAACTGGCAAAGCTAAGCAGCACGCCGATGCCGATCAAGCTGGACGCCTTACCTCTGCCTGTCCTGCCAATGTGGCGCGATCCAGGGCTTGAGGTTGGAGGCCGCCAGCATGCCCTCGCCGAGAATATGGTCTGCCGCCTTCTCGCCGACCATGATGGAGGGTCCGTTGAGATTGCCGTTGGTCACCCGCGGGAAGATCGAGGAGTCGGCGAGCCGCAGGGCGTCGACGCCGATGACGCGCGTTTGCGGATCGACCACCGCATCCGGATCATCTGCGGCGCCCATGCGGCAGGCGCCGCAGGGATGATAGGCGCTCTCGGCATGATGGGCGATGAAGGCGTCGAGATCATCGTCGCTCTTCACCGCATCGCCCGGCTGGATTTCCCGGCCGCGATAGGGGGTAAAGGCGTCCTGCGCGAAGATCTCGCGCGTCAGCCGGATCGCCTGGCGGAACTCCGTCCAATCGTCGCTGTGGCTCATATAGTTGAAGCGGATCGACGGTGCTTCGGCCGGATCGGCGCTCTTGAGGCGGATGCTCCCACGCGACTTGGACCGCATCGGCCCGACATGGGCCTGGAAGCCGTGGCCTGGCGCCGCCGCCCGGCCATCGTAGCGCACCGCCGCCGGAATGAAGTGGTACTGGATGTCGGGATAGTCGATGCCCGCCGCCGAGCGGATGAAGCCCGCCGCCTCGAAATGGTTGGTCGCGCCGTGGCCGGTATGGAGCAGCATCCATTCAAGCCCGATCCGGCCCTTGGAGAACAGGCCGAGATAGCCGTTGAGGGTGATCGGCTGGATGCATTCCTGCTGGATATAGAGCTCCAGATGGTCCTGCAGGTTCTTGCCGACGCCGCGCCGTTCGACCTTGGTCGTCACGCCCGCGGCGGCAAGCTCGGCGGGATCGCCGATCCCCGAATGCATCAGGAGCACCGGCGAGTTGATGGCGCCGGCGGCCACCACCACCTCCCGGCGCGCCTTCACCAGCCCGGTTTCGCGGCGGCCGTTGCCGACGACGACGCCGGTCGCCTGGTCACCCTCCAGCGCGACCCGCAGGGCCACGGCATGCAGGAGCCGGCAGTTGCCGCGCTTGATGGCGGGGCGCAGATAGGCGTTGGCGGCCGACCAGCGGCGGCCGCGCCAGATGGTCTGCTGCATCGGGGCAAAGCCCTCCTGCTGCTCGCCATTGTAGTCGTCGGTGACCGGATAGCCCGCCTGCCGGCCTGCCTCGATGAAGGCGTGGTAGAGGGGGTTCGCCATGACGCCGCGACGCACATGCAGCGGCCCGTCCGTCCCGCGCCAGGCGGGGTCGCCACCCTCCATCGCCTCCATGCGCTTGAAGTAGGGAAGGACGTCGGCATAGCCCCACCCCTGCGCACCGCTCTCCGCCCAGTGGTCGAAATCGCGGGCATGTCCGCGCACATAGACCATGCCGTTGATCGAGGACGAGCCGCCGATCACCCGCCCCCGCGGCGTTGCGAGCCGGCGACCGCCGAGCGCGGCCTCCGGCTCGGCGCGGTAGCCCCAGTCGTAGCGCGGCATGTTCATCGGCATGGACAGGGCGCCGGGCATCTGGATCAGCGGCCCCGCGTCGGTGCCGCCGGCCTCGATCACCACGACGTCGTAGCGGCCATGCGCCGACAGGCGATAGGCAAGCGCCGAGCCGGCCGAGCCCGAACCGACGATGACATAGTCGGCTTCCGTGATCACGCGCATCGGGCAATCTCCGCATCGACGAAGCGCTCGACCGCGCCGATGGCAGCGGCAGCGTCGGGCGCATGTTTCGGTGTCAGTGCCTGGCGCAGCCACACGCCATCGATCATGGCACCCGCTGCAGCAGCGATATCGCGAGCGGCACCTCGTCCCGTCAGCGGCGAGAGAGCCGCGACTAGGTTGGATTCCAGCCGGCGGAAATAGACGGCGAGGAGCCGCGCCGCTTCCGGCGAGCGGCGGGCGTTGAGATAGAAGACCAGCCAGGCGGCGATCGTCTCGGCGGTGAACTGGCCGGGAGCAAAGCAGCCGGCGACGATGGCCCCTACACGCTGGCGCGGCGTCTCGGCGGCGCGCAGGCGCGCCGTGACGCCGGCGCGGAATTCCTTCAGGAGGTGGCGCATGGCGGCGATCATCAGATCGTCCTTGCCGCCGAAATAGTGGTGCGCGAGCGCCGGCGAGACTGACGCCCGCCGGGCGATCGCCGCCATAGTGACGTCGAGCGAGCCCTCCACCTCGATGGCGCCGATCGCCGCCTGGATCAGCGCCTCGCGGCGAACGCCCTCGATATCGCTCCGTGCCATGTGACCTCCGCCTGCTCCGTCGATCCTGGCAACCTGTCCTTCATTGATTGATCAGTCAATCAATGAAGACGATCATCCGGTGAAGCAGCGCTTCGGCGACACTGGCCGTCGGCATGCGGCCGAGGCCGGATGCAAAGGACTGGCGCAGGCATGAAGCGGCTTGGCCTTTGGCTCCCGACGCGCCATGATCGGCTCATGCCGCCATGCGGCGTCACGACGCCGGACGCGACCGGATCGTCCGGCCAACGGAGAGCGATCCCATGGCCCTTCGAGCTTCCGCCGTGCTTGCCGCCCTGATGTCCATCGGCGCCCGGCGGCCTTCGGCGCGGACACGCTGACGATCCTCCACACCAACGACTTCCACAGCCGCGTCGAGCCGATCAACAAATTCGATTCGACCTGCACGGCGGATGAGGCGGCGGAGAAGGCCTGCTTCGGTGGATCCGCACGGCTGAAGACGGCGATTGACCGCGAGCGCGCCAAGGCGCCGGCCAGCATCCTCGTCGATGCCGGGGACCAGTCGCAGGGCTCGCTCTTCTACACCTATTATGGCGGCAAGGCCGAGGTGGAGATGATGAACCGCCTCGGCTATCAGGCGATGGCGCTCGGCAACCACGAGTTCGATCGCGGTCCGGCCGGAGCCGCCGTGTTCCTCGACACCATCACCTTTCCGATGCTGCTCGCCAATGGCGATACGTCGAAGGAGCCGCTGATCGCCGGCAGAACGAAGCCGTCCATCATCCTCGATGCTGACGGCGACAAGGTCGGCGTGATCGGCCTCTCCACGGTCGAGACCCCGGAGGTGTCGAGCTCAGGACCGACGGTCGTCTTCACCGATCCGGCGCCCGCGCTGAGCCGCGAGATCGCCGCGCTGAAGGGCCAGGGCGTCGAACGCATCGTCGTTCTCAGCCATTCCGGCTATGGGGTCGAAAAGGAGCTTGCCGCCAAGGTGCCGGGCATCGACATCATCGTCGGCGGCCATAGTCACACCTTCCTGTCCAGCACCGAGAAGGACGCCGAAGGCCCCTACCCGACCATGGTGGACGGGCCGGAGGGCAAGGTCGCGGTGGTGAGCGCCCGCTCCTACGGCAAATATCTCGGCGCGCTGACCGTCCGCTTCGATGGTGCCGGCCGCCTTACGGAGGCGAGCGGCGCGCCGATCCTCCTCGACGCCAGCATCGCCGAGGACGGAGGGATCAAGGCGCGCGTCGCCGAGTTAGCCAAACCCCTGCAGGAGATCCGCGACAAGGTGGTCGCGCACTCGGCCGACGCGATCGACGGCTCGCGCGAGACCTGCCGGGCCAAGGAATGCGCGATGGGCAACCTCGTCGCCGAGGCGATCCTCGACCATGTGAAGGGCCAGGGAACGCAGATCGCCATCGTCAACGGCGGCGGTCTCAGAGCCTCGATCGATGCCGGCGACGTCACGATGGGCGAGGTGCTGACCGTGCTGCCGTTCCAGAATACGCTCTCGACCTTCGAGCTGACCGGCGCCGACATCAAGGCGGCCCTGGAGAACGGCGTCAGCAAGGTGGAGGAAGGCTCGGGGCGTTTTCCGCAGGTGGCGGGCCTCAAATTCACCTGGTCGAAGGCAGGTAAGCCCGGCATCGACCGCATCCGCTCGGTCGAGGTGAAGCAGGGCGATGCCTTCGTGCCGCTGGATCCTGCAAAGACCTATCTCGTCGTCTCCAACAACTTCATGCGTGGCGGCGGCGACGGCTACACCGTCTTCACCGAGAAGGGCATGAAGGCCTATGACTACGGCCCGTCGCTGGAAGACGCCGTGGCCGCTTATCTCGGCAAGACCAACGCAGCGTATGAGCCTCACACCGACGGCAGGATCAGCGAGGTCGACTGACGCCGGCCCATAGGAGGCAGATATCTAGCAAGCGTCTCGCAGAGGCCGCCTGCCGCGCCAGAGCTGAGACGGCGCAGGTCGTCAGCCATCTAGCAGAGCGATGCTTGAAGGCTCGGGGGCGAAAATTAGCTACCCCTGCACACGGGGAACTGCGCAGGGAAGCATCCTATGACCGTCGTCCAGCAATCGAACAGTCGACCACCGCGTACTGTCGGCTACTGGGGCACTCTGGCCGTGGCCGTGGTGATTCTCGCGTTCGGCATACCGATCTTCCTTGGCGGCATTTGGCTCGCATTGCTTGGCGGTTCCTGGTACTACGTCTTTGCAGGACTTGGCCTCCTGCTGACGGCCATCTACCTGTTCCGCTTCTCCATGACGGCGGTTAGCATCTACGCCATCACCTTTGTCGGTACGCTGATCTGGGCTTTCTGGGAGGCGGGTTTCGACTGGTGGGCACAGGTGCCAAGGTTGGTCGCGCCTACCGTCGTACTCGTTCTCGTGCTGCTGACGATCCCGGTTCTGCGACGCCACAGGCGCCAGGCGCCCGGCGCAGCGCCTGCATCGTCACCATACCCGGACGAGCGCGTCCGCAGGGCCGCCTGATGGCTTCCGCAAAGACTTCGCTGAAAGGACATCCGATGGCGCTGCCAACGATTGCCTGTGGACGCATCCTACTTGCGGGAATGACCTGCCTCGGCCTTGCGCTCTTCCCCGCCAGCGCGCAGGAGCCGAGCCCGTCCACCACCACCACGGCTCCGGCCCCGCAGGATCAGTCCACAGCGCCCGTACCGCAAGGGGCCGTTCCGCCGGCTGCGTCTCCAGCCGATCCGGCGATTCAGCCAGCCCCGCCTTCACCGGCTGAACAGGGCACATCGACGCCGGCGGGTAGCACCCCGAACGATACGGCCACCGCTCCGACGGCTGCGACGCCGCCCTCACCGCTGGCTGCCGCCGCGGCGCGTGCTCCTGTTGAACCGCTACCAGTCGGCCCCGACTGGCCACACTATGGCGGCAGCACCACTGCCAGCCGCTATTCGCCGCTGGACCAGATCACGCCGGATAATGTCGGTCAGCTCCAGAAGGTCTGGACCTATCGCACCGGCGACATGCCGAGCGAGGCGGCCGAGAACAAATACGCGCCCGAGACGACACCCCTGAAGATTGGCGACCGGCTCTATCTCTGCTCGGCCAAGAACATCCTGATCGCTGTGAATGCAGCGAGCGGCGAGGAAATCTGGCGTTACGATCCGCAGGTCGCCGACGAGGCGATCCCCTACAGCGCCAGTTGCCGCGGCGTGTCCTATTACGCCGTGCCGGATGCGGCGCCCGACAGCGCCTGCGCCACCCGCATCATCGAGGGGACGCTGGATGCCCGGCTGATCGCCGTGGACGCGCGCACTGGAGAGCCTTGCGCCAATTTCGGCGACAACGGCGCCGTGGATCTGTGGACCGGCATCGGCGAGAAGGTGCCGGGCTGGTACGCGGTCACCGCGCCGCCCGCCATTGTGCGCGGCGTCGTCGTTACCGGTGCGCAGGTAAAGGATGGCGAGGCAGAGGATGCACCCTCCGGCGTCATCCGCGGCTATGACGCGGTCACCGGCGCGCTCGTCTGGGCTTGGGACCTCGCCAATCCGGCGTTCACCGGTCTGCCGCCGGAGGGTCAGACCTATACGCGGGGCACGCCGAACATGTGGACCGCGGCCGTCGGCGACGAGGCGCTCGGCTATGTCTATCTGCCGCTCGGCAACTCTTCGGTCGATTACTTTGGGGGCAATCGAAGCGAAGCCGAGAACGAGTGGTCGACCTCGCTCGTCGCTCTCGATGTGACCACCGGCAAGCCCGTCTGGCACTTCCAGACGGTGCGATACGACGTCTGGGACTACGATCTCGGCTCACAGCCGACGCTGGTGGATTTTCCCCGCGACGGCGGCACAGTGCCGGCCGTGGTGCTGCCAAGCAAGCAGGGCGACATCTACATCCTCGACCGGCGGACCGGCGAATCGCTCTTTCCGGTGAACGAGGAAGCGGCGCCGGCCGGCGGGGTCGAGAATGAGGCCCTGGCGGACAGCCAGCCGACATCGGCCTATCACGACCTGCGCTTTCCCCGGCTGACGGAAAAGGACATGTGGGGCATGACCCCGCTGGACCAGCTGTGGTGCCGCATCCAGTTCCGCCGCGCAGCCTATGACGGGCCCTATACCGCGCCGACAAGCGACCGCTACTACATCGAATATCCCGGCTATAACGGCGGGTCGGACTGGGGCAGCGTGGCGGTGGATCCGAGCAGAGGCATCCTGATCGCCAACTACAACAACATGCCGAACCACAACCGGCTCCTGACCCGCGAAGAGGCCGACGAGCGCGGCCTTGCGCCGATCTACGAGCGCAACGACCAGTCCGATGTCGAAGGCCGCGCCGAGGGCGCCGGCGACCCGCAGACGGGCGCACCTTACGCGATCGACGTCAACGCCGGCTGGCGCGTTCCCTTCACCGGCCTTCTGTGCAAGGAGCCTCCCTATGGCGGCATCCGCGCCATCGAGCTGGCCACCGGCAAGACGCTGTGGGACGAGCCGATCGGCACCGCCCGTAAGAATGGTCCGTTTGGCATTCCGACCTTCCTGCCGATCACCATCGGGACGCCCAACAATGGCGGGCCGCTCGTCACCGCCGGCGGCCTCGTCTTCATCGCCGCGGCGACGGACGATCTGATCCGCGCCATCGACATCAAGACCGGCAAGGTTGTCTGGCAGGACGAACTGCCTGCCGGCGGGCAGGCAACGCCGATGGCCTACGAGGTGGATGGGCGTCAGTACATCGGCTTCATGGCCGGCGGGCACCACTTCATGGAAACGCCGATCGGAGACTACGTGATCGCCTACGCGCTGCCGCAGTAGCCGCTGGCGCCGGGCTCGCCGCAGACCAGGGGTACCTCGCCCCGGGCTCAGCCGCGGTCGGCGTAGAGGACGCGGTGGTCAATCAGGAAGCGGGCAAAGAAGGGCAGGCTCGCCGAGCCGATCTCGCGCGCGCTGGAGCCGATCGTTCCCTCCCGCACCGTGATCGGCGACAGGCCGCGCCGGTTGAGCCCGTCCAGCCGCTGCGCCGTCTCGGCGACGAGGCGCGCGCGCACCTCCGGCGGAAAGCCGCCATCGATGACCGCGCATTCAAAGTCATAGACGGCGCTCGCTGCAAGGATCGCATGGGCCAGCCCGTGGGCGGCGATCGCGATCCAGCGGTCGAGAACCTCGCCGAGCTCGCCCCAGACATCCGGCCGTTCCCAGAGCGCTGCGCCATCCTGTCCGGCCTCGGCAAGTATGGTCTCCAGGAGGCGGATGGAGGCAAAGGCGATCAGCTGGTCGAAGCCGCCGCCGTCGGGATGCGGAACCGGAATCGAGCCGAGGGCGCCGGCATTGTCGGTGCGGCCCGGCACGAGGTCGCCATCCATGACGATCCCGCCGCCGACAAAGGCGCCGACGAAGAAGTAGAGGAAGTCGGCGCTCCCAGTCTGCCCGAAGACGTGCTCGGCGGCGCAGGCGGCGGTCGCGTCGTTGGCAAGGTTCACGCTGCGCCCCGTGCAGGCTTCCAGTTCGGCGACGATGTCGACGCTGCGCCACTCCGCCATGGCGTCTGCAGGGGCGCCGATCTCCTCCGCCCAGCTCCATATGTCGTAGGGCATGGCGACGCCGAGGCCGGCGATCCGCTTCTGACCGTCCGGTCCGGCCGCAGCGGCAACCTGCCGGGCCGCGCCCGCGGCGAAGTCGAGGATCTCGGCGAGACGCGGATAGCGATAGCTGCGCCGCTCGCGGGCCCGCAACGTCCCGACGAAATCCATCAGCACCAGCTCGGCCGAGCGGCGGCCGATCTTCAGCCCGAGCGAGAAGGCGCCGTCCGGGTTCAGTCGCATCGGGATCGATGGTTGGCCGACGCGGCCGCGCCGCGGCTTGGTGCGCAGCACCAGCTCCTCGCTTTCCAGCATCCGCATGATCACCGATGCGGTCTGCGCAGAGAGGCCCGTGCGCCGGGCGATGTCGGCCTTGGCGAGGGCACCGTGGCGGCGGATCAGGGAAAGAACGGCGCGCTCGTTGTGGGCTCTGAGGCCCGACTGGTTCGAGCCGCGCAGCCGTTCGGTGCCGGCCTCCGCATCGCCGCCTCTGGCGGCATCATCCCGAGCCGTGACGCTCAAGGCTACCTCCTCCTCCCGGGCCCGCCGAGGCGCCGTTCAACGGCCGGAACTATCCGTCGGGACGCTGCCATTGCCAACCGAGGAATATCTAATTCCGCGTGAATTATTGTCGTTGACAAGCTTTTTCAGGGGGCTCTTAATGCGGCAAGTGCTGCTGGCGGGGAAACCGCGGCGCAAGGACCGAGGCGGCCGTCCCGCCGCCGCATCCATGTCTGGGAGGACACCACCGTGACATTCCGCTCGCTTCTGGCCGCCGTTTCGCTCGGCGCCATCGCCATGGCCGCCGTCCCGGCCGCCGCGCAGGACGGCGCCACCGTCTGCCTGATCACCAAGACCGACACCAATCCCTTCTTCGTCAAGATGAAGGAGGGTGCGCAGGCCAAGGCCAAGGAGCTCGGCCTCAACCTCCAGGCCTATGCCGGCAAGATCGACGGCGACACCGAGAGCCAGCTCGCCGCCGTCGAGGGCTGCATTGCCGCCGGCGCCAAGGGCATCCTGATCACCCCGGTCGATTCCAAGGGCATCGTGCCGACCATCCAGAAGGCGCGCGACGCCGGCATCCTGGTGATCGCGCTCGACACCTCGCTGGAGCCGATCGAGGCCGCCGACGCCACGTTTGCCACCGACAACTTCAAGGCCGGCGAGTTGATCGGCCAGTGGGCCGAGGCCTCCATGGGCGCGGAGGCCCAGAATGCCCGCATCGCCTTCCTCGACCTGATCCCGGCGCAGCCCTCCGTCGACGTCCAGCGTGACCAGGGCTTCATGCAGGGCTTCGGCATCGACGTGAAGGACAAGAACCGGATCGGCGACGAGGACGATCCGCGCATCGCTGGCCATGACATCACCAATGGCAACGAGGAAGGTGGGCGCACCGCGATGGAGAACCTTCTCCAGAAGGATCCGACCATCAACGTCGTCTACACCATCAACGAGCCGGCCGCGGCGGGCGCCTACCAGGCGCTGAAGGCGGTGGGGCGCGAAGGCGACACGTTGGTCGTTTCGATCGATGGCGGCTGCCCGGGCGTGCAGAACGTCAAGGAGGGCATCATCGGCGCCACCTCCATGCAGTACCCGCTGAAGATGGCGGCGATGGGCGTCGAAGCGATCGACAAGTTCGCTAAGTCCGGCGAGAAGCCGCAGGCGAGCGAAGGCCTGACCTTCACCAACACCGGCGTTGACCTCGTCACCGACAAGCCCGCCGAGGGCGTCACCTCGATGACGACCGAAGAGGCCGCCAAAGCCTGCTGGGGCTGAGCGATCGGCGCGGCGCCTTTTCACGGGCGCCGCATCCCCGGCCGCCGGACCGCGCGCCGGCCGGACTGCCCGGGCGGGAGAAGCGCAGCGGCGGCAATGGCCGCCGCCGCAAGCTCGATCCGGAAGGCCAGGCACCGGTCCAGCGGCACGCCGGCATCGGGACGTGCGGGGCCGGCTCTTCGACCGGCCGTTGACGGCTTCCTGTGCCGGCCGATCTAGATACTGAACGACCACCGGAGGAACGGCGATGAGTGAGACGGCCAAGCCGCCGACCGGCGCCAGCTACGAGGCGGGCCTTGCCGCCGCCGATACGCGCGTTGCCGACTTCAAGCCGTCGCGGCGCGGGCCGCTCGACCACCTCCAGCATGCCCTCCATGCCAATCCGACGCTGGTGCCGGTGCTGGTGCTGCTCGTCGGCGTCGCCGTCTTCGGCATGCTCGTCGGCGGGCGCTTCTTCAACGCCTTCACCCTGACGCTGATCCTCCAGCAGGTGACGATCGTCGGCATCGTCGGCGTCGCGCAGACGCTGATCATCCTCACCGCCGGCATCGACCTGTCGGTCGGCGCCATCATGGTGCTCTCCTCGGTGATCATGGGCCAGCTCGCCTTCCACCACGGCGTACCGGCGCCGCTGGCGCTCGGCGCCGGTCTCTGCGTCGGCATGATCTGCGGGGCGATCAACGGCGCGCTCGTCGCCTTCGTGCGCCTGCCGCCCTTCATCGTCACGCTGGGCACCTGGTTCGTCTTCGAGGCGACCAACTTCATCTATTCCGCCAACGAGACGATCCGCGCGCAGGACGTTTCCGCCAACGCGCCGCTCCTGCAGTTCCTCGGTACCAGCTTCAAGATCGGCGGCGCCGTCCTCACCTACGGCGCCGTCTTCATGGTGCTGCTCGTCCTCATCTTCTGGTACGTCCTCAACCACACGGCCTGGGGGCGGCACGTCTATGCGATCGGCGACGACGAGGACGCCGCGCGCCTGTCCGGCATCCGCACGGGCCGCACGCTCTTCGGCGTCTATGTCACGGCCGGCTGCATCTGCGCGCTGGCGGGCTGGGCGATCATCGGGCGCCTCGGCTCGGTCAGCCCAACCTCGGGCTACGAGGCCAACATCCAGTCGATCACCGCCGTCGTCATCGGCGGCACGTCGCTCTTCGGCGGGCGCGGCTCGGTGCTCGGCACGCTGATCGGCGCGCTGATCGTCGGCGTCTTCGCCATGGGTCTCAGGATCTGGGGCACCGACCCGCAATGGACGCGCCTCACCGTCGGCGCGCTGATCGTGCTCGCGGTCGCCGCCGACCAGTGGATCAGAAAGGTCTCCGCCTGATGCGCCCCGAACCCGTCCTCACCGCCCGCGGCCTTGTGAAGCGCTACGGCCGCGTCGTCGCGCTCGGTTCGGCCGACTTCGACCTCTACCGGGGCGAGATTCTCGCCGTGATCGGCGACAACGGCGCCGGCAAGTCGACGCTGATCAAGGCGCTGACGGGCGCGGTGACGCCGGATGGCGGCGAGATCCGCCTCGACGGCAAGCCCGTGTCCTTCGACAATCCCCAGGCGGCGCGCGACGCCGGCATCGAGACGGTCTACCAGAACCTGGCGCTCTCCCCAGCGCTCTCCATCGCCGACAACATGTTCCTCGGCCGCGAGATCCGGCGCGAGGGCGTGCTCGGTTCGGCCTTCCGCATGCTCGACAAGCCGAAGATGCGGCGCATCGCCCGCGAGAAGCTGTCCGAGCTCGGCCTGATGACCATCCAGAACATCGACCAGCCGGTGGAAACACTATCGGGCGGCCAGCGCCAGGGCGTCGCGGTGGCGCGCGCTGCCGCTTTCGGCTCCAAGGTGGTGATCATGGACGAGCCGACGGCCGCGCTCGGCGTCAAGGAGAGCCGGCGCGTCCTCGACCTGATCCTGGAGGTGCGCTCGCGCGGCCTGCCGATCGTCCTGATCTCGCACAACATGCCGCATGTCTTCGAGATCGCCGACCGCATCCATGTGCACCGGCTCGGCCGGCGCCTCTGCGTCATCGACCCGAAGACCTCGACCATGTCAGACGCCGTCGCCCTGATGACCGGTGCCCGAGCGCCCGAGCCTGAGATGCTGGCGGCGTGAGGGGCTAACGAGCGGATACGGGCTTGTCCGTTCCGCCGCTGGACGTCATCAGCACCGGCCTAGCGCTTCATCGTCGTCCTCCCGCTGGATGGGAAACGACCCATGCCCCCGCGGCGCGGCACAGCCCGCGGGCCACGTCCACCCGCCGCCGCCTGTCCTTATGCCCTGCTCGGCTTCGTCGCCGAGATGGCAAAACGGTCCTGCGCCATGCGGTCGAGTCCGCGCAGGAATCCCATCTTGCGGGCCTGCGCCCAATGGATGTCGGTGAGGTTGCGGTCGACCACGACGTTTTCGAACCCGGCTTCGTGCAGCAGCGCCACCACGGCCTCGGCGGGCATGCCTTCGGCGAAATGCACGCGCGACCAGATGCTCTGATGGCGCGCCAGCATCTCCGGGCTCATGGCGCTCGTGGGCGCCTTGCCGGACAGCTTGGTCCAGAGCGCCTGCAGCGCCTTGACCCAGGTCTCCCGGCGCATGTTGCCGTCGACGATCAGAACCTTGCCGCCGGGCTTCAGGACTGAGAACCACTCGCGGAACGCTGCGCGCGGATCGACCAGCGTCCAGACGAGATGGCGGTTGGTGATGACGTCGTAGCTCTCCGCCGGCTCCATGGTGTTTTCCGCATCGCCCGAGATGAAGCGGATGTCGGCGCCACGCTCTCTGGCTTTGGCGCGCGCCCGGGCCAGCATCGCATCCGACCAGTCGAGCCCGGTCACCCTGAAACCCGCGTCATGCATCAGATGCGAGATCACCGCCGTGCCGCAGGCGAGATCGAGCGCCGCACGGCCTGATCCGGCGCCCAGATGCTTGCGGATCAGGCGCTGCCAGCCGCGGCGTTCGGCCTCGGAGAAGATCTCGTGACCGACGCTCTCGTCGAAGGTCGCCGCCCGGTCCGACCAGAATTCGCGGATCTCGTCGCGGATAGTGAAATTGGCATTCATGGTGCGCATCAGCCGGTTCGTCGCCCCGTCGAACCAGTTCCCGAAATAACTTGATCGCGACGGTCATGTTTCATAAGGCTGCGACATTAGCAGACGTAAGGGGAGCTTCCAGATGGGTGTCATGAGAATCGTCGCAGTGTCCACGGTCGCGTTGATGGGGCTCCTGCCGCTTCCCGCTTTCGCCCAGTCCTTCACGATCACCGACGTCGCGGGCCGCGAGATTGCCTTCGACAAGCCGGCCGAGCGCGTCATCCTCGGCGAGGGGCGCCTTCTTTACGCCGTCGCGCCGATCGAGAAGGACGATCCCTTCGCCAAGATCGTCGGCTGGCGCAACGATCTGAAGAACAATGACGGCGACGGCTACGCCGCCTATGTCGCGAAGTTCCCGAAGGGGAAGGACATCCCCTTCCTCGGCAGCCTGACGGATGGCACGCTGCAGACCGAAACCCTCGTCGATCTGAAGCCGGACGTCGTGCTTCTGACCATCGGCGACAAGGAGGCCGCCGACGAGGTCAAGCTGGAGGAGACGCTGAAGGGTCTCGGCGCGAAGATCGTCTATGTCGATTTCCGCGTCCACATCCTCGACAATACCGAGCCCAGCCTGAAGATCCTTGGCAAGATGTTCGACCATGAGGATCGGGCCGAAGCCCTGGCGTCCTACTGGAAGACCGAGATGGCCCGGGTGACGGACAGGCTGAAGGACAAGAAGCCGGCCGAGCCGAAGGTCTTCATGTATCGCGCCGCCGGCCTGGTGGAGTGCTGCGGCACGTTCGGCCCGGACAATTTCGGCCTGATGGTGGATCTTGCCGGGGGCCACAATCTCGGCTCGGACTTCCTGCCCGGCTACACCGGCAGCATCAATGCCGAGCAGGTGGTGGCATCCAATCCCGACGTCGTCGTGGTGACCGGCGCCAACTGGTCGAACACCAAGGACGCCAAGGACTTCGTCACCGTCGGCCCGAACGCGGCGGCCACAGCAAACGACAGCCGCAAGGCGCTGAACGCGCTGATGGAGAACCCTGCCTTCACCGGCTCCACGGCGGTGAAGAACAACGAGGTGCACGCGATCTGGCACCAGTTCTATGCCAGCCCCTACCAGTTCGTCGCGGTGCAGCGCCTGGCCAAGTGGTTCCACCCCGAGCTGTTCGCCGATCTTGATCCGGACGCAACCTTCAAGGACTTCCACGAGAAGTTCCTGCCGGTCGCGTACCAGCCGGGCTACTGGGTCGACGCCAAGGCGGCGCAGTAGCGCGGGATGACCGAGATCGCGGCGGTCCCGATGGAGGCCGGGCGGACGAAGTATCGCGCGCTCGCCCGGCGCAAGCTCCTGATCCTCGCGGCGATGACGGCCGCCCTCTGCCTGTCCTTCGCGGTGGATCTCGCCTGGGGACCGGCGCGCTACGCCCTTAGCGACGTCGCCGCGGCGCTGTTCGATCCCGCCTCGGTCTCGCCGCAGATCCGCGCCGTCGTCTGGGACATCCGCATGCCGGTCGCGATCATGGCGATCGTCGTCGGCGCGGCCCTTTCGGTCGCCGGCGCACAGATGCAGACGATCCTCGCCAATCCGCTCGCCAGCCCCTTCACCCTCGGCATATCAGCCGCCGCCAGCTTCGGCGCGGCGCTGGCGATCGTCACCAGCGTGCCCCTCCTTCCGGTCGCGGCCGGCATGCTGGTGCCCGCCAACGCCTTCATCATGGCGCTGGTGGCCACCCTCTTCATCCACTTCGTCTCGCAGGCGCGCGGCGTCTCGGTGCAGACAGTGGTGCTCCTCGGCATCGCACTGGTCTTCACCTTCAACGCGCTGCTCGCCTTCCTGCAGTACCTCGCCTCCGAGCAGGCGCTCTCTGCGGTGGTGTTCTGGACGATGGGCAGCCTCACCAAGGCGACCTGGCCGAAGATCTGGATGACGCTCGCCGTGCTCCTGATCGCCCTGCCGCTCTTTGCCCGCAACGCCTGGGCGCTCACGGCGATCCGCCTCGGCGAGGACAAGGCGGCAAGCTTCGGCGTCAATGTGCGTCGCATCCGGCTGGAGACGATGCTGGTCATCTCGCTGCTTGCCGCGATCCCTGTCAGCTTTGTCGGCACGATCGGCTTCGTCGGTCTCGTCGGGCCGCATATTGCCCGGATGATCCTCGGCGAGGATCAGCGCTTCTTCCTGCCCGGCTCCATCCTCTCCGGCGCGCTGCTCCTGTCGCTCACCTCGATCGTGTCGAAGTCGATCATTCCCGGCGTGGTCTTCCCGATCGGCATCATCACGGCGCTCGTCGGCGTGCCGTTCTTCTTCTCGCTGATCCTCTCCAACAGGAGCCGGTCATGGTAGCCCTGCAGCTGCGGTCGGTCGGCGCCTATCACGGCCGCCGGCTGTTCGTCGAAGGCGTCACCACGCCTACGATGCGCTCGGGCGAGGTCGTCGCGGTGATCGGTCCGAACGCGGCAGGAAAGTCGACGCTCTTCAAGCGAATCACAGGCATCCTTAAAGGCCCGGGCGAAGTGGTGGTGGACGGCGCGCGGACGAAGAACACCATCACCTACATGCCGCAGGACACGGCGGCGAACGCCGTGCTCACCGTCTATGAATCGATCCTGCTCGCGCGCAAGCAGGGCCAGTCCTGGGGCGTGAGCGAGTCCGACCTTCGCTTCATCGACGGCATCATGAATGCCCTGAACATCACGCCGATCGCCTTCCGCGACCTCGGTGCACTGTCGGGCGGACAGCGCCAGCTCGTCTCGATCGCGCAGGCGCTGGTGCGCGAGCCTGAGATCATGCTGATGGACGAGCCGACGAGCGCGCTCGATCTCCATCGTCAGGTCGAAGTGCTCGCCTTCATGCGCCAGCAGGCCCGCTCGAAGGGCATGATCGTGCTGATCGCCATTCACGACCTCAACCAGGCGCTGCGCTTCGCCGACACGGTCCTCGTCATCGCCGACGGCCGCATGCGGGCCTGCGGCGATCCGCGCGACGTCGTGACGGTCGAGATGCTGAGGGACGTCTACAAGGTCGAGGCCCGCATCGAGCGATGCTCGCTCGACCATGCGCATGTCATCGTCGACGGCCCTACGTCCTGACAGGGACCTGAGCCTCCCGGCGCGTCGTCTCCATCCTCCCTTAACCCTCTTGCCCATCTCCGCCGCTCCTTTAAGCGGTCCAATCCCTTGCTTCACAACTTCGCAGGGTTGTCGGGTCACGATGCGTCAAACGTTAATCGTCGAACGAGCGGATGTCCCCCCAATCCCTCCACGCGCCCGAAGCTTCTCCGCCACCGGACGCCATCCTCAACGCGCTGCCTCACCCGGTCATCGTCATCAGCGACGACGGCGAGGTGATCTATGCCAACGGCGCCGCGCAGGTTGCCCTCGGCGGCTGGATCGCCGGCCTGCCCTTTGCCGAGATTTTCCCCGGTTCGGATGAGAGCTTCGAGCGGCTGATCGCCCGCGGCTCGGCCCTGACGCTCGCCTCCAAGACGCATGCCCGCTACCGCGCACTCGCCGGGCCGCCGAGCGCCTATGGCCGGGTGCTCAGCCTCTTCCCGGACGAGAGCGCGACGCCTGCGGCGATCGCCGATACGGACGAACTGACCGGGCTCCTGAAGCGCAACGGCCTGAATGACGGGATCGAACGTGCGCTCGTGGCGGAGGACGGCGGCGCCGGACGCGTCGCCATCCACTGCATCGACCTCGACCGCTTCAAGGTCGTCAACGACACGCTCGGCCACGGCGTCGGCGACGTGCTTCTGGCGCGCGTCGCGGAGCGTATCCGCTCCGCCTGCCGCAAGGGCGACTGTGTGGCGCGGATTGGCGGCGACGAGTTCGTGGTGGTGCAGACGGGCATCGCGTCGCCCGAAGACGCCGAGCGCCTGGCCGCACGGCTGGTGGACCTGATCGGGCGCACCTACGTCCTCAGCGGCCACACGGTTAATATCGGTGCCAGCGTCGGCGTCGCGGTGGCGGAAGCCGGCAATGGCCCGCGCGACATGCTGCGCAACGGCGACCTTGCGCTCTACGAGGCCAAGCGTGCCGGGCGCGGCCGCTTCCGCACCTTCGAAACCGGCATGGACGCCGCCCTCAAATATCGGCGCGAGCTTGAGATCGACCTGCGGCGGGCGCTGGCGCTGAAGCAGTTCGCCGTTCACTACCAGCCCTTCGTCGATCTTCGCGACGACCGGGTGATCGGCTTCGAGGCGCTGATCCGCTGGGATCACCCGGTGCGCGGGCGCGTGCCGCCGATGGACTTCATCCCGCTCGCCGAGGAGACCGGGCTGATCGCCAAGATCGGCGAATGGGTGCTGCGCACCGCCTGTGCCACCGCCGCGACCTGGCCGGAGCCGATGACCGTGGCGGTGAACATCTCGCCGGTGCAGTTCAAGTCCGACACGCTGGTGGAGACGGTGGTTTCGGCGCTCGCCCATTCGGGCCTATCGCCCCAGCGGCTGGAGATCGAAATCACCGAGGGCGCCCTCCTGGAGGACACCGTCAATGTCCTGAAGACGCTGCACGCCCTGCAGGCCCTCGGCGTGAAGATCTCCATGGACGATTTCGGCACGGGCTACTCGTCGCTGAGCTATCTGCAGAAATTCCCCTTCGACAAGATCAAGATCGACCGCTCCTTCGTGCAGGGTTCGGACGAGGACAGCGAAGCAATCCTGAAGGCGATCGCCAGCCTCGGGCTGAGTCTCGGCATGGCGATCACCGCGGAAGGCGTCGAGACACCGGAGCAGCTCGCGCGCATCCGCGACGAGCAGTGCACCCATGTGCAGGGCTACCTCACCGGCCGGCCAATGCCGGCCGACGGCATCCATCCCTTTCTTTCGGAGTGACCATGTCCCTCTACCAGCTCGTCTATTACAGCCGGAATGCCATCGCGGGCGATGCCAGCGTCTTTGAGGCGGAGGTCGACGCAATCCTCGCCGCTAGCCGCCGCAACAACGAGGCGGCGGGCATCACCGGCGCACTCCTGTTCAATGCCGGCGTGTTCGCGCAGGTGCTGGAGGGCCCGCTCGCAGCGGTGGAGGCAACGTTCGAGCGCATCCAGCAGGACGAGCGCCACGGCGATGTCTCGCTCTTGGCACTGGAGCCGATCGCACAGCGCTCCTTCTCCAACTGGGCTATGGGTTTCGTTGGCCACTCCGCCGAAAATGCCCAGCGCTTTGCGGCAATCGGCCTGACCCGCGGCTTCGATCCGGCCCGGCTCGGCGGCCACAAGATGCACGCTATCCTGCGCGACCTGACGCTGGAGGAAGAGGCCGCCGCGGCCTGACCTTTTGAAGCGTCGGCGCAGCCACGGCGAAATCCGGAACGTTCGCGCTCAAGGCTGCTGCGGCGTCTGTGCCCTTGTGGCGCGCACGGCGTCCAGCTCGACACCCGGCGGGCGCGACAGGTAGTCCGCCAGCGTCAGGGTGAAGAGGACGCCGAGAAAGACGAGGCCGGCCGCCGCTGCAAGCCGGATCGTCGCGCTCTCGCGCTTCAGATGCATGAAGAACAGCGCCACCACCAGCGCCTTGGCGACGGCGATGCCCATCGATGTCAGCGGATGGAATGGCCCGAGCGGCAGGTAAGCCAGCACGAAGGTCGCAGCCGCCAGCAGCATCAGAGCCAGCCAGACAATGAGCTCGGCGCGAAATTCCCGCAGCCACGCCCGCAGCGTTTTCTCCCGCGGCTCTGCCGCCGACGCAGCCTTGTGCGGGCGGGCGCTCATGACCGTCCTACGAGGTAGAGGATCGGCCACAGGAAGATCCAGACGAGATCGACGAGGTGCCAGTAGAGCCCGGCGATCTCGACTTTGTCGGAGCTTTCCAGCGGGAAGCTGCGCCGGGCGATCATGGTCAGGATCACCGCCCAGAGGCCGAGCCCGGCGGTGACATGGACGGCATGAATGCCGGTCATGATCCAGTAGAGCGCCCAGAAGATCCGGGTCTGCGGCGGGTCGAGGGGAAAGTCCGCGGAGCCCGGCCAGAGGTGCTTGGTTAAGTCCGAGTGGTACTCGAAACCCTTTGCTGCGAGGAAGCCGAGGCCGAGCGCGAGCGTCACCCCGAGAAGCACCATCGTCGCCCGCCGCTGCCCTAGCCGCGCCGTCTTCACCGCCATCGCAACGCTCGCGCTGGAGGTCAGGAGCAGCGCCGTGTTGAGCGTGCCAATGGCGATTTCCGTTTCGCGCGCCGCCGTCTCGAAGGCTTGCGGGTAGAGGACGCGGTAGATGAGATAGGCGGCGAAGAGGGCGCCGAAGAACAGCACCTCGGTCGCCAGGAAGATCCAGAGGCCGAGCGTGTTGGCGCGGCTCTGCTGGCGGTGGTCGTGAAAGTGGCCGGCGACGGTGCTGCTCATCGGCCCTCCCCATCCGACGGTTCGCGGGTCTTGCTTGCACGCCGCGCCTGCGCGGTTGCCGGCGGCGTCTCGGCCGCCCGATGGCGTCGTCCGCTCTCCGCGGCGTCCGCCTTCTCGCCGGCGATATCCCGGTCGTCATAACGCCTGTCGTCCGCACCGCTGCCGCGCGGCGCGTTCTCCGGATGGTAGTCGTAGACGTCTTCGGAGACGAAGGGTGCTTCGACGAAATTGTGCTTCGGGGGCGGGGAGCGGGTCTGCCACTCCAGACCGCTGGCGTCCCACGGATTGTCGCCGGCACGCTTGCCCCAGATCAGCGACCACAACAGGTAGGCCATCGGCAGGAGATAGGCGAAGGCGAGGATCACCGCGCCCGCCGAGGACAGGACGTGCCAGACCTGGAACTCCGGCGGATAGGCGTAGTAGCGCCGCGGCATACCGAGATTGCCGAGGATGAATTGCGGAAAGAAGGTGAGGTTGAAGCCGGCGAACATCATCCCGGCGGCAATCTGCGCGACAAATTCGGGATAGAGGCGGCCGGTGATCTTCGGCCACCAGAAGTGCAGGCCGGCGAAGAAGGCCGACACCATGCCGCCGACCATGATGTAGTGGAAATGGGCGACGACGAAGTAGGTGTCGTGGACATGGATGTCGACGGGCACCGAGGCGAGGAAGAGGCCGGTCAGCCCGCCCATGGTGAAGAGGCCGACGAAGCCGAGCGCGTAGATCATCGAGGCTTCCCAGGTGATCTGGCCGCGATAGAGCGTCGCCGTCCAGTTGAACACCTTGATCGCCGAGGGCACCGCGACGAGGAAGGACAGCATGGAGAAGGCGAGCGAGGCGTACATGGACTGCCCGCTCGTGAACATGTGGTGGCCCCAGACGAAGAAGCCGATCACGGCGATGCCGAGCAGCGCATAGACCATGAACTGGTAGCCGAAGACGCGGCGGCGGGCGAAGCAGGTGATCACCTCGGTGACGACGCCCATACCCGGCAGGATCATGATGTAGACGGCCGGGTGCGAATAGAACCAGAACAGGTGCTGGAAGAGGATCGGGTCGCCGCCGAGATCGGGATTGAAGACGCCGAGGCCGAACAGCCGCTCGGCGATGATCAGCACCAGCACCATGGCAAGCACCGGCGTCGACAGAAGCATGATCAGGCTGGTGGCATAGATCGCCCATACGAAAAGCGGCAGGCGGAACCAGCGCATGCCGTTTGTGCGCAGGGTATGGACGGTGACGATCATGTTGATGCCGGTGGCAATCGTCGAGAAGCCCGCGACAAAGACACCGATCGCGGTCAGCGAGACATGGCCGTTGGAATAGATCGTCGAATAGGGCGTGTAGAAGGTCCAGCCGGTATCGACGCCTCCGGCCAGCATCGCCGCAACGGCAAGCCCGCCGCCGATGATGTTGAGATACCAGGAGAAGAGGTTCAGCCGGGGAAAGGCGACATCCTTGGCGCCGATCATCAACGGCAGCAGGAAGTTGCCGAGCACGGTCGGGATCACCGGCACCAGGAAGAACCAGACCATGATCACGCCATGCAGCGTGAAGGTGCGGTTGTAGGCTTCGGCCGTCAGAAGGTCGCCCTGGGGCGTGAACAGTTCGAGGCGGATCAGCACCGCCGCGGCACCGCCGAGAAAGAAGAAGATCGTCGTCGAGATGAGGTAGAGGATGGCGATGCGCTTGTGGTCGGTGGTGGTCAACCAGGACCACAGCGAGAATCCCTCGCCGAGATAGCTCGTCTCGAAGCCGACATGCGGATCGGTCTCCAGTCGGACGTCGCGAAGCGGGATGTCGCTCAATACACGCCTCCATCAGCAGGGGCGCGGAGCGCGCGGATATAGGCGGTGAGCCCGGCGATCTCGCCATCACTGACGACGCCGGCAAAGCTCGGCATCACCGGATCATAGCCGGCGACGATGTCGCGCTTCGGCTGCAGGATCGAATCCCTGACATAGGCGTCGTCCGCCGTCACCGTGCGGCCGTCCGCGAGTTGCACCGGCGCGCCGAAGAGGCCGGAAAGGCGTGGGGCGCGCACCGACGCCTGCCCTTCGTGGCAGCCGGCGCAGCCGAAGCGCACGAAGAGCTGTCGCCCCGACTTGGCGAGATCGTCCTCCTGCGGCTGGCGGGTGAGCCAGGCCGCAAACTCCTCCGGCGACTGGACGACGACGCGGCCGATCATGCGCGAATGATCGGTGCCACAGTATTCGGCGCAGAAGAGATGGTAGGTCCCCGGCTTCTCCGGCGTGAAGCGCAGCCGCTCGGTGTGGCCGGGCACGACGTCCTGCTTCACCCGGAAGGCCGGTACGTAGAAGGAATGGATCACGTCCTCGCTCTGCATGATCAGCTCGACCAGCTCGCCGGCCGGTACGTGCAGCTCGTCGATCTCGCCCTGCCCGCCGGCATGCTCGACCTTCCACATCCACCGCTTGGCCAGCACATGGATCTCCATCCGCGCCGCGGGCGGATGGGCCAGGGTGATGTTCTGCGACGCCGCCCAGGCGAAGATCGCGATGAACAGGCCGAGCGTGGCGAAGGTCCAGCCGAATTCGACGTCCCGGGCAAAGATGGACGGCAGCGGCTCGCGGCTCGCCGGCGAGCCCTTTCGGTAGCGTATGGCAAAAACGGTGATCAGGCCGGCGACGAGCAGCACGATGGCGCTGGAAACGACCAGGAGGGCGATCAGGATCGTGTCGGTCGCGGCCGCCTCGCTGGAGGCCTGCGGCAGCCAGATGCCGGGCTCGTTCATGCGCCGCGCCTCCCGTCCGGCCCGGGTGCCGAGCGGCGTTCGCGCGTCAGCATCAGCGCCAGGAAGAGCAGGATGGCCGCCACGGTGAAGAGGCCGGAGCCCATCAGCGCCATGCTGACCACCGGCGTGTAGCGTCCGGTGGCGGCGTCCCAGCCGTAACAGGAGAGGATCGCCCGATCGAGAAGCGAGCCGGCCGCGCCGCCGGACGCCTCGACAAGAGCGAGCCGCAGCGTGTCCGGATCCAGCGAAACGAGGTCGAGTGCGCGCAGGATGCGGCCGTCCGCGCCGATGAGAAGCGCGCCGGCGGGGTGGGCGAATTGATCGTGCTCGGCATCGTAGACGGCTTCGAAGCCGGCCGCTTCCGTCAGGCGCCGCGTCGCCGCCGGCGACGCCGACAGGACGGCACCACGGCCGAGCGCGGCGACGGCGGGATGGACGGCGAGCCAGGCATCGCGATCGGCGGTCGTGTCGCGCGGGTCGAAGCCAGCGACGAGCATCCGGTAGTCCTCGCCCGGCCGCAGCGTCAGGCCCGTCGCGGCGCCGGCCAGCGCCTCGGCCGCGACGCCGCAGACGGTCTCGCAGGTGTAGTCGACGAAGGCGAGAAGCGCCGGCCGGCCGCCGAGCCGGTTCTCCAGCTTCAAGGTCGCGCCGGCGGCATCAGTGAGCGTGAGGTCGCCTGGCAGCATCTGGCCGGTACGGTCGGCAAAGCCCGCCTCGCGCAGCTCCGCACGGGTCAGGCCGCCTTCCGCCGACACCGTCGGCAGGAGCAGTGCCAGGAACAGCAGGGCAAAGGCTCGGCACCTCATCGCGTCACCTCGGGCGTGGCGCTGCCGGCCGGCGGGAGATAGCCGGGCGTGCCGCGAAGAGCGCTGGCGGGAACACGGGCCTGATCGTCTAGGGTTGCGGCCGAACCGCTGGCCGCGGGGCGCGCCTCTCTCCCCCGAGGGGACGTGCCGCCAGCGGCTGCTAGCGCCTGGATCGCCCTGACGGCGGGGCTGTCCGGCACGGCGCTCGCCGGGATCAATGGTGCGAACGGATCGGGCCGGGCGAGCACGGCGTCCATCGCCGCCTCGATCGGGATTGCGGCGCGAACCGTGAGATCGACCGCACCCTGCGTCCTCACGCGTGCCAGCTCGCCGGTGCCGACATCGGTGACATGAGGGGCTGGGAAGGTGCTCACCGGCGCCTCCGGAACGCGCGACGGCAAGGTGCCGAACATCCACCAGAACACGCCGCATAGAAGCGCCAGCACCGCAACGACGACGCTCAGCACCGCCAGCATCGGCACGGCGACCGCGCCGGAGCGCACCTCGGGGCTTTCCTGCGGCAGGGTCGGCAGCGTGTCAGCCAAGCGTCGCCTCGCCGTGAGTTCGGCGCGAAGCATCGCCCGGTGGTGCATCCTCCGCCCGTAGCCGCGCTTGCGCGCCTGCCCCAACGAAGGACGCGGCACCGGCGGCGGCAACGGCGAGCCCGATGCCGATCCCATTTGCTACCGCGTCGCGGAAGGGCGGCAGGACCTGCCAGAGGACGAGCAGCGCCAGCCCGGCGAGCGCCGAGAACCCGGCCAGGCGCACCGGCCCGCGCTCTGCCCGCAGCGCGGTGCGCGACAGGATGGCGACGGGCAGCACAAAGCCGAAGGTTGTCGCGGCCATCAGGCAGCCCGTCCACATCGGCGCGCGGCGCGTCAGGTAGTGGGCGACCTTCTCCGGCAGGTTGCCAGACCACTGTACCAGGAACTGCATGAAGAGGAGGTAGGCGACGCCGAGAACGGCGGCGAGGAGCAGCTTCGCCACGTCACCCCGCCGCCCGCCCCCCACATCGCAAGCCGCATCGACGGCCGCCAGGATCGCCAGTGCCAGGGCGATCTGCGTGATCGCCAGCAGCGCCCCGAGGGCCGACGAGTTCCAGTGCGGCTCGATGGACATGATCCAGTCGACCGCGGCGACATTGACGCAGAGCGCGTGGATGACCAGCGAGCCGGCTGCGACAGCGCGGTTTGGACGGGCGCCCCGTGCCGCTACGAGCGCGACGCCGCTCCACAGCAGGAGGACCAGCACCGCCCGGATGCCGAAGCCGAGCGGTGCGAGGTAGAGCGCGGCGACGTCGGATGGTACGGTCGCCCCGTTGCGGGCCCAAGGGTAAAGTGCCGGCAGCGTCAGCAGCAGCACGGCGCCGCCGAGTGCCGCGAGCGGAACGGTGGCGGCCAGCGCTCGGAGCGTCGGCGCCGTCGCCTCGCCCCAGCGCCCGCCGGTCAGCGCATGGATATGCCGAAGCACGGCAGCGCCGACGCCGGTTGAGACGAGCAGGATCCAGGCGGGCAGGAAGCCGCGCGCCACGGCGGGTATGAGGACGGCTACAACCGCGACGACGAGACCGGTCGCTGCAAGACCGAGGCGCGTGCGTGTCGGCCGCCGCTGCTGCCGGCTCCCCATAATCGCCGCGCTCATCGCTGCACCGCCTGAGCCGGCGCAGGGTCGGCGGCGTCCTTGCCGGTCTGGGCGAGCTGCAGCGCCCGCACATAAAGCGCGATCGCCCATCGATCGGCCGGGGCGACACGGTTCTCATAGGGGTACATGACGCCCCAGCCATGGGTGATGACGTCGACGACATGGCTGGCGTCGGCGGCCAGCAGGCGCGGCTCGGTGAAGGCGGGTGGCTGCGGAAAGCCGCGCTGGACCACGATGCCGTCGCCAAGCCCGGCCTCGCCATGACAGGGCGTGCAGGCGATCTTGTACCGCTCGGCGCCACGGCGGATCAGAGCCTCGCTTGGCGCAGGGGGACGGCCGAGTGCGGCTTCGCGCTCGAGGGCCTCGCGGTCGAGCGTGCCGGTCGGCGGCTGGCGCGCCGCCATGTTCTGGTCAAAGGCGGCGGCAGAGGAATAGGCGGTGAGCTTGGGCTGCACCTCCATATCCTCGCGGCAGCCGGCGAGCGCGCTGGCGACAAGAACCGCCGCGGCAGGCCGAAGGATGATCGCCCGCCTCACGACGGTCGTTCCATGACCGTGACGGCGCCGTGCTGCACGAGCAGCCGCGCCAGGGCTTCGCTCTCGGCACGATCAGCAGCGCCTCGGTCCGCGAATGCGATCTCGACGAAAAACCCATCGCGGCTGGCCCGCTCGATCCCCTCCCAGTCAAAGACGGGATGATGCAGCCGGGTCAGTCCGCCGAGGACGATGAGGGCGACGAAGCCCGCGACAGCGGCAGAGAGGATGGCGATCTCGAACGCGCCGACGGCAAAGGCCGGCCAAGCCGCGAGCGGCCGGCCGCCGGAGTTGATGGGATAGTCGATCGTGGCGGAATAGTATTGCAGACCCAGCATCATCAGGGCGCCGGCAAGGGCCGCCACGACCATGAACCGGCGCAGCCGCGAGGGCGCCGGGTCGACCAGCGTATCGAGCTCGGGCAGCGGCAGCGGCGTAAAGGTCTCGAGACGTCCGGCATGGCCCTGCCGCAGCGCCCGGACCGCGGCGACCAGCGCATCGCCGCTGGCAAATTCGGCGAGCATCCTCATCGCGCCGCCCCTTCCTGCCGCGCCAGCTCGCGCAGCTCGTGGATCGAGACCGCCGGCACGAAGCGAGTGAACAGGAGGAACAGGAGCGTGAACAGCGACAGGCTGCCGCCGAAGAGCGTCCAGTCCCAGACCGTCGGGACGTAGAAGCCCCAGCGCGCCGGCAGGTGGCCGTGCGTCAGCGTGTCGATATTGATCAGCAGCCGCTCCAGCCACATGCCGATATTCACGGCGACCGAGGTTGCAAGGAGCAGCGCCGCACTTCGCCGCGCCGCCGGCCACCAGAGAAGCTGCGGCACGGCGCAGTTGCAGGCGAGCATCGTCCAGTACAGCCAGGCATGGGCGCCGGTGAACTGGAAAAGCACGAGATCGCGCTCCACGTCATTGCCGCCATACCAGGCATTGAACCATTCGAGCGCGTAGGACAGGCCCATCACCAGCGCGCCGAACAGGATGAACTTGCCCATGGCGTCGAGGTGCTCCGCCGTGATCACGCGCTGCAGGCCAAGCCCCCAGCGGATCGGCACGGTCAGCGTCACCACCATGGCGAACCCTGAGAACATCGCGCCGACCACGAAGTAGGGCGGGAAGATCGTTTCCTGCCAGCCGGGCATCAGCGTTGCGGCATAGTCGAGCCCGACCACGGAATGGAGCGAGACGACCAGCGGCACCCCGAGCGCCGCCATCGCGGTGTAGAAAGACTTGTAGTGCTTCCACTGGCGCGAGGAGCCCTGCCATCCCAGCGCCAGGACACCGTAGACCACCTGTCGGAAGCCACGCGAGCGGTCGCGCAGCGTGGCGAAGTCGGGGATCAGGCCCGTGTACCAGAAGAGAGCCGAGAAGATCAGGTAGCTCGCGATCGCCACCATGTCCCAGACCAAGGGGCTCCGCCATTGCGGCCAGAGGTCCATGGTGTTCGGGTAGGGCGCCAGCCAGTAGGCATACCAGGGCCGGCCGAGATGGAGCAGCGGGTAGAGGCCTGCCAATGCGGCGGCGAACAGCGTCATCGCCTCGGCATAGCGGTTGATCGCGGCCCGCCAGCGCTGGCGCGTCAGGAGCAGCATGGAGGAGATCAGCGTCCCGGCATTGCCGATGCCGATCCACCAGACATAGTTGCCGACGTCAAAGCCCCAGACGGCGATGGCGTTGTTGCCCCAGACGCCGATGCCTTCGCTCAGAAGCGTCCAGATCGAGGCCAGCATGACGATCGTGCCGACGAGGGAGACTCCCAGCGCGATCCACCAGACGCGGCCGAAGCGGCGCTCCATCCCGCTCGCGACGATGTCGGTCACCTCGCCATAGGTGGCGTCTGGCGGTAGCAGCCGCGGCGGCGACGCGTTCGCCTCGACATGCAACGGGGCGGCGACAGCGCTCATCCGGCACCGCCTGCTTTCGGCGCGGCGTCTGGGTGCGCAGCGCCCGCCTCAACTGCGGCCGGGTTCTCGACCCGAGCGAGATAGGTGGTGCGCGGACGGGTGCCGAGCTCTTCCAGGAGAGCGTAATGGTGCGGCTCGCGGCGCAGCGCGTTCACCTCCGACGCCTGATCGGAACGATTGCCGAAGCGGATCGCCTCGGTCGGGCAGGCCTGACTGCAGGCCGTGATCACCTCCCCGTCTGCGATCGTCCGGTGCTCCCGCTCCGCGGCGCGGCGGGCCCCGGAAATCCGCTGGACGCAGTAGGTGCATTTCTCCATGACGCCGCGCGAGCGCACCGTCACGTCGGGGTTGCGGGCAGCGTGGAGGATCGGCTCGCCGAGATCGGCAAATTCCTGGCCGTTGGCGTAGCCGAAATAGTTGAAGCGGCGCACCTTGTAGGGGCAGTTCGACTGGCAGTCGCGCGTACCGATGCAGCGGTTATAGACCTGGACGTTCAGCCCCTCGGAATCGTGCACGGAGGCCTCGACTGGGCACATCGGCTCGCAGGGCGCCTTCTCGCAATGCATGCAGGGCACAGGCTGCGAGACGACGCGCGGCGCCTCCTGCGACCCGGCGAAGTAGCTGTCGATGCGCAACCAGTGCATGTCGCGGCCGCGGCGGATCTCCTCCGGCCCGACCACCGGCACATTGTTCTCCGCCTGGCAGGCGACGACGCAGGCGTTGCAGGCGATGCAGAGCGTCTGGTCGATGACCATCGCCCATTCATAAGGCCCCGCCGGATATTCAGGGTAGAGCGTCGCGGGCTTGCGCGGCGCCGCTTTGCGCGGTGGCTCCGCCTCGACCTGCGCAACCGTCCTCGTGCGAACGATGTCGCGCCCTTCCATGGCGTGCGAGCCCTGCGGCACCGCCAGCTCGACGGTGACGCCGGTCGGCCCGACGGTTGCACCGGACACCTGCCAGAGCCGGTCGCTCCGACGCAGCGGCGTGACGTCCGTGCCGACGCCGCGGGCGATCGAGCCGGCGCGCCGGCCGTAGCCGAGCGTCAGGGCGATCGAGCCCTCCGCTTGGCCTGGCACGGCGATTTGCGGGATGACGATGCGTGTGCCGTCGACCTCGACCGCGATCTCGTCGCCATCAGCGATGCCGAGGCGCCGCTGGTCGCCCGGCGCAATCGAAGCGGCATTGCCCCAGACGAGACCGGTCACCGGCTTCGGCGTTTCCTGCAGCCAGGCATTGTTGGCAAAACGCCCGTCCCAGACGGACGGGTCGGGATGGAAGGTGATCTCCATTGCGGCCGTATCGGCGCCCGGCAGCGGTGGCAGCACGGGCAGCGTCGCGGCGCCCACCGCGACCAGCGCCGTACCGGCGGTGCCGGAAATGACACCCTCGCTCAACGCCTGCCGCCATGCCGCCTCGAAGCGCTCGTCCACCGCTCCTGCTGGTGCCGCGCCACCCTCGCCCAAGCGGAAACGCCAGTGCTCCCGCACGGCGTCGTAGGCGGCGATGTCGAGCCGCCCGCCGAGAGCGGCGAGGATCGCCAGCGGCGAGTGACCCTCGAAGAGCGGTGTGACCAGTGGCTGCACGACGGCGGCGGTGCCATCGGCGGCGATCGTGTCGGACCACTCTTCCAGCGGATGGAGCTGCGGTACGTGCCACAGGCAGGCGTCGCTGGTTTCGTCCTCGTAGAGACCGAGCCGCGCGCTGAAGCGAATGCTCCGCAGCGCTGCCTCGAAATCGAGATCAGCGGGCGCGTCGTAAGCCGGGTTACCACCGAGGATCAGCAGCGCCGAAACAGCGCCGCGCCTGATATCAGCCGCGAGATCCGCAATGCTGGCTGCCGGAGCACGCGGCTCGTCGCCGGGCACGGCGAGGCGCAGCGTCGTGCCGATCGCACCGAGGTGGCCATTCACCGCCAGGGCAAGCGCATGCACATGCGGCGGCTGTGCCTCGCCGACGGTGATCAGGGCCCGCGGCCCAGCGGCACGAAGATCGCGCACCGCAGCCGCCGCGAAGGCCGCCTCGCGCGGCGCCAGCGCCGGCGCCTCCACCGGGAGTCCAAGACCCGCCGCGATGGCCCTGGCGACGGCATCGATCCGCGAGCGGCGGACGCCGAGGCGCTCGTCCGCCGAGGCGCCTGTCGCGGTCATGGTCGGCTCCGCCACATGGAGCCGCGCCATCGGCAACGGTTCGCCGGCGCCAGCTTCGGCTGCGCGGCGGACGATGCGGCGGCGGGCGAAGCCGCGGGCGAGCCGCGCCTGTTCGGGTCCGGGCCCCACAAAATCGGCGTCGAGCGACACGATCACGCGGGCTTCGCCCGGCTCGAGGACGGCCTGCAGCCGGCGGCCGAAGGCCAGCGCCGCGCCACCGCGCGCATTCTCGGCCCCGAGCGGCTCATAGGCATGCCAGCCCATCTTCGGAAAGCGGTTCTGCAGCGCCTGCTTCAGCCGGTGGAAGGTCGGCGACGCCGTCGCGCCGGTCAGCACCCGCAAGCCTTCGCCGCCGGTCGCCAGCCATTCCGACTGCCGCTCGGCCACAGCCGCGTGGAAGGCGTCGATCGAGGCTATTTGGCCGCGGTGACGCACCAGCGAGGCGCGGCCGGGATCGTAGAGCGACAGGATGGAGCCTTGAGCAAAGGCGTCGGTGCCGCCGCGCGAGCCCGGATGATCGGGATTTCCCTCGATCTTGGTCGGGCGCCCTTCGTGGCTCGTCGCCAGCACGCCCGTCCCGATGCCGCCGAGCTCAAAGGCGGTGGCGTAGGCGCGGGGCACGCTTGGCAGAAGGCCCTGGGGCATTTCAACATAGGGCACGATCTCCTCCGCCGGCGGCGCGCAGGCGGCGAGCGGGATCGCGGCGGAGAGGCCGAGCAGCTTCAGGAGGGTGCGACGGTCGAGCGGCGCCGTGCGCGCAGCCGGCACGAACTCGTCCGGCCGCTCGATGGCAGGTTGCGGTTCTCCGCCACCAACGAAGGCCGCGCGAGGCTGCCAGTCCATCGCGCCGCTCATCGGTGGCACACGGAGCAATCGGTGAGGTGCTCGGCCCGGGTGCCGTAATGGGCGAGGAGCGCCCGACCCTTCGCCGGCTGGTCCGCCGGGGGCTGCCAGCGCATGTCGAAGATCGCCTCTTCCGGCCGCAGCTTCGCGGCGGGATCGCGATGGCAATCGAGGCACCAGCCCATGGTCATCGGCTCGGCCTTGGCCATCAGCGGCATCGCGGCGACGTCGCCGTGGCAGGACGAGCAGCCGACGCCGTTCGACACATGGACCGAGTGGTCGAAATAGACGTAGTCCGGCAGGCTGGTGACGCGCTGCCAGCGCAGCGGCCGGTTATCGGCAAGACTTTTGCGCACCGGCGCCAGCATCGCGGCATTCGTCCAGATCTGCGAATGGCAGGTCATGCAGGTCTCGGTCGGCGGCAGGTCGGCAAAGGCCGCCTTTTCCACACCCGTGTGGCAGTAGCGGCAGTCGATGCCGAGCTCGCCGGCATGGTGGCGATGCGAGAAGGGCACCGGCTGCTCGACATAGCGGCCGACGCCGGTATAGGCGCTCGATCGATAATAGGAGAAGCCGAGAAGCCCGAGCGAGCCCGGCAGGATGGCCAGCCCCAGGAGGCCGAGGCGCATGAAGAGGTTCGCCCGCTCCCTGAATACTTGCGCCACTGCGGCCGTCCCTCACGCACCGCGCCCCGTTCATCGCGGTCCGTCAAAGGGTAGACCGATCGCCGGCTCGGGGAAGGGCAAAGGCGCAATGAAGCCTAGAATCTCTCCAGCCTGCTACCGAACGGCCACGGTTGCGCCGGCGCTGGCGCATTGGACGACGCGAACGTAGCTCCTTCACACAAGCGCCGCGCCGAACGGCGAACACAGCGTCGACATTCCGAGCCCTCGCCAGAGGCCGCGCAGCAGCGCATGGAGCCTGATCGACCTGACCTGCACAGCGGGCGCTGGCAGGCAGGCTTGCCGCGGCGGCGGCCGCCCTCATCTAAGCCGCCGAGCGCCTTGGACATGGAGACCGATATGGCTGATCTCACCCTCAACGTCGTCACCGTTTCGACCCGCCCGGGCCGCAAGGGCCCGATCATCGCCGACTGGTTCGTCAAGGCGGCCGGCGAGCACGGCGGCTTCGATGTCGCGCCGGTGGATCTTGCGGAGGTCGCGCTGCCGCTCTTCGACGAGCCCGAACACCCGGCGCGGCAGACCTACCATCACGAGCATACCAAGCGCTGGAGCGCCATCACGGCGAAGGCCGACGCCTTCGTCTTCGTGACGCCGGAGTACAACTACATGCCGCCGGCGAGCTTCTTCAACGCCGTCGACTACCTCCATCGCGAGTGGCACTACAAGCCGGTCGGCTTCGTCTCCTATGGCGGCGTCTCCGGCGGCATGCGGGCGGCGCAGGGCGCCAAGCAGCTCGTTCCCACCATGAAGATGATGCCCATCCCCGAAGGCGTGGTGATCCCGGTCTTCACCAACCACATCAAGGACGACGTCTTCGAGCCGAACGAGCTGCACAAAGTCTCGGCGACGGCCATGCTGGACGAGCTGGCGAAGTGGGCGACGGCACTGAAGCCGCTGCGCCAGCCCGCCTGATCCACGCCGTCGAAGGCGGTCGCATGGCGCTCACGCTTGGGTGCGAGCAGGACCGGGCGGCCGCCGCGGCATTCCGGCTGACACGCCTTGGGCTCGCCGGGGACGAGCCGCCCACGGCCGAGCCCGATGCTATCAACATCTAATCGAAGCTCGAGGGGACATCCGCATGGCCTATGATCTCTACTACTGGCCGACCATCCAGGGCCGCGGCGAGTTCGTCCGCCTGGTGCTGGAGGTCGCTGAGGTTCCCTATCGCGACATGGCGCGGCTGCCGGAGAGCGAAGGCGGCGGCGTTTCCGCCATGATGCGGCTGCTGGAGACCGGCCACAACGGCCATATCCCCTTCGCGCCGCCCTTCCTGATCGACGGCAACCGGCTGATCTCGCAGACCGCCAGCATCGCAGCGTTTCTGGGCGAGCGGCGCGGACTGGCACCCGAGGACGAGGCGGGCCGGCTTTTCGCGCGCTCCATCGCGGTCACCACCGCCGATCTCGTCGCCGAGGCGCATGACGTCCATCACCCCATTGGTGTCGGCCTCTATTATAAGGATCAGAAGGCCGAAGCGGCCCGGCGTGCGCAGGAGTTCCGGAGCGAGCGCATTCCGAAGTTCCTCGGCTGGTACGAGCGAATCCTCCAGGCCAATGGTGGCAAGGGACGGCTCGTCGGCGAGACGCTCACCTATGCCGATCTCGGCCTCTTCCAGGTGATGGCGGGACTCACCTACGCCTTTCCGCGCCGCATGGCGGCGATTGCGGCGGATTATCCCGGCATTGCCGGACTGGTGATGCTGGTGGCGGCGGAGCCGACGCTGATCGCCTATCTCGGCAGCGACCGCCGCCTGCCCTTCAGCGAAGACGGCATCTTCCGGCACTATCCCGAACTCGACGCGGACTGAACGGCGCAAGGTAGGGCCGGAACCAAAACGGCCGGGCGCTGGCCCGGCCGTCAGGATCGGAGGAATCCCAGCCCGCGGGACGGGCCAGCCGGTGGCTCAGCTCGCGAGCTTGGAGGCGAAGAGGGCCAGCGCCTTCTGGTAGACGCCGGCCTTGTTCCACTCGCGCAGCCCCGCGAAGTTCGGCTCGCCCTGCTGGTAGCCGGCACCCGGCTGCCAGCCATGCTGGCGCAGGAAGTTCGCGGTGGAGGCCAAAACGTCCGCCTTGGAGCGGATGAGGTCGCGGCGGCCATCGCCATCGCCATCCACGGCGAAGCGCACATAGTTCTTGGCGAGGAACTGGGTCTGGCCGATCTCGCCGGCCCAGGCACCCTTCATCGCCGAAGCGGACATGTCGCCGCGCTCGACGATCTGCAGGGCGGCCATTAGTTCCTCGGTGAAGAAGTCGGAACGGCGGCAGTCATAGGAGAGCGTCGCCAGCGAGCGGAACACCGGCATGTTGCCGGAATTGGCGCCGAAGCCCGTTTCCATGCCCCAGATCGCGACCAAGACTTCCTTCTGGACGCCGTAACGCTGCTCGATGGAGTTCAGCAGCTTGGCGTTCTGCTGAATGATCTTCTTGCCCTTGGTCACGAAGGAGGCCGGGGCGCGGCGCTGCATGAAGGCATCCAGCGACAGGTTCATCGAATGCTGGTTGCGATCGAGGCCGATGACCTTCTTGTCATAGGTGACACCGCTGAGAGCGCTGTCGATCGTCCGCTGGGAAATACCGTTCGCGGCGGCCTGACCCTTGAAGTCGTCGAGCCACTGACCGAAGCCGGCGCCATTGTTGCCGCAGGCGGCGGCAAAGGCCGGCACGGCCGGCAGTCCGATGGCGAGAAGGGCGGTCGCAACTGCGGCCCGCACGATCTTGGCGTTGACGATCATCCTGTCATCCTTGTTGGTTGGGCGGCCGTGCCGGCCCGTGACGCATCTACGTGAGAACCGCTCGAGCGGCTTCCTGCCGAAGGCGGCGGCTACCATGCAGCAGCACCGCGATCGGCTGTCATGCCGCTCGTCTACCGTATTCCCTCGCATTTGCGTAGTGCGCCAATGTGACGGCGTTCGGGCAGCTCCGACGCTTCGTTCATGCCATGCGGGCGTTGCAGCGTCGACCTTCTTACCTCAGGGAATGCCGCATCCATAAGGCGAATATCTGCTGATCGAATGCCGCGACGACGTTCCTTCGCTCGCCCTCTCTCAGCCAACGATGACGACGTGCAGCGTGCGCGGACCGTGGACGCCGATCACCAGATTGCCTTCGATGTCGGTCGTGCCCGAGGGGCCGGTGACGATCATCACGTTGCGCCCGGCCTTGAGGTCGGCGGGGCTGAAGGCCTCGTCGAGATGGCGGACGATCCCCGATGCCGGCAGCACCGCGACATGGTGGAGCGGCAGAATGGAATCGAGGATGGCGCTCGCCGGTCCCGAACGCACCACGAGACTTGCCGTCTCGGCAATGCCGGTCTCCACGAAGGTGACGGCCACCCCCTCGTCCACCGTCTCCGTCACCGAGATGCCGGCGCTGTGCCAATCGAGGCCCGCGAGCGGCGCCACCGGCTGGATACGCGCGAGGCCGCTGATGCCGAGCCTTTGCAGATGGGCTGCAACGGCCGCCGGTACGGCGGAAATGTCCAGCACGCGCTCCACCGAGGCGCCGGGCGGCAGGCGCTTCACCGCCGCGACGAAGAGCTCCACCGCCGTGCCCTCCGGCAGGATGGGGCGGACCCGCTCCGGCGTCTCCAGCAGCCGCGCCGCCTCGCGGCGGATTTCGTCCGCCGGCGTGTCCGCGAGGGACCCCAGGGCGCCGCGGATCGCCGCGAAGATCGTGTCCCGCGCCTCGCTCATCGGATTTCGCCCTTGCCTCTGCCGGGCGCGCGCGCGCGTGCCGCGGCCGAGTTGAGGAAGGTCGAGCCGGACGGCGCCGGCATGTCGCGATGGCGTGTCCAGGCGCCGCCGACCAACGGCAGCCGCCGGATGCGCCGGCTCCGGCCAGCCATCAGCCGCAGCGCCAGCGAGGCGGCGGCCACCCCCAGCCGATAAGCGAGCGGGTGGGTCGCAAGACTGCGCCAGAGCGAGAGGCCGGAGCGCATCGTCACTGGCTCCAGCCCCTCCCGCCAGCTCTTGGTGCGCCAGCCGCGCAGCAGCGTCGGCAGCGGGATGTCGACCGGGCAGACCTCGCGGCAGCGCCCGTTCAGTGTGCAGGCATGGGCAAGATCGCGGGTCTGCATGGACAGGCCGTCGAGCGCCGGCGTCAGCACCGCGCCCATCGGACCGGGATAGGTGCCGCCATAGGCGTGGCCGCCGATCTGATTGAACACCGGACAATGGTTCATGCAGGCGCCGCAGCGGATGCAGCGGAGCATGTCGCGCAGGCCGCCTTCCTCGGCGAGCATCCGGGTGCGGCCATTGTCGACGAGAACGATGTGAAACTCGCGCGGCCCGTCCGCGTCGCCCGCCCGCTTCGGGCCGGTGTGGAAGGTCGTGTATTGCGTCATCGCCGCCCCCGTTGCCGAGCGCACCAGGAGGCGCAGCATCTGCAGCGCGTGGCCGGCGGAGGGGACGAGCTTCTCGATGCCGGCGGTGACGATGTGGACGGGCGGCAAGGTCGTCGTCAGCTCGGCATTGCCCTCATTGGTGACGACGGCGACGCTGCCGCTGTCGGCAATGAGAAAGTTGGCGCCGGAAATGCCGACATCGGCGGCGTGGAACTTCTCCCGCAGGATGCGGCGTGCCGAGGCCGCCATCTCCACCGGCGTTTCGCCGAGATCCGGCGCGGCGTGACCCGCCTTGAACAGTTCGTGGATCTCCTCGCGCGTCTTATGCATGGCCGGCCAGATGATGTGGCTCGGCCGTTCGCCCGCGAGCTGCACGATGTGCTCGGCAAGATCGGTCTCGGTGCGCTCGATGCCGGCTGCTTCCAGCGCGTGCGGCAGTCCGATCTCCTCGCCCAGCATCGATTTCGAGCGCGTCACGCGCTTGGCGCCCGCTGCCTCGCAGATGCCGACGACAATGGTCGCGGCCTCATCGGCGGTGCGCGCGAAGTGGACGACGGCGCCGGACGCCACGGCATTGCGCTCGAACTCGGCGAGGTAGTGGCCGAGATGGGCGACGACATGATCCTTGATCGCCTTGCCATGGGCACGGGCGACGGCGAAATCAGGCCACTCGCCGACGATCGCGGCGCGCTTGGCCCGGGCCGTGCCCGCGGTGCGGTCGATGGCGATCTTCAGCTGCCGGTTGGCGAGCGCCTCCGCGGTGCGCCGGTCGAAGCCGGGGACGATCTCGCTCGCTTGTGCCAACTCAGCGCTCCTCGCCCAGGCCCGGCAGCGCGCCGCGGCCCGCCAGCACCTCCACCGTATGGTAGGTGCGCACCGTGGAGCCCTGGCGCTTCAGCTTGCCGGCCATGTTCATGAGGCAGCCGAGATCGCCGCCGAGCAGGATGTCGGCGCCGGTGGAGCGGATCGCCGCCGTCTTCTCGGTCACCACAGCGTCGGCGATGGCGGGATATTTGATGCAGAAGGTGCCGCCGAAGCCGCAGCAGACATCGGCATCCGGCAGCGGCACGAGCTCCAGCCCCTCGACGCTCTTCAGCAGCTGGCGCGGCTGGGCCCGGATGCCGAGCTCGCGAAGCCCCGAGCAGGTGTCATGGTAGGTCGCGGTTGCCGGGAGCCGCACCGGCGGCGGCGTGAAGCCGAGCACGTCGACGAGGAAGCTCAGCACCTCGTGTATGCGGCTTGCGAGCGCGCGGGCCCGCGGGCCCCAGACCGGATCATCGGCAAACAGGGCGACATAGTCATGCGCGATCGTTGCGGTGCAGGAGCCGGAGGGCACGACGACGTGGGCAAACGGCTCCAGCACGGCGATCTGGTGGCGGGCCATCGCCTTGGCGTCTTCAGCGTCACCGGCGTTCAGCGCCGGCTGGCCGCAGCAGGTCTGCTCCAGCGGCACGACGACATGGCAGCCCGCGGCTTCCAGAAGGTCGATGGCGCTTTCGGCAATCTGCGGACGCATGACATTGACGAGGCAGGTAACGAAGAGCGCGACCTCCAGCCCCTCGCCTGGTCCCTCCGCCGCCGCTGCCGGCGCTCCATCGTCAGGACGCATCGCCTTCTCCATTCCGACAGCGGCAGCTGATTTGTCGCTGACGCCGGATCACCGGCGGCAACTTATGCCCGTTCGACATCAGCCGCCAAGGCCACCCGGGCCTTGCCGACCGCGCCAGGGGCCGGGGTGGCCACCGACCTCACGCGGCCTCGCGCCGCTCCGCCAGCAGCACGTGGTCGCAGGCGAGCACCGTCTCGCCACGCTGATTCACCACCCGGCAGCTCTCCACGACGCGGCCCATCGAGGCGCGCTTCAAGTCCGGCTCCAGGCTTGTGACCGTCAGCACGGTGTGAATCGTGTCGCCGATGAAGACGGGCTTCGGGAAGCGCAGCCGCTCGTAGCCATAGGTGAAGGCGCGCGGATTGATCTCCGAGGCAGTCAGGCCGATGCCGATGGCGAAGGTCATGGTGCCATGGGCGATCCGCTGGCCGAAGGCGCTGTCCTTCATGAACTCGGCGTCCATGTGATGCGGGAAGAAGTCGCCGGTATGGCCGGCATGCACCACGAAGTCGGTCTCCGTTATGGTGCGGCCGTGCGAGCGGCGCTCCTCGCCGATCGCGTAATCCTCGAAGAAGCGCGGACGCTCCATGGCGTGTCCTTTCGATCGTGATGGCCGCTCACCGGCCGCTTGCCGACGGCGCCGGAAGGGGGCCGGGGCGCCGCGACGGCGCCCGCCGCTCAGCCGGCGGCAAAGCTCCGGCGGAACATCGCATTGAGATCGGTGACCCCCGCCTCCGGCGCCTCGCCGCTCCGCAGCGCCTGCGCAATGCGCTGCGAGGCCTCGTGCTGGAACGGCATGTAACCGTCGTGGCGCGGACGCAGGAACGAGCCTTCCAGCGTCGCGCGCGTATTCCGATAGAAGCCGAGCACCGGCGCGTTGACCCCATCATCCTCCCAGGCCGTCGCGTGCCCCGGCTGGCCGCCGGCGGCGGCGTAGGGTCCGGCCTGCACCGCGGCGCTGGCGATCCAGTAGGCGAAGTCGATGGCGGCCTCGGGATGGCGCGTCATGGCGGAGACGGCAATGCCGGTCCCGCCGAGGGTGCCGCCGACCGGCCCGTGACCGCCCGCCGCCGGGATGTCGGCAAAGGCGATGTGGCGCTGGCGGAAGCCGTCCAGCGCGTAGCTGACATAGCCGTAGGTATAGGGCACGCAGGCGATGGGCGAGTTCTCCGCCGCCATGCGCTCGAAGACGGCGATCGGATCGCTGTCGAAGTCGGCGGGATCGAGCCGGCTCGCCAGCCGCGCCATGATCGCCAGAGCCTCCGTACCGGCCTCGGCATCGACGAGGTCGCCCTCGCCGTCAACCCGGCAGGGCCGGCCGAGATTGGCTGATATCGTGTAGAAGGTCATCAGCGCATGCGGGCTGCGCAGCGGCAGGGCGACCTTGCCGTCGGCCGCCAGTGCCTCGACCTCACCCAACGTCGTCGGCGCCGTCTCGACCAGGTCGGGGCGCCAGGCCTGCACCTGCGTCGCCGCGTCGATCGGAAAGGCCCATTGCCGGCCCTGCCACTCATAGGAGCGGTAGGACGGGCCGACGGAAGCCGCCGCAAGCGCGGCACGCTCGGTTTCCCGGCCCGCCACGTCGAGCGGCAGCAGGCAATTTTCGCCGGTGATCTGGCCGACATGCGGGTGGTCGATGACGATGAAGTCGTAGGCCCGCGCCAGTTCCTCGACGGGGAAGCTCTCGAAGTCCTGCAGTGAGCGCTTGTCCCAGACGATCTCGACGCCGGTCTTGGCCTTCCACTCCGCGGAGCAGGCAACCAGCGGGTCGTAGCCACGCGGATGGCTCCAGGTCATGCCCTTCAGCGTCACGCTCACAGTCCGAACTCCTCGATGATGCGGCTGGTATGCTCGCCGATCCGCGGCGCGGCATTGGTAAAGACCGGACGATGACCGTCGACCCGCAGCGGCGAGCGGGTGGTCTCGATGCTGACGCCGTCCTCGCGCGTCACCGTCTGCAGCATGTCGAGTACGGTGAAGGCCTCGCTATCCAGCAGCTCCGGCCACTGCAGCACCTTGGCGCACCAGATGTCGGCCGGCTCCAGCACCGACAGCCAGTGGTCGCTGGTCTCGGTCGCCAGGCGCTGGGCGATGATCGCCTTGATCTCGTCGCGGGCGGTGAACCAGGTGGAGGGCTGGTCGTGATAGGGTGCAAGCTCGGCGATCTCCAGGAGGTCGGCGAGCTTGGCGATCGGCGTCATGGCGACGGCGAGAAAGCCGTCCTTCGTCGGGTACACGCCATAGGGCGCCGAGAGATAGGCATGGGCACTGCGGAAGGACGAGCGGCGCGGCAGCCGCCGGCCGTCGTTCAGATGCGTGGTCAGCACCTCGAACTGGAAGTCCACCAGCGCCTCCAGGAGGCTGGTCTCGACATGACTGCCCTGGCCGGTGATGCCGCGCCGCACCAGCGCCGCAAGGATGCCCTGGCAGAGCGCGGCGCCCGCCAGCATGTCGCCGACCGCAAGGCCGAAGGGCACCGGCCCCTGCGTTTCGTCGCCATTCAGCCACATGATGCCGGAGCGCGCCTGCGCCAAGAGGTCCTGACCGGGCCGCTTCACCCACGGCCCCTCGTTGCCGTAGCCGGTAATCGAGGCATAGACGATCTTCGGATTGATCGCCTTCACCGCCTCATAATGGAGGCCGAGCCGCTCGATCACGCCGGGGCGGAAGTTCTGGATGACGACGTCGGCCTTTTCGATCAGGCGGCGCAGGCGGCCAAGATCCTCGGCGTTCTTCAGATCGACGGCAAAGCTCTCCTTGGCGCGGTTGATCGCGTGGAAGATGGTGGAATCCCCACCGATCTCCGTATCGCTGAGATAAAGGCGGCGGGACAGGTCGCCGCCATCGGGACGCTCGACCTTGATGACGCGGGCGCCGAGATCCATCAGCCGCAGCGAGCAATAGGGGCCGGACAGGAACTGGCTGAGGTCGACGACCATCAGCCCATCCAGCGGCGGCGTTGCGTGCACGGTCATGGGCGGAACTCCTGCGCCGGCGTCGTCGCCGGTCTGCATTTCGTCGTGGGAGTGAGCGGCAGGCGCGCGCCCGAGCCGCCCGGGTCGGCAACCGGACGGCGCCGAGCCCTGGACATGGCAATTGCCTGCGCCGCCTCAGCGCGTGCGGCGGCCACGGAGATGATCATCATACCTCTGGCCGCGCCTCGATCGGCGTCGCCGGTGTGGCGCTGGAGCGGAAGCATGCCTCCACCAGCGCCATGGTCGACCAGGCGTCCTCGGCACGGGTCGACAGCGCCGCGTCCTCGCCGACGGCGAAGCGCTGCAGGTTCGCCATCGTGCCGATGAAGGCGTGCGGGAACCAAGTCCCCTCCAGCGGCACCGACTGCCAGTCGCCGCCCTTGCGGCAAAGCCATAGTTCGTCCGGCTCGCCCTCGGGATAGTTCAGGTTGACGCCGAGCTTCGCCATGGCGACGCCCTCCATCCCCTCGACGCGCAGCCAGCAGCTCTGGAATTTCCTGGCAAAATCGTGGTTGTGATTGATCGACAGGATGCAGCGCAGCCGGTCGCCATAATCGAGGATCGCGGAGGTGCGGGTCTGCGCAATCTCCGTCGAGGGATGGCCGAGCGTCTTGGCGTGGACGCCGAGGGGATCGCCGACGAGGCTGCGGATGAGGTCGAGATAGTGGATCGAGTGGACGGCGATCTCGACCCGCTTCATGCCCTTCAGGAACGGCCAGAGGTTCCACGGCGTCATCAGGTTGAGATGCATCTCGATGTCGACGATCTCGCCGAAGAAGCCGCGCGACCTGGCATCCGCAATCGCCAGCATCATCGGTGCAAAGCGCAGCTGGAAGTTCACCGCCGCGGTCAGCTGGCGCTCGCGCGCAAGCGTCAGGATCTTCGTCGCGCCGGCGAGGTCGCTGCCCATCGGCTTCTGCATCAGCACCGCCGCGCCAGCGGGGAGTTGCGGCAGGATATCGAGATGGGCGGCAGGCGGCAAAGCGAGGTCGAACACCGCGTCCGCCACGGCGGCGGCCTCATCGACGCTGCGGTATTGCGCAATGCCCCAGCGGCTTGCCGTCGCCTCAGCGCGACTGGCGTCGACGTCATAGACGCCGGCGACCGGCAGCCCAGCCAGGCGATAGGCCGGCATATGCGCATCCGAGACGATGCCGCCGGCGCCGAAGATCACGATCGGGCGCGGCGACGATGGCAGCGGCCAGTGCTGGCGCAGCGCATGATCCACGACTTTGGCCTCCCCGATCATCCTTCCTATGTGAATGATGATTTCATATGTGGGCTATCGGTGCAAGCGCGGTGCTACTAACGAGGGCCGGGCGCGGCGGGGTAATCGTTCAATCCTGGTGGAACACCTCCTCCAGCGGCGCCCACCATTCGCCTTCGGCGCGCGTCTCCAGCGGCACCTGCAGCGGCATGCAAACGCGCCACCAGTCCTGCGTCACGGGATCGGCGGCCATCATCGCCATGTCGGCGTCATGGTGGGCGCCGTGATAGTCGTAGGACGCGAAGAGGAGGTTCTCCGGCTCGCGCAGATAGATCGTGTAGTTGCGGATGTGGCATTCGGCGATCTTGGCCGCGACATCCGGCCAGACGGCGGCGTGCAGCCGCTTGTACTCGGGTATTGCCTCCGGTCGGATCCCGATCACGAAGCCCATGCGGATCATGCGACCTCTCCTTCCAGCCCGTAGATGCGGACGGCATTGCGGCTGAGGAGCCGTGCCTTCTCGTCGTCGCTGCAGCCGGCGAGGAGCTCGTGCGTCGCCTCGACCCAGCGGGTCAGGTCGGCGGTGAGCCGGCAGACCGGATGGTCGCTGCCCCAGACGATTCGGTCCCAGCCGAAGCACTCGATCACGTGCTCGACGTAAGGGCGCAGCGTGTCGGTGCCCCAGTCCGCGCCGGCATAGGCGACGACCCCCGAGATCTTGGCAGCGACATTCGGCAGCTCGGCAATGGCCGATATGGCCTCGCGCCACGTCCCATAGCCGCCACCGGCGATGTCCGGCACGCCGCAGTGGTCGAGCACGAACTGCGTGTCCGGGCATTTCGCCGCGAGACTGCGGCCGACCGGCAGCTGCCGGGCAAGGACGCAGAGATCGAAGGGCAGACCGAGAGGCCCGAGCCGCCGGATGTTGTCGGCGAAGAGGTCCGTCTGCGACAGGGCGTCTGGCGCGGTGTGGAGGATGCGGCGGATGCCGCGAACCCGTGGCATGGCCGCCAGCCGCTCGATCTCGGCCGGAAAGGCCGGCTCCTCCGGACGCGCCGCCGCGACCGCGCCGACGATACGCGCATCGAGACCCTGGACGAAGCGCGTCTCCGCCTCCCGCTGGCCGGCTGCGACATCAGCCTCCATGTGGAGCGCAGCCTCGATGCCGAGGCGCTCCGCTTCGGCCCAGTAGTCCTCGGCGGAAAAAGCCTGGTCGATCGCCGGCACGCTGGCCAGCCAGTCATAGGTGAAGCGGTCGGGGTAGATCAGGTGCAGATGGGTATCGACGATGCGCAATAGTGCCTCCCTCCAGTCGTCACGTCTCAAGGACCGTCGTCACCAGCCCTGCATCCGAAGCTCAGCCACGGTCGCCAACACCCGCGGTGATCTCCGATGCGGTGCGGGCGAGCAGCTCCAGGACCGCGTCACGCGATGGCGGGCGGGCCGTGTCGATGCGCTCGAGATACGGGCAGGTCAGCGCTGCCAGCACCGTGCCACCGGGGCCGAGCAGCGGCAGCGAGATGTTGGTGACGCCGAGCGTCTGCTGGCTCTGCATCACCTCGTGGCCGCGCTCCCGCACCTCGTCCAGCCGCCGCTCGAAGTCGTTCGGCCAGAGCTCGTGCGGCATGACCTCCCGCTCCTCCAGCATGAGGCTCCGTTCGGCGGGGCTGGCGAAGGCGAGGAGCACATGGCCTGAACCGGTGTTAACGAGGCCGATATGCGAGCCGACCTTGATGGTGACGCCCCAGTAGCCCGGCGAGTCGACCTGCGCGACCACCACCAGTGAGCCCCGGTCGTAGACGACGAGATGGCAGGACTGCTCGGCCTCCCGGGCAAAGCGGCGCATCGGCGGCAGAGCCTGGCTGACGAGGCGGCGTGTCGGCGGGTGCCGGTAAGCCAGCGAGAACAGCTTCAGCGACAGCTGGTAGCGATCTCCGGCGTCGCGGATGACGTAGTGGCGGCGCACCAGCCGGTCGAGCATCCGGTAGATCTCGTTGGGCGTGCGCTCCAGCGCCTTGGCGATCTCCGCCTGCGACAGGCCCTCGTCGCAATCAGCGAGGAGCTCGAGAATGTCGAGGCCCTTGTCCAGCGCCGGCGCGCGGTAGCGCTCCGCAACATCGTCTCCGAGCTCCGACATCCCATCCCTCCGGTCCGGCGGTTACGCGCCAGTCATGATCGGCGCAGTCGACATGCGCAACGGGCAGCGCTTCCGACCGACGCCCGGCGATTGACCGGATCATGCAGATCGTGCTTACCTGCGAATGAAGTTTTTAAATTTGCATGATCAACAATCAAGTCTGTTCTGGGAGGAACGATCATGTCGCCGTGGAAATCCACCACCCTCGCGCTGGCGCTCGCCGGCGCAACGATGCTCGCCTCGCCTGCCCTCGCCGATTTCGACTACGGCAAGTTCGACGGCGTCACGCTGAAGGTGAAGCTGATCGGCGGCACGCAATACGAGAAGCTCTACACCCGTATTCCGGAGTGGGAGAAGCTGACCGGGGCCAAGGTCGAGATCGTCTCCTCCAAGAACCACTTCGACCTCGACCGCGAGATCAAGCAGGACATCGCCGGCGGCACGGTGAACTGGTGCGTCGGCTCGAACCATACGAGCTTCGCGCCCCAGTATGGCGACCTTTATATCGACCTGAAGGAGAAGATCCCGGCCGAGGAGCTGGCGCTCTACGTGCCGGGGACGCTGAAGTCGGCCGAGGTCGACGGGCGGCTCGTCCAGCTGCCGCGCGTCACCGACGTCTCCAACCTCTACTACAACAAGCGCGTCTACGGCGATCCGGCCGTGCAGGCCCGCTACAAGGAGAAGTTCGGCAAGGACCTCGTTCCGCCCGCGACCTTCGACGAATTCAAGGAGCAGGCAATCTTCCTCGCCTCGCCGCCGAACCTCTACGGCACGGCCTTTGCCGGCAAGGACGAAGGCATGACCGGCCGCTTCATGGAGCTGGTGCGCGCCAATGGCGGCGACATGTTCGACGATCAATGGAACCCGACCTTCAACGGTCCCGAGGGTGTCGCCGCCCTGCAGTGGTTCGTCGACCTCTACAATGCCAAGGCCGTACCGGCCGGCACGGTCAACTACACCTGGGACGATATCGGCCAGGCGTTTGCCGCCGGCACGCTCGCCCTCGATCTCGACTGGCCGGGCTTTGCCGCCTTCTACAATGACAAGGACAAGTCCAAGGTCGCCGGTGACGTCGGCTTCGCCGTGGCGCCGACGGGCGCGGGCGGCAAGCGCGGCGCCTGGTCCGGGTCGCACTCCTTCTCCGTCACCGAGTCCTGCCCGGACAAGGACGCCGCCGTCAGCTTCGTCGTCTTCATGACGAACTACGATTCGGAGATGCTGGAAGCCGAAGCCGGCAACCTGCCGACCCGCACCAAGGTGTTCGAGGACGTCGTCGCCAAGTTCAAGAGCGACAGCAACACCTACATGGCCGACATGTTCGAGACCTGGGAGAAGTCGCTGGCCGACGCCCGCACGCCGCCGCTGGTGCCGCAGTGGATCGAGGTCTCCAACGTGATCTGGCCGCAGCTGCAGGCCGCCATCGTCGGGGAGAAGACGCCGAAGGAAGCGCTCGACCAGGCGGCCGACGAGGCCCGCACCATCCTCGAAGATGCCGGGATGATCCAGTAGCGGCCATGGCCATCAGCCATTCCCGGTTCGGCGCGGCATCCGCCGCCGCCGGGCCGGCTCATTCGATTGACCCCGCCGCCATGGACCGGGAATGACACTTTTCCGCTCGCCGCGAGCCGTTCCCTACCTGCTGCTGACGCCCGCCCTCGTCGTCATCGCCGCGGTGATCCTCGTGCCGCTGGCGGTGTCGCTGTGGTCGAGCTTCACCGCCTACAACCTGACGCGGCCGGCGACGCTCTACAGCTTCGTGGGCCTTCGGAACTACGCCCGGCTCCTGAACAATGCCGACTTCTGGTGGGCCTTCGGGCGCACGCTCGTCTTCATCACGGTGACGCTGAACCTGGAGCTGGTGCTCGGCCTTGGCCTGGCGCTCCTCGTCAACCAGGTGACGATGGGCCGCAAGGTGCTGCGCACCATCATGATGTTCCCGATGATGTTCTCGCCGATCCTCGTCGGCTTCCAGTTCAAATACATCTTCAACGACGCCGTTGGCCTCGTGAACAACGCCCTCTTCGACCTTGGCCTGATCACCCAGCCGATCCCCTGGCTCGTCGACGGAACGCTGGCGCCGCTCTCGATCATGGCCGCCGAGATCTGGATGTCCACCTCGGTCTTCGCGATCCTGCTCCTCGCGGGCCTGCTCGCTCTGCCGAAGGAGCCGATCGAGGCGGCGAAGGTCGATGGCTGCGGACCCATCCAGGTGTTCCGCCACATCACCCTGCCCTTCCTGATGCCCTTCATCTTCATCGCCATGACGATCCGCTCGCTCGACGTCGCGCGGGCCTACGACATGGTGCGGATCATGACGAATGGCGGGCCCGCCGGGCGCACCGAGCTCCTTTGGACGCTGATGGCGCGGGTCGGCTACCAGAACTCGCAGATGGGCATGGCCAACGCCATGGGCTACGTCTCGATCCTGACCTCCATCCTCTTCACCGTCTATTTCTACCGCAAGCTCGTGGTGGCGCGGCGCTACATGGGAGGGGTGGAATGAGCGGCCGTCCCTTGACGATCGAGAAGCCCTGGCAGCGCTGGCTGATCCGCCTCGGCGTTTTCCTCGCCATGGCGATCCTGTGCGTGCCGGGCGTCTGGGTGGTGCTGACCGCCTTCCGGCCGAACGTCGAGATCCTGGCGCGCCCGCCGGTCTGGATCCCGCAGGACCCGACGCTGAACAACTTCCTCGGCATCTTCGGCCTGCTGCCTGCGCAGCAGCAGGGTCTGCCGGTGGCGCGCTACTTCCTCAACTCGGTGGTGATCTCGCTGACCTCGACGGCGGTGGCGATCCTGCTCGGCATGATGGGCGGATACGCCTTCGCCCGCTACCGCTTCCGCGGCAAGGGCGCGCTCTTCGTCTCCTTCATGCTGTCGCGCACCGTGCCTGGCGTCGCGCTGTCGCTGCCGCTGTTCATCGTCTGGAGCCGCATCGGCCTCCTCGACACCTCGCTTGGTCTGATCATCGTCTATCTCGCCATCAACATCCCCTTCACGGTGTGGCTGACCGACGGCTTCTTCCGGCAGATCCCGGTCGACCTCTCGGAGGCCGCGCAGATCGATGGCTGCACGCGCTGGCAGGCTTTCTGGAAGATCGAGTTCCCGCTCGCCCGCTCAGGCCTCGCCTCGGCGGCGATCTTCGCCTTCCTGACCTCCTGGAACGAATACGCGCTGGCGAGCCAGCTCACCCGCACCACCGCCTCCAAGACGATGCCGGTCGGCCTGATGGACTTCACCGCCCAGTTCACCGTCGACTGGTCCGGCATGAGCGCCATGGCCGTGCTGATCATCATACCGGCCCTCCTCCTCACCTTCGTCGTGCAGAAGCACCTGATCGCCGGGCTCACCTTCGGCGGCGTGAAATGACCGGAGTTCGCCTTGGCTGAGATCAAGCTCACGAAGGTGGTGAAGCGGTATGGCGCCCTCGGCGTCGTCCACGGCATCGACCTCTCCATCGCCCATAACGAGTTCGTCGTGCTGGTCGGCCCGTCCGGCTGCGGCAAGTCGACGACGCTCCGGATGATCGCCGGGCTGGAGGACATCTCGGACGGCGAGATCCGCATCGGGAACCGCGTCGTCAACGGTCTGCCGCCGCGCGATCGCAACGTCTCGATGGTGTTCCAGAACTACGCGCTCTACCCGCATATGAACGTGCGCGAGAATCTCGGCTTCGGCCTCGGCATCGCCAAGGTGCCCGCACCCGAGATCGAGCGGCGGGTCAACCAGGCGGCCGAGATCCTCGGCCTGCAGCCCTATATGGACCGGCTGCCCGCGAACCTCTCCGGCGGCCAGCGCCAGCGCGTCGCCATGGGGCGGGCGATCGTGCGCGACCCGGACGTCTTCCTGTTCGACGAGCCGCTGTCGAACCTCGACGCCAAGCTGCGCGGCCAGATGCGCGTCGAGATCAAGAAGCTGCACCAGCGGGTGAAGACCACCGTCGTCTACGTCACCCACGACCAGGTGGAGGCAATGACGCTCGCCGACCGTATCGTCATCATGCGCGACGGCCATATCGAGCAGGTCGGAACGCCCGCCGAGGTGTTCGAGCGTCCGGTCAACGTCTTTGTTGCCGGCTTCATCGGCTCGCCGCCGATGAACCTGATCGACGCCGTCGTGACGACCGAGGGCCTCCGCCCCGCCGCGCGGCTCGCCGATGGCGTCGTCGTGCCGCTGCCGGCGGGCGTCTCGGTCAGCGAGGGCCAGCGCATCACCCTCGGCCTCAGACCGGACGACATCACGCCGCAAGGCCACGGCATGCCCGGCACTGGCGAGACGCTGCGGCTGGAGCGCGAGGTGGCACTGGCCGAGCCGCTCGGCACGGAAACGATCCTGTTCACGCGGCTCGGCGACAAGGAGATCCAGGCGAAGATGCTGAACCCGCGCGTGGTGACGCCCGGCGAAACGCTGCCCTTCGTCGTCGACCTTGCCCGCCTGCACGTCTTCGACGCTGCCGACGGCCGCAGCCTGAAGGCCTGAACCATGGCGCGCATCGACCGCATCGAGATCCTGATGGTCGACCTTCAGCCGAAGGTGAAGCGGGTGGACGCCATCCAGAGCTTCGTCAGCCAGGAAACGCCGATCGTGCGCATCACCGATGCGGACGGCGTCACCGGCACCGGCTACAGCTACACGATCGGCACCGGCGGCCCGTCGGTGATGAAGCTGATCGAGAGGACGCTCGCCCCTGCGATCCTCGGCCGCGAGGCGGAGGAGATAGAGCGGATCTGGCGCGACCTCCTGTTCCTGACCCACGCCACCACAGTCGGCGCGATCACGGCGATTGCCATGGCCGCGATCGACACGGCGCTCTGGGATCTGCGCTGCCGCCGCGCCGGGCTGCCGCTGCACCGCCTCGCCGGTGGCGCGCAAGGCTCGGTGCCGCTCTACACCACCGAGGGCGGCTGGCTCCACCTGCCCGAGGACGCGCTGGTCGAGGATGCGCTGAAGGCCAAGGCCGAGGGCTTCGGCGGCGCCAAGCTGAAGGTCGGCCGGCCAATCCACGAGGATGTTGCCCGCATCACCGCCGTGCGCGAGGCCGTCGGCCCCGGCTTCGAGATCTTCACCGACGCCAATCAGGCCTTTGCCATCGACGAGGCGATCCGCCGGGCCCGCGCCTACGAGCCGCTCGACATTGGTTGGCTGGAGGAGCCGCTGCCGGCAGACGACATCGACGGCCACCTGCGCCTGTCTCGCTCGACGAGCCTGCCCATCGCCGTCGGCGAGAGCCTTTATAGCCCCTCGCATTTCCGTGAATATCTGCAGCGCGGCGCCTGTTCGGTCGTGCAGGTGGATGTCGGCCGGATCGGCGGCATCACGCCATGGCTGAAGGTCGCCCATCTTGCCGAATGCTTCAACGTCGCGGTCTGTCCGCACTTCCTGATGGAGCTGCACGTCTCGCTTTGCGCCGCCGTGCCGAATGCGCGCTGGGTGGAGTACATCCCGCAGCTCGACGAGATCACCACCACCGGTATGCGCATCGATGGTGGCCGGGCGATCCCGAGCGAAGAGCCGGGGCTCGGCATCGCTTGGAACAGCGAGGCCATCGCGCGGCTCGCCGTCGCGGGCTCGCAGGCCGTCATCCAATGAGAGGGGAAAAGCCATGGCCGACCTGAGCGGAAAGACCGTCCTCGTCACCGCAGCGGCACAAGGGATCGGTCGCGCCAGCGTCGAAGCGCTGAGCGGCGCCGGCGCACGGGTGATCGCCACCGACATCAACGAGGCGGCGCTTGCGGAACTTGCAGGCGTGTCTGGTGTCGAGACGGCCAAGCTCGACGTTCTCGACCCGGCAGCCGTCGAGCCCCTGGTTGCCAGGACCGGGCGGATCGACGTCCTCTTCAACTGCGCCGGCGTCGTCCATGGCGGCACCATCCTCGACTGCACCGAGGCCGAACTCGACTTTGCCTTCGATCTCAACGTTAAGGCGATGGTGCGCACGATCAAGGCGGTGCTTCCCGGCATGCTGGAGCGCGGCGACGGTACCATCATCAACATGGCCTCGGTCGCCTCGAGCGTGAAAGGGGTGCCGAACCGCTTCGCCTATTCCGCCAGCAAGGCGGCCGTGATCGGCCTCACCAAGTCGGTGGCGGCCGACTTCGTCGCGAGAGGCATCCGCTGCAACGCCATCTGCCCCGGCACGGTGGAGAGCCCGTCGCTGCAGCAGCGGCTCGCCGCCGGTGGCGACTACGAGGGCGCCCGCGCCGCCTTCATCGCCCGCCAGCCGATCGGGCGCATCGGCAAGGCCGAGGAGATAGCCGATCTCGTCCTCTATCTCGCGGGCGCGACCTATACGACCGGGCAGATCCACGTCATCGACGGCGGCTGGACCGGCTGAGATACCGAACGGGAAAGACGAAACGCATGAAACTTCTTCGACATGGCGAGACGGGCCGCGAAAAGCCCGGCATCCTCGACGCGGACGGGCGCATCCGTGACCTGTCCGGCCACGTTACCGACATCGCCGGCGAGACGCTGACGCCGGATGGCCTTGCGCGCCTCAAGGCCATCGATCCCGCCAGCCTGCCGCTGGTCGAGGGCTCGCCGCGCCTCGGCCCTTGCGTCGGGCAGGTCGGCAAGTTCATCTGCATCGGCCTCAACTATTCCGACCATGCGGCAGAGACCGGGGCCACCGTGCCGCCGGAGCCGGTGATGTTCATGAAGCCGACCTCGGCGATCGTCGGGCCGAACGACACGGTGCGCATCCCGCGCAAGTCGGTGAAGACCGACTGGGAGGTCGAGCTCGGCGTCGTCATCGGCAAGACGGCGAAATACGTCAGCGAGGCTGAGGCGCTGGACCACGTCGCCGGTTACTGCGTCATCAACGACGTCTCAGAACGTGAATTCCAGCTCGAGCGGCACGGCACCTGGGATAAGGGCAAGTGCTGCGACACGTTCGGGCCGACCGGACCCTGGCTGGTGACCCGTGACGAGATCGCCGACCCGCAGGATCTCTCCATGTGGCTGGAGGTCGATGGCAAGCGCTACCAGGATGGCTCGACACGGACGATGGTCTACGGCGTCGCCTTCCTCGTCTCCTACCTCTCGCAGTTCATGAGCCTGCACCCCGGCGACATCATCTCCACGGGTACGCCGCCCGGCGTCGGCATGGGGCAGAAGCCCCCGCTGTACCTCAAGGCCGGCCAAGAGATGCGGCTCGGTATCGCCGGCCTCGGCGAGCAGCGCCAGCTCACCGAAGCGGACTGAGGGACCAATCGACAGCGATGGGCGAGCGCCTTCTCCTCTTCGTCGGCTGCCTCAACCGGCCGGCGCCTTACTTCAAGGCCGCCCATGGCAAGGGCATCGCCGTCTTCTCCTTCGACGAGGAGAGCGGTACGGCAAGGCTTCTGTCGGAGGTCGACGACATCGACAATCCGACCTTCCTGACCGTCGATGCCGCCCGCTCCATGCTCTATGCGACGAGCGAGGTGTTCAACCGCAAGGAGGGCATCGCCGCCGCCTACCGGATCGACCCGACGGCGGGGCAGCTCGCTTACGTCAACATGCAGCCGACGCAGGGGAGCATCGCGGCGCAGAGTTCGCTCGGGCGCGACGGACGCTTCCTTCTCGTTGCCAATTACGGCATGGGCAGCGGCGGACCGGATCGCTCCGTTGTGGCCCTGCCGATCCGCACCGATGGTGGACTGGCTCCGGCGGCGGGTTCTGCAAGCCATGCCGGGCACGGCCCCAATCCCGAGCGCCAGGAGCGGCCACACGCCCACTCGATCTATGAAGTTGCCGGCGGGCCGGACTGCCTCGTCGCTGATCTCGGCCTCGACCAGATCATCAGCTATCGCCTCGACGCCGACGGCATGCTGACGCAGACCGGCACGACGGCCTTGGAACCTGGCGCCGGACCGCGGCACCTTGCGATCAGCCACGACGGTGCGCTTGTGCTGGCCGTCAACGAGCTGAACTCGACCGTGCAGTCGCTGCGCCGCCATGCCGACGGGCAGTTGGAGCGGCTCGCTGTCGCCTCCACCCTGCCGGCCGGGTTTGCCGGGCACAGCCACTGTTCCGAGATCCAGCTCTCGCCGGACGAGCGCTTCGTCTATGTCGCCAACCGCGGCGACGACTCGATCGCCATTCTTGAAGTCGACCGCGGGACCGGCGCACTGACGCCGCTCGGGCATGTGCCCTGCGGCGGCACGACGCCTCGCCACATGTCTCTGACACCCTCCGGCCGGCATCTCCTTGTCGCCAATCAGGACAGCGACGCCGTGGCGGTCTTCCGGCGCGATGCTGACAAGGGCGGCCTCGAGGACACCGGAACGCGCATCCCTCTGGGCACACCGATGTGCGTGCGCTTGGCCAATTTTCAGATCGTTTCGCAGCCGAACTGACGCGGAGTCAGTCCTTCTTATTATTCAGCCGTACGGACCTATCATGACCACCATCACCGGACTGTCCATCCACGATCTTCGCTTTCCGACATCCGCGAAGCTCGACGGGTCCGACGCGATGAACCCGGATCCGGACTATTCGGCCGCCTATGTGATCCTTCAGACGGACGATCCGCAGCTCAGCGGCCATGGCCTCACCTTCACCATCGGCCGCGGCAACGAGGTGGTCTGCGCCGCGATCGAGGCGCTGCGACCCCGCATCGTCGGCCTGACGCTCGACTGGATCCGCGAGGATGCCGGCCGCTTCTGGCGCCACATCACCGGCGACAGCCAGTTGCGCTGGATCGGCCCGGACAAGGGTGCAATCCATCTCGCGACCGGCGCCATCGTCAATGCCGCGTGGGACCTCTGGGCCAAGGCGGAGGGCAAGCCGGTCTATCAGCTCGTCGCCGAGATGAGCCCGGAGGAGCTCGTCCGCCTCATCGACTTCCGCTACATCACCGACTGCGTGACGCCGGAGGAAGCGCTGGCAATCTTCCGCCGCGCAGCCGAGGGCAAGGCTGAGCGGCTGGAAACACTCCGGCGCGAGGGCTACCCCTGCTACACGACCTCGGCGGGCTGGCTTGGCTATTCCGACGACAAGCTGCGGCGGCTTGCACAGGAAGCGGTCGACGCCGGCTTCACGTATATCAAGATGAAGGTCGGCCGTGACCTCGAAGACGACATTCGCCGGCTTCGTATCGCCCGCGAAACGGTCGGTCGGGATATCCGTATCATGATCGACGCCAATCAGGTCTGGGAGGTCGGTGAGGCGATCGACTGGGTGAAGCAGCTCGCCTTCGTCGAGCCCTACTTCATCGAGGAGCCGACCAGCCCCGACGATGTCGCCGGCCATCGTGCGATCCGGCAGGGCGTCTCGCCGGTGAAGGTCGCGACCGGCGAGATGTGCCAGAACCGCATCCTCTTCAAGCAGTTCATCATGGAAGGGGCGATCGACATCGTGCAGATCGACGCCTGCCGGCTCGGCGGCCTCAACGAAGTGCTCGCCGTGCTCCTCATGGCAGCGAAATACGAGCTGCCGGTGTGGCCGCATGCGGGCGGCGTCGGCCTCTGCGAATATGTCCAGCACCTGTCGATGATCGACTATCTCGTCGTGTCCGGCACCAAGGAGGGGCGGGTAATCGAGTTCGTCGACCATCTGCACGAGCACTTCGTCGATCCCTGCGAAATCCGCGCTGCCGCCTACATGCCGCCGGCGCGGCCCGGCTTCTCCATCGAGATGAAACCGGAGTCGATCGCCGCGCAGACCTTCAGGGGCTGAGACGAAGCTCCCGCCAATCAAATGCGGCGGGACATTCCGGCGTTAGGCGGCAGTGCCCGAATAGCGCGACAGGCCGAGATCGCCGGTCTCGATGTCCGGCCTGCGGCCGCTGACGATGTCGGCGATCAGCCGCCCGGAGCCGCAGCCCATCGTCCAGCCGAGGGTGCCGTGGCCGGTGTTGAGAAAGAGGTTGCGCAGCGGCGTTGCGCCGATCACCGGTGTGCCGTCCGGCGTCATCGGCCTGAGGCCGGACCAGAAACTCGCCTGCGAGAGGTCGCCGCCGGGAAATAGATCGGTGACGCAGTGCTCCAGCGTGCGACGCCGCGCCGGCGTCAACGCATTGTTGTAGCCCGAGATTTCGGCCATGCCGCCGACGCGGATGCGCGTGCCGAGCCGCGTCAGCGCCACCTTGTAGGTTTCGTCGAGCACGGTGGACTCCGGCGCGCGCGCGGCATCGACGATCGGGATCGTCAGCGAATAGCCCTTCACCGGATAGACCGGCAGTGGGATCCCGAGCGGCTTCAGCATCGCCGGCGAGTGGGATCCCAGCGCCACCACCACCGCATCCGCATCGAGCCGGCCCTGATCGGTCTCGACACCGGTCGCCCGACCGCCATCGACCAGAATGCGGCGGATCGTGCGGCCATACTGGAAGCTGACGCCGACCGCCGTAGCCAGCTTGGCAAGAGCGTTGGTGAAGATGAAGCAGTCGCCGGTCTCGTCTCCGGGCGTGTGCAGCCCGCCGGCAATGCGGTCCCGGGCAGCGGCAAGCCCCGGCTCGACGCGCACGCAGCCGGCTGCGTCCAGCACCTCGAACGGCACGCCGTCGGCGGCGAGCGCCTTGATGTCCTTTGCCGAGGCGTCCACCTGCGCCTGTGTCCTGAACAGCTGCAGTGTGCCCTTGGCCCGACCATCATAGGTGATGCCGGTCTCCGCCCGCAGCGCCTCGAGGCTCTGCCGGCTGTAGTCGGACACGCGCAACATGCGCCGCTTGTTTCGGGCGTAGGCAGCGCTCGTGCAGTTCGCCAGCATGCGGGTGAGCCAGGACAGCATCGCCATGTCCGGCTTCGGCCGCAGGATCAGCGGCGCATGCTCCATCATCAGCCACTTCACGGCCTTGCGCGGAATGCCCGGTGCGGCCCAGGGCGAGGTGTAGCCGTAGGAGAGCTGCCCGGCATTGGCAAAGCTCGTTTCCAGCGCCGGCCCCTCCTGCCGGTCGACCACCACCACCTCATGGCCGGCCTTGGCGAGGTACCAGGCCGAAGCGACGCCGATCACGCCGCTGCCGAGAACTGCGACTTTCATGTGGATAGGCTCCGGAGGCCTGCCGCGAACCGAAGCGCGCGGCGGCTGACAGGCAGACGGGCGCCGGGTCCGGCGTCGCGGCGGAACCTAGAACCTTTCGTCATGAGCTGGAAGGCTCCAGCAGGCCCTGCTCTTGTCGCGCAGGCCAGCCATGCAGCGGTGCGGAATCAGCAGTGCTGCGGCGCCGCCGGCAATATGCTGGTGGTCCCCGTTTCCGAAGAGATCTGAGCCTGGCGCAGACGAGCTCGCCAAACTCTCGGTGTCGCACCAGCCTTCCGCCGCCCCGAAGGCCGAGTGCGCGACCGTCTAGAGACGCGTCTCCACGCCCTCCGGCGCCAGCGACTGCAGCCGCTCCAGCGCGATCTGCCGCTGCTCCGGCGAGGCCTTGCCGAACTCGACATTGGCGCGGAACTTCGCCACCAGCTCCGCGTCGGTCAGCGGCTCCTTGGCGCCGCCGCGCATATGCGGCTTGCGGGCCTCGACGGTGCGGCCGTCCTTCAGCTCGGCGCGGATGCGGCCGGTGAAGTTCTTGGGGTACTCGTCCTTTGGGTCGATCTCGTAGGCGACCTTGGCCGCCAGGGCCCGCACCGCCGGGTCGGTCGCCCTGGTATCGGTGAACTGGTCGAGCCCCGCCGCCCCGTCGAGGAACCCGACAGCGACGCAGAACGGCGTCGAGAATTTCGCGGCATAGCCGTTCGGCGGCGTGCGCTTGGCCTCGATCGGCTCCCAGAGGCGATGCACCGTGCCTTCCCCGACGAAGCAGAGCAGGCGCTCGATCTCGTCCGCCTTGATACCCTGCCGTGCAAGATCGACCGCACAGTCGACGAAAGGCTGGGTCATCGTCCCGCAGGCATAGGGCTTGAAGGCGATGTCCTCCATGATCCAGCGCTGGCCGAGCCCGTCGAGCAGCGGCGCGAAGTCGGCCTGGCGCGATGGGGCGAAGGCCTTGAAGAAGCCGTGGTGGCCTTCCAGCACGGTGCGCGGCCCGACGAAGCCGTGCTCGGCAAGGAGTGCGGCCCGCAGGCCCGCCGCCGCGGCAGAGCCGGCATGCAGGCGCTTTGTCCAGCTGCCGTCGGAGAGATATTCGATGATGCCGGAGGCAAGGCTCCCTGCGGTGCCGAGCGCATGGGCAAAGCGGCTCTCGTCGAGGTCGAGCGCTGCGCTCGCCGCACCGGCGGCCGCCAGGGCGCCGATCACCGCCGTCGGGTGGAAGCCGGCCTTGTGGATCGCCTGCGGCGCAACGAGGCTGAGGCGGCACATCAGCTCGGCGCCGACGGCGATGCCGCGCAGCACCGCCGCGCTGTCGAGACCCCGTGCATCGGCCAGCGCGAGGACCGCCGGCACCACCACCGCGCCGGCATGCACCGGGCCGCCCTCGAAGGTGTCGTCGAAGTCTTCGCCATGGGCCGCCGTGCCGTTGACGGTCGCCGCATCATAGAGGCCGAGCCTGCGGTCATGGCCGAAGACACGGGCCGGCCCGTCACCGACGCAGGAGCCGAGAACGGCCGCGACATAGTCCGTCTCCCGCGCCGCAACGGCGAGGCCGACGATGTCCAGCGCCAGGCGCCAGCAGGTGTGCCGGGCCGCCTCCGAGGGCTCGGCGCTTCGCAGCGCCTGCGCCAGCTGGAGGGAGAGGGCCGGCGCGTCGAGGCTGGCATGCAATGTCATGGGTGCGTTTCCTTGAGTTCCAGCGGCTTTGCCACCTGCCTGGCGCGGCGGGCTTCGCGGATGTCGCGGCCGAGCGAGAAGACGATGAAGCCGAACGAGACGAGCAGGAGGCCGACCGCGATCGGATCTTCCAGGAAGATGCGGTGGTCGCCGCCCGACAGCACCAGCGAGCGCCGGTAGGAGGACTCCACCATGTGCCCGAGCACGACGCCGAGGATCAGCGGCAGGAAGGGGAAGCCGGCCCGGCGCATGAGGTAGCCGACGAGGCCCATGGCGAGCACGAAGCCGACATGGAACAGGCTGTGGTCGAGCGTGTAGACGCCGGACAGGATGAGGGCGAGGATGAAGCCGGCGAGGTAGGGGCGCGGCCGGTTAACCAGCCAGACGCAGACCGGCAGCAGCAGGATGCCGAAGAGGAGCTGCCCGACGATGGCGACAAAGGAGCCGAGGTAAAGGCCCATCACCACATCGCCATTCTGCTCGAAGAGGCGCGGGCCTGGCAGCAGGCCGTGGATCAGGAAGCCGCCAAGCAGCACCGCGGTGGAGTTCGAGCTCGGAATGCCAAAGGACAGGAGCGGGATCAGCGTCGTTGACGCCACCGTGTTGTTGGCAGCCTCCGGCGCTGCGACGCCTTCGATCGAGCCCTTGCCGAAGGTCTCCGGCTCCTTCGACCAGCGCCGCGCCTCGTTATAGGACAGGAAGGCGGCGATCGAGCCGCCGCCGCCCGGCGTCAGGCCCTCGAAGAGGCCCATGATGCAGCCGATGAACTGCGAGCGCTTGAGCCGCTTCATGACGTCCCAGCTCGGCAGGCGGACGCGGATCTTCTCCTTCAGTTCGTACAGCTCGGAGGCGCCGGACTGCACCATCAGCTCGCTGAGGGCGAAGACGCCGACCATCACCAGCACCGGCTCGACGCCGCCGAGAAGCTCCGGCACGCCGAAGGTGAAGCGGTTGATCCCGGCGATCGGATCAGCGCCGACAGTGGCGATCATCAGGCCGACCACGGCCGCGGCGAGGCCCTTCACCAGCGAACCGCCCGTCATTGAGGCGATCACGCTGAGACCGAGGATGCCAAGGCCGAAATAGGAGGTCGGCTTGAAGGCAAGCGCCAGCCAGGACAGCGGCTCCGTCATCGTGACGAGCATGACGAGGCCGAACATCGAGCCGAGGAAGCCGGACCAGAGCGAGATGCCGAGCGCCTCGCCCGCCCTGCCCTGCCGCTTCATCTCATAGCCGTCGATGACGGTGGCGGCAGCCGAGTTGGTCCCCGGCGTGCGGATCAGGATCGCCGGGATCGAACCGCCATATTCGGCGCCGATATAGACCGAGGCGAGCAGCACGATCGCGGTGACCGGCTCCATCGTGTAGGTGAAGGGCAGCAGCAGCGCCATTGTGATCGAGGCCGAGATGCCCGGCAGCGCGCCGCCGAGGATGCCCCAGACCAGCCCGATGAGGGCGGCGGGGATGATCCAGGTGGTGGTGGAAAGTGTCCAGATCAGTCCGAGGCTGTCCATCAGGGTGTCCTCAGGAAAACAAGGCGGAGAAGAGCACGCCGGAGGGCTGAGCGACGCCGAGCAGCTTGTTGAACAGGAGCCAGAACAGGACGCCGCCGAAGATGGCAGCGGCGGGAAGGCGCCAGTCGCGCCGCGCCCGCTCGTACAGCGCGATGGAGGCGATCAGCAGCGCGATGGAGACGGGGTAGCCGAGCCAGGGCAAAGCGACCACGTAAGCTGCGCCGATCAAGAGAAAGCCGAGGGCGCGCGGCAGCGCGGCATCCGGCTCGCCGTCATCCTCCTCGTCATTGGCGACGGCATCGGCCGTGACGGTGCGCAGGCCCGCAACGCCGCGCAGCACCAGGATCAGGGCCAGGAAGGCCAGCAGGCCAGCGAGGACAACGGGGAGGCCGCGGGGGCCGAAAGCGTCGTCCAGCATGCTGTTCGGGATGGTCTCGGCGGCCCAGAAATAGCCGCCGGCCAGCGCCAGCAGCAGAAGGCCGCTCGCAAGATCCTTGTTCATCGAGATCGTCCGCTGAAAGCGGCGGGGCGGCATCGCCGGCCCCGCCAGACCATTGGAGGCCGGATTACTGAATGACGCCCGACTTCTTCAGGAAGTCGGTGGTCTGCGCGACAAACTGGTCCACGAAGGCCGGGTACTTCGTGTGGTCGATGAAGTTCGCCACGAGGCTCTCCGCCTCATAGGCCTTCTTGTAGTCGGGATCGGCGAGAACGGCCTGCGCGGCCTTGTCCCAGATCGCCGCGACGTCGTCCGGCAGGCCTTTCGGCGCAGCGAGGCCGCGGAACTTCTGCAGCACCACGTCGTAGCCGCTCTCCTTCACCGTCGGAACGTCGGGAAAGTCCCGCAGCCGATCAGGATTGAAGGTGGCGAGCAGGCGGATCTGCTTGGCCTCGATCTGCGAGCGCAGCTCCTGGACCTCGCCGATGCCAATGTCGAGCGTGCCGTTCAGGACGTTGATCATCATGTCGCCACCGCCCTCATGGGTGACGATGGCGGCCTCGACGCCGGCTGCCGCCTTCAGCTGCTCGGCGGCCTGACGCTCCAGCGAGGCCGGATTGGCGGCGCCCCAGCGGCCGCGGTCCTCCTTGGCGTGGGCCACGACATCGGCCAGCGTCTTGTAGGGGCTGTTCTCGGCGGTATAGACGACCTCGGTGTCGGTGAAGAAGTTCACCACCGGCTGCAGCGCGTCGTACTTGTATTCCGGCGCGCTCAGGAGCGAGGTGTAGATGTAGGTCGGCGTGGTCGCATAGAAGATCGAGCCATCCGCCGGCGACTGGGCGAGCCGGGCCATCGCCTTGGCGCCGCTGCCGCCCTGGACGTTCTCGACGACGAAGTTGGTCTTGATCTGCTTGCCGAGGTAGCGCACCAGCTCACGCAGGAACACGTCGCTGCCGCCACCCGGGCTCGAATGGGTGACGAGCGTCACCACGTCATGCGGATAGTCCAGCGGCTCGGCCGAAGCGGGCATGGCCGCAGCAATGAAGGCCCCGAGGGCCAGCAGCGTCTTCTTCATCGATCATCCTCCCCTGTTGTTGGTCGTCCGGCCACCTCCCAGTGCGCCGGATCGCATGCACTCACACGGCTTGGCCGCGCGGTCTTTCCTCACCGCCCTCACCGGTGCCGGCGGCTTCGCTGCGAAGCCGCTCCATCACCCTGAGGCGCCCTTGTTCGACATGGGCGAAGCAGGCAGCGCCCGCCGCCTCGCCGTCGCGCCGCCCGATCGCATCGACGATCGCTTCATGCTCGCGATTGGAGACTTCCAGCGTGTCGCGGAACATCAGGTTGCGCGCGCGGAACAGGCGCAAGCGCTTCACCAGCATGCGGTATTGCGCCGCCAGCGTCCGGTTTCCTGCAGCATCCACGATCAGCTCGTGGAAGCGGAAGTTCAGCGGAAAGTAGCGGTCGAAGGCGTGCGACGCCGAGGCCTCGCCCATCTCCCGGTGCAGTTCGCCGAGCAGCCGGCAATCCGCATCGCCGGCGCGCTCCGCCATCAGGCGGCCGGCTTGCCCGAACAGGGCGGCGCGGACCTCGTAGACCTCCATCGCTTCCTCGACGGCGATGCGTTTGACGAAGGCGCCGCGGTTCGGGATCACCTCTACCAGGCCGGTGGCGTCAAGGGCGCGCAGCGCCTCGCGCACCGGGCTGCGGCTCACCTTGAAGCGCTCCGCCAGCTCCAGGTCGGCGATCCGGTCCCCGACCGCAAGCTCACCGGCAAGGATCATCGCCTCGATCTCGCGCTCGAGATGCGAGGCGAGCGAGGTGTTCTGGATGAGCGAGAAAGTCTCACGCAGACTGATCATGCCGCCTCGTATTCCGACAACATAATATTGTCAACAATATTCAATCGCATTAAGTCCGGTGTCCGGTGGTTCGGCCGCAGCCCGGATCCCGTAGGAGAGGAAAGCATCCATGGAACAGCGTGAACTCGAAGGCCGCACGGCGCTCGTCACCGGCGCTTCGCGCAACATCGGACGGGCCATCGCGGTGGCGCTGGCGAGCGGCGGCGCCAATGTCCTCGTCCATGCCGGACAGGATGAAGCCGGCGCCGCGGAGACTGCGCGGCTGGTCCGTGACGCCGGCGGGCGGGCCGAGACGATGCTGGGCGACCTGACCGACGAAACCGTGCCGGCACGCCTCGTCCAGGCCGCGGTCGGTGCTTTTGGCGGCCTCGACATCGTCGTCAACAACGCATCGGTGCGGCCGGAGGCCGACATCCATACGCTGGCCTACGCCACCTGGCGGCAGGTGATGAGCCTGACGCTGGACGCCGCCTTCCTGCTGGCGCAGGCCGCCCTGCCGGCGCTGGAGAAGAGCCCGGCCGGTGCGATCGTCTTGATCGGCGGCATGACCGGCCACAGCGGCGCCAAGGAGCGCATCCACGTCGTCTCCGCAAAGGCGGGTCTGGCCGGCTTCGGCAGGGCGCTTGCCCATGATCTCGGCCCGACCGGCATCACCGTGAACACCGTTTCGCCCGGCCTGATCGAAACCAAGCGGACGGGCGAGGAGCCGGCCCACCATGCCAGCCGCACGACGCCGCTCGGCCGGCGCGGCTCGGCCGACGAGGTCGCAGCGGCCGTGCGCATGCTGGCCGGACCGTCGGCCCGCTACATCACCGGCCAGACGCTGCATGTGAATGGCGGCGCCTACATGGTGTGATCCACGACGGGCCCGGGCGCAGCCGCGCCCATCGCCGCAGATACTACCGGCCTCCAAGCACGGGCCGGTTATCTACCCGTGCTCCTTCGCTGGGGCCCATAAGCGCGTCTCAGCACAGCTGCTGGCCAATCACGGACTCACGGTCGGCCAATCATCGGGCTGGCCCACGGCTGGGTTGGGCTGATCATATGAGGCAACAGGAAGGCCCGCGTCTTCAAATCGCCTTTTGTTGACAATCTTCAATTTGAACCATAGCTTCGTTTGGAGAAGCCCGTATGGGAGTGCGGGTGCCATTGGGAGGAACGATGGCGTTTCTGGAACTGGCTGGCCTTCGGAAGAACTACGGTGCTTTCCAGGCCGTGAAAGGCATCGATCTCGCTGTCGAGAAGGGGCAGCTCGTCTGTCTTCTTGGCCCTTCGGGCTGCGGCAAGACGACGACGCTGCGGCTCATCGCCGGCTTCGTGCCGGCCAATGGCGGCGAGATCCGCGTCGGCGGCAAGGTCGTCTCGTCCGAACATTCGACCGTTCCGCCGGAAGGGCGGAACATGTCGATGATCTTCCAGTCCTATGCGCTCTGGCCGCATATGACGGTGTTCCAGAACGTCGCCTACGGGCTGAAGCTGCGCAAGCTGCCGGCGGACGAGGTCAGGCGCCGCGTCGACGAGATCCTGGCCTCCACCCGCCTTTCCGCTCTTGCCGAGCGCTATCCTGGCGAACTGTCCGGCGGGCAGCAGCAGCGCGTGTCACTGGCGCGCGCGCTCGTCATCAAGCCGGAGATCCTGCTCCTCGACGAGCCACTGTCGAATCTCGACGCCAATCTGCGCGAGGAGATGCGCTTCGAGATCCGCCGCCTTCACGACGAATTCCGCTACACCACGGTCTATGTCACGCACGACCAGTCGGAGGCGATGACCACCGCCGACCTGATCGTGGTGATGAATGACGGCCTCATCGAGCAGGCCGGATCGCCGGAGGACATCTATGCCCGGCCAGAGACCGAGTTCGTCGCGCGCTTCATCGGCGGCACGAACATTCTCAAAGGCAGACGCGGCGACGGCCAGACCGTCCTGCGCGACGACGGCCTCGCCCTGGTCTGCAGGAGCGGCACGGTCGCCCCGGACGGGCAGACCGCTGTTTCGGTCCGCCATCACGACATCGTCCTGTCCAAGGATCGGCCGGGCGACAGCGGCTCCAATGCCGCGGCCGGCACGGTGGTGCGCCAGATCTATCTGGGTTCGCACCGCGACTATCTCGTGTCGCTGAAGGACGGTGAAACTGTGCGGGCGCTCGCGCCGGTCGATTTCGCCGTGCCTGCAGGGCAGGAGGTCTGGATGCGCTTCCCACCGGAGCGCTGCCGGGCACTGAGCAGATAACCAGCCAAAACGGGAGGAGAGCTGGAATGTGGTTCAAGACGATAACGGCCGCAGCGCTTGGAATGGCCTTCGGGGCCCTGCCGGCCCTCGCCGAGGCGCCGGCGCCCTATCAGGTGACGCCCGAGCTCGAGGCGGCCGCCAGACAAGAAGGCAAGGTGGTCTTCTATACGGCGACCGACGTCGCTGTGGCGGAGAAGCTCGCCGGCCTCTTCCGGGAGAAGTACCCTGAAATCCAGGTGCAGGTGGAGCGCGCCGGCTCCGAGCGCGTGTTCCAGCGCATCGGCCAGGAATATACGAGCGGCATCTACAATGCCGACGTGATCGAGACCTCCGACGCCGTCCACTTCCAGTACTTCAAGCGCGAAGGCTGGCTCGAGCCGATGGTGCCGCAGGTCGTGGCGGATTCCTGGCCGGCCGAGGAGAAGGATCCGGACGGCAACTTCGCCGCTTATCGCGCCCATCTCTCCGTCATGGCCTATCGCACCGACCTGTTGCCCGAGGCGGACGCGCCGAAGACCTGGACCGACCTTCTCGACCCCAAATACAAGGGCAAGATGGTCAAGGCGCATCCAGGCTACAGCGGCACGGTGATGACCGCGACCTTCGTGCTCAGCCAGACGCTCGGCTGGGACTGGTTCGAGAAGCTCGGCCAGCAGAACGTCATGCAGGTGCAGTCCTCGACCGAGCCGCCGAAGAAGCTTGCCCAGGGCGAGCGTGCGCTTGAGGTCGACGGCAACGAATACAACGTCTTCCGCCTGCAGGACGAAGGCGTGCCGATCAAGATCGTCTACCCGGCCGAGGGAACCCCGCTCGCCGTCGGCAATGCGGCCGTGCTCGCCGAAGCGCCGAACAAGAACGCCGCCAAGCTCTTCTACGCCTTCCTCTTCTCGCGCGAGGCGCAGCAGCTGAACAGCGACTTCGGCGGACTGCGCTCCTTCCATCCGGAGGTGAAGGAGAAGGCCGGCCGCACGCCGCTGAAGGACATCAAGGTCCTGGAGTCGGACCCAGAGAAGCTCGAGCCGATGATCGACGAGATCAAGGCGAACTACGAGAAGTATTTCGGGACCTGATCGAAACCGTGGCCGTTATCACCGACACCACCCTCAACGACGATCGGCGCCGCAAAGGCGTCGATCTCTCCTGGCCGACCTTCGGCTTCCTGGCGGCACTGCTCGGCGTTCTCGTCATCCTGCCGCTGTTCTGGCTGATCTGGTACTCCTTCCGCACCAGCGGACGGCGTCCCGAATTCACCCTGCAGAACTACGTCTCGCTGGTCACCGACCCGGCCATGCTGCGCTCCTACGCGCTTGCCATCGGCATGGCGCTCGCCGTCGGCATCCTGTCCTGCCTGATCGCGACGCCAATGGCCTGGCTCGTCGCGCGGACCGACCTTCCCGGCAAGCGGTGGATACGCATGCTGGTGACGGCGTCCTTCGTCACCCCACCCTTTCTCGGCGCGATCGCCTACGAGATCATCGCCGCGCCGAACAGTGGCCTCGTGAACATCATCTACCGCTCGGCGCTCGGGCTTTCGGCCGACTCCTACCTCGTCAACATCTACTCCTTCCCGGGCCTCGTCTTCGCGATCGCCTGCTTCACCTTTCCCTTCGTCTTCACGCTTGTGGCCAACGCCCTCGACCGCGTGCCCTCCGACCTTGAGGACGCCTCCTCGATCCTCGGCGGCGGTGCGATGACGACGCTGCGCAAGGTCACCATTCCGATGGTGCTGCCGGCAATGCTGGCGGGAACGCTGATCGCCATCCTGCAGGCGCTCACCATGTTCGGCTCGCCGGCGATCATCGCCCTGCCGGCCGGCTTCCACGTCATCACCACGAAGATCTGGAGCCTGTTCCAGTTTCCGCCCAAGCCCGGCCTTGCCGCGGCCGCGGCCATCCCGCTGCTCCTCATAACCATCGTGCTGCTCCGTGCGCAGAAGGCCATTCTCGGGCGACGCGGCTATACGGTGCTCGGCGGCAAGAGCGGCACGCCGCGCATCACGGAACTCGGGCGCTGGAAATGGGCGGCGATCGCCTTTGTCGGCGTGATCCTGTCGCTGACGATCATCCTGCCCTACCTCGCGCTTGTGAAGACGGCCTTCACCGGCACGATCGGCGATGCCATCAGCTTCGACACCTTGACCCTGCGGCACTGGAAATTCGTGCTGTTCGAGTTCTCGGCGACGCAGCTGGCGCTGCGCAACACCTTCGTGCTCGGCGTGATGACGGCGACGATCGTCACAGCGGTCGCTCTCGTCGTATCCTATCTCGTGACCCGCAAATCGCTGCCCGGCGCGCGCTATCTCGGCGTGCTTGCCACCGCCCCGGTCGCCATTCCCGGCATCGTCCTCGGCGTCGCATTGTTTCTGTCCTATGCCAATCCGATGTTTCAGCTCTACGGGACGATCTGGATCCTCCTGATCGCCTTCATGACGATCGAGCTGCCGGCGGGTTACCAGCAGATGTCCTCGGCCTTTCAGGGGGTGCATCCGGAGCTGGAGGAGGCCGGCCGCATCCTTGGCGCCTCGCGGCTGAAGACGCTCTGGGACATCACGGCACCGCTGCTTAGAACGAGCGTCGTTGCGGCCTGGTGCTTCGTCTTCGTCGGAACGATCCGGGAGCTGTCGGCGACGATCCTTCTGACGACGGCCAACACCAAGCTCGTCTCGGTGATCATCTACGATCTGAACGAGAGCGGCGACCTCGGGGCGATCTGCGTGCTTGGCATCATCCTGCTCGCAATCTCCTTCGCTGTCGTCTTCGTCGCCAATCGACTGCCTGTTCTCGGCGGCTCGCAGATGAATGCCAGAGGATAGGATCGAGGCATCAAGCGATGTGCTGTGGCGGCGGGGAGTTTCGTTTTGAAAAGCGCCTCGCCGCCGCATCGATTTTGCCGGCAAATCTTGCTAATCGAAGCGGCCGCCCCGGTTTTTCGGTCACAATGACAGTCGGACCGCCCAGCCGGCGCCCGTTGAACCTCGTGATGGCCTTCGCATGTCGGACAGTCTGAACCCGCCGCAGCATCTTGCTGCCATCGATTTCCTGCGGACACGCTCGCTGGCGAATGTCGTCCAGGCCGAGATCGAGCGGATGATCATCGACGGCGAGCTGAAGCCGAACGAGCGGGTCAACGAGAACGGGTTGTCGCAGCGCCTCGGCGTCAGCCGCGGGCCGATCCGCGAAGCCTGCTCGGCGCTCGCCGCCATGGGCCTGATCGAGATCATCCCCAATCGGGGCTTCTTCATCCGCGCCCTGACCAATGACGAGGCGCAGGACCTCTCCGAGGCCCGTGCCAGCGTATTCGGCTGCATCTGCATGATGCTGGCCGAACGCATCACCGACGTGCAGCTGACCGAGTTGCGGGCGCTGACGGCGAGGATGGACGAGATCGTCGCCCTCGGCGATGTCCACGTCTACTATCCCGTCAACCTCGAGTTCCACCGGCAGATCGCCGTGATGGCCGGCAACAAGCGGTTGGAGCTGCTCTATCAGAGCTTCGTGCGCGAGCTGCACATCCAGCGCTATCGTGCGCTTGCGAGCAACGACGTCCTCCACATCTCCAACGAGGAGCATCGCGCCATCGTCGATGCGCTGGAGGCCCGCGATCCTGTGCGCGCCCTGCTCGCCGGCCGCGGTCACATCATGAATGGCATCGTGCGCACCCGTAAAGCCGGGCAGCCCGGGGCGGATGGTGCGCCCGCGGAGGCCGCTGCGAGTGCCAAGGCGGCAACCAGACGTGGGCGCACGAAGGGCCCTTCCACGGGTTCATAGGCGACCCTTCGACCAATCGAAAATTGTTGACAATTGACAGATTGGCCGGCATCACTGCCTCTCGAAAGGTGGCGCAACCATCCCGCGCCCGACGGAGGACAGCATGAACCAAGCCAAGCCGGTCGATGTCGAACTGACGAAATATGTTGCGGAATTCGTCGTCGGCACAACGTCGGACAACCTGCCGGGCGACCTGATCGCCACCGGCAAGAAGTCGATCCTGGACGGCTTCGGTCTGGCCCTGTCCGGCTCGGTCGCCAAGAGCGGCGAGCTGGTCCGCCGCCACCTTGACGAGCTCGGCCTTGCTGAGGGCCCCTCGACGGTGATCGGCGCCGGCCGCAAGGTGACACCGCGCTTTGCCGCCTTCGCCAATGGCGTCGGCATCCATGCCGACGACTATGACGACACGCAGCTGGCCGTCGCCAAGGACCGCGTCTACGGCCTGCTCACCCATCCGACCGCCCCGGCCCTGCCGGCGGCCTTTGCGCTTGCGGAGAAGACCGGCGCATCAGGGCGCGACTTCATGCTCGCCTACCATCTGGGCGTCGAGGTCGAATGCAAGATCGCCGAGGCGATCGCGCCGCGCCACTACCAGACAGGTTTTCACGCCACCGCCACCTGCGGCACCTTCGCTGCAGCCGCCGCGGCCTCCAAGCTGCTCGGCTTCGACGTCGAGACGACGCGCCGCGCCCTGTCGCTCGCCGGCAGCCAGTCGGCGGGCCTGCGCGAGAATTTCGGCACGATGACGAAGCCGTTCCACGCCGGCAAAGCTGCCGAGAGCGGCGTCACCGCGGCGCAGTTCGCGAGCCTTGGCTGGACGGCGACGGACAAGATCCTCGAGGCGCCCCGCGGCTTCTTCGCGGCCGCCGGCGGCGGCTACGATGTCAACGCCATCCATGGCAAGCTCGGCAGCCCCTGGACCTTCCTCGACCCCGGCGTCTCCATCAAGCCGCATCCGTCGGGCTCGCTCACCCATCCCGGCATGACCGAGATGCTGCGCCTCATCCGCGAGAACGGCATCAAGGCCGAGGACGTCCAGCACGTGCGCGTCGGCACCAACTCCAACATGCCGAATGCGCTGATCCATCACCGGCCGAAGGACGAGCTGCAGGCGAAGTTCTCCATGGAATTCTGCATGGCGATCCTGCTGCTTGACGGGCGCGCGGGGCTCAACGAGTTCACCGACGCCGCGGTGGAGCGCGACGACGTCAAGGCGATGATCGAGAAGGTCGACTTCGTGGTCGACGACGAGGCGGAGGCCGCCGGCTACCACCTGATGACGACGATCATCGACATCACGCTCAAGGACGGCCGCAAGATCTCGGGCCGTGCCGACTTCGGCAAGGGGAGCCCGGCCTTCCCGATGAGCTACGACGAGGTTGCCGGCAAATTCCGCGAGAATGCCGAGTTCGCCGGAATGAGCCGCGGTAAGGCCGACGAGATCGTCGAGCTGGTCCGCGGACTGGAGACGCTCGCCTCCGTCAACGAGCTGGCAACCCGCCTGATCAGCGCCCGCTGAGCTACTGCGCCTCTCGGCGATCGGGAGCGGTACGGCTTCCGATCGCCGCACGGCACACTTCGCGTGCTGCCGCGATGCCGACAGTCATGAAAGAGAACCGATGACCGAGACCGCCGCCGTCACCAAGACCCTTGCGCAATGGGCCGTCGGCCTGAAGGGCAGCGATATTCCGGAGGCCGTGCGAGCGGAGGGCGTGCGCACCTTTGTCAACTGGCTCGGCTGCGCCGTCGGCGGCGCCTCCCATGAGACGGTGGACCGGGCGCTTGATGCGGTGCGGCTGTTCACCGGTCCGGCCCGCGCGCAGGTGATCGGCCGTGCCGACCGGCTGGACGAGCTGCATGCGGCGCTCGTCAACGGCATCTCCAGCCATGTTCTCGACTATGACGATACCCATCTGAAGACGATCATCCATCCGGCGGGTCCCGTGGCTTCGGCGATCCTCGCGGTGTCTGAGGGCCGCGGCATCAGCGGCGCTGACTTCCTGACTGCGCTGATCGTCGGCGTCGAGGTGGAGTGCCGGATCGGCAACTCGGTCTATCCCGACCACTATGACCGCGGCTGGCACATCACCGGCACAGCCGGTGTCTTTGGTGCCGCTGCCGCGACGGGGCGGCTGCTCGGCCTCACCGAACAGCAGATGACCTGGGCGCTCGGCATTGCCGCGACGCAGTCCTCCGGCTTCCGCGAGATGTTTGGCACCATGTGCAAGAGCTTCCATCCCGGCCGGGCGGCGCAGAACGGCGCCATGGCCGCCTTCCTCGCCAAGGCGGGCTTCGACAGCTCCGAGCGGGCGATCGAGGCGCCGCGCGGCTTTGCCAATGTCATGTCGACCAAACAGGACTATACCGAGATCCTCGGCGAGCTCGGCACCCGCTGGGAGGCGGCGCTGAACTCCTACAAGCCGTTCGCCTGCGGCATCGTCATCCATCCCGCGATCGACGGCTGCCAGCAGCTGCGCGAGCAGCTTGGTGATCGGGTCGAGGCGATCGCAAAGGTCGAACTCACCACGCATCCGCTGGTGCTGGAGCTGACCGGCAAGAAGACGCCGAAGACGGGCCTCGAAGGCAAGTTCAGCGTCTACCATGCGGCGGCGATGGCGCTGCTCCATGGCGACGGCTCGCCGACCGCTTTCACCGACGAAGCCGTGCGCGACCCGAAGGTGATCGCGCTGCGCGACCGCGTCTCGGCGACCGCCGACACGGGCATCCACGAGGACGCCGTGAAGATCGCCGTCACCTTCAACGACGGCGAGCGCATCACGCTCGACGTCGCCCATGCCGTCGGCAGCCTGGAAAAGCCGCTGTCGAATGCGGCGATCAACGAGAAGTTCGTCCGCCAGTCGATCCCGGTCATCGGCGAAGCCGCGACGCAGCGGCTGCTGGATGCCGGCTGGGCGCTCGAGACGGCGTCCGACGTCGGCGCGATCACGGCGATGTCTGCCGTTTCGGCCTGAGCGATAGGAGGACGACGATCATGGATCATCATCTCGTCATCGGCATTCTCAACGGCGACGACATCGGCCACGAGATCGTGCCGGCCGCCGTCGAGGTCGTGAAGGCAGCGGCGGAAAAGACCGGCCTCAAGATCGACTGGCGGCCGATGCCGATCGGACGCTCGGCGCTCGATACGCACGGCACGACCTTGCCGGAGGGCACGCTGGAGACGCTATCGACGTTTGATGGCTTCATCCTCGGGCCGATCGGTCATCAGGCCTATCCAGAGGGGCCAGGCGCGATCAATCCGCATCCGATCATGCGCAAGCACTTCAACCTCTTCGCCAATGTCCGCCCGACCAAGAGCTTCCCCGGCCTCGGCGCACTGCGTGACGACATCGACCTCGTGATCGTGCGCGAGAACAACGAAGGCTTCCAGCCGGACCGCAACGTCGTCGCCGGCTCCGGCGAGTTCCGGCCGACCGAGGAGGTGACGATCTCGGTGCGCGTCATCACCCGAACCGGTTCGTCCCGGGTCGCCCGCGCGGCCTTCGAGATCGCCCAGCAGCGTCGCAAGCGGCTGACGCTCGTCCACAAGAACACGGTGTTCAAGCTCGGCTGCGGCATGTTCGTGGAAGAGTGCTACCGGGTCGCCAAGGAGTTCCCGGACGTGACCGTCGACGAGGTGATCGTCGACACGATGGCCATGCGCCTGGTGCGCGATCCCCAAAGCTTCGACACGGTGGTGACCACCAACATGTTCGGCGACATCCTCACCGACGAGGCGGCGGGGCTCGTCGGTGGCCTCGGCATGGCGCCGGGCCTTTGCATCGGTGAAGGCGCGCTCGCCATGGCGCAGGCGACGCACGGCTCGGCGCCGGACATTGCCGGCCGCGGCATCGCCAATCCCTTCGCGATGATCGAATCGGCGCGCATGATGATCGAGTGGCTCGGACACAACCGTGGTCGCCAGGAGGCGGTGGATGCCGCCGCCCTGATGCAGGATGCGATCGCCACGGCACTGGCTGACCCCTCGACGCGCACGCGCGACATCCGCGGCACCGGCGGCACGGCCGACATGACCCGCGGCATCGTTGCGGCGATCAATGGCGGCACGGCCGTCGCGGCTTGAAGCCATCCAAGGCACAGGACGCACCAATACACCGGCGCCGCGACAGCGGCTCCGGTGTTATGTTTCGACTCGGGCTACTCGCCGTCGGCTCTCAGTGGAAGGGGCTGGGACCGATCCGGTACTCGCCGTGCTCGGCCTCGTCCAATGTCGCGACGAGGCCGGTTTCCCAGGCAAGGTAGCGGCGCGCGGCCTCCATGTTGCCGTCATGGCGATCATGGACGAAGAACAGGAAGTCGATCGCCTCGGCATCCGTCGGGACATCCGGCGTCGCGACCACCGACAGGCCGGCCTTGCGCCACGCCTCCGGCCCGTCCGCGATCCAACCCGCCACCGGCGCACCATCGGCCGCAAGATCGGCAGCCGCCAGCGCCACCACGTCGGCATCGCCGACGAGAATGACAGGCTGTTCCGCAGAGAGTGACAGGCCTGGCAGGCGCGATCGGGTCGCCCAGCGCGCGCCGTCGAGATGGCCGGCGCGGTAGTCCATCGAGCCACGAAGATCGAGGATCGTGGCGCCGGACTTTACGAGCGCCGCGGCCTCGGCCGCAGTCATCGACGGCGGCGGTGATGGCAACCGGTCCCGCTGCGGCGCATCGGCGCGCTGCAGCGCGCCGCCGCTCATCCGGTCAACGTCCGTGAGCACGAAGACCTCGTAGTTCAGCGCCTGCAGGAAGACGGCGGTGATCGCGGCCCTGAGGCCCGTATCGTCGGCGAGAACCGCGCGCGCGCGGCGAACGCCGAGCCAGCCGTCGCTCGCCTGCGCCAGCTGCACGGCCGGCGCATGGACGGCGCCTGGCGCCGAGCCACGCGCGAACTCATCGGCGCTGCGCACATCGAGAACGTAGAGGCTGCGCGACGGGTCGGCCGCCAGCCGGCTGAGCTCGGCTTCACCGATCGCCGGAATGGCGTAGCGCTCGAGGATGCGGCGGGCCCTTCCCCTGCTTGTGGCGATGTCAGCGGCGTCGAGCCTGGGGAGCGGCGCGGGCGTGGAGCCCTTCTGAAGTTCGCGCCCCGACAAGGCCCAGCCTTGCGTGCCGTTCTCCAGCGCAAAGACCGGGTTCGGTATGCCCGCCAGCGCCAGTCCTGACGCGCCGACGATGCTGCGGGTGCGCCCGGCGCAATGCACGATCACCGGCGCTGTCTCGTCAGGGACGGCGGCGGCGAAGCGGTGCGGCAGCTCGCCATTCGGGAAGGAGGCTGCGCCCGGCACGGTGGTCTTGCGGTATTCGGACGCCGGACGGCCGTCGAACAGATGGATGCCACGCTCTTCCGCCTGCCACGCAGCCAGCGTCTCGACGGTGACGCGCGGCACATGCCAGCGCTCCTCCAGCAACTCCCCGAGCGTCTTCGACGGCACGTTGACGCCCTTGAAGAGCGTGAAGCCTGCCAAGGCCCAGGCCGGTGCGCCGCCGGCGATCCATGCGACATCCCGGTAGCCGAGTGCGGCCAGCCGCGCGGCTGCCCGCTCCGCGACCCCGTCGCCATCGTCGATGAGCAGGATCGGCACTCCCAGACGGGGTACCAGCGTCGGAACCAGGGCTTCGAGGCGACTGAAGGGGCACGGTATGGCGAGGAAGGGATGCCCCTCCCCGTACTGGCCGTGCTCGCGCACATCCAGAAGCGCGATCTCCTGTCCCGGTGCGTGGACCCGCCGCTTGGCCTCGGCGGGATCGATCGCGCTTGCTGCCATGTCTCAGCCTTCTGCCGGGGCTTCCGGCTCGCGGCCGGAGAAGAAGTCGCGCAGCATCGGCCCGACGAGATCCGGACGCTGCTCGGCCGGATAATGCCCTGTCGGGATCGCAAAGCCACGGTAATCGTCCGCCCAGCCGCGCCAGGCCGCATCCGGCTTCAGATGCCGCCCGACATGGCTGTTGGAGCCCCACAGCGCGAAGACGGGGCAGGCGATGCGCCGGCCCGCCTCGCGATCGGCCTTGTCGAAGGCGTAATCGAGCGTCACCGTCGCGCGATAATCCTCGCAGACGGCGTGGATCTGCTCGGCCGTCGTGCAGCGCGCATATTCGGCGAAGGCACGGGGATCGAAGATCGACAGCCCCACACCTTTCTTGTTGAGCTTGTAGTTGATGTAATAATTGAGGTCGGCGCCGATCAGCTTCTCCGGGAACGGCGCCTTCTGCGCCATGAAGAACCAGTGGTAGCTCTCCATCGCCCAGCCCATCGTGACATTCGACAGGAGATCATAGGTCGGGATGATGTCGAGGGCGGCCAGCCTCTCGACGGCCTCCGGCCGGTCGAGCGCCATGCGGAAGGCAACGCGTGCGCCACGGTCATGTCCGGCGACGGGGAAACGCTCGAAGCCGAAGTGCCGCATCACGGCGAAATTGTCCTCGCCCATGGCCCGGAACGAATAGGCGGCATGGTCTTCGCCCCCATCGGGTTTGGAGCTGTCGCCATAGCCGCGCAGGTCCGGCGCCACGACGGTGAAGTGCTCCGCCAGCATCGGCGCGACGCGGTGCCAGCTGACGAGGGTCAGCGGATTGCCGTGCAGCAGCAGCAGCGGCGGCCCGGAGCCGCCGATCACGCAGTTTATCTCGGCACCGTCGGTTTTCACGCGCTCGATGGCGAAGCCCGGCATCAGCTCCGCCGTCGCGGCACCGACACCCTCGACCCGTCCCGTTTGTGCATCTGTCATGAGCAATCCTCCCGGCGAGGATTGCACAACTCGTTCTGTAAATTGTCAACGATTTTCGATTGACTGGCGTTTCGAATGGGACGAGATGTGAGCCGGGAGATGGGAGAGCATTCATGCGGCGGCATTCAATCGCGGTCATTCCGGGCGATGGTATCGGCATCGAGGTAGTGGCGGCTGGCGTCGAGGCGCTGCGCGCTTCCGCCCAGCGCGACGGCGGCTTCGAGCTCCAGCTCGAGGATTTCGACTGGGGCTCCGACCGCTACAAGCAGACCGGCACCTTCATGCCGGCGGACGGCGTCGAGCGCCTGCGCGCCTTCGATGCGATCCTCTTCGGCGCCGTCGGCGCGCCTGACGTGCCGGACCACCTGACGCTCTGGGGCCTTCGCCTGGCCATCTGCCAGCCGCTCGACCAATACGCCAATGTCCGCCCAACCCGCATCCTGCCGGGCATCCGCTCGCCGCTCGCCGCTGTCGGCGCGGGCGATCTCGACTGGGTGATCGTGCGCGAGAACTCTGAAGGCGAATATGCCGGTCAGGGCGGTCGCTCGCATCGCGGGCTGCCGGAGGAAGTCGCCACCGACGTCGCGATCTTCACCCGCGCCGGGGTGAAACGCATCATGCGCTTTGCCTTCGAGACGGCGCGCTCGCGGCCGCGCAAGCTCCTGACCGTCGTCACCAAGTCGAACGCGCAGCGCCACGGCATGGTGATGTGGGACGACATCGCCGCCGAGGTCGCGGCTGACTTCCCGGACGTGACCTGGGACAAGATGCTGGTCGATGCGATGACCGTGCGCATGACCCTGAAGCCGGCTTCGCTCGACACGATCGTCGCCACCAACCTGCACGCCGACATCCTCTCCGACCTCGCCGCCGCCCTGGCGGGCTCGATCGGCATCGCCCCGACCGCGAACCTCAATCCCGAGCGGCAGTTTCCGTCGATGTTCGAGCCGATCCACGGCTCGGCCTTCGACATCACCGGCTTGGGGGTAGCCAATCCGGTCGGCACCTTCTGGTCGGCGGCGATGATGCTCAATCATCTCGGCGAGGCCGCTGCGGCAGCGCGCCTGATGCGCGCGGTGGAGCGGGTGACGGCCGATCCGGCGCTGCACACGCCCGACCTCGGCGGCAAGGCGACGACCCGATTGGTGACGGACGCGGTGGTCGCCGCGATCCTCGGTGACAACAACTGACACGGAAGGGCGAAGCCATGACGGCACAGCGCATCGCGGTCATTCCGGGCGACGGCATCGGCACTGAGGTCATGCCGGAGGGTGTGCGGGTTCTCAAGGCCGCGGCCAAGCGCTTCGGCCTTGAGCTCTCCTTCGACGAGTTCGAGTTTGCCTCCTGCGACTACTACCTCCAGCATGGCAAGATGATGCCGGACGACTGGAAGGCGCAGATCGGCGGGCACGACGCGATCTTCTTCGGCGCCGTCGGCTGGCCGGCGACCGTGCCCGACCACGTCTCGCTGTGGGGATCGCTGATCCAGTTCCGACGCGAATTCGACCAGTATGTGAATCTGCGCCCGGTGCGGCTGATGCCGGGCGTGCCGGCGCCGCTCGCCAATCGCCAGCCCGGCGACATCGACTTCATGGTGGTGCGCGAGAACACCGAAGGGGAATATTCCTCCATCGGCGGCAAGATGTTCCCCGGCACCGAGCGCGAGATCGTCGTGCAGGAGACGGTGATGAGCCGGATCGGCGTCGACCGCATCCTGCGCTTCGCCTTCGAGCTCGCCCGCTCGCGCCCGAAGAAGCACCTGACCTCGGCAACGAAATCGAACGGCATCTCCATCACCATGCCCTATTGGGACGAGCGGGTGGAGGCGATGGCCGCGAACTATCCGGACGTGCGCTGGGACAAGGACCACATCGATATTCTCTGTGCCCGCTTCGTCCTGAACCCGGACCGCTTCGATGTGGTAGTCGCATCCAACCTCTTCGGCGACATCCTGTCCGATCTCGGGCCGGCCTGCACCGGCACGATCGGCATCGCGCCCTCCGGCAACATCAATCCGGAGCGCAAATTCCCCTCGCTGTTCGAGCCGGTGCACGGCTCGGCGCCCGACATCGCGGGCAAGGGGATCGCCAATCCGGTCGGCCAGATCTGGGCCGGCGCGATGATGCTGGAGCATCTCGGCCATGCCGAGGCGGCGGCCGCGATCCTCAAGGCGATCGAGGCGACGCTGGCCGATCCGACGACGCGCACCGGCGACCTGAAGGGTTCGGCCAACACGAAAAGCTGCGGCCAGGCGATTGCCGACGCCGTCGCAGCGGCCGACGACGCCGTCGCGGCGGCCGACGACGCTGTCGCGGCGACTTGAGGAGAGATCGGATGAACAGCCCCGTCATCGCTCTGACACCCGGCGACTGCACCGGCATCGGCCCGGAAATCCTCGCCAAGATCCTCGCCGACCGCAGCGGCCTGCCGCCCTGCCGGCTTCTGGTGGTCGGCGACCGCCGCGTGCTGGAGCTCGGCGCGCGCCAGGCCGGCGTCTCGCTGGACATCCGCACCGTCGCCTCGCCGCGGGAGATCGACTGGAACGCCTCGAGCGTGCCGCTCATCGATCTCGGCAACATCGATCCCGCCCTCTATCCGGCCGGTGTCGTCTCGTCTGAGTCCGGCCGGCTGACCGGCGACACGCTGGCGCGTGCAATCGACCTTGCCAAGGCCGGCGAGGTCGACGCGGTCTCCTTCGCGCCGCTCAACAAGCGGGCGATGTATGACGGCGGCTGGCGCTTCCCCGACGAGCACAAGATGTTCGCCCATCTCCTCGGCCACACGACCTATTTCAGCGAGATGAACGTCCTCGACAATCAGTGGATGTCGCGCGTCACCTCGCATGTCTCGCTGCGCCAGGCCGTGGACGGCGTGACCGGCCCGGCGATCCGCGACGCCATCCGCCTGTCGGACCGGATGATGCGAAAGGCCGGCATCGCCGCGCCCCGCATCGCGGTGGCGGCGCTGAACCCGCATGGCGGCGAGAACGGCCTCTTCGGCACGGAGGAGATCGACATCATCCGCCCCGCGGTGGAGGCGACGGCGCGCGAAGACGGCATTGCCTGCGAGGGCCCGTTCCCGGCCGACACGGTCTACCTCAAGGCCTTCTCCGGGGCCTATGACGGCGTCGTCGCGATGTATCACGACCAAGGGCAAATCGCGACGAAGCTGAAGGGCTTCAACAAGGGCGTCACAGTGACGGCCGGCCTCGACACGGTGTTCACCACGCCGGCGCATGGCACCGCCTTCGACATCGTCGGCAAGGGCATCGCGCAGACCGGCGCCTTCACCGCTGCGATCACGCTCGCTGCCAACCTGGCGCAGCGCTCGTCCTAAGGCGCCATCTGGAGCGGCGGGGTCATCCCGCCCTCTCGCTGCGGACCGTCAGGTATCCGTCAGACGCGTGGCCTCCGCCTGCTCCTCCATCCACGTCCGGAAGGTGCGAAGGGCAGGACGGCTGAAGCGGCTGCGCGCATAGGCGATATGGAAATGATGTTCCGAGATCGCCTGGATCGGTGAGATCGGCCGCAGACGCCCCTGCGCGATGGCGGGCGCAACGAATTCCAGCTCCGCCATGACGATGCCGAGCCCGTGCTCGGCGGCCGCATAGGACATGCTGGAGCTCTCGAACGACCATCCGTGGTCGCGCGGCACGAACGGAATGTCGGCGGCGGCGCACCAGGTCTGCCAATCATTGTAGCGGCGCAGCGTGTGGATGATCGGATAGTCGGCGAGGCGCTCGATGTCGACCGGGCCGAAGTCCGGCGCTGCCACCGGGCAGAGGGTGGTGACAAAGAGCGGCTCGACGATGAAGTCGGCCAGTTCGCTCGCGCGGTTGCTCGACAGCACCAGCGCGTCGCTGCCATTGGCATCCAGCCCGTCGCCCGGATTCAGGAACAGCGACGTCACGGAAATCTCCGGGTGCCGCTGCGCGATATCGAGCATGCGCGGCGCCAGCCACTGCATCCCGAAGGATCGCGACAGCCGCAGCACGACGGAGCTGCGCCCGGTCATCGCCCTCAGCGCCGTATGCCCCTCCTCCAGTGCGGCGATGGGCCCCCCGACCAGTTCGAGATAGACGCGGCCGAAGTCGGTGAGAGCGATCTGCCGCCCTGCCCGCTGAAACAGCGGCGTGCCGACCTGCAGCTCAAGCTGGCGGATCTGCTGGCTGACCGCCGATTGGGTGACATTCAGCGACGCTGCGGCGCGCGAGAAGCTTCCGAGACGGGCGGCTTCCGAGAAGGAGCGCAGCAGGTGAAGGGGCGGCACGTGCATGGCACGTATTAGTAGAGCTTATGAAAACCCATGGAAATCCTCGTTTGACCTTGCTGTGTCGATTTTCTTAGCATTGGTCTCAGGTGATCAAGAAGTGGGCAGTTCTGCTGGTGCGATGGCAGTCCGGTGGCTGCGGTGCAGGCACCGCCACGCTCAGCTGCCACGCCTTCTCAGGACCTCACGGAGACGAGCGACATGGAATATGGCTGGGAGCCGTTCCTCTCGGAGCGCGACAGGAAGCACAGTGAGCTGTGGGGCAAGAAGGAGCTGAACGGTTTTGGCGAGAAGCCGGCGCTGCTCCTGATCGACATCTACTACTCGGTGCTCGGCCTGAAGCGCGAAGACATCTTCGATTCCATGAAGACCTGGATGGGATCGACCGGCCTGGAAGGCTGGGAGGCCGTCGACAGGACCGCCGAGCTGCTGGCAGTGGCGCGCGAGGCCGGCGTGCCCGTCATCCACGTCAAGGGACTGCATTCGGGCGTCAACCACTGGGGCCGCCGCAAGCGCGCCAAGCCGACAATGCCCCAGGAGATGATCGAAAAGGGCTGGCAGATCGTCGACGAGGTCAAGCCGATCGCCGGCGAGCTCGTCATCGAGAAGGCGGCGCCCTCGGCCTTCCAGGGCACGCCGCTGGCCTTCCAGCTGCAGAGCCTCGGCGTGGATACGCTGATCGTCTGCGGCGAGACGACGTCCGGCTGCGTACGCGCCTCGGTGGTGGATGGCGCGACGGCGCGGTTCCGCATGGGCGTCGTCAAGGAGTGCGTCTTCGATCGCACCGAAGCCTCGCACTACATCAACCTCTACGACATGCATCACAAGTATGCCGACGTCGTCTCCCTCGACATGGCGAAGGACTACCTCGCCAGCACGGCGGTCCAGCAGCCGATGCTGAAGGCCGGATAGTGCCTGCCGCGCCTCGCGCGACGCCCCGCGCAGGCATCCCCTTCCATTTGCAGGCGGCCTCTCCCCTCCAGCGCCGCGCATCGCAGGGAATCGTTCGATGACATCCTCTGGCCGATCCAGGCTGTACGCCGCCCTTCTCGCCGCCACCTTGCTCTCACCCGGCGCCGTCGTCTCGGCCTCCGTTGCCGGCGCGGCCGAGGACAAGACGCTGGACGTGCGCTTCTACGACGATCCGGCGGGATTCGACCCCGCCAACATCTTCCGGATCGAGAACGAAAACATCGCCTTCAACGTCTTCAGCGGCCTGACCACCTATGACGGAAAGACCGGCGCCATCGTGCCGGATCTCGCCGAATCCTGGGAAAACAAGGACAACACGACCTGGACCTTCCATCTGCGCAAGGGCGTGCAGTGGCAGAAGGGGTATGGCGAGTTCACCGCAGCCGACGTTCTCTACAGCTACAAGCGCATCCTCGATCCGGCGACGGCCTCGCCGTACATCGCAGAACTCACCGGCATCGAGACGATGGAGGCGCCCGACCCCTACACCGTCGTCATCAAGCTGAAGCAGCCGAATGGCGGCTTCCTCCATACGGTGGCGAACTACCATCAGGGGCAGATCGTCAAGAAGGAAGCCATCGAGGCGGCCGGCGACCAGGTCCGCTGGCAGCCGGTCGGGACCGGCCCCTATTATCTCGAGTCGATCGACGTCAATTCACGCATCGTGCTGAAGCGGCACAAGGGCTACTACAAGGGGCCGGCGCCGATCGAAACGCTGGACTTCCACATCATCAAGGACGACGCCACGGCGGCCATTGCTCTGCGCAATGGCGAGATCGATCTCCTGATGCGGCAGAACAAGGAAGAGCAGCTCCAGATCCTCAAGGACGCCGGGTTCAAGATGAACCACGTCGACAATTACGCGGCGACGCTGAAGGTCATGAACCTGTCCGATCCGATCCTGAAGGATGTGCGTGTCCGCCAGGCGATCGCCTACGCCATCGACTATCCCGCCATCACCGCGGCCATCGCGCCGTCGCTGCAGGCGCCGGCCTACTCGATCATGATGCCGTGGATGGAGGTCTTCGCCAAGGACGCGCCGCGCTACGAATATGATCCGGAGAAGGCCAAGCAGCTCCTGACCGAGGCCGGCTATCCCGACGGCTTCACCCTCAAGGCGCTCAACACATCGGCGCAGGGCGTCACCGAGCAGCAGCAGTTCGAGATCGACTATCTCAGCCAGGTCGGCATCAAGATGGAGCTCGAGCTGGTCGACACGCCGACCTACAACCAGCGGCGCAACAAGGGTGAGTTCATGACGGCGACCCGGCTGCTGCCGGCGATCAACCCCGACATGATCCTGTTCAGCTACCTGCATCCGGACAACAGGTCGCCGAAGGGGCTGAACGGCGCCCAGTACGACAATCCCGAACTGACCGCGACCATCGAAGCCGCGCGCGCCGAAGCCGATCCCGAAAAGCGGATGGAGCTCTACGCCAAGGCGCAGACGATCGCGATGACGGATCTGCCTTACGTCCCCTCGACGGCCAACAACGTCTACTGGCCCAGCAAGACCAACGTCACCGGCGTCAACATCAACTACCTGGCGCAAGTCAACTTCTGGGAAGTCGACGAGTAGGACGGAGGACCGCCCCATGCTGGTCTACAGCCTCAAGCGTTTTGCGCAGCTCTTCACGACGGTGCTCGGTGTCGTCACCCTGGTGTTCTTCACCATGCGGATGATCCCCGGCGATCCGATCTCGGCGATCGCCGGCGACAATCTCTCCGGCGAGGCGCTGGACCGCATGCGCAGCCAGATGGGGCTCGATGCGCCCCTCTTCGTCCAGTATCTGAACTATCTCGGCCATCTCGCCACCTTCGACTTCGGCAACACCGTCACGACCAAGCTGCCGATCATCGGGCTGATCCTCGGTGCGCTGCCGGTGACGGTCTCCATCGCCGTCGGCACGATCGTCCTGACGGTGCTGATCTCGATCCCGCTCGGCACGCTCGCCGCCTTCACGGCGCACAAGGGCCACCGCATGCTGGACAATGCCATCACCGGAGTCGCGATGGTGCTGGATCTGATGCCCTCGTTCTGGACCTCGCTCGTCTGCCTCCTGATCTTCTCGCTGACGCTCGGCTGGTTCCCCGCCAGCGGCACGGTCTCGATCGACGATCCGGCCCATCTTCTCCGGCGCATCGCGCTGCCCGTTCTGGTTCTCTCCATGGCGCAGGTGGCAACGCTCGCCCGGATCACCCGCACATCGGTGCTGGAGGTGCTCAGCGAGGACTATGTGCGCACCGCCCGCTCGATGGGCTGGTCCGAGCTGCGCGTCCTGTTCCGCCACGCGCTGAAGAATGCCGCGCTGCCGATCGTCACCGTGATCGGCCTCAGCTTCGGCAATCTCCTCAACGGCACGGTGATCGTGGAGTTCATCTTCACGCTGCCGGGGATCGGCAATCTTCTGGTCGGCGGCATGAACAGCCGCGACTACCAGATGGTGCAGACGCTGATCGTCTTCTACGCGCTGATCTTCGTGGCCATCAACTTCGCCACCGACCTGATCTACCGGGTGTTCGACCCGCGCGTGCAATTCTGAAGCGGGAGGCCGGCTTGGCTCATTTCTCCATTCCGCTGCCCGCCCGCCGCACCGTCTCGATCGACCTGTCGCGCTTCAACGGCATCGTCAGGCTGCTCGCCAACCGGCGTGTCCAGCTGGCGCTCATGATCCTCGTCCCGATCCTGCTCTTGACGACGTTCCGCTCGGTCCTGCCGATCGCCGGCCCTCTGGAGACCAACCTGCGGGCGATGACCAAGGCGCCCTCGCTGGAGCATCTGTTCGGCACCGACAGGATGGGCCGCGACATCTTCAGCCGGACGCTGGCGGGCATTCAGATCTCCATGTTCGTCGGCTTCGCCGTCGCCCTGCTGTCGCTGATCGTTGGCCTCGTCGTCGGCACGCTCGCGGGCTTCTTCGGCGGGGCCATCGATCGGGTGATGATGACGATCACCGACATCTTCCTGGCCTTTCCGTCGCTGCTGCTCGCGATCGGCCTCGTCTCCGTCATGGGAACGGGCATGCTGCCCGTGGTGCTGGCGATCTCGCTGTCGGACGTCCCGCGCTTCATCCGGCTGCAGCGTTCCATGGCGCTCAGCCTGCGGTCCCGCGCCTATATCGACGCGGCCCGCACGGTCAAGGCATCGCATCTGTGGCTGATGACGCGGCACATCGTGCCGAACACCATCGCCTCCCTGCTGGTGGCGGCCTCCATCGCGGCGGCCAACGCCATCCTCGTGGAGGCGGGCCTCAGCTTCCTCGGGCTCGGCATCATGCCGCCGGCCCCCTCGCTCGGCAATCTGATCCGCGACGGCCAGTCCTACCTGGAACAGGCGTGGTGGATCTCGACGCTGCCGGGCGCGGTCATCCTGCTGATCGCGATCAGCCTGCACTTCTTGTCGGACGGGATCCGGCAGGTCCTCGACCCGCGCTCGCGGAAATAGCCCCTCGGCTCCAGCCCGGAAGCGAACCCATGAACCTACATGTCCCCATCCGGGAGCCGCTTCTCGACGTCCGCGATCTGCACACGCATTTCGTCACGGACACCGGCACGGTGAAGGCGGTCAACGGCGTCTCGCTGCAGATCGAGGCCGGCGAGCGCGTCGCCATCGTCGGCGAATCCGGCTCCGGCAAGAGCGCCATGGCGATGTCGCTGCTGCGCCTCCTTGCCCATCCCGGCAAGGTCGTCGCCGGCGAGATCAACCTCGAGGGGCACGACCTCAACCGGATGAGCGAGCGCCAGCTCAACGACATCCGCGGCGCCAAGATCGGCACGATCTTCCAGGATCCGATGTCCTCGCTCGATCCGGTGATGCGGATCGCCGACCAGATGGTGCCGCCGATCATGCGGCATCTGCGGCTGCGCCGGGACGCGGCGCGGGCCGAGGCGATCAGCTGGCTCGATCGCGTCGGCATTCCCGATCCGTCCCGCCGCATCGATGCCTATCCGTTCGAGATGTCCGGTGGCATGCGGCAGCGCGTGATGATCGCCATGGCGCTGTCGTGCCGGCCGCGGCTGGTAATCGCCGACGAGCCGACCACGGCTCTCGACGTGACGATCCAGGCCCAGATCGTCGAGCTCCTGAAGGAGCTGACGGCGGAGACCGGCGCGGCGATGATCTTCATCACCCACGATCTCGGCCTCGTCGCCCGCTTCGCCCACAAGGTCGGCGTGATGTATGCCGGGCGGCTGGCTGAATTCGGCCCGGTCGGGGACATCTTCGCCCGTCCGCAGCATCCCTATACGCAGAGCCTGCTCGACACGATCCCGCCGGTCGATCAGCAGGAGCGGCGGCGCCTCGCGCAGATTCCCGGATTCCCGCCAGACATGAAGCGGCCGGTGACCGGCTGTGCCTTCAAGGACCGCTGCCCCGGCGCCCACAGGCATTGCTTCGAGGAAGCGCCCGAGCTTGCCGCGCGCGGAAACGATCATGTCGCCGCCTGCTGGTTGCCGGAAGGCCTCGGCGCGGATCGAACGGTGGAGCGCCCGCTCGTGGAACCGCTGGCGCCGACGGGCATCCCCGGCGATGACCGCGTCGCCGTCGAGATCAACAACCTGCACAAGCATTTCACCGGCCGCAGCGCGCTGCCCTGGCGCAAGCCGCCGACCGTGCGGGCGGTGAACGGCATCTCCATGCGCATCCGCCGGGGCGAGACGCTCGGGATCGTCGGCGAATCCGGCTGCGGCAAGAGCACCGTCGCCCGGCTGCTGCTCGGCCTCGATCCGGCGACCTCCGGCGACATCTTCATCGACGGCATCGCGCAGATGGTCTTTCAGGACCCGGCATCCTCGTTCAACCCGAAGATGACGCTGTCCAGCATCATCCAGGAACCGCTGATCGTCACCGGCTGGGGAACGCGCCTTGAGCGCGAGGACCGCGTGCGCGAACTCTTGGGCCAGGTCGGGCTCGACGAGAGCTACATGCACCGTTATCCGAGCCAGCTTTCCGGCGGCCAGCGCCAGCGCGTCGCGATCGCCCGCGCGCTTGCGCTGAAGCCGTCGGTCGTGGTGGCGGATGAACCGACCTCGGCGCTCGACGTCTCCGTGCGGGCGCAGATCATCAATCTCCTGATGGATCTGAAGCAGCAGCTGCGGGTCAGCTTCGTCTTCATCTCCCACGACCTGCTGACGGTCAGCTACGTCGCCGACATGATCGCCGTCATGTATCTCGGTGAAGTGGTGGAATACGGCTCGGCCGACGAGGTCTTCCACACGCCCGCCCATCCCTACACGCAGGCGCTGATCGCGGCGATGCCGATCCCCGATCCGGCCGCCGAGGCGGCGCGGGTCCAGACGCCGCTGTCGGGCGAGCTGCCGAGCCCCTTGAGCCTGCCGCCGGGCTGCTCCTTCGCATCGCGATGCCCGAAGGCAACCGACTACTGCCGCAGCCACAAGATGGTCCTGAAGCCCTATTCGGCGACACGGGAAACGGCTTGCCACTATGCAAACTGACACGTTCCGGCGCTTCGGCATCTTCGGTGGCGGGCTGTTCTTCACCATCACCGGCATGGCGGCGCCCTTCTTCACGCTCTATGCCGCGTCGATGGGTGCCTCGACCCTCGCCATCGGCTTCATCGTCACGTCACGCGCGCTGCTGCCCATCATCATCGCCATGCCGACGGGGCAGCTGATCGACTCGATCGGGCCGATGAAGATGCTGCAGGTCGGATCGGTGTTCCTCTTGATCTCGCTGCTGAACACCGTGTTTGCGGCAAGCGTGCCGATGCTCGCCGTTTCGCAGCTCTTCATGGGCGCCTGCATCATCATCATGGCCTCGGCCCTGCAGGTGCTGGTGTCGAGCGGCGATCGGGACACCCGCAACCGGTCGATCACCACCTATTCGATGTGGATGTCCGGGGGCGGGATGCTGGGTCCGCTCATCGGCGGGCTGATCGCCTCCGGCTTTGCCGTTCCGGCCGAGGGCTACCGGTTCACCTTCGTGGTCGCGTCCGTCGCAACCGCCGCCTTCATGCTACTGCTCGCCTGGTTCAGCCGCCGCTATCCGCATCCCGTTCCGCAGGACGGCGAGATCCGCGCCATCATGTCCCTGCGGGGCGTGACCGCCAGCTACCGCCGCGGCCTCGACCTCACCGCCCATCGCCCGGTGCAGTTCGGCCTCGTGGGCACCTTCATCATCATGTACATCCAGGCGCTCTACAGCGGGTTCCTGCCGGTCTATCTCGACCAGTTCGGCTACTCGGCGCTGCAGATCGCCTCGATCCTGTCATGGCAGGGTCTGGCGGGCATGCTCAGCCGCTTCGTCATCAAGTCGCTGATGCGGCGTTTCACGCTGGAGCGCATCCTCACCGTCGCCGGGCTGATCGCCGCCTTCTGCGTGGTGCTGACGCCGGCCGCCGCCCCCAATGTCGTGCTGACCTACGTCCTGATGTTCGTTCTCGGAGCGGCCGCTGGCGTCAACCTGCCCGTCAGCATGATGATCATGGTGGATGCCGTCGGAGAGAGCCAGCACGGCAAGCTGATGGGCCTCAGGCTGCTCGTCAACCGCTTCTCCCAGACGGTCAGCCCGGCGCTGTTCGGCGTTCTCGGCAGCTTCATCGGCCTCACCAGCGCCTTCCTGGCCGGCGGCACGGTGCTGGTCGCCGCCACCTTCGGCTTCTCCGCCTATGCCACGCGGATGGGGCGGCTCAGCGCCGCCGCCGCCGGTGCGGCCAGCCCCTCCCCTCAACCCGTGAAAGAGGACTGACATGAGCGAACGCATCTGGGACAGGTTCCTGACCGAGCGCGACAAGGCGGTCTTCGCCGCGGCCGGCTTCGGCGCACTGGCGGCGTGGGGCAAGCGCCCGGCGCTCCTCATCATCGACGTGAACTACGCCTTCTGCGACGAGGAGCCCAAGCCGATCCTCGAAAGCATCAAGAAGTGGCGCACCTCCTGTGGCGAGGACGCCTGGGATGCGATCCCGGTGCTGCAGAAGCTCATCGCCGCCAGCCGCAGCAAGGGTATCCCGGTGATCTACACGACCGGGACGCGCCGCGCCGACAACTGGGACTCCGGCTCGTGGAGCTGGAAGTCCAGCCGCCGTGGCGAGGCGCCGGTGACGGAGGTCAGCAACCGCGACGGCAACGACATCGTCGACGAGATCGCGCCCGGCCCGCAGGATATCGTCGTGCGCAAGCTCAAGCCGTCAGGCTTCGCCGGCACGCCGCTGCAGTCCTACCTCCAGCTGCTCGGCTGCGACAGCCTGATCGTCACCGGCACCACCACGTCGGGCTGCGTGCGGGCGACGGTGCTCGACGCCTTCTCGCAGAACTTCCGCCTGACCGTCGTCGAGGACGGCTGCTTCGACCGCAGCCAGGCGAGCCACGCGATCAATCTCTGCGACATGCACGCCAAATACGCCAATGTCCGGCCGAGCGGGGAAGTGCTCGACTACCTCGAGGGCCTCGACGCGGGCATGTTCGAGCTTCCCTCTGGCCAAGGCATGACCAGCCGGATCGCCGCCGAATGACGGCCCCGTCACGCAGCCGAGACGCCAGCCGCCTACTGATCCGCCCATCGAGGACGACGCCATGACGCCCGACCGCTTCGAGGACCATGCCTGGGCCGATGTCGTGCCCGACGATCTCATCCAGATCTACGCGCCCTACCGGCGCGAGACCTTCGTCGGTCCGTCACCGGCATTGGTGATGATCGACCTCTACAATCTCGCCTATCGCGGCGGGCCGGTACCGCCGGTCAGCCTGATCGACCGGTATCCAAGCAGCTGCGGCCTCTACGCCCACCGGGCGATCGAGCCGACCAAGCGGCTGCTGGCCGCAGCACGTGGTGCGGGTATTCCCGTTATCTACTGCACCTCGGACAACCGGCCGATGGCGGCGCCCTCCGGCGGCGGCGCGACACGGCGCCGGAAGGCGTCGGCCGGCGAGCGCCTGCCGGACGACTTCGAGATCTGGAGCGATTTCGCCCCTCAGGAGGGCGACATCGTCATCCGTAAGCAGCGCGCCAGCATCTTCCAGGGCACGCCGCTGGTCTCGCACCTGAACCTTCTCGGCGTCAGGAGCCTGATCGTCTGCGGCGAGAGCACCAGCGGCTGCGTGCGCTCCAGCTGCGTCGACGGCTATTCGGCCGGGCTGCATGTCAGCCTCGTGGAGGAGTGCAGCTTCGACCGGCACGAACTCGTGCACAAGATGAACCTCTTCGACCTCCATCATAAGTACTGCGACGTCATGCATGTCGACGAGGTCGTGGCCCATCTCTCCGGCAGTCTCGTGCAGGCCGCGGCCGAATAGCGCCGAGAAACGAGGTATGGCCGCAGCGCGCATCACATCGGCGTGCTGCGGCTCGTCCGGCCAGGGCTCGGCTTGCCAGACAGGCCGGGCAGGCCTATGTCGGATTTGAAAGGCTCCCTTATCGCCCGCTCCGCGGTCGGACCCCGGCGTCGCCGCCGCCGTCCCTGCCCGGACGCGTGGGGCTTATCCCCCTCAGCCTCAGCCCGACCGGATCCATGCCTGACACGCGAACCCTTCGCCGCCCCTTCATTATTGCCGCAATTATGGCCGCCATGGCGATGATCGCCATCGAGGCCACCATCGTCTCGACCGCGATGCCGCAGATCGCCGCGCAGCTCGGCGACCTGCATCTCTATTCCTGGGTGTTCTCGTCCTTCCTGCTGGCGCAGACGGCGATGACCGTCGCCTTCGGCAAGCTTGCCGATCTCTATGGCCGCCGGCCGATCCTGCTCTTCGGTATCGCGATCTTCCTGATCGGTTCGGTGCTGTGCGGGTTCGCCTGGTCGATGCCTTCGCTTATCGCCTTCCGCCTCGTCCAGGGGCTTGGGGCCGGGGCGATTCAGCCTGTGGCTCTCACCGTCGTCGGCGACCTGTATTCGATCGAGGAGCGCGGCAAGGTGCAGGGCTGGCTCGCCAGTATCTGGGGCATCTCCTCCGTTGCCGGACCGCTCGCGGGCGGGCTGATCATCCAGCATGTGAGCTGGGCGTGGATCTTCTGGATCAACGTGCCGATCGGCATTGCCGCGGGCCTCGGCTTCATCGCCTTCCTGCATGAGAACGTGGCGCACCAGTCGCGCAAGGTGGATGCGCTCGGCGCAGCCCTCTTCGCCGTGGCGGTGGCGGCCTTCATGGTGGCGCTGACGGAGGTCGGCAATTCGGGCCGCACGGCTCTTCTGGCGCTCGCCGTCGCGCTCGTCACCGGCACGGCCTTCATCCTGCACGAGCGCACCGCACGCGACCCGATGGTGGACCTGAAGCTCTGGGCGCATCGTTCGATCGCCACCGTCAATGCCACGACGCTGCTCAGCGGCATGACCATCATCGGGCTCAGCACGTTCCTGCCGATGTATGTGCAGGGCGTGCTTGGCCAGAGCCCGCTCGTCGCCGGCTTCACGCTGACCGCCATGGTGCTCGGCTGGCCGATCGCGGCCACCATCGCCGCCCACAACTTCAAGCGCTTCGGCCTCAGGCGGATTCTGCTGATCGGCGCCATGCTCCTGCCGATCGGAGCAAGCGTCTTCCTGTTCCTGCGCCCCGGCTACCCGCCTGAAATCGCGGCGGCCGGATCGATCATCGTCGGCTTCGGCATGGGGTTCCTGTCCAACGCTGCGATCGTCACCATCCAGAGCACGGTGGGCTGGAGCGAGCGCGGCGCGGCCACCTCCTCCAACATCTTCTCGCGCAATCTCGGCTCCACGCTCGGCGCGACGGCGCTGGGCGCCGTCTTCAATCTCAGCCTGGCGCATGGGGGAAGCGGCGGCGCACTGCCGACGAGCTTCGACAAGATCCAGCGCCTGCTCGACGAGCCGGGCGGCGCTGTCGACGCCGCGACGCAGGCAGCTCTCGCCCATTCGCTGCACCTGACCTTCTGGGCGATGTTCGCCGTCTCGGTCCTGACGCTGGTCATGGCCCTTCTGGTGCCGCGCGCCGGCGCGACCGCGGCGCGGACGCCTGCGGCGCCGGCTGACGCCGTGCCGGTGGCGGAGCTCTGAGCGGCACCGTCGCCCGGCACGGACCCGCCGTTGACGATGTCGCGGCGCGACGCTTCATTGGCCGATACCACCACTTAATCCCAGGCTGGGTCTGCGACTGCCGGATGCCAGGACGGCGACAGGTTTCCGCTCGGCCTGTATGAAGACCGGGACCATCCTCGCGAGCTGAGCGCGGGGCCGACTGAACGGCATCTGGGGGAGCCATGACGGATGCGGCACCAAGGCGTTGGCACTGGTGGCGGTACTGTCGTCTGATGCTGGTTGCGACTCTGCCGGTGCTCGTCGTCCTTCTTGTACCCGAGGGCCGGCTTGCCTGCGGCGAGCCCTATGTCACCGAGAGGAGCCCGGATGGGCGCTGGACGCTGACGGTCTGCGGCCGGCCCATGTTCTTTGCGATGCCGGGCGGCGGCAGCGACGCGCCCGGCTGGATCGTCCTGCGGGACGAAGCGGGTGCGATCCGCGGCGTCTCGAGCCTGACGATGCTGCAGCTCTATGGCGGCGCGGCGCCGGGTTTTGGCCTCCAATGGTCGCGCTCGCGAGTCAGCCGGGCGATGGTCCTCGACCTACCGCTCGACCCTGGCGCCAACGCCTTCGAGCGCTGGTGGACAGACCGCATGTGGCGGCTGCGGGCGCTCGCCGGCCTGACGCCTGGCGATGAAGAGCTGCATTGACGTCCTATCGCTCCTCGCCGTCGGTCTCAGCAACAAGGAGATCGCGCGCGAGCTCGGCGTTACCGAGGCCACGGCGAAGTTCCACCTCAAGAACCTCTTCGGCAAGCTCGGGGCGAGCCGCCGGACCATGGCCGTATCGGTGGCTCAGGCCATGGGTCTGATCGAGATGAAGTAAGCTATCGCGCGCCGGCGCTGCGGTCCCGGTAATGCGCGGGGGACAGCCCGTGATAGCGCTTGAATGCCCGGCTGAATGCGAATTCCGAGGTGTAGCCGAGCTCTCCGCTGACCTTCGCGATGCTGGCTGACTGGTCGAGCAGGAGCGACGCAAGGCTCATCCGCCAGCGGGTGATGTAGCCGAGCGGCGTGTCCTCGATCGCGGTTCGGAAGCGCCGCGCGAAGGCCGCGCGCGACAGGCCGGCGATCCCGGCCAGTTCGTTGAGCGTCCAGGGGTGGTCCGGGCTCTGGTGGATGTGCTCGATGACCCTCGCCAGAGACGGATCGCCAAATGCGTCGAGGATGCAGGCGGCATTGCTGAAGCGGTCGTACCAGTAGCGGATGATGTAAAGGAACAAGGCCTCGCAGAGGTGGCCGATCAGCAGTTCCCGGCCACAGGTGTCGCCGTTGAATTCATGCCGCAGCAGCACGGTGATGCTGCGGAGGCCGTCGGCCGATACGCTGTCTTCGGCTGGAACACGGATGACGGGCGGCAGCGTGTGGACCGCCGTGTTCAACGCAGGCGTTGCGGGATGAAACGAGGCCCAGAGCATTGTCGCCGAGCTCGATATGGCCTGCGGCAGCGCATCACCGGAGCCATCTGGCGCCATCCGGTCGCGGATGAAACAGGCATCGCCCCGCCGAAGGGTGGATGTCGCCGGCCCGCGGCCCATGGTGAACTCGCCGTCGAGAACGAGGAAGACGACCGTCTTGCCCCGGCAGTCGATTGCGATGCGCTCGCCTTCCGCCAGCTGGCGCCGGGCCACGCCGACGAGATTGGGTGCCGCCGAGACGGCCCAGTTCGAGACGACTTCGGACATCAGGATGCCTCGTGGTGGGAGACGCCGGCCTGAGACGATCGGACATGGATTCAAGACCGGCGGTCATCGTCAAGCGCGCATGCCGCGCGCAGTTTGCCTCCGTCGCGGAAGGGTCCGCAAACGGAGGAGGTAGAAAATGAAGTCGATACGGGCGGCACTCATGGTGTCAGCGCTCCTGTTCCCTGCGGCGGCATCGGCCGCCGATCAGCCGCTTTATCCGCAGATCGCGGAGACTTCGCACGCATCACCGCAGACGAGCGAGTTCTTCCGCTCGTTCTTCACGGCCAAGAGCCGGCACGACGTCGCCGCGACCATGTCATTGTTCTCGCCCGATCTCCTGACCTACACGGATGCGATCCTCGGCTGGCCGATCAACAGCCACAAGGCACTGGAGGACATCTTCGCCGCCTACATGCCGAAGTGGGGCGAGGGACGCTCCTATCCGTTTCGCATCATCGGTGGTCCCGACAGTGCGATTGTCGCCTTCATCGACACGCCGGAGCTCTTCGGCGGCGAGATACGCCTGATCGGCGCGGTGGACTTCAAGGACGGCAAGGTCATCCGCTGGGCCGACTACTGGGACAGCACCGGCTTTCCCAGCGCCGTGTATGACAAGGTCCGCACGCCGGCGCCAAGCTTTCCGACGGACTTCCGCGAGGCTGAGGTCAAGGACAATGCGGATCCGGCGATCGTGACGATCGCCACCGACCTGCAGAAGGCGCTGGCCGGCGGCGATGCGACGACGGCCTCCGGCTTGCTGTCGCCCGACGTCGTCTACGAGGATTTCGCCCTGCGGACGCAGCTGCTCGGCCGCTCTGCCACCGAACGCTATCTCGGGCGGATCGCGGACGGCGTTCCGTTCGGCCGCGGCGCCACGCTGCTCCACGTCGTCGGCGGCACGAAAGGCGGCGGCTTCGAATGGCGCAGCGCCGACGGCAAGATCCGCGGGATCACCGCGATCGAGCTGAATGCCGACGGTCTGGTCGAGCGCATGACGACCACCTATGACGGCCGCCTCCTGCCCGAAGAGGCCCGCAGGGAGCTCACCTTGAAGTCGCTCGAGAGGATGTAGACCGCATCGTTGCGCAGGCGGCCGGACGCGTATTCCGGCCTGCTTCCGCTGCCTGCTGGGAGGGCTGCGCAGGTTGGCCAAACGGCCTGCGCAGCCCTTCTGCATTGCCCGTTCCGACGTCGGCCTCCGAATCATCTCGGGTCGTCTTCGGGTACGAGTGGTGCCGCGGTATAGGCGCCGCCTGCCCCGTTCCGCCGGCTCGACCGAAGCGGAACGGGGCAGGCGGAAGAGGTCACGGCACGGCGCGCCAGCGCCGGCACATCGGCTTCAGGACCGCGATGGCGAGAATGGCGGTGAGGAAGTCGAGCGCGATCACCGTTCCGAACACATAGGTCCAGGATTGCGTCGCCTCGTAGAGCATGGCGGCAAGGGGGCCGCCGAACACCGCACCGACGGCGGTTGCCATCAGCAGGATGCCGAAGTTGTTCGCGGCGTGCCGGGGGCCGAACAGATCGCCGAGAAGCGCGGGGAAGAGGGAGTAGATCTCCCCCCACCCCAGGAACACGACGCCGGTGAGGATGACGAACATCAGCGGATCGCTGCCATAGTGCAGGAGAAGCAGGATGGCGCAGCCTTCCAGCGTGAACGCGACGGCCATCGTATTCTCGCGGCCGATATGATCGGAGATCCAGCCGAAGAGCGGCCGCGTCAGCCCGTTCATCGCCCGGTCGACGGTGAGCGCGAGCGGCAGGGCGGCCAGTCCGAACACGGTGACCGCCGGGGTGATCCCGAAATCCTTGGCGAATGCGCCGATCTGGGAGATCGCCATGAGGCCGCCGGTCGCCATCATGCTCATCATCGCAAACAGCAGCCAGAACATCGGCTGGCGGACCATCTCGCTGGTACGATAGCTCCTCGCCGCAGCGGCGCGGTGCTGCAGTTCCTCCCGCACGTCGGACAGGTAGTTCTGCGGCGGCCGCCGCATGCCGAGGGCCGCAGCGACGCAGACGCCGCCGAGGATCAGGCCGAAGATGGTCAGCGTCTGCTCATATCCGATCGCCTGGAGCGAAGTCGCGATCGGGAAGGTCGTGACGATGGCGCCGAAGCCATAGCTTCCCGAGACGATGCCGATGGCGAGGCCGCGCCGGTCGGGAAACCACTGCGTCATCAGCTCGATGACGGCGACGTAGATCATCCCTGTCCCGACACCGCTGAGGACGCCATAGGTCACGTAGAACAGCATGATGTCGGTCACCTCGGCCGACAGGATCCAGCTCAACCCCACGAGGACGCCGCCGGCGGCGGCGAAGGCCTGTGGCGAGAACCGGCTCGCCAGGAAGCCGTGCATGGGGCCGAAGCCGCACTGGAAGATGCTGAACAGCGCGATGGTGATCTGGATGGCGGCCAGCGAGGCCGCGAATTTCGTCTGCAGCGGTCCGACGAACAGTGCCCAGACATATTGCGGGCTGGAGATCGCCATCATGGCGATGGTGCCGACGGCCAGCTGCGTCCATCGCGAACGGCGTGTGCTGGCGTCCAGCGGCACGGCGACAAGCGGCGGCGAATGCAATGCGCTCATGTGATTTCCCTCCCGGTGGGTGATGGTCGGCGCAAGGCCGCATTCGCTGCTAGGCCAAGGCGTCGAACCGTCCTCCCGGCTCGGCGCCTGTCGCCGCGTCAGATCGCGATGGTGGGGTAGTCCTTGCCCAGCCAGTGCTCGAGACGCCTGGCGAATTCGCGCTGGAACGACAGTGGGCCGCTCCGCGCCGACCAATCCTCGTCGTGAAGGGCGATGAACATGGTCAGCGAGAGGAAGAAGTGGGCGCCCATCTCAAACAGCGCCACGTAATCATGCTCCACCAACGCTCTGCGCTCGGCCTCCGTCAGATGATTGACGGTGCTCATCTCGGCATCGTTCAGCCGCGGCCCGATCGATTGCTCCCAGCTCGCCACAAGTGCCGCCGGGTTTTCCTTGTAGCGGCGCAGCAGCTCCGGATCTCGGTCGACCGTGTAGAGGAACTTGTTGACATAATACTTGCTCATGCCGGCCTCTCCTGCGGGTACCAGGTGAAGTAAGCTTCCATCGTATGATAGAGATCGAGGTTGTCGACGTAGTCGGCCGCGATCGGACCGGCGATCCCCATCATCAGGATCAGATCCATGAAGCCGTGCGTGGCGTTGCCGCTCTTGGTCATGCTCTCATGCGTGACGTTGGCGAGGATCTCGTCGATATTGCCGGTCGACAGCCACTCGATCGCCTGCCGGTCGAAATCCGGATCCGGACCGGTCTGGCCGAACTGGCGTGGCCCGCCGAGCTCCAGCGACAGATGCCCGCTGCCGACTGCGGCGATCCGCTTGTCGGACGGATATTCGTCGATGATGTCGCGGATCGCCCGGCCAAGGTCCCAGAACCGCTTGGGAGACGGCAGCGGCGGGGCAAAGATGTTGGTGTAGATCGGGACGATCGGCAGGTCGGCGTCCGGCCTGGTGGTGATGATCGGGCAGATGATCGAGTGATCGATCTTCAGCTCGTGGCTGAAGGAGAAGTCGAAGCCGCGGTCGAGCAGCCCGCGATGCATGAAGCCCGACAGCTCCTCGTGCCCTTCCAGCACGTATTTCGGAAGGCCGAATTCGCGCTCCTCGTTATAGAAGGTCGCGTCGTAGCGCGGCGCCTTGCCGATCATAAAGGTCGGATAGTTGTCGAGGAAGAACTGGTGGAAGTGGTCGGCTCCGACCATGACGAGGATGTCGGGCTCGGCGCGCGTCAGGGTCTCGCGATAGGCCTCGACCTTGCGCTTCCATTCCGCTGCCTGCGGGATCTGCTGGTCTGGCGGGGCGGAGGTCGCCTTGAGATAGAAGGGGTGATGCGTGGTGGCCAGCACGGCCGCGAGTGTCGCCATAGATCTCCTCCCAGAGAAAATGTCGTCAGTGTCTGCCGCTGCCTGGCATCAGGCCGCCGCCTCCGCCGCCTCGGCTGTGGACGCGGACGCAGACGAACGCTCGGGCCATACGCCTGGACTGCGCGCGAGAGCCGCGCGGATCGCAGCGCCATGCTGGTCCACCACCGGCGCGGCACGCACCGCCGAGGCCCGTTCGCCGTCGAAGGCGAAGGCCGGCCGCACCGTCCGCTCGGCGCCTTCGATCCGGTCGGCGACTGGCACGATCATGTCGAGGTGGCGCGCCTGCGGATCCGACACGACGTCGGGAATGGAGTTGATCGGGGCATAAGGCACGTCGAAGCCCGCGAAGCGCTGGACCCACGCGTCGCGATCACGGGTCGCGAAAACGGCGTTCAGCGCGGTGTTGAGCGCTTCATAATTGTCGATCCGCTTCAGCCGCTGGTCGAAGCGCGGGTCAGTGGCCAGCTCCGGCGTATCGATGGCCGCGACCAGAGCGTCCCAGAACTTGTCGAGCGAGGAGAGGTGGAAGGCGAACAGCTTGCCGTCGCGGCAGCGGACGATGAAGGCCTGGGCAAGGCGCGGGCGGTCGACGCCGCTCGGCTCCTCGCCGAGCGCGAAGTAGCCCATGAACGGCTCTACCGCGAAATGCATCATCGCCTCGAGCATGGAGACGTCGATGCGCTTGCCGCGTCCCGTTCGCCCCCGCTCGACGAGCGCGGCGGAGATTCCCAGCGCGGCATAGATGCCTGTGATGGCATCGGCGAGCGCCGGACCGATGAAACGGGGCTGCTCCGGATCGATGGCAACGCTCAGGAAACCGCTGACGGCCTGCGCGACGGAATCATAGACGGGGCGCTGCGCGTAGGGCCCGTCCGGACCGAAGCCGCTGATCGAGCAGTAGACGAGCTTCGGATTGACGGCGCTCAGCGTCTCGTAGTCCGCTCCGATCCGTTGGGCCGCGCCTGGCCGGAAGTTCTGGATGTAGACGTCGGCCTCCGCGATCAGCTGATGGAAGATCGCCCGCTCGCCGGCGTCCTTCAGGTCCAGACCGATGGCGCGCTTGTTGCGGTTGTAGGCCTGGAAATGGGCGCTGTAGAACCCGGCCTTGAAGCTGCGATAGGGATCGCCATTGCCCTGCGATTCCACCTTGATGACGTCGGCACCAAGGTCGGCGAGCATCATCCCGGCGCATGGTCCGGTGATGAAGGTGCCCTGCTCGACGATGCGAACACCGCTCAACACGTTCAGCATGTGCAGATCCTAATTCTCGTTGGGCACGAAGCCGGCGGGCGCAGGGCCGTCATAGGTGATGGCCCCCGCGCCGGCATGCGACAGCACGAAGCCGATCGGGCGGGTCTGCTCCTCGAGGAGGTGGGCGATCAGCCCGGCGGTGCGCGCCAGCAGCGGCACTCCCTTCAAAGCAAGCAGCGGATATCCCGCGTCCAGGAGGACGCAAGGGATGGCGCTCGACACGTTCATCATCAGCGGCTTGCCGACGACGTCCGGCATCAGCGCTTCGACAGCCTTGGCCGCCTCGCAATGCGGTCCGGCGAGCCCGAGCTCGGTTGCCAGCGACAGGAGACGCTCGGCCCGGGGGTCGCGGCCCTTATGCAGCGGGTGCCCGTAGCCCGGCAGCGCGCGTTTGGCCGCACGGTAATGCCGCATGACCGTCTCGGCCGCGCGCTCGAGCGGCGCATCGCTGTCCGCGCGCTCCGTGAGGATCTCCTGGAGAAGGCGGCCCGCCGTCTCGGCCGCACCGAGGATCACCGACCCACAGCCGAGAAGCCCGGCGGCGACGGCACCCTGGATCGCCTCCGGCGCTGCGGCCAGCGTCATGCGGCTGGCCTGCACGCTCGGCACGAGACCATGTTCGGCGATCGCCACCAGAGTGGCATCCAGCATCCGCCGCTGGCGATCGTCTGGAAGCGATCCGGTGATCAGCAGCCAGGTGTAGTCGGTGAAGGAGACCGAGCCGATCAGATCCTCGACGAGGTCATGACCCCGCACGATGATCGTGTCCGGGTTCGATGTGCATATGGATTGATGCGGAGCGGTCTGCTTGCCGATCTTCACGCTAGGGGCCCCTCCCGGCCTTCTTGCGGGCGTGCGCCGACCGACCAACAGCCGAACGCCTTTCACCCCGCACCCTCCCAAGCTCCCTATTATTCTCTAGGAGAACTTATATTCTCATAATGAATTTGCCGACGGCGGGAGTCAAGCGTCCTCGCGATGCTGCGAACGGCGCTTGAGGGGTGATGCCAGCGGGCGATGCGTGTGCAAGGCAGAAGGTCGCCGGCGCCTTGGTCGGCGCTTCGCGCGGGGATCCCTACGGCGACGGCGAGGCTCGATGCGCATGATGACTGGGCAGAAGCGGTTGATACGCAGCCACACACGCGTCAGACGTGCGGCTACGCCTCAGGGGCGGCTGGGCGCCAGCGAGTGCAAAAGGGCCGGGAAGCGCGCCAGAAGCTGACTGACCCGGTCGGCCGCAACGCGCAGCTCCGGCAACCGGTTTTCGACCAGCTCTTCCGGCGACAGCCGCGGCGTGTAGCCGGAGCTGTTGATCGAGCAGATGACGCGGCCGGACATGTCCTTCACCGGTACTGCGATCGCGGTGATGCCGTAGTCGAGCTGATCCACGGTCACGGCATAGCCAGCGGAGCGCGTCTGCGCGAGGATGGCTCGCAGCTCGCTCTTGTCGGTCACCGTATGATCCGTCAGCGGCACCGGTACCAGACGTTCCAGATAATCCTCGACCTCGTCCTGTGGCAGGGCGGCAAGGAGGACGCGACCCATCGACGTGGCATAGGCGGGGTAGGTCACCCCCAGGGTCGCGCTTCGCCGAGCGACACGGCTGGCCGCCACATTGGCGATGTAGAGGACGTCGCCGCGATCGAGCACCGCCATGTTCGCCGCATCGCCGAACAGCGACGTGATCCGGTGAAGCTCCGGAGTCACGGCTTCCTCGACGCTGAACGCGTTCAGATAGGCCGATCCCAGCGTGAGAATGCGTGGCGCGAGAAGAAAATGCTTGTTGTGCCGCCGCACGAAACCGAGCGCCTCCAGCGTCAGGATATTGCGCCTGACGGTTGCGATCGACATGTCGAGCTTGCGGGCGAGATCGGCGAAGGTCATCTCCGGCTGCCTGGAGTCGAAGGCTTCCAGAACGGCGAGGCCCCGTGCCAGAGCCTCGACGAACTCCGGCGCTGAGCGGTCGATCCCGACGGGGTCGTTGGAAGCCAAGCGGCGCTCCTCCATGATGCACCAAAGCTGCCGTTGCCTGCGGGGCTCGAACAGCTATTCGCCCAACGAATAATAGGCTGAACGAAGCCGCTGTGCCAACGAGGTGCTGTGTTATCCACGCTGCGGAAAGGCGCACCGCATTGGAGCTGGCACGCGCGCAGACCGACAGGGAGGCGATGCTAGAAGCGGATCGACAGGCCTCCATACGCTATTCTTGAGAGCAGCAAGTGATGAGCGAGGTCGGAATCTCCGTCTCGCGGGCGGTCAGGCCATGGCTGTCCTGGAAGCCGACATCTTGAGCCTCAGCCCTCGCACGATCGAGAAGAATCTGGAGACCATCTTCCGCAAGCTGGGTGTCGAGAACCGCACCGCCGCTGCGGCCCTGGCGATGCACGAGCCTTAGCGTGGTTCGATAGATGCAGAGACCGCCGGAGCCGCGGCCTGCAGGGGACGGCTGAGGCCAGCCTTATACGGCTCAGTCCAGCCTTATGACGACGGGAGTTGCGAGGCCGCTCCGAAGCGCGCCGGACTGAAAGCCGTGATGTCGATGGAGGGTGATCGTCCGGCAAGAAGATCAGCGACGATCCGCCCCGTCTGGGCCGCGCCGGCAATCCCGACATGCCCGTGCCCGAACGCATACACCACCTCCCGGCTGCGCCGGGAATGACCGATCACCGGCAGCGAGTCGGGAAGGCTCGGCCGAAATCCCATCCAGGTGGAGAGGCGCTCCTCGGGATAGCTGGAGGCGAGGCCCGGGAACAGCCGCCGCCCGAGCGTCAGGAGATTGTGGGCGCGGCGCATGTCCGGCGCGGCCTCCAGCCCGGCGAACTCCACCGTTCCTGCCAGGCGCAGCCCGCCCTCCATCGGCGTGCAGACGAACTTGCCCTCCGCGTCCATCATCGAGGTGCGGGGCATGACTTCGGGATCGCGGATCATGATGTGATAGCCGCGCTCGGTGTCGAGCGGAATGGCGTCACCGAGTTCGGCCGCGAGCGGCTTGGAGAAGGCGCCTGCGGCAATCACCACGCGGTCGGCCGGAACGACGCCGGCATCCGTCTCGATGCCGCTCAGCACCGATCCCTCGAAGGCGAGGCCCCGCGCCCGTCCCTTGATGAGCGTACCGCCATCGCGCTGGAAGGCGTCCGCCAGAGCATTGACCAGGGCATTGGGGTTGGTGGTGTGGCCGTTGTCGGGGATGAAGACGCCGAGCCGGTAGTCGGGCGATAGCGCCGGCTCCTGCTGCCGGAGCTCGTCCTCGCCCAGCACCTGGAACGGGATGCCGGTGTCGGCCCTCAGCTTCCAGCCAAGCGCGTCGCCCTCGAAGGCCTGCTTGGAACGATAGACGACGAGATGGCCGTTGCGCCGGACGAGATGCTCGGCGCCGGCATTGCGGACCAGCGGCGCCCATGCGTCCGGCGAGTCGCGCAGAAGCGCCCGCAGCGCTTGGGCCTGCCCCTCGACCCTGTCCCGGCTGCCGGCCTTGATGAAGCGCAGGAGCCAGGGAGCGATGGTCGGGAGATAGGGCCAGCGGATCGAGAGCGGCCCCAGCGGATCAAACAGCCAGCCCGGAACCTTGTGCAGCATGCCCGGCATCGACATCGGCACCACCGAGGACGGATTGAAGCAGCCGGCATTGCCGAAGGAGGCGCCGTTGCCGATGCCGTTCGGCTCGAGGATGAACACCTCCGCACCGTCGCGCTGCATCCAGCTTGCCGCCGCGACGCCGATGGCGCCGCCGCCGATGACACCGATGCGCATGTCGTCTCCTTTGAATGTGTCCTGATCGTCGCGTCCCGTCCGGTGTGCCGACTCAGGCCGTGCCCGTCGGCGCCACGGCGAGGCGGAGGCCGTCGAAGCGGCCGTCCACGTAAAGGAGGGGCTGCACGTCCTCTCCCCAGAGCCGGATCTCGACGGTGCGGGCGACAAAGATCGTGTGGCTCTCGACCTCCATGGTCGAGACGACCTCGCAGTCGAAGCTCGCCAGCGCCCCCGCGAAGGCCGGCGATCCCGTCGCCAGGCTTTCCCAGCGCGGATCAAGGAAGCGCCGGTCCCGGTGCTCGGACGAGGAGAACAGCTGCGCCATCGCGGCGTCATGCTCCGACAGGACATTGACGCAGAAGACGCCGGAGGCATGCAGCGCGCCGTGGCAGGAAACCTGCCGGTTGACGCAGACGAGCAGCGAGGGCGTCGGCTCGGCGCTGACCGCCGTTACCGAGGTCGCGGCAAAACCCTTCGGACCGCCGCCAGGCTCGATCGTCGTCACCAGCGAGACGCCCGATGCCAGCCGGCGCATGCCGCGTTTGAAGAGAAGGGGGTCGATCATCGAAGACTCCAGAAAATTCCATACCGCGGCACCGGGGGCGGCTCGCCCCGGTGCGATGCAGGCGGATGTCACCTGCCTAGACGGCGGCCTTGCGCCGGCCCGCAATCCAGCTCGAGAGGAGGACTGCGAGGAGACAGACGGCGGCGAGCAGCGTGAAGACGGCATTCACAGAGGGCGTGAAGCCGAAGCGCATCTGGTTGAAGACCCAGATCGGCAGAGTCGGCGAGGATCCGGTCAGGAACAGCGTCACCATCACCTCGTCCGCCGACAGCGTCAGCCCGAGCAGCGCGCCGCCGATAATGGCACCACGGATCATTGGCAGCAGCACGTGGAGGAAGCTCTGCAGCCGCGTCGCGCCGAGGTCCTGCGAGGCTTCCATCAGGCTCGGATCGAGCCGCCGCAGCCGCGCCAGGACCAGCATCAGCGTGACCGGCATGACGAAGCTCGACTGGCCGATCACCGTCTTGGCAATGCCCGAGGGGATCGAGAACAGCTCCGTTCCGAGCACCATGACGACGCCGAGCACGATGCCGGGCGTCGCCAGTGGCAGGGCCAGCGCGATCTCGCAGGCACGCGAGCCGGCGACGCGTCCGTAATGGAGGATCAGCGCGAAGGCCGTGCCGATCACGCTGGACACGAGGACGACGAGGAGGGCGACGAGCAGCGAGCGCTGGGCGGCGGCGATCAGCGCCGCATTGCCGGCGAGCTCCCCGTACCAGCGCAGCGTGAGCGACGGGATCGGAAAGGCCTGCAGCGTCGACGATCCGAAGGAGAAGAGGATGATGATGGCGAGCGGCGCATAGAGGAAGAGAACGGTGGCGGTGAAGCCGCAGCCGCCGAGGAGGCGCCCGAGCCGCTCCGTCCGCCCTTCAGGCGCCCGCGCGGTCTTTACGCCCTCATCGCCGAGAAGGATGCCGCGCGACGGGCACAGCGCGAAGACGATGCCGAGGATGACCGCGACGCTCAGGATGAGGACGACGGCGAGCGCCGAGCCATAAGGCCAGTTGTTCGACATGCCGAACTGCGAGGCGATCACCATGCCGATCGTGGTGCCGTCGATGCCGCCGATCATCGATGGCGTTACGTAGTCACCGACCGTCACCAGGAAAGCGAGGGCAAAGCCGATGGCAAGGCTGCGCCGGGTCAGCGGCCAGATCACGTGCCGGAAGGTCTGCAGCGCCGTCGCGCCGGAATCCTCGGAGGCTTCGAGCAGCGCCTGCGGGATCTTCTCGAAGGCGCCGACGACAGCGATGAAGACGAAGGGGATGGCGATGTAGGCGAAGACCAGCAGCACCGATGTCGGGGTATACAGAAAGGCCGCCGAGGGTGCGTCGAGAAGTCCGCTGGAGACCAGGAAGGTGTTGAGGATACCCGACTGGCCGAGGATCATCCGCCAGGCGAAGACCCGCATCAGCAGGCTGATCCACAGCGGCAGGATGATGAGGACGACGAGCAGCCCCTTATGGCGGCGGACCACCCGCCCGACATAGAAGGCGAGCGGATAGGCGATCAGCGCGCCGAGCGCGCAGGCCAAGAAGCTGAGCCATAGGGTGCGGCCGAGCAGCGTCCAGAAGCCGGCGGACTTCCACAGCCGGACATAGTTCACCAGCGACGGCTCGAAGACCATGAAGCCGTTGGCGGTCTTCAGGATGCTCGCGCCGATCAGCAGCGCGTTGGGCAGGAGCACGATCAGCGCCAGCCAGGCATAGACCGGCAGCGCGACGGGATTGACGGACGAGACGATGCGGCGCGCCAGGCTCTGCCGGTAGACCGTCGGCACTCCCATGACCGCCGCCTCAGTCACGAAACACCTGGGTGCTGGTGAGGTCGAAGTCGACATGGACGGGCTGGCCAACGGCGAGCGTCGTGTCGCGTTCGGCCGGAATGCTGCCGATCAGGCTGAGCTCGCCACAGCGCACGGCAACCTCGCAGTTGGTGCCGAGGAAAAGGATGTCCTCGACAATCCCCGGCAGGGCGGAGGATGGACCGGCCACCCCGTTGCGGGGCGAGATCCTGACGGATTCGAAGCGCAGCGCCATGCGTGCCGGGCCCGGGCGGTCGGAGGTGATGGCGGGAAGCCTGGTGCCCTCGATCACCGCCACGAAGTCGGAGCCGGCAGGCTCGAACCGGATCGGGACCAGATTGGACCGGCCGACGAATTGCGACACGAATTCCGAGCGCGGCTCGAAGTAGATCTCGCGCGGGGTTGCAAGCTGGGCGATCCGGCCATCGCGCATGACCGCAACGCGGTTCGACATCGACAGGGCCTCGCCCTGGTCGTGCGTGACATAGACGAAGGCGATGCCGAGTTCCTTCTGCAGCTGAACGAGCGTGTGCTGCATCTGCTGACGCAGCCGCAGGTCGAGTGCGCCAAGCGGCTCGTCGAGAAGCAGGATCTTCGGCCGCGACACGACCGCGCGGGCGAGAGCGACGCGCTGGCGCTGCCCTCCCGAGAGCTGGTGCGGCAGCCGCTCTGCATAGGGGCTCATCTCCACGAGCGCCAAGGCCGCCTCGGCCTTGGCGCGCCGCGGCCCCTTCGCCTCACCCTGCATCCGGAGGGGATAGGCGACGTTGTCCCGCACCGTCAGATGCGGGAACAGCGCGTAGCTCTGAAAGACGGTGCGCACGTCCCGCCGAAACGGCGGGGTGTCGTTGACCATCGTGCCGCCCATGACGACGCGGCCCCGGTCAGGCGTCTCGAACCCGGCGATGATCCTGAGGATCGTCGTCTTGCCCGATCCGCTCGGACCGAGAATGGAGAAGAACTCGCCCGGCGCGACCGAGAAGGACACCCGGTCGAGCGCGGGCTTGCTCGCCCCATCATAGGTCTTGTCGATGGTCTCCAGCGACAGGACGCTGTCTGCACTGCGGATGGACATGGCGCCGAACTCCGGGGGCGAGAGGGCGGGTTTCAGAGCGTGCCGGCCTTGAAGTCGTTCCAGAGCTGCAGGCGCCGGTCGAGGTCCTCGGGCTTCTGATAGACGACGAGCTTGTCCCAGAAGTCGGGCGCCTCGGAATCGAGGATGTTGGTCACCTTCAATTCGTCTTCGGTCAGACCGCCGTCACGCGCCGTCTTGGCGTCGAGAATGCCGTTGTTCGTCGAGGCCTTGATGAAGCGGGCCTGCCACTCGGCGGTCAGATTGTCGTTGATGAACTTGTAGACGATCGGCCGGTCGCCCTGCGGCGAGATGCTGGCGCAGTCGATCCAGGTCGGGGTGCCTTCCTTCGGCAGCGTGTACTTGAAGTTGAAGCCCTTGCGCTGCAGCGAGGTGACGACGGCGACATTCTGGCAGTAGCCGATCACGGCGTCACCGGCGGCATAGATGGTGGACGCGTCGTCAAAGCCTTTGGCGATGACGCGGATCTGGCTGCGCAGCGCCCGCAGCGCCTCGACGCAGGCGTCGAACTCGGCGTCGGTGAGGTTGAACGGGTCCTTCGCGCCGGCATAGAGCGCGATCATCGGGAAGGTGATGGTGCAGTCGTCGAACATGTTGACCTGGCCCTCATGGGCCTTGTCCCAGAGCGCCGCCCAGCTGTCCGGCTCCTTCACCTTGTCGGCATTGTACATCAGCGGCTGGGTGCCCCAGTTGTAGGGGATGCCCATCGTCGCGCCGTCGACGCCGGTATAGGCCTTCCAGTCCAGCCGCGACGTGATGGTCGAGGCGTTCGGGACCTTGGAGACGTCGATCTCCTTGATCAGGTTGCCGGCCTTGAAGCGGGGCAGCGATCCGGTCTCGACATAGAGGATGTCCGGCTGAATGGCGCCGGAGAAGGGCTGCGCGAACAGTTCGTCCTCCGAGCCGATCCGGACGGCGTTCACTTCGGTGTTGTTGGCCTTGCCCCATTCTTCGACCCAGGCGTCGTCATGGTAGGTCTCCCAGGTCAGGAGCGTGATCGTTTCGGCGGCCCACGCCTTCCGGATGACGGCCGGCGCGAAGAGCGCCGTCGCTCCGAGCGTGCCGCCGGCCTTCAGCAGCGAGCGGCGATTGAGAATGGGGGTCTTCTCGAACATGGCAGGCTCCGCGAGTTGGCGATGACGGAGATGGACTCGCAAAGAGCGTGCCATTTGCTTGCGCTCCGGTCACAGCTCGCGCGCCCGGCGGGGCATCGCTGTTTGCGTGCCCGCATGTCGGCGCTGGCCGGCGCCGGCGCGAGCGGTCGTGCTGGCGCATCCTTGCAGCCGCTGGCGGGCTGGGCCGCCCGTTCGCACAGGCTCGCCGCGACGCGGATCAACTGTGAGACGGTTTCGCAGCGCTGCAAGCGTCACCTGCGATTCCGCAGGATGTGCGCTGCCGCTGTCGCCGCCGCCCTGCATCGTCAGAAGCGTTGCGGGCGAAGCTTGTGGAAGCGGAGCTTGCGATAAAGGGTCGCCCGGCTGACATTCAGCGTCTTGGCCGCCGCATCGACATTGCCGTCGAGGCGCCTCAGCGTCTCCAGGATCAGGGCGCGCTCCGCTATGGCGGCCGCGTCCTGGATGGTGGCGGCCGGTGCGCTGGTCGGTATCTCGGCGGCGGCCGGCCTCGTCCCCGCGGCGGGCCCGTCGAGGGCAAGATCGCCGACCTGGATCACCCCGTCCTCGCAGAGGTGAACGGCGCGATGCAGGACGTGCTTGAGCTCGCGCACATTGCCGGGCCAGTCATGCGCCTGCAGCGCTGATCGGGCAGCCTCCGACAGGGTGATCGGCGTCTCGCCGCTGACGGCGGCGAGGACCGCATCGAAGATGGAAGAAGCGTCGGGGCGCTGCCGCAGCGGCGGCATCAGGACGACGACGCCGGCGATCCGGTAATAAAGATCCTGCCGGAACAGGCCGGCGGCGACCCTGGCCTTCAGATCCTGATTGGTGGCGGCGATCACCTGGACGTCGACATGCCGCGTCGTCCCCGAGCCGAGCGGACTGACCTCTCCCGTTTCCAGCACCCGGAGAAGGCGCGTCTGCAAAGCCAGAGGCATGTCGCCGATCTCGTCGAGGAACAGGATGCCACCATCCGCCTCCGCCACCCTGCCGCGGTTGCCGGTGCGGCGCGCGCCCGTGAAGGCACCCTCGGCATAGCCGAACAGCTCCGCGTCGATGAGCGTCTCCGGCATCGCGGCACAGTTGAAGGCGACGAAACTTTTGTCGCGGCGGCTCCCGTCGCGGTGAATGGCGCGCGCCAGTGTGTCCTTGCCGACGCCGGTTTCGCCGAGGATCAGGATCGGCAGCGCGCTGCCGCTGATCTTGCGCAGCAGGCGCAGTGTCGGCGCATGCGCCGGATCGGACCCGAGGCAGTCCTCCACCGCGGGAAGAGACGGCTTGGCCGGCTTCGCAGCCGCAGCGGGTTCGGCCTTGCGGCCTTCGATCAGCGGCGGGCGGCCGGCCCGCCGGGCCAGCAGCGGCCTGGCTTCGAGAATGTCGAAGCTGACGGATCGGTCGCGGATCTGCAGGTTGATCGGACGGCCGCCTGCGAGCGGGGCGGTCGTCTCACGATCGCCGAGGATGGAGGCGATCGATACGGGCTGGATGGCACCGTCCCAGCCGAGCGACTGGCGGGCGGCGTAGTTCGCCCCGATGATCCTGTCCTCGTCCAGCGCCAGCAGCATCACGCCGTTCGCCGCCCGGCCCATCAGGATCGTCCTGTCCCTGAACCGGTGCCGGAACAGATGGTCGCTGAGGCGCTCGGCCGACTTCACCACCAGTCCGCCGACGAGATCGAAGGTCTCGCGCCGGATGTCGGGATTGCCCGTGGTGAAGTTCAAGACGCCGATCATCTCGGCTTCGGCGGACAGGATCGGGGCCGCCGCGCAGGAGAGCTTGCTGTAGTCGTGGAAGAAGTGCTCGTTCTTGAACACCTGCGTCGGCCGTCGCTCGATGACGCATGTCCCAACGCCGTTGGTGCCGCTGACGCCCTCCGCCCACAGCGTTCCGGAGCGCTCCGATTCCACGAAGTTGCCCGCTTCCCGGTCTGAGCGGTAGTAGAGGATCAGCCCGGCGGTGTTGGAGAAGCTGGCGCCGAAGCCGGCCGCCGAGAGCGGCTCCCAGATATAGTCGAGCTCCTCCTTCGCGGCGTTGATGACTTCGTCGAGAGGCTCGCGGTGCTCGCGCATCTCGTGGTGCGTCAGCGTGACGGACCGCGGCGACACCGATCTTTCGAACCGGTAGCGCTCCGCGCAGCGTCGCCAGGAGGCATCGAGGCGCGCCGGCCGGCGCGCGAAGATCGAACCTGTGGAAGATGGAGCGGCACCGAGTGCCGCCCTTTGCGTCGGCATCTCCCCGTTAGGGAAACGATCGGCCATGTCCAGCTCCCCCGTCAGCCGCGGTGGAGCACAAATTGGGCATCTTAATGCGATGCCGTCAAGTTATGCAGCCGCGACCGCAAGACGAGGGCTGGCAGCTCAGGCGAAGAGCGAGCGCAGGTGATCGTTGAGGAACACGCCGTCCGGATCGATCTCGCGCCGCGTCCGCTTGAAGTCGTCATAGCGCGGATAGATCCGCTCCAGTCGCTCGGCCGACATGAAGTGGTGCTTGCCCCAATGCGGGCGGGCGTCGTAGCGGTCGAGCAGCGCGTCCATCTCCTTGAGCATACCCCATGTCTCAAACTCCAGCGGACCGGAGATCGACAGGGCGTAGCCGTCACGCTCGGCATAGGCGCTGATATAGCTGTCGTCCGCCTTCACCGGCCGGCACTCCACCGGATACAGCGCCTCCGGATATTTCGTCTGGAAGAGGTGGCGGACCTCCGCGAAGGCCTCCTCGAAGCGGCCGAATGGCACGGCGTATTCGATCTCCCGGAAGTTGGGGATGTAGGGGTTCGGGAAGATCACCGAGGAGTGGTCGAACTGCTCGCCCTCCTTCAGCGCCGGCGCCGCTTCGTCGACGGGAACGGCGTTGTAGACGCGCATGTGGCAGATGTCGTTCTCGCGCGTCGCCGTCGACGGCACGACCCCGCCCGGCAGCACGTAGAGCTCCGCTGACTTCTTCACCGGCAGCCAGAAGAACCAGAAGGTCCGGTTCGTCTCCAGACGCTGGTGGAGGCCGCCGATGCAGTCCTCGACATCGGCGTTCCACGAGATCTTGTGGATGTTGTACGAGGGCACGGCCTGCAACGTCACAGAAACCACCAGCCCGAACAGGCCGATGGAGCAGCGGAAGGCGCGGAATAGTTCGCCGTCCTTCTCCGCCGACAGGTCGAGGAAGTCGCCGTCGGCGGTGACGATGCGGGCGGCGATCATCTGCATCGACATGCAGGGGAGCGTGATACCGGCGCCGTGCGTGCCGGTGGCGATGGCGCCGACCACCGTCTGCGTATCGATGTCGCCCTGGTTGTTCAGCGACATACCAACGGTCCGAAGATACCGGCTGACCTCACCGACGCGCATGCCGGGCTGGATGGTGACCTGCAGCTTCTCGCGATCGACCGAGATGACGTCGCGCATGCCGTCGAAGTCGACATGGACGCCCGGCGTCGGGACCACGGCCGGATTGGAGTGGCCGGCGCCGCTCGCGCGGACCGGCAGCTTCAGCTTGCGCGCGGCGAGGACGGCATGGCGCGCCTCCTCCTCGGTCCGCGGCCGGGCCGTATAACGCGGCACGAAATACTGCTCGCCGAACCAGTTCCACCACAGGGCGCCCGGCTGCAGCACGTCGACCTCGGTCGTCATCGTGTCCATGTTCAATCCCTTCAGGCCGCTTCGGCCTGCGCCAGCGCCGCGTTGACGCGGGGCATCACCTCGGTCGCGAGCAGTTCCATCGAGCGGCGCATGGCCGCCTTGTCGGTCCAGTCATGCGCGGTCATCAGCAGCGTCTCGAACGGACCGACCTCCGAACGCAGTTCGAGGATCTTGCGGCTGACGGTTTCCACGCTGCCATAGATGACGAAATTGTCGCGCACCATCTGGTGCGTGATGGTCGCCGGATCGGCGTCCGGCCGCGGCGCGAGGAGCCCGGCCGCATCCATGCGCGCATACACCTGGAACATGTAGTCGTAGTACCAGTCATAGGCACCGCCCGCCGTCTTGACGAAGGCCTCCGCCTCCTCGTCCGTGTCGGCGACGTAGATGCTGCGCGCCACCCGCCACTTGGCGCCATCGGCCGTCTTGCCGAGCTTGCGGCACTCGTCGACATACGTGTCCCAATGGGTCTTCACGACCCATCCGGCGACGAAGTTGGCCGAGATCGGCATCAGGTCGTGGCGCACCGCCTGGCGCATCGAGCTGGAGTTCGGGCTGCTGACCGAGATCGCCATCGGCGGATAGGGCTTCTGCAGCGGCTTCGGCAGCGGCCCGACGCCGAGGTCGGCCCAATGGCTGTCCTTGATGGTGACGGACCAGTGCTCGCCCTTCAGATCGTAAGGGGCGTCCGTCGTCCAGATGCGCTTCATCAGGTCGAGCGACTCGAGCATCATGGCGTTCCGGTCCTTGCCCTTCAGCCCGAGCATCTCGATGTCGGAGCCAAGCGCGCCCGTGCCGATGCCGAGGATCAGGCGGCCCTGCGTCAGATGATCGACCAGCGCGATGTGCGAGGCGATCTGCGCCGGGTGATAGTAGGGCAGCGCCACGACACCGGTGCAGAGCTTAATGCGCTTGGTCTGCGAGGCCATGAAGGACAGGAAGATCAGCGGTGAGGAGATCTGCTCGATCTCGCAGGCATAATGCTCGCCGATCCAGGCTTCCTCGAAGCCGAGTTCGTCCGCCAGCTTGAACTGCTCGATGTCCTCCGCGAGCGCTTCCGCATAGTCGCGGCCCATCGTGTGCATCGGCATCATGAAGAGCGACAGCTTCATTGTTCTGGTCTCCGTCGATTGAATCGGTCGGAGGGGAATTGGCAAGCAGCGTGCCAACCGGCGAAAGCAGCGCGACAACACCGGGTTCGCAGTCGCGGTGGCCGGGACGTCTCATCCGAGAAAATCCGTCGCACGCCAATGTCGCCGATGACACGCATGGTTGTCACGCCGCCGTCGGGTCTGCCGCGCCGGCACCGCTCGCGACCCGCGTCCCCCCAACTGGCATGGCTGTTGCTGCACGGAATGCGGAACGCTCCCGTCGCCGGCCGAGAAGAACGCCTTCATGGACAATGCCGACTATATCATTATCGGTGCCGGATCGGCCGGCGCGGCGGTCGCCGCCCGTCTTTCGGAGGATGGCCGGCACAGCGTTCTCCTGCTCGAAGCCGGCGGCTCCGATCGCAGCCTCTTCATCCAGATGCCGGCGGCGAGCTATCTGCGCGCCATCGGCAATCCGCGTTTCGACTGGCGCTTCAAGGCGGCGGCCGATCCGACCCGCCATCGCCGGCGAGACGACATGCCGCGTGGCAAGGTGCTCGGCGGATCGAGTTCGATCAACGGCATGCTGTATGTGCGCGGGCAGCCGGAGGATTTCGACGACTGGGAACGGCTCGGCAATCGCAACTGGTCGTTCCGCGACGTGCTCCCCTATTTCAAGCGCGCCGAGGACAATGAGAACGGCGCCGACGACTATCACGGCGTTGGGGGGCCGCTCGGCGTCTCCAACCTGCGCGTCCGGCACCCGATCTCAGACGCCTTCCTCGATGCGGGCGTCGCATCCGGACTGGCCCGCAAGGCTGACATCAACCGGCCGCCGCAGGAAGGGATCGGGTTTCTCCAGGCGACGCAGCGGCGCGGCCGGCGCTGCAGCGCCTCGCGGGCCTATCTCTGGCCGGCCCGCCGGCGCCCCAACCTGCGCATCCTCACCGGCGCGCATGTCGTGCGCATCCTGGTGGAGGGACGGCGCGCCACCGGCGTCGCCTACGAGCGAGGGGGACGGATCGAAGAGACCCGCGCCGGCGCGGGCGTGGTCCTCTCGGCGGGAGCGATCGCCTCGCCGCAGATCCTGATGCTGTCCGGCATCGGTCCCGCCGCCCACCTCAAGGACCATGGCATCGAGGTCGTGCATGACCTTGCGGGCGTCGGCCGCAATTTCCAGGATCATCCCGGCATCAACCACAGCGCCTTCGTCAACCGGCCGACATACAACGTCCAGACCAGGCTGCATCACGTCTTGTCCTTCGGCGCGCGATGGCTGCTGACCGGGCGGGGACCCGGATCGACCCCGGATACGCATGTGCTCGGTTTCGCCCGCTCGCGCCCGGATCTGGATCGCTGCGACCTGCAGTACCACTTCACGCCCGTCGGCTACGACCTTGCCGAGGACGGGCCGATCCTGTTCGACCGCCCCGCGGTTACCGGCCTGACCAACATGCACCGTCCGTATTCGCGCGGGTGGATCGGCCTGCGCAGCGGCCATCACCGCGATCAGCCGCTCATCCAGCCGAACCTTCTCGCCGATGAGCGGGATGTCGAGACGCTGATGGCCGGTGGCCGGATGCTGCGCCGCATCTTCGAGACCGCCCCGCTGGCCGGCTATGTCGAGGCGGAGTTCAAGCCGGGCCGCGAGATCCAATCGGACGACGAGTGGCGTGCCTATGTCCGGGAGACGGCGATCGGCATCTATCACCCCGCCGGAACCTGCCGGATGGGGCACGGCGCCGACGCGGTGGTCGACGACCGCCTGAAGGTGCACGGCATCGCCAACCTTCACGTCGCCGATGCCTCGATCATGCCCGTGATCGTCAGCGCCAACCTCAACGCCAACTGCATCATGATCGGCGAGCGCTGTGCCGATTTCATCCGCCATGGCTGACGACAGGACGTCCGTCCAGCCCATGCGAAGGAGCCGCCACCCTTACCGCTGGAGGACCCGGCGAGCCGGCGCGATCGGCGCCGCTTACGTCCCGACACGCCGCTTTGCCATGCGCAACGGCCGCGATTTTTGTGAAGTCTGAAAGGATCGACATGTACGACGAGACGATCGAACTCCTGATCGACGGCGTCTTCTGCCAGGGCAGCGACGGCCGCTCGCAGCCGCTGATCAACCCGGCGAGCGAGGAGGTGCTCGGCCAGGTGCCCTATGCCTCGACCGCCGACCTCGACCGGGCGCTGGAGGCCTCTGCCAAGGGTTTCGCCGTCTGGAAGGCGATGACCACGCATGCCCGTTCCGCCATCATGATGCGGGCGGCGCAGCTGATGGACGATCGCAAGGAGACGATCGCCCGGATCCTGACCCTCGAAAACGGCAAGCCGCTCGGCGAGGCTGTCATCGAGGTCGCCTTTGCGGCCGAGGTGACCCGCTTCTATGCCGAGGAAGGCAAGCGCGCCTATGGCCGCATCATTCCCGCGCGCACGCCGGGCGTCCGGCAGATGGTCGTCAAGGAGCCGGTCGGTCCGGTGCTCGGCTTTGCCGCCTGGAACTTCCCGGCAAGCAACATCATCCGCAAGATCTCCGGCGCGCTCGGCGCCGGCTGCTCGATCATCATGAAGCCGGCGGAGGAGACCCCGGGCACCGCGGTGGCTCTCGCCCGCTGCTTCCAGGAGGCGGGGCTGCCGGCCGGCGTCCTTGCCGTCGTCTTCGGCGAGGCGGCGGCGATCTCGTCGCATCTGATCGCCTCGCCGATCCCCAAGAAGGTGACGCTGACCGGCTCCACCGCCGTCGGCAAGCTGCTGCAGAGGCAGGCGGCCGACACGCTGAAGCGCTGCACGATGGAACTCGGCGGCCATTCGCCGGTGATCGTGCATGCGGACGCCGACCTCGACCAGGCGATGGACACGCTGGTGGCGGCGAAATTCCGCAATGCCGGGCAGGTCTGCACCTCGCCGACGCGCTTCTTCATCCATGAATCGCGCTACGAGGCCTTCGTCGAGGGATTCGTGGCAAGAGCCCGGACGATCAGGCTGGGCAACGGGCTCGATCCCGAAACACGGATGGGTCCGATGATCGCCAAGCGCCGTCTCGACGTCATGGAGGCGATGGTCGCGGATGCGCTCGACCGCGGCGCGACACTGTCACTCGGCGGACGGCGCGCCGGCAACCGCGGCTTTTTCTTCGAGCCGACGGTTCTCAGCGACATGCCGCAGGACGCGCGGATCATGTCCGAGGAGCCGTTCGGCCCGATCGCGCCGATCTCGTCCTTCGCCGCCTTCGACGAGGTGGTGGAGCGGGCCAATGCCCTGCCCTACGGCCTTGCCTCCTTCGTCTTCACCCGCAGCATGACGCTCGCCGCGAAGACCGAGGAGGCGCTGAATGCCGGGCTCGTCGGCGTCAATCACACGGTGATCTCGACCCCGGATACGCCGTTCGGCGGTGTGAACGAGAGCGGCTACGGCTCGGAAAGCGGCAGTGAGGGGCTCGAAGCGTTCCTGCGGACCAAACTCGTGTCGGAGTATGGCGTCTGACATTGCCGATGGCTGGCAGACCCGGTCTTGAACGGGTCCGTCAGCCATATCCCTGGGTCGCAGACACGGAGAAGTGGCGCACCCGACAGGATTCGAACCTGTGACCTCTGCCTTCGGAGGGCAGCGCTCTATCCAGCTGAGCTACGGGTGCCGCGGCCTTGCGGCCGTTTGCCTCGCCATGGCTGCCGCATCGGGCCGGCCAGGCGTATGGTGCCTCGTTCCTAGCCGATCCGGCGTGAACCGGCAAGCTTGCCTCGCAGCCTCCAGGATCGCGGCCGCTGGACAGTCTGGCGTTTGCTCACATCTCCGCGCCACTCGACCACGCCGAGTTGATCGGACCCCTCTGCGGTTCGTCACCGCACGCGTCACAGGCTCTACAGCGCGATCTCGACGCGGCGCAGGCCGGGATCGCCCGGCACGCTGCTTCTGACAAAGCCGAGTTCCTCCGACATCGCCAGCATGGTGGTGTTCTCGGCGAGAACCTCGCCATAGACGCGGCGGATGCCGCGCTCGCGGGCGTAAGTGAGGATGCGCTGCATCAGGCAGTAGCCGAGGCCCCGCCCCTTCTGGTCGGAGCGCACCATGATGCCGAACTCGGCGAGTTCGCCGTCCGGATCGACGATCAGGCGCGCGACGCCGAGGATCGGGTGCTGCGGCCCGTCGGCCGCGCGTGCGACGAAGGCCATCTCGCGGCTGTAGTCGATCTGGGTCAGCCGCGCCGCGAAGGCATGTCCGATGCGCTTCATCGCCGCAAAGAAGCGCAGGCGCAGATCCTCGGGCTCGGACTGCTCCAGCATCTCGATCAGCGAAGCCTCGTCCTCCGGACGGATCGGCCGCAGCCAGATGGCATCGCCATTGCGCAACCGGATCGTGCCGGCGAGCTCGTCCGGATAGGGCTGGATGGCAAAGCGCGAGCGCTGGCCGGCCGGGGCCGGCCGCACGACGACGCGCGCGTCGAGCGCGATGACGCCGTTCTCGTCGGCCAGCAGCGGGTTGATGTCGAGCTCGGCAATCTCCGGATGGTCGGCCAGCATCTGCGACAGCTTCACCAGCGTCGTCGCCACGGCATCGAGGTCCGCCGCCGGGCGGTCGCGATAGCCGTGCAGGAGCTTGGCGATGCGGGTGCGCCCGATCATGTCGCGGGCGAGCAAAAGGTTCAGCGGCGGCAGACCGATGGCCCGGTCGGCGATCACCTCGACCGCCGTGCCGCCCTGGCCGAACAGGATGATCGGACCGAAGATACGATCCTCGCCGATGCCGGCGATCAGCTCGTGAGCGCGCGGGCGCAGGATCATCTCCTGCACGGTGAAGCCTTCGACCCGCGCATCCGGCCTGCGCTCGGCGACGAGCTTGAGCATCTGCGTCGCCGCCTCCTCGACGCTCGCCGCGCTCTCCAGCTCGAGCCGCACGCCGCCGACATCCGACTTGTGAGAGATGTCGGGCGAGAGGATCTTCAGGGCAACGGGATAGCCGATGGTCTCGGCCAAACGCGCGGCCTCGGCGGGCGTCGCCGCGGTCAGCGTTCGCACCACCGGCACGTTGTAGAGGGCGAGCAGGCGCTTGGCCTCAGGCTCGGTCAGGGTGGAGCGCCCGCCGGCCATCACCGCGTCGATCAGGGCGCTTGCGGCGGCCTTGTCGAAGTCGCCGATCAGCGCCGCCGGCGGCGTCTGCATCATCAGCTCCTGATTGCGCCGGTAGTCGACAAGCTGCATGAAGGCGCGCACGGACGCATCGGGCGTGTCGTAGGTCGGCAGGCCGCTGGCGGCAAAGAGCCGGCGGGATTCGCGCGCCGCCCGCTCGCCGAGCCAGCAGGTCAGGATCGGCGCGCGCCGATTGGACTTCAGCGTGCCGACCACGGCCTGGGCGGCGTCGAGACCATCGGCGACGGCTGTCGGGCAGTTCATCACCAGCACGGCGTCCTGGCCCGGATCGGCGAGGATCGCCTCCAGAGCTTGCGCATAGAGCGCCCCCGGCGCATCGCCGAGGATATCGACCGGATTGCCGTGCGACCAGCTGCCGGGCAGGATCGTGTCCAGCTTGGCCAGCGTGTCCGGCGACAGCTGCGCCAGCTCGCCGCGATAATCCGACAGCGTGTCGGTGGCGAGCACGCCGGCGCCGCCGCCATTGGTGAGGATCGCCAGCCGGTCGCCGCTGGGCCGCAGGCCCGAGGCCAGTGTGCCGACCGCCTCGAACAGCTCACGCAGCGTGTCGACGCGCAGCATGCCGGCGCGGCGGAAGGCGGCGTCGTAGACGGCGTCGGAGCCGGCCAGCGCACCGGTGTGGGACGCCGCGGCCTTGGCGCCGGCCTCGCTGCGGCCGGCCTTGATCACCACCACCGGCTTGGCGCGCGCGGCAATGCGGGCCGCGGACATGAACTTCTGCGCGTCGGTGATGCTCTCGACATAGAGCAGGATGGCGCGGGTCTTGGCGTCGAGGGCGAGATAGTCGAGGAGATCGCCGATATCCACGTCGCTCATGTCGCCGACCGAGACGACATGGCTGAAGCCGATCTCGCGCACGTCGGCCCAGTCGAGCACGGCGGTCGCGATCGCGCCGGACTGGCTGATGAAGGCGAGATCGCCGCTGCGTGGCGTCAGATGCGCGAAGCTCGCATTGATGCCGGCCGGCGGGGAGATGAAGCCGATGCAGTTCGGCCCGACGATGCGCATCAGGTTCGGGCGGGCGGCGTCCAGCAGGCGCTGGCGCAGGTCGTCCTGACCGAAGCCCGCCGATATCACCACCGCCGCACGGCAGCCGCGCGCGCCGAGCTCGGCGACGATGCCGGGTACGGTGGGTGCGGGCGTCGCGATGACGGCGAGATCGGGCACCAGCGGCAGCGCGGCGACCGAGCGGTAGCTGACGGCGGAGCGGATGCTGCCGGCATGCGGGTTCACCGGCATCACCGGCCCCTTGAAGCCGGAGCCGAAGAGGTTGGCCGCCAGCACCGCGCCGACCGAGCCCGGCCGTTCGCTGGCGCCGATCAGCGCAATGGCGTCCGGGTGGAACAGGGCATCGAGATTTCTGATCGACATGGTCGCTCCGCTCGCATCTCAGCCGTCGCTCGGGTGCCCTCCCCCCGCCGGTGCTGCAGCTCTTTATAGGGTCGCTGCAACGATCCGACGAAGCGGATGTCGCGAGGGTGCCATGGAACAGGCCGCCGGGCGCAGCCTTGATCCCGATCAAGCCTCCGGGCGGCGGGCAGCTGACCCTGCTCTATGGCCCTGGGCCCCGCTCCAATCATCCGGCGCCGGCTCGGCGTCTACTGCCCCAAGCGGTGGCCAAAGCGGCCTTCCGCCCTACATCAGTTAAAGGAGCGGGCCGTGCCCGCAATGCCGGACATTCCTGCGCATCCGCAGGCTCGATGGTCCGGCCGGTCAGTCAGGATGATCCCATGAGCAACCTCAATACCGCCCGTGACCGGGCCGACCGGCAGTTCGGCAACATCGCCAACCGTTCGGAGAAGGGATCGGCGCTGGGATTGATCAAGGCCGAGAACGACGCGATGCATGCCAAGACGGCGCGGCTGAAGGCGCTGCGCATGGCGCAGGCCGAAGCGGACGTCGCCGCAGCGCCGGCTGAGCCGAAAGCGAAGGCGAAGAAGGCGCCGGCCCGCAGCCGCGCCAAGTAGCGGCGACGAGCGGTCGCCCGGATCGCCGACGCTGCGGCGCGGCGGCAATGTCTGCGCGCAACCGCCTCGGGACGGCTGTGCCTGCGGTTGAGGCTGATGACCGAGCCTAGCGCTTCGCCTGGCTTGCCGCGCCCGGTGCCGAGAGCGGTGCGGGCGGCACCGGCGCGAAGCGGAAGCCGGCAGGAATGGTCTTGAGCGGCGGGGCAGCGGGCGCCGTGGCGACAGCCTTCGCCGCATTGAGGATCGGGATCGCCCCCGGCGGCACCGGCGATGCCTCGGCAAAGGCCTTGCCGGCCGGCTGGACCGGACGTGGGGACGCGGCAGGCTTCAGGCGGGGGATCGGAACGGCGGCGGCGGTCTGACGCCGCGGCTCTGCCGGTTCACCCGGCTTCTTCGGCATGCGCGTCGCCTGGCGCCGTTGCGGGGCGGCGGGCGGTGTTCGCGTCACCGGTGCCTCAAGGCGGATGGCCGGCTTCGGACGCTCGATGGAGGCCGTCGTCTGGGTCGACACGGCCGGTGCCGACGGGCGTTGCGGCACCTTGCGCATCGCACGGAAGTGGCTGGCGATCTCCGCGCCGCTCGGGCCGCTGAACGGCAGGCGGAGCGGTCCGACCTGCGGCTGCCACCATGCGACGGCCATGGCTCCGGCGACGAGCCAGCCCGCGCCTGCGATCAACCTGCCCATGTGCCGCGTTCCCTCGAATCGCTTCCTCAAGGCAATTCTAGGACGCAAATCCTTGCGAGCCGGTTTCCGGGCCTCAGCTGATCAGCTGTTGCTGGGACCGCTATGCGGGCGCTGTCTCGCGCGGGGCAGGCAGGCCGGTTCTGTCCGTGCCGGGCGCATGCTCGCCCTGGCAGCTGATGATCGACCGGAAGAGGCTGGTCATCACCTGCGCACCGAGCGCCGCGAGATCGAAGCTCGCCTCGCGCCGCAGCCATTCGGAAAACAGGCCGTGCATGGAGCAGACATAGGCGTCGGCGGCACTCTCCGCCGTCCAGCCGGGCGCCAGCTGGCCGCGGGAGCGGGCATCCTCGAAGGCTTCGGTGATGCGCGCCAGCATCTGGGCATCAGCGCCGCGCAGGCGCCGCAGCGCCTCCTCCATCTCGCCGACATACTCGCAGCGGAACAGCAGGATCGAGTAGATGCGCCGCGCCCGCTCATTGCCGGCGATGAAGCGCAGGGCGTCCAGTGCACAGCCATGCACATGTTCGATCAGACAGCCGGACCCGCTCGTTTCCAGCAAGACAGTTTCCTGCGGCAGGCGCGCCCGCTCGTGCATGGCGCGGAACAGATCGAGCTTGTTGGCGAAGTGCCAGTAGATGGCACCCCGCGTTACGCCGGCACGGCGGGCGATGTCCGACAGGCTGGTGGCGGACACGCCATTCTCGAAGAAGGCGTCCTCGGCTGCGTCGAGAATCGACTCGCGCGTCTCGAGCGCTTCCTCCTTGCTCCGCTTCATATGACCTGCCCGAACGCCCGCTTGCTTGCTTACATTCGTGTATGAATGTATGTATGTTGCATTGCAATAGGCCGTTTTGCGGCTCGGATTTGAGTTTCCCCCATGAATTCATCGGCTTCCGTCCGGCTCCTGATGCCGGCAATCGCGCTATTTCTCGCGGTACCGGCGGCAGCGCAGATGCAGGCGCCGCCCCCGCCAGCGGTCACGGTGGAAGAGATCAAGCCGCAGACGGTGCCAATCACGCTCGATTATGCCGGTCGGGTGGAATCCTCGCGGGAGGTGGAGGTGCGCGCCCGGGTCGGCGGCATTCTGCTCGAACGTTCCTTCGACGAAGGCGCGCGGGTGAAGCAGGGCGATGTCCTCTTCACCATTGACCAGAAGCCGTATCAGGCCGAAGTGGCACTGGCGGAGGCGCAGCTCCTGCAAGCCAAGGCGCAACTGTCGCAGGCGCAGCGCCAGCAGCAGCGCGCCGCCGAGCTTGCCAAGCGCGGCGCCACCAGCACGGCCAATCTTGACGACGCGCGCTCGGCGACCGAGCTCGCCGAAGCCGCCGTGGCGGCCGGGCAGGCGCGGCTCGACACCGCCAACCTGTCGCTGACCTATGCGACGGTGCAGGCGCCCGCGAGCGGCGTCACCAGCCTGGAGCAGGTGCCGGAGGGTAGCCTTCTCAACAATGGCGATCTTCTCACCAAGATCACTCAGCTCGATCCGATCTATGTCAATTTCGCAGCCGCCGACACCGAAGCGACGATGATCCGCCAGCTCCTGGAGACCGGCGGCAACGCGCTCGACCAGCTCTCCGTCGAGGTGCTGTTCGGCGACGGCTCGACCTACAACCAGAAGGGCCGCATCGACTTCACCAGCAGCTCGATCGACGCCAATACCGGCACCATCCTGTCGCGCGCGGTGCTGCCCAACCCGGACCAGCGGCTGCTGCCGGGGCAGTTCGTGCGGGTGCGCATCAACGGCATCACCCTGCCGAACACGGTGGTCATCCCGGCCGAAGCGCTGATGCAGAGCGCCCAGGGTCAGTTTGTCTATACGGTGGACGAGAAGAACCTTGCCCAGGTCGCGCCGGTGAAGGTCGGCCGCGACATGCAGAACCGGCTGATCGTGGAATCCGGCCTGAAGGGCGGCGATCGCATCATCACCCGCGGCGTCATCAAGGCGCGCCCGAACGCCCCCGTGACGATCGACAACGGAACGGCCACCGCCTCCAGCGGCGCGCCGGCCGACCCGGCCGCGCCGGCGCAGGCCGCTCCTGGCACAGGCGGCGCCCTGACGGGCGTTACCCCGGCCAACGCGGCCGAGAAGGGCTCGGCCGACGCAGGGCCTAGCGAAGCAGCGCCGTCCACGGGCGCACCGACGCCGGCGGACGACGCCGCGGCGGCCGGCGGCCGCGGCGCGAACGCCGCAGAGGCGGCCCGATGAATTCGCGCTTCTTCGTCGACCGGCCGGTCTTCGCGGCCGTCATCTCGATCATCATCGTGATCGGCGGCATCATGGCGATGCGCGCACTGCCGATCGAGCAGTATCCGCAGCTCGTTCCGCCCCAGGTCGTCGTCACTGCCAGCTATCCCGGCGCCAGCGCCGAAACCCTCGCCCAGACCGTGTCCGCGCCGATCGAGCAGCAGATCAACGGCGTCGAGGACATGATCTACATGCAGTCGACGAACTCCTCGACGGGGACAGCGTCGATCTCGGTCACCTTCGCCAGCGGCACCGATCCCGACCAGGCGACCATCAACGTCAACAACCGCGTGCAGCAGGCGACCGCCTCGCTGCCGGAAGAGGTGCAGCGCCTCGGCGTCACCGTCGCCAAGCGCTCGTCGCAGATTCTCGCGGTGATCGCGATGTCGTCGTCCGATCCGCGCTACGACGCCACCTACGTCTCCAACTATGCGCTGCTCTACGTGCTCGACGAGCTGAAGCGCCTGCCGGGCATCGGCGAGGCGCAGCTTTTCGGCGCGCGCAACTATTCGATGCGCATCTGGCTGCGGCCGGACCAGCTCGCCCAGTACAAGCTGACGCCGACCGATGTGGCCACCGCCATCCGCGAACAGAACGCCCAGTTCGCCGCCGGCCAGTTTGGCGCGCCGCCGAACGACAACGCCCTCGCCTTCACCTATTCGGTGACGACGGAGGGCCGCCTGCCGGACGCTGCGGCCTTCGAGAACATCATCCTGAGGTCCGACCCGAACGGCTCCGCGCTGCTCCTGAAGGACGTCGCGCGCGTCGAGCTCGGCGCCCAGGATTATGGCTTCAACGGCTCCTACAACGGCACGCCGGCCGTGCCGATCGGCATCTATCTCCAGCCGGGCGCCAACGCGCTCTCGACGCTGGAAGCCGTCAACACGCGCATGTCGGAGCTGAAGAGGTCCTTTCCGGACGGCATCAGCTACGCCATCCCCTTCGACACCACGAAGTTCATCCAGGCCTCGATCGAGGAGGTCATCCACACCTTCATCGAGGCAATGGTGCTGGTGTTCGTGGTGGTGTTCATCTTCCTCCAGTCGTTCCGCGCGACGCTGATCCCGATGCTCGCGGTGCCGGTCTCGATCATCGGCACATTCGGCGTGCTCCTCGCGCTCGGCTTCTCCATCAACCTCCTGACCCTGTTCGGCCTGGTGCTTGCCATCGGCATCGTCGTCGACGACGCCATCGTCGTGCTCGAGAATGTCGAGCGCATCATGTCGAGCGAAGGTCTTTCGCCCAAGGACGCGACCGCCAAGGCGATGACCGAGGTGACCGGACCGGTGATCGCCATCGTGCTGGTGCTCTGCGCCGTGTTCGTGCCGGTCGCCTTCCTCGGCGGCCTCGCGGGTACCATGTACCAGCAGTTCGCGATCACCATCGCCGTCTCGGTGACGATTTCCGGCCTTGTCGCCCTGACGCTGACGCCGGCGCTGTGCGGCGTCATCCTGAAGCAGAGCCATGGTAAGCCGATCGCGCCGTTCCGCTGGTTCAACGCCGGCTTCGACCGGCTGACCCGCGCCTATGGGGCAGGCGTCGCCTTCATCATGCGCCGTGCCTTCGTCGCGCTCGTGCTCTTCGCCGCGATGGGCGGCGGGGCCTACTACTTCTTCCAGACCATCCCGGGTTCGCTCGTCCCCGACGAGGACCAGGGCGTCAACTTCGCCGTGGCGATCCTGCCGCCGGCGGCTTCGCTGCAGCGCACGACCGACGTCATGAACCAGGTCGTGAAGAACCTGTCGCAGCACCCGGCGGTCCAGGACGTCACCGCCTTTGCCGGCTTCGACCTCCTGGCTGGCGTCCAGAAGTCCTCGGCCGGCGTCGCCTTCGTCTCGCTCAAGGACTGGGACGAGCGGACCGATCCGAGCCTCGACGCGCGCAATCTCGTCGGGCCCTTCATCGGTATGAATGCCGGCGTGAAGGACGGCATGGTGCTCGCCTTCAACCCGCCGCCGATCCAGGGCCTGTCCACGACGGGCGGCTTCGACCTGTTTATCCAGGATCGAACCGGCCAGGGCTCGGCTGCGCTTCTGGAGGTCGCCGAGGCCGTTGTCGCGGCGGCGGCCAAGCGGCCGGAGCTCGCCGGCGTGCGCACCAGCTTCTCGGCGAACGTGCCGCAGTACCGCATCGACGTCGACCGGGCGAAGGCCAAGGCGCTGAACGTGCCGATCTCGTCGATCTTCACCACCATGCAGTCGACGTTCGGCTCGCTCTACGTCAACGACTTCACGCTGCTCGGCCGCAACTACCGGGTGTCGCTGCAGTCGGAGGCGGACTTCCGCCAGTCGCCGGCGGACCTGCGCTTCGTCTATGTCCAGTCGGCGGCGGGCGCGATGATTCCGCTCGACACGCTCGTCCATGTGGAGCGCGTCGTCGGCCCCGACCTCATCGAGCGCTTCAACGCCTTCAACGCGGCCAAGGTCTCGGGCGGTCCGGCGCCGGGCTACTCCTCCGGCCAGGCGCTGGCCGCCATGCAGCAGGTCGGCGCCGAGGTGCTGCCCGAGGGATACGAGATCGCCTGGACGGGGTCGGCCTATCAGGAGATCGAGACCGGCGGCACGGGCGTGACGGCCATCGGCTTCGGCATCCTGATGGTGTTCCTGATCCTGGCGGCCCAGTATGAGCGCTGGACACTGCCGATCGCGGTTATCCTCGCCGTGCCCTTTGCCGCGTTTGGTGCGCTTCTGGCGATCTGGCTGCGTGGGCTCGACAACGACGTCTACTTCCAGATCGGCCTCGTCACCCTGGTGGGACTGGCGGCCAAGAACGCCATCCTGATCGTGGAGTTCGCCGTGCTCAAACGCGACGAGGGTCTCACCGCCTTCGAAGCGGCGCTGGAAGGGGCGAAGCTGCGCTTCCGCCCGATCGTGATGACGTCGCTCGCCTTCATCCTCGGCGTGGTGCCGCTGGCGATCTCCACCGGCGCCGGCTCGGCGAGCCGCCACTCGATCGGCACCGGCGTCATCGGCGGCATGCTGGCCGCGACCTTCGTCGCGATCTTCTTCATCCCGCTGTTCTACATGCTGCTGTCGCGCGGCACCAAGCGGCGGGGCGGAGCGGCGCCTGCCGCCCCAGCGAAGCATGACGGCGAGACGGGCGCTCACGCGGCCGTTTGAGACGGCGCTGACGCGCATCGCAGATCAGCTAAAAGAGAACCGGGCGGTGCCGATGCACCGCCCGGTTTTTTCATGGTCGCCGCGCCCGCCAGCGGCCAAGCTGGCGCGTCAGAGCGCCGACTTTACCGCCGGGTAGAGCGCGCGGTAGCGGCCATAAGCATCGTCGAAGGCGCCAGCCAGATCCTGTTCCGGCAGGAAGCGCGTGGCGATCGGCGGCTCGCTCATGACGCTCAAGGGATCGGCCCCAGTCGCTGCGCAGATGCCAAGCCGGGCCGCACCGAGCGCCGCACCGAAGTCGCCGGCCGCCGGCAAGGCGATCTCGGTGTTGAGGACGGTTGCCATCAGCTTCAGCCAATAATGCGAGCGCGAGCCTGCTCCCACCGCGACAAGGCGGGACACGCGCGCATCGGGACCTGCCGCGGTGAGGCAGTCGCGCATGGAGAAGGCAACGCCCTCCATCACCGCCTTCACCACTTCGCGGCGGCCGCTGCCAGCTTCAAGGCCTGCCAGCACGCCGCGGACTTCGGCGTCGTTGTGCGGCGTGCGCTCCCCGGACAGATAGGGGAGGAACACCACATTCCCCGGCCCTTCCAGCTCGTCGCCGAGCGCGCCCGTGAGGTCGTGCGGGGTCGCATGCAGCAGCCCCGACAGCCATTCGATGGAGCCGGCTGCCGACAGCGTCACGCCCATCTGGTGCCAGGTGCCGGGAATGGCGTGGCAGAAGGTGTGGAGCGCAGTCTCCGGCGCCGGCGCATAGCCGGCCACCGCGGTGAACAGAACGCCGGAGGTGCCGAGCGAGAGGAAGCCGGTGCCGGGCGCCGCGACGCCGACGCCGCAGGCCGAGGCCGCATTGTCGCCGCCGCCGCCGGCAACCGCGATGCCGGCCTTCAGGCCGAACTGGTCCGCGAGTTCGGCCCTGAGGCCGCCGCTGTTCTCGGTACCCTCGACGAGACGAGGCATCTGCTCGACCGAAAGGCCCGTGCGCTCCAGCATGCGCGGCGACCAAGCGCGGGCGCCGGTGTCGAGCCAGGAGGTGCCGGCCGAATCCGACATCTCCGAGACCGCTTCGCCGGTCAGCCAGAGGCGCAGATAGTCCTTCGGCAGGAGAACGAGGCGAACCTTGGCGAAGATCTCCGGCTCGTTGCGGGCGACCCAGACGAGCTTTGGCGCCGTGAAGCCGGGGAAGACGATGTTGCCGGTGATCTGGCGTGCCTCAGCATCGTCCAGTTCGCGCGCCTCGGCATGGCTGCGCGTGTCGTTCCAGAGGATGCAGGGCCGCAGCACCTGCCCGTCCGCGCCGACCAGCGTTGCGCCGTGCATGTGACCGGACAGGCCGATGCCGGCGACGTCGGCGAGCTCTGCGCCATGCTCGGCCTTCAGCTGCGTCAGCGCCGTCTCGCAGGCGGCGATCCAGCTCTGCGGGTCCTGCTCCGACCAGCCAAAATGCGGCCGCTCGACGCTCAGCGGTACGCTGACGCTGGCGACCGGCCGCTGCGCCTCGTCCACCAGCAGCGCCTTCAGCGACGAGGTGCCGAGATCGAGCCCGAGATAATGTGCCATTCCATCCTCCGATGATGCGCAGCGCGCATGGATGCTCCGAGTCCTAGCGAGCTTCGCGGAAGAGGTATAGCGGCCGGAACAGGCCGCCCGAGGGGATGGCCCGACGATCACGATGCGGCGATCATGTGATGGTCGCAGGTCGGAGGAGCCGGCACCCGGCGGTCGTGCCACGTCGCATAGGAGGGCGCGCCATTCCGCCGCCATTCGCGAGGGCCTATATGGAGGGTGCGAACCCCCAAAGGGTTTCGCGGGACCCTCTGCCATGCTCGATCTTCCGCTTCCCTTTCCCGACGCTCAGGGACATGCCGCAACGCGCCTGCGCGTCGCTCAGGCTACCGATCTCGACCGGCTGGTCGAGCTCGAAACGCTCGCCTTCACCAGCGACCGCATCTCGCGGCGCTCCTTCCGCGCTCTTCTGCAGTCGCAGAGCGCCGAGCTGATCGTGGCCGAGGACCCGTCGGCCGGCGACGGCGCGCCGCTCCAGGGCTATGCGGCATTGCTGTTTCGCGCCGGCACGGCACTGGCCCGGCTCTACTCGATCGCCGTCGCGCCGGATGCCGTCGGCCGCGGCATCGGGCGTCGGCTCCTCAAGGCAGCCGAATCCGACGCCTTCGACCGCGATCGCATCGCGTTGCGCCTCGAGGTGCGCGAGGACAATGCGGCGGCGATCGGCCTCTACCGCTCGGAGGGCTATCGGCCGATCGGCCGCTATCTCGACTACTATGCCGACCATATGCCGGCGCTCCGCTTCGAGAAGACGCTGCGCGGCACGCGGCCGGTCGAGAGCGGCGTTCCCTATTATGAGCAGACCACCGATTTCACCTGCGGCTCCTGCTGCCTGATGATGGCCCTGGCGCGCGACGTGCCCGGCTTCGTACTCGATCCCGTCATGGAGATCCGGCTGTGGCGCGAGGCCACCACCATCTTCATGATGTCGGGACCCGGCGGTTGCGAGCCCTATGGCCTCGCCGTCGCGGCGCATGAGGCGGGGCTCGCCGCCGAGATCCACGTCTCGACACCGGGCGATCTCTTCCTGGAAGGTGTGCGGAGCGCCGAGAAGCAGAAGGTGATGGGCCTGGCGCAGGAGGATTTCCGCCGCCGCGCGGAGGCCTACGGCATACCGGTGGCGATCCGCCCCTTCACGCTGGACGAGCTGCGGGCCGCGCTTGCCGAGGGCAAGACGGCGATCGTCTTGATCTCCGGCTACCACATGTTCGGCAAGAAGGTGCCGCACTGGGTGCTCGCCCATGCCGATGACGGGCGCCACATCGTCATCCATGACCCCTGGGTCGCGGACGAGCGCGGCGAGTCGATCGCCGACGCCGCGAGCCTCCCCATCCCCTATGCGACCTTCGACCGGATCGCCCGCTTCGGTAAGGTCGGCCTCCGTTCGGCCGTGTTTCTGGCCAAACGAACAGACAGCTAACCTTCCGGAACCTCGCGATGTCCCAATGGGTCGTCCTCGTCGGCCGCGCCTCCGACCTCGAAAACGGCGAGACGCCCCACAAGATCATGACCAGCCGGGATTATCTCGCCCGGCCTGGCCTGTTCCGCGGCCAACGCCCGAAGATCATCAACCTGTCGCGCTCCTACGCCTATCAGAGCCGCGGCTACTACGCCTCGCTGCTCGCCGAGGCGCGCGGCCACCGCATCATCCCCTCGGTCGAGACGATGATCGACCTGTCGGAGAAAAAGCTCTACGAACACGCGCTGCCCGAACTCGACGCGGCGCTCGCGAAGGCCTGCGACAGGACGGCTGAGCGCGGCGGGGACAAGCCGGGGCGCGGCAGCTTCACCTCGCCCATCCGCGTCTATTTCGGCTATGCCGACGAGCCGCGGCTGGAGCGCTTCGCCCGCCTCGTCTTCGACTGGTTCCGCGCGCCGGCGCTGGAGATTCACCTGCAGCCGGAGGACGGGCGCAAGATCCGCAAGATCGCCTTCTGCCAGATCGGCAAGCAGGACGCGGCCGAGCACGCAAAGCTGCTTGCCGCGATGGAGCGCTACACCGCGCGCGAATGGCGCGCCGCCAAGGCCAAGACGCCGGCGAAATACACCTTCGCGACGCTCTACGATCCGAAGGAGGAGATGCCGCCGTCGTCGGTGGAAACGCTGAAGCACTGGGCGCGCATCGCAGCCCGCATGGGCGTCGACGTCGAGCCGATTACCCGCAAGGACCTGGCCCGGCTCGCCAATTTCGACGCGCTGTTCATTCGTGAGACCACCTCGATCTCCAACCATACCTACCGCTTCGCCCGCCGGGCGATGCAGGAGGGGATGCCGGTGATCGATGATCCGATCTCGATGATCCGCTGCACCAACAAGGTTTATCTGAACGAGCTGATGGCGGCGAATGGCGTTGCCACGCCGCCCTCGGTGATGATCGGCGGCAAGGAGGATTTTGCGAGAGCCGCCGACGAGCTCGGCTTTCCCATGGTTCTGAAGATTCCGGACGGCTCCTTCTCGCGTGGCGTCAAGAAGGTCGATGACGTCGCGACGCTGGAGACCTTGGCCACGGCGTGGCTAGAGGACACCGACCTCCTGATCGCACAGAAGTTCATGCCGACCAAATTCGACTGGCGGATCGGCGTGCTGGGCGGCCAGCCGCTGTTTGCCGTGCAGTACATGATGGCCAAGCAGCACTGGCAGATCATCAATCACGAAGCGGGGAAGCGCCCGGTGGAGGGGGGCTTTCGCGCCTTCTCCCTCAATGACGCGCCGCCGCATGTCCTCGATGCCGGCCTCAAGGGCGCGCGCTGCATCGGCGACGGCCTCTATGGCGTCGATCTCAAGGAAACCGACGACGGTGTCTTCCTGATCGAGGTGAACGACAATCCCAACCTCGAGCATGGCGTCGAGGATTTTGCCGAGAAGGACGAGATCTTCACCCGGCTGACCCGCTGGTTCATCGACCGCATCGAGCGCTGAGCGCCCGGCCCAGGTAGAAGCTGCGGCGCCGAACCCTGACATCCCGACATGAAATCGGCGGCTGCCCGTTTCGGGCACGCCGCCGTATCAAGGCCGCGAAGGCCTTCCAGCGCTCCAGGCCGGCCGCTCCCCGAGCTTGGCCGGAGAGCACGGCCTGGCTCATCGCCTCAGGCGCATTCGCCGGTGCTGGAGCCGTCGGCATTCTCGATCTGGACGCGCGTGTGGCCGGACTTGATGAAGCCGAGCTTCTGGGCGGCACCCTTGGAAAGATCGATCACCCGGCCCTTGATGAAGGGTCCGCGATCATTGATGCGCACGACGACGGAGCGGCCGTTCTTCAGGTTGGTGACCTTCACCTTCGACCCCAGCTTCAGGGTCTTGTGAGCCGCTGTCATGGCGGCGGGGTTCATCATCTCGCCGGAAGCCGTGCGCGAACGCAGCGAATACCAGGAGGCGCCGCCGCAGGTGGTCTTGGCGCCGGCTGAGCTGATCGTGGCGGGATTGACGAGGGAGGTCATGCTGATGGCGATGGCTGCCAGGATCGTCGTCTTCGACAATGATCCGTTCCTTGTCCTGTTGCTGCCCAACAGGAGCCGAGCCTTGCTGGCACGCCTCCGGACCCCCGTCCGGCGCGCCACCCCCTCGTGACCCCCGTGGTTACGGGGCGCTCAGTCGCCGCCTCATTCGGCGACAAAAGGGCTGGTTCCATCACGAAGTGTTACATTCTGAAACATTTCACGACTGGGAAGGCGCCTTCTTCCTTGGTTCGTCGGACTTCACAGCAGCGATGCCTTCACGAAACGTCGGAAAAATAAATTCGTAACAGAGGCTCTTGAGCTTCATATTTCGAACTCTTTTGTTCTCGCCGTAGAAAGAACGTGCCATCGGCGTCAGCTCGGCACTCGCAAAGTCGATCTCGGGCGGCGGTGCAACGCCGATGAGGTCGGCGGCATAGGCAACAACGTCCTGCGGCGGCGCCGGCTCGTCGTCGGTGACGTTGAAGACGCCGCCAGTCCGTCCGCCAGCCAGCAGCCGCAGCGCGCCCGCGATGTCGTCGACATGGATCCGGTTGAACACCTGGCCCGGCTTAACCAGCCGGCGGGCCGTTCCTTCGCGCAGATTGACGACGGCATTGCGCCCCGGCCCATAGATGCCCGAGAGGCGTAAGGTTGCCAGCGGCACGCCGCGCGCATCGGCCAGCTCCTGCCAGGCCGCCTCGGCGGCGACACGCTCCACCGAGCGGCGCGACACCGGGCGCGGCGGCGTTTGCTCGTCGACCCAGGCACCGCCGTGATCGCCATAGACGCCGACGGTGGAGAGATAGCCGATCCAGGCGAGCGCGGGCGTGGCCTGCAGCAGCGTCTCGCGCCAGCGGTTCAGTACCGGATCGCCGTCAGCGTTCGGACCGATCGAGACGAGGAGATGCGTCGTCTCCCGCAGCGCCGCCTCGATGGCGGCATCGTCATCGCCGGGGCTGCCGTCGAAGCGGAGGGCGGGCAGCCCTCCTGCGCGCAAGCTGGCCGCCCTTTCCGCCGAGCGGCAGGTCACGCCCGTCACCATCGTACCGTCACCCAGCGTCTCGACATAACGGCCGGCGGAATAGCCATGGCCGAAGACGAAGAGGCGCATCGCCTCGCCTTGCAACCGGCTCACCGGCGATCGCCGCCGCGTTGCGCGGGATAGACGAGGTTGCCGATCTCCAGCTGGCCGATGCGCAGGCGCCCGATCGCGGCGTCGCGGACGCGCGCTCTGCCGATGCTGAGGCGGCCGATGGCGAAGGCCCCGACGGCCACGGCCCCGATGGCCAGCGCTCCGATCGCAAGTGCGCCCAGCGCCCCCGCACCCAGCGCCGCCGCGCCCGTCGCCTCGGCGCCCGTCACCTCGGCGCCGACAGCTTGCGTGAGGCGGCTCGCCGAACCGCGTCCCAGCAGGGTTGGCGAGGTCGCATCGCTGCCAGCCTCGCCCGCCCCGTCTTCCGCCTTGTGGCGCTGGGCATGCAGCCGCCGCTTCAGCGCATGGTCAGCCTCCGGATCATGCGCCTTCCAGCCCTCGTCGAAATCAGCCGTCGATCGCATCCCACTCGCTCCTCACCGTCTCGTCCGTTTCAGTATGGAGAGCCGCGCCGCGCCGTTCCAGCGCATCACCGCGGGAAAGCCGCGCCAGGGCCCAGACCGCCATCGCCCTGACGATCGGAGCGGGATCGCCGAGACGCTCCGCCACCGCCGGCAGCAAGGCCGCGTCACCGCTGTTGCCGGCGGCGATCAGGCAGTTGGAGACGAACTTGTCGCGCCCGACCCGCTTCACCGGCGATCCCGCGAAGAGCTGGCGGAAGCCGGCATCGTCGAGCGTGAGCAGGTTTGCCAGATGTGGGGCTTTCAGGTCCTCGCGGGCCTTGAGCTTGGCCTCGCGCGCCGCGACGGCGAACTTGTTCCAGGGGCAGACGGCCAGGCAGTCGTCGCAGCCATAGATGCGGTTTCCCATGGCGGGGCGGAAGGCCGCCGGCACGGGCCGCTTCGTCTCGATGGTGAGATAGGAGATGCAGCGGCGGGCATCGAGCTGGTAGGGCGCCGGGAAGGCCGCCGTCGGGCAGGCATCCTGGCAGCGCCGGCAGGAGCCGCACATATCCGTGCCCGCTTCGTCCGGTTCGAGCGCGATCGTGGTGAAGATCGAGCCGAGGAAGAGCCAGGAGCCGAACTCGCGGGACACGAGGTTGGTGTGCTTGCCCTGCCAGCCGAGGCCGGCGAGCTCGGCCACCGGCTTTTCCATCACCGGCGCCGTATCGACGAAAACCTTGGCGTCATGGCCGCCGCCTGCCCTGGCGATCAGGCGCGCCGCCAGCTCCTTCAGCCGCCCCTTGATCACCTCGTGGTAGTCGCGATGCCGCGCATAGACCGAGATGGTGCCGCGGTCAGGTCGTCCGTGACTGGCGAGCGGATCCTCGCCCGGCCCGTAATTCATGCCGAGGACGATGATGGATTTCACCTCAGGCCATAGCGAGCGGGCAGAGCCGCGGCGCTCGAGCGTCTCGGGCAGCCAGTCCATCGTGCCGTGGCGCCCCGCCTCGACGAAGGCTTTCAGCCGCGGCGCGGCGGCGCCGTCGCGGGCAGGATCGGCGACGCCGATCGCGTCGAAGCCCAGCCGGCGCGCGTCCGCCGCCAGAAAGGTCCTCAGCTCCTGCGATAATCCCGCCATGGGCGGGAGATAGTCAGAAATCCAGCTCGGCGTAATGGGCGGACGGCGGAATGCCGCGAATGCGTTCGGCGAGCAGCGGCCTGAAGGACGGCCGCGACTTGACGCGCATGTACCAGTCCTTGGCACCCGGCTCCTGGTCCCAGGTCACCTCGCCAAGATAGTCGAGGATGGAGACCGCCGCCGCCGCCGCCATGTCGGCATAGGTCAGGCGCGGGCCGGAGAGCCAGTTGCGGCTTTCGGCGAGCCAGCCGATATAGCGCATGTGATGCTTCAGATTGGCGCGGGCGGCGCGGATCGCCGAGGCATCCGGCGGGCCACCACCCTCGTCCGCCTTCATCTCCAGCTTGAAGACGCGCTCCTTGACGAGATAGCGCGTCACCTCGTTGTCGAGCTTGCCGAGGAACCATTCGGTCAGGCGCCGCGTCTCGGCGCGCTCGATCGGCTTTTCCGCCAGGAGGCGCCGGTCGCGCTGGAAAGCGCCCCGCGTTTCGTCGAGATATTCGGCGATCACCGTGCCGCCGACGATCGGCGGACCATTGTCCTCGATCATCACTGGCAGGGTCGCCGCCGGATTGAGCGCCAGGAATTCACGGCGGCGCTGCCAGGGGCGCTCCTCCGCGAGCTCGGCCCGCTCACCATATTCGCCGAGGACGAGCCGCACGAAGCGCGAGCCTGCGGACATCGGGTGATGGTGAAGTCTCAGCATGGACGCGGCAAACGATGCTTTCGATGGCATGCGACCCGAAGACGAGTACCGCGGACAGCATGAGCCCTGACCGGGACAACCGGAGAGAGGCGTTTGATCATGAGAATGTCAGCAAAGCGTCAACGGAGCCTAAATGCATCCTGCTAGAAGGTGCGAGTCGGCCACATAGCAAGCGCAGGCGGTCATGCAAGCCCTGATCCGTCAGCATGCAAGCATGGGGCACGCAAGCGGGCCCATAACGTCCGTCATGCTTCCGGCGCATGATGGTGATCATGCAACAGGGCGAAAGCGCCAGCCGCGGCGCTTCCGCCCTTCTTTTCATGCCCGCGGCAGGCTGCATCATGGACGTCAAAGCGACCTTCGACGCGATCATTCTCGGACTGACGGAGGGGCTGACGGAGTTCCTGCCGGTCTCATCGACCGGGCACATCCTGCTGCTCGGGCATTTTCTGGGCTTCAAGTCGGCCGCGCACAGCTTCGAGGTGCTGATCCAGCTCGGGGCGATCCTGGCCGTCCTGTCGGCCTATTTCGCGCGGCTCTGGCAGCTCGCCGTGACGCTGCCGACCAGCGCCCGCAGCCGCCGCTTCGTCGCCGGCATCCTGCTTGCCTTCCTGCCGGCGGCGATCATCGGCGCGCTGGCGCATGACCTCATCAAAACGGTACTGTTCGATTCGCCGCGGCTGATCTGCACCGCGCTGATCGTCGGCGGTGTGATCCTTCTCGTCATCGACAAGCTGCCGCTGACCGTGCGCTACCGCGACGTGATGGACTATCCGCTGTGGCTGTGCGGGGCGATCGGCGTCTTCCAGTGCCTGGCGCTGATTCCCGGCACGTCGCGCTCGGGGGCGACCATCGTCGGGGCGCTTCTGCTTGGAACCGACAAGCGCTCGGCGGCCGAGTTCTCCTTCTTTCTCGCCATGCCGACCATGGCGGGTGCCTTCGCCTATGACCTCATCAAGTCGCACGAGGCGCTCGGCACGGGCGATATCTGGCTGATCGCGGTCGGCTTCACCGTCGCCTTCATCGCCGCTCTCCTGGTGGTGAAGGCGCTGCTCGACTTCGTGTCGCGCCACGGCTTCACGCCCTTCGCCTGGTGGCGCATCGGCGTCGGCGCCCTGGGCCTCCTGCTCCTGTCGACGATCGGCTGAAGCCAGCCGCGCCGGAGCCTCGTCAAAGGGGCAGGCCGGCGGAGCTCTTCAAGCCGCGCCGCAACGTTCCGGCCACACCAGCGGCTGGAACCGCCAATGTCAGGCGATCTCGCGATCCACAGTCTCGTCGGCGAGCGGACCGCCCTTGGTGAACTGGCCGAGAGGACGGAAGCGGACGAGATAGGTCGGCAGCACCGCATCCAGCGTGCGCGGCGCAATGCCGAAGGCGGCAAAGGTCCGCCCCTCGGCCAGCGCAGCCTCGGAGACGACATTGTCGTTCTGCAGCTGCACCACCTGGTCCGGCGTCAGCGGCGCCCCGGGAAGATATTGCAGGATCTTGGACAGCGTGCCGGCAACACCGAACGGCAAGGAGACGAAGCGGCGCTTGCGGTCGATCACCCGCAGCATCGTCTCCATCATCTCGCGGAAGGTCAGGATCTCCGGGCCGCCGAGCTCGTAGATGCGCCCGCCTGCCACCACGCCGTCCACCGTGCCGGCCACCGCTTCGGCGACGTCGCCGACATGCACCGGCTGGAACCGCGTCGTGCCGCCACCGACCAGCGGCAGCACCGGCGATGTCCGCGCCATGCCGGCGAAGCGGTTGAAGAACTGGTCCTCCGGACCGAACAGCACGGACGGGCGCAGCACGAAGGCGCCCGGCAGCGTCTCGAACACGGCGGCTTCACCGTCCGCCTTGGTGCGGGCATAGCCGGACTGCGAGTTCGCATCTGCGCCGATCGCCGAGAGATGCGTCAGCGGCGCTCCGACGGCGCGGGCGGCTTCCGCCACGGCCCTCGCCCCTTCCGCATGCACCGCGTCGAAGCTCTGGCGACCGCCCTCGGCGAGGATGCCGACGAGGTTGATCACATGATCGGCGTCCTGCACCGCGCGGTCGACCGACCAGCGATAGCGCAGATTCGCCTGCACCGGCATGATCTGGCCCATATTGCCGTTCGGCTGCAGGTGATAGGCGAGATCCGGCCGCCGGCAGGCGACCCGGATGCGATAGCCGCGCCGGGCGAGCGCCCGCACGACATAGCGGCCGAGGAAGCCCGCGCCGCCGAACACCGTCACCGTCTTCTTGGTATCGACCGTCATGGCAGTTTTCGCGGCCCGAGCCGCGCCTTCAAACTTCGTGCCGTTGGAGCCGTTTGCGCTCGGCGCGCCCCGCGCCGATCCGGATCGCCGCGCCGGCCCCGTTCAGCTTCGCTCTTACCGCCAAACGCTAAGGGAGTGAAGGCGCTGCATCGCAGCGAAGGCCGCCCTGGCTGCCATTCTGCGCTGGGGAAACCGCGACCTGCGCCAGGGCGGCGCTGGACCACGTCGCGCGTTGCGGGCGCTCCCGGAGGGCGCCGACCTCGGCCAGCTGCCCGTCGGCGGCTGGCGCGAGCTGGCGGCGCGATCATTCCCGAAAAGTCGCGTTGACAGCCCGCGGGCGAGACTCTAATGGTCCCCGCCGTGCCCAGGTGGCGGAATTGGTAGACGCGCACGGTTCAGGTCCGTGTGCCGCGAGGCGTGAAGGTTCGAGTCCTTTCCTGGGCACCAATTCACTATCCGAGACGATCCGAAGCGGTCTCGATAGCAGCCCAAACCCCTAAGAAGCCGAGCTTCTTTGTCGGACTTAGTCCGACAAGGGGTGTTGGTATCCGAAAAGTTTGTTGGTAGCTTCGTTGGTATCAGTCGCAGATCGCACTTCTGAGGCGATCCGATACCAACAAGCGGATGCCGCGATGCCGCTCTCCGACCTGCAAATTAGGGCTTTGAAGCCATCCGATCGCCCTAGGAAGCATAGCGACGGGGGCGGGCTTCATCTGTTGGTATCGCCTAATGGATCTAAGCTCTGGCGCTTGGCCTATCGCTTCGACGGAAAACAGAAGCTTCTTGCCTTCGGTGCCTATCCCATTGTCTCGCTGTCTGACGCACGGGCTCGAAGAGACGACGCAAAGACGCTTCTGAAGCGAAACGTCGATCCATCCGAGAAATCGAAGCTCGACCGCATCGCGGCGACGGCATCTCGCGCAACGACCTTCGAGGCAGTTGCCCGCGAGCTGCTATCCAAAGCCGAGCGCGAGGGCAAAGCCGAAGCGACGTTGACGAAGAAGCGCTGGCTTCTTGGACAAGTCCTGTCGGATATTGGCGGCAGGCCTATCAAGGAGATCAGTGCGGCGGAAATTCTCGTTCCGCTTCGACGTGTAGAGGCCCAGGGCAACTTTGAGACCGCGCGCCGCCTTCGCGCCTTCATCGGTCAAGTATTCCGCTTCGCGATCGCGACGGCGCGCGCCGAGAACGATCCGACTTACGGGTTGCGCGGCGCACTGACGGCGCCAACCGTTACACATCGTGCCGCCTTCATCGACTGGCAGAACTTCGGCGGTCTCTTGCGTGCCATCGCGACTTACGAAGGTTCGAGTGATACGAAGGCGGCGCTTCAGCTTCTCGCTCTTCTCTATCCGCGTCCTGGCGAACTGCGGCAAGCCGAATGGAGCGAGTTCGATTTAGCCAAGCGAGTCTGGATCATCCCGGCCGCAAAGACGAAGATGCGGCGCGAGCATCGCAAGCCTTTACCCGGTGCGGTAGTTGCTGTCCTCGAAGACGTCCGCAAGCGCTCCGGCTCCGGTCGGCTCGTCTTCCCAGCGATCCATACGACCTTGCGTCCGATGAGCGAGAACACGTTGAACGGAGCCCTTCGCCGTATGGGCTTCGGAAAGGATGAGATGACCTCGCACGGATTCCGCGCGTCGGCGTCATCCCTCCTCAACGAAAGCGGCCTCTGGCATTCGGACGCTATTGAAGCCGAGCTGGGCCATGTTGGTGCCGACGAGGTGCGCCGCGCATACCATCGTTCGGCGTATTGGGACGAGCGGGTTCGTATGAGCGAGTGGTGGTCCGCCAAGATCGCTTCCGTGACGCGCGGAGATCAAACTGGGCGCCGGAATCGTTGATGTGGCTCAGATACCCTATAAAGATCCTCTGTGGCGCAGTAATCCTATACAATATCTGATCTACTGTCGCTTTCCCTTACTTGCCGAGTTTGCACCCTTCAATGGTCTCACCGTGCCTGGCGAACTCCGGCATGAATTTCAGCTGCAGGAATCCGAAGCGGAGCGCTGGCGGTCGGAACTAGAGCAGACGGACGGCGACCAGATTGCGAAGCTGATCGATGAAGCGGTACGAGGGGAGCCTGAACGGCAGCAAACTCTAGCTAAGGCTATCGAGAGGCAGCGCCCCTATAACCAAAAGGAATGTAGATCAAATCCTGATTTCTGGGTAAGAGCGACTTACTGGACATGGGAGGAGGCCCTTCTCCTGTCGTTTGGACTCGATCCAAAGAAAATCGGCATTCAAAACATAATGCCTTTCCAACACGCATCGGAATTCGCCGGCAATTTTGCCGACCGATATGAGCTTATCAACCGTGCCCGATCAGCCAATCAGCTTCCGGAACGTGCTCCGCCAATCGCATATATTGCTTGGTTCCAGCATGAAGATTTAGATTTCGACAAAGATATCATCGATCTTTTCAATCGGAAGCTACAGAGGCTTGCGGAGCTGCGCGGAGACAGCGCAGCTTCGGGCGAACTTGCGAAGATCGAGCAAACCTTTGATCCGCAGACCGCAGTTCTACGTGCCTACTTTGCCTCGCTTCGCGCTATGGGGAGCCATGGCAGTGTTGCCGATGCACCAAGCAACGATCAGGCAAGTTCGGCGAAACCTGAATTGGCGACGCGTGAACGGGACAGCCTGTTGAAGCTGGTCATCGGCATGGCGGTTGGAGGCTATGGCTATGATCCACGCGCCGCGCGTTCGCCAATCGCGGCCCAGATTGCGACCGACCTGCAAACGCAGGGGCTGTCCCTGACAGACGACACCATCCGCAAATATCTGCATGAAGCGGCCGAACTCCTGCCGTCTCCTGGAGCCGATTAGAGCCTGCCGTAACCGATTTCGGGAACGCCTTAACCGAATTCGCCCACTGTCTCTAACGTCCTTCCTAAGCCTGCCTCGTCCCTTCCACGACGAGGCTACACCATGACGCATCCCGCAAATCTGCCGGCGACCGGTTTCCTCCGCCTTCGATCCATTCTCGCGCCGGCCGGGCCGATCCCCGTGTCCAAGTCGACATGGTGGGCAGGCGTGCGCGACGGACGCTTCCCGAAGCCGACAAAGCTCGGCAGCCGGATTACGGTCTGGCGCGTCGAAGACATCCGAGCGCTGATCGAGACGGGAGCTCTTTAAGCGTGTCCCGGCGCCCCAACGGCAGGGCGATCAAGAAGCATCGCAGCTACACCGTCGACGAGGCGGCGCGTGCGCTGAAAGCCTCGAAAGGAACTGTTCGGCGATGGGTGAAGAACGGCTTGCCGGCTCTCACCGATCAGCGGCCGGCGCTGATCATGGGCAGCGAGTTGATCGCCTTCCTTGATGGACGAAAGAAGAAAAGCCAGCCCTGCCAGCTCCATCAAGCCTTCTGCTTCTCCTGCCACGCACCGCGTGACCCCGCCTTCGCAGATGTCGAAGTTCGACCACTTACAACCACCGGCGGGATGATGCGCGCGCTCTGCGGGCGGTGTGCGACCGTAATGCACAAGCGGCTTTCGCTCGCCCGCATGCCCGAGCTTCGCGCACTGGTGACGGTTTCAATCGTGCAGGGGGACGAACGCATAGGCGAGAGCCGTTCCCCCTGTCCAAATGATCACTTGGAAACGATGAGGTGAACCCGTGCGAAAACACCATCCCAAAAATGAGCGGATCAAGCGCGCTTACGCCATCTATCTAGAGGATGCGCACCGTATGGCTCCGAAGAGTGTCGATCAGGCTTTGGCAGCGATCGCCAGCTTCGAGGCGTCGACCGGCTGGCGGGACTTTGCAAGGTTCAATATCGAACAGGCGCGCAAATTCAAGCGGCAGCTCGAAGAGGATTTGAACCCGAAGACCGGCCGGCCGCTCGCTAAGGCGACGAGCTATGCGCGGCTCAAAGCGGTTGGTCGCTTTATCCATTGGTTGGCAGGGCAACAGGGTTACAAATCGAAGATCAGCTATTCGGATGCCGACTATTTCAACCCGTCCGCGAACGACGCTCGGATCGCGACGGCGACCCGCGAACAACGTGCGCCGAGCATGGAACAGGTGCGCCGCGTAATCGCATCGATGCCGGCCGAATCGGCAATCGAAAAGCGCGATCGGGCGCTGATTGCCTTCATCTTCCTGACGGGAGCGAGAGACGACGCGGTGGCGTCGCTGTCCCTAAAGCACGTCGACATGGAGCGGCGGCTTCTCGATCAGGATGCACGGACGGTTCGCACTAAAAACCGGAAGTCGTTTCCCACCTGGTTCTTTCCGATCGGCGACGATATCGAAGCCATCGTTCGGGACTGGAAAGCCTACCTCGAAGAGCAGCTATTATTCGGTCCCGACGATCCGCTGTTTCCCAAGACGAAGGTCGGGCTGGAGGAGGGGCAATTCGCACCCACCGGCCTCGAAAGAGCGAATTGGTCGAATGCCGATCCGATACGTCGGGTTTTTCGCGAGAGTTTTGAAACCGCTAGCCTACCCTATTTCAACCCTCATAGCCTGCGGAAAACGCTGGCGCGCTTCGGCATGACGAAGTGCAAGGGAGACGCGGAGGCGTTCAAGGCGTGGTCCCAGAATCTCGGACACGACGACGTCATGACGACATTCACAAGCTACGGCTCCGTGGCCCGTGAGCGGCAGGAAGAGATCATGGAAGAGCTTCGGAAGGGCGCCGGGGAGAGGGCGCCGGACGGCAGAGGTGACGTGCTCGAGCCCGATCTGAGGGCAAGACTTCTGGCGATGCTTCAAGGCAACGGGGCCTGACGCGATTGAAGGGGAAATCGCAATCCGCCATTGCCTGCCGAATCGGCGGCTGATTCTATTAGCTGCGAAGCAGCAATGACGGGCGATCGGGGGCGGCGTGACCGAACTGAATTTAGGGGTAAGGAATTCGTCTATAATCACCGACTTTCCGTGCCGCTTCGCCCCCTCACCAGCGGATCGGGCTTCCACCATACCAAGCTGCCGTTGCCGACCCTGCTCAAGGCGCTGCGCACCTCCATCCTTAGGTCGAAGGGCAACGCAACCAGCACGCTGATGAAGGACATCGGAATTCACTATAGGACGGCCTTCCTGCTCCAGCAGAAATTCGGTGACGGCCTGAAGCACTGCATTGACGATATTACGCTGGAAGGGGAGGTCGAGATCAATGGAGGCTGGTTCGGCGGCTACATCAAGCCCGAGAAAATCGCAGCCGAAAGAGGGACGGTGATGTCGATGATCCATTTTTTCGTGGGCGCGCAAGCGCTGCGGACGGCCAGCGCCCATGCTTGATCTTGCGAGCCACACTGCCGGCGAGCACGCCTACAATGGCAAGACCCTCACAGAGAGGGTTGCCGGACGCTTTTACACGCCTGCCCAGTTGGCAGATGACATCGCGGAGCAGATGGTTTCCGCGCTGAAGACGACCGGGCTGACCAAGGTCGTTGCAACCGATCCATTCTGTGGCGATGGTCGTCTGGTGATGGCCCTGCTGTCGGTGGCCGCGCGGAACTCTAAGCTTGCGAAGCTGCCCTGGGTTATAGAGCTGCGTGATCGTGAAGCGGCTGCTGCAAAGACCGCCGGCGATCATGTACGCGCTGCTGCACTTCGTCTGGGCATGGACGTGGAGACGGTCGTGATCGTGGGCGATACGTTCGCAAGCGACCTGTCGCCGCGATTCGACTTCGTCATCACGAATCCCCCATGGGAGTTGCTGAAGCCCGATAGTCGCGAGATCAAGCACCTCACGCTCAAGGACGCGGAGCGATATAAAACGGATCTGCGTGCTGCCTCCCGGGTGCTCGACAATCGCTTCCCCGACGCACGTGCGGATGGAGCCTGGGGCGGTTGGGGCACGAATCTCGCCCGATGTGGCTGGGACTTGTGCATGTCCATCGCGCGGAAGGGGGGCGTTGTCGGTGTGATCCTTCCAGCCACCATCATGGGCGACCAGTCCTCCGTCCCCATGCGTCGCAAGGCATTCAGTTCTGGTACGCTCGTCGACGCCGCAGCGTATCCGTCCGAGGCTCGTCTGTTCGATCGGGTGGACCAATCGGTCGTCGCGCTGACGATGCGGGTTGGCGGTCGCGTTTCGGCGAGCGGACGCATCCGTTGCTTCGATGCCAATCGTCTTCCAGCGGGTGAACAAACGATCATGCTCAAGGCGCCGGCCATGGAGGCTCGCGGCTGGACGATTCCGACGGGCCGTCCTGCAGGCGTCCACGAGCTAGCCGACCTGTTCGTTGGGATGTCGACGCTTCAGTCGCTCGAAGGCGAAGGGGCAACGGACCTCTGGCTCGGTCGTGAACTCGACGAAACCCGCATTTCTGAAAAGCTGGTCGCTGGTTCCAGTCACCCGTTCATCAAGGGCCGTATGATCGCGCGACACGGCATCGTCGACGAGCCGACGATGTCCGTTCGGCCTGCACTGTGCGGTGGCTTCCATTCTGCTGCCAGGCCGCGTGCCGTCTGGCGCGACGTCGCCCGTGCCACGTCGAAGCGCCGTATGATCGGAACCGTCATTCCAGCGGGATGGGTGGCGGGCAATTCCCTGCACGTGGCGTGCTACCGGGATGGTGATCCTGACCGCACCCTGGCGCTTCATGCGCTGCTGTCGTCGTTTGTCGTCGAAGCGCAGGTCCGTGAGCGGCTCAGGACCGGGCACATGTCGCTAGGAGTGGTGCGACAGGCTCGCATACCCACCCTTGACGCGAGTCTGATCAAGAGCCTGTCGTCGCTGGCACGTGGTGCAATGCATGGTGGTGGCGTGCCCGCCGAACGTCGCCTCGAAATCTCCGTGGCCAAGGCATATGGGCTGGATCGCGATGATATGGCGCGTCTGCTGGACGACTTCCCCAAACTAGAAGAATGGGAGCGCGAGGCATTGACCAGCGTCGCGGCCTGGACCGAGTAAGGCCCATGATCTCCAATCATCAAAGCGCCACGCTGAGTGAGCTCGACCTTCAATTCGCCCGCTCCGTGCCGCCTGGCGGCAATTGGCAGGACATTCCCGTTAGCGTGCCTTCTGCTCGCCTGGCGCAGATCAGGGAGAGCTATGCGGCGGGCAAGGGATCGCGATCGACCTATTACGGTCGCCTGCGTCCCGATGCTCCGAGCTACACGATCGGAACCTACTACACCCGACCCGGCAACGGGTGCTTCATGCATCCGGATGCATCCCAGGATAGAACCATATCGCACCGCGAAGCGGCACGATTGCAATCCTTCCCCGACAGCTTTGTCTTCAATGGATCGCAGCGTGCCGTCTGCCAGCAGATCGGCAACGCAGTCCCGCCGCTGCTGGCTATGCAGGTTGCCGAGACGCTCGGCACGGCCGGCGACATGGTAGACGTGTTTGCCGGTTGCGGTGGCCTGTCCCTCGGCTTCAAGTGGCAGGGGTGGAAGACCCTCGCGGCTACGGATTTTGACAAGTTCGCGGTGCACGCATTCAACCAGAACGTAGCCCCGCTTGCGATCGTCGGCGACATGAATGACGACCTGGTGATCGAGCATCTGGTGGCGGCGACGGAAGGCCGGGACCGCGTCAGGCCTCTCGCTCTCGTTGGCGGTCCTCCCTGTCAGGGGTTCTCGACTGGCGGCAAGAAGCGGTCAGAAGATGATGCGCGTAATCATCTTCATGCACGCTATTCCATCCTCCTGGATCGCATGAAGCCCGACGTTTTCGTATTTGAGAACGTCCTTGGGCTGCTCAGCATGTCGGGCGGTGCATTCCTTCAGCGCATTCTCGCCGGATTCGAGAAGGCTGGATACGACGCCCAGGTTTGGAAGATGAACGCCGCCGAGTTCGGCGTTCCCCAAAGACGCGTTAGGGTGGTGATCGTCGGTGTTCGACGGGGAGGCATGGCGCCGCCACGGAAGCCTCTCGAATGGTGTTCGCTCTCGGCCGGAGGGCTTCTCGATGCGGAGCCGGTCGTTACCGTCGACGAGGCCATTGGGGATCTGCCTCGTTTGACCGCGGGCCAGGACGGATCTGATCTAGAATATGCGAAAAGACCTGCATCGTCATACCAGGCGCTGATGCGTGGGGAGATAACGCCAGTCAGCTATCTCGCTAAGGCACGCGGTTCCAGCACGAAGTTGGCGGCATGATCCCGATCAATTCCAAAGCAGTTTACGACAAGGCGCTTGAGATTCTCGAAGCTGCAGGCGGCAGTGGCTTCCGCGGACGCGCCGCGCAGATATTCCTCGCCTGCAAGCACTATGGAAATCAGATTCCGATGGTCGGCTCGGCTATCGGTATCGACTCCAGGCAGCTGCAGCAGCTGCTCGATGATCTATACAGCAAGCCGAATCGGAGCACGCCTGATAAGATCGCGATCATCTTCGATGATGACCACAAGGTTCCCACCGGTACCACCGGCGGCATCCTGACCGTCCCCTCGAATATCTGGCGCAACAATCTCAATCTACAGAAGGGGTTCGTCTGCTACGCTTCGGTGCAAGAAATGCAGACACGGGGTTTCGTCGCCGCTTCACGAAAGGAGTGTCCGCATCTGCGCCCGGTGGGCACCAAGACACTGGCGAATTCATGGTGCCAATTCAAGGGGAAGCCGCCGGTATATCGTGGTGAGGATAATCCCAAGATGTTCCGGAAGGATCCAGTCACCGGCGAATACACGGTCCACGATCCCCAGGACGTGACCTTCTATTCCGGAATAATCAGGCCAGCCAGCGGCGTGAAGCTGCCGATAGCCCCCCTGATCATCGCGATCTACTATGACGGCATTCTGGCGGCTGGGCGAAATCATGTGGACGTCCCCGATTTCCTGACGGATTTCGGTTTCACTCCGGCGGAAGCTGCTGCCTATTTCGACGATGACCCAGGGTCAGCTGCACATCAGGCTCTGGCGCTGGTCGCGGCAGGGGTGACGTGGACGCGTCTATCAACCGGTCCCGCGGTAGCGGTTCCTGCAGTGACGTTGCCTGGTGTCCCTCCGGCACCAACTCCGAAAACGGTTGCCGGAAAAAAGGCGAAGGCCTTACCGCACCATAGCTCGATCGGGTTGACCACATCACCACCACCGCCAGCGACAAGCGGATGGTGGAACGCACAGCAGGCTGTGAGGACAACCTTGGAAACGGCAGGGTGGTTGGTAGTCGACGTTAGCGGCAAGAAAGTCGGATATGACTTCAAGATTATCAAGGCCGGTCAGGTTAAGATGGTCGAAGTCAAAAGTTCGGTGGGCATCTGCACCGCTACGCTGACCGATCTGGAATACCAACAGGCACTGGCGGTGAGAAATGATTTCGTGCTGGCGATCGTGGAACACTACGACCCATCACTTCCTGCAACGATCCAGTGGGTCGAGGACCCCGCTCATCTACAGATGACGAAACGACTAGTTTTTCAATACACGCTTCCTCGCTCGGTGTGGCGTAACCATACTACACCGATGCCTTAGAGTTCCGTCACACTATGATGACCAGCTCCGCCGGTAGTGTCGACGTGCTCGACGATGCCGTCCATCTACTTGGCCCGCAGCGTCGCGTCTCCGATCACATCGCCCTGAGATACTTTCACGCCGGCCGGCACTCTGGCGATGGCGATGACAAACGGCGAGAGACTGTAGAATGCGCTCTCGTTCTTATGAGCGACTGGCCATCGAAACTGCCCACGTATTTGCGAGCGATGCGGGGGAAGCGTTCCTAGCGTACTCACTTGTTGGTATATCCGTTGGTACTTTGCAAATTATTCTCAGAAGAAACTCCACATTAACAACCACTTACCAAATAGATGAGACGCCTTTCCTGGCACCAATTCCCTGGACCTTTAGTTCAGGAAGCCAAAACTCCAGCGACATCGCGATAATGAGTGCTGGCCTGCAGCGACGCGGTGTCGTGCCGTGAAGGCTGCCCCGCTGATACATCCGAGTGTCATAGACAGAGAGCCCTACGTCGTCTTGGGCGTATGTAAGGCCTGCGGCAGGTGGAGAGCTGCTCAGCGTCCATGGCAACGTCAGCAGACTGGATCGGTTGCCGCAATTAACGGCAACCCTGCGTCCAGTCTACAATCCAGGCAACCGATGATCCAGCATCAGGATTACGTTCGCTATCGTCCCGTACTCCTACCGGATAGCTTCATTCTCGGAGCTGTTGCGCAGATCGTTCCGGGCGGACTCCGTGCGATCGAATTGACAGACGCTGCGGAAAAGCAGGCCAAGATCGTCTACGTCATGGCGGACGACGTGGGCGCCGTCCTGCGCGTCGGGCAGACTGGACGGACCTTCGCCGAACGATGGAGCACTCCTCTGTCGTGGCTCGATCTTGACAGTGTTCGCCGACCGATCCGTCCGAATGAAATCAAGGACATGGAGACGATAAGGAAGAACCTGAGGGGCCGGTTGCTCACGGTCTGGATCAAGACAGCCGAAGAGCATTCATTGAGCTACTTGGGCGAGGTTCATCCGGTTAGCCTGCGGCATTCCGAGGAGATCTATCTCGATAGAGTGCTTAAACCGGTAATAGGCCAGCCTCTCAGCATCCGAGACTGAACTGCCCGGCCTTAGCCTCAATGGTTGTCAATACGGTCCGGGGTCCACGGCTCCGGCGCAGTTGGACTGCAGGATGAGTCTCGGTACCTGTAAACTCGCATTCTGTGGCGGTGCAACGAAATCGCTACTCCTCGCGTTGATCGGCCAACCAACACAGGAGTTCGCAATGCGCAGTCTGTTGCTCGCCGTGGCCGCCATCGGCCTCGCCACGCCCGCCGCCCTGGCGCAGACCACCACCACCACGGTGATCCAGGAAACCGCCCCCACCACGACCACGGTGGTCGAGGTTCCGGCAGAAGTCCGCACCTATGTGACCAAGCAGGAAGTCCCGTCCGTCACGCTGGAAGGCCCGGTCGTGGTCGGCAAGGTGCTGCCGGACACGGTGACCTATCAGGTCATCCCCGACAATGACGGTTATGCCTATGCCGTGGTCAACGGTCAGCGCGTCATCGTCGACGCCAAGACGCACAACGTCATCGAAGTCTACGACTGAGCCTTAACGGTCTAGACTCTTCCTCAGGTGAGGATAGACGGCTGGCGCACTCCGCCGGCCGTTCTGCTTTTTGCGCGGCGGGTCGAAGGCAGTCGTGCGGGTTGTGCCGGTGTGCGGCTGCGCTTCAAAAGCTCCGGAGGCGCCGCTGAAGCCTTGCAAAAAGCTCATACCTCTCAAGAGGCGCTCGTCACCTCTGGGAAAGACACCATCGTCTTCAGAGCTTTAAGAGCAGCCCAGTCTGAGTTGGAGCGTCGACGTCCACTCCGTCTAGAAGCAGAGTTCCAGTGGTGTACACCCGGTCTATCCATAGCGATCTAGCTGTCTAGAACGACGGCGCTTTACCGGCTACACTGCAGATCGATCCGGGCTAGCCTCAGCGGCCCGCTGCGGCTGGAGCATGCCTTGGCCTTCCATATCAAGAACCCCGAGACCGACGCACTGGCGCGTGAACTCGCCGCCAAGCGCAAGACCGGTCTCACCGAAGCTGTGCACGCCGCGCTTCAGGCCGAGCTCGACCGCGAACGCGAAAAGCCGCTGCTGCCGGATCTCGTCGCAGCCTTCTGCCGCGACCTCCGCAAGAAGGCCCAGGCCCGGGCGGAAGCCGGCAGTTCCACCCGGCCGCGCTGATGTTCCTCGACGCCTCGGCGCTGATCGCCATGATGACGAGCGAGGACGAGGCGCGCAACCTCGCATCCCGCCTGCAGCGCACCAAGACGCGGCTGACCTCGCCGCTCGCGGTCTGCCATGCTGCCGCCGCCGTGTCGCTGGTGCTGAAGCTGCCGATGGGCGAGGCGGAGGCTGCGATGGACGAGTTCCTGGAGCTTGCCGGCGTCAAGGTGATGTCGCTGCCCGCCCAGATCACACCGCTGGCGCTGGAGGCCTTCCGGCGCTTCGGCAAGGGCCAGGGGCATCCGGCCGATCTCAGCATGACCGACTGCTTCGCCTATGCCTGCGCGCGTTATTATCGCCAGCCGCTGCTGCACAAGGGCGGCGGCTTTGCCCGCACCGACCTGGAGACCGCCTGATCGGGCTGCGCATCCACATGACAGGGCGGAGCCATTTGGCCGCAATCGCTCCAAACCTTGGGCCTTGACCCCACGGGCTGATCAGGCTCTTTCCCGGGCAAGCCTCGGCACTGCGCCGAGACTGGAGACAGAGGGCCTGCCGAGATGACGATCCGTGTCCACAAGGGCGACCTGCCCGATCTTGCCCGCTACACCGGACCGGTTGCCATCGATACCGAAACGCTCGGCCTCGACACGCGGCGCGACCGGCTCTGCGTGGTGCAGCTCTCGCCCGGCGACGGCACCGCCGACATCGTCCAGATATCCAAGGGCCAGCGGGAGGCGCCCAATATCGCAGCCCTCCTGCGCGACGCCTCGAAGACGAAGATCTTCCACTATGCCCGCTTCGACGTCGCGGCGCTCTACCATGCCTTCGGCGTCATGACGGACGGCATCTTCTGCACCAAGATCGCCTCGCGGCTGACCCGCACCTATACCGACCGCCACGGGCTGAAGGACCTCGCCCGCGAGCTGATCGGCGTCGATCTCTCCAAGCAGCAGCAGTCCTCCGACTGGGCGGCGGAGACGCTGACCCCGGCGCAGCTCGAATATGCCGCCTCCGACGTCCTCTACCTGCACGACATCATGGGCGTTCTCTACAAGCGGCTCGATCGCGAGGACCGCATGGATCTCGCCAAGGCGTCCTTTGCCTATCTGCCGACCCGCGTGCGGCTCGACCTTCTCGGCTGGGGCGAAGAGGACATCTTCTCCCACTCGGTCTGAGCGTCACAGGCAACGACAGCGCTGCAGACCCGAGGCTTTCGGAAAGCGGATGTGAGGCGATGAAGAAGCGGGCCGGGATCTGCCTGATCGGGCTGGCGAGCGCCCTTGGGCTCACCTTCAGCATCGGCGCCCATGCGGCGCCGACGCAGCCGGTAGCCGCGGCGAGCGACACGACCGCACCGATCGTCTTCGTGCCGGGTGATGGCGACGGGCGCGGCTTCTGGATGACGCAGATCTGGCGCTTCGAGGTGAACGGCTATCCCAGTGACCGGCTGTTCTCCGTCGCCATCCCGCACCCCGTTGCCCGCACGGACGATGCGGTCGAGGAGGTAAACCGCTCCTCGACCGCCGAGGCCGCCGATGCGGTGCGGACCGCGGTCGACGATGCGCTGGCAGTCAGTGCGCCGGGCGCCAAGGCGGTGATCGTGGCGAGCGGCCGCGGCTGCCAGACGGCGCGCAACTACGTGCGCAACGGCGGCGGCGCTGCGAAGGTCGCGCGCATGGTGCTGGCCGGCTGCACCCACAAAGGCCTCTTCGTCGATCCCGCGGACAGGCTCGGCTCGGAATACAACGGTGCCGGCGCCTTCCTCACCGCGCTGAACGCACCGCCGGAAGTTCCAGCCGGCATCCCCGTGACGGTGATCCGCTCCGACGCTGCCGATCTCTATGCGCAGCCGGACGGGCGTTTCGCCGGCCGCCCCGGGGCGGCGACCGGCCTTTCCTTCGACGGGCAGGAGCTGAAGGGTGCGGAGACGGTGGTCTTGCCCGGCGCCGATGGCCGCGAGACCGCAACCTCGCTCGAAGCCTTCATCGCCATCTACAAGGCTGTGACCGGCACGCCGCCCGGCAAGGTCGCGCTGCTGCCGGAAGACCAGCCCGTGCTCAGCGGCGCCATCACCGGATGGGAGAACGGCGCGCCGACCAATCTCGGGCTCCCCGGTGCGCAGCTGACCATCCATGCCGTCGATCCGCTGACAGGCGAGCGCATCGGCAAGCCGGTGCTGGACGAGAAGGCCGGCCCGAACGGCGAATGGGGTCCGTTCACCGCGCTGCCGGGGCAGACCTACGAATTCGTGGTCACCGCCGCCGGCTACCCGCTCACGCGGATCTATCGCTCGCCCTTCCCCCGCTCATCGCGGGTTGTCGACCTCCGCCTCTTCCCGGCGGCGGCCGCTACGGTGAATGGCGCGGTGCTCGCCGGCGAGACAGTCGGAATTATGCGGCCGCTTGGCTATTTCGGCGTCGACGACACTGCGCTTGTCGACGGGCAGCCGCTGGCAGGGCGCCCCGCAGGCGACCCCGCGCCCTCGGTCTGGATCTCCGCCGTTGCCGTGCCGGGACCGGCGCGAAGTGTGGAAGCCAACTTCGCGCTGGAGGCGATCGCGGCGCAGACGACGCCGCAGGATCCGGCCGACGTCGCCTGGATCGAGTTCACCGACTGAGGCGACCCCGCAACCCCGACCGACCTTTCTCAGCTGCCTCGCCTGCCTTGCGCCTCGCGGCTGCCGAGCGAGACCTGGCGGGCTTCTGCAAGCAGCCGCGACAGCAGCTCGTCGGTGCGCGTCTTCGACGTATCGATCGGCACCACGAAGCAGAGCGTCGCCTCCACCCGGCTTTTCTCGTCATAGACAGGTGCCGCCAGGCACATGGTGACGGCGTCGACCAGACCTGAGGTGATGCAGTAGCCGAGCCGGTCGGCCTCCTCGATCGAGGCGATGAAATCGTCGAGCTCGACGCGCCGGCCGTCCGGCAGGAAGCGGTCGGCCTCCGGCACCAGCGCCTCCACCGCCGCGCGGTCCGAGCCCGCCAGCAGCAGCCGCCCGGATGCTGTCCAGGGCAGCGGAATCTGCAGGCCGACCGCCGAGCTGATGCGGAAGGGCCGTGTGCCCGGACACATGTAGATGATCGTATAGCGCCCGTTCTGCAGCGTGCAGAGCTCGGCGGTCTCGCCGGTCTCGCGCGACAGCCGGTCCACCGCCTCGCGCCCGCGCCGAACCAGAGCGTTCTCCCGGCTGTAATCCATGCCGTAGAGGTAGAGCTTCTTACCGAAGAAGACGCGGCCGTCCGTCTCCTCCAGCAGCCCCGCCTCTGTCAGCGAGCGCACCAGGTTGTAGGTCGTCGACCGCGGCGCGCCGAGTTGCCGCGACAGCTCGGCGACAGCGATGGGCGAGCCGTGCGCATGGAGGAAATCCAGCATCTGCACCACCCGGTCGAGACTGCGCTCGCGGCTCGACGCCGCCGGCACGGGGGCACGATCGGCGCTCCCTGCCTGCTGCTGCAGCACCAAAGGCTCTTGCATCGGATTTTCCCAGTGGTAAGCTTGTCCCTAACAACGGACACTTGTCCATTACAAGAGACAACACCATTCGGCAAGCCGGCTCGATCGCGCCATCGAGCGGAACGACCTTGCTTGCTCAGGCGCATGGAGGTTGGCATGAACGACGTCTCGAAGCGACGGGAATTCCTCAAGTTCGGTGCGGCCGGCCTCGCGACGGCGGGCCTTGCTGCGGCGGCCTCGACGACCTCCGTGCGTCAGGCGGCGGCGCAGGCCTCCTCCGACAGTCTCCTTCGCACCGTCCTTGACCGAGGCTCCATTCTCGTCGGCACGGGCAGCACCAATGCGCCCTGGCACTTCGAGAACGAGGCGGGCGAGCTCGTCGGCATGGACATCACCATGGGCCGCATCCTCGCCAAGGCGCTGTTCGACGACGAGAGCAAGGTTGAGTTCGTGCTGCAGGATCCGGCACAGCGCATCCCGAACGTCACCACCGGCAAGGTCGACGTCTCCATCCAGTTCATGACCATGAGCTCGCAGCGCGCCCAGCTCATCAATTTCTCCCGGCCCTACTATGTCGAGGGCGTCGCCCTCCTGTCGCGGCCGGATGCCGAGGTGAAGACCTTCGACCAGATGAAGGCCAAGGGCGCGGAGGCCCGCATCTCGATCCTCCAGAACGTCGATGCGGAGAACTCCGTCCACGCCGTCCTGCCGGAGGCGCAGGTGATGCAGATCGACACCCAGGCCAACGTCCTGCAGGCGCTGGAGTCGCAGCGCGTCGATGCCGCCGCGGTCGACCTGTCCACCGTGCGCTGGCTCGTCGCCCGCAACCCCGACCGCTACTTCGACGCCGGCAAGCAGTGGAACACCATGCTCTACGGCGCAGCGCTCCGGCAGGGCGATCTCGACTGGCTGAGCTTCGTCAACACCGCCTTCACGGTCGGCATGTTCGGCCACGAGACCGCCCTCTACGACAAGGCCTTCAAGGACTTCTTCGGCCTCGAGGCGCCGGCGCGCGTGCCGGGCTTCCCGACCATCTGACGGCGGGTCCGACCCGCTCATCCAGCGGCCGGCGCAGGCAGCGCCGGCCGATCGCACGGCTTTAGGGCTCATCTCGGGGGCGCATGGGCTACCATCTCAACTTCAACCTGATCTGGCGGCATTTCGACAAGCTGTGGGGCGGCCTCATCCTCAGCCTCGAGCTGGCCGTGCTGTCGATCGCCATCGGCATCGTGATCGGGCTGGTGCTGGCCACCTGGTACGTCTCGGCCGGCCGCGTCGCGCGAGCCGTCATCGGCGCCTATGTGGAATTCATCCGCAACGTGCCGCTGATCCTGCTCGTCTATCTCGTCTTCTATGGCCTGCCGAAGGCGCTCAATCTTGCCTATGACGCGCCGACCTCCTTCGTCGCGACGCTGTCCATCTATAGCGGCGCCTATCTCGTCGAGGTGTTCCGCTCCGGGCTGGAGGCTGTGCCGCGCGGCCAGCTTGACGCCGGCAAGGCCATCGGCCTGACGCCATGGCAGCGCTTTTTCCACGTCCGGCTGCCGACGATGATCCGCATCACCCTGCCGGCGCTCTCCAACACCTTCATCTCGCTGTTCAAGGACACGTCCGTCGCCTCGGTCATCGCCGTGCCGGAGCTGACCTACGGCGCGCAGTGGATCAACTTCAACACGTTCCGCATCGTCGAGGTCTATCTCGTCGTCACCGCCATGTATCTCGTCACCGGCTACGGGCTGCTCTTCGCCCTGCGGCTGGTCGAGCGCCGGTTCAGGGTGCGCTGAGATGATCGGCCAGATCCTCTACGCGCTGCCCTTCCTCTGGCACGGCTTCCTGATCACCCTTGCCGTGTCGGGCTTGGTCGTCGTCATCTCGCTCGTCGTCGGCGTCGCGCTGGGCGTCGGCCTCGTCTATGGGCCGCTGCCGCTGCGCCTTGCCGTGCGCATCTTCAGCGACACGATCCGCGGCATCCCGATCCTCGTCCTCATCTTCTTCGTGTATTACGGCCTGCCGGCAATCGGGCTGCAGCTCGACGCCTTTGCCGCGGCCGTCCTGGCGCTCACCCTCTTCAAGGTGGCGCAAGTCGTAGAATATGTGCGCGGCGCCATCGCCTCGATCCCCGCCGGGCAGGCGGAGGCGGCAAAGGCCATCGGCCTCACCTTCGCGGCGCGGCTTCGCTACGTCATCTTCCCACAGGCGACGCGGCGCTTTCTGCCGCCCTTCGTCAACGGCGTCACTGACGCGGTGAAGGGCAGCGCGCTGGTCTCGCTGCTCGGCGTCACCGACCTGATGCACGCGATCAACCAGGTGATCGGCCGGACTTACGACGCGCTGCCGCTCTACCTCCTCGGCGCCGTCATCTATTTTCTCGTGAACTACGCGCTGTCCTCGCTCAGCCGGCGGCTGGAGCGACGCTATGCCTTCATCCGGGAGTGAGCCGATGATCCAGTCCACACAGGGCGGCGCGGCGACACATGCTCCGCTTCTCGCCATCGAGGGCCTGACCAAATCCTTCGGCAAGGTGGAGGTGCTGCGCTCGGTCGATCTCGGCGTCGCCAAAGGCGAGGTCGTCACCGTGATCGGCCCCTCGGGCAGCGGCAAGACCACGCTCTTGCGCTGCGTCAACTTCCTAGAGACCTACGACAGCGGCTCCATCCGGATCGACGGGCGGGAGGTCGGCTACAAGGACGCCGGAGGCCGCGTTCGCCGCGGCGAGCGCGAGCTTGCGGGCATCCGGGCCGACACCGGCATGGTGTTCCAGAGCTTCAACCTCTTCCCGCACCTCACCGCCGCCGAGAACGTCATGCTGGGCCTGCGCAAGGTGCGCGGCAAGAGCAAGGCGGAGGCGCGCGCCGCGGCCGAGCACTGGCTGTCGCGCGTCGGTCTCGGCCACAAGGCCGACAGCCTGCCGGGCGAACTCTCCGGCGGCCAGCAGCAGCGCGTCGGCATCGCCCGCGCCGTCGCCATGGAGCCGAAGATCCTGCTTCTCGACGAGATCACCTCGGCGCTCGATCCCGAGCTCGTCGGCGAGGTGCTGGAGGTGGTGAGGAGTCTGGCCGCCGAAGGCATGACCATGCTGATGGTGACGCACGAGATCGCCTTTGCCCGGGATGCCAGCCACCGCATCGTCTTCATGGCCGATGGCAAGGTCGCTGCCGCCGGTCCGCCGTCCGAGGTGCTTGCCGCCGCCTCGCACAACCAGCGGCTCGGCGCCTTCCTGGCCCGCTTCCGCGCCTCGCACTTCTGAAAGCTGAAATCCGTTGCAAGCCTCGACCCCCGAGACGGCGGCAGCGCCGTCGCCCTACGCCAAGCTCGCCGCCCTCGGGCTCGACCTTCCGGCGCCCCCGAGCCCGATCGCCAACTTCGTCACCTTCGTGGAAAGCCGGCAGCTGCTGTTCCTCTCCGGCCAGGGGCCGCTCGATGCACGCGGCGTTCTCCAAACCGGCAAGGTCGGCGGCGAGGTCTCGATCGAGGCGGCCTATGGCCATGCCCGTCTGACCGGGCTGAACCTCCTCGGCGTGATGCATGCCGCGCTCGGCGATCTCTCCCGCGTCACCCGGATCGTCAAGCTGCTCGGCTTCGTCAATGCCGTACCGGACTTCGGCGACCACCCGCGGGTCATCAACGGCTGCTCGGACCTTTTCATGGAGGTGTTCGGCCCGATCGGCGCACATGCGCGCTCGGCGATCGGCGTCGGCTCGCTGCCCGGCAATATCAGCGTCGAAATCGAGGCCGTGATCGAGATCGCGGCGTAGAGCCCGCTCGACCGTCCTCATCGAACCAGGACCGCCACTATGACCTACCGCCCGAACGAACCGATCCGCCAGCGCCTCGGCCTCAGGCCGATCATCAACGTCTCTGGCACAATGACGGCGCTCGGCGCCTCGATCATCGTCCCTGAAGCGATCGAGGCAATGAGCGAGATCGCCAGCCAGTGGGTTGAGATGGACGACCTGCAGCGCAAGGCCAACACGGTCGTCGCACGGCTGACCGGCGGCGAGGCCGGTTTCATCACCGCCTGCTGCGCGGCCGGCATCTCCATGGCTGTCGCCGGCACGATGACGGGCACGAACCTCCTCGCCATCGAGCGTCTGCCGGACGATATCGAGGGGTTGAAGAACGAGGTGATCGTCCAGCTCGGCCACATCGTGAACTACGGCGCGCCGGTCGATCAGTCGGCGCGGCTTGCCGGCGCCACCGTGGTGCCCGCCGGCACCGTCAGCATCACGCAGGACTATCATGTGCGTGAGGCGATCCGGGACCGCACTGCGGCCGGCCTCTATGTCGTCACCCATCATTCGGTGCAGTACGGCATGCTGTCGCTGGAGGAGTTTGCGGCCATCTGCCACGAGAAGGGCGTGCCGGTGATCGTCGACGCGGCGTCGGAATACGACCTCACCGGCTTTCTCGCGCGCGGCGCGGATGTCGTCATCTACAGCGGCCACAAGTTCTTGGGGGGACCCACCAGCGGTATCGTCGCGGGCCGCAAGGATCTGGTCCGCGCGGCCTATCTGCAGAACCGCGGGCTGGCGCGGGCGATGAAGGTCGGCAAGGAGACGGTCGCCGGCGCGATGGCCGCGCTGGAGGCCTGGGAAAAGCGCGACCATGCTGGCATCCGCCGTCGCGAGGAGGCGGCGCTCGAGGTGTGGCGGGCCGCTCTCGCCGGACGACCGGGCATCGATGCCTATGTGATCCCGGACCCGACGAACAACCCGCTCGACCGGCTGCAGGTCGATGTCGGTCCGGACAGCGGCTACACCGCCGCCGGCCTGGCGGCGGCGCTCGCGAGCGCCTCGCCGCCGATCATGGTGCGCAACCACGAGGTGGAGCGCGGCCATTTCTTCCTTGATCCGTGCAATCTGCATCCCGGCGAGGAACACACGGTGGCCGAGGCGCTCGTCGCGCTCCTGGAAGCGCCGACGAGACCAGCCAATGCCATGATGGTGCCGCGCAAAAACAGCGCCGCATTGCTCGCCTGGCCGGACTGAGCGCTATGCCGATGCCAAGCTGAGGGGGGTAGCGCGTTCGGAGTGCTCCGCCCGACCGGCGACGGCAGGCGGGGGCGGGCCGGCTATTTCCTGCCAATTGCCTCGTCGATCATCATATTGGCGATGGTCATGCGGCGGTTGGCGGCCTCGCGCCACTCGGCCGGCACGCGGTCCGGGTGATTGTCCGCCGCAAAGGTGCGGCGGATGCGGCGAAGGTCGCGCAGCTTCAGCTCCGGCTTCAGGCCCAGTTCGCGCGCCACGTCCTCGGCATTGGTGCTGAAGCGGGAGGGGTCGATCTCGGCCGCAGCCGCAAGCGGAGGCTCGGCCGGCTCACTCTCGCCTGCCGGCGGGACCACTTCGTCCAGCGGCACCGGATCGGCGTCGATCGGCGGCACCTCGCGATCGGCGAAATAGGCCCGATCGGCGGCTTCGCGCCGGACCGCAAAGAGGCCTGCAGCCGCCCCGACGATACGCCAGACGCCGGATGGGCGCCGCACGGCGAGATTGATGACGGGTTCCTCGTCGCGGGCGGCACGCGCCACTTGGTCGAGTACCTCGCCGAAGTCGAGATCGTCCTTGAAGGTCGAGGCGGTGTCCACGCGCATGCCGTCCGGTTGTGCCTTGAGCGCGATCCTGACGGGGGTGGCTCAAGCCTCGGTTAAGCTTCGGCGGGAAACGGGCCGGTAGAACCGCGGTTGCAGGGCGGAACGGCGCAAATTGCGCGCCATGGTCAACACGGCGTTAACGCATCGCTGCGGCGTCGCGTCTGACGCGTGCCGGCAGCTCGACCGTGGATCGCGGAACCCGTCGCGGGCGCCTCGCGTCTTTCCGGCAGGGCACGGCAGGAGGACGCCATGGGCGAGGTTCCGAAGAAACCCGATACGCAGGTGACGCCGATGGAGGCGCAGAACATGGAGATGGCGCGCAAGAAGCCGGGCAAGAAGCCAGGCGCCGCCGATCCGGGCGTCGATGTCGCCGCGGCCGCAGCGGCCGTTTCCAAGCCGTCGGACGTCGGCGGCTGAGCGGCTTAGAGCTGTCATATGTCAGCGGCTGATCCGCCTTGTCGCAGCGGCAAGTCCATCGCTCTCTGACTGCCGCATGGCCGAGGTTATGGAGCGGCGATAGGCGGCATGATGCCGACAGCAAAAGGCCCGCGGGATCGCTCCCGCGGGCCCTTTCTTATGGCGTTGAGGGGCCGGTTGCCCGGCCGGCCTCTTACTCGGAGTCGCGGCCCTTGAGGGCGGCGCCGAGGATGTCGCCGAGCGAGGCGCCCGAGTCGGACGAGCCGTACTGGGCGACCGCTTCCTTCTCTTCCGCGATCTGCAGCGCCTTGATCGACACGCCGATGCGGCGGGCCTTCTTGTCGAACTGCGTGACGCGTGCATCGACCTTCTGGCCGACCGAGAAGCGCTCGGGGCGCTGCTCGTCGCGATCGCGGGCGAGATCGGCGCGGCGGATGAACGAGGTCAGGTCGCTGTCGACGATCTTCACCTCGAGACCGCCGTCCTTCACGTCGGTGACCTCGCAGGTGACGATGGCGCCGCGGCGGATCTCACCGGCTTCAGCCGCATCGACGAACGGATCGCCGCCGACCTGCTTGATGCCGAGCGAGATGCGCTCCTTCTCGACGTCGACGTCGAGAACCTGCGCCTTGACCATGTCGCCCTTGTTGAACTCCTCGATGACCTGCTCGCCCGGACGGTTCCAGTCGAGGTCGGACAGGTGCACCATGCCGTCCACGTCGCCGTCGAGACCGATGAACAGACCGAACTCGGTCTTGTTCTTGACCTCGCCCTCGACGATCGCGCCGACGGGGAAGTGATCGCGGAAGGCTTCCCACGGGTTCTGCAGGGTCTGCTTGAGGCCCAGCGAGATGCGGCGCTTGACCGGATCGACCTCGAGCACGACCACCTCGACCTCCTGGGAGGTCGACAGGATCTTGCCCGGATGGACGTTCTTCTTGGTCCAGCTCATCTCGGAAACGTGGATCAGGCCTTCGATGCCCGGCTCCAGCTCGACGAACGCGCCGTAGTCGGTGATGTTGGTGACGCGGCCGGAGACCTTCACGCCCATCGGGTACTTGACGCCGATGCCTTCCCAAGGATCCGCCTCGAGCTGCTTCATGCCGAGCGAGATGCGGTGGGTTTCCTGGTTGATGCGGATGATCTGGACGCGAACCGTCTGGCCGATCTGCAGGATCTCGGTCGGATGGTTGACGCGGCGCCAGGCCATGTCGGTGACGTGCAGCAGGCCGTCGATACCGCCGAGGTCGACGAACGCGCCGTAGTCGGTGATGTTCTTGACGACGCCCTCGACGACCTGACCCTCTTCGAGGTTCTGGACGATCTCGGAGCGCTGCTCGGCACGGCTCTCCTCGAGCACGGTGCGGCGCGACACGACGATGTTGCCGCGGCGCTTGTCCATCTTGAGGATCTGGAACGGCTGCGGCGTGTTCATCAGCGGCGTCACGTCGCGGATCGGACGGATGTCGACCTGGGAGCGCGGCAGGAAGGCCACGGCGCCGTCGAGGTCGACGGTGAAGCCGCCCTTGACCTGGTTGAAGATCTGGCCTTCGACCTTCTCGCCGGCGTTGAACTTGACCTCGAGGCGGACCCAGCTCTCCTCACGGCGAGCCTTGTCGCGCGACAGGACGGCCTCGCCGAGGGCATTCTCGATGCGCTCGACATAGACCTCGACGATGTCGCCGACCTTGAGCTCGCCGCCGGTGCGGCCGCCGAATTCCTTGAGGGCGACACGGCCCTCGACCTTCAGGCCGGCATCGATGACGGCCATGTCCTTCTCGATCGCGACGACGGTTCCCTTGACCACGGCGCCTTCGGCGACATCGTTGTCATGGAACGAGGCTTCGAGCATCGACGCGAAATCATCGCGGGACGGGCTTGCGTTAGACATTCTTTCTCCTTGAAGGCCCTCCACATTGGGAAGGCGGCGCGCCTTGGGTCAGCGTTGCGGGTGCTTGCCGGCAGTCCGGTCCAGCGGTCGCACGAAGGCTCCAGATGGACCCGCCGTCCTTCGCCAAGGGCGGAAACGGACGGCGTTCGGCGCGGCGGACCGGCCGGTAAGCAGAGTTCATTCAATGCGCGAAGCGGTCAGGCACGGGATTGAGGCACGATCGGCGCCCGCTTCCGCACAGACGAAAAGGGCAGGCCTTCCGTGAAGGCTGCCCTCAAGCTCCGTCCAGGCGATGCCGATCGATCCACTCGCAGGCGGCCCGGAACGCGGCCTCTATATCCAATTCGCTGGTGTCCAGCAAGTGCGCGTCCGGTGCCGGCTTGAGCGGTGCCGTGCTGCGGCCGGCGTCGCGGGCATCGCGTTCGCGCACCTCGGCGAGGATGCGCTCGTAATCGACGGCCCGGCCCTTTGCCGAGAGTTCGTCGGTGCGCCGGCGGGCCCGCACCTCGGGGCTGGCCGTGACGAAGATCTTCACTTGCGCATCGGGCAGGATCACCGTGCCGATGTCGCGCCCATCGAGAACGGCGCCCTCCGGCCCCGCCGCGAAGGCACGCTGGAAGTCGGTCAGCGCCGCGCGCACGCTCGGATGCACGGCAACCCGCGAGGCGAGTTCGCCGGCCTCGCGTCCGCGCAGCGATCCGTCGTCGAGATGCGTCGGCTTCAGCGTCCTTGCGATCTCCCCGGCCGCCTGCGGATCATCGAGGTCGACGCCCTTGTCGAAGGCGCGCCGGCCGATCGCCCGATAGAGCAGGCCGGTGTCGAGATAGGGCAGGCCGTAATGGGCCGAGACCTTCTTGGCGAGCGTGCCCTTGCCGGCCGCGGCCGGTCCGTCGATCGCGATCGTCAGCGCTTTCACGCGGCAGGCCCGCCCATGGCCGCCGCCTCGAAGCGCCCGCCGAGCCCGCTCATCAGCGGCTCGAATTCCGGGAAGCTCGTCGCGATCATCCGGGCGTCATCGACCGTCACCGGCTCGCCGCTGGCAAGGCCGAGAACGAGGAAGCTCATGGCGATGCGGTGGTCGAGATGGGTCGCGACGGTGCCGCCGCCATAGGGCCGGCCGCTGACGCCGCGCCCATCGGGATTGCCGGTGACGGTGAGCCAGTCATGGCCCTCCTCATGGGCGATGCCGTTGGCGGCGAGACCCGCCGCGACGGCAGCGAGACGGTCGGACTCCTTCACCCGCAGCTCGTCGAGGCCAAGCATACGCGTTTCACCCTCTGCGAAAGCAGCCGCGATCGCCAGCACCGGATATTCGTCGATCATCGCCGGCGCGCGCTCGGGCGGCACCGTGACGCCGGAGAGTACCGAGTGGCGCACCCGGAGATCGGCGACATCCTCGCCGCCGGCCGAGCGGCGGTTCAGGATCTCGATGGAGGCGCCCATCTCGATCAGCGTCTCGACGAGGCCGGTGCGGGTCGGGTTCATCAGGACGTTCTCGACGGTGACGTCGGAGCCCGGCACGATGATTGCCGCAACGATCGGGAAGGCGGCGGAAGACGGATCGCCCGGCACGCGGAAGTCGGCGACGCCGGTGAGCCGCCCCTGCCCTTCCAGGCTGATCCGCCGCACGCCGCCGGATTCCGTCACCACTTCGATGGCGGCTCCGAAGCCGGCCAACATCTTTTCCGTATGGTCGCGCGTCATCACCGGCTCGAGGACGGTGGTGACGCCCGGCGCGTTGAGGCCGGCCAGCAGCACCGCCGACTTGACCTGCGCAGAGGCCATCGGCACGCGGTACTCGATCGGCGCGGCCACCTTCGGGCCATGCAGCGACAGCGGCAGGCGGCCGCCGGAGCGGCCGACGACCTGGACGCCCATTTCGCGCAAGGGATCCAGCACGCGGTTCATCGGCCGGCGTGACAACGAGGCATCGCCGATGAAGGTCGTGCCGAAATCATACGGACCGACGAGGCCCATGGTCAGCCGCGCGCCGGTGCCGGCATTGCCGAAATCGAGCGGCTGCTCCGGCTCCAGCAGGCAGCCATTGCCGACGCCGTCAACGATCCAGGCCGCGCCGTCGCGGCGGATACGGGCACCCATCGCCTGCATCGCTCGGCCGGTGGCCAGCACGTCCTCGCCTTCGAGGAGGCCGGTGACGCGCGTCGTGCCGGCAGCGATGCCGCCAAACAGGAAGGCCCGGTGCGAAATGGACTTGTCGCCGGGCACCTTGGCCGTGCCGCGGAGCGCGCCGCCGCCGACCGCCTTCAACGGCCGCGATGCCGTCGCCTCGTGAGCCATACCGATCACCTCTTCCAACAGCCGCGGCACTGGGCCGCGAGCCGCATCCCCGCCGCCGTTCGTCTTCGCCGGCAGCCGTTCCCGCTCGTGCCGCCGCGTTATCACGCAAGGCGGCGGCGGTCACGTGCACCCGCACTGATTCTGCCGCCGAGCCTGCTTTGACAAGGCGTAAACGAGGCCGTAAGGGACCACCGTTTTTCCCGGCACGGCCCTGCGGCGCGTTCAGCCGCGCGTTCCGGCCCCGCCGGCGGCATTTCGGGCACACGAGCATGCGCAAGGGGCCGCCTTCGGCAGGCGCCGTCCCGCCGATCCAGACGAGGCAACCATGGCAAAGACCGAACTCGGCACCAAACGCGTCGACCCAGAAACGGGCCGCAAGTTCTACGACCTGAACAAGGACCCGATCGTCTCGCCCTATACCGGCAAGTCGTATCCGATCTCCTTCTTCGAAGGCGTCTCGGCCAGCCGTTCCGCGGCTCCCGACGATGACGAGGAGGCCGAGACCGAGACCGTCGAGGTTGAGGCGACGCCGAACACGGTTTCGCTGTCCGAGGTCGAGGCCGATGAAGAAGCCGGCGGCGACGACATCAGCGACATCGACGATGACGGCGACGACGAAGCGGCCGATGACGACGTCTTCCTGGAAGAGGATGAGGAAGACGACGACATGACCGACATCATTGGCGGTGGCCGCGACGAGGACGACGAGGCTTAAGGGCCTTTCACCGCACTGTCATGGACCGGCGCGACAGCTTCGCTCCAGCGCCGGCGGAAATTCGCTTGATCTTGCCGGCGGGCTTCATTAAGACCCGCCCAACCGCGAAGCAGGCCGCCCCAAACGGCCCGCACCGCAGGCCGGTTCAGCCGGCCACGTGGGGCCATAGCTCAGTTGGGAGAGCGCTTGAATGGCATTCAAGAGGTCGTCGGTTCGATTCCGATTGGCTCCACCATTTCTCTTCAGAGGGGTCGGCTCGCGCCGGCCCCTTTTTGTTTTCGGCAGCTTTAGCTGATCATGCGGCGCGACGCGGCCACGACTCAGCGGTGATGATGCCGGGACACCGGCTTGCAGACGCGCTCGGTCTTGATGACGACACGGCCATGCCTGCGCACCTTGATCCGCCGCGTCTCGCAATGCTGCTTCACCACCTTCGGCTTCACTTTGATATCGCGAACATGCGTGATGCCGGCACTGTTGTGGTGGCGAACGATGCGCGTCACGGTCTCGGCGCTCGCAATGGAGGGAACAAGGAGAGCCGCGGCGAGCGCGATGGACATGAACTTGGTCATGAGATTTCCTGCTGCTGTTCTGGTGGCATCGAAAGCGGTAAGGCAGCCAGACCGTTGCATATGAATTTGTGACGAAATGTATTCGGACCGCTTTCTAAGCCGCCTCTCGCCCGACGGATGCCCGGCGATGTCATCCCCATCGAGGCCGACATGCGGCTGATCCGCGTCGGCACCGCTGGCTGGTCGATCCCGGCTCCCTATGCGGAGCGCTTTCCCGGCGCCGGCAGCCATCTCGAGCGCTACGCCCGCCATATGGCTACCGCGGAGATCAACACCTCCTTCTACCGGCCGCACCGGCGCACGACCTATCAGCGCTGGGCCGATTCGGTGCCGGATGATTTTCGCTTTGCCGTGAAGCTGCCGAAGGCGATCTCGCACGAGGCGCGGCTGATCGATGTTGCAGAGCCGCTGGAGCGCTGCCTCGGCGAGGCCGCCGGCCTTGGCGACAAGCTCGGGGTCCTGCTCCTGCAGCTGCCGCCGAGCCTTGCCTTCGATGCTGCGGCTGCGGGCGCCTTCCTGCGCATTCTGCGAGAGCGCCATGACGGCCTGGTGGCGCTGGAGCCACGCCACGGCAGCTGGTTTACGCCCGCCGTCGATGAACTCCTCACCGTGTTTAGGGTCGCTCGCGTTGCAGCCGACCCTGCACCGGTACCGGACGCGGCAGGACCGGGCGGCTGGCCCGGCCTCGTCTACCTTCGCCTGCACGGATCGCCGCGCATCTACTATTCGGCCTATGAGCCGGAGGTGCTGGATCGTCTCGCCGAGAAGGCGCGCCGCCACGCTGCGGCCGGCACGCCCGTATGGATCATCCTCGACAACACGGCGGCGGGCGCCGCGCTCGGTGACGCGCTGGCGGTAGAGGCGCATCTCGCCGAACGGACGCAGGGCTGACGATGCGAGGCGTGCCGCCCATCATCGTCAGACTGCATGGTGCACCATGCCCGCGTTGCCCGCCTCACCCTCAGGCGGCGTCGAGCGTCTCCATCACCACGTTACCGTTGGTGTAGATGCAGATGTCGCCGGCGATCTTCATGGCCCGGCGGGCAATCTCCTCGGCGCCGAAGTCGGTGTCGGCCAGCGCCCGCGCGGCGGCGAGCGCATAGTTGCCGCCCGAGCCGATCGCCATGATGCCTTCCTCGGGCTCCAGAACGTCGCCATTGCCGGTCAGCGTCAGCGTCACCTTGGGATCGGCGACGATCATCATCGCCTCCAGGCGCCGGAGATAGCGGTCAGTGCGCCAGTCCTTGGCGAGTTCGACGCAGGCGCGCATCAGCTGGTCGGGATATTGCTCGAGCTTGGCCTCCAGCCGCTCCAGGAGCGTGAAGGCGTCGGCCGTTGCGCCGGCAAAGCCAGCGATCACCTGGCCGTTCTTGCCGATGCGGCGAACTTTCCGGGCATTGCCCTTCATCACGGTGTTGCCGAGGGAAACCTGGCCGTCGCCGGCGATCACCACCTTGCCGCCCTTGCGCACCGTAACGATGGTGGTGGAGTACATCTGCGCCGGATCGTGCTTTTCCATGCTCATCTTCTGTCCTTCTCATCCGGTCCGCGCCGCCCTTCATCCAAGCAGCGGCCGCGGCCGATCGGCCCACATGTGGGGCTTGGCTCGCACCATGCCAACGGCGCAGGACGTGCGCCGACACCTGACCCAACAGCTCTGTCACGCTTTATCGACCGCACGGATGTGCTAAGAGCCCGAAACATCGGCAAGGAGACGGTTTGATGGGCGAAACGGCGGGGCGGCGTGATGCCAGCGTCGAGCGCGGCACCAGCGAGACGAAGATCCGCGTGCGGGTGGATCTCGACGGAACGGGGCGCGCCAACGTCAGGACCGGCGTCGGCTTCTTCGACCACATGCTGGAGCAGCTCGCCCGCCACTCGCTGATCGACATCACCGTCGAGGCGAATGGCGATCTCCATATCGATGACCACCACACGGTGGAGGACACCGGCATCGCGCTCGGCCAGGCGATCCGGCAAGCGCTCGGCGAGCGACGCGGCATCCGCCGCTATGCCTCGCTCGACCTTGCCATGGACGAATGCCTGACGCGCGCCGCGGTGGACGTCTCGGGACGGCCGTTCCTCGTGTTCGATGCAAAATTCTCGCGCGACAAGATCGGCACCTTCGACACCGAGCTGGTGCGCGAGTTCTTCCAGGCGCTCGCGATCAATGCCGGCATCACGCTCCACATCAAGAACCTCTATGGCGGCAACGCCCACCACATCGCCGAGACCTGCTTCAAGGCGGTGGCGCGGGTGCTGGGCGATGCGGTTGCCATCGATCCGCGGCAGGCCAATCTGGTGCCGTCGACCAAGGGCACGCTGGCGTGAGCCCCGCGCTTGGCCCTTCCTTGAGGCGCCGGCCGTGACGCGCTTCGTCGTGCTGGAGCCGGCGGATGTGGAGGCGCCGAGCGAGCGCGCCGTCTTCGTGCGCGATCGGTTATCCGGCTGGGCCGTGCTGCTGCCCGCTATCTGGCTGTGGCGCTACGCACTCTGGCTTGAGGGCGTCGTCGCGCTGGCGCTGACGATCGCCTTCATCCTCACCGGCAACCAGCTCGGCGCGCCGCTTCTTGGCTTCGGCCTCGTTGCTCTGCTCGGGCTCCTCGTCGCGCTGGAAGGACCGGCCCTGCGGATCGCGGCGCTCCAGCGGCGCGGCTATCGCGAGACGGCCGCCTTCGAAGCCGCCGATGGCGCCGAGGCGGAACTCGTCTACTTCGCCGCCAACTCCGCCCCGGCGGCACCGTCCGCCGATGCAGCTCTCGCGATCCAGGGGCAGCCATCGTTCACGCCGGCATCGCCTGCCAATGCCCCGCTGCTGCGGCGCCAGCCGCCGGCCACCCTTCTCGACTTCGGACGCTGACATGCAGACCGTCGCCATCATCGACTACGGCTCCGGCAACCTGCGCTCGGCCACCAAGGCGTTCGAGCGTGCGGCGACGGAAGCCGGCTCCGACACGCGCATCATCCTGACCGACGATCCGGAGGTCGTGCTGAATGCCGATCGCGTGGTGCTGCCGGGCGTCGGCGCTTTTGCTGACTGTCGTCGCGGCCTCGACGCCGTCGAAGGCATGACGGAGGCGCTCTACGAGGCGGTCGACGGACGCGGCAAGCCGTTCCTCGGCATCTGCGTCGGCATGCAGCTGATGGCGAGCCGAGGCCTCGAAAAGACCGTCACGCCCGGCCTCGGCTGGATTCCCGGCGACGTCACGCTGATGACGCCCGACGATCCCGAGCTGAAGATCCCGCAGATCGGCTGGAACACGATCGAGGCGCGGCGCGAGCATCCCCTCCTCGCCGGCATTCCGACAGGCGAGCGCGGCCTCCACGCCTATTTCGTCCATTCCTACCACCTCGCCGCCGAAGACCCGGCCGACGTTCTGGCGACGGCGGACTATGGCGGGCCGATCACGGCGATCGTGGCGCGAGACAACAAGGCGGGTACGCAGTTCCACCCGGAAAAGAGCCAGACGCTCGGCCTCGCCCTCGTCGCCAACTTCCTGCGCTGGCAGCCCTGAAGGCCGCTGGCCGCCAGCCTCTTCCATCACCCACGTGAGCTGCGATGCCCATTCTCTTCCCCGCCATCGACCTCAAGGACGGCGCCTGCGTCCGGCTGAAGCTCGGCCTGATGGAGGAGGCGACCGTCTATAACGAGGACCCGGCCGCGCAGGCGCGCCAATTTGCCGAGGCCGGCTTCAGCCACCTCCATGTCGTCGATCTCAACGGCGCCTTTGCCGGCGCCGCGGTGAATGCCGCGGCGGTCGACGCCATCCTCGCCGCCGTCGGCACGCGCATGAAGGTGCAGCTCGGCGGCGGCATCCGCACGATGGCCGACATCGAGCGCTGGTTGTCCGCCGGCCTTGCCCGCGTCATCCTCGGCACGGTCGCGGTGCGCGATCCCGATCTGGTACGCGACGCGGCGCGGCGCTTTCCCGGCCGCATCGCCGTCGGCATCGACGCCAAGGGCGGCAAGGTCGCGGTGGAGGGCTGGGCCGAGACCTCCGAGCTGAGTGCGGTGGATCTTGCCCGCCGCTTCGAGGATGCCGGCGTTGCCGCGATCATCTATACCGACATCGATCGCGACGGCGTTCTCGCCGGCATCAACTGGGAGGCGACGATCGCGCTCGCCGATGCCGTATCGATCCCGGTGATCGCCTCCGGCGGCCTTGCCTCGATGGATGACGTGCGGCGCCTGACCGAGGCTGATGCGCGGCACCTGGAAGGTGCGATCTCCGGCCGTGCCCTTTATGACGGCCGCATCGATCCGGCCGAAGCGCTGCGGGTCCTGGCGGGCTGAGGGCCGCGCCGGCACGAAGCCGCTTGAGCTTGGCGCCGGCACCGCGGATGCCGCTGCATCCCGCCGCCTCTTGCAGAGTCCCCGCTGACCCGCGCATAAGACGCCGCGACAAATGCAGCCATGGCAACGCGGAACGATACGGAACGCCGCGCATGATGGCTGCGCGCGCCATGTCCGCGGCTGCGCGGCATCACGGAGGTGCCTGGTGACCCTGAAAGCCCGCATCATCCCCTGCCTCGACGTCAAGGACGGCCGCGTCGTCAAAGGCGTCAATTTCGAGGGGCTCGTGGATGCCGGCGATCCCGTCGAGGCCGCGCGAGCCTACGACGCCGCCGGCGCCGACGAGCTCTGCTTTCTCGACATCACCGCCTCGTCGGACGAGCGCGACACCATCTTCGACGTCGTCGCCCGCACCGCCGAGCAGTGCTTCATGCCGGTGACGGTCGGCGGCGGCGTGCGCACGGTCGCCGATATCCGCCGTCTGCTGCTGGCCGGCGCCGACAAGGTGTCCATCAACACCGCCGCGGTGAAGCGGCCTGAGTTCGTCGCGGAAGCGGCGGAGAAGTTCGGGGACCAGTGCATCGTCGTCGCGATCGACGCCAAGCGCGTCTCAGCACCCGGTGAGCCGGCGCGCTTCGAGATCTTCACCCATGGCGGCCGCACCCCCACCGGCATCGATGCCGTCGATTTCGCCCGCCGTGTCACGTCGCTCGGCGCCGGCGAGATCCTCCTGACTTCGATGGATCGCGACGGCACCAAGGCCGGCTTCGACATTGAGTTGACCCGCGCGGTGGCCGACGCTGTCAGCGTGCCGGTGATCGCCTCGGGCGGCGTCGGCAATCTCGATCACCTCGTGGCCGGCATCCGCGACGGTCACGCCACGGCCGTGCTCGCCGCCTCGATCTTCCACTTCGGCACCCATACGATCGCCGAGGCCAAGGATCACATGGCCGCCGCCGGCATCCCGATGCGCCGCGACGCCTGAGGCGCCGGCGCGCCCGTGGCGCTGCTGCACACGCTCAGCCAAGGATCGTCCATGACCGACTTCACCCTCGCCGACCTCGAAACGATCATCGCCGCCAGGGCGACGTCGCAGGATCCGAAGTCCTATACCGCCTCTTTGGTCCGGGACGGGCTGCCGCGCAGTGCGCGCAAGCTCGGCGAGGAGGCGGTGGAACTGGTCGTGGCAGCGCTTGCGGAGGAGGACGACAAGCTCGCCGGCGAGGCGGCAGACCTCCTCTACCACCTCCTGATCGTGCTGAAGCTCCGGAACATACCGCTCAGCCGCGTCATGGCCGAGCTCGGCCGGCGCACGGCGCAGACGGGCCTTGAGGAGAAGGCCAGCCGGCCAGGGGCTGCGGATTGATGGACCAGATGCTGCCGTCGACGCTTTCGCCCTACCGCTTCTTCAGCGCCGAGGAGTGGGGACGCTTCCGCGCCAACGAGCCGCTGACGTTGACGGAGGAGGAGGTCCGGCGGCTGCGCTCGCTCGGCGATCCGCTCGATCTCGACGAGGTCGCCCGCATCTACGTGCCGATCTCGCGCCTCCTCTACGCCCATGTGGAATCCTCGCAGCTCCTGTTCCGGCAGCGCCAGGCTTTCCTGTCGGGGTCCGAGCCGGCCAAGACACCCTTCATCATCGGCATCGCCGGCTCGGTCGCGGTCGGCAAGTCGACCACGGCCCGCATCCTGAAGGAGCTGCTCGGCCGCTGGTCGACATCGCCGAAGGTCGCGCTGGTGACGACCGACGGATTCCTCTACCCCAACGCCGTGCTGCAGGCCGAAGGGCTGATGGGGCGCAAGGGCTTTCCGGAAAGCTACGACGTCGCCGCCATCCTGCGCTTCCTGTCCGACATCAAGGCCGGAGCGCCGCGCGTCGAGGCGCCGGTCTATTCCCACCTCGTCTACGACGTCGTGCCGGGCGAGCGGATCACCGTCGACCGGCCGGACATCCTGATCTTCGAGGGGCTGAACGTCCTGCAGGTGCGCGACCTGCCGCGCGACGGCAAGATGGTGCCCTTCGTGTCGGACTTCTTCGACCATTCGATCTATATCGACGCGGCCGAGGCGGACATCCGGCGCTGGTATGTCGACCGCTTCATGCGGCTGCGCCAGACGGCGTTCCGCGACCAGAAGTCGTTCTTCCATCGTTATGCCGAGATCAGCGAGGACGAGGCGCTCGGCATCGCCGACGGTCTCTGGCGCAACATCAACGGCCTGAACCTGTCGGAGAACATCCTGCCGACCCGCCCGCGGGCCGACCTGATCCTGCGCAAGGGCCCCAACCACCGGATCGAGCAAGTGGCGCTGCGCAAGCTCTAAGCGCATCACTCGGCGGCCTCGCTTCACCGGCGTCGTCCACCGTCTTCTCCCGCCATCCACCGGCGATTGCGCCTGCCTGGCTTGTGGCCGAAACGGCGCCGGGCGTACCCATAGGCTTCTCCTGCCGTGGAAGGCTGCCGCCATGATTCGCCCCGTTCTCATCGCCGCAGGCCTGATGATCCCGTCCGCCCCCGCGCTGGCCGAGGACCTGACTTTCACGCTCGAAAACCATTCCTCGGTCGCGGTGACGGAGTTCTACGTCTCGCCTGTCTCGGTGGAGGACTGGGAGGAGAATCTGGTCACCGGCGGTCTGCAGCCCGGCGAGGGCGGCCAGGTGACGATCGCCGACGGGCGCGCGGTCTGCGAGTACGACATCCGCACCGTCTATGCCGATGGCGACGAGACGGTCGACCGCGGCGTCAACCTCTGCGAGCTCGGCACCTACACCGTATCCGACGGCAGTCCGGATCCCGTCGTCGACGGCGCCTGACGCAGCAAGGCCCGGCCTGTCGTGACCTGAGCCACCGGCGAGACGCGCCCCTGTCAGGCCGGCTTGGTGACCCGCCGCAGCGTCAGGTTGATGCGTCCGCCATTCTTCAGGAGCGCCGAGGTCGCGGGATAGATCCGGTCGACGCCGTGATAGGCGAGCCGCCCTTCACCGCCGAGCACCACGACATCGCCGGATTGGAGTCGGATCGAGGTGGTACGACCGCTGCGCACCGTCTCGCCGACCCGGAACAGGCAGTCGTCGCCAAGTGAGATCGACACCACCGGCGCATCGAAATCCGATTCGTCCTTGTCCTGGTGGAGGCCCATCTTCGCCGTCTCTTCGTAGAAGTTGACGAGGCAGGCTTCAGGCGGGTGCGGATAGGCTGAGACCTCGTTCCAGATCTGCAGGAGCGAGGCGGGTATCGCCGGCCACGGCGCGCCGGTGACGGGATGGTGCGGCTGGTAGCGATAGCCGCCCTTGTCGGTGACCCAGCCGAGCGCGCCGCAATTGGTCATGCGCACGGAAAGCGGCTTGCCGGTGCGCGGCATCTCCGGCCGGTAGAGCGGCGCGGCCGCGACGACCGCCCGCACCTCCTCCAGAAGCGCGCCTTGCGCCGTGCGATCGAGGAAGCCGGGCAGGTGGCGCACGCCGCGCGGCAGGACGTTCATCATGCGTGCCTTCCGCTCTTGGCTGACCAGCTCAGGAGAGATAGCCGAGCTGGGCGGCGAGCGCGACGGCATGGGTCCGGTTGGAGGCGTTGACCTTGCGCGTCGCCGCCGACAGATACTGCGACACGGTCGCCTCGGAGAGCGACAGGATCGTGCCGATCTCGGACGAGGTCTTTCCGAGCATGGCGAGCTTCAGGCAGTCGCGCTCGCGCAGGGACAGGGGGTTGTTGCGCCGGTTCTCCTCAAAACGCGCCATGGCCAGCATGCCGAAGACGGCGAAGGCGGCCAGATGCAGCTCATTGATGGCCGCAGGCGTGAGCACCTCCTCCTCTCCGGCAAAGGACAGGCACCCATTGAAGGCGGTCAGCCCGTGCACCGGCAGGAACACGCCGGCGCGAAAGCCGTGCTCGAGCAGCAGCCGCGCGCCGGGGCTTGGATCGTCCTCGTCGCCGCCATAGAAGGTGTCGACGTCCCATGGCAGCGGCATCGGATCGGCCCGCAAGGCGCGGATCAGCGGGGTGAAGCGCGCCAGCCCCGTACGCTCATAGGCCTTCTCAAAGCCGGCCGGCCAATTGCAGGCGATGACCTTCAGCCCTGAGCCGCCCTCGTCGGTGGACGGCATGGTGTGGAGAGCGAACCAGCGGAAGCCGTAAACGGCGGCGATACGCTCCAGCGCGTCGATGATGGCGGCTTCCGTCCAGGGCCCACAGCAGCCAGCGAGGATGGAGGTCGCGTTTTGCCCGATGTCCCCCATTACTCAGCCGAATGCCGATGCGATGTCATGCCGGCCGCCTGACACAACGTTGCACAGGCTGACGCTGCTATCGTCCAGACCCATGCGCTGCGACCGTGCTGAATAGGGGGAATCCTGCATGGTGCTCATCGTTCTCATGCATACGCCACCGACGCATGCCGATCGCCGCTGTCCGCAAGCGAATCAATTTCGCGTCGATGATAGTCCAATCGCCGCCGTATCAAAGACGACTTCTTGCCACTATTCGACGATGTGGGATGCACTAAGCCACTAACGTGCCGCGGCGTCATCCGGCATCGCAGCGCCGGTTGAGGCGGCGGCTCATCGCCGTGCTGGACGCGGGACTGGCAGGGCGCAACGCCAGCTACCATCTAGGAGCCAGGTGCTTTGCCGCCTGGCACGGAAACACTGCCGGCGCTTCGGGCCGGCGTCCATACGAGACCCATCCCCATGACTGATTTTTCCCCGCGCGAGATCGTCTCCGAGCTCGATCGCCACATCATCGGCCAGACCGACGCCAAGCGCGCGGTCGCCATCGCATTGCGCAACCGCTGGCGGCGCCAGCAGCTCGATGGAGCCTTGCGCGAAGAGGTGATGCCCAAGAACATCCTGATGATCGGACCGACCGGCGTCGGCAAGACGGAAATCTCCCGCCGCCTCGCCAAGCTCGCCGGCGCGCCCTTCATCAAGGTGGAAGCCACCAAGTTCACCGAAGTCGGCTATGTCGGCCGCGACGTCGAGCAGATCGTGCGCGACCTCGTCGAGGTCGGCATCGGCCTTGTGCGCGAGAAGAAGCGCGACGAGGTGAAGGCCAAGGCCCATCAGGGCGCCGAGGACCGCGTGCTCGAGGCCCTCGTCGGCAAGACCGCCTCACCGGCAACGCGCGACTCTTTCCGCAAGAAGCTGCGGGCCGGCGAGCTCGACGACAAAGAGATCGACATCGAGGTCGCCGACAATTCCGGGCCGACCGGAGGCATGGAGATTCCTGGCATGCCCGGTGCCAATATCGGCGTCCTCAACATCTCCGAGATGTTCGGCAAGGCGCTCGGCAAGCGCACCAAGCAGCGGCGTACCACCGTGCGGGAGAGCTATGATCTCCTGATCTCGGAGGAATCCGACAAGCTGCTCGACAACGAGCAGGTGGTGCAGGAAGCCATCAAGGCGGTGGAGAACAACGGCATCGTCTTCATCGACGAGATCGACAAGGTCGCGACCAAGGACGGCCATGGCGCTGGTGTCTCCCGCGAGGGCGTGCAACGTGACCTCCTGCCGCTCGTCGAAGGCACCACGGTTGCCACCAAGCACGGGCCGGTGAAGACGGACCACATCCTCTTCATCGCCTCGGGCGCCTTCCACGTCTCCAAGCCCTCCGACCTCCTGCCGGAGCTGCAGGGCCGCCTGCCGATCCGCGTCGAGCTGAGGGCCCTCACCAAGGACGATTTCCGCCGCATCCTGACGGAAACCGAGGCGAGCCTCATCAAGCAGTATGTCGCGCTGATGCAGACGGAGAATGTCGGGCTGGAGATCACCGAAGATGCGATCGACGCCATCGCCGATACGGCGGTGAGCCTCAACGGCTCGATCGAGAATATCGGGGCGCGCCGGCTGCAGACGGTGATGGAGCGTATCCTCGACGACATCTCCTTCGAGGCGCCCGATCGCTCTGGCGAGAGCTACAAGGTGGACGCGGCCTACGTCCACAAGGCGCTGGACGGCATCGCAGGCAATACCGACCTGTCGCGCTTCATCCTCTGATCGAAGCCTTCAACGGCACACGGGCCGGCGGCGCGGATTACGCGCCGCCGGCCGTTTTGTTTGTCGCTGCCGCTTCTGGCCAAGGCCGGCTTCAGATCACAAACGTCTCAACTGGCCGCGCAATGCGTTGCGAGAGCCGTCCGCAGTCTCCACCTCGCGAAGACGCGGGTCCCCCGCGCAACGCGACGACAGGAGACAGACATGCGACGATCGAACCTCGCCCTTGCCACATCCAGCCTGCTCGCCCTGGCGGTTGCCGGCCCCGCCTTCGCCCAGTCGGGCACAAGCGCCGAAACCGGCCAAGCCAATGCGCCGGACCAGACACCGGCCTTCCAGAACCAGACCCGCGCGCCGCTGCCGGCCGAAGCAACACCGGTCAGCGTCGAGACGGTGGCCAAGGACCTGCCGCATCTCTGGTCCTTGGAGTTCCTCCCCGACGGGCGGATGCTCGTCACCGCCAAGCAAGGCGCCCTGCACATCATCGAGAAGGATGGCACGGCCGGGCCTGCGATAACGGGCGTGCCCAAGGTCGTCGCCCGGGGTCAGGGCGGTCTTCTCGACGTCGCGCTCTCACCGGGCTTTGCCGAGAACCGCACGATCTTCCTGTCCTTCTCCGAGCCGCGCGAGGGTGGCAACGGCACCTCGGTCGCCCGTGCGAGGCTGAACGAGGCCGGCGATGCGCTCGAGGACGTGTCGGTGATCTTCCGACAGATGCCGAGCTATGACGGGAACAAGCATTTCGGCTCGCGCCTTGCCTTCGATCCCGCCGGCAACCTCTTCGTCACCGTCGGCGAGCGCTCCGACAGGCCGATCCGCGACCGGGCGCAGGATCTTGCCGCCGGCATGGGCAAGGTCTTCCGCATCGATCCCGAAACCGGCAAGGCGGCCAAGGACAACCCCTTTGCCGGCAAGGGCTCCGCGCAGCCGGAGATCTGGTCCTATGGCCATCGCAATCTCCAGTCCGCCGCCATCGACGCCGAAGGCCGGCTGTGGACTGTCGAACACGGCGCCAAGGGCGGCGACGAGCTGAACCGGCCGGAGGCCGGACTGAACTATGGCTGGCCGGTGATCACCTATGGCGAGGACTATAGCGGCAAGCCGATTGGCCAGGGCATCACCGCCAAGGACGGCATGGAACAGCCGGTCTATTATTGGGATCCGGTGATCGGCCCCTCCGGCATGGCGTTCTACCGGGGCGAGGAGTTTCCGCAGTGGCAGGGCGCTGCGCTGATCGGCGGCCTCGTGTCCAAAGGGCTGATCATCCTCAAGCTCGATGCGAACGGCCATGTCGCCAGCGAGGAGCGCGTGCCGCTGGAGGCCCGCATCCGCGACGTCAAGCTCAGGCCGGACGGCGCCGTCTATGCCGTCACCGAGAGCCGCGGCGGATCCAGCACCATCCTGCGCCTGACCCGCGGCGACAAGGCGTAGCGGCCGCTTGCGTCAGGGCGCCGGTCTCCCTGCACCGGCGTCCGACGGCAGGCCGCCTGCCCCGCGCAGTGAACAGGGCTTGCCTGCCGTCCGGTCCTGTGGCCAATCCCGCCGGAGCGCGAGAACAGCGCCAGCGGCGGGCACCGCAGCCAAGGAGCGGCAGGCATGAGCGAGATCTGGTTCAAGACGGGCGAGGCGACGGTTCTCGCCGCCGAGGGGCAGTACACCGATGCAATGCCGGAGGTGCTGATCGGCTCGGTGAAGGGGCCGGTCGGCCAGGCCTTTGCCTCGATGATGGGCCAGACCGTCGGCCATACCCGCATGTTCGTGGTGCGCGACCTCAACCAGCTGGTCCGTCCCGCCACGATGATGACCACCAAGGCGACGATCAAGAACTCGGCCTATGTCGAGCTCCTCGGCGGCGTCGTGCAGGCGGCCACGGGCGATGCCATCGTCGACTGCCTCATCGACGGCACGCTGCCGAAGGACCAGGCCGACGAGATCTGCATGATCATCATGATCTGGCTCGATCCGCGCTGCGCCAGCCATGCCGAGCTGGATCACAAGGACCTCTACCGCACCAACTACGAGGCGACGAAGCTCGCGATCAGCCGCGCCATGACCGGCGAGCCGAGCGTCGAGACGCTGATCGCCAACCGCAGAACCGTGAAGCACTACGCGCTCGACGGCGTCGTCGACTACGAGTGAGGGGCGAGGCGCGGCTCTGCCGGCTTCCCTCCAGCCCTACGGGTGCGGCGATCGGCGGCCCCACATCACATGCAGCCCGAGCGTGGACGATCAGGCTGCCCGCGCCGCCTGCCTCGCCACTGTCGCCTGCATCGCCGGAGCCGTTGCGGTCACCGGCAACGCTGCGGTGCAGACGATGTTTTGACGCGGCGATGCGCCCTGCAGCTGGTCCGGCGCCGCGATGGGCTCTGCTCCGGCAAATGTCCCCAGCGGGTCGAAGCGCACGAGGCGCGCGACGCCGTTCGGCTCCACGATCAGCTGCGAGGCCTGGGGCACCTGGTGCCAGCCGGCCGCCTCGCCGCAGGGCTCGGACGCCACCACGATCCCCTCGCCTTCCTCGCGCCAGTAGAGCGAGGGCGCCGTGCCGTCGCTTGCCCAGCGGAAGGCGTGCAGGACCGTCCCGTCGGAATGGACGGAGGCAAAGCGCAGCGGCTCACGCGCGACGCCGCCCGCGGCCATCAGCAGGCTCACCTCGGCGATGACGGCCGCAAAGGCGCGTGCCGGGTCGCGGCCCAGCCCTCGGCCGAGAGCGGCCAGGAACAGCGCCTCGGAGTCGCTGGTGCCCTTGCGGTGGCGGTAGAGATCGTCCGGGATCAGCGCGTCGACACGCCGGCGCAGCGCCTCGTAGGACGGGATCTGGCCGTTATGCATGAAGAGGTGCCGGCCATAGGCAAAGGGATGGCAGTTCGCCGTCGACACCTCGCCGGAGGTGGCAGCGCGCACATGCGCCAGAAACAGGCTGGAGCGGATCTGCTGGCAGAGCGAATTGAGATTGGCGTCCGACCAGGCCGGCAGGATGCCGCGATAAAGGCCCGGCTCTTCGCGCTCGCCATACCAGCCGAGGCCGCAGCCATCGCCGTTCACCGCGGTGCGCGCCTCACGGGCGGCGATCGATTGAGCCACCAGCGATCCCGCCGGCTGGATCAGCAGCGTTTCTAGAAAGATCGGCGGTCCGGCATAGGCAAGGAAGCGGCACATCGGTCCATCACGCGCCCGGGGCTCTCCGGCATGGGCCGGTCCGGACGCATCAGTCTTCCGCTGCGATGGTTAAGCGGAGCTTAACGCCGCGCCCAAGCGCTTGATCCTGTGGCGATTCGGCACCGCCGCTTGGGCTGCCGGTCACCTGAAAAGCGCGGCACCAGGCCCGGCAGCAGGAACCACCGGGCCTGGTGCCCGCCAGCACGGTCAATCGAGCGAAGCGCGGATTTCCGGCTGCGCCAGGCCTCCCACCGACAGGCGGTCGCCGGTCCTGCGGATCTCCAGCTGAACCGGTGTGACGCCAACCGCTGCCGGAACTTCCACCGAGACGGCCTGGCCATCGGTGAGACGGGCGACGAAGCGCACCGGCGCGAGGCCGTTTTCAGCGCCAAGCGTCGCGACGACACGATAGCTGTCGGCTTCTGCGGTGTAGTAGACCGAGCCGGTGACGCCCTGCAGCGCCAGGGTCTGGCCCTTCAGCGGCTTGAGGTCTCCGGCCTGCGCGGCGGTTGTGAGGAGAGCGGCCGCGACAGCGGCGGTGAAAATGGTCTTGATCATCAGGATCGTCCTTCGAGCGTGAAGCCAGATCCTCCCGAGCGCCGGACTATTCGGTTTGCGATCCCGCGACAAGGGCTGCGCGACGTCAACGGCTGCTAAACCACTGATTTCCCTGGTACTAATATTAACTGGCTCCTCAGGTAAGAATTTCTTACCGGTATCTCGTCGCCGGGCATGTGCCACTCGCCATGGTCCCGCCGGTTTCACGTGAAACAGGCGGCAACTCCGTGCTACAGGCGCCGGAACGCTCTTCGGTCATGACAGGCAGGATCAGGCATGCAGCGCTGGAGAATCGGGCTCGCCACAGTGATGTTGGCTCTGTCGGCGACCAGCCTGGGCGGATATCCCGCCGCGGCCCAGATCCTCGTCGCACCTGGTAACCGCAATGCCGAGCAGCCGGCCATACCGTCCGGCGCGACCCATCGAACGGCGCAGCTGAAGTCGACCTTCGAGGCGAAGTACCGGCGCATCCGCGACCTCATCGCCGGCAATGATGAGCTGCGCGGCAAGATCAAGAAGGCTGCCGCGGCCTATGGGATCGACCCGATCCACATCGTCGGCGCTCTCGTGGGCGAGCACACCTACAATGTCGACGCGCTCGACCGGCTGCAGACCTATTACGTCAAGGCGATGTCCTATCTCAAATCGGGCATTTCCTTCGAGCATGACGGGGAGAGCGTTACCGACTTCGTGGCGCGGCCGGAATTTGCCAGCTGCAGCGGCGCGCGCAGCGACGAGGCGCTGTGGAGCTGCCGCGAGGCGGTCTTCGACCGCAGCTTCCGAGGCAAGGTGGTGGACGGCCGCCGCTATCCGGACAACCGCTTTGGCGCGGTGTTCTTCCAGCCGCTCTATGCTGGCCAGACCTTCGGCCTCGGCCAGCTCAACCCCCTGACGGCGCTGTCGGTCTCCGACTACGTGTCGCGTGTCTCGGGCTATGACGAACTCTCGGCGGACGACGCGCCGGAGGTCTACCGCGCCATCATGGATCCGGATCGCACCCTCGCCTATATGGCGGCGATCCTGCGCCGCTCGATCGACGACTACCGCGACATTGCCGGCTTTGACATCTCCGGCAATCCAGGGATCACAGCGACGCTCTACAATGTCGGCAATCCGCGGCTCCGGGCGACGGCGCTGAAAGCGCGCAACGCTTCGCGAGCAGGCTCTGGCGAGGCCGCGCTGCCGCCGGAGGAGAATTATTACGGCTGGCTCGTCAACGAGAAGCTGGACGAGCTGCGCGCCGCGCTGGAATGAGGCGACAGGCTAGTCGCCATCTGGCGCGATCATGCCGTCAGCGCCGACGACTGGCCTTCATCCGCTCCTCGGCCCGCGCAGCCGCCGTCTCGAGCTGACCGAGCAGCGCCTTGAGATCGTCGGCCGAGAGGGTCGAGATCGTCTCGGCGAGCCGATTGGCGAGCGCCGTCGCATCCGGCCCGAGCCCCGACGTCTCCACCACCACCTTCGGATGCGATAGTTCGGCGAGGCGCTCCAGCTCCTCGGCATCGTCCCAGATGACGTTGAGATAGCCGATGATCCGCTGCAGCAGCTGCCAGGTCGGCCGACCGCGCCGGCCATGCTCCAGAGCCGAGAGATAGGCGCTGGAGACGCGTAAGGCCGCCGCCATCTCGCGCTGGGTGACGCCACGCTCGCGGCGCAGCTCGCGGATCTTCTTGCCGAATGGCGTCATCGCCGCCGCACCCGCACATAGAAGGCGCCGTCGCCGCCGTGGTGCCGCTCGGCCGGCTCGAAGCCGGAGACGAGGGAGATAAATTCCGGCGTCGCGAACCAGTGCGGCACGACACGGCGCAGGATGCCGCGCGATCCGGCGGAGGCACCACCCGGTGAGCCGCGCCCGGTGATCACCAGCACGTGCCTGAGCCCGGCGGATTGGGCCCGGCGCAGGAAGTTCGACAGGGCGTAGTGGGCGACCGCCTGCGTCATCTCATGGAGATCGAGCCTGGCTTCGATCGGCAGCCGGCCGCGCGAGAGTTTGCGGCGCGTCGGCCGCTCGATCGGATGCTGCATGAGCCGGGCCGGGGCAGCGGGCGAGGGCAGCGCGTAAGGCGATGCCGGGACATCGCCGGTGCCCGTGGCGGCGCCTGCGGGTCCAGCTGGCGCCGGCGGCTCCTCGGCAAGCAACGGCATCGCCTTGCCCTTCAAGGGGATCGCAGTCCGCGCGACACCGGCCCAGAGCCTGGCATCCTCCTCGCTCAAGGAGCGGCGGCGCTTCATGACGGCAGCCGGTCGGCGAGCCTCTTCGGCAGCAGCAGGGTAAAGGCGGCGGGATGACGGATGCGCCCGGCGATGGTGCCGGCTGCCGTGCCGGAGCCGACGAAGAGGTCGGCGCGCGCCGGCCCGACGATGGCCGATCCTGTATCCTGCGCGATCAGCAGCCGCCGGAACGGCGCTTCCTCGAGGCTCAGCGTCGGTGCGTTTAGCAGCATCGGCGTGCCGAAGGTGTGGATCTCGCGATCCACCGCAATGGAGCCCAGCGCTGTCAGCGGCACCTTGGCGGCGGCGATCGGCCCGAGACTCTCGTCCTCCACCGGCGCCTCGCGGAAGAAGATGAAGGAGCGGTTGCGGTCGAGCAGCGCCCGCACCCGGTCCGGATGGGCGGCGAGCCAGCCGCGGATGCCGTCCATGTCGGCCTCGGCGAGCGTCAGTTCGCCCTCATTGACGAGGATGCGGCCGATCGCCGTGAAGGGCTGGCCGGTCTTGGCAGCGTAGGTGACGCGGATGCGCCGCCCGTCCGGCAGCTTCAGACGCGCCGAGCCCTGGATGTGGATGAAGAAGGCATCGACTGGATTGTCGAGCCAGGCGATCTCGAGGCGCCGCCCTTCGAGATAGCCGGCTTCGATCGCGGCACGGTCCGGATACTCGCCGAGAAGGCCGGTCGCCAGCCGCTGGGCGAAACGATAGGAGGGGTCGAGGCCGACCGGACGCGAGACGTCGTCGACCTTCACCAGATCGTCGGGCGGACTGTAGAGCGGGTAGCGGAAGCGGCGATCAGGGGTGAGTGAGGCCTCGACCTCGGGCTCGTAATAGCCGGTCAGGAAGCCAGGCTCTCCGAGCTTGCCGGACGCCGGCGCGAGCTGCGCCGGCACGAAATGGTGCTCGAAGAAGTCACGCGCATCGGCATCACCGGGTGTTCCGGCGGAGCCAAGCGCGGCCTCCGCGGCAGGTTGGAAGGCGTCGGCATCGAGGCCGAGCGTTCCCGTCACAACCTCGCCATCGCGAAACCGGGCGGCCGAACGCCGGAAGGCGGCAAAGGCAAGCGCGGCGCCGTCGAAGGCGCCGAGATCGGCGAAGCGGCCGCGCCTCAGGAGGTCCATCATCGTCGGCTCCGGGTCGTCAGTGCGTGCCGGCGTCCTCGGACTCGGTCTCCACCAGCTTCCAGTTGGGATCGCGGGAGCGCACGTCGCGGGCAAAGGTCCAGACGTCCTGCACCTGCACCACCGCCTCCGGATCGCCCTCCACCGTCTCGCCATTGGCGCCGACAACGGCCGAGATGATCTGCGAGACGATCTCGACGGTGACGAAGGCTTCGCGGTCGCGCAACTCGGCGCCGGTGATCTTGGCATCCTCGATGCCGACAAAGGAGAACTGCATGCGCTCGCCGCGCTTCTCGCGCTCGGCAATCGCCGTCTCGAAGCCGCTATAGACCTCCTGCGACAGGAGGTTCTTCAGGAGCTTGCGGTCGCCATCGGCAAAGCCGGTGACGATCATCTCATAGGCGGTGCGCACGCCGCCGAGGAATTCAGCGGGATCGAAAGACGGATCGGCATCGCGGATGCGACGCATGCCTTCATTGACCACGGTGCCCGGAGCGGCCGCCTTGTCGATCGCCTCATAGGGACGGGCCGGCTCAACCGACTCGTTGGCGGGCGTGCGGCGGCTCGGCAGCGTCACGACATTGCCGGACGGCGTCGCATTGTCGTTCTTGACCTCCGGCCGCGTATAGGGGTCGAAGGGCGGCCGCTCGTTGCCGGTCCGCCGGCCGAGCACACTGCGCAGCTGGTAGAGAACGATCACCGTAACGACGATGAAGAAGATCGTCCCAAAGCCCATGATGCGCACATTCTCCGGCTGCGTCGGTTGGAGGTCCTCATATAGAGACCTGCCAGCATGCATTCAAATCGCCTGTGCGTCATCCTATCTTCATGCGACGTGACCGCCGGCTGTCGTAAGCACCCTCGCCTCGGAGGAGCTTTGGCGCAGTCTGGCTGCGGGAGATACCGACAATGCCGCTCGTGCTGATCCCATTCCTGCTGCTGGCCATGCCCGTGCTGGAGATCGCCGTCTTCATCACAGTGGGCAAGGCGATCGGCGTCTGGCCGACCATCGGTCTGGTGCTTCTGTCAGCCGTGGTCGGCACGGCGCTGCTGCGACGCGAGGGCCTGAAGGCCTATACGCGCGTGCAGAGCGAGCTTGCCGCCGGCCGGCTACCGGGCCGCGGCATCGCCGACGGCTTCATGGTCATGGCCGCGGGGCTGCTTCTGCTGACCCCCGGCTTCGTCACCGATACGATCGGCCTCCTCCTGTTCGTCGAACCGGTGCGTGCGGCGATCTGGCGTTTCGTCAGCCGGCGCATCGTCGTCGTCGGTGCGGGAGCCTTCAACCAGCGCGGTTCACGGGGCGCCGCAGCGCCGTCGCAGCCCGGCCGTCCGGACGTCATCGATCTTGGCGAGGGCGACTTCATCCGCAAGCCCGATGCCACGTCCCCTTGGCACGGCGGCGACGATGTGCCGCCGCCGCCCAACCGCACACTGCACTAAGTCAGCCTCTGGCGGTCTGAACAGAGCATCGCGGCCATTCACGGCAGGGGAGCGAGGTCTCGATCAGCTGCCTCCGCCACCGATGCCGGCAAGGGCCGCGCTTGTCACTCGCACGGGCGGCATGCTAGCCCTCGCGCCGATCAAACGGTCGCCTGAACAGGCCGCCGGGAGGATAGGCCGCTGCGACCGGCCGCCTCGTCTCACCATCAAGGCAGCCGCATCGCGGCTACCACTGCCGGCACCAGAGAACGGGAAGCACCGATGTCCGATACCAACGGCGCCCAGGCGAACGGCAAGTCGCCGAGCCTCAACGTCCTGACCCAGTACATCAAGGACCTCTCCTTCGAGAGCCCGAACGCGCCGCAGGTGCTGCGCGGCCAGACCAATGCGCCCGGCATCAATATCGGCGTCAATGTGGGCGCAACGCCGCTCGCCGGCGCGGATGGCGACTACGACGTCAAGCTGTCGCTCAACGCCAAGGCCGGCGAAGGCTCGAACTTCCTGTTCCATGTCGAGCTCGAATATGGCGGCGTCTTCCGGCTGCAGAACTTCCCGCAGGAGCATATCCTGCCGGTTCTCTTCATCGAGTGCCCGCGCCTGCTCTTCCCCTTCGCCCGCCAGGTGATCGCCGACATCACCCGCAATGCCGGCTTCCCGCCGCTGATGATCGACCCGATCGACTTCGCGCAGCTGTTCCAGCAGCGCATGGCCGAGGAGCGGGCCAAGTCGCAGGTCTCCCTGTCCTGAGCCAAGCCGCCAGGCAGTTTGACGATTTTGAAGGACCGGCGTCGCGAGGCGCCGGTCCTTTTTCTTTGCGGCGGCGCTCCCGCCTTTTTGCGATCGACCGCTCCCTCGTGGGGCGCGGGCAGCTGCGGCAGAAATGCAACTTAAGCGAATGATTGCCCAGGGCGTCGCTTAGCGGGAAAGTCTCCCATTCCGCGCCGCTCGCCGCTGTTCCGATAGTCCTCACCGGCACCGTCGGAGGGGACTTCATGACAGCCGCATTCCGCATTCTCTGCATCGCGGCCGCGATGGCCTGCTCGGCAGCTCCGATCGGCCATGCCGCCGATATCGAAGACAGCGATCAGGCTGCCGTCGAAGCCGATGATGACGACGAGGGCGTCGAGACCGAGGACATCTTCGGCTTCACCGAAGGCGCCGATACGGGCGAGGCCGGCGAGCGCGAGATCGGCGCCTCGCTGCTGCTGCGCACCGGCAAGGACTCCTTCGTCGAGGCGGACGACGATGACGCCGATTTCGCCCTCGGACCGGATCACTACCGCGCCTTCAGCGGCGCGCTGGAGTTCGAATACAGCGTCACCGATGCGCTGAAGGTCTCGGCGGAGGCCGCGGGCGTGCGCTTCGACCAGGAGAACGTCTTCGAACCCGGTCACGATACGAGCGGCGGCCTCGGCGGCCTCTCCGGCGAGATCAAGTACAAGCTCCTTGACCGAGCGACGTCGCCGATCGGCTTTGCGCTCGGCGCCGAGGTGGAGTGGAGCCGCTTCGACGAGGTGGAAGGCGAGCGCGAGGACAGTATCGGCGTCGAGCTGAAGGCCTTTGCCGATGCCGAGCTGATCCCCAACACGCTCTTCGCCGCCGTCAATGTCAGCTACGAGCCGGAATGGAGCCTCGAAGACGACGGCAGTGACGAAGCCGAGGAGGCGGGCGAAGAGGACGAAGAGGACTCCGACAAGGAGTCCGGCCTGGAGATCGCCGCTGCCCTTTCAGCCAGGGTGGCGGACGACTTCTTCCTCGGCGGCGAAGCGCGCTTCCTCGTCGCCGGCGAGGGGCTTGCCTTCGACGAGGTGGTGGCGAACGCCTTCTATCTCGGACCGACGCTCTATTGGGGCTTTGCCGACAACGCCTACCTCAAGGCCGCCTGGTCGATCCACGTCGCCGGAGATGCGCGCGGGGACGAGGACGAGTTCGAAGAGTTCGAACGCCACCAGTTGCTGGCGCAGGTCGGCTTCGAGTTCTAGACGCGGTATTCCACACGGGCGCCGGCCCCGTCGGCCCTCTCCGCCGAACCTTGCGGGCGCCTCAGGCGCTCGCGGTCGCTTCCGTCTCGCGCGGCAGGTAGGCCCACCACAGCGCGTCCTCGCCGAGGGTGGCAATAAACGCCCGGTGCTTCTCGATCTCGGCTGCCGTCAGGCGGGACGGCAGCGGAACCGGGCGTGGGCCGATGCGAATCTCCGCGCCATCAGCACCGCGCGCTGTCGTCTCGACCGTGACGAGCCCGAGCGCGGCCTGCCGGCCCCCGATCAGCTCGATATAGACCGAGGCGAGAAGCTCGGAATCGAGCAGGGCTCCGTGCTTGTCGCGCCGGCTCGTGTCAATGTTGAAGCGCGAGCACAAGGCGTCGAGCGTCGCCGGCGCCATGGGAAACTTGCGTCGCGCCATGGCGAGCGTATCGACGATGCGGTTTTGCTCGATCAGCGGCCGGCCGAGCCGCGCAAGCTCGGCATTGAGGAAGCGCATGTCGAAGGTGGCGTTATGCGCGATGAGCTTGGCGCCGCCGAAGAACTCCTCGAACTCCTCGACAACTTCGGAGAAGAGCGGCTTGTCCGCCAGCATGGCATCGGAGATGCCGTGAATGTCGAAGGCACCGGGATCGACCTTGCGGCCTTCCGGACGGATGAAGTGATGGAAGCTCTTGCCGGTGGGGATGTGGTTCCAGAGCTCGATGCCACCAATCTCGATGACGCGGTCGGCCTCGAAGTCGAGCCCCGTCGTTTCCGTATCGAAGACGATTTCGCGCATCTGGATCACCCAACCCTCGCGTGAGCTGTGTGCGAGCCCTGCCCCCAGTTCAAGCACTGCGCCGCCCCGAGGATGCCTATCCCCCGATATAAGTCTATGTTCTTGCTTTGTTTACGCCGCTTTCCGCCACCTCCGCAATGATCGCCGCGACGGCATCGCGCGCCGCTTCGATGCCGCGGCTGGTGTCGATGACATAGTTGGCGCGCCGGCGCTTCTCGGCATCCGGCATCTGCTTGGCGAGGATCGCCTCGAACTTTGCCGGGCTCATGTCGGCGCGCGCGAGGACACGCTCCCGCTGCACGGCCTCCGGCGCCGTCACCACGACGACCTTGTCGCAGCGCGCCTCCGCGCCGGTCTCGTAGAGGAGCGGAATGTCGAGCACGGCGATCGGCGCCCCTGAGCCCTGAGCGACGGCGAGAAAAGCCTGTTCCTCTTCCCGCACCAGAGGGTGGACGATCCCCTCCAGCCGCCGCAGCGCCGCGGTGTCGCCCAGGACGACTGCAGCGAGCTTCGTGCGGTCGACGACGCCGTCCGCCGTCGTACCGGGAAAGGCCGCTTCGATCAGCGGCACGGCACGGCCGGCATACAGCCTGTGAACCGCCGCATCCGCCGAATGGACCGGCATGCCGGCCGCCTCGAACATTTCCGCCGTGGTCGACTTGCCCATGCCGATCGAGCCGGTGAGGCCGAGCACGATCATGCGGCCGCCCAGGGTAGGACACGCGACGTCACGTCAGCACCTGATGATGCAAGGTTGCTCACGAGCCGCTCTCGATATCCTTGATCAGCGCCGCACGCAGCTCTTCCGTGACCACCGGCCGCGCGCCGAACCAGCGCTCGAATCCCGGCACCGCCTGATGCAGGAGCATGCCGAGCCCGTCGGCGGTCTTTAAGTCGCGCAGCCGCGCCGCCTTCAAGATCGGCGTTTCCAGCGGCACGTAGACGATATCGGTGACAACAGCATGATCCGGCAGCGCCGAGAGGTCCGGCAGCGGATCGGCGAACCATTCCGGCAGCTCCGGGTCGCGTGGCGAAATCGGCGCCGTGTTCACCAGGAGGTCGGCGTTACGGTAGAGCGCGGCGCGGTCGTCCTCGCCATGCGCGCTGACGCGCGAGCCGAAGCGCGCCGCCAGATCCTCGGCGCGGGACAGCGTCCGGTTGATCACCCGCACATGGGCAATGCCGCGCTCCAGCAGCGCGTAGACCACGGCCTGCGCCGCGCCGCCGGCACCAATCACCACCGCCGTCTCGGCATCGGCCCATCCCGCCAGCCGCTCGTCGAGATTGGCGGCAAAGCCATAGGCGTCGGTATTGCCGCCGACGAGCGTCCCGCCTTCGAACCACAGCGTGTTCACCGCACCGATCGCCTCGGCGGCCGCGTCGTGCCGTGCCGTAGCCTGGAAGGCGGCGAGCTTGTGCGGGATGGTGACGTTGCCGCCGACAAAGCCGCTCTCCGGCAGCGCGGCCAGGAACTCGTCGATCTCCTCCGGCGGCACGCCGACGCGCCTATAGTCCCCCTTGAGGCCCAGCGTCTTCAGCCAGCGTCCGTGGATCAGCGGCGAGCGCGAATGCCAGACCGGCCATCCCGTGACGAAGGCCTGCGGCCCTTCCGGCAGGGCGCGCGTCTCGGCCGGCTTGAACACCGACCCCTCGCCGCGCGGCAGCACCGCGCCCGGCTCGAGCGGCGTCGGCCTCCAGTCCTCCTCAGCCATCGATCGCACCCCGGGATCGCAGTTCCTTCAGGAGCGGCAGCATCGGCAGGCCGACGATGGTGAAATGATCGCCCTCGATCCGCTCCATCAGCTGGATACCCTCGCGCTCGATCTGATAGGCGCCGACGCTGGTCAGCGCCCGCTCGCCCACCTCAGCCATGAAACGGCCGATGAAGCCGGGATCCAGATGCCGCATCGTGATTTCGGCGACGCCGACATGGCGCCAGACGACCTCGCCATCCAAAGCCAGCACAACGGCGCTGTTGAGGCGATGGGTTTGGCCGGATAGGGCGAGAAGCGTGCGTCGTGCCGCCTCCATGTCGGCCGGCTTATGAAAGATCGTATCGCCCATGGAGAGCGTCTGATCGGCACCGATCACGAGTTCGCCCGGCCGCCGCTCGGAGACGTCCACCGCTTTGGCCTCGGCAAGGATCAGAGCCACGTCCTCCGGATCGGCGCCGCTGTCCTGCAGCGGGGCTTCCAGCGCCCGTTCGTCGAGTTCGGCCGGCTGCACGGCGACGGCAATGCCGGCATCGCGCAGCAACGCCAGGCGCTGCGGGCTGCCGGAGGCGAGAACGAGGCCTTTGGCCATGGGCGCATCCTTAAAGCTTTATTCAGATTCGACATGCTTGATAGCCGGACGAAGCCGATGAGGCCACCGCAGACGCCGGACTCGATTCGCTCAAGGGATGCAAGCGCGATTGCGCTGAGCGCACCGGATTCACCGGGCCCCTGTGGGCTTTTGCGGCGAAGTCGCGGAGCTTGCCCGAAGCTTGCGGCCGGATGCGCAAAACAGCTCGGTCATCCACATCGCGGCGCACGAGGCGCCCTGTCGACTGCACCTGGTCAATATGTGGATGGATCCTGCAACCGCCGCGTTGCCCACTCGCTTGTCCCCAGCCGCGGACATCTGGTTTCTTCGCCTAGAGGCTTGAGGTGAAAGGCGGATCGGCCTTCCTCCCCAATCTTCACGCGATACGCGCTCCGTCTGTGGTAGCGACCGCGGGATCACGGTAAATGGACGCGTAAACAGACCGGCCGGTGAATCCCTGCAATCCACCGAGTCATAGAATCAGAATCCATTTCTTTAAGAATTTCTTTGTTGAAGAGGAGCCTCGAATGGCCAGCGAACAGCGCAGACTTCTTCGAGTGCTGGATGGCGAAAGCCTCACGCCGCCTCCGGTGTGGCTGATGCGCCAGGCTGGTCGCTATCTGCCGGAGTATCGGGAAACGCGAGCGCGAGCCGGGAGTTTCCTCGACCTCTGCTACAATCCGGATCTTGCGGTCGAAGTGACGCTGCAGCCGATCCGCCGTTTCGGCTTCGATGCATCGATCCTCTTCTCCGACATCCTCGTCATCCCGGATGCGCTGGATCGTGATCTGACCTTCGTGCAAGGCGAGGGACCGCAGCTGCGCCCGATTGCGCCGGAGGAGGTTTCCCGCCTCGATCCCAGCCGAGCGGAGACGCATCTGGCACCGGTCATCGAGACGGTGCGGCGCCTGCGGGCCGAGCTGCCCGATGAGACGACGCTGATCGGCTTCTGCGGCGCGCCGTGGACGGTTGCGACCTACATGATCGCCGGCCATGGCACACCCGATCAGGCGCCGGCCCGGCTCTTCGGCTATCGCCATCCGGAAGCGATGGAGCAGCTGCTGACGCTGCTCGCCGAGATGTCGGCCGACTACCTCATCCGGCAGCTCCATGCCGGTGCCGACTGCGTGCAGATCTTCGACTCCTGGGCCGGCGTCCTCGACGAGGCGAGCTTTGCCGCCTATGCCGTGAAGCCGGTGCGCCGCATCGTCGACAAGGTTCGCGCCGCCGTGCCGGGTGCCAAGATCATCGGCTTCCCCAAGGGCGCGGGCGCGCTGCTCGCGGGCTACCGTGCTGCCACGGGCGTCGATGCGGTCGGTCTCGACTGGTCGGTGCCGCTCTCCTTTGCGGCGGAGCTGCAGGCCCAGGGCGCCGTGCAGGGCAATCTCGACCCGCTGCGGCTGATCGCCGGCGGGCGGGCGCTGGAAGAGGGCGTGGAGCGCATCCTGGCAACGCTTGGCCATGGACCGCTGGTCTTCAATCTCGGCCATGGCATCACGCCGGACGCGCCGATCGCCCATGTCGAGGCGCTGCTGCGGCAGATCCGCGGCTGACGGGCAGAGCATCAGCCATGCTCACGCAGCTCCGAGGATGATCACAATAGGTGCCGGCCGCGGCAGAATCGGTGGCGGAACTCTTGGAAGCGTTCCAGCTTCCCGCTAAGCCGATTGCGGCAGGCTCGAAGGTCTGCCGACGGCAGCGCCGACCCGTGGCTGCCGGTGCGTGATGACGGCTACGCCAGTGCCGCAGGGATGCCATCGATGAAGAATGCCGTGATCGCCCTTGTCATCACCGCCGCGGCGGCGCTCGCCCTGTTCCTCTTGGCACCGGAAAGCGCCTATCCCTGGATCAAGGCACTGCATCTGGTGGCGCTGATCTCGTGGATGGCGGGCATGCTGTATCTGCCGCGCCTGTTCGTCTATCATACCGAGGCCGGGCCGGGTTCGCCGCAGTCCGAGACCTTCAAGGTGATGGAGCGCCGGCTCCTCAAGGCGATCATCAATCCCGCGATGGTCGTCACCTGGATCGCCGGACTGTGGCTGGCCATCCGCGGCGGCTGGTTCTCGGGCGGCAATGGCTGGCTCCACGCCAAGATCGCGCTGGTGGTTATCATGTCGGGGATACACGGCTATCTCTCGGCGTCTACACGCCGCTTTGCCAATGATGCGAACAAGCGCTCGTCAAAGCACTGGCGCATCATGAACGAGGTGCCGGCCGTGCTGCTGGTCCTGATCGTCATCCTCGTCGTGGTGAAGCCGTTCTGATCGTTCGGCTTTCACCACTCTGACGGCCCGCCGGGAAGGCGGACGCCTTCCCGCTGAAGACACATAGCCGTCGGGCAGCACGTCATTGATCGGCGGAACGCATCGTGCGGCACTTGCGCGCGCCGAGTGGCAGCCGTATATGCTGTTCATCTATCCCGCCTCAAAGGGTGCAGGCTGATCGCCTCCCCGCTCCAGCGTTGCCGCCGACGAGTTCTCGGCCGAATCGCATTCCTCCCCTGACTGACTGATCAAGACGCCGCCATCCCGCTCGCGACGATCCCGAAAGACCAATCAATGCCCGAAATGAAGCTTCAGGACCTGAAGAACAAGAATGCCGCCGAGCTCGTCGCCTTCGCGGAGGAGAACGAGGTCGAGAACGCCTCCACCATGCGCAAGCAGGAGCTGATGTTCGCGATCCTCAAGCGCCTCGCTGCGCAGGAGATCGAGATCATCGGTGAAGGCGTCGTCGAGATCCTGCAGGACGGCTTCGGCTTCCTGCGCTCACCGGACGCGAACTACCTGCCGGGCCCTGACGATATCTACATCAGCCCTTCGCAGATCCGCCGCTTCTCGCTGAAAACCGGCGACACGGTGGAGGGAACCATCCGGGGTCCCAAGGAGGGCGAACGCTACTTTGCGCTTCTCAAGGTCAACACGATCAACTTCGACGATCCCGAGCGGATCAAGCACAAGAGCCACTTCGACAATCTGACGCCGCTCTATCCGAATGAGCGCTTCAAGATGGAGCTCGAGGTTCCGACCTCGAAGGACCTTTCGGCCCGTGTCATCGACCTGGTGGCGCCGCTCGGCAAGGGTCAGCGCGCGCTGATCGTCGCGCCGCCGCGCACCGGCAAGACGGTGCTCCTGCAGAATATCGCCCACTCCATCACAGCGAACCACCCGGAGTGCTACCTCATCGTTCTCCTGATCGATGAGCGTCCCGAGGAAGTCACGGACATGCAGCGCTCGGTGCGCGGCGAGGTCGTCTCCTCCACCTTCGACGAACCGGCGGTGCGCCACGTCCAGGTCGCCGAGATGGTGATCGAAAAGGCCAAGCGCCTTGTCGAGCATGGCCGCGACGTCGTGATTCTCCTCGACTCCATCACCCGCCTCGGCCGCGCCTACAACACGGTCGTGCCCTCCTCCGGCAAGGTGCTGACGGGCGGCGTCGACGCCAACGCCCTGCAGCGGCCGAAGCGCTTCTTCGGCGCGGCGCGCAACATCGAGGAAGGCGGCTCGCTGACCATCATCGCGACCGCGCTGATCGACACCGGCAGCCGCATGGACGAGGTGATCTTCGAGGAGTTCAAGGGCACCGGTAATTCCGAGATCGTGCTCGACCGCAAGGTGGCGGACAAGCGCATCTTCCCGTCCATGGACATCCTCAAGTCCGGCACCCGCAAGGAGGACCTCCTGGTGCCGCGCCAGGATCTCCAGAAGATCTTCGTGCTGCGCCGCATCCTGTCCCCGATGGGCACGACGGATGCGATCGAGTTCCTCAACGACAAGCTCAAGCAGACCAAGACCAACAGCGACTTCTTCGATTCGATGAACACCTGACGGCGCTGGTCGCCGCACAGGGTTTGACGGCGGTCCGGCAACGGGCCGCCGTTTTCGTTTGAGCGGTGGCGTTGCCAGGGCTATCGGAGAGCTGGAGAGCACGGAGGACGACGGGATGGCGGACTGGCCTGATGCAGTGAACCGGGTGGCAGCGGATGCCACCGCAAAGGGCCTGAAGATTCGCGTCGTGGAAACCGCAACGTCGGCCCGCAGCGCAGAGGAAGCGGCCAAAGCCGTCGGTGCCACCGTCGGGCAGATCGTCAAGTCGCTGGTCTTCAAGGGCGCCACCAGCGGGCGTCCCTATCTCCTGCTTGTCTCCGGCTCGAACCGCGTCGACGAAGCCGCGATGGCCGAGCATCTCGGCGAGGCGGTGACCCGGCCGGATGCCGCATTTGTGCGGGAGGCGACAGGCTTTGCCATTGGCGGCGTCTCGCCTTTTGGAGGAACCAAGGCGATCGACGTCTTCATGGACGTGGATCTGCTGCTCTATGCCACCGTCTGGGCGGCGGCTGGTACGCCGACGCACGTCTTCGAGGTGGTGCCGCTGCAGCTGCGCAGCGCCACCGGCGCGCGCATCGGGCGCGTCGACGGCCGCAAAGACGAGGTTTGAGCTAGAGCGAGCCCTCGGCGAGCGCGGTCGCCAGCGTCTCGGGGCTGGTGATCGGCGGGCGGCAGGCCCGGGCGCGGCAGAGGAAGGCCGCCGGAAGACGCTCCGGTCGCATGGCTGCCAATGGCAACTCCTCCGGCAAAGCCGCCGCGTCCCTGGCGATGAGGTCGAGACGATTCAGATCCAGCGTTCGATTCGCCGCCGAAAGCATTTCGCTCATCCCCGGATTGGACCGGTAGCCGATAATGGCCAGCTCGCTTCCGCGCTGCAGGCGGTCGAGGGCTGCGACCACGGCGGGATGACCGGCCTCACCGCCGGCAATTCGTCCGGCTGCCAATGCGGCCGCCCGTTCGGCTCGTTCGCCGACGACGATGTCGCCGCTCGCCTGCCCGAGGAGGATCAGCGCTTCCAGCACCAACGCCGTGCCTCCGGGGACCGCCTCGTCCTGATCGCCGCGGGGCCGCAGGATCACGTCGGTGGCGTCCAAGGCCGTCATCATGTGGCCCCCCTCGCCATCGCCGTGCCAGCGCTCCAGCTCGTCCGCGAACGCCCGGGCCACGGTGAGATAGCGGGCCTCCAGCGTCGCCTGGAACAAGGCGACTGCTGCAAGGATCAGAGCGCCGTAATCGGCCGACAGTGCGAGGCCCACGGTGCGTCCATCCCGCGTCGCGTGATGCAGGCGCCCATCGACGACGAGCGTCCGCTCGACGAAGGCGAAGGCATTCTTCGCCAAGGCCAGCGCGGATGCATTTCCCGTGGCCGCGGCGACCTCCGCGAGGGCACGGATGGCAAGACCATTCCAGTCCGCCAGGACCTTGTCATCGCGGCCCGGCCGGTGCCTTTCAGCGCGAATCTTCAGAAGCTTGGCCCGATCGTCTGAAAATCGATGGGGCCCGTCGGACGGGCTGTTGGTCAGCCGGTTGAGGATACTCTTGCCCTCCCAATTACCGGCGGACGTGACGTCATAGGCGAGTTTGAAGGGGCCGGCACGCTCCCCAAGAGCTACGTCGATTTCCGTCTCGTGCCAGACATAGAAAGCCCCCTCCTCCGAATGGCCGGCCTCATCGAGACTGTCGGCGTCGAGCGATGCCGCAAGTCCGCCGCCGTCGACCACCATCTCCCGCTCGATCCAGCTAATGGTCTCGTCGATTCGGATGCGGAACAGATCGTCGCCGGTGGCGCGCCAACCCCAGAGGAGATGGCGCAGGAACTGCGCATTGTCGTAAAGCATCTTCTCGAAATGCGGCACCAGCCAGCGGTCGTCGGTTGAATAGCGGTGCAGGCCGCCGCCTAGATGATCATAGATGCCGCCTTCGCAGAGCATCCTCAGCGTCAGGAGGAAGGCGCGTCGATGCGGCTCCGGCCCGTTCGGAAAGGCCGAGCGGGCAAGGATTTCCTGATAGGGCGCGTTCGGAAACTTCGCGGCGCCGCGGATGCCACCGCGCACCGGGTCCATCAATTCGGCAAGACGTTCGGCAACAGGACCAATGACATCGGCTGCGAGTTCGCCCGGCGCGGCCCGGCCGCCGAGGAAAGCGTCCAGACGCTCCGTCATCGCGCCGGCGCTTGATGTCAGCTCGCCGCGGCGCTCGCGCCAGGCCTTGTCGATGGCTTCCATCACCTGCACGAAGCCGGCGCGACCGTAGCGGGGCATCTTCGGGAAATAGGTGCCGCCCCAGAACGGCTGGCCGTCCGGCGTCAGAAACATCGTCATCGGCCAGCCGCCCTGCTCGCCCATGGCATGCAGAGCCGTCATATAGAGATGGTCGATGTCGGGCCGTTCTTCGCGATCCACCTTGATGGGCACGAACAGGCGGTTCATCACCGCCGCAACATCCGGATCCTCGAAGCTCTCATGCGCCATGACATGGCACCAGTGACAAGCGGCATAGCCGACGGAGAGAAGGATCGGGCAGTCACGCCGCTTTGCCTCGGCCAGGGCCTCGGCTGACCACTCCCACCAGTGGACCGGGTTGTCACGGTGCTGCTGGAGATAGGGGCTGACGGCGTTCCCGAGCCGGTTCATCTCAGTCATCGCCGCAGTCCTCTCCGCCGGTGGCACCCGCACGACCTAAGGCGGTGGGCTGGCAGATCGAGTGGCTGCGGCGGCTTTGCCGCGCTAAGAGCTTGGCCATGAACGAGACGATCGCCGCGCTCTCCTCCGGCACCCTGCCCTCCGGTATCGCCGTGCTGCGCGTCAGCGGGCCCGCCGTTGCCGATGTCCTCACCGCACTGGTAGGCGGCGTGCCGGCGCCGCGGCGCGCGAGCTACCGCAGCATCCGTGACGCTGTCGGCGCGCTGATCGACAACGGCGTCGTCCTTTACTTCGATGGTCCAAACAGCGCGACGGGCGAAGACATCGCCGAATTTCACCTGCACGGGGGACGAGCGGTTGTCGCAGCCTGTCTCCAGGCCGTCACCTCCGTTGCGGGGGTGCGTCTGGCCCAAGCCGGCGAGTTCACCCGCCGCGCCTTCGAGAATGGCCGCATCGACCTGACCGCAGCCGAGGGCCTGTCGGATCTTCTGGCGGCCGAGACGGAAGGGCAGCGTCGCCTCGCCCTGGCCGAAGCTGCGGGTGCGCTGCGCATGCGCTTCGACGGGTGGATGCGCCGGCTGACGGACATCCGCGCCGGCATCGAAGCCGCCTTCGACTTTGCCGATGAGGGCGATGTCGGGGAAGATGCGGCGACGCGCAGCGACAGCGCGGTGGCAGCGCTTCTCGCCGAGATGCGGGACGATCTCGCCGGCAGCCACCGGGGCGAGATCATCCGCGAGGGTTATCGTGTCGTTCTTGCCGGGGCTCCGAATGCCGGCAAGTCCAGCCTCCTCAATGCGCTGGCGGGCCGTGACGTCGCCATCGTCACGCCGGTGCCCGGCACCACCCGCGATGTGCTGGAGGTGACGCTTGACCTCGGTGGCCTGCCGGTGCGGATTGCCGACACCGCCGGGCTGCGCGAAACGAGGGATGAGGTCGAGGCGATCGGCATTGAGCGCGCCGAAGCCGCTGTGCGGCAGGCCGATCTCGTCCTTCTCCTGACCGACCTGGCAGATGCCGCTGATGTTGGGACAGCCATGACTCACGTGAAACAGTTGCGTCGGCTGCCCGGTGAGCCGAGTTCGACAGAGGGAGCGACAGAGGTCTTGCTCGTCGAGACCAAGGCTGATCTTGATCCAAGCAGAGTTCCGAGCAGCGGCGACGGGAGCGCAGTCCATCGAATCTCGGCTCTCACCGGGCTCGGCATCGACGCGCTCCTGGCCGATATCAGCCAACGGGCGGAGAGAGCCGCCGGTGCATCCGGATCGTCCATCCCGATCCAGACGCGCCACCGCGCCGTCATCAGCGAGGCTGCCGGTCTTTTGGAAGCCTATCTCGCATCACCGCATATGCCAGCGGAGATCGCCGCGGAAACGCTGCGCCACACCTCGATGGCGCTGGGGCGACTGACGGGCCAGGTCGACGTCGAAGACCTGTTGGACGTGGTGTTTTCGCGCTTTTGCATCGGCAAGTGAACAGGCTCGTACCCGTGAAAGCTGACTCACGTGAAACGCGCGCTTAGACTCGTCCTTGGTGTCTCGCAAAGCGATCCGCCGTGCGGTTGACAGGCGCGCTGCGGCGCGGCTTAACCGAGGGATGATCCCAATCATCGCAACACTGCCGCCGCGCGTCGACGTGGTGGTGATCGGCGGCGGCCATGCCGGCTGCGAGGCCGCAAGCGCGTCAGCGCGCGTTGGCGCGGTTACGCTGCTTGTTACTCATTCCGCCGGCACCATCGGTGCGATGAGCTGCAACCCGGCGATCGGCGGCATCGGCAAGGGCCATCTCGTGCGCGAGATCGATGCGCTGGGTGGCCTCATGGGTGAGGTGGCGGATGCCGCCGGCATCCAGTTCCGACTGCTCAACCGGCGTAAGGGCCCGGCGGTGCGCGGGCCGCGCACACAGGCGGACCGCAAGCTCTACCGCGCGGCGATGCAGGCGGCGATGGCGGCACAGCCTAGCCTCGTCGTTGCGGAGGGCGATGTCGCCGACCTCGCTCTGGACGCCGAGAACCGCATTGCGGGCGTGCTTCTTGCCGATGGGCGGCAGGTCGCCTGCGGTGCGGCCGTACTCACGACCGGCACGTTCCTACGCGGGCTCATTCATATCGGCGAGCGCACTATTCCGGCCGGACGTATCGGCGAGGCGCCGTCCGTCGGTCTGTCCGCAACGCTTGCGCGGCTCGGCGTCAAGCTCGGTCGGCTGAAGACGGGTACGCCGGCGCGGCTCGATGGGCGCAGCATCGACTGGAGCGGCCTCGACCGGCAAAGGCCGGATGATGAGCCGACGCCCTTCTCCTATCTCACGACGGCGATCACCAACCCGCAGATCGACTGCGGCATCACCCGTACCACGCCGGATACGCATCGGATCATTCGGGAAAATCTGTCGCGCTCTGCCCTCTATGGCGGCAGGATCGAAGGAGTCGGCCCGCGCTACTGCCCGTCGATCGAAGACAAGATCGTCAAGTTCGGCGATCGCGAATGTCACCAGATCTTCCTCGAGCCGGAAGGGCTGGATGACGACACGGTCTATCCGAACGGTCTTTCCACCTCGTTGCCTGAAGAGGTTCAGGACGCCTTCCTGCGTTCGATACCGGGTTTGGCGCATGTCCGGATCCTGAAGGCCGGTTACGCCATCGAATATGATCACGTCGATCCGCGCGAGCTGCGGCCGACGCTGGAACTGCGGGCCGCGGAAGGGCTGTTTCTAGCCGGTCAAATCAACGGTACCACCGGCTATGAAGAGGCAGCGGCGCAGGGACTACTGGCCGGGCTCAACGCCGCGCGTCGTTCAGGTGGCTCGGAGCTCATCACCATCGGGCGGTCCGACGCTTATCTCGGCGTGATGGTGGACGATCTCACCCGCACGGGTGTGAGCGAGCCCTACCGCATGTTTACCTCGCGGGCGGAGTTCCGTCTTTCACTGCGGGCCGACAATGCCGATCGGCGGCTGACGCCACAAGCGATCCGCCTCGGCATTGCCGATGCACGGCGCGAGACCGCCTTCCGGATGAGCGAGGCTGCGTTGGCGGCGGCCGAATTGCAGTTGAAATCCCTAGGGGTGACGCCGCCGGAGGCGGCGCGACATGGCTTGGAGGTCAATCAGGACGGGCGGCATCGTTCGGCGTGGCAGCTCCTGTCGCATGAAGGTATCGACATCGAACGCCTTACGCCGGTCTGGCCTGAACTTTCTCTCCTACCGGTATCGATTCGGCATCGTATCGAAATTGAGGCGGCCTATGACGTCTATCTCGATCGCCAGAGGCGAGATCAGGATCGCCTCCGGCGTGACGAGCAGCGGCAAATCCCGGCCGATCTCGACCTGTCGTCCTTGAGCGGCTTGTCGAACGAGCTGCGGCAGAAGCTGCTGGAGCGGCGTCCTAGCACGATCGCCGAGGCGGAGCGTATCGACGGCATGACACCGGCGGCGTTGGCACTCATCCTGGTCGCTCTCCGTCGCAGCGGGCTTGCCGATGCAGCGTAAAGGCTCCGCGTCAAAGCTGCCATCGCGCCAGGAGATGGAGCGCCTGCGGCAGGAAGGCCGCGACGCCTTCATTGCCGCGCACAGTGTTTCACGTGAGACACAGCAGAGGCTCGATCGGTATGTCGAGCTGCTGGTGCAGTGGCAGGCGCATATCAATCTGATCTCACCGGCGACTCTGCCGGAGATCTGGCAGCGGCATGTCGCTGATTCGGCGCAGCTTCATGCCTTGGCGCCGGATGTCAGGCACTGGGTCGATCTTGGGTCCGGCGGCGGCCTTCCCGGCATCGTTGTGGCCATCCTGAATGCCGATCAGGACGGTGCTCGGATCGAGCTCGTCGAAAGCAATGCCAAGAAGGCAGCGTTCCTGCGTACAGCCTTGCGCGAGCTGAACTTGGCGGGAAGCGTTCATGCCACGCGGATCGAAGATGCGGGCGCTGTGATCAGGAGTGCTGAAGCCATCAGCGCCCGTGCACTGGCACCGCTAAGCGAGCTTTTCGAATTGCTGCGGCCGAACCTGCCGCTGTCGGCGCGCTGCTACTTCGCCAAGGGCCGCAATCATGAACAGGAAATCGCGGATGCGGCTGCCCATTGGCGATTCACCATGGTAAAGCATCAATCGGATGCGGCAGCCGGTTCGGTGATCCTCGAGCTCAGCGATATCGAGCCTTTGCCGCGGACGTCACCGTAACGAGGTGCATGCCGAACCGACCGCAGGCATGCAGGGCCTCTCCGGCGGCAGGAGCGAAGCCATGGATGCGCTGGCCAGACGCCCGATGCGCGTGATCACCATCGCCAACCAGAAGGGCGGCGTCGGCAAGACGACGACCGCCATCAATCTGTCGACCGCTCTCGCCGCGATCGGCAAGCGGACGCTGCTGATCGATCTCGACCCCCAGGGCAATGCCTCGACGGGACTCGGCATCGACAAGGACGAGCGCGAGGTCTCCTCCTATGACGTGCTGGTCGAGTCGGCCACGATCAGCGAGGCCGCGATGGCGACCGCCGTGCCGAACCTGTCGGTTGTCCCGTCGACGCTGGATCTGCTCGGCCTCGAGATGGAGATCGCCGGCGCCGCCGGGCGAGCCTACCGCCTTCGCGACGCGCTGCACTTCCATGCGACCGACGAAGCGCAGTTCGACTTCGTGCTGATCGACTGCCCGCCGTCCCTGAACCTTCTGACCGTCAATGCCATGGCGGCGGCGGACTCGATCCTGGTGCCGCTGCAGTGCGAGTTCTTCGCACTCGAGGGTCTCAGCCAGCTGCTGCAGACCGTGGAGCAGGTCCGCGACTCGCTGAACCCGACGCTTGACCTGCACGGCATCGTCCTCACCATGTATGACGGCCGCAACAACCTCGCAGGTCAGGTGGTCAAGGATGTGCGCGCCTTCATGGGCAGCCATGTCTACGACACCATCATCCCGCGCAATGTCCGCGTCTCGGAGGCACCGTCCTTCGGCAAGCCGGCCATTCTCTACGACATGAAATGCTCCGGCAGTCAGGCCTATATCCGCCTGGCTTCGGAAGTGATCCAGCGCGAGCGCCGGCTTGCCGCGGCTTGACCGCAGCGGTGAGGTGACGGACTTGTGGCAACGGAGATCGAGATGAACGAAGACAGATCGCGACAGCGTCTCGGGCGCGGTCTCGCCTCGCTGATCGGTGGTGCCGGGACTGCCCGGCCGGTGCCGGGCTTTGCCTCGGTCGCGCCGGACGAGCCGTCCGTCTCCGCCGACCGCATGGTGCCGCTCAGCCGGATCACGCCGAATCCGAACAACCCCCGCAAGACGTTCGGCGATGCGGAGCTGGCCGATCTCGCCGCCTCGATCGCCGTCCACGGCATTGTGCAGCCGCTCCTGGTCCGTCCCAAGCCTGGTGAAAAGGGTCGCTATGAGATCGTTGCCGGCGAGCGGCGGTTTCGGGCCGCGAAGTTGGCCGGCCTCAACGAGGTTCCCGTCGTCCTGCGCGAGATCGGCGATCGCGAGTCGATCGAGATCGCCATCATCGAGAACGTCCAACGCGCTGACCTCAACCCGATCGAAGAGGCGCTGGGCTATGAGCTGTTGATCGCCGAGCATGGCTACACGCAGGCCGATCTCGCCGATGTGCTCGGCAAGAGCCGCAGCCATGTGGCCAATACGCTGCGCCTCTTGAAGCTGCCGGAAACCGTGCGCGGCATGGTCACCCGCGGCGAACTTTCCGCTGGACATGCGCGCACGGCTGTCTCCGCTGAGGATCCGGAGCGGTTTGCGCAGCAGATCGTCGATGGTGGTTTGTCGGTTCGCGAGGCGGAGACCTTGGCACGGCGCGAGGGTGCCGGAAAAGCGGACGCTCCTGTCGCTTCGGCCGTCGACCAGAACGGGCGATCCAACAGCGCTCGCAAGCCACGGCCTGCCTCCTCAGCGACGAAGGACGAGGACACGCAGGCGCTGGAGCAGCTGCTGTCGGGGTCGCTCGGCATGCCGGTTGCGATCACCTGGACATCGACCGGCGGTTCGTTGCGGATCGACTACTCCGATCTGTCGCAGCTCGACGAGTTGTGCCGCTTACTGAAAGCGAGGCGCGACCCGCAGGATGGTCCACGAATCCGCAGCCTCTAGCTCGATTCGCATCCGCAACAATGTGTGTGCTGAGATCACCGGGACTGCGACGCCTGCCGCCGTCATTCGTGTGATCCACGCTGTGACTCACGTGTGACAGCGCCTGGCCGTAGGGCGTCGGTACCCGTTGTCTCAACTCTTGTCAGTTGCTGCGTGGTCCCGGCCGCACACGCGCCTTCGCAGCGTCTACAGCCATAGCCAGTAGCAGCTGCCGCGTGATGGTCATGGCCAGCGCGCTCTCGCGGCGGCTAGCGAGAATGTCGGCTTCGATCCGCCGCAGCGCTGCGCCGATCGCGGCCAGCGTCCAGGTGCCGAGCGCGGCTTCCATCGCTGCCTTACGGCGGAAGTGCGGACGGCGACGCTCGACCATACGTCCCACGGTCTCGTTGCCGAGCTCGATAGCCTCGCGCATCGTCTGCAGCTGCTGGAAATAGCGCAAGAGCGCCTGCTGCATCTGGAACAAGGGCGTTCCCGCCGAGACGAGGCGATCGATGAGGTTCGGCAGCTTGCGCACCTCGCCGCTCACGGCCGCATCGATCATCTCGTCCAGCGTCTCGGCGGAGACATCGCCGACGATCGCCTCGACATCCTCCTCGGTGATACGGCTGGCGCCATAGGCATAGAGGCAGAGCTTGCGCACTTCGCCGCGCGAGGCAAGCCGGTTGGCGCCGAGGCGTGAGCGCAGCGCCTCACGAGCGTCGCGGTCAATGGTCAGGCCGCTCGCTCTCAGCTCCTCGTCGATCATCTGGTCGACTGCCCTGCCCTCGTCCTGGTAGCAAGGCAGCGCCATCGAGGCCCTGCCCCGCTCGGTATGGATGCGCAGGGCTGCATTCTTCTTGAGATCGCCGGCCTCGATGATCACGGTCGCGTCCTGCGGCGGCTCGGCCCCGAGTTCGGCAACCGCATCCGCCAAGGCCTTGCCGGCACCGGCACCGCGGATCCGGACCAAACGGCGACCGCCGAAGAGGGAGACGGTGCGGACCTCGTCGAAGAGCCGGCCGATGTCCTTCTCCAACTCGTCGGCTGCAAGCGCTACCGTGGAAAAAGGATCGGTGAGATCGACGCCGGACTGCGCCGCGATTTTGTTGGCGCGCTCGGAGACGAGGCCGGGATCGGGGCCATAGAGCAGCACAACGGGAAAGCTCGTGTCGGGCCGCGACAGGAATGCCTCGACCTCGCTCGCCTTCTTCTGTGCCATCACGATCTCCGGCAGGACGCATCCGCCAACCGGCGGAGGCGGATGTCCGACAGGCCGGCCGTCAGCGCCCGGTCAGACACCAGCCTTGCGCAGTGCCGCGGCGACGGCGAGTTCGATCTTGGCGGCGACTTCCTCGCCCGCCTGCTGGCGGGCGTCGAGAATGGCGCGTTCGGCAGCAAAGAGCTGCGCCGTGCGGTCGAACGGCACGATCGAGAAGCGAGTGCCCTTGTCGACCACCGTCCGGTTCGACAGGCGCACCAGCTGGTATGTGACGGTGATCTTGTAGAGGCTGGCGCTCGGGATGCCCGATCCCGCCTCGATCGAGACGGTGCTTTCCGTGCCGGTGCCGACATAACGCAATTCGTAGATCGGATTGGTGACGGGCACGCCGCCGTTCAGGCGAAACAGCACCTCGTTGCGGAAGATCTGCGACGTGCGGTCATCTGCGGCGACGACGGCGATCTTGCCGCGAAGGGCGGCCAGGCCGGAGACGGCGCTACCATCCGGCGCGATCTGGTTGCTGCCATAGAGCGGGCCGCTGGTGCAGCCGGGAAGGACGCCTGCAGCGGCGAGCAAGGCAAAGGCCGCAAGGGCGGTGGTGCGACCCCGATCAAACGACGACATTGACGATTCTCCCGGGGACCACGACCACACGCTTCGGCGTTGCGCCGGCAAGCACCGCCTGCACGACGTCGAGCGCCAGGACGGCAGCTTCCACCTCAGATTGGCTGGCGGTCACCGATACCGTCAAGTCGCCACGCTTCTTGCCGTTGATCTGGATCGGCAATGTGACACTGTCCTGACGCAGCAACGCGTCATCGGCCTTCGGCCAGGCGGCGGCTGCCGCAAGCCCGTCTTCGCCGAGAACCTGCCAGCACTCCTCGGCAAGATGCGGCATCATCGGCGCGATCAGCCGGACGAGGATCGTCAGCGCCTCGCGCGCAGCCGCACGATCGGCCGCCGGACCATCGGTCGACAACGCCCCAAGCGGCCCGGATAGAGCGTTGACGAGCTCGTAGATGCGAGCAACCGCCTTGTTGAAGGCGAGCCGCTCGATGTCGTCGGAGACGCCGGCCGCCGCCTGATGCGCTGCGCGGCGCAGGGCATCGGCGGTCTCGCCGCCTGCGGCACCATCAGATGATCCGAGCTTGGGTGCCGTCTCGGAGACGAGCCGCCACAGGCGCTGCACGAAGCGGTGCGCACCTTCGACGCCGGCCTCGGTCCAGATCACGTCGCGGTCGGGCGGCGAGTCGGAGAGCATGAACCAGCGCGCCGTGTCGGCACCGTAGGAGGCGATGATGTCGGAGGGGTCGACGACGTTCTTCTTCGACTTCGACATCTTCTCGATGGCGCCGATCTCGAGCGCCGCGTTGTCGGCGATGCGCGTCGCCGTGCGTTTACCCTCCGCTTCGTCGATCCTCACCTCGGCCGGCGGCACCCATTCGCGCCCGAGCCGATAGGTCTCGTGCACGACCATGCCTTGCGTGAAGAGGCCGCGGAACGGCTCTGAGAGGTCGAGATGGCCGCAGGCCCGCATGCCGCGGATGAAGAAGCGAGAATAAAGGAGGTGCAGGATCGCATGCTCGATGCCGCCGATATACTGGTCCACCGGCAGCCAGGCATTGGCGGCCTGCGGGTCGGTCGGCTCCTCGGCATGCGGCGCGGTGAAGCGCGCGAAGTACCACGAGGAATCCACGAACGTGTCCATCGTGTCGGTTTCGCGGAGCGCCGCGCCGCCGCAGCGCGGGCAGGTGGCCTGCCGCCAGGTCGGGTGCCGGTCGAGCGGATTGCCCGGCTTGTCGAAGTCGATATCGTCCGGAAGTTTGACGGGCAGGTTCTCGCGCGCTTCCGGCACGACGCCGCAGGCCTCGCAATGGAGAACCGGGATCGGGCAGCCCCAGTAGCGCTGGCGCGAGATGCCCCAGTCGCGCAGCCGGAAGTTGGTCTCGCGTCGGCCCCAGCCATCGCGCTCGAACTGCGCGAGCGACTTGTCCATCGCCTCCTGGCAGGTCTGCAGCGTGTCCGGCGCACCGGCCCACCTGATATAGCGAACTTCCTGCGTCTTCGGCGGCACGAAGGCGGTGTCCGTCACCGTCTCCCCGGTGTCCGCCGGCACGAAGACGTCGATCACCGGCAGGCCGTATTTGCGGGCGAAGTCGAGGTCGCGCTGGTCATGCGCCGGGCAGCCGATGATGGCGCCGGTGCCGTAGTCCATCAGCACGAAATTGGCGATGAAGAGCGGCAGCTGCCAGTTCGGATCGGCGGGGTGCGTGACCTTGATGCCGGTGTCCAGCCCCAGCTTCTCGGCCGTATCGATCTCCTCCTGCGAGGTGCCGATGCGCCGGCACTCCTCGACGAAGGCAGCGACCTTCGGATCGCTCGCGGCGAGTGTCTTCGCCAGCGGGTGGTCGGCGGCAACGGCCGCGAAGGTCGGGCCGAACATCGTATCGGCGCGCGTGGTGAAGACCGGCAGACGGTCGAAACCCTCCGGCGCGCCGACAAGGCCGAATTCGAAGGAAAGTCCCTCCGACTTGCCGATCCAGTTGCGCTGCATCAGTCGCACCTTGTCCGGCCAGCCCGGCAGAGCGTCGAGCGCGGTCAGGAGATCGTCGGCGAAGTCGGTGATCTTGAAGAACCACTGGGTGAGCTCGCGTTGCTCCACCTCGGCGCCGGAGCGCCAGCCCTTGCCGTCGATCACCTGCTCGTTGGCAAGCACCGTCTGGTCCACAGGATCCCAATTGACCTTGGACTTGCGGCGGTAGGCGAGGCCCTTCTCCAGGAAATCCAGGAAGAGCATCTGCTGGCGGTGGTAGTATTCGACGTCGCAGGTCGCGAATTCGCGGGACCAGTCGAGCGACAGGCCCATCGACTTCAGCTGGCCGCGCATGGTCGCGATGTTCTCGTAGGTCCAGTCGCGCGGATGCACCTTGTTCTGCATCGCGGCGTTCTCGGCCGGCATGCCGAAGGCGTCCCAGCCCATCGGATGCAGGACGTTGAAGCCCTTGGCACGGCGATAGCGGGCCACGACGTCGCCCATCGCGTAATTGCGCACATGGCCCATATGGATGCGCCCCGAGGGATAGGGGAACATCTCGAGGACGTAGTATTTCTCGCCCGGCGCGTCGGTCGCGGTTTCGAACAGGCGGGCCTCGTCCCAGGCCTTCTGCCAGCGCGGTTCGCTGGCGCGGGGATTGTAGCGTTCGGTGGCCATGCTGGGCGGTCGTCTCTGCGTAAAGCGTGACGGGAAGGCGCTGGGGATGCGCGAAGGCGTCGGCAGCGTTGACTTATGATCGGGCGCCCTGTTCACCACGGCGGGGGCGCGAAATCAACCGAAACGCGCGGCGTTGCCTGGACCGCAGCCCATTCGGCCCGTGCCGGGCCGATACGGCAGGCTCGCAGCTGCACAGCGCCAGCTGCATCCGCCACAGAGCTGGTTAACCTATAAACAGCTCCAGCGTGGCAAGATCGCTCGAAATCGCGTTGATTACCGCCATCCACGTCCGAGAAGACGGCCGAAGTGGGATGAAGCCATGATTGTAAATCTACAATACATGCGCGGCATCGCAGCGCTGATGGTCGTCCTGTACCACGCTACCGAAAATGCGGCGCGGCTCGGCACCAACCAGTTGACGCAGCTGACCGCCGGTGCCGCCGGCGTCGACATCTTCTTCGTCATTTCCGGCTTCATCATGTGGGTCACGACGTCAGGGCGTGACATCGGCAGCGGCGAGTTCATGCGCCGCCGCCTCATCCGCATCCTGCCGCTCTACTGGGCAGCGACGCTGGCGCTTGCCGCGCTTGCCATACTCGTGCCGCAGCTCCTGAAATCAACGACCTTTGAGCTGCAGCATTTCCTTGGCTCGCTGTTCTTCGTCCCCGTCGAGCGTCCTTTGACGGGCGGCTACTTTCCGGTGGTGTTCGTCGGCTGGACGCTGAACTACGAGATGGCGTTCTACCTGCTCTTCGCCGTCAGCCTGCTCCTGCCCGAGCGGCACCGAGCCTGGCCGCTTGTGGCCGTGCTGGTGGCAGCGGCTGCAGCCGGTGCGCTGCTCGAACCAGCCGGGCTCGCCGGCTTCTACACCCGTCCGCTGATTCTCGAATTTGGCGCCGGCGTCTTGATCGGCGTGCTCTACACCTCACGCATCGCCGTGCCGCGCGTCGTATCACTGGCGAGCTTCCTCGTCGGCCTCGCGCTGCTGGCAGCACTCTGCATGAGCGAGGGCGGCATCCTGATCGCCGGACCGATGGCGGCCCTCTTGGTCTTCGGCGCGGTGAATCTCGAGAAGAGCAGCCGGCCGTGGCGCATCGCGCCGCTCTACGTCCTCGGTAACGCCTCCTACGCGATCTACCTGACGCACATCGTCACCATTCCGCTGTGCCAGACGCTGTGGCGGCTGGCCGGGCTCTCGGCGGACGGCTGGCATGGCCTCCTTTATGTCGCCGTCACCATCACGGCTTCGGCTGTCGTCGGTATCGCGACCTACTATCTGTTCGAACTCCCGGTCGATGGACTGCTGCGCCGGCCGCGGGAGACGCTCGCCGGACTGCGCGCCATGCCGCGCCGTCTGGCGGGTCGCGGCGATGGCGTCGCACGCAGCCTCTCCGCTCCGTCGCGCTGACGCCGGACGATACGACCTCTGCCCGCTGGACGGCGGGTGCGGGCGCAGATGCGTTGACTTCCAGCGCGCCGCCCTGTTCACCACCGGCATGGGACGGCCGGCGGAACGACACGTCCGCGAACGCATCGGCAGAATGGGCACGGCATCGCGATGAGCGCAGTAGAGCAGTGGCAGGATGTCCGCAGCCGCATCGAGGCGACGGAGCGCGAGACTAGGCGGCAGCGCGGCAGCGTAGAGCTCGTTGCGGTCTCGAAGACCTATGACGCCGAAGCGATCAGGCCGGTGCTCGAGGCGGGACAGCGTATATTCGGCGAAAACCGCGTGCAGGAGGCGCAGGGCAAATGGCCGGCGCTGAAGGCGGACTATCCGGATCTTGAGCTGCGGCTGATCGGTCCGCTGCAGTCCAACAAGGCCGCCGACGCGGTGGCGCTGTTCGACGTCATTGAGACGGTGGACCGCGAGAAGATCGCTCGCGAGCTTGCCAAGGAGATGAAGAAGCAGGGGCGCACGCCGCGGCTCTATGTGCAGGTCAACACCGGCGAGGAGCCGCAGAAGGCCGGCATTGCGCCGCGCGAGGCCGGAGCCTTCGTCCAGCACTGCCGCGACGCGCTCGGCCTTTCCATCGAGGGGCTGATGTGCATCCCGCCTGCCGAGGAGAATCCGGGTCCGCACTTCGCGCTGCTCGCGAAGATCGCCGCGGAAGCCGGGGTCGGACGATTGTCGATGGGCATGTCCGGCGACTACGAGACAGCGATCGCGTTCGGTGCCACCAGTGTGCGCGTCGGCTCCGCCATCTTCGGTGCGCGCCCGCCGCTCGGCCGGCCGGCGGCTTGATAGCCGGCTTAGCATCGGCCTTCCGCGTGGACAGATCGCTGGTGCGCGCCATCTTCCGGTCGCGTGCCACCAGGAAGCCCTGCCCGTGCCATTCGATGTGCCGACCTCCACGCTTGCCGCTCGCACGACCCTCGTCGCCGGTATCGTGCTCGCCATGGCCGTCGGCATCTTCCTGTTCTGGACGGCCGCCTCGTCGTTCTTCCTGATCTTCGGCGGGCTGCTGCTCGCCTCTATATTCGATGCGCTGTCCCGCCCGCTTCAGCGGCTCGGTCTGCCGCGGTGGGCCGCGCTTCTCCTCGTCATTCTCGTTCTCGCCGTGCTGCTCGCCGGCGGTACCGCCTATGGCGGCATGGCGCTCGTGCAGGAGGTGCGCGACCTCAGCGGCCAGATCGGCGGCCAGGTGGAGCGGCTGCGTGGCTGGGCGGCTGATGCCGGGCTTCCGGTCGGCGACGGCCAGATGCAACTCGACCAGTTGCTGCCGGGCTCGGGACGCGTCGTCTCGAGGGCCTCGGAAGCGGGGCTGGCCTTTCTCGGCGGGCTCGGCAATGTTGCCGTGCTCATCTTCATCGCCGTGTTCGTGGCCTGGCAGCCCGGCCTCTACAAGCGCGGGCTGGTGAGCCTGTTTCCGAAGGCCAAGCGGCCTCGCATTGCCGAAACCCTGGACGACGCGCACCGCAGGCTCATCCTGTGGGTCGCGGGCGCGGCAATCTCCATGCTGACGATCTTCCTCGTGTCCCTGCTCGGCCTCTGGCTGATCGGCATGCCCGGCGCCTTTCTGCTCGCCCTTCAGGCTGGGCTACTCGCCTTTATCCCCACCATCGGGCCTGTCGTGGCGGGCGTGCCCATCATTCTCGCCGGGCTCGCCCAGAGCCCAACGATGGCGCTATGGGGCCTTGGCGTCTACCTTCTGATCCAGGGCATCGAGAGCAACGTCACCGCGCCGATCGCCCAGCGCTGGACCTCGGCGCTGCCGCCGGCGCTGACGCTCGGAGCGCAGCTCGTCTTCGGCGCGCTGTTCGGCCTTGTGGGGGTGATCCTTGCCGTTCCGGCGTTGGCGGTCATCATGGTCTTCGTGGAGGAGCTCTACGTCAAGGACACGCTCGGCGGGCCTGTGCCGGCGCCTTCAGGCGGCGACTGACGAACGCCCGTGTTCTCGGGCCGCTCAGGCGGAAACCGTCACTTCGGCGGCTCGATCGCGCGGCGGCGCTGCAGCCACAGGGCGAGCGCCCAGCACACCATCGCCCAGGCCGCGCCGATGCACCATCCGGCGAGCACATCCGTCGGCCAGTGGACGCCGAGATAGACGCGGCTGATGCCGACGAGGAGCGTCAGCGCGATCGCCACCGACATGGCAAAGATCTTGACCCGCCGCTCGCCTTCGACGCGCATCAGAAGCGTGCCGATGGTGAGATAGGTGACGGCCGACAGCATGGCGTGGCCGCTCGGAAAGCTGGCGGTGAAGACGGTCGTCGAATGCGGCACGAGATCCGGCCGCGCCCGGGCGAACAGCGTCTTCAGGATCGTGCTGAGGACCTGGCCGCCGGCGATGGCCAGGATCAGGAACAGCGCCGCGCCGCCCTGGCGTCGGATCAGGAGGTAGCCGAGGACGATCAGCAGCACCAAGGCAAGAACCGCGAAGCTGCCGAGGGCGGTGACGTCGCGCGCCATTTCCTCGAACCAGGGTGGGCCGATCGGATCGGCGAGGTTGGCCGGGTCGCGGAAGAGAAGAAGCAGGGTCCGGTCGAGCTTCTCGGCGCTGCCTTCGAACACCTCTTCGGCGATGCTGCCGAAGATCCACAGGCCGGAGGCCGCCACGAAGAGGGCGATCACCAGCTCCAGCTCGCCGGACGTCCAGCGGAAAACGGAGCGGAGGAGGCCGGTTCGTGGCTGCGATGTGTTCTCGGGCACGGGGACCTCTGCAACTGGACTAAAAGGCGGGCAGAGCCCGTCGCCGGCGGGCGAGAACGGCCGGCGCGCCGAAGATAGGGTCGGATGAACCGATCGCGAGTCCCAGCCGGCGCCGACATCGCGCTCGTCTCGCATTTTGGCACCGGGTGGCGGGGCCCGTCTGGCGCATCCAAAGTATGAGCCAGCCGAACTGGACCCGTTCCGTGGTTGGCCATAGATTGCGCCACGACGCCGGGTGTGACGACCGGCGGTGATGAGGGAGGACGTCATGACGACCATCGCCGTGAAGGACGAATGGAAGGCCCGCGCCAAGCTGGACGATGCGACCTATCGCGCCTGGTACGAGCGCAGCATCGCTGATCCCGAGGGGTTCTGGCGCGAGCACGGCCAGCGGGTCGACTGGATCAGGCCCTATTCGGCCGTGAAGAACACCTCCTTTGCGCCCGGCGCCGTCTCGATCCGGTGGTTCGAGGACGGGACGCTGAACGTTTCGGCCAATTGTATCGACCGGCATCTCGCCACGCGCGGCGAGCAGACCGCGATCCTCTGGGAGAGCGACGATCCCGCCGTATCGCGGGCGATCAGCTATCGCGAGCTGCATGGCGAGGTCTGCCGCATGGCCAACGTCCTCAAAGGGCGTGGCGTCAAGCGCGGTGACCGCGTCACCATCTATATGCCGATGATCCCGGAAGCGGCCTATGCGATGCTCGCCTGCGCGCGCATCGGTGCAATCCACTCGGTGGTCTTCGGCGGCTTCTCGCCGGACGCGCTGGCGGGGCGCATCGAGGGAGCCCAATCGAGCGTCCTCATCACCGCCGACGAGGGCGTGCGCGGCGGCCGCGCCGTGCCCCTGAAGAAGAATGCCGACCGCGCCTGCGAGATCGCCGCCAAAGCGGGCCAGAGCGTCGAAACCGTCCTGACGGTGCGCCGCACCGGCGGTAGCGTCGCCTGGACCGAAGGCCGCGATGTCTGGTGGCACGAGGCGCGCGAGAGCGTCGAGGCAGACTGCGAGCCGGAGGAGATGAGCGCGGAGGATCCGCTGTTCATCCTCTACACCTCAGGTTCGACCGGCAAGCCGAAGGGCGTGCTGCACACGTCCGGCGGCTATCTCGTCTATGCCTCGATGACGCACGAATACATCTTCGACTACCATGACGGCGACATCTACTGGTGCACCGCCGATGTCGGCTGGGTCACCGGCCACAGCTACATCGTCTACGGACCGCTCGCCAACGGCGCGACGACGCTGATGTTCGAGGGCGTGCCGACCTATCCGGATGCGGGCCGCTTCTGGCAGGTCATCGACAAGCACAAGGTCGCCATCTTCTACACCGCGCCGACGGCGATCCGGGCGCTGATGGGCGCCGGCGACGAGCCGGTGAAGAAGACCTCGCGCGCTTCGCTCAAAGTGCTCGGCTCGGTGGGCGAGCCGATCAATCCGGAAGCTTGGCTCTGGTACTACCGCGTCGTCGGCGACGAGCGCTCGCCGGTGGTGGACACCTGGTGGCAGACTGAGACCGGCGGCATCCTGATCACACCGCTGCCGGGCGCCACAGCCCTGAAGCCGGGTTCGGCGACGCGGCCCTTCTTCGGGGTCAAGCCGCAGCTCGTCGCCAATGACGGCCATGTGCAGGAGGGCGCGGCGGAGGGCAATCTCTGCATCACCGACTCCTGGCCGGGGCAGATGCGCACCGTCTATGGCGACCATGAGCGCTTCGAACAGACCTATTTCTCGACCTATCCGAACAAGTACTTCACCGGCGACGGCGCCCGGCGGGACGAGGACGGCTACTGGTGGATCACCGGCCGCGTCGACGACGTCCTCAACGTCTCCGGCCACCGCATGGGCACGGCGGAGGTCGAGTCCTCGCTGGTTGCTCATCCCAAGGTGTCCGAGGCAGCCGTCGTTGGCTATCCCCACGACATCAAGGGGCAGGGCATCTACTGCTATGTCACGCTGATGCAGGGCGAGGTGCCGTCGGAGGAGCTCAAGAAGGAGCTCGTCGCCCATGTGCGCGCCGATATCGGCGCCATCGCCTCGCCCGACAAGATCCAGTTCGCGCCGGGCCTGCCGAAGACGCGCTCAGGCAAGATCATGCGCCGCATCCTGAGGAAGATCGCCGAGGACGACTACGGCGCGCTCGGCGACACCTCGACGCTGGCCGATCCCGGCGTCGTCGAAGACCTCATCGACAACCGCCAGAACCGCAAGGGCTGACGGGAGAAACAGGGCATAGACGCGAGGCTTGCGGCAAACTGACACTTTTTCAGCCAAGCCCTTGTCGTGCCCGATTGTGCGTCTCATATTGGCGTCGTGTTCAACGTAATGGAAGGAGGTGATCCAATGTCGAGTGATTTCCAAATGCCGGTTGGGTCTTTGTATCTCGGCGGAACGACGGAGCAGTCTCCTTCCCACGCCTGACGGTATGTCGATCCGGGTACGGTCTCGACGACCTCCGGCATGACAGAATTCACGGGGCCGCTTCTCCCACCGGAGAAGCGGCCTTTTGATTGTGCGGGGCAGACTAGCGCTACGTCCGATACGGGCCGCGTGAGGCACCGGATGTCGTTGGCCACGACTGGTCTTTAATCGGCCACCGGGCGACCGATAAACCTCCCCATCGCTGCCTTTTCAATTAGTTGAAGCGGCAGTGCCTCGGCCGTCCATTCCTTTGGACCCTTGCTTCGGCACGGACGAGCCAGCAGGGCAGGGGCACCATGGAAGCGATCAATATCAGCGGCGCTGCGGCACCACGCGGCCGCCGGCGCTTCTACCACATCCTCTACGTCCAGGTGATCATCGCCATCGTCTGCGGTGTACTGCTGGGCTATGTCTTCCCCGAGACCGGCGCGGCGATGAAGCCGCTCGGCGATGCCTTCATCAAGCTCGTGAAGATGATCATCGCGCCGGTCATTTTCCTGACGGTGACGACCGGCATCGCCGGCATGAGCAACCTGAAGAAGGTCGGCCGGGTCGCCGGCAAGGCGCTCATCTACTTCCTCACCTTCTCGACGCTGGCGCTTCTCGTCGGCATGATCGTCGCCAATACGACGCGTCCGGGTTCGGGGCTCAACATCGATCCTGCGACGCTCGATGCGAGTGCCGTCGCGACCTATAGCCAGCAGGCGCATGAGCACGGCGTCGTCGACTTCCTCCTGAATATCATCCCCTCGACCGTCGTCTCGGCCTTCAGCTCCGGCGATATTCTGCAGGTCCTGTTCTTCTCAATCCTGTTCGGGATTGCCCTGTCGGTCAGTGGCGAGGCGGGCGCCACGGTGCTCAACTTCCTGCAGGCGCTGTCGCGGCCGATCTTCCGCCTCGTCGGCATGCTGATGAAGGCGGCACCCATCGGCGCCTTCGGGGCCATGGCCTTCACCATCGGCAAATACGGTATCGGCACCATCGCCAATCTCGCCGAGCTGGTGGCGACCTTCTACCTGACGTCGCTGATCTTCGTGCTGGTGGTCCTCGGCGCCGTCTGCCGTTTCAACGGCTTCTCCATCCTCAAGCTCTTGCGCTACATCAAGGAGGAGCTGCTGCTCGTCGTCGGCACCTCGTCCTCCGAGGCGGCGCTGCCGACACTGATGGAGAAGCTGGAGCAGGCGGGCGCCCGAAAATCGGTTGTCGGCCTCGTCGTGCCGACCGGCTACTCGTTCAATCTGGACGGCACCAACATCTACATGACCCTGGCGGCGCTGTTCATCGCGCAGGCGACCAATATCGAGCTCACCTGGACGGAGCAGATCACGCTCCTCCTCGTCGCCATGCTGAGCTCCAAGGGCGCGGCGGGGATCACCGGCGCCGGCTTCATCACGCTCGCCGCGACGCTTTCGGTGGTGCCATCGGTGCCGGTCGCGGGCATGGCGCTGATCCTGGGCGTCGACCGCTTCATGTCGGAGTGCCGGGCTCTCACCAACATCGTCGGCAATGCCGTGGCGACGCTGGTCGTCGCCCGCTGGGAGAGCGAGCTGGACGAGGCGCAGCTGGCCGCCGTCCTGGATGCCGGTACGCCGGTAGCTGCCGGTCCCGTGATGACCTCCGAAGCCGAGGCGCGGCTGCCGGACACGGCTGCGATCTGAAGCGCCGCCGCCGGCGGTCGCAACCGTCGGTGTGGCTTCCGGCGAGGTGAATCCGGCTGGAGGGCTGGTGCGTCGCACTGACCGCCTGAAATGCCCTCAGCTGTAGAGATCACGCCGCGTCGGCGGCACCTCGGAGGGTCCCGAGCGGCGCCGGCGCGAGGCCAGCGTCTGGTAGATCAGCAGGCCGCCGCGCTCAAAGCCGAGAGAAACGCCGACGAGATAGAGCAGCCATAGCCGCGCGCGCGGCTCGCCCGCAATCCGCGCGGCCTCCGCGAAGTTCGCCTGCAGCCGCTCGGCCCAGAGCCGACAGGTGCGGGCATAGTGCATGCGCCAGTTCTCGACGTCGTGCACCTCGAAGCGATGCGCCTCCAGCAGCCGCGAGGAATGACCGATATGGTCGAGTTCGGCGCCGGGGAAGATGTAGCGCAGGATCGCCGCATATTCCTTCGTGCCCTTGTGGAACTTGGCTTCAGAGGTCTTCGCCGGCCGCGTGATGGCGTGGTGGAGGTAGAGACCGCCCGGCCGCAGCAGGGTCTTGACCGCATCGAGATAGGCATCGTGATTGGCAAAGCCGACATGCTCGAACATGCCGATGGAGGCGATCTTGTCGAAGCGGCCGGTGAGCGCCTGAAACGGCTTCAGCTCGATGGTGATCCGGTCCTGCAGCCCGGCTTCGAAGACGCGCGCGGTGGCGAGTTCGTACTGTGCCTGGCTGAGCGTCACGCCGTGACCGCTGACGCCATAGGTGCCGGCGGCGTGGATCAGCAGCGCACCCCAGCCGCAGCCGATGTCAAGGAAGCGCTCGCCCTCCTGGAGCCGCAGCTTGCGGCAGATCATGTCGAGCTTGTCGGTCTGCGCCTTGTCGATATCGTCGTGCCAGCCGTCGAAATAGGCGCAGGAATAGACCATCCGCCGATCAAGGAAGAGGCGGTAGAAGTCGTTCGACACGTCGTAGTGGAACTGGATCGCGGCCTTGGAGGAGCCGCTGGCACCGGCGCCGGTCCCCGCCTCGACGCCAGCGCCGCGGCCACTGCGCGCCAGGCCGATCAGCGCCGGCAGAGCCTTGGCGAGCAGCCGCTTGTCGACGCGGCGCCAGATGTCTCCAAGGCGCACCTTCTTCTGTGAGCGTGCCGCCGCGACGTCGAAGAGGCTGCCGCCATCGATATCGAGACCTTTCGCCATCCAGAGTTCGATGACGGTCTCGATGCGTGGACGTAACAGCAGCCGGGCCAAACCAGCGGGATCGTTGAGGAGAACGACCGGGCCGTCGCTGGGCCCGATGCGCTCGCCGTTCCAGAGACGGACCGCGACCCCTGGTTCGAGAGCAGCCACCGTCTCGCGCACGAGCTTTGCCAGGGTATCTGCGTGCGCCGCCATAGGCCGGGCTCCGTTTCACGTGAAACGGTGATATAGGGTAAAGCCGCACCACGCCACGCCGCCGCATGATACTCGCATGAGCTGCCCCACCCGGCTGGGCCCATATTAGCGTTCAGCCGTGTTCGCCGTGCGGACCATCCGCGGCGCTGACGCCATCGCACCAGCTCTGCCGGTGGCCACCGTCATAGCGGGCGACCAGGCCTTCCGCGAGCAGCCGGCGGCCGAGATCCGCGTCGCCGCCGGCCGCGACGCGAGCCAGCACCCGCCCGAAATACTTGTCGCCGGAAATGTCGGACAGGCGCACCGGACCCGTGCCGACGAGTTCGCTGAGACGGTCGCGCGCCGTTTCGGCTGCGCGGCGTTCGGCCGTGCATTTGCCGCGTAGTTCCGGTGCATCGATGCCGCGGAGGCGAACGGCAACCTGAAGGCTCTGCAGCGGCCAGATAAACGCCTCCACTTCGATCGTGTCGCCGTCGCGCACCTTGACCACACGCGCTTCCACGGGGCCGCCGATCCTCTCCAGCGGCTCGCGGCCCGCTGCCGTTGCAGCGACCGCAATCGTCAGCAGCATCATCGTCAGGCAACTTGTGGATGATAGATATCGCATCAGATCGGGTTCGCGGGTGGCGCCGCAGGCTCGCGTAATCGGACTATTTTCCTACTTAGGAAAGATCGATTCGTCAAATGCTGCAGAGCTGCAGGCGACGTCGCCGCGATCAGACCCCCGTTCTGCGGTCAATCGCTCTGCCCGTCCTGGAGCCGCATGGCGTTAGCCGTTCACGATAGTGGCGACCAGCCGCACCCCTTCAGGCGCCGACCTCACGCTAGGGAACCTGATCCTACAACCAGAAGAGGATGCGTCGCGGCTCGGGACCAATGCGTTGCGGCTCAGAAGTCGGAGATGATGCCGTTCTTCTCCCAGTCGCCGAAGCGAACCGGCTCTGGTCCGTTACGGCCGCCGATTTCCGCTGGCCGGTGTGCCGCTTCAGCGGCTAGGCGGCGCCGTTCCTCCGCCTCGGCCAAGGCGCGGCGCGCAGCATCGGGGAGGGCCGGCTTCTCGCCGGCGGGAGCCGTCTCGGCGGGGTCTGCCGGGTCGACCGCGTTCGGTTCGTCAGCCATGTCATCGCTCCTCGTCGAATTGTCGTTGCCCGCATCTAGTCTGCCGAGCCGCATTGACCAAGATGACCTGCCGCAGGCGTGGCGCAGCGAATGGGGAGGAGACGCAGCATGGACCGGTTCACGGGAGGGTGCCTGTGCGGCGACGTCCGCATCACGGCAGCGGGGCGGCCTTACCGCGTCGGCCTGTGTCACTGCCTCGACTGCCGTAAGCACACCGGCACCCTGTTCCACGCTTCAGCGATCTTCCCCGAAGAGGCGGTGACGATCGAAGGGGAGACGCGCGACTATGCCGGCCGGCACTTCTGCCCGCGCTGCGGCTCCTGCGTGCTCATGATGAGCGGCGACGAGATTGAAGTCAGCCTCGGCACGCTCGACGCGCCGGACCAGCTGATGCCGACCTACGAACTCTGGACCGTCCGCCGTGAGGCCTGGCTGCCGGCTTTTCCGCTGAAGCACCGCTACGAGCGCGATCGCCCATCAGTGGGCCGGCACGAGGATTAGCCGGCCGGGCTTGCTGTCGGGTCCTCGCCTTGACGACACCGGCCCAGCGGGCTCTGCGTTCCCGCAGCGTTGAAGCGACCCTTGCCACACACCAGATTTCAGGCAAGACCCGCCATCCACCGGCAGAAGGAGCCACCGACACCATGAACATGATCAAGACGGCGATGCTGATCGCGTGTCTGACCGCGCTCTTCATGGGAGTCGGCTTCCTGATCGGCGGACGCGGCGGCATGATGATCGCCTTCGCCATGGCCGCGGCGATGAACCTCTTCACCTACTGGAGCGCCGACAAGCTCGTCCTCTCCATGCACCATGCGCAGGAGGTCGATGCCCGCTCGGCGCCGGAGTATTACGGCATCGTCCAGCAGCTTGCGGCCAATGCCGGTCTGCCGATGCCGAAGGTCTATGTCATCGATAACCCGCAGCCGAACGCCTTTGCCACCGGCCGCAATCCTGAGAACTCCGCCGTGGCGGCGACCACTGGCCTCCTCGAGCGGCTGACGCCGGAGGAGGTCGCCGGCGTGATGGCGCACGAGCTCGCCCATGTGCAGAATCGCGACACGCTGATCATGACGATCACCGCGACGCTCGCCGGCGCGATCTCCATGCTCGGCAACTTCGCCTTCTTCTTTGGCGGCAACCGCGACAACAACAATGGCGGCGCGGGCATCATCGGCGTGCTTCTGGCAATGATCGTCGCGCCCTTCGCCGCGATGATCGTGCAGATGGCGATCAGCCGGACCCGCGAATATTCCGCCGATCGGCGCGGCGCCGAAATCTGCGGGCAGCCGTTGGCGCTCGCCTCTGCCTTGAACAAGATCGCCGGCGCGGCCGGGCACATCGTCAATCCGGATGCCGAGCGCAATCCGGCGACCGCGCATATGTTCATCATCAACCCGCTCTCGGGCGCGCGGATGGACAACCTCTTCTCGACCCATCCGGATACGGGCAACCGCATCGCGGCCCTGCAGCAGATGGCGAGCGAGTTTGGCGGCGGCGGCGGCATGATCCGCCCGAGCGGCGCGGCTCGGCGCATGGCCGATGAGGCCTCCGCTGCACCACGCCGGTCCGGACCGTGGAGCCGCAGCGGCTCTGCCAGCCGGAATGCTCCGACCTCCGGCCGCAAAGGCCCATGGGGTTGAGCGAGACCTCGTCCGGCCGCCGACCACCGCATCGCTCTCGTCCATCCCGTAGCGGCAAGCCGGGCGATCCGGCAGGGGCGGCCGTCGCGCCGCGTCCCGGACTGGAGGCGCGGCTCGTGGCCGCCAAGCTCCTGTCTGCCGTGGTGGATGCGAAGACATCGGCGGACGGCCTCACCGATCCGGCCGGCGGCCATCCGGCCTATCGCGCGCTGGAGCCGCGCGATCAGGCGCTGGTGCGGGCGATCCTGACGACGGCTTTGCGCTTTCGCGGCAGCCTTACGGCGGCGATCGACGCCTGTCTCGATCGGCCGCTGCCGCCGAACGCCGCGCCGCTGCGCCATCTCCTTGCAGTCGGCGCCACGCAGATCCTCCATCTCGACGTGCCGGATTCGGCCGCGGTCGATCTGGCGGTTGCGGCAGCCTCCGGCGATCCTCGCTCGGCCCGCTTCGCGGGGCTCGTCAATGCCGTGCTGCGGCGGCTGTCGCGCGAGGCGGACGACGTCAGGACCCGCTTCGCCGATCCGATGCTCGACTGTGCCCCCTGGCTCGCCGCGCGCCTGTCGGCCCAATATGGCCCGGAGCGCGCCCAGGCTATTGCTGCGATCCACCGCTTGCCGGCGCCGATCGATCTCAGCGTCAAGCAGGATCCCGCGGGCTGGGCCGAGCGCCTCGGCGGGCAGGTCGTCGCGGGTGCGACGGTGCGTCTGGCCGCCGGCAGCCTCAGCGGCCCGGTCACCGCGCTGCCCGGCTTCGAGGAGGGCGACTGGTGGGTGCAGGATGCGGCCGCCGCCCTGCCGGCGCGCCTCTTCGGCGACGTCGCGGGCAAGCGCATTGCCGACCTCTGCGCAGCGCCGGGCGGCAAGACCGCACAACTCGCGGCCGCCGGCGCCAAGGTCACCGCGGTCGACATCTCGGCCTCGCGCATGAAGCGGCTCAAGGCCAATCTCCAGCGCCTCAAGCTGGAGGTGGATACCCATATCGGTGATTTGTCGGGGCTGGAGCCACCGGCAGGCGGCTTCGATGGGGTGCTCCTGGACGCGCCCTGTTCGTCGACCGGCACGATCCGGCGCCACCCGGATGTCGCCTACACCAAGGATGCCGCCGAAGTCGCCAAGCTGGCGGCCGTGCAGCAGCGCCTCCTCAGTGTCGCGGCAGGGCTCGTCGCGTCCGGCGGGCTGCTGGTCTTCTCCAACTGCTCGCTCGACCGGGAGGAGGGCGAGGACGTCGCTCGCGCCTTCCTTGCCGAGCATCCGGATTTCAGCATCGAGCCGGTCCTTGCCGGCGAGCTGCCGGAACTGGCCGAGGCGATCACCGCTGAGGGATATCTGCGCACGCGTCCCGACATGCTGCCAGCGGACGATGCCGCTGCGGCAGGGCTCGACGGCTTCTTCGCGGCGCGCTTGCGCAAAGGTTAAGTCAACGTTAACTCGGCAGCCGGCAAGTCATTCTATCGTTTGTCCCGGCTTCCTCTTCTTTAGCGAAGGATTTACCTTATAGGCTGAAAATTGTCCGCGAGGGTCGATGCTCTCGTCGTGCCGGTCTGCCTTCGGTGGACCTTCCCGCGAGAGGCTGTGAGGCGGAACGAGCTGTGACAATGACAGCGGACATGGTGGGTTCGCCGCGGATTGCGGCGCTGATGCTCCGGGAGGCGTGGCGTCGTGCCCGGCGCCGCCTGCGCGTCGGTCCCGTCAGCCATCTGCGCTTTGCCGGCGCGGCGCCCGACCGGCTGCTCGTCGTGCCGCCGGAGCTGCGGCGCGGCGATCCCATCATTGCCGAGCAGATCTATGGCGGGCGCCTGCACTTTGCCGGCCAGCTCGTCGAGAGCGCCGGCCGCTCGCCGTTTCAAATCGTGCCGCCCTCGCAGGCCTGGGCGGCGGAGCTGCACGGCTTTGCTTGGCTGCGGCACCTGGCCGAGGCGGGCGATGCATTGGCCGCCTTCAACGCCCGCTCCCTGGTTGGCGACTGGATCCGCAGCAGCGGCCAGAGCCTCGGCGGCACGGCTTTCGAGGTCGATGTCGTGGCGCGGCGGCTGATCGCCTGGCTCACCCATGCCGACCTGATGCTGAACGGGGCCGATCACGCCTTCCATCGGCAGTTCATGAAGAGCCTGGCTGAGCAAAGCCGCTATCTGCGCTCGGTCTGCGGCGAGGCGCCCGACGGGCTGCCGCGGCTCAGGGCGCGGATTGCGCTCGCCTTCGCCTCGCTCTGCCTGCCCAATGGCAGCGGCCGGATCAGGACGGCCGCCCAGAATCTCGGGCATGAGCTTGACCGGCAGATCTTTGCCGATGGCGGCCATCTGTCGCGCGCGCCGAGCGCCATTCCGGAGCTTCTCGCCGACCTTCTGCCGCTGCGCCAGACCTATGTGAACCAGGGTCAAGCGGTGCCCAAGGGCATCTATTCCGCCATCGACCGGATGCTGCCGGCGCTGCGCTTCTTCCGTCATTCCGACGGATCTATCGCGCTGTTCAACGGCGCGGGCGTCACCGACCTTGCGCTCGTCACCGCGCTCCTGCGCTTCGACGAGACGCTGGGTGAGACCATCGGCAATGCCCGGCAGTCCGGCTATCAGCGTCTGTCGGCGAGCCGCAGCGTGGTGATCGCCGACACCGGCACGCCGCCGCCGCCGCCGCTCTCCAGCGAGGCCCATGCCGGCGCGCTCGCCTTCGAATTCTCCTCCGGCGGGCAGCGGCTCGTCGTCAACTGCGGGGCGCCCGGCCGTCCGGATCCGCATTGGCGGCGGCTGTCGCGGGCCACGGCGGCCCATTCCACCCTGACGCTGGCCGATCATTCCTCGGCCCGCTTCTCACGCTCGGAGGCGATCGACCGCTTCCTGGGCGCGCCGCTGATCGGCGGCCCGGTCGAGCTCGCCGTCAGCCGCGACGAGCCGGACAGCCTTGGTGCGACCGGTTTCACCGCTGTCCATGACGGATATCGGCAGGGCTTCGGCCTGCTGCATGAGCGCCGCCTGTCGCTCGCCGGCGACGGCCTGACCTTGAGCGGCTCGGACCGGCTCTACACGCCGGCCGGCAAGCCGCCGCGCTCCTTGCGCGAACCCCACCCGCAGGCCGTCATCCGCTTCCATCTGCATCCGGCCGTGCAGGCCGAGGACGATGGCGCGACGATCCGCCTGCAGGTGCGAGGCCAGACCTGGTCCTTCTATGCCGACGCAGGCGTCACGATCGAGGAGTCGGTGCTGTTCGCCGACAGCGCCGGCCCGCGGCGGACCCTGCAACTGGTCATCGCCTTCGACCCGGCCGAACGCGACGCCGTCGCCTGGCAGTTTCGCCGCATCGGTTAACCGCAGGGGGGAGCACCGGCGACACGCGCGTTGTGCAGGCGGTGCTCAGAAGCTAAGGGAAGCGCTTCGTTCAGCCGGGCCGGCCACGGCCCCCGCCGGAGCTTTCTCATGGCCGTGTCCGCCAATCTCACCCCCGCACCGGACCGCGTGTCCGTTCGCCGCGCGCTTCTCTCCGTCTTCGACAAAACCGGCCTGGAGGATCTCGCCCGCGGTCTCGCGGCGCTCGGGGTCGAGCTGGTTTCCACGGGGGGCACGCGTCGTGCCATCGAAGCGCTGGGACTGCCGGTTCGCGACGTCTCGGACTTGACCGGCTTTCCCGAGATCATGGACGGGCGGGTGAAGACGCTGCATCCGGCGGTGCATGGCGGGTTGCTCGGCATCCGCGGCGACGCCGCGCATGCCTCGGCCATGGAGGCCCATGCGATCGGCGGAATCGATCTTCTCGTCGTCAACCTCTACCCGTTCGAAACGGTGCTGGCGGCTGGCGGCGACTTCGCGACTGTTCTTGAGAATATCGATATCGGTGGCCCCGCCATGATCCGGGCCGGCGCCAAGAACCACGCCTATGTCACCGTTCTGACCGATCCGGCCGACTATGCCGAGACGCTGAATGCCCTGCGAGCCGAGAAGGGCGAGACGTCGCTGACGCTGCGCCGGCGTCTTGCCGCCAAGGCCTTTGCCCGTACCGGCGCCTATGACGCTGCGGTGTCCAACTGGTTTGCCGGCGAAGTTCAGGATACGACGCCCAAGAACCGAAGCTTTGCCGGAGTCCTTTCGCAGTCGCTGCGCTATGGTGAGAACCCGCATCAGTCGGCCGCGCTCTATCGCACCGGCGAGGTGCGGCCGGGTGTGGCAGCGGCGCGCCAGCTGCAGGGCAAGGAGCTGTCCTACAACAACATCAACGATACGGACGCAGCCTTCGAGCTCGTCGCCGAGTTCGATCCGGCCCGCACCGCAGCCGTCGCCATCATCAAGCATGCCAATCCGTGCGGTGTCGCCGAAGGCAGGGACCTTCTGAGCGCCTACCAGAAGGCGCTCGCCTGCGATCCCGTCTCCGCCTTCGGCGGCATTGTGGCGGTGAACCGCCGGCTCGATGCGGCGGCGGCCGAAGCGATCGTCAAGGTCTTCACCGAGGTGATCATCGCGCCGGAGGCCGACGAGGACGCCATCGCGATCATCGCGGCCAAGAAGAACCTCCGGCTGCTTCTGACCGGCGCGCTGCCGGACCCGCGCGCGGCGGGAACGCTGGTGAAGTCGATCGCCGGCGGTCTGCTGGTCCAGTCGCGCGACAATGGCGTCGTCGACGATCTCGACCTGCGAGTCGTCACCAAGCGGCAGCCGAGCGAAGCGGAGCTGGCCGACCTGCGCTTCGCCTTCCGGGTCGCCAAGCACGTCAAGTCGAACGCCATCGTCTATGCCAAGGATGGGGCGACGGTCGGCGTCGGTGCCGGCCAGATGAGCCGCGTCGATTCCGCCCGCATCGCCGCGCGCAAGGCCGAGGATGCGGCGGCGGCGAACGGCGGCGCTGTGCTGACCAAGGGCTCGGTCGTTGCCTCGGACGCCTTCTTCCCCTTCGCCGACGGGCTGCTCTCGGCGGTCGAGGCCGGGGCGACGGCGGTGATCCAGCCGGGCGGCTCGATGCGCGACGACGAGGTGATCCGCGCCGCCGACGAGAATGGTATCGCCATGGTCTTCACCGGGATGCGCCACTTCCGGCACTGAGGCGTAGCGGGCAGTACCCGCCGGCCCTGATCAGCCTTGTGTCGAGATCACCAATGTTCTGCGAAAAACCACCTTTACTATGAACTTGGCGGATTTCGACTTAAGGTTGGAAGAGTATAAAAGCTGATCAAAGAAAAAGGGCCGCGGTGGATACACCGCGACCCTTTTTCAGTCTTTGATCGTACTTGATCTAAACCAGATGCGTCTTCGCAAACGCTTCCAGCGCAGCCCGGCCGAGGACCCGCTTCTCCAGAGCCAGCTGCGCCAAGGCCGCAATCGCTCCCCTGTGCCGAGCAACCATCATCATGGCCTCGGCATAGAGACGCCGGAGTCCGATCTCGACCGTTACGCCATCGACCTGCTGACCGAAAGACAGGAAGCGGCCGAGACCCAGCTGTGCCTCGATCTGCATCAGCAGAGTCGTGGCTCGAGCGAGATCCGACGAATCCGCTCCACCCGCGCCGGCCGAGACCGATCCGAGGATGATCTCCTCGGCGGCTCGACCCGCAAGGATTGGGACGATCATCGCTTCGATGTCGCGGCGCCTCCCCTCCATAGTCGCCTCATCGACTTCGAGGGTCACGCCACCGCCATTTTCAGCGTCCCGCACGATCGAAAGGGACGAGGGCGCCCCGCCGAACAGCATATAAACGACGGCATGCCCCGCCTCGTGAATCGCCACACGCTTCAGGACCGCTGCCGGCCGGGTTTCAGGCGGCAGCGCTGCGGCGAGGAGATCCTCGCCGGCAACGTCCCTCCCCGCTAGGCGAGCGATGCGACGCGCATCCCTGGCGATCCTCACGACGTCGGCACCGGAAGTCGTTCCGGCTAGCGCCGTTGCGATCGGCTGGACGAAGTCGTCCGCCAGGTTGTTCCCAAGGTGGCTTCGGATGATGCCGGCCAGTGCCTGCTCGTCCGGCAGCTCGATCCGGAAGCGTCGGTCCAGTCGACCCGACCTGACCAGAGCCGGATCGAGGTTTCGACCGTCATTGCAGGCGGCGAGGATGATCACTCCCTCGCGGCGGCTCGCCCCGTCGAGGCATTCGAGCAACCCGTTTGTGATCGAGCGCCACCAGTCGTCGTACGACGTAGCTCTTCCTCTCGCCGGCAGCGTATCGATTTCGTCGATAAAGACGATTGACGGGGAGTGCGATGCCGCGTCCTCGAAGACTTGACGCATCTTCTTCATCAAGTCGCCGAGGTGCCCGGACTTGCTCGACTGCCATTCGGCATACGACGTCGGCAGGAATGCGCACCCCGCCGAGTGCGCAAGCGCCGCTGCGAAGAGGGTCTTCCCAGTTCCAGGCGGTCCCACCAGGAGACAACCCGAGTCGACGTCGGCCCAAGTGATGCGGCCAGCCCGAAAGGCTGCAAGATCGGAGACGAGCTGCAGACCCCACTCCCGGGCTTGGCCGTAACCATGCAGATCTTCCAGCCGCGGCTGATCGCCCGGTTCTGACTCCGCCCGGCGCTCAATGTAGGTTGCCCTCAGCAGGCGATATGCATCATCGGCATCCACGCCCTTCCTCAGGACGAGGTCCAGGACGTCCGGAGCGACAGCTTCCGCGCACAGCTCGTCCGGCCATGTCCCCGAAGCATTCGGGAAGCGGTCGATCACTGCGCCGCGGATATCGTCGGGCGACAACGGACCGATCTTGTGGTCGAAGTCTACGAAGGGCGTGATTTGGTCCGGCAGGGCGTCTCCGGGGCCGATCAAGCAGCAGACCGTCTCGCTATAGAGATCCTTCAGGATGGCATCCGCCGTGAAGTCGCCCCGCCGGCCGGTCTTGATGACGGACGGAGAGTAGTGCTGCGACATACGAATGGACGTGCCACAGATGGCGATCGTGATGGTCTCGACTGCATCAGTGATCGGGGCGCTCCATGCCTCCGACGCAAGGCGCAGGACGATCAGTTGCGGACGTCTCGAAGCGAGGGCGTCCCGCGTCCGCTGGGGGAGCGCGTTCAAGATCGTCCGGTACGCGATGAGGGCGGACGGTCGCAAGGCGTCCACGGCCTCCTGGGCGATCTTCGTCTGCTCCTCGATGAGAGAGACAGCGAGATCGACATCCTCGGGAGCTTCAGCATCCGTGTTCTGGGCTCGGTCGATAGGTGCGGCGCGGGTCATGTCCGTTCGCCTCCGTGCGATAGATCTTCGAATGGAATCCAGGCTCATCTTCTCGGCCTGATCTGCGTGTCGGGTCCGACCGGCATCTCGCGCCAGTCCAGCGTTACGTGCCGTTTAAGCACGAGGGCCAACACGGCTCCGACTGGCTCGGTGGACTCGCGCATGGCCGAAGCGGCTTCGATCAAGGTGACGGAGCCGACTTCCTCGAGCCATGCGAGCAACCGCACCCGATCAGCGAGCGAGACCACCCGACGGCTGTAGCGCAGCATTTCGCGAGCATTCGTGAGAGCAGGCTCGGCGCGAACCTCATCCGACGAGACCGAGCTGTAAGCCAACGCGGGATCAATCGGCCGGATGCCCGCCGGGCCGCCTGCATCCATCAGTATGGCCGAGCCGTCATGGTGATGGACCCGGAAATCCGGGGTGCGGGAAATCACCTGCCCGTCCGATCCGAGGAACTCGAATGACCCTGGTAGACAGCACCAATTCTCGACCTCGTCGTCCAGATCCAGAAGCACACCCAAGTCACGAGCAAGCTGTGTCCGGAAAACAGGACGACCTTCGCAGCGGACGGTGCCGATGGGCTGAAAACGTCGGCGTGACGATGGAGGCGTGGCCGCCCCGCCTTCGGAATTATGCTGGGATGTGGATAATCTATCGAGAAAGGTGTTCATCATCGTCGCTCCGCGGCCGCTGCGGGCCGCACGCCGTCAGGCGCCGGAGGACGGGGTGGAACCCACTATCTCCGGCGTGTCTCTAGCCGGATCACGGCTACTGGCGTTTTCATTCGACGCTCGATCATGATGAGAACATAAAGGGTACACGTGCGGTGAGGCAAGCGTTTTGATTCGATGCAAATCAGCTCTGGTTAAACGCGTCGCCGGGATGGAAGCACCCCTCGGGCTGCTAACCAATTACGGCAACCCTGTTAGATGCGCCGCGCGTCAAGACGCGATGGTATCCCAGATCGAATTCGACGACCCGCGAGATGGATAACTCGCAGGGTTCCACTACGAGGGCGCCCCATCGGCGAGCCGTTAGGCGTTGAAGCTGACGATTGCTCTCCCACCCAGCTCTTCGGCAACAACCAGATCCTCCTGTCGTCAGCGGACGAGTTCTTCGTCACGGACGACTGCCTCCTCGATCAGGCCGCACGTGCAGCCTATCGGGAGAGCAGCGAGAGACCGATCGAAGAGATCCTGCTCTGGCGCAGCGCTTTGTTGTCAGCCGAACTCTCGTCGATGCAAGGCAACGGGCTGGCACGTCCCTCTTCCGAGAGGTCTCAAATCAGGGCGTCGAGGCGGGCGGTCACGACGGGAAGAATGCCGTCGACAATCCGATCCACTCCGGCCGCATTCGGATGGATGCCGTCGCCGAGGTTATAGCTGGATCGCATCGCTATCCCGTTCAGGAAGAACGGATACAATGCCGCCCCATGCTTGGCCGCCAGCCTCTCGAAGATTGGGTTGAACGAGCGGGAGAATGCGTTCCCATTCCCGGAGGAGCGATCATTCCCGCCAACACCACGTCGCTGCCGTTGCTCTGCAACCGCTCGAGGATCGAGTCGAGATTGCGCTCCGTCGTCGTCGGCGGAATTCCTCTAAGGATATCGTTCGCGCCTAGTTCGAGGATGACGAGGTCGGCGGATTTCGGCACGTCGCGAGCAACCCGGGCAAGACCGCCGCCGCTGGTGTCGCCGGAGATACCTGCGTTCAGGACCGCGACGTCATATCCGAGCTTCTTCAGCGCCTGCTGGAGCCTAGCGGGGAACGCCTCGCTTCGATCGAGCCGGTAGCCTGCCGTGAGGCTGTCGCCGAAAGCGACGATGCTGATCGGCCGAGCCTTTGTCTTGGCGTCGGCCGGTTGGTCCAGCGCGGTCGCGGCGACGAGGGATGCGGCCCCGAGAGCGGCTCGGATGGCCTTGTTCTGGAACATGTCGATGTCCGTGATTTTCGGGTATCAGATTGACCCCATCTATGCATTCAACTCGGCTGTTTCGACGGGCCGTTCCTCTCGCCGTCTAGTCGTCGATGTCGCAATTGCGGCGATCCGGAGTTGCCGTCTGCCTGCCATAGGCGAGCAGCCCTCGACGCACGCGGACGGCCTCGCCTCAACCGGACGGGTACCAGGAAGGAGCAGCCCGTTCGTCGATGTCGTCAGTCGATGTCGACGATCAGCTCGGGTTCGAAACCGGTATATTCCTCCGCACGACCGGCTGGATTGCAGATGATGCGCGTGGGCCCGATACGGTAGTCCCTTGCGCTGTGGATGTGTCCATGAACCCACAGAGTGGGCCGCCAAAGGTGGATCTCGGCCTCGAGATTGGAAGCATAGCACTGGTTCAGCTCCGCGGACGGGCTCTGCAGCGACCGAAGACTGGGAGCGTGATGCGTGACGACGATCGTGCGCGAGGCGTCGCCCGTCACGAACGCTTCTCCCAGGAAACGTCGCGAGGCGTGATGGAACCTCAGCGTGTCGGAGGGATCGAGCCGACGTGATCTCCGCGTGGACGACCGGCGGTGGATCCGCCGGTAGTCGTTCATGCCTCGACGAGCGTCACCGGAGGAATGCGACAGGCTGTGGTGGTGGCCTGCACGCAGATCCGTCCATAGGGTCGATCCCAAGAACCGCAGGCCGCCGACATTGGCCTCCCCGTCGATGAGAAGGTGGATGCCTAGCCGATCCGCGAGCTCCATTCCGGCCTCCGTCTCGTCCTCGATCGTGGATCCGTCGGGACCTTCGTCGCGATAGAAGTCGTGATTACCTGGAGTGTAGATCGTCGGCGTGCCGAGAAAGCGGTCCCCGAGCCAGGCGATCGACGATGTCAGACGGCCGGCATTGTCGCCTGCGACGACGGCGATGTCGAAGGGCTCGCGTATGTCGGATGGGTCGAACGGCAGGCCGCCCTCGCCCTGATGTAGATCGGAGACGATAAGAAGGCGCATGGCGCCGGACCTCGGAACAATGCCAAGCCTCGATCTTGGCTGAAGAAGAAGCGCCCATAGGGGCAAGCGATGTCGATCGTCGTCAGCGAAGCTGCTGCGACGTCTCTTCCATCATCAGGCGCTTCATCGTCCCTCGGGTCATGCGCTAGGCAATACTCCCGCTGCCTTCCAATGTCGAGAAGGGCCAGACTTTCATGGTTTCCGGTCTCATCCTGGTGCAAGCGTCGAGCGGGGGCATCAGCTTGAACAAGCGCGATCGTATTCCGATGTCGAACACGCGGTATATCTGCCAGCCTTGGGTCTGCTCACTGGCATCGATTTCGTTTCGCGAGAGGAAGAATGGCACGTACTGTGATCCCCTCGTGGATTTCACCTCGATGAACTTCTTCTTCTCCGTTAGCGGGTCCACGGAGACGATATCATACCCATGGCCGTCACCCTCATCACGAGAAACCCATCGAACCTCGCTCAGAAGATCCTGCCTTCCTTCGGCGATCATGGTCCGTCGCTCGAATTCGAAGACGAAATGCTCGCCACATGATCCGAGAGCCTTGTTCCTGGCGTCACGCGCTGCCGGGTCGAACTTTCGGACCAGACGCGAGAGTGCCTCCAGCTGTTCTGCTGAAGCCCTCCTAGGAGGTGGAACCGAATCTATGACGCCATACGACATGGCCTCGGCCTCTTGGGCCGCTTTCGACGTTTGCCTGTCGCTCCGCGGAGAGAAGCTCTCGAGAAGCTCCAGATCGGCAGGATAGCCGACGAGACGGCGTTCGATGGCAGCAAAGAGACTCTGCTGGAAGTTCATTTTCCTGGTGTACCCGGTCAGGTGGATAAAACCGAGTTCGGATAATACGGCTGAGATGTTCATCAGCTTAAACTCGACAGAGCGTTTCGTTCTCTCGAGCCGGACCTGCGCCTCTTGACGAATATGAGACTTGATGAAGTCGACACCATCGTGCTCGAGGCGCATCATCCTGAGATATGTTCCGACCAGGAAGTCGTTGTCCTCGTCCGACCAGTCCATCCCATTTTTGGCCGGAACGTCTTTCTCGTCTGCCTCTTCCGAGGCCACCTCTGTCACGTAATGTTCCTCACGACATCGATCGCCGCCAGCGGCCGCCGTGCAAGCTCGAACGTGTCAACGAGCGCTACATCTTCGGGAAAATGAAGGCGCTCTCTGAGGCCCTCCAGCGACCACAGCGGATGAACCACGACTGCCCACCTTTTTCCATTGCGGTCGAGCGTGAAGCCCGGAAGATCGAGCTTGCCAATCGCTCGCCGACGGCGGCCGGGGACATAGCTTTCAACTTCGTCTGCCATTGCGGCGGCCATCCGCGGCCAGTCCTCGAGTTCGAAGTATTCGGAGAAGCGACCGTCCAGCCCGCACATGAAGCCGGCGTCCGAAAAGGCGCGCAGGTACGAGATCCCCAAACGCCAGTCGAGCAGGCCATGATAGTTTCGGTTGTCATAGCGCTGCAGGCACAGATAGCACGACGTGTCGCAGGACTTCCTGTGATCGTGGGCGTCGCTCTTCGCCTCCAACGCCTTGCGCGGCCACGCTTTTCGATCGCTCAGTATGCTGCGGATGAGCAAAGGTACCGCGCTTGCGCCCGTCTGCAGATGACGGCAGAAACCCGAACCGTTGGCGAGACTGTCCGCGATCTGCAAGAACGGCCTCATGCTGCCGTCCGGCCCGCTGGCTGAGCGTGGCGCCAGGATCTCGAACTCTTCCGGTGCGACGTCGAGATCCAGAGCGGCGCGCTGGACCATCATTTGGGTCGCGCTTATTGCCGCCGCACGGATGCTGGTAAGTTCCGGCCGGCGATCGCCGAACGGCGCGGAATCGATCTCCTTGATCCGCAGCGCCGGATTGAGACTGCGCGGCGAGATTTGGAGAGCGTTCGTCCTCTTCGAAGACGCGAGCCATCCGTGAACGAGTGGATCGCCCGAAAGCGTGAAGCGACGATCGCTGACGAGATCGCTCTGAACGGCCTGGTCGAGCAGCACGGTGTCAACTTCTTTGCCGAACACGCGCCGCTTCGGGAAAGCTCTGACGGGCTGCGTGTCGATTACTTCACGCACGGAAAAGCCGTAGGGCTCGCCCTCAGGCATTTCCGGCCCTGGATTGACGGTGTGGATTTCGGTCACTTCCTGGAAGTAGACGTCGAAATTTCCGGTCGTATCCGGATCACGCAGCGTGCCGATGCTCGACAGCTTCAGGCTCCGGCGCCCTCCGACCCTGACATCGTCCTGACGCGGGGAGAAGTCCGTTCGATATCCCGCCGGGCTTATGCATGCACGCCGATTTGCCTCGTCGATAGATGAGCCGCAGACGGCGCATTCTGGAAGATCGCGTTGCCAGTTACCGCATGCCGAGCAGTAGCCGAGGACGTACCTTTCCTTGTACCAGTTGCCGTAGGGCTCGACGTCCGCTTCCCTTTGGAACGAGAGATCGGGAAGTTCTCCCGTGAAGCCTACGGCAAGATGGCGCTCCTTGTCCCGGACAACCACGCTACCGGGAGCGAAGTCGAAGATCGCCATGTCCTGGTCTCGGTCGATCGTGTCCCAGCCGTGGAACTCGCCGTTTCTCTCACGATTCATCTCGAGATAGAGATTTCGACTGCGTGTGGGCATTCCGTAAAGCGGGAAAAGGCCGGTCTCGGCCATGGCGGAAGCCAATCCAGTGCTTTGGTGGCCGAACTCTTCCTGCATGCCGGCGATGGCACCGAGGAGCGCGTCCCGAGAAACGAGTTCCAGTATTCCATCCTCGTCCACCGAACACGAGGAGGCGAGAAGGCTCGCAAGCTTTCGACGCGCCTCGTCCGTTCTGTCCAGAGCGGCCGAGAGGCGGCTCGGCCAATCGTCGTCGGAGGCAAAATAGGTCGAACACTTCACGAACTCGCCGTGGAAGTCCCCCGGTACCAGATCGTCGCCCGCCCATTCGTCGCCTGCATGTTCGCGCAGGAGGTCGAAGGCGGCTATCATCCAGAACTTTCGAAGAAGCCTGGCCGGAATGTCGGTCAACCCGTTGGTGAGGAACGGCGGCGGCGGTGCGTCGCCGGTGATCGCGACAGGGTTCCGGAAATAGTGCAGGTCGTGGGAGCGACTGCGGCAGACCGTATAGACCGAGGAGAACGCCTGGCCACGACGCCCCGCTCGGCCGACGCGCTGCTGATAATTGAACCGCTGCGGCGGCATGTTTGCCTGAAAGACCGCTTGGAGGGCTCCGATGTCGACACCGACCTCCATAGTCGTCGTGACCGAGAGGAGGTCGATTTCGTGCGCGCTGCGCCTCAGGTCGAAGGCGTCGGCGCTCTCGCCTTCTCTAGTGACGAAGATCCCCTTGAACTGCTGGAGGCGTTCGCTCGGATCTCCGGTCTGGCCGGTCAGTTCCTGGCAACGCAGGCGGAAGGGTTCGCCCCCGCCTTTCATGGCGCGGACGACGCGCGAGCCGAGAAAGTTGGCGTCGCGCAGTTCGTCGACTACGCCGGAAGCCTTCTGCGGCAGAGGCTCCGCGCAGCGGGTGCATCGTCCGAAGCCCTTGTGGAGGTGGACTCTCGAGCACTTCTCGCAGCGCCAGAACGTGTCTCCGGTTCGCGTCGGGCGAAGGAACAGCTTGCGGACGTCGATCCTGCCGTTGCGATGACCCGCCGCGTCGATCTCCCGCAGGAATTCCTCCACCACGAGAGCCGCGGCCGCGTCGGTCCCGAATATGGATCTCGATAGTTCGCGCACACGCCGGCTTCTCGCGACGTCCGGCCAGCTATCCCATGGCTTGGCGTCCTCGACCGTCATGAACCGGTTCGGCACGATCCTGTACGCGTCCCCGAACATTCGGAGCAACGCGTCCTTTCGGTCCAATTCGTCGGTGTAGGCTTGCGTCCCGTAGAAGCTCGGCCACCCGAGGCCGGTCTCCTCGATCGCGAAGTAGGTCTTGCTGAACAGGAGGTCCGTGGCTTCCGGGCTTTGCTGAAGCTCGAGTTGCGAACGAGCGTCGTCGAGCTTCTGCGCGTCGCTCGCGTCCGTGCTCTGCTTCCAGCGGTAGGTTCCGTCCTCGTGACCGTAGAAGTTCTCTTCCCACCGCCTCTTGCCGAGCAGTCTCCGCTTCGTGTCTGCGCCCTCGATGGGGTTGGCACCCAGGCCGACGAGCGCCGAGAGAAGCGGTCTCAGGTTTCCATGCTCGCGGTCAGCGCCCTCGCTGAATTCGAAGAGGTGCTTAAGAGCGACGGCGACCGGGAAGTTCGCAGCATCCCGTCTCCTTTCGAGACCGTTGATACGTCTTCCAATCTCCTCAAGATCGCCAAAACGCTTTTCCGCGATTGCCTTACCGACTTCTGCCTCGGCCGCCTCCAGCGCGATCGCATCGTCCGCGGTGAAGGACTGTCCTTCCGCGATGCGTTCAGCGTTGATGGCGAGAAGCTCGCGACGGAGGTCCCGTTGGTGGGCCTCTTCCAGTTCCATCGCAAGACTGGCGGAGTCGCGCCGACTGTCCGAGAACGCGACAAGCTTCCCATCCCCGCCCTGGATCTTGAGGGCTCCGACGAGTTCGCTCGCCAGCAACTGGGAGAACTTGTTAAAGCCGGTCCGGAAGCTACGAATGGGGGAAAGCCTTCCCTCGCGCCGAAGAGCGTTCTCGGATAATCGTCGGGTCGAATAGTCCGCGCCGCATTTCGGGCAGCAGTAGGGAACGGCGGTGCCCGGCGAGTCGTCGAACCGTTTGTGCGTGTCTTTGCCGCTGGAGCGGTGCGAGAGAAGGTAGCCGGGCACCTGACCGGCCACCTCGGCGACCGAGACCACGCCGGTCCGTTGATCCAGCGAAGCCTTTGCCCAGTTGTACTTCGGGTCGTCTGGCAACGGGGCGACAAGGCTCGGCCAGAACACGGCGTATTCGGCGAAGCTGGAGTCCTCGAACCGCCCGGTCGATGCCGTCTCCGGGAGGCTTTCCAGCGCCTGCGGTGTCGGAAGAAGCGAGACCCTGTTGGTCTTCGCTCCGTCACCGCCGCGACGTCCTCCGACGAGGAGCGTGCCGCAAGCTTCGCAATAAAGCATCTCGAAGCGGCGAAGTCGCTCGGCTCCTTCTCCCGTGTCGAAACCTACGCCTCGCTCGACGTCGGGACTGGCCCATCTAAAGCCCGTCTCTTCGCTCACGGTCAGCGACCCGAACAGCCCCTCCAGGCTTCGGAAGAAGAAATGCCCCCGAAAGCTGGGAAGCTCAGCGAAGAGCCGCTTGGACGGCCTCAGCGCTTCCGGCACGATCGGGTTCGGCATGTCCGGGATCGCGCGAAGCAGCATCAATCCGCGTATGACGCGAGGATCGTCCGATCCGCAGACCTTCTTCGCTATCTCCGTCACGGGAGCAGGTCGTTCAGCCAGGGCTCCGCCGAGAAGCTGGCCGGCTGCCGTTACGGCGGCCTCCAAGGCGGCCCGCCCCTTCAAGCCCGAAAGACGTTCGGCAGCGGTCGTGACTGCGGCACCGCATCGTGCCAATTCGACAAATTCCCGATCGAACTCTACCGCAAGTTCCACCAGAGACGGGACATCGACTTTGGCCGTGGTCGGGCTCGACGGCTTGATCGCCTCACCCTTCACGATCGACTCCTTCCAGATCTCTTGGATGGACGTCGCCTTGTCCGCTCGTCCGTGAGTTCCGGAAGAGCCGAACATGTCCGTCAGGTACTTCAGGCTGCGCTCGGCGACCGCGTCCTCATCGACAGGCAGCGAGGCCGACGACGCGAGGATACGAAGCTTGTGGCGGTGCTTCGGGTCGTCCAGACCGAGCCTTTGCAGAAGGATCCGGACGAGCGCGGACACTTCGGCACCGCCCGATCCGCGGACCAGATGCAGTTCGTCCATGACAAGGAAGAATCTGGCGTCGGCGTTCCCGTGCAGCCACTCGCGCGTCTTGTCGAGAATGCTGCGGTCGATCTCACGCGTGAGCAGGGCGCTCATCATCGCCTGGTTGGTCACGAGGATGTCGGGCGGATACGCGTACATGTCCCACCGGCTGTACATCTCCGCGCCATCGAGCGACTGGAACAGGTAACGGTTTTCGTCGGCGCCGGGATCGGCCGCGAGGCGGTTCTCGTCGTCCTCACGGACCCTCGTCTGGAGCGTGTCGATCTCCTGAAGCTTCGCGCGAAGCTCCCTGACCTTCCGATCCTTCCGCTTCTTCTCGAAGTCTTCCGCCGGGCGCGGGTGATCGAGGAACCCGGTGACCGGGGTCGCTCCGGTATATCTGCCGAAGTAGATCCGGTTGCCTGCGAAATGGGCCTCGTGGACCGAGCGGGCGGCCGGCGAATCCAAGGCTTTCCTCAGACGCGTCAACTGATCCTCGACCAGCGCGTTCATCGGGTAGAGGACGAGAGCCCTGACGGCGGCAGGACGTCGTTCGCCGGCGCGCTGGAAGGCGAACTTGTTCCCGTCTTCCCACCAGCGCGTCCCCAGTTCGCGAGACGGGGCCTTCCACGAGACCGCTTCCGACGCGATTTGCGCCAAGACCGGCAATATCATAGACTCGGTCTTTCCCGAGCCGGTACCGGACGTCACGATGCCCGGATGACCGTCGATCCGTCCTCTCGCCAGCATCTGCAACTGGTGCGCATATGGCGCATAGGCGCCCACCCGCCGGCCTTTCTCGTCGAGCAAACTCTCGAACAGTCCGGAGAGGACGAGATCGACGAAAGCGCGCCGATGCGCGAGCGGCATGTCACCGAGGTACCGGTCGCCGGCCGGTCCGACGAGTTCGTCGATCCGAGTGTCGGCCGCCCTGTATCGCGGAACCATCTCAAGAATCGGATCCAGCGAAAGCGTGCCCGGCTTTTCCAGGATCTCCCGGCGGATTCGTGACACCTCGGGATCATCGATCCGGAAGGCGGTCTCGATGTAGGAGACAAGAAATTGTTTCGAGCGCTCGAAGCCGCCGATCGGATCGTACATCGGTTTTCAGCCTTTCAGGATGTCGATCGTCTTCGCGATCAGTTCGTCGTCCGACCGTTCCGCCCGCAGCTTCCAACGGAGTGCGGCTTCGAATCCGAGTCTGATGTCGTCGGGATCCAGGTCGAGGTACGCGGCCGCAGTCGTCAGGAGCAAATGGCCGTCTTGAGCGATCGACGTGTCGAAAGTCGCGCCGCACGCCGCTCTACAAGCACGCTGCGCTGCCTGCATCAGCCCTTCCGGGATGGGACCAGTTCCGGCTTTCGCGCGCGCCCACTGCATCGACTTGTAGGCCTGGGCGTCTGGCAGCGCCGATGTGGGAGCATCTCCGGATGGCCGGCTTGCCGTAATCGGCACCAGATGGTCCCAGAGCGCCTCGGGGATCCCAACCCTTCCTCCGTCGTCGGCCAGTGTGGAAATCACCACAAGGTTTCGCGGAAGGGGATAGCCGTCCTTGCGATCAGCGAGCGCCTGCAGCCAGAATTGACACGGCGCGTAGTTGATGTTGCGCAGCAGGACCGGAACGAGAATGTCGGAATTTTCCGCCGCCTCCTCGATCGCATCGCTGAAGGGGGTGAAGAAATCACCTTTCCGGCCCACTAAGTCGGCGAACGAAACCATCGTCGGATCGCAGTGCACGACGTAGTGTTCTCCACCGCCGACGGCGTTGCAGATCGCTTCTGCGGCGGCGTCCCGGTGAGGTCCGGCCAACATCGGGACACGCCAGGTTATCGACGCGACGAACATGATCATCAGGTCGGAAAACTGCATATGAGCGTCGTACGCCCACATTCTCAGACTTCCGGCCCGGTCCTGAGGGCTCGAGGCCTTCGGCCGAGATCCGCGCTCCGTTCTCTCTGTTTCGGCTGTCGCCGAGGCGAGCGCGGACGCGACTCGCGCTAGCGAGGCGGGAGCGTCGAGAAGACGGTCGACTATGAGGTCGATGTCGGGAGCCGTCTCCCGCTGCGTACTGCCGGATTCGAGAGAGGAGACGCGGGTCGCGAGATCCATCGCGCTCTCGCCGAGGAACGCGATGACGGCTTCCTCGATGCTCGCCTTCATCTCTGCCATGGCCGATGCCGTGGCGTCGGCATAGGCTCGGCTTCGTTCCGCTGCGAGGGACAGTTCGCGTTTCGCTTCCTCCAGAGCCCGCCGGGCGTCGGCAAGTTCCGTCTCGGCTTCCCGCCGGGGGCCGGTGAACTCCTCCTCGATCTTCTCGATCAATTCCTGCCGGGCCCTTTCCGTGGACGACCTGAGGTCTTCGGAGAAGGCGGGGTCTTCACGTAGAAGCTTGGGCAGCGCTTCGATGATCGGGGTGCGGTCTACGATGTCTGCCAAGGTCGCTCTTGCGACCTCCAACTCTTCGGCGGCGAGGCCGTCCGACGAAAGCGCGTCGACCAGGTGCGCGGCTCGCGCCAGTATCTCTCGGTCCCCCGCGTCGAGTCGCCCGGAGGAAGCCGCCTTCTCCAGAAGATCGCGAAGCGCCTGATCCTTTTCCGCTCCGGTTCTGATGTCCACGGGGCGGCTCTGGATGCTCGGATCGTCCATGAAGATCCGCAGACTTCTGCCGGACAGGACGATGTCGTGATGTCGTCCGGATAGAGTGAACGCAGGGAATCGGCCCGCCTGCCGCTCCGGCGCGAAATGTCGGCCCGACTGAATGGTCAGGGCGTCGCGTCTCACAAAGAGGTCAGGGCCGATCCCGAAGAAGTCTGCCTCGATCGCGGAAGGGGCCAAGATTCCGTCGAGCCGCAGCACCGAGGCCGGGCTCTGCGCGGAGCGATCGGGGAGGAGCGCGACGACGAGTCTGGAGACGCTGCGGGCTGTCCGAGTCGGACCGCCGTCGGGGAGTGCGAAAGACGTCGTCGGCAGCGAGACCGACGAGTGGAAATGCTGCGTTCCTCCTGGCCGCGCAAGCAGAACCGAAGCGTCAGAAACAGTATGTTCGACGGAAGGCTTCTTCTCGGCGTCGAGTTCGATGTCCCAGAAGGTTCCGGGGCTTTCGTTCTGCAGGGCCGCGGATCGAACCGTGAAGGGACTCGAGGGCATGAGACCGTGCTCGTTGCCGGACGCGTCCGACGCGCGGATCGGCTCGATGATCACGGCGTCGAAGCCTGCGCGATCCCGGAGCCTACAGATCATCTTGTTTCGCGGGGTTCTCGTGAGCATGTCCGCAAGCCTGAGAGATCGTGGATCGCCCTCAATTTCCCGTCGTGCCAGATCGGACGACGATCTCTTGCGAGGCGGACCCGTGTCCGTTCCATCCATGGAAGAATGCCTGATTCGGTTGACTGCGAAGCGGATTTCACACGCAGTGCGGGATAAATACTCGAGAGTATGAGCGCCGAGTTCGGAGAGGCCGGATAGATGCATGCCCATCCGTCGTCACTTGGCTCGAGTGCGCAATTGCGGAGATGGACGGTGGCCAGCCACCGCGCCCATGCCGACGGAAGCCGGTAGCGGTGGTGCATCGTCCGGATCTTGTCTCCGGAGGCCTCGAAGGCAGTAATCTTTCGCAAGTCCAGATATCGAAGGAGAGCGAGGTTCGCGGAGCCAAACGTTTCCCGCCGGCCCGCATCGTGCTCGACCACGTATCGTGCGTTGGTGTCTCTGGCAGAGCGGTCCATCCGCACGAACTTTGGCCATGGCTCGGCTGCGTAGCTTCCGCCGAATCGGACTTCCGCGGAACCCCAGGTGCCGGTCCGCTCGAAGTCGTCACTGACGCCGATGTCCGACCACTCGTTCGGCTTTTTCAGAACTGTCGCAACCCGAGGTTCTTCGAGATCGCTGGACTTGAGGAACGCCTGAAGGGCATCCTTGTCGCTCGAGCCGACCCAGAGCTTCGGGAGACTCCACGCCGTGCACCCAAGATGCCGCTCGAAAGACAAGCCGAAAGTTTCCGCCTTCCGATGGATTGCCTCCTCCAGCAGGACCGGCATTGGCCCCTCGATGGAGACACCTTCGAAACCGGCCTTCTTTCGGGAACGATAGCTGGGGCGTCTTTGCACCAGCGTTCGCGCAGGCACCTGCGACACGTACGGGATGTCGAACCATCCGCTGTCGACGAAAAGCCGGACAAATGACCACACGTCGGGTGCACCGTCGGTAGAGGCGACTCGCGAGGCCAAGTCCACCGCCGCCTGAAGTGTCATGGTTCGTGCGCTGCGGGCGTACAGGGCTTCCTGTAGCGCAATTAGTCGAGGGTCCGGTTCAATTCCTGGTTTGGAAGATCCGATCGTCAGGAGATCTGGATCTTCTGGCTGCGAGTCGTGGAAAACGCCGTCTTCTGGCAGATGCAACGACCGATCGAAGTAGCGAATGTCCTCGTCCGCATGGGGATACGCGTCTCCCCGGAGCGTGACAGTCGTTACCTGACTTCCTGCCTGTGCGCTTACGGGCCCATTCCACACCCCTTGAGGGAAGCTCGCGATTCGGGCACCGATCGACGTGCTCTCGTACGATTGCCCCTCGATCACAAGGACGGGCTGTCGGCCTCCTGGATAGACGATATGTGGCGTCATCGGCCACCGCCCCAGATACGTTCCCCGAGCGCCGACACGAACCTTGTCCACGAAGCGAAGGGATGGGCTCTGCGGGGCGTTGCTCCCGATTTCCGTAGGCTGTCCTACATTGCACAGGTGCCAGGACAAATAGCGAACTTCGCCACGTATCTGAATTTTGCTCCGCACGAGCGGCGTTAATCTCCCAAGGGCGGATTTCGAGATTAGGCATTCGCCCGTGCGATTTCCTTCGCTGATTATCCATGACGCCGAGCCGGATCGTTGGAGCGTCAGCATGCCGACCCTCGCAGCCTTGGCGATCTCACCACGAAGCTTATTGCATTCCTGTTGAAGTTCTAGATCGGACTGGAGCGTTCGTGATCTCCCGTCAGCAAGGATTTTCTGAGCTTCGATCTCCCCGAACTCGTCCGAGGACAATACAATGCTCGTGCCGATTTCCTTCTCCGCCAGTACTCGCGCCCAGGCGCTCATGAAGGGAAGTTCTCTCGCGGCCTCCTCATCGACGTTTCCCGCGGTCTGCCAGGATTCGAAGGCGCGGCGGAACGCCGGCGATGTGCGGTCGAAGTAGCTGTCGCCGGCGATTCGCCGGCTGATCGACCGGAGGTCGGTTCGTGAGTATCCATCGTCTCGAACTCGGCGGAGGAGATCAAGATCCTTCTTGGTTGGGAAGGCAAGGCGCTTGGTGATTCCGACATGCGTCTCGTTGCCATGATCTGGGAGTTCGAAGACAATGTCCCGATACTCCTTGAGCCATCGTGCCAATGCGATCCACATGTTGTGGAGCCCAACGAGGACCTGCGGCGATTGCCGTCCAAGGGCGGCCGTCGCCATTCTTCTGATGTCTCCCTCGTCCTCGTCCTTTGAGACGGTGATCTGCAGCCAGAGGAAGAAAATGAGAACCCGAACGAAGTTCGGTCGCGCCTCGCTCTGCGCAAGCGAGCGAGATGCTGCCTTGCCGACTGTCCGAAACGAAGGACTGACTTCGCCCTTTAGATAGTCGTCCAGCATCGTCGGGAGCACCGAAAGGAATTGGCGGTGAGCGCCTTCCAGATTCGCGGCCCCGGAGTATTCGATGATCTTCCCGTCATCGACCTCGATCGCGTCGATTCGGCCGTTGACCGCGGCATTGAGGAAGAAGGTTTCGAGACACCAATCCTCCCATTCGACCGCAGACGGCATCTGCTTCCCCCTAAGCGTGTGTGACCTATCCCCGATCGGTCGCCTTACTTACTATGGTTGTAGAAAGCGATTCTCTCAACTCCTTTAGCAGCCGGTCGAAATCCTTCGTCTGGCACTCCCAGACGACCACGACTGACCACCCGTGCTCGGTGAGTATCATCTCGGCGCGTCGGTCTCGCTCGACGTTTCGCGCGAACTTCGCTTTCCAGAATTCGGTGCGCGTCTTCGGCGTTGAGGAAAGGCGGCATCCCGGGTGCCGGTGCCAGAAACAACCGTGAACGAAGATGGCGAGTTTTCTGCGCCGGTTCACGACGTCCGGGTTGCCAGGCAGGTCCTTACCCTGCAGGCGGTAGTGGACACCAAGGCGCCGCAGGGCGCGACGGACTATCAGTTCGGGGGTGGTGTCGCGCCGACGGACTCGCTTCATCAATTCGCTGCGGCGAGGATCGACGGGCGGTTCAGCCAATTTTCTGTTTCCGGGGGGCTCGTTTTCCCTCCCGAAGTGGCTTCTTGGCGGGGGCGATGCGAGTCACGGTGAGACAGGCCGTGCCAGGTTCCTTCGCATGGCCGTCGAAGCCCAGGATCATGTCGGTCCTGCGGCGGCCGGACCATCGGATCTCCACAGAGCGACTATCTTCGTCTGACAAGACTTCGACAGGCGCGCCGGCGCATTCCTCGTCCTTCAGGAGAGCTGCGATCAGCTTTATTCGCCCGCGGACATAGGCGAACGGCACGTCAAGAACAAAGTGCCCGTCGACTTCAGACATAGCGGACAGCAAGCGGACGATCGAGCAGTCCAGCGGATCCAGCTTCTTCGCCGGTCCGGCGACGATCGCAACTGAGAACGTGACGTCCTCTGAAGCCGGCATCAGGGCTCGGGCGATACCTTTCCGGTCCTCGTCATCGCTTCGGAACAGGCTCGTCAGAGGTTGCAGAGCAACTCCGTCCTTGACGGCCCGACGTTCACGGCGCGGGTAGCGCAGCGGCCCGTCGTCCTTGCGGTGCCCGTTTCTTGCGATCTCGGCTCGTTCCATCTCCGGCCCCCAGCCCTTGGGCCAGTACGTGCCTCCGCCGTAGCCATCCTTGCCCAGATCGGAATTCGTCTTGCGTCCCATGAAGCGACGCACTGCCTTCGGCAGTCCCTTGTTCGCGTTGACGGCATCGATCGTCAGGCGGGGCGGCCGGCCTTCTGCACCGGATGCGAGATGTCGGACGACCTGTGCGAAGCCGTACGGCGGCACGGCGTTGCCGACCTGCCGGTATTGCGCCGTCTTGGGGCCCGTGAAGACGAAATCGTCAGGAAATCCCTGCAGTCGCGCGCCCTCACGAATGGTCAGCGCCCGATCCTCGTGAGGATGGGTGAAGCAGCCGGACGTGATGTTGGCGAAGCCAGCCGAGATGGTATAGGATGGGGCCCTGTCGTGCAGTCGACCATAGAGCGTCGCGTAGTCCGTCATCCTTACGCGGTGAAATCGCTCCGGCAGAATATCCTGCGGGATGTCTTTCCAGCTACCGCCTTGGGGCACCGTCGCGATCCGCGCCCGGTTCAACTCGCTGATTTGCGAACAAGTGTGGTTCTGCAGTTCGCCGCTCTCACTGCGGAGCGCCGTTTGGTAGTCGCTGAGTGGCTCCGACGGATATGGCAGAGGTGGATGGTTGTCCCGCCGAGCAGGAAGCGGATAGAGATCCTCAATCGCCTCTCCCACTGTTCTATAGCGGGGTAGGCCGTCGGCTCCGTCTTCCGAGAACATCGGGCGAGGAAAGCTGATCGGGGCATCTGAGGTCGTCGCCACGAGGAAGAACCGGTTGCGGAGTTGGGGAAGACCGTAGTCGGCGAAGCTGACGACATCGGCCGCCACCTGATACCCGCGGCCGGAGAGGAACTGGAACAGTTCTCTGACGATAGCGAGGTTGTTGCCGTAGACGATCCCCGGGACGTTCTCGAGGACGATGTTGCGAGGTTTAAGCCCAAGATCGATGAAGCCGTCGAGTAGGCGGGCGAAGTGCACGAAGAGCGCGTTCCGCGGATCCCCCGGATGGAAGATGCCCATTGTGCTGACGGCCTGACAGGTTGGCCCGGCGAAGAACCAGTCGATGGCGGAGATGTCCGCCTTCTCGAGGATTCCGGCGGCGGAGACCTCGGCGACGTTGCGGCACTCAACGATTGCGTTCGGATGGCGCTTCTTGAACGTCTCCGTGGCGTACTTGTTGATGTCCAGCGCCCATCTGACTTCGAGGTTGGGAAGCGCCATTGCGGCTCCCGTCGACATGCCCCCGCAGCCACAGTAAAGGTCGATCGCCTGCATCGATGTCTTCAACTCATGATACTCCGAATCGTCCTTGCAGCATAAACGAGAACGACTTTCACAATAATCGAATTGAACGGCGCCGTTATGAAAGCGGCAAGGGTTCGATCTCGGCTTTTCTCCTTCGGATGCAAACGTTCCAGGCGAAAGCAGAGGAACAGCCATGTCGCACATGATCGAGGAACGTCCGCTCGAGGGCCATCTCGCAAAATCGGTGACCCAGACTTCAACGAGGATCCGCTCATTCGCGACCGCTTACTCGGAGGGATCTGGTTTCGGGTCGCCAGTTTGCCAGACACATCGAAGATCTGCGGCCACTACATCTCGACCTTGGGCCTCGGGGTCAGGAGCTGAGCTAGCGACGTAGTGCGCCGCCGCGGAGATCGAACTGCTGTCGCAAGGATCAGCTACAGCGGCCGCGCCTAGCGACAGACGGAGGACAGCCTGTGCAATCGGGAGGCAATGTCGCTAGAGGAGGACGTGCTCGCCGCGCCGGCATGAAGCCACGGAAATTTCTGAATCAGTACCGATGGTTGACCACCCGCGAAGATCGGAGATCCTCCGGCGGCGGGATGCGTCCGCACGAGGTGCAATCTTCGAACGAAGGGTGCAACCCCCGATGTTGACTCCCGCAGACGGTTCCTGAAATGTTCTTTGCGCCGGAGGTGCGGGCTGTTTTGCCGCTGTCTCCGCGGATTGATTAGAATTCTCCGTCTCAGGAAGGGCGGAGCATTAGGTATTTTGTGCCAATCTGCCTTTCCTGCCTCACGGCCGGAACCAAAAGACGGAAAGAGATCGTCGACGATGATTCACCCGGACAACCTCATGCGGATCAAAGTCGCACCGACTGCGACCTCGCTGGTGGTCGTCGGGTTCGGTTTCGTTCGAAGCATCCACCCCTTCAAGTCGAAGTGACGCCCGTAGCCGCCTGAGGCGGACGGTGTCTATCAAAACTCCCGCCTGACCTGCGCCGTCCCCCGGCGCCGGTGACCACTCCCCTTGCGTCTTCTTATCCCGCCGACGGCCACGCTGCCGGCGATCGAGCCTTCGTGTCCTCTCGCCGAAAGGAGGCCCCTCCATGCGCTTCGACTTCAGAGCAGCACTGCCGGAAGCCGACCATCGCCACTACCGCGAACTTGGCAATGCCCGTGATGCCGCGGATGTCGTGGGCGGGGTAGCGGGCTGCCAAAAAACACGGAGCAGTCACATGGCGCCCCTCGTTCCAGGAGGATTCTCATGACCGAAGAATCCGACGCCCCGACGGTGCCTCCTCGCAACCGCGGGTCCAGCATCGGCCACGTCATCGACGTTCTCCGTCACCAGCAGATCAGGGTCTACAGCGGCCTTGAACGCGACGTGGCGATGGTTCTCGTGACTAGCCCCGGGGTGGTCCGCGTCGAGGAGCAGGTCCGCTTCTCCTATCTCGATGAGGACGGTCTCAAGCGTACCCACATCTTCGATTTCGTCGTCACGCTGGCGGACGGGCGTCGCAGCGCGATCGCCGTGAAGTACGTGCGCGACGTGGAGAAGACCGGTCTGCGCCAGGTGATCGCGCTGTGCGCCCGTCAGACGCTGGCCCGCTGCGCGCACGATCCGCGTAACGTCCCGTTTGCGGATGAGTTCAGGATCATGACGGAGCGCCATGTGGACGGTATCACCGTCGGCAACGCCCGTCTGGTGCTCGCCTGCGCCCGCATAGCCGACCAGGAAGGGCAGGAGGCCGTCAGCCAGTGGTTGCAGTCGGCGCCGGAGCACTTCCGCATCGGCGAGGCATGCGCTGCGATCGGCCCAGAACTCCGCGGTTACCATGCTGCAGTCGCCCTGGTTCCGTCCGGTGCGGTCGTCATCCCGTCCGGCCATCGCATCGACCCCGATCTGGAGGTCCGCAACGGCTTGTCCAGAGCCCGATAGGAGTGCGGAAAGGCGCCTCGCCTTTCCGCACTCCCACCTGACCACCTGATCGACAGAGGACATGAAAGTTGAATATTCACGTTCCACGCGAGCCTCGGCGCTGGCGCTTCGGCCAGTACGACCGGATCACGTACAAGAACACGCACTACCGTTATCTCGGGCGTGAAAACAGGAAGCACCTCTTTCAACGGCTCGTCGGCGACCTTGTCGACACCCACATCGTCACGCTCGATGATCGCCAGATCACCGAAGCATGGAAGCTGTCGACCTTCAGCAGCTCCCGCGCCTATTTCACTCAGCATGAGGTCCGACTCCGGGCCCGCTTCGACACGTCGGTCATCGACGATTTGTCCGACCACCAACGCATGGAGCTGTACTGGCGCTATCACTGGGTCTGCGCGTTCCTGAAGCTCGAAGGCGAGAACGGCCATTATCGTCGTCCGAAGACAGGTCGCTCCCTCACGGCCATTGGCAGGGCGATCGATTGCCTTCGCGAGGAAGTCGTCGGTCAGGTCCGGTCGGACCTTGCGGACATCCTGTCGGGCAAGAACGCGCTGCAGCTTCCCTCTGAGCCCTCCGCCTCGACCCTGTACCGCTGGCTGAGGACGTTCGAAGACGGAGGCTTCATGATCGGCGCATTACGCAGCCGCCGCGAGAACAGTGGCAATCGCAATCAGCTTCGGCCGGAGGTTCGTGCGATGCTCCTGCGCCAGCGGGACGTCTATCTCGATATGCGTGGCCCATCCAAGGCAACGATCGTCCGGAACGTCGAGGACGCCATCCATCTCTTCAACCTTGCGAACCCCGAAAATTCACTTCCGACGATTTCGGAGCGAACCGTGCGCCAGTTCCTCGATAGCATCTCGCCGTTCGAGGAAACGGCGGCCCGCGAAGGTCCTGACAAGGCGCTGCGCAAGTTCGCGATCGTCGGCGAAGGTGCGAGAGTGGCTCGGCTGCTCGAGCGTGTGGAAGTCGATGATTGGGAGTTCGATCTCTTTGCGCTCGTCTGCACGCCCGAAGAGCGCGACCAGATGTCGGCAGAGGAGCGAAAGGCAGCTCCGAAGGTCCGTTGTACCCTGACCTGCGCGATCGACTGTCTCTCCCGGGCAATCGTCGGCTTCAACCTGTCCCCGCATGCGCCTTCGGTCGCCGGTTCCATCGGTGCCATCCGCTCCATCGTCTCGGACAAGGACTTCCTGCGACGGGAGGCCGGATGTGGTCGCGACTGGCCGATGATCGGCCGGCCGTTCGAAATCGTCACGGACGGGGGTCCCGCCTTCGGTGGCGACTTCGTTGACATCACACGACGAGCGCAGATCCAGCGCTGTGTCCCCGAGAAGGATCCGCGCAAGCGGCCGCACATCGAGGCGTTCTTCGGCACCCTTGGGGGAGAGTTCGTCACGAACTTCTCCGGGCGGACCGGGCGCAACGTCCTGGAGCGAGGCGACTACCTTTCGGAGGAGAACGCCAGCCTGACCTTCGACGAGCTGCGGTTCGCGCTTATCCGCTGGATCGTAGACTTCTACCACAACCAACCCCACGCGGGTCTGGGCGGACGAACGCCGTACGGCCGCTGGATGCAGGGACTGAACGGCGCGCATGCACCCGAGATCCCCGACAACCCGGAGGAGCACAGGTTCACCTTCTCTTTTGGTCACACCGCAACCATCCGCTCCGATGGAATCCAGTTCGACCACCTGCACTATGTCTCGGACGACGTCGCCTACCTCTTTCGGAACAGCCGCAGTCGCACGGTCCAGCTGCGTATCGATCCCGAGGATCTGCGGACTGCCTTCATGATCGTTCCGAAGGAGGTTCGCGGGCACGAACGGTTCCAGGGCGTCGAGTACGTGAAGGTCGACTGCGTCGGTCTGAAGGAGCGCGGAACGCAGTTCACCCTGGCGGAATGGTCGACACTCCGCGCCGGAATACGGGAGATAGCCGACGCCGAGGAGAAGGAGGGGCGTCCGTTCCGTATCGCGGCGCGTGCCGATCTCTATGCGGGCGGACTCGATGCCATGGTCCGGGCGAACATCCCGACGCACGGGTTCACGCAGAAGGACTTCGACCGGTTGCTCAAGAATCTGGGACAGCTGGAGCGTGCCGCCCTGAACAATCCTGCCGACCGCAAGCCGGACCGAGCTGCGGACGAGCCGTTCGGCACCCTTGTCGGCCGGGCGTCGGCCACCCCGCTCGAAGGTGACGCTCCCGCCCGCAGGCGCACTGCGCCGACGAAGCCCCGCACTGGAAAGGCGCGGCCGCTGCAGCCGCGCATCGACAACGACGAGAGCGAGATAGGAGGCGAGTGATGGCTGGAAGACGCAGCGGGCATGAGATCGCGATGGACGATCCCTTCGCCGGCGTCGACGTGGACGCGATCATCGCCTCCCGCCGCGGCGAAAAGCGACGTCGCATCACGGAGGTGCTGGCCGAGGTGAAGTTCACCCACGTCCGCTCGAGCCGTGACAACCGTTTCGCCGAGCAGTTCGAGGCGGCCGTCGACGAGATGCTGATCCAGCCGCGTCGGCGGACGCAGGACGACTTCGGGGAGCCGTCAGGTGCCGGCAACCGGCCGCGGCTGGAGAAGCCGGAAGGCTTCCTCTTCTTCGTCACCGGCGAGAGCGGAGCGGGCAAGACCTTCATGGTCCGCCGCTACCTCGAGCGGTCGGAGGAGTTCGCGCCCATCGTCCTGAAGGAGGGCGTCATCAACCCGGTGGTCTCCGTCCGGGCGCCGAGCCCGTGCACGCTGCAGCGTCTCGGGCTGCGGATCCTCGTGGCCATGGGCGACAACCCGAAGCCGGACTTGCCCGAGAACCGGATCTGGGAGCGCCTCGGTCGCTTCGCCCGGAGCCGGCGTGTGAAGATCGTACACATCGACGAGGCCCAGCACCTCGCCCGCACCCTGAAGAGCGTCAACGAACAGCAGGCCGTGGCGAACGCGCTGAAGGACCTCGTTGAGAGCGACACCTGGCCCGTGAGCTTCATCATGTCCGGCATTCCGCTGGCGAACGTGATCTCGCAGGTCGACGAGCAGATCGAGCGGCGGAGCTTCTTCTTCGCCCTGCCGTCGCTGGACATGGAGCAGTCGGGCGACCGCGCCGTCGTGAGGGAGATCGTCGAACGTCTCGCCGGCGCGAAGGCCGGGCTGGACGTGTCCAACATCACGGGCTCCGAGATGCTGGATCGGCTTGCCCATGCGGCGAACTACCAGATCGGCCGCATCGCCCAGATCGTCCGCTATGCGATCCGAGCCGCCCTGCAGCGGGATGCCGACTGCTTGACCGTGAACGACTTCGTCCAGGGCTACTGCCAGCATTCGCATGCCCGCGGCCTGCGGGACTACAACCCGTTTCTCGCCGCCCACTGGGAGAACCTGGATCCGGGTTCCTTCATCATCCCCGAGGAGGACTGATATGGCCCGCAGGAGCCCAGCGACTCGCCGTGCACAAAGTCGCAGCATCTTCGGCGTCAGGCCGGAGCCGAAGCCGCGGGAGACCGCCGGCAGCTACCTCTCACGCCTCGCCTTCCTCCATGGACGGTTGATCCCGGACATGAAGACCGAGACCGGCATCGACGTCCGGCAGATCGATCTCGGCAGCGAGGCGGCGATCCGAACGATGGCAGGCATGTGCGGGATGGGTCACGGTTCGCTCGCCCGTTGGTCGCCTCGCCGAGATCACACCGGCGGCTGGCTCCTGCACGGGCAGGAGATGGGCGCCGGACAGATCGAGCGGACCTTCTTCCGGTTCTGCCCGGCCTGCATCGCGGCGGACATCGAAGCCGGCGGCCGGACTGGTCCCTACATGCGCGCAGAGTGGACGGTCTCGGCGCTTCGGACCTGCTCCGAGCACGGCCTGGTGCTGACCACAGCCTCCCCGGAGCGCGAGTTCTTCGCGCCCTACGACTTCGCCCGGACGGTTCTGGCAATGGTACCGGAAATGGGCCGGCTGTCGGCCGAGGCCGAGCGCCCCAGGTCGTCGCCGCTCGAGGCCTATCTGACCGACCGGCTCCTATCCGGGACGAAGAAGAAGTCGTGGCTCGATGATCTTTCCTTCCATGCCGCCGCGGACTTGTCGGAGGTCTTCGGCGCCGTCGCCCTTCACGGAAAGAAGGTGCGGGTTACGAAGCTCACGCCTGTCCAGCGCGTCGAGGCAGGAGCGGCCGGTTATGCCGTGCTCGCCGAAGGCCACGCGGGCATCCGACGGTTCCTGATCCGCCTGATCCGTGAGACACAAAACGGGAAGGGCGTCTGGGGCCCGCAGCTCGCGATCGGCCGGATCAATGATTTCCTTGATGCGCGGAAGTGTGATCCCGGCTACGCACCAGCGGTCGAGTACATACGCGGAGTCGTCGTGGACGAGGTTCCGCTCGAGCCCGACGTCGAGGTGCTCGGACAGCCGGTCGGCACCCGGCGGGTCTGGAACCTGCGCTCGCTTGCCCGGGAAGTCGGCACCACCGTGCCTCTTCTGAAGAAGATTCTGGTCCGTAACCGCTACATGTCCGCCAAGGCCGACTTCCGGGCAAGCCGCTCGATGGTCGACACGGACAAGGTACGCGCCCTCGTGGCCACTCTTGATGACGAGATCCTGACCTTGCCAGGCGTTATGGAGAGGACCGGCCTGACGCGTCGTCACATCGAGGCGATCGTCCAGGCTGGTGGCTTCGTCAGTGTCACCGCCGCCGGCAAGGTCTACAACGCCCAGCACCGCTTCACCGCGAAGAACGTCGACGGGACCATGGAAACGCTTCTAGGTGGCGAAGTCGTTGACAAGATACCTTCAGGCATGTCGACCCTTGCCGATGCACGCCATGCCGCGATCTGCACTTTCTCCGAAGTCTTGAAGCTCGTCCTCGAAGGCGGGCTGTCCTGGATAGGTTACCTGCAAGGTGCCGAGGGGCTTGATGCAATTCTTGTTCCCACGGCCGAAGTGACGATGCTTACCACGCGGGAGAAGGCGCCCGGCCTCACCAGGATCGGTGTGCAGCGGCGCACTGGCCTGACCCAGAAGCCGGTGCAGATGCTTTTCGAGCGGCAGATCTTCGATCTTCATGTTGTCCGCAACCCGGTGAAGCGCAGCGAGGAGGTCGCCGCGTCCGAGGAGAGTGTCGATCGTTTCATGCATGAACACATCGCCCTACATGCGTTGGCGAAGCACCATGGCGTCCACTTCCGGCGGATGAAGGCTATCATGGAGGCGGCCGGAATTCCGCCGGTCTTCGATCCCGTCGAGTTCCACGCGACCTTCTACCCGCGGCAGTTGGCCGAGGGGCTGGATCTGAATGCAATCGATCCCGAGGACGTCGTGCTTACGCGGCGGACTCGGGCGGAGTCGCTCGAGCATCAGAGTGAAATCCGGAACGCCAAGGCGAGGCTGGCGACGGAGGTGCTGCGCGACGCGAAGGGGCAGCGCTCGGCGGTGCCGGCGGAACCTGACGAAGAGCCGGCCCGGAGGTGGACACGGCTGGGCAGATCACGCCGGATCAAGGGCGAGATAAGCCGGAGGCGGGTGCCGTCGAGAAGGTGGACGGCGGAGCGGGTGTCTTAGCTTCAAGACGCCCGTATTCGGCGAGTATCAAGGGCTGTATTTAGCCGCCATCATTCGCATGAGCTGTTTATAGTCCCAAGAGTTGCTGAACGCTCCAGGATCCCAGCGATACCGAAAGACCCTGTTCTCGCCGCCTGGAAACAGGTCATAAACACCGGTTGTGTCCGCTTCGATCGTGATTGTTCCGTCTCGCCGGGTGGTGAATACGTGCCGCCGCTTCGGTTCGATCCCAAAGGTCGTGATTTCCCGGATGCCAGGTACGTGAGAGCGATACCACTCGTTCGTCTCCTGCGAATCATGTTGCATGCGCGAGTCCGAGAAGATCACGACGTTAGGGTTCATCAACGTCATCGCTTCATCGCTCTGTCCGTTCTCTCGCCCGTGGTGCGAAGCGATCAGCACGTTCGTACCGGCTAGCGCTTCTTTGATCGTTGCATTGACCAGAAGGTTACGCCATCCGGCAGTTTCCAGATCGCCGGCGAACACGATTTTGAAGGTGCCATGCTGGACGACGGTCAAGAGGCTCAGATTGTTTGTGTTGTTGGGGAAAGCGGCTTCATAATTCCAGCCGTATGTAATCTGTACCCGGGAGGGCTCTCCAACGAAGCGAGTGTTATGACGCCATATTCCCGGGAGACGCCATCGGAGCATTTCCGCGAATGCGGAAACACCCGAGCCCATTCCTCCGGATGCGCTCTTCAGGCGTGTCAATGCGTCGAAGGTTATCGTTGGATTCGCGACAATCATGCCGGGCTGAACATGACTCGATACTGCATCGAAGTCTGCGAGATGGTCTTCATCAAGGTTGCTGATCAGGAGCGCGTGTATGGATCCGAAGGGGTAGTGCGACGACGGCGACCATCGATCGTCTCGTCCGCAGTCGATCATGATGCGGTATCCGTCGTCGCAGGTAATGACGGCGCAGGCACCATGACCGACGTCGTGGATTTTGATCTCAATGCTCATCACGGCTCCTGTTGGTTATGGAGTGGGTGAGCGATCGTCCGCGATCTGAGATGTGGATTGGTGGAGTAAGTGCCAATGGTCAGCCGAGCGGTTTCGGAGCCGTGGCGAGCGATGAGGTCGAAATCGCTGGTCTCGATCTTGGTCAAGGTCGTCGGGTAGTAAAGGCAGGTCTTGGATGCCTCGTCCGTCAGGTATTCCCCTGCCTCCGCGAGCTTCCGATCGAATTTGCGCGCTGGAGCCCCCAGTCGGATGAGATAGCCCTCGATCTCCTTGCCCTCGATGGCCTTCATCAGCATCCGTGATCGAAGGGACCTGATCTGGTCGCTGGCAATGTCGAAGAGGCGCGGTGAGGCAAGTCGTCCCGTTGCCAGCGACCGCAACATCGATTTGGGCTCGCCCAGAGGTCCCGAGGCGTCGCTACCGATTAGGATGTCGCAACCTTGCAGGCCGCCGGTGGGCTTGTAGAGCGCCTCGAGAGCCATGTTCTCGTAGGCGCCGCCATCCCAGAGGTGAACCTTCCGACGGGGTAGTTTGATCTCCTTGATCGGCTCCTTCGTCGCAGGGTCGGTCTCCCACCATCCATGCAGGGGCAGGGTCAACGTCAGAGCACCAATGGCGTAGGGCACAGCCGCGGACGCGGCGATGGCATCGGAAACCGCGACGCCTGGAGAGTAGTGGGTACCGAACCGCCAGTCCCCCATGGACCGCTGGCTGAATCGCCAGTTCTTCCCGGTCTCCACACAGGTCGTGTTGATGTACCACACGGGGGTCCCCGGCAAATCGGAGATCTTCATCTCAACACCCCAGCGCCGACGTAGAAGTCCAGAAAGAACGTGAGCCCGGTGGGAGGCGATTCTGATGTTTTCGCGGAGGATCCCGCCTATCCCCAGCGCCCGGAAGCTGAGCAGATCTCCGGTGGTCAGGGTGGTCCGGATCGAAGGGTAGACGGTTTCCAGAAACTCGCTGGAGGTGGGCCACCGGTTCCCCGAGCAGGCGAAGATCGCCCCGGTCACAAGGCTCCCGCCGGACACGGTTGATATGTGCGACACGCTCTCCAGGAGGCCGGCTCCTGCCAGATGCTGAAGAACGCCGAGGTGGAAGACTGCAGCGCGGATCCCTCCACCTGAGAGTGCGAGGCCGATTCTCGGCGGAGACTCTTGCGCGACCTCACCCATGGCGCGCCTCTCCGATAAGCAAGCGGATCTCCCCCTCGCCCATGATCAGAGAGACGGCAGGCAGGCTGTCGATCTCCAGCGCCACCGACAGTTCTTCGATCTGCTTCATGTCGACAGAACTCGGAGCTGCCGAATGACCGGCCGGGTGTGAGTGCCATTCGCCGATGTATCGGCTCAATCCACCGGATCTGACCTGCGCTTCCACGATGCTACGGTGAAGACCGCGCTTGCCCCGCTCGAAGCCTGTAGGTGTTCCCGCACTGTCCTTCGGCGGGGAGAGGGTGTGCACGATCGAGATGAACTTGGCTTCATGATCGATCAGTCCCATCAGAGGCCCGCCTGTCTCGTTGGGCAGTGCCTGTTCCCGTTTGGCTGCAAGCTCGTCGACCAATGAGGTCGGGAGCAATATGGTCCAATCCTCCCATGCAGCTCGACGGGTGGTAACCGGGACGTTGATGCAGTCGATGCCCCCGCTGTGGCTCATGGTCCATATCTTGAGCGAGGCTTCGCTTGCATTCGCAGCATCAGGCAATGCGCCGGCGATGAGACCACTCAGAATGGCGACGGAAGAAGTCGGGATCCGGTTTGTCAGGGCTCGGCATGCGCCAGTGTAGCGCATCTGCTGTCCGGCCTGATGGTGATCCTGAAGGGCGGGGTTGACGAGCATTTCTCGCACATAGGCGGCCTCCACGTCCCGCAGTGTCACTCGTCTGTCGGATGACTCGCACATCAGGACTGCAGATTGTCCGCTGGGCGTGAAGAAGGCGCTGATCACCCGCGGGGTGCCGGGACGATCGGCGAGCCACCGTGAAACGGGCACGGACGCCGATGCGTCAATGACGAAGTCGGCGTCATCGATCGCCTTGCCGGCCCTATTCTCAGGTCCGAGGTGCAACACGTTTTCCTGGATCGGCTCGGGTTCGGCGTCGATACGGATCGATGACAGGCGCTTTGCCAGACGGCTGACCTTCGGTTGGCCGAAATCTTCTCGAGTCAGCGTGTGCCTGCTGACATTGTGCGGAAGGAGGGCGTCGTCATCGATGATCGTCCAGCGATAAAGCCCTTCTCGCACGAGCACTTCGGCGAGACTGGATCCGAGTGATCCGGCGCCGATCATGGCGACGCGCCGCTTGTCTGGGATCTCGTTCCCGGACAAGAGTCCCGCCCGTGCGGCGTCCAGTTCATGATGGAGCGCCGCCACATCCACCCTAATGCGCTCAAGAGCCTGCCAGTCTGGATTGATCGCGAACAACCGGACGTAGCCGACACTGTTGGCTGCGCCGCTAACATTCTTTGAGAGCAGTCCCAAGGCGACGCCGATATCGCAGCTGGCTGCATCGCAGAGGAAAGCTGTGGGCGGCGCTGTCTCGATCTCCCCCGTCAGAGGATGTATCTGAGGCAGGGTGATGAGGATGCAGAAACATGAGATCCTGTCCCCGCTTGTCCTTGATGACTCTAGCCAGTCGAGTACCGCCTGCTGAAGCAATGGCAGTAGATCCAAGCCCCGCTCACCCATCACCTCGATGAGCCGCTTTAGGTTCCCAGGCGTTCGCCTGATCCGCAACATCGCTTCGGGCTTCACATCCGCATAGATCGCTTGAAACCCTACCCCGGATTGGGAGCCGGTCACGTTAGGATCGGCTGCGGTGACGATCAGGAAGCGCCGCTTCTCATCAGCAAGCCATACATCCAGAGGCTGACCGACCTCCGTGGCCGCCTCGGCGCTTTTAGTGAGGATGATCTGACATCTGGTGCTATAGGCGAAGACCGGATCGAACGGCTGATCTGCACCATGCAGTTCGCCTTGGCACGCCTTGTCGAACCATCTGATGATGCGGGTCATGAGTTCGGACGGGGCGTAGTCGGCGCGAGCGTCCTGCCATGGCCGGTCATCGATGCAGAGGACGTTCGGCTCTCCCTCCGGGACGATATTCTGATGCGGGGTGTCCGGGAAGTCGGGGCGGGTGACGACGACCTGTGGAGCCCTTTCGTTCTCGGGGTGGAAGCCGACCGAGATGGTCTCGATCGGCTTTATTGAATACACGGGTCGTTGTGGGACGGCGATCCTGAGGTCGAAGGAAACGATCTCGTAGCCGGACCCCATGATGCGGCGACATTCCCGCATCTGCGCGAAGGCGGTGCAATTGTCCGCCACGTAGATTGCGAACGCCCTCGCAAGCTTCGCGTGCAGGTCGGGCAACTGGACCTGCACGCTGCCTTCAGGCTGCCACATGTTCAGCCAGCTCGGCTGGTGTTCGAAGACGCGGCAGCGGCGACGGTAGGAGCACCTGTCAGCATGACTGCCACCCCCGTGGCCGCAACCTTCAGCGTAATCGGCTTGGGGGAGTTGGCGGTGGGATGCTCCATCGTCGTGATGAACTGGCCGTCCGAGTCCTTGATAACCTTCTTGTAGTAATTCGCGGCCTGGCGATGAGGTGGTTGCGGATCGCGGTCTTCCGCCGTCGCCTTCTGCGGGATAGGGCGGCTTGGCGAGACGATGATCTCCCGGTCACGCGCGAGGTCCTCGAAGAGCCACTTCACGTCATCGACTGGATCGGTGATGTCCAGACCCTTCTCATCCGAGAGCGCCGTATAGGAGCAGTGATGGAAGAGCTTCAGGATGTCCCAGTGCAGCCGGCGCTCGTTTCCGTGCTTCTTGGTCGTCTGCACGATCTGAGACAGCGTCTCGTGGTCAATGTCGGCGCCGAGGAGGGCGCAGCTCTCACTGATGCCTTCGCGCATGGTCAACTGAACGACGATCGAATTCTGGTTGCGGTCCTCCAATCCGTCGTCCGTCCGCCAGGCGAAAGGGCTGTGGACAAAGAACTCCGCACGCTCTGCGGCCGAGAGCGAGAACCCCGGCACAACCTCCCCTGCATTCACGATGCAGGAGCGACGCTGCTCGACAGTGAGGCCCCACGTCGCCAGGATCCCAGCGAGCTTCTCAGGTCGAGAAAAGACCTTGATCCCTTTCCCGTTCTTGAGCCGGTGACGCGCTTCCTGACGGATTACTCGAGCGTCGTCATCGAGTCCGGTCTCCGTCACGGCGGCGGCCGGCACCCACATCTCGTCCATCCTTACCCGATCGGAGGATTGACGGCTCGTGCTATGCTCAAACCAGAAGAAGTCTCCCGCTCCTCGGATGTGATCGTCATCGAGGTGGGTAAAGGCCACGACGCGGAAAGAGTCTCGATCGGCGTCGTCCATCGCGTCGCGAAGGCTGTTCGGCAGGTCGATGCGCTTGTCGCTCGGATCCTGCGCATTCCGCACGTTGGCGTAATCCATCAGGACCAGATCGTCGTTCGCGAGACGGATCAGGGTCGTGTCCGCGTTTCCGAGCGGATAGAAGGTCAGGTAGGCAGACATTTAGACAGCAGTCCTCTAAGGGCGTTGATAACCCCCTTGGAACGGACTAGCTTCAGCTTGCTAGGGATGAAGCGATTCCGCTGGCGAAGCCAAACCGCTTTCAAGGCGGATCGACATCACACCAAGGGCCGGACGAGCAATCGTCCGGCCCTTTTCGTTGGCGCGGTAACTACCTATCCAATTTCGCTCTTAACCCGCCTTTAATATACGAGTCAAGTACTGATACCTAGCGCCCTACATAGCGTAGGCGAATACCAACGAATATGTACTCTGTCAAGCTATAACTTGACAATGGCGCATCCTGTCGCCTTAGCGACTCTGATTCACCGGACGCGCCCGGCGTCCCGATGCGCGGTGTAGCTTGGCGGCAGTGTCGCCGACGATCCACTACCCTTTCATCGCGCTGCAGGAAGAGTCTGCAACGCACGTCGGCCTCTTTCCCAACGATGACGCTATCGTTCGACTTGTCGGCGTCCGCTTGAGCCGGAACGGCTCCTGGGTCCGCTGCTCTTGGCGGGATCGCCGTCACCGCACTCTCTCAGGAGAGGCGATGCGGATCTACGTCGTCCGCATCGAATTCGAGGGTCTGGCGCCCGCGCTGTTCGCGAAAAAACGCGGACGAGAGCAAGCGCGACGAGCTGAAGGAAACCCTCGCGGACTTGTATGCCGCGCACGCCGAAGACGACGCCGAGCGAGTCCTCGATGCGAAGAATCGCTTTTACGCCGCGCTGTCGGCGGGCTCCGGAAATGCGGTGCTGCTGGAGGGGGATGGAGGTATGCTCGGACGCTGGGAAGATGAAGGCAGCTTGCCGTGGTCTTCCTTGCGCGGAGGCGAGCGGCGGCCAAGGAGAACCTAGGATGATCGGAAGAATCCGGATCGCCTCTTAGGACCGGATGAAATGCCGATATCCGAGTTCCCCTTAATGGGGTCCGGAGTTCCAGTTATTGGGTCTAGTCGGAATTAGCTGCGAAAGCGGTAGCGATATGAAGACCATCAAGAGGGGGTGTTCCACTCATTGGTGGTTTCGACACCTTGCCGCCGCGCCGCCGGCGTCGTGGCAAGGGCGAGGCCACCGATGACGAAGAAGGGGATCAGCGCCGCCATGCCGGCGCGTGATGCCGTCACCGGGTCCGTGGTCCCGGCGGCTGCCGCGGTGACGCCCGCCACCGCGGCCGTTGCCACGAAGGAGGTGGCGCGGCCGGTGAGGGCATAAAAGCCGAAATAGCGCCCCGCCTCGTCCTCGTTTACTGACTGGGCGAGCCAGGAGCGGGAGGAAGCCTGCACCGGCCCGAAGGCGAGGCCGATCAGCAGGCCCCAGCCGAGATAGGCCCGCTCCGCGCCCGTCGCGAACAGTCCGCCGGCATCGTCGCTGGCCAGGGGCATCAGCCCGAACAGCGTCGAGCCGGGGGCGGTCGAAACGATGCCGAGCGTCGCGACCACGAGCGTTGCGATCGCCATCAGGATCACCGCGCGCGAACCGAGCCGGGCATCGAGGCGGCCGGCAATCAGGCAGCCGATGATCGCGGTTATGTTGAGGATGATGCCGAACAGGCCGCTTTCGGTGATCGACCAGCCGAACATGCCGGCTGCGAAGGCGCCGCCAAGGACAAGCAGGGCATTGACGCCGTCCTGATAGATCATCCGCGCGATCATGAAGCGGAACAGCGGCCGGCGCGCCCGCACCTCGCGGAAGGTCGCCGCCAGATCCTTGACGCCGTCGCGGACGGCGCGGCTGATCCCCTCGAGGCGCGGTCGATCCGGCGTCAGGACGAACATCGGCAGGACGAAGACCAGATACCAGAGGGCGGCCAGCGGCCCGGTTGCCCGCGCGCCTTCGCCGGTCGCCGGGTCGAGGCCGAAGAGCGGCGGCAGGCCGGCCAGCGTCAGGCCCGTCTGCGGCGAGGCCGCGAGCAGGGTCAGCACGGCGAAGAGGACGATCATGCCGCCGGCATAGCCGAGACCCCAGGCAACGTTCGACACGCGCCCGATCGCCTCCCGCGCGACCAGCCGCGGCAGCATGGCGTCGTTGAAGACGATGGAAAATTCGGCGGCGAGCGTCGCGCCGATGATCAGCGCCGCGGCGACGAGAAGGGAGGAGCCGGGCGCTGCCTGCCAGAGCAGTGCCAGCGCGCCGATCTTAACGACAGCAAGGGCGGCGATCCACGGCTTGCGCGGTCCTGCGCGGTCGGCGATCGACCCGAGAAGCGGCGAGAGGACGGCGACGAAGATGCCCGCGAGCGTTGCTGCGCCACTCCACCAGGCCTGGCCCGTGGCCGGATCAGGCGCCAGGGTCGAGACGAAATAGGGGCCGAAGACGAAGGTGAGGACGACGGTGAAGAAGGGCTGCGCCGCGAAGTCGAAGGTCATCCAGCCCCAGACGGCGCGCTGGCGCAGCGGATGACGGAAGGGCGGCCTGTCATCGCGGGTCATCGGGCAGGGTCTCTCCATGGTGGCGCGACCATAGCTGTGACGAGGCTGCTGGCAAGGCGGCTGCCGTCCAACCGCTCGGACGACATCGGACCTCACGGGGAGAGACGCACGGACGGGCGCTGTCCCGCGGAGCGAGGCAACAGACCAGACGAAGAAGCCGTCATGCCGCGCCTCCGAGGCGCGATCAGCGATGCAACTCTCTGCCGCAGTTCGGCCTTTGGCGTGCTACACGATGATATGCGGCGCGCTAGATGCCGCGCACCATCATTCCAGAGGAGGACGTCCATGGCCAAGGGTCAGCTTCGCAGCAACAAGGAAGTGCGCAAGCCGAAGAAGGACAAGGCGAAGCCGGCAGCGGCGGCGACTGTTCCGGGCAAGTTCGCGCCAAGCGACAAGGGTGGCGCCAAGGCCAAGTAGCCGCGCCAGCCAGGCCCGTCCCCGCTTCGGTACCGCGCTCCGGACGGGTCCGGAGCGCCTCGGATACGGCCATACCGCATCTGCCCGAGCTCTGCCGCGCTTCAACGACGCGACGACGCCGTCCGTCCGCCGCGCGCAGGTGGCTGCCATTCCGCGGCCACGATCGCGGTACAAGGCCTCACAAAGGGCCGGGCACCGGCCTCAGATCGTCGCCGCGGCCGCCAGTTCAAGCGTACCGAAGAGCGTCTGCACACCCATATGGGATCCCATTCGATGAGCCGCTTCTCTTCTTTCCGGTCGCTGATGCTGGCCAGCCTCATGCTGCTGCCCTCGCTGCCGGCCTCTGCCGAGATCGATCGCGACAAGATCGCGGCGTCCACGGCTGCGGTGGACGAGCTGGTGGCTCAGTCCGGCAAGGGCGCGCAGCCGCCGCGCCTCGCGCAATCGGAGGTCAGCGCGCTTTTCGACAGGATCTTCGACGCCAGCGCGCTCGGTGATGCGCCGCTGACCTTGGACGAGATTCGCGACACCGCACCGCTTGCGGTGAACGGCTCGCGCGTCCTGTTCCTCTACATGCTCGCCGGGACCGGCGCTTCGCAGCCCGCGCAGCTGCCGAGAGACGCCGCGACGGCGCGCAAGATCGACGCCAATATCGTCGGTTACGCGCCGGAGATCGGCCGGGTCTACGACTTCACCGCCCATCTGCAGGGCGCCTATGCCGAAGGCATGGCAAGTTTCCGCACCAACGCGACCGCGCAGCAGCTGGAGGATGTCGAGAAGGGCACGCTCGACATGCGCAAGGGCATCAGGGACACATTCGCGGCGATCCTGCAGGGGATCGCGGCGCCGGACTATCCGATCGAGTGGCGGCGCGAGCGGGCAAAGGCTGCGGCTGACGCGGCGCCGAAGATCGCGCAGATCCTGATGCCGGCGGAGTCCTCGATCCTGCGGGAACGAGCGAAGCGCGCGGCGTCGAAGGCCGGCGACGAGGCGCTGGCGGCCGACCTCACGCGCTTTGCCAACGCGCTGTAGGCCGGCGCCGCAAGGGCGGCGATCGTTATTCCGAAGGCGCCGGCGGGCCACTCACACCACGTCGTCATCCCCGTGCGCAGCACGGGGATCGATGCCGTGGTGTGGCAGAGGCGGTTGAGATTGGCCGTGCCGGGGAGCCGGTAACCTCGAGAAGCCGCTGGCCGCCGAGGCGTGCATCCTGTTGTCTTGCACCCGATGACTTGTCGGAGCCGGAGTGGCGGTGGAAGGCGGAGGCATCGATCCCCAGCCCTGCGGGCCGAGGATGACGCAAGCCCGCGGGGCAGCGGCCCCACGCTTCCTCTACACCGCCAAGTCCGACAACAGCCCCGCTGCCATCGTCAGCCGCGCCACCGAGGTCTCGCCGCTGCCGGCAAGGCTCGCCATCTGCCCGGTGATGCGATCGACAGCGGAGCGGCGCTCGTCCGCCCAGGCCGAGACCGGCTCGGTGGCACTGCCATGCTGGCGCAGCACCGCTGCGGTGATGCGCCGCCGCGCCGCGGAGATCTGGCTGCCGGCCCGTTCCAGCGCCAGCGTCTCGTAGTAGTCGTTCGGCTGCTGGTCGCGCAGCGCCGTCTCCAGCCGGCCGATACGGAACAGCCGGGTGAGCGCGAAATAGGCCGAAACCGTCGTATCCAAGGCTTCGCCTGTTTCACGTGAGACAGCGGCGATATCGGGCACGAGAGCGAGCAGCGGCAGGCGGGCGATCGTTGCCGCGATGTCGGCGGGGACGCCGAGATCGGTCCAGCGCGTCTCGCGGCTGGCGGCCTCCTCCCGGGCCCGGTCGGAGGCCAGTTCCGACAGGCGACTTTCCAGCTGCGCGACGCAGGCCGCGACTGCTTCAACCACCGGCGCAAGGCCATTGGGGAAGGCCTCGTTCTGCACGAACCAGCGTGTGACAAGGCGCAGCGTCTCGCCGATCTCGCCATAGAGCGCATTCTGGGTGCCGCCGGCGATCGTGCCATCAAGCGCATCGACGCTGCGGTACAGCGCCTCGGCGCCCAGCGCGTCATAGGCGGCAACGAAGCCGCGCACGACCTCGGCCGGCGAGCCGCCGGTCGCCTCGCGCACTTCGAGGATGAAGGTGAGACCCAGGCGGTTGACGGCGGCATTGGCAAGGTCGGTCGCGACGATCTCGCGCGCCAGCCGGTGCGCGGCGATGTCGCCGGCAAAGCGCTCCCGCATCGGCGCCGGGAAGTAGTGCGACAGGCGCGCCTGCAGGTAGGGATCATCGGGCAGGCTGCTGTCGACCAGCTGATCGAACAGGACGATCTTGGCATAGGCGAGAAGAACGGCGATCTCCGGCCGCGTCAGGCCACGGCCACGTGACTTCAGATCGGCGAGCGCCCCGTCACCGGGGAGCATCTCCACCTGCCGATCCAGTCGGCCGGCCTCTTCAAGCACGGCCATGAAGCGGGCCTGCAGCGGCAGGGCGGCGGCGCCGCGCGCCTGCTCCAGCGAGATGGCGAGCGTCTGGTGGTAGTTGTTGGCAAGGACCAGCGCCGCGACCTCGTCGGTCATCGAGGCCAGCAGCCTATTGCGGGCGGGCCGCTCCAGCCGCCCCTCCGCCATGGCGCTCTTCAGGGCGATCTTGATGTTCACCTCGACGTCGGAGGTGTTGACGCCGGCGGAGTTGTCGATGGCGTCGGAGTTGATGCGCCCGCCCTTGGCGGCATACTCGATGCGGCCCTTTTGCGTGACGCCGAGATTGGCACCTTCGCCGACGACCCTGGCGCGGATCTCTGCACCGGTGATGCGCACGGCATCGTTGGCGCGGTCGCCGACATCGGCATTGGTCTCGCTGGCGGCGCGGATATAGGTGCCGATGCCGCCGAACCAGAGAAGGTCCACCGGGGCGCGCAGGATGGCGGCGATCACCTCCGCCGGCGTGCCGGTCCGCTTGTCCCAGCCGATCGCCGCGGCAGCCTCATCCGAGAGGCGGATCTGCTTGTCGCGCCGCGACCACACGCCGCCGCCCCTGGAGATCAGCGCCTTGTCGTAGTCGGCCCAGGACGAGCGGGGCTTGTCGAAAAGGCGCCGGCGCTCGGCGAAGGCAGCCTCCGGTTCGGGGTCTGGATCGATGAAGATGTCGCGGTGGTCGAAGGCGGCGAGGAGCTTTGTCGTCTTCGACAGAAGCATGCCGTTGCCGAAGACGTCGCCCGACATGTCGCCGCAGCCGGCAACCGTGAAGGGCTCGGCCTGAATGTCCCAGGCGCCGCCGTCGCGGCCGAGCTCGCGGAAGTGCCGCTTCACCGCCTCCCAGGCGCCGCGCGCGGTGATGCCCATGGCCTTGTGGTCATAGCCAGCCGAACCGCCCGATGCGAAGGCGTCGTCGAGCCAGAACCCGCGCGACTGCGCGATGGCGTTGGCGGTGTCGGAGAAGGTCGCCGTGCCCTTGTCGGCCGCCACCACGAAATAGGGATCGTCGCCGTCGTAGCGCACCACCTTCTGCGGCGGCACCACCGCGTCGCCGTCGATCGTGTCAGTGACGGAGAGAAGCGAGTCGACGAAGATGACATAGGCGGCACGGCCCGCCTCGAACCAGGCCTCGCGGGCGGAGGCGTCGGGCAGGCGCTTGGGGTAGAAGCCGCCCTTGGCGCCAACGGGCACGATGACGGCGTTCTTCACCTGCTGCGCCTTGACGAGGCCGAGCACCTCGGTGCGGTAGTCCTGCGCCCGGTCGGACCAGCGCAGGCCGCCGCGCGCCACCTTGCCGAAGCGCAGGTGGATGCCTTCGACGCGCGCGTCGAAGACGAAGATCTCGCGGAACGGCACCGGCTGCGGCAGCCCTTCCACCGCGGCCGAGTCGAGCTTGAAGGCGAGCGCGGGCGCAACGGCGCCGGGCGCGGCGGCCGGATCGGCCGAGATGCCGTCGACGGCGAAGTAGTTGGTGCGCAGCGTCGCCAGCACCGTGCCGAGGAACCGGCGCAGGATGCGGTCATCGTCGAGGCTGTCGACGCTGTCGAGCCGCGCCAGGACGCGCTCCAGAATGGCGGATCCGCCCCGCGCCGCCGCGCGTGCGGCGAGCGCTGCGTCCGGTGCTTCCACCGCAGAGGGGCCGGCACCGGGTTCCGCCGTCGCGGCCCTCTCCGGCGATGGGCTGGCGCGCTCGGCATCCGGATCAAAGGCGGTGGCGAAGAGCTCCCACAGCGCCGCCGCGATGTCCGGGTAGCGCAGCAGCGCGTCCGACAGATAATCCTGCGAATAGCCGAGGCCGGCCTGGCGCAGATAACGCGCATAGGCCCGCAGCACGTTCGCCTGCCGGAAGCCGAGACCGGCCTCGAGGACAAGGGCGTTGAAGCCGTCATTCTCGATGCGACCAGCCCAGACGGCGGTGAAGGTCGCCTCCAGCTCCCTTCCCGTGTCGCCGAGCGCGATCACACCACCGCGTGCTCTCGTCAGGTCCATGTCGTGGAGGTGGACGGTCTCGCCACCCGGCCGCAGGATCGCGAACGTGCGCTCGGAGACGACCCGGAAGCCCATATTTTCCAGGATCGGTACGCGGGTCGACAGCGCCACCGCTTGCCCGAGATGGTAGATCTTCAGCCGCACCAGCTCTTCTGCGTCGCCCTCGCGGCGATAGAAGTCGACCTCCAGCGGCTGCGTGTCGGCCAGTTCGCCGATCCGTGCCGCATCGAGCACCGCTTCCGCCGGTGGCACGACGTCGCGATAACTTTCCGGCATGCCCGGTGCGATGGCGGTCAGTGCACGTGGATGGCCGGCCGCTGCGACGGCATCGACGAAGTCGTCCTCCCAGATGCGGGCGAGATCGATGATCGCCCGCTCCAGATCCGCCGGATCGACGGTTGGCGTCGCGCCCTCGCTGCGACCGATGATGAAGTGGACGCGCGCCAGCATGCCTTCCGGAAAGGCTGGATAGTAGGCGGAGACGTGGCCGTCATAGCGCTGTGCGAGCAAGAGGCCGATGCGCTCGCGCAGGCGCGAATCATAGCGGTCGCGCGGGACGAAGACGAGCACGGAGACGAAGCGGTCGAAGCGGTCGACGCGCGGCAGGACGCGGATGCGCGGCCGCTCGCCGAGCTCCATGATGGTGGCAGCGACGTCCTCCAGCCGCTCGGCGTCGATCTGGAAGAGGTCGTCGCGCGGATAGGCTTCCAGCGTGTTGAGGAGCGCCTTGGCCGAATGCGATCCCGGCCGGAGGCCGAAACGCGCGATCACCCGTTCGGCCTTCAGCCGGAGATAGGGGATGGTGAGGATGGAGCGGGTGTAAGCGGTCGAGGTGAAGAGACCGACGATACGCAGCTCGCCCTTCAGCTCGCCCGCTTCGTCATATTCCTTGACCCCGACATAATCCATGTAGCCGCGCCGGTGCACCAGCGAGCGCGTATTGGCCTTGGTGACGATCAGCGGATCGCCGGCCCTGAGGAATGCGAGGATCTCCGGCGTCATCGAGACGGGGCGGCCGGCACGCCGCAGCACGGGCACGTTGGGATCGCCGAGGATGCCGAGGCCCCCGGCCTCGCGGCGCTCCAGGGCCTCGTCGCCAGCGTTGCCAACGAGATCGTATTCGCGGCAGCCAAGAAAGATGAAGTTGTCGTCATGCAGCCATTCGAGCAGCCGCGCGGCCTCCTCGATCAGGTCGCGTTGCTCGGCACTGCCGGCAGCGGCGGCGCGCTTGCGCATGGCGTTACCGGCCTCGCCAACCCGCTGGCGCATGGCGGCGAAATCGGCCGTGGCATCATGGACATGGCGGAGAACGAGGCGGATGCGCTCGGCAAGCGCTTCTGCCGCCTCGCCATCGCCGAGCGGCGCGATGGCGACCTGGATGAGGCTGACGCGTCCGCCGTCACCGGAATTAGCGTTCGCATCGCCGGGGCTTCGTGCGCCGAAATCGGCAACGCTGCCACCGACATCGCGGGCGATGTCGAGGATGGGATGTGAGATGTAGCGGATGGCGGTGGTGGTGTCGGCGATCTCCGCCATCACCGAATCGAAAAGGAACGGGCCGTCGTCATTGACGACGTCGATGAGCTGCAGCGGGCCGCCGTCGGCGGCGGTGAAACCGTCCGGCTGCTCGACGCGCACCACGGGCTCGCCCGGCCGATGGGCGGCGAGCGCAAGGGCCGCGGTGCGGACCGCCGCGGCAAGCGCCGCGGTCGGCAGCGCCTTCAGGTCCTCCGAGGGCGGGCGCTCGAACAGGAGCGGGGCGAGTCGCGCCTCAGAGCCGCCTGCCGTGCCGAGCTCGGCAATCACGCGACGGATGATCGCGTTCTTTTCGACGTCGCTCAGGCTCATCAGATCCTCCCTCTGCTGCCCTTCTTGCCGTTCTGTTTAGCCACAGGAAGCTGACGGCTACATGACCACGGCTTCAGGCCCGCCGGGATCGGCTCAGATCTCCACCAGCCGATCCGGTAACTCGTTGGTATCGCGCTCATCGACGGGGAAGTGCTGCGCCAAGAGGGCGCCGGCCGTCGCGATCGCCTCGCAGTAGCCGTCGGGGAGCCGATCTTGCGCCGCCGCCGCCGTCAGCGCGGCAACGATGCCGTTCCAGGCGTCTTGCGGAACTCTGGCACTGATGCCGCTGTCGGCGATGACCTCGGCATAGTGCTCCGCCTCCGAGACGAAGATCAGGATGCCGGTCCGCTGCTCGGTGGCGTGGAGGTTGTGCGCCAGGAACTGCAGCCGGGCGAGACGGCTCGCCCGCTCGTGCCGGATGGCGGCAGGGACAAACAGCATCCGGAACGGTGCCGACAGCCGCAGGAGGATGAGGAGCAGGACCGCGCTCGCGACTTCGGCCGTCTCCAGCGCCAGCGGCGGCAGCGCGACGTCGGCGATGGTGAGCCCGATGGCCACCAGGAGCGCCACCCCCATCGACAGCACGAGGGCAAAGAAGCCGGACACGAAGAAGTAGCCGTCGCTTGCCCGTGCAAAGACCGCGAAGATCTCACCGCTGGTGTGCCGTTCGGCGGCGCGGATCGCCTCGGCGATGCGGGCGTGATCGGCGGCCGAGAAGGCCAACTGCTTCACCATCCGCCAGACGCGCCCCCACCGCCAAACGAGCCCCCGCCGCCTGAAAAGCCGCCGCCGCCGGAGAAGCCGCCGCCACCGCTGCCGCCGGAGAAGCCGCCGGGCAGGAACACGGTGCCGCCGCCCCGCCGCCCGGACCGGCCGCTGTTCATGCCGAGCCATCGGTAGCGGTTTGGTCCCACCTTCCGTCCGAACATGCGCGCCAGCATGGCGAAGACGATCGGCCCGACGATGAAGAGGATGACGATGCCGAAGAAGACGAGATCGAAGACATCGCCCGCATCGACGGACTGCCAGCCTTCATTGCGCTTGGCCCGTGCCTCCAGCTCGGCGGCGTTGCCGGAGAGAACAGCGAGAATGCCGTCGACGCCCTTGGAGATGCCGTAGGCGAAATTGCCGGAGCGGAAGGCGGGCAGGATGTCGTTGTCGATGATGACACGCGACAGCGCGTCGGTGAGCGTGCCTTCGAGACCGTAGCCGACCTCGATGCGCACCTTGCGGTCGCCCTTCGAGACGAGGAGGAGGACGCCATTGTCCTCGCCCTTGCGGCCGAGCTGCCATTCGCGGGCGAGGCGATTGGCATAGTCTTCCACCGCATAGCCTTGAAGGTCGGGCACGGTGGCGACGGCGATCTGGTCGGAGGAGCGCTGCTCGTAGGCTGCAAGCCGCGCCTCGATCGAGCTCCGGGTGGCGGCATCGATGAGGCCGGCCGTATCGACGACGCGGCCGGAGAGGGCGGGGAAGGTCTGCGCCGCGGCGACCCCGACGATGCAGAGAAGTGCAAGCAGCACGGCGCCGGCAAGGCGTGCCACCCCTCTGCCGGCGTGCCGGCCGGGTGCCGCGACGCCGCCGCGCCCGGCTGTTGCCACGTCGGGCAAGGCGTCAGTTCCCGAAGTTGACCTTCGGCGGCGCCTCGCTGCCGGCTGCCGCCTCGAAGGCCTGCATGGGCTTGGCGTCGGGATAGAACCAGCCGGCGATCCAGCGGCCCGGGATCGTCCGCAGCTCGGTGTTATAGACCCGCACCGTGTCGATATAGTCGCGCCGAGCAACCGCGATGCGGTTCTCGGTGCCCTCGAGCTGGCTCTGCAGCGCCAGGAAGTTCTGGTTCGACTTCAGGTCGGGGTAGCGCTCGACCGTGACGAGAAGGCGCGACAGGGCGCCGGAGAGCTGGTCCTGCGCCGCCTGGAAGCGCTGCACCGCGGCCGGGTCGGTCAGCTGGTCCGCCGTGATCGTCGTCTGCGTCGCCTTGGCGCGCGCCTCGACGACCGAGGTCAGCACGTCCTTCTCCTGCTGGGCGTAGCCCTTCACCGTTTCGACGAGGTTCGGGATCAGGTCGGCGCGGCGCTGGTACTGGTTCTGCACCTCGGCCCAGGCAGCCTTGGCCTGTTCCTCATAGGTCGGAACATTGTTGATGCCGCAGGCGGACAGGAGCGGCATCAGCAGCGCCAGCGCGGCGATGACGACCGTCTGGCGGAGAGCGTTGCCGGTAACGCGCAGGTTGCGGGTGGCTGCAAGATTCATCGAAGGCTCCGTGGACGCCGGTGAAGAACCGATCGAGCGGGCCGGCAAGGCGCCGGCGGGGAGCAATCTAGCGCATTGCTCGCCGGCAAACAGATGAGCGGCCATCTTTCCCGGTTGCCCTCGGACGGCATTTCGGTAAAGCCTTGGCGCCGATGGACCGGCGGGACGAAGACGAGCGCAACCAGCGCGAAGCGCGGGCGATCCTGGAGCGGGTGCGCCAGGAAACGGAGCCGCAGCTCGGTGCCGGTGTCGAGCATATCCTCACCCGTGCGCGGGCGCACTTGAGCGCCGCCGATGTCGATCCGGCCGACCGGGTGGAGGTTCTCGGCACCCGCATCGGGCGCATCCTCGGCGTCGTCGGCTTCATCGTCCTTGCGCTGCTGCTCGTCATGCAGCTCAGCCAGTTCTGACGGGGCTCCATGAGTTCAGCCTCACCGAGCGCCGTCAAGGACAAGCCCGCCATCCTGTCGATCTCGAGCCATGTGGTGCGCGGCACGGTCGGCAATCGCGCCATCGTGCTGGCGCTGGAATCGCTCGGCTTTCCCGTCTGGTCGGTGCCGACGGTGACGCTGCCCTGGCATCCCGGCCACGGTCCGGCCACGCGACTGGTGCCGCCGGCCGCGGAGTTTTCGGCGATGATGGCGGATCTGGAGCGGGCCCCCTGGCTCGGCGAGATCGGCGGCGTCATCACCGGCTATTTCGGCGCGGTCGATCAGGTCGAGCCGACGGCACGGCTGGTGGCGGCGGTGCGCCGCGCCAATCCCAAGGCGGTCGTCGTCTGCGATCCCATCATCGGCGATGGCGGCCGCCTCTACCAGCCGCAGGCGCTGGTGGCGGAGATCCGCGACCGGCTGCTGCCGCTTGCCGACGTCGCAACGCCGAACCGTTTCGAGCTGGAGGTGCTGACCGGGCTCGATCTCGTCGACAACAACCATCTGATCGAGGCGGCGGCTGCGCTTGGGCCGGAGACGGTGATGGTCACCTCCGCCTATCCGCTGCTGCGCGGCGGCACCGGCAACCTCCTTGTCGGGGCGGAGCAGGCACTGCTCGCCGAGCATCGCCTGGTCGAGAACGCCCCGCACGGCCTCGGCGATCTCACCTCCGCCGTGTTTCTCGCCCGCATCCTGTCCGGCATCGGCGGGGAAAAGGCGCTGCAGTCGACGACCGCCGCGGTGTTCGAGATCCTGGCGCGGACCGCCAAGCGCGGCGCCGACGAGCTGACGCTGGAGACCGACGCCGAGAGCCTGAAACACCCCATGGCGATGGTGCAGATGCGGCGCCTGTCCTATCCCTCCGGCAACCGCCGCGCCTGACGAGCACGACCCTTCGGCCGGTCGTTGAGACCGGCCTCCAGGCGACGGCGCTCGCCGGCTCAGCCTCGGCGATGCTCAGCGCGCCGTCGGCGACGGCGATGGCGCAAAGGGGATCTCCGCCGCGGCGGCGTCGCGCGAGTAGCGGCCGGCAATGGCGCTGACGATCAACAGCTGGAAGAAGTGAAACAGCATGATCGGCAGGATGATGAGGCCGACATCGGGGCGCCCGGCGAAGATCACCGGCGCCAGCGGCACGCCGGTGGCCAGCGACTTCTTGGAGCCGCAGAACTGCAGGCAGATGCGGTCGCCCCGCGAGAGGCCGATGAGCCGAGCGCCGAGCATCGTCAGGAGATAGACGAGGCTGAACAGGATAATCGTCAGCACAGCGATCTCCGCCACCAGCAGCGGATCATTGCGCGTCCAGACCCCTTCGGCGACGGAATCGCAGAAGGCGCCGTAGACGATGGCGATGATCAGCGAGCGGTCGACGAGTTTCACGATCGCGCTGTTGCGCCTGGCCCAGCCGCCGAGCCACCGCCTGGCGATCTGACCGATGCCGATCGGCACGAGCACGAGCAGCACCACCTTGAGGACGGTCGGGCCGAGCGGCACCGGGGCGCCGGTCGACTGCAGGTACCAGCTCATCAGGAGCGGCGTCAGAATGACGCCAAGCAGGCTCGACAGCGTTGCGTTGAAGATCGCCACCGGCACGTCGCCGCGCGCCAGCGACACCATCGCCACGGAAGAGGAGACGGTCGAGGGCAGGGCGGCGACATAGAAGAAGCCGACCGATGCCGCTTCGCCGAGGGCACCCGGCACCAGCGCCTCGAAGGCGAGAACGACTGCGGGAAAGACGGCGAAGGTCGTCAGCTGGATGGCGAGATGGGTGCGCCAGCGCCAGAAGCCCGCCCGCATCTTCTCCGGGTCGAGGGTCAGGCCGTACAGGAAGAAGACCCCGCAGACGCCATAGCCGGTGATCCAGTCGAGATGGAGAAAGCCGCCGCTGCGACCGGGCTCCGGCCACAGGATGGCAAGGAACACGGCGGCGGCGAGGGCGAGGACGAACCCGTCGAGCTTTGGTCTGCGCATGAGAATTCCGAGATGAGGACGAGCGGCGGCATAGGATGGATCGACGGTGCGGCCAAGCCTCGATGCCGGCGCGGGCGTGCGGATCGGCAACACCAGCGGCGCATATTCGTGACAATTTGAACGGTTTTGCCTTGCGGGCCGGGCGGATCGACCGCATTAAAGCAGGAATGGCCGGTGAACCCGTGCGGCGGAGTGCGCCCGGCCGTGGTGAGCTCAAGGTCGGGGAATGCTCTGATGACGCGAATGATGATGACGAGTGCGGCCTTGGCGGCGCTTGTCGCGACGGCCGGCTGCCAGAGCAGCATGCCGTCGGCGGGTTATGGCGGCTACGGCGGTGGCGGACCCGCGCCGCTGGAAGCAGCCCCGACCGGACGCGTCTCGGCCACCCAGCTGCCGCCGCCGCCGGCGCCCCCGCCGCCGCCAGAGCCGGCGATGGCCTCCGTCACTGATCAAAATGCGGCCGGCACCTCCCCGACGCCCGGTGCGCCTGGAGCACCCACGCCGCCCGCCGCCGGCGGTCAGCCCGTGCAGACGGCGTCCGCAGCGCCGGTCTCCCGCGAAGGTCTCGTCGGCGCCTGGAAGGTGTCGTCGGGCGGCGGCAATTGCCAGATCTTCATGGCGCTGACGAAATGGACGGGCGGCTACCGCGCCGCCTCGCGCGGCTGCCCGGGCCAGGTCGCCGACGTCTCGGCCTGGGACGTCTCCGGCAGCCAGGTGGTGCTGAAGAGCTCCAGCGGCGACACCGTCGCCAGCCTGAACTCGTCCGGCGCCGGCCGCTACGACGGCCAGACGACCGGCGGCCAGTCGATCAGCCTCTACCGCTAAGGAAACCAGAGCCGCGGCGCTCCCTCGCCGCGGCCCGCCGGACCGGCCCTGTCGGGGTGACGAGGTCCTGCCGCCCTTCGCTGCGCCGGTGTGCCGGCCGCGGGGCGGTCCGGGGGCGCCGATGGCCAAGAATACGTGGATCACGACGAGCGGCAGGCCTGCGCCGGCTGCGCCCGTCCGCTTCGGCACGGTGCGAACCGCGCTCGAGCATCTGATCGCCACGCGTGAAATCGAGGCCGATCCGGCCCAGCGCAGCCTTGCCGACCGGCTCGACGCACTCGATCGCCGTCTCTCCGCCGCAGGCCTGGCCTCCAAGAAGAGCGCGCTCGGCTGGCTGTTCGGCCGCGGCAATGCGCCCGAGCCGGTCCGCGGCCTCTACATCCATGGTGCGGTCGGCCGCGGCAAGACTATGATCATGGACATGTTCTTCCGCCAGAGCTCGATTCCAGCCAAGCGCCGCGTCCATTTCCATGCCTTCATGGCCGATGTGCACGAGCGGATCGGCCGACATCGCGAGGCGGTGAAGGCGGGCACGGCGTCGGGCGACGATCCGATGCCGCCGGTCGCCGCCGAGATTGCCCGTGAAGCGCGGCTCCTCTGCTTCGACGAATTCACCGTCACCGATATTGCCGACGCGATGATCCTGTCCCGCCTGTTCAAGGCGCTGTTCGAGGAGGGCGTGGTGCTGGTCGCGACCTCCAATGTCGCGCCGGACGACCTTTATCCGAACGGCCTAAATCGCGCGCTGTTCCTGCCTTTCGTCGCCATCCTGAAGGACCATGTCGACGTCGTGCGCCTTGATGCGGCTGAGGACTACCGGCTGATCGGCATCGGCGAGGACCGGCTCTACATTTCACCGCTTGGGCCCGAAACGGCGCAGCAGATGGACGAGGTCTGGTCGGCGCTCCTGTCGGGTGCGCGCGAACATGCCGCCGCGCTGTCGGTGAAGGGGCGCACCGTCAGCGTGCCGCGCTCGGGCAACGGCGCGGCGCGGTTCACCTTCGACGACCTGCTCCGGCGCCCGCTCGGCGCGCAGGATTTTCTCGCCCTTGCCAAGCGCTTCCACACGATCGTCATCGAGAATGTGCCGGTGATGATGGAGGCGGAGCGCAATGAGGCCAAGCGCTTCATCACGCTGATCGACGCGCTCTACGATGCCGGTCGCCGCGTGGTCATCTCCGCAGCCGCGCCGGCCCAGGAGATCTATGCCGGCCGGAACGGCACGGAGGCCTTCGAATTCGAGCGGACGGTTTCCCGCCTCACCGAGATGCGCTCGCGTGACTACCTCGCCAGGGCCGGCTCGCCCGAAGCGAGATAGCCGAAGCTCTCGCCGGCACCGCCCAGCCCGGCTGCGGCCCGAGAGACCGCCTCCGTAGGAGCCGCGGCCGCCGTCGGCTCGCAGGCGATCTCCACGCGGTTCCGGCCATTCGCCTTGGCATCGTAGAGGGCGTCATCTGCAAGGGTGAGCAGGGCCTCGGCGCTCCAGCGTCCGTTCGAGGCAACGACGCCGAGCGAGATCGTCACCGCCAGATGCTGGTCGCCGACCGCGATCGGCTCGGCCCCGACGCCGGCGCGCAGCCGCTCGGCGAGCGCCAGCGCTGCCCGTGCGTCGCAGTCGGGCAGAAGCAGCGCGAACTCCTCGCCGCCGTAGCGGGCGAGCACGTCCCGACTGCGCAGCGCCGATTGCATGGCTGCGGCGACGCGCGTCAGCACCGCGTCGCCGGTATGATGGCCATAGGTGTCGTTGACCGCCTTGAAGCGATCGACATCGATCAAGGCCAGGCAGAACGGCTTGCCGCCGCGACGCTGGAGCTCAAGCTCGCGCGCCAGCGCGGCGTCGAAGCGGCGGCGGTTCGACAAGCCGGTGAGCGGGTCGCTGAAGGCGAAGGTCTCGAGGGCCTGCTCGCGGGCGATCAGCATGTTTTCGCGTCGCATCAGGTGGCCGAGCAGAAGCGTGGCGACACTGCAGCCGGCCGGAACGACGACGCAGGTCGTCAACATCTGCTCAGCCGAAAGGCGCGAGGAGAGAATGAAGAGCGTCAGGATCTGAGCCGACAGCAGCCCGCCCAGAAGCGCGAAGGCCGACAGGCTCTGACGGTGACGAGCCGGCACGAGGGCGCGCCAGGCCAGGCCGGTAAAGGCGACGGCGAAGGGCATCACGCTGCCAAGCCAGACGGCGCTGCCGCCCAGCGACACCCGGTAGCCGGCAACGAGCCCCGCGGCGACGACGGCGCCCGGCGGGCCGGCGAAGACCGCCGCCAGAACGATCATGATGTAGCGGGTGTCGACGAGGATGCCGGGCGCGATCTCGGAGGCAGACAGCATCGCGCCGATGCCGCCGACACCGAAGACCAGTCCTTGAGCCAATGAGCGCGCCAGGGGACGCAGGGGCCGGCGCTGCAGCATGCCATAGGCCACTGCGACAAGGGTCATCAGCCCGAGGCCGTTCAGGAGAACCGTGACCAGATCGCCGAATGGCAACTGGCTGTCAGGCAGGGGGAGCATGAGCGTGCGTTTCTCCGGCCGGCGATATCTGGCGGGCAACGCGCGGACCGAGGTTGCGCTTCATGACGGAACTGTGAGCAGGCCAATGAGGAGAAACGGGGTTAATCAACCTTTGCTGCCATGACTGCAGCCAACCGACCATGGCGGCGATATGGAAAATGCAAGGTGCTCCGGACCGCTGCTCTCCCCGCTCTTGAGTCTTGAGAGAGTTCAGAAAACGCTATTACGTTTACGTAAGTCCCACATAAGCTAACCGATTGAAACTACTCACCACGTCTAAGCTAAGTGGCGGGTTCGGCTTGAGTTTGCTGCGCCATAGCTATATGCGGGCGGGCAGCTTTGGCCTCACATCACGCCTCGCAGCCGGTCCGAGCCCATCGCAGCGCGTCACATGCTCGTCGGAGCAGGCCGCTACGATCATCGTCAATGAGAGCAGGCCGGCCAGCCCGCCGGCGTCGTGACATCGAGAATCGAGAGGGACAGCATGGCTCGCAAGAAGATCGCACTCATCGGGTCTGGCATGATCGGCGGTACGCTCGCCCATCTGGCGAGCCTGAAGGAACTCGGCGATATCGTGCTCTTCGACATCTCCGAGGGCACGCCGCAGGGCAAGGCCCTCGACATCGCCCAGTCCGGTCCGGTGGAAGGCTTCGATGCGCGCCTCTCGGGCGCCAACGACTATGCTGCGATCGAGGGCGCCGACGTCTGCATCGTCACCGCCGGTGTGCCGCGCAAGCCTGGCATGAGCCGTGACGACCTCCTCGGCATCAATCTGAAGGTGATGGAGCAGGTCGGCGCCGGCATCGCCAAATACGCGCCGAACGCCTTCGTGATCTGCATCACCAATCCGCTCGACGCGATGGTCTGGGCGCTGCAGAAGTTTTCCGGCCTGCCGAAGGCCAAGGTCGTCGGCATGGCCGGCGTTCTCGACTCGGCGCGCTTCCGCCACTTCATCGCCGATGAGTTCAACGTCTCGGTCGAGGACGTCACCGCTTTCGTGCTCGGCGGCCATGGCGACACGATGGTGCCGCTGACCCGCTACTCCACCGTTGCCGGCATCCCGCTGACCGACCTCGTGAAGATGGGCTGGTGCTCGGCGGCGCGGCTGGAGGAGATCGTCCAGCGCACCCGCGACGGCGGCGCCGAGATCGTCGGCCTCCTGAAGACCGGCTCGGCCTATTATGCGCCGGCGGCTTCCGCCATTGCCATGGCGGAGAGCTACCTGAAGGACAAGAAGCGCGTGCTGCCCTGCGCCGCCGCCCTCAAGGGCGAGTACGGCCTGAAGGACCTCTATGTCGGCGTGCCCTGCGTGATCGGTGCCGAAGGTGTCGAGCGCGTCATCGAGATCGAGCTGAATGCCGACGAGAAGGCGCAGTTCGAAAAGTCGGTCGGCTCCGTGCAAGGGCTGATGGAAGCCTGCCAGGGCATCGCGCCGAACCTGAAGTGATCCTTTGATCAAAATGGGGGCCGCCACCGAGCGGCCCCTTTCCGATCTCACCCGAGCGAAGCGGGAAGACCCCTCATGAACATCCACGAATATCAGGCCAAGCAGGTGTTGAAGGGCTACGGCGCCCCCGTCGCCTCCGGCGTCGCGATCACCTCCGCCGACGAGGCTGAGGCCGCCGCCAGGCAGCTGCCCGGCCCGCTCTACGTCGTGAAGAGCCAGATCCATGCCGGCGGCCGTGGCAAGGGCAAGTTCAAGGAGCTGGGACCGGACGCCAAGGGCGGCGTGCGCCTCGCCCGGTCGGTCGAGGAAGTCGTCACGAACGCTCGCGAGATGCTGGGCAACACGCTGGTCACCGCGCAGACCGGCGAAGCCGGCAAGCAGGTGAACCGCCTCTATATCGAGGACGGCGCCGACATCGATCGCGAGCTCTACCTGTCGCTGCTCGTCGACCGCTCGGTCGGCCGCGTCGCCTTCGTCGTCTCGACCGAGGGCGGCATGGACATCGAGGCTGTCGCGCACGACACGCCCGAGAAGATCGTCACCGTTGCGATCGACCCGGCGGCGGGCGTCACCGAGGCCGATGTCGCGACCATCTCGAAGGCCTACGGCCTTTCGGGCGCAGCCGCGGAGGACGGCAAGTCGCTGTTCCCGGCCCTCTACAAGGCCTTCACCGAGAAGGACATGGCGCTCCTCGAGGTCAATCCGCTGATCGTCATGAAGGACGGCCATCTGCGCGTCCTCGACGCCAAGGTCTCCTTCGACGGCAACGCGCTCTTCCGCCACGAGGACATGAAGGCGCTGCGCGATGAGACCGAAGAGGACCAGAAGGAGATCGAGGCCTCCAAGTGGGACCTCGCCTATGTCGCGCTCGACGGCAATATCGGCTGCATGGTGAACGGCGCGGGCCTCGCCATGGCGACGATGGACATCATCAAGCTCTACGGCAAGGAACCCGCCAACTTCTGTGACGTCGGCGGCGGCGCCTCGAAGGAAAAGGTCGCGGCGGCTTTCAAGATCATCACCGCCGATCCGCGCGTCGAGGGCATCCTCGTCAACATCTTCGGCGGCATCATGCGCTGCGACGTCATCGCCGAGGGCGTGGTCGCCGCGGTGAAGGAGGTCGGCCTGAAGGTGCCGCTGGTGGTGCGCCTCGAGGGCACCAATGTCGAGCAGGGCAAGGCGATCCTCAACGAGAGCGGCCTTGCGATCACGGCCGCGGACGACCTCGACGACGCCGCCAAGAAGATCGTCGCGGCGATCGGCTGACGTTGAAGGACATTTCAACACGGGTTATGTGTAACACGTAACCCGTGTTCGGATCGGCCATGGTGAAGAACCTTACCCTTTCGATAGATGATGATCTTCTCGACCGCGCACGCGTGCTCGCCGCGATGAAGCGCACCAGCGTCAACGCGATGGTGCGGGATTTTCTGGATCGAGAGGTGAGGCGCGAGGCGCAACTTTCGGCCCGGGCCGAGAAGTGGACGCGCCTGTTCGAAGCCGCTGATACGGACGTCGAACGGCGGTCGCGGCATTCGTGCGAAGGCGAGCCGCTGTTTGATCGCGGCTCCTTCTATGAGGAGGTCATGCGTGAACGCGGCCTTCTTTGATACCAACATCATCGCCTATGCGGCCGACACCGCTGCGGCCGATACGCGTAAGCGCGATCAGGCGCGGCAGCTGATGTATTCGAGATCGATCACCACCTCGACGCAGGTGATGATGGAGCTCTACAGCGTCATGCGCACCAAGCTCGACTACGGCGTGGATGCCGCGATCCAGTGGGTCCGCGCGCTACAGGACGATGACGTCGTGACCCTGTCGCCGTCGGATGTGGTCGAAGCGCTCGAGACCGCCCGCCGTCACGACATCTCGCATTGGGACGGGCTGATCATCGTTGCTGCGGCGCGAGCCGGCCTCGATCTCGTCTACACCGAAGACCTCAATCACGGGCAATTCTACGGTTCTGTCCGTGTGTGCAATCCATTCAAAGAAGACTTCCTAGCGTAAGCTCACAAGGTCCGCTCAATGTCCATTCTCGTCGACAAGAACACCAAGGTCATCGTGCAGGGCCTGACCGGCAAGACCGGGACCTTCCACACCGAGCAGGCGCTCGCCTATCACGGCACGCAGATGGTCGGCGGCGTCCATCCCAAGAAGGGCGGCGAGACCTGGACCGGCGCCAAGGGCGAGACCCTGCCGATCTTCGCCTCCGTCGCCGAGGCCAAGGAGCGCACCGGCGCCGACGCCTCGGTGATCTACGTGCCGCCGGCCGGTGCCGCCGACGCCATCATCGAGGCGATCGAAGCCGAGATCCCGTTCATCGTCTGCATCACCGAGGGCATTCCGGTCCTCGACATGGTGCGGGTGAAGGGCCGGCTGGAAACGTCGAAGTCGCGCCTGCTCGGCCCCAACTGCCCCGGCATCCTGACGCCGGAGGAGTGCAAGATCGGCATCATGCCCGGCTCGATCTTCAAGAAGGGCAATGTCGGCATTGTCTCGCGCTCCGGCACGCTGACCTATGAGGCGGTGTTCCAGACCACCAATGAGGGCCTCGGCCAGACGACGGCCGTCGGCATTGGCGGCGATCCGGTGAAGGGCACCGAGTTCATCGACGTCCTCGAGATGTTCCTCGCCGACGAGGCGACCCAGTCGATCATCATGATCGGCGAGATCGGCGGTGCCGCCGAGGAGGATGCCGCGCAGTTCCTGATCGACGAGGCCAAGCGCGGCCGCAAGAAGCCCATGGTCGGCTTCATCGCCGGCCGCACGGCGCCGAAGGGCCGCACCATGGGCCATGCCGGCGCCGTCGTGTCCGGCGGCAAGGGCGACGCGGAATCCAAGATCGCGGCGATGGAGGCGGCCGGCATCAAGGTATCGCCCTCGCCGGCGCGCCTCGGCACGACCCTGACCGAGGTCCTGAAAGGCTGAGGCCAGCCTCCCCGGCTAGGAGCCCGTCGGATGCGCGGGCCCCGGCAACTTTCGGGACCGGCAGTCGTGCCGCTCCCGGCGTCCTGAGGCGATCAGGACAGCGTGATGCGGCAAGGCAGGACGGTCCTGGATCGCCATATAAGGGGCGAACAGGACGCTTAAGGCAGAGACAGACGAGGTCGGCGCGCGATGGGCCGCCGGGCCTCACGACCCAAATCGAGGAGGCGGCGTCCGCTGGCGCCGCAACGGATCCATGGCGCGCAGCGATCAAGCGAACGATTTCTTCTCCGAAACCTCGTTCCTCTATGGCGGCAATGCCGACTATATCGAGGAGCTCCACGCCCGCTACGAGAAGGACCCGTCCTCGGTCGCGGACGAGTGGGCCTCGTTCTTCCGCGAGCTGAAGGATGAGCGCGACGCGGTCCTGAAGAACGCCGAAGGTCCGTCCTGGCGGCAGCCGGGATGGCCGCTCGTCGCCAATGGCGAGCTCGTCTCGGCGCTCGACGGCGACTGGGGTCTGGTCGAGGCGAAGGTCGGCTCGAAGGTCAAGGAGAAGGCGGCCGCCGGCGGCGTCGCCCTGTCGCAGGACGCGGTGAACCAGGCGACGCGCGATTCGGTGCGTGCCCTGATGCTGATCCGCGCCTTCCGCGTGCGCGGCCACCTCCACGCCAATCTCGATCCTCTCGGCATCGCCAAGCCGCAGGAGGATTACAACGAGCTGTCGCCGAAGGCCTATGGCTTCACCGAGGCCGACTACGACCGCAAGATCTTCATCGACAACGTGCTCGGTCTGGAATTTGCGACCTTGCGCGAGATGGTCGACATCCTGACGCGGACCTATTGCTCGACCATCGGCGTCGAGTTCATGCACATCTCGAACCCCGACGAGAAGGCCTGGCTGCAGGAGCGTATCGAGGGGCCGGACAAGGGCGTCGCCTTCACCCAGGAGGGCAAGCGCGCCATCCTCAACAAGCTGATCGAGGCCGAGGGCTTCGAGAAGTTCCTGGACGTGCGCTACAAGGGCACCAAGCGCTTCGGCCTCGACGGCGGCGAGGCGCTGATCCCGGCGCTGGAGCAGATCATCAAGCGCGGCGGTCAGATGGGGCTGAAGGAGATCGTCCTCGGCATGGCCCATCGCGGCCGCCTCAACGTCCTGGCGCAGGTCCTGGCCAAGCCGCACCGCGCTATTTTCCACGAGTTCAAGGGCGGATCCTACAAGCCTGACGACGTCGAGGGCTCGGGCGATGTGAAGTACCATCTCGGTGCCTCGTCCGACCGCGAGTTCGACCAAAACAAGGTGCACCTGTCGCTGACGGCCAATCCGTCTCATCTCGAGATCGTCAATCCGGTGGTGATGGGCAAGGCCCGCGCCAAGCAGGACCAGCTGGTCGGGCGCACCCGCACCGAGGTGGTGCCGCTCGACGTGCGCAAGAACGTCCTGCCGCTGCTGATCCATGGCGATGCGGCCTTTGCCGGCCAGGGCGTCGTGGCGGAGTGCTTCGGCCTTTCGGGCCTGCGCGGCCACCGCGTCGCCGGTACGGTGCATTTCATCATCAACAACCAGATCGGCTTCACCACCAATCCGCGCTTCTCGCGCTCCTCGCCCTATCCGTCCGACGTCGCCAAGATCGTCGAGGCGCCGATCTTCCACGTCAACGGTGACGATCCGGAAGCGGTGGTCTATGCGGCCAAGGTCGCGACCGAGTTCCGGATGCTGTTCCACAAGCCGGTCGTCGTGGACATGTTCTGCTACCGCCGGTTCGGCCACAACGAGGGCGACGAGCCCGGCTTCACCCAGCCGCAGATGTACAAGGTCATCCGCGGCCACGCCTCGACGCTGGAGCTCTATGCCAAGAAGCTCGTCGACGAAGGCACGATCTCCGCGGAGGAGGTCGAGCGGCGCAAGGCGGAGTTCCGCGAGCATCTGGAGGCCGAATACGAGGCCGGCCAGGCCTATAAGCCGAACAAGGCGGACTGGCTCGACGGTGCCTGGTCGGGCCTGCGCCGCGCCGAGGAGGACGAGGAGAAGCGCCGCGGCGCCACCGGCGTGCCGGTGAAGACGCTGAAGGAGATCGGCGAAAAGCTGACGCGCGTGCCGGAGGGCTTCAACGTCCACAAGACGGTGCAGCGTTTCATGGAGAACCGCGCCAAGGCGATCGAGACCGGCGAGGGCATCGACTGGGCGACCGCCGAGTCGCTCGCCTTCGGCACGCTGGTGACCGAGGGCCATCCGGTTCGCCTGTCCGGCCAGGATTCCGAGCGCGGCACCTTCAGCCAGCGCCACTCGGTGCTCTACGACCAGGAGGACGAGACCCGCTACGTGCCGCTCGCCAATCTCTCCAAGGGGCAGGCGGTGTACGAGGTCATCAACTCGATGCTCTCGGAAGAGGCCGTGCTCGGCTTCGAATACGGCTACTCGCTGTCCGAGCCGAACGCGCTGACGCTGTGGGAGGCCCAGTTCGGCGACTTCGCCAATGGCGCACAGGTCGTCGTCGACCAGTTCATCTCGTCGGGCGAGGCCAAGTGGCTGCGCATGTCCGGCCTCGTGATGCTGCTGCCGCATGGCTACGAGGGCCAGGGGCCGGAGCACTCCTCGGCGCGCCTGGAGCGCTATCTGCAGTCCTGCGCGCAGGACAACATGCAGGTCGCCAACTGCACGACGCCGGCGAACTACTTCCACATCCTGCGCCGGCAGATGAAGCGCGACTTCCGCAAGCCGCTGATCCTGATGACGCCGAAGTCGCTGCTGCGCCACAAGCGGGCGGTCTCGGACCTGTCCGAACTCGCCGGTGACACCAGCTTCCATCGTCTCCTCTGGGACGATGCGGAGATGAAGAAGGACGGGCCGATCAAGCTCGTCAAGGACGCCAAGATCCGCCGCGTCGTCCTGTGCACCGGCAAGGTCTATTACGACCTCTTCGAGGAGCGCGAAAAGCGCGGCATCGACGACATCTATCTCCTGCGCGTCGAGCAGCTCTATCCGTTCCCGGCCAAGGCGCTGATCAACGAGCTCAGCCGCTTCAAGCAGGCGGAGATCGTCTGGTGCCAGGAGGAGCCCAAGAACATGGGCGCCTGGGCCTTCATCGATCCCTATCTGGAGTGGGTGCTCGACCATATCGGCGCCGAGAAGCGCAAGGTGCGCTACACCGGGCGCCAGGCATCGGCTTCGCCGGCGGCCGGCACGATGTCGAAGCACATGTCCGAGCTCGCAGCCTTCCTCGACGACGCGCTGGCCGGCTGAGCCGCGCAATCCTGACCTGATCCTTCAAGAGATTGACGATCCGATGAGCACCGAAATCAAAGTCCCGACCCTCGGCGAGTCGGTCACCGAAGCCACTGTCGGCCGCTGGTACAAGAAGGTTGGCGAGCGCATCGCGCAGGACGAGACGATCGCCGAGCTGGAGACCGACAAGGTCACCGTCGAGGTGCCCGCGCCTGCCGCAGGGGTGCTCGAGGAGATCGTGGTTCAGGAAGGCGAGACGGTCGGCGTCGGCGCGCTGCTCGGCTCGATCGCGGCTGGTGAAGGCGCCGGCAGCGGCACCGTCGCGGCCACCGAGAAGCCGAAGAGCACCGAAGCCAAGGCTGACGCCGCGGCCCCGGCCGTTGCCGACTACGGCAGCGGCGCCGCCGGGAGCGCAGCACCGGCTCAGGCGGGCGGCCAGGCCAATGGTCAGGCTGCCGCGGGCGGCTCTTCCATGCCGCCGGCGCCGTCGGCCCAGAAGCTGATGAACGAGAAGGGCCTGTCGGCCGGCGACGTTCAGGGTTCGGGCAAGCGCGGCCAGGCGCTGAAGGGCGACGTGCTCGCGGCGATCGCCCGTGGCGCCCCGTCGGCACCGCAGGAGCGCACCCAGCCGGCCGCGGCGCGCCCGGCCTCCGCGCCGAACGATGCGGCGCGCGAGGAGCGCGTGAAGATGACGCGCCTGCGCCAGACCATCGCGCGGCGCCTGAAGGACGCGCAGGACACCGCGGCCATGCTGACCACCTTCAACGAGGTGGACATGAGCGCGGTGATGAGCCTGCGCAACAAGTACAAGGACCTGTTCGAGAAGAAGCACGGCGTGAAGCTCGGCTTCATGGGCTTCTTCACCAAGGCGGTGTGCCATGCGCTGAAGGAGATCCCGGCCGTCAATGCCGAGATCGACGGGACCGACCTCGTCTACAAGAACTATGCCCATATCGGCATGGCGGTCGGCACCGACAAAGGCCTCGTCGTGCCGGTGGTGCGCGACGCCGATCAGATGACCATCGCGGAGGTCGAGAAGGAGATCGGCCGCCTCGCCAAGGCGGCGCGTGACGGCCAGCTGTCGATGTCCGACATGCAGGGCGGCACCTTCACCATCACCAATGGCGGCGTCTATGGCTCGCTGATGTCGACGCCGATCCTCAATGCGCCGCAGTCCGGCATTCTCGGCATGCACAAGATCCAGGAGCGGCCGGTCGCCGTCGGCGGCCAGGTGGTGATCCGTCCGATGATGTATCTGGCGCTCTCCTATGATCACCGGATCGTCGACGGTAAGGAAGCCGTGACCTTCCTGGTGCGCGTCAAGGACAGCCTCGAGGATCCCGAGCGCCTCGTGCTCGACCTCTGATCGGCAGGGGCTCGGACATGACGGCAGCGGGCGGGAGCGATACGGCGGCTCCGGTGATGATCGTCACCGGCGGCTCGCGCGGCATCGGGGCGGCGACCGCCCGCCTTGCCGCGCAAGCCGGCTATGCCGTGGTCGTCAATTACGCGCAGCGTCGCGACGCTGCCGAGGCCGTGGTTGCGCAGATCACGGCCGATGGCGGACGAGCCGAGGCCGTGGCGGGTGACGTTGGCCGCGAGGCCGACATCCTTGCCTTATTCGAGGCGGCGGACCGCCTCGGGCGCCTCGCCGTCCTCGTCAACAATGCCGGCGTCGTCGATGCGGCCCAGCCGGTCGTGGAGATGTCGGCGGAGCGGCTGGAGCGCATGTTCCGCATCAATGCGATCGGCAGCATCCTGTGCGCGCGTGAAGCGATCCGCCGCATGGCGACCTCGCGCGGCGGGCAGGGCGGCGTCATCGTCAATCTCGGCTCCGCCGCCAGCAAGCTCGGTGCGGCGAACCAGTATGTCGACTATGCCAGTGCAAAGGGTGCGATCGACACCTTTACGGTCGGACTTGCGCGTGAAGTCGCCGCGGATGGTATTCGCGTCGCCGCGGTGCGGCCGGGTATCATCGATACCGACATCCATGCCTCCGGTGGCATTCCGGACAGGGCTGCGTCCATGGCGCCGTCGCTGCCGATGCGGCGGCCCGGCACGGCCGAAGAGGTGGCGCGGGCAATCCTGTGGCTCGCATCGGATGCGGCCAGCTATTCCTCCGGCGCCATCCTCGACGTGTCCGGCGCCCGCGCCGTTCTTCCCTGAACGGCTGGCGAGAGCGACATGATGCAGAGCCGCGTAGAACGACATCAGAGCGACCGCCGAAGCCTTTGGTCGCCGGTTCTTCGGGCCTGGAGGAGTGCAGCCTTTGCGCTGGCCGGCGTCGCCTGCCCCGCCTCAGCCGCCATTGCCGTCACGCCGATCACGCCGCCGGATTATCGCGACGACCGGTCGACGCCGGAGGCGGTGATCTCGTCGCTCTACAATGCCGTGGCGCGCCACGAATATACGCGCGCCTGGTCCTATTTCGACGACGGGCCGGATCGGCCGGATTTTGCGACATTCGCCAAGGGTTACGAGGATACCGCTGCGGTCAGCCTCAAGCTCGGCAAGGGGACGAGCGAAGGCGCTGCCGGATCGATCTACGCGCTGGTGCCGGTGGTCGTGCAGTCGATGGTGACCGGCGGCGAGCGGACGGTCTATGCCGGCTGCTACCAGCTGAAGCAGGTGCAGCCCGCCGCGCAGATCGAGCCACCCTTCCATCCGCTCGGCATCGTCAAGGGCAGGCTGGAGAAGACCAACGCCTCGTTCGAAGAGGCGACCGGCCATTGCCCGAAGGACGGACTCTAGAAGCCGCAGCGCGCCGGCGTGGAGACGACGATCATGACCCTCTCGACCGAACTCATCATCCTCGGCCTCTCCGTCGTGCTCCTGTTCGTCCATATCGGCCTGCAGGGCGTGCTGGCGACGAAGGAACGCGGCTCGGCCTGGAACGCCGGTCCGCGCGATGAGGAGCAGAAGCCGCTCGGCCCTCAAGCCGGCCGCGCCGAACGCGCACTGAAGAATTTTCAGGAGACCTGGCCGGCCTTCATCGCCCTGGCCCTCGGCCTTGCCGTCACCGGCCGCGCCGGCGGCATCGGCGAGATCGGCGCCATCGTCTGGCTGATCGCGCGGATCGTCTATATTCCGCTCTACCTCTTCGGCATTCCCTATATCCGCAGCCTCGTCTGGCTCGTCGCGGCGCTCGGCCTCGTGCTGATGCTCATCCGTTTCTTCTGAAGTCCAAAAGGTAAGAAAGCTCCCATGTCGAACACGACCTTTGATCTCGTGGTGATCGGATCGGGACCGGGCGGCTATGTCTGCGCCATCAAGGCGGCACAGCTCGGCCTGAACGTCGCGGTGGTGGAGAAGCGCGCGACCTATGGCGGTACCTGCCTCAATGTCGGCTGCATTCCGTCGAAGGCGCTGCTGCATGCCTCCGAGATGTTCGCGGAAGCCTCGCACAGCTTCGCCGATCTCGGCATCGCCGTGGAGCCCAGGCTCGACCTGCCGAAGATGCTCGCCCACAAGGACAAGACGGTGAAGGCGAATGTCGACGGCGTCGCCTTCCTGTTCAAGAAGAACAAGATCACCGGCGTCACCGGTACGGGACGGATCACCAAGCCCGGCGTCGTCGAGGTGACAGCCGAGGGCGGCACGACGCAGACCCTGCAGGCGAAGGCGATCTGCATCGCCACCGGATCCGAGGTTGCCGGCATTCCCGGCGTCGAACTTAGCTTCGATGGCGAGACGATCATCTCCTCCGATCACGCCATTGGGCTCGAAAAGGTGCCGTCATCGATGATCGTCGTCGGCGGCGGCGTCATCGGCCTCGAGCTCGGCTCAGTCTGGTCGCGGCTCGGTGCCAAGGTCACGGTGGTCGAATATCTCGACAAGGTGCTGGGCCTGACGGACATCGAGGTCTCCACCGCCTTCCAGAAGCTGATGGTCAAGCAGGGCATCGAGTTCCGGCTCGGCGCCAAGGTGACCGGGGTTGCGAAAACAGAAGGCGGCGCCAGCGTCACCTTCGAGCCGGTGAAGGGCGGTGCGGCGGAGACGCTTGCCGCCGACGTCGTGCTCGTTTCCACCGGCCGGCGCGCCTATACGGACGGGCTTGGCCTGGAGGCCGTCGGCATCCCCGTCGACAATCGCGGTCGCGTCGAGATCGACGAGCATTTCCGCACGAGCGTCGAGGGCATCTACGCCATTGGCGACGTGGTGCGTGGCCCGATGCTCGCCCACAAGGCCGAGGACGAGGGCATCGCGCTTGCCGAGATCCTCGCCGGCCAGTCCGGCCATGTGAACTACGAGGTCATCCCGTCGGTGGTCTACACCTCGCCCGAGGTCGCCTCGGTCGGCAAGACCGAGGAGGAGCTGAAGGCGAGCGGCGTCGCCTACAAGGTCGGCAAGTTCCCCTTCACCGCCAATGGCCGCGGCCGCGCCATGCTGCATACGGACGGCTTCGTGAAGTTCCTGGCAGATGCTGAGACCGACCGTGTGCTCGGCTGCCACATCCTCGGGCATGGTGCCGGCGAGATGATCCATGAGGCAACGGTGCTGATGGAGTTTGGCGGCTCGTCCGAGGACCTCGCCCGCACCTGCCACGCCCATCCGACGATGTCGGAGGCGGTGCGCGAAGCGGCGCTCGCCACCTTCGCCAAGCCGATCCATATGTAGGACGATAGGGCGGCCGGCAGCACCCGTCCGCCATCCATCGGCATCCGCGGCGTTTCACGTGAGTCGCCGCGGACACGGCGCCGGAGCTCGCTTCCTGCGCGCTGACCTCAGTCGAGCCGCGTCACCGTCCAGCCGCCCGTGCGCAAGAGGGCGACCAGCCCGTCAGCGCCGGGGAGATGCAGCGCGCCCACCGCGACGAAGCTGCCGCCCGCCTTCAGCATCGGCTGCATGCGCTCCAGCATCGTATGGTTGCGCGCAGTGACGATCCGCTGCTCGAACTCGGCATAGGCCTTGGCCGACTCCTCCGCCGTGCCGCCGGTGGGCGCGACGGCTTCGATCGTCGGGGTGATCATCGCGATACGTCCCTGGAGATAGAGCTGCAGCATCGTCTCGTTGATGTCGGGCATCCGATCCCCGAGTTCGACGGTGGCGATCAGGCTCCCCACCTGCAGGTCCATCGGCAGCGAGGCCATCGCCTCCAGCTGCTCGACCGCGGTTTCCAGGCCCTCGACCGGCTTCTGCACTGCCTTGGCAGTGAGGGCGAGGCTCGCATCGAGCACGGGAACGCCGCTCGCCTTTCGTGCCGCCTCGCAGGCCGGCGCGAGCAGGCTTACGCCGGAGAACCAGGGCTGCAGCGTGTGGATGGTCCCGATCGGCACGCCGCGCTTGGCGAGCGCCGCCTCGAGCTTCGCCTTCTGCTCCGGCGAGAGGAGCGTCTCCAGCGTCTGACCGCCCGGCAAGTTCATCAGGTCGGGACGGCTGAACAGCGCCGCCAGCGTCTTCGCCTCGTCGAGAATGTCGGTGGTCTCGATCACCAGGCGGCCGGCCGAATCGAAGGCCTGCTGCGACTGTTCCGGCAGCGTCAGGACACGCGGGTCGCTCAAGTGCATGGTGCCGTAGAGCCACGAAGGCGCAACGCCCTCCCGTTCGATGCGGTAGAACTTGCCCTCGCCATTGGGAATGGCGGCGGCGGCCGCCTCGATCGTCTTCAGGCGGCCGTCCCTGGCGAAACCGTCGATGAGGTTGATGCCGGTGCAGGCGGGCGGTGAAACTGTGCCGGCTGCCGCCGGGCTGCCGTCGGCGGGAGGCAGCATCTGGCTCTGCGCCACGCTGCTGCCGGCTACGCTCATGGATACGACGGCCGCAAGCGCGATCGCCATCCCGCGCAGCGTCCGGACGGACCGGGAAGAAAGGCGGCGGCGGTGGGAAACAATTGGCATCAGCGAATCACCTCGGGACGTGGAGCCGGGACGCGGAGCGCTGCAGGGCGGAGGCCTTGCAATCTCACGCCGCGTCGGCGCGCCGGCTGCGACGCGCCCTAGGATGCGCCGACTCATAGACGGACAGAAGCCGGTTGGCGTCGACGGCGGTGTAGTTCTGCGTTGTCGACAGGCTGGCATGGCCGAGGAGATCCTGAATTGTGCGCAGATCGCCACCGGCCGCCAGGAGATGGGTGGCGAAGGAATGGCGCAGCGCATGCGGTGTCGCCGAGTCCGGCAGGCCGAGCGCGCCGCGTAGGCGCGCCATCTCGCGCTGGACGATCTGCGGCCTCAGCGGGCCGCCGCGGGCGCCGCGAAACAGCGGCTCGGCAGCGGTCAGGTGGAAGGGGCAGAGACGCCGATAGTCCGCGACCGCCTCCAGCACGGCCGGGAGCAGCGGCACGAGGCGCGTCTTGCCGCCTTTGCCCTCGATCGGCATGGATCGCGCCCGTGGATCGGCCAGCGCATCGCCGGGCAGGCCGAGCGCTTCGGAGATGCGCAGGCCGCAGCCATAGAGCAGCGTCAGCACCGCAACGCTGCGAGCCGCAATCCACGGCTCGGCCGCCAGCGCGCCGCCCTCGTCGGCGACGGCCATCGCATCGGGAACGCTCAAGGGGCGCGGCAGCGCCTTGGGCTGCTTGGGTGCGCGCATCGCCTTGGCGCCGGCCGAGGAGGCGAGCCCCTTGCGCTCGAGATGGCGGATGAAGGAGCGCACGCCGGCGAGCGAGCGGCCGAGGGTGCGCGTGCCGGCGCCGTCGCGTCGTCGGGCGGCGAGGAAGGCGCGCAGCTCCGCCGGCTTCAGATCGGCGAGATCGCCGGTCTCGGCCGGGCGGCCATGGTGGCGGGTCAGGAATTCCAGGAACTGGCGGAGGTCCCGTTCATAGGCGGCCAGCGTGTGCGGGCTGGATCGCCGTTCGGCTTCCAGTGCGGTCAGCCACGCTGCCTTTTCGTCGAGGAGCGGACGCGAGGCACTGATCAGGATCGTCTCGCTCATCCATCCCTCGTTCGATTCTGCCACGTCATCGCCTAGATAGTGCTTGGTCGCGATGAACGCTTCGTTGCCCGACCGAAGAAGGTCGTGTCGTGGCGGGTTGTCGCGCTTGCGGTGGGACCATACCCTCGCAGCACCCATTCAAGAGGGAGAATTTTCATGAAACGACACGCGACGGCGACGTGGCACGGTGCTCTCGGAACCGGCACGGGCTCGATCACCACGCAGTCCGGTGCGCTGAAGGACAATGGCTACTCCTTCAAGGCGCGTTTTGAGGACGAGAGCGGCAAGTCCGGCACCAATCCGGAAGAGCTGCTGGCGGCGGCGCATGCCGGCTGTTTCGCCATGCAGCTGTCGCACTTCCTGGCGGAGAACGGCACGCCGGCCGAGGAGCTGAAGGCGCGTTCGGACGTCTCCGTGGAACCGTCGGACGGCGGCTTCTCCATCACCACCAGCGCCCTGACGCTGGAGGCCAAAGTGCCCGGCATCGACCAGGCGACTTTCGAGCAGCTGACCGCCAAGGCCAAGGACAACTGCCCGGTTTCCAAGGCGCTCGGCGCCATCAAGCTGACGCTCGACGCCAAGCTCGTCTGAGCCAGTGACTGCGGCGGCCTGCTGTTCCGGCAGGCCGTCCTCTTGGCTCCCCGTGCTCGTCGATCAGCCGTGCACTGCCGCCGTCGCAAGGCCTGAGGCGATCAGCGCACCGCCGCCTGCCCGCCGCGACCACAGGCGGGCGCTCGGACTCCTCAGCAGCCGCGCCGCCCGAGCGGCCGCGACGGCATAGGTCGCATCCGTGATCGCGACGATGCCGGTGAACGTCGCGATCAGAATTGCCGCCTGAGTGACATAGTCGCCGTCGGCGGCGATGAACTGCGGGGCGAAGGCGACGAAGAAGACGATCGTCTTGGGATGAAACGTTCCGACCGCGACGCTGCCGAAGAAGGCGGCGCGAGGTCGCAGCGGCTGCTGCGTCGCCCCGGCTGCGGTGCCGCGGCTGCGCAAGAGCGTTATCAGCCCCAGCCCGATCAGGTAGAGCGCCCCGGCCCATTTTACGATGGAGAAGGCGAGTGCCGAGGCGGCCAGAAGCGCCCCGACGCCTGCGAGCGACAGCGTCATGGCCGTGGCGTTGCCAATGGCCATGCCCGCGACCGCTGCAAGGGCAACGGTTCGCCCGGAGCTCACGGCATAGCCGACGATGCCGAGGACGCCTGGCCCGGGAACGACGCCGATCACCGCGCTCGCCACGGCAAAGCCGACCCAGAGCTGCCAGTCCATCGCCATGCCTCCCCGCCGCCTGCGCCGCTCACGAGCGATGATGAAGCCTGAAGCTCACTTCGATCGCAAGGATCCTCGCCGGTGGTCGGCCGGCAGACTGCCAAGTTCCCGGCGCTAGGGCGACTGTCGCCTGCGGCCGTAAAGCTCCAGCCGGTGCGAGACGATCTCGTAACCCAGTTCGCGGGCAATCTCCTCCTGCAGCGCCTCGATGCGCTCGGAGCTGAATTCGATGACATCCCCCGTGTCGACATCGATCAGATGGTCGTGGTGGCTGCCGCCGGCCTGCTCGAAGCGCGACGGGCCGCCCTCGAAGGCATGACGGTGGATGGCGCCGCGCTCTTCGAGGAGCTTCATTGTCCGGTAGACGGTGGACAGCGAAATGCTGGGATCGAGCGCCGCCGAGCGGCGATAGATCTCCAGCGCATCCGGATGGTCCTCGCCCGAGGACAGAATCGAGAGGATGGTGCGGCGCGGCCGGGTGATGCGAACACCCGCATCCCGCAGCTCAGCCTCATAATCCCGCTTCTTTCGATTCGCCGTCATGCGGCCAGTCTAGCCGCCCGAAGGCGCGGTGCGGAAGCGTGATCCTCGCAAGATGGAGAGCCAGACGCCGGGCGAGCATCCAGTCGGCTCGATCGCGGTGAGGCGTGCCATCCTCATACTGTCGGAAGCACAAGCGCGGAGGCGCCGACGAGGCTTTCGACGAGGCAGGCGTGACGACACGGCTGCCGGCGGAAGAGGCGGGCGCTCTCCGCGAATGATCCCAACCGCTGTCCCGGTGACGACGCCGGATAGCGTGCCAATTCGGTCCGTTCGTCGGCAGCCACGACACCGCATTTGCTCGCCGGCTCTTGATGCAAACGATTTGCAATTGCATTGACGTGATGGGGGACCGCCTCTAGCTTGCTACTCTGAAGCCGCCCGGTTGCCTGGTGCGGGGAACGCGGGGCGGATGCATGCGATACGGCCATGACGAGGATGGGCTGCAGGCGGATGGCTTTCGCCACGGCCGGGGCGAGGCGACGCTGGCCGGCGCCCATCGCAGTGTCCGTGTCGATCGCGGCAGCACCATGCGGCGCTTGCTTGCCTTCATCGGTCCAGGGTTCCTGGTTGCGGTCGGCTACATGGATCCGGGGAACTGGGCGACATCCATCGCCGGCGGTTCGGAGTTCGGCTACACGCTGCTCGCCGCGGTGCTCCTGTCCTCGCTGATGGCGATCCTTCTGCAGGCGCTGTGCGCCCGCCTTGCCATCGCGACGGGGCGAGATCTCGCCCAGGCCTGCCGCGACGCCTATCCCAAGCCGGTGGCGATCGGCCTCTGGCTGCTGGCCGAACTCGCCATCATCGCGACCGACCTTGCCGAGGTCATCGGCACCGCCATCGGGCTGAAGCTGCTGTTTGGCCTGCCGCTCGCCTGGGGCGTCGTGGTGACGGCGCTCGATGTCTTCCTGGTTCTCTACCTGCAGTCCCGGGGATTTCGCTGGATCGAAGCCTTTGTCGCCACGATGATTCTCATCATCGCCATGTGCTTCGTCGGCCAGCTTCTCCTGGCGCAGCCGGACATCGCCGCCATTGTCGGGGGGCTGATCCCGGCGCCGGCGATCGTGGCCGATGAGCGCATGCTCTACCTCGCTCTCGGCATCCTCGGGGCGACGGTGATGCCGCACAACCTCTATCTCCATACCTCGATCGTGCAGACGCGCGCCTACGATCTCGACGAATCCGGGCGCCGCGAGGCGATTCGCTTCGCCACGGTGGACTCGACGGTGGCCCTGGGCTTCGCGCTTCTGGTCAACGCCTCGATCCTGATCCTCGCCGCGGCGGCCTTCCACGGGCAGGGCACCGGAACGGTGGAGGATCTGACTGATGCGCATGCGCTGCTGGCGCCGCTCCTCGGTACGGCGCTCGCACCAATTCTCTTTGCGGTCGCGCTGCTTGCCTCGGGCCTCTCCTCGACCGTGACCGCGACGCTCGCCGGGCAGATCATCATGGAAGGGTTCCTGCGGCTGAAGATCCCCGTAGCCTTGCGCCGGCTGATCACCCGGGGCCTCGCCATCATCCCTGCGGCCGTCATCATCATCCTCTATGGCGATGCGGGTGCGGCCGAGCTCCTCGTCCTCAGCCAGGTGGTGCTGTCGCTGCAGCTTCCCTTTGCCGTGGTGCCGCTGGTGCTGTTCTCCGCCGACCGCCGGAAGATGGGTGCGCTGCGGGCGCCGGTCTGGGCGCTGGGGCTCGCGATCCTGATCGCCGTGCTCATTGTCGGCCTGAATGCCAAGCTGGTGATCGACTTCCTCATGACCGCCTGATTCTTCGTCCGACCGGCGGCGGCAGAGACGGCAACGCTCTGCGGCGAGGAAAATTTGCGCGTCCCTCGTAGCCTCTATGAGGGGCTCCGGCGGGGTGTGCCGGCGGCGTAAAGATTCGCGCCAAGGCCTTGCAGATCATGGGCGTAAGACAAATATCTGACGCAAGGAGACGTTTGTTATCAACGGCTTGGGTCAATCTGAGAAAAAATCGGCCTCCCGCATTTTTCTCGAAAAACCGTGTTGACTTCGATCCGAGCTAGGGCCTATAAGCCACTCATCGACGGCGAGGGCGCCGCCGGCGAGCAGAAAAGCTCGCTCCGGAGTTCAGCCCAGCCGCAGACAATCAGAAGAGAGTGCCGGCAACGGCGATCTTCGCAAGGGGTAGCTGGGCGAGATGTCTCGCTTCCCCGACGGTGACGTTTGTGACCGTGATCTTTGACAATTGCATATATGAGAAGAAAGAGAAGCGTGGGCGGCGGATTGTCTGCGAGAGGCTCTGAGGTCGGTA
>NZ_PKMZ01000020.1 GCF_002893625.1 Mangrovicella endophytica | reverse complement strand
GCGACGTCTTCCCATGGTCAACGTGACCAATCGTTCCAATGTTGACGTGCGGCTTCGTCCGCTCGAATTTACCCTTGGCCATCTTGCCACTCCATTGTCTCTAGCAAGGCTCCGGAGAGCCGAATAACGACCGCCTGTCGCGAAAGCGTCAGGCGTACTTCTTCTGGATCTCGTCCGCGACCTGGTTCGGGACCTGCTCGTAGTGATCGAACTGCATCGTGTACTGGGCACGGCCCTGAGACATCGAACGCAGCGTGTTCACATAGCCGAACATGTTGGCGAGCGGCACCATGGCGTTGACCACGGTGGCTATGCCACGGGCTTCGGTGCCCTGGATCTGGCCACGCCGCGAGTTCAGGTCGCCGATGACGTCGCCGACATAATCCTCAGGCGTCACGACCTCGACCTTCATGATCGGCTCGAGCAGCTTCGGACCCGCCTTCTGAATGGCTTCGCGGAAACCGGCACGCGCGGCGATCTCGAAGGCCAGCACCGAGGAGTCGACGTCGTGATAGGCGCCGTCGATGAGCTCGGCCTGGATGTCGACCATCGGGAAGCCGGCCAGCGGACCGGAGGACAGCACGGACTGGATGCCCTTCTGGACGCCCGGCACGTATTCCTTCGGAACCGAACCACCGACGATCTTCGACTCGAACTTGAAGCCCTCGCCGGCCTCGGAAGGTGCGAACACCATCTTGACGCGGGCGAACTGGCCCGTGCCGCCGGTCTGCTTCTTGTGCGTGTAGTCGACCTCGGCGCGGCGCGTGATCGTCTCGCGATACGCCACCTGCGGGGCGCCGATATTCGCCTCCACCTTGAACTCGCGCTTCATGCGGTCGACGATGATGTCGAGATGAAGCTCGCCCATGCCGGCGATGATCGTCTGGCCGGACTCCTCGTCCGTCTTGACGCGGAAGGACGGATCCTCGGCAGCCAGACGGTTGAGCGCGAGGCCCATCTTCTCCTGGTCGCCCTTGGTCTTCGGCTCGATCGCGATCTCGATGACCGGCTCGGGGAACTCCATGCGCTCCAGGATGACCGGCTTCAGCGGATCGCAGAGCGTGTCGCCCGTGGTCGACTCCTTGAGGCCCGCCAGTGCGACAATGTCGCCGGCAAAGGCCTCGTCGATGTCGTCACGCGAGTTGGAGTGCATCTGCAGCATGCGGCCGATGCGCTCGCGCTTGCCCTTCACCGTGTTCTCCAGCGACACGCCCTTGGTGAGCTTGCCGGAGTAGATGCGGCAGAAGGTGAGCGAGCCGACGAACGGGTCGTTCATGATCTTGAAGGCGAGCATCGCCAGCGGCTCGTCGTCGGACGACTTGCGCTCGGTCTCAGCTTCGGTCTTCGGATCGATGCCCTTGATCGCAGGAACTTCGACCGGCGACGGCAGGAACTCGACGACGGCGTCAAGGAGCGGCTGCACGCCCTTGTTCTTGAAGGCCGAGCCGCAGAGAACCGGCGTGAAATAGACCTCGCAGGTGCCCTTGCGGATCAGCTTACGCAGCTGCTCGTTGTCGGGCATCGTGCCTTCGAGATAGGCCTCGGTCGCAGCCTCGTCGATCTCGACGGCGGCCTCGATCATCTTCTCGCGGTATTCCTCGGCCTGCGCCTGCAGGTCGGCCGGGATCTCCACGACGTCCCACTTGGCGCCGAGCGTCTCGTCTCGCCAGATGAGCGCCTTCATCTCGATAAGGTCGATGACGCCCTTGAACTCGTTCTCGGCGCCGACCGGCAGCTGAACGACGACGGCACGCGCACCGAGACGGCTCTTGACCATCTCGACGCAGCGGAAGAAGTCCGCACCCGTCTTGTCCATCTTGTTGACGAAGATCATGCGCGGGACGTGATACTTGTCCGCCTGGCGCCACACGGTCTCGGTCTGCGGCTCCACGCCGGCATTGGCGTCGAGCAGCGCGATGGCGCCGTCGAGCACGCGCAGCGAACGCTCCACCTCGATGGTGAAGTCGACGTGGCCCGGCGTATCGATGATGTTGAAGCGACGCTTCTTGCCGTCACGACCTTCCCAGAAGGTGGTCGTCGCGGCGGACGTGATGGTGATGCCGCGCTCCTGCTCCTGCTCCATCCAGTCCATCGTCGCGGCGCCGTCATGGACTTCGCCGATCTTGTGGGACTTCCCGGTGTAGAAGAGGATGCGCTCGGTCGTCGTGGTCTTGCCGGCATCGATGTGGGCCATGATGCCGAAATTGCGGTAGTCTTCGATCTTATATTCGCGGGCCATGGGACGACGCCTTTCGATCCGGAATTTCGATTACCAGCGGTAGTGCGAGAAGGCGCGGTTGGCTTCCGCCATCCGGTGCGTGTCCTCGCGCTTCTTCACCGCGGTGCCTCGGTTGTTGGCGGCGTCCATCAGCTCGCCCGACAGACGATCGACCATTGTGGTCTCGTTGCGGTTACGGGCGGCCGTGATCAGCCAGCGGATGGCCAGAGCCTGACGACGCTCCGGACGAACGTCGACCGGAACCTGGTAGGTTGCACCGCCAACGCGGCGGGAGCGAACCTCGACATGCGGCGCGATGTTGTCGAGCGCCTGATGGAAGATCGCCAGGCTGTCCTGCCGAGTCTTGACCTGAACGGCGTCGAACGCACCGTAGACGATGCGCTCGGCGATCGACTTCTTGCCGTCATACATGACGGCGTTCATGAACTTGGTGACGACGAGATCGCCGAACTTCGGGTCCGGGTTAATCTCACGCTTTTCGGCACGATGGCGACGGGACATGGTGACGTCTCTTTATCTCTGGGCGTCGAACGGGCGGCTTACTTCGGACGCTTCGCGCCGTACTTCGAACGGCGCTGCCTGCGGTCCTTGACGCCCTGCGTGTCGAGCACGCCGCGGATGATGTGGTAGCGAACGCCCGGAAGATCCTTCACGCGGCCGCCGCGGATCATCACCACGGAGTGCTCCTGAAGGTTGTGACCCTCACCGGGAATGTAGCCGATCACCTCGTAGCCGTTGACGAGGCGGACCTTGGCGACCTTACGCAGAGCCGAGTTCGGCTTCTTCGGGGTCGTGGTGTAGACGCGGGTGCAGACGCCGCGCTTCTGCGGGTTCGCCTCGAGCGCCGGAACCGTGTTGCGCTCGCTCGGGCGGACACGCGGCTTCCGGATCAGCTGGTTGATGGTCGGCATTCCAACCTTCCTTTTTCTTCTCTAACGCGGCTCAAGACGAGACATCAACGAATCCGCGGACGGATCATTGCCATGCGCCAAACCGGGCATCGATCCACTGCAATAGTGGATGCCCGGAACGAAGCAGAGGACCGGTCTCGGTCATGCGGCCAGCGATGTGATGTCTCGTTGAACGAAGCCTTGTTTGAGGCGCCAAGCTCCCGGACGCGGCGTCCACGGGAAGATTCGGCCTCACATCGGCTCTGTTGGCGGGTATCTAACGATTCCGTTTCCCTCCGTCAACCCGCGATGGCCGGTGCAAGGTTGACGGGAGGCAAACGCATGGCTCGACATGCAAAGGCCGCCCGGAGGCGGCCTTCGATCATCCACTTTGCTTAAGTCGCCGCAGCTTATTCGGCTGCGCTCGACATGTCCGACAGCATGCGATCGCTCTCCACCGCATTCGACGACTTGCGCCGATCCTCGATGATCAGCTCGTCGCGAGCGCTGGCGATGCGTCGAACCTGCGTCATGGTACCGCCGGTGCCCGCCGGGATGAGACGTCCGACGATGACGTTCTCCTTCAGGCCCTGCAGCATATCCATCTTGCCGGCGACCGCCGCCTCGGTGAGGACGCGGGTGGTCTCCTGGAAGGACGCCGCCGAGATGAAGGACGGCGTCTGCAGCGATGCCTTGGTGATGCCAAGCAGCACCGGGTTGCCGGATGCGGGCTTCTTGCCCTCTTCCGCGAGACGCTCGTTCAGCTCCGCCAGCTCGATCCGGTCGACATGGTCGCCCGGAATGTAGCCGGAGTCGCCGGACTCGACGATCTCGATCTTCTGCAGCATCTGCCGGACGATCACCTCGATATGCTTGTCGTTGATGACGACGCCCTGGAGCCGGTAGACTTCCTGGATCTCGTTGACGAGGTAGCTCGCGAGAGCCTCCACGCCGCGGATGGCCAGGATGTCGTGCGGCGCCGGATTGCCGTCGAGGATGTAGTCGCCCTTCTCGATGACGTCGCCTTCCTGGAGGTGGAACGGCTTGCCCTTCGGGATCAGGTATTCGACCGGCTCGACGCCCTCCTCATGCGGCTCGATGACGATGCGACGCTTGTTCTTGTAGTCGCGACCGAACCGCACCGTGCCGTCGATCTCCGCGATGACCGCGTTGTCCTTCGGACGACGGGCCTCGAAGAGCTCGGCGACGCGCGGCAGACCGCCGGTGATGTCCTTGGTCTTGGCGCTTTCCATCGGGATACGGGACAGAACGTCGCCGGCCTTCACCCGCGCGCCCGGCTCCACCGACAGGATGGCGTCCACCGACATCAGGTAGCGGGCTTCCGAACCACGCGACAGCTTGGAGATCGAGCCGTCGTCGCCCTTGATGACGATCGCCGGCTTGAGGTCCTGACCACGCGGGCTTGCCCGCCAGTCGATGACCGCACGCTTGGTGATGCCGGTCGACTCGTCGGTCTGCTCGGACACCGAGATGCCCTCGACCATGTCCTCGAAGCCGATCGTGCCGTCGAGCTCGGTGAGAACCGGACGGGTGTACGGATCCCACTCTGCGATACGCTGACCACGGCGCACCGTATCACCGTCATCGACGAAGATGCGGCTGCCGTAGGTGACGCGGTGCGAGGCGCGCTCCTTGCCGTTCTGATCGAGGATCAGCACGGCCATGTTGCGGCCCATCGCGACGAGACGCCCTTCGGAGTCGCGCACGACGTTACGGTTGCGGATCTGCACCGTGCCCTCGTAGGACGCCTCGAGGAACGAGGTGTCCACCACCTGGGCCGTTCCGCCCATGTGGAAGGTGCGCATGGTGAGCTGGGTTCCAGGCTCGCCGATCGACTGGGCCGCGATGACGCCGACGGCTTCGCCCATGTTGACGGGCGTTCCGCGGGCCAGATCCCGGCCGTAGCAGGTGGCGCAGATACCGGTGCGGACCTCGCAGGTCAGCGCCGAGCGGATCTTCACCGACTGGATGCCGGCCTTCTCGATCACCTCGATGTCGCGCTCCTCGATGGTGACGCCGCCAGCGACGATCACCTCGCCGCTCGTCGGATGGAGGATGTCCTCCAGCGCCGTGCGGCCGAGAATGCGCTGGCCGAGCGTGGCCACCACCTGACCGGCGTCGACGATGGGCTGCATCGTCAGGCCGTTCGGGGTGCCGCAGTCGGTCTGCGTGATGATGCAGTCCTGCGCCACGTCGACGAGGCGGCGGGTCAGATAGCCCGAGTTCGCCGTCTTCAAGGCGGTGTCGGCAAGGCCCTTACGGGCACCGTGCGTCGAGTTGAAGTACTCGAGAACGGTCAGACCTTCCTTGAAGTTCGAGATGATCGGCGTCTCGATGATCTCGCCCGACGGCTTGGTCATCAGGCCGCGCATGGCCGCCAGCTGGCGCATCTGGGTCGGCGACCCGCGCGCGCCGGAGTGCGACATCATGTAGATCGAGTTCATCGGCTTCTGACGGCCGCTTTCCTTGTCGAACTCGACCGCCTTGATGCGGCCCATCATCTCGTCGGCGATCTTGTCCGTGCACTTGGCCCAGGCGTCGACGACCTTGTTGTACTTCTCGCCCTGGGTGATCAGGCCGTCATTGTACTGCTGCTCGTACTCCTTCGCGAGCGCCTGCGTCTCGGAGATCAGCTTGGGCTTGGTCTCCGGGATCAGCATGTCGTCCTTGCCGAACGAGATGCCGGCCATGCAGGCGTGCTTGAAGCCCAGCTGCATGATGCGGTCGCAGAAGATCACCGTGTCCTTCTGACCGCAGTGGCGATAGACCTGATCGATGAGCCGCGAGATGTTCTTCTTCGTCATCAGATCGTTGGCGATGTCGAAGGGGATCTTGTGGCTCTTCGGCAGGAGCTGCGCGATGAGCATGCGGCCAGGCGTCGTCTCGTAGATCTTCGAGACCGGCTTGCCGTTCTCGTCGACCGTCTTGAAGCGACCCTTGATCTTGGTGTGCAGCGTCACCGCCTTGGTGAACAGCGCCTGCTCCATCTCGCCGATGTCGGAGAAGGCCATGCCCTGCCCCGGCTCGTTCTCGTTCATGATCGAGAGGTAGTAGAGGCCGAGCACCATGTCCTGCGACGGCACGATGATCGGCGCGCCGTTCGCGGGATGCAGGATGTTGTTGGTCGACATCATCAGGACGCGCGCTTCGAGCTGCGCCTCGATGGACAGCGGCACGTGCACCGCCATCTGGTCGCCGTCGAAGTCTGCATTGAAGGCCGTGCAGACCAGCGGATGCAGCTGGATCGCCTTGCCCTCGATCAGCACCGGCTCGAAGGCCTGGATGCCGAGGCGGTGCAGCGTCGGGGCGCGGTTCAAGAGCACCGGATGCTCGCGGATAACCTCGTCGAGGATATCCCAGACCTCCGGACGCTCCTTCTCCACCAGCTTCTTGGCCTGCTTGACCGTCGAGGAATAGCCCTTGGCGTCCAGCCGCGCATAGATGAACGGCTTGAACAGCTCGAGCGCCATCTTCTTCGGCAGGCCGCACTGGTGCAGCTTCAGCTCCGGACCCGTCACGATGACCGAGCGGCCGGAATAGTCGACGCGCTTGCCGAGGAGGTTCTGGCGGAAGCGACCCTGCTTGCCCTTCAGCATGTCGGACAGCGACTTCAGCGGACGCTTGTTGGCGCCCGTGATGACGCGGCCGCGACGGCCGTTGTCGAACAGCGCGTCGACCGCCTCCTGAAGCATGCGCTTCTCGTTGCGGATGATGATGCCCGGCGCGCGCAGCTCGATCAGCCGCTTCAGGCGGTTGTTGCGGTTGATGACGCGGCGATAGAGGTCGTTGAGGTCGGACGTCGCAAAGCGGCCACCATCCAGCGGCACCAGCGGACGCAGGTCCGGCGGGATCACCGGCACGACGCGCATGATCATCCACTCCGGCTTGTTGCCGGATTCCAGGAAGTTCTCAACGATCTTGAGACGCTTCATGTACTTCTTGGTCTTGAGCTCGGAGGTCGTCTCCGCCAGCTCCGACCGAAGGTCGCCTGCGATCTTCTCGAGGTCCATGGAGCCGAGCAGCTCCTGGATCGCCTCGGCGCCGATCAGCGCCGTGAAGCTGTCCTCGCCATACTCGTCGACGGCGATCATGTACTCTTCCTCGGTGAGGAGCTGGTGCTCCTTCAGCGCGGTGAGGCCAGGCTCGGTGACGATGTAGTTCTCGAAATAGAGGACGCGCTCGATGTCCTTCAGCGTCATGTCGAGCAGCGTTCCAATGCGGCTCGGCAGCGACTTCAGGAACCAGATATGGGCGACCGGCGCGGCGAGCTCGATATGGCCCATGCGCTCGCGACGCACGCGCGAGAGGGTGACCTCGACGCCGCACTTCTCGCAGATGATGCCCTTGTACTTCATGCGCTTGTACTTGCCGCACAAGCACTCGTAGTCCTTGATCGGACCAAAGATGCGGGCGCAGAACAGGCCGTCGCGCTCCGGCTTGAAGGTACGGTAGTTGATGGTCTCCGGCTTCTTGATCTCGCCGAACGACCACGACAGGATCTTTTCCGGGCTCGCGAGCGAGATCCGGATGCTATCGAACGTCTGAGCCTGCACCTGAGGATTGAAGATATTCATGACCTCTTGGTTCATGGTGCTCTCTCCTTCTGGGGTCTCGGCCCCGGGGCGCGGCAGAGCCGGCCACTGAATACGTCATGATCGGCGGGACCGGCGCCGGTGAGGCGCCGATCCAGAGGCCGCGCACGAAGCGCGGCCTTGAATGCGGTCTTACTCGGCCGCGTCCGGCAGGCTTTCCACCGGCTGCGGCTCCGCGGCCGTGTTCGACAGGTCGACGTCGAGGCCGAGCGAGCGCATCTCCTTGACGAGAACGTTGAAGCTCTCGGGGATGCCGGACTCGAAGGCGTCGTCGCCGCGAACGATCGACTCATAGACCTTGGTGCGTCCGGCGACGTCGTCCGACTTCACCGTCAGCATTTCCTGCAGCGTGTAGGCGGCGCCGTAGGCTTCCAGCGCCCAGACCTCCATCTCGCCGAAGCGCTGGCCGCCGAACTGCGCCTTACCACCCAGCGGCTGCTGGGTAACGAGGGAGTACGGACCGATCGACCGGGCGTGGATCTTGTCGTCCACGAGGTGATGCAGCTTCAGCATATAGATGTAGCCGACCGTCACCTGCCGATCGAACGGCTCGCCGGTGCGCCCGTCATAGAGCGTCACCTGCCCCGATCCGTTCAGCCCGGCCTTCTCCAGCATCTCGACGATGTCGTGCTCGACCGCGCCGTCGAAGACCGGCGTCGCGATGGAGACGCCCTTCTTCATCTGCTTGGCCAGCGTGAGGACGCTGTCGTCGTCGTAGGTCTTCACCGGTTCGTTGCGGTCGTTGTCACCCAGCAATCCGGCGATTTCCTGACGGAGCGGCTGAATATCGTGCGACTGCTGGTAAGCCTCCAGCATCTCGCCGATCTTCCGCCCCATGCCCGCACAGGCCCAGCCGAGGTGTGTCTCGAGGATTTGCCCGACATTCATGCGGCTCGGCACGCCGAGCGGATTGAGCACGATGTCGACATGCGTGCCGTCCTCGTTGAACGGCATGTCCTCGACCGGCACGATGCGCGAGACGACGCCCTTGTTGCCATGGCGTCCGGCCATCTTGTCGCCCGGCTGGATCTTGCGCTTCACAGCGACGAAGACCTTCACCTGCTTCATGACGCCCGGGGGCAGCTCGTCACCGCGCTGCACCTTCTCGACCTTGTCCATGAAGCGCTGCTCGAGCGTCTTCTTGGACTCGTCGTACTGGTTGCGCAGAGCCTCCAGCTCGCCCTGCAGACGCTCGTCCTCGACGGCGAACATCCACCACTGCGAACGCGGATACTCCTGCATCACCTCGGGCGACAGCGCGCCGCCCTTCTTGAAGCTCTTCGGCCCGGCGATCGCCGTCTTGCCGTTCAGCATGTCGACGAGGCGGCCATAGACATTGCGGTCCAGGATCGCCTGCTCGTCGTCGCGGTCCTTGGCGAGACGCTCGATCTCCTCGCGCTCGATCGCCATCGCACGCTCGTCCTTTTCGACGCCGTGACGATTGAAGACGCGCACCTCGACGACCGTGCCGTAGGTTCCGGGCGGCATGCGCATGGAGGTGTCACGCACGTCCGACGCCTTCTCGCCGAAGATGGCGCGGAGCAGCTTCTCCTCCGGCGTCATCGGGCTTTCGCCCTTCGGCGTGATCTTGCCGACCAGGATGTCGCCTGGCTGCACTTCCGCGCCGATATAGACGATACCGGCCTCGTCGAGGTTCTTCAGCGCCTCTTCCGACACGTTCGGAATGTCGCGCGTGATCTCCTCGGGTCCGAGCTTGGTATCGCGCGCCATGACCTCGAACTCCTCGATATGAATCGAGGTGAAGACGTCGTCGGCGACGATGCGCTCGGACAGGAGGATGGAGTCCTCGTAGTTGTAGCCGTTCCACGGCATGAACGCGACGAGCACGTTGCGGCCGAGGGCGAGATCGCCGAGATCCGTCGACGGGCCGTCCGCGATGATGTCGCCCTTGCGCACCCTGTCACCCACCGCCACCAGCGGACGCTGGTTGATGCAGGTGTTCTGGTTGGAGCGCTGGAACTTCATCAGACGGTAGATGTCGACGCCGGACTTGCCGGCCTCGAGGTCCTCCGTGGCGCGGATGACGATACGGGTCGCGTCGACCTGGTCGACGATGCCCGTCCGCCGTGCGCCGATCGCCGCGCCGGAGTCGCGCGCCACCACCGGCTCCATGCCGGTGCCGACGAACGGCGCCTCGGCCCGCACCAGCGGCACCGCCTGGCGCTGCATGTTGGAGCCCATCAGCGCGCGGTTGGCGTCGTCGTTCTCAAGGAACGGGATCAGCGCCGCGGCGACCGAGACCAGCTGCTTCGGCGAGACGTCCATAAGATCGACGTTCTCGCGCGGCGTCATGAAGACGTCGCCCTGATGGCGGCAGATGATGAACTCGTTCTGGAACGTGAAGTCGTCGTTCAGCACCGCATTCGCCTGCGCGACGTGGTGCTTGGACTCCTCCATGGCCGAGAGGTAGACGACCTCCTGAGTCACCTTGCCGTCGATGACGCGCCGATACGGGCTTTCGATGAAGCCGTATTTGTTGACACGAGCAAACGTCGCCAAGCTGTTGATAAGACCGATGTTCGGGCCTTCCGGCGTTTCGATCGGGCAGATGCGGCCGTAATGCGTCGGATGCACGTCGCGCACCTCGAAGCCGGCCCGCTCGCGGGTCAGGCCGCCAGGTCCGAGCGCCGAGAGACGACGCTTGTGCGTGATCTCCGACAGCGGGTTCGTCTGGTCCATGAACTGCGACAGCTGCGAGGATCCGAAGAACTCGCGCACCGCTGCGGCCGCCGGCTTGGCGTTGATCAGGTCCTGCGGCATGACGGTGTCGATTTCGACCGACGACATGCGCTCCTTGATCGCCCGCTCCATGCGGAGCAGGCCGAGGCGGTACTGGTTCTCCATCAGCTCGCCGACAGAGCGCACCCGGCGGTTGCCGAGATTGTCGATGTCGTCGATCTCGCCCTTGCCGTCACGCAGGTCGACCAGCGTCTTCACCACGGCAAGGATGTCCTCCTTACGCAGCACGCGGACCGTGTCCTCGGCATTGACGTCCAGACGCATGTTCATCTTGACGCGACCAACGGCCGAAAGGTCGTAGCGGTCGGCGTCGAAGAACAGCGACTTGAACATCGCCTCGCCGGTTTCCATCGTCGGCGGCTCGCCGGGACGCATGACGCGGTAGATGTCGAAGAGCGCGTCCTGACGGCTCTCGTTCTTGTCGGCGGCGAGCGTGTTGCGGATGTAGGCGCCGACATTGACGTGGTCGATGTCGAGAGCCGAGATCTCGTCGTAGCCGGCGTCCAGGAGGACCTTGAGGGTCTTCTCGTCGATCTCGTCGCCAGCCTCGAGATAGACCTCGCCCGTCTGGTAGTTGACGATGTCCTCGGCGAGGTAGTTGCCGTAGAGATCCTCTTCGGTGGCGCGGAGAGCCTTGACGCCCTTCTCCTTCAGCTGACGGGCCTGACGGGCCGTCACCTTCTTGCCGGCCTCGACGAGCACTTCGCCCGAGTCGGCATCGACGAGATCGGCAACGGCGTTCTGGCCGCGCACGCGCTCCACCGAGAACGGCATGCGCCAGCCGTTCTTGTCCTTCTCGAACTTGATGACGTTGTAGAAGGTCGAGAGGATCTCCTCGCCGTCCATGCCGAGCGCCATCAGGAGACTCGTCACCGGGATCTTACGACGGCGGTCGATACGCGCATAAACGACGTCCTTGGCATCGAACTCGATGTCGAGCCAGGAGCCGCGATACGGGATCACGCGGGCTGCGAAGAGCAGCTTGCCGGAGGAGTGCGACTTGCCCTTGTCATGGTCGAAGAAGACGCCCGGCGAGCGGTGCATCTGCGAAACGATGACGCGCTCGGTGCCGTTGACGATGAAGGTGCCGTTCATCGTCATGAGCGGCATGTCGCCCATGTAGACGTCCTGCTCCTTGATGTCCTTGATGGACTTGGAGCCGGTATCCGGATCGACATCGAACACGATGAGGCGCAGCGTCACCTTCAGCGGCGCCGCAAAGGTCAGGTCGCGCTGGCGGCACTCGTCGACATCGAACTTCGGCGCCTCGAACTCGTACTTGACGAATTCGAGCATCGACTGTCCGGAGAAGTCGGAGATCGGGAAGACGGACTTGAAGACGGCCTGCAGACCTTCGTCCGGACGCCCGCCCTTCGGCTCGTCGACCATGAGGAACTGGTCGTAAGAGGCCTTCTGGACCTCGATCAGGTTCGGCATCTCCGCGACTTCGGGGATCGACCCGAAGAATTTGCGCACCCGCCTGCGACCGCTAAACGTCGTCGTCTGAGACATCGTCGCTCCTTCATCATGACATCGCCCCCTTGGCCGGAGGGCTTCAACACCACGCTCTCCGAAGAGAGCACCGGGGGTCCGCCGCAGACGCCCGGTCAAACATCAGCCGCCGGATCGTCGGTCCGCGTCTTCGAACGGCTTGCCAGCCGTTGGAACACGCGCACGTTCAGTCATCGGCGACGGACCGGACCGCCCTTCGGGCGCCCGATCCGCAACTCCCTGGCGGGAGCACGGAAGGCGGAACGGCCGAAAGCCGTCCCGCCCCGCAGTTCTGGCTGTAAACGCGAAGCCCGCGCTTACTTGACGTCGACCTTGGCGCCAGCCTTCTCGAGCTGGTCCTTGATCTTGGCGGCCTCGTCCTTCGAGACGCCTTCCTTGACCGGCTTCGGAGCGCCGTCGACGAGGTCCTTGGCTTCCTTGAGCCCGAGGCCCGTGATCGCACGGACTTCCTTGATGACGTTGATCTTCTGAGCGCCGGCTTCGGCGAGGATCACGTCGAACTCGGTCTTCTCTTCCTCGACGGGAGCAGCGGCACCAGCGCCACCGGCAGCCGCGACGGCAACCGGAGCAGCGGCGGAAACGCCCCACTTCTCTTCGAGCATCTTCGACAGCTCGGCCGCCTCGAGGACGGTCAGCGCCGACAGGTCTTCAACGATCTTGGCGAGATCAGCCATTGTAGTCTTCCTTCAGGTTCGAAATTGAGAACATGCAGCGAGGAACCATCCTCACGCCGCTTCGTCCTTCTTGGCATAGGCTCCAAAGACGCGTGCGAGCTGAGCCGCAGGCGCCTGAACGACAGCTGCGATGCGGGTGGCCGGCGTGCTGATCATGCCGACGAGCCTGGCTCGCAGTTCGTCCAGAGAAGGCATGGTGGCGAGAGCCTTCACACCTTCCGCGTTGAGAGCTGTGGTCCCCATCGCTCCGCCGAGGATGACGAGCTTGTCGTTCCCCTTGGCGAAGTCGTTGGCGACACGCGGAGCCGCGATCGGGTCGCTGGAATAAGCGACCAGGGTCTGACCTTCGAACAGGTCAGCGATCTTTTCGGCGTCCGTGCCTTGAAGAGCGATTTTGGCGAGACGGTTCTTCGCGACTTTGACGGTGCCTCCCGAAGCACGCATCTTCGACCGGAGGTCGTTGATCTGCGCCACGGTGAGACCGGCATAGTGGGCCACCACGATCGCGCCCGAGCCCTTGAAGGACTCGTGCAGCTCCGTGACGAACTCGCGTTTTTCCGCTCTGTCCACTGCCTCTCTCCATTTGGCGAGACGTTCTTGCGAACGCATCGCCGGTTGCCTTTAGCCGCCCGGCCAAAGCCGGACGACGCTCGGAGATCCTGTCCCCTTGGCGTGTCCGTGGCTCATGGAACCAGCGGACGGCTCAAGGCATTCAGAGGTTCGAACCGAAGGATCCGGCTGGGCCGGAGAATTCGGGACTTCCCCGTCTCATGCGGGCTTTCTGATGATTATGACCGGAGCCTCTCGGCTTCGGTCGCCCACAATCTCGGACAGGCATGCGCGGGAGCCGAAGCCCCCTGTCCGGACCCGAAGGTCCGTGTTCTTGGAATGGCGAACGGCTGATATAGGCTCGCCGTCCGCCAAATGTAAGGTCAGGCGTTCGCCTGCTGAACCGAAGCCGGATCGATCTTGACGCCGGGGCCCATCGTCGAGCTCAGTGCGATCTTCTGCACGTAGTTGCCCTTGGCACCCGTCGGCTTGGCCTTCTGCACCGCGTCCGCGAACGCGCGGATGTTCTCGGCCAGAGCATCGGCGGCGAAGCTCGCCTTGCCGACGCCGGCATGCACGATGCCGGCCTTCTCGACGCGGAACTCGACGGCGCCGCCCTTGGACGCCTTGACGGCGGCCGTGACGTCCGGCGTTACGGTGCCGACGCGCGGGTTCGGCATCAGGCCGCGGGGGCCCAGAACCTTACCCAGACGACCGACGAGACCCATCATGTCCGGGGTCGCGATGGCGCGGTCGAAGTCGATCGTGCCGCCCTGGACCTGCTCGACGAGATCCTCGGCACCGACGATGTCGGCGCCAGCGGCACGGGCTTCATCCGCCTTGTCGCCGCGCGCGAAGACCGCGACGCGGACGGTGCGGCCGGTGCCGTTCGGCAGGTTGACGACGCCGCGGACCATCTGGTCGGCGTGGCGCGGATCGACACCGAGATTCATCGCGATCTCGATCGTCTCGTCGAACTTTGCCGTCGCGCGCTCTTTGAGGAGGCTGACGGCGTCCGTCAGAGCGTAGAGCTTGTCGCGATCGATGCCTTCGCGGGCGCTGCGGATGCGCTTGCCAATCTTAGCCATCGTCTCAGCCTTCCACCGTCAGACCCATGGAACGGGCGGAGCCCTCGACCATCAGCATGGCCGCTTCCACATCGTTCGCGTTCAGGTCCTTCAGCTTCTTCTCCGCGATGTCGCGCACCTGGTCGCGCGTCACCGAGCCAGCCACCACCTTGCCCGGCTCCTTCGAGCCCGACTTCAGGTTTGCAGCCTTCTTGAGGAAGTAGCTGACCGGAGGAGTCTTCATCTGGAAGGTGAAGCTCTTGTCCTGGAAATAGGTGATCACCACCGGAACCGGCGACCCCTTCTCCATCTCCTGGGTCTGCGCGTTGAACGCCTTGCAGAACTCCATGATGTTGATGCCACGCTGACCAAGCGCCGGACCGATCGGCGGCGACGGAGTCGCCGAACCGGCCGAGACCTGCAGCTTGAGCTGGCCCATGACCTTTTTAGCCATTCGTGTCTGCCTTTGTTGTCACGCCGGCCGAAGCCGGCTCACTGGCCGCAAGGCGGCCGTTGCAGCCCATGCGGTGCGGCGCTTCCGGCCGGCTTCAGCCGGCGCGCCTCCCGCATGGCGTTGTGGCGACCTCTAGGGTCGCCATTCGATCAGACCTTTTCGACCTGACCGAATTCGAGATCCACAGGGGTCGCACGGCCGAAGATCGACACCTCGACCTTCAGGCGCGCACGCTCCTGATCCACCTCCTGAACGACGCCGTTGAAGGAGGCGAACGGACCGTCCGATACGCGCACGTTCTCGCCGATATCGAAGATGATCGAGGGCTTCGGCCGCTCGACGCCATCCTGAACCTGGTTCAGGATGTGGAGCGCCTCATGCTCGGAAATCGGCACCGGCCGGTTGTCGGGCCCCAGGAAGCCCGTCACCTTCGGCGTGTTCTTGATCATGGAGAAGACCTGGTCGGTCAGCTCCGCCTTCACCAGCACATAGCCCGGGAAGAACTTGCGCTCGGCATCGACCTTGCGGCCGCGACGCACTTCGACGACCTTCTCGGTCGGCACGAGGATCTGCTCGAACTTGTCGGAGAGACCCTTCTGTCGGGCCTGCTCCTCGATCGATTCCGCCACCTTCTTCTCGAAATTCGAATAGGCGTGGACGATGTACCAACGGGCAGTCATGCTGAAACCGGAACTCCTGCGCTCAGCGGCCGGCGCTCATGATCAGGCCGACGGCATAGCCGAGCAGCTGATCGGCGACGAAGAAGAAGGCCGCCGCGACGACGACCATCACCACCACCATGACGGTCGAGATCATCGTCTCCCGCCGGCTCGGCCAGGTGACCTTGGCGGTCTCGGCGCGAACCTGCTGAAAGAAGCTGACGGGATTTGTCTTGGTAGCCATACACCGCTCACGGCTTTAGGCGCGTGAGAGCTGTCTGACAGCCCTCCGCGCCACATGCGTTAAACGCTACATAACGACCGATGGAATGATTCACAAGGCCTTGCTTGAGGCTGGCCATCCACAGGTGACGAAATCATGAATGTGGATGGCAGGGGCAACAGGGCTCGAACCTGTGACCTGCGGTTTTGGAGACCGCCGCTCTACCAACTGAGCTATACCCCTTCGCTTGAAGGCGCCTCCGAATAAGCATTCGCGCCGGGCTTGGCAAGCACTATCCGGGGTTCTCCGCCTTCTCCTTTTCCAGGAGCCTGGCTTTGCGGGTCTTCGGCTTCAGCGCGCGCAACGCTGAATCGAAACGGCGCTGCAGCCGCGTCAGTGCAATCAGTCCGTCAATCGCGACATTGGCCGATTCCAGACGCTCCGAGAGGACATCGGATGCGACCAGAGCCACCTCGGCTTCGCTGATGCCGTCGAATCGCCCTGCGATGGCACTGATCGATCCAGCCGGCATTGCTCCCGCGACCTCGATCCGGCCGGTGCGCACCATCAGCCGCTGCACCACCTGTTCGAATGTCCATTCGTGATCGGTGAAGAGCTTCCAGCGGAGGCTGCGCTTGGCCGTGAAGCCGGCGAGCACGACCCGCGTGCCGAGCTCCTGCTCGGCCAGCCACAAAGCCAGGGCAAAGCCGCTCGTGGGTACATGCGTCGCCGGATAGAAGCCGGTGAACCGCTCGACGAGATCGAGATAGCCGACATCGACCGCCCCGAATTCCTGTGCGGGACTGAAGCGCTCGGCATCGCCTGCCTTCAGGTTGAGAATGCCGCGGAAGCCCCGACCGCGCAGCAGCCTCAGAACGTCCTCGACTTCCTTGCGGTAGACGATATTGGCACCCGCCTGGCTACTGCGGGCGACCAGAAGCGAATTGCCTTCAAAGGGTTGCGAGAGAACCTTGTAGACCTTGTTGAAGAAGACGAAGAGCGCCGCGGAGCCGTATTCGCGCCGCAGCGCGGCAACGTCGGCGGCGTCGCTGTTGGCGACGAGCACGATCGCCGGAAAGCCGCGGAAGAAGTCGGCCCACGCCGCATGATCGCTTCCCGTCTGCGACACCGGCAGCGTCATCGTCTCACCCTCTTGGTCATTGGGAGGCAGCGCTCCGGCACCCTGCCCGTCGTCGCGGCGGCGTCAGCGGTCAGGCGGTGGCGTGGCGCTGCGTGACGTGCAGCATGCGATCGCGGGTCGCGAACCACTCGTCGGCATAGTCGTCGTTCTTGTACTCGTCGAAATAGGGGCCGCCATCGGTGTGGTGCACGTTCTTGGCATGCGCGTTGTACTCGTACTCGTTGACGAGCCAGTTCCATTCGCGCGGCAACTCGCCGATGTTCTCGTCGCCGTCGAGCCACTTGAACTGGTGAAGCTGCAGGCCGGTCGCGGTGTTGACGTAATCCGGCGTCAGCGCCCGGCACCTGGCGTTGTTGAACAGGATGACGCTCGACCAGTTCTTCTTCTCGTACTTGGTCTGCGCTTGGCCGAGAAACTTCGTCTCGATCTTCGGCGTGTAGTCGTGCTTGACGACCTGGACGGCATAGCGATCGTCCCGCAACGCCCACAGCTCGGCTATGTCAGTCCGCATCAGCATGTCGCAGTCCATGAACAGGCTCCAGCCCTCGAAGTTGCTGAGCGCCGGAACCAGGAAGCGCGAAAACGAAAACTGCGTCGACTGCAAGGGGTTACGCTCGCGCGTGAAGACGCCTTCGAGGTTGTCGAGGACGATCGGCGAGAAGGCGACGGGCATCGACGACTTTTCGAGGATGCTTTGCGCAAGCACGTGGTAGGCAACGACCTCATTGGTGTCGAAGCCGATGAAGACCCGTGCGACGTCGATGCTCATGAGAACGCTCCACCTTCCTGTACGCCATGGATATGGGCCGTCTTACCGCTGCAGTCCCGGCACCACAACCGCCGCCATCCGGCGAGAAGCGTGGCAGCTGGGTCGTCGCTCCGGCCGCGTGCCTTGCGAGGCCGGGCAACGGCAGCTATGACCCGCCAACCGGTGTCGGTGCATCCGGCAGCCATGGATGGCGGGACATGACCAATCTCCACCGGCGCAAGCGGCTGGTCCTTCTCGACCTCGACGGCGTCATCATCGACTCCCGCCACAACATGGAGCTGGCCTGGACGGGCGTACAGCGCGAGCTCGGGATCAGCATCCCCTTCAGCCGCTACTTCGCCGAGATCGGGCGCCCCTTCGCCGATATCATGGCGCGGATCGGTCTCGCCGATCAGGCTGGGCAGGTCGAGGCGACCTACCGGCGGGTGTCGAGCCAGCAGATCTCGGACGCGCCTTTGTTCGATGGCATCGAAGCGTTCCTGCGGAACGCGGCGCGCACCGGCGTCAAGCTCGGCATCGTCACCTCGAAGGACGGCGCGCGCACCCAGCTCGTGCTTGACCGCATACCGGTGAGCTTTGCCGTCGTCATGACCCCGGGTGGCGGGCTGCGCGGCAAACCAGCGCCCGACCCGCTGCTTTACGCCATGGCCCAGACGAACACCGATCCCGCCGAGACGATCTTCGTCGGCGACATGGATTCGGACGCCGAGGCGGCGCGCCGCGCCGGCCTGGACTATGTCCATGTCGAATGGGGCTATGGCGGAATGCCCGAGTACCGGACGGCATCGGTCGCGACGCCCGCAGATCTGACATCACTCCTTTTCGCTTGAGCGTTCCCATGGCCCCAGTCGCAGTCGCCGTCATCCCCTGCCGCTTCGGCGCGATGCGTTTTCCCGGCAAGCCGCTCGCCGACATCCATGGCAAACCGATGCTGTGGCATGTCTACCAGCAGGCATCGAAGGCGAAGAACATCAGCCGCGTCATCATCGCGACCGACGACGACCGCATCCGCAACACCTGTGAAATCCTCGGCCTCGATGTCGTGATGACGCGCTCCGACCATGTCTCGGGAACCGACCGGGTCGCCGAATGCGCCAGCCGTCTGGAGGGGGACATCTTCGTGAACGTCCAGGGCGACGAGCCGATGATCGATCCGGACGCGATCGATCTCGTGGCCGGCGCGATGCTCGACTGCCGGGACGACCGGATCGTGGCGACCAACGGCTACAATGCCATGCACTCACCCTCCGACGTCATCGACACCAATGTCGTCAAGGTGGTGATGCGCCTCGATGGCCGGGCGCTGGCCTATTCGCGCATGGCCATTCCCTTTCCGAAGGGCGCCGAAGTCCAGTTCAACCGGCAGCTCGGCCTCTATGCCTTCCGGCGCGAGGGCCTGCAGCATTTCTCCGCGCATGAAGCCGGTCCGGTGGAGCGCGCCGAGGGCGTCGAGATGTTCCGCTTCCTTGAGCATGGGTACGATGTGCTGATGGTCGAAACGCCGGCTGACGAAGGCATTCCGGTTGACACGATGAGCGATCTGGAGCGCGTGCGCGCGATGATGAAGCGCAGCACCTGACGCCTGGAACGAGCTGATAGCGCCGCCATGACCGACCTTCCCATGAGCTTCCCGCTCATCGTCGCCCAGCACCGACGCTGGCTGCGGGCGCGCGGCCTCTTGGCGCGACCGTGGCTCATTCTCGGCGCGGCGCCACAGCCAAGCCTACCAGCAGACCGGCCGGCCGATCTGGTGCATGCCTATGTCAAGCTCGCCGGACGCTCCGCCGCCAAGCTCGGGCTGCCGCCGGCCGACCTCACCTTCCTGCCGCGCAAGGTGTCGGGACCGGCTCTCGATGGTCTGACGCTCGGCAACGTTCTGTGGATGGGCCGCGGCCTCACCTTCGCCACCAAGCTGCGGCGCCTCGTCGGCCATACGCGCTCGGCCGAATGCGACATGACAAACGGCGACCGCGACCGCTACATCCTGCGTACGCTCGGCTCGCTCTTTGCCGGCGAAGGCAACGATGCGCGCCCCTCCAACGGCGTCGCGCTGGTCTGCTTCGCCATCGCGGTCGGCGTCCCCCGCATCATCGTCGCAGGCATCTCGCTGGAATCCGACGGCTACGAGTATGATCCGGCCGCACGAACGCGGCGCCACGTCCCGCAGGACCGCGCGGCGCTGCGCGAGATTGCCAAACGCTATCCGCAGGTCGTCACCACCGAACCGGGGCTCCATCGTCTAACGGGCCTGCCGCTGCTCGCAAGCTGATCCACAGGTTGCAGCGCGCGACGTCCGTCAGCCCGCAGCCTGATCCACCAGCTTGATCAGCCGCGGCGCGTAGCGTCGCATCACCGTGCCGTCGGCAATCTCCCTCGGATGCCACTGCGCATAGGCGACGTCGCTGAAGATGCGAAAACGATCGGGATGCGGCGGTGTCTCGATGGCGTCCAGCGATCCCGGACAGTAGCGCCAGACGATGTTTCGGTCCGACAGCGCGATCACTGGTACGCCAGCCAGCAGCGCGTCGAGCGAGAAGCTCGAGGAGTGGCAGCACACCACATGGGCTTCGGAGAGATAGCGCGGGTCGATATTGGCTGTGTGCGGCGCCACCGTCAGTCCGGCAACCGCCTTCAGCCTATCCGTCAGTTGCTTGAAGTCGTCGGTCCGCATGCCGGGATGGCCGCGGAAGACGATCGGCCGGTCGGTCCGGCTGCGGATGTCGCTGGCCGTTCGTACGAGCCAGTCGCTGAGATCGATGCCGCCGAGCGAGGCATCACCGGGAGTCTGACCGATCAAGAGTACGTGCCGCCCGCCTTGCCTATAAGGCGCCAACGTCAGCCCCAACTCGCGCGCCAGCATCTCCCACCGATCCGAGGGCGAGCCCTCGTTCAAGAGCTCCGCAGTGTCAGGGAAGATGCCGTTGATGCCGAAGCGGTAGTAGGAGTGATCAAAGTCGGCGATGCGGGCGTTCTTGCGCAGGAGGCGCGAGAAGAAGGCCGGCCGCGGGATGTTCTTGCGCCCGAGGAAGCCGATCTCGCAGCGCAGGACCGGGCCGCGATGGTTGCGGTCGATATCCGCTCGCAGGTCCTGCCGCTCGGTCACGGCATTCTTCGCCGATCCGAAATAGACGGCGATGTCGCAGTCCTCGTAGCGCAAGCCCTCAAAGGTCTTGAACGACAGACCTTCGATGGGTGTCGAGGCCAGCCCCTGCAAGAGACCGCCCTGGCGCGTGGCCGCGAAAAGGCCGACGATCTTCTCAGGTGATGCCATGATCGATCCTGCCGCCCTCATTGCCCGGCCGCGGCTGCCAGAGGCGAAGACCGAGATCGGCGGCAAGCTCCGGCTCGCTTGTGGCGACGCGTGGGTCTGCCGCGAGCTTCGACAGAACGAAGCGGTCCTCCGGAACCTGCATCCGTGGTCGCGACAGCGTGTCGAAGGAGTGCCCTTCCCGGCTGAAGGAAAAGCCGGCGAGTACGATCTCCGGCACGCCCATGAAGAGGCCGTAGCAGAGGCCGGCAATCCCCGTCGAAGGCTTTCCGAGATCGCCAATCCCGCGCAGTTCCTCGCCGACGTGGTGGTAGACAATCGACTCGCGCTCGTCGGGGGTCATGCTGATCAGCGTTCCGACACGGGCGCGCCTTTGCCGGAGCAGTTTCCAACGGAGCCGTAGCCGCGTGCGCGGGCTGTACCAGAGGAGGACGCGGGTCTGAAGCTCCGGATGCACCTCCCAGGATTCCACCGGACGGCGGATCGTCAGATCGGCCTCGCCCCAGCCGTTACGCAGCGCCGTCAGCCCGGAATTGTTGACATCGACCCGCGCATGGCTCTGCCGCAGCTCAGCCGGCAGCGTCGGGTCCGGCGCGCCGCCGAGAATGACCCAGGGGCGCCGCAGAAGCCCCTGCCCATCGAGGACCGGACGGTGAAGGGCTGCGATATCAGCGATGGGGCGCATCAACGCTCCTGCCGCAGCTGGCGAAGGCTTGAGCGGATCGTTGCGGCGATCATCTCCGCCGGCGCCTCATAATTGTAGGGATAGGGGTTGAGGCTGCCGGTGAAGCGCCGCGTCAGCCGGAGCGTCTCCTGAAGGTCGTGGTGGAACCACTCGAACTTCTCCAGCCGCTCGCCCGGGATGGCTTTCAGATCGCAGCTGTAGACGGGCTTGCCCGACATCAGCGCCTCGCAATGCATGGTCACCGTATCCTTGCCGATGATGAAGGCGTCGGCCGCCGCCAGATAGTCGAGGTAGGGGTTGTCGCCCGTCCGGTCCCAGACATGCAGGTTCGGATTCTCGATCTGCAGCAGGGTCGCCAAGAGTTCCGGCCGGCTGCGCCGCGATGTCGAGACGAACACTTTCCAACCGCTATCGGCGAGAGTCTCGGCGGACCGACGGAGATCGGCGATGGTGCCTTGGTCATAGTCGTAGGCGCCGTTCGGCCCCCCGAGCAGCATCGCGACGACAGGCTGGCCGACATCCTCCGGCAGCAGACGGGCGCGGGCGGCGGGCCGGCGGTCCTGCAGGCCAGCGCGTGTGACCCGGTGCGGCACCCCGATCATCTCGTGATACTGCGTCCCGTCGAGGCGCGGTTGTTGCCAGTCATGGCGAGACACGAAGGCAAGATCGTAGACGGCACGAGACTGTGGCTGCGGCGGCTGCAGATGCACCGTCAGCGGCCGCCCGCCGAAGCGCTCCTTGATGCGGGCGACATGCCGTTCGGCAAACCAGCCGCAGGAGATGATGACGTCGGGCTCGGGCCGCTTCGTTGCCCGGTAGGGCGAGAAAAGCCCCCTGCGCCATCGCGGCAGACGCCCGATCTTCAGGACGACGGGAGCGTCGGTCAGATGAGCCGCGACGCCGAGGCACTGCGTCAGCGTACCAGCCTTTTCTTCGCTGACGGTCCAGACTCGCACGCAATGTCTCCGAAGCGCTCCTGCGCAGAGGAACGAATATGTCTTATGCTGGATGTCCTACTGACAGCAGGTGCAGGCCGTCAAACGCCGCCCGCCGTCTTGATGAACACCGCCATGCGCCTTGCGCGATCCCGGACCTGGTAATGCGTATCATCTCGCTGACGACGATCCCGCCGCGCTTTTCGGTCATCCAGCCAACCCTTCTGAGCCTGCTCCGGCAGCGTACCGCCATGGACGAGATCCGGCTGTATGTGCCGCGTCGGTACCGGCGCTTTCCGGACTATGACGGAGCGGCTCCGCAGGTGCCGGAGGGAATCAGCGTCATCAGGACGGATGACGATCTGGGTCCGGCCTCGAAAGTGCTGTTCGCCGTACGAGACTTTGCCGGCACCGACGCCAGCATCCTCTTCTGCGACGATGACCGTCTGTTTCGCAGCGACTGGGCGGGAGGCCTGTTCGAGGCACAGGCTGAGCGGCCGGACGAATGCGTCGCGCTGCTGGGCAAGACGCTGAAGGGCCCGAGGCAGTCGGCGATCGAGCCGCGAGCGATACGCCGTGGCCGCTCCATCGATGCCGAGTACCGCCTGAGGCAGATCCGCTCGCTGATCAAAGGCGCGCTCTCCCGCAGCCCCGTCGAACCCGAGACGCGGCGCAAGATCAGGTCAGCCGGCTACGCCGATATTCTGCTCGGGCTTGGCGGCGTCGTCGTGCGCCCGCATTTCTTCGACGATGTGGCCTATCAGATACCCGACGTCTGCTGGGGCGTCGACGACGTCTGGCTGTCCGGGATGCTGGCGCGGCGCGGCATTCGCATCTGGCTGCCGCAGGACCTGCAGAAGCCGGCGGCAGCCGACGCAGGCGATGTCGATCCGCTCTACAAGTCCGCCGTCGCCGGGCATCGGCGCAGTGAGGCGAATAGCGGCTCGATCCGCTACCTTCAGGAGCACTTCGGGATCTGGCGCTAGCCGAAACGAAAAAGGCGGCCGAGCGCCTGAGCGCTCGACCGCCTTTGCTTGATCCAAGACTGCCGCCCCGTGGGGCAGAACCGGCGCGCCCCTATCACGGGGCGCGCCAGGCTGTCGTCCTTACTCGACGATCGACACGATGCCGGCGCCGCCCGCGCCGGCGGGCGATTGCCCGCTGGCGCTCACTGTGTCAAAGCCGTCGGCGCTTATCGGCACCGACGCCGATCGTCTTACTCGACGATCGACGACACGATGCCGGCGCCGCCCGCGCCGGCGGGCGATTGCCCGTTGGCGCTCACTGTTTCAAAGCCGTCGGCGCTTATCGGCACCGACGCCGATCGTCTTACTCGACGATCGACGACACGATGCCGGCGCCGACGGTACGGCCGCCTTCGCGGATCGCGAAGCGCAGCTTCTCTTCCAT
>NZ_PKMZ01000019.1 GCF_002893625.1 Mangrovicella endophytica | reverse complement strand
CGCCGGGCGCCCACTTTGTCGGCTCGTCTCGGCCGTAGCCCCGCTACGACCTTCGCGAGCCTCCGCGTGGATCACCACGGCGGACCGCCAAACAGAGCGATCCCGTGTTCGCCGGAAATGCTCTAGGATGCACGACATGGAATCGCGCCGGCGCGCTTGATGCCGGCCGCAATCGACGAGCCTTCATGCCCATCCGCCAGCTGTCCGAAACCGTGATCGACCGCATCGCCGCCGGCGAGGTGGTGGAGCGCCCGGCGAGCGTGGTGAAGGAGCTGGTGGAGAACGCGCTGGATTCCGGTGCGCGGCGGATCGAGATCGCCACGGCCGGCGGCGGCAAGAGCCTGATCCGGGTGAGCGACGATGGCTGCGGCATCCCGGCCGACGAACTGCCGCTCGCCGTGCGCCGCCACTGCACCTCCAAGCTGAGTGACGATCTCCTGGCCGTGGCGACGCTTGGCTTCCGCGGTGAGGCGCTGCCCTCGATCGGCTCGGTGGCGCGGCTCCTTTTGCGCTCACGGGCGCGCGGCGCGGAGGGCGCGCATGAGATCGCCGTCGACGGGGGACGGCTCGATGGACCGCGCCCGGCCGCGCTGTCGGGCGGCACCATCGTCGAGGTGCGCGACCTCTTCCACGCCGTTCCGGCGCGGCTGAAGTTCCTGAAGGGCGAGCGCGCCGAGAGCGGGGCGATCACCGACGTGGTGCGCCGCATCGCCATTGCGTTCCCGCAGGTGCGCTTCGAACTCTCCGGGCCGGACCGCACCCGCACCGTCTTCGATGCTGTCGGCGCGAATGAGGCGCTTCGCCGAACGGCTGCGGTCGTCGGCGAGGACTTTGCCGATAATGCTATTCCGATCGTCGCCGAGCGGGAGGGCGTGCGGCTTGACGGCTTCGCCGGCCTGCCGACCTTCAACCGCGGCAATGCGCTGTTCCAGTTCTTCTATGTCAACGGCCGCCCGGTGCGCGACAAGCTTCTGATGTCGGCGCTGCGCGGCGCCTATGCCGACGTCATCGCCAAGGACCGGCACCCGATCGCCGTCCTGTTCCTGACGCTCGATCCGGCAGAGGTGGACGTCAACGTCCATCCCGCCAAGGCGGACGTGCGGTTCCGCGATCCGGGTCTGGTCCGCGGGCTGGTGGTCGGCGCCATCCGGCAGGCTTTTGCGGCCGAAGGCCTGCGCGGCTCGACGGCAGGCGCGGCCGGGCTGCTGGCGCGGTTTCGCCCGGACGGCGCCGCGGCGGCCGCAACGGCGCGTTTCGAGGGCTTCGCACCGGGTAGCGCGACATCCTCCTACGCAGCATCCTACACGGCCCGCTCCAACGGATATGCCGGCGGTTTCGGCGAGGACCGGCAGAGCCGCTACGATCCCGCGGCATCGCCTTACCGGCCGCTGGACGGATCGTTTTCCGCCGAATTCTCACCTTCGGCGGCCGAGGACGATGCGTGGCAGCCATCGCCGCCTGCGCATGAGCGTCCGGGCGCTTCCGCCGACGCAGCGGCGCCTTCATCCGCCTCCGGCGACTATCCGCTCGGGGCGGCGCGGGCGCAGCTGCACGATGCCTATATTGTCGCGGAGACGGCGGACGGTCTCGTCATCGTCGATCAGCACGCCGCGCATGAGCGGCTCGTCTACGAGGCGCTGAAGACGGCACTCCATGACAAGCCGGCGGCCTCGCAGCTCCTGCTGCTGCCCGAGATCGTCGACCTGCCTGAGGACGATGTCGATCGCCTGGCGGAAGCGGCGCCGTCGCTCGCCCGCTTCGGCCTGCATCTGGAGCGTTTCGGACCCGGCGCTGTGGCGGTGCGCGAGACCCCTGCCCTTCTCGGGACCGTCGACTGCCAGCGGCTGGTGCGCGATCTGGCCGACGAGATCGCCGACTTCGGGACGCCGGAGCGCTTGCGCGAGCGGCTCGACCATGTCGCCGCGACCATCGCCTGCCACGGCTCGGTGCGCTCCGGACGTCGGATGCGGCCGGAGGAAATGAATGCGCTCCTGCGCCAGATGGAAGTCACGCCAGGCGCCGGCCAGTGTAACCACGGGCGGCCGACCTTCATTGAGCTGAAGCTTGCCGACATCGAGAAGCTGTTCGGCCGGCGTTGACTTTTGCGGCGGTTCGATGCTGTTCCGATATGAAGCTGCCGGGTCTACCCACCGGCCACACAACAAGCGAGGCGCGACATGAACCGCATGGACAGCGGCGGCGAAGCCAAGCTGCGCTACGGCACGCCCGACTTCGAAGTCATCCGCCCGGGTGCCTATGTGCGCTGCGCCGTGACCGGCGAGGCGATCCCGCTCGACCTCCTGAAATACTGGAGCGTCGAGCGTCAGGAGCCTTACGTCGACGCCGCGGCCTCCTTCAAACGCGCGACTGAGGCACAGGGCGGCGGGCGCTGAGCCCCCTCACCTGACATCAGGATGATGCTCTAGCCGAAGCGGCGGCGATGAAAGCCTTCGACCGTCTCGCGGATGATGCGCTCGCCAAGCGTATCCGGCTCGAAGACCAGCTCGACGTCGAGCACCTTGACCGCGGCCTGAAAGGCGCGCGCCTCGTCCGTCACCGGTGACAGGCGCGCGGCATCCTTGCGGGTGGTGACGAGCAGCAAATCCTCCCGCTCCGCCTGCTCCGTCAGTTCCGCCATCTCGGCCGCGCTCAGCGGGTGATGATCCGGAAAGTCCCGGGTCGCACCGATCTCGACGCCCATCTCCCGAAGCGTCCGGTAGAACTTGTCGGGATCGGCGATGCCGGCAAAGGCGAGCACGCGCTGACCGGCCAGCGCTTCGGGATCTTGCGGCACGAGCCTTGCCTCGAAGACGGGGCGGTTGCCGCGGGCGGTCCGCCGGATCGCGGCGTCACCCGCCGAGCCCTGGCTGATCACCAAGAGCGCCGTCGCGTGGCGGATCTGATCCGTCAGCGGCGCGCGCAACGGCCCCGCCGGCACGACATGGCCGTTGCCGAGCCCGCGTCCCGCGTCGATCACCAGCAGCGCGTAGTCCATGGTGAGCCGGGCGCTCTGGAACCCGTCGTCCATGATGACGAAGTCGCAGCCCGCCTGGCGCCGCAGCAGTTCGGCGCCCTGCTTGCGGTCGACCGCAACGGCGGTTGGCGCGACGGCGGCGAGCAGCAGCGGCTCGTCGCCGACCGTGCGGGCATCATGGTGGGCGGGATCGACGAGCATCGGGCGTGCCGCCGCGCCGCCATGGCCACGGGACACGTAGCCCGGCCGGTAGCCGAGCTGCTGCGCGGCACGGCCGATCGCGATCGCCGTCGGCGTCTTGCCGCCGCCGCCGACGGTGAAATTGCCGATGCAGATCACCGGTACCCCGGCCTCGGCTCGCTCGCCATGATCGAGCCGCCAGCGCGCCGCCGCGCCGTAGATCGCCGCCGCCGGCGCCAACAGCACCGCCTGCCAGGAGTGTGTCCGCCACCAGAAGGGCGGCGTCTCTCCGGCCATCATCGGCCGGCGAGGCCCCGCTCGCGCCTCTCCAGGCTGTTCGACAGTTTCAAGGGATGCAGAAAGGGCTCCAGCGCCTGCATCGTGCGGGAGAGCGCGCCGCGCATCTCGCCGACCGTGGCGTCCGCCGCGGTGATCATCTTCTGCCGGAGATCCCGCTCGCCGAGCAGGCGCTCCACCTCGCCGGACAGGTTCTCGGCATCGCGGATGAGGCGCGCGCCGCCATTGCGAAGCAGCCGCTGATAGACGTCACGGAAGTTCTGGACGTAGCGGCCGGAGAGGATGGCCGTGCCCAGCATCGCCGCCTCCAGCGGGTTCTGCCCGCCTTGCGCACTCACTGACTTGCCCACGAATGCGATCTCGGTGAGCCGCAGATAAAGGCCCATTTCGCCCATCGTGTCGCCGAGAAGGACGTCGGTCTCCTGCGTCGGCGCTTCGCCGCGGCCGCGACGGGCGACCTTCAGGCCGGCGGCGGCAAGCATGGCGGCGACTTCGTCACCGCGTTCGGCATGGCGCGGCACGATGATGGTGAGGATGCCGGGACGGCGCGCCTTCACCATCTGATGCACGGTTGCCGCCATCTCCTCCTCGCCCGCGTGGGTGGAGACCGCCGCCCAGACCGGTCGGCCGCCGATCGCGGCGCGCAGCGCCGACAATTCCCCGGCCTCAAAGGGCGGCGGGGTCGTGTCGGCCTTGAGGTTGCCGGCCACGGTCACGGCGCGTGCGCCGAGAAGATGATAGCGCTCACCGTCGATCTCGGACTGGGCAACGACGTGCGAGAGGTTCTCCATCAGCGCTTCGGCCAGCGACGGCGCCGACTTCCAGCGGCTGAAGGAACGGTCCGAAAGCCGTGCATTGACAAGGATCTGCGGCACGCGGCGGCGGCCGAGCTCCAGCATCGTCATCGGCCAGATCTCGCTTTCGGCCACGATCGCGACATCCGGACGCCAATGATCGAGAAAGCGCGACACGGAGGGTTTGAGGTCGAGCGGCACATATTGATGGATGACGCAGTCGCCGAGCCGTTCCTCCACCATCGCAGCCGAGGTGGTGGTCCCGGTCGTCATCACGATGCGGATGTCTTCGGCGGCGATCGCGCGCACCAACGGCGTCACCGCGGCACTCTCGCCAACGCTTGCGGCATGCATCCAGATCAGTGGCCCGTCGCCGGGCCGCCCGACGCTGGCAAAGCCGTAGCGCTCACGCCGGCGCAGCTTATCTTCCTTGCCGCGCGACACCCGCCAGCCGACATAGGGGCCGAGCATGGGATAGGCGAGCGATCCGGCGAAGCGGTAGGCGGTCAGGGCTGCCCGGGCCAGAAGATCGCTCACGGGCGTCCCTCCGCCAGACGCAGGGCCTCGACATTGGCCGCCTCGATGGCGCGCGTTACCTCGCGCCGCTTTTCCTCCAGCAGGACCGCGTCGGCATCAGCGGGCACGAGGATCGGCGCGCCGAGCACGACGGCGAGCGTGCCGAAAGGCAGCGGCACGCTCGTCTTGTCCCAGGAGCTTTCGATGACGTGGCGGCGGCTCGTGACCGCGGCCGACGGGATGATCGGCCGTCCCGAGATCCGGGCAAGCGTGACGATGCCGAGGCCGGCCTCGCGCGGGGTACCCTTCGGCACATCGGCAATCATGCAGACACCCGTCCCTTCGCCGAGCAGGCGCCGAAGCGCGATCAGGGCGCGAACGCCGCCCTTGTCGCGCTGCCCGACCTCGCGGGCGCGACCGCCTGAGCCGCGCACGGTGCTGATGCCGAAGCGCTCGACCACAGACGCATTGATCTCCGCGTCGCGGTTGCGCGACAGAAGTGCCACGTAAGGCAGCGTCTTCGGGCGGAAGAATGGCGCGAGCAGATGCTGGCCGTGCCAGAGGCCGACGATCGCCGGATGCTCCGACGTCAACACCTGCGTCCAGTCGCTGGAGCCGGGCGCCAGACGCTGACAGCGCCGGACCGCGACCAGAAGCCAGTAGACGAGCGCGCCAGCGCCAGCATGCAGAACCGGGCTTTCCATCAGCCGGCGCCGCAAACGCCGCCAGCGCTTCGAGAGGGACATCGAACGCAGGGCATGGCGGCGGGCCGGCGCAGTGTCTCTGCCCGTCGCCCGTTTCGACCGTTCGGTCACTGCCATCTCGCGCGTCGCGTCCAGCGTTCGACCTTCAAGCGTTCTCAGGATCGAGAAGTCGATGCATGTGGACGATGAAGTAGCGCATCGACGCGTTGTCGACCGTTTCCTGGGCCTTGCCGCGCCATGCAGCGAGCGCCGAGGCATAGTCGGGATAGATCCCGACGAGATCAAGCCGATCGAGATCCTTGAACTCGACTCGGTCGAAGCTCTTCATCTCGCCGCCGAAGACGAGGTGAAGTCTCTGCTTGGGTTCCTGCTCAACGGCCATGATCGCTCCTGTCGCTCCACCCTTCTTGCGATTATCGTGCTTCGGCGTCCAGAGCCAAGGCGCGGATCGCCGGGACGGCGTGGTCGGCCGCGGCGAACAGGTAGCCGTGCTCCTTGCCTTCCAGACGATAGTGGCGCGGCTGATGCTGGAGGTCGCAGAGTGAGCCGCCCGCCCGCTCCAGAATGAGATCACCGGCGGCGATGTCCCAGTCGTTGGCGCGCGGCCGGATCACCGTGCCGTCCAGCCGTCCATCCGCCACCATGACGAGGCGATAGGCGAGTGACGGCACGCTCGGCGCCAGACTGAGGCTGGCCGTCGCCTTGCGTCCAAGCTTGCGGTGAACCGTGTCGGGGAGCGCCACGTGCAGCGGACGCATGTCATCTGCCGCCGAGACGCTGAGCGGCACGCCGTTCAGCAAGGCCGGGCCGCCTGCGGTGGCGACGAACACCTCGCCAAGGGCAGGCGCATCGATGACGCCGGCGATCGGACGACCGTTCTCGATGACCGCCACCGACACACACCAGGTCTCCTCGCCGCGCAGGAACGCGCGAGTGCCGTCGATCGGATCGATCACGAAGAAGCGCTCGGTCGTATGTGCGGCCGCCTCGACGGGGGTCTCCTCCGACAACCAGCCATAGCCTGGCCGCGCACCGAGCAGCGTTTCACGCAGGATGTTGTCGGCGGCGAAATCCGCTTCGCTGACCGGCGAATTGCCTTCCTTCCACCAGACCTTCGGGTCGCGGCGGAAGAAGCCCATGGCGATCGCCGCCGCTTCCCGCGCCGCCGCCGTGATCAGCTCCAGTTCGGCCGTCGCATCGCTCGCCATCAGCGGCCCGCCACGGTCATCGTGCCGAGCAGCATGGTGGGCGCCACGATCGAGAAGCGTTCGTCGAGATCGTCCGCCAGGGCCAGGTCGAGCAGCATGTCCTTCAGATTGCCCGCGATCGTCAGCTCGGAGACCGGGACCGTCAATTCGCCGTTTTCGATGAGGTAGCCAGAGGCGCCGCGGCTGTAGTCGCCGGTGACGAGATCGGCACCGTGACCGATCAACTCGTCGACATAAAGGCCGCGGCTGATCGAGCCGATCAGCGCCGCCGGCGACCGGGAGCCGGGCGTCACGATGACGTTGGAAGCCGAGGGCGAGACACCGGACGAGGATCGGGACGCGCGAGCGTTGGTGGTCAGGCCGAGTTCCTTTGCCGTTGCCGTGTCGAGCAGCCAGTTGCGCAGGACCCCGTTCTCCACCAGCGGCAGGCTGTCGCCGCGGATGCCCTCGCCGTCGAAGGGCCGCGACCCGGAGCGGCGGCGCAGCAGCGGCTCGTCGATAATGGAGACGTCCGCCGGCAGGATGCGCCCGCCCATGCGGTCCTTGAGAAAGCTGGTGCCTCTTGCGATCGCCGCGCCGTTGATGGCGCCGAGGATGTGCCCGACTACGCCACGCGAGATGCGGGGATCGAAGATGACGGGGTAGCGCCCGGTTTCAACCTTCTGCGGCCCGACGCGTCGCGCCGTCCGCTCGCCCGCCCGCCGCCCGATCGCCTCGGCCGGATCGAGATCGCCATAGTGGATGCGCGAATCGAAGTCGTAGTCGCGCTGCATCCCCGTGCCCTCGCCGGCAATGACGCTGACGGAGCGGGAGAAGCCGGAGCGGCGACGCGCGCCCGCAAATCCGGTGGATGTCACGAGGACCAGGCCGGAGGTTCCGGCCGATGCACCGGCGCCGCCGGAATTGGTGATCCCCGGCACGGCGCGTGCCGCGTCCTCCGCCGCCAGAGCCGCCTCGACCAGCGCCTCCGTCGGCACCTCGGTCGGATCGTAGAGGTCGAGATCGAGGTCGCCGTCGCACAGCCTGTCCGGATCGGCGAGGCCGGCAAACGGATCCTCCGGCGAGACCTTCGCCATGGCGACCGCCCGCTCGACCAGCGGCCCGATCTCGGTGCTGACATCGGCCGAGACGGTGGCGACGCGCCGGCCCACGAAGACCCTCAGCGCCAGATCCTCGCTTTCGGAGCTCTCCGTCGATTCGACGGCTCCCAGCCGCACGGACGCCGAGCGCGAGGACGAGCGCATCACCGCGGCATCGGCCGCGTCCGCCCCGCTTTTCAAGGCGGTGTCGATCAGCCGCTCTGCGAGGCCGAGCAGCCTTGAGGATTGATCATCCATATGGGGGCCTAGTGAATCCGGATGCGAACCATCTATTGTGCAACGCCGCGCCCATCAAGCAGGCGGATTCGCTCCGCATGGGCGGCGCGGCGATCCTACGCAGATAGGGGCCGGATACCCGCCGTGGAAGAAACCTCATCGCTTTTCCTCGAGGCCGTTCTCCTTCTCGGCGGCGGCATCCTGGCCGGCACCGTCTTCAAGCGGCTCGGTCTGGGCACCGTGCTCGGCTATCTCGCCGCCGGCGTGCTGATGGGACCGGTGCTGCGCCTGATCGACGGCGAGAACGGACGTATCCTCCATATCGGCGAGCTCGGCGTCGTGTTCCTGCTCTTCATCATCGGTCTGGAGCTGAAAGCGAGCCGCCTTTGGGCCCTGAGACGCCAGATCTTCGGGCTCGGCCTTGCACAGGTCGTGGTCACCGGACTGGCTTTGACCGCGCTCACCGTCCTGATCGGCATCGATTGGCACGCCGGCACTGTCATCGGCTTCGGCCTTGCCATGTCCTCGACCGCCTTCGGCCTGCAGCTCCTCGAAGAAACCGGCGAGACTAATACGCGTCACGGCCAGGCGGCCTTTTCGGTGCTGCTGTTCCAGGATTTGGCGATCGTGCCGCTGCTGGCCGCCATCGAGCTGCTGGCGCCGGGTGGCGAACAGGCGAGCATCGATCCCGTTCGCGTCGCGACCGCCGTCGGCGCGCTGGTGGCGCTGTTGGCAGCGGGGCGTTACCTCCTCAACCCGCTGTTCCGCATCATGGCGAGCGCCGGCGCGCGCGAGGTGATGATCGGCGCTGCCCTCTTCGTCGTGCTGGGTGCCGCGCTGCTGATGCAGGCGGCCGGCTTCTCCATGGCGATGGGTGCCTTCGTCGCCGGCGTGCTTTTGGCCGAGTCGTCCTACCGGCACGAGCTCGAAGCCAATATCGAGCCGTTCCGCGGCCTGCTGCTCGGCCTCTTCTTCATCGCAGTCGGCCTGTCGCTCGACCTCGCCGTCATCGAGGCGCAGTGGCCGGTCATCCTGGTCGCGGCACCGGCGCTGATGGCCATCAAGGCCGGGGTCCTCTATCTCCTCGCGCGCATCTTCGGCGAAGGCCGGGACCTTGCAAGCCGCATCGCTTCGCTGCTGCCGCAGGGCGGCGAGTTCGCCTTCGTGCTGTTTAGCGCAGCAGCAGGCCGGATGATCTTTCCGGCCGAAACCTCGTCGCTCCTCGTTGCCATCGTCACCTTGTCGATGGCGCTGACGCCGCTCTCTGCCTGGCTCGGACGCCGCTTCTCCGACGATTCGGCCGTGGAGGAACTGGAAGAGGACTTCGAAGGCGCCGGGTCGGAGGTGCTGATGATCGGCTTCTCCCGCTTTGGCCAGATCGTCGCGCAGGTGCTCTTGTCGAGCGGAATCAACGTGACCATCCTCGATTCTTCTGCCGAGCGCATCCGCAGCGCGACCGCCTTCGGCTTCCGCATCTATTTTGGATCGGGCCTTCGGCGCGAGGTGCTGGAGGCAGCCGGGATCCGCAAGGCCCGGCTCGTCGCCGTCTGCACCAACAGCCGTGAGACGACCGACCGCATCGTCGACCTGATCCGTGACGACTTCCCCAATGTCAGCCTCTATGTGCGCTCCTACGACCGCGGGCACGCTTTATCGCTGCGGGCGCGCGGCGTCGACTACGAGATCCGCGAGACGGTGGAGTCGGCCTTGAGCTTCGGTGGTGCGACGCTCACCGGGCTCGGTATCGAGGACGAACTCGCCACCCGGATCGTCGAGGACGTGCGCCGACGCGACTTGGAGCGCCTGAAGCTGCAGGAGGCCGAAGGCCTTTACGCCGGCAACCACATGGTGACGACGCGGGCCATGACGCCGGAGCCGCTGGTGAAGCCGAAAACGCCGCCGCGTGAGGATGCGGCCTCGACAGTGCAGGCGGCCGAGTCGAGCTCGAGGAGCCGGCGGCGCGGCCAAAGCTTCAGGGGACGGCGTCGCGCTTCCGAGAACGAGCGCGGCCGCTGACGCCGCTTCAAGTTGACGCCTTTCGACGCACTGCCGCTTGCGGGCGGAACTTGCGCTCACCAGCGCCGTTGCCGCCGCACGTCGTTTCGTCCGGAGTTTGCAGCGGCCCCATGAACAAGCGCCTTGCCTACCACGCCGAGCGGCACGGCCTCGTCATGGTGGATCCGCAATCCTTCGAGATCGAGCGCCGCAAGCGCGGCAAGGGTCACTCGATCTGCTTCGGCAGCGGCGAGACGGTCACCGATGTCCGCATCAAGGAGCGCATCAAGGCGCTGGTGCTGCCGCCGGCCTGGACGGACGTGCGCGTCTGCATCGACGAGAACGGACACATCCAGGCCATCGGCCGCGACGAGAAAGGCCGGCTGCAATACCGCTACCACGACCGCTGGGTGAACGTGCGCAACGCGGTAAAGACCGAGCGGCTGCTACGCTTCGGGCGCGCGCTGCCGAAGCTGCGCCGGCGGGTCGAGAAGGACATGCGCCGGCGCAACATGGACCGGGCCCTGACCGCCGCAACGGCGGCCCGGCTGATCGACATCGCCAGCCTCAGGCCCGGGCATGAGAAATATGCCGAGGACGGCGGGCGCGGCGTCGCCTCGCTGCGCAAGGGGAACCTGCGCATCACCCAGAATGCGGCGACGCTGAACTTCATCGGCAAGTCCAACAAGAGCCACCGGATCGAGATTCGCGACCGAACGGTCGTGAAGACGCTGAAGCGCATCCGGGTCGGCAAGGGGGAGCGCCTCTTCCACTTTCCCGGCGAGAAGAAGAAGCAGCGGACGCTGACGGCGAACCTCCTCAACGACTACCTGCACGAGGCGGCGCAGGCGAACGTCTCCGCCAAGGACTTCCGCACCTTCCACGGCTCGGCCGAGGCGCTGCGCTACCTGATCGAGGAAGTGGGCGAGAGCGCCGATACGGAGTCCAAGAAGAAGCGGGCGGTGGCCTCGGCGATGCGCTCGGTCAGCCAGCTCCTGCGCAACACGCCCGCGGTCGCCCGCGCTTCTTACGTCCATCCGGAGATCGTCACCGCCTTCGAGGAAGACAGGCTGCCGCAGGATCTCCTCAGAGGCCGCCAGCGCGCCGGGCTCAGCCGCGTCGAGACCGGCCTCATGCGGTTCCTCGAAGAGACGGCGGTTCAATAATCCTGACGGCCGCCGACAGGAGGGCGAGCCGTGGCGTTCGCCGTCAGCGCGCCTGCAGATGCGCCATTGCGGCAGCGGCGGCCAGCCGTGGCTCGAACGGTTCGACTTCGGGCAGCGGGAGGTCCAGAAGCGCACCGATGCCGCGCTTGGCCTCTTCCTTGAAGGGCAACGTCTCGTCGAGAATCGTGCGGGCGCGCATGAAGTCCAGCACGCGGTAGCGCGAGACCGACGGGCGCAGCAACAGGTCGGGCGAGGAGATCTTCAGCCGCGTCTCGATCATCGAATGCATCATCAGCTGCGAAGCGCCGAACATGGCCTCCATCGTCGTCGGCAGCCGACCGGCATCGCCCTCCGGTCCGCCGGTGACGTCCACCGCGACCACCATCTCGCCGCGGCCGGTCAGCCGGTCGAAGGGCAGCGGGTTGTAGATGCCGCCGTCGATGAGGATGCGGCCCTCCCGCCGCACCGGGCGGAACACCGCCGGCAGCGCGGCGGAGGCGGCGAGCGCGCTGAGGACGTCGCCCGTCTCAATGGGGCACTCCTTGCAGGCGTAGAAGTCCGTCGCGATCACCGTCAGCGGGATTGTCAGCTTATCGAAGGTCACGGCGACGGTCGGCGGCAGGAAGGCCGCCAGCACACGTTCGGCGTTCAGCTGGCCCAGCCGGAGGCCGCCACCGGCGACGAAGTCGCTGAAGCTCTGCGGCCGCGTCTGCCACAGGCGGCCGGCAACAAGCCGCTTGCGCGAGAAGCTGGTGAGGACGTCGTCACGGATCGCCGCGCCACTGAGGCCCGCGGCATAGGCCGCGCCGATGATGGCACCGATGGAGGAGCCGGCGATGCGGCTCGGCACGACGCCGAGCTCGTCCAGCGCCTCGAGCACATGGATGTGGGCGAGTCCGCGCGCGCCGCCGCCGCCGAGCGCGAGGGCAAGCGGCGCGGTGCTCATTGGCTCAGGCTCCGGCCGGGCCGACCGTGATGATGGTCGGCTGCACCGAAAGGAGCTTCTTGGCCACGGCCTTCACCTCGTCCATCGTCACGGCGTCGATCAGCCCTTTGCGCTTGTCGATGTAGTCGATGCCAAGATTGTCGAGCTGGATGCCGACGAGGGTCGAGGCGATCGACAGCGAGGAATCGAGATTGTTGATGACGTAGGAGCCTTTCACATACTCCTTGGCCTTCGCCAGTTCCTCGGGCGTCGGACCCTCGCTTGCCATGCGATTGATCTCGCCCTCGATGATCTTGACGCTTTCGGACGCCTTGTCCGAGCGCGTAGCGGTCGCGGCACCGAGCACGGCGGTGTGGTCGAAGGTCGCGAGCCAGGACGAGGCGCCATAGGCAAGACCGCGTTTCTCGCGCACCTCGGTATAGAGGCGCGAGGTGAAGGAGCCGCCACCGAAGATCTGGTTCATCAGGAAGGCGGCGAAGAAGTCGGGTGCATCGCGCTTGACGCCCGGCAGCGCGAACTGGATCTGCGTCTGCGGCACGCCAAGATCGACGTCCACCCGCTTGCCCGTAACCGGCGCGATGTCGGCGACCGGCGTCAGCTCGGCTTTCGCCGGCAGCGAGCCGAAGACCTCGTCGAGACGCTTGCCAAGGGTCGCCGGATCGATCGCGCCGACGACACCGACGATCAGGTTGTCCCTGCCGAAGGTACGGCGGCGGAAGTCCTGGAGATCGGCCTTGGTCACGGCCTTCAGCGTGTCCACCGTGCCGTCTTTCGGGCGCGCATAGGGATGGCCGGGAAAGATTGTCTCCCGCCATGCCTTGGAGGCGAGCTCGCCGGGATCGCGCTCATTGGCGATGATGCCGGCGGCGATCTGCCCGCGAATGCGCTCCACCGGCTCCTCGTCGAAACGGGACTCCGTCACCGACAGCTTCAGGAGGTCGAAGGCGCCGTCCTCGAACTCGGTGATGGTGCGGAAGCTGCCGGAGAAGCTGTCATAGGTCGCGTCATAGCTGAGCGAGACGCCGAGCTCGTCGAGCTTCTCCTGAAACGCCTGGCTGGAGATGTCGCCTGCACCTTCGTCGAGCAGCCCCGACATCAGGTTCGCGGTGCCCTCCTTGCCGGCGGCGTCCTGCGTCGAGCCGCCGCCCTTGAAGGCGAACTTCATCGCGATCAGCGGATTGGAATAATCCTCGACCAGAAGAGCCTTGATGCCGCCCGGGCTCGTGACCTCTTGGATCTCGACCGCCTCGGCAGGGCCGAGGATGGCCAGCGAGCCGCCAAGCCAGAGGCCGACAGTGCCGGCGAGAGTGGCGATGGTTGTGGAAAGCCGTGTCACGCGCTGAAGCTCCCTCGCAAGATTGACCATCAGGACCGCTTGTCGCCGTCCGGCTGCGGCTTCAGGTACCCGGTCACCGAACGCTTAGGCTGCAGGTACTTGCGCGCGACAGCATTGACGTCATCGACGGTCACCGCCTCGATCCGCTCCGGCCACTTCTGCACGTCCTCGATCGTCTGGCCCGTTGAGACCGCCGCGCCGTAGCGCCGCGCCATCGCCGTCTGACTGTCACGCAGGTAAATGACGTTCTTGCGAACGCGGTTCTTGGCGCGCTCCAGCTCGTCGGCGGTGATGCCCTTCTCGATGATCTTGGTGATCTCGGCATTGATGCCGGTCTCAATCGCGTCGATCGTCGCAGCGCCACGCGGCGATCCGTAGACGATGAACTGCCCGTCGTTCAGCGCCGTACCGGAATAATAGGCGCCGACGCCGGCGGCGATGCCCTGGCCGGAGACGAGGCTGCGATAGAGGCGGCTGGTGGTGCCGCCGCCAAGAATGTCAGCGAGTACGTCGAGGGCTTCGGCCTCGCGGCCCTCGGCCGTCGTCTCGGACGGCACGAGATAGAGGCGCTGCATCGAGGGCTGCGTCACCTTCGGATCGGTCAGCGTCACCGTGCGGGCCGCCAGAGGCTCCGGCTCGGCCGGACGGATCCGCTCGCCCGGCTCGGCGCGGCGCGGCACCTTGGCGAAGGTCGCATCGGCCAGCTGCCTGACCCGCTCGGCGGTCACGTCGCCGGCGATCAGCAGCGTCGCATTATTGGGCGTGTAATATTTGTCGTAGAAGGCGATCGCCATTTCGCGCGACAGCTTCTCCATCTCGCCGCGCCAGCCGATCACGGGAATGCCGTAGGGGCTGTTCTGGAAGAGCGCCGCCTGCGAGGCCTCCGAGAGCTGCGCACCCGGATCGTTGTCGATCCGCATGCCGCGCTCTTCCAGGATGACGTTGCGCTCCGGCAGGACCGCGGCATCATCGAGGATCAGGTTCTGCATTCGGTCCGCCTCGAAGCCCATCACCATCTCGAGGGCGTCGGAGGGAACCTGCTGGTAGTAGGCGGTGTAATCGTAGGAGGTGAACGCGTTCTCCTCGCCACCGATGTCCGAAACGGCCTTGGAGAAGGCGCCTTCCGGATGGGCCTTGGTGCCCTTGAACATCAGATGCTCGAGGAAGTGGGCGATGCCGGACTGGCCAGGCGCCTCGTCCGCCGAGCCGACCTTGTACCAAATCATCTGCGTCACCACCGGCGCGCGATGATCCGGCAGCACCACGACCTCCAGCCCGTTCGGCAGCGTGAAGGTGGTGATCCGCGCCTCCTCGGCCTTGGCCTCGCTCGTCGCCGTCGCGCCGACGGTCGTCTGCGGCTGCGGCGCTGGCGCCTCCTGGGCAGTGGCGAGGTTTGCCGCCGACATGAGGAGCGAGGCGGCGAAGGCCGCGATCCCAAACGTCCCGATCTTCGATATCATGCGCGCGCTTGATCCTTGACTTGGCGGTTCTCGGCCAGTGCGGCCGGCGGGCGAGAGGCAGACCTCGCCGCCAATTGCGTTTTTGTTGAGGAGAATGAAGCGGGCGGCACCGCAGCGCGGGAATGCCGCACCTGCCGGTCCATCAGCTCTCCCCGCGCATCGGCGTGAGAAAGCGCAGCACCGTCTCCCCGACACGGCGCTCGTCGTGGAGCGCGAAGCCGTCCGGCAAAGCGAAGGGCGCGCTGGCCGCCTCCTCCAGAACGCAGCGCGCGCCCTCCCGCAGCCAGCCATTGGTAAGTGCGCTCGTCAGCGCTGCCTCGCCGAGCGAGCGGCCATAGGGCGGGTCGGCGAAGACGAGATCGAAGGGCTCGATCGTGCCAACCGCGCCGAGCGCCGTCGCATCGCGCCGGAAGATCTTGGTGCGGCCCTGCAGCCCGAAGCTCTCCACATTGGTGCGGATCAGGCCGCGCCCCTCAACGCCCTCCTCCACAAAGAGGCAGAAGCGGGCGCCGCGCGACAGCGCCTCCAGACCGAGCGCCCCGGTTCCGGAGAAGAGGTCGAGCACGCGAGCGCCCCCGAGATCAGGCCCGAGTTCGCTCGCCAAGATGTTGAACAGCGTCTCGCGCGTGCGGTCGCCGGTCGGGCGGATGGCATTGGATGTCGGGGCCGCGATCGGGCGCCCCCGCAGGCTGCCTGCGACGATGCGCATCCTGCCTCAGCCCCGGTCGGGACGCTGCGGCTTGCCGCCACGCGGCCCGCCCGTGCCGCGCGGTCCCTTACCCCCGGCCGGCGCCGGACGGTCCGAGGGCGACTTCGGCCTAGCCGTGCCGCCGGCATCCGCCTTCGGCTTGCCCTGCGGACGGGCGCCCGGCGCCATCCAGACATTGGCCGAGCGCTTGCCGCCCATCGGCGGGCGCGACGGCCGCTCGGACGGCGCCTTGTCATCATCGCGGCCGCGCCGTGCCTCGCCGCGTTCGGCGCGCTGCGGCCGCTCGCCATCGCCTCGCTCGGGTCGCGAACGGCGTGCCAGCTTGCCGTCCTCGCCCCCACCAGCCGGACGGGCGCGGGTATCGAGACGGCCAAGCGCGTCCTCGCGCTTGGCATTGCGGGCCTTCTTCTTGTTGGGAGCGGTGTCGCTCGCGGAAATCCATTCACTGTCCGGCTTGCGCGACTTGGCACCGCCCTCGCGAGCGGGCGCTGCGGCGACCGGCGCGTTGGGGAAAACGTTGGCAATGGGCGCATCGAAGTCGGCGCCGGACTCTTCGATCAGGCGCTCGCCCAGCTGGTCGCGCAGCGTGCGGCCTCGAATCTCGCGCACCGCGCCCTCCTCCAGCTCGCCGAGCTGGAACGGCCCGAAGGAGATGCGGATCAGCCGGTTCACGTCGAGGCCGAGATGGCCGAGGATGCGTTTGACCTCACGGTTCTTGCCTTCGCGAAGGCCAACCGTCAGCCAGACATTGCTGCCCTGCTCGCGGTCGAGCGTCGCCTCCACAGCGCCGTAGAAGACGCCGTCGATGGCAATGCCCTGGCGCAGCTCGTCGAGCTTGGCCTGGTCGATGGCGCCATGGGCGCGCACGCGGTAGCGGCGCAGCCAGCCGGTGGACGGCAGCTCCAGGATGCGGGCGAGCCCCCCATCATTGGTGAGGAGCAGCAGCCCTTCCGTGTTGATGTCGAGGCGCCCGATCGAGAGAACGCGCGGCATGTCCTCCGGCAGGCGGTCGAAGACGGTCGGCCGACCCTCCGGGTCGCGGTTGGTGGTGACGAGCCCCTGCGGCTTATGGAACAGCCACAGACGCGTACGCTCGATCGCCGGCAGCGGCGCACCGTCCACCTCAATGTGATCCGACCCCGTGACATCGCGCGCGGGCGTGTCGAGGATCGTGCCGTTCACCTTGATGCGTCCGTCGGCGATCATCCCCTCGGCGTCGCGGCGGGACGCAATGCCGGCACGGGCGAGCCGCTTCGCGATGCGCATCGTGCCCGTCGCTGCAACCGGCTCCGAACGCTCGCGCCGGGCCGGACGCTCGCCGCGCTCGGACGCCTCGCTCGAGGCATCGCGCCGCGGGCGCTTGCGCTCAGTCGCGACCGCATCGGGCGCCAGCCGTCCATAGCTCTTCGGGCGCGCCGGCTTGCCGTCGGCGTCGGGCCGGGGCCCGTGGGAGAGCATGCCATGGCTGCGCGGGCGGAAGGGTTTGGCGCCTTCGGCGCTATCCGGGCTGGCATTGCGGCGCGGGCGGCGCGGCGCTTCCTCGCAACCATCCTCTCGCTTGAAGGACCGGCGCGGCGTGTCGCCGGACGCTTCGGCCGGACGCTCCCGCCGGGGGCGGCGAGCCTCGCCGTCGCCGCCCTCGCGATCGGGGCGAGGACGGAACGTCTTGCGCGGACGCTCCCCGGCTGCAGCATCGCCGTCTTCGCGCGGCCGGAACGGCTTGCGCGGGCGGTCGGCGCCGCGCGCGCCCTCTCCGCTGGCGGCCGCTGGCTTGCCGAAGCGCCGCGGTGCGCCACCGGACGGGCGCTCGCCACGGCCCTCGCCGCGCCCTTCGGCACCCGCCGTCCTGTCGCGCCGGAAGCCGCCGCTCTTGCGGGGCGCATCGCCGGCCGAACCATCGGCGGCGTCGGGCTTGGCACTGCGGGCGCCGCCGGGACGACCCGCGCGGGGACCGGCACCACCAAAGGAACGGCCCTGACGCGGTCCGCCGTCACCGTCCCGACCACCTTGTCCGCCAGGCCGCCGCGGTCCGCCGCTGCCGCCGCCCCGCTTCGGGCCGCGGTTCTTGCCGTTGTTGCCGTCGCTTGTGTCGCTCATCGTCTTTGCCTTTGCTGCGCCGCTGTCTATCAGGTCCCCCGATGAGGGGCGAGAGGCTGACTGGCGCATGAACTTCATGGAGATCGCGCTTGGGGCGGCGCGCGACGCAGCGCAACGCGGCGAGGTGCCTGTCGGCGCCGTTGTCGTACGGGATGGCGAGGTGCTTGCAGTTGCCGGCAACGAAACGAGGCTCGGCAATGATCCGACCGCGCATGCCGAGATGCTGGCCATCCGCCGCGCCTGCGAAGTTGTCGGTGCGGAACGGCTGACCGGCGCCGACCTCTATGTCACGCTCGAGCCCTGCACGATGTGTGCGGCGGCGATTTCCTTTGCCCGCATCCGCCGGCTTTATTTCGGCGCCGGCGACCCGAAGGGCGGCGGCGTCGATCATGGCGCGCGCTTCTACGCGCAGCCGACCTGCCTGCATGTGCCGGAGGTCTATTCCGGCATCGCCGAGAGCGAAGCCGCTGCGATGCTCAGGGACTTCTTCCGCGAGCGCCGCGGCGAGCCGGATCGCTGACGACGCCGCGACAGCCTTTCCGGATCAGAAGGGCAGAAGGCTCTTCAGCTTGGCGCCGAGGCTGTCGCTGTTGCGCTTCAGGCGCGCGGCCTTGACGTCCTCGTCGACACCCGGATCGTTGGCCGGCGCCGTCGTCGCGGCCTGGCGGTAGGTCAGCGGCGGCTCGCTCAGATACTTGCGCTGGGTCGGGCTGCCCTGGTTGCGCTCCTTGATGCGCTGACGGACCAGTTCGCTGCCCGACTTCAGCTCATCCGGCGACAAGGTGGTGTCGGCGTTGTCGCTCTGCATCCGGTAGCCGGTGCGGGACGTCGTTGCGGCGGCCATACGGTCATCCGTGATGCCCTCCTTGCGAGCGGTCATCACATTCGCCGGGATCGGCGTGTCGTCATCCCCTTGATAGGCGTTCTCGCGGATGCGCTTCGTGCGCGCCTCGGGCGATTCCGGCCAGCGCGGATCGGCCGTACTGCTGCGCGATTCCTGCGGCGGCGGCAGAACCGTCGTGGTCGACGGCTTCACCAGTGCAGCGCGCGGCGAGTAGTCGATGGCTTCCTTGTCGTCGCCACCGAGCGCCACCAGGTTGTTCATGTCGTCGAACAAGGTCTCGCCCTGCGACCTGCCGGTGCCGTAGGTCGGCCCGACGCAACCCGCGAGCGACAGTCCGGCCACGGACAGGATCAGGAAGCCGACGGCACTGCGGGCGTTGTTGCAAGGCATACGGTCCGGCCCCCTCGCCGTCTGGTCAGAGATTTCGTCCAGTTGGAACCTGGAACGGGCTCTGCGCGTCTCATTCAAATCTGGAAAATTCAAGGCGCTGTTCTATAGGAGCGCCGGCGGTGCCGCAAGCAAGGCAGCGCCGGCGGCGCTGTCTTGCCCCTCGTCCGGGGTCAGGCAGCCGTCAGGCGGCCCGACGCGCGGAGCTCCCGCAGTGCCTCGGCGTCGCGCTTCGTGACATCCGGGAACTCCGAGTCGGACCCGACATCCGCGGTGATCTTCCAGGAGCGGGCGCATTTGCGCCCTTCTGCCTTGGCGAAGGTGACGACGATCTCCGGTCCGACCGTATCATCCTGGAACACGGCGGCGTCGCCAGCCAGATCCGGATGCTCGCGGCCAAGCGCGGAGTTGCTCGCCTTGATCGTCGCGGCGGAGGTGATGAAGATGTCGGCGGCGTCAAGACCATCGAACAGCGCGGCATCCTTCTGCCCGAGATAGACGGTGGGTGCCGCCTCAAGCGAGGAGCCGATCACCTTGTCGCGCCGCTTCTCCTCCAGTGCGCCGAGAACGACACGGCGCACGAGCCGGATGCGCTGCCACTTCGCCGCCAGAGCGTCGTCGCGCCAGGCTGGATCGGCGTTGCGGAAGCCTTCCAGATGGACCGAGCGGCTCTCCGGATAGCGGGACAGCCAGGCCTCCTCGGTGGTGAAGGGCAGCATCGGCGCCAGCCACGTCACGAGATGGTCGAACAGCGTCCTCACCACCTGGATCGCCGCCTTACGCCGCACCGAGGACGGGGCGTCGCAATAAAGCGCGTCCTTGCGGATGTCGAAGTAGAAGGCGGACAGCTCCACCACGGCGAAGTCGAGCAGCGTGCGGGTGATCCGCTTGAAGTCGAAGGCGTCATAGGCCTTCACAACGACGTCGCCGATCTCCGCCAGGCGATGGAGCATCAGGCGCTCCAGCTCCGGCATCTCGGCGAACGGCACACTCTCGCCGGTGTCGTGGGCAAGCGTGCCGAGCATCCAGCGCAGCGTGTTGCGCAGCTTGCGGTAGGCGTCGATATTGGTCTGCAGGATGGTCTTGCCGAGCCGCAGATCCTCCGAATAGTCGGAGGAGACGACCCAGAGGCGCAGGATATCGGCGCCGGACTGCTTGATAACCTCCTGGGGCGTGACGACGTTGCCGAGCGACTTCGACATCTTGCGTCCCTCCTCGTCCATGACGAAGCCATGGGTGAGGACAGCGTCGTAGGGCGCCCGACCGCGCGTGCCGCAGCTCTCCAAGAGCGAGGAGTGGAACCAGCCGCGATGCTGGTCGGAGCCTTCGAGATAGAGGTCCGCCGGCCATTTCAGGTCGGGGCGCTTTTCCAGGCAGAAGGCATGGGTCGAGCCTGAATCGAACCAGACGTCGAGGATGTCGCGCACCATTGTCCACTTGGAGGCGTCGTGCCCGTTGCCGAGGAAGCGCTCCTTGGCGCCCTCGGCGAACCAGGCGTCGGCGCCCTCCGCGGCGAAGGCCGCAAGGATGCGCTCGTTCACCGCCTCGTCCTTCAAGACCTCGCCGTCCTCGTCCGCAAAGACGCAGATCGGCACGCCCCAGGCACGCTGGCGCGACAGCACCCAGTCCGGCCGATCCTCGATCATGCCGCGCAGGCGGTTCTGCCCGGCGGCGGGCACGAAACGGGTCTCGTCGATCGCCTTCAGGGCGCGCGAGCGCAGCGTGTCCTCGCCGGCGCTGCCGCCGGCAACCAGGTCGGGATCGCGGTAAGCGCCGCCTCTGGCGGTCACCGCCTCGACGAGCTTGGCGCCGTCGGCATCCACGGTGATACCGGAGCGCCCGTCCGCCGTTAGACCATGGCCGCCGAGCTCCTTGTCCATATGGACAAACCACTGCGGCGTGTTGCGGAAGATCACCGGCTTCTTGGAACGCCAGGAGTGCGGATACTGGTGCTTCAGGCGGCCGCGGGCCAGCAGGTTGCCGGCCGCGATCAGCGCCTTGATGACGCGGTCGTTGGCGTCGCCCTTCTTGCCCTTGTCGTCGATGACGCGGGCCGCGCCGCCCTCGGCGCTCGGTCCGAAGCCGGGTGCATCCTTGGTGTAGAAGCCGTCGTCGTCGACGGTGAAGGGGATCGCCGTATCGATGCGGCGCGCGTCTAGCTCGCGGCGGTTCGCGGTCCACACGTCAAAATCCTCGCGACCGTGGCTCGGCGCGGTGTGGACGAAGCCGGTGCCGGCGTCGTCGGTGACGTGCTCGCCGGCGAGCAGCGGAACGCCGAAGCCGTAGCCGCCGCCAAAGCCGCTGAGCGGATGGGAGCAAACTAGACCGGCGAGATCGGCGGCACTGACGGCGCCGAGGCGGCGCCAGCCGCCGTCCGGCACGCGCGCTTTACCAAAGACGTCGGCCGCCAATGCGTCGGCGAGGATGTAGCGTTCACCCTGCTTGGCCCAACGCGGTGCCTCCGCGTCGTCCGGCGCCACCACTTCGTAGAGTCCATAGGAGACGCGATCGGAATAGGCGATGGCCCGGTTGCCCGGCATGGTCCAGGGCGTCGTCGTCCAGATGACGACGGCTGCGGAGCGCAGAGCATCAACCTTTTCGGCATCACTGGACCAGCAGACGCCATCGGTCGACGCGTCCGAGGAGAGGACCGCCTCGCGAACCGGGAACTTCACCCAGACCGTGTCGCTCTCATAGTCCTGGTACTCGACCTCGGCCTCGGCAAGCGCAGTCTTCTCCACCACCGACCACATGATCGGCTTGGAGCCGCGATAGAGCTGGCCGGACATGGCGAACTTCAGGAGCTCGCCGGCGATCACGCTCTCGGCCCCGTAGTTCATGGTGAGGTAGGGGTCCTTGAAGTCGCCCTCCACGCCGAGGCGCCGGAATTCTTCCGACTGGATGCCGACCCAGTGTTCCGCATAGGCGCGGCATTCACGCCGGAAGGCGATCATGGCGACGGAATCGTGCAGGTCCGGCTTGGCCTTGCCCTTGGCCCGGTAGTTCTCCTCCTCGATCTTCCACTCGATCGGCAGGCCGTGGCAGTCCCAGCCCGGCACGTAGTTGGAATCGTAGCCGCGCATCTGGAAGGAGCGGGTGATGACGTCCTTCAGCACCTTGTTGAGCGCGTGGCCGATATGGAGATGGCCATTGGCATAGGGCGGGCCGTCGTGGAGGACATATTTCGGCCGGCCGGCGGATTCCTTGCGCAGCGTGCCGTAGAGATCCATCGCGTCCCAGCGGCGGATCCATTCCGGCTCGGCCGCCGGCAGGCCGGCGCGCATCGGAAACGCCGTTTCCGGAAGATAAAGGGTCTTGGAATAGTCGATCGTCGTCGTTGCGGACGCTTCGGTCATCGGTTTTGCCAATCGTCGGCCGGCCCGGCGGGGCGGTGCGGCTACTCTGAAAATCGTGCGGGATCGTCGCGGCCCCGGCCCTCGGCGTGATCGCTCAGAAGGCCGGGCGGATAATTCGCCGGATGCGGAGAAGATGCGGCTGTCCCATGTCGGGAGGCTCTACCAACTCCGCCCGGTGAAGGAAAGCGCGTGTCCCACAGGCAAGAAGCGCCGCCGGCTCAGAAGGCGATCCTGGCATCGAGCGGGCTCAAGGGGGTGACGCCGGCCAAGAGCGCCCTCGCCTCGTCGGCATCCTTATGCATCTGCACCACCAGCGCATCGACGCTTTCGAACCGCCACTCCTCGCGCTGATAGGCGAAGAGCGACACTTCGACCGTCTCGCCGTAGAGATCGCCGGAGAAGTCGAAGAGATAGGTCTCGAACAAAGCGGCGCCATTGTCGAAGGTCGGGCGCCGGCCATAACTGGCGACGCCCTCGTGCAGCGTGCCATCGGCGCGCCGCAGCCGCACGGCATAGATCCCGAGCTTCAGGAGATGATCGTCGGGCAAAACGAGATTGGCGGTCGGGAAGCCGAGCGTGCGGCCGAGCTTCTGCCCATCGCTGATCGGACCCGCGATGGTCCAGCGATAGCCAAGCAGCGCATTGGCCTCGGCGAGATTCCCCTCGTGCAGCGCATCGCGGATGCGGCTGGAGGAGACGATGGTGCCGCCCTCGTCGCCAAACGCCTCCACCAGCGTCACGCCGAAGGGCCAATTGCCCTCCTTCAAGAAGGCCGGCGTGCCGCGGCGTCCGGCACCGAACTGGAAGTCGAAGCCGACGACGACATGGCGGGCCTTGATGCTCGTCACCAGGATCGTGTCGATGAAGGCCTCCGCGCTCATCGCCGAAAAGTCGCGATCGAAGCGCTGCTCGATGACGGCGTCGAAGCCGAGCGCGCCGAGGAGCCGGGCCTTCATGGGAGCCAGCGTCAGGCGCGGCACCGGGCGCTCGGGCGCAAAGAAGGTGCGCGGATGCGGCTCGAAGGTCAGGCAGACGAGAGGCGCTGCCAGTTGCTCGGCGATCCGCCGCGCCTCTTCCAGCACTTCCTGATGGCCGCGATGGACGCCGTCGAAATTGCCGATGGCAACGACGGCGCCGCTGAGATCGGCCGGCCAGTCACCAGTACCGGGAAGGCGGCGGATCTGCCCTGCCATCACGCCAGGGCCGGCATGGCGTAGCGCGCCGAGAGCCCGTTGGCGGCAAGGCCTGCCGCCACGGCGGCCGCATCGCCCCCTTCGAAATCGGCGGAATGGATGCCGCCGGTGATGAACAGCGCATCGACGCCGAAATTGTTGGCGCCGCGGATGTCGGTCGGCATGCCGTCGCCGATCGCCAGGATCGGCGTACCGGCAACGATCCCGGCGGTGCGCACCGCCAGCTCGTAGATCGGACGATACGGCTTGCCGGCGAGGCGCACGCTGCCGCCGAGCGCCTCGTAGTCGCGGGCCAGCGCCCCGGCGCAGAAGAGCAGGCGGTCGCCGCGATGCACGACGATGTCCGGATTGGCGCAGACCATCGGCAGATCGCGCACGGCCAGTCGCCGCAACTGGTCGGCGTAATCCTCCGGCGTCTCCGTTTCGTCGTCGAAGAGGCCGGTGGCGATGATCACCTCGGCATCCTCCTCGGCGACACGCTCGACGTCGAGGCCGCCGAAGATCTCCAGATCGCGTTCCGGCCCGATATGAAGGACGCGGCGACTGCCTTCGGCGATCAGCTGGCGCGTCACGTCACCTGAGGTAATGATGGCGTCGTAAGCGTCCTGCGGGACGCCGAGGCTCTCAAGCTGACGCTCCACCCCGGACGCAAGACGCGGCGAGTTGGTGAGAAGGGCGACCTTCAGGCCGCGCCGGCGTGCCCCGGCCAGCGCACGTGCTGCGTCCTGCGACGCGGTGATGCCGTTATGAACGACGCCCCAGATGTCGCAGAGGATCGCGCCATAGGCGCCGGAGACCTCTTCGAGACGCTCGATAAGCCGAAGGCTGATCCCGTCGTCCATGCTACCCCGCAGTCTTCCAGCCGTACCCGGCCCTATTGAGCGCTAGGCGTTACTGAGGTGGTCCGGAACGGTCAAGCCGCGGAGCCGCGCCTTATGCGCCCAGCCCGCCCCACCCCTGCGCTCCTTTTTTACCGTCAAGCGCCGCGTCCGGCTGCCGATTGCACACGGAACCGCCATCGAGGCAGGCTACGGGATACCGGTCGGACCGGACGCCGATGCCGGACCCTGGGTTGGGGACCGCTTGGTGCCGGATCTCGTCCGAGGCAGACGGGTCTCGTCCGAAGGCAGATAAGGAGCCGCATGACAAGCAGAACGCCCTGCACGTTCGAGGCTCGTCATGGCCCGCTCGCCACCGGCCATCATCTGAAACGGAGAGCCACCATGTCCTTCCGGTTCGCGGCACCTTTCGCTCTTGCCCTTCTCGCAGTGTCGCCGGCATTGGCCGAGCGCCTTGAACTCCAGGTGGCCGAGGCGCAGCAAGGCTTCGACGCCGAGTCTTCACAGCCACTCGTCAGCATCCGACTTGCCGACGACAGCGCACGAGCCTTCGCACGCTTCACGAGCGAGAACGTCCGTCGGCCTGTCGATATCGCCATCGACGGCAAGGTCGTGCTGACGCCGTTCATCAACGAGCCGATCCTGGCCGGCACGATCGAAATCCGGGGCCTGCGCTCAGCACAGAAAGCAACGGAGCTGGCGGTCCGACTGCGCTCCGGCACGGCGGCACTGGCAGTGGAGCCGCGCGAATAGGAGACCCATCCGTCACACGATGCCACGGTGCCTGTCGTGCTGATCTGCTCGGGGAAGCCGGTCATCGCCACGTTCACCACAATCACGCTGCGCAATCTTTCGCGGCGTCCAAAGCTTGCGCGAACCTTGACAGACGGCGGAGGCGCATCCTATCTCGCGGCCGTTAGCACTCGCCTCTGGTGAGTGCCAAGCCATCCAAGCCGGGTGCCTGTGGAGGGCCCGGTTTCTAAGCGAGCAAGGGTTCGACGACAATGGCAAACGTGAACTTCCGTCCTCTCCATGATCGCGTCGTTGTGCGCCGCGTGGAGTCCGAGACCAAGACTGCCGGTGGCATCATCATCCCGGACACCGCCAAGGAGAAGCCGCAGGAAGGCGAGATCGTCGCCGTCGGCGCTGGCGCCCGCGACGAGCAGGGCCGCGTTCAGCCGCTGGACGTGAAGGCCGGCGACCGCATCCTCTTCGGCAAGTGGTCCGGCACCGAGGTGAAGATCAATGGTGAGGACCTCCTCATCATGAAGGAATCCGACATCATGGGCATCGTCGGCTAATCAGCCGTACGCCCTTCCCCACCCGTTCCCATCTTTTGAAACGACGCGGCTCGAAGGAGCGCGTCGAGGAGAGACAAAATGGCAGCCAAGGAAGTAAAGTTCGGCCGTGACGCCCGTGAGCGGATGCTGCGCGGCGTCGACATCCTCGCCGATGCGGTGAAGGTCACGCTTGGTCCGAAGGGCCGCAACGTCGTCATCGACAAGAGCTTCGGCGCTCCGCGCATCACCAAGGACGGCGTCTCCGTCGCCAAGGAGATCGAGCTCGAGGACAAGTTCGAGAACATGGGCGCCCAGATGGTGCGCGAAGTGGCCTCGAAGACCAACGACAAGGCCGGTGACGGCACGACGACCGCCACGGTGCTCGCCCAGGCGATCGTGAAGGAAGGTGCCAAGGCCGTTGCGGCCGGCATGAACCCGATGGACGTCAAGCGCGGCATCGATTCGGCTGTCGCCAAGGTCGTCGAGTCCCTGCTCGCCTCCGCCCGCAAGATCGACACCTCCGACGAGGTCGCCCAGGTCGGCACCATCTCCGCCAATGGCGAGAAGGAAATCGGCCAGATGATCGCGAACGCGATGCAGAAGGTCGGCAACGAGGGCGTCATCACGGTCGAGGAAGCCAAGACCGCCGACACCGAGCTCGAAGTCGTCGAAGGCATGCAGTTCGACCGCGGCTACCTCTCGCCGTACTTCGTCACCAATGCCGAGAAGATGGTGGCGGATCTCGAGGACGCCTACGTCCTCCTGCACGAGAAGAAGCTCTCCAACCTCCAGGCGATGCTGCCGGTCCTCGAGGCCGTCGTCCAGTCGTCGCGTCCGCTGGTGATCATCGCCGAGGACGTCGAGGGTGAGGCTCTCGCCACGCTCGTCGTCAACAAGCTGCGTGGCGGCCTGAAGATCGCCGCCGTCAAGGCTCCGGGCTTTGGCGACCGCCGCAAGGCCATGCTCGAGGACATCGCGATCCTCACCGGTGGCCAGGTCATCTCCGAGGACCTCGGCATCAAGCTCGAGAACGTCACGCTCGACATGCTCGGCCGCGCCAAGAAGATCTCCATCACCAAGGAGAACACCACCATCGTCGATGGTGCCGGCGAGTCCGAGCAGATCAAGGCTCGTGTCGGCCAGATCAAGGCGCAGATCGAGGAGACCACCTCGGACTACGACCGTGAGAAGCTGCAGGAGCGCCTCGCCAAGCTCGCAGGCGGCGTCGCGGTGATCCGCGTCGGCGGCGCGACGGAAGTCGAGGTCAAGGAGAAGAAGGACCGCGTCGACGACGCCCTCAACGCGACCCGTGCGGCCGTCGAGGAAGGCATCGTGCCGGGCGGCGGTGTCGCTCTGCTGCGCGCCTCCAACGCCGTCAACCTGAAGGGCGAGAATGCCGATCAGGACGCCGGCATCGCCATCGTCCGCAAGGCTCTGCAGGCCCCGATCCGTCAGATCGTGACCAATGCCGGCGCCGAAGGCTCGATCATCGTCGGCAAGCTGCTCGAGAACGGCTCCGAGACCTACGGCTACAACGCCCAGACGGGCGAGTATGGCGACATGATCCAGATGGGCATCGTCGACCCGGTCAAGGTCGTGCGCTCGGCCCTGCAGGACGCGGCGTCGGTTGCCGGTCTCCTCGTCACCACCGAGGCGATGATCTCCGAGGCTCCGAAGAAGGACTCCGGCATGCCGGCAATGCCGGGCGGCGGCATGGGCGGTATGGGCGGCATGGACTTCTAAGAACCGAAAGGTTCGCGGAAGGCCGATAAAGCCGCCTATCATCAAAGATGCTGAAACTGGGCAGGCCCGGTTTCAGGTGGCGGCATGGACTTCTAAGAACCGAAAGGTTCGCGACGTTCGGCCAGCCTCACAGGCTGACTGCAAAGGGCTCGGCGCTTCGGCGCCGGGCCTTTTTCGTTGGCGAGCAGCAGCGGCATCGCGGCCAACGAATGATCGAGGAGCACTGACCCGCATTATGTGACGTGGAGCGACGCAACCCTACCGGCTGTACAGCCCGATTTATCTGCCGCAGAGGAATTCCATATTATACATTTTCTTCATTATCTGAATTTGGATCTTCTTCCTTAGCCATGGAGAAGTACCTCTCTAGACCACTAGATATACTCACTGAATATAATGCAAGTGGCTTGGGGCACATCTTGGATTATTCATTGAGCAGAAACTCGATCTACCTCTGTACAGTGGCCTTTTCCTAGCATCTACAGTTTCGAATCCAGCCAGTCACAAGCTTCCCTGACGATAGGCTGGCCCAACAGGCGGACTGTGACTGACTTGCTACGGGGGTGGCATAGCGCAGTCCCCTGGGTTGGGGACCGAGACATGATCCGTAAGACTGCTGCGCCAGAACCGCGCGCCACCGGCTATCTGCATGCCGTTCTGGTGGGATTTGCAATGTTGTGGACGCTCCTCTTGGGAGCATTGCCCGCCCAAGCGGCCTCGCCAGCCTGCAATGCCATCAACGCAATCGGCACAATCTACAATCCGGGTCAGTTCAGCCACAGCTATCCCGCTGCGAGCTTTATCGACGGCGAGGAGGTCACGGCAACAATCGTCGATGCTGGCGTCTTCGGCCCTATGAACGGGGACGCTGTTTTCCTCAGCCGCGCCGATTACACCAATGCTTATGTCTATTCGTCTGACACCGGATTGGCAGGCACCCACACGCTGACGGCGCCATCGTCCTTTCTGAGGGCTAACGGCCTCTTGGTGTCGATCACCGCTTACGATTCCATCTCGTCCGTTACGGTCACCTGTTCCGGGACCTCTCCCACAGTTACCGGCATCACACCGACCAGCGGTTCAACCGCCGGAGGAACGGCGGTCACGCTGGACGGCACCAATCTGGCCAACGTGACGTCCGTGACGTTTGACGGCGTCGCTGCGACCAGCGTCTCCGCGACGGCCACCTCGATCACGGCCACGACACCGGCTCATGCGCCCGGCATCGTCAATGTCACGGTCAGCGGCACGACTGGCAGCGCCACGGTTGTCAACGGCTTCACCTACATCGTACCGATGACCGTCTCGCCGGCGGCTGGCCCTCTTCCCGGCGCAACGGCAGGGACGGCATACAGCCAGGCAATCATAGCCAGCGGCGGCACCGCGCCCTACGGCTATGCCGTCACCGCCGGCGCGTTGCCGGCGGGCGTGACCCTTTCGACGGGCGGCACCCTCTCCGGCACGCCGACCGCTGTCGGCACCTTCAACTTCACCGTCACGGCGACCGACGCCAACAGCTTCACCG
>NZ_PKMZ01000018.1 GCF_002893625.1 Mangrovicella endophytica | reverse complement strand
AGCGGGGCTACGGCCGAGACGAGCCGACAAAGTGGGCGCCCGGCGACCGCAAACCCGAAGGGCCGGGTGCATTCGGCCCGATTCCGTCGGCCCCGGTCTGCGGCCGTAGCCCCGCTACGACCTTGACCGGCGCCTTGATCTTGAACCGAATGCCCGCCGGCAGAGCGGTTCCGTGTTCGCCGGAAATGCTCTAGCGCTTGTTGCCGGTCTGACCGGTGGCGATCGCCGTATAGGGGATCTTGAACATGGAGTCCTTCAGCGCCACGCCCGACTGCGTGTCGTAGATCATCACCGAGGTGTCCTTGCCCTGCTGGTCGCGGATGGTCCACTGGCGCAGGTCGTTGGTCGCGGGATCGAACATCATGGTGATGCGCGAGGAGCCGAAGACCGAGGAATCACCCATCACGATGGTGGTGAGGTCGGCCTCCTCCTTGACCTCCTTGATGTTGGCGGCGGAGAGGTCGATGCGCGTGTTGAGCAGAAGCTTCAGCGGCGTCTTCGACAGGGGATAAAGGTCCCAGGTGTTCAGCTTCTTGTTGTTGATGGCGACCTGGTCGCCGTCGGAGATCACCCGCAGCGGCGTGCCGTTGTAGTCGAAGCGGATCTTGCCGGGACGCTCGATATAGAAGGTGCCCTCGGTCTGGCGCCCGTTCGGATCGAACTGCATGAACTTGCCGGTCATCGAGCCGACGGACGCGAAATGGTCAGCGATCTTCTGCGCCGCCGCGCTGACCTGGGCCTGCGCAGGCGCCGGGGACAGGCTTGCGGCACCGAAAGCGAGCGTGATGGCGAAGAAGGCGGCCGCGGCGCTGGCCCTGAAGGAGCGGCGGGCGGTCGGATGAGCGATCATGATGCAGTTCCTCGTCGCTGAGCGCGTCCGTGCGGGGATGGCGGGTGATCCACCGCTGTCCACCGGCCGGTCGCCGATAGATGGCGCGGCCGGTGCGGACGATGTCGAAGCCCCTTGCGGCGGCAGTCTCACCTGCCCGCCTTGCCCGAGCCTCGCGCCCACATCTGGTAGCGAGGCTCTTGGACGGCAATACGGCAGCGCGGCCTTGAGGTTCCCTTACATCCGCTCGGCTTCGGTCGGCACCAGAATCTCGCGCTTGCCGGCATGGTTGGCGGGGCCGACCACGCCTTCCTTCTCCATCCGCTCGATGATCGAGGCGGCGCGGTTGTAGCCGATGCCGAGCCGACGCTGAACATAGGAGGTGGATGCCTTGCCGTCCCGCAGAACGATGGCCACCGCCTGGTCGTAGAGGTCGGCCGATTCGTCCAGCCCGCCGCCGGCACCGCCGCCGCCGCCCGAGCCGCCGCTCTCACCCTCCTCGTCCTCGTCGACGAGGATCGCGTCGAGATAGTCCGGCGCGCCCTGGCTCTTCAGGTGGGTGACGATCTTCTCGACTTCGCCGTCGTCGACGAACGGGCCGTGGACGCGCTGGATGCGCCCGCCGCCGGCCATGAACAGCATGTCGCCCTGGCCGAGCAGCTGCTCGGCACCCTGCTCGCCCAGGATGGTGCGCGAGTCGATCTTCGACGTCACCTGGAAGGAGATGCGGGTCGGGAAGTTCGCCTTGATCGTACCGGTGATGACGTCGACCGAGGGGCGCTGCGTCGCCATGATGACGTGGATGCCGGCGGCGCGGGCCATCTGGGCCAGGCGCTGCACGGCGCCCTCGATGTCCTTGCCGGCGACCATCATCAGGTCGGCCATCTCGTCGATGATGACGACGATATAGGGCAGCGGCTGGAGGTCGAACTCCTCCGTCTCGAAGATCGGCTCGCCGCTCTCGCGATCGAAGCCGGTCTGCACGGTGCGCGAGATCGTCTCGCCCTTCTCCATCGCCTGGCGCACGCGGGTGTTGAAGCCGTCGATGTTCCTGACGCCCACCTTCGACATCTTGCGGTAGCGGTCCTCCATCTCGCGGACCGTCCACTTCAGCGCCACCACCGCCTTCTTCGGATCGGTGACGACCGGCGACAGGAGGTGCGGGATGCCGTCGTAGATCGAGAGCTCCAGCATCTTCGGGTCGATCATGATCATGCGGCACTCGGCCGGGGTCATCCGGTAGAGCAGCGAAGTGATCATGGTGTTGATCGCCACCGACTTGCCCGAGCCGGTGGTGCCGGCGACGAGGAGATGCGGCATCTTGGCAAGGTCCGCGATCACCGGTTCGCCGCCGATCGTCTTGCCGAGGGTCAGCGCCAGCTTGCCCTTGTTCTCCGTGAAGCTCTCCGAAGCCATCATCTCGCGTAGATAGACGGTCTCGCGGCGCTGGTTCGGCAGCTCGATGCCGATGGCATTCTTCCCCGGGATCACCGCGACGCGGGCCGCGATTGCGCTCATCGATCGGGCGATGTCGTCGGCAAGGCCGATGACGCGCGAGGACTTGATGCCGGGCGCCGGCTCCAGCTCGTAGAGCGTCACCACCGGGCCGGGGCGCACCTCGATGATCTCGCCCTTGACGCCGAAGTCATCGAGGACGCCTTCCAGGATGCGGGCATTCTCCTGCAGCACTTCCGGCGACAGCGTGGAGTCCTTTCCGCGCACCTTCGGCGGCGTCAGGAAGTCGAGCGACGGCAGCTCGAACACCGAAGGTGCCATGGCGGTGTCGCGCTGGGGCGCAACCGCGCGGCCGCTCCCGGTGCGCAGCTTCTGCTGCGTCGCCGTCACATTGGCCTGCGGCACGACACGGGCCGGCGCCTCGGCGGTACCTGCCACCGGGCTACGCTCGGCCGGCATCGGCGCCCGCGGTGCGGGGGCGAGCGACGGCTCGGCAGCGCGCTGCGCCGCCTTCTCCTTCGCGCCCTTGCGGCCCGGGAAGGCGATGATGTTGCCGGCGAGCAGCCCACGCCAGCCGGTCTGCTCCTCCTCGGCGGCGGGAGCGCCACCGGAGACGCGGTCGCCGGGGCTCACCATCATGCCGTCGTCGGCAACCGCTTCGGGCTCCTCGTCCCAGGGCAGCGGGCCGTCCGCATGAACGCCGGCGGGCGCATCGGCCCAGTCGTCCTCGTCGTCGAACGCCTCGGCCTGCGGCGCGGCCCGGGCCGGCTCCGGCATGCGCGCCGGAGTGGCTGCATGGACGGCCATATCGTCGGGCATGAAGCCGTCCTCATCCTCGTCGGCATCCGCGAGGGGATCGACGAAGGCCGGACGCGGGGCCGGCTCGGACACCCGGATCGGACGCATGGCGGGACGGGTCGGCGCAGGCGCCGCCACGCGCTGGACCGCCGTCATCTCGGGCTCGCCGCGCCAGTCGTCGAAGCGGTCGCCGAACTCCTTCTTGGACTCGCGATAGGCTGCGATGCGGCGGCCGATCGCGGACTTTGCCGAGAAGGCGACATGCGCCAGCGCGCCGACGACGAGAGCGAGCCGGCCCTCGCCGTCCTCCTCATCGTCCTCCGCCTGGGCATGGCGACCGTTTATCCGGGCGCCCCGCTCCTCGCGGGCGGCGATGCGGACCTCGGCATGGCGGTCGATCAGACCCGCGCCGTTCAGGAACAGCCAGCCCGCGGGCACGGCGAGCATCGCTGCCAGCAAATAGCCGATCACCCCTTGCGGGTAGGCGCCGGTGGCCAGCGCCGGAAACTTCAGGACGAGATCGCCGGCAACGCCGCCAAGGCCGATTGGCAGAGGCCAGCCGGCCGGCGCGGCGAAGCAGCCCACCGCAGCGGAGGCGAGCACGATGCCGCCGACCGCGAACCAGGCCCGCCGCCAGACATGGCCAATGCCGAGGCCAGCGATCAGCAGCCCGCCCCAGATCGCCGGCAGCGCCACCAGGAGAGCGGCGCCGAGGCCGAAGATCTGCATCGCGAGGTCGGCGACGATCGCCCCCGGCGCGCCGGCCCAGTTGGCGACGGCGTTCTGGTTGGCCTGGCTGAGCGACGGGTCGGTCACCGTCCAGGTGCCGCAGGCCACCGCGGTGAAGATCGACAGGCCGAAGAGCGCCAGCGCGCCCCCGATTTCCATCTGCCGGTGCAAGAATCCCTCGTTGCCCCGGCTTTCGTTCAGCGCCGTCAGTGCCATGCCGCTACGCCCCATGCATTCACCGGCCGCGGATGCTGCGGCCAGAGTCCCAGACTTGGGAGAAACCTAGGCGAAGCTGGTTAAAGCGTCTTTAACCCTAAGGATTTGCTGCGGAAATCTTTGCGCCGGCGGGAAGGTCCGGTGGAGCGCGGAGGGGCGTGAGGAGCGGCAGGCCTGCCGCTCCGCGTCCAGGCGCCCTATCTCAGAGGGAAAGCTGCGACCACGGAAGGAGGAGAATTGCGATGGAGATCCGCCACGAGGACGGCGGCCGGCAGGGCCGCTTTGCCGCAGACACGGAGGCCGGCACTGCCGAACTGACCTGGCGCCGGCTCGACGAGACCACGGTCGCATTCGACCACACCTTCGTTCCGACGGCGCTACGCGGCCAGGGCGTAGCCGCCAAGCTGCTGGATGCGGCGGTCGCCTGGGCGCGCGAGGCCGGCGTGAAGGTGGTGCCGCAATGCTCCTATGTGCGCGCCGAGTTCGCGCGCAAGGCCGCCTATCGCGACATCGCCGCCTGACGGACCGGGTTGATTCGGACGGGATCGGCCGCCGGTCGCCGAGCCGTCACTGCTGTGCGGCTTGCGCGACCAGGAGCTGTGGCAGGGCTCGATCGATATCGATCAGCCCCGGGTCCCAGTGCAGATTCTCCGGCACGTGCTGGTGACCACACCAACCGTTGAAGGACTGCCACTCGGCCGCCGACATGCGACTGACCGAGCCGTAGCCGTATCCTGCATCATCGAAGAATGGCGGGTAGGCGGTACTGATTTGGCATTCAGCATTGATCCAGCCGATCAGGGCCTGCAGCTCCGCGTAAACGTCAGCCGGCAAATTCCCGATGTCCTCCGCCGTCCATGCGATCTCGATCTGTATCGCGGATTGACGGTTCGTCTGCACCCCGCCGGCCTTGTTCTTGAGGGCGCGAGACGCCGTCTTGATGCTGAAGTGCTGGAAGGTGTGCGCCCGATCGCCGATCATCGCCACAGTAAAATGGGGTGGGTTGCTATGCCCATAATACGACTTCGTCGACGGATGAAAATACTTCGCCTGAGTTGTGTGCAGCACCCCCCGGAACGGACCGCCGGTATATGAGCCCCCAGACGGTCCTTCAAAGATAATCTGGGTGGCACCAGGATAAAACGGCTGCATCGAGTCAAACTCCGAACGAGCTTTATCGATATACAACCTATTATATAACTTCCTTTCAGTCAATTACGGCGCCGCGTCAGCAGGAATGGCTTCCCGTGCCAGGTCGCCGCTTCTTTCCTGCCTGGCTTGCACCCCCGAACGAAAACGGGCGCTCCTTTCGGAACGCCCGCTGCCGCATCTCTGAGGGGCAGGGCTGAAGGCCCTGCCGATGTCTCAGGAGTGGTAGGCCGCCTCGCCGTGATAGGCGAGATCGAGGCCTTCGCGCTCCTGCTCGACCGTCGGACGCAGGCCGAAGACAGCCTTGACGATCGCATAGATGATGGCCGAACCGACGCCGCACCAGACGACCGTGACGAGCACCGCCCAGATCTGCGTCATCGTCTGCGATGCCAGAGCGTAGTCGGCGCCGGCCGCAGCGCCCGTGCCGCCGAGCGACGGCGCGGTGAAGATGCCCGTGCCGATGGCGCCGACGATGCCGCCGATGCCATGGATGCCGAAGACGTCGAGCGAGTCGTCATAGCCGAACTTCGGCTTCACCGTAGCCACGAAGAAGTAGCAGATGATCGAAGCGATGGCGCCGAGGACGATCGCGCCCACCGGCCCGACCGTGCCCGCCGCCGGCGTCACGGCGACGAGGCCCGCCACGAGACCGGAGGCCGCGCCGAGCATGGACGCCTTGCCGCGGGTGACGGTTTCGATCAACGACCAGGCGACGATCGCGCCGGCGGTTGCGGTGAAGGTGTTCATCATCGCCAGGGCTGCGCCGCCATTGGCCTCGAGATTGGAGCCGGCATTGAAGCCGAACCAGCCGACCCAGAGGATGGAAGCGCCGACCATGGTCAGCGTCATGGAGTGCGGTGCCATGTTGTCGCGGCCAAGACCGGTGCGCTTGCCGACCAGCAGCGAGCCGATCAGCGCGGCGATGCCGGCATTGATGTGCACCACGGTGCCGCCGGCGAAGTCGAGCGCGCCCCAGCCGTAGATCAGGCCGTCCGAGTCCCACACCATGTGGGCGATCGGGAAGTAGACGACCGTCACCCAGAGGATGGTGAACAGGATCACCGCCGAGAACTTGATGCGCTCGGCGAAGGCGCCGACGATCAGCGCCGGCGTGATACAGGCAAAGGTCATCTGGAAGGCGATGAAGACATATTCGGGGATGACGACGCCCTTGGTGAAGGTTGCGGCCATGCTGGAAGCATCGACACCGGACAGGAACGCCTTGCCGAGCCCGCCCCAGAACGCGCTCGGCGCGTCGCCGAAGGCCATGGAGTAGCCGTAGAGCGTCCAGACGATCATCACCACGGCGGTGATCATCGTGCACTGCATCAGCACCGACAGCATGTTCTTGGCGCGCACCAGGCCGCCGTAGAACAGGGCAAGCCCCGGAAGGATCATGAAGAGGACGAGCGCCGTGGAGATCAGCATCCAGGCGACGTCGCCCTTGTCCATGGCATCGGCGACCGCGGCCGTATCAGGCACCGCTTCCGGTGCGGGGGCAACGCCCGTGTCCTGCGCGAAGGCCGCCGTTGCAGCCAGGCCCGCGACGAGGCCGCCGGCGAAGAGTAGTTTCTTCCAGTTCATCAACTCTGTCCCCTCGGATTAAAGTGCGTTGGCGTCGAGTTCGCCGGTGCGGATGCGCACGGCCTGATCGATGCCGAAGACGAAAATCTTGCCGTCGCCGATCTGGCCGGTCTTGGCAGCGCTGGTGATCGCCTCGACGGCGCGGTCGACGAGGTCGGCGGGAACGGCGACCTCGATCTTCAGCTTGGGCAGGAAGCTCACGGCATACTCCGTGCCGCGATAGATCTCCGTATGCCCCTTCTGGCGCCCGTAGCCCTTCACTTCCGTGACGGTGAGGCCCTGGATGCCGACGCCGGTCAGTGCCTCGCGCACCTCGTCGAGCTTGAACGGCTTGATGATGGCCATCACGATTTTCATGTTCACCTCAAATCTTGCGCAGACGCCGCTGGCCGGCTGGGCGCCGCTCGGACCTCATGTCCGAGACGGTGGCTCAGCGGGCTCCATCCAAGCCGCGTGCCAAGTCGAGGTCCGCCGTGAGTTCACCGCAATTCGGCACGGCTCTGCCCGCATCTGCACAGTCGATGGGCAGAATGCTCATCCGCGATGCTCATGGAGAAGGCGCGCAATCTCCGACAGCGCCGGGCAGCCTGATTATTAGGCGGCGGGCGCACGCCTGGGTCTAATCAGCCCTTCCTGTGCAACCGAGGCGATCAGGTGACCATCAATGGAGAAGAGGCTGCCGCGCGTCAGGCCGCGGCCGCCCGAGGAGGACGGGCTGTCCTGCGCGTAAAGCATCCACTCGCTGACGCGCGCCGGGCGGTGGAACCACATGGCATGGTCGAGGCTCGCCGCCTGCACGCGCCCGTCGAAGATCGACAGGCCGTGCGCGAAGAGCGAGGTGTCGAGCAGCGTCATGTCCGAGAGATAGGCGAGTGCCGCCATGTTGAGGTCGCGGTCGTCGCCGAGATCCTCCGCGATCCGCACCCAGATATGCTGCACCGGCTGCAGCTTGTCCTCGGTCAGGTAATGGTCGAGCGACACCGGCCGGAACTCCACCGGCCGCGGCCGTGCCCAGTACTGCCGCACCGCCGGGGCCGCATTGGCGAGGATGCGCTCCGTCAGCTCGGCACCATGCGGCAGCGAGTCGGGATGCGGCACGTCCGGCATGGCGATCTGATGGGCGAAGCCCTCCTCCTCCACCTGGAAGGAGGCCGACAGGGTGAAGATCGCCGCGCCATGCTGGACGGCGACCACCCGCCGGGTGGTGAAGGAGCCGCCGTCGCGGATGCGGTCCACCTCGTAGACGATCGGCACCTTGGGGTCGCCCGGCAGCATGAAATAGGCGTGCAGCGAATGCACCGGACGCTCGGCCGGAACGGTGCGGCGTGCGGCCACCAGCGCCTGCGCGATCACCTGCCCGCCGAAGACGCGCTGCCAGCCCTGGTTCGGGCTGGTGCCCCGGAAGAGGTTGACCTCGATCGTCTCGAGGTCCAGCGTCTCGATCAGCTCCGCGACCGTCAAGTTCATCTGCCGTCTCCGCGTGGGCGCGGCGGACCGCCTGTCGCAAGGCCGCCATATCGCCGCGTTGCACCAGCAACCTAGCGGCGCGTCAATGGCGGAGAACCCGCGATAGAGCGTAGAAGCATTGCGAGGCGCTCTCGGCTCCGGCACACCGGCGCTGCGGAAGCCCACATAGAAGGAGACCGCCATGTCCGTTTCGCCCGACCGCCCGACCCGCGCCGACGGGACCGACCGGGCCGACATCGTCATCGCCGGGGCCGGCTATGTCGGGCTGACCACGGCGGTCGCGATCGCCACGGCGGCGCCCGACCTTTCGGTCGTAATCGCCGATGCCGCGCCGGAGGGTGTCTGGCGCAAGGAGCAGCGCGCCTCGGCCATTGCCGCCGCCGCCGTCAGGATGCTTCGCAGCCTGGGCGCATGGGAGGCGATGCGCGACGAGGCGCAGCCGATCATCGAGATGATCGTGACGGATTCGCGTGAGGGCGATCCGGTGCGGCCGGTCTTCCTCACCTTCGACGGCGAGGCGATGCCGGGCGAGCCCTTCGCCCATATGGTGCCGAACGTCGCGCTGAACGGTGCCCTGCGCAAGCGGGCTGCCGAGCTCGGCATCCGCATCCTCGACGGCACGCCGGTCACCGGCATCGAGATGCAGCCCGCCGGCGTCGATGTTGCCTTCGGCAACGGTGCCGAAACGGTGCGGGCGCGCTTGCTGATCGCCGCCGACGGGGTGCGCTCCAAGCTGCGCGACCTTGCCGGCATCCGCACCGTCCATTGGGACTACGGCCAGTCCGGCATCGTCGCCACCGTTTCGCATGAGCGCCCGCATGACGGCCGTGCCGAGGAGCATTTCCTCCCCAGCGGGCCGTTCGCCATCCTGCCTTTGAAGGGCAACCGCTCCTCTCTGGTCTGGACCGAGCCGACGCGTGAGGCCGAGCGCCTCATCGAGTCCGATCCGATGATCTTCGACATGGAGCTGGAGCAGCGCTTCGGCCATAAGCTCGGCGCCGTGCGGCTGGAAGGCGGCCGGCGCGCCTTCCCGCTCGGCCTGACGATCGCCCGGGACTTCGTGCGGCCGCGCATCGCGCTGGCGGGCGATGCCGCCCATGGCATCCATCCGATCGCTGGCCAGGGCCTCAATCTCGGCTTCAAGGACGCCGCCGCCCTTGCCGAGGTGGTGGTGGAGGCAGCCCGCCTCGGCCTCGACATCGGCGCGATCGACGTCCTGGAGCGCTACGGGCGCTGGCGCCGCTTCGACACGGTGCAGATGGGCATCACCACCGACGTGCTGAACCGGTTGTTCTCCAACGATAACCCGCTTTTGCGCGCGGTGCGCGGCTTTGGCCTGTCGCTGGTCGATCGGGCGCCGCCGCTGAAGGACTTCTTCATCGGCCAGGCCGCCGGCCTCGGTCGGGGCCCGGCGCCACGCCTCCTCTCCGGCCAGCCGATCTGAATGGCACCCCCGTCGTTTTCAGGCATCTGGAACGATTCTGTTGCCGCGCTCGGGCGGCACAGGAATTTCTTTCGCCACGGCTTGCGATAAGGCAATGACCGCCGCCGCATCCGCTGGTCTCTCACGCTATCTATCACCCAGGACAAGTCCGAGCCTTCGTATCCGATGATGCGGCTGCCGGCGTCCGGCATCATCGGAAAACGGCATGACCCAACCCCAGCCCAAGGCCGCCAGCGTCATCAAGGTCACCGACCGCAATGGCAACAAACACGAGCTCGAAGCCGTCGAAGGCTGGCGCGTGATGGAGATCCTGCGCGACTATCGCATGGGCATCGAAGGCATCTGCGGCGGCTCGCTCGACTGCGCCTCCTGCCACGTCATCATCGATCCGAAATGGGCCGATCGTCTGCATCCGCCGCGCGAGGACGAGATCGACGCGATGGACGAGCTGCCGCTGGTCGAGCCGACCTCGCGCCTGTCCTGCCAAATCCTCTGGTCCGACGATCTCGACGGGCTGGAGCTCACCATCCCGCAGGAGGTCTGATCATGGCCGACGTCAAGGCGGCCGCGAAGGCCAAGGGGCCGAAGCTGCCGGTGATCCTCATCGCCAACGATCTTCTGGACGGCGATGTCGTCTTCTTCGGCGCGCAGGGCTGGACGCGTGATCCGCGCGCCGCAAAGGTCGCCTTCGACGCCGAGACGGCCGCTTTCATGGAGGCGGAGGGCCGCGCCGGCTTCGTCGCCAACATCGTCGTCGATCCGTATCTGGTGCCGGTGGAGATCGACGCCGCGGGCTTTCCGGTCGCCAGCCACTACCGCGAGGCGATGCGCCAGAAGGGCCCGTCCATCCATCCCGACATGGGCAAGCAGGCCGACTATCCCCTCGGCGCCTGAGCCCGCCCCACCATTCTCCGGCGACAGGCGGCTCCCCCGCCCGGCGCCCCGCCAAGGAAGCTTCGTCATGTACCGTTACGACGAATTCGATGAGCGCTTCGTGCGCGAGAGGGTCGCCCAGTTCCGCCATCAGGTGGAGCGGCGTCTCGACGGCTCGCTGTCCGACGACGAATTCAAGCCGCTGCGGCTGAAGAACGGCCTCTATCTGCAGCTGCATGCCTATATGCTGCGGGTGGCGATCCCCTATGGCACGCTGAATGCGCGGCAGCTGCGCCAGCTCGCCCATATCGCGACCCGCTTCGACAAGGGCTACGCGCATTTCACGACGCGCCAGAACCTCCAGTACAACTGGCCGAAGCTGAAGGACGTGCCGGAGATCCTCGACCTCCTCGCCGATGTCGAGATGCACTGCATCCAGACGTCAGGCAACTGCATCCGCAACGTCACCTCGGACCAGTTCGCCGGAGTCGCCAAGGACGAGGTCGAGGATCCGCGCCCGACCGGCGAGCTGATCCGGCAGTGGTCGAGCCTGCATCCGGAATTCGCCTGGCTGCCGCGCAAGTTCAAGATCGCCGTCACCGGCGCCGAGCACGATCGCGCCGCGATCAAGGTGCACGACATCGGCCTGCGCGTGCTGCGCCACGCCGAAACCGGCGAGGTCGGCTATGAGGTCATCGTCGGTGGCGGTCTCGGCCGCACCCCGATGATCGGCAAGGTGATCCGCGACTTCCTGCCGAAGGGCGAGCTGCTCGCCTATCTGGAAGCCGTCATGCGCGTCTATAACGCCGAAGGCCGGCGCGACAACAAGTACAAGGCGCGCGTCAAGATCCTCGTCCACGAGACCGGACCGGAGGAGTTCATCCGTCGCGTCGAGGCCGAGTATGCGCAGCTGAACGGCCCGACGATCAACGCGCCGGAGGACGAGGTCGAACGTATCGCCGCCTATTTCGCTCCGCCGCCCTATGAGGCGCTGCCGGAGGACTCGGCGATCCTCGACGCCGCGCGCCGCGCCGATCCGGCGCTCGACCGCTTCGTCGAGCAGAACGGTTTTGCCCACAAGCAGCCGGGCTATGTCGCCCTCACCGTCTCGCTGAAGCCGATCGGCGGCGTGCCCGGCGACATGTCGGATGCGCAGATGCTCGCCTTCGCCGACATCGCCGAGCGTTGGTCCTTCGACGAGCTGCGCGTCACCCATTCGCAGAACCTCGTCCTGCCGCATGTAAGACAGGACGATGTGCCGGCGGTTTTCGCGGCGCTGCAGGCGGCAGGTCTTGCCACCGCCAATGCCGGCCTCGTCACCGACATCATCGCCTGCCCCGGCCTCGACTATTGCGCGCTGGCGACCGCCCGCTCGATCCCGATCGCGCAGGGCATCGCCAGGACCTTCGCCGACGAGGCGCGCCAGCGTGAGATCGGCCCGCTGCCGATCAAGATCTCCGGCTGCATCAATGCCTGCGGCCATCACCATGTCGGCGCGATCGGCATTCTCGGCCTGGAGAAGGCCGGGGTGGAGAACTACCAGATCACCGTCGGCGGCGACGCCACGGAGAACGCCGCGCTCGGCGAGCGCCTCGGCCCCGGCATCGATGCCGAGGACGTGCCGGGCGCCATCGAGGCGATCGTCGACGTCTATCTGAAGGAGCGCCAGTCCGGCGAGGTCTTCATCGAAACGGTGCGCCGCGCCGGGCTGGAGCCGTTCAAGGCCGGTTTCCAGGCCTTCATCGCCAGCGATGAAGGCGCCCGGACGCTGGCGGCGGAGCCGGCGCAATGACGCTGATCACCCGGACCGGCGAGAAGCCGGAGGATTACCGCCGCGTCGACGCTGTCGAGGATCTCAGGCTGGACGAGCGCGCCGTGCTGGTGCCGCTCGCCTTCGCGAGCGCTGCCCTGGCGGCGCGCCCCGCGGCGAGCGTTGCCCTGTCGGTGCCGAACGACACGCCGGTGGAGGCGCTGCAGCCCTACCTCGCCGCGGCACCGCTGATCGCGGTCGAGTTCCCGTCCTTTTCCGACGGGCGTGGCCTGTCGCTCGCCAAGCGGCTGCGGCGCGCCGGCTTTGCCGGCACGCTGCGCGCCTCTGGCCCGCTGATCGCCGACCAGTTCGCCGAGGCGCTCGCCTGCGGCTTCGACGAGGTCGAGCTGCCGGAGACCATGGCCAACCGCCAACCGGTCCAGCAGTGGATGGAGGCCAAGGACATCGTCACCAGCCATTACCAGAGTGGCTATGGCGAGGACCGCAGCATCCTGCAGAAGCGGCTCGCCGCCCGCAAAGGCTGACCCTATGGCAAATCATCTCGAGACCCTGGCGGCGGAGCTGAACGAGAGCTTCGCCGCGATGACGCCGGCCGAGCGTCTGACGGCGCTCGCCGAGCGCGTCCCCGGCCGGATCGTCTTCACCACCAGCCTTGGCATCGAGGATCAGATGCTGACCCATCTGATCTTCAAGGCCGGCCTGCCGATCGAGGTGAAGACCCTCGACACCGGCCGCCTGTTTCCGGAGACCTATGCGCTCTGGCGCACGACGGAGGAGACCTACGGCCGGCGCATCAAGGCGCTTTATCCGCAGGCCGAAGCGCTGGAGGCCCTGGTCGAGGACCAGGGCATCGACGGCTTCTATTACGGCTCCGACATGCGCAAGGCCTGCTGCGGTGTGCGCAAGGTGGAGCCGCTCGGCCGGGCGCTCGCCGGCGCCTCGGCCTGGATCGCCGGCCTGAGGCGCGATCAGTCCGCCAACCGCTCCGACATGGCCTTCGTCTCCTATGACCGCGTGCGCGGCCTCCTCAAGGCCAATCCGCTCTTCGACTGGACTCGGGATGCCATCGTCGCCTTCACCGACGCGGCCGGTGTCCCCGTGAACACGCTGCACGGGCAAGGCTTCCTGTCGATCGGCTGCGCGCCCTGCACCAGGGCCATCCGCCCCGGCGAGCCGGAGCGCGCCGGCCGTTGGTGGTGGGAAGAAGAAACCAGACGCGAATGCGGCCTGCATGTCGACGATGCCGGCCAGCTCGTGCGCAGCGCCGGCACCGCGCGCGCCGCCACGAATGTCGAGTTGGAAGGCCTGCCGCAATGAAGATGATGACGCATCTGCAGCGCCTCGAGGCGGAATCGATCTTCATCATCCGCGAGGTGGCGGCAACCGCCGAGAATCCGGTGATGCTCTATTCCATCGGCAAGGATTCGGCGGTCATGCTGCACCTTGCGATGAAGGCCTTTGCGCCGGGCAAGCCGCCTTTCCCGCTGCTCCATGTCGATACGACCTGGAAGTTCAAGGAGATGATCGAGTTCCGCGACCGCCAGGCCCGCGAGCTTGGCGTCGATCTCATCGTCCACATCAACGAGGCCGGGGTGAAGGCGGGCGTCAACCCGTTCGCGTCCGGCTCGCGCGTCCACACCGACGTCATGAAGACGGAAGGGTTGAAGCAGGCGCTGGCAAAGTACGAGTTCGACGCGGCCTTCGGCGGAGCGCGCCGCGACGAGGAGAAATCGCGCGCCAAGGAGCGCGTCTTCTCGCTGCGCTCGGCCGAACATCGCTGGGACGCCAAGAACCAGCGTCCCGAGCCCTGGCGGCTGTTCAACACGCGCAAGCGCAAGGGCGAGAGCTTCCGCGTCTTCCCGCTGTCCAATTGGACCGAGCAGGATGTCTGGGACTACATCGCGCTCGAGAAGATCCCGGTCGTGCCGCTCTATTATGCGGCGATGCGCCCGATCGTGCGGCGCGACGGCGCCCTCATCATGCGCGACGACGAGCGTATGGAGCTGCGGCCGGGCGAGAGCGTCGAGCCCATGATGGTGCGGTTCCGCACCCTTGGCTGCTACCCGCTGACCGGTGCGGTCGAATCCGAGGCGGCTAGCCTAGACGCGATCATCGCCGAGATGCGGGCCTCGCGCACCTCCGAGCGCCAGGGGCGGGTCATCGACCGCGATTCCGGCGCCTCCATGGAGGAGAAGAAGCAGGAAGGTTATTTCTGATGGCAGCCCTGCAGAACTCGCGGATCGGCGGCGTCGACGGCTCGGTCGGTGACGAGGTGCTCGCCCGCAGCACCGACGCCGCGGCGCTCCGCGCCGACATCGCCTTTGCCGGTCCGGCGCCCGATGCGGCTCCGACAGATCTCGTCGGGGGCGGCGCGGCGGTCGATCCGCAGATCGCAGTGCAGCCCGCCACTCCGCCGGCGGCGACGCTGCTGCGCTTCATCACCTGCGGCTCGGTCGACGATGGCAAGTCGACGCTGATCGGCCGGCTGCTGTACGACAGCAACGCGGTCTTCGACGATCAGCTGGAGGCGCTGCAGCGCGACTCCAAGAAGTTCGGCACGACCGGCGGCGAGCTCGACTTCGCCCTCCTCGTCGACGGTCTTTCGGCCGAACGCGAGCAGGGCATCACCATCGACGTCGCCTATCGCTACTTCTCCACCCCGAAGCGCGCTTTCATCATCGCCGATACGCCGGGCCACGAGCAGTACACCCGCAACATGGCGACGGGCGCATCCCAGGCCGAGCTCGCGGTGATCCTCGTCGATGCGCGCAAGGGCATCCTTCAGCAGACGCGCCGGCACTCCTTCATCACCTCCATGGTGGGGATCAAGAGCGTCATCGTCGCGATCAACAAGATGGACCTCGTCGGCTTCGACGAGGGCGTGTTCGACCGCATCCGCCGCGAATACGAGAAGATCCTGCCCTCGCTCGGCTTCACCGACGTCGCCTATATCCCCTTGTCGGCCAAGAACGGCGACAACATCACCACCCGCTCGCCCAATACGCCGTGGTACAAGGGCGAGACGCTGCTGGAGCGGCTGGAGACAGCAACGCCGGCGACCCTGACGGCCGCCGAGGATGCGCCCTTCCGCCTGCCGGTGCAGTGGGTGAACCGCCCGAACCTCGACTTCCGCGGCTTCTGCGGCACGATCGCCAGCGGCAGCATCACGGCTGGCGAAAGCGTCGTGGTCCTGCCGGGCCGTCGCAGCACCACTGTGAAGGCCGTCTATGGTGCGGATGGCGAGACGCCTTCGGCCGGGGCCGGTGAGGCGGTGACACTGACGCTCGCCGACGAGGTCGACGTCTCGCGCGGCGACGTCATCGTGCGCGCCGGCGATCCGGTTGGCGCCGAGAAAAGCGTCAAGGCCGAGATCCTCTGGATGGTCGACCGACCGCTTGTCTCCGGCGGGCGCTTCGTCGCCCGGCTCGGCACGGCACAGACGCCGGCGAGCGTGCGCAGTCTCGACGAGGCCGTCGACATCCACACCTACAGGCCGCGTCCCGCCAACGCGCTGTTGATGAACGAGATCGGCCGGATCACCCTTGCCTTCGACCGGCCGACGGTTGCCGTTCCCTATGCCGAGAACCGCGAGCTCGGCGCCTTCATCCTGATCGACCAGCTCAGCAACGAGACAGTCGCCCTCGGCATGGTCACGGGTGTGGCGGAGCGGGCCGAATCCGGCGCGGCCGGTGAGGACGAAGCCGTCGCCGCCGTACCCCTCGCCCCGGCGGAGCGGGTAAAGCGGGCCTGGCTCGGCACCGCGGCCTGGCGCGACCCCGCCCGCCGCAGCGCGGTCGTCACCGTCCGGGCCGTGGCAGCGGTGCTGCTGGCGATTGTCGCCATGCTGTTCGGCTTGGCGCCGCTGATGGCGATCCTGCTTGGGCTGATCGACTTCGCACTCCGCCCGCTGCTCTATTGGGCCATGCGGCGGCGCGGCTCGGCCGCCGAGCGGCAGGACCGCAGCGACACCTCCACCGTCGGCGACGGGGCCGGGATCTGAGGCCGGCGGTCCGGCGGCCGGTGCCACCCTCCGCCGGGCAGGACGGGCTCACGCCAGTTGTCGAAACGCCAACCATCCTCGGGAACAAGCCCGAGGATGACGCCCGGTGGACGAACGCCCGCGTGGAATGAATGATGCCAGGGTGGGTGACGCCGCACCAGCGACGGACCGACCGCCGGCGTCGCTCAGTCCAGCGGCCGCGCCTCGGACGGCAGCATGATCGGGATCCCGTCACGGATGGGATAGGCGAGCTTGGCCGCGCGGGAGATCAGCTCGTTCTTCTCGCGGTCATAGGTCAGCGCCGTCTTGGTCAGCGGGCAGACCAAGAGTTCCAGGAGCCGCCGGTCCGGCCGCCCCGCGGCCGCGCTGCCCCCGCCCGGCTGAAGCCCGCCGGCGTCCGGCCCGGCAGCTGCGTCATCCGCCGTCATTGCAGCGTCCTTCCGCTGTCTTCGCCGGCATCGCGCGCCAGCGCGATCTCGGTGATCGCGACCAGCGTCTCCGCCCGCGTCTTCAGGTCCGGCGCCTCCAGCAGCGCCTGCTTCTCCGCCGCACCGTAGGGCGACATCATGCACAGGGCGTTGACGAGCGTCTCGTTGGATGCGCGCGTGACGCTCTCCCAGTCGGCCTCCAGCTGGTTTGCCTCCAGATAGGCGCGGAAGGTCGCGAGAAGCTGCTCGCGGTCCACCTCGCCCGCCCCGTTGCCGAGGTCGAGATCGCCGAGGAAGGGCGTGATCGCACAGGAGCGGTACGGCGTCGTCACCGCCAGCTCCTCGGCGATGCGGAAGCGCGTGACGCCCTGGAGATTGATGATGTAGCGGCCGTCTCCGGTTTCGCTGAAGGAGGTGATGCGCCCGAGGCAGCCGACGGCGCAGAGCTCCGGCTCACCATCGGCCATCTTGGCGCCGTCGAGCCGCGGCTGGATCATGCCGATCAGCCGATCGCCCGCGATCGCGTCGTCGATCATAGCGAGATAGCGCGGCTCGAAAATATTGAGCGGCATCTGGCCGCCCGGCAAGAGGAGGGCACCGGCGAGGGGGAACACCGGAACCGTCTCGGGAAGATCCGATGCTCTCGTATAATTCGCGTTGCCTGCATGAACCAAGGGTCGCCTCCGTCGTCGCCCAACGGATGTGGCGCCAGCGCCGGCGAACTCAAGGGGATGCGACGCCGCGGCCGTGCTCCAGGCAGGGCCGCGGCGTCAATTCTGGTCAGGAAAACAGGAGGGACGACAGCCGGCGGCGTGCGTCCTTGGTGGCGGGATCGGCCCCGCCCCAGACCTCGAAGAACTCGAGCAGCTTCTTGCGCGCGCCGTCCTCGGCAAAGCTCCTGTCGCGGCGGATGATCTCCAGGAGATGGCCGGCGGCCGTGGCGCGGTCGCCCATCGCATTGGCGATCAGCGCGAGGTCGAAGCGCGCCTGATGGTCGTTCGCATCGCCCTCGATACGCGCCTGCAGCGCGACGGGATCGCCAAGTCCGGCGATCTCCTCCGAGAGCTTCAGCCGGGTGCGGATCGCCGCCAGCGCCGGGTCGTTTGCCTTGTCCGCCGGCGCCTGGTCGAGCATCGCCTGCGCATGCGCCGCATCGCCCATGACGAGGTAGCACTCGGCAAGACCGGCGATCGCGCCGACCGTGGTCGGATCGTGCTGCAGCACGGCGCCGAAGAGCTGTGCCGCCGAGGCGGTGTCACCCTCGGCGAGGAGGCGCTTGGCCTCGTCCAGTGCCTCGGCGAGCGGGTCGCCCGCAGCACCGCCCTTGCCGCCCGTCAGCCGCGCGATGAAGGCCTTGACCTCCGATTCCGGCAGCGCGCCCATGAAGCCGTCCACCGGCTGGCCGTTGACGAAGGCGAACACGGCCGGAATCGACTGGACGCCGAGCTGGCCGGCGATCGAGGGATGCTCGTCGATATTCATCTTGACGAGCTTGACCGCGCCATTCGCCGCCTTGACCGCCTTCTCCAGGATGGGCGTCAGCTGCTTGCAGGGGCCGCACCACGGCGCCCAGAAGTCGACGAGCACCGGCTGGCGCCGCGATTCCTGCAGGACGTCAGCGGAGAATTTCGCCGTCGTCGTGTCCTTCACGAGATCGCCGGCGGCCGCCCCTGCGGGCGCCGCCTGTCCGGCGCCAGCGGCCGCACCGCCCGATGCCGGACGCGCGGTCTGGCCGCCATAGGAAAGGCCGAAGGAGGAAGCGTAAGGGTTGTTGTCGCTCATGCGTCTCGCTCTTCGTCTGTGGCAGCGTCGGCCTCCAGCGTGATGACGAGCGGGCTGTGCCCGGTCGCACCGAGGAAGCGGAGAAGGTCGTCGCGGGCGATCGTCGTGGTGGCCGTGTTCGTCAAAGGATGGCAGTTCACCATATCGTGCGCCAGCAGCCCCTCATCAAGCACGACGCGCACCGCGCCGTTCGTATCGTTGAGGACGCCGAAGGCGGTGACCGAGCCAGGCTCGACGCCGAGATAGGCGCGCATCTGGTCGGCGCTGGCAAAGGAGAGCCGCCCCTGCGCGCCGATGCGCTTGTGCAGCGTCTTCAGGTCGACGGTCCGATCCTCCTCGGCAACGACCAGGAACAGTGTCCCCTTCTTGTCCTTGACGAAGAGGTTCTTGGTGTGGCCGCCGGAGATCGTGCCGCGCAGCGCCTGGCTTTCCTCCACGGTGAAGAGCGGCGGGTGCTCCACCGTGGATGTCGTGATGCCGAGATCGGCCAGGGTCTGGAAGAGGTCGTCGCGCGTCTTGGTCATGCGCTTCGGCTAGCCGGACGCGTGCCCGCGTGCAAGCCCGACCCGCCGGCGCGATGTCCATGCGCCCCGGGACACCGCGACCGAGCCCCTGTTACGGCAGTCATCAGGCGAACGGGCGGCCTGGACGAGGCCGGTATGGCAATCGATCGGCTGATCGAGCTGGTCTGGGCGTCCGCCCAGGACCTATGGTCGGGCGATCCTTCCCCTCGCAGCCGCCACCTTCCCACCGGGCGGCGTCTGGTCGAGAAGCCAACCCGTCCGGCCAGCCTGTCACGAGGCTGACATCAGCCGCGAAAACGCTGTTGCATTCGCCGGCGCTTTCGGCCATATAGCGCCGGTCCGCAGCGCCAAGGCGCCTCGCGGGGAGCGGGCGGGTGTAGCTCAGGGGTAGAGCACAACCTTGCCAAGGTTGGGGTCGAGGGTTCGAATCCCTTCGCCCGCTCCATTTTTCCCTTCCTTCAGCAGTCTAGCGCGGTCGGCGGCCTTGCCGACAGGAACGCCCGTCTGGCCGGATGCACCGCAGGCGCATCGGCGGTACCGGCACTGGCACCGGCACGACCTCGTCCCCGTCCTACCGCCGCGTTTCCATCGGCGACCTAACCAGCGCTTCCAGAAGGTCGTGGACCGCGGCACGCAGCGGTTCGTTGCGCCGGTAGAACACCATCAGCCCCAGTGTCGGACAGTCCCCGATCGGCCGTGTGACCAGCGCCGGCGAGCGCAGCCGCGACGCCGTCAACTCGTCGATGATGCCGACGCCGCCGCAGCTTTCCACGAGGCTGCAGACGGTGGACGAGAAGGGCACGATGCAGGAGGGGTCGTAGAGGAGACCCTGTCCCTCGAACGCGTCACGGATGACCGCTCCCATCGGCGAGGAGCCGGGATTGTAGCCGACCATCGGCAGTCCCGCGACATCGGCAAGGCAGAGGCTCTGCCGCCCCTCCAATTTCGGGTGGCGCCGGAAGACGGCATGCATGGGAATGCGGGCCAGTTCTTCCGTATGAAACTCCGCCTTGGGCGGGATGGCCATCTGCAACCCGATATCGGCCCAGCCCGTCCGCACGTCGATCTCCGGCTCGGTGACCCGCAGATGCAACCGCTTCTCCCAGTCGCGATAGCCGGCGCCCTGCAGGAGCGGGCCGAGATACCCCTCCACCACGGCCGGCGTCGCCGAAACCGCGACCGGCCGCACCGCCTGGACCGACAGCTCCCCCAGGCGCCCTCGGATCTGCGTGTGGGTCGCAAAGATAGGTCCAGCTTCGGCGAAGAGCTGATGAGCCTCGGCCGTGGGCTCGAGACGGTTGCCCGAACGGTGGAACAGCGAGAAGCCGATTCGTGCCTCCAGCCGCTTCAGATGCCCGCTGACGCTCGGCTGCGACATGTGAAGGACGCGGGCCGTCTCGATCGTTGTACCGACCCGCATCAGGGTGCCGAAAAGTTCGAGTTCGCGGAGGTTCACGATCAGCCTGTGAATAGAAGACCTGCTCCTTATTATTATTCCGCCTGAAATCGTCATGCTAGCGTCACGACGCCAAACTTTTGCGCTGCCCAATAAAGCGTCACACGCACGATTTCAGGAGACTGCGATGAGAGTGAGAATGAAGGCTTTCCTGCTCGCCGGCTGCCTCGCCGTCTCGAGCCTCGCCCTGTCCGCAGCCTCCGAGGCACGGACTTTGCGCGTCGCCATGGGCACGGACGCGGTGTCCTTCGATCCGATCGCCACCAGCGACAACGGGTCGATCTGGACGCAGCTTCTGATCTACGACACGCTGATCCGCCCGGATAAGACCGGCACCGGCCTGGAGCCGGGGCTCGCCGAGTCCTGGACCGTGTCGGACGACGGCCTGACGCTCACCTTCCAGCTGCGCGACGCCAAGTTCTCCGACGGCACACCGGTGACGCCGCAGGACGTGGAATATTCGCTGCGCCGCGCCGCCTCGGAGAAGTCCGACTGGGGCCGCTTCTTCCGGCCGATCACCGGCTACGAGATCCGCGGCGACCACGAGATCGTCATGACACTGGAGAAGCCGTTTACCCCGGCCTTCAACAACCTCGCTCTGTTCTCCGCGGCGATCCTGCCAAAGGCCAAGCTCGAGGCGGAAGGCGACGCCTTCTTCGAACATCCGGTCGGCTCAGGTCCCTTCGTGCTGAAGGAGTGGTCGCGCGGCTCCAAGATCGTCCTTGCCGCCAATCCGAACTATTGGCAGCCGGGCAAGCCGGGCGTCGAAGGCGCCGAGCTCGACATCGTCGCCGAGGGCTCGGCGCGTGTCATCAAGCTCGAAGCCGGCGAATCCGACCTCATCCTCGACCCGCCGCTGAACCAGATGAAGACGCTCGACGACAAGGACGGCATCAGCGTCGGGCAGGTCGTGCCCTATCGCAGCGACTTCGTCATGCTGAACACGACCAAACCGCCCTTCGACCAGGAGAAGGTGCGCCAGGCGCTGAACTACGCCGTGGACAAGGACGCGCTGATCAAGGGCGTTCTCTACGGCGCCGGCAAGGTCGCCGCGACCGCCATGCCCGTGATGGCCTATGCCGATCCGGCGCTGGAGCCCTACCCTTATGATCCGGCCAAGGCCAAGGCGATGCTGGCCGAAGCCGGGCTCGCCGACGGCTTCAGCACCACCATGCTCGTCAATTCCAGCAACGCCGCGCATCGCAACGCCGCCGTCGCCTTGCAGGCCATGCTCGGCGCCGTCGGCGTGAAGATCGAGATCCAGATGATCGAAGGCGGCACGATGTGGGAAACCACGAAGGCCGGCAATTACGAGATGGCACTGAGCTACGCCACCTCGGACACGATCGACCCCGATCAGTTGATCGGCTTCCTGGCGGTCAATCCGGAGCGTGCCAACGCCTACCACACGCAGTGGAAGAACGAGCGGCTGAACGCGCTTTATCTGGAGGAGCGCTCCACCATCAACGGCGAGAAGCGCGGCCAGCAGTTCCAGGAGATGGTGCGCCTCTTCCGCGAAGGCGCGCCGGACATCTTCCTGTTCCATCCCGCCTCCGCCTGGGCGGTGCATGACGACGTGAAGGGCTTCGAGATCCTGCCGACCTCGAACTTCCGTCTGGAAGACGTCACCTTCGCCGACTGATACGGCATCGCCGCCGCCGGCTCAGGGTGTCCAGCCCTTGGGTCCGGCGGCGGTCTGATCGCCCCTTCGACATCCGGCCCGGTCCCGCTCATGCTTCGACCCATCCTTCAGCGCGCCCTCATGCTGGTGCCGGTGCTGTTCGGGATCACCATCCTCAGCTTCCTGCTGCTGCAGGTCATGCCGGGCGATCCCGTGGAGCATGCCATGGGCACGCGCGCGAGCGCCGAGGAGCTTGCCGCCATGCGCCGGCTCTGGGGCCTCGATCTGCCGCTCTGGCAGCAATATCTGATCTTCCTGCGCGATTGCCTGACCGGCAGCTTCGGCGTCTCGCTGTTCTACAAGCTGCCGGTGTCGCGGCTGGTGATGGAACGCCTGCCGATCACCCTTGCGCTGGCCCTTTATTCCACCCTCATCGGACTTGCCATCGCGCTGCCTTTCGCGGTCGTCGCCGCGCTCCGGCGCGGCCGGCTGGCCGATGTCCTGATCCGCCAGCTCTTCGTGCTTCTCATCGCCATGCCGCCCTTCTGGCTGTGTTTCGTGCTGATCCTGGAAGGCTCGCTGCGGCTCGGCCTGTTCCCGACGGGCGGCGTCGGCACGGGCTTTCTCCAGAACCTGCACCGGCTGTTTCTGCCCGCGCTCGTCGTCGGCCTGTCCACCGCATCCCTGATCCAGCAGAGCCTGCGGGCAACGCTGATCGAGACGATGAAGGCCGACTATGTCGACACGGCCCGCGCCAAGGGGCTGAGCCCGGCGCAGGTGTTCGGCCGCCACATCCTGCGCAACAGCCTGATCTCCACTATCTCGGTGATCGGCGTGCGCGTGAGCTGGATCATCGGCGGCACGGTGGTGGTCGAGAAGATCTTCGCGGTGCCGGGCCTCGGGAGCCTGCTGATCGACGCGATCCAGTCCCGCGACTTTCCGGTGATCCGCGGGCTGACCGTGTGCTTCGCCGTGCTGGTGGTGCTCGTCAACCTCCTCACCGATATCGCCTATTCCCTGGCCGATCCGCGCGCGAGGATGAAGTGACGCCCCTGATCCGCCGCTTCGTCCGCAGTCCCGCCGGGATCGGCGGCCTCGCCATGCTGCTCGCGCTCGCCGCCGCCGTGGTCGTCACGCCCCTCATCTCGCCTTACGATCCTTATGCGCTCGACTTCGGCAATGCGCTGATGCCACCCGATGCCGCCCACTGGTTCGGCACCGACAATTTCGGACGCGACATCTTCACCCGCATCGTGGCGGGCGCGGTCTACGACCTGCGTCTGGCGACGACCTGCGTGTTCGGGCCGATGATCCTCGGCATTCTGATCGGCCTGTGCGCCGGCTACTACGGTGGCTGGGTCGACGACGCGCTGATGCGGATCACCGACATAGTCTGGGCGTTTCCCTTCTATGTCCTGGTGCTGACGATCGTCGGCGTCCTCGGGCCGGGCGAGGGCAATCTCTACATCGCCTTCTTCATGGTGAACTGGATCGGCTATGCCCGCATCGTGCGCGGCGAGACGCAGATCATCCGGCGCCTCGAATACGTCCAGGCGCTGACCATCCTGCGCTTCGGTCCGGCGCGCACCATGCTCCGCCACATCCTGCCCAATGCGGTGACCCCGGCCGTCGTCTACTCGATGTCGGATCTGGTCCTGACCGTGCAGGCCGTCGCAGCCCTGTCCTTCTTCGGGCTCGGGGTGCAGCCGCCGGCGCCGGAATGGGGGCTCCTGATCGTCGAGAGCGTCGACTACATGCGCGACGCGCCGTGGATGACGATCTTCCCGGGCCTTGCCATCGCCTGGGTCGGCGTCGCCTTCGCCCTGCTCGGCGAGGGTCTCGCCACGGCCATGAAGCCGAAGGGCTGATCGATGACCCTTCTTTCGGTCCAGGACCTCGTCACCGAATTCGCCGGGCCGTCGGGAACGGCGCGGGCCGTCGACGGCGTCAGCTTCGACATCCAGCCAGGCGAGATCTTCGGCATCGTCGGCGAAAGCGGCTGCGGCAAGTCCGCCACCTGCCGCTCGATCCTCAGGCTCTTCGGCGGGGCCGATGCGCGGATCGCCGGAGGCTCGATCCGCCTCGACGGCGCCGGTGATCTCGCCGCCATGCCTGAGCGCGCGCTCGGGCACATCCGCGGCCGCGACGTCGCCTTCATCTTTCAGGACCCGCTGACCGCCCTCAACCCCACGATGCGTGTCGGGCGCCAGATCGCCGAGGTGATCAAGCGGCACCGCAGGGTGTCGTGGCGCGAGGCGCGCGCCATGGCGCTGCAGCTTCTGCGCGATGTTCACGTCACCTCCCCGGAGCGCCGGCTCGACGCCTGGCCGCACGAACTCTCCGGCGGCCTGCGCCAGCGCATCGTCATCGCCATGGCCCTCGCCCTGCAGCCACGCCTGATCATTGCCGACGAGCCGACGACGGCGCTCGACGTCACGGTTCAGGATCAGATCCTGCGCCTTCTCATGGAGCGCCGCGCCGCCTCCGGCACCGCGATCATCCTGGTGACGCATGATCTCGGCGTCGTCTCGGAAGTCTGTGATCGCGTGGCCGTGATGTATGGCGGGCGCTTTGTCGAGACCGGGACCACGGCCGAGGTTCTCGACCGGCCGCGCCACCCTTACACGCGGGCGCTGCTGGCGGCGCTCCCGTCGCGGGCCATGCGGGGGCAGCCGCTCACCCCGATCGAGGGCACGCCGCCGAGCCTGACGGCCCCGCCTCCCGGCTGCCGTTTCGCGCCCCGGTGCCCACGGGCAGAGGATGTCTGCAGCGCCGGACCGCCGCCGCCGCTGATGGCGCACGAGGCGGCTGCGCCGCGGCACCTCGATGCCTGCCTTCTGGAGGGCATGCGATGAGCCTCCTCGAACTCAAGGACGTATCGCGAAGCTTCTGGACGCCGCGCAGCCTGGTCGACATTGCGCTCGGACGCTCGCCCGCGGTGCTGCGGGCGGTGCATCGCGTGGACCTTGCGGTGGCAGAAGGCGAAACGCTCGGCATCGTGGGAGAATCGGGCTGCGGCAAGAGCACGCTGGCGCGGCTCGCCGTCGGCCTGCAGGCGCCCGATGGCGGCACGGTCCTCTTCGAAGGCCGCCCGATGAGCGGACCGGACCCGGCCGGCCGCATCCAGATGGTGTTCCAGGATCCCTACTCCTCGCTCAATCCGCGCATGACGATCGGAGCGCTGCTCGAGGAGGTGGTCGGGCGCTACCATCGCGAGCTCTCCCGCCGCGAGCGGCAGGCCGAGGTTCGGGAGGCGCTGGCGCGTGTCGGCCTGCCGGCCGAGACGGCCGCGAAATATCCGCACGCGCTGTCCGGCGGGCAGCGTCAGCGCGTCTCCATCGCCCGCGCCCTGTGCCCGCGTCCGCGCATCCTCGTTGCGGACGAGCCGGTCTCGGCCCTCGATGCGTCGGTGCAGGCGCAGATCATCAACCTACTGCAGCGCCTGTCGCGCGAGACTGGCATCACGATCCTCTTCATCTCGCATGACATGCAGGTCGTGCGTCATCTCTGCGACCGCGTTGCGGTGATGTATCTCGGCAAGGTCATGGAAGTGGCGCCGGTGGAAGCGCTCTTCGATCATCCCCGCCATCCCTACACGGCCGGCCTCATGGATGCCGTTCCCGACGTCACGCGCCGGCGCGGCACCGCGCGGCAGCCGGTGAGCGGCGAGATGCCCGATCCCTATGCCGAGATCCGCGGCTGCCGCTTCGCCAGCCGCTGCCGCTTCGCCGAGGCGCGCTGCGCCGAGCCGCAGCGGCTGACCGAGACGGCGCCGGGCGGGCTGGTGCGCTGCTGGAAGGCTGCCGACGCGACCCTCCCGTTTTCTGGTGGAAAGACCCTGACATGACCGACACGGTGACGGCGAACGGCGCCGCCTTCTTCGAAACGACGCCAGCCATGGAAGGCGCCGGACAGGCCGTCGTCGGGCACCTGCTGGAGCGATTTGGCGCCGTTGGCCTTGCCGCGGACAATTTCGGGCTTGTGGTGCTGCGCGGCGATGGGGAGACCGGGCTGACCGGCTTCAGCTACCGCGGCGACTGGCGCTGCTATCCCTGCAGCGTCGTCAAGGCGTTTCATCTCGTGCATGCACTGGCGCTGATTGATCAGGGCACGGTCGCGCCGCATGGCGAACTCGATCGTGCCATGCGCGACATGATCCTCTGGTCGTCCAACATGGCGACGAACTACGTCATCGACATCATCACCGGGACCACCGGCGACACGCTGCTGGAAGGATCGGCCTGGGACGACTGGCGCCATCGCCGCGACGGGCTCAACCGCTTCTTCCAGGCGCTGGGCTGGCCGGAATTCTCGACCTCCAACATCACGCAGAAGCTGATGGACGACATGCGCTACGGCCGCGAGGCGCGCTATGCCGGCGAGCGCGGCGAGAACATGAACGCGCTGACGCCGCTCGCCTCGGCGCGCCTCTTCGCCGAGCTCTTCGGCAGCGGGCTGCCGCTCTCCCCCGCCGCCCGCCGGCGGGCACAGGACATCCTCGTGCGCGACCGGGCCGGACCCGACGCCGCCAATCCCCTCTTCCAGGTCGACAACTATCTCGGCGGCGGCGTGCCCGCCGGCCTGCCCCTCTGGAGCAAGGCCGGACGGCTCGCCTGGACGGGCGATGCGCGGGTTGCCTACCACAAGCATGACCTGATCCGGACGATCCCGGCCGACGGCGTGCCTCTGGTGATCTCGCTGATGACCAGCGGCAAGGCGCTCTGCGAGGATCATCCGCAGGCCTTCCCGCAGATGGGGCGGGTGCTGTTCGAGGCGTTCACCCGGTGAATTCGCCCTCGGTGACGATGTCTCGGGCTTGCGCTGCCGCACAGACTGCCGCAGCTTCCCCGCGGCGCGAGCCTGTGAGTCCCACCCTGCCTGCCCTGCCGTGCACCTCCGGTTCTCCGGAACTCCCGAGCATGCCTTTGTCGCCGTCCCGCCCGACCGTCATGGAGAGAGAACTATGAAGCCCGTCTTGATCGCTGCTGCCGTCGCCCTCCTCGGGCTCACTCAGATGGCGTCCGCCCAGGAGGCCATCCGCATCGCCACCGAGGGCGCCTATCCCCCGTTCAACTTCGTGCAGCCGGACGGCTCGCTCGCCGGTCTCGACGTCGATATGGCGAACGCTCTCTGCGCCGAGATGAAGGCCGAGTGCACCATCGTGGCGCAGGACTGGGACGGCATGATCCCGGGGCTGATGGGCAAGAAGTTCGACGCCGTCATCGCCTCCATGAGCATCACCGAGGAGCGCAAGAAGCAGGTCGACTTCACCGACAAATACTACACCACGCCGCTCGCCGTCGCCGTTCCCAAGGACAGCGACCTCAAGGGCGTCACCGCCGCCGACATGGAAGGCAAGACCGTCGGGGCGCAGGCAGCGACCACCCAGGCCAACTATGCCGACGACGTCTACGCCAAGGGCGGCGCCGACGTGAAGCTTTATCCGACGCAGGACGAGGCGGCAGCGGACATGCAGAACGGCCGCGTCGATGCGCTGATCTCCGACAAATTTGTCGTCGTCGACTGGCTGAACAAGGACGGCAAGGATTGCTGCCGCCTGCTCGGCGACGTTCCGGGCACCGAGACGGAGGCAGGCATTGCCATCCGCAAGGGCGACGATGCGCTGCGCGAGCGCTTCAACAAGGCCATCAAGGCGATCGTGGCTAATGGCACCTACGGCAAGATCGTCGCCAAGTACTTCCCCTTCGACATCTACTGATAGGCACCGGCAACCGGGGCGGCGCATGGCCGCCCCGCTTCCGCTGGGGGACTGCGCATGAAGACTGACGTGATCGTACTCGGCGCCGGTATTGTCGGGGTGTCGACGGCGCTGCACCTGCAGGCGCGTGGCCGCGAGGTCGCATTGGTCGATCGCGGTCCGCCTGGCGGCGGAACGAGCTATGGCAATGCAGGGCTGATCGAGCGCTCCAGCGTCGTTCCCTATGCTTTCCCGCGCGCGCTCACCCTTCTGCTGCGCTATGCGCTGAACCGCTCGTCCGCGGTGCGTTACGATCTGCGCGACCTTCTGCATGTCGCGCCCTTTCTCATGCGCTACTGGTTCCACTCCTCGCCGCGCAACCTTCAGACCGCCGCCCGCGCGATGCTGCCGCTGATCGAGGCCAGCGTCACCGAGCACGACCAGCTGATCGAGGCGGCAGGGGCGAGTGACCTGGTGCGATCGAAAGGCTGGATCGCAGCCTTCAAGACGCCGAGGCGCTTTGCGGCCGCCGTGGCAGAGGCCGAGACGACGGCGCCGCTCGGGCTGCGCATGACGGTCATCGACGCCGCCGGCTTTGGGGCTCTCGAACCATCCATGCGGACCGGGACGGGCGGCGTCAGTGGCGCGATCCACTGGCTCGACCCCAAGACCGTGACCGATCCCGGCGAGCTGACGAAGCGCTATGCCTTGCTGTTCGAGAAGCGCGGCGGCCGCATCCTGACAGGCGATGCCGCGAGCCTCGCCCAGTCCGACACGGGCTGGTCGGTCGATACGAACGAGGGGGCGCTTGCGGCCCGCGACGTCGTCGTGGCGCTCGGGCCGCAGTCGGGGCTGGTCTTCCAGCGATTGGGCTACCGGATCCCCCTCGCCATCAAGCGTGGCTATCATAGGCACTACCGGCTGCCGGACGGCGTCGATCTGCATCACTCGGTGGTGGACGAGGAAGCCGGCTATGTCCTCGCCCCCATGCGCCAGGGCGTCAGGCTGACCACCGGGGTGGAGTTCGCCCATGCCGACCGGCCCGTGGCCACCGGCCAGATCGACCAGGCGGAGCGGCTGGCGCGCCGGCTCTTGTCCCTCGGCGAACCGGTCGAAGCGACGCCCTGGCTCGGTCGCCGGCCCTGCCTGCCGGACATGCGTCCGGTGATCGGCGCCGCGCCACGTCACAAGGGCCTGTGGTTCAACTTCGGACATGCCCATCACGGGCTGACCGTCGGCCCCGCCAGCGGCAGGCTCCTTGCCGAGCTTCTCACCGGCGAAACGCCCTTCGTCGACCCAGCGCCTTACGAGGCGCAGCGCTTCCACTAGCCCAGATAATCGCCCGATACGCCTCGCCGGCACCGGCGCGACCCCACCCGGCGGCGAAGGGCGACGCTGCCGCGGCTTGCAACCGGGCGGCGCGGAGTGATTGCGCCGTCGCTCTATGATCCCGCCGGTGTCGCTATGCGCGCCTGATGCCGGTCGGCTAGGAGATAGGCTGATCGAGGATGCGGGTGCTCAAGCGCTGCCGCATCGCAGGCTTGGCAGCGATAGGGTTTCAAGAATGTCGATGATGAACAGAATCTGCCTGACGGTCGCCTGTCCGTCGACCCGCGGCATCATCGCCGCGATCTCCACCTATCTTGCGGCCAAGGGCTGCAACATCACCGACAGCGCCCAGTTCG
>NZ_PKMZ01000017.1 GCF_002893625.1 Mangrovicella endophytica | reverse complement strand
AGCGGGGCTACGGCCGAGACGAGCCGACAAAGTGGGCGCCCGGCGACCGCAAACCCGAAGGGCCGGGTGCATTCGGCCCGATCCCGTCGACCCCGGTCTGCGGCCGTAGCCCCGCTACGACCTTGCCCGGCGTCTTGATCTCGAACCGAATGCCCTCCGGCAGAGCGGTTCCGTGTTCGCCGGAAATGCTCTGGCAGAGGGTGGCGTTGGATCAGAAGCGCTCGCCGGCAAAATGGGCGATCTGCGCGCCGGCCTCGTAATAGGCCTCGCGCAGCGGCCGGAAGGATTGCGGCAGCGGGTCGGTGACCGGCAGTGGCAGGTCCGCCTCCGTGACGCGCCCGCTGACGAGATCGGCGAGGGTGCGGCCGAAGACGGTGCCGGGCGCGATGCCGCGGCCATTATAGCCGCTGAACGCCACGACGTTGCGCCCGAGCCGGTGGAAGCGCGGCAGCGAATCGGCGGTCATGCCGATCTGGCCGTACCAGACGCTCTCGAATTCGATCGGGCCGATGGCCGGGAACAGGCGGCGGAGCGCGCGCTTCGCCCAGGCCTGGTGGACGGCGAGCCCGGTGCCCCTGAGCGCACCGACGCTGCCGAAGACGAGCCGGCCGGCCTGGTCGAAGCGAAAGGAGGACAAGATCTCCTCCGTATCCCAGACGCCTTGGCGCTCGGGCAAAATGGTGGCTGCCACTGCCGGATCCAGGGGCCGGGTTGCCATGTTGAAATAGGGCAGGTGGACAATTTCGGCGCGCACCCCCGGCCAGGGCGCGCCGGGGCGGGCGGAGCCATAGGCCTCAGTCGCAACGATCACCCAGTCGGCCGTCACGCTGCCGGCCGCCGTTGCCACCCGCCAGCGCCCGCCGGCCTCGGTGGCGCCGGTGACGGCCGATCGGGTGGCGATCCTGGCGCCGCTTGCGATCGCCGCTGCGGCAAGGCCGCGGGCATAGCTGAGCGGCTGGATCGTGCCGGCGCGGCGATCGAGGAGCGCACCGCTATAGGCCGATGTGCCGACCTTGCCTGCGGCCTCGGCGGCGCCGAGGAGTTCGACCGGGGCGCCACGCTTCTGCCACTGCTCCGCCCGCTGTTCCAGCTCGGCGAAGCCCTTCGGCCCGACGGCACAGTGCAGCGTGCCGGCACGGGTCGCCTCGCAGGCGATACGGTGGCGTTCGACGATCTCGAAGACGGCGCCCGGACCCTCGCCGAGGAGGGTGAGCAGCTGCTCGCCATGCTCCGGGCCGAGCTGGGCCGCGACCGTGTCCGGCATCACCCAGAGGCCGGCATTGACGAGGCCGACATTGCGCCCCGAGCCGCCGAAGCCGATCTCGGCGGTCTCCAGCACGGTGACGCGCGCGCCTCGCTCGGCCAGATGCAGCGCGGCGGAGAGGCCGGTGAAGCCGGCGCCGACGATCGCGACATCGGCCGTATGATCGCCGGACAAGGGCGCGGTGGGTGGAGCCGGCGGCGCGGTGCGCTCCCAGAGACCGTGCGAGCGTGGATCGTTCAGCATGGTGACAACACTCTCTTGGCCAGGGTTTCGCGCCAGCCGGCTCAGCCGATGCTCTCGACCCAATCCGGCAAGGCATCGAGACGGGGAAGCTCGCGATAGCGCGGATGGTGCGTCGGCGCCTCCGCGGCTTCGTGCGCCCAGACGATCTCATAGGGGATGAAGGCGGCGTAGGCGCCGGCCTCCAGCGCCGGCAGCACGTCGGAGCGTAGCGAATTGCCGGCCATCACCGCCGCCTCCGGCGCTGCGCCGTAGCGGGCGAAAACCCGAGTATAGGTCTCAGCGCGCTTGTCGCTGACGATCTCGACGCCGGTGAAACGGTCGCCAAGGCCGGAGGCGGCGAGCTTGGTCTCCTGATGGAAGAGGTCGCCCTTGGTGACGAGGACGAGCTGCGCCTGTCGGGCAAGGCGATCCAGCGCCCCCGGCACGCCGGGCAGCATCTCGACGGGATGGCGCATCATGTCGCGGCCTAGCGCCAGGATCTCGGCGACCGCGTGGGAGGAGAGGTTCGGGCCGGCCAGCTCGGTCGCGGCCTCGATCATCGACAGGCCGAAGCCTTTCACGCCGTAGCCGTAGAGCGGCAGGTTGCGATGCTCCACGGCGTCGAGGACGCGGGTCGCCTCCTCCGCCGCGGCATAGGGCGACAGGATCTCGCCAAAGCGCCGGAAGGCTTCGCGAAAGAAGGTCTCGTTGTGCCAGAGCGTGTCGTCGGCATCGAGACAGACCAGCCGGATCGGCATCGCCATCGTCCCCTTTAGGTATCGGGGCGGCAACTTAGCCGAGGTCTCGGAGGGCTGCCATGCCGTCGCGCGCTGCGCCGACCCCGGCCGTCACGGGCGACCGGCCGGTCTGTCGGCAGCAGCGACGAAGCGCCCGATCTCGGGCAGCGGCTCGCCCTCCAGCCACGCCGCCGCGATCGGCCAGAGGCTTTCCTTGAAGCGGTCGTGGAAGAAAGCGAAGTGACCGATCTCGGCCGCGCCGATATCGGCCGGATCGATGCGCAGATGCGTCGACGGCGCGGCCGGGTAGAGGGCGAGCAGCCGCTCAATAGCCGGGACCGTGCCGAACGGGTCGTCATCAAGGCCGATCGCGAGGATGGGCGCCGTGACGGCGGCCAGCGCCTGACGCGGCGTCGAACCGAGGGCATCCGGCCGATCGAGCGAGGTCTCGAACCCACGACCAAACCCGCTCCAGTCGCGCACGACGCCGGCCGGCGTATCCTCCATCCAGCCGAGCCGGCTCCCCGGGAAATAGCCGAAAGCCCGCGTCAGGAGCGGCATGGCGAGGTGCCACTTGGCAAGCATGCGGTGGCGATGCCGTGGATGATAGTCCCGCCAGCGGGCGAACTGCGCGCCGACGGTGACGATGCGGGTGAACTGCCCGGAGCGGGGCGACAGGCCGGTGACGAAGCCGCCGATGCTGTGGCCGACCGCCGCCACGGCGCGGCCCGGAAAGGCCGCCGCGACATGGCCGAGCACCGCGTCGAGGTCGAGCCGCCCCCAATCAAGCCAGCCGGCCGCGAAGCCGCGCAGCCGCTGCGGCTTCGACAATCCGATGCCGCGATAGTCGTAGGTGACGACGGCGAAGCCCCGATCCGCGAGATAGGCGGCGAAGCGGCCATAATAGCGGCTCTGGACGGATGTCGCGGCGCTGATCACCACGACGGCGCGTGGCGTGCCCGCGGCGGGCCGGTGAACGAGCCCGACGATCGGAACGCCGTCGGCCGCCGCGACGGCGAAGCTGTCCGCCATCGATCAGAACGGTCCGGCCGGGGGCGCCGGGATGTCGGAATTCCGCATGGGCCGGACTAATGCGGCGTGTGGCATACGGCCTCGATATTGTTGCCGTCGGGATCGTAGACGAAGGCGGCATAATAGTTCGGGTGGTAATACGGGCGCAGCCCCGGCGCGCCGTTGTCGCGCCCGCCGGCGCCGAGCGCGGCGGCATGGAAAGCATCCACCGCGGCACGATTATCGGCCGTCAGGGCCACGTGGACGCCGCTCGCCGGCGTGCTGCCGTCCGTCAGCCATAGCACCGGCTTGCCGGTGCCGAAGCCGAGATGGGCCTTATCGCCGGTCTCCGCCGCCGTCACCTCCATGACGAGGCTTATGCCGAGCGGCTTCAGCGCCGCGGCATAGAAGGCTCGAGAGCGAGCGAGATCGGCGACCGGCAAGCTCATATGGTCGATCATGGAATCGGGTCCCCCAGTGTCCTGCGCGTTCACGTTGCAGACTACAACACCTCAGGGCATCCTGCATCAGGCGACGCGCGGCCAGGCGCCGAACGGCCCCGCCGCCGCAGGGAGGACCGCGATGCCGACGGATGCTGCCGCCGATCCCGCCAACCCCACGCCGAAGACCAGACCGAGGGTGCTGGGCGGCGTCGCGCCCTACCTCAACGTCGAAGGCGCTCTGGCCGCGGCCGCGCTCTACGGGCGCGCGTTCGGGGCCGAGACGGTGTTCACCTATCCGCCGGACGACAAAGGCCGCAGCATGCACATCCACCTCGTCATCAATGGCGGGTCGGTGATGCTGAGCGACTTCTATCCGGAGTACGGCCACAATCCGGTGCCGCCGCAGGCGATCACGCTGCATATGCAGCTGGAGGAGGTCGACGTGTGGTGGGACCGCGCCGTCGCGGCCGGTCTCACCGTGGTGACGCCGCTGCAGCCGATGTTCTGGGGCGAGCGCTACGGCGTGCTGCGCGATCCCTACGGCGTCAGCTGGTCGATGGGCGGGCCGCTGGAGTTGCCGGCCGGCTGAGCGAGCGCCGTTCGCCTGCGCAATGCAGCGAGGGCGCTTGCCTCTCCACGGCGAGAATCGCTAGCTCGTCCGCTGCTTCGGGCGCCATACCGGCGCCGTTGCGGCTGGGGAGAGGGATTGCCAATGACGCTGCGCATCGCCGTCTGTGGAACCGGGCACTGGGCGCGGACGATCCATCTGCCGGGCCTCAAAACCCTGCCGGGGGTGGAGCTCGTCGGCGTTCATGGCCGCACGCCGGCGACGGTGGAGGCGCTGGCCTCCGAGTTCACTATCGCCGCCTTCACGGATTTTGAGGCGCTGCTGCCGGCGGTCGATGCGCTGGCCTTCGCCGTCCCGCCGGACGTGCAGGTCGGCCTCGCCATCAGGGCCGCCGAGGCCGGCAAGCATCTTCTCCTCGAGAAGCCGCTGGCAACGAAGCTCGCCGATGCCGACCGTCTGACGAAGCTGACGCAGGCGCGGGACCTTGCGACCGTCTCCTTCTTCACCCGCCGCTTCATCCCGGCCGTCGAGGCCTTCATCGCCGAAGCGGTCGCGGCGCGCCCGCAACGCTGCGACGTCACCTTTCGCGGCTCGGCCCTCTTGCCAGGCAGCCCCTATGCGGCGTCCGCTTGGCGGCTCGCCGAGCACGGGGTGCTGCGCGATCTCGGCCCACATGCGCTGTCGGTGCTGGTGCCGGTGCTGGGGCCGGTCGCGAGCGTTGCGGCGGCAGACGAAGGCGGCGAGATCATCGTGGATCTCGTTCACGCGGGTGGCGGCACCGCGCGCCTGCGGCTGAACCTCAGCGTGCCGCGCGAGGCCGGGGAGGAACGCTACGACTTCGGGCCGGATGGTCCGGTTCTCGAACGCTACAGCTATGACCGGCTGGCGACCTACCGGTCCGCGGCCGCCGAGCTCGTCCACCTCATTGAGACCGGCTCGCGGGACCACCGTTGCGACATTCGCTTTGCCCGCGACGTGGTGGCGATCCTTGCTGCCGCGGAGGCCAGTCTGGCACAGGGCGGTGCGCGCGTTTCGACGCTGCCGCTCATGCCGCAGTAGCATCTCCGCGCGCCGTGGCGATCCGCCACCCCATGCGAACGGGTAATTCAGAGTGCCCGATAACCTTGGATGGTGAAGATCCGATCGCGTCGGACCGTGCCGCGACTGGCGCTTTTCTTCGGGCGCACTGGCTGCTATCGCCTAGAACCGCACAAATTGTCAGACCGACGGATTTATTGGGAGGATCGATGCGACCGTTCATCTACGCCGCCGCCATCATGGCTGCGCTCTCCGCTCCGGCCGTAGCGGCCGATTACTCGATCATCGCGCCGGCGGCGCCCGGCGGCGGCTGGGACCAGACGGCCCGCGCCATGCAGGATGCGCTGCAGACGGAGAAGATCTCCTCCAGCGTCCAGGTCACCAATGTCCCCGGCGCCGGCGGCACGATCGGCCTCGCGCAGTTCGTCAACGATTCCAGCGGCAACGCCAATGCGCTGATCGTCGGCGGCTATGTCATGGTTGGCGCGATCCTGACCAACAATTCGCCGGTGACCCTGAAGGACGTGACGCCGATCGCCCGCCTGACCGGCGAATACGAGGCGATCGTCGTTCCCGCCGACAGCGAGATCAAGACACTGGCCGACCTCGTCGCCAAGCTGAAGGCAGATCCGGGCAGCGTGTCCTGGGGCGGCGGCTCGGCCGGCGGCACCGACCAGATCGCCACCGGCCTGATCGCCAAGGCGCTCGGCGTCGACCCGACCAAGATCAACTATGTCGCCTTCTCCGGCGGCGGCGAGGCACTGGCGGCGATCCTCGGCGGCCAGGTCACGGCCGGCATCTCCTCGACCAGCGAGTTCGAATCGCAGGTCGCTTCGGGCGGGCTGCGGCTTCTCGCCGTCTCCGCGCCGCAGCGCATCGAGGGCGTCGACGCGCCGACGCTGAAGGAATCCGGCGTCGACGTCGAGATCCAGAACTGGCGCATGGTCGCGGCCGCTCCCGGCATCACGGCCGAGCAGGAAGCCGCCATCAACGCCGACATCGAGAAGATGGTGAAGTCGGCCAAGTGGCAGGAACTGCTGAAGACCCGCGGCTGGGCCGACACCTACCTCGCCGGCGACGCCTTCAAGGCGCAGCTCGACAAGGACATCGCGGCGACGTCGACGATCCTGAAAGACATCGGCCTGGTGCAATGACACCGACGGAAGCCTCGCCCGCAAGGCTGAACGAGAAGGAGCGCCGCCCCGACCGGGCGGTGCTCGCCATCGCGGTGCTCCTGCTGATCCTGTCGGGCGTCGTGGGCTACGCCGCCTGGAGCGTCTCGGCGCGCTCGGTCGCCTATGGTCTGGGGCCCACGGCCTTCCCGGCCTTTGTCGGCGGGGCGCTCCTCATCCTGTCGATCGGCACGTTCATCGCGGCCTTCCGCAACAGCTTCCCCGAGCGCGACCATGACGAGATCGCGCCGGTGCTCTGGATCGTCGGCGGCCTCCTGCTGCAGCTGGCGCTGCTGCGCACGGCCGGCTTCTCCATCGCGACCGGCCTGCTCTTTGCAGCAACCGCCAAGGGCATGGGCCGCGGCCCGCTCTGGCTGACCGTGCCGGCGGGCATCGTCCTGTCCTTCGTGATCTTCCTGATCTTCACGCGCCTCTTGCAGCTGTCGCTGCCCGCAGGACCGCTGGAACGCCTGATCCCCTGACCTCGTCCGACCCGCGAGTGCGCCGTTGAATACGTTTGATCTCCTGGCGCAGGGCCTCCTCGTCGCCATGCAGCCGATGAACCTGCTCTACGCGCTCATCGGCGTGACGCTCGGCACGATTGTCGGCGTGCTGCCCGGCATCGGCCCGGCGCTGACCGTGGCACTGCTGCTGCCGGTGACCTACCGCCTCGACCCTTCAGGCTCGCTGATCATGTTCGCCGGCATCTACTATGGCGGCATGTACGGCGGCTCGACGACGTCGATCCTCCTCAACACGCCGGGTGAGAGCGCCTCGATCGTCACCGCGCTCGAGGGCAACAAGATGGCCCGGGCCGGGCGCGGCGGGCCGGCGCTCGCCACCGCGGCCATCGGCTCCTTCGTCGCCGGCCTGATCGCGACGCTGCTGCTCGCCTTCCTGGCGCCCTATGTCGTGGCCTTCGCGATCAAGTTCTCGCCGGCCGACTATTTCGCGCTGATGGTGCTCGCCTTCGTCACCGTGTCCGCCGCCTTCGGCGACTCGACGCTGCGCGGGCTCACCGCGCTGATGATCGGCCTCACCATCGGCCTGATCGGGCTCGACCAGCAGACCGGCCAGTCGCGGCTGACCTTCGGGCTGCGTGAGCTCACCGACGGTATCGAGGTGACGACGCTGGCGGTGGCGCTGTTCGCCGTCGGCGAGGCGCTCTCGGTCGCCGCCGCAGGCAAGCGGGCGCCCGACACGATCGAGGCCGTGAAGGGCTCCGTCTGGATGACGGCGAGTGACTGGAAACGATCCTGGAAGGCCTGGCTGCGCGGCACCGCTATCGGCTTTCCGATCGGCGCCATGCCGGCCGGCGGCGCCGAGATCGGCACCTTCCTGTCCTACTCCACCGAGAAGGCGCTGACCAAGCATCCGGAAGAGTTCGGCAAGGGCGCGATCGAGGGCGTCGCCGGGCCGGAAGCGGCCAACAACGCGTCCGCCGCGGGCACGCTGGTGCCGCTCCTGACGCTTGGCCTGCCGACCTCCGCGACCGCCGCGATCATGCTCGCCGGCTTCCAGCAGTTCGGCCTGCAGCCGGGCCCGCTGCTCTTCACCTCCAACCCGCAGCTCGTCTGGGGCCTGATCGCCAGCCTCTTGGTCGCCAACTTCATGCTGCTGGTGCTCAACCTGCCGCTGGTCGGCCTGTGGGTGAAGCTGCTGACGATCCCGCGGCCGTGGCTTTATGCCGGCATCCTCGTCTTCGCGACGCTCGGCACGATCGGCGCCAATCCCTCGCCCTTCGAGCTCGGAGCGCTGCTGGTCTTCGGCCTGCTCGGCTACATGCTGCGGCGCTTCGGCTTCCCGATCGCGCCGGTGGTGGTGGGGCTGATCCTCGGGCCGATGGCGGAAACACAGCTGCGGCGGGCGCTGCAGATCAGCCGTGGCGACCTGACGACCCTCGTCGCCTCGCCGATCTCGATCACGCTCCTGACGGTGGCGCTGATCGCCCTGGTGCTGCCGATCATCCTGCGCATGCGCGGACGCGGCCAGGTGCTGGCGCAGCTCGCCAGCGACGAAGACTGACGCTCCTTGCTCGAGGCCTTAAGAGACGGCGAGCGGGCAGTGCAAAACGGCAATAAAAAAGCCGCCCGGGATCGGGCGGCGTTTGGAGCCATCGTCCAGCACAGGCGGCTTGGCGCCCGCTGGCGATGGGCGGCGTTCTCGGCATGCCGCGTCGGCGGATGAGAGAACCCGCAGCGGCCGCTGACCGGCCGTCGCGATTTAGCGCAGGTTGATGCCGGAGAAGGCGTCTTCGGCGATGCCGAGCGTGCGCAGGTCGGCGCGGTTCGGGCGACGGTTGGCCTCGACGGCAGCGGCAACGCGGCTGGCAGATGCGACGGTCTTGAAGAATTGACGAATTTGCATGGCTCCCACCTCCTTTGTGGACACCAGCAATATCGTTACTTTCGCCTGTGCTTTGCAGATGGGATTATTGCAGGCGAGGCATGCACGGAGCGCAGGGACGAGAGGCATCACAACAGCGTGGCCGACGCTGCGGCTTAACCGGATGGCAACGATCCCGCCGACGGGCGGGATCGCGATGGTGAAAGCCGCGCCGGTGGCGCGCGCCGAGCTTAGAAGTCCGCTGTGTCCGGGTTCGGCCCGATCCGGCCGTTCGGATCGTCCAGCGCCTCGATGCGATCGAGGTCATCGGCGTCCAGCTTGAAGTCGAACAGGTCGAAATTCTCCGCGATGCGCGAGGGGGTGACCGACTTCGGGATCACCACCAGACCGTTGTCGAGGTGCCAGCGCAGGACGATCTGCGGCACGCTCTTGCCGTGCTTCTCAGCGATCGCGGTCATGACGGGATCGTCGAAGAGGGCACCGCGGCCGAGCGGGCTCCAGGATTCGGTCGCGATGTCGTGCGTCTCGTCGAAGGCGCGCACCGTCTTCTGCTGGAAGCGCGGATGCAGCTCGATCTGGTTGAGGACGGGCACGACGCCGGTCTCGTCGATCAGCCGCTGCAGATGCGCCGGCTGGAAGTTGGAGACGCCGATCGACTTGGAGCGGCCGCTGTCGCGGATCGCGATCAGCGCCTTCCAAGTCTCGACATAGAGGTCCTTCTTCGGCGCCGGCCAGTGGATGAGATAGAGATCGACATGATCGAGCTTCAGCTTGGCGAGGCTCTCGTCGAAGGCCCGCATGGTGTTGTCGTAGCCCTGGTCGGGATTGAACACCTTGGTGGTGACGAAGATCTCGTCGCGCTTCAGCCCGCTGTTGGCAACGGCACGGCCGACGCCGGCCTCGTTGCCGTAGATGGCGGCGCTGTCGATCGAGCGGTAGCCGACCCTCAGCGCCTCGCTGACCGCCGTTTCGGCGCCGGCGTCGTCGATCTGCCAGACGCCGAAGCCGAGCTGCGGCATGGTGTGCCCGTCATTGAGGGTGATGGTGGGGGACTGTGTCATGGAATCTCCTCTGCGGCCTCGGCTGCATGGATGGAAGGCGCCGGTTAGCCGGCGGCTGATGGATGTGCGGCAGCGCCTTGGCGGCCGTCTGCCGGCATGAAGACGACGTACGATCAGGTCTCGCGGGGCCGACCGCCGGTGCCAGCGTCTCGGCCGGCCTCCGACGATCCGGAACCGATCACCTGTGCGCGAAGGGGCAGATGGCAAGAGGGCGGCGGTTGACGGAGCCGGCAGGACGCGCCACAGCCTAGCGCTCCTGCCGCAGTCTCAGCACCGGTGACGCCGATGATCATTCCAGCGCAGGTTGGGGCCGAGCGCACCGCATCCGGCCGGCCCAGCCCCTTGGCGACTGCGGTGTGGGTCATCGCAATCACAGTCGGCTCGGCGGTGCTGTTCGCGATGTACTTCCTGCCGACGGTGCTGCACGACGCCTCGCACTACGCCGTGTCGGGCGTCAGCCTGGTGCGGGACGGGGCCAATCTCACCCACCCCTATGTGTCGCGCTCGCCTATCGGGCCCGCCTATGCGAACTTCCAGAATGGCACCATCGTCTTTGGCGCGGACCTCATCAACTATCCGGCCAAGCTCTACTCGCTGCTCTTCGGACTGATCTCTGCCGCCACAGGCACGATGCGACTAGCCTATCTGCAGGGGCTGACGCTCGCCTTCCTGATCAGCGGGAACATCCTGCTTTACCTCATCGGCCGGCACTATCTGCGCGGCGCCGAGCTCGCGCTGTTCCTGCTGGTCGTCAATCTCCTGCCGGTTATGGAGTTGAGGCTGACGGCCGGCACCAACGGCGTCGGCTATACGGCGGCGCTGCTCCTGTTCTGGCTGGTGCTGGTGCGGCGGGCGACGCCGCTCATCGTCGGCCTCGCTGGCGGTATCCTGGCGCATACCCGCAGCCAGCTTGCCGCATGCCTGGCGGTGCTGCCGTTCCTTTACCGTGGGATCGATGGCCGCACGCGCTGGCGCGGGACGTTTCTGCCGATGGCCGGCGGCTTCGCGCTGGCCTACTTCGCGCTTGGCGCCCTGTTCAACGCCTGGAGCGGCACGGCTGCCGAGGTCAGTCCGTTCTCCTTCTACACCGACCATTTCTCCAAGAGCCATCTCGGCGCCCAAGAGCTCCTGATCGTCGCGCAGAAGTTCGTGCGGGGCGTCGCCATGCTGTTCGCGCCCTCGCAGCTCTTCCTGCTCGCGCCGGTGCTCATCCTGTGCCTGCTGCGGCGCAACGATCGGATGATCCGCGGCCTCGGTGTCGCCGCCTTCATCTGGGTGGCGCTGCCGGTGGTGCTCTACAGCTTCGACCGTTTTGCCGATCCGCAGCCGCGCTACTTCATGGTCGCGGTGCCGCTGATCGCGCTCGGCGGCATCCTGATGCTACGCGCGGCGGTCGCGTCGGTGCGGCTGCGCCAGGCGATACTGGGCGCGACAAGCCTCGTCATGGCCATCGCCTACGTCTCGGCCTGGGGTCTGCCGCTGGCCGCCCTCCATCCGCAGACCGTCCTTGCCCGGCTCACCTATCTCGACTTTCCCGGCGTCGAGGCGGCGCTGCGGGACAACTTCGCGGACGACGACATCGTGATGGTCAACCATGCGCTGCCGACAGGCCTCTCGCGCCTGCGCCGCGTGGTCTACCGCCCGGCCTTCGACGCCTTCCGCAAGGGAGACAACAGGCAGATCCAGGGTATCGTCTTCGTCTATGGCGACACCCTGTATGACCAATTCTTCGAGCCTAGGGACTGGCTGCAGGAGGGCAGGCCGCCGGAGGCCTTCACCGACATGGCCGGGCTGACGTTCCGCCGGACATACCAGCGGACGACGCCCTACTTCGATATTGGCGGGCAGCGGCTCGGCGACGCCTTCTTCGTGATCTACAAGAAGGATGCACCGGAATCCGTGCCGCGCTGATCCAGCCATGGCCTCGCAGAATACGACCGCAAGAGCCGGAGTGCGGCATCCGCAGTGGCCAGCTAGATCATGCGACGGTCGTAAACGGGATGACGGCGATGCAGCTTCATTGCGGAACCACGGATGTGACGAGAGGGGCGATGGCACGGTCTTCGCGACAGCCGGACGAGGGCGAATGGACCGCCATCCTGTCGCGCGATGGCGCGGCCGGCTTCCTTTACGGCGTTGCGACGACCGGCATCTACTGCCGCCCGGACTGCCCGTCGCGTCGCCCGTCGCGCGTCAATGTCACGATCCATGCCGATGCGGCCGAGGCGCAAGCGGCGGGCCTGCGCCCCTGCCGGCGCTGCCGCCCCGACCAGCAGAGGCCAGGCGCTGCCCATGCCGAGGCGGTTGCTCGCGCCTGCCGCCGCATCGAGGCGGCCGAAACCGCGCCGACACTCGCAGAGCTTGCGGCCGAGGCCGCCTTAAGCCCGTTTCACTTCCAGCGGGTGTTCAAGCGGCTGACCGGCGTGTCGCCGAAGGCCTATGCAGCGGCCGAGCGGGCGCGGCGCCTGCGCGCGGCGCTGACGGAGCCGGGCAGCAGCGTCACCGAGGCGATCTATGCCGCGGGCTTCAGCTCCAGCGGGCGCTTCTATGAGGCCAGCCCCGGCGCACTCGGCATGACGCCGACGGCATTCCGTGGGGGCGGCGAGGGGACGATCACCTTCGCGGTGGGCGAATGCTCGCTCGGCTCGGTGCTGGCGGCAGAGAGCGAGCGCGGCATCTGCGCGATCCTTCTCGGCGACGATCCCGAGACACTCGTGCGATCGCTGCAGGACCAGTTCCCGAAGGCAAAGCTCCAGGCCGGCGACGAGGGCTTCGAGGCGGTGATGGCCGCGGTCGTCGGGCTGGTGGACGATCCGGCCGTCGGGCTGGAGCTGCCGCTCGACATCAGGGGCACGGCCTTCCAGCAGCGCGTCTGGCAGGCGCTTCGCGCGGTTCCACCGGGGCGGACGGCGAGCTATGCCGAGATCGCCGCGGCGATCGGTCTGCCGAAGGCGGTGCGGGCGGTGGCTGCCGCCTGTGCCGCCAACCGGATCGGCATCGCCATTCCGTGCCACCGCGTGGTGCGCACCGACGGCGCCCTGTCAGGCTATCGCTGGGGCGTCGACCGCAAGCGCGCGCTCATCCTGAAGGAGCGCGGGGCTGCCAGAGCCTCTCATGGCTCCAATCTTCCCGCATTTCCAAACGGTTAATCTCATCGTTCAAAGAATTGGCGAGATCTTGCCGGAGGCCCGGCAAGATGTTGTCATGGCTGGAACTTCCTGGAACTTCGCGGCTTCTTCTATCGCCTCCAAGTCCTGGCGTCGGCACCTCCCGTTTCTCAAGCGAATGAGATCGCCATGCGCAGCCACCTTGAAGTCGCCGTGTGCATTGCCGATAGCGTGCTGGCCGCGATGAACAGCGGCGAACCGCTGGATGTCGCCGCCACCGCCACCGCACTCTCGCACCGCAACCTCGTTCCCGACATCTCGATCCTGATGATTGCGGACGCGCTGCGCGAGGAAGGCCGCTCGGCCGGGATCCGCCTGCACTGACCTGAAGGCCGCCGGTCCGATCCTGGTGCGGCCGGGACAGACCGCGGGGCCGCCTGCGGCCGCCGAATGTCGCTTGCCGTCAGGCGCGCAGCGCCTCGGCCGGTGACTGGCGGTAGGCGAGCAGCGCCGGCACCAGCGTGACGGCCGCGGTGACGGCCAGCAGCATCAGCAGCGTCCAGCCGTCGGCGGCGCGGAACTCGACGGGCAGGTTGATGCCGCCGGCCGCGCCGATCCTTGCCGCGCCGGCAAGCGCGGCGGCATAGCCGATGCCGAAGCCGGCGAGAACGCCGGTGCCGACGACGGCGAAGACCTCCAGCCAGACAATGGCAAAGACCGTGGCGCGCGGCGCACCGAAGGCCCGGAGAGCGCCGATCTGGCGGCGGCGCTGGCGCACATGGGCAACGACAACGAGAAGGATCGCGGCTGCGACGAGCGCCTGTGCTCCGGTGGCCACCGCGGAAAGCACAGTGCGCGCGTCGCCGAGGGTCCCGTAGAGGCGCGTCAGCACCTCGGCCGGAAAGACGGCGAGGCTTCGTTCACCGCGATAGGCCTGGCGCAGCGTATAGGCGTCGGCGATCGTCCTCGGCTTGACCAGGATTGCCGGCACGCCGGGCGCGTCCGGCCGGGCAAGAGCTGCTGGGTTCACCGGCGCATCGAGATCGGGGTGGTGGCGGCGGACGGCGCCGGCAATGCCGGCAAGGCCGGCTGAGGGCACCGGCGGGAGCGTTGTCGCGACGGCCTCGGCGTGCTGAGCGCCATCCTGCAGCGAGGTGTCACCGGAGGTTGGCGACGTATGCGCCAAGTCATCCGCGGCGGCATCATGCGCGCGCGCTTCGCCCTCGTGGGTTTCGCCCTCGTGCGCCTCGCCCTCCTGTAGTTCGTTTTCGGGCTCGTGTTCGGCATGGGCGGCCCAGACCGCCTCGATCGGCACCAGTATGGCGTGATCCCAGGGCGTGCCGCTTTCGGTCATGCGCCCGACGATGCGGTAGCGGATGTCGGCATGAACGTGGCCGCCCTCGCTACGGCGGCCGTGCAGGGGGCTGAACTCGGCGCCGATGGCGCGGTCCACCCTGGCGCCGACGACCGCCTCTCCGAGCGTTTCGAAGCTCCTGCCTTCAGAAAGACCACCAAGACCGTCGATCGCTTCCGCCGCGGTGCCGACGACCGGATCGTCGCCGGCAAAGTCGCCGAAGCCGACCGGCGCGGCGAAGGCAACGCGCGGGTCGGTGCGCAGCGCCGCCAGAACGCGCCCGGGCAGGAGCGGCAGCGGCGCCGGTTGCAGGAACACGGCGGAGAGAACGAGCTGCGTCTCGCTGCCCGGTGCGCCGACCACGAGATCGAAGGCGCCGGCAGCGCGGGCACTGCCGAGACGCAGCGCCCGCTCGCCGAGCGTGACGGCGACGCCGAGGGCGGTGGCAAGCGCGATCAGGAGCGCCACGGCGAGGACGCCGAGCGCCTGGCGCCGGAGATCGGCAAGGACCAAGCCGAACATCGTCTAGGTCTCCACCGGGGCAGGGTCGGTGATGCGCCCATCGGCCAGATGAAGCCTGCGATCGAGACGGGAGACGAGGCGCGGATCGTGGGTCGCGACGATCAAGGTGGTGCCGGCTTCGCGCGACAGGTCGAGGAGGAGATCGGCAACCGCCGCGCCGGCCTCGGCGTCGAGGCTCGCCGTCGGCTCGTCGGCAACGAGCAGGCCGGGACGGGCGGCGAGCGCTCTGGCGACGGCGACACGCTGCATCTGGCCGCGCGACAAGGTCTCCACCGGCTGGTCCGGCCTGACGAGGCCGACGCGCTCCAGCAGGCGCCGCGCCTCCGCGGCGATGCCGCTCGCCGGCCGCCACGTCGAAAGGCGCTGCGGCAGCAGCACGTTGTCGAGCGCCGACAGGCCGGGAAAGAGGTGGAAGTCCTGCATCACCAGCCCGACATGGCGCGCCCGCCAGGCGTCACGGCGGCGCTCGCTCAAGCCCGCAATATCGATCTCGCCCCAGAAGACGCGGCCCTGCCGCACGCGATGGAGGCCGGTGAGGACGTTGACCAGCGTCGACTTCCCCGACCCCGAGGCGCCGGTGACGGCAACACGCTCGCCGGCCCGCAGGGCAAGCAAGGGCACGCTGAGGGCCGGCGCGTCGAGGCCGGCAAAGCGCATCTCGAGATCCTCGACCCTCAGGCTCAGCATCGCGTCAGGCCGCGTCGAAGGAGGCGCCGACGATGCGCAAGAGGCTGACGAAGCCGGTCTCGGGATCGGTCCAGGAGCCGACCTCCAGTCGTCCCGTCACCTCGATCAGCCGATTGGCCTGTTCGAAGGTCTGCGCGGCGTCGAGATAGACGACGACGATGTTGTCCGGCCAGTCCGCATCCGAGGAGCAGAAAGGGCAAAGCGCCATCGGGATCTCGGTCAGGACGAAGAAGGCGGCCTCGGCCTTCAGCGGCGGGGCCATGAAGCCCTTCATCGTGACCTCAGACCCCTTCAACTGCTTCACCTTGTCGGAGAAGGTGAGGCCGAGCACGCCGACGGAGCCATAGAGCTCGTCGAAGGTGATCTCCGCCGCAGCCGCTGCATATGAGGATCGGGGAGGCAGGAGCGGCAGAGCCGCCGCCGCCCACAGGCCGAGCAGCATCTCACGGCGCGTCAGGCGGCTGCCGCTGCGCTGGAAGGGTGTCGAAAGCTGGGACATGGCCATCCCTACAATGATCGATGCCGACCCCGGACGCAGCGTCCGGAGCCGGCGGATTGGTCGATGCGAACGATGCGCCGCCGGTCAGTTGGTGGACGGAGCGAGGCTCAGCGCGTCGGCGAGAACACGGTAGACGTCGCTCTCTTCCATGTAGCCCTTGAACTCCTCCGCGCCGGGGCCGGAGGCCTGCAGCACGACATCGTCGGCGGAGTGGACGCCCGAATCGCCTTCGCGCGGGATGTTGCCCTGCACGAGGACGGCGCCCGGGACATCCTTGTAGGCCTCGTTGGCGACGTACTCTTTCTTCTCGTTCTGGATCGCCGGAACGAACGGGCCGTCGAGCTTCGGCCGGAAGGTCTCGTAGTGATCCGGACCGTTATTGGCGGCCAGGAACAGGCGGCGGGACACGTCGACCTTGTCCGGATAACCGTCCTTGTTCTCGTCCGTGTAGTTCGGGAAGCCGGCGGCGGCATAGGTGCCGACCTTCTCGCGCATGTCGGCGCCCGGCTTCTCGTCGTCGACGGTGCCGATGATCGAGACGCCATGGGTGTGATCGCCAGTAACCACGACCAGCGTGTCCGGATGGCTCTTCTGGAACTCGCGGGCGACGCCGACCGCCTGATCAAACTCGATCGTATCGACAACGGCGCGATCCCAGTCGAGCGGATGGGACATCTTGTCGATATTGGCGCCCTCGACCATCAGGAAGAAGCCGTCCGGATTCTTGGACAGCCGAGCGAGCGCGGCCTCCGTCATCTCGACGAGGCCCGGCTGATCCGGGAACTTGCCGACCGTGCCCTTCTTCAGGAAGTCGCGATCGAGCGTGGAATCCATGTTGCCGGTGTGGAACAGGCCGAGGATATGGCCGCCATTGGTGCCGGCGGCGGTGCCAAGCTCGGCCTTGCTGGTGGCGAGCGTGTAGCCGGCCTCCTTGAACAGATCGATGTAGTTCTTGTCGTCCTTGCGCTTGGAGCCCGGCGTGTCCTTGCCGAGGAAGTAGGCCGAGCCGCCGCCGAGCAGAACCTCCGGCTTGACGTCGAGCAGCATGCCGACGATCTCGGCCTTGTCGGCGCGCTTGCGGGTGTGGGCGACCACGGCGGCGGGCGTCGCGTCCTCGACCTCGGCCGGGGAGACGATGCCGATCGCCTTCTTGCCGGTGCGGCGCAGCGCCTCGCCCAGTGTCTCGACCTTCGGATCGTCCAGCGAGTCCTTGGTGCGGTCGGCATAGACGCCGATGGCGTTCACGGCCGTCTTGTGGCCGGTCATGTAGGCCGACATGGTGTTGGCGCTGTCGGTGTCCACGGCGTCGGTCGCCGAGGTGCCGATGAAGGCCATGTGGTCGAGGTCGTCCATGTTGAGGCGACCATTCGCCTTACCCTCGGTCATGCCCTTGGACATGATGCGGGCCGCAGTGCGGTGGGCAACCGACAGGCCGTCGCCGAGGAGGAAGATGACGTTCTTCGCCTTCGGCTCGGCCGAGGTGCCAAAGACCGTCCAGGTGACCGTCTTGGTCTCGCCGCCGGCCTTGGCCTCGACGGTGTAGTCGCCGGGCTCGGCGAGGCTGGCAGCGTCCAGGCGGACGGCCGAGGCTTCGACACCCTCTTCTTTCTCGATGAAGGTGACCGGCTTGCCGAGCACATCGGCGGCCGGCTTGCCGTTGATCGTGACGGTCACGTCGCCCTCGGCGACGACCTTGTCGAACTCGACCTTCATGTCGAAGGGGGAGCCGGCGAGGATCGTGGCGCGATCAAGCGGGAAGACGGTGGTGGCGCCGGCTGCCGTGGTGGCAAGGCAGGTGGTGGCGGTGAGGATGGCGAGGAAGCCGCGCATTCGAGCTCTCCAGAATGGTTCCGACGCCCGCTCGCTAGCGATCTTCGATAACAGCTGCATGACAAAGCTGCATAATTACGTTATATAATAACGGCTTAGGAGCCGACGTTGCTGGGTTCGGCTCGATTCTGCACAGCTCCCACTTCCTTGCGGCCGAATAGGAATTTCCATTCGTTGACATTATGAATGAATATATCCATAGAGGCTGAGCCTGATAATTCTCATTCAGCCGGAGGTTTAATGTCGTCATCGGAGACACTCGAGTTCCACGCGCCCGGCGCCGGATTGTCCTTCCGTGCCAAGCTGTTGACGCAGGACAATCCCGACGTCGTCGCCCAGGTGCTGGCGCAGCTGCCGCTGAAAAGCGTGCTCGGCCATGTCGTCATCTCCGGCGAGGCGATCTGGATGCCGACGCGCATCGTCCATCTCGGCCGCAGCAACATGGTCGAGCGCCATCCGGGGGCGGTCTATCTCTACGCGCCGGGCCAGACGATCTGCCTGACCTACGGCCTCATCACCGAGAGTGCCAAGGTCAACAAGTTCGCCGAGGTGCTGGAGGAGGACTTGTCCGTGCTGCAGCAGCTCGGCGCCCTCGTCTATGAGCAGACGGTGGCGCAACCGCGCCGGTCCGTCGTCGAGATCGACGTGCGGAGGGCCGCGTAATGTCCGGCATCGAGAAGTTCGAGGGCGACTGGCGCGAGGCCAAGGCGATCATCGAGGCGGAGATCGACCGGGTCTGGTTCGACGAGCCGACGGAAATCCAGAAGATCCGCTGGGGCGTGATCGACAGCGGCGCCGGAACCGGCGAACAGTCCTTCACCGTGCTGGTGCATCTTGAGGCCTATCTGATGCTGGTCGGCGCCGACGTCATGTACCGGCTCCTGAAGATCTCCACCTACGAGGACATGGAGTTGAAGACGCTGAACCGCATGACCCGCGAGTTTTTGACGGGCACGTTCAACGTCTTCGAGTTCATGACCGATCTTGGCCTGACCAACATGCACCAGATCGGCCAGATGTATTCCGACGCGCTGGACCGGCTGGAGACGAAGGCGGAATTCGTCGAGCTAACCGGTGCGATGATGACCTATGTCATCCGCATGCATCGCTGGATCCATTTCATCTTCCCGTGGAACCTCGGCGTCGCCTTCCCGCACCGCAAGCCGGCCGAACTCCTGGCTTTCGCCAAAGTGGTCGGCGCCTGACCCGAGCGCCGCTCCGCATCGACGGCGTTGCAAAGCCCGGCCGGAAGGTCGGGGCTTTCGCTTTGCGGCATCGAATATACATCTCGCCAGAGATACGAATACTTTGATACATGCTGCGGCATGGAGAACCAGGTGATGCAGAGCGGCAGCGAGGCCGCCGGCGGCAGCGAGCTGCCGGCCGTGCCCGGTGCAGCGCCGGCTGACCGGCATGCGGTGCGTGCCGAGATTGAGCGGCGAACGGCAGGGCAGCGGCTGACGCCGGCGCAGCGCCGCATTGCGCAATGCATGGTGGAGCACAGTGCCGGGCTCGGCTTCCTGTCCAGCATGGAGCTCGCCAAGCTGGCCAATGTGAGCCAGCCCTCGGTCACCCGCTTTGCCATGGTGCTCGGCTTCGAGGGCTATCTGGAGATGCGCCGGTTCCTGCGGTCGGGTCTCTCCGGCGAGGCGGCTGCGCCCGCCGATGTCGAGACGAACCGCTATCAGGCGGCGGCGCTGTCAGAGGCGAGCAACCTGACCGAACTGGCCCAGGCGCTCGGTGATGCCGACCTCATCGACCGCTTCGGCGAAGCACTGGCGCATTCGCGTCCGCTGGCCGTGCTGGGCTTGCGCGCCTCCGCAGGGCTGGCAACGCAGTTCGAATATTTCGCCTCCAAGGTGCACCCGAATGTGCGGCTGCTCGCCGCCGGCGGCTCGCTGATCGAGGACCAGATCGAACAGTGCCACGCGGCCGGCGGACGGACGCTGCTGGCCTTCATGATGCCGCTCTACCCGCGTGAGACGCTGCGCACGATCGCCTTTGCCCGCCAGGTCGGCATGCGCGTCGCACTGGTGGCGGATGCCAGCTATGTCGATCATGACGGCCTTGCCGACATGCTGCTGACGGCGCGGGTGAACAGCCGCCTCGTCTACGACTCCTATGCCGGCGCCTCCGTGCTCATCTCGGTGCTGCTCGACGCCATGTGCAGCCACATGAACGGGGAGGCGCAGAAGCGCCTCGACCAGATCCACCGCTCGTCGCAGAAGCGGAAGGTGTTCGCGGGCTGATCGCCCCGGCCCGACAGGGGCGGTTCGCACAGCGATGCCGACTCGTCGTGATGATTGCTCGTCGGTCGTACGGCTCCGCCGCGTCAGCCGCGCTTGCGCATGGCGCCCAGCCCGACGGTGCGATCGACGAGAACGAGCAGCACCACCGAAGCGATGATCAGCATGGTCGACATCGCCGCGACGAAGGGCTGGTACTCGTATTGCAGATAGGCGCGCAGCTGCAGCGGCAGCGTCACCCAGTCCTTGCTCGCGAGGAAGACCGACACCGTGTAGTTGTTCCAGGACAGGACGAAGGTGATGATCAGCGAGGGGATGATGCTCGCCTTCAGGAGCGGCAGCGTCACCCGCAGGAGCGCCTGGCGCGGCGTCGCGCCGACCGAGAGCGCCGCCTCTTCGAGGCTCCCCTCGAAGCCTTCCAGCTGCGCCATGACGTTGCGCACGGGATAGGGGATGGTCACCACGACATGGGCGGCGACCAGCGTCCAGATATTGTTGAGGATCCCCATCATGAACAGGATCTGGAACAGCGCCAGCGCCACGATCACCGCCGGGATGAACAGCGGCGCCATCAGGAGCGAGGTGATCGGCCCTTTGAGCGGACCGTCGTAGCGCCTGAGGCCGATCGCGGCGAGAACGCCGAAACCTGTGCAGATCACCGCCGTCATCACGCCGAGAAGCGTGCTGGCAAAGGCCGCATGGAGGAAGTCCGGCTTCTCCAAGATGGTGCCGTACCAGGCCAGGGTGAAGCCCTGCGGCGGGAACACCATGGCGACCGGATTGAACGAGACCGCAACGAGGATCGCCAGCGGCGCCAGCAGGAAGACATAGAAGGCGAGGGTGCCGAGATACCAGAGGGTGGTGCCGAGGATGGTCTTGTGCATGGCGCCCGCTCCTCAGCCGGCCTGTAGGGCGGGCGCGGCGCGGCCGGCGGAGCGGACCGCCCACTGGTAGAGGCCGAGCAGCGCCATGGCGACGACGAGGAGGATGATCCCGATCGTCGCGGCGAAGGGCAGATTGTTGGAGACGGTGGCGGTCTCGTAGGCCGCGACGCTCATGAAGCGCACGCGCCCGCCGCCGAGGAGGATCGGCACCACGAAGGATTCGATGTTGATGCCGAAGGCGAGCACGCTGCCGGCAAGGATGCCCGGCACGCTGAGCGGCAGCGTCACCCGCCGGAACGCGGCGAGCGGCGTCGCGCCGACGGTCATGGCGGCATGTTCGAGCTGGCGAGGGATCGACTGGAGAACGCCGTAGATCGCCATGACGACGAAGGGCACCGCGACTTGGATCATGCCGATCACCACCGCCGTCTCGTTGTAGAGGAGCTGCAGCGGCCGGTCGGCAATGCCGAGCCCGACCAGCAGCTGGTTCAGCGGGCCGGTGCGGCCGAGCACCACCATCAAGGCGAGGGTTCGCACGACGAGGTTGACCCAGAGCGGCAGCATGACGAGCAGGATCATCCAGCGCTGCGCGGCGGGATCGGCCCTGACGATCAGAAGCGCGCCGACATAGCCAACCAGAACGGAGAACAGCGTCGCGACGGCGGCCAGCCGGATGGTCCGCCACAGGAGGTCGGTGAGGTAGTAGCTGTCGGTGAGGAAGCGGGCATAGTTGCCGAGCGTGAACTCGCCGACGACCTCGCCGGTCGGGCTGGAGCCGAGGAAGCTGAGGATCAAAATCCAAATCAGCGGCAGCACGAAGAAGGCGCCGAGGATCGTCACCGACGGCAGCAACAGGATGGTGGCCGGACGCTTCATGCTGCGTCGACTTGTGCGGCAAGGACTCGGGCCTTGCAGATCAGCGCGACGTCGTTGCCGGGGGACAAGGCGGGGCCGTCGGGCCGGCGCTTCACCCGGAGCTGGCGGTCCGCGACCCGGACAAGATAGTCGCTCGTCTGGCCGAAGAACATCAGCCGATCGATCACGCCGCGCGGCGCGCCTGTGTGGCTGTGCACGTCATAGGGCTCGAGCTCGACCCATTCCGGGCGCACGAAGGCGACAGCCTCCCGGCCCGTCTGCAGGCGCTCCCCCTCGACTGGAACGCTCGTCCCGTCGGGCAGGCGCAGCATAGGCCTGGCGCCGCTGCCCGAGACGATCCCGCGAAAGAGGAAGGCCTCGCCGACGAAGCGGGCGACATATTCCGACGCGGGCCGGTTGTAGATGGCTTCGGGCACGTCGACCTGGCCGATGGCGCCACGATCCATGACGACGACACGGTCGGAGAGGGACAGCGCCTCCTCCTGGTCATGGGTGACGAAGACGGTGGTCAGGCCAAGCGTCTGCTGCAGCGTCTTCAGCTCGACCTGCATGTCCTGGCGCAGATTCTTGTCGAGCGCGCTTAAGGGCTCGTCGAGAAGGAGGACGTCGGGCTTCAGGACAATGGCCCTGGCGAGCGCGACACGCTGCTGCTGGCCGCCGGAGAGCTGCGAGGGCAGGCGCTCGGCGAGCGGCTCCAGCTGCACCATGCGCAGCGCCTCCAGAACGCGGCGGCGGATCTCGTCCTTCTTCAGCCGCCGCAGCTCGAGGCCCATGGAGACGTTGCGGAATACGGTCAGATGCGGCCAGAGGGCGAAGTTCTGGAAGACGAGGCCGATGCGGCGCTTCCAGACGGGATCGCGCGTCACGTCGCGGCCGGCGATGTGGATTTGGCCGCTCGTCGGCGCCTCGAGGCCCGCGATGATGCGCAGCAGGGTGCTCTTGCCGCAGCCGCTGGGACCGAGGATCGACAGGAACTCGCCCTCGCGCACGTCGAGGTCGATATGCTTGAGGGCGTCGAACGCACCCCAGACCTTGGTGATGTCGCGGACGCTGATCTGGCCCATCAACAGGATCCTTCTCGGCAGAGCTGCCAGGCTTCAGGTGCGGCAGAGCTGCCCGGCTCAAGGGTGCCGGGCAGCCGATGACGGGTCAGCGCGCGACGACTTCCTTTTCCCAGCGCTCCTTCCAGGCGTCCATCTGCGGCACGATCTTCTTCCAGTCCGCGATGAGGAGCGAGCCGACGACGTCCTCGCCATAGGGGACGTCGATGCCGGTGAGGTCGAGGCCGGCGCGCGCCGGCGTATAGCCGAGATCGCTGGCATAGGTCTTCTGGCTGGTCTCGCTGAGGAGGTAGTTGACGAACTTCATCGCCAGCTCCTTGTTCGGTCGGTCCTTGACGACATGAACGGTCGAGACGAGGCCGATGGCGCCTTCCTTCGGCACGGCGAAGCCGAGCTCGACGCCCTGCTTCCTTGCCCAATCAACGCGGCCGCGCAGCCAGCGGGCCATCACCACCTCGCCGTTGCGGAAGAGATCGAGCAGCTGCGGATGCTGGCTGTAGAAGACGGTGATCTGCTTGCCGAGCTCGGCCATCTTGGCAAAGCCCGGATCGATATTGTCCTCGCTGCCGCCGTTGAGCTTGGCCATCAGCACCAGGAGCTCGATATTGGCGGCGTCGAAGCCGGCGGTGGTGACGGCGCCGGCATATTGCGGGTCCCACAGGTCGAGCCAGGAGGTCGGCGCCGGCGAGACCTCCTTCGGATTGTAGGCGATGCCGTACTGCCCGAAATTGGTGACGACGCCGTAGTCGGAGAAGCGCGCCTTCGGGTAAAGCGTCGAAAGGTTGGTGACGATCGCCGGATCGAGCTTCTCGAAGGCACCCTGCGCCTCGCCGCGATAGGCCCAGGCCATGTCGGCATGGATGACGTCGACTTCCCTCGCCATCGCCTTGGCGAGCCCGTCGGCGCCGGAGGCCGGGACGAAGGTGACGGTGACGCCGTTCTCCTTCTCGAAGGTGGCGACGTTCTTCTTGATGGCGTCGGTATAGGCGCCGCCGAAGGCCGCGACCACGAGCTCCTTGGTTTGAGCGAGCGCTGCCGGAGTGACGGCCAGCGACAGAGCGATAGCCGCGAGAATGCCCTTCATTGTCTTCTCCATGTTCGATGACCGTGCCGTTCAAGCCGCTGCATCGATAGGTGTATGGAAATATGTATTTTCACGCAATATGAAATCTTCCATTCAAATAATGATGCCGGCCGCAGCGGAAGCGGCGCCCGAAATGAGCGTGGCGCAGTGCGCCGTCGGCATCATGGCAGGAGGATGAAGAGCGGCGGGACAGCGGCCGTGGTGACCGCATGGCGTATCGGCACGCCGCGGATAGTCGGCGGCGTGTGGCACGCACGGCTATGGAGCGGCGCAAGCCGTGGCCTTCGACAGCGCACCGCCCTGGCTGTGACGCGGAGCGCGGCGGCCGCGCGGATGCTGCAGCCACGTCAGATCGTGCGCGGGAGAAAGATCCACTCTATCTACCTCATAAATAGATATACCTTTGCTGTCGGCTGTGCCATCGTCGCCGTAGCATGCGAACGGATACAGAGAGCAGGAATGCCCATGACCGTTTCAGTGCTGGCCCGTTCGGAGGAGATCGTCGCTACCATGCGCCGTGATGCAGGCCGTATCGAGCTGGGCGGCTCGGCCCGTGCATCGAGCCGGGCGAGCACAGGAGACGTCGTGACGCTGATCTGCTCCTATCGCGATATCGGGATGACGGCGGCTGCCTTCATCATTGCCGCCGCCTTCGTCGCCGGGATCGGCCCGTTCGCCGGCGCACGGGACATCGGCCAGCCGTCGGGCACCGGACCTCAGCCGGTGCTCCAACGGTCCGCGGCGGGCGAGGCGCCGTCGCAGCTCGCGGTTCTCAAGCAATGACGATCCCGACCTGTCCCAAGGCCTCGGCTGGCGCTTGATCGGCGCTCTCGGCTCCTCACCATCCGGCAAGCGTCGCGACGACGTGCGGAACGCGCGCATCCTCATTGTCGGCGGCGGCGCCAGCGGCGTCATCCTGGCGGCCCATCTGTTGCGCGCCGACCCGGCACGCTTCGACATCACCATCATCGAACGCCGCCCGATCATCGGCGCCGGGATCGCCTACGGCACCGACGAGCCGGAGCATCTTCTCAATACCCGCATCAGCGGGATGAGTGCCTTTCCGGACGATCCGGACCATTTCTGGCGCTGGCTGCAGGGCCGCGGGCCGCTGGACGGGGTCGACTGTTCCGACCCCTTCTGCTTCGTGCCGCGCCATCTCTACCGCGAATATCTCAAGGACATCGTCGCGCCGTGGCTCGGCCCGGACGGTGACGGCCGGCTCCACGTCGTGGAGGGCGAGTGCGTCGCCCTGCGCGAGGTGGCGGGAGGAGTCGCGGTCGAGCTGTCCGACGGGCGTACCGAAATCGCCGGCACCGTGGCCCTGGCGACGGGCCATGCCGTTCCGGCCTATGCGCCGGACGCACCTTATTCCGGGCCCTGGTGCAGCCGTGAGGAACTCGGCATCCAGCCGCATGGCGACGTGCTGATCGTCGGCACCGGCCTGTCGATGGTCGATAACGTCATGCAACTGAGGCGCGGCGGCCATCAGGGCCGCATCACCGCCGTGTCGCGCCGCGGGCTGCTGCCGCGCGTCCATGCGCCATCCGTGCCGCTGAAGCTTGACCCCGCCGACATTCCCTTTGGCACGAGCGTCTCCTTCCTTCTGCGGTGGCTGCGCCAGACGGTGCGCTGGGCCGAGGCGGAAGGCGGCGGCTGGCGCGACGTCGTCGACGCGCTGCGCCCGCATACGCAAGGGCTGTGGCAGGCCATGACGCCGGACATGCGCCGGCGCTTCCTGCGCCATGCCCGCACCTTCTGGGAGATGCATCGCCACCGTCTCGCGCCTACGGTGGAACGTGCCCTGCGAGAAGCCATCGCGGACGGTCAGCTGAGGATCGTGGCGGCCCGCATCCACGGTGTCGAGACCGCCGGCGATCGCAGCGCCGTGACGCTTCGCCGGCGCGGTGGCGGCGAGGAGACCGTCGTGGTGGACCGGATCATCGACTGCACCGGCGTGTTGCGTGATCCCACGAGCGGCGGCAGCCACGTCATCGCGCGGCTGGTCGACAGCGGCGCGGCGCGCCTCGACGCGCTTGGCATCGGCATCGAGGTCGACCCGCGCTGCGCGATCGTCGGAGCGGACGGTCTCGCCTCGAAGCGCGTCTTCGCCGTCGGTCCGGTGACGCGCGCCCGCTTCTGGGAGATCACCGCGATCCCCGACATCAGGGTGCAGTGCGCGGCGCTGGCGCGCACGCTGGCCGGCGACGTCCAATACTAGGGCGAAGGCCGGCCGGATTCCGGAAACAGCCATTCCCCATAAATCTATAAATTTGGTATTTTTTGTCCTCCCTCGTCCGGAGAGGCCGCCTAACCTCTCCACATGAACCGATGCGACGAGGACCGTGCATGATCGAGACACTGATCGTTCCCGGGTTGAATGGCTCGCCGGCCGGGCACTGGCAGCACCACTGGGCGCTGGCCGATCCCACGGCCGAGCTCGTCGAGCAGGAAGACTGGACCCGTCCTGTCCTGGCCGACTGGCTCCATGCGCTGGAGGCGCGGATCGAAGGCAGTGCGCCCGGCGTGATCCTCGTCGCCCACAGCCTTGGCTGCGCCCTCGTTGCCGCCCTGGCACACAGCCCGGCGGCATCGCATGTCGGCGGCGCGCTCCTGGTGGCGCCGGCCGCCGTCGCGCCGCTCACCGCCTCGCATCCGACCCTGCGCTCCTTCCAGGACACAGGCACCGACGCCCTGCCGTTCGCCTCCATCCTGGTGGCGAGCCGCAACGATCCCTTCATGAGCTTCCACGCTGCCGAACGGCAGGCCGTCACCTGGGGATCGGCGCTGTTCGATCTCGGCCATGCCGGTCACATCAACATCGCCAGCGGCTTCGGGCCCTGGGATGAGGCGCCGGTGCTGGCCGACGGGCTGCGGGGACGCAGCGCATCGGCCCGGCCGCGGTGGCGAGGCACCTACGCCCAGGCCGGGCGCATGCACGCCGCCACCCTGGGCATCAACTGACCGCAACAGCAGGAGGCATGCCGATGTCGGCTTTTTCCGCCCCGAACCCTCTGCGACAGGCAGAGCTCGTCACCCTTCCGGTCGACCAGCGCCTCGGCCTGAAGCAGGCCATGCGCGGCCTGGCCGGCGGCGTCAGCGTGGTCACCGCCGGTATCGGTGCCGCTCGCACCGGCGCCACCGTCACCTCCGCTCACTCGCTGTCGATGGAGCCGGAAACCATGGCGGTGGGCATCAATCTCGGCTCCTCCACCTGGGACGCGATCCGCCGCTACGGCCATTTCTGCGTCAACGTGCTGCATGCCGACCAGCGCGATGTCGCCGACCGCTTTTCCGGCTTCGGCGGGCTGCAGGGGGCCGAGCGCTACGAGGGCGCCAGCTGGCATCGCCTCGTCACCGGTGCGCTGGCGCTGGACGGCGCCATCGCGGCCGTCGACTGCATCGTCGAACATGTGCTCGAGCGCCACAGCCATGCGCTGATCCTCGGCGCCGTGCGCGCCGTCGAGAGTTTCGACGGTCCCGGGCTGGTCTATGCCCGCGGCCGCTATGTCAGCCTTGCCGATCCGCTGATCTGAGGCCGCCGCACGCCACCCTGTCCTTATCGCGATCCAACTCTGGAGGACTCCAATGTCAGCTCCTACCCGTCAGATCCACCTCAATGCCTTTCTGCGCAATGTCGGCCAGCATGAAGCGGCGTGGCGGCTGCCCGAGACGGACGTGAAGGCGGTCACCGATATCGAGCACTATCGCAACCTCGCCCGCATCGCCGAGCGCGGCAAGCTGGACGCCATCTTCTTCGCCGACCACCCGGTGCTGAAGGACCGCTCGCAGGACCGGCCGTGGGATTCGCTCGATCCCTTCACGCTGATCGCGGCGCTCTCCGGCGTCACCAGCCGCATCGGCCTCGTCGCCACCGCATCCACCACCTACAACGACCCGTATGGGATCGCCCGGCGCTTCGCCACGCTCGACCATGTGAGCCAGGGCCGCGCCGCCTGGAACGTCGTCACCACAGCCAATGCGGAAGCCGCCGCCAATTTCGGCTTCGAGCACCATCCCGATCCGCAGGAGCGCTATGCCCGCGCGGCCGAGTTCCTCGATGTCACCTTCGGCCTGTGGGACAGCTGGGACGACGATGCGATCGTCGGCGACAAGGACGGCGGCACCTTCGTGGAGCCGAGCGCGATCCACCGGCTCGATCATGTCGGCCCGCATTTCCGCGTCGCCGGGCCGCTGGAGATCCCGCGCTCACCGCAGGGCCGGCCGGTGATCTTCCAGGCGGGTTCCTCCGAGCCCGGCAAGGACCTCGCCGCCCGCTATGCCGACGCGATCTTCACCGCCCAGCCGATCATCGATGATGCGCAGGCCTTCTATGCCGACGTGAAGGCAAGGGCGCGCGCCTTCGGCCGCGATCCCGATACGGTGCTGATCCTGCCGGGCCTGTCCTTCTTCATCGGCGGCACGGAAGAGGAGGCCTTCGCACAGCGCGAGACCTTCGAGAACCTGACGCTGCCGACCTACGGCCTGGCGCAGCTGAAGCGGATCACCGGGATCGATTTCACCGGCCAGGACCTCGATGCACCGGTCACGATCCCGGCGCGATCCGAAATCGCCGGCGACCAGAAGAGCCGGCACGACCTGGTGCACCGCCTGACCTCCACCGAGACGCTGACGCTGCGCCAGCTCCTGCGCCGGCTCAGCGCCGGGCGCGGCCACCGCATCGCCACGGGCACGCCCGAGCAGATCGCCGAGACGATCGTCGAGTGGTTCGAGAATGGCGCGGCCGACGGCTTCAACCTGATCCCGCCGGCGCTGCCGACCTCGCTCGAAACCTTTGTCGAGGAGGTGCTGCCGATCCTGCGGGCGAAACGCCTGTTCCGTGAGGACTACGAGGGCCGGACGCTGCGCGAGCATCTCGGTCTCGAGCGCCCGGCCGCCAGGGAGCGTGCGCCTTTCGCCACGGCTGCGGAATGAGGCGCCACAAGGCCGGCGGGACACCGAGGGATCGAAAATGAGCCTGATCAGCTTCACCACGCCGGCGAGCGTTCTGCAGCGCCGGCCGGCGCGCGGCAGCACCGACGCGCGGAGCCGCTCGCTGCTGCCGAAGGCGCCGGTGCCGCTCCAGCGCCTCGTCGGTCCGATCCTTCTCCTCGTCCTGTGGTGTGTTGCCTCCGGGACGGGGTGGATCTCGCCGGCCAAGATGCCGGGGCCGGACGCCGTCGCCGCCTCGCTCGCCGGCATGATCGGCAGCGGCACGCTCGCGACCGACATCGCCGCGTCGCTGCAGCGCGCCGCGCTCGGCCTCTCGATCGGCATCGTCGCCGGCTTCGCCCTGGCGGTCGCGGCGGGGCTGACGCGGCTCGGCGACGCGCTGATCGACGGCAACATCCAGGTCAAGCGGTCGATCCCGAACCTTGCCCTCATCCCGCTCTTCATCATCTGGCTCGGCATTGGCGAGACGATGAAGATCGCGATCATCGCGCTCGGCACGACAGTGCCGATCTACATCAACACCCATGCGGCGCTGCGCGGGATCGACCGCCGCTTCGTCGAACTTGGCCAGACCGTCTCGCTGTCGCGCGCCGGCTTCCTGCGCCATATCGTGTTTCCGGCCTCGCTGCCGGGCTTCTTCACGGGCCTGCGCCTTGCCGTGACCCAGGCCTGGACCGCCCTGGTGGTGGTGGAGACGATCAACGCCACGAGCGGCATCGGCTTCATGATCACGCAGGCCCGGATCTACGGCCAGACCGACGTCGTGCTGGTCGGCCTCCTGCTCTATGGCGTCCTCGGCTTTGGCTCCGACGCGCTGGTGCGTGCCCTCGAACGAAGGAGCCTGTCATGGCGCCAGTCGCTCGACCAGTGAGCCGGGCCGCCGGCCGCTCGGAGCCGCCGGCCGTGCGCATCGCGGGCCTCCGCCGCTCCTTCGAGGGACGCACCGTCCTCGACGGCGTCGACCTGACGATCGGGCGCGGCGAGTTCGTGGCTCTCCTCGGCCGCAGCGGTTCGGGCAAGAGCACGATCCTGCGCGCCGTCGCCGGGCTCGATCCGGATGTCGAGGGCGCGATCGAGGTGCCGGAGCGCCGCTCCGTGCTGTTCCAGGATTCCCGCCTGCTGCCTTGGGCGAGCGTCATCGACAATGTCATGCTCGGCGCCCATGCGCCGGATATCCGGGAGCGGGCACGGGCGGCGCTGCGCGAGGTCGAACTCGGGGCCAAGGAAACCGCCTGGCCCAAGACATTGTCCGGCGGCGAGCAGCAGCGTGTCGCGCTGGCCCGCTCGCTGGTGCGCGATCCCGAGCTGCTTCTGGCCGACGAGCCGTTCAGCGCCCTCGACGCGCTGACGCGGCTGCGCATGCAGCGGCTCTTGCAACGGCTCTGCCAGCGCCATGCGCCGGCAGTGCTGTTCGTGACCCATGACGTCGAGGAGGCACTGCGTCTCGCCGATCGCATCGCCATCACCGCCGAGGGCCGGATCGTCCATGATCAGCCCGTCGCCGCGGCCCGCGGCAATCCTGAGCGCCTGGAGGCGCTGCGTCTCGACATACTGGAGCGCCTCGGCGTCTCCGGCGACTGAATCCTGCAACGGAGATCTACGACGATGACGAACCGCCTGCCCATCCGCGCCCTGGCGCTCACGCTTCTCACCGGCCTTGCCGCGGCCTCCGCGGCGACAGCCGCCGAGCCGCTCCCGTTCGAGGTGCCCGAGGGCACCAAGATCGTTCTCGCGGACGATGCCAACAACGCCGCCAGTCTCCTGAAGCTGTCGGGCGAAGCCGGCAAGCTCGCCGCCGACGTCTCGTTTGCCAACTTCTCGAGCGGCCCCTTAAGGCTGGAGGCGATCCGGGCCGGCGCGGCGCAGGTCGGCGCCGTCGGCGACGTGCCGCCGATCCTCGCCCAGTTCTCCGGTGCCGACGTCGTCATCGTCGGCGCGGTGATCACTTCGGGCGATGCGACGATCTTCGCGACGGCGCCGGGCTCCGGCATCCGGACGCATGCCGATCTGAAGGGCAAGACGGTCGGCATCAATGTCGGCACCTCGCAGCAGGCGACCGTCCTGCGCAACCTCAGGGCGGCCGGGCTCACCGTCGCCGACATCAAGCCGGTCAATCTCGGCCTTGCGGAATTCGCCGATGCGCTGCGCGCCAACCAGATCGATGCTGCCGTGCTGAAGCAGCCGGACCGGGCGCGCTATCTCGCCTCCGTTGCGGGGACGGATGCGCGCGCCATCCCCGATGCGCCGGGCGCCAGCTCCAACCTCAAATATCTCTATGCCAGCAAGGCGGCGCTGGCCGACCCGGCGCAGGCGGCGGCGATCCGCGACCTGGTCGTCCACTGGTACCGGGCGCATCTCTGGAAGAACGGCAACAAGGACGTCTGGATCGCCGAATATCTCACCAAGGATCAGCGCCTCAGTGCGGCGGACGCCAAGACGGTGGCCGACAGCGACGGCTCGGCGACGCGCATTCCGGCCTGGGACGAGGTGCGCAGGACCCAGCAGGACACGATCGACCTCCTGCAGGCGGCGGGCCAGTTCCCAGGCAAGGTGCTGAAGGCGGAGGAAGAGTTCGATCCGCGTTTCGAGGGCCTCAACGACAAGTCCCCTGCCGTCAACGACGAGAAGGCGGCCTCACTCGCGAAGTAGGCGCGCCGGGCGTCGATCGGAGATCGCAGCCAACAGCGCGTGCCGGATGAGCGACAGCGCCGAATAGTCACGCATCGGCGGTGCCGCTCAGGAAATCCTCGGCAATGGCTGCGAGAAGGCGGGGCAGCACGCCGAAGGCGTAAGGGGCGTGCACGCGCTCCAGCCGCTGGTGGAACTCGCGCCCCCAGGGGCCGATATTGACGGCCGGAAATTCGAGGGCGGCCGCACCCGGCTTGTCGACTAGACGGGCGGCGGGCGTATTCTCCGCGACCACCGCGGCGCCTGCCTGCATGCGCTGACCGAGGAAGCTCATATCCGAGATGCCCTGGAAATAGGGGCGGCGGATCAGCTGTGCCTGCGGCTCCTCGCCAAGCTGCCTTTGGCCCTCCTCGATGGCGCGAAGCAGGGCCGCGCCGCGCGGATCGACTGGATCGAGCCGGCTCGGCGGATAATGCAGCCCGGCAAAGCCGATCACCACGGCCGGCCCCTTGATGCGGGCGGCGTCGACCAGCCAGCTCGTCAGCAGGCGGCTGAGGATCAGCGGATTGTCCAGCGATGCCAGTCCCGCCTCATAGGCGGCAAAGGCCTCCCTCGCCGCTGTATCGCCAACGACGCGGTCGCGCAGCTCCGCCAGGGTCAGGATCGTCGGCGAGGCCATGGTGGCGCCAGGCCTGGCGCCGGTCAGCGCCGTGAAGGCGGCGGCATTGGCGCGCAGGCGATCGCCGGCGCGCGACAGCGCCGCCTCGACCTCGGCTCGGAACTGCAGGAAGCGGTCCGCAGCGCTGCCCGAATGGTAGAGCCAGTTGAAGGACAGCCAGAAGCGCTCGGGCGTCGTCACCTCGTATTCGCTGCGGGTGTCGCGCGCCTCCAGGCAGATCGGCGGCGGCGACACGTCGCCATTGCCCTTGTCGGCGAGATCGGCATTGCACTCGATGCCGCGCAGGATCTCCGCGCCGATCAGCTGGGCGCTGATCCCCTCGAACGGGTAGGAGGCATGCGAGGACTGGCCCACGATGAAGGCGAATGGCAGGAGCTTGCCGATCGTGCCCTCATAGACCGCCCGGCCGATGCTGCCGTCACCCTGGTCGGAGGTGACGTCCATGTTGATCGCGGCCTCGATGACGAGGCCCTGCGCCTGCATCAGCGCCGGCAGGCTCTCGCGCAGCGCCCGCATGCCGCGGCTCTCGCGCTCCTCGTCCGGGGAGGCGAAGAGGACGAGATTGCCGATGCGATCGGACCTGGCGGCGAAGCGCTCCAGCACCGCGATGCCCGCCGCAAGGCCGCTCTTCATGTCGAGCATGCCGCGACCCGGCACGAAGTCGCCGCTGTTCAGATCGGCGAAGGCTCGCTCCTCCTGATCCGACAGGGGCCTTGAACCGAGGTCGGCAAGGAGGGCCTCCGTCAGCGCTTCCGGCTGGCAGGCGAGCGGCGCGAGGTCGTGGTAGTTGCCCACCGACACGGTGTCGAAATGACCGGCGAGCGCAAGGGTGCGGGTGCCGCGTCCCCGCACGATCGCCACGACGTTCTGCGTCATCGGGTCGCCGTGGCTGTCGAGCAGGATGATGTCGTCCGGCCGTTCGCGGAAATACGGAATCTCCAGAAGGAGATCGCGCAGGCGTCCGGCAAAGCTTGCTTCCCCGGCCGTGCCGCCCTCGCTGTTGTAGCCCACCAGCCTATGGGCAATCTCGCTGGCGCGGGCGGTGCAGCGCCACTCTGCGGCGCGCAGCGGCCCCATGTCTGCTTGCTGCGGGGAAGCAAATCCGACGTCGGTCATGTCGATCGGGTCCTTTGCTGCCGTCAGCCTCGACGGAGGTTCTTGAGGACGTTGCGCCTGCGCGGCTGAGCGGGCCAGTGACGATCCGGGCGGGCGGGAGATCCGGGGCGATGGCCTGCCTCCGGCCTCGTCGTAGGCGGCCGGCCCTCACCCCATGCGGTCGGAGGCGAGCGCGCCGGGCGAGGCCGGGAAGACCACCGTCTTGTTGCCGTTCAGGAAGACGCGATGCTGGATATGGGCATGGATGCCGCGCGCCAGCACCTGCGCCTCGACGTCCCGGCCGATCGAGACGTAGTCCGCCGCGCTCTGCGCATGGGTGACGC
>NZ_PKMZ01000016.1 GCF_002893625.1 Mangrovicella endophytica | reverse complement strand
CATAGGTCTGGAAGCTGCCGTCGGCGTTCCGGTACTTGGCCAGGATGTCGTTGACGGTCTTGAAGTTGGCGTCGATCTTTTCCGACAGGGTCTTGTCGGAGCGCTCGGTGAGCGGACGCAGCAGCTCGACGATCTTCTGGGCCCCTTCGATATTAGCCTGGAAGTCCCAGAGGTCGGTATGGCTGTAGCGGTCTTCCTCGCCGCTGATCTTGCTGGCCGCGACTTCCTCGATGAGAACGGCGGCGCCGCCGATCATCGCCTTCGCCGGAATGGTGAGACCCTTGATGCGCGCCTCGAGGTCGACGGTGTCGGCCTTGAGCTTTTCGGCAAAGGGCGCGGCGCCTTCGGTCGTGTTCTTGGCAAAGAGCAGGTATTCGAGGCGATGGAAGCCGGTGAAGTCCTCGCTCTCCTCGGCCTTCTCGTGGTCGTCGGCGCGTGAATCGATGGAGGCGTCGAGATCGCTGAAGAGCTCGGCGACAGGCTCGATCCGTTCATAGGAGACGCGGCTCGGGGCATAGAGCGACTTCGCCTTGTCCAGGTCGCCGGCCTTTACGGCATCGGCGAACTCAGCCGCCGCGCCGACGAGGCTGCGGGTCTCGCCGATGACGTAAATCTTGTACTCGGCCATCGGTCCGATCAGGTCGACCAGGGTCGGCGCCGCCGGAGCGGCATCGGCACCGGCGGTCACCGTCAGCGTACCGCGCGGATTGCTGAGGAGGCCGCAGGTGATGGCATACTTGCCGGGATGCAACCGGGTGCGCAGCGTCTGAACGAAGCCGGGCGCGATGTTCTCGCGCTCGTCGACCACCATGACGCCGTCGAGGATCTCCCACTCGACCGCCCGCTGGCTCTTGTTGATTATGGCGAAACTCGCCTCCCCGGAGGGCACGGTCAGGTCGTTCGGCTCGCAGGCCTTCGCCGTGATCGCGACCTGGATCGCCTCGCTGCCACCATCCGCCGCCGTGCCGGCCTGCCTTGTTCCCTGCGTACCGCTGCGATCGCCGGCGACATAGACGATCGCGACGGCGCCGATGACGATGACGATGCTGGCGGCGATGAACGCACCAAGCCAGCGGAGAGCGTTGCGGGACATCGATCGCTCCTCAGGCTCGCGAACGCGCGTCGGACGCCTGCAGGTCAAGTCCGGCGGCAGCCGCGCTCGACGGTGCTGACCGATGTCCGGTGAAGAACAGGATCAGCATCGGCACGAGGAAGAGGAGATAGGCGAGGGCCTCACCCACCGTCGGTCGATCATTGTAGCCGAGGAGGCCGGCAAGCACCGCGCCAAGAGCGCTATCGGTCGGCAGCACATGGCTGAGATCGAAGACGACGCCCTGCAGCCCGTTCCAGAGGCCGGCCTCGTGAAGCGATCCGACGGCGCCTGCGAGCAGCCCCGCGGCGACAAAGAGAATGAAGACGCCGGTCCAGCGGAAGAAGCGGCGCAGGTTGAGCCGCAGGCCGCCGAGATAGATGGCGATGCCGACGGCGATCGCCAGCACCAAGCCCGCCACGGCACCGACCGGCGCCGCCAGGCCGACGTCCTGCTGGAAGGTGGCGAGCAGAAAGAAGACCGACTCCAGCCCTTCGCGCGCCACGGCAAAGAACGCCATGCCGACGAGCGCCACGCCGGCCGCCTTGTGCGACAGCGCTTCCTCGATCGATCCCTGCAGCTCGCTCTTCATCGAGCGCGCCTGCTTGCGCATCCAGAACACCATGGAGGTCAGGAAGACGACGGCAATGAGTCCAACGACCGCCTCGAAGAGCTCCTGCTGCTTCTGCGGGAACTCGGCGCTCAGTGCATTGAGGACGAAGCCGGTGGCGAGGGAGAGAACGACGGCGAGGCCGACACCGGTCCACACCGCCGGCATCCACGAGCGCCGGCCGGTCTTGGCAAGATAGCTGGCGATGATCCCGACGATCAGCGCCGCCTCGATCCCTTCGCGAAGCATGATGAGGAATGGGACGAGCATGGCAGGCTCTTGCAGCAGCGATCAGTATCGAATGGCGCCGTCTTATCGCAGCCGACTGGGCGGCGCAAACAGGTTGCAGGTCGAGGCTAGTTTAGAATGATTTGAAAGTGCAGAGATGAACGTAAAAAAGAAATATAATCCGCCCAGGCGCCGTCTATCAGGCGCTAGAAGATCGACTATGACCATGATAGCGGCGCGGTTCCTGTAAGAAATTCGTCCGGTATGTAGATAGGCGAGGATATAAACGGTTATTCTATGAATACTCTCGGGGAACTGCATCCCAAGGCGCGTTCTGACGAAAATCTAACCCTCGCCGGCAACTTTTCATATCGGTAATGCCGATTGACGGCTGTCGTGGCGTTGTCCGCCTTGTCGACGCCCGCAGCGTGGTCCAGACCGCCCGGACGCGGGCCTCCGGTCTGGTCTCGGCTGTTGACGCTTTCGAGCGTGTCATCGATCCGCCGGCAGACGGACGGCCGGAATAAGATCGGCCGGATGACGGTTGCGGGTTTGCCTCGGCGGCAGCCGCCTTTATGGATGACGCCGGGCCGGTGAGCCCATGCGCGCTGATGATCGTCATTGCGATCCGAGCCACGCACCAACGTCCCCATGTCCTGGCCTGCCATGCTGAAGCGCTTCTTTTCCTATTACGAACCCTATCGCAGCCTGTTTCTGGTCGACTTCTCCTGCGCGGTCCTGTCGGGGCTGCTGGAACTCGGCTTCCCCATGGCGGTGAAGCTGTTCGTCGACGACCTCCTGCCGAGCCGCGACTGGGCCGTGATCCTCATCGCATCGGCCGCGCTCCTTTTCGTCTACTGCGTCAATGCGGGGCTGATGGTCGTGGTCACCTATTGGGGCCACATGCTCGGGATCAACATTGAGACCGACATGCGGCGCAAGGCCTTCGCTCACCTGCAGAAGCTCTCCTTCAGCTATTTCGACGAGCGCAAGACGGGCCATCTCGTCGCCCGCATCACCAAGGATCTGGAGGAGGTCGGCGAGGTCGCCCATCACGGGCCGGAAGACCTCTTCATCGCCGTGATGACCTTCATCGGCGCCTTCATCCTCATGTTTGTCGTCAATGTCGAGCTGGCGCTGATCACGGCTGCGATCGTCCCGGCCACGGCTTATCTGACGACGCGCTACGGCAGCCGCATGACGGCGGCCTGGCATGCGATCTACGGCCGCGTCGGCGATTTCAACGCCCGCATCGAGGAGAATGTCGGCGGCATCCGGGTGGTGAAGGCCTTCGCCAATGAGAGCCACGAGGAGGGTCTCTTCGCCGTCAGCAACCAACGCTATCGCGAGACCAAGCTGCAGGCCTACAAGATCATCGCGGCCAACACGTCGCTCAACTATCTTTCCATGCGCCTGACGCAGATGGTGGTGATGATCGCCGGCACCTGGTTCGTGATGGACGGATCGCTGTCATATGGCGGCTTCGTCGGCTTCCTGCTCCTCGTCGGCGTCTTCTTCCGCCCGGTCGAGAAGATCACCGCCGTGCTGGAGACCTACCCGAAGGGGATCGCCGGCTTCCGCCGCTATTGCGACCTGATCGACACCGAGCCGGATATCCAGGATGCGCCGGACGCGGTTCCCGCGCCGCCGCTCGCAGGCCGTATCAGCTATCGCAACGTAAGCTTTGCCTATCGCAGCGGCGCGTCGGTGCTCTCTCATGTCAGCTTCGACGTCGCGCCGGGCGAGACGGTCGCCTTCGTTGGCCCCTCCGGTGCCGGCAAGACGACGATCTGCTCGCTGCTGCCCCGCTTCTACGACGTGACGGGTGGCTCGATCACCGTCGACGGCATCGACATCCGCACGATGACGATGGAGTCGCTGCGCAGCCAGATCGGCATCGTCCAGCAGGACGTCTTCCTGTTCGGCGGCAGTGTGCGCGACAACATCGCCTATGGCCGGCTGGACGCGACCGACGAGGAGATTGCCGAAGCGGCACGCCGCGCCCGGCTCGACGACGTCATCGCGCGACTGCCCCAGGGCATGGACACGATCGTCGGCGAACGCGGCGTCAAGCTGTCCGGCGGGCAGAAGCAGCGTCTGTCGATTGCCCGCATGTTCCTGAAGAACCCGGCCATCCTGATCCTCGACGAGGCGACCTCGGCCCTCGACAGCGAGACCGAGCGCGCCATCCAGCAGTCACTGACCGAACTGTCGCGCGGCCGCACCACGCTGATCATCGCCCATCGCCTCGCCACCATCCGCCACGCCGACCGCATCATCGTGGTCGACCGGTCGGGGATCGTGGAGCAGGGCAGCCACCGCGAGCTGATGCAGGCGGGCGGTGCCTATCGCCGGCTGCAGGAGGCGCAGGCCAGCCGGACGTCGGAGCCGGATCTCGACACGGCGATAGCGGTCAGCGGGCTATAACCGAACTCATCCGGCCCACCGTACAGCGGGCGCAGTCAGTCAAAGAATGGCGCTGAGCAGCGTCGAGAACAGGCCGATCAGGGCGTGCAAGCCCGCACCGCGCGTGGCTGAGGTGCCCTGCACGAAGAGCCGGACGATCGTGCGCCGGAAGCCCGTGCGCACCGAGACGCTGGTGCCGACCGTTTCGATATCATCGGACAGGAACGGCGCGCCGCTGGCAAAGCTGTCGAGGAAGTCCTGCGCGTGCCGGCTCACCGGCGGAAGACCGGGCAGCAGCGTGTCATGAACGGAGTCCTCGATGCCGCCGGACGGATCGTCGCAACGATCGGTCATGGCTTTGTATCGCAATCGGCAATGCGCATGTCGTACGGCATTCCGCTACGCGGTCCATCGAGGTCACAGCCGGAAAATGGCCTGAGACTTCAATACCCTGAATCGCGGCGGAAGAATTTTGATTCTGGAATCGTCGTAAATTTTAAGTACCGCAGAGAGCATTCGGCCCGCCCGCCGTTAACGGACGGCGACACGGGACATGATGCTTGCCGCCGCGCTGGTCGGTCGGACCTGTGAAGCGCGATCCTCGCTTCGACATCTTAAGGAAATCTGACCGGCACCAGCCTCCTGGGTGGAATGGAGCACTCGTGCGGCGTTCAGCAACCGTTTACCAAGGCTGAGCGAGATTGCGCCTCCCGACTCGACCTAAGGAGAAACCATGAGCGACACGGCCGGCATCGCGGGCGGTCAGATCCGCGCCTTCGTGGAACGCATCGAGCAGATCGAGAGCGAGATCCAGGAGCTGAACGAGGGCAAGAAGGAGGTCTTCGCTGAGGCCAAGGGCGAAGGCTTCGACGTCAAGATCATCAAGGAAATCATCAAGCTGCGAAAGCAGGACCAGGACGAGCGCGACGAGCACGACACGCTGCTCGACCTCTATATGCGCGCCATGGAAGAAGCACCGGTCGCCAAGGCGGCCTGATCGGGACTGGATGCCGGGGCTTGTTCGACACGGGCCTCGCTCTAGCCCGTGAACCCAAGGCCGGCGAGGGCCTCTTCGGCGGCGCGAAACCCGCTCTCCCAAGCGCCATGGGCTGTCGAGAAGGCGGTTCGATGCGTCGCTTCTCCGGCGAAGTAGAGCCGCCCGCCGACCGGTTCGGCAAGCCGCTGCCGGTCCTCGGTATGACCAGGCAGGGCATGCGAATAGGAACCGAGCGCGTGGACGTCGCGGCCCCAGGCCGTCTCGCCGAGCGGCTTGAGCGAGGCCGCCAGCTCGCTGCCGAACAGCGCCTCGAGCTCGGCCATAGCGAACTCGGCAATGGCGCCTTCGCCCGCGGCTTCCAACGTTCGCGCATGGCGGCCGCCGACGAACACGCCGATATAGTTCTGGCCGGCGGGGCGCAGATGATAGCTTGCCGTGTCCGTTCGGTCGGGTCGGCCGAAGACATGTCCGTTCGCCGGCAGTAGCGCCGGCCGATCGACGGCGAGAAAGGCCTTGTTGGCAAGGCCGAGCGGCAGGCCGGCTGCAGCCGCGACCTTCTCCGGCAGGGCCGGTGAGAAGCGGATGCGCTCCTCGGCAAGGTGCGGAGTCGGCACGGCGACGATGGCCGTCCGCGCCTCGAGGGCGCCACGGGTCGTCACAAGGCGCACCGAGGCGCCGCCATGCTCCACGCGGCTCACGGCGCAGTCCAGCATCACCTCGGCCCTGGAGCCAAGCGCGGCAATGGCGGTGCCGTAGCCTTCGCGTACCCGCCAGTTCACGCCGCTGTCGCGATAGGCGCCGTAGTCGTGCACCGACACGCGATCATATTCGACGCCATTGTAGTAGCTGCTGACGGCATCGATCAGCCTGTTCCAGCGGTTGCCGGGCTCCAGAAAGTCGGCAGCCGCCTGGTCCGGCTGCAAGCGGGCGGCTTCCAGGCGCGCATCGAATGCTTCGAAGGCGTTTGAGAACTCGTCCTGCTCGGCTTCGGAAAAATGCCGGTTGCCGCTCTGCCGGCCCCAGGCGGGCCGGGTGCGATCGATGCTGAAGCCGGCCTCTTCGATCGGCCGGACCAGCAGATTCTCGTCGGCCGAGTGCAGCCACTCGCAGCCCTGATCGAGCGCAAACCCGCCCATCGAAGTCGTATGCGCCCGGCCGCCAATCCGCGACCGCGCTTCGAGGACCACTACCTTCAGCGGTGTCCTGGCGAGGCGGACCGCCGCGGCGAGGCCAGCGGCACCGGCGCCGATGATGGCAACATCGTAGGGAACGGACATGGGTCGTGCGGCTGCAGGGAGGGAGAACGGCGGTCGGACGAGCCAAACGGGCGAATGGCGGAAAGGCTCCGGCCACAAGCCGCAATCAAGGGCGCTCTCTCGTTCTGTCCGCCCGGCAGGATGCGGCCCTAGGTCGCGATGACGTAGAGCCAGAAGGAGATGGTGAGAGCCGACAGGACGGTCGAGACCGTCAGGGCCGCAGAGGCAACGCCGACGCCGACCTTCTCCCGTGTGGCCATGAGATAGGCGTTGACGCCGGACGGGCAGCTCGCGAACAGGACGCAGACGGCCGACCACACCGGCGGCATGGTGAAGACGTGCCTGGCGAGAACATAGACGGCGGCCGGATGGACGATCAGCTTCAGGACGCTGATCACCAGAGCTGGCTTCAGTTCCTTGCCGATGCCGTAGCGCGCCAGCTCCAGTCCCATGCCGATCAGCGCGCAGGGCGCGGCAGAGGCGGCGATGGATTCGATGATCTTGTCGCCGGGTCCCACCGTATCGAGCCCGGCGACGCGTAGCACGAGGCCCGTATAGATGCCGATCAGGATGGGGTGGGTCCCCATCATCCGGATGATGCGCCGGCCGGCGTGGCGCAGGCCGTCACCCCCGGTGCCCTCGAAGAGCAGGGTCGCGACCACTGTCGTCACCGGCAGATGAACTGTGAGGAGAAGCGCCAGCGGCGTTGCCGCCTCCGGTCCGACAGCCTGGAGGATCAACGGGATGCCGACCAGTGCCGTGTTGGCGTGACCGGTGGCGAAGCCGAAGATCACGGCCTCCCGATGGCTGCGCCTGAAGATACGGCGGGCGATGACCTGCACGATCGACCAGACGAAGAGGGCGCCGCCGAAATAGGCTAACCAGTAGCCCCAGGGCTGCGTCTCCGGCACATGCGAGTGCATGATCGTGCGCATCAAGAGGCACGGCACGGCGAGGAGATACACATAGCGCGCCAGACCGTCGCCGACGCTTCCATCGAGAAGGCCGAAGCGAGCGGCGACATAGCCGATCAGCAGGAGGCCGAAGGTCGGCGTGATAACGGAGAGGACGTAGAGCACGGCGGGATCTGACTGCGAGAAACGGCGCGGGCGGCCGATGCGCTAGTCGCGCGGCTGCGCGAGCCAGAAAAACTTCGTTTGCCTTACGACGTGCACGTCGATGGCGAAAGCCCCGGAGGGAGATTGTCCCGCCCGATGATCCGCATGGATGGCAGGTAGGATCGATCGGCGCCCGCATCCCCGCCTTCACATGACGGGCGCCTAAAGCGGCGTCGGCGGGCAGTCGCCTTGTCGGGCCGCTTCCGCTAGAGAGGCTCGCGCTGTTCACCCGCCTTCGCTAGGCCGGATCGAGCGGCCTCATGCAAGACCCGGAGCCGACCCATCATGCTGACCATCACCCGCATCGACATTGCCGACGCCCGGCTCCTGATCGAAGGCGCCCGTCGCAAATCCGTGGAGATCGGCGTGCCGATGTGCATCGCCATCACCGACGAGTCCGGCCAGTTGGTCGCTTTCGAGCGCATGGATGGCGGCAAGGTGACGAGCACGACCATCGCGATCGACAAGGCCTTCACCGCGGCCGGCGCCAAGCGCGCCACCCACGACTATGGCACGGCGTCGCAGCCAGGTTCGCCGGCTTATGGCATCAACTCCGCGATCGGCGGCCGGCTGATGGTGGTGGCCGGCGGCCTGCCGATCATCGTCGACGGCGAGGTGGTCGGCGGCATCGGCCTCAGCTCCGGCACGCCGGATCAGGACCGGACCTGCGCCCAGGCCGGCATCGACTATTTTCTGGCCAGCTTGCAGCGCTGATCGGGCTGCTGCCGGCTTATCCGCGGCTTGACGGTGCCGCCCACACCGGGTGGCGATGCCGCCGTCGGGCTCCTAACTAAGCGGATGCCGCGGGACGATAAGGCCGCGACAGCGTCTGCCTGATGCGCTATCCCGTACGCCGTCTCACTGCATCGCCATCGGCACGCGCCGCCGCGGCTGCCGTCAGCTCGCCGGCTGCCCTCCGAATTCGACGTTCATGCCGCTTCTACGAAGGACCATGACCATGCCCAGCTACCGCAACACGCAGCTCTTCATTGACGGACAGTGGCGCGATGCCAGCGATGGCCGCACCATCGAGGTGACAGATCCCGCCACCGACGAGGTGATCGGCGAAATCGCCCACGCTTCCCGCGAAGATCTCGATGCAGCGCTGGCCGCGGCCGAGAAGGGGTTTCGGACCTGGCGCTCGACCTCACCTTTCGACCGCTCGAAGGTCATGCGGCGCGCGGCCGACCTCCTGCGTGAGCGGGTCGAGGACATCGCCTATCTGATGACGCGCGAGCAGGGTAAGCCGCTGGCGCAGTCGAAGACCGAGATCCTCGGCGCGGCCGACACGATCGACTGGTTCGCAGAGGAAGCGCGCCGCACCTACGGTCAGATCATCCCGGCCCGCACCGTGGGCGTCGCGCAGCTTGCCATCAAGGTTCCGGTCGGCCCGGTCGCCGCCTTCACGCCCTGGAACTTCCCGATCAACCAGATCGTGCGCAAGCTCTCGGCGGCGCTTGCCACCGGCTGCTCGATCATCGTCAAGGCCCCGGAGGAGACGCCGGCCTCGCCGGCCGAGCTGATCCGCGCCTTCGCCGATGCCGGCGTGCCGGCTGGCGTGATCAACCTCGTCTTCGGCGTGCCGGCCGAGGTTTCGGAGTACCTGATCCCGCATCCGGTGATCCGCAAGATCTCCTTCACCGGCTCGACCCCGATCGGCAAGCAGCTCGCAGCGCTGGCCGGTCAGCACATGAAGCGCGCCACGATGGAGCTCGGCGGCCATGCGCCGGTACTGATCTTCGACGATGCCGATCTCGACAAGGCGATCGAGATCACCGCCATGTCGAAGTTCCGCAATGCCGGTCAGGTCTGCGTCGCGCCGACGCGTTTCCTAGTGCAGGACAGCGTCGCCGACCGCTTCACCGAAGGCTTCGTCAAGGCGGCACAGGCGATCAAGGTCGGCAACGGCCTCGAAGAGTCGAGCCAGATGGGTCCGCTCGCCAACGAGCGTCGCATTCCGGCGATCCAGTCGATGATCGCCGACGCCGTCTCCAACGGCGGCGAGCTGCGCACCGGCGGCGCACGCATTGGCAACAAGGGCCAGTTCTTCGAACCGACGGTGCTCGCCAACGTGCCGACTTCCGCCAAGGTGATGAACGACGAGCCGTTCGGCCCGCTCGCCATCATCAACCGCTTCTCGCACTACGACGACGCCATCGAGGAGGCGAACCGCCTGCCGTTCGGCCTCGCCTCCTACGCCTTCACCGGCTCGGTGCGCACCGCCGCCGCGCTCGGCCGTGACGTCGAGGCCGGCATGCTGACGATCAACCACAACGGTCTTGCTCTGCCGGAAGTGCCGTTCGGCGGCATCAAGGATTCCGGTTACGGAACCGAGGGCGGCTCGGAGGCGGTCGAGGCCTATCTCGAGACGCGCTTCGTCAGCCAGATGAGCTGATCTTCAAGGCAGAACCCTGCATGACGTGGCGCCGGCGGAGGAACACCTCCGCCGGCGTTTTCGCATCCGGCGCAGATCAAGCCTGGTAATAAAGGTCCTATGGTGCCGATGGTTCGAGGCTGAGGCCAGCGTCCTTACCTCGGCTCGTCTCAGCGGGCTTTCGGGGCACCCGGCGCGCCATAGCGCAGACCGTCCATCAGCAGCCTGACCAGACGCCGCGAGCGCTCCCGCCAATCTGGACCGTCGGAGGCGGAATAGATGCTCGACAGAGCATGCATCACGTCGGCACTGTCGGCGTCGGTCCGGATTGCGCCTTCTGCCGCTGCCCGTTCGATGAGCCCCGTCAGGGCACGCGGGACCAGCCCCGATGTCTGCGCGAAGAGCGGCGACTTGGATTCCGACAGGAGCCGCAGGCTGTCGCGCATGCCCCTCTTGGTCGCGATGTAGTCGACGAAGCGCTGCATCCACTCCGCCAGCGCGGCCTCGGCACTGCGTTCGCGGCTCAGCGTGGCGGCGGCCTCGACCAGCGCTTCCACCTCGCGGCGATAGGTCGCCTCGATCAGCGCCTCGCGGGTCGGAAAATGCCGGTAGAGCGTGCCGATGCCGAGGCCGGCCTCGCGGGCGATCGCTTCCAGCGAAGTGTTGACGCCGGCTTCCGCGAAGGCGCGGGCCGCGATGGCGAGGAGCTTGTCGCGGTTACGCCGCGCATCCGCGCGCAGAGGCTTGCCGGCACTGTCGGCTCCAGACGACTTTCCTTTCCCCTCCGGCGCCTGCAGGCCAGATGAGTGCGCACCCTCCGGTACTAAGGCTGTCCCACCGGCTGGCGGGCGCTGCAACGTCGGCGGAACTTCGCAAGAGCATGCAGCAGCGGACGCCTCGTCGTCTTTTCTGTGGCGGTCTCTTGAATCCACGACGGCTGCGGCTACGTTCTCGTTAAACGGAGGGCCCTCCGTTTAAGTGGAGGCGCCGTCTCACCTTACCGCATCGGGCAGCCGGCTGTCAGCGTCGCTTCGAAGTACTGGCAGCTGAACCAGTCTGCGCCGGCTGCTCACACACCACAACCGCATCGGACAGGGATCATCCTATGGCACATCCGCGACCTGTCGAGCTCCAGATCAACGGCGAGGCTTTCGCCTTGCGGCTGGAGCCGCGCGTCACCCTGCTCGACGCGCTGCGCGAGCATGCTGGGCTCACCGGCACCAAGAAGGGCTGCGACCAGGGCCAGTGCGGTGCCTGCACGGTCCATGTCGACGGCGAGCGGGTGCTCGCTTGCCTGACCCTCGCCGTGCAGGTGGAGGGCCGTGAGGTGACGACCATCGAGGGCTTGGCGGCCGCGGATGGGACTCTCGACCGCGTCCAGCGCGCCTTCATCGAGGAGGATGCCTTCCAGTGCGGCTACTGCACGCCCGGCCAGATCATGTCGGCGGTTGCCTGCATCCGCGAGGGCCATGCCGGCTCCGACGACGAGATCCGCGAGTTCATGGCGGGCAATCTCTGCCGCTGCGGCGCCTATCCCAATATCGTAGCGGCCGTCCGTCGTGCCGCCGAGGAGGCAGCATGATCGACTTCGACTATGCCCGCGCGTCGAGCCTCGAAGAGGCGGCGACGCGGAGCCGGCTGCCGGGCGCCATGCTGCTCGCCGGTGGCACGACCCTGATCGACCTCGCCAAATGCGACGTGGTGCGGCCCGAGCTGGTGATCGACATCACCCGGCTGCCGGGCCTGCGCGATATCGCGGTGGAGGGGGACCGCATCCGCATCGGCGCGCTCGCCACGATGAGCCGCGTCGCCGCCGACCCCGGCCTGCGCGCCGAGGCGCCGGCCGTGACGCAGTCGCTGCTGCTGGCCGCATCGGCGCAGCTGCGCGCCATGGCGACGATCGGCGGAAACCTCCTGCAGCGGACCCGCTGCAGCTATTTCCGCGATCCCGCAGCCTACCCCGCCTGCAACAAGCGCGCGCCCGGCTCCGGCTGCTCGGCGATCGGAGGCGTGGCGCGCGGCCATGCCGTTCTCGGCGGCAGCGACGCGTGCATCGCCGTCTATCCCGGTGATCTTGCCGTGGCGCTGACGGCGCTTGGCGCGAGCGTCGTCACCACAGACCGTGAGATCGCCATCGAAGCGTTCTTCCTGGCTCCGGGTGACACGCCAGAGCGCGAGACGATCCTGACGCCTGGCGAGATCATCACCGGCGTCAGCATCCCGCGCGGGCCGGTGGCGCGCTCATCCACCTACCTGAAGGTGCGCGATCGCCAGTCCTATGAATTCGCCTCGGCCAGCGCCGCCGTGGGGATCGAGCTGGATGGCTCCACCATCCGCGACATCCGCATCGCGCTCGGCGGGATCGCGACGGTGCCCTGGCGCGCCCAGGCGGTCGAGGAGGCCTTGCGCGGCCGGGCACTGGACGAGACCACCATTCGCACAGCCAGCCGCCTCGCCGTCGAAGGCGCCGTGGCGCATGGTGGCAACGCCTACAAGATCGAACTCGGCGCGCGCGTCGTCGCCCGCGCGATCCTCACCGCCGGAGGCCTGCAATGAGTGCTCTCGAACGCCGCGCCAAGCAGGGTGACGCATCGGACGGCGCCTCGCCGCTCGGCCGGCCCCTCAGCCGTGCCGACGGGCCCGACAAGGTGCAAGGCCGCGCGACCTATGCCCTGGAGCAGCCGGTGGCGGGTGTCCTCCACTGCGTCCTCGTCCAGTCGACCGTCGGCGCTGGACGGGTCGTCTCGATCGACCGGAACGCGGCGGAGGCGAGCCCCGGCGTACGTCTCGTGCTCGATGCCGGCAACAGCCTGCGGCTTCGCCCCGTGTCGGACTTCTACGGCAACAAGCCAGAGGGCGAGACCTACACGCCCTTCGCCGAAGTGGTCGAGCACAATGGCGAACTGGTCGCGGCCGTTGTCGCCGACACGCTGGAAGAGGCGCGGGCGGCGGCGCGGCTGGTCACGATCACCTACGAGGATGCGGCGGTGATCGCGAGCTTTGCCGACGCGCGGGCCGGCGAGGGCAGGCCGGTCGAGGCGCAGGACAAGGGCTGGGGCGACGTCGATGCCGCGCTGGCGGCCGCGCCCGTCGTCATCAGCCAGACCTATGAGACGCCACGCGAATACAACACGCCGATCGAGCCGCACGGCCTCGTCGCCCACTGGGAGGCCGACGACCGCCTGACGGTCTATGAGCCGAGCCAGTGGGTCGACGGCATGGCGCAGCACTTTGCCGACTGGTTCGGCTTGGCCTTCGAGAACGTCCGCATCGTCTCGCCCTTCATCGGCGGCGGCTTCGGCTCGAAGGGGCAGCCGCTGCCACACTCGGCCGTTGCGGCGATCGCGGCGAAGATGCTCGGCAGGCCGGTGAAGCTCGCCGTCACACGACCGCAGACCTTCACGGCCTATGGCGGCCGGCCGGGAACGCGGCAGACACTGACGCTCGGCGCCGACAGGGATGGCCGAATCCTCGCCCTCGATCATGAGGGCGCCAACGAGACGGCGGCGACCAAGACCTTCGTCGAGACGCTCGGCGTCGTGACGTCGATGATGTACGCGGTGCCGAACCTGCGCTCGCGCCACCGCATCGTCCCGGTCAACACGGTGACGCCCGGCGCCTTTCGCGCACCCGGCAAGAATCCGAGCGCCTTCGGGCTCGAATGCGCCATGGACGAGCTGGCCGAGGCGCTGGCGATGGACCCGCTCGAGTTGCGGCGGCTGAACGAGCCGGACCACGACTTCGAGAACGGCAAGCCCTGGTCGTCGCGCCGGCTCCTCCAGGCCTATGACGTCGGTGCGCAGGCGTTCGGCTGGGCGCGCCGCAACAGGACGCCGCGCTCGATGCGCGACGGGCGGCAGCTGATCGGCTGGGGCATGGCCGTCGGCACGCACCCGGTCTATTCAAGCCCTGCCGAGGCGATGGTGCGCATCCTCGCCGACGGCTCCGTCGAAGTGCTGTCGAGCGCCATCGACATGGGCACGGGCACCTACACGATCCTCGCGCAGACGGCGGCGGATGCGCTCGGCGTTCCGGCAGAGCGGGTGACGGTGAGGCTGGGCGACTCGCGCCTGCCGCGTGCGCCGGTCGCCGGCGGTTCGCAGCTCGCCAACCTGATGGTCGGCGCCGTGCACAAGACGGCGCTGGCGGCGCGCGACGAGCTGATCGCGCTCGGGCTCGGCGATCCCGCATCGCCGCTGCGCGACCGCGCCAATACGCTGAGCGTCGAAGGCGGCCGGGTGATGACGCCGCGCGGCGAGGCCGTCGGCATTGCCGAGCTGCTGGCGGCGACCGGACGCTCCGTCATCGAGGTCAAGCGCGACACGCTGCCCGAAGGCGAGCGCTCCGACGAAGAGCGGCGGAAGTTCTTCACCACCATGGCCGGCATGGAGCGCGGCGCCAACCTGCCGGTCTCCCGCCACTCCTTCTGCGCCCACTTCATCGAGGTGCGGGTGGACGAGGATTTCGGCACGGTGCGCGTCTCGCGCGTCGTCTCGGCGCTGGATGCGGGGCGGCTCTACAATCCCAAGCTCGCCGACAGCCAGTTCAAGGGCGGCATCGTCATGGGCATCGGCATGGCGCTGCTGGAAGAGGGCGTCGTCGATCCACGCAATGGCCGCATCCTCAACGCCAACCTCGCGGACTACCGCATCGCCACCAATGCCGACGTGCCGGCAATCGAGACCATCTCGGTCGGCGAGCCCGACTACGCCGCGACACCGCTCGGCGGCAAAGCGGTCGGCGAACTCGCCATCGTCGGCGTCGCACCGGCCATCGCCAACGCCGTCTACCACGCCACCGGCAAGCGCATCCGCCGCCTGCCGATCACGCTGGAGAGCCTCGTCTAGGCTCTTCGGCGCCGGGCAGCCGCAGCCGCTCCCTTGCCGGCTGCGGCTGCATCGAGCTGCCTCATTGGCCAGCCCACCGTCCTTGCCGCCGATGGGGACAGCCTAAGAAGCGGGTTGACCGCGCCCAAATGATCATTAATGATCACGGTATGGGAGACGAGGCACGTCAGCAGATCCGCTTTCCGCAGGAGCGCCATCATCGGATGGCCGAGCTCATCGCGGCGCGTGGTCAGATGACGATCGGCGAGCTGATCGAGCATTTCGGCGTGTCGGGACCGACGGCGCGCCGCGATCTCGAAGTGCTGTCACGAGCCGGCCTTGCCACCCGGACTCATGGCGGTGTCATGGCGCCGGGCCAGAACGGCCTTGCCGAGCCGCTCTTCATGGAAAAGCTGCGCGTGCATCAGGCGCTGAAGACGCGCATCGGCGCCGCCGCAGCACTCGGCGTCGAGGACGGGCAGCGTCTTCTCCTGGATTCGGGCACCACCACGCTGGCGCTGGCGCAGGCGATCGCCGGCCGCGACGTTTCGATCGTCGCCATGGATCTCAAGGTGGCGGAAGCGGCCGCCAGCGGGCGCACCCAGGTCTCCGTCCTTGGGGGCGAAGTGCGCAACGGCTTCTACAGCATCGTCGGCAGCAGCGCGCGCGAGCAGTTGAAGGCGCTCTCATTCGACATCTTCTTCATGGCCGCCGACGCCGTCGATCCCGACGGCATCTCCAATTCGACGCCGGAAGAGGCTGAGGTGAAGCGCTCCGGCGTCGCCGGCGCCAAGCGCACAGTCCTTCTCGCCGACCATTCCAAGCTCGACAGGCGCGCGCCGACGCCCGTCTGCGGGCTCGACCGCATCGACCTTCTCGTCACCGACCGCAAGGCGGCGTCGCGCCTTGATCCGTACCGGCCGCGCCTGCGCGCAGTCGAGTTCCACTGATACCCGGCTCCGGCCGCAACAGAAGAAGACGTTGAAGATATGAGCAAGTTCAAGACGCTGTTCGGCGAAACGAAGCCGGTCATCGCGATGGTCCATCTCTCGCCGCTGCCGGGCTCGCCGCTGTACGATGCCGACGGCGGTGTCGAGGCGATCGTAGAGGCCGCGCGCCGCGACCTGCGCGCCCTGCAGGCCGCCGACGTCGATGCGGTGATGTTCGGCAACGAGAACGACCGCCCCTACGAGCTGAAGGTCGATACGGCCTCCACCGCCACCATGGCCTATGTGATAGGCCAGCTCCGTTCCGAGATCGAGAAGCCGTTCGGCGTCAACGTCCTCTGGGACCCGATGGCGAGCGTCGCGCTCGCGGCGGCGACGGGGGCATCGTTCCTGCGTGAGATCCTCACCGGCACCTATGCCTCCGACATGGGGCCGTGGACGCCGAATGCCGGCGCGGCCATGCGCTACCGCGACCGCCTGCACCGCCCGGACGTCGCCATGCTCGCCAATGTCTCGGCCGAGTTCGCCTATTCGCTGGATCGCCGCGAGCTCTCCGACCGCGCTCGCTCGGCGGTCTTCTCCTCCATTCCGGATGCGATCCTCGTCTCCGGCGCCATCACCGGCGAGGCGGCCGAGATGACCGACCTCATTGCCGTGAAGAAGGTGCTGCCGACGACGCCGGTGCTTGCCAATACCGGGGTGAAGCATGCGACGGTTGCCGACGTCCTGAAGGTGGCGGACGGCTGCATCGTCGGCTCGTCGCTGAAGGTCGACGGCGACACCTGGAAGGCGGTCGATGCGGACCGTGCCGCCGAGTTCATGCGCCTTGCCAAGTCGGCCCGCGGAGACTGATCGATGAGCGCTCGGCGCGACACAACCAACGGTTACATCCTCGGCCTCGGAGCGCTGGCGATCGCCATCTTCGCCGCCCTCAGCCTTGCCGCGCCGAACTTCCTGACCTTCGCCAACCTGACATCCATGGGCTCGCAGTTTCCCGAATTTGGGCTGCTGGCGCTGGCGGTGCTTCCGACCATGATCTCCGGCGGCATCGACCTCTCAGTGGTGGCGGTGGCGAACCTCGCCTCGGTCGTCGCTGCGCTCCTGCTGCGCGCCGGGCCTGAATATGCCTGGGCGGCAGTGCCGGCGGCGCTGCTCCTCGGCCTCGTTTGCGGCCTCCTCAACGGCTGCCTCATCGCCTATCTGCGCCTGCCGCCGATCCTGGCGACGCTCGGCACGCTGCAGCTCTACGGCGGCATCGGCATCGTCGTCACCGGCGGTCCCGCCATCACCGGCATGCCGGAATGGTACGGTGCCTGGGGCAACTGGTCGATCGGCGGCGCCGTGCCGGTGCCGCTCGTGATCTTCGCGCTGGCGGCGCTGGCGCTCGGCCTGGTGCTGCGCTTCACGGCGTCCGGGACGCGAGCACGCCTCTATGGCGCCAATCCGCTGGCGGCGCGCTTCGTCGGCATGCCGGAGAAGGCGCTGATCCTGCGGATCTACGCCATCGCCGGGCTGATCTCGGCGCTGGCCGGCCTCGTCATCCTGGCCCGCGTCAACTCGGCCAATGCCGATTACGGCGGCTCCTATCTTCTGCTCGTCATCCTCATCAACATCCTGGCTGGCGTCAGCCCCTTTGGCGGAGCCGGCACCGTCGGCGGCATCGTCCTCGCGGTGGTGACGCTGCAGCTCATCTCCTCCGGTCTCAACTTCCTCGCCTTCACGGCTTTTGCGCGCGACCTCTTCTTCGGAAGCCTCCTGATCATCGTCATGGCGGCGCGCGTCCTCGTCGAGAAGGGCGGGCTCGGCTTCTTCAGATGGAAAGCCGCAAAGGCATGAATGCGATGGATGATCTGAAAGCGCGGCTGCGCACCCTCCTGTCCGATCTGATGCTGGTCCCGGGCCTCTCCGGCCACGAGGACCGCGTGCGGCGCCACATCGCCAAGGTCCTGGACGGCATGGGGCTGAGCTCGCGCACCGACCGGCTCGGGAACCTCATCGCGACTCTGGAGGGTGAGCCCGGTGCGCCGAGCGTCATGCTCTACGCCCATACCGACCAGCTCGGCTTCGTCACCCGCAAGATCGAGGCGAACGGCCTCATCCGGGTCGAGCGGCTCGGCGGCGTGCCGGAAAAGGCGCTGCCTGCGCAGGCCGTGCGCTTCTGCGTCGGTGAGGGCAGGGACGTCACCGGCATCGTCGCCAACAAGAGCCACCATGCGACGCCGCCGGAAGAGAAATACAAGGTCACGCCCTATGCCGACCTCTTCATCGACATCGGCGCCGACAGTGCGGAGGCGGTGCGCGGCCTCGGCATCGAGATCGGCACGCCGGTCGTCTACGAGCCGCGCGTCCTGCATCTGAACGAGGACCGTGTCGCCGGCACCTCGGTCGACGATCGCGCCGGCTGCGCCGTCGTCGTGGAGGCCGCACGCCTTCTGAAGGACGTCTCGCCCCGCCCGACGATCCACTTCGTCTTCGCCGTCCTGGAGGAATTCAACCTGCGCGGCGCCATGGTGGCGGCGCAGCAGCTCCAGCCCGACATCGCCATCCAGCTCGATCTGGCCCTGACCGCCGACACGCCGGACATGACGCAGCGGGGCGAGGTGCGTCTCGGCGCCGGGCCCGCGATGAGCCTCTACTCCTTCCACGGCCGCGGCACGCTGAACGGCACCATCCCGCATCCCGCGATCACGGCGCTCGTCGTCCGTACGGCGGCCGAGGAGGACATCCCGCTGCAGCGCACCGCCCATATCGGCGCGCTCACCGACAACTCCTATGTCCAGCTCGTCGGTCAGGGCGTCGCCTGCGTCGACCTCTGCTTCCCCAGCCGCTACACCCACACGGCGCTGGAAGTCTGCGACTTGCGTGACCTGGAACAACTGACGCAGCTCTGCGTCGGCGCGATCACCCGCATCGCGGCACCCGGTTTCGACCTCGATCGGGACCGCCATACATGAGCGGAGCCACGCTCGGCATCGACGTCGGCACCTTCGAGACGAAGGGCGTCATCGTCGGTTCGAACGGTGAGGTTCTGGCCGAGGCGCGGCGCCGGCATCGCATGATCGTGCCCGAGCCCGGCTGGGCCGAGCACGACCCCGAAGCGGACTGGTGGGGCGAGTTCGCCTCCATCTCGCGCGAGCTGATCGCCGGATGCGGCTTGCCCGCGAGCGCGATCCGCGCTGTCGGGGCGAGCGGCATCGGCCCGTGCATGCTTCCCGTCGATGCGGGCGGCAACCCGCTGATGAACGCCGTCCTCTACGGCGTCGATACCCGCGCCCATGCCGAGATCGCTGAGCTCACCGCATCGATCGGGCCCGAGACGCTGATCGAGCGGACCGGCAATGCGCTGACCTCCCAATCCGTCGGCCCGAAGATCCTCTGGCTGAAGCGGCACCGGCCGGACATCTATGCCGCGGCCGATGGCTTCGTGAACTCCACCACCTTCCTGGTCGAGCGGCTGACAGGCCGGCGCGTCCTCGACCACTACTCCGCCGGCAGCGTCCAGCCTCTCTACGACGTCGAACGTCAGGATTGGGCCGACGATCTGATGGACGGCATCACCACGCGGGAGCGGCTGCCGGAGCTGCTCTGGACGACGGAGATCGCCGGGCATGTCACCGCGGCTGCGGCCGAAGCGACGGGCCTTGCCGTCGGCACACCGGTGATCGCCGGCACCATCGACGCCGCGTCGGAAGCCGTCAGCGTCGGCGTGCTGGCGCCGAGCCGCACCATGCTGATGTATGGCTCGACCATCTTCATGATCCAGGTCGCGGCGGGGCGCAGCGCCGATCCGCGGCTGTGGTACGCGCCCTGGCTCTTTCCCGGCCGGCACGCGCTGATGTCGGGCCTGGCGACAAGCGGCACGCTCACCCACTGGTTCCGCGACCGTTTTGCCCGCGAACTGCCACCGGAAACGGCGATGGGCACACTCGCGGCGGAGGCCGCCGCCTCGCCGCCCGGCGCGCGGGGGCTGATCGTGCTGCCCTACTTCTCAGGCGAACGCACGCCGCTCCACGATCCGCATGCCAAGGGCATGATCTTCGGCCTCGATCTGACGCATGAGCGCAGCGACGTCTATCGTGCGGTGCTGGAGGGCATCGCCTATGGCGTGCGCCATGTCGTCGAGACCTATCGCGGTAGCGGCCACCCGACCTCCGGCCTCTTTGCCGTCGGCGGCGGCATGAAGAACCCCGTCTGGTTCCAGGCCGTCTCGGATGTCAGCGGCGAGCCGCAGGTGCTGCGCAGGCACTCGGTCGGTGCGAGCTTCGGCAACGCCTTTCTGGCGGCGCTGGCGATCGGCGATGTCGGCGAGAGCGACATCGAGCGCTGGAACCCGGAAGTCGGGCGCATCGAGCCAAAGACGGAGCTGGCGGACCTCTACGGCAAGGGCTTTGCCACCTATCGCGAACTTTACGAACGTACGCGCGACCTCATGCATGCGCGGATGTGATCACGGCAGAGGCGTCCGCGGGGCGCCGCAACTTGGGAGAAGGCACATGGCAGGCAGGATGAAGTCGATGATCGTGGGCGCCCTGGCGGCCTCCGCGCTTCTGGGCGGTACCGTCGGGATGGTCGGCGCGCAGGACGCCAAGGAGATCGTCACCGTCGTCAAGCTCTCCGGCATCGCGTGGTTCAACCGCATGGAGGAGGGCGTCAAGGAATACGCCGCCGCCACCGGCGCCAACGCCACGCAGGTCGGCGCGGCGACCGCCGACGCGGCGCTGCAGGTGCAGCTGATCGAGGATCTGGTCGCGCGCGGCGTTGATGCGATCACCGTGGTGCCGAACAGCCCCCAGGCGCTGGAGCCGGTGCTGAAGCGCGCGCTCGACAACAAGATCGTCGTCGTCGGCCACGAGGGCGCCACGCTGCAGAACGTCACCTATGACGTCGAGGCCTTCGACAACAAGGCGTATGGCGAGCACCTGATGGAAGCGTTGGCCCAGAAGATGGGCGGCGAGGGCGAATACGCCGTCTTCGTCGGCTACCTCACCTCCGTCACCCACAACGAGTGGGTGGATGCGGCCATCGCCTACCAGAAGGCGAAGTACCCGAAGATGACGCTGGTCGGCGGCAAGCAGGAATCCGCCGAGCAGCAGCAGCAGGCCTATGCCAAGATGCGCGAGCTGCTTCGCACCTATCCCAAGCTCAAGGGCATGCAGGGCTCGGCCGGCGAGGACGTCGTCGGCGCCGCGCTCGCCGTCGAGGAAGCCGGCCTCAGCGATCAGGTCTCGATCGTCGGCACCAGCCTTCCCTCGGTGTCCGGCGCCTATCTGGAGTCGGGCGAGATCGACATGATTTCCTTCTGGGATCCGGCCAAGGCCGGCTACGCCATGAATGTCGTCGCCGCCAAGGCGCTGGACGGGCAGACGATCAAGACCGACGACGATCTCGGCGTCGAGGGCTACAACAAGGTCCGCGTCGATGGGAAGGTGATCTACGGCCAGGCTTGGGTGGACGTGACCGCCAAAAACATGGACCAGTACGACTTCTGATGTCCTTTCGGGCCGCTCGGCGACGGGCGGCCCGCTCCTCCTGTTTCCCCACGCGTACCGGAGATGCCGATGGCTGATCCCGTTCTGTCCATGACCGGCATTCGCAAGGCCTACGGGCCGGTGCGCGTGCTGGAAGAGGTCGGCCTGACGCTTCATCCGGGCGAAGTCCGCTGCCTCGCAGGCGAGAACGGCTCCGGCAAGTCGACGCTGATCAAGATCCTGTCCGGCGTCGTGCCGGCCGACGCCGGCAGCGTCACCATCGCCGGACAGACGATCGGCGCGGATGCGAGGCAGGCCATCGCCGCCGCCCTGTCGGTGATCTATCAGGACTTCTCGCTCTTTCCGAACCTCACCGTTTCCGAGAACATCGCCTTCCTGAAGACCACCGCCGGCGGCGAGCGCTGGCACCGCGCGAGGGCTGACCGGCGCCTGGCCCGCGAGACGCTGGCGCGCATGCGGGTCGATCTGGACCTCGACATGCTGGTCGAGCTTCTCCCCGTCGCCTCCAAGCAGCTTGTTGCCATCGCCCGCGCGCTTGCGAACGAAGCACGGGTCATCGTGATGGATGAGCCCACCACGGCGCTGACGCGCAGCGAGGTCGCGCGCCTTGCCGAGATCATCGCGGCGCTGAAGGCGGAGGGCGTCGCCTTCCTCTTCGTCAGCCACAAGACCGAGGAGGTCTTCGCCTTCTGCGACACGATCACCGTGCTGCGCGACGGTCAGGTGGTGGCGGAGGGGCCGACCTCCGCATTCGATGCAGCCCGCCTTGGTTGTGAGATGACGGGGCGCGCGATCGACACGCAGCGCCTCGCCCGTGCGGCGCCGGTGGCCGCCGAGCCGTTCCTCTCGGTGCGCGACCTCGCCCGCAAGGGCGATTACGCCGGCGTTGATCTCGATCTTCGCCCCGGCGAGGTCGTCTCGCTGGTCGGCCTTCTGGGCTCCGGGCGCACGGAACTGTCGCTGTCGCTCTTCGGGATGCTGCACCCGGACGAGGGCACGATCACGATCGAAGGCCGGCCGGTGCGTTTCACCGACGCGCGCGACGCGATGGCGGCCGGCATCGCCTATGTGCCCGAGGACCGGCTGACGGAAGGCCTCTTCCTCGACCAGCCGATCGCCGACAACATCACTGTGGCGACACTCTCCAGCCGCGGCTTCCTGTCGAGGTCGGCGCTGAAGAAACGTGCGCGAGACGCGGTGCAACGCCTGCGCATCAAGACGCCTGGCGTCGAGCCGACGGTGGCGACCCTCTCCGGCGGTAACCAGCAGCGCGTCGTTCTCGCCCGCTGGATGGAGCGCTCGCCGCGGCTGATGATCCTGAACGGCCCGACCGTCGGCGTCGATATCGGCTCCAAGCGCGAAATCCACGAGATCCTGCTGGCGCTCAGCCGCGCCGGAACCGCCGTGATGGTCGTCACCGACGACATCGGCGAGGCGATGGCACTCTCCGACCGCGTCCTCGTGATGGTGAAGGGGCGTATCACCGGCGCCTTCGACGCCGATGCCGTCGACGAGGATCGCCTTTACACAGAGATCACGGGCGGAGGCCGGGGCTGATGCGCAAGCTGTCCAACGCCGTCACCTCGCCGCAGGGCGTGGTGCTGATCGCCGCCATTCTGTTCGCGCTGGTGATCGGCTCGATCAATCCTGGCTTCCTGTCGGTAGCGACGGTCGTCGATCTCCTGCGCAACTCGCTGGTCACCGGCATCTTTGCTCTGGGCGTCATGATCGTGCTGGCCTCGGGCGGCATCGACGTCTCCTTCACCGCCATCGGCGCCTTCGCCATGTATGCGACGATGTCGCTGGTGCTCGGCCTCGACGTGCCGGTGCCGGTCTTCGGCCTCTTCGTGATCAGCGCGGCGATCGGCGCCTGCCTCGGCCTCGTCAACGGCATCCTCATCGGCGGTCTCGGCCTGCCGACCTTGATCGTGACGCTCGGCACGCTCAGCCTCTTCCGCGGCGCGCTGCTGACCTTCGTCGGCACCGTCTACATCACCAACGTCCCGCGCAACGTCGTCTCCTTTGCCCGCACGATGATCCTGCGCATGGAGAACTCGATCGGGCAGCTTTCCTCGCTGCCGCTGTCTTTCACAGTGCTCATCGGCGTCACGATCTTCGTCGCCTTCCTGATGAACGCGACCCATTTCGGCCGCACGATCTACGCCATCGGCGGCTCGGAGGAGGGAGCCCGGCGCATCGGCATCGACGTCGCCCGCGTGAAGGTCTGGATCTACGTCATCGCCGGCACGATCGCCGGCCTGGCGGGCATGACGCATATGACGCTGTCGCGCATGGCGAACCCGTTCGATCTCGTCGGCACGGAACTCAACGTCATCGCCGCCGTCGTTCTCGGCGGCGCCCGCATCACCGGCGGCCATGGCACGGTGACGGGCACGCTGCTCGGCGCGCTGGTGATCACCCTCATCAACACCTCGCTGCTCAGCGCCGGTGTGCCGTCCTACTGGCAGAAGGTGGTGGTCGGCATCCTGATCATCCTCGGCACCGGCCTGCCCATCGTCATCGACCGCCTGGCCAAGCACCGCGAGCGGCTGGCCCGCGCCGCGGTCTGACCAGCCAGCCTCGGCACCCCATTCATCATCGGAGGAGAACCCGCGTGAAGAAGATCCTCAACAGCCCTGCATCCTATGTCGACGAGATGCTGGAAGGCTTCACCGCCGCCCATCCGGAGTTCTACGCCCAGCCGGAGCGCCGGGTGATCGCCCGCGCCGGCGGTGCCGTGAAGGGCAAGGTCGGCATCGTCACCGGCGGCGGCTCCGGCCATCTGCCGATCTTCACCGGCTATGTCGGTCCCGGCTTTCTCGATGCCTGTGCCATCGGCGACGTCTTCGCCAGCCCGTCCGCCGAGCAGATGGCGAGCGCCATCCGCCAGGCCGACGGCGGTGCCGGCGTCCTGCGCCTCTACGGCAACTATGGCGGCGACGTCATGAACTTCGACATGGCCGGCGAGATGGTGGAGATGGAGAACGACATCCGCACCACCACCGTGCTGCTGGCCGACGACGTCGTCTCCGCCCCGAAGGAGGAGGCCGAGAAGCGCCGCGGCGTCGCCGGCATGGTCTATGCCTTCAAGATCGCGGGCGCTGCCGCCGAGACGATGGCCGACCTCGACGAGGTCACGCGCGTCGCCCAGAAGGCGGCCGATGCCTGCCGCTCCATCGGCATGGCGCTCAGCCCCTGTATCGTCCCGCAGGCCGGCAAGGCCACCTTCGAGATCGGCGAGGGCGAGATGGAGATGGGCATGGGCATCCATGGCGAGCCCGGCATCTGGCGCGACAAGCTGAAGCCCGCCGACGCCATCACCGACGAGATGATCGACCGCATCGTCGCCGACCACCCGTTCGGCAAGGGTGACCGGCTGTCGGTGCTGGTCAACTCGCTCGGCGCGACGCCGCTCGAGGAGCTCTACATCATGTACCGGCGGGTGAAGGCGCGCTTCGCCGACATGGGCGCCGAGATCGTCATGCCGCTGGTCGGGCGCTATGCCACCTCCATGGAGATGACCGGTGCGACGATCACCACAATCGCGCTGGACGGTGAGCTCGAGACGCATCTGAAGGCGCCGGCCGCCTGCGCCTACTGGCGCGTGGTCTGAGGAGAGCGGGTCATGGCAGGCGATATGATCGGCAGGGACGATCTTGCGGCCGCGCTCCTGCGCGTGGCTGAGGGTACCGGGGCCGTTGCGGCGGAGCTGAATGCCGCCGACGGCCAGCTCGGCGACGGCGATCTGGGCATCACCGTCTCCAAGGGCTTCGCGGAGGCGGCCCATACGCCGCTGCCGGAGGATATCGGTATGGCGCTGCTCGAATGCGCCAAGGCGTTCCAGCGCGTCTCGTCGTCATCCTACGGCACGCTGGTCGCAACCGGCTTCATGGCGGCGGCCAAGGCCGCCAAGGGCCAGCTCGGCATCGCGACGGACACGCTCCCCGACCTCGTCGGCGCCGCGCGAGATGCCATGATGGCGCGGGGCAAGGGCAATCTCGGCGACAAGACGGTTCTCGACAGCCTCGATGCCGTCGCCGGGGCGCTGCAGGGCAAACAGCCGGAGGCGATGATGGCGAGCGCCCTCGATGCCGCGCGCGAAACCCTGGCCGAATTCAAGGGCCGCCCCTGCAAGCTCGGCCGCGCCCGTATGTTCGCCGAGAAGAGCGCCAGCCTCGACGATCCCGGCCAGCTGGCCTTTCTGCGCATCGTCGAGGCGCTCGCCTCACGTCCGGCCTGATCCGAGAGGAAAACCGACATGGAATACAGGACGCTCGGCCGCTCCGGCCTGAAGGTTTCGGCGATCTCGATGGGGACCTTCTCCTTCGGCGGGGTCGGTCCCTTCGCCAAGGTCGCCAGCCAGGACGTGCCGGAGGCGCGCCGCCTCGTCGATGCCTGCATCGACAGCGGCGTGAACCTCTTCGACACCGCCAACATGTATTCCTACGGGCGTTCGGAGGAGATCCTCGGCGAGGTGCTGGAGGGCCGGCGCGACAGCGTCCTCATCTCCTCCAAGGCGCGCATGCGCATCGCCGACGGTCCGAACGACGAGGGCCTGTCCCGCTTCCACCTCATCCGCGAATGCGAGCGCAGCCTGAAGCGGCTGCGCACCGATCACATCGACATCTACCTCATGCATGAGTGGGACGGCACGACCCCGCTGGAGGAGATGCTGGAGGCGCTGCAGACGCTGCGCGACCAGGGCAAGATCCGCTATGCCGGCTGCTCCAACTACTCCGGCTGGCACGTGATGAAGGCGCTCGGCCTCTCGGAACGTGAACGTCTGCCGCGCTTCGTCACCCAGCAGATCCACTACACGCTGGAGGCGCGCGAGGCCGAATACGAGCTCCTGCCGATCTCGGTCGACCAGGGGCTTGGCGTGATGGTGTGGTCGCCGCTCGCCGCCGGATTGCTCGGCGGTGACTTCCGGCGCGACCGCTCCCCGCAGGATTCGCGGCAGGCGCGGGGCTGGAGCGAGCCGCCGATCCGCGATGCGGAGAAGCTCTGGCGCATCGTCGATACGCTGGTCGCGATCGCCGGCGAGCGTGGCGCGACGCCGGCACAGGTGTCGATCGCCTGGACGCTGACGCGCCCGGCGGTCTCGACGCTGGTCGTCGGCGGCTTGACGGAAGCGCAGTTCCGCGAGAACTGCGCGGCCACCGAGCTGAAGCTGACGGCCGAGGAACTGGAGCGGCTGAACGCGGTGAGCCGGCTCCCCTACCTCTATCCCTACTGGCACCAGCACAACTTTGCCGCCGAGCGCTTCAGCCCCGGCGACTGGGCGCTGCACGACAGCTACCGCGACGTCGGGCAGGTGTGAGGGGGTGCGCCGACGCACGGGCCATCCCGAAGCGCATTGACTGCGCGTTCTTAGGCTCGCGGTAATCCCGAACCGCTAAGACAATTGCGTCTTGCGCTTCGGCCAGCCGCGGCAGCGATCCGCCCGCTTGTGGTCCTGAGGCCGGTTCTCGGCTGCAGCGGCGCTTCATCGGGCTCGATGCCATGGCCGGATTTGCCTCCACCCGCACCGCTCTGTCCTGGGGCCGCGTTCTGCGGCCCCGCCAGTTCGTGGCAAAGCCGCTCTTTCAGGAGGAGCTGGCCGCGGCGGTGCGCGAAGGTGTCCAGCGCTTTGGCAACGGCGTTCTGGCGCGGGGCCTCGGCCGCTCTTATGGCGACAGCAACCTCAACGACGAAGGCGGCCTGATCGACGGGACGGGTCTTGCCGGCATCCTGTCCTTCGACGCAGCGACGGGGCTGCTCCACGCCGAAGCCGGTATGACGCTTGAGGGGATCATTGCCTTCGCACTGCCGCAGGGCTTCTTCCTGCCGGTGACGCCGGGCACCAAGTTCGTCACCCTCGCCGGTGCCATTGCCAACGACGTGCATGGCAAGAACCATCACAGCGCCGGCACGATCGGTTGCTGGATCGAGGAGATCGGTCTCCTGCGCTCCGATGGATCGGCGCATCGGCTCGTGCCGGGTGACGAACTCTTCGCCGCGACTGTCGGCGGGCTCGGTCTGACCGGCATCATTACCGAGGTTAAGCTCCGCCTGCGCCGCGTCGCGAGTTCGCGCCTCGACGCAGAGACGTTGCCCATGGGCAACCTGTCGGATTTCTTCGCCCTGGCGGAGGAGAGCGGCAAAAGCCATGAATACACCGTCGCCTGGATCGACTGCCTCGCCAGCGGCGCCTCGCTTGGACGCGGCCTGTTCACGCGCGCCAACCATGCGGCGGACGGGCCGATGGACGTGTCGACGCGAAAGGGCCCGAACGTACCGCTGGAGGCGCCCGGCTTTCTGCTCAACCGCTGGTCGATCACAGCCATGAACACGGCTTATTACGAGCTCGGCCGGCGCAAGGCGGGGGTGAAGAGGGTCGGCTACGACTCCTACTTCTATCCGCTGGATGGCGTACGCAACTGGAACCGGCTCTACGGCCGGCGCGGCATGTACCAGTACCAGAGCGTCGTGCCGCCCGAAGTCTCTGCGGATGCGACGGTCGCAATGCTGCGCGAGATCGCCAAAGCCGGGCAGGGCTCCTTCCTCGTGGTCCTGAAGACCTTCGGCGCCTCAGCCTCGCCTGGCATGCTGTCCTTCCCGATGGACGGGACGACGCTCGCGCTGGATTTTCCGAACCGCGGCGCCTCGACACTGGCGCTTCTCGCGCGCCTCGACGCTATCGTCCGAGAGGCGAAGGGACGCCTTTATCCGGCCAAGGACGGACGTCTGCCGCCGGACACGTTCGAGGCAGGCTATCCGCTGCTGGAGCGCTTCCGCGCCCATCGCGACCCCGGAATCTCGTCCAGCTTCTGGCGACGGATGGAGGGTACTGTCGCCGCTGGCTGACGCGCGCAGGGTGGAAGGCCTTATTGGAGACAGCAGCTTCCGGCCCAAACGACTGCGCCGCCCGGACGGACGGCGCAGCGCTGATGGTCTCCAGAGCTTGAGACCTCAGTTCTTCTTGACGTCCTCCAGCCAGAAGCGGCCGAGCGGGTTCTGGTAGAAGCCTTCGATGTTGGCGCGCGTCACGTTGATGTAGGGGCTGTAGTAGAGGTCGATCCAGTTGACGTCCGCCTTGGCGGTCTTCTGCAGCTCCACATACATCGCCTCCCGCTTGGCCGGATCGGCCTCGACGCGCGCCTCGGCGACGAGCGCCTTCACCTTGTCGCTCTTGTAGCGGGTCATGTAGTTCATGTTGGTGTCGTGGCCGAGGACGAAGGTCGTCTTCTGGTCGGGGTCGAGCACGTCGTTGGTCCAGTAACCGACGGAGATGTCGTAGTCGCCGGCAACGAACATGTCCCACTGCGACGCCGGATCGACCTTGTTGATATTGGCCGTGATGCCGGCCTTGGCGAGTTGCTGCTGCACCAAGACGGCGATCTGCTCGTCCACCTCGTCGCCGGCCTTGACGTTGTAGTCGAGCGTCAGGTCGCTGGCGCCGGCCTCCGCCAGCATCGCCTTGGCCTTTTCCGGGTCGTACGGACGCTGGAGGTTGTCGGCGTAGTAGTAGAGCGCGCCCTTCGGCACATAGGAGTTGGCGACCGTGCCGATGCCGAAGGTCACGGCATCGACGATCGCCTGCTTGTCGATCGCCATGTCGAGCGCCTCGCGCACCGCCTTGTCGGCGAGCTTGCCGTGCTCGTGGTTGATGAGCAGCGCATCTTCGCGGGTCGAGGTGTCGAGCGAGACCTTCAGGTTCTTATCCTGCTTCAGCTGCTCGACGCGCGAGAAGGGCACGAAGATCGCAGCGTCCAGCTCGCCCGCCTGAACGTTCAGCATGCGGGTGTTGTCGTCGGGCACCGAGATCCACTCGACGCCGTCGAGGCTCACCTTGTCGGCTTCCCAGTAGTTCGGGTTCTTCTCCAGGATCACCCGGTCGCCGCGGATCCATTCCTTGACGCTGAAGGCGCCAGAGCCGATCGGGGCGGAGGCGAACTCCTCGCCCTTCTCCTCGACGATCTTCTTCGGCAGAACCGAGACGTTCGGCAGCGCCAGCGAGGCGAGGAACGGCGTGGAGGGCTCCTTCAGCTTGACGACGAGCGTCCGCGGATCGCTCGCGACCGCCGTGTCGACGATGGAGTAGGACGAGGCCCAGAGCGAGGCCGGGTTGTCGCGGATGCGCAGCAGCGAGAAGGCCGCATCCTCGGCCGTCAGCGGCGAGCCGTCGGAGAACGTGGTGTCGCGCAACTTGAACGTATAGGTCAGCCGGTCTTCGGAAATGGTCCAGCTCTCGGCAATTCCGGGCTCGAGCTTGGTGCCGGTCTTGTCGACGCGCACCAGCACGTCGAAGACGTTGGAATAGACCCAGTTGTCGACGTTCTGGGCCGTGGCGATCGGATCGAAGGTGGTCGAATCCTCGCGCCGTCCGATCGTGAGGACGCCGGCCGCTTCCGCGATCGAGGTGCCGAGAGTGAGAGCCGACAGCAGCGTGGCTGCAAGCAGGCGGGCGCGTGTACGGGTCATGCGGACAGCTCCTGGGGTTGGCGGCCGAGGGTCGATGCGGCCGGGGAAGAAAGCGTGCCGGGCGGCAGGATGCAGGCCCAGCCATGATCGTCCTGCCGCCGCAGCGTTGGCGGCTCGCCGGTGCGGCAGGTTTCTTGGGCATAGGCGCAGCGCGGATGGAAGGCGCAGCCGGGCGGCAGCGACAACGGGCTCGGCGGCTCACCGCCCATCGGCGCATCCGGCAGGCGGAGGTCCGGATCGATCTCCGGGATCGCGGCGATCAGCGCCGCCGTATAGGGGTGGCGCCGCGCGGCGAAGACGGCCTCCGTCGGACCTTCCTCGACGATGCGGCCGAGATACATCACGGCGACGCGGTCGCAGAGCCGGCGCACCACCGCCAGATCATGCGCGATGAAGATCAGCGTCAGGCCGATCCTCTCCTTCATGTCGAGGAAGAGATTGATGATCTGGCCTTGGATCGAGACGTCGAGAGCGGCGATGCACTCGTCGGCGATGACGAGATCGGGCTCCACCGCCAGTGCGCGAGCAATGCCGACACGTTGGCACTGACCACCCGAGAGATCGCGCGGACGGCGGCTGCCGAGCGCCGGATCGAGGCCGACGAGGCGCATGAGCTCGGCGACACGTGCCGCCTCGGCGCCGCGGGCGACCTTGGCGTGGACGCGCAGCACCTCTGTCAGCGTCTCGGCGACGGTGAGGCGCGGATTGAGCGAGTTGGCGGGATCCTGGAACACCATGGCGGTGCGACGTCTGAGACCGGCGAGGACGTCGCGTCGGCCGTCGGAGACGCGCGCGCCGTCGAAGGTCACGTGGCCGGACGTAACCGGGTCAAGGCCGAGGATGGCACGTCCGAGCGTCGACTTGCCCGAGCCGCTCTCGCCGACAATGCCGATCGTCTCGCCACGCCGCACGGTCAGCGAGACGCCGTTCACCGCCTTCACCTCGCGGCGGGACAGACCGAGGAGGCCGCCGCCCGGCGCCGGAAAGCGCACGGTGACATCGTCAACTTCGAGGAGCGGGGCCTCGCTCATGCCGCGCATCCAAGGCGCGGGGTCGTGCCGACCTGATGGAAGCAGGCGGCGAGATGGCCAGGCTCGACGGGGTCGAGCGGCGGCTGCACCGAGCGGCAGTCTCCTTGCGCGTTCGGGCAGCGCGGGTTGAAGCGGCAGCCCGAAGGCATGGCGTGGAGAGAGGGCGGCTGGCCTTCGATCGTCCTGAGTCGCGTCAGTGTCGCGCCGGCCGCCGGCTGACAGGCGATGAGCCCCGCCGCGTAAGGATGGCGCGGGCGGCCGAGGATCGCCCGCTTGGGGCCGATCTCGCACATGCGGCCGGCATAGAGGACGGCGATACGGTCGCAGAGCTGCGAGACGACGCCGAGATCGTGCGTGACGAAGATGATGGACAGGCCGCGGCGATCGCGCAGCTCGGTGAGGAGACGCAGGATCTGCGCCTGCACGGTGACGTCGAGCGCCGTTGTCGGCTCGTCGGCGATCAGCAGCTTCGGGTTCGAGGCGAGCGCGACGGCGATCATGGCGCGCTGGCGCATGCCGCCGGAGAATTCGTGCGTGAAGGCCTCGGCACGTCGGGCCGGATCGGGGATGCCGACCTGGCGCAGGAGCTCGATCGCCTCCGCCTTGGCCTCGCGCCGGCTGGCGCCCCTGGCGAAGCGGATCGTCTCGGCGATCTGCGCCCCGATGCGCATCACCGGGTCGAGATGGCTTGCCGGATTCTGGAAGATCATGCCGATGCCGCGGCCACGCACCCTGGCGAAATCCGCTACGCCGAGGCTCGCCAGCTCGTCGCCGGCAAGTGTGATGCGACGCGCCGAGATGGAAAGCGCCTCCGGCAGGAGCCGCATCAGCGCGCGGCAGGCAACCGTCTTGCCCGAGCCGCTCTCGCCGACGAGACCAAGGATTTCGCCCTCGCCGACCTGCAAGGAGAGGTCGTCGACAATGTGCCGCGTTTCGCGGCCGTCATGGAGCGACACGCTCAGACCCTGGACGTCCAGCAGCGGCAGGGCCGTCATGTCCGCTGGCCCAGCAGCTCGCCGAGCCCGTCGGCGACGAGGCTGAAGGCGAAGGCGAGGGCGACGATCGCAAGGCCTGGAAAGGCCGAGATCCACCAGGCCCTGGCGATGAAGCCCTGGCCCTCCGCGACCATGATGCCCCATTCGGCGGCAGGCGGCTGCACGCCGAGCCCCAGATACGAAATGGCTGCACCGGACAGAAGCACCAGCACGCAGTCGGACATGGCGAAGACGATCGAGGCCGTCAGCGCGTTCGGCAGGAGGTGACGGAACATGATGCGCGGATGCGAAAAGCCGAGCGAGCGCGCGGCCACCGCGAAGTCGCTGGTTTTCAGGACGAGGATCTGCGCCCGCACGAGCCGGGCGTAGGAGACCCAGCCGACCAGCGCCATGGCGATGAAGAAGCTCTGCAGCCCCGGTCCGAGGATGGTGATGATCGCCAGCATCAGGACAAGGAAAGGAAAGGCCAGCACGACGTCGACGATGCGCATGAAGACGGTATCGACGAGGCCGCCAAAATAGCCGGCAATCGTGCCGACGACGGTCCCGATCGCGAAGGGGAAGACGACGCCGAGGATGGCGAGCTGCAGGTCGATCCGGACGGCGAAGATGGCGCGCGAAAGGATGTCGCGGCCGAAATTGTCGGTGCCGAAGGGATGGGCGAACGAGGGCGGAGCAAGGCGCGCCGCCGCATCCTGGAAGATCGGATCATAGGGTGCGATGAGGTCCGCGCTGAGCGCCAGCAGCAGGAAGAGAGCCAGAAGCCCCAGTCCCGCCACGAGCGGCGCCGGCAGGCCGGCAATGCGCCGTGATCGCTTGCCTCTCGGCGCCGCGATGGCAGCCGCCGGCGAGGGGACGGCGACGCTCACAGTTTGACCCGCGGATCGACCGTCACGGTCAGGATGTCGGCGAGGAAGTTCACCAGCACGGTGGCGATCGCGAACACCATGGCGACGCCCTGAACCACCATGTAGTCGCGCGAGAAGATCGCCCGCACCAGCAGCTGGCCCATGCCCGGAATGGCGAAGACCTGCTCGACGACGACGGTGCCGCCGATCAGCCAGCCGATGTTGACGGCCAGGAGGTTCAGCGTCGGCAGGATCGAGTTCGGCAGGACATGGCGGCGGAAGATCGCGCCTTCCGGAATGCCGCGCGCCCGCGCCGCCAGCGCGACGTCGGAGCGCATCTCAGCGATCAGGCTGGCGCGCAGACTCCGCGTCAGGACGGCCGAGAGCGACAGCGCCACGGTGAGCCACGGCAGCACCATGTGGTGCAGCTTGTCGGTGAGCGTGCGGCCGTAGCCGGACACCGGAAACCAGCCGAGCGCGACGCTGAAGAGGATGATCAGCATGATCGCCAGCCAGAAGTTCGGCAGGCCGAGCCCGGCGGTGGAGAAGAAGCGCACGCTGGAATCGACCAGCGTTCCTTGCCGGCGCGCCGAGAGTGCTGCGAGTGGCACGGCGATCAGGAGCGACAGGAGGACGGCGCCGAAGACGAGCACCAGCGTCGGCTCGATGCGGGCGGCGACGAGACCGAGGACGTCGACCTTGTAGAGGATCGAGCGGCCCATCTCGCCTTGGAAGAGATTGCGGAGGAAGTAGAGGTACTGCGTCCACAACGGCTCATCGAGACCGAACTGCGCCCGGACAGCGGCGAGCGCCTGCGGCGTCGCTCGCGTGCCGAGGATGAGCCGCGCAGGATCGCCCGGGATCGAACGCACCAGCACGAAGGTGATCAGGCTGATCCCGAACAGCACCGGGATCAGCTGCAGCGGTCGCTGGAGGACGAAGCGGTAGCGGTGCATCTCTCTTAAGGCGCTCTCGTCGCTCGGCTCCTCACGCCCGGCCGCCGCGCCGTTCGAGGAAATCGATCAAAACGGGAAAGAAGGCGTGCGGCTCCTCGAAGAAGGGCATGTGGCTGGAGTTCGGAAAGACCTTGATCTCGGCGTCGGGGAGGGCCTGGTGCATGCGCATGGCGCAGGCCGGGGTCAGCTCGTCATGCAGGCCGACCGTGATCAGCACCGGCACGGTGATCCGGTGCATGTCGGGGATGCGGTTCCAGTCCTTCAGATTGCCGGTATAGGTGAACTCGTTTGGCCCCTGGATGGTCCCGTACGGACCCATGTTCCAGTCCTCAAGCGAGCGGCGCACCGGCGCCGGCCAGTCGGCAAGGCGGCAGACATGGCGGTAGTTCAGGACGGTGATGGCACCCTGATACTCGGGATGGTCCAGCGTGCCCTCCGCCTCATGGCGCAGCATCATCGCGACGGTCTCGGAGCCCAGCGCCTCGCGCAGGCGATTCAGCTCGCCGACGAGGTGGGGAATGTCGGCGGCGGTGTTCTCCAGGACGAGCGTCTTGAGAGCATCGGGATATGTCAGCGCATATTCCACCGACAGCCAGCCGCCCCAGGACTGACCAATCAGATGCACCTTGCCGAGGCCGAGCGCCTGGCGCACCGCCTCGACCTCTTCGACATAGCGCGTGATCGTCCAGAGGGCCGGATCGGTCGGCCGGTCGGACCTGCCGGTGCCGAGCTGGTCGAAGGCAACGACGCGGTAGCCCTGGTCGATGAGGCAGGAATGCGAGTCCCGGAGATAGTCGCAGGGCAGGCCCGGGCCGCCATTCAGCAGCAGAACGACGTCGTCGCCCGAGCCAAAGGAATAGGTCACGACCTTGCCGTCGGGAGTGTCGACGGTCCTGACCTCGTCGGGTTCGATCTCACGCCACATGCACGTCATCCGTTGTGCCAAGGAACTGGCTACGACACTACGCCGCGGAGAGACCGAGCCGTAAGCTATCAGAATCCATAGGTCCGCCCGCGGAAGAACTTGCCTCATGCCGCCTAGAATGTGAACATGCTTCATCCTTTGGCAGCCGATGGCAAAGTCGTTGATGGCACGGCATATTGCTGATTACGAAGAGCGTCTGAGCGAAGCCGGCACGATCGACGCGATGCTCGATCGCGCGAAGGCCGAGATGGATCCTCTCGGCCTGACGGCCCTCATCTACGACTATACGCCGGTGACCTATTCGCATCGCGGCGAACTGATCACGCCCTCCTTCTTCGGCATGCGCGGCGTGCCTGCCGACATGGTGGCGCTGTGGTCGGACAGCGGCTTCTACCAAATCGATCCGGTGCAGCATCTGGCGCTGCGCTCTGCCAAACCCTTCGTGTGGAGCTACCGAAGCGAGGACCGCACCGTGCTGGGGCGGACGCTGACGGAGATTCATGCGCCGGTGGTCGATTACGTTCATGACAGCCGCATCACCTGCGGCATGACGGTGCCGATCCACCTGCCGGGCGGCGATTGCGCGACGGTCACCGGAATCCGTCACGACGCTGCGCACGACTTCGACCGCGAGGCGCAGGAGTTCCTCGGCGACTTCGCAATCCTGGCCCATGTCCTGCACGAATCGGTCGAGCCGCTGTTCGGCCCCGGCGAGCGGCAGTGCCGTGCCGTGCGGCTGACGCCCCGCGAGCGCGAATGCGTGCGCTTCTCCGCCGAAGGCCTCTCGGCCAAGGAAGTGTCGCTGAAGATCGGCCGCTCCGAGCCGACGGTGCTGATGCATCTGAGCGCCGCCGCCCGCAAGCTCGATGCGCGTAACAAGGCGCAGCTGATGGCGCGCGCCGCCCATTACCGCCTGCTCGACTGACAGGCTGCCTCATTCCCGGCCGTCCGCATCTGGCCGTTTGGCCCTCACGACCCTGCACCTCTTGAGCCTGCATATCGCGGCTTGCGGCCGGGCGGCGCGGGTGATTGCGCCGTCGCTCTATGATCCCGCCGGTGTCGCTATGCGCGCCTGATGCCGGTCGGCTAGGAGATAGGCTGATCGACGATGCGGGCGCTCAAGCGCTGCCGCATCGCAGGCTTGGCAGCGATAGGGTTTCGGGAATGTCGATGATGAACAGAATCTGCCTGACGGTCGCCTGCCCGTCGACCCGCGGCATCATCGCCGCGATCTCCACCTATCTTGCGGCCAAGGGCTGCAACATCACCGACAGCGCCCAGTTCG
>NZ_PKMZ01000015.1 GCF_002893625.1 Mangrovicella endophytica | reverse complement strand
CTGGCCGACCTCATCGCCCAGTTCCGCACCGCATCGGCCGCCGGCCACGCCGCCCAGGCCCGCAAGGCCTCCGCACGGCCGACGCCGGCCCGCGCGGCAGCCGCGCCTGCCCGCACCGTCGTGCAGATGCGCACCACGGGGACCGGCGGTGCCGCACCCAAGGCTGCGGCCGAGGTCGATGGCTGGGAGGAGTTCTGAGAACGGCATCTCGCCCTGAACGAGACTAGCAAAGCCCCGCCGGCACTGCCGGCGGGGCTTTTTGTTTGCCTCAGCGTCTCGAACGCCGATCGCTTGAGATCGGCGTGCGGCAGCCGTCATTGGCAAGCCGCCCGACCTGCGGCGGCTGGTGCCGGAGGCGCCTGCTACACGCCGTGATAAGTCCTGAACCACTCGGCGAAGCGGGCGATACCCTCATTGAGCGGCGTCTGCGGGGCGTAACCGACGGCCGCCTGCAGGCGGCTCACATCGGCAAAGGTGGCGGGCACGTCGCCCGGCTGCATGGGGCCAAAGCGCTTGTCGGCCGTCTTGCCGAGCGCCGTCTCGATCGCGGTAACGAAATCGCCGAGGCTGACGGCCTCGTGGTTGCCGACATTGTAGATGGTGTGACGCGCCGCCGGATTCTGCGCATTCGGCGCGCGCACCACCGGTGGACGCGGCACCAGCCTGACGATCGCCTCCGCGACGTCGCCGACATAGGTAAAATCGCGCGACATCCGCCCGCCATTGTAGAGCTCGATCGGCCGCCCTGCCACGATCGCCTCGGCGAAGGAGTAGTAGGCCATGTCCGGCCGCCCCCAGGGCCCGTAGACGGAGAAGAAGCGCAAGCCCGACATGGGGATGGCGTATAGGTGGGCGTAAGCTTCGGCCATCATCTCGTTGGCGCGCTTGGTGGCGGCATAGAGCGAAACCGGGTGCTCGACGGGATCAGCCTCGCTGAACGGTACCTTGGCGTTGCTGCCATAGACCGAGCTGGACGATGCATAGAGGAGGTGGCGCACCGTCGCCGCGCGGCAGGCTTCGAGCACCGATAGGAAGCCGTCGAGATTGGCCCGCGAATAGGCGAACGGATGCTGCACCGAATGGCGCACGCCAGCCTGTGCCGCAAGATGAATGACGACATCCGGCCGGAACGAGGCAAAGCTTTTCGCAAGCGCGTCATGGTCGGCGATATCGAGCCGTTCGAAGGAAAAGCCCTCCTGCCGCCGCAGCTCGGCGAGCCGTGCCTCCTTCAGTCGCGGATCATAATAGGCGTTGAGGTCATCGATCCCATGCACCGCCATCCCGTCGCCAAGAAGCCGCGCGGCGGCATGAAAGCCGATGAAGCCGGCCGCGCCAGTGACGAGCACACGGCCGATGCCTGCCTCGGCTGCCAGCGCTCCCTCTGCAACGATCGTCATCATTCACCCAAGGCTGAGGCCGCTCTGATCCTGCGGGACAGACTTCGACGTCAGCCGTCCGCCCTTTTGCAAGCTCCATGCACTATAGCGCGGCCATAGCATGACGCCGTGGCAAGTCCATCATCGCCAGCCTGGGGCCGGTGGAGACGGTGCTTTCACGCTCGCTTTCACGCCGCCGCGAAGGCCGCGGCCGTTGCGGGTGCGGCGGGTTTGATCTAGTCCGCGAGCGACCCTTCGCAGTTCATCCCGGTTCCGGCGCCATGCCTGCCACTCCCCGCGTCGCCTTCTATGCGCCGCTGAAGCATCCGGACCATCCGGTGCCCTCCGGTGACCGGGCCATGGGCCGGCTGCTCCTGCGCGCGCTCGCCACGGCCGGCTTCGAGCCGGACCTTGCCTCCCGCCTCGGGAGCTACAATGCCGACGGTGACGCCTCGCGCCAGGATGCGATCGAGGCTGCGGCCGAGGCGGAAACGGAGCAGCTGATGGCCCGGTTCAGCGCCCTCCCGTCAGACGAACGTCCGGCTCTCTGGTTCACCTACCACAACTACTACAAGGCGCCGGATCTGATCGGCCCCGCCGTCGCGGCCGCCCTGTCGCTGCCCTACGTGGTGGCCGAGGGCTCGCGCGCTCCGAAGCGCGCGGAAGGCCCGCATGCGCGCGGCCACGCCGCCGCAGAGGCGGCGCTCGATCGCGCATCCCTCCTACTGGTGCTGAACCCGCGCGATCGTCCCGCGCTCGAGGCGGTCAGCATGCCCGGTCAGCGCATCGTCGATCTGCCGCCGTTTCTGGACATGGCCGAATGGCCGCCGCAGCCGCGCGGCCCACGGGCCGGCGCCTTGCGCCTTCTCACCGTGGCGATGATGCGCGCCGGGGACAAGCTTGCCTCCTACCGCATCCTCGCCTCGGCGCTGGCGCAGCTGCCCGGCGACTGGACGCTCGATATCGCCGGCGATGGCTCGGCGCGAGGCGAGGTCGAGGCACTCTTCCGTGACTTCGGCGACCGCGTGCACTTCCATGGACTCGTGGCCGACAACCGGGCTCTGGCAAGACTCTATGCCGGCAGCGATCTCCTGGTCTGGCCGGCCGTCAACGAAGCCTTCGGCATGGTGTTCCTGGAAGCGGCAAGCCAGGGCTGCCCGACTGTTGCCGGTTGCTATGGCGGCGTTGCCGGGGTCGTCGCGGAGGGCACCGGCGGTCTTCTCGCAGCGCCCGGCGATGCTGGTGATTTCGCCCGCTGCATCGGCCGCGTCATGGCGGAGCCGGGTCTCGCCGAGCGGCTGTCGGCCGGCGCACGCGCCAACCTGGACAGGCGGCATACGCTCGCTGCCGCCGCTTCTGTGCTGCGGTCCGTGCTGGCGCCGCTCATCGCAACCGAGGCGCTGCGGGCATGAAGGTCCTTATCCTCGTCACCCATCTTCTTGGCGTCGGGCATCTGACCCGCTCGGCCGCCGTGGCGCGCGGGCTCGCGGAAGCCGGGCACAGCGTGACGCTGGTCAGCGGCGGCCGTCCGGCGCCGCTGGTCGATCTCACCGATGTGGAACTGGTCCAGCTGCCGCCGGTCCATTGCGTCGGCACCGATTTCTCGACGCTGCTCCGCGACGACGGGCAACCGATCGATGACGAGATGCGGCAGGCGCGGATCGATCGCGTGCTCGAGGCTTTTCAGGCCGCCGCGCCCGACTTGGTCATCACCGAGACCTATCCCTTCGGACGGCGGCAGCTGGCGCCTGAGTTCCGTGCGCTGATCGAGGCCGCCGCCGCGCGCAGGCCACGTCCCGCGATACTTGCCTCCGTGCGCGACATCCTCAACCCGCCGTCGCGGCCGCGGAAGGCTGTCGAGGCTGAGGCGGCGCTCGGCCTCTTTTATGACGGCGTGCTCGTTCATGGCGACGGCGAGGCGGTGCCGCTTGGCGCCTCCTGGCCGGTCAGCCCGGCGGTGGCGCGGCGCCTCATCTATACCGGCTATGTCGGCAATGCCCGAGCCGCGACGGCTGCGACGGCTGCGACGGCTGCGACGGCGTCGGTAGCGTCGGACGCCGCCGAGGCAGCGACCGCTGTCCCACGCCGAGAGGAGGTGCTGGTCTCCGGTGGCAACAGCGCCGCCGCCCTGCCCCTCTTCGCTGCCGCCGTCGAAGCCGGAGTGCTCGATGCGGGCCGTCACTGGCGCATCCTCATCGGCCACGGGGTGGCGCAGGACGACTTCGATCGTCTGGCCCGCGATATGGCGCCGAATGTGACGGTCGAACGGGCCCGGCGCGACTTCGCAGCCCTGCTGGCAACCGCCACCGTCTCGGTCAGCCAGGCCGGCTACAACACCGCCCTCGATCTCCTGCAATCGGGCACGCCGGCGGTGCTGGTGCCCTTCGAGGACGGCGGCGAGGCGGAACAGCGGCTGCGCGCCGAGGCTTTGGCGGAGCGCGGTCTGGCGACCTTGCTGCCGCAGGCGGAGCTGACGCCACGACGCCTGCTGTCAGCTGTCGATGCGGCAGCGAAGCGGCCGCGACTCAGCCCGTCCGGCTTCTCGCTCGACGGCGTCGCAGGAAGCGTCAGGGCGATCGAGACGGCCTCGCTGGCAGCCGATGCGACCGAAGCGGCATGGAGGGCACTGACTGCCAAGCTCGATGGGCTGCACGCCGCCGGGCGCACCGTTACGCTGTGGTGGCGGGACGATGACGCCGAGCGGCCGACGCCGGCTCTCGACAGGCTCACGGTCCTCGCCGCCAAGTACCGCGTTCCGCTGGCGCTCGCTGTCAGCCCCGCCCTGGCGACGACCGAGCTCGCGACGTGGACGCGGGCGCATCCCGACGTCACGGTGCTCGTCCATGGCCATGCCCACCATAACCATGCGCCCGCCGGCGCCAAGAAGCAGGAGCTCGGCTTCCGCGACCCGGCGAGGGTTCTGGAGGAGCTGACGGGCGGCCTTTTGACGATGCAGACCTTGTTCGGCGAAGCCGTACTGCCCGTCCTCGTGCCGCCTTGGAACCGCATCGATGCAGGCCTGGTGCCGCATCTCACCGTCATCGGTTATCGCGGCCTCTCCACCTTCAAGCCGCGCGCGGCAGCGCGCGAGCACGATCTCACCATCGTCAACACGCATTGCGACCCCATCGACTGGAAGCGCGGCGGCGGCCTGCGACCCGAAGCCGGCATCCTGCACGATCTCATCGACGCACTCGACAGCGACGAGCCACTCGGCCTGCTGACGCATCACCTCGTCCATGACGAATGGATCTGGCGCTTCCTCGACGCGCTGCTCGACCTGCTGGCGGCGCATCCGGCGGTGCGGTTCGCCCCCGCAGCCGATCTGTTCACCCCGGCGGCGGGATAGCGTTGGACGCGGTGCCCTTCCGGCGGGCGCCCGCCAGGTCTATCACCGCGGCAACAGGGCGAGACGCCGTGATGGAGCCTTCATGACCAGCAATGCCCTCGCCGACGAGCTCCTAAGCCGGATCGAAGCCCGCAGCGCCCGCATCGGCATCGTCGGCCTCGGCTATGTCGGCCTGCCCCTGGCAATTGCGGCCGCAGCGGCCGGCTTCTCCGTGCTCGGCTTCGACATCAATGCGGCGCGGGTCACCCTGCTCAACGGCGGGCAAAGCGGCATCCGCCACATCCCGGATGCGCCGATCGCAGCAGCGATCGGAGCCGGGCGCTTCGAGGCAAGTGATGATTTCACCCGCCTCGGCGAGGCAGATGCGGTGCTGATCTGCGTGCCGACGCCGCTGACGCGCCAGCGCGAACCCGATCTTTCCTTCGTCGTCTCATCCACCCACTCGGTCGCTGCGGCGCTGCGCCCCGGCCAGCTGGTCGTACTGGAATCGACCACCTGGCCCGGCACGACAACGGAGGTGATGAAGCCGATCCTCGAAGCGACGGGTCTGCGCTCGGGCACCGACGTCTTCCTCGCCTTCTCGCCGGAGCGCGAGGATCCCGGCAATGCCAGCTTCGGCACCACGGCGATCCCGAAGGTCGTCGGCGGCGACGGGCCGGACGCGCTCGCCGTCGCTGCGGCGCTCTATGGCGCGATCGTCGAGCGCGTCGTCAGCGTCTCCAGCCCGGCGGCGGCTGAGGCGGTGAAGCTGACCGAGAACATCTTCCGCTCCGTCAACATCGCCCTCGTCAACGAGCTGAAGGTGATCTTCGACGCCATGGGCATCGACGTCTGGGAAGTCATCGACGCGGCGAAGACAAAGCCCTTCGGCTTCATGCCCTTCTATCCGGGTCCGGGCCTCGGCGGACACTGCATCCCGATCGACCCGTTCTACCTCACCTGGAAGGCGCGCGAATACGAGATCGCCACGCGCTTCATCGAGCTCGCGGGCGAGATCAACACGGCTATGCCGCGGCATGTGGTGGACCGGTTGGCCGAGGCGCTCGACCGCCGCTTCCGCCGCGGCCTCAACGGGTCGCGCATCCTGCTGCTCGGGCTCGCCTACAAGAAGAACGTCGACGATACGAGGGAAAGCGCCTCGCTGCGGCTGATCGAGCTCCTGGAGGAGCGCGGCGCCAGCGTCGATTTCCACGACCCGCATGTCGCGGCGATCCCGCCGACCCGCGAGCACGCGGCGCTCACTGGCCGCCGCTCCGTCCGGCTCGATCCGGCAACGCTCGCCGGCTATGACGCCGCGCTGATCGCGACCGACCATGACGGCGTCGACTACGCCATGCTGGCTCGCGAGGCCCGACTGGTGCTGGATACGCGCAATGCCTGTGCCCGCAACGGGGCGGACATGGCGAAGGTCGTCAAGGCCTAGAGGCCTTTGGGGCAGCCATGGCTGAGGTGGAGGGAGCAGCCGCGCCGGCCGTCTGCTCGAGCTTGGCCACCAGCACGTCGATGCCTGCATTGAACGAGAAGGCGGTTTTCACCCGCTGATAGGCGCCGGCACCGAGCGCCGCCCGTCGCGCGGGATCGGCGATCAGCGACCCAAGCGCCTCGGCGAGCGCCGACGTGTCTTCAGGCGGCACGAGAACGCCACTGACGCCCTCCTCCACGAATTCGGGCACGCCGGCAAAGCGGGTCGAGAGGATCGGCAGGGCTTGCGTCGCTGCCTCCATGATGACGTTGGGCAGGCCGTCGCGATCGCCGCCCTCGCCTTCCTTGCAAGGCAGCACGAAGAGATCGGCCGTCCGCAATGCGGCGATGACGTCGTGCTGCGGCAGCGCGCCGCGCCAGACGATCCGCCCGGCGATGCCGAGGCGCTCAGCCTGCTCGCGCAGCGCGCCCTGCAACTCGCCGGCGCCGATATGGGAAAAGCGCCAGTGCAGGCTCTCCGGCAGCTTCGCCAGCGCCTCCAGCAGATCGTCGAAGCCCTTCTTGGCGACGGCACGGCCGACCGAAACGATCTCGACGGGGCGGTCCGGATCGCTGCCGTCCGGCCCGACGCCACGCTCCGGCGGGGCCGGGAAACGGCCGAAGTCGAGGCCGTGATAAACGAGGCTGACCCGTTCAGGGTCAGTCGGCGGCGACAGGCGGCGGAGCTCGTCGAGACCGGTGCGGGTGCAGGTCACGCCCCAGCTGGAATCGGCGATCTTCTCCCGCTTCTCCCAGTCCGGCGTCGTCCAGATGTCCTTGGCATGGGCGGAGAAGCTAAAAGTTCGGCCCGTCAGCAGCGCGGCATAGCGCGCTACAGAAGCCGGCGTATGGAGGAAGTGGACGTAAAGATGCGGCACCGCGGGGTCGAGCTCGTTCGCCAGCACCAGCGCCTGACCGATCCGCCGCCCGCGGCTCGGCGTCAAATCCCGCAGGAGGTCGCGCCACGCGATGCGCAGGAACCGGCCGAAGCCGGGCCGCCGCAGCGCCTGTGCGGCTCCGCGCAGCACCCGCAGCGGCGCCTGGTAGAGATATTCCGGCAGGTAGTGAAGCTCCGCCCTGATCTGCCGATGCAGTTCGTGCACCGTCTTGTCGGTGGGGCGGCGGAGCGACCAGATCTCGACTGCAAAGCCGGCCCGCTCCAGCGCCAGAATCTCCTGCGCGATGAACGTCTCGGAAAGGCGCGGATAACCTTTCACGACGATGGCAAGACGCGGCCGCGAAGAGGTCGCACGGCCGGCTTCAACCACCGCGCGGGGTGCTATGGCATCCATGGAGGATATCCTGATCAGGCGCCGGTGCCGGTGCGGCGGATCCGGCCTTCGTCGAGTTCAGCTTCGGCCGAGAACCAGCTCTGCGTCAGCCGTTCGATGGTGTTGAAGCCGTCGAGCAGGCCGGGCAGGAAGGCCTTGGATGGCACCGGCTGCTCGGCGAGGCGGGTGATCGCCTGCGCCATCTCCAACGGATCGCGCTTGCGGCCGGCAGCGAGCTCGGCGCCGTCGAGCATGCTGACGAGCTTCAGCCGGGTTGCCGCCTCGGCACGGATCGTCTGCTCCAGCCGGGGCGTGCGCCGAGGCACGATCAGCGCCGGCCGATCTAGGGACAGGATCTCACAGAAGGTGTTGTAGCCGCCCATGGCTACGATACCGACGGAGCGGCTCATCAGATGCTCGATCTTGGCATCGAAGGTGATGGCATCGACCTTCGGCAGTCGCTGGATCCGCTCCACGAAGGCCGCGCGGCGATCACGGTCGACGAAGGGGCCGAACACGACCAGCGCCCCGACGGGGATCGTGCAATCGGCCTCGTAGGCCGAGATCACCCAGTCAATCATCTCCTCGCCGTCGCCACCGCCGCCGGGAGTGACGAGCACGAAGGGCTCGCGCGTCAGCTTCGGGTAGCGCGGCGTCTGCGGCTTGGGTGGCAGCTCGCGCCTCAGATAGCCCGTGTACACGGCACGGCGGCAGACCTGTTCCGGCAGATCGAGGGCGGCGAGCGGCTCATAGATTTCTCTGAGCCCATAGATCCAGATGTCATCGTAGTAGCGGGTCAGCGCCTCGACGGCTCCCTTCCGATCCCATTCGGGCCGCAGCACCGAAGGTTCATCGAGGACGTCGCGCACGCCGAGCACGATGCGCGCATCCGTCTCCCGCAGCGCCCGCAGTGCCGGCAGGAACTCGCCACGAAAACCCGTCGGCTCCTTATCGACGATGACGAGATGCGGCTTCAGGGTCAGCGCCGTCTGAAGGATGATCGCCTCCCGCATCGCCACCGTCGCATCGAGAGGCAAATGCAGGCTCTGCGTCGTGTATTCGCCGTTCGGCAGCTTCACGACGCCCGGCACGCGCACATAGTCGACGCCGCCGCCGAACTCGAAGCTGCCGATGATCGGCGAACCGGAGATGATGACCACCGAGGCGCCATCATGCGTGGAGACGAGCTGATTGGCGATCGCGCGGCAGCGCCGGAGATGGCCAAGGCCGAAGGTATCGTGGCTGTAGATCAGGATCCGCAGTCCGCCTGAACGGACCGACGTCATCCCTCCAGACGGCTGATGCAACATGCCCATCTCACCTTTCAGCCGCGGCACGGGCTGCCGCCTCGCCACGCCGGCCGCAGACGCGGTCTTCTCGGGCAGCGAGAGCTGCGTGCGGTGCAACGTAGCCGGGCCGCCGATGCGGCACAACAGTTTGGAACGCAGCCGCCACCCGAAGCTCCCATTCGCCTGACTCATCGAGGATCGGCTGCCGACCGGACTCGCCGTCGCACGCTCACTCCTAGTGCAGGAACGCCGCGGCTGATAAGACTCCTCGCTTCGTCGAGTTCGAGGGCGTCCAGCGCATGGCAGAGTCGCTTTACAGCTATGTCTGGCGGCATACGCGTCGCCAGCAGCTCTGGATGCTGCTCGTCGTTCTGCTGTCGATCCCGTTCCTCTACGTCTCGCTCGACCTGCCGAAGGCGATCATCAACGGCCCGATCCAGGGCGAGGGATTCGAGGCCGGCGCAACGACGCTGCCGACCTATCTGCGCACCACCGTGCCGCTGCCGGATGGCTGGTTCGGGCTCGACGAGATCGTGCTCTTCCCCGGCGTGCAGCTGGATCGGATGCAGGCGCTGTTCATCCTGTCAGGCCTGTTCTTGGCCTTTGTCGTGATCAACGGCGCCTTCAAGTTCTACATCAACATCTACAAGGGCCGGCTCGGCGAGCGCATGCTGCGGCGCCTGCGCTACGAGATGGTCGACCGGCTGCTGCGGTTCCCGATCCGGCAGTTCCGGCAGCTGCGGCCGCCGGAAGTCGCCAGCATGATCAAGGACGAGCTGGAGCCGATCGGCGGTTTCATCGGCGACGCCTTCGTCACGCCGCTCTTCCTCATGAGCCAGGTGCTGACGTCGATGGTGTTCATCTTCGTCCAGAGCTTCACGCTCGGGCTGGTGGCGCTCGCGGTGACCGGCCTGCAGATCATCGTCATCCCGAAGATGCGGCGGCGTCTTCTGGTGCTCGGACGCGAGCGCCAGCTGACCGCACGCCAGCTCTCCGGTCGGATCGGCGAGATCATCGACGGCATCGCCAGCGTGCATGCCAATGACACGTCGAACTTCGAGCGCGCCGGTATCTCGGCGGATCTCGGGCACATCTTCCTGATCCGCTTCGACATCTACCAGTGGAAGTTCTTCGTCAAGTTCCTGAACAACTTCCTGTCGCAGGCAACGCCCTTCATCTTCTACCTCTTCGGCGGATATTTCGCGATCACGGGACAGCTCGATATCGGCCAGCTCGTCGCCGTGATCGCTGCCTATCGCGAACTGCCCTCGCCGCTAAAAGACCTGATCGACTGGGATCTGGCGCGTCTCGACGTGGCCGTGAAATACGACCAGGTCATCGAGCAGTTCGACATCAAGGGCATCTCCGACGCCGCGCTGCAGGCGCCGGTGCATGGCGACGTCGAGTCGCTGTCGGGCAGCTTCGTCCTCCACGGGATCAGCACACGCGACGATGCCGGCACGCGGCTGCTCGAAGACGTTTCGGTGGAGCTGCCTCTGACGGAGCGCACCGCCGCCTACGGCATGATCGGCGACGGCGCCGGCCAGCTTGCGGAGATCCTGGCGCGCCTCAACGCTCCGACCAATGGCGAGGTCCTGCTCGCCGACCGGCCGCTGAAGAGCTACGGCGAGGCGACGACCGGTCGGCGGATCGCCTATGCCGAGGCAACGCCCTTCTATCCCCAGTCAACGCTGCGGGACGCTCTTCTCTATCCGCTGAAGCGCCGTCCGGTGGCGGCCGTGCCGCGCTCGGCCGGCAAACGCGAGCGGCTCGCTCAGCTCGAAACCTTGGCCGCCGGAAACAGCCCGCTCGATCCGCGCGACGAGTGGGTCGACTTCAAGGCCGCCGGCGCGTCTTCGGCTGCCGAGCTGGAGCGGCGTATCGCCGAAGTCCTGAAGATCGTCATGCTGGAACGCGACGTGCAGCGTTTCGGCCTCGCCGCGTCCGTTCCGCCCGAGTACCAGTCGCGCATGGCAGAGCCGATCCTGCACGCGCGCGTCGCCTTCCGCGAGCAGCTCGCCGCGGCGGGCATGGGCGCCTATGTCGAGCCATTCGACCCGGCTCGCTACATGAACAATGCCGGCATTCTGGAGAACGTGGTCTTCGGCGCCGCCCGCAGCTCCGATGCCGAGACGACGTGGATGCTGACCCGCAGCCACGTGCGGCAGATCCTGCAGGCGCTCGGCCTCGTCGAGCCCTTCCTTGCGATCGGGCGGGAGATTGCGGCCACCATGGTCGACCTCTTCGGCGACCTCGAGCCCGGCAGCCCGCTCCTGCGGCGCATCACCATCATGCGGCCGGAGGAGCTCGCCACCTATCGGCAGATCCTGTCACGCACCGACGGCAAGAGCTTCGACGAGATCGCCGATGCCGACCGCCTGCCGTTGATCCGCCTCGCCTTCAACTATGTCGAGCCGCGGGATCGTCTGGGGCTCCTGGACGACGCCCTGCGGCAGCGAATCGTCGAGGCGCGGGCGACCTTCCAAGAGAACGCCACAGCCGAGATCGAGGGCGCCATCGCCTTTCACGAGGCCGGCGCCTACAATCCTGCGGCCTCCATCCAGGACAACGTGCTGTTCGGCCGCATCGCGCAGGACATGGCGAACGCGGCCGAAGCGGTGGAGCAGCGCCTCCTGCAGACGCTCGGCGCTCTCGGCCTGTCGGAGCTCGTTCAGAAGGCGGGCCTGCGCTATGATCTCGGCTCCGGTGCCAAGCGCCTGTCGCTTGCCCAGCAGCAGAAGCTCGGACTGGCACGCGGCATCCTGAAGTCGCCGGACTACCTCATCGCCAACCGCTGCCTGTCGGCGCTCGATGCGGACACGCAGGGCAAGATCATCGCTGCCACGCTGCGGCGCAGCCGCGACCCGGATCGTCCCTTCGGCACCTTCTGGGTGCTCAGCGGCGCCGATCAGGCTTCGATGTTCGAGCGGTTTGTCGAGTTCAAGGATGGCCGACTGGTCAATGACAGGAAAATAGAGCAGTCTCAGCCCGCCTCGGCATTGGCCGCGGAGTAGGAGTGCACCCGGGCAAAGCCGGGATCGTCGTTGCGGAGGCTTGCGGCGTATGAGCGTGCTGACCAGCGAGGTCGACATCCTGAGGCGCGTGCCGCTGTTCAGCGGCATCGAGGCGCCGAAGCTGAAGCTCCTCGCCTTCACCTCCAAGCTGGTGCGCTACGAGGCCTCGGAAGTGCTGTTCCGACAGGGCGATCCTGGAGACAGTGCGTTCGTCATCCTGAGTGGTCAGGCCGTGGTGATCGCCGACACGCCTGGCGGGGAGATCGAGATCGCCCGTCTCGGCGAGACGGACTTCGTCGGCGAGATCGGCATCCTCTGCGACATGCCGCGCACGGCAACGGTACGCGCCGTCACCAATGTCAAAGCCCTGCGGATCGGCAAAGACTGTCTCGTGGAGCTTCTGGAGAACTTTCCCTCCATCGGGCTTTCGATGCTGCGCGGCCTGGCGCTGCGGCTGAGCCGCACCACGGCGGAGCTGGTCGAATACCGCTCGCATGATGCCTGAACGCCGCGGAGGCCGGACGGGAACAGACAGCCAGTTTGGCGGCTGGTTGCAAAGCGTGATCGCATCATGGCGTGACGGCGCCGCAATCCTGTTCTAGAGGCGCGGGATGCCTGTCATCCAAGTGTCACATACGCCCTCGATCCAGCCCCTGCTCGATCGGGAGGCGGAGACGGTTATCGATCCCAAGGCGATCCTGCAGATCTCCGATTGGCTGATCGACGAATCGCTGGCGGAGCGCGAGGTCGCAGCGATCCTCGGTCCGCTGTGCGAGCGCCTGCGTCAGAGCGGTGTGCCAGTCGATCGCGCGCGGGTCAGCTGGCCGACGCTGCACCCTCTCTTCGAGGCCGAGACGGTGCTGTGGAAGCCGGGTGAGCCGATCCAGTCAGACCGCTTCCCGCACGAGGACGCCAACACCGACGGCTGGCAGCGCAGCCCGATCAAGTGGATGCTCGACAACGGCGTCCACCTGATGCGCGATCGTCTCGACCAGGGCCTTGCGCCCGACGATTTTCCGTTGTTCCACGAGCTCGCCGGCGAGGGCTATGTCGAGCTCGTGGCGCTCAGCACCCCACTCTTCATGCTGCTGCAGGATCTGCCGCGGCCGGACGAACTCGGGCTCTATGTCACCTGGTCGACACGCGATCCGAATGGCTTCAGCGACGATGCCGTGGCGGTGCTCCGGCAGCTGCAGCGGCCGATCGCCGTCGTCTGCAAGTCGGCCGCCTATCCGCGCCTCGTCGCCAATGTCGCCAACACCTATCTCGGCCCGACAATCGCGCGCGAAGTGCTGAGCGGTCGCATCACCCTCGGCAGCGGCAGCCGCACCAGGGCCCTGATCTGGTATTCGGACCTGCGCGACTCCACTCATCTCGCCGATACTGTCGGCGAGGACGCCTATCTCTCGCTCCTCAACGACTATTTCGACTGTACCGGACGAGCAGCCGTCGAGGCCGGCGGCGAGATCATGGCCTTCATCGGCGACGCGGTCCTCGCGATCTTTCCGATCGAGGCGGACGATTCGTGTGCCCTCGACGTCGTCGGTGCCGCGACAACGGCGGCCCGCGCCGCCCTCGCCGCGGCCGAAGTTTGCAACCTGAAGCGCGCCGAACGCGGCGATCCCCTCATCCACTTCGGCATCGCCATGGATATCGGCGAGGTCCGCCTCGGCAATATCGGTATCTCGCAGCGCCTGTCGTTCTCGATCATCGGATCGACGGTGAACGAGGTCGAGCGGATGGAGGGCATGACCAAGGTCCTGGCAACGCCGGTACTCGCGACCGAGGCGATCGCGCGGCGCGACCCGCAATCGTGGAATGGGATCGGCAGCTTTCCGCTGACCGGACTCGCCAAGCCGGTGGCGCTCTACGAGCTGGCGGATTTCATGGCGGCCCCGGCAGACACCCAGCACAAGCCGTCCTCCTGCCGCGACCAGGTCGGCTGACGCTGTCGGAGTCGAGAGCCTCGTCTCGCCTCAGCCATGCGGGTCGGCGGCATCGCGCAGACCATCGCCGAGGAAGGAAAAGGCAAGCACGGTCACCATCACCGGCAGCATCGGCATGAGCAGCCACGGATAGAGGGCGACCGCCTCGATGTTCTGCGCCTCCGACAGGAGGACGCCCCAGCTCACGATCGGCGGCCTGAGGCCAAGGCCGAGGAAGCTCAGCGCAGTCTCGGCGAGGATCATCGTGGGGATCGACAGCGAGGCCGAGGCGATGAGGTGGCTCGCAAAGTTCGGCAGGAGATGGCGCGCGATGATCCGCGCCGGACGCGCGCCCATCATCTCGGCGGCAGCGGTGAAATCCTCCTCGCGCAGCGAGAACAGCTTGGAGCGCACGGCCCTGGCAAGCGAGGGCCAGTCCAGCAGCGCCAAAATTATGGTGATGCCGAAATAGACGAGCAGCGGGTTGAGCGTCACCGGCAGCGCCGCCGACAGCGCCAGCCAGAGCGGCAGCTGCGGGATCGAGCGCAGTATCTCGGTCACGCGCTGGATCCAGTAGTCGGTCGCACCGCCGAAATAGCCTGCGATACCGCCGAAGAAGAGCCCGAGCGCGAAGGAGAAGGCGACGCCGACGAGGCCGACCGTCAGCGAGATTCGCGCGCCATGGACGAGCCGCGAGGCGATGTCCCTCCCGAGCCGGTCGGTGCCGAGCGGAAAGAAGGTGCCAAGACTTGGCGGACAGACAAGATGCAGGTCCGCCTCCACCAGCCCCCAGAAGCGATAGGGTTCGCCCTTGCAGAAGAAGCGGAGTGGCCGCGGCCGCCGCTCATCCTCCGTGTAGTGGCGCTGCAGCGTGTCCAGATCGAGCCGCCCGCGCATGTCGTAGACAAACGGGCCGACGAACTGACCCTCATGGAAGAGATGGATCGGCTGCGGCGGCATGAAGATGTGCTGCGTGTTGCGGGTCGCAACGCCGTAGGGCGCGATGAATTCGGCGAAGATCACCGTGAGATACGCGATCGCCAGCACCACCAGCGCGACCAGTGCCAAGCGATGGCGCTTGAAGCGCCACCAGAACAGCCGCGCCTGCGAGGCTTCGAGATAACGGGTCGAGGGCTTCGACAGACGCGCCGAGGTCCTGCCGGGGTCGAACGGCTCCGTCGAGACCCAATGCTCCAGAGGTTCGCTCACGCCGTTCCCCGCCCGATCCGGATGCGCGGATCGATCAGTGCGAGCGCGATGTCCGACACCAGCATGCCGACGACGGTCAGCACCGCCAGGAACATCAGGAACGAGCCGGCGAGATACATGTCCTGGCTACGCAGCGAGGACAGCAGCATCGGCCCCGTCGTCGGCAGCGACATGATCGCCGAGACGATCACCGAACCGGAGACGACCTGCGGCAGCAAATCGCCGATGTCGGAGATGAACGGGTTCAGGGCCGAGCGCAGCGCATATTTGAACAGGATGCGGCGCTCGCCGAGCCCCTTGGCTCTTGCGGTGACGATGTAGGGTTTCTGCAGTTCATCGATGAGGTTCGCCCGCAGGCGCTGGATCATTGCCGCCGTGCCGGAAATGCCGATCACGACCACCGGTACCACCAGATGGGCGGCCAGCGAGCCCATCTTGCCGGCGGTCCAGGCCTCGCCGGTGTAATCCGGGTCCATCAGCCCGCCGACCGAGATGCCGAAGAGGGTGTTGGCGAAATAAAGGAGGATCAGCGCCAGCAGGAAGTTCGGCGTCGCAAGGCCGAGATAGCCGAGAAAGGACAGTGTGTAGTCGACCTGTCCGTAGCGTCGCGCGGCGACATAGATGCCGACCGGGAACGAGACGAGATAGATGAACAGCACCGTGACGAAGTTCAGGATCAGGGTCAGGAACAGGCGATCGCCGATCACTTCGGCAACGGGCCGACCGTATTCGAAGGAATAGCCGAAATCGCCCTGCACGAAGCCCGAGACCCATGTCAGGTACTGGAGCGGCAGCGGCTTATCGAGACCATAGAGGTCGCGCAGGAACGCGACCTTCTCCTCGGCCTGCGTCTCGCCCTCGGCGCGAAGCTCGGCAATGGTGGTCGAGAGGTAATCGCCCGGCGGCAGCTGGATAATGGTGAAGACGAGGACGCTGATCACCGCCAGCGTGCCGAGCATCGTGGCGATCCGGCCGGCAAGATATCGGATCATTGCGGCAGCGCACCTTCCCCATCACGGGCGGCCGTGCGCGCCCCCGGCGGCGCGAAGAAGAACGTGTCCGGCCGGTACATGCCGAAATAGGCGCCTGGATTGAAATTGAAGACGCCGGTTTGCGGCACGTTGTGCAGGCGCTTCGACACGGCGATGACCTGATCGACGTCGGCGATGATGCCGATCCGCGGTAGGGCCTCTGCGTTGATCTCCAGCATCTGCCGCCAGATCGAAGCTTTCTCGGCGGGATCCAGCGTGCGGCGCCACGCCTCGTTCAGGGCCAGGAGCTTCTGTGCGAAGGGAAGATCCGGCGCCTCGCCGAGCTTGCCCCCGCTTTCGGCGTTCAGCCCCCAGGCCGGCCACTGGTGCTGATCGGAATTGGTCGGCGCCAGTTCGGCCGGGCTGTCGTTAGGATGCGCCAGGCCATTCTCCAGCCCCGCCCAGATCGACATCACGGTCGAGCCGGTGTTCAGCCGCCGCGATAGCGTGTCCCGCTCGCCTGTCTTGACGACAAGACCGATGCCGACGCGACGCCAGTCTTCGGCGACGAGCTGCAGGACGTCCTGCTGCTCGCCTTCTTCGCCGGATGTTTCCACGACGACCGTCAGCGGCCGCCCGTCCGGCAGGAGCCGTATCCCCTCCGCATTCCTCTGGGTGAGGTGCAGGCCGTCGAGCAGCGCACGGGCGCGCTCCGGATCATAGGTCGCCCAGCGCGTGGCCAAGCTCGGCTGGAACAGGACCGAGCCCGGCAGGACCGTGTCGTTGGAGGGTCGCGCCAGGCCGTAATAGACGGCGAGGTTGATGTCCTCGCGGTTGATGGCGAGCGACAGAGCGCGGCGGAAATCGGCTTCGCGCAGCAGCGCCCGCCAAGCGGAATCGGCGCAGGTGAGGTTCGGATAGAGCGCGATGCGGCTGCCCTTGCCGCTGCGCCAGCGCCGGACATCGTAGCCCTCTCGCTCGGCCGCGGCCTTGACGAAGGGATAGTTGCCGAAGGTGAGGTAGTTGGCTTGGAGGTCAGCCTCCCCGGCGCCCACCTTGGCGGGGATCAGGCCCGTGCCGGCGATGCTCATGGCGACTTCGTCGATATAGGGCAGCTGATGCCCTGCCGTGTCGACACGATGGAAGTAGGGATTGCGCCGGAAGATGAAGCGGTCCGCCGGCGGCGGCGTCGCGAGCACCCAGGGCTGCAGCGACGGCAGGTCGATATTGGCGTTCTTGTAGGGCTGATCCAGCTTGTAATGCAGCGCCACCCAATTGCGCTGGCCGGCATCCGCGACGCGCTGCTTCAGCTCGGCCGGATCGGCATAGCGCTTGTGGAACTGCTTCAGGTAATGCGCCGGGCGGGCGATCTCGAGCGGCAGGGACTGGGCGAGCGCCGGCAGGAAATACGGGTTCGGCTTCGACCATTCGTAGCGAACCGTCAGCGCGTCGGGAAAGCTCACCTGCGGCGGTTCGCCGTCGACCAGAAGCTCGCGCGGCAGGCCGTTCATGCCGAGATCTTTGTCGTTGACGACATCCTCCCAGTAGTAGCGGAAGTCGTCCGAGGTGAAGGGCGCGCCGTCCGACCAGCGATGCCCCTTGCGCAGATGGAAGGTGAAGCGCCGCCCCTCCTCCACATCGACGGCTTTCACGATATCCGGCTGGATGGTGCCGTCGGGCGCATAGCCGACAAGGCGGGCATAGCCGAACACGACCATACGGCGCGTATCGCGCGCCTGCGCTTCGATGATCCGGAGCGAACCGCCGTAGTCGCCGGTCTGCCGCCCTGTCGACGGCATGTCCATCACCAGCGGCTCGGCCGGGATGCGCTGGTCGACCGGCGGCAGCTCACGTGCGGCGACGGCGGCAGCCAAAACCGGCGGCTCGACATAGGCAGCGTCCGCCCGCTGCACGATGAAAGACGCAACGAGGAGGATGGTGGCGCCGAGGGCCAAGCCGGCGACCCGCGGCATGCGACGGACGAACGGCATTGTCATCATGACCCTTCGTCCATCATCCGCTGTGGCCGCTGCACCGTCGATCGCTCCGGCATCAGCTTGGCACGGCCGCAAGGGCTGGAGCAACGCGGCCATCCACCGCTGGCGCGGCGAAGCTGCGTGCATAGTGGCCGCCGCCGAGATCGAGGAGATGCGGCTCCTCGCCCCCATCAGATGGGCCGAACGGCCACGGCCAGGAAGCCGGATCGGAGCTGCGGTCGCGGCGCAGCCGGGCGAAGTCGAGGCGGCGGTCTGGATCAGGTTCCGGGATCGCCGCGATCAGCGCCTGCGTATAGGGATGCCGGGGCTTACAAAAGAGCGCCTCGCGCGGGGCGATCTCCACCAGGCGCCCTGCCGCCATGACGGCAATGCGGTCCGCCAGGTAATCGACGACACCGAGATTGTGCGAGATGAAGAGGTAGGTGAGGCCGAGCGCCTCCCGCAAGTCGCGCAGAAGATTGAGGATCTGCGCCTGCACCGAGACGTCGAGTGCGGAGACTGGCTCGTCGAAGATGATCAGCTCCGGTTCCAGTGCGAGCGCCCGCGCGATGCCGATGCGCTGGCGCTGCCCGCCGGAAAAGCCGTGCGGGTAACGGTTCAGATGCGTTGAATCGAGACCGACTAGGTGCAGCAGTTCCTTCACCCGATGGCGCCGCCAGCGCTCGTCGCCGAGGCCGTGGATCGCCAGCGGTTCGTCGAGGATCGCGCCAACCGTCATGCGCGGGTTCAGCGCGGAATACGGGTTCTGGAAGACGTACTGGACGCGCCGGCGCCACTGGCGCAGCGCCTCGCCTGAGAGCGCGAGCACGTCCGTCGTTGCACCGGCGTCGATCATCTCGACCGTCCCGACGTCGGTCGCCTCGGACCGCACCAGGATCTTCGACAGGGTCGTCTTGCCGCAGCCGCTCTCGCCGACGAGGCCGAGGCATTCGCCGCGGCGGATGTCGAAGCTGACATCGCGCACGGCGAGCGCGCGCTGAGGCGCCGCTGCCAGCCAGCGGCGGTCCTGGCTTGCGGCAAAGCTCTTGGTGATGCCGCGCACCTTCAGGAAGACGTCTCCGGCGGCGACGGAGGTCTGCATGGATCCTTTAGCCCTGTCGCGTGCGGTCCGTGAGGCCGCAGCCGGATCGACGCGGATCTCCCGGAGCGGCTTCAGGCGTTCGGCCCGGTTCATCCCCAGCCGCGGCACGGCATGGAGAAGCGCTTTCAGGTAGGGGTGCCGCGGGTCGGCGAAGAGATCGGCCGCCGTGCCTCGCTCCATCGCCTCGCCATGGTGCACCACAACCATCTCATGCGCCATGTTGGCGACGACGCCGAGGTCATGGGCGATCAGGAGGATTGCAGTCCCATGCTCGGCCTGCAGCCGGTTGAGCAGCTGCATGATCTCCGCCTGCACGGTGACGTCGAGGGCGGTGGTCGGTTCATCGGCGATGATCAGGGCCGGACGGCAGATCATTGCCATCGCAATCATGGCTCGCTGGCACAGCCCGCCGGACAGTTCGAAGGAATAGGTGTCGAAAGCGCGCTCCGGATCGGCAAAGCCGACCTCGCCGAGAAGCTCGATGCTGGCGCCCCGCGCCTCTCCCGCCTCGACGCCGCGGTGGATGCGGAGCGCCTCGCCGATCTGGTCGCCGATCGTGTGGAGCGGCGACAGCGCCGCCGTCGGATCCTGGAAGATCATCGCGATGCGGTCGCCGCGGATCGACCGGAAGACGTGCGAGTCCCGCTTCAGCGAGGCGAGGTCGATCGGCGGAGCGCCCGAAGGAGCCGCGGGGTCGCGGAACAGGATGCGACCGCCGAGGACCGCCGCCACCTTCGGCAGGAGGCCGAGGATTGCCAGCCCGGTAACGGACTTGCCGGAGCCGGACTCGCCGACGATCGCGACGGTGCGCCCGGCCGGCACGCGGAAGGACAGCTCATTTGCCGCCCGCACGGTGCCGGCCGGGGTCCTGAACTCGATGGTCAGACCCTCAACGGTGAGGAGATCGCTCATGCACGGTCCGCGACTGCCACTGCGCGCCGCAAGGGACGCCCCATCTCCTTGTTAATCCATGGCAATGACGGTGGCGAGACATGCCTTTCGACCAACCATCCGTTTCAAGGCAGTTTTAGATCGAGCAACACGGTTTCCGAGAAGAGATGGTCGATGTCGGCCGGCGCGACGTCGGGCGAGCGGTACCAGCGTGGCAGCCGGATCGTCTCGACCTGCCCGTTATCCGCAAGAGCGCCAGCCTCGGCCAGGAAGCGGCTGTCGATGGCCAGAACACCGGTCTCGCCCTCCACCAGCACATCGGCAACCGCCTGCGCATGCAGGGCAAGGATGCTCCGATCACTGGCATGGAGGATCTCGTGATAGGCGACGGCCTCGCCCTTCAGCTTCACCTGATAGACGAGGTAGCAGCCGTGTCCGTCCTGCGTGCGCAGCAGGGCGTGGCGGAGGTTGAAGGCGCGGTGATGCGCCAGGATCGCCTGATGCCAGGCATCCAGATGCGGCGCGATGCGATCGGGGTCCGTCTCGACCTGAAGGGCGCCGCGCTCGCCTGCGCGCGGCCGGAACAGCAGGCGGCTGTCGTCGAGGATGCCGAAGCCGAGCGCGCGGATCTTGCGGCCGGTCGCCGCCCGCGCGGTCATCGTGGCATAGGTGACGTCCGGCTGCGCCATGCCGGCCTGCAGCAGTGCGTCGCCGACACCGCTGCCGCGATGCTCGCGCAGAAGGTACCAGGAGCCGAGGTCGCAGAAGCGGCGCCATCCAGACGGCGTCAGCCTGTCGCTGTAGATCGTCGCCATGAAGCCGACGATGCGGCCGTCCGCTTCCACCAGCCAGCCGCGTTCCACGCCTTCCGGACGCCAGGGATAGTCGAGGATGCGGCGCCAGCGCTCCGGCGGGATTTTCGGGTTCATATGGGTGTGGAGGAGATCGACGACGCCGGCAATATCAACCTCGGTGGCGGGACGCACGACCGCACTCATGCAGCCGTGCCCCCGACTAATCCCGACATGGTGCCGGCGCTTGGCGAGGTGAGGCCAAACAGCGTGCCCGCGTCGACCGGCGCGATCACGGGATGGCCCGCTAGGACGGCCAGCAGTTGCTCCAGGAACGCCCAGGCCGGCGCGTCATGCACCAGATGGTGTGTCAGCAAGCCATAGGGTTCATCGGGGTCGTCGCCCCGCTCGCGCCGGAGCCGAAGCTCGTCCGCCATCGCGCCGATCAGCTTGGCCGCGCCGGCGAAATGCGCGCCGCCTTTCCAGCGCAAAATATCGAGATGCGTATGCGCCTCGATCAGCAGCGAGCCCCGGGGCAGCCGCCGCTCGCCATGGCCGCTGACGCCGCGATAGCCGGCAGCGTGCAGGCGATGCAGCACCCGGTCCTCGATGCGGTTCCAAGGCGGGGTCAGCACGGGGAGCGCGCGCGACCCGAACCGGCCCTGCAGCCGGGCCCGGCCATCCGCCAGCTCGGCCATGATCGCGGCATCGTCCCGCGCGCCGCCGCATTCCACCGCCCGTCCGCCCGGCGCGGCGTGGTTACGATGCGCATAGCCGTGCTGGAGGATGGCAACCAGCGGATGATCGCTCGCCTCGACGAGGCTCGCCTCCAGCGCCGCTGGAATGACCGCAAGCGAGAGCGGCATCGCATGAGCCTCGGCGATGGCGATCAGGCGCCGGAGCGCCGGCGTGTCGGCAACGGCATCGTCGTCGCGCCACCAAAGGCGCAGGCGCCGGCCCGCCGCCTGCCAGAGCGCCAGCTCGCTCAAGAGTTTGTCCGCATCCATGCCGCTGCGCATCCCGATGATCGGTTATCGGGATAAGCGCTCGCGTCTGCACGCGCAACGACGCCGCCGAACGGCCGCGCGGCTGGTGATGACACGGCAGCAGCCGGCAGCACAGGTGATCATCTGCGCCTATAAACAACTTGAAGTTGCAATCGGCGCTGCTATCCTGATCGGCGTGATCCACACCAACAGGAGAGCCACCATGTCCGGTACGCCGATGGGAGAGTCGTCGTTCGAAGGGACGAATATGAATGCAGAAGAGAGCCGCAGCTATCTCGCCGGCTTGGCGCGGTTTCAGGCCAGCCTGAAGAACCTGCATCAGGCTGAGGCGGAGCTCGCCGGTATACGCGCCGAGCTGGCACAGTCGGGCATCGACCTCGACATGAAGGACTCGCTGCACTGGTAGGCCGCGTCCAAGGCACGGTCATACCGCCGATCGCTTCGAACGCGCGAAGGAAGATCAGCGTCATGCGGGTGGATCGAACATTCCCGACCCACCTGCAGCTTGCCAGCATCGGCTCTGCCGCAGCAGCCCGAGGGTCTGGACAAGCCGCATCCTGATCGTGCGGAGCCGCATCGAGCGCACATGCCATTGCCTGCAGACCGAACCGCGGAACGTGCCGCGTTGGCACCGCTAGGCGCCACCGACAGACCATGGAGCCGAGCCATGACGCTGCCGTCGGTTCCGGTCGCCAGTGTCGACAATGCCTATGCCTGCCTGGCTGACGAATCCGGTTCGCCGGTCCTGCCGTTCGCAGGCGGGGATGCTGAACGCCTTGCGGCGATTGCCGTGAATATGGGCGCAACGCTCCGCTTCATGGCACCCGCCGCGGTTCGGCACAGCCGGAATCGAACAGGCGAGCGGGCGGGCGCGGAGAGCGTCGTCGCCTATGGCCGCAACGATCCGGCTGCGGCGCATCTCTACGCTCATCTGACGGGCCGCCGCGTCGCACTAGCCTTGGACGTCGCTGCGCTGCATCAGCTGGAGGTGCCCGCGGTGGTCATCGCTCTAGCGGACGATGCGGATGATGACCTGACGGACTGGGCGCAGGGGCTGCGTTCGTCGACGCCCGGACTGATCCTCGGCCGAAACACGGAGGAACTCAGACTCAAGCTTCTCGCCACGGCCATCGGCGTGATGGCCGGAGGTGGCGGCGGCCTGCCTCACCTGGTCGAGCTCTCGCCGAACCAGCGAAGCGGGTTCTTCGCCGGCCGCAGCTGCACGTTCGCCGGCGGTGGGGCCGATCCTGACACGATCCGCGCTGCGCTGAGACGCGGCGGCAGCCTGATCCGCATCACGGGACACGGTGACGGAATCGATGGCGATCTCGGCGGCGGCCTGATCCTGTGTCCGAACGATCGTGAATTCCGGCGAGCGGAGTGGCCGCGCCCGCCGCAGTGCCGCTCGACCGGCCAATGCCATCGCACCCGGATCCCGCTTGCCGATCCGGCGCTGGCGCGCCGAACCTTGACGCCAGATGCAGTGACAGCGCGCCTCCTGATCTGGAACACCTGCATCGGCTTTCCGGCACAGGCAAGCTTCATCGATCGCCGCTACGGCGTCGGGTTGCGGCTGGCGACGAGCCCGGCTGTTGGTGCCCTTGTCACGACAGGCAGTATCGTCCTCAGCGCCGAGGCATCGACGCAGTCGTTGATCCAGCCTCTTCTCGGCGGCGAGACGGTCGGCAGCGTGATCGGCCGGCACAATGCAGCGGCCGATGCGACCAGCGAGGCGCTGCTTCTCTTCGGCGATCCGGCATTGCGCATCGCCCCCGTTGTCGCAGCCGATGAACGCGATCCTCGGGGTGAGGCGCGAACCACGTCCGTTTCGACACCCGCACCTTCGGCGCCCCTGAAGCACAGCAGCCGAAGCGGGGCCGACGCCACCCTGCCCCTCCAAACCGCTGATCGACCGCCAGCCGTTCCACTGATGGAATTGATCGCCGGGCTCAAGGGACGCGCCGGGAACGCCAAAAGCGCCGCCGGCCGATCGCCGGTCGAGGCGCAGGCATCTCAGCATGAGACTCACCACGCGTTCGAACGGCTTGTTGCAGCTCTCCACGAGTCGAGCCTGGAGAGCCTGTGGTTGCGCCACGGTGCGATGCGATCCTTCGATCACGCCGCGCGCTGCCAGAACTGCGGGGCAGCCGCGACGTGCTACCGCATAAAGGTGCAGACGCAGCCACCTTTGACGCGGCATCTCACCATCTGCCGCGCTTGCGAGATCGTCGGCAACACCGAGGGCGAGCCGCCGTTCACGATCACCCTGTCGCGAGCGATGTTGAGCATCGAAGGTGCTGTTCCCGGCGGCGACTGGCATGCTGCGCTGATCTGGCGCCAGCGCTGGCCGCTCGGAACGAGGCTGCATCGCTGGCCGCAGACCGCCACCGGCGCGCCGGCCGTGCGCTGGGCTCCACCGGTCGACAACAACGCTGCCGCGTCGGCCAGTGTGCTCTTCGTCGTCGACGGTCAGTGCCATCTGTTCGGGCGCACCATGGCAGCGACCGGCGCGCCAGCAGGGTTTCGCATGCCTGCAACGCTGGCCGCGGCCGTGCCTCCGGAGGCCTGACGAGCGTTACTGAGCGCAACTTTTAGTTGCGTCTGCTCTGCCTTTGCGACAGCATCGCTCAGACGAGGCAGGAGCGCCGAGGCGAGCATGAGCGGGACGTCGTTCAATTCCCCGCGACCGGTTGCGAGCTGATCCATGTGCGGGATCGCCGGACTGATCGACCTTGGCGCGGCACCAGCCGACATGGCTCCGCTCCTCACGGCGCTGCGTCACCGCGGGCCGGACGCGCAAGCCTTCGTCAGGGTCGGGTCACTCACCCTTGGCGCAACCAGGCTCGCTGTCGTCGGCGCTGCGGGCGGCGCGCAGCCGATGCAGGATGAGCCTTCGGGGATCACCCTGGTTTTCAACGGCGAGATCTACAATGCACCGGCGCTGCGGCAGCAGCTTGCCGAGCAGGGGCATCGCTTCCGTTCCACCTGCGACACAGAGGTGGTGCTAAGGGCCTGGGTCGAATGGGGCCCGGGCACGCTCGATCGATTGTCCGGCATGTTCGCGCTTGCCATTGCCGAGCGCGACGGCCGGCGCCTCGTTCTTGCCCGTGACCCCGCGGGCATCAAGCCGCTGCTTGTCGCCCGTCTTCCAGATGGCCGCGGGCTGGTCTTCGCCTCGGAGATCGGTGCCCTGCTGGCGCATCCCGCCGTGTCGGCAGAGCTCGATCTGACGGCCTTCGCCGATCTCATCAGCGTCGGCCACCCACTTGGAGCAGCGAGCCTCTTCGCCGGCGTCGATGTGCTGCCGGCCGGCCATATTCTGGAGATCAGCTGGCAGGGCCGGCTGCTCATCGGGACGCCACGGCCCTTCAGAAGGCCGTATGACTGCGATGTCGCTCCCATCGACGCCGAAGATGCGGTCGAGACGGCGCTGGAGGCCGCCATTCGCTCGCATCTCCAGGCCGACGAGCCGGTCGCCGTTGCCTTGTCCGGCGGGCTGGATTCCAGCCTGATCGCGGCCTTGGCCGCCGAGTCCATATCCAGCACGGCGTATCGCCTGCGCAGCTACACGGTGGCGGCGTCCCCTGAGCATCCCGATGCTCGTGCCGCCGCCGCCGTGGCGGCTGCCATCGGGACTGAGCACCATCTGCTGACGCCGTCTTTCGACGATTATCTCGCCGCGGTGCCGGAGACGATCGCCGCGACCCGATCGCCGGACCTCGGCGCCGGTCCGATGTTCCTGCTGCTCTGCCGACGGATCGCCGCGGACACCAAAGCCTGCCTCAACGGTGAAGGCGCTGACGAGATGTTCGGCGGCTATCCATCCCATGTCGCAGCATTGCCGACCCTGGCGAGCATGGAGGATGGCCTGCGCCGCGCCCGCCGGAGCGGCCTGCAACCCAGCGACGCCGCGCTGGCCCTGATCGAGCGCGTTCGCAGGACCGCAAGCTCAGGCGTCGAGCATTTCGCCACCATGCTGGCCGTCAACCGTGCGGATCAGCTGGAGCGCTGCCATCTCGACCCCGTGGATCAGCTTTCGATGGCCGCCTCCCTCGAGATGAGGGTGCCCTATCTCGAGGGCAGCCTGCGTGCGCTCGTGACCGCCCTGCCGACATCGCTCCACCACCCGACGGCACCGGCAGGCCAGAAGCCGCTGCTGCGCCGCATCGCGCGCCGTCGGTTCGGCAGCCGGCTTGCCGCCGCCACCGGGCGGGCGAAGCTGATGATGCCCGATGCGGCCGGCGACCACGCGGTGACGTTCGCGACGATGTGCGAGCGCGCGCTGGCGCGGACCCCCTGGCGGCACTCGGCCCTTGGAGTCTGCTTCCCTACGGCAAAGGACTTCGTCACCTTCGAGCTCTTCCGGCGCATCTGCATCGAGGGTCAGGGGCGGCGAAGCGATCTTCCGAGCATCCGTGACCTTCTGGCGGAGCTTTCCGGCCGCCGCCGACGGGCACTCGCATGAGACCGGCGCCACTCGACCGGGACGGCGGCCCAGCCGGCATCCCGGCTGCTGCAGGATGAACCCGGTCGCGCTCGCCCTCTGCGGTTGCGGCTGGGTGGTGCGCCAGGCCTATGCGCCCGTACTGCGGCCGATGGCGGATCGCTTCGACGTGGCCGTTGTCTTCGACCCTGATCCGGCAGCCTTGGAGGTGGCCGAAAGGCTCTGGCCGAGGGCGCGACGCGTCACCTCCTTCGAAGCACTTCTGGACGAACGGTTCGACGCCGCCCTGGTCGCTGGACCTAACGCTTCGCATCTCGACCAGACGGTGCGGCTTCTTCGGAACGGCCGCGCCTGCCTCGTCGAAAAACCGGTCCTGCGCGACGAGGCTGACCTTGCGGCGCTTGCGGCAGCCGCCTTTGTCGGCGGCTCGCACCTGGTGGCGGCAACGGCGTGCCGCCACCGCGCCGACGTCCGCTTCTGGCTCGATCAATGCCGGCAGATCGCGCCACTGCGCCGCATCGATCTCCTATGGCACCGCCATGACGGTATCCCGGCGCGTGCTTGGCAGCGCCGGAGCGATGACGGCTGGACGGGCGTCGTGCCGGATCTCGGCACCCACCTCCTCGACATCGCCGGCGCTGCACTCGACTGGCCGGAGGGATCGATCAGGCGGACCGCTCTTCGGGCAGAAGTCGACACCGCGGAGTCGGCGGCAGCCCTCGCGGTCGGTGCCGCACGCTGGCACGGGGCAGAGACCGCGGTGCCGATGCTGGCGACGCCGAGCCGGTGCGCGCTGGGCCTGACGGTCAGCGGCATCGAAGTCACGATTTCCGTGCGCTGGCGCGACGAGACGGCCGGCGATCTGGTGCGCCTCTCCGCCGTCGGCGACAACGGCAGCGCGGTGCTGGAAGGGCTGTTCGGCTTTTCGGATGCGCGGCGGGTGCCATGGCAACGTGTGGAACGCCATGCGCCCGACGCCCCCATGATGGTCCGCGACTTCCAGCCAGGCGTTGCACTGCAGCGCGCGGGCTTTGCCGCCGTGCTGCGCGACTTTGCTGCACGTCTGCAGCAGCCGCCGTCGCCGGACAGTCCGATTTCTGCCGACCTCGCCTTCCTGGCGCGGGCCGGCACGGCCCTGCGGGCATGAGCGGCACGCCGATCTTTGCCGTTGATCTCGGGGCGACCTGGCTGCGCAGCGCTGTCGTCCTCGCAGGCGACATCAAGACGGATACGCTTCAGCGCTCGCCGACGCCCAGTGAGCCTGCCGAATGCGCCGAGCATCTCGATGCAGCCTGGCGCAGCGCCGGCAGGCCGGGACGCATCGCCATCGCCGCGGCGCCGGAACTTCAGCCCGACAGCACCGTCCGCCGCTGGCCGAACCGGCCGGAGTGGCTGGGCCAGCCTCTACTCTCCGCCGAGATGAAGCGGTTGCGGCCGACCCTCATCGACGATGCCACGGCAGCGTCCCTCTCCGCCGCGGCAAAGCTCTGTCCCGGCGGACGCGGAACGGTGGTGTGCCTCTCCGTCGGGACCGGCATCGGCGGCGGTGCGGTGGTTGAAGGCCGCCCGCTGCTCGGCCGCACTGGCGCCGCCATGGACGCCGGCCATATCCCCGTGCCTGCCGCACGCGGCGCCTCATGCCGCTGCGGCCGCCGCGGATGCCTGCAGGCGGTCGCGTCCGGCCGCAGTCTTGCGATGCTGGAAGCATCGGCCGGACGCCACTCGCCGGCCTATCGAACAGGTCGGCGCCGCGCGATCCGCGCGCTGGCCGAGGCCTACGCCATCCTGCACGCATTGTTCGATGCCGACGCCTACGCAGTCGCCGGCGGTCTCGGGCTCTCCGGCCTGCAGACGGATCTGAACCAGACGCTCGCGCATCGCGGCCGTCCGATCAACGTGGTGCCGCATCCCGACGGTTCAGGCGCCGCGCTCGTCGGCGCTGCACTGGCGGCCGGCTTGACGGAACGCGCCACGAAGAATTTACTACTTTAAGTTGAGGTGACTGGAGCAAGCCGGATGTTGCCGAGCTTCGCCGACCGTATCCCGCCCTGGCCGCTCCACGACGAAGCGGATGAGGCGGTCCTTCTGGAGACGCTGCGCTCTCACCGCTGGTGGCGCGGCAACGGCGCGCGCGGCGATGCCTTCGGGGCGGAGTTTGCCGACTATCTCGGCATCGCCCATGTCCGTCTCGTCGCAAACGGCACCCTGGCACTCGAACTGGCGCTGACGGCGCTCGGCATCGGCGCGGGCGACGAGGTGATCGTGCCGGCCTGCACCTTCATCGCGACCGCGTCGGCGGTGCTGCGGATCGGCGCGATCCCGGTGTTGGTCGATGTGGAGGCGGACACGCTGAATATCGACGTTGGAGCCGTCGAAGCCGCGACCGGGCCGCGCACCCGCTGCATCATCCCCGTCCACATGGCCGGCCAGGCGGCCGAGATGCCGGCGCTGCTGGCCTTGGCCCAACGCCACGGCCTCGTGGTGCTGGAGGATGCCGCGCATGCGCATGGCGCACGAGCCTTCGGTGCGATGCTCGGCACGCTGGGCGATGCCTCGATCTTCAGCTTCCAGTCGGGCAAGTTGATGACGGCGGGCGAAGGCGGTGCCGTCGCGACGAACCGGCCGGACGTCGCCGCGCAGACCTTCGCGCTCCATTCCTGCGGCCGGCCGCAGGGCGACACCGCCTACCAGCACCTGATGCCGGCCACCAACATGCGCATGAGCGAGTTCCAGTCGGCGCTCCTGTCCGGCCAGCTTCGGCGCCTCAATGGCCAGCTTGCCACCCGCGAGGCGGCGGCCCCGGTCTTCGAAACCGCGCTCCGCAGCGCTGGCCTTTCACCCCTTGTCACCCGCGCCCATATCGAGCGGCATTCGCGCTACATGGTGATGGCGTGGTTCGATCCAGCCGAGTTCGGCGGGCGCGATGCGAGCGCCCTCTCGGCGGAGCTGCGCGGCGCCGGCATTCCCGCCTATCGCGGCTTCCCGCCCGTGCATCGCACCGGCATGTTCACCGGTCCCGAAGCGGCCCGTCTGCTGCACGGCCGCGGCGCGCCGGATTACGCCCGGCTCGACACGCCGGTGGCCGAGGCTGCCGGCTCCCGCGTCATCTGGTTCCACCACGCCCTGCTTCTCGGGGACGAGCAGCTGTTGCACGACGTCGCCGCGGCCGTCGCCTCGCTGCGCACCCCGCGGGAGATGGTGCGTGGTACGGACTTCGAACTGGCGCGGTCGGCATGATGGTGCCATCGACGCTCGCTGATCTCGTAGCCCTTATGGAGAATGGCCGCTTCGTCGGCGACAGGTCCGCCGGTGGCGCGACCGTCGATCTCCAACCGGCTATTTCCGCCGCGGCAACGATGGCGGCCGCGTACCATCCCGGCGACCGCGTGCGGTTGCGTGGGATCCACGGCAACGCCCTCCTGCACGGCGTCCATACCTTGTGGCGCCGCGGTCTCGTGCCGGTGCTCGGCGCCGAGCAGCTGACTGCCGCGACGTGGACCGGCGAGGCGTCTCTTTTCGACTGGGACGGCCTTACGCTGCAGCAGCAGACCCACGGAACGCCGGACCACGACCCGCCGGCGCTCCTTCAGGCCACGTCCGGCTCGACACGCCACCCGAAGCTTGTGGCGCGGGGCGCGGCAAGCCTCCTCGACGAGGCGCAACGCTACGCTGCCCGATATGGCTTTGCCGCAGGTCAGCGGGCGCTGATCGCCGCACCGGTGTTTCACTCCTTTGCCTTCGGCGCGGCGCTGGCGCTCATCAGCGCCGGTGCTTCGGTCGAATGTCAGCGGACGCCGAACCCGGCTGCACTGGCGCGGCGCCTTCGCGCCGGCGATTTCGACGTCGTGGTGCTGACGCCCGCAATCGCCCGGCTTGCGGTCAAGGCACAGCGGGGCCTCATCGCCGATGGTGAGAGCAGCTGTCTGGTGATTGCCGGTGCCGGGCCGGTGCCGGACGCGCTGGATGCCGCATTCCGTCGGAGCTTCGGCTGCGCCCTCGCCCGCAACTACGGTTCGACGGAGACTGGTGCCACCTTCGGCGAACCCGCCTCGCTGCCGGAAGGGAGGATCGGACGTCCATTCAACGGCATCACCATTCTCGCGCCGCCGCCGGATGGCAGCATGGGCGAACTGGTGCTGTCGCTCGGCCATGCGATCCTCGGCGAGGAAGGCTCTGCCCTCTCCAGCGATCATGCCGCCGGCATCTGGCGCACCGGGGACGTGGTGCGGCGAGAGGCCGACGGCTCAGCGGTGCTGATCGGGCGGCTCGCCGATCGCCTAAAGATCAACGGCCACAGCATCGACGGTGCGGCGCTGACGCAGCGTCTGCGGGCGCTTCCGGGTGTCACAGACGCCCTCGCGATCTGCGGTCCTGAGCGCCATCGGGGTGGAGCCGACGCGCTCATCCTGGCGCTGGAAGGGCCGCGCCCGGACCCGGCCATCATCCGTGAAGCGCTGGCAGAGGTGCCTGCCGTACCGACGCGCATCGTCACGATGCCGGCCCTGCCGCGGACGGCCGCCGGCAAGATCGACCGCCTGCAGCTCCTCGCGGCTGATGAAAGGGCTGGCGAGCGGGCCGGGGCGGCCATCTCCAGCTATCAGGCGTGAACGACCGTGGGGGCAGCATCGCCCGGCTCCGGACGCCGACCTCCGGCGCCACGGTCCGGCTGCTGCCGCACTATCAGCCGCATCCCGCGGGCCTGCGCACCGCCGGCGGCCGCATCCTGCCGCTGCCGCCGGAGCAGCGGGCGCTCGCGGCCCTCTGCCAGGTGGAACGGCGAGCGGATGAGCTGCCGGAAGCCGGTTCCGCAGAGGCTGCGGCGCTGGCCGCGCTGCTGGACGCCGGTCTTCTCGTGCGATTGCCGCCACCGGTTGGCTCGCCTTTACGCGAAAGATACGACCTCATCCTCTCGCCGCATATCGATGATGCCGCGCTCTCCCTCGGCGGCACCATCGCGGCAGCGCGCCCCGTCGGCCGGCCACCCCTAGTGGTCAACATCTTCTCGCGACAGACCTATCAGGAGGCTTTGCGGGTGCCTCCGGCGCAGCTCGACGCATTGGCCGCAGAGGAGGACGCGCTGGCGGCCCGTATTCTCGGCTACCGGGCGCTTCATCTCGGCCTGCCGGGGGCGCAAGACCGGCGCGAATTGAAACTCGGCGCCGTGTTCGGCTGGACGAAAGCGAGGGTGCTGGACGGCCCGGCCGGCTCCGCCGATCTGGATGCGGTGCTCAGCGCTCTGGAGCCAGTCCTGCAGCGTGCCGCGCAGGACGGCTGCATGCGCATCCTTGCACCGGCCGGCATCGGCGGACATCTCGACCACGTCCTCACCCGTATCGCCGCGGAGCGATGGGCTGCGGCCACGGGCCTGCCGCTCATTTTCTTCGAAGATCTGCCCTATGGGGCGACCTCTGTCTTCGATGGTGCCGGCGCGACGGGCGGCCTGGAGCCGCGACTGACGAACATCGCCTCAGCCCTCGGCAGCAAGCGCGCCGCCTTGCGCGTCTACCGCACCCGGCTGCGCGATCATCAGATCGACGCCTGCCTGCGTCACGCCGCCACCATCGGTGCGCCGGACGTGCCGGCCGAGCGCAGCTTCAGGCAGCCCCACGCCGCCCTCGAAGGACTGCGGCGCGGCGGACAGTGGACTTCGCCCGTGCCATCGGCTCTATGACGCCATGACCGACATGCCAGCCGCCAAGGGCGACGCCCTCCTCGCCCGCATCGCCGAGGCCACCAGCCTGCGCGAGGGCCGCGAAGGCGTCGCGGCAATCCTGCGCGCCATCCACGCCGAGGGGCCGCTGCCGCTCAATGTCCTTGCCCGCCTCGTCCGCATTCCGCTGCCGGTCGTCGGCGCAGTGCGGCGCGAACTGGAAACGGCAGGCCTTCTCGTGCGCGGCGGCGGCGTCGCACTGTCGTCCGACGGTGAGCGGTTTGCCGCCGACACGCTCGGCCTGTCGCCGCGTCCGTCCGGAACGCCCGGCGCCGCAGCGAGCGATGGCGTTCCCCCACAGGCAGCGCGCACTCCGCGCCCCGAACGTCCGGAGCGTCCGGGTCGCCCCGTTCGACCTCGTCTGCAGGACGATGCCGCCGGCGCCGATCTCGACGACCGATTGAAGCCGCTGCTGCCGCTGATGGAGGTGCATGCGGCGGACGGCCCGCCCGTGGACGTTACGCTCGACCAGGCGCCCTGCACGCCGGAGACTGCCCTGCGCCGCGCTTTCGCCATGCACCAGGCTGGCGCGCTGGCCGGCCGCCGCATCCTCCTTCTCGGCGACGACGATTCGATCTCGGTCGCCCTGTCCCTGATCGCGCGCGCCATCGACGCGGCGCCGCGCCGCCTCAGCGTCCTGGAGCTCGATCCCGGCCGCATCGCGCATCTGGAACGTGCCCGCGAGCGGCATGGCCTCGCCTTCGAGATCACCGCTCATGACCTGCGCAAACCGCTGCCGGAGGGCTTCAAAGGGGCCTTCGACACGGCCGAGACCGATCCGCCCTATACGCTGGAGGGTGCTTCGCTCTTCCTGTCGCGCGGCATCGAAGCGCTCCTGGCCGAGCCAAACCTGCCCGTGTTCCTGTCCTATGCGGATCTCTCGCCGGACGACATGCTGGCACTGCAGATGCGCCTGAACGACCTCGGTCTGGCCGCCACCCGCATCCGGCCGTCCTTCAACACCTATGGCGGCGCCTCCATCCTCGGCGGCGTCGGCCAGTTGATCGAACTGAGGACGACGCGCCGCACGCGATCGGAGATCGTGGGGGAAGCGGTTGATGGGCCGATCTATACCGGTGAGGTGCGGCCGCGGCGGCGCAGCTATCGCTGCCGCACCTGCGGAACCATCGTTCCGGTCGGCACTGGCGAACGGTTCACGACGATCGAGGCGCTGAAGGATGCGGGCTGCCCGACCTGCGGCGACCATGTGTTCAGCCGTCAGCGGGGCGGCGGCGCTGCTGGGTAAAGCGACAGCCTAGTCGGCCAACGCGAGAGGCCTCTTACCCATACGGCGGCCGGGCCGAGCGGCCGGCATCTCCGAGAACGCTGTTGCTCAGCCCTCGCGCGCCTGCGCCTCGCGCGTCAGCCGCGCGAGTTCCGGAATTGACGTACCCTTCTCGATCTCGCCCATGGTGAAGCGGATGCCGAAGGCGGCCTCCAGCGCCAGCACGATACGGACATGGCCAAGCGAATCCCACGCCTCGACCTCGGCGGCACGTGTTTCGGCACTGATGCCGCCCTCCGGCTGCTCCAGCACCTCTGCGACGATGCCGGCGATCTCCTGCGCCAGTGCTTTCGTTTCGCGCACCGTCATCACCGCTCCTTCTCGTCTTCGATGCTGATGCCGCCTGGCAGCGGCAACAGGCTATCTTCCAGATCGAGGCGAAAGACCCCGTCTGTGTCCAGCCCCAGCCGGCGCGCGAAATCGCGTGCCGGCGTGTTGCGCGGCAGGGGCTCAATCCGGCCGATCAGCGCCCTCACGCCCCCACCCCTCGCGCGCTGAGCGAGCGCGTGCAGCATGGCATCCTCGACGCCCCTCTGCAGCGCCCGGCAGCTGAGAAGGAGATTGTCGAGCCGCACGACATCGCCATCCCGCCGCGCCAGCACCAGCCCGACGATGCCGTGCGACCCGAAGGCATCCTCGAGACGGAACAAGAGATCGAACGCGCTGTGCCGCTCCGCGAGCGCCGTGACATTCGGGCGGAAATCCGCGAAGGCGAACTGGTTCACCCGCCGCGCCAGTTCCGCGGCTCTGGCACGATCATCCGCCCCGAGCGGCCGGACGATGACGCGGCTCTGCAGCCGCTGCAGGAAGGCGGCAAGTCCCCCCTCCTCCGCCCGCAACCGGTCGACCTCGGCCTTCAGCCGGTACTGCTCGGCCCGGCTGGAGCTGACCGCCTGGTTTGGACCGCCGGCGAGCCGCGGATCGGCCAGCAGCATGGCGGCGAAGCCGGCTTCGTCGCCTGAGAACAGCCGCACGTCCATCTGCGGGAAGCGCACTGCCACGGCCGCGCAGTTCACCGCATCATCGTCGATGAAGACCGTATGCTCCGGGGCAAGACCTGTCTCGGCCAGCACGCGTTCCACCAGCTCGGCCTTGCCCTCCCAGGCGACAGCAAGGCTTGCAAAGGGCTGCCGCCCGAGGTGATCGGCAAATCCCGCCAGTGCCGCTTCGGCGATCGCGCGATCGTTGCGGCTGGCGGCGGCGAGCACGAGGCCACGGCTTTGCAGGCGCAGCAGCGCATCGGCATAGGCCTCGTGCAGCACGAGGTCCGTCGCGCCGTCCGCCGCCTCCCCTTCTCCGGCAACGCCGCGCCAGAGCGTGCCGTCGAGGTCGGTGATGACGAGCTTGGGTGCAGCGCCGAGCGTTGCCGCGGCGAAACCGGCGGCTGCGTCCGCGAGCGCATCGGCGGCGGCGGCGCTCGGAATTGCGCCGAAGCTCAGCGCGAAGCGCGTGTCGAGCACCGACGCGCCGCCGAGGGCCTCGTCCCCGACCGATATCTCGCGAACATCGGTGTCGTCGACGCGGTCCGCAGACTCGGCTTTGTCGCCGAAGGAGAGCACCACCGCTGGTGCCTGAACCGAGTGCGCAAGCCGGGACGCGAGCTGGCGCAGCGCCGCCGACCGCCTGGCGGGAGCGCCGGGGTCAGGCTCGGGCAGCGTCGACAGCACGACCAGATCAACATTCTGCCCGAGCGTGCCGACCTCGCCGATCCAACCCTCCGCCGCAGCGATGCCCTCGAGCGCGGTCACTTGCAGCCGCAACCCGGCAATCGCAAAGGCGAGCGTCAGGGCATCGGATACCGCCGTCGCCTGATAGGTCGAGACAAAGAGCAGCCGTACCGGCCGGAGCGGCGCCAGCGTCATGTCCGGCAGCGCTCTGCGCAACAGCGAGGACGCCCGGTTGGCGCCCAGCTGTGCCCGGGCCTGCCGCAGCAGCCGCGACAGGACCCCTGGCCCCGCCTCAGCCGCAGCCGCAATATCCTCCGGCCGGATCGCTCCGCCGTCCTCGGGCAGGAAGCGCCACCAGGCCGGCCGCTTCATGCTCAGGCGTCCAGCGGCTCGATATGCCGTGTGACGTAGCTGCGCTCCACCACGCCGTTCGGGCAGAGGCGCCGGGCGATCTCGTCGATCGTGGCATCCTCGGACATCTCGGGATTGCACAGGAGCACGTCGGCCAGCACCATCCGGTACTCCGGCCAGGTCGTCAGCATGATGTGCGACTCCGCCAGGAACACCACCAGCGTGATGCCATGCGGTACGTAGCGCTGCGCATACTCGCCGATCACCGTCGAGCCACCCGCCTTGGCGCCGGCGATCGCGGCGTCGCGCAGCGCCGTCTCGTCCTCAATGACGAGATCGCAATTGCGCATGTCAGCCAGCACCTGGCGAATTCTCATGGGATAGTCCGCGGCATTTGGAGAAAGGCCGACCCGCTTCGAGGCACCGAAGGTGCGTGAGCCGCCGGAAATCCCTATAGTCGCTCGAGCTTAGGGCGACAAGGCTGGCCGGGTGGAACGAACGCTGGCGGCCTCAACATCAGAGACGATCCCATGCCGCATGAGACTGCCGCCCCGGATAAGCCGCATATCCGCCCCTTCCGAGTGGAGGACATCGACGCCGTTGCCGGGTTCGAGGCGGAGATCGCGATCCGCTCCTTTGCCGACGAGGCGGTGACCGACCTCCAGCACTACCGCAAGAAGCTCGGCAAGCTCCTGAAATATGGCGACGACTGGACGCGCGTGGTGGAGCGGAACGGCCGCGTCGTCGGCTGGGCCTGGGTGTCCTCGCGGCAGAACTTCATCACCGGCGATCTCTATGCCGACTTCCGCAGCTTCTATGTCGATCGTGATGCCGGAGGACCGACCGTCGCCGTCACACTGCTGCGGGCGGTTATGGAGCACAGCCGCGCCGCCGGCTTCACCCGCATCGTCGGCCGCACCGCGAGTTCCAACGAAGCGATGCGCGGCCTCTATCGCCTCGCCGGCTTCCAGGAGCGGCACATCGTCTACGAACTCGACATCGGCGAGGAGGCACCCAGCCGCCTGCTCTGATGAGAGCACTCGCTCCAAATAATCAATCTAAAGTTGCAATTACGAGATCTCCAAGGCAAGCTGCTCCGGACGGAGGGCCGCCATGCAGCGCTTTCTCTATCACGATCTCATCGTTGCCGGTAATTTCTGCAACCTGAAGTGCAGCTACTGCACCAGCGTCACTGACGCCAGCGACTATGGAACGGCCACCTCCGCCTCGCACAAGGGTCGCGGCGCGACGATCGACATCGGCGGCGTGCTGACGATGGTCGATGCCATGCGCGGCCATGTCGACGCACCGGTGATGAAGGTCAGCGGCGGCGAGCTGTTCATGCTCGCCAACGCCGCCGAACTGGTCGAGGCTCTCGCCGACCGCTACAGCCATGTGCAGGTTCTCAGCAACGGCACCGAACTGACGCCGGCGATCGTCGACAGGCTGCTCGGCCTCGGCAATGTAGGCTTCAACCTTTCGCTTGATGGCCACACGTCGGCGATGAATGCGATGCGCTGGCGCTCGGAGAATATCGGTCGCCGAGTGATGGCAGCCTTCGAGGCGCTCGCGGGCACCGCGGTGCCGCTCGAGATCACCAGCGTCATCAGCGATGCCAATGCCGCGGCCTTTCCCAGTTTTCTGTCCTATCTCGGCAGTTTTCCCGCAGACATCACCGCCGTCCCGATCCCGGTGCGCGGCATCCATGCCGACCTCCTGTTCACGCCGGAATGCCGCCGCCTTCGCTGCCATGCTGCGCCGCTTGCCGGACGAGGCGTCGCCGGTGCTCGGCCCGCCCGCCTACTACTTGGCGCTGGCCGACTTCCTCGATCGCCATGGCAGCCGCCGCCATGCCCGCTGCTACCTGCCCGACGCCGCGCTCCAGCTCTTCGATACCGGCGCGCTCACACCGTGCCCGGTCGGCTGGACGGCCGAGATCGGCAACCTGAAGACCGGCGACGCCGGAACGGTCATGGCGGAGGTCGGCCGCCACAAGATGTACGATCTTCTGACCCGCGAGCCGCCGCGCGTGCCGGTCTGCCGCAACTGCTTCAGCCAGGCCGACATCGTCACCCTCTTCATCGCGGGAGCCGTGTCGATTGAGGAGATCACCCGCATGCCGATGTACGGCACGGCCGAGGCTCGAGGTCGCCTCCTGGAACTGCGGGAGCGTCTAAGTGCGGCGAAGACGTCTGCAGCGGCTCCATCGTTCGGGTCGACGCTTGCGCTGGTCTAGGCTGCCCCAGCCTGAGATCACACCACCATCGGCTCATGCCGGGCGGATCTCGGGGCCATCATCCGCGCCGCCGCGTCGATCGTGTCGCAGGTCGGCAGAACCGAAAGGAGCATCAGGTCTGCGATCGCCGGCGGCTCTGCGGCCTCCATGCCGCAGGACCCGGCAGCCATCAAACTGACCCGCCGGCCGAGGCGCTCGGCCGATCGCCAGTCGCAGGCCCTCAGATGGTGCAGGCCGAGCGACAGGAGGTCTGGCGAAGCGGCATAAACGGCCGCCACCGCCCCGAGCCGCCGCCGCCGCTCGGCCGAGGATGGATCGGCGAGCTCAGCAAAGTCCGGCCGCCGGCCGTTGGCCTTCAGGGCGGTGACGCCGGCCACCGCCGCGATGAGCACGGGCAGGTTACGGCGGCGGATCAGATGATCGGCGACGAAGAGGCGGGTGCGCGGCTCGAGGTCGCCGGCGGGATCGATCCCGCGCGCGACGCCGCGCAGGTCGCCGCCGGCGATCAGCAGGGACGCGAAGGCATCGACGGTTCCGAACGGGGTCAAGGCCAGCGCCAGCGCGATGCCGGCAAGGCGGGGATCATCCGTCGGGGCAGCGACCATCAGCATGTCGGCGGCTGGGATTCGACCGCCGTGCAGCATCACCTGTCGCAGCGCCAGACCATCGAAGCGTCCGTCGCTCAGATTCCGCAGAGCTTCAGCAAGACGGGCGAGATCGGCCGCGTCGCGGTCGCTCACGACCTCCGAGAACATGTGCTCCGCTGAGACCAGATGCTGCTTGCCAGCGCATTCCAGAAGCAGGCTCACGCCCATTCTCGCTCCTCAGCCAACAACCCGTGACCCTGAAAGTCATCGGCTGCATACATCTTTAAGTTGTATTCATTGCGTTGTCGACTTAGTCTCTCCCAGCCGGAGAGGAGAGCACCATGAGCGTTGCCGCTGATCTGCAACAGACATCAAGCGCCGAGGCGATCGCCGCTGATCTTGCCGCCGTCCTGCGCGACATCACGGCCGCCAACGAGCTGGTCCCGCCGGATGCGGACCTTGTCTCCGACAGTTTCGGAGCGATTGGCCTCAACTCGGTCGACTATCTCGAATTCGTCCTCAATATCGAGAGCCGCCTCAACATCGACGTGCCCGACGAAGCGCTGATGGATCCGGCACTGAAATCTGTCTTGGCTTGGGCAGACTGGCTGGCGGTCAATGCCGAGCGGCTCCGCACGCCGGACCTGGCGGCACGCTGATGGCGGTGGCCGCACGGTCGCTGACGCGGGTCGCGCTCGTCGGGCCGCGCGAGGAGCCCTTCACGGACGATCCGGAGCGCGAGCATCGCGAAACGATGCTGCGCAGCTATGAGGAGATCGTCCGCGACGTCGCGACCTTCGGGTCGGACTACACGGTGTCCCGCGAATTCCTCGGCATCGAATATCTGGCTGCCAGCCTTCGCCGTGCCGGCCGCACCGTCCGCCTCCTCGGCGCCTCGAACGAGGGCCTGTCCGACAAGGCTGTCCTCGACGCCCTCATCGACTTCGCGCCCGGTCTCGTCGGCTTCTCGCTGCTCTACGACCTTCAGCTCGCCAATGCGCTGATCCTCGCGCGCCAGCTGAAGCTGGTTCGGCCCGGCACCTTCGTGGTCTTCGGCGGACCGCTGGCGTCAGCAATCGGCCAACTGCTGCTGGAGACCTTCGACTGCATCGACGGCGTGATCGAGGGCGAAGGGGAAGCCGCCATCGTCGCCCTGGCCGACACGCTCGATGCCGGCGGCGATCTAACCGGCGTGCCGGCGCTGCAGCACCGCACGCTGGATGGCATCATCGCCAATCCGCGTGGCGCTCCGCTCGACCTCGACGACCTGCCGCATCCCTCGCGCGACGGCATCGCCTCCATCCGCGCCCGCGGCCTGCCGGTGCCGAGCGCGTATCTGACGACCTCGCGCGGCTGCAAGGCCTTCTGCACCTTCTGCTCGGTGCCAAACATCGTGCGTGGCCAGAAGGGCGGCACCTATCGCATGCGCGATCCGCGCGACGTCGTCGACGAGATGGAGGCGGTGGTGCGCGACCAGGGCGTCAGCCGCTTCTACATGGCCGACGACAACTTCCTCGGCTATGGCGAGGAGAGCAACCGGCGGATGCTCGCCTTCGCGGACGAGATCGTCGCGCGCGACCTTGCCGTCAGCTTCCATGCCGAATGCCGCGTCGATTCGCTGGTGCCGGAGACCCTCATGCGTCTGCGCCGCGCCGGCTTCGACCAGATCCTGTTCGGCCTCGAATCCGGCTCGCCGAAGACGCTGAAGCGCTGGGCCAAGGGGCAGACGGTGGAGCAGAATGAGGCGGCGGTCGCCCTCGCCCGCCGGCTGCGCCTCGACCTTATGCCGAGCATGATCCTGCTCGACTGGGAATCCGGTCTCGACGAGGTGGCGGACTCCGTCGCTTTCATCGAGCGTACCGCGCTCTATCGCTCCGGCCAGCCGCTCTGGCTGGTCAACAAGCTGAAGGTCCATTGCGGCACCGCTGCCGCGCGCCGCTACGACAACGTCCATGGCAGGCCGTCGCTCCCGCCGCTGCGCGACGACGAGACCAGTCTCAGGCGTTGGTGCGCCACTGTGACCTACCAGGTGACCCCGATCGAGAACCCTCATGTCGCGGCCTTCTGGAGCGCCCTCAACGCTGAGGCCAACCGCTGGTCGGTGCTGCTCGACGAGGCGGTGCCGGCGATCCTGAAGGCGCTGCGAGCCGACCACAGGCGCGACGCTGCGGATACGCTGGCGCTGGTGAGCCGCCTTGCTGCCTATCGCCGCTCGATCGGACCGGCACTCGCCGGTCTGATGCGCCTCCTCGTCGATGCCGCGGCCGAAGCGGAGCGGCGCCATCGCCCGCCAGCGGGTCTCGATCGCCTCGCGCGCCACTATGCTGCCGAGCATGAGCTTCAGCATTTCCCGGCCGGCATTCTGGAGACGCTGACCGGCAGCGGTGCGGGCGACCCCATCCCTCGCCGCGTATCCGTCGCGGCTCGGCCGCTGGCTTCAGCCGGATGAACAAGGCCAACGCCCCGGTCCTGTCGGTGATCGTCCCGACCGCCGGCAAGCGGGAGCGCCTCGTCCTCGCGCTTCACGCGCTGATTGCACAGTCCCTCCCCGCCGACCGCTTCGAGACGATCGTGGTGCTCGACGCGGCGGAGGACGACGGCTCCCTTGAGGCGATCGCTGCAGCCGAGGCGGCCGGTCTCCGCGTCTCTACGCTTCTTGCCGGCGGCCTTGGCCAGGCGGCCGCGCAGAACCGGGGCGCGGCGGCGGCGCGAGGCGACGTTCTCCTCTTCATGGACGACGACGTGCTACTCTCGCCCACCTATCTCGCGACCTGCAACGCCAGGGTCGCGCAAGCGCCCGATACCGTCTGCCGCGCGCCGGTCTACCTCCTGCGCTACCTCGCCGCCTTCCGCGATCCAGAGCGCGGCCTTCGCTACGACGGCCGCCCCGACGGCGGCTCGCTCCTCGCCGGGCGGACGATCAGCCGAGCCATGGTCCTCAGCGACTGGCCGGCCATCGCGCGGCAGTGCCGGCACCGCAACCGCTTCGAGCGGCTGGTTTCGGATTGTCTCGGCGCCGCGCCGCAGCGTCATCCCTGGCTCGGCTATTCAGGTTCCGGCGTCGCGCTGCAGCGCAGCCTGTTCGAGGCGGCCGGCGGTTATGACGAGGCTTTCGGCCGGCGCTGGGGTTGCGAGGCGATCGAGCTCGGCTACCGGCTGTGGCGGCGCGGTGCCCGCTTCCGCGAACTGCCCGGCATCCTCTCGGCCCATATGGACCATCCACGCGGCGCTTCGCTGACGAGCTTTGCCGACAGCTTCGACTACTTCGCCGCCAAGCACGGCGACCTGGCGATTCGCGAGGTACAAGCGCTGATCGCCGGGCCATCCCTGCTGCCGCCCGTTATGGCAGCCCCTTCAGCCTGACGATCGATCAAGGAAGCTGCGCAGCCGCTCTGCACCCGCTGCAAAGACGGCGGGCTCGACGGCCGTGGAGATGCGGATCCAGAAGTCCCGTCCCGTAGCGTCGTCATGATCGGCAAAGACGGTCTCGGTGTAGAGGTCGATGCCGGCTGCGTCGAAGGCGGCGGTGACAAACGCCCACTCAGACCGACCCGTTTCCAGCTTCACCGCGTGGTTGAAGCCGGCTGCCAGCGGTACCGCCTCCCTCATGTGCGGGCCGAGCAGCGTCGCAAATGTCGCGCGGTTTTCCGCGCAGGTGGCTGCGACGCTTGCCAAGTCTGCCCGGTAGCAGGCGAGTGCTTCGCTCCAGTCGCGATCGCCGTCGATGAAGCTCCATAGGCCACCGAAGCTCGAGAAATCGTCGCCGTATGGCGCGAAATGCCGGAGATAGGCGCCGGCACGCCGCAGCCTCGTGGCGGTCGCCTTATCGACGTCAGCCCTATTGAGCGTCGCCTGCCTCCTTGCCCGCGCCAGCGCGCGTAGCACCATGTCGAGCGCCAGCGCGCTCACGCCCACATTGCTCGGCGACCAGTGCTGGCGCTCGTTGCGCCGCCGCGCCTGCGCGGCCACCGGCTCTGCGGCGATCAGCACGCCGGCCCGCAGCCCCGCCAGACTGCGGGACTTGGAAAAGCTGCCGATGAGGATCAGCCGCTCCGGAAAACGGTCGCGGCCCGCGAGCGGCGACGGCAGGTCGCCCTCGTCCGGGAGCGCCAGGCTCGGCACCTCGTCGAAGACGAGCCAGCAGCCGTTCTCCTCCGCGCAGTCGCAGACGGCCGCAAGGTCGGCGGCATTGTAGAGCTCGCCCGACGGATTGGTCGGCTGCGACAGCACGACGATGGCCGGACGCTGCTTGCGGATCAGCCGGCACGCCTCCTCCGCATCCGGCAGGATGCGACCGGGATGCTGCGAGGAGACGGTGCGGTAGGCGATGCCGCATTCCTCCGCGACCGTGGAGAAGAAGGAGTAGTTCAGCCCGAGCACCAGAGCAGTGCGCGCATCGGCGGCCGCCAGGGTGCGGAAGGCGCTGGCGAGCGCCCCCGTGGCGCCGACCGTGAGGCAGATGTTGGAGAGGCCAACGCTGTCGCTGCGCCCCAGCCGGTCGTGCAGCTCGAACAAGATGGCAGCGACCGCGGACAGCGCACCGCCGGGCGCGGTGTAGTTCTCGATCAGCATGCGCGAGCCGAGCTCGCGCGCAGCAATATCGAGCAGCACCCGCGGCGCCCTCAGGTGGTTCACGCCGGAGGAGAGGTAGGCGATCGCGCCATGCCGCTGCACCACTGCGGCCCGCCGCGCCGGATCGTAGAAGTAGGCGTTGGCCCGCTCCAGCGACCGGTAGGTCATGAGGTGAGCGCCCCGGCGTGATCGTCAGCGGGCTGGGTAGCGGCCTGCAGGGCCAGCACCTCGGCAAAGCCGACACGACGCGCAATCAGCGTCTCCGTCGCCCCCTCGACCATGACCTCCGCCGGCCAGTCATGGCCGAGAAAGTTCAACGGGCTCGCCTGCTTGGCATAGGCGCCGCAATTGGCGAAGGCGAGGCGGTCGCCGACACGGAGATCCGCCGGCAGCGGAACGGCGCCGGCGAGGCGGTCGAGCGGCGTGCAGAGTGGCCCGGTCAGCTCCGTCGGCCGTTCGTCTCCGCACACGCTTTCGCGCAGGAGCCGTACCGTCACGGGTCTTCGCAGCGCCCGCAGAGCGCCAGACAGGCCGAGCATGTGGTGAATGCCGCCGTCGAGGCAGGCAAAGCGCGTTCCGCCGGCTTCAAGGACGGCGAGGACCCGCGCCACGTACCAACCGTAAGGGCCTGTCAGATAGCGGCCCGGCTCGAAGGCAAAGGTCACTGCATGCGGGATCGCCGAGCGAATGGCGCGAAGCCGCTCGGTCACCGGCGCCAGGTCCAGCGGCGCGTCATCGGCATAGGCCGGTACGCCGAAGCCGCCCCCGAAGTTGAGGAATCGGAGGCGGTGCGATCGTCCGGCAGCCATGGCGACGTCGGCGAAGCGTGCAAAGCGCTCGGCGAAGGCGTCACCGGACAGAACCTGCGACGATTGGTGGTTGTGCAGGCCGATGACGCTGACGCCGCCGAGGGATCTTGTACGCTCAAGCACACCCGGCAGCGCTGCGGCCGGAAAGCCGAACGGTGATGGACCGGCCCAGCCGCCGCGCCGCACGCCCTCGCCAGCGGCCAGGTCGATGCGCAGGGCCACCGGCGCCCTGCGTCCGAGCTTTGTGCCGATCGCCTGCAGCCGCTCCAGCTCGTCGAGCGAGCCCGACTGGATCGCTCGCAGCCCGATTTCGACGGCCCGCGTCAGCAGGCGTTCGGTCTTGGCGGGGCCGGAGACGACGATCGCCTCCGATGGAATGCCGGCGGCAAGAGCCAGATCGAGCTCGCCCTCCGAGGCCACCTCGGCGCCGCAGCCCTCGTCGCGCATCAGGCGGGTGACGGCGTGATGCGGGTTGGCCTTCACGGCATAGAAGAGCTGCGCACCACTGGGCAGCGCGGCCCGCAGCCGCCGCACCGCGCTTCGCATGCCGTCCGCGCCATAGACGAAGAGCGGCGTGCCGAAGCGCTGGGCGAGCGCGGCGAGGCGCGCCGGCCGGATCGCCGCCTCGCCGCCCGTAACTTCGGCATCACCGCGCCCGAACGGGTCGTCCATCATCCACCTCCGATACAGGCGGATGATGCAACTTCAGATAGAAATTACAAGATCGTCGAACACGTGACTCAGATCGAGCCAGCCTCGACCATATAGTTGCCGGCGGTGCACATGGCGGCATCGTCCGAGCACAGGAACAGCACCATGCGGGCGACATAGACGGGCTCGATGAGGTCCGGCAGGCACTGACGCTGCAGGTGCTTGTCCAGCGCCTCCGGCGTTGCCCACAGCGTCTTCTGCCGCTCCGTCATGATCCAGCCGGGCACAACCGTGTTGACGCGGATGCGGTGCTTGCCGAGATCGCGCGCGAAGGATCGCGTCATGCCGTGCACCGCAGCCTTGGCGGTTGTGTAGACCGGCATGCCGCCGGAGCCTTCCCACCAGGAGTTGGAGCCGAGATTGACGATGGCGCCCTTGCCGGCCGCAATCATGCCGGGCGCCACGGCTTGCGTGGCGAAGAACATATGGCGGAGATTGGTCTGGATGCGCTCGTCGTAGTAGTCGGGCGTCACATCCTCCCAGCCATGCCGATCATCACGCGCAGCGTTGTTGACGAGCACCTCGGCCGGCCCAACAGCCTCCGCCAGAGCCGCAAAGGCACGGCGCAGCGCGTCGATGTCGCGCAGATCGCAAGGCTCGAACCGGACGCTCCTGCCCTCGCCCGTCAGGCGCTCGGCCAGTGCACGCCCGCCCGTCTCGTCGATATCCACGAAGCCGACCGATGAGCCTTGCTCGGCAAAGGCCGAGACGATCTCGGCGCCGATGCCCGAAGCGCCGCCGGTGACGAAAACGCGGCGGCCGGACAGGCTGGGATGTTGAGCGAATGTCATCGCTGATGGCTCCTGAGAGTGTGCGGGGCAGCGTCTGCCGCTGCCAATGGCCAATGGCGGCACGGCCGCTCCGCGGTCATGCTACGATATCGGAATGCGACGGTTCGCGGCGTGCGAGGTCGCCTCAGGCTGTCATGCCGTGGCAAAGGCCCCGGGATTGCGGGTCCAGACTGAGAGGTTGAGCGCCGCAGCGATGCTGACCCAGACGAGGTAAGGCACCAGCAGCCAGGCGGCGACGGCGCTGACGCCGGCAAACAGCACGATGGTCCAGACGATCGCGCACCACAGCAGCAGGATGTCGACGAGCGCCAGTGCCGGGCGCCTGATGCCGAAGAAGAGCGGCGACCAGGCAGCGTTCAGGACGAGTTGCACGGCGAAGGCCGTGAACGGCCAGGTCGCGAGCCCCACCCGGTTGTAGACCAGCCAGCCGCTGACGGCGATCATAACGTAGAGCACCGTCCAGATGATCGGAAAGGCGCGGTTCGGCGGCGTCCACGACGGCTTCTGCAGCGTCTCATACCAGCGACCCGGCCGGAACAGGATTCCGGTCGCGGCGACCAGTAGGGAGAGAAGCAGGAAAACGGCAAGCGAGGCGAAGGAATCGAGATCCATGGCAGCGGTCTATCAGACGATGGGGCTGGTGACGATGAAGATCGCGGCGGCTGCGAGGCAGGCGCTCGCCGCCAGCATCTGCGATGGGCGAAGCCGCGCGAAGAAGCGCGGCGCCTCGCCTCGCCGGGCCGCGATCGGGTCCAGAACGGCAAGGCTGAGGAAGCCGGCGATCTCCAGGACGGCCGCCGCGATCGGATAGCCCCACACTGTTCCGAGGAGGCCCAAAAAGCCTGCGGCGAATAGCCAGATCGCGGTGGCGACTGTCCCTGCGGAGCCGCCATCCGCAAGCGCGAAGCCATAGCCGCGCCGCACGCCGCCGAGAAAGATCAGGAGCGCGGCACCCCAGAACAGCGTCAGGTTCACTGTCAGGAAGCTCAGCGCGTCGCTGGCCAGCCACATCGCCAGCGTACCCGCGGCGAGCGGCAGGACGGCGAACCAGCCGAGCAGGCGGCTGCGCGGCGGGACCGCCTCGTCCGCCTGCGCAGAGGACCGGTGCGCCTCTTCCAGTATGGTCATCGAAGGGTTGGCTCCTCGCTGGTCACTCGGCTGAGATGGGGCGCCGGGTCAGTTCCGACAGCAGCACGGGCGATCACGCCTTGCGGCGCAGCGGTCTTACCGCTTCCAATGCCGGCTGGGCGCCACTATGCCTTAGCACTTCCGCCCCTCTCAGGGCATCATCTGCGAGAACAATGACCCTGCCACCCCGCTCCGGCAAGATCGCCTTCGTGGTGACGGAAGACTGGTTCTTCGTCTCGCATTTCCTGCCGATGGCGCGCGCCGCCGTCGAAATGGGGCTCCAGGCCGTGGTGATCACGCGTGTGCGTGCCCATGCGGATGCGATCCGCGCCACCGGGGCGCGCGTCATCCCGCTCGAAGCCGAGCGGCGCGACATCCGCCCGACTTCGATAATCCCGACGGTCCGCCGCCTGACGGAGATCCTGGAAGCCGAGCGGCCGGACATCGTCCATTGCATCGCGCTCCGCTCCATCCTCGTCGGCGGCGCCGCAGCGGCACGGGCAGGGATCAGGCGACGCGTCTTTGCGCTGACCGGCCTCGGCTATCTCGGTGCGCGGCGGGACCTTGCCGGACACGCTGCCCGCGGCGTCATCGCCGCCGCGCTGCGCGGGCCGCTATCCAGCGCGCGAACGCGCTATCTCTTCGAGAACCCGAACGATGCCGGTTTCCTCGGACTCGATCCCGGGTCGCCGCGCGTCACGATCGTCGGTGGCGCCGGCGTCGACCCGTCGGCACTCCCGCCCCTGCCGCTTCCGCCCGTCTCGACGCTGCGCATCGCCGTGGTCGCACGAATGCTCTGGTCGAAGGGCATCGACACCGCGGTGGAGGCGGTGATGCGCGCGCGGGCCGCCGGCGCCGACGTCGAGCTGTCGCTGTTCGGCGCGCCCGACCCATCCAATCCGAAGGCGGTTCCCGAAGCGCAGCTCCGCGCCTGGAGCGAGCACGGCAGCATCGTTTGGCGCGGCTTTGCCGGCGACATCGCGGCCGTCTGGCGCGAGCACCACGTCGCCTGCCTCGCCTCGCGCGGCGGGGAAGGGCTGCCGCGCACCCTGCTGGAGGCCGCCGCCTGCGGGCGTGCCATCCTGACGACGGATGTTCCGGGCTGCCGGGACTTCGTCCGCGACGGGCTCGACGGCATCATCGTGCCGCCGGGCAACTCCGATGCCCTCGCCGCCGCGATGCAGCGCCTTGCCGGCGACCGCGCGCTCTGCGAAGCGATGGGGCGATCGGGCCGCGAGCGGATTCTCGCCGGCTACACCGAGCGCCATGTCATGGATGCCGTGGCCGCGCTCTACCGTGACATGCTGCAGGATTGAGGCTGCCGGCTCGGCGGCCATGGGGGCGTTCATCACGCTCTGATGGCGGACGCGATAATTGTTGAATCGCGGCGGGCCCGGATCCGCTTGATTTGGCCGGGCGTTCCGGTAGCGCTGCCGCGGACGCCGAAAGGCTAGAACCCGCCCTCGAATCGCCGATCTTGGCGGTCACCGCAGCTTGCACAGGGCGGCGGCACGACGACGGCAGCAGCCGCCGCGGCATGACCAGCGAAGGACATCCCATGGCCAGCATGATCCCCTTCATCGACCTTGCGACGCAGCGCGACCGTATCCGCGCCAAGGTCGAGCGTCGCATCGCGGCGATCATGGACTCAGGCGCCTTCATCATGGGACCCGACGTCACCGAGCTGGAGGCCAGGCTCTCCGCTTTCGGCGGCATGTCGGAGACGCTGAGCTGCGGCTCCGGCACGGACGCGCTGGTGCTGCCGCTGATGGCCTGGGGCGTGAAAGCGGGCGATGCCGTCTTCGTGCCGAGCTTCACCTTCGCGGCGACGGCGGAGGTGGTCGCCTTGTGTGGCGCGACACCCGTTTTTGTCGACGTCCTGCCCGACACCTTCAACATGGATCCGGCCCATCTCGCCGTCGCGATCGCCGACGTGTTGGCCGAGGGCAAGCTGACCCCGCGCGCGGTGATCGCCGTCGATCTCTTCGGGCAGATCGCCGACTATGCGTCGATCCGAGCCGTCTGTGACGCACATGGCCTCAAGCTCGTCTCCGATGCCGCACAGGGCTATGGCTCGACGCGTGACGGACAGATGGCCAGCCGCTGGGCCGACGTTGTGGCGACCAGCTTCTATCCGGCAAAGCCCCTTGGCTGCTACGGCGACGGCGGCGCGGTGCAGACCAATGACGCCGAACTCGCCAGCGCGATGCGCTCGCTGCGTGTCCACGGCATGGGCAGCGACCGCTACGACAACGTGCGCATCGGCATTAACGGGCGCATGGATACGATCCAGGCCGCTGTCGTCCTGGAGAAACTCGAGATCTTCGCCGAAGAGATCGCCGCCCGCGACCGCATCGGCCGCCGCTATGACGAGCTCCTCTCCGGCACCGTGACGCCGCAGGCCCTCCCCGCCGGTGTCGTCTCCACCTGGGCGCAGTACACGGTGAAGGTCAGCGGCGGCCGGCGCGACGCCTTCATGGCGGCGATGAAGGCGCATGGCGTGCCGACCGTCATCTATTATCCGAAGGCCCTGCATCAGCAGACCGCCTATCGCGACTTCCCGGTCGCAGGTGGCCGTCTGCCGGCGACGGAAGCCCTGTGCACCGAGGTGGTGAGCCTGCCGATGCACGCCTATCTCGACGAGCCCACGCAGGACCGCATCGTCGAGGCGGTGAAGCGCTCGCTCGACACCGTCAAGGCTGAGGCCGCCTGAGCACGTCCATCACGATGCCGCTCGACGCTGCGGAAACCTCTAAATGTTGGAAGTCGCCGACTGAGGCTTAACCTCTTTGCGCTAGTCTAGCCGGACTGAGCCTGCCGCCCGACGGCAGGCGACTGCCCGCGGAGGAGGCCCAATGTTCCCGACACCCGTCGCAAGCGCCGAGCCGATGAGCCTTGCCTTCGAGACCAGGCCGCTGGTCAAGCCGACGGGCTTCCGGGAATATGATGCGCGCTGGTGGTTCGGCCGACCGGGTAGCGACAAGGCGCCCGAGCTGAACCTGATGGGCGTGCAGGCCCTTGGCCTCGGCCTTGCGACACTGATCGCCGAGAAGGGCGTCGGACCCGGCATCGTGGTCGGGCACGACTTCCGCGCCTACAGCGCCTCGATCAAGACGGCGCTGATCGCCGGGCTGCTCGCCGGTGGTGCCGACATCAAGGATATCGGCCTGGCGCTCTCGCCCATGGCCTATTTCGGCCAGTTCGCGCTGGATTGCCCCTCTGTCGCGATGGTGACGGCCTCGCACAACGAGAACGGCTGGACCGGCATCAAGATGGGCTGTGAGCGCCCGATGACCTTCGGCCCCGAGGACATGGGGCGGCTGCGCGACATCGTCCTCTCCGGCGCCTTTCGCGAGGCGCCCGGCGGACGCTACAGCTTCGTCGAGAACTTCGGCGCCACCTATGCCGACGACATCACCAAGGGCCATCATATCGGCCGCAAGCTGAAGGTCGTTGCGGCCTGCGGCAACGGCACGGCGGGCGCTTTTGCGCCGGACATCCTGCGCCGCATCGGCCTCGATGTGGTCGAGCTCGATACGAAGCTCGACCACTCCTTCCCGCGCTACAATCCCAATCCCGAGGACATGGAGATGCTCCATGCGATCAGCGCGGCGGTGCTGGAGCATGGCGCAGATGTCGGTTTTGGCTTCGACGGCGATGGCGATCGCTGCGGCATCGTCGACAATGAGGGCCATGAGATCTTCGCCGACAAGATCGGCGTGATGCTGGCGCGCGACCTGTCCTCCGTCACGCCGAACGCGCGCTTCGTCGTCGACGTGAAGTCGACCGGCCTGTTCATGACCGACCCGGTGCTGCGCGCCCAAGGGGCCGAGACCGACTACTGGAAGACCGGCCACTCCTATATCAAGCGGCGCGTCAACGAACTGTCCGCCGTCGCCGGGTTCGAGAAGTCCGGCCACTTCTTCTTCAACGCTCCGCTCGGACGCGGCTACGACGATGGCTTGATGACGGCGATCGCCGTCGCCGAGATGCTGGATCGCAATCCGAGCCGCTCGATGGCGGATCTCTACCGGGCGCTGCCGCTCACCTACGGCTCTCCGACCATGTCGCCGCACTGTCCGGACGAGGTGAAGTACGGCGTCGTCGAGCGCGTCGTCGCCGAGATCGAGGCAATGCGGGACCGCGGCGAAAGCCTCGCCGGCCAGCCGATCGCCGACATCGTCACGGTCAACGGCATCCGCGTCACCGCCGAGGACGGCACCTGGGGCCTGGTGCGCGCCTCCTCCAACAAGCCGGAGTTGGTGGTCGTGGTGGAGAGCCCGGTCTCGGAGCATCGCAAGCGCGAGATGTTTGCGGCCCTCGACACCATTCTGCGCAAGGGCGGCGAGGTCGGCGCCTACAACCAGACGCTCTGAGGCACAACCGGCGGCGCGCGGCGCCGTCTCGGACTTCAGGCGTCAGGCGCCGGAGCGCGTGGTGCAGCGCGGGCTTCGATCTTCCACGCCTCGCGCGGGCGCACTAGATTGCGCCTCGCATGCCCCGCCGACTCGCCTTACCCCTGACGATCACCAAAGCCCAAGCCCGCCGCATCTGGTTGCGGGCGCAGCGGCTGGATGCAGAGGGGCCCTTCGGCGACGGTCCCGATGCGACGCGCCTTGCGGTGGAGCATCTCGGCTATGTGCAGATCGACACGATCAACGTCATCGAACGCTGCCACCACCACATTCTCTGGAACCGCATTCCGACCTATCGCCGCGAGCATCTGCAGCACGCACAGTCCAAGGAGAAGAGCGTCTTCGAATACTGGACGCACGCGCTTTCCTACGTGCCGACACGGGACTTCCGGTTCTTCCTCGGGGACATGAAACGCCACCGGCTGGCGCCGCGGCAGTGGAACACCTCGGTTTCGAAGGCTGATCTGCGCAAGGTCGTGGAGCGCATCCGCCGCGACGGACCGCTCACCATCCGCGACATCGACGACGACGTGCTGGTGGAAAAGGATCATGCCTGGGCAAGCCGCAAGCCGTCGAAGCGGGCGCTGCAGCTGGCCTTCTACAACGGCACCCTGGTGATCAGCGCACGGGCCGGTATGCTGAAGACCTATGAGCTGACCGAGCGCCATTTCGGCTGGGTAGAGATGCCGCGCCCGGCAACGGACCGCCAGGTGCTGGACTACATGCTGGATCGGGCGCTGCGGGCGCAGGGGCTCGTCAGTCTCGACTCCATCTGCCATCTTGCGGCTTCCAAGAAGCCGGACGTGAAGGCCATCATCGAGTCCCGCGTGAAGCAAGGGCGCCTGCGTCCGGTGCTGATCGAAGACGAGCCCGGCGCACCGCCGCACTGGAGCGAGCCTGAGACACTGGAGTCGATCCCCGAGACGCTGGACGAGCGCGTCCACATCCTTTCGCCCTTCGATCCTCTGATCATCCAGCGCAAGCGCCTGCAGCTCTTCTTTGGCTACGATCACCGCTTCGAGGCCTATGTGCCCAAGGAGAAGCGCCTCTTCGGCTACTTCGCCCTACCCGTCCTGATCGGCGACCGGATCGTCGCCGTCATCGATGCCAAGGCGGACCGCGAGGCGCGCCGGCTGCTGATCCAGCAGTGGACGTCGGTCTCCGCCGATGCCGACGGTGCGGCCAAGCCGCTGATCGAAGAGGCGCTGCATCGCTTCGAGGGTTTTCAGCTCGCCGGCTGAGGCCGCGGCCGCAGAGGGGCTTCCCGTTGCCGCGGTTCGGCGGCCCAGTGGCGCGGCCATGGCGCAATGCATGCTAGAAGCATTGATTCTGCGACCGTCTTTGCGATCTTGCCACAGGCGGTAGCAGCGTTGATCCAGATCGTGCGGCAGCCGTCCGGCTGAGAGTTCTTGAGCGAATGACCGAATTCACGGTGAAGCACAGCACGGTCTACCGCTACGGACGGCCGGTCGAGTTCGGCGAGCATCGGCTGATGTTTCGCCCGCGCGACAGCTACGATCAGCGTCTGCTGACCGCGTCGCTGGCCATCGACCCCGAGCCTTCGCATATCCGCTGGATCCACGACGTCTTCGGCAACTGCGTCGCGCTCGTCACCATCGCCCGGCCCGACGACACGCTGTCCTTCGAGACCGAGATCTCGCTGGAGCACACGCCGCAGTCGACCCCCGATTTCCGGATGAGCGAGGAGGCCGCCAGCTACCCGCTCGTCTACGCGCCGGACGATCTCGCCGACCTCGCGCCGACCATCCAGCGCCACTACGAGGATCCAGCCGACGAGGTCGGCCGCTGGGCCAAGCGCTTCCTGCATCCCGGCGGCGAGACGCAGACGGCGACGATGCTGATGACGCTCTGCTACGCCATTCGCGAAAGCTTCGCCTATGGGCGGCGGACCGAGATGGGTACGCAAACGCCGATCGAGACGCTGCACAAGCGGCGCGGCACCTGCCGCGACTTTGCCCTCTTCATGATGGAGGCAGTGCGCTCGCTCGGCCTCGCCGCGCGCTTCGTCAGCGGCTACATCTACGTTCCCGATCGCGACGGCTCGCAGACGCTCGGCGGTGGCGCCACCCATGCCTGGTGCCAGGTCTACCTGCCGGGCGCGGGCTGGGTCGAGTTCGACCCGACCAACGGTATCGTCGGCAATCGCGACCTCATTCGCGTTGCGGTAGCGCGCGACCCGCGCCAGGCGATACCGCTCTCGGGAAGCTACCACGGTCTTGCCAGCGACTTCTCGTCGATGACCGTCCAGGTCAACGTGACCACGGCTGCCGCGACGATTGCGAGCGAACTGCTGCCGACCCCGCTTGCCAAGCCGCAGCAGAACCCCAGACTCAAAGGTGAACGCGCCCGCTCCACCCGCTAATCAGCCCCCCTGACGCAAGGACATTGACCTCCGATGAAGATCCGCGCCGGCTTCACCCTGTCCTATGACTGCGTCCAGGAGACGCCGATGCTGCTGGTGCTGAACATTCATCCGTCCCGCCGCGTCGATCTTCTGAGCGATCAGGTGCTCAGCTTCGATCAGCCGATCGAAGCCTGGAATTACGTCGACAGTTTCGGCAACGCCTGTACCCGCATCGTCGCGCCCCCCGGCCGGACGACCGTCTCCACCGCCTTCGAGATCTATGACACCGGCATGCCGGACGTCGTCGCCCGCGACGCCCAGCAGCTCGAGATCAAGAACCTGCCGGACGAGGTGCTCGTCTTCCTGCTCGGCAGCCGCTACTGCGACACGGATCGCCTGGCGGACTTCGCTTGGTCGCGCTTCGGCGCCACGCCGCCCGGCTGGGACAGGGTCCAGGCGATCTGCGACTTCGTCCACAGCCACATCGCCTTCAACTATCAGAACGCCGACTCCACCCGCACGGCCCATGGCGGCTACATCGACAAGACTGGTGTCTGCCGTGACTTCGCCCATCTTGCCGTCACCCTGTGCCGCTGCATGAATATCCCGGCGCGCTACTGCACGGGATATCTCGGCGACATCGGCATCCCGCCTGTGCCCTATCCGATGGATTTCAGCGCCTGGTTCGAAGTCTATCTGAGCGGCCACTGGTTCACCTTCGACGCGCGGCACAATCATCCGCGCATCGGCCGCATCCTGATGGCGACGGGGCGCGACGCCACCGATGTTGCCCTGTCGACCAACTTCGGTCCGTCAGTGCTCAGCCATTTCGAAGTGGTAACGGAAGAAGTTCCGCTCGCGGCATAGGGAAAGCCGCCCATCACATCGCGATGCCAGAACTTTGATCACACATCGAGACGACCAGGGTCGCGTCGATTGGTGGTGTGGCGGCGTGGAAGACACGTGATCATCGGAGACGAAAATCGCGGAGGCTGAGGTCGCCATCGCCCTCTCCTGCAGGGCGTCCGTCGCTGGTAACGGGGCGGTCCTGCAACCCCACATAGCGGGCCTGCGCCTGCGAACCCGGTTTACGTGGCGCCGTGCGTCCGCCGGCGGCGTGACTACGGCGAAGACCGTTCGCCGCTGCCGCGCATGAGCCTCAGCTTCTCATGCGTAAGATGCCGATTTCTCTACACGCTTCAAGCTCTTACGCAGTGCGGGTTCGGTGATGGATGTGGGCACCGTCCATTCCGGGAGGAGCACTGCAAGGCCGCCGTAGCGACTGAAACACAGCTGCTCTGCAGGGACATCATCTACATAGTAAGTAAGGTTGCCGTACGACTATGCTCCTAGAGGATGCATATTCGTACCTGAAACAGCACAGATGCAATTTCGGATAGAATTAGTCGATTACGCCTAAAGTTGTATATCGGCAAATTACCTTGCGTTCGCAAAGATGCATTTCTTGCCTTCTACACACTTTATGAAATTTCAATTCTTTCGGGGCATAGTCGCTAAACAGATGTGCCGATAAACACCGCCGTCTTCTTCGTAATACAGCTCATTTTCCCCGCCCGGTTCCCCTGTAGGTCGGCGCTATAACAGCGCACCGCCTCCGTCTGTTCAGTGAAAGACATGATGTTCATCAACAATCTCAGGATATCCAAGAAGCTGATCCTGTCCTTTACCGTGCTGATCCTGGCAGTGGTAGCAGTGAATGTCTTCGTCTACACGCGGCTGCAGACGATCGAGCTGGCAACCGTTAAGCAAAATCACTCGGCAGAAGTCGCGGATCTCGCCGCCTCGCTCGAGATCTTCCTTCTGGAGCAGCAAAATGGTGTCCGGGGCTTCGCCGTTGAGCCTTCGGATACCTTCCTGAAGCGGATCGACGATGCGAGAGCGAACACCGACCAGACCATCGCCTCGCTATCGGACAAGGTGCAGCTTCCTGAAGCTCTCGCCATCATCAAGAAGATGGCCGCGGAAGTCACAGCCTATGAGGCCGACGCGTCTCAGCTGATCAAAGAGCTGCAGGACCCTGCGACCGTTGAGGCCGCCCGCCGGTCCCTGGCGGAGCGAGGCCGCCTGACAGCGATCCGTCCGCTGCTCGCCCAGTTCAACGAGATCGAGGACCGGGTTGGCGCGGAGCGTCAGCTCCAGAAGGATGAAGCCTTCAGTGTCGCTTATACGACGCTCCTCGCCGGCGCTCTGATCGCGGCCGCGATCTCGAGCCTGATCGCGTTGCTGCTCGCCCGCACTGTGGCGAAGCCGATCCAGACGATGACGGATGCGATGCGCAGCCTGGCAGCCGGCGACAAGACAATCACTGTGCCGGCGCTCCACCATAAGGACGAAGTCGGCCAGATGGCGCAGGCCGTTCAGGTCTTCAAGCAGGCCGCGATCGAGAAGGATCGTCTCGAAGCCGAGGCCGAGCGCACCCGCCAGGCTCAGGAAGCCGAGCGCGAGCGCTTGGCCGGCATCGAGCGCGCCAAGGCCGAGGAGCTTCAGGCCTTCGTGCATGACATCGAGGGCGGCTTCGGGCGGCTCGCCGATGGCGACCTCACCGTCCGCCTCGATCGTCCGGTCGCTGTCGAATACGAAACCATCCGCCAGCAGTTCAACGGCTCGATCGGCAAGCTGGAGGACACGGTCGGCTCGGTGGTGACCTCGATCGGCGCCATCCGCACCGGTCTTGCCGAGATCACGGTGG
>NZ_PKMZ01000014.1 GCF_002893625.1 Mangrovicella endophytica | reverse complement strand
CCGCCGAGGCCCTGCATGGTATCGGCGCCGGCGGCACCATCGAGCCAGTTGGCAGCGTTGTTGCCAATAAGCGCGTTGCCGAAGCCGTTACCCGTGGCGTTGATCGCGCCGTTGCCAGTCAGCCGCACGGCCTCGATCGCGCCCTTGAAATGCGCGCTGTCGAACAGGTTGACTGAGATCGTGGACCACACGACGTCGTACCCGTCGGAGCCGGCGACGCTCTCATCGACGATGTCGCCGGCGTTGTCCACGTAGTAGCGGTCGTGGCCCGCGAGACCCTGCATCAGGTCTGCGCCGGCGCCGCCGTCGAGCCAGTTGGCGTTATTGTTGCCGATCAGCTGATTGGCGAGAGCGTTTCCGGTGGCGTTGATCGCCGCCGCGCCCGTCAGACGCACGGCTTCCACCGCTCCCTTGAAGTGAAGCGTGTCGGCGAGATTGGTGCTGATCGAGGACCAGACGACGTCGTAGCCGTCTGAGCCGGCGGCGCTTTCGTCGACGACGTCGCCGGCATTGTCGACATAGTAGCGGTCGCCGCCGCTTCCGCCGTACATCGTATCGGCACCGGCACCACCGTCGAGGATATCGCTACCGCGCATACCCCAGAGATAGTTGGCCAGGCCATTACCCCGGAGTGTATCGGCTCCGTCGCCGCCAATGGCATCATCCACGCCGTTGAAGTAGACGGTTACGCCGTCGATCGTCGATGCCGATCCGTCGAGGTTGATGGTGGATGCGGTGCTCACCGCCGAGGCGTTGACGACGTCGAAGCTGCTACCATTCGTGTCGTTGATTGTGGTGGCATGGCCACTGGTACCGGCGTAGTCGGAGAACTCGTCCGTGTAGACGTAGCGGTCGTTGATGTTCTGTGACGCGCCATAGGTCGTCAGGATGAGATCGCGCACCGTCAGCGTGTCGCCATTGACCGCATCGACAACTTGGACCTGCCATGTACCGGCGCTGGACTCGCCGCGGAACTGCTGGCTTTCCAGCGTGTAGTAGCCGCTGAAGTCGGTGCCGCCGGCACTCCCTGTCAGGCCCGGCTTGTAAAGCAGTGTGCTGACGGTGCCGTTCGGCGACGTCAGACGGATGATGACGTCTGATACGTAGGTTGTGGTGAAGTCGATCTGCAGCGCCACGCGTTCAACGAGTATGTTGTCGCTTTCCGTGATGTTGAAGGTGGTGCCGGTGGTGTTGCCGTCCGGGATGGTGGCGTTGAAATTCGCAAGGTCCGCGACCGTCGACGTCTGGTTTGCAGAGGTATGTGCGACGGTGTCGAACAGCCAAGACTCCGCCAGGCGGGTCGCCGCCCTGGCATCCACCAGGCCGAAGCCGTAGTCGTTGGAAAAGTGGAGACCGCCGCCGTTCCAGTTGCGCGCGCCGTTGAAGGACCAGCTGAAGAATTCCGATCCCGCCGCCGGAGCACCGACGGCGCTGCCGACATGGCGTGCCGAATAGGCCAGGATGTCCTGCACGTCGCGCCAGCCGAGCCCTTCATTGGCATCGAGGATGAGCGACATGACGCCGGCCACCTCCGGTGCGGCGGCCGAGGTGCCGTTGAAGCCGGACGTATAGTCGCCAGGATCATAACCGGCAGACCCCGTCCGGTCTGTCGTCACGACCTCGCCCGGCGTGCCGAAGGCTGACACCAGATTGGCAGCGCCATGGCTGGAATAGCTGGATACGTAGCCGTTCTGGTCCACGGCTGCGACCACGACCTGGCGCGTGTCGTTGGTCCAGGGATCGGCATTGACGTCGAAATTGGTGCCGCGGGAATTGCCAGCCGACTTGGCGATCATGGTGCCGAAGCCATCGCGACCCGTATCGACGGCATGGCCGATAGAGGTGCGAATCTCCTGGATCGCCGTCGCGCTTAGCCCGGTACCAAACAGCGTCGAAGCGGCATTGGCCATGCCCTGGCTGATATTGATGACGTCGCCGCCGTTGTCGGCGGCATCGCGAATGCCGTCGCGGACGTTGTTCAGCCACTGATTACTGATCAAGCCATAAAGCCGGTAGCCGATGATCTCAGACTGATAGGCAACGCCGACCGCCCCCGTGCCGTTGGCGGCAGCACCGATGATGCCCATCACGGCCGTACCGTGGGAGTCATCGAAATTCCCGAACGGATCGCCGGTGTTGGAGACGTAGTCGTAGTCGAGGTTCTGGTTGTAATTCGGCGCAAGGTCCACGTGGTTGTAATCGAACCCGTCGTCAATCACGAAGACACGGATGCCGGCGCCGGTATAGCCCTGTTCCCAGGCTCCACGGACGTTGAGGTCCAAAAGATTCGGATTGGATTGGATCAGATGCCACTGCTGTGCAAGCAGCGGATCGGTTGGAATCGGCATGGACAATCCCCCTTGTCCGGCGTCCAGCGGACGAGCGTGCTAGTCTTCCTGCCCGGCTGCCGCCAGAGCTCCCCTCATGCCTGCTATTGTCCGACGACCTCGGCCGTCTCCACGGCGATGACCGGCCCAAGGCACGTCGTCATGTTGGCGACGACACCGCTGACCTTGACGGTCGTTCCGATGGCGATGGTCGGCGCAAGATAAGAGACGCCGACCTCCTCTCCGGTCGGCATCCTGATCTTTGTGCACTCGACGGCATTCCCGACGCTGATCCGCACGCCAGTCACCGCAAGCCGCTCCCCGACGGTCTTGCCCGCCAGACGATCCGCCGGCGGCGACTGTTTCTGCCGATCCTGCATCTTGGCCACGACCCATGTTCCTTCCGCGCCCTGGCTCGCCGAGGCAAGCAGCGCCAACAAAACGCAAACGCCAAGCAAGCAGCCGACACTCAGCGCCGACCGTATGCCGGAAATCGCCATCCAGCGCCCATTCATCAGGAATGCTTCAGGTGGCCCGCACGAGCCATTGGTTTTTACTGAATAGTTTGAGCATGCAAGAGGCCCGACGTTGCGTCAAGTGCGATTATCTTGGCGCAGAAAACTTCCCAATGGAGCTGGCGAAAGCCTCAGGGTTGCGGTCGTAAGACCGTTGCCGCTCAGGGTTTGCTTTGCGCCTCGAAATAGGCAGCCGACGGACCGAAATACTTGATCGTCCCGCTCTCAAGTTCGAGAATCTTGTTGCAGGTGCGCTTCAGCAGCGAGTGCTGGTGCGATGCCAGCACGATGATGCCGGCCTGTGCCACCAGCTCTTCCATGCGTTGCCGCGCGCGTTCCTGGAAAGCTGGATCACCGGCTCCGATCCACTCGTCCATCAGTAATATTTCGGGCTCGAAGCTGGTGGCGATGGCGAAGGCGAGGCGTGCCGCCATGCCCTGGCTGTAGGACTTGAACGGCGCATCGATGAAGTCGCCGAGTTCGCTGAACGCGATGATTTCGTCCATCCGCCTGTCGATTTCGGCCCGTGGCCATCCATTGATCAGGCCGCGCAGGACGATGTTGCGACGGCCGGTGGCTTCTGGACGGAAGCCGAGTTGGATGTTGAAGAGGGCATCGACGCGACCGCTGCGTTCGATGCGGCCGCCGCTCGGCTCGAATATGCCGTAGAGCAGTTTCAGGAGCGAGGTCTTGCCGGCTCCATTGGTTCCGACGAGGCCGAGACGATCACCGGCCTCCAGATCGAAACTCACACCGTCCAGTGCAACGACGGTGTTGCCGGCGGTGCGCCCGCCGACCGAACTGCCGCCATCGGCAACCCGTCGGTCGCGCAGTGCCAGCGACAGCTTGCGCGGCAGTTTGTAGACCAGCCGAAGGTCGTGAGCACGCAAAGATGTCATCAGAGCAGGAACACGATCTTCTTACGATAGATGCCGAGGAGCATAAGGGCCGTGAGCCACGTGACCGCGGTTGCCGCGATTGCAATGACGAATGCTCTCTCGGGGAAGATCCCGTACATGATCGGAATACGAACCACCTCCAAGAAGTAGGTGAAGGGATTCCAGTGGTAGAAGATCTTGTGAAGCCCGACAGCGGTGGCGGGAACCCAGAAGACCGGTGTCAGGAAGACGCCTAGCCTGATCAGATTGCCGACGATGAACTGAAGATCAGGGAAGACGGTGCCGGCAACGGCGCAGATGATCATCAGCCCCGGCATCATCACGAGCACGATCATGACGCCGAGGATCGACCACAGCCATCCGACCGACGGCATGACGTGGAAGAACAGGAGGATCATCGCGCAGCCCGCTAAAGCATAGCCTGCCCGGATCACCAGTTGCATCGTCATGCGTAGGATGTAGATCGACAGCGGCAGGACGGTGCCCTGGATGAAGCTCTGTTCGCGCTGGAACAGCACGATGCCCTGGCTAACGCCATCGCTGATGAAGAGCCAGACGAGCAGACCCACCGCGACATAGGCGGGAAAGCCTGGCGTACGGCCATCGTCGAAGATGACGACGAAGGTTCCGGCGAACAGCAGGTAATTGATCAGCAGCCAAGCGGGGCCGAGCAGCGTCCGGCGATGCGCGTCCCCGACGTCTTCATGCGCCAGCGCCACCCAGACGCCGGACATGCCGAGTCCTTTGCGAATGTCGGCGACGGCGCCACTGATTGCGTTGATCATCAAAGTTCCGTGCCGCGAACGCCCACGCAGCTACCATGCCGCGCGGCACTGGAGCAATGGACGCGATTCAGCCCTTTCCAAGGCACGACCGGCGGCCCTGGAGCAGCCCGCAGCTTTGTCGCCGTATCATCCCGGACCGTGTACCACCTCCCCCTATACCGCCATCGAGTGGCGTGCGGTGCCGCCGGCGAGGTAGGCGTCGAAGCCCGCGGCGATGCTGCGCACGAAAGGCTGACCCCTGGCCGTGACGGCGAACCGCGTTCCGTCAAAGGTGGCGAGGTCGTCGCGGTCGTTCTCGGCAGCCAGTGCGAACTCGAACAGGATCGGATCGGCCGCGGCGCCGAAGCGGCTCCGCAGATCGTCGACTGAGACGGCGAAGTCGCATGTCAGCCGCTCGATGACATAGCCGCGCAGGCGGTCGTCTGCCTTAAGCTCGATGCCGCGTGCGATCGGCAGTTCGCCGGCATCGACGATCCGCATGTAGTCCGCCGTGGCGACGACATTCTGGATGTGTCCGTCCGGCAGCGAGCCGATGGCCGAGGCGCCAAGTCCGACGATCGCGTCCGCCGCATCGTCCGTATAGCCCTGGAAGTTGCGGCGCAGCCGGTTCTCGCGCCGGGCCTTGGCAAGCGTGTCCTCGGGTTTGGCGAAGTGGTCGAAGCCGATGGTCGTATAGCCGGCCTCGACGATCCGTCCGGCCGCGGCACGCGCCATGTCGAAGCGCTCTAATGGCCCTGCCAGCCACGCCGTGTCGATCATCTCCATGTGCTTCTTCATCTGCGGCACATGCGCGTAGCCGAACACCGCGAGACGATCCGGCTGGAGGGCGAGCGCCTGGGCGACGGTCGCCAGCAGGCGCTCCTGCGTCTGGTGCGGCAGGCCGTAGACGAGATCGAGATTGATGGACGCGACGCCACGGCGGCGCAATCCTTCCACCGTCCAGCGGGTGACTTCGAGGCTCTGCAGCCGGTTGATCGCCTGCTGAACCTCGGGGCTGAAATCCTGCACGCCGATGGAGGCGCGGGTCATGCCGGCTGCGGCGAAGGCGTCGAGCTTGGCTTCGTCGAGGTCGCGTGGATCGAGCTCGACGGAGAAGCCTGCGTCATCCGCGAACGGCAAAATGGACTTCAGGTGCTCGGCCAAGCCCACGGTGTCATCGGGCGTCAGGATAGTCGGCGAGCCGCCGCCCCAGTGCATCGACCCGATGGTGATGCCATTGGGCAACGCTTGCGCAAGAAGAGCGGCTTCGGCCTTCAGCCGGACGAGGTAGTTGGCTACCGGATCATAGCGGCGCGTGTGCTTGGTATGGCAGCCGCAGAACCAGCAGAGCTGGTCGCAGAAGGGAATGTGGAGATAGAGCGACAGCCGGCTGCGTGGGGGCAGTTGCTGCAACCAGAGCCGGTACGCCGCATTGTCGATACCGGTATGAAAATGCGGCGCGGTCGGGTAGCTCGTGTAGCGAGGGACCGGTGCGGCGTGACGGAGGACGAGATCGTTCTGCATGCTGCAACTGCTAGCAGCTATGCACGCAGCGACGTTGATCTGCGTCAACGATCCGGATTGTTGTAGCCGCGGCGGTGGTCGAGGCGCTTGAAAGGAGAGGCGAGGCGGACGTGTCTTCTGTACGGCCCAAGAGAAGCGACGTGCATCATCCCGAGCCCGACGGGCAGGTGGTGCCGAAGCTGTGCGAGTCATGCGAGGCGCGGCACCGCGGCGTCTGCGGAGCCTTGCCGGGCGACGATCTCCTGCGCCTGTCCAAGATCTCGGTCCGCAAGACGTTGAAGTCCGGAGAGAGCGTCGTCTGCGACGAGGATGATGTCATCTCCTTCTCCAACGTCCTCAACGGCGTCGTGAAGCTGTCCAAGCTCCTGCCGGATGGACGCCAGCAGATCGTCGGGCTGCAGTTTGCGCCGGACTTCCTGGGCCGCCCGTTCCGCGCGGAAAGCCACCTGACGGCCGAGGCGTCGGGCGACGTGCATCTCTGCAGCTTCCCGCGGGCCGAATTCGAATCGATGATGCGGGACAATCCCGAGCTCGAGCATCGCATTCTGGCGCAGACGCTGGAGCAGCTCGACGAGGCGCGCGACTGGATGATGACGCTTGGGCGCAAGACCGCGCGCGAGAAGATCGCCAGCTATCTCCTGATGATCGCCCGGCACTCCGCGCCGCAGCCGCCAAGCGGGCAGGGGGTGGCCATCGACCTGCCGCTCAGCCGGGGCGACATGGCCGATTTCCTCGGCCTCACCATCGAGACGGTATCGCGGCAGATGACCGCTCTGCGCAAGGCGAAGGTGATCGAGTTCGACAGCGCGCGCGCGGTGAGGATCCCGTCGCTGCGTGCCCTGGAACGGGCCGCCGGCGAATAGCCGGGGCCGGATGCCCGACCGCTGCCGGGACCATGCCGCTTCTCCTGATGGCGATCAGCTAGCCGACCGGACGCAGCGTGCGCGCCGGCATGTCCGCATCGGCACAGCGCTTCGACGCCTGGCGGAAATCGGCGAGGAGCTGCGCCATCTCCTCGTTGGTCAGCAACGCCTCCGCCTTCGGCAAGATCACCTCGTCCTCGAAGGCAAGATGACGCTGCATCGCCTCGAAGAAGCCGCGCAGCTGGAAGGCGATCGCGTCGACTTCGCACCGTTTGCAACCGTCCGCGAGGCGCATGAGGTTCTCGGCCGCCTCGGCAGCATGGTCGCGATCCTCGATATGCTCCACCATCAGGCGGTCGATGCTGCCCTGAAGCGGTGACTGCGCGCCGAGCCGGCGGCGCAGCAGCGGAAACAGGATCTCATCCTCGAGCCGGTGATGACGGTCGAGCGCCTCCTCCACGTCATGGGCGAGCTGCCGGCACTCCGCCGCGTCCGGATAGGGCAGGCTGTCGGCTATGGCCTCCAGCCGTTCACAGAGGTCGCGTTGCTCGCGATGAGCATGGCGCAGATGCAGCAGCGGATCGATGATCGAGGCTGCGCGGCATCCGCCGCAGCAGTCGCGTTCCGCCCCGGCAGGACGCAGGGCCGCTTCGATGACGCCGGCATCCGGAGTTTCGCCATCGATCACCGTGGGCAAGCCCTCTTCCCGGGCCGCGAGCGGGCTATCCATCGACGCTCCCTTCGTGGATCGTGTTGATTCCAATCGCCCGGATGCTCCGCGTCTTCCTTGACGCAGATCAAAGCACCTCGCCCCGCACTCTCCTAACGCTCCACTCGGCGCCGGCCTTCGCGTCACGCCCGAGCTGCCTCAAGGGGAACTTCCATGAAATTCACGACGGAGACGATCGTCGTCGGCCTAGCGGCCTTCGCGGCGCTGATGGGGGCGGCGTTCGCAGCGGACGCCGCGTTCCGAATCCATGCCTATGTCCTGACAATCGTCCTTGCGGCGGCTACCATGGTGCTGCTGCGCCAGATCCAGACGACGCCGCGCGGCGCCAAGGTCGCGATCTTCGGCGTGCGTGACGACGACGGCCCCTATATGGACGGCGTCGTGCGCGCCGGCGCCCTGGCGACGATGTTCTGGGGCGCGATCGGCCTTCTCGTCGGCGTGATCATCGCGCTGCAGCTGGCCTATCCGCTGGTGAACTTCGAGCCCTGGTTCAACTTCGGGCGCTTGCGGCCGCTGCACACCTCGGCGGTGATCTTCGCCTTCGGCGGCAATGCCCTCCTGGCAACGTCCTTCTACATCGTGCAGCGCACCTGCCGCGCGCGCCTCTTCGGCGGCGATCTCGCCTGGTGGGTGTTCTGGGGATACCAGCTCTTCATCGTGCTCGCCGCGAGCGGCTATCTGCTCGGCATCAGCCAGAGCAAGGAATATGCCGAGCCCGAGTGGTATGTGGACCTCTGGCTGACGGTCGTCTGGGTCGGCTACCTCGTGGTCTTCCTCGGCACCGTCGTGAAGCGCGAAGAGCCGCACATCTACGTCGCCAACTGGTTCTACCTGTCCTTCATCGTGACGATCGCGATGCTGCACATCGTCAACAACCTGGCGATGCCGGTCAGCTTCCTCGGCGCGAAGAGCTATTCGGCCTTCTCGGGCGTGCAGGACGCGCTGACGCAGTGGTGGTACGGCCACAATGCGGTCGGCTTCTTCCTGACCGCCGGCTTCCTCGGCATGATGTATTACTTCATCCCGAAGCAGGCGAACCGTCCGGTCTACTCCTATCGCCTGTCGATCATCCACTTCTGGTCGCTGATCTTCATGTATATCTGGGCAGGTCCGCATCACCTGCACTACACGGCCTTGCCCGACTGGGCCCAGACGCTCGGCATGGTGTTCTCGGTGATGCTCTGGATGCCGTCCTGGGGTGGCATGATCAACGGCCTGATGACGCTGTCGGGCGCCTGGGACAAGCTGCGGACCGACCCTGTGCTGCGCATGATGGTGATCGCCGTCGCCTTCTACGGCATGGCCACCTTCGAGGGTCCGATGATGTCGGTGAAGGCTGTGAACTCGCTCAGCCACTACACCGACTGGACCATCGGCCACGTCCATTCCGGCGCGCTCGGATGGAACGGCATGATCACCTTCGGCGCGCTCTATTACATGGTCCCGCGGCTCTGGAAGCGTGAGCAGCTCTACAGCCTGCGCCTCGTCAACTGGCACTTCTGGCTGGCGACGATCGGTATCGTTCTCTACGCCGCCTCCATGTGGGTGTCGGGCATCATGCAGGGCCTGATGTGGCGCGAGTACGATGAGCAGGGCTTCCTGGTCTACTCCTTCGTCGAAACGGTCGCGGCCCTCCGCCCCTACTACATCATGCGTGTGCTCGGTGGTCTCCTCTACCTCTCCGGCGCGCTGGTGATGAACTACAACCTCCTGAAAACCATCCGGGGCGCGGTGCGAGCCGAAACGCCGATGGGCCAGGCGCGCCTGGCGCCGGCGGCCTGAGCCTGGGAGCAAGGACCATGTCCAGCACAACTGACAAGAAGTCGCCTTTCGCGCATCACGCCAAGATCGAGAGGAGCGCCACGCTCCTCCTGATCCTCTCCTTCATCGTCGTCACCATCGGCGGCATCGTGGAGATCGCACCGCTCTTCTATCTCGAGAACACGATCGAGAAGGTGGAAGGGATGCGGCCCTACACGCCGCTGGAGCTGGCGGGGCGCAACGTCTACATCCGTGAGGGCTGCTACGTCTGCCACAGCCAGATGATCCGGCCCTTCCGCGACGAGGTGGAGCGCTACGGCCACTACAGCCTGGCGGCCGAGTCCATGTACGACCACCCCTTCCAGTGGGGCTCCAAGCGAACCGGACCTGATCTTGCCCGCGTCGGCGGCCGCTATTCGGACGAATGGCATGTCGCCCACCTGAAGGATCCGCGGGCGGTGGTGCCGGAGTCGATCATGCCGACCTACGGCTTCCTGGCAAAGACCGACCTCGACTTCGCGACCATCGGCGCCGACCTCGTCGCCAACACCGATGTCGGCGTCCCCTACAGCCAGGAGATGATCCAGAACGCCGTCGCCGACGTGAAGGCCCAGGCGACCGGCGAGGGCGACACGGCCGGTGTCGAAGCCCGCTACCCGAAGGCGCAGATCCGCGACTTCGACGGCGATCCGAGCCGCATCACCGAGATGGACGCGCTTGTCGCCTATCTGCAGATGCTGGGAACGCTGGTCGATGTCGGCGCCTACAAGCCGGCCCCCGAGGAAGGACGCTGACGCCATGGAAACCTACACCGCGATGCGGCACTTCGCCGACTCCTGGGGCCTCCTCGCCATGACGTGCTTCTTCCTGCTCGTCGTCGGCTACGCCCTCTTCCGTCCACGCGCCCGCCAGATTGCACAGGACGCGGCCGCCATTCCCTTCAGGGAGGATAACGTCCATGGCCGATAGAGAAATCGACGAACCGACCGGCACGGCCACGACGGGCCATTCCTGGGACGGTATCCGCGAGCTCGACACGCCGATGCCGCGGTGGTGGCTCTGGACCTTCTATGCCACGATCGTCTTCGCCGTGGTGTACATGATCCTCTACCCGGCCATTCCGATGATCGACCGGGCCACGCAGGGCCTGCTCGGCTGGAGCAGCCGAGGCGCGGTGCAGTCGGAGATCGAGGGCGCCATCGCCAATCAGGCCGACTATCGCCAGCGCGTCGCCAATGCCGCCACGATGCAGGACATCATCAACGACCAGGAGCTGTTCCAGTTCGCGGTCTCGGCCGGCAAGTCGGCCTTCTCCGTCAACTGCGTCCAGTGCCACGGCATGGGGGCGGCCGGCGGTCCCGGCTACCCGAACCTGCAGGACGACGACTGGCTCTGGGGCGGCTCGATCGACGACATTCGCCAGACCATCGCGCATGGCATCCGCAGCGACGATCCCGAGACGCGCGTCTCGGAGATGCCGGCCTTCGGGCGTGACGGAATCCTCGACCGCGACCAGATCCGCAACGTGTCTGCCTATGTCATGAACATCGCCAAGGTGCCGCCGAAGTACGGCGACGTGGCGGCGGGCGAGCAGGTCTTTACCGAGAACTGCGCCGCCTGCCATGGCGACACCGGCCAAGGCATGCCCGAGATGGGCGCGCCGGCGCTGAACGACCCTATCTGGCTGCGGGTCACCGACCAGGACCAGGTCGTCGCGCAGGTCACCAGCCCGAAGCACGGCGTCATGCCGGCCTGGGAAGGGCGCCTCGGCGACACGACGGTCAAGGAGCTTGCGACCTATGTCTACTCGCTGAGCGGCGGGCCATCCGCAACGATCCGCTGATAGGCCACGGCCTTCGGGCTGCTGCGCCTGGGCTGGTGCCTGGTTGGGGGACCGGGCACCAGCCTTTTGCACGTTGACTCAGATCAAGGTTGGGCTTCGCCTGAGAGCCTAAACAACCTCCGGAGAGACTTTTCCCGGGTGATGCGGGTCGGGGTCCCGCGGCGCCCATCCGGAGACAGACATGCTCGTTTACGACAGCGTCGATCGTGTCGACGCGGAACCGGTCAACAGTGCCAGGCAGCGCGGGCCGCTCTATGCCGCCCGCAAGAAGATCCATCCCAAGCGCGCCGAGGGGCAGTTCCGTCGCCTGAAGTGGATCATCATGGCGGTGACGCTGTCGATCTACTATTTCGCGCCCTGGATCCGCTGGGACCGCGGACCTTACGCGCCCGACCAGGCGATCCTCGTCGATCTCGCCAACCGGCGCTTCTATTTCTTCTTCATCGAGATCTGGCCGAAGGAATTCTACTACGTTGCCGGCCTCTTGATCATGGCCGGCCTCGGCCTGTTCCTGATCACCTCGGTGGTCGGCCGCGCATGGTGCGGCTACACCTGCCCGCAGACGGTGTGGGTCGATCTCTTTCTGGTGGTGGAACGCTTCATCGAAGGCGACCGCAACAAGCGGATTGCCCTCGACAAGGCCCCGATGAGCCTCGACAAGGCCGGCAAGCGCCTTGCCAAGCACGCCATCTGGCTGGTGATCGCCGTTCTCACCGGCGGCGCCTGGATCTTCTATTTTGCCGATGCGCCGACGCTTCTGGTCGATGTGGTCACGCTGCAGGCGGCCCCGGTCGCCTATATGACCGTCGGCATCCTGACCGCGACCACCTACGTCTTCGGCGGCTTCATGCGCGAGCAGGTCTGCACCTATATGTGCCCCTGGCCGCGCATCCAGGCCGCGATGCTCGACGAGAACTCGCTGACCGTCACCTACAATGACTGGCGCGGCGAGCCGCGCTCGCGCCACCAGAAGAAGGCGACCGCGGCGGGCCTGCCGGTCGGCGACTGCGTCGACTGCAATGCCTGCGTCGTGGTCTGCCCGATGGGCATCGACATCCGCGAGGGCCAGCAGATGGAGTGCATCACCTGCGCCCTCTGCATCGACGCCTGCGACAGCGTCATGGACAAGACGGGGCGCGAACGCGGGCTGATCTCCTACGCCACCCTGTCCGACTACAATGCCAATATGGCGCTCGCCAGCGACGAGACCGGCACGATCCGGCCGTCGCAGGTGCGCGACGCGCAGACGGGCCGGCTGAAGCCGAACTTCGTCGCCTTTCGCTGGCGCGAGATGGTGCGGCCGCGCACGCTGATCTATTTCGGCCTTTGGGCGCTCGTCGGCATCGCCATGCTGATCTCGCTGGCGACGCGCGAGCGGCTGGAGGCCAGCGTTCAGCATGATCGCAACCCGGTCTATGTGCGCCTGTCCGACGGCAGCATCCGCAATGGTTATACGGTCCGCATCTCCAACATGCTGACCGAGCCGCGGGTGTTCCGCGTCTCGGTCCAGGGTTTGCCGCAGGCGGAGATGACCATCCCCAACCGCCGGATCGAGGCGGATGGCGCTGCCCTCATCGAGGTTCCGGCCGATCGCGTGCAGACGCTGCGCGTCCTCGTTTCACAGCCGATGGCTGCGATTGCGGGCGAACGGCAAGACTTCCGCATCGACGTTGCGGACACGGCCGGCTCGGATGCCACGTCCGTCGGTGCAGCCTTCGACGCCCCCGCGAAGACGAGGTGACATGATGACCACGAAAGAGACCTGGCGCTTCACCGGGACGCACATGTTCCTGGTCATGCTGCTCTTCTTCGGCACGATCATCTCCGTCAACGTCATCATGGCCGTGGCGGCGACGGGCAGCTGGTCCGGTCTCGTGGTGAAGAACTCCTATGTCGCCAGCCAGCAGTTCAACGCGAAGCTGGAGGACATGAAGCGCCAGCAGAAGCTCGGCTGGACCGTCGCGGTCACGGCGAGCGAGACCAAGGTGGCGGTGGCGTTGAATGATGCCGGCGGCAAGCCGGTCGCGGCCAAGCTCAGCGTCGCGATGACACGGCCGAACACCGACCATGACGACCACGTGCTGACCCTCGCTCTGGCGCCGTCCGGCCGCTATGAGGCAGAGACGAAGCTCGGCGCCGGCGCCTGGGACGCCACCGTCACCGCGGTCGACGGCAAGACGGAGAGCTTCGTGACCACGAAGCGCCTTTATATCGAGCCGGCGCGCATTGCCGGCGGGGAAGCGGGACGATGAGCTGCTGCATCGGCGTCACGCCCGACCAGGCCGCTGACTTCATCGGATCGCCCGACGCGCTGCGGCGCGAGGAGTTCCGCGCCTCCGGGGTCGCTCTCGACGACGACAGCGTCCGCTACGTCCTTGCGGCACCGGCGATCCACTGCGCCGCCTGCATCCAGACGATCGAACGCGGGCTGAAGCGCGTCCAAGGCGTGCGTTCCGCCCGCGTCAACTTCTCCACCCGTCGCGTGATGGTGGAGGCGGACGCTGCGATGGCCGAGCCGTTCCAGATCGTCGAGACGCTGGAGAAGCTCGGCTACAAGGCCGAGCTGTTCGACCTTTCAGGTGAGCTGACCGACGGCAGCGCCGTCACCGCCAGCCTGATCCGGGCGCTCGTGGTCGCCGGCTTCGCCTCGGCCAACGTCATGCTCCTGTCGGTATCGGTCTGGTCCGGCGCCGACGGCACGACGCGCACGCTGTTCCTCTACCTGTCGGCGCTGCTGGCGGTGCCGGCGACGCTCTATGCCGGCCAGCCCTTCTATCGCTCCGCCTGGTCGGCGCTGCGCTCCGGGCGCCTCAACATGGATGTGCCGATCGCGCTGGCCGTGCTCCTGACGCTCGGTCTCAGCGTCTACGAGGCGACGATCGGCACCGGCGAATCCTGGTTCGATGCCTCCGTCTCGCTGATCTTCTTCCTGCTGATCGGCCGGGTTCTCGACCACCTCATGCGCGAGCGGGCGCGCGGCGGCGTCGAGCAGCTCACCCGTCTTGCCGCCAAAGGCGCCATGCGGATCATGCCGGACGGCTCCACGCTCTATGTTCCGGTAGACGAGATCCGTCCCGGCATGCGGCTGCTCGTCGCCGTCGGCGAGCGTTTCGCCGTCGATTGCCGCCTGGCGGACGGCACGCGCACCGACGTGGACCGGTCGATGGCGACAGGCGAAAGCCTGCCCGTTTCCGTGTCCGCCGGCGCCAAGGTGGAGGCCGGCGCCGTCAACCTGACGCGGTCGGTCGAGGTGGAAGCGACGGCCGATGCCGGCCATAGTCTCGTCAGCGAGATGGTCCGGCTGATGGAAGCCGCCGAGCAGGGCAAAGCATCCTATGTCCGCCTCGCTGACAAGCTGGCCACGCTCTACGCCCCGCTCGTCCACATCCTCGCCTTCTCGACCTTTGCGGGATGGATGCTGGTGACCCAGGACTGGCACGCCGCGATCCGTGCGGCGGTCTGCGTGCTGATCGTGACCTGTCCGTGCGCGCTTGGTCTCGCGGTGCCAATCGCCCAGGTCGTTGGCGCCAGCATCCTGATGCGCCGCGGCATCCTGGTGCGCAACGGCTCGGCCTTCGAGCGCATGGCCGAGGTGCGCCAGGCGGTTTTCGACAAGACCGGGACGCTGACCTTGCCGCATCTGAAGCTCGGCGCGGGCGGGATCGACGATGCCGCGCTTGCTGCCGCGGCAGGTCTTGCATCGAACAGCCGCCACCCGCTGTCGCAAGCGGTGACGGCGCTCGCCGCCGGCCGCGGCGTGCAGCCGCTCAGCGTGACGGATGTCGGCGAGATCGCCGGCGCCGGCATCGAGGGCCGGATCGGCGACATGGCCGTGCGCCTCGGCCGGCGGGACTTCGCCGCGGCCGTTGCCACCGGTGCCTCGGCTCGCGCGGCTGGTGAGGACGAGGCGACTTTGTGGTTTGCCGGGGCCGGTTTCGCGCTGCAGCCGCTCGCCGTCGAAGCCGAACTGCGGCCGGATGCCGAAGCGACGCTGCGCGAGTTCCAGGCAGGCGGCATCACCTCGCATCTTCTCTCCGGCGACACCGCCGCCAGCGTCGAAGCGCTGCGGGCGCGTCTGCCGATCGCCGCCGGCCACGCCTTCGCATCCATGTCGCCGGCCGCCAAGGTCGAGCGCATCGCAGCGCTTGGGCGCGAAGGCGGTCCGGTGCTCTTCGTCGGCGACGGCATCAACGACGCGCCCGCGCTCGGGGCGGCGCATGTCTCGATGACGCCGGCGGCGGCCTCCGATGTCGGCCGTGCCAATGCCGACTTCGTCTTCCTGAATGCCTCTCTCGCGGGCGTGATCGACGCCTGGAAGCTGTCCCGTGCGGTCGTATCGTTTGTGAAGCAGAATTTCGCGATCGCGATCGCCTACAATACGATCGCCATACCGCTTGCGATGTTTGGTGGCGTGACGCCGCTGATCGCGGCCATCGCGATGTCGAGCTCGTCGATCATCGTGGTCGGCAACACGCTGCGGCTTCGCCTGCGGTTTCCCGATCCGAAAGCGCTGGATGTTGCTGCAGGCGCAGCCGCGGCGCGGCAGGAGCGGCCGACAACGCTGGAGGTTCCGGCATGACCAATCTCCTGATCCTGATCCCGATCGCGCTCGGGCTGGGCGCGCTCGGCCTTTGCGCCTTCCTCTGGGCCTATCGCAGCGGGCAGTTCGAGGATCTCGACGGCGACGCCATCCGGATCCTGCAGGACGACGAATAAGGCGCCTGCCGTTCGAGCCATGCCGACGCCGATTTTCTCTGCCTGCAGGCCGCTCCTTCACCTAAGTGAGAGACAGGCTTCGCGGCGTCAGGTCATCTCACCTGGGAAACGGAGGTGGCCATGCTTGATATGACACATGCTATGGTGCGCGAGGCCGTGGGCCGGGCTCGTGCCAATGGATCGACCCTGATCGTCAACCTCACTGCAAGCCGTATTGCCGCCGCCCACGGGCTGGACGACGACGATCTCGTCGACACCGTGTCGCGAGCGATCATCCGCGAATGCGGCCATAGCGGCGTTGCCATGGCCTTCGATGCCGAGGACGCACTGCAGGCGATCACCGACGGCGAGGGCGGCCACGTCATCTCGCTGTTCTGACGCGGTCCCGATTGTGCTGCGGATCTTCGACGCCCTCCAACTCAGGACGGAAGGATCAACCGCCGCTGCCGCTGCAGCGATGCGCTTGATCATGCCCTGCCGGCGGCACAGTTCGTGCCTCGATATCCATGGCTGCAGCGTCTAACGGGGTGCCCTTGGCCAATGTTCTCGTCGTCGGCGGCGCCGGCTATATCGGATCGCATACCTGTCTCGATCTTGCCGACAACGGCTTCGTTCCCGTCGTCTACGACAATCTCGAGCACGGCCATGAGGGCTTCGTGCGTTGGGGGCCGCTCGAAGTCGGTGACATTCATGACACGGATCGCCTGACGGCCGTTCTGCGCCGGCACGAGCCTGTCGCCATCGTGCACTTCGCCGCTCTCATCGAGGTCGGCGAGTCGGTGCGCGAACCGTTTGCCTTCTACCGCAACAATGTCGCGGGAACGCTGTCCCTGCTGGCTGCCGCCGCCGAGGCCGGCGTCGACAAGCTCGTCTTCTCCTCGACCTGCGCAACCTATGGCGAGCCGGATGCGGTGCCCATGGTGGAAACCCATCGCCAGGCGCCGATCAACCCCTATGGCCGCAGCAAGCACATGGTCGAGCAGGTGCTGACGGATCTGGATGCCAGCGCCGGCTTCCGCTCGGTGATCCTGCGCTATTTCAACGCCGCCGGGGCGGATCCGCAGGGGCGCATCGGCGAGCGCCATGATCCCGAGACGCATGCCATCCCGCTCGCCATCGAGGCGGCTCTCGGACGGCGCGCCAGCTTCAAGGTCTTTGGCAGCGACTACCCGACGCGCGACGGAACATGCGTGCGCGACTTCGTGCATGTCATGGATCTTGCCGATGCGCATACGCGTGCGGTGCGCTACCTGCTCGACGGCGGCACCAGCACGGCGCTGAACCTCGGCACCGGCGTCGGTACGACGGTGAAGGAGATCCTCAGCGCCATCGAGGCCAAGAGCGGCCGGCCGCTGCCCGTCCGGTATGAGGGCCGCCGCGCCGGCGATGCGCCGGCGCTGGTGGCCGACAATCGACTGGCCAGGACCGTGCTCGGCTGGTCGCCGCGTCATGATCTCCAATCGATCGTCGACACCGCCTGGAACTGGCATTCGCAAACCAACATGCGGTGAGGCGAGGGGGCGACCGGCGGAGAGAGCCTCCCTCGGCGCGAGCGGGCTTTGCCGCGCTGGTCTGCCCAGAGTCTCAGCCGCCGCATCGCGGTGGAATGCATGTCGTGTCATCTCGGTGAGCTAAGGGTGACAGCCGCGTCCGGATGACCGATCCTGCCGCGTGCCACTCTCGTCGCGTCGAAGCTTTGTGCCGCGGGTCGCGTATGGTTCCGAATTCCGAGGCGCCGGCGACATCCGCCGGGTGCCGCAGACACGAGCATCCCGATGACGCCATCCTTTCGCGCCCTCCTGATCGAGAAGACCGACGCCGGGTCCTCGGCGCGTATCGCCGATGTCGATTCCGGCTTGCTGCCGGAGGGCGATGTCACCGTCCGCATCGAGCGATCGACGCTGAACTACAAGGACGCGCTGGCCATCACCGGCCGCTCGCCGGTGGTGCGGCGCTTCCCGATAATAGCAGGCATCGACTTCGCCGGCGTCGTCGAGGAAAGCGGCCATGCTGCCTGGACCGCCGGCGACCGGGTGATCCTCAACGGTTGGGGCTGCGGCGAGAAGCACTGGGGCGGATTGGCTGAACGGGCGCGGGTCTCCGGCGACTGGCTGGTGGCACTGCCGGCCAGCCTGGCGCCCGACCAGGCGATGGCGATCGGGACCGCCGGCTATACGGCGATGCTGTGCGTGATGGCGCTGGAGCGGCATGGCGTGACCCCGTCGGTGGGCGAGATCCTGGTGACAGGCGCCTGCGGCGGCGTCGGTTCGGTGGCGATCGCGCTGCTTGCCCGTCTCGGCTACAGCGTCGCCGCGGCGACCGGTCGTCCGGAGGAAGAGGCCTATCTGCGCGATCTCGGCGCGAGCACGATCGTCGAACGGGCCGAGCTTTCAGGTCCCGGCAAGCCGCTGCAGGCCGAGCGGTGGGCGGGGGCCGTCGATACGGTCGGCAGCCATACACTTGCCAATGTCTGCGCCTCGATCCGATATGGCGGTACGGTCGCGGCCTGCGGCCTTGCCGGCGGCATGGACTTTCCCGCGACGGTCGCGCCCTTCATCCTGCGTGGCGTGACCCTTGCCGGCATCGACAGCGTGATGGCCCCGCTGGACCTGCGCCGCACCGCGTGGGAGCGGCTGGCGGACACGCTCGATCACCGCAAGCTGCAGACGATCACCCGCATGATCGGGCTGAGCGATGCGATCGGTGTCGCGGACGAAATCCTCGGCGGCACGGTGCGGGGACGCGTCGTCGTCGACGTCAGCCGCTGACGGAGAGGCGGCGCGCACGTCGGCGGTCTCTCCAGTCCGCCTCCTTGTCGCCTGATCCGGTCATGGCGACGCATTGAGAACAGGCCGTCTCGGGATCGTCCCCTCGTGTGGCTGCTGGGTCTCCCTATATGCCGGACCTCGCAGCTCGGAAGCGCCAAGGCCTGATCGGCCATCGGACCTTGCCTCGGGATCTGCGACACGCTGGAAATTTGGAGACTGACAATGGCGACAGTGAATGCGGGCCAGTCCGGCACCTTCAAGATCGGCGACATCGAGGTCAACCGCCTCGGCTACGGCGCCATGCGCATCACCGGCAAGGGCATCTGGGGTGAGCCTGCCGACCATGATGGGGCGATCGCCACGCTGAAGCGACTGCCGGAGCTTGGCGTCAATTTCATCGACACCGCCGATTCCTATGGCCCTGACGTATCGGAGCGGCTGATCGCCGAGGCGCTGAAGCCCTATGAGGGCATCGTCGTCGCGACCAAGGGCGGGCTGGTGCGCACCGGCCCGAATGAGTGGCATCCGCTCGGCCGCCCGGAATATCTGCGCCAGCAGGCGATCAAGAGCCAGCGCCAGCTCGGCGTCGAGACGATCGACCTCTGGCAGCTTCACCGCATCGATGCGCGGGTGCCGCGCGAGGAGCAGTTCGCTGCGATGAAGCAGCTGCAGGATGAGGGAATCGTCCGCCATCTCGGCCTCAGCGAGGTCTCGGTGGAGGAGATCGAGGCGGCTTCCAAGGTCTTCACCGTCGCAACCGTGCAGAACCGCTACAACCTCGTCGACCGCACCAGCGAGGAGGTCCTCGACTACTGCACCGAGAAGGGCATCGGCTTCATCCCCTGGTTCCCGCTCGCGGCGGGCGATCTCGCCAAGCCGGGCTCGATCCTCGACCGCATCGCGCAGAAGCACGGCGCGGCGCCGAGCCAGATCGCACTCGCCTTTGTGCTGAAGCGCAGCCCGGTGATGCTGCCGATCCCCGGCACCTCCAGCGTCGAGCATCTGGAGGAGAACGTCGCGGCGGCCGGTATCCAGCTGTCCGATGAGGATTTCGCCGCGCTCGACGCGGAAGGCCGCAAGGCGTTCCAGGCGGCGAGCTGACGGTTCCGGCGGAGTAGGGGCGGAGGTTTGGTCTCCGCTCCCGACGGCATGCAAGGCAGGACAGGAGCCGGCGATGAGCAAACGGGACGTGCCGGGGATCGGACGCTACGGCGGACCGGCGGGCGGCTGGGGCGCACTGCAGGCGGTCGCCTCGGCTCTGAAAGCCGAGATGGCAATCTCGCGCGAAGCAACGGCGCTGCGGCGGATGAACCAGCCGGACGGCTTCGACTGTCCCGGCTGCGCCTGGCCCGACCCCAAGCACACCTCGTCCTTCGAGTTCTGCGAGAATGGCGCCAAGGCTGTCGCCTGGGAGGCGACCGCCAAGCGCGTGACGCCGCAGTTCTTTGCCGAGCACAGCGTCAGCGAGCTCTGGGATTGGTCGGACCACGCGCTTGAAGCCGCGGGCCGGTTGACGCATCCGGTCGCCTATGACCGGGCCAGCGACCGCTTCGTGGCGGTCGGATGGGACGAGGCTTTCGCAGCGATCGGCGCCGAGCTGAAGGCACTGCCCGACCCGAACATGGCGGAGTTCTACGCTTCGGGGCGGGCCTCCAACGAGGCGGCGTTCCTCTACCAGCTGTTTGCGCGCGAATACGGTACCAACAACTTCCCCGACTGCTCGAACATGTGTCACGAGGCGACGAGCGTCGGCCTGCCGGAGTCGATCGGCGTCGGCAAGGGCACGGTGACGATCGAGGACTTCGATCATGCCGATGCGGTCTTCTGCATCGGCCACAATCCCGGGACCAACCATCCGCGGATGCTGGGAACACTGCGCGAGGTCTCCAAGCGCGGCGCGCCGATCGTCGTCTTCAACCCCTTGCGCGAGCGCGGCCTCGAACGCTTCGCCAATCCGCAGAACCCGATCGAGATGGCGACGCGCGGCTCGACGCCGATCGCAAGCTCCTATTACCAGGTGAAGATCGGCGGCGACCTGGCGTTGTTGAAGGGCCTGATGAAGGCGCTGGTCGAGGCGGATGCCGAGCGTGTTGCACGCGGTGAGACCGGGCTGCTCGATCGCGACTTCATCGCCGCGCATACGGCCGGGATCGAGGACCTCCTTGCCGACCTCCACGAGACGTCCTGGGACGCCATCGAACAGAAGAGCGGCTTGCCTCGCAGCGAGATCGAGGCGGCGGCATCCATCTATGCGGCCGCCAAACGCGTCATCATCTGCTACGGCATGGGCGTCACGCAGCACCGCCAGGGCACGGCGAACGTCCAGGCGATCGCCAATCTCCTGCTTCTGCGCGGCAATATCGGCCGCGAGGGTGCCGGCATCTGCCCCTTGCGCGGCCATTCCAACGTGCAGGGCGACCGGACCGTCGGGATCACCGAGATCCCGAGCGCGGCCTTTCTCGACCAGCTCGGCCAAGTCTTTGGCTTCGAGCCGCCGCGGGAGAAGGGCCACGGCGCCATCGAGGCGGTGGAGGCCATCGGCAGGGGCGAGGCGAAGGCGCTGATCTGCCTCGGCGGCAACCTCGCCGTCGCCATGCCGGACCCGGAGGCGACCTTCGCGGCCATGCGCAAGCTGCGGCTTGCCGTGCATATCGCGACCAAGCTCAACCGCTCGCATCTGCTGCTTGCGGAAAAGAGCTACATCCTGCCCTGCCTCGGCCGCACCGAGACCGATCTCCAGGCGGGCAAGCCGCAGTCGATCACGGTGGAGGACTCGATGTCGGTCGTGCACGCCTCGCGCGGCACGCTGAAGCCGGCCTCGCCGGATCTGCGCTCGGAGCCGGCGATCGTCGCGGGCCTTGCCATGGCGACACTGGCACGCAGCCGGACGGACTGGCGCGGGCTCATCGAGGATTACGACCGCATCCGCGACAAGATCGAGGCGGTCTTCCCGGCCTTTGCGGACTACAACAAACGGGTGCGCGATCCCGGCGGCTTCCGCCTCCACATTGCGGCCTCCGAGCGTGAATGGCTGACCCAGACCGGCAAGGCGAATTTCGTCACCTTCCGCGGCGTCGACGAGGATGCGCGGCTGACCGAGGCTGGCGCGCTGATGCTGGCGACGATCCGCAGCCATGACCAGTACAATACGACGATCTACGGCTTCAACGACCGCTATCGTGGCGTGAAAGGGCGCCGCGACGTCGTCTTCCTCAACGAGAAGGATCTGGCGGATCGCGGCCTCGAACATGGCGATCGCGTGGACCTCGTCGCCGTGCCGATACCGGGCGAGCCCGATGGCGGCCGCATCCTGCGTGGCCTCACCGCGGTGGCCTTCGACATCGCGGCAGGCTCGGCGGCCGCCTACTATCCGGAGGCGAACGGGCTGGTGGCGCTCGGCCATCACGATATCCGCAGCGGCACGCCGGCCTACAAGGGCGTGGCGGTGACCATCCGCAAAGCGAGCGACGACGACGCGGGTGCGTTTGCCCGCGACTGGCAGGCGGCGAGCGAGCACACGGATGGTGGCTCGACACAGGCGAAGGTGGCGGCGGAGGTCGCGGCGGGCTGAGCTGCCGCGCTGCCGCCGCCCGAAAGGTCGCTTCGACGCAGCCGTCTCACCTGGACGCTTCGGCACCCGGTGCCGCCCTGTCGTCCGGGCCGCCCGGCGTCCGGTCGGGAGGCGTTTGCGGCCAGCGCAGCAGCGCCTGCCGGCCGGCCTCCGAGAGGCCGTAGGAGCCGCGGTCCAGCCGGTCGAACCAGCCATAGACGTTGCGCAGGAGAATTCCCGGTGCATCCGGCACGGTCGGCTTCAGGTCGCGCGGCCGTACGGGTCCGGCTGCCATGGCGGCCGCGCAGATCAGCGCGCGCTGGCGATAGGCCGTCATCACGGGCTGGCGGTTGCCGCCGCCTTCCACCGGATCGCCCCGCCGGCGCCGATGCTCCTCGACGAGGCGAGAACGTCGCTTCGGATCGCGTCGCGGCATCGGCGCGGCCGGGCTGACGATGATCTCGACGCTGCCATCGCTGGCAACGCCCAGCATGCCGAAGCCGAGCCGCCGGCAGAGATTGCGGAAGCGTGCGTCGCTCTCACGTCCCTTGCCGCGGCGGGACAGGCTGGCGGCCAGCCAGACCTCGTCGCAGGCGCTCGCCCGGTCGACCGCCTGCAGGACGAGCTCCAGGTTGAAGCTCTGCTTCAGCTCGCCGATCACCACGAGCTGCGGCTCGCCCTCCTTGATGCCGAGGAGGTCGCAGCCGCCGATCTCGCCTTTCACGGCATAGCCGAGCGATTGCAGGAAGGCCTTTACCGGCCGGTATAATGCGGTTTCCAGAGGCGGCCTCGATCTCTTCGGCGTCGGTATCCATCAAGCTGACCGGCGTCGGGAACGATCCGCCGGGCCAGCGGTTGCCGGTGACCTCGTGCAGTCCGCCGCCGCCATCCGGCGCTGCGCTGCCGCAACCTGGAAGGAACGACCCTATGGCCGACAAGGATCTGAAGGCACTGTTCGCGCACCAGCTGAAGGACACCTACTTCGCCGAGAACGCCATCATCAAGGCCCTGCCGAAGATGATGGAAGCGGCCCAGTCCGACGAGCTGCGCGGCGCGCTCGGCGTCCACCTCGAGGAGACGCGCAACCAGGTGAAGCGCCTCGACCAGGTGTTCAAGCTGATCGGCCAGAAGGCCGAGGCGATCGAGTGCAAGGCGATCAACGGCATCATCGCGGAAGGCGACGAGGTCATCGAGGAGTTCTCCGGAGCCGCGGCGCTCGACGCCGGCATCATCGCGGCCGCGCAGGCGGTGGAGCACTATGAGATCGCCCGCTACGGCACGCTGCTCGCCTGGGCCGAGGAACTCGGCCTCGAAGATGCGGCCGACCTGCTGCGGGAGACGCTGGTCGAGGAAGAGAACACCGACGACATCCTGTCGGAACTCGCCGAGGACATGGTGAACCCCGATGCCGACGAGGATAGCGACGACGAATAAATCGCCGTCTTCGGTGCCGGGGAGGTCACCCTTCTCCGGCACCGCGGCGGGCTCGCGCTAATGCGAGCGCTTTGCCGCGCCCCGTCAGATGCGGCCGCTTCTCGTCGTCTCAGGCAGAGCGGCCGGGTCCCACGCCGGTCCCATAGATCTGCCACCGGCGCGGACTGACGGCAATCGTCTGGCCGATAACGACGGAAGTCTCGGCCGGAAGCTGCAGCTCCAGATGATGGCGGGCCGTGCCGACTGCGATCTCGACGAGGCGCGATCCCGCGCTTCGCCGCGCCGCCGTCACGGTGCCGGTGATGGCGCCATCGCCGCCCGCCACGACCTCCAGTTCATGCGGGCGCAGATACAGTGTCGCAGGACCATCCGGCAGATCGGCGGCAGCGATCGACAGCGGCTGGCCGTCCAGCGTGACGGTGCCCTTCGTCACGACGACCGGCAGCGTGCTGGATGCGCCGATGAAGGAGAAGACAAAGGGCGTTGCCGGATCGTCGTAGATCTCGTCGGCGGTGCCGATCTGCTCGATGCGGCCCTGGCTCATTACGACCACGCGATCGGCCAGCTCCATTGCCTCCTCCTGGTCGTGAGTGACGAAGACGGTGGTGTGGCCGGTGCGGTCGTGAAGCTCCCGCAGCCAGCGGCGAAGCTCCTTGCGCACCTTGGCGTCGAGCGCGCCGAAGGGTTCGTCGAGGAGCAGCACCTTCGGCTCGATGGCCAGCGCGCGGGCGAGCGCCACACGCTGGCGCTGACCGCCGGAGAGCTGAGCCGGAAAGCGCTTCTCCAGTCCGGACAGCTGCACCAGATCGAGCAACTCGGAGGCTCTGCGGCGGATGTCGCGACGGCTCGGCCGGCTGCCGCGCGGCCGGATGCGCAGGCCGAAACCGATATTGTCGGCAACCGTCATATGCTTGAACAGCGCATAGTGCTGGAACACGAAGCCGACATTGCGCTCCTGCACCGACTTCTCGGACGCGTCCTCGTCGCCGAAGTGGATACGGCCGGCGGAGGGGAACTCGAGCCCGGCGATCAGGCGCAGCAGCGTCGTCTTGCCCGAGCCCGAGGGGCCAAGGAGCGCGATCAGTTCGCCCGAGCGGATATCGAGCGAGACGTCGTGCAGCGCGGGAAAGCGATCGAACTCCTTGCGGATGTTCTGGATGCGGATGTCCATCAGGAAACCTCAGTGGCCGCGCGCGGCGACGATGTTGTCGGCGAAGCGCCATTCCAGCGCAGTCTTGAGGACCAGCGTCAGCAAGGCCAGCAGCGCCAGCAGCGAGGCGACGGCGAAAGCGGCCGAGAAGGCATATTCGTTGTAGAGGATCTCGACATGCAGCGGCATCGTGTTGGTGACGCCGCGGATATGGCCGGAGATCACCGACACGGCGCCGAACTCGCCCATGGCGCGGGCATTGCAAAGCAGAACGCCATAGAGCAGCCCCCATTTCACGTTCGGCAGCGTCACCAGAAGGAAGGTCTTCCAGCCGCTGGCACCGAGCGAGATCGCCGCCTCCTCCTCACCGGTGCCCTGCTCCTGCATCAGCGGAATCAGCTCGCGCGCGATGAAGGGGAAGGTGACGAAGATCGTTGCCAGTACGATGCCGGGAACGGCGAAGACGATGCCGATGCCATGCCGCGCCAGCCACGGCCCGAGCAGGCTCTGGCTGCCGAAGAGGAGGATGTAGACGAGGCCCGAGATCACCGGTGAGACCGAGAAGGGCAGGTCGATCAGCGTAACGAGCAGGCTCTTGCCCTTGAACTCGAACTTGGCGACTGCCCAGGCCGCGGCAAGGCCGAAGACGAGGTTGCAGGGCACGGAGATCGCCGCGATCAGCAGCGTCAGCCGGATAGCGGCCATGGCGTCCGGGTCGGTGATCGCCTCGGCATAGGCGGCAACGCCGCCGCGCAGCGCCTCGTAGAACACCGCGGCGAGTGGCAGCAGGAGAAACACCGCCAGGAATAGGAGGCCGATCGCGATCAGCGTCCAGCGGACCGCGGGCGCTTCGGTGGTCGCCGCGCGCAGATGCTTGCGCGGCCTGTCGCGGCCGGCCTGGAGCGATGGATCAAGCACCATGACCAAACCTCCGGCGGCTCCAGGCCTGGATGAGGTTGATGACCAGCAGCATGGCGAAGGAGATCGCGAGCATCAGTGCCGCCACCGCCGTCGCCCCGGCATAGTTGAACTCCTCCAGCCGGATGACGATGAGGAGCGGGGCGATCTCCGATACGCCGGGGATGTTGCCGGCGATGAAGATCACCGAGCCATATTCGCCGACGGAGCGGGCAAGCGCCAGGGCAAAGCCGGTCATCAGCGCCGGCAGCAGCGAGGGTAGGACGGTGGAGATCACCGCCTGCAGACGGCCGGCGCCGAGCGTTGCGGCAGCCTCCTCATATTGCGTGTCGATCTCTTCCAGAACGGGCTGCACGGTCCGCACCACGAAGGGCAGGCTGACGAAGGTCAGGGCGATCACGACGCCGATCGGCGTATAGGCGATTTTCAGGCCAAGCGGCGTCGCCCATTGGCCGATCCAGCCATTCGGCGCGTAGAGAGCGGTCAAGGCAATGCCGGCGACAGCCGTCGGCAGCGCAAAGGGAAGATCGATGATCGCATCGACGATTCGCCGTCCGGGGAAGCGATAGCGCACCAGGATCCATGCGAGGATCATGCCGAAGACGGTGTTGATCGCTGCCGCAATGACCGACGCCCCGAAGCTGAGTTTCAGGGCGGAGAGGGTGCGCTGGTCGGTGGCGAGGCGCCAGAATTCGGTCCAGCCGAGCCCGGCGCTGCGCACGATCAGCGCAGCCAGCGGGATCAGAACGATGAGGCTGAGATAGGCCAGGGTAAAGCCGAGCGCCAACCCGAAGCCCGGGATGACGCTCGGCTGCCTGAACCGCGACAGGGCGGCTGTGGCCATGAAACTCCTAAGGTCTGGCAGCTTGCGAAAGCGGTCTAGTTCGCAGGCTTATAGATCTGGTCGAAGATGCCGCCATCCCCAAAGTGAGCAGGCTGCGTCTTTGCCCAGCCGCCGAAGAGCGGATCGTCGATGGTGACGAGCTTTACGTCGGGAAAGCGCTTCAGATCTTCCGGGTCGGCCAGCTCAGGCTTGGATGGCCGGTAGAAGTTCTTGGCCGCGATGGTCTGGCCGTCCTTCGAATAGAGATATTCGAGATACGCCTCAGCGACCTTGCGGGTGCCCTTCTGGTCGACATTACCATCGACGAGCGCGACCGGCGGCTCGGCCTTGATGGAAAGCGAGGGCACGACGATCTCGAACTGGTCCGGGCCGAGTTCCTCGAGGGCAAGGAAGGCCTCGTTCTCCCAGGCGAGCAGGACGTCGCCGATGCCGCGCTGGACGAAGGTGGTGGTGGAACCACGCGCGCCGGTGTCCAGCACCGGGACGTGCTTGAAGAGCGTGCCGACGAATTCCTTGGTCTTGGCCTCGTCGCCGCCCGACTGCTGCTCGGCATAGGCCCAGGCTGCGAGATAGTTCCAGCGTGCACCGCCGGAGGTCTTCGGGTTCGGCGTGATCACCTCGACGCCGTCCTTGATGAGGTCGCCCCAGTCCTTGATGCCCTTCGGGTTGCCCTTGCGCACCAGGAAAACGATGGTCGAGGTATAGGGTGCGCTGAGATTGGGAAGGCGCTTGCGCCAGTCGGCAGGGATCTTGCCGGTCTTGCTCGCGATGGCATCGATGTCGGCCTCGAGTGCCAGCGTCACGACGTCCGCATCGAGCCCGTCGATCACCGCTCTCGCCTGCGCGCCGGAGCCGCCATGCGACTGGCGCAGGACGATGTCCTCGCCGGTCTCGGCCTTCCAGTGCGCTGCGAAGGCCGTGTTATAGGCCTTGTAGAGTTCACGCGTCGGATCATAGGAGACGTTGAGGAGCGTCGTCTGTGCCATGGCCGGTCCGGCCAGGAGGAGCGAGGCACCTAGCGCCGCGAGGCGAACAAGCCGGATCATGATCTTTAATCCTACCGAGCTGATGGGAATTGAAAACCTATCGATCCGATGGACTTTGTCAATCCGCCATCTTTTCACCATCGAAACGGCAGCATCCGATGGGCTGCGACAAAGCTCAAGCCCGTTCCGGAATGAGGCGGTTTTGCACGAGAAAGCTCGGGTCCGTCAGGGCATCCGCGATCGTGGCGCCGTCCAGGACAGCCCGCGCCGAAATGGCAACGTCGGCAAAAACGCGGCGCACCCCGCAGGCGGATTCGCTGCGACAGTCCTCGCAGCGCCGGTAGGCCGTGCGGCTGAGGCAGGGCAAAGGTGCGATAGGGCCGTCGATCAGACGCAGAATCCGCCCGAAGGTGATGGTGTCGGCCGGCATCAGCAGACTGTAGCCGCCGGTGGCGCCGCGGCGGCTTTGGACGATGCCTTCGCGCTTCAGTTCGGTGAGGATCTGTTCGAGGAACTTGCGCGGGATGCGTTCCGACTGTGCCAGTTCGGCCGCCGAGACCGACGCCGTCTTCATCTCGGCCAAGGCGATCAAGGCGCGGAGGGCGTATTTGGCTTTTTGCGAAATCATTCCAGAGCACGCCGATCTGAACGCAAATAACTCCTACTCAGTAGGTATGATATAGAGGTTCATGCCTCGAAGGGCCAGTACCGTTGATGGATGCGGTGCAGAGCCGACATCGGGCGGTTTCGCGTCTCACGGGAAGAGCAGGGCGACGAGGGCGAGGCGCGGACCGATGGATGATGGCGAGCCGCGCTTCGGCGTGTCGGACACAGGCGCCCGATCGTGCCGGTCGCTGACGAGGGCGACGCTGACGCGCTCGCTACATGCCTCTACGAGGCCATCAAGTGAGGGGAGAGGGTGCCGTCCACACGCGACGATCGGGACGGCACGGGCGTCAAATAATTCCGGCGTGGACCTACCAGCGGAACTCCACGGCAGGCCCATCGATGCTGCAGGCCCTGGCCCGATCAGTTGCCGATTTCAGCCGCGATGCCGTTCAGCGCCTTCATCACCGATGCCGGAGGGTACGGCTTGGCGAAGAACAGCCCGTTCTCGGGCATATCGTTCTCCCCCACGTCCACATGTCCAGACGTCACCATGATCGTCACCGGCGGCCAGCGATCGCGCACGGCGCGGGCAAGCTTCAGTCCGTCCATCGATCCCGGCATGTCCACATCGGTGAAGAGCACGCGGATCTCGGAATGGCGTTCCAGCTTTCGGATCGCCTCGTCGGCATTGCGCGCCTCATAGGCGATGAAGCCGGCGTCCTCGATCATGTCCACCGCTTCTGCCAGGAGAAGCGCGTCATCTTCGACGACAAGCACGGCATAGCTCGCGTGAGCGAACGACTGACCCATACTCTACGCTATGCCTTCTGTTCACTACCGGGACCCAGCGCGCCTTCGAGTATGAACCGGACGCCAGAGGGATCGAACTCGAGCCGCCCGGTCCCGTCGAAATACGCCGCCACGATTCGCTCGATGAGCTTCGAGCCGAAACCCCGGGCACTAGGCATCTCAACGGTGGGACCGCCGGTTTCGATCCATTCAAATCGAAAAAAGTTACCGTCCGCAGACCAACACATGTCGACGCGGCCGCCTTCCACCGACAGCGCGCCGTATTTTGCGGCATTGGTGGCCAGTTCGTGGATCGCCAGCGACAGGCCGAGCGCCCGCTGCGTCTGGAGATCGAGATGCGGTCCGCTGATCGTGACGTGGCCGGCATCGCCGCGGTGCGGCTCGATGGCGGCATTCACGACCTCGACGATATCGGCCTTTTCCCAACTCGTATGGGTGAGGATATCCTGAGCCCGTGCCAGGGCCGTCAGACGACTGGCAATGGCGTCGCGGCCTTCCTCCATCGTCCGCGCCGACCGCAAGGTCTGGGCGGAGATGGCCTGAACCATCGCCAGCGTGTTCTTCATCCGATGGGCCAACTCGCGCGTCAGCATCTCGCGCTGGGCATCCGCGGCCTTCTGCGCTCGCAGATCGGTTATGATCGTGCCGTAGCCGATCCGGGCATCGGCGTCGTCAACGAGCGGGAAGATGGTGAAGCGCACCGGCAGCGCCTCGCCCGTGCCGAAATGGCGCAGCGTCACCTCACCCGACCAAAGCCCCGACCTTGCGACTTCGGGGAGGATCTCCGATCGGAAGCGGGAGCGGTCCGGCTCCTTGAAGTAGTCGGCGATCTCGGCCTGACCGTCAGCGTTGGCGCGGCCGACCAGCTGACGTCCCGCCTCGTTGACGAACTGCACACGGCCACCGAGGTCGGCATAGCCGATGAACTCCCGGCTCTGCTCAACGATCGTTGCCAGCCGGCTGCGCTCGCCCGTCTGTCGCCCGAGATTCTCAAGAGCGCAGCGGCGTTCCTCGGCAACCCGCTCCAGCACCAGCATGGTGCGGCGCAGCTGTACGGCCAGGAAGACGATGCCGAGATTGACCAGGCTAAAGAGCGTCTGCGCCGCCCACTGCTTGCCGGTGAGAGAAAACGGATCGTTGGTCGCCGAGAGCGACTGACCCGCGAGAAGCGCCGACAGCAGGATCGCCGTCACCCCAGCCGCCGGGCCGACGAGAAAGGTGCCGATCAGGATGACGGGCATGAAGAAGAGATAAGGAAGAAGATCGGTGACGAAGGCGGCGCGAAAGGCTGCAGTTGCCACCACGGCAGCGATCACCAAGGCAAGCCCGTACAGCCCCTTGAGAGGAAGATGCAGCGCCTTGAGGAGGATGCGATCGAAAATTCGGGACTGCGGCATCGCGATCTAACGGGACAAAGGCGATCGCAACCGCTACGCCGGGACCGTCATACAAAGCCGTGGCGTGCGTGGCGAGCATGTCAATGCTGAGGCAGCTAATGCCGGACTCACAACTTCGCGAGGATTTTCAGGGGCCGTCTTGCCGACGCGCCTCGGGGCGAGGGCAGATGAGCGGCACCGGCGCAGAGCTTGTTCAGCTGCTGAAGGAAGGGCGTGTCCGCTCGCTTGCAAGTGATGCGGCTGCTCGCTATGGCTCGCGCCGCCTTTCTTCCGTTGGGGAATATCTCCTGTGTCTGCGATCAACACGCTCCTGCGTGCGCCGGTTGTCGCCGCCGCCGCTCGCATCCTCCTGACCTTCCCGTTCTGGGGCAGTGGGCTTGCCAAGCTGATCGATTTCAATGGCGGTGTCGCCGAGATGGCGCAGTTCGGTCTGCAACCGGCGGCCGCCTTCAACATCGCGGTCATCATCGTGCAGATCGGCGGGTCGATTCTGGTGATCCTCAACCGCCTGACCTGGCTCGGCGCCGGCGCGCTCGGTGTGTTTACCGCGCTGACGATCCCGGTCGTCCACCATTTCTGGAGCATCCCGGAGGAGCCGTTTCGCACCATCGCCTTTCACACGGCGACGGAGCATGTCGGCATGATCGGCGCCCTGATCGTCGTCTCGATCCTGGCGGCACATCAGCGGCGCTGACCCGCGCCGCTGTCGAGAGGCCGGCAGCGGCCGACCCCGGACGCCGGCGATAGACGGGCGCGGCAGCCGGGGACGGCGCCCTCCCACTCAGGCGGCCGAGACCTTCAGGCTGCCGTTCTTGTAGCGCTTGGCCATGTCGGCCAGCGCGATCGGCTTGATCGAGCCGGCATGCCCGGCCGTGCCGAACTGCTCGAAGCGTTCGGCCGCAAGGCTGCGCAGCGCGTCCATCGCCGGGCGCAGATATTTGCGCGGATCGAACTCGCCGCGGTTCTCGGTCAGCACCTTGCGGATCGCCCCGGTCATCGCCAGACGGGAATCGGTGTCGATATTGACCTTGCGCACGCCGTGGCGGATGCCGCGCTGGATCTCCTCCACCGGAACACCCCAGGTCTGGGGCATCTCGCCGCCATAGCGGTTGAACACCTCCTGCAGTTCCTCGGGAACGGAGGAGGATCCGTGCATCACAAGATGGGTGTTCGGCAGCTTCTGGTGGATCGCCTCGATGACGTTCATCGCGAGGACCTCGCCATCCGGCTTGCGCGAGAACTTGTAGGCACCGTGCGAGGTGCCCATGGCTACCGCGAGCGCATCGACATGGGTGTCCTCGACGAAGCGGGCCGCCTCGTCCGGATCGGTCAGGAGCTTGTCGTGGCCGAGCGTGCCTTCGAAACCGTGGCCGTCTTCTGCTTCGCCGGCACCGGTTTCCAGCGAACCCAGAACGCCGATTTCACCCTCGACCGAGGCGCCGCACCAGTGCGCCATGTCGGCGACCCTGCGCGTGATCGAGGCATTGTAGGCGTAGTCGGCGAGCGACTTGCCGTCTTCCTTCAGCGAGCCGTCCATCATCACCGAGGTGAAGCCGTGCTGGATGGCGGTGATGCAGGTCGCTTCGTTGTTGCCGTGGTCGAGATGCATGCAGATCGGGATGTCAGGGTGCATCTCGGCGAGACCCTCGACCAGGCGGGCGAGGATGAGATCGTTGGCATAGGCACGGGCACCGCGGCTCGCCTGCAGGATGACAGGCGAGTGGGTGAGGTTCGCCGCCTCCATGATGGCGAGACCCTGCTCCATATTGTTGATGTTGAAGGCAGGCACCCCGTAGCCGTACTCGGCGGCGTGGTCGAGGAGCTGGCGGAGGGTGATGAGGGCCATGGAGCTGTCGTCCTGTACGTGGGGGTGCGGGCGGCGGTGCTGCCTCAGGCGAGGGCGGATGTGACGGATTCGACGATGCCAAGATAACCCTCCGCCTGCCAGGCGGAGCGGCCGATGAAGAGGCCATCGATGTTTTGGCGGGAGGCCAGATCGACGCAATTCGTCGGGTTGACGCTGCCGCCGTAGAGAACCGGGAGCGGGCGGCCGAGAAGGCCGGTGACGACCTCCTTCACCTCGCCCTGACGCTCGTCGGCAAAGCCGGGGTCGGCGGGCGTGCCGCCTTCGCCGATCGACCAGACCGGCTCATAGGCGAGGATCACCGTGGCGCCGTCCTGCCACTGAACCCTGGAGAGCGCGGCCTCGGTCTGGCGCTTCAGCACGGCAGCGGTCTCGCCGGCCTCGTACTCCTCGCGCGTGTCGCCGATGCAGACGAGCGCGATGAGGCCGTGACGGACGGCGGCGGCGGTCTTCAGCGACACCGTCTCGTCAGTCTCGTTGAAGAAGGTGCGGCGCTCGCTGTGGCCGATCTCGACCAGCCGGCCGCCGGCGTCCTTCACCTGCAGCGGCGAAATCTCGCCGGTCCAGGCGCCGGCGTCCTGCCAGTGGGCGTTCTGCGCGCCCACGGTGACGCGCGTGCCGTCCAGCGCGTCGGAGACGCGGGAGAGGACGGTGAAAGGCGGGATGACGAAGAGCGACGCGGCATCGGACTGGGCCCAAGGCGAGGCAGCGAGCGTGGTGCAAAAGGCGTCAGCCTCGGCCCGCGTCTTGTTCATCTTCCAGCTGGTGCCGATAAAGGGCCGCTTGCCCATGAATGCCTCGTCCGGATGAAGGCCGCCATCGATCGATTGCGGCAGGAGCGGGGGCTCACGCTGGGCCGGCGCAGCGTGAGTGGAGCGGCGGCACCGAGCGCCGCCGCTTAGGCCCGTCAGCTTGCGAGCTTGGCCTTGACCTTGGCAGCGACGGCGTCCGGCGTGATGCCGAAATGCTCGTAGAGGTCCGGGCCAGGCGCCGAGGCGCCGAAGCCGTTCATGCCGATGACATCGTCCTCGCTCTCCACGTAGCGCGTCCAGCCGAAGGGGCTGGCGGCCTCCACGGCGATGCGCGGCGCGGTGCCGAGCACTTCGTCGCGATAGCTCTTCGACTGACGAGCGAACAGCTCGAAGGACGGAAGCGAGACGACCGCGACTGCGATGCCTTCTTCGGCCAGCTTGTCCTTGGCGGCAACGGCGATCTCGACCTCCGAGCCGGTGGCCAGGATCGTCGCCTGGCGCTCACCATGCGGGGCCGACAGGACGTAGCCGCCCTTGGCGGAGCGGTTCTCACCTTCGTCGGTGCGCAGCGTGCGCACGTTCTGGCGCGTCAGAACGAGGGTCGAGGGCGTGCGCGTCTCCTGGAGGGCGAGCTCCCAGCACTCGGCGGTCTCCACTCCGTCGGCCGGGCGGAAGACGTTCATGTTCGGCATCGCCCGCAGCGAGGCGACATGCTCGATCGGCTGGTGCGTCGGGCCGTCCTCGCCCTGGCCGATGGAATCATGCGTCATGACGTAGACGACCGGCTGGTTCATCAGCGCCGACAGTCGCATGGCAGGGCGCGCATAGTCGCTGAAGCAGAGGAAGGTGCCGCCGAAGGGGATGAAGCCGCCATGCAGCGACAGCCCGTTCATGACGGCAGCCATGCCGTGCTCGCGAACGCCGTAATAGATGTAGTTGCCGTTCGGATCGTTCGGCGTGATCGGCTTGGCGCCCCCGGCCTTGGTCAGGTTGGAGCCGGAGAGATCTGCCGAGCCGCCGATGATCTTCTTGGACGCGGCGCTGATGGCGTCGATGACGCTCTGGCTCGCCTTGCGCGTGGCAACGCTCGGCTCGGTCGCCAGCTTGCGCTTCACCTCGCCGATGACAGCTGTGAGGTCGCCATCGAAGCCCTCGGCCATGATGGCCTTCCACTCCGCGGCCTTGTCGGAAGCGGCGAGCCGCTTCTCCCAAGCCTCCGCCTCGGCGGCACCACGGCTGCCGACGGCCTTCCAGAAATCGGTGACATCGTCCGGCAGCACGAAAGGCTCATGCGCCCAGACAAGCGACTCGCGGGCGAAGGCAATGCCCTCCGCGCCAACCGGCGATCCATGGACGCCGGAGGTGCCGGCCTTCTTGCCAACGCCGAAGCCGATGGTGGTGCGGCAGGCGATCAGGCTCGGCTTGTCGGTCTTGCGCGCCGCCTCAATGGCGGCGGCGACGGCGTCCGGATCATGGCCGTCGACGGCAGTATAGTCCCACTGGGCGCCTTCCATGCGCAGGCGCATCTCTTCCGAGGTCGAAAGGTCGGTCGCGCCGTCGATGGTGATGCGGTTGTCGTCCCACAGGACGATCAGCTTGCCGAGCTTCAGGTGGCCGGCCAGCGAGATCGCCTCCTGGCTGACGCCCTCCATGAAGCAGCCATCGCCGGCGATCGAATAGGTGTAGTGCGAGCAGAGCTCCGAGCCGAAGCGGCTTTCCAGGATCCGCTCGGCGAGCGCCATGCCGACGGCGGTCGCGATGCCCTGGCCGAGCGGACCGGTGGTGGTCTCGATGCCTTCGCCATGGCCGTATTCGGGATGGCCGGCAGTCTTGGCGCCGAGTTGGCGGAAGCGCTTCAGCTCCTCGATCGGGAAGTCCTTGTAGCCGGTCAGGTGCAGCAGCGAATACAGCAGCATCGAGCCGTGGCCGGCGGAGAGAACGAAACGGTCGCGGTCCGGCCAATGCGGACGGCTGGCGTCGAACTTCATGAAGCGGCTGAACAGGACGGTCGCCGCATCGGCCATACCAAGCGGCATGCCGGGATGGCCGGACTTGGCTTTCTCGACGGCATCCATCGACAGGAAGCGGATGCCGCTCGCCATCTTGCGCACAGTGGCGGCGTCCGTCGAACCGGTGATCTCGGCTGAATCCTGCATGGGGTCTCCTCCTCCTTCGTGACTGCAGCCGCGCCAGAGGCGGGCGATACGATGGGCGACGGCGGCGTTTCGCCTGCCATCCGTTCCGATGATCGGTGCCCACCGATTTGCAGTCGCTTTGCCGGATCGTGCCGCGCACGACCCTTGCGCCAATGACATTCCCCACAGCTAAAGCACGGACCGCCGGAGGGGATCAATGACCGACGGGCGAAAATGCGCAATTGATCGGCGCCAGAACATCTGATCAGATGATGTCGCAGCTGTGATCGTGTGATCCGGCGTGCAGCCGAGCGACAGCCAGGCACGGACGTGCTGTCAGGACGATCCACGTGGACGCAGGCAACGGGCACGATCTTCTCGCCGCCATTGCGCGCCGTTATTACGAGGGCGACGCTACCCAGGCCGAGATCGCCGCCGAGTTCGGCCTGTCGCGCGTCAAGGTCGGGCGGCTGCTGCGCCAGGCTAAGGACGACGGTATCGTCGAGGTGCGCATCCACGTGCCTTCCGGCATAGCGGAAGAGCTGGAACGGCGGCTGCGCGCGCGGTTTGGCCTGACGACCGCCTTGATTGCCGCCGACTACGCCGATGCCGAGGAGCAGCGCCGGGCCGTGGCCGGGCTTGTCGCGAGCTATCTGGAGCGGCACCTGAACGATGGCGCCAGCGTCGCGGTGGGCATGGGCCGCAACGTCGCGGCGGTCGCCGACACGCTGGGTGCTCCGACGCTGAGGCTCGGCACCTTCGTCTGCGCCACCGGCGGCGCGCTGCGGGCCGGCGAACCGTGGAACGCCGATCATATCTGCCGCAAGCTGGCCGCGCGCTTCGGCGGCGTGGCCGAGACGCTCTATGCGCCAGCATATGTGCCCGATCGCGAGCTGCGCGACGCGTTGATGCGCAATCAGACCGTCAAGCATACACTCGACATCGCCCGGAATGCCGACTTCGCGCTGATAGGCGTCGGCGACCTCGGCGAAGACAGCCATATGGTGCGGATGGGCTGGTTTAAGCGCGAGGAGATCCTGAAGGCGCGCGCCGCCGGCGTCGTCGGCGACCTCATGGGCTACGATTTTTTCGATATCGACGGGCGCGAGCGCAACGAGATCCTGGGCGGGCGCGTGGTCGGGCTGCGGCTCCAGGACATCCGGGCCATTCCGTCGGCCATCGCCATCGCGGCCGAGCCCTCCAAGACCATGGCGCTGCTCGGCGCGCTGCGCACCGGCGTCGTCGATGTGGCGGCGCTGCCGTTGGCGAGCGCGCAGGCGCTGCTGGCGCTGGATGCCGCCACCGGCCCCGCGGATGCAATGGATGCACCCACGGAGGTGCCCAAGGGTTGAACCTTTGACATGCTCGTGTGCATATGAGCAGCAATTCCGCACCAACCGAGGAGATGCGACATGAAGATCATCGTGGCCGGCGACAGTGCCGGCGAGCCGCTGGCCGCCGCCATCATCGAGCATCTGAAGAAGCGCACGGATATCACCGTTGCAAGCGGCAGCCCGTCCGCTGACGCCAAGGACGAGCGCTATGCGACGACCTCCGAGCGCGCCGCCAGCGCCATCATCAGCGGCGAATATGATCGCGGCATCCTGTGCTGCGGCACGGGCATCGGCGTCTGCATCTCGGCCAACAAGGTGCCGGGCATCCGCGCCGCGCTGACGCACGACACCTATTCGGCCGAGCGCGCCGCCAAGAGCAACAACGCCCAGATCATCACCATGGGCGCGCGGGTGATCGGGCCCGAGCTCGCCAAGGCGATCGTCGACAAGTTCCTGGAATCGGACTTCGATCCGAAGAGCTCGTCAGGCCCGAATGTCGACGCGATCGACGCGCTGGACCGCAAGTACAACGCCTGCTGAATGGTGCTTTGCGTGCTTGCTGCCGCAGATCACCAAGACGACCAGGGCGCCCGATGTCGGGCGCCTTTTTCGTTTTGACGCTCGGCGCACGAGCCAGGCGAGGGCGCTCCGCCTCCCGCTTCGACAGGTCCGGTGTTCGCGCGGCGGTTGACGGCGTCTCCCTCGAGGCTTGCCAAAGCGTGTCCGGTGCTCCTTCATCACGGCCGCGACGGCGCGGCCTCGGGAGGATGAATGAGGCCACGACACGTCTTGATATGACCGCGCCGACGGTCCGAACCGTCATGCGCTGGTTCGGAGCTGCCGGCCGGCGCTTGGGAGGGCGGCAGCCGGCATGAAAGTTCTCATCATTGGTGCAGCCGGCATGATCGGCCGCAAGCTGGCGGCGCAAATGGCCGCCGACGGTCGTATCGGCGACGAGGCGGTCGAGGCTCTGCATCTCGTCGACGTGGTCGAGCCGGAGGCGCCCGCTGGCGCCGGTATTGCCGTGAGGACGGAGGCTGCCGATGTCTCGGTCTCGGGCACGGCGGCGCGGTTGATCGAGGGGCGCCCGGATCTCGTGGTGCATCTCGCGGCCATCGTTTCCGGCGAGGCCGAGGCCGATTTCGAGAAAGGCTACCGCATCAATCTCGACGGTACGCGCGATCTCTTCGAGGCGATCCGGATCGCCAACGGTCAGGACGGTTACCGGCCGCGCGTCCTCTTTGCCTCCTCCATCGCCGTCTTCGGGGCGCCGTTCCCGGCCAGGATTCCGGATGAATTTCATCTGACGCCGCTGACGAGCTACGGCACGCAGAAGGCGATCGCCGAGCTGCTCCTGGCGGACTATACGCGCCGCGGCTTCTTCGACGGGATCGGCATCCGGCTGCCGACGATCTGCATCCGGCCCGGCCGGCCGAACAAGGCGGCATCGGGCTTCTTCTCCAACATCCTGCGCGAGCCAATCAACGGGCAGGAGGCGGTGCTGCCGGTGTCGGAGGACGTGCGGCACTGGTTCGCCAGCCCACGCGCGGCGGTCGGCTTCTTCCTGCATGCCGCAACGCTTGATGGTGATGCGATCGGGCCGCGCCGCAATCTCTCCATGCCGGGCCTTTCCGCCACCGTCGGCGAGGAGATCGAGGCGCTCGGCCGCATCGCCGGACGGGAGGCGTTGCGGCTGATCCGCCGCGAATCCGACGCGACGATCGCGCGCATCGTCTCCGGCTGGGCTACAGACTTCGACGCAAGCCGAGCCGCCGGGCTCGGCTTTCGCGCGGAAACCTCGTTCGACGAGATCATCCGTGTCTACCTGGAAGACGAAATGGGACGGACTGCATGATCAGATACTCGGCCAATCTCGGCTTTCTCTGGCGCGAACTCGACCTGCCCGCCGCGATCCGGCGCGCCAAGGATGCCGGGTTCGCTGCCGTGGAATGCCACTGGCCCTATGACGAGGATGCCGGCGCCGTGCGCGCGGCCCTCATCGAGACAGGCCTGCCGATGCTGGGCCTCAACACCCGCAAAGGCGCGGAGGAGGGCGACTTCGGTCTCGCCGCGGTACCGGGGCGCGAAGCGGAAGCGCGCGCGGCGATCGAGGAGGCGTTCGCCTATGCCGATGCGATCGGGGCACAGGCCGTGCATGTCATGGCGGGCCGGGCCGGCGACGACCAACGAGGCGGCGCCGTTTTCGAGGCCAATCTCCGCTTTGCCTGCGATCTCGCCGCAGGCTCGGGCCGAACCGTCCTGATCGAGCCGATCAACGGACGCGACGTGCCGGGCTATTTCCTGTCCAGCGTCGAACAGGCGGCAGCGATCGTCGCGCGGCTGGCGAGGCCCGAGCTGAAGATCATGTTCGATTGCTACCATACGCAGATCACCGAGGGTGATCTCCTGACCCGCTTCGAGCGACATCAAGCCGCCATTGGCCATGTGCAGATCGCGGCGGTCCCGTCCCGTGCCGAGCCGGACGAGGGGGAAGTGGCTTATCCGCGTCTGCTCGCCGCCTTCGATGCCGCCGGCTACGATGGCTTCATTGGCGCCGAATACAGGCCGCGCGGCCGCACCGAGGACGGTCTGCGCTGGATGATGGACTTCGCCTTGTAGGACGGCCATCGTTATCATCAGCGTTGTCGAGTTTTGGTCCCCGTCACCGGCCGGGACGGTGTCTTCTATTGCAAGTCTCTGACTTCAATCAGACTTTGGTATAGTCATACTATTTGTGCTTGCATGGCTTCGCTGATGTCGTGCAAGCTGATTTCCAGGAGGAGAGGCTGACCGCGACACGGGCGACGATGCACCAGGAGGATGGTGCGCCGTCGGCGGCGAAAGCCTTCGGGAGGATGGATGGAGAATGCAGGGGCGTCATTGCCGGACCGCATTGCGGTTCCGGGTCTCGGGTCCGTCGGGCTCGGGACAGCGTCCGGCGCGAGTCGTTCCGCCGCCGTACCGAGTGCAGCATGAGTGACGCGCGTTCCCGCATTGCCCTCGTCACCGGAGGCGGCACCGGCGTCGGCAAGGCGATCGCCAGCGCACTCGCGCAGGCTGGTTGGCAGGTGGTGATCTGCGGCCGCAGGCTCGACGTATTGGAGAGCGCGGCACGGGCGCTTGCGATCCGCTCCGGCCACGGGCGCGTGGTGGCCCTCTGCTGCGATATCACCGACCCGGATTCCGTCGGCGCACTGTTCGAAGAGATCGGCCGGCGCTTCGGGCGCCTCGACCTTCTTGTCAACAATGCCGGCGTCAACACGCCGCCCATCCCGCTCGAGGAGATCAGCTTCGAGCAGTGGAATACGATTCTCGGCGCCAATCTCACCGGCGCCTTCCTGTGCACGCAGGCTGCCTTCCGGATGATGAAGGCACAGGAGCCGCGCGGCGGGCGCATCATCAATAACGGTTCGATCTCGGCGACGACGCCGCGCCCCAATCAGGCGCCCTATGCCGCGACCAAGCATGCGATCACGGGCCTGACCAAGGCGACGGCGCTCGACGGACGAGCCTTCGACATCGCCTGCGGGCAGATCGACATCGGCAATGCCGCCAGCGAGATGACGTCCGCCATGTCGGCCGGCGTGCTGCAGGCGGATGGGAGGGTCGCGCCGGAGCCGACGATGGATCCCAGCCATGTCGGGCAGGCGGTCGTGTCAATGGCGGCGCTGCCGCTCGACGCCAACGTCCTGTCGATGACGATCATGGCCACCAAGATGCCCTTCGTCGGTCGAGGCTGAGGAGGGCAAGCGCTCGGGTCCGGCCTTGGAGGAGGCGGGGCTGGAGCGAAACGAGCTGATGAGACGATGACGCTGCACCGGTCTTCCGGTGCGGCCGTGGCCGACACGAGGCAAACGCCCGGCGGCTGCACAAGGGAGGAAGGTCCAGCATGGCATCCGTCGATATTGTCGACGTGCGCAAGTATTTCGGCGCGCATCCCGTCATCAAGGGCGTGGATGTGCAGATCGAAGACGGCGAGTTCGTGATCCTGGTCGGTCCGTCCGGCTGCGGGAAGTCGACGCTGCTGCGCATGATCGCGGGACTGGAACACATTTCCGGCGGCGAGATCCGCATCGGTGACCGCGTCGTCAACGACGTGCCGCCGAAGGATCGGGACATCGCGATGGTGTTCCAGAACTATGCGCTCTATCCGCATATGACGGTCGCCGACAACATGGCGTTCTCGCTGAAGCTGAAAGGCGCCAGCCGATCGGAGATCGAGGACAGGGTGAAGCCGGCGGCGGCGATCCTCGGTCTCTCGGCCTATCTCGACCGCTTTCCGCGCCAGCTGTCCGGCGGTCAGCGCCAGCGCGTCGCCATGGGGCGCGCCATCGTGCGCGATCCGCAGGTCTTCCTGTTCGACGAGCCGCTGTCGAACCTCGACGCCAAACTGCGCGTCTCGATGCGCACGGAGATCAAGAGCCTCCACCAGCGCCTGACGACGACGACGATCTACGTCACCCACGACCAGATCGAGGCCATGACCATGGCCGACAAGATCGTGGTGATGCAGGACGGCCGGATCGAGCAGATCGGCGCGCCGCTGGAACTCTACGACCGGCCGGACAATCTCTTCGTCGCCGGCTTCATCGGCTCGCCGGCCATGAACATGCTCCATGGCCGGGTCGATTCGGCGGATCCCTCACGCTTCGTCACCCGCGACGGCGTCGTGCTGCCGCTCGGCCGGCCCCGTCCGGACCTTACCGGCCGCGACCTCGTCTATGGCATGCGGCCGGAGGCGATCCAACTCGGCGGCTCCGTTTCGATCCAGGTGGACGTGATCGAGCCGACCGGCTCGGAGAGCCAGGTGATCGGCCGGCTCGGTGCGGCGGAGATCGCCTGCGTCTTTCGCGAGCGCGTCTCGGTCCGGCCCGGCGAGATGATGCCGGTTTCGATCGATCCGGCGGCGACGCACCTCTTCGACGCTGCCGACGGACGCCGCATCACGGCTGCCTAGCAACATGACGGCGACGGGCATCGGGGCCCCGAACGCTGCACGCCAACGAGCCCCGGGAGGAGCAGCAATGATCAACCGCAGAACATTCCTCGCCGGCACGGCCGGTCTTGCCGGCACGGCCTTCGCCGGGCCCTTTGCCGGCGGCAATGCCTTCGCGCAGGCCGCCGCGCCCACCTACAAGCCGGAAGAGGGCTCCAGCCTCCGGCTCCTGCGCTGGGTGCCCTTCGTCCCGGCCGAGGAGGAGGCCTGGCTCGCCAATACCAAGAAGTTCACCGATGCGACGGGCGTCGAAGTGCGCATCGATAAGGAAAGCTGGGAGGACGTGCGCCCGAAGGCCGCTGTTGCCGCCAATGTCGGCTCCGGGCCGGATATGGTGATGAGCTGGTTCGACGATCCGCAGCAATATCCCGACAAGCTCGTCGACCTGACCGACCTCGGCACCTCGATCGGCCAGGCGAATGGCGGCTGGTATGCCGGTCTGGAAGGCTATGCCAAGCGCGGCGACCAGTTCATCGCCCTGCCGCTCTGCGCCATCGGCAATGCGGTCGTCTACCGCGACAGCCACGTGAAGGCAGCGGGCTTCAGCGAATTCCCGAAAGACACGGCGGGCTTCCTGGAACTCTGCAAGGCGATGCAGGCCAAGGGAACACCGGCGGGCTTTCCGCACGGCAAGGCGGTGGGCGACGGCAACAACTATGCTCACTGGCTGCTGTGGAGCCATGGCGGCCAGATGGTCGACGAGAGCGGCAAGGTCGTCATCAACAGTCCGGAGACGCTTGCGGCCGTCAAATACGCCATGGAGCTCTACAAGACCTTCATTCCGGGCACGGAGAGCTGGCAGGACGTCAACAACAATCGCGCCTTCCTGGCTGGGCAGGTGTCGCTGATCGCCAACGGCGTCTCGGTCTACTACGCCGCGCTGAAAGATCCTGCGACGCAGGAAATGGCCAAGGACATGCGCTCCACCAACTTCCCGATCGGGCCCGTGGGCAAGTCGGTCGAGCTGGCCCAGACCTCGACGATCTCGGTGTTCAAGCACACCAAGTATCCCGAGGCGGCGAAGGCCTATCTCCAGTTCATGTACCAGCCGGACAACATGAATGCCTGGATCCAGGGCGCCAGCGCCTATTGCTGCCAGCCGCTGAAGGGGCTTGCCAACAATCCGGTGTGGACGTCGAACCCGATCCATGCCGCCTATGCGAGAGCGTCGGAGACGCTGCGGCCGAATGGCTATGCAGGTCCGCTGGGTGCGGCGTCTGCCGGCACCATGGCCGACTACGTCCTCGTCGACATGTTCGCCGAGGCGGTGACCGGCCAGTCCTCGCCGGAGGATGCGATCGCCAACGCCGAGCGCCGCGCCAACCGCTACTACCGCGTCTGACGCCTCCATGACCCTCGCGCGTCCGCCGGCTCACGGCGGGCGCGCCCCGCTTCCGCGCCCAAGGGTTCAGCCATGTCCGTTTCCACCGCTTCGCCGCCGGCCGGCACCAAGGCCTCGTTCTTCGAGCGCCTGTCGCAGAGCCGCAACGGGCTCGGCTTGCTCTTCATGCTGCCGGCAGCGCTGTTTCTCCTGTGCTTCCTGACCTACCCGCTGGGGCTCGGCGTCTGGCTCGGCTTCACCGATACGATGATCGGGCGGCCCGGCATCTTCATCGGGTTGGAGAACTACGAATATCTCTGGCACGACCGGGTGTTCTGGATGTCGGTGTTCAACACCGTCGTCTATACGGCCGTCGCCTCGGTGCTGAAATTCGTTCTCGGCCTCTGGCTGGCGATCATCCTGAACGAGCATCTGCCGTTCAAGACCTTCTTCCGGGCGATCATCCTCCTGCCTTGGGTGGTGCCGACCGTCCTATCGGCGCTCGCCTTCTGGTGGATCTACGATTCCCAGTTCTCGATCATCTCCTTCGTCTTGATGAAGGCCGGCCTGATCAGCGCGCCGATCAACTTCCTCGGCGACCCCACCAATGCGCGGCTGTCGGTGATCGCGGCCAATGTCTGGCGCGGCATTCCCTTCGTGGCGATTTCCCTGCTGGCGGGATTGCAGACGATCCCTGCTTCGCTGCACGAGGCGGCTGCGCTCGACGGCGCGACGTCCTGGCAGCGCTTCCGCTCGATCACCCTGCCGTTGCTGACGCCGATCATCGCCGTCGTAATGACCTTCTCGGTGCTCTTCACCTTCACCGACTTCCAGCTGATCTACGTGCTCACCAAGGGCGGGCCGGTGAATGCGACGCATCTGATGGCAACGCTCTCCTTCCAGCGCGGCATACCGGGCGGAGCACTCGGCGAGGGCGCCGCGATCGCGGTCGCCATGGTGCCGTTCCTGCTCGCCGCCATCCTGTTCTCCTTCTTCGGCCTGCAGCGGCGTCGCTGGCAGCAGGGCGGATCGGATTGAGGTCCCTCCCATGACCGTTCGCACCGCCACCGAGGCCACCCATCCGAGTGACGACATCGTCGGCATGTCGCATCACGACACGCTGGCCCGGAAGATCCTGGTGATCTACCTGCCGCTCGCCGCATTCCTGTTCGTGCTGCTGTTTCCGTTCTACTGGATGGCGATCACCGCGGTGAAGCCGAACGACCAGCTGACCAACTACGAGACCTATAGCCCGTTCTGGGTGGTGCGGCCGACGCTCGACCACATCAAGTATCTCCTGTTCGAGACGTCCTATCCCGGCTGGCTGTGGAACACCGTGATCGTCGCGGTGTGCTCCACCGTGATTGCGCTCGCAGCGTCGGTCTTCGCGGCCTATGCGATCGAGCGGGTGCGCTTTACCGGCGCACGGGTGACGGGGCTTCTCGTCTTCCTCGCCTATCTGATCCCGCCGTCGATCCTCTTCATCCCGCTCGCGTTCATCGTCTTCCAGGTTGGCATCTTCGATTCGCGCCTCGCGCTGATCCTGACCTATCCGACCTTCCTCATCCCATTCTGCACCTGGCTGCTGATGGGCTACTTCCGCTCCATCCCCTTCGAGCTGGAGGAGAGCGCCCTGGTGGACGGGGCAACGCGCTGGCAGATCCTGACCAAGATCGTGCTGCCGCTGGCGGTGCCCGGCCTGATCTCGGCTGGTATCTTCGCCTTCACGCTCGCCTGGAACGAGTTCATCTACGCGCTGACCTTCATCCAGTCGTCGGAGAACAAGACCGTACCGGTCGGCGTGCTGACCGAGCTCGTGCGCGGCGACGTCTATGAATGGGGGTCGCTGATGGCCGGCGCGCTGCTGGGATCGCTGCCGGTGGTGATCCTCTATTCCTTCTTCGTCGACTATTACGTCTCGTCCATGACGGGTGCCGTGAAGGAGTGATATCTCACTCGCCGCTGCGTCCGGCGAGCACTCCGCAAGGGCAGGGCCGGCGTTCGGCACCTTGTGTGGTGCCTCTGATCACGCGAGCTGTGATCGATGCCGCAACGTTAGATTAAGGCTCGCATCTCTAGTGTAAGATAGGAGATATATCGAACAACGAGTTCGCTGTGCCGAAGCCGACCAAACTGTTCGCGTTGCTGAGCCTCTCACAGGCAAGCCCTGAACTGCTGCGCGCCCAGTATGCCGAACTGCAGCGGCAGGTGCCGCTGATGTATGCGCTGCTGATGGTGAACGCCTGCGCCGTCGCCTTCACGCATTACGAGTTCGCGCCGGTTTACCTCAGCGTCGGCGTCGTCAGCGTGCTCTTCTCGGTCTGCGGCATCCGTATCGTCATGTGGCTCTCGCAGCGGTCGATCCCGGACGATCCCGCCCTCATCGCACGTCAGCTCCGGCGCACGGTCGTGCTGGCAGGCGTCATCTCGATCGCGTTCATCGCCTGGTCTCTCGCGCTCGATCGCTACGGCGGCCCCTATGAGCGCGGACATGTGGCGCTCTACATCGCCATCACCGTGATCGGCTGCATCTTCTGCCTGACGCATCTGCCGCAGGCCGCGCTCGTCGTCACCGCCATCGTGACCGTGCCCTATCTCGTCCATTACCTGACGCTGGACGACCCCGTCTTCTTCGCGATGGCCTTGAACATCTTTCTCGTCACCTGCGTCATGATCCAAGTGGTGCTGTACAGCTTCCAGAGCTTCGCCAAGCTGGTGGAATCGCAGGTCGACGTGGCCGCCAAGAGCGCCGAGACGCAGGCGCTCAGCGAAGAGAACGCGCGGCTGGCGCAGACCGACAGCCTCACCGGGCTGCCGAACCGGCGCTACTTCTTCGCGCAGATGGAGCGGATGATCGAGCGCTCGCGTGCCGACGGACGCCGCTTCGCCGTCGGCCTCGTGGACCTCGACCGCTTCAAGCCGGTGAACGACACCTACGGGCACATCCTGGGCGACGAACTCCTCGCAGACGTTGCGGTCCGCATGGTGCATGGGGCCGGCGGCAGCGTGACGGTCTGCCGCCTCGGCGGCGACGAGTTCGGCCTGCTGATCGCCGATGACGTCGACGAGGCGGCGGCGGAGACGCTCGGCCAGCACTTCTGCGATCTGCTGGCGCAGCCGTTCGAGATCGACGACGTGCAGATCGTGCTCGGCGGCTCATGCGGGCTGGCGGTGTTTCCCGACGCCGGCGATGACGCGCCGACGCTCTTCGATCGCTGCGACTATGCTCTGTACCATTCGAAGTCGCAGCGACGGGGGCAGGCGACCGTGTTCTCGATCGAGCACGAGATCCGCATTCGAGCTGATCGGGCAATCGAGACGGCGCTGCAGTCCGCAACCATCAGCGAGGAGATGGAGGTCCACTTCCAGCCGATCGTCGACATCGTCAGCGGCCATGTGGTCTCCGTCGAGGCGCTGGCCCGCTGGAACAGTTCGACCCTCGGCCGCATCAGCCCGGATGTCTTCATCGCCGTTGCCGAGCGCTCAGGCCTGATCAGCGGGCTGACATTGATGCTGTTCCGCAAGGCTCTGGCCGACTGGAGCGAGCTGCCAGGCCAGATCAAGCTCTGCTTCAATCTTTCGGCACACGACGTCACCAGTTCGGAAACTGTGCTCGGTCTGATCACGGCGATCCGCAGCTCCGGCGTCGAACCGGGGCGGATCACCTTCGAACTGACCGAGACTGCAGTGATGCGCAACTTCGAGGTCGCGGCACGAGCGATCGGCCTCCTGCGGTCCTTCGGCGTGCGCGTCGCTCTCGATGATTTCGGCACCGGCTATTCGAGCCTCGGCTACCTGCATCGTCTGCCAATCGACCGGCTGAAGATCGACCGCAGCTTCATCGCGGATCTCACCAGCCCGTCCGGGCGCAACATCGTCACGGCGATTGTCGGGCTCTGCCGCGACCTGAAGCTCGATTGTATCGTCGAGGGCGTCGAGAGCGGCGAGCAACTGGCTGAGGTCAAGGCGCTCGGATGTCGGCTGGCGCAGGGTTATCTGTTCTCGCAGCCGATGCCGGCGGGGCAATGCGCCTCCTGGATCGAGGCCCGTGACGAGAGGGCCGCGACCGGCTGACGTCTGAGGCTTGACGATCCGGGCGCGATGACAGGCGTCCGAACGGTCTGCATTCATTCATCCTAGAAGAAGGCCTGCAGACCCGTCTGCGCGCGTCCGAGGATCAGCGCATGGACGTCGTGCGTGCCCTCATAGGTGTTCACCGTCTCCAGGTTCTGCGCGTGGCGCATGACATGGTACTCGCCCATGATGCCGTTGCCGCCATGCATGTCGCGGGCCTCGCGGGCGATCGCGAGCGCCTTGCCGCAGTTGTTGCGCTTCACGAGGCTGATCATCTCCGGCGCGACCTGACCCTCGTCGAAGAGGCGACCGACGCGCAGCGACGCCTGCAGGCCGAGCGCGATCTCCGTCTGCATGTCGGCGAGCTTCTTCTGGACGAGCTGAGTCTGCGCCAGCGGCCGGCCGAACTGGGTACGCTCCAGCGTGTAGGATCGGGCGCGGTGCCAGCAGTCCTCCGCCGCGCCCATGGCGCCCCAGGAGATGCCGTAGCGGGCACGGTTGAGGCAGCCGAACGGGCCCTTCAGGCCTGAGACGTTCGGTAGCAGATTCTCCTCCGGCACCACGACGCCGTCCATGACGATCTCGCCGGTGACGGAGGCGCGCAGCGACAGCTTGCCCTCGATCTTCGGCGCCGACAGGCCCGCCATGCCCTTCTCAAGGATGAAACCGCGAATGGCGCCGTCATGCGCCGCCGACTTCGCCCAGACCACGAAGACGTCGGCGATCGGGGAATTGGAGATCCACATCTTGGCGCCGGACAGGCGGTAGCCGTCGGAGACGACCTCGGCCTTCGTCGTCATGCCGCCGGGATCGGAGCCGGCATCCGGCTCGGTCAGGCCGAAGCAGCCGACCCATTCGCCGCTGGCGAGCTTGGGCAGATACTTCCGCCGCTGATCCTCGCTGCCATAGGCATAGATCGGGTACATCACCAGCGACGACTGCACCGACATCATCGACCGGTAGCCGGAATCCACCCGCTCAACGGCGCGGGCGACGAGCCCGTAGGAGACGTAGGACGCGGCCGCGCAGCCATAGTCTTCCGGCAGCGTGACGCCGAGGAGGCCGAGTTCGCCCATCTCGTTGAAGATGGCGCGGTCAGTCGTTTCGTTGGCATAGGCGTCGACGATCCGCGGGCGCAGCCGCTCCTCGGCATAGGCGCTCGCCGTGTCGCGGATCATCCGCTCGTCCTCGGTGAGCTGGTCATCGAGCCGGAAGGGATCGTCCCAGACGAACAGAGCGTAGGCCGACATTTCGCACATCTCCTGGCGGCCGCATGGCGGCTTTCGAAGAGGAGTTAGCGGGATCGCCGCCAGAGCTCAATCATCCCGGAGGTCACATGGCGAGCGGGGGATGAGGCGGCATGGAACCGGGGAGCAAAAACGACAAAGCCGCTGGGGATCTCACCCAACGGCTCCGCGTCTCATCAGAGATGTGCGGCCACACTTCTCTTCTCGCCAGTACATCCGTGGTCGGACGAGAAGCAGGCCGGGGCGCATCAACCGTCAACGAGGGACGCGCTGCACCGCACCTAGATGGGTAGCATAGGGGCCTTATGCAAGGCTGACCTTGAACAAACGGAGCTGAGGGTCTCGCGTCCCGGCGTTTCGGCCGTGGCCGGCGGATGAAAGTCCGCACAAAGATGCGACTGCTCGGGAACCGCCGACGGTCGACGCCGTATAGGCCCCATGCACTCATCCGATGCCGAGACCCTCTCGATGCGCCCACCCCATCACCGATATTCTTCGCCCGGCTATTCGCTGCAGACGATGCTCGTAGCCTTCCCCTTTGTCTGCTTCACGCTCACGCTGGCGACCGACCTCGCCTTCTGGGGCAGCGCCAATCTCATGTGGCAGAATTTCTCGGCCTGGCTGCTGTTCGCTGGACTTGTCGTCGGCGGGATTGCCGTGGTGACCGGGATCCTCGGGCTGCTCTTCCTGTCGCACGATCGCGACCGCAGCACCGTCTGGCCCTATGCAGTCGGCGGCCTGATCGTTCTCATCCTCGCCCTCTTCAACAGCTTCGTGCATGCCGGCGATGGCTGGACGGCCGTGGTGCCGAACGGGCTCATCCTGTCTGCCATCACCGTTGTGCTGATGCTCGCCACTGCCTGGATCGGACGCGTCGTCGCGCACCGGCATGCCGCCCATATCGAAGGAGTGCGCACCTATGGCTGACACGTCCCTGCGCACCATCGGCCTCGCGCTGGCCGGCACTGCCGCCCTCCTGACCTTCTCCGGCTGCAGCGATAGTGGCGGCGATTTCGATCTTTCCAGCCAGATCGGGCCGGATCCCGTCCTGCCTGACCCCGCACCCCTGCTCATTCCCGACCTGAAGGTCGCCGAAGTCATCGGCTGGAAGGACGGGGAGACGCCGACCGTGCCGGACGGGTTGACGATCACGCCTTACGCCAAGGATCTCGCCAATCCGCGCACCGTACATACGCTGCCGAACGGCGATGTCCTCGTCGTGCAGTCGCAGGGGCCGAACAGCGAGCCAGTCTCGCGGCCCAAGGACTTCATCCGTGGCTGGATCATGTCGATCGCCCATGGCGATGGCGGCAAGCCGAAGAAGGAAAGCAATCTCATCACGCTGCTGCGCGATACGAACCGCGACGGCACGGTAGACGAGCGGCACGATCTCCTGACCGGCCTCCACTCGCCGTTCGGCGTCGCCTTCGCCGACAACACGCTGTATGTCGCGGCGGCGGACGCCATCCTCGCCTATCCCTACGAGTTGGGGCAGACCAGCATCTCCGCCCCGCCGCGCGTCCTGACGCCGCTGCCGGGCGGGCCCATCAACCACCACTGGACGAAGGATCTGGCGCTCAGCCCGGACGGGCGATTCCTGTATGCCTCGGTTGGCTCGAACTCCAACATCGTCGAAAACGGGCTGGAGGCGGAAAAGGGCCGTGCGGCGATCTGGCAGGTCGATCGCCAGACGGGTGCCGCACGCGTCTACGCCTCAGGTCTCAGAAACCCGAATGGGCTGACGTTCAATCCCGAGAGCGGCGCCCTCTGGGCGGTGATCAACGAGCGCGACGAACTCGGCCCCAACCTCGTGCCGGACTACATGACCTCGGTGCAGGAGGGGGCCTTCTATGGCTGGCCCTGGAGCTACTACGGCCAGCATGTGGACGAGCGGGTCCATCCGCCGCGACCGGACATGGTGAAGTCGGCGCGTCCGCCGGACTACGCGCTGTCCAGTCACGTCGCCGCGCTGGGGCTGACCTTCTCGAAGGGCTCTGCCCTGCCGCAGCCTTTCGCCAACGGGGCCTTCATCGGCGAGCACGGCAGCTGGAACCGCACCGCCTTCAACGGCTACAGGGTGTCCTACGTGCCGTTCGAGAACGGCAAGCCGAACGGCAAGGCACAGGACGTCGTGACCGGCTTCATCGACGGTGACAAGGCGCGCGGCCGCCCGGTCGGCGTCGGCATCGACGGCACCGGCGCGCTGCTCGTCGCCGATGATGCCGGCAACACGGTCTGGCGCGTCGCGGCTGCCGACGGCACGATCTCGCCGCAGCCGATCGCGACGGACCAGATTCCGCAAGGTGGTGCCGCGACAACCCCGGCGCCTGCCGCTGCGGCGCCCGCACCCGGCGGTGCAGCGGCTGCACAGCCGCCTGCTTCGCCAGCTCCGGCTGCCCCGGCACCGCAGACAAACGCGGCGCCGGCAACGGGCGGATCGGCCGCTCCGGCGCCTTCCAGCGACGAGCCTGTGACCGGCCAGCCGCCGGCGGTCGCGGATGCCCAGCCGTCGGCGCCAGCGCCTCAGCCGGCGCAGACGCAGATCGCGCCCGCCGTCGAGGCGCAGCCGGCGCCGGCGGCCAATCCCTGACGATACCGGCCACGGCGATCCGTCCGATGGGTCGCCGTGGCTGACCACGTCAGCCCTTATCGGGGCCGCGGCACCGACGTTCGTGTTGCGGGTGAGTTTCCGTCCTGCATTGGCTCAAGCACCATGATCAAGAAGCCGCTGCGTCGCTCGCGAGCGACGAAAGGCCCGCCCAGCGTCCGTTTACGACGCGCTCCGGCTTGCGTACTCTGCCGGCCATCAGCCGCCTCTTTCGGTGCCGACAAGCAGAGCCGACATGCCGACGATCACGATCATCGAAACCGGCCTCGTGCCGAGCGACCTCCAGGCCGAATACGGATCCTACCCGCAGATGTTCGAGCAGCTGCTCGGCCGGCCCGATGGTCAGATCCGCTTCGAGACGGTCAGCCCCTGCAAGGGCGAGGCGCTGCCCTCGCTTGACGAGATCGAGGCGATCCTGATCACCGGATCGGCAGCCGGCGTCTATGACGGCCTCGACTGGATCGCACCGCTGGAGGATTTCATCCGCGCAGCGCATTCCCGCGGCAAGCCGATGGTGGGCGTCTGCTTCGGCCATCAGCTGATCGCGCAGGCGCTCGGCGGCGTCGTGCGCAAGTCCGAGCGGGGCTGGGGCATCGGTCGGCACGTCTATGACGTTGCGCCCGGCAACGGCCTCATCGAGGGGGCGCAGCTCGCCATTGCCTGCTCGCATCAGGACCAGGTGATCGAGCCGCCGGCGGATGCGCAGACAATCCTGTCCTCCGCATTCACGCCCTATGCCGGACTGCTCTATGCCAATGGAACGACGCTGACCGTCCAGCCGCATCCCGAATTCACCACCGCCTATGCCTTTACCCGCTGCGAGGCACGCACCGGCCACGTGCCGGACGAGCTGGTGGCGACGGGCAAGGCATCGCTCGCAGGCGAGCTCGATAGCGCCAAACTCGGTCAGGTGATCGGCGCGTTTCTCACTCGCGCCTGATCCACTCCGGGGCGCGGCAGCCCTTGTGACGCTTGGGCCACGGCAGCGCCCGTGCCGATCGCCCGGAGTGCTTGCGCCTGCGATGGATGGCCGCAGTCACTCCCGACGATTGACCGAGGTGCCGTCGAGCGGCGAAGCATGACGCCGTTCGCCGCGACAGGAGATGCCCCGCATGGATGCTCGTTCACTCTTCGACCTCACGGGATCGAGGGCGCTCGTCACAGGTTCGAGCCAGGGGATCGGCCTTGCGATCGCCAGGGGCATGGCGAGCGCCGGCGCGGCGGTCGTTCTGAACGGGCGCAACGCGGCCAAGCTGAATGACGTCGCCGCATCGCTGCGGGATGAAGGCTTCGACGTGGACGTCGCCGTTTTCGACGTCACCGACGTGGCGGCGGCCGTCGATGGTGTGGCGCGGATCGAGAACGGGATCGGTCCGATCGACATCCTCGTCAACAATGCCGGCATGCAGTTCCGCGCGCCGCTGGAGGATTTCCCGGTAGATCGGTTCGATGAGCTGCTGCGCACCAACATCGCCAGCATGTTCTATGTCAGTCAGCCCGTCGCGCGGGCGATGATCGGCCGCGGACGCGGCAAGATCATCAACATCGCCTCCGTGCAGAGCGAGCTCGCGCGCACCAACATCGCACCCTACACGGCGACCAAAGGCGCGGTGAAGAACCTCACGCGCGGCATGTGCACCGACTGGGCGAAGTACGGGCTGCAGATCAACGCGATCGCGCCCGGCTACTTCAAGACGCCGCTGAACCAGACGCTCATCGACAGCGCCGAGTTCACGGGCTGGCTGGAGAAGCGCACGCCGGCCGGCCGCTGGGGCGAGGTCGACGAACTCGTCGGCGCGGCGATCTTCCTCGCTAGCGCCGCCTCCTCCTTCGTCAACGGTCACACGCTGCATGTCGACGGCGGCATCACCGTCAGCCTGTAGGAGCGGTATCCGTCAGGCGCGTCCGGCACGTCGGGCGAGGGGCGCGTCCGCCGTTGGCCTTCTGCATCGGCCTCGCCCTCGATGATGCGGTGAATGCTGTTCCACCCTTTGAAACCGATGCGCGAACAGCTTGCGCTGCCGGGACCGATCGGCCTTTAAGGGTCAGCGACCTTGGCAATGGGAGAGTGACATGGCGTTCGACGAGGCGAAACGGGCTGCGGATCGGCAGTCGGCACTGGATTACCACGAGTTCCCGAAGCCGGGTAAGCTGGAGATCCGGGCGACGAAGCCGATGGCCACGGGTCGCGACCTGTCGCGCGCCTATTCGCCCGGCGTCGCGGAAGCCTGCCTCGAGATCGAGAAGAACCCGGCCGACGCGCGGCGCTACACCTCCAAGGGCAATCTCGTTGCGGTGATCTCAAACGGTACCGCCGTTCTCGGCCTTGGCAATATCGGCGCACAGGCATCGAAGCCGGTGATGGAGGGCAAGGCCGTCCTCTTCAAGAAGTTCGCCGGCATCGACTGCTTTGATATCGAGGTCAACGAGCCGGACCCGGAGAAGCTCGCCGATCTCGTCTGTCGGCTGGAGCCGACCTTCGGCGCGGTCAATCTGGAAGACATCAAGGCGCCGGACTGTTTCCTCGTGGAGCAGATCTGCCGGGAGCGCATGAAGATCCCGGTCTTCCACGACGACCAGCACGGCACCGCCATCGTTGCCGCCGCCGCCGCGACCAACGCGCTGCGGGTGGCGAAGAAGCGTTTCGAGGACATCCGCGTGGTGGCGCTCGGGGCCGGGGCTGCCGGTATCGCCTGCCTGAAGATGCTGATCGCGATGGGCGTCAAGCGCGAGCACATCACGATGCTCGATTCCAAGGGCGTTGTGCATGACGGGCGCAACGACCTGACGGCGGAAAAGCGGGAATTTGCCATCCACACCGACAAGCGCACGACGCTGGAAGCGATGGAGGGCGCCGATCTCTTCCTCGGCGTCTCGGGGCCGGGCCTCCTGACGCAGGAGATGGTCTCGCGCATGGCGCCGGCGCCGATCATCTTCGCGCTCGCCAATCCGACCCCGGAGATCATGCCGGAACTGGTGCGAGAGGTCTCCCCCGATGCCCTGATCGCAACCGGCCGCTCGGACTATCCGAACCAGGTCAACAACGTCCTCTGCTATCCCTTCATCTTCCGCGGCGCGCTCGACTGCGGCGCGACGCAGATCAACGAGGCGATGAAGGTCGCCTGCGTCGAGGCGCTGGCGGCGCTGGCGAGAGCCACGACCTCGCCCGAGGTCGGCCTTGCCTATCAGGGCGAGCGCCTGACCTTCGGCCCGGACTATCTGATCCCCAAGCCCTTCGATCCGCGCCTCATGCCGACCATCGCCTCAGCGGTGGCGCAGGCGGCGATGGAGACCGGCGTCGCCACACGGCCACTCGACCTCGATGCCTATCGGGAGTCGCTCAAAGGTCAGGTCTATCGCTCCGCGCTGGTGATGCGTCCTGCCTTCGAGGCGGCGCGGCAGGCCGGCCGGCGCATCGTCTTTGCGGAAGGCGAGGAGCCGCGCGTGCTGCGCGCCGCGCAGGCGATGGTGGAGGAGGGCATGGGCGTGCCGATCCTGATCGGCCGCCCCGACGTCGTGGAAGCGCGGATCGAGCGCGACGGGCTGACGCTGAAGCCGGGCGAGACCGTCGAGCTGGTCAATCCGGAAAGCGACAGCCGCTTCCGCGACTACTGGACGAGCTACCACCAGCTGATGCGCCGTGCCGGCGTGACACCCGATCTCGCCAAGACGGTGCTGCGCACCAACACCACCGCCATCGCGGCGGTGATGGTGCATCGCGGCGAGGCGCATTCGATGATCTGCGGCACGATCGGCGAATATGTCAGGCATCTGAAGGATGTCCGCCAGATCCTCTCGGACAAGGATATGCGGCCGGTCGGCGCGCTGTCGCTGATCCTGCTCGACCGCGGGCCGCTCTTTATCTGCGATACGCATGTCAATGTGGAGCCGGACGCCGCGCAGATCGCCGAGACGATGATCGCCTCTGCCCGGCATGTGCGCCGCTTCGGCATCGACCCGAAGGTGGCGCTGTGCTCGTCCTCGCAGTTCGGCAATGTCGACTGCCGGTCGGGCCAGCTGGCCCGCGAGGCGCTGGCGATCCTCGACAGCCGAGGCGTCGACTTCGTCTATGAGGGCGAGATGAACACCGATGCCGCGCTCGACCCGGAGCTGCGCGAGCGGCTGTTCCCGGAGGGGCGCCTCGAAGGGCCTGCCAACGTCCTCGTCTATACCAACGGCGATGCAGCGGGCGCGGCGCGCAACATCCTGCGCTCCGTCGCGGACGGGCTGGAGGTCGGGCCGATCCTGATGGGCATGGGCAACCGCGCCCATATCGTGACGCCGGGCGTCACCGTGCGCGGTCTCCTGAACATCGCGGCGCTCGCCGGCTCTCCCGTGTCGTCCTACGGCTGAGACGGTCCGGTTGAGGCGGGTGCTCCGCCTCCACCGGCAAGCCTGCCCTGTCACCGGCAGTCTGCCTATGAAAGAGGTCGGCTGAAGCGCCAGTTCGGAAAAAACAATTCGGCCGCCGGGAAAGGGCGTGCTTAGCCTCGCTGATGCCGAACCCAACCCTCGAACTGCTCGACCGACTGATTGGCTTCCCGACGGTCAGCCGCGATCCAAACCGTGAGCTGATCGACTTCGTGGCGGCGTTCCTGGCCGCACGCGGCGTCGAGAGCCAGCTGATCGCAACGCCCGACGGGCGCAAGGCCAATCTCTTCGCCACGATCGGGCCGAAGGATGTGCCCGGGATCATGCTGTCGGGGCACACTGATGTCGTTCCGGTCGACGGGCAGGCCTGGTCGGGCGATCCCTTCCGGATGAGCGTTCGTGACGGGCGCGCCTACGGCCGCGGGACGGCCGACATGAAGGGTTTCGTCGCGGCTGCGCTGGCGCTGGCGGATCGCGCCGCCAGCGTTCCGCTCGCGATGCCGCTCCACCTCGCGCTCAGCCATGACGAGGAGATCGGCTGCGTCGGCGTGCGATCGTTGATCGAGCAGCTGCAGACGCAGCCCCTGCGCCCGCGCTTCTGCCTCATCGGCGAGCCGACATCCATGCGCGTGGCGCTCGGCCACAAGGGCAAGCTTGCGGCGCGCGCCTGCGCGCATGGCGTCACCGGGCATTCGGCACTGGCGCCGAGGGCGCTGAACGCGATTCACCTCGCCTGCGACTTTTTGGAGCGCCTGCGCTTCCGTCAGGCTGAACTGGCGACGTCCGGACGAAACGATCCGGACTACGACGTGCCCTATACGACGATCCATGTCGGCACGATCTCGGGCGGCACCGCGCTGAACATCGTCCCGGAGCGCTGCACGCTCGACTTCGAAATCCGCAACCTCGCCGGTGAGGACGCCGAGGCGATCCTGGACACATTGCGGCGTGACGCCGAGGCGATCGCGCTGGCGCAGCGCCCTCGTTTCGAATGCGCCGCAATCGAGATCGAGACGTTCAACGCCTATCCGGCGCTGGACACGCCTGCCGACGCCGAGGTCGTCCATTTCGCCCGGATGCTGGTCGAGGACGACACCACCTTCAAGGTGGCATTCGGAACGGAGGGCGGCCTCTTTCATGACAGCCTCGGCATTCCTACGGTGATCTGCGGGCCAGGCTCGATGGATCAGGGCCATAAGCCCGACGAATACATTGCGCTCGATCAGCTCGCCGCGGCCGACCGCATGATGGACCGGTTGCTGAACCAGCTGCGGTGTTGAGCGGAAGGCGAGTTTTCGAAACGCCGAACCACTGCTGAACCAAACTCTAATGTCGGCGAGCCGGGCGCTCCTTTAGCCATTCGGGAGTAATGGGCAGAAGAGGGTGCAGGGATGTCAGTTGAGACGGTCGACACGCTCGTCGTCGGAGCCGGCCAGGCCGGTGTTGCGATGAGCGAGCACCTCACGCGGTGCGGCATTCCCCATCTCGTTCTCGAGCGGGCGCGGATTGCCGAACGCTGGCGGTCGGCGCGATGGGACTCGCTGGTGGCCAACGGCCCCGCCTGGCACGACCGGTTTCCGGGTCTGGAGTTCGACGCCTTCGACGGCGATGCCTTCGTGCCGAAGGAGGCCGTCGCCGACTATTTCGTCGCCTATGCCGAGCAGTTCGATGCTCCGATCCGCTGCGGTGTTGAGGTGACGGGCGTGCGGCCTCTAGACGGGCGACCCGGCTTTCACGTCGACACCTCGCAGGGCCCGATGGAGGCGCGGAACGTCATAGCGGCAACGGGAGCGTTCCAGACGCCGGTCATCCCCGCGATCATTCCGGCGGAGGCCGGGGTGACGCAGATCCACTCCAACGCCTATCACAATCCCGGTGAACTGCCGGCGGGCGGGGTGCTCGTGGTCGGTGCCGGCTCTTCGGGCGTTCAGATCGCCGAGGAGCTGCTGGCCGCGGGCCGGCGCGTTTTCCTCTCCGTCGGGCCGCACGACCGGCCGCCGCGCTCCTATCGCGGCCGCGACTTCGTCTGGTGGCTCGGTGTCCTCGGCAAATGGGACATGCAGGCGCAGGCGCCGGGTACCGAGCACGTGACCATCGCCGTCAGCGGCGCACGCGGCGGCGAGACGATCGACTTCCGCCGTCTGGCGAGCCACGGCATGACGCTGACGGGCCGAGCCCTGAGCTGGCAGGATGGCGTCCTGACCTTCGCGCCGGACCTTGCCGAGACGATCGCGCGGGGCGATGCCAACTACCTCTCGCTGCTCGACGAAGCCGACGCCTATGTCGCGCGCAACGGTCTCGACCTGCCGGAAGAGCCGGAGGCGCGCCGCTTCCTGCCGGATCCCGCCTGCGTGACCGATCCCCTGACCGAGCTCGACCTTGCAGCTGCGGGCGTGTCGACGGTGATCTGGGCGACGGGATACACCTCCGACTTCCGCTGGCTTGACGTTGCGGCTTTCGACGAAAGCGGGCGGCCCCGCCACCAGCGCGGCGTGTCTTCCGAGCCCGGCATCTACTTCCTCGGGCTCCCCTGGCTTTCGGGGCGCGGCTCCAGCTTCATCTGGGGCGTCTGGCACGATGCCAAATACATCGCCGACCACATCCTCACGCGGCGCAGCTATCTCGACTATCACCAGGCGCGGCAGGCGCGGGACGGCCTTGCGGCTCCGCAGCCATCCGCCGCTTCGTCAGAAGCCGCAGCCGTCTGACCATAGCGCCGTAAGGCGATCCCAGAAAAATGGAGGCCCCGATGGTGGCACATACACGCATCCGCCAGTTCAACACCAAGGACACCTATCCCGAGCAGAAGCTCGACAACGACCTCTGCCAGACGGTGGTCGCCAAGGGCAGCATGGTGTTCGTGCGCGGGCAGATCGGCCAGGATCTCGACACGTCGGAAAGCGTCGCCATCGGCGATGCGGCCGGCCAGACCGAGAAGGCCATGGCCAACATCAAGATGCTTCTGGATGAAGCCGGCGCCAAGCTCGAGCATATCTGCAAGATCACGATCTACATCACCGATCCGCGCTATCGCGAGGCGGTCTATCGGGTCGTCGGCAAGTGGCTGAAGGGCGTCTATCCCGTCTCCACCGGCATCGTCGTCTCCGCCCTTGCGCGCCCGGAGTGGCTGGTCGAGGTCGATGCCATCGCGGTGATCCCGGAGGACGGGCAGTGACCTTCTCGATCGTCGCGCGCTGCACTGAGACGGGCATGTTCGGCGTGGCGGTCTCCTCGTCCTCGCCGGCCGTCGCGGCCCGCTGCGCCCATGCACGCGCCGGCGTCGGCGCGGTGGCGAGCCAGAACGTCACGGACCCCTCGCTCGGACCCCGCGCCCTTGACCTGATGGGCCTCGGCGCGGACGCAGGCCAGGCGATCGACGTCCTGCGTGGATCGTCACCGCACATGGAGTTCCGCCAGGTCCTGGCGGTGGATGGGCGCGGCAATGCGGCGATCCATTCCGGACCTCGGGCACTCGGCATTTGGGCTGAAGCGAAGGCCGCAAATGTCGCCTGCGGCGGCAATCTCCTCGCCAATCCCGACGTGCCTCGGCGCATGGTTGAGGCCTTCGAGGCCTCCTCCGGCCACCTCGGCGACCGCCTCGTCGCCGTCATGCAGGCGGCCAAGACGGCCGGTGGCGAGGCCGGTCCGGTCCGCTCGATCGGGATGAAGCTCGTCGACCAGGTGTCCTGGCCCGTCGCCGACCTTCGTGTCGACTGGACCGAGAACTGCCCGATCGAGGGACTGGCGGCGCTGTGGGACCTCTACAAGCCGCAGCTCGCCGACTATGTCACGCGCGCGCTCAACCCGACGGCGGCGCCCAGCTACGGCGTTCCCGGCGACGAGTAGGGACGTGCCTGCACGAGGCTCGGTGCTATAGAGGCGGAAGCGAAACTCCGCCTCGAGGCCCTGATGCGCTATACGCTGCGCCAGCTGGAATATTTCATTGCCGCCGGCGAAGCCGGCAGCATCACGCTCGCTTCCGAGCGCATCCACATCTCGCAGCCCTCGATCTCCACCGCCATTTCGCATCTGGAGCAGGAGCTGAACGTCCAGCTCTTCATCCGGCACCATGCGCAGGGCCTGTCGCTGACGCCGGCGGGCCGAGACCTCCTGCGCGAGGCCAAGAACCTCATTGCCCAGGCCGAGAACCTTTATCTCCTGGCGACCGAGGTAACCGACCAGGTTCGAGGCTCGCTGTCGCTCGGCTGCATGGTGACGCTGGCGCCAATGCTCGTCCCGGAGCTGACCCACTCCTTCACCGCGGCTTTTCCAGCCGTGGCGATCCGGCACATGGATGGCCATCACGAGGAGCTGTTCGAGGGACTTCGGCATTCCGAGGTCGATCTGGCCCTCTGCTACGACCTGCACATACCGGACGACATCGCCTTCGTTCCACTCGTGGAACTGCCGCCGCATGTTCTCATGAGCGAGGCCGATCCGCTGGCGCGGCAATCCTCCGTGGAGCTGCCGGAGATCGCGCAGAAGCCGATGATCCTCCTCGATCTGCCGATCAGCCGCGAATACTTCCTGGCGCTGTTTCTCAAGCAGGGGCTGGAGCCGATGGTGGCGGCGCGCTCGGCCCACCACGAGGTGGTGCGTACCATGGTCGCCAACGGCTACGGCTACTCGATCCTGAACGTGACGCCCCGCTCTGACTTCGCCCTCGACGGGCGCCGGCTGGTACGGGTGCGGCTTGCGGGCGAGCACAGGCCGATGACGATCGGCATCGCGACCTTGAAGTCGCTCCGCAACACCAAGCTCGTCGCCGCCTTCAGCGCCCATTGCCGGGCGCATATCTCCGACTCCTACATCCCGGGCATGGTCGCGCCGAGCTTTTCGGCCCGCAAGCGCTAGCGCCAGCGGGAGGTGCTCCACCGCCCGCCGTGTCAGCCGGTCAGGGTAGTGTCGAGCCGGCTCCTGAAGAACTCGGCGCAATGGTCGGCGAAGCGGTCGATGAGCGGATCCTCGCGGCCAGGCTGTCGTCGGGCCAGCACGATCCGCAACGGCCGGACATCGTCGCGCAGCGGCAGCACCTTCAGCGCCTTGCGATCATAGGTCATCGCCTCGGGCGGCCGCATCACCAGGAGCGTGAAGCCGAAGCCGTTGCCGACAGCGCTCCGCACCCCTTCCAGCGAGGTCGAGACATAGGCGATCGGCGGCGCGACGCCGTGCTGCCGCAGGAGACCCTCGAAATAGCTGCGGCTGCCCGGCCCGTCGAACATCACATAGGGCTCCTCCGCTAGCTCGCTCAGCGAAACCGATCGCCTGGAGGCCAGCCGATGATCGGCGCCGATCACGACGGTCGGCGGCAGTTCGGCCAGTGGCAGCACCGAAAGATCGCTGAGGTCGGCGCCGAGATCATAGGTGAGCGCCATGTCGAGGCTGCCGTCCCGCACCTCTTCGGCCAGAGCTGTCAGATGCATCTCCCGCGATGCGATCCGCACGCCGGGAAAGCGGTCGAGGTGGCTCCGGATCAGCCCTGCCGCGAAGAAGGGCGCTAGGGTGAAGAAGCAGCCGAGGCGGATTTCGCCGGCAGCTTGCGAGGCGAGCGCCGCCGCCTCGCGCTCGACCTGCTCGGCCTGCCGCTCCAGTGCGACCACGTGGTGAAGGAAGGCGCGGCCCTGCTGCGTCAGCGTGGTGCCGCGGGCATGCTGCCGTTCGAACAAAGTGAGCCCCGTCAGCGCCTCGAGCTTCTCGATGGCCTGCGCAACAGATGGCTGTGAGATGGCAAGCGCACGTGCTGCCTGGGCAATGCCGCCATGCTCGGCGACGGCGCGAAAATAGGTGCATTGGCGAAGGGTGTAGCGAACCATATTATGCCTTCTCAGAAGGCATAATCTTCGAAGTTTTTGCCTGTGGCGGCAAGTGCTAGCGTCGAAGGCACCCGGCAGGATCGGTCGAGCATCTGCTCCCGGGGCCGCGGAGATGGAAAGGCGTTCCATGTCGTCGCAGTCGACCATCAACGAACTGCTTGCAGCCGCCAGCCGCCCGTTCGAGGACGCGGTGGCGATGCCGCCCAGCGTCTACAAGGATAGCGCCTTTCTCGATCGGGAACTGGAGACGATCTTCGGTCAGGAATGGATCTGCGTCGGGCGCGCCAGCGCTCTCGCAAACCCCGGCGACTACCTGACCTATGATCTTGCAGGCCAGCCGATCATCGTGCTGCGCGACAGGGAGGGGCAACTGCGGGCCCTCTCCAATGTCTGCCTCCATCGCATGTCGACGCTGCTCGAAGGCTCGGGCAACACGCGCAGCATCGTCTGCTCCTACCACGCCTGGACCTACAATCTCGACGGCACGCTGCGCGGTGCGCCCTTCATGAAGGAGACCACCGGCTTCTGCAAAGAGGACTACAGGCTTCCGCAGATCCGCTGCGAGGCGTGGCTCGGCTGGATCTACGTGACGCTCAACAAGGATGCGGCCAGCGTCCGCGAGCTGTTCCGTCCGGTCGAGGAACTGGTGTCGCATTACGGCATGGAGAACTATGTCGAGTGCTTCCGCGAGACGCATGTCTGGGACACCAACTGGAAGGTGCTCGCCGAGAACTTCATGGAAAGCTACCACCTGCCGGTCTGCCATGCCGCGACCGTCGGACCGCACTCCAAGCTCAAGGAGATGGTCTGTCCTCCGGGGCTGCCAGTGTTCAACTACCACTGGATCACCAAGGAGGCCTCGCTTGCCATCGGTAACGCGCATCCGGACAACACCCGGCTCCAAGGCGACTGGCGCAAGACGACGGCGCTGCTGGCGCTGTATCCCAGCCACCTGATCACGCTGACGCCGGGCTATTTCTGGTACCTGTCGCTGCACCCCAAGGGCACCGGGCAGGTCCACATCACCTATGGCGGCGGTCTCTCGCCGGAATTCATGGCCGATCCGAAAGCGGAGGAGTACATCCGGGATCTGAAGGTGCTGCTCGACGAGGTGAATGTCGAGGATCGGGAATGCACCGAGAAGGTCTTCCGCGGATTGAACGCGGACGCTGCGAAGGCCGGCCATCTCTCCTATCTCGAGCGGCCGATCTACGACTTCACGCAGTACATCGCCGAACGCGCTGCCGGGTTCGAGCGGGCGTTCCAGGTCGCGGCGGAGTAGCCGGGGCGGGGATCAGGCGTGCCGCCGGGGAAAGGCTCGGCCGCAATGAGGCCGCTGCGAGCGGCTCGAAGGAACCTGCCGCCAGCCTGAATACTGCGCTTAGGCCTCTGGCGCCGGGGCGTTGCGGCCGTGCAGCCAGTCGATGGTGAGGAACAGGAGAATCGCGAAGATCGTCAGCAGCGTCGCCATGGCGAGGATCGACGGGTTGATCTGGTCGCGGATGCCCGACCACATCTGCCGCGGGATCGTCTTCTGCTCGGCACCGCCCAGGAACAGGATGACGATCACCTCGTCGAAGGATGTGGCGAAGGCGAAGACCGAGCCGGTCGCGACGCCCGGCGCAATCAGCGGCAGCGTCACGCGCCTGAAGGTCAGAAGCGGCGGAGCACCGAGGCTGGCTGCGGCTCGCGTCAGGTTCCAGTTGAAGGACGATAGCGTCGCCGTGACCGTGATGACGACGAAGGGCGTACCCAGCGCCGCATGCGCCAGGATCACCCCGGTATAGGTGCTGGTCAGGCCGAGCGGCGAGAAGACGAGATAGAGGCTGACCGACACGACGACGATCGGGATGATCATCGGCGAGATCAAGAGCGGCATGATGAAGCCGCGTAAGGGGAAGGACGGGCGGCTGATCCCCAAAGCCGCCGCAGTGCCGAGCGTGGTCGCGATGACGGTGCTGCAGAGGCCGATCAGGAAGCTGTTGAAGATCGCCAGCCGCCATTCGCCCGAGGAAAACAGCATCGCGTACCACTGCGTGCTGAAGCCCGACATCGGATAGGAGAAATAGGCGCTGCCGTTGAACGACAGCGGGATGACGATCAGAACCGGTGCGACAAGGAAGGTCAGTACCACGGCCGCGAAGATGCGAAGGCCGATTCTGCCGACGCGCTCCGTCCGCGTGAGGGATTGTGCGTTGCTCATCTGGGTCACGCCCTAGCCCAACCGAAGCTTGTCGACGCCGACGAAGTGGTTGAAGGCGAAGTAGGCAGCCAGCGTCAGAAGCACGAGATACACCGACAGCGCGCCGGCGAGGCCCCAGTTCAGCTGGCGCTCCATCTGGAAGGCGATCAACTGGCTGATCATCTCGTCACCGCCGCCGCCGAGCAGTGCCGGCGTGATGTAGTAGCCGAGCGCCAGGACGAAGACGAGGAAGGCACCTGTGCCGATGCCCGGCAGCGTCTGCGGCACATAGACCCGCAGGAACGCCACGGCCGGATGCGCTCCGAGCGAGACGGCCGCGCGCTGATAGGAAGGCGAGATGCCGCGCATGACGGCGTAGTTGGCCAGGATCATGAACGGCAGCAGCACATGCGTCATGCCGATGAGGACGCCGATCCGGTTGAACATCAGCGACAGCGGCGCATCCGTCAGGCCGCTCGCCATCAGAAGCGAGTTGACGACGCCGTTGGGCTGCAGAAGCACATACCACGCCGTCGTGCGGACCAGCAGTGAGGTCCAGAACGGCACGATAACGAAGATCATCAGCCGGTTGCTCTGGCGGGTCGGCAGCGTCGCCAGGAGATAGGCGACGGGATAGCCGAGCACGAGGCAGAGCAGCGTCACCGATCCGCTGATCAGGAAGGTGCGCGCGAAGGCTGACTGGTAGATCTGCTGGTCGGCGGGAAGTGCGGTGAAACCGTTCGGGCCGACGGTCAGGTCCACCGCAGACAAGAGGTAGTCCGGCGTCAGCGGAGCCGCCGCGCGCTGGATCAGCCGCCAGGTCTCGACCTCGGACCATCGCTTGTCGATGTCAGCGAAGGCTTGCGCGGCTGAGCCGGCCGACAGGTCCTGAAGGCGGCGTGCCGTCTTCAGGATCAGGCTCCGGAAGCCCGGCTCGTAATTGTTCAAGCGCCGCGCCGCCGAGACGAGCGTGCCGTCAGCTTGCGCGCTGGCGATATCCTGCGCCATCGCTTCGAAGGCTGCAGGGGCGGGGAGGTCCGGTCCGCGCCAGTCCTGCAAAGCGGCCGCGACCTGGGGCAGCGCCGCTGCCACCTCGCCGCTCTGGACGCTGCGCAGGAGCAGCGACCCGATGGGATAGATGAAGGTCGCCAGCAGGAAGAGGAGGAGCGGCAGCGCAAGCGCCAGTGAGCGAACGGATTCGCGGCGCCGGCTGGCGCGATACGCGCTGACGTTTGCTGCCGGCGCGATCTCCACCGTGCCTGCCGCCATACCGTTCGCGGTTCCCATGCTCATTCCGGCATCCCTGCTGCGAAAGGCGCCCCGCGGGCGGGGCGCCTCTGCGGTGTTATTGGCCGAGCCAGGTCATGAAGCGGCTGTTGATGCTGTCGTAATTGTCGGCCCAGAACTCGGCGTCGATCTGCAGCGCGTTCTTGAAGTTGTCCGGCGCCGTCGGCATGTCGCCGAGCACGGCCTTGTCGATCTTCTCGACAGAGGACTTGCGCGGCGGCGCATAGGCGATGTGGTTGGACAGCTTCCAGATGTTGTCGGCGCTGGATGCGTATTCGACGAACTTCTGCGCCAGGTCCGTATCCGGGGCGCCGGTCGGGATGCCCCACCATTCGTAGTCGTAGACCTGACCGTCCCAGACGATGGCGAAGGGTTTGTTCTCCTTCTTCTGGGCGTCGTAGATGCGGCCGTTATAGACCATCGTCATGGCGACGGCGCCATCGGCGAGGAGCTGCGGCGGCTGCGATCCGGCTTCCCACCAGACGATGGAATCCTTGATCGTAGAGAGCTTCTTCAGCGCCTTGTCGACGCCTTCGTCGGTGCCGAGCTGCTTGTAGACGTCGGCGGCCGGGACGCCATCGGCGAGCAGTGCCCATTCCAGGGCCACCTTCGGCGTCTTGCGCATGCCGCGCTTGCCCGGGAACTTCTCCGTATCGAAGAAGTCGTTGATCGAGGTCGGCGCCGTCGTCAGCTTGGTCGTGTCATAGGCATAGACCGTCGACCAGATCATCGAGGCGACGGCGCAGGGCAGCACAGCCCCTTCGATGAAGTCGCTGGTGTCGCCGAGGAGCTTGGGATCCAACTTCTGCAGCAGGCCTTCGTCGCAGCCGGTGATGGCGTCGTTGGTCTCGAGGTCGATCAGGTCCCAGGTCGTGTTGCCAGCCTCGACCATGGCGCGCAGCTTGGCGACGCCGCCATCATACTGCTCGTTGGCGAATTTGACGCCCTGCTCCTCGGCAAACGGCTTGAGCCATGCGCTGATCGCGGCCGCCTCGAAGGCCCCGCCGAAATCGACGATGTTGAGGGTCTTGTCCTGGGCAAATGCCTGCCCGGTCAAGAGGGCGCATCCCATGAGCGTGAGTGCTGCTGTCCGAAGTGCGGGCTTTGCTGATCTCATCGTGCTTTCCTGCCTCTGCCTCTGGTGAAGTTCTCAGGCCTGCGCCGCGCTGACGATCTTGCAGTCGTCATAACGCCAGTTGACGCGGACGGACTCGCCGCTTGCCGGCAGGACCGTGTGCTGGGTGTTCGGGACCTTGATGATGAAGTTCCGGGCGCTCTCGGTCGCGATGTAGATGCGCCGGTGATCGCCGCAGTAGATGATTTCCTCGACCGTGCCCGAAAGCTGGTTGCGCGCCTCCGAGCTGCCGTTGTCGACGCTGACGCGCTCCGGCCGCAACGCCAGCATCGCTGTCTCGCCGGCCTTGAGATCGCCGCCCGCCTTGCCTCTGAAGGTCCGGCCGCCTGGCATCCGCAAGGTCGCATAGCCGGTGTCGAGCCGTTCGACCTCGCCCTCTATGCCGTTGTTCTCGCCGATGAAGTCGGCAACGAACGCGTTGGCGGGATCCTCGTAGAGCTCGCTCGGCGGGGCGATCTGCTGGATGGCGCCGCCATGGAAGACGGCGACGCGGTCCGACATGGTGAGCGCCTCGCCCTGGTCGTGCGTGACATAGACGACCGTCACGCCGAGCCGGTGGTGGAGCCGCTTGATCTCGTACTGCATCGTCTCGCGCAGCGCCTTGTCCAGCGCGCCGAGCGGCTCGTCCATCAGCACCAGGCGGGGCTCGAAGACGAGTGCCCGCGCCAGCGCCACACGCTGCTGCTGGCCACCGGAGAGCTGCCCGGGCTTGCGATCGCCCAGCCGCCCGAGCTCGATCATGTCGAGGGCGCGGGAGACGCGCTCCCGCTGCTCGGGCTTGGAGAGGCCCCGCACGGACAGCGGGAAGGCTATGTTCTCCGCGACCGTCATATGCGGGAAGAGGGCATAGTTCTGGAACACCATGCCGATGTCGCGCTTGTGCGGCGGCAGCTCGTTCAGCGTCCGGTCGCCGAGGCGGATCGTGCCGCCGCTCGGCGCCTCGAAGCCGGCGAGCATCATCAGCGTGGTCGTCTTGCCGGACCCCGACGGTCCGAGCAGCGACAGGAACTCGCCGTCGCTAATCTCGAAATTCAGGTCCCTGATGACGTAGATCGCGCCGTCATAGGTCTTGGCGACATGGGAAAAGGTGACGAGCGGCGATGATGACAGCGGCATCACCCGCCCTCCGGACGGGCCTGCCGGTCCGCCAGATCAGAATCGACGAGCCTCTTCTGCGCGACGCATTCGCCTCTGGTGGGAGCTGGCGACAATGGCCCGATCGGCATGATGTCCTCTTTGACCACTTTGATGGCAGAAGCTGAACATGCATCCTTTTTCCTCGCAAGGGTATCGGCTCTCGTCGGCGCCTTCGCCGGAATAGGATTTTCCGAAGCATTGCAGAGGGTGGTTCGTCCGGCGGGCCGGCGCTGGCGGGCTCTGCCTATGCCAGACGATCCTTATACAACCGGCGCAGATAGCTCTTCCCGAGGGTGCGGGACACATCCTTGCTCGGTCCCGCGCAACTCGCGATAGAGCCACTTAGGTGCGCGCACTCTGCCGCCGTGGCCATGCAAAGCCGCAGACCTAGATGTGCCGCAGACCTCGCTTGATTGTTGCGGAGCATCTCAGCTGCATGGCCGATAAAGGTAACTGGTTCCTCGGCGTCGCCGTGCTGGTATTGGCCGCACGAACCCTCTTGCCGCCTGGACCAGCAGCGGCGCAGGACGCCGCCTGGCCGGCCGATGCCGGTGCCATGTCGTCCGGTCACCCGAGCCAGCTGATGCTGAAGGCGCCTGCGCTGCTCGCCGCCGGCAAGGGCGAGGAGGCGACGTTCTGGTTCTATGCCGGGCAACTGCGCTACCGCTCCTACCTCGCGACGCATCCGGGCGTCGATCCGACCGGGGAGCCGGCGGTCTTCTCCTCGCTGTTCGAGACGATCGGGCCGGACATCAACGCCTACGCCTTCGGCGACATCCCGAAGCTTGCCGGAACGATCGATGCGGTTCTGGCATGGGACAGGCGCCATCCCGATCCGTCATTGGCCGGCAACGCCCATGAGACAGTGCGGCAGGGTCTGGAGGGGCTGCGCAAGCAGATCCTTGCGGAGGCTGAGACGATCCGGAAGGAGCGCGCGGCGCGCGGGCTGCCCAACCGCTGATCCGGACGCGGGATGCCGCGGCGAGGCGCTCCACGCGTGGCAGCTTCGGCAGGGGGCGGCGCCTGCCGAAACGATCGGTCTGGTTCGCCCTGTCCGTCGCTCCGCGAGGAGCCTACCCGTCCATCCGATCCTTCACCTTGAACTCAAGATCCTGCCGACAGGGCGTCCAGTCGACTGTGAAGGGCGTCGAGGTGAGGCAGTAAGCCGCTTCCACCCTCTCGATTCTCCGGTGCCGACACCGTATGCGTTTGCCAACCTTCTCCGCGTGGGAAGCTGGCGACATTGCCGCAATCGCTCTTTGTCTGGGACGACAACAGGCATGCAGGACGCACATATCGGATTGACGCTGTTTCTTGGGCGTCTGAAGCTCAATTCCACCCTGAGCGAAGCCGAGCAGGCGGCGATCCTGAACTTAAGCTTTCGCGAGGTGCAGGTCGCTACGAAGGACGACCTGATCATGCCGGGTGAGACCGTCACCTACTCCACCTTGGTGGCACACGGTCATCTCGGACGGTTCGACCTGATGCGGAACGGCTCCAAGCAGATCACCGCCTTCTACATCCCCGGCGATATGTGCGACCTGTTTTCCGTTGTGGCGCCGACGGTGGGATGGGGCATCAGCGCGTTTGGGCCGGCTACGGTGCTTCAGGTCCCGCACGCGGCGCTGATGGCAGTGGCGACGGAGTATCCCAATCTGGCCTTCGCCTTCTGGCGCGATACCACGCTCGATGCTTCGATCCTGGCAAAGTGGGCCAGCAATATCGGCCGCAAGAAAGCAACGCCGCGCATCGCGCACCTCCTGTGCGAGATCGGGATCCGACTGGAGCGCGCGGGCCTTGGATCGCGGCAGGGCTTTGAGCTGGAGCTTACGCAGGAACAGATCGGAGATGCGGTCGGGCTGACCTCGGTCCATGTGAACCGCTCGATGCAGGCGCTCCGGGCCGACGGATTGATCGTCACCAAGAGACAGATGATGAGCATACCGGATTGGAATCGGCTCGCCGAGGCCGCCGAGTTCGCTCCCGCCTATCTGTTGCACGACGAAGCGACCAGTGGTCGCGAAGAGGCTGGTCGCTCCGCCTGAAGAGCGCCCGGTGACTGGCGATCGCCTGCTTTGACGTCCTTCAGTGCCGGAATCCGGTGGCCGCGACCGACGCGCCCTCAGGCAGCGGCGCGGAGCAGCATGCCGAAGAGGTCGCGCGGCTCGTCGGGATCGGCAAGAAGATCGAGCTCCTCGTAGAAGCTGGTGCCGGCAAGCTTGGAGCGGACATAACGCAGTGCCGAAAAGTCCTCCGTGGCGAAGCCGACGCTGTCGAACAGCGTGATCGCCCGTGCATCCCTGCGGCCGGGCGCGGTGCCGGCGATCACCTGCCAGAGCTCACCCACAGGGTAGTCCGCCGGCAGCTGCTGGATCTCGCCCTCGATGCGCGTCTGTGGCGGATATTCCACGAAGATGTCTGAGCGGTAGAGGATGTCGGCGTGAAGCTCGGTCTTGCCCGGGCAGTCGCCGCCCACCGCATTGATGTGGATGCCGGCGCCGACGAGGTTGTCGGTCAGGATCGTCGCATACTGCTTGTCGGCCGTCACCGTGGTGACGATCTCAGCCCCTTCCACGGCTTCCGCGACGCTGCCGGCGATCACGATGTCGAAGCCGAAACCGGCAAGGTTGCGGCGGCACTTCTCGCTCGCCGCCGGATCGATGTCGTAGAGGCGCAGGCGATCGACGCCGAGAAGCGCCT